>NZ_JACCFS010000001.1:0-2400000 GCF_013410755.1 Nocardiopsis aegyptia
CCGACGGTGGGACAAGTGGCCCGACGAGCCCCTGCACGTGTCGGTCGCCGGCAGTCTGCACACCCGCCTGGAGCGTGAGGGTCCCCGCTCGGCCAACGCCGCACGCCTGGCCCGCCTGCGCGCCCGCCTGCGCCACCCCGACCGCACCTAGCACGGGCCCCCTGACGTCCGCGACCCCTCTGCAGCCAGGAGCACGAACCGGACGCCGCGGCGCGGGGGAGGGGCCACCACGGGGGAGCGCACCCCACCGACCACCCCCGCACACACCGGTGGGGCCGGACGCCACCCACGGCCCCACAGCCCCACCACACACCCGGCCACCGCTCAGCCCTCGCCCTCCAGCGGCGGCACCGGCTCACCACCAGCCTCCACCTGCGCCCGCGCCGCCTCACGCGCACTCACCACATCGGCCGCATCGCCCACGATCCGCGAGAAGTTCACCGGCTGGTCCAAACTCACCATGTGCCCCGCCCGCGGCACATTCACCAGCCGACCATCCGCACACGCGTCGAAGAACTGCTTCTCATGGATGCGCATGTGATCCCGCGACCCGTTGATCAACCACACCGGCCCCGGATAAGCCGACAACGCCGACAACGCGTCCATGTCCGAGACCGAGTCGATCACCGTCGTGGCCGCCTCCACCGCCAACCCGCCGTCCAACACCGCATCAGCCGCACCATCACGCAACGTCAACCGGTGGAACCGCTCGTTGACCGCCGCACCCTTGTCCGGCAACCGCTCCATCAACACCGACGGAATCCGGTACAACTGCGCCAACGACTGCGCCGGCTTGGCCGTGCAACTGGCCGCCACCAACCCCGCCACCCGACCCGGCGCCGCCCCGGCCGTCGCGATCGACACGAACCCGCCCAGGCTCAACCCCACCACCAGAGCACGCCCGCCCACACCATCGATCGCCCCCAACACCGTGTCCACCGCACGCCCCAACGAGAACGCCTCACCCCGCCGCGACCCGTGCCCCGGCAGATCCGGCGCCACCACCCGGTGCCCCTGAGCCGACAACAACTCCACCTGCGGACGCCACATACTCCCCGACAACCGAAGACCATGCACCAACACGATCGGCACACCCATACCAGCAGCCCTCCTAGGCCCCGTACCGCACCGTCACCGGAGCATGATCCGACCAACGCGCACCATGCTCAACCGCACGCTCCACCCGCGCCGACACCGCACGCGCCGCCAACCCCGGCGTCGCCACCTGCAGGTCGATCCGCCACCCCGTGTCATTGTCAAAGGCCCGGCCCCGGTAGGACCACCACGAGTACGGTCCCTCCTGCTCCGGATGCAGAGCACGCACCACATCCACATACCCGGCCTCGTCATAGACCCGCGACAACCACTCGCGCTCCTGCGGCAGGAAACCCGAACTCCTCCTGTTGCCCCGCCAGTTGCGCAGATCCACCTCCCGGTGCGCGATGTTCCAGTCACCGCACACCACCAGCTCACGCCCCTGCGCCTCCACCTGCGCACGCCGCTTGACCAGATACGGCAGGAAAGCGTCCATGAAACGCTCCTTCTCCTCCTGGCGCGGCGTCCCCACCTCACCCGAGGGCAGATACAGCGACGCCACAGTCACCGCCCCCAGGTCCACCTCCACATACCGGCCCGAATCCTCGAACTCGGCCTCACCGAAACCCACCCGGGACGCCTCGGGCTCACGGCGCGAATACACCGCCACCCCCGCACGCCCCTTCGCCGACGCCGGAGCCAACAGCACATGCCACCCCTCCGGCGCCACCACCTCGGCCGAAAGCTGCTCCGCCTCGGCCCGCGTCTCCTGCAGGCACACCACATCCGCCTCCGTGGCCGCCAACCACGCCACGAAACCCGGATCCTTCCTCGCCGCCGCACGCAGGCCGTTCACATTCACCGTCGACACCGTCAGATCATTCACAGCCACAGACTAGAGCGTCCCCCACCCGGGCCGCCCACCGCGAACCCCACCGCGGGCCGGCCCCCTCAACCGCCCACCACCTCACCCACACCACCCTCGCCCCCGCCCTCGGCCACCAGCCGGCGCACCACCCCATAGGTACGGTTGGACCCCGCCGCCTCCCGCTGCGCCCGTGCCGTCACCTCGATATAGGCCTGCGACGAGGACACCGACGCATGCCCCAGCAGATGCATGATCTCGCTCACCGACGCCCCGTCCTCCGCCAACCGCGTCGCGAACGTATGCCGCAACGCGTGCACCAGCGTCCCCCGCGCCACCCGATCGTGCACCCCCGCGTGCTTGTAGCACTGCCGCACCAGATACTGCAGACCACCCCGGCGCAACCCCTGCCCCCGGTTGTCCACCAACAACGGATCCGCGCCCCGCACCACCCCGAACCGGTGCCGACGCGACGCCAGGTAGGCCTCCAACAACACCTCCAACGGCACCTCGATCGGCAGCACCCGCTCACCACCGCCCTTGCCGACCACCCGGATCCGCCGCTCACCCGCACGACCGCCCACCGACTCCACCCGCAACGACAGCATCTCCGCCGACCGCATCCCCGTCAGCAGCGCCAGCGCCAACACCGCCAGATCCCGCTCCGGCCAGGGATCACGCGCCCGACGCGCCCCCCGCGCCAGCGCCTCCAACAACCGCTCCGGAGTGTCCTCGCCCATCAACGGCTTGGGCCCCGACGGGCGCACCCGCGGCCGCGGCACCGCCGACATCGGATTGCCGCCCACCACCCGCTCCGAGACCCAGAAACCGAAGAACCCGTTCCACGTCGACCACGCCCGCACCACACTGGAGGCGGCCCGCTCGGTGGCGAAGTCCGCGAACGCCGAACGCAGCACCCCCGCCTCCAGGTCCGCCAGCGCCACATCCCGCACCCGGCACCCGCGCTCGCGCGCCACCAGCGCCAGCACCGAGTTCAGGTCCCGCCGGTAGGCCGCCACCGTGTGTGGCGAGGGCTTGGCCGCCCGCCGCGCCACCAGATACTGCTCCACCGCGTCCTGGGCCGGCACCGGCCCCGCTCCTGCTGCACCACTCATGCCTTCAGCATCCCCGATCCGGCACCACATCCACGCCCTGTGTCGAACAGAATCGAACACGACGGGCGCCGGGCACCCGGGAGCCATGCCGGGGGAGCCGCACACCATGACGAACCGGTGCGAATCGGCCTTCCCTCGGGGGAGAGGCCACCCCGAAGGCCATCGAACGCCTGTGCGAACAAGGCCGGGTGGGCGGACTCCGCCGGTGGGGGAGCGGCCCCCTCGGAGGCACCGTCGACGCACGAACGGCTGCACCGCACGCCCGCGGGGGAGCGGCGCGCACCCGCGACCGCGAGGCGCCGGGACGAAGAGCTCCAGGCGGGCGCCAGGGTCGCGACCACGGGGGAGGGGCGGCACCGGACAGCGCCGGCCGGGGCAGGGCACAGGCCGGGCGGGGCCGCCGTGGGCGCCACGGCGGCAGCGCCCACCTGCCGGCCAACAGACACCACGGCGGGCACACGGTGACCCATCAGATCACCACGAACCACGCATGGATCATCAAAACCCTGCAAAAGGATGCATAACACAGATTATGCATCAAACATGGACAGGTCACGGGCCGGGGAACGGGGGACGGCCCAGAGCATGTGCGGTGGACGCTCGCCCTGGGCTTCCACCCTGCCTCGTCCACCGCCCTGGTCCTCACCCGACCACCTGTACCTCCTGGCCCGCGCCGCCGCCGGGGGACCGCGCGCCGGAGCCCTGAGCACCCCGGGCGTCGAGACCGGAACACTCGTCCACACCGCCGCGGCCGCCTTCGGCCTGTCATCGCTGCCGGCCGCCTCGTCCACCGCCCACGACCTGGTGCGCCACCTGGGCCCCGGCTACCTCGTCCACCTCGGCGTCCGCACCCTGACCAGCAAGGACACACACCACCACGACCAGGCGCCCGCCGGCCTCAGCAGCGCCCGCGCCTTCACCGACGGCCTCCTGGTCAACGTCCTCAACCCCGAGGTCGCCCTGTTCGTCGACCCCGCCCAAGGACCCGCCACGGCACACATCCTCACCCTGGGCCTGATCATGGTCGCCCTCGAACCTGGCCATCGCCCTGGCCCGCCGCGCCACCCGCACCCCGCGCACCCGGCGCCTGGCCCGCTATGCCGCCGCCGGCGTCCACCTGACCCTGGGCGCCGCGACGGTACTCACCGGCCGCCGCCAACACGCCCACGACCCCTTCCCCACACCCCGCCCCATATCGCCGATAATGCACATTATGTCAAGTTGAACGGGAATCGGGGCCCACCACGACCCCACAAGCCCCCACCCACAGGAAACCCGATTTAACGACCCCACCGGATACCGACATGTATACGTAACAGCCGGGCACGGCCAGCGAAACACCCCACCACCAGCCTCCTAGGTGACCCCCACCACCCAGCCCCTAGGAGATGGCACACGATGGCACCCACGCCCCCGGGCCCACGCACCGCCGCGCTCGCCGCCACCCTCGCCCTGGCCCTGACCGCCACCGCCTGCACCCCCGGCGACCCCGCCGGCGTCACCGACGACACCGTCACCGTCGGCATGCTCCACTCCCTCTCCGGCACCATGGCCATCAGCGAAGTCACCGTCCGCGACGCCGTCGAACTCGCCATCACCGAGATCAACGCCGACGGCGGAGTCCTGGGACGCCAGATCGAACCCGTCATCGAGGACGGCGCCTCCGACGAAGCCACCTTCGCCGACCGCGCCAACAAACTCCTCAACGACGACAACGCCGTCACCGTCTTCGGCGGCTGGACCTCCGCCTCCCGCAAAGCCATGCTCCCCGTCTTCGAACGCAACAACGGCCTGCTGTGGTACCCGGTCCAATACGAAGGCCTCGAAGCCTCCCCCAACATCGTCTACACCGGCGCCACCACCAACCAGCAGATCATCCCCGCCCTGGACTACCTGCGCGAACAAGGCCACACCAGCCTCTACCTCGTCGGCAGCGACTACGTCTTCCCCCGCACCGCCAACCAGATCATCACCGCCTACGCCGCCGCCCACGACATGGAGATCACCGCCGAGGAATACACCCCCCTCGGCCACACCGAGTACTCCACCATCACCAACGACATCGCCCGCACCGAACCCGACGCCGTCTTCAACACCCTCAACGGCGACTCCAACGTCAGCTTCTTCCAACAACTGCGCTCGGCCGGCGTCACCCCCGACGACTCCCCCGTCCTGAGCGTCAGCGTCGCCGAAGAGGAAATCGAAGGCATCGGCCCCGACAACATCGCCGGCCACCTCACGGCCTGGAACTACTACCAGACCACCGAAACCGACACCAACACCGGCTTCGTCCAGGCCTTCACCGACACCTACGGCGCCGACCGCGTCACCTCCGACCCCATGCAGTCCGCCTACAACGCCGTCTACCTGTGGAAGGCCGCCGTCGAAGAAGCCGACAGCTTCGAAGTCGACGACGTCCGCGCCGCCCTGGACGGCACCACCATCGACGCCCCCGAAGGCACCATCACCATCGACGGCGACACCCAGCACGTCGTCAAGACCGCCCGCATCGGCCAGATCAACGACGACGGCCTCATCGACCAGATCTGGACCTCCCCCGAACCCATCGCCCCCGACCCCTACCTCACCGGCTACGACTGGGCCGCCGACCTCACCGGCTGACACCGCACACCCGCTCCCCCACGGCGGCCGGCCACCCACCGGCCGCCCCACCACCCCCGCACCGAAAGGAGCCGCGGTGGAAGCCCTCATCGGCCAACTCCCCGTCGGCCTGGCCATCGGCGCCGTCCTGCTGCTCGCCGCACTCGGCCTCAACTTCACCTTCGGCCAAATGGGCGTCATCAACATGGCCCACGGCGAACTCATCATGATCGGCGCCTACACCGCCTACGTCCTCAACGCCTGGATCGGACTCCACCCCGCCTACGCACTCCTGATCGCCCTCCCCACCGCCTTCGCCGTCACCGGCACCCTGGGCTGGCTCCTCGAACTCGGCCTCATCCGCCACTTCTACGGACGCCCCCTGGACACCCTCCTGCTCACCTTCGGCATCGGCATGATCCTCCAACAAGCCGCCCGCGACACCTTCGGCGCACCCAACGTCGACGTCCCCGCACCCGACTGGCTCACCGGCGGCATCACCCTGACCGCCGGCATCCGCATCCACTACTCCCGCCTGTTCATCCTCGCCCTGGCCATCATCTGCGTCATCGCCATCGCCTACTACCTCAACCGCTCCCGCGCCGGACGCCAGATGCGCGCCGTCATCCACAACCGCGACCTCGCCGCCACCACCGGCATCAACACCCGCAAAGTCGACGCCACCACCTTCTTCATCGGCTCAGGCCTGGCCGGCATCGCAGGCGTCGCCCTCACCCTCATCGGCCCCACCGGACCCACCCTGGGCACCAACTACATCGTCGACGCCTTCCTGGTCGTGGTCATCGGCGGCCTCGGCCAACTCCGCGGCACCATCCTCGCCGCCCTCGCCCTGGGCCTGCTCAACGCCACCGTCGAAACCTGGGCCGACGCCTCCCTGGCCAAACTCATCGTCTTCGCCGCCATCGTCGCCTTCCTCCAGGCCCGCCCCCAAGGACTCTTCACCGTCAAGACAAGGGCCCTCACATGAACACCCCCGCCCTGATGGCCCGCCTACGCGGCCCCCTGACCTTCCTGGGCCTGCTCGCCGCCGCCCTGCTCCTCATGCCGCTGATCCTGGAACCCTTCCGCCTCAACCAGCTCGCCCAGTACCTGTGCTACGCCATCGTCGCCCTGGGCATCGCCCTGGCCTGGGGCCGCGGCGGCATGCTCACCCTGGGCCACGGCGTCTACTTCGGCCTGGGCGCCTACGCCATGGCCATGCACCTGACCCTCGCAGCAGCCGCCACCGACCCCCTCTCCCCCGGCCACCTGCCCCAGTTCATGGTCTGGTCCGGCCTGACCGAACTCCCCTGGTTCTGGCGACCCATGACCAACCCCGCCATCGCCATCGCCGCCGCACTACTCGTCCCCGCCACCGTCGCCGCCCTGCTCGGCTGGTCCGTCTTCCGCCAACGCGTCCGCGGCGCCTACTTCGCCATCCTCAACCAAGCCCTGGCCGCCGCCTTCGTCATCCTGCTCATCGGCCAACAACACCTCACCGGCGGCTCCAACGGCCTCACCGACTTCCCCGTCTTCGCCGGACTCAGCCTCTACACCCCCACCGCCCAATACACCCTCTACGCCGCGACCGTCCTCACCCTGGCCGCCACCTACCTGCTCTTCCGCCACATCACCCTGAGCCGCTACGGCAAACTCCTCATCGCCATCCGCGACGGCGAAGACCGCGTCCGCTACCTCGGCTACGACCCCACCTGGATCAAAACCCTCGCCTACGCCCTCTCCGCCACCGCCGCCGGCGCCGCAGGAGCCCTCTTCGTGCCCATCATGGGCATCATCTCCCCCTCCCTCATCGGCGTCATCCCCTCGATCATGATGGTCCTGGCCGTGGCCATCGGCGGCCGCTACTCCCTCGCCGGAGCCGCCACCGGCGCCGTCCTGATGAACGCCGCCCAAACCACCTTCGCCGAAACCTTCGCCGGCGGCTGGACCTACCTCCAAGGCGCCCTCTTCGTCATCGTCATCGCCCTGGCCCCCCAAGGCCTGGCCGGCCTCACCCGCCAAGCCGCCCACACCCTCACCCGACGACGACACCCCACACCCCGCCCCGCACCCGCCCAGGAGACCCCCACCGGGAGCCACCCATGACCCTGCTCTCCATCCAAGGCCTCACCGTCACCTTCGGCACCTTCACCGCCCTCGACGACATCGACCTCACCCTCGACGAAGGCGACCTGCGCTTCCTCATCGGCCCCAACGGCGCAGGCAAAACCACCCTCATCGACACCATCACCGGCCGCACCCGCCCCACCCAAGGCACCATCACCTTCAACGGCCACACCCTCAACAAACGCAGCGAACACCACATCGTGCGCACCGGCATCGGCCGCACCTTCCAAACCAGCGTCGTCTTCGAAGAACTCACCGTCGCCGACAACATCGACCTCGCCGCGTCCTTCCGACTACGCCCCTGGCAACTCCTCACCAGACCCCGCACCCCCACCACCACGGTCACCGACATCCTCGACCGCATCGGCCTGACCCCCCACGCCCACCACAAAGCCGCCACCCTCTCCCACGGCCAACGCCAATGGCTCGAAATCGCCATGCTCCTGGCCCAACGCCCCCGCCTACTCCTGCTCGACGAACCCGTCGCCGGCATGAGCGCCGAAGAACGCACCCGCACCGGCGAACTCCTCACCCAGATCGCCACCGACCACACCATCGTCGTCATCGAACACGACATGGACTTCCTACGCCGCTACGCCACCGACGTCACCGTCCTGCACGAAGGACGCATCCTCACCCACGGCGACGTCGCCACCGTCCAACAAGACCCCCGAGTCCAAGAGGTTTACCTCGGCCGCACCCACCAGGAGGCCACCACATGAACACACCCCACCTGGCCGTCACCGGCCTCCACGCCGGCTACGGCCGAGCCCGCGTCCTCTTCGACATCAACCTCACCATCCCCACCGGCACCATCACCTGCGTCATGGGACGCAACGGCGTCGGCAAAACCACCCTGCTCAACACCATCGCCGGCCTCCTCACCCCCACCCAAGGCACCATCACCCACAACGGCACCGACATCACCAACAAACCCCCGCACACCCGCATCCGAGGCGGCATGGCCTACGCACCCCAAGGCCACGACACCTTCGCGCCCCTCACCGTCGCCGACAACCTCCACCTCGCCCACCACGCCACCAGACGCGGCGGCCCCGAACTCATCACCCGAGCCCTCGACCGCTTCCCCCGCCTCAAACCCCTCCTGCACCGCCGCGCCGGACTCCTCTCCGGCGGACAAGCCCAACAACTCGCCATCGCCCGCGCCCTGGTCACCAACCCCACCCTGCTCATCCTCGACGAACCCACCGAAGGCATCCAGCCCTCCATCGTCGCCGAGATCGAACAGGCCATCACCGACATCGCCGCCGAGGGAACGACCATCCTCCTCGTCGAGCAGTACCTCGACGTCGCCCTGCGCCTGGCCGACCACGTCACCGTCCTGGACGCCGGACGCATCACCCACAGCGGCGCCCGCGCCGACCTCACCGACACCGACGCCCAAGCCCTCCTCGCCATCTGACCCCGCCGGACGAAACCCGCAAGAACCGGCCACCGCCCACGACCTGCTCCAAGAGCCGCCCACACCTCAACCTGTTCCAGCACCCACACACGAAAAGGGGCCCGCCCACACCGGACGAGCCCCCACAGCCATGCCTCAACTCAACCGCAACCACCCCGTACGCACCCGAAACCCCCCACCCGACTCCAACCGCCCCACCACAGCACGCTCCAACCGCGTCCCCCGCGGCGCCCGCGCAACATCCACCTCCGGCATCCCGAACACGAACCGGAACACATCCGACTCCCCCGGCACACCAGACCCCACCAACTCAAACCGCCGCTGAAACCGCACGATGTTGGAATCCTCCCCCAACACCTCACCCCACACCGGATCCAACAACCACGACGAACACGTCGCCACCACCGGATCGAACCCCAGATGCGCCCGCGCGAACGACCGCGCCCCCGCCAACGCCGCATCCACCGACACCGGATCCAACCCACCCGAAGGAATGTGCAACCGCAAACACCGATCACCCGGCGCGAACCCCGCACCCAACGACCGCGCCTCCTCCTCGGAGAACCACTCCACACCCCCCTGATCCACCAACACAGCCGGCTCCAACTGCAACCCGCCCACCCAGAACAGCCGACCCCGGAACTGCGCCGCCACCCACGACGCCGTCTCCACACTCAACCGACCGAACATCCGACGCGACCGCGCCACCTGCACACCCACATCGGCCAACGTCGCCACCGTCACCGACCGGTCCACCCCCAGCGCCGCGTTCCGCTCGAACACCGCCGGAACCATCGCCGCGAACGCCCACAACGAGGACGCCCGCACCCGCGCGTCCTCAGCGCCCACCAGCGTCGGCCAGTCCCGCCAACCCCCCAACGGCAGATCCGCGTCCGCGCACAACCGCCGGTACATGCACCCCACCAGATGCCACAGCTCCGGCGGCCACCCCTCACCCGGCCACAGACCCTCCACCTCGACCCGGTCCCGCGCACTCAGAGCGAACAGGTCCAACACCTCCGACGGATCCGCCGGCACCTCCAACGCCCGCACCGGATCCGGCAGCCGCTCGGCCTCCTCCAGCCACGCCCGCACACCCGCACCCAAACCGAACCGCTCCACCACAGCTGCACTGTCCATCAGCCCATCATCACCCAACCCCCACACCCCACGCGAGTGAGGCCGACCTCACAGGTGGGCATAGTCTTGACGTACACCACCCATCACCACCAAAACGACCGAAAACGAGGACCGCCACCGATGTCCGACCCGGCGCAGCTCCTACGCGACTGGATCACCACCTACGACACCCCCGCCACATCGGTGGCACACCTACTCTGCGACCGCCACCACCCCGACACCGTCGCCACCACCGAAATCGGCCCCACCCTCACCGCCACCACCCTCACCTTCGGACAACTCGCCGAACGCTCCCACACCCTCGCCGCCGGCCTACGCGACCTCGGCATCACCCCCGGCGACCGCATCGCCACCCTCATCCCCAAGGGCATCGACCTCACCATCACCGCCCTGGCCGTCTGGCGACTCGGCGCCGTCCTCGTCCCCCTCCTCCCCTCCTTCGCCCCCTCCGCCATCACCCAACGCCTCACCAACTCCCACACCCGCCTGGTCATCACCGACGACGAGTACCGCACCAAACTCGACCCCGGCCCCGACATGACCAGCACCCCCGCCTGGAACATCGCCACCACCGGCACCCACCCCCTCCGCGAAGGCGACCACACCCTCACCACCCTCACCGGCCCCACCCCCCGCACCGTCCCCGACACCACACGCGCAGGCACCGACCCCCTGGCGATCCTGTACGTGTCCACCGTCGTCGGACCACCCCGCGGAGTCACCGTCCCCGTCCGCGCCCTGGCCGCCATGCACGCCTACCACCACTTCGGTCTCGGAGTGGAGGACGACGACGTCTACTGGAACACCGCCGACCCCGGATCCGCCTACGGCCTCTACCACGGCGTCATCTCCCCCCTCCTCGCCGGACACGGCTCACTCGCCCTGCGCGCCGGGTTCTTCGACCCCGAACTCACCCTCGACGTCCTGGGCATGTACGGCGTCACCAACCTCGCCGCCGACCCCACCACCTACCGCACCCTGCGCGCCGCCACCAAGACCCTGCCGCCCGAGGTCATCGTCCAACGCCTCTCCAGCGCCGGAGAGATCCTCGGCCAGGACGTCATCGACTGGGTCACCGATATCTTCGGCGTCCCCGTACGCGACCACTACGGCCAGACCGAACTCGGCTGGTGCGCGGGCATCCCCAACGGCGCGACCGACGACACCGACACCGCCCTGGTCCCCGGATCCATCGGCCCCGCCTTCCCCGGATGGGACATCACCATCCTCGAAGCCATCTCCGACGACCCCGCCCCGCTGGGCACCTACGGCCGCATCGCCGTCAACCTCGCCGAGAGCCCCCTGGCCTGGTTCGACGGCTACATCGGCAACGAGAGCGCCTCCCAGCTGCGCTTCACCCCCGACCACGCCTACTACCTCACCGGCGACACCGGCTTCCTCGACCGCCGACAGCAGCTGTTCTTCTCCACCCGCGACGACGGCGCCATCGTCACCCGCGGATACCGCATCGGCCCCAGCGAGGTCGAGGCCGTCCTCAACACCCACCCCGCCGTGGACGAGTGCGGGGTCTACTCGATCCCCGACGAGCTGGCCGGCCAGCTCGTCGGTGCCCGGATCGTGACGGCCGCCGACTACGACGGCTCCCCCGCACTGGCCGAGGAGCTCAAGGAGTGGGTCCGCACCCGCTTCGCCGAGCACGCCGCACCCGAGACCGTCGACTTCGTACCGGAGCTGCCCCGCACCGCCTCGGGCAAGATGCGCCGCGCCCGCCTGCGCTGACCTCGACGGCTCCTGCCGGACCTCTCTGTGGTCAGGGCAGCAGGGCGCGCAGTCTGGCGGCGTGGCCGTCGAGTTCGGTGCGTTCGGCCTCCTGCCACAGGGCGTGCACCGAGAAGGCGTCGCCCGCATAGCGCGGGAAGACGTGCAGGTGGGCGTGGAAGACCTCCTGGCCGGCCGCCTCGCCGTCGGCCAGGAACAGGTTGACGCCCTCGCACCGCATCGGTGCGCCCGGCCCCGGGCCGGTCTCCCCTGTGTCCAGGGCGTTGCGGCGCAGGGCCCCGCCCACGCGGCGGGCCACGCTCCACATCCGTGCGCCCAGCTCGTCGCCGATGTCGCCCAGGCCCACCAGGTGCTCGCGCGGAACCACCAGGACGTGCCCCGGTGTGACGGGGTACAGGTCCATGAACGCCAGCACCAGGTCGTCGGAGTGGACGAGGCTGTGCGCGGCCTCGCCGTCGCGGATCAGACAGAACACGCACGCATCCACCGAGGGCCTCCGTTCGCCGGGCAGAGCCCAGGGTGGCACGGTATGCGGCGGGCGTCACCCGGGTTTCCCAGCTGCGAACCGAGCCGTGCCGTTGCCCCCTCGGCCACACCCGCCGGTCGACCGAGGCGGCCCTGTCGGTCGCCCGGAGCGCCCTGTCCGGTGGTCAGTCCGCCGAGGGGATGAGTTCGTCGATGCGGGCGGCCAGGGACATGTCGTTCTCGGTGATGGCCCCCACGGCGTGCGTGGACAGCGACAGCCGGACCTTGTTGTAGCGGATGTCGATGTCGGGGTGGTGTCCGGCCTGCTCCGCGGCCTGGGCGATCGTGTTGACCAGATCGATGGCCGCGACGAAGTCGGGCAGGCGCACGGTCCGGTGGATGTCGGGCTGGTCGGGGTCCCACTGCCAGTCGGTCAGCCGGCTGATGCCGTCGCGGATCTGGTCGTCGGTGAGCTTCATGGGTCCTCTCCCCGGTGGTGCCACTTTCGGTGCCAGTGGGTGACTGGACGGTACCCGTGTGCTGGCCTTCCCTGGTCCGCCATACCCGCGGACTCGACCGCTCTCACGCGTGCCGAGACAAGGCCTGTGGTGTTCGGTGCGGCGAAGCCGCTCCTTTGTGGGGTAAGTGCTTTTTCAAAGCACGCGCCACCTTTACGACGTAGATTTTTAATGTTGCGAGATCGAGAGCTTCTGCTCTGACCTGCGACATCACGGCTGATCGCACCCCCGGGCCGCCATCCGGCACTTGCGCCCGCCCCCTCCGGGGCTGTTCACTCTGGGGAACTCCGGATGCCCCCTCCCCCCGGTGGACGCCGCCCCCGTCGTCCACCCCTCCCCCGGAAGCGAGCCCATGCCCCAGCACAAGCGTCGATCGCTGCGGGCCCGCATGATCACGCTGGTGCTCATCCCCAGCACCACCCTGCTGGTTCTGTGGGCCGTCCTCACCACCGTGATGCTCACCGACATCCGCGAGCTGCGCACCACCGCGTCGGTCACCGAGGAGATCGGCGGTCCGATCGTGGAGGTCATCGGCGAGCTCCAGCGCGAGCGCAGGGCCACCATGGCCGCCGCCAACCCCACCGACGACACCCTGCGCGACCTGACGGAGGCCCGGGAGCGCACCGACGCGGCCGTGGCGGTCCTGGACCGGCGGATCGCGGCCTTCGACCCCGACGAGGTCCCCCGGTCGGCCCTGCGCTTCCAGAACGCCATGGCCCGCATCGACGGCCACCGCGTCCTCGTGGACGGCGTCTCCCCCGCGGAGATGGCCATGAAGGAGGGCGCCGGCACCTACACCGACGTCATCGAGCACGGGCTGCGCGTGTGGGACTCCCTGGTCGCGCTGTCGGACCCCGAACAGGTCCCCCACCTGCGCTCCCTGACCTCGCTGATGCGCACCCGCGAGCTGCTCAACCAGCAGGACGCCGTCCTGGCGCACGCGGTGGCCACCAACTCCTTCCCCGCCGAGTCCCACGCCGCCTTCGCCGCCGCCGCCGGCGCCCAGCAGTACGCCTGGGCGCGGGTGGGCACCGAGCTCAGCAACCAGGACCGCCAGGACTACATCGCGCTGGAGTCCTACTCCGTGCTGCACACGGTCTACCTGTTGCAGGGCAGCATCGTGGGCACTCCCCTGCGCCCCACGAACACCGTGCCGGTCAACGCCCCCACCTGGCGGGGCGCCGCCGAGGCCGTGGACATGCGCATGCGCGAGGTCGAGGAGTCGCAGACGGAGCGGGTCGTGGCGCTGAGCCACGCCCACGCCTCCTCCCTGCGCGACAAGGTGCTGCTGATCAGCGTTCCCGCGCTGGTGATCGCGCTGGTCTCCAGCGCGGTCGCCGTCGGCGGGGCCCAGCGGGTGGGCCGGCGGCTGCAGCGGCTGCGCTCGGCGACGCTGGACCACGCCCGGGTACGCCTGCCCTCGGTCACGGCGCGGCTGCGCCGTGGCGAGCAGGTGGACGTGGACGAGGAGGTGCCGCGGCTGGGCCGGGGGCGCGCGGACGAGATCGGCGAGGTCGCGGAGGCCTTCGACACCGCCCAGCGCGCCGCCGTGGCCGCGGCGGTGGAGGAGGCGCAGGTACGGGCGGGGGTGCGCAACATGTTCCGCAACATCGCCCGGCGCACGCAGTCGCTGGTCCACCGCCAGTTGGGGCTCCTGGACTCGCTGGAGCGCGGCGAGACCGATCCGGCGGTCCTGGAGTCGCTGTTCCGTATCGACCACTTCAGCACGCAGCTGCGGCGCAACGCCGAGAACCTGATGCTGCTGAGCGGGGACGCGCCCGTGCGGCGCGGTTGGGCGCCGGTGGGGCTGTACGAGGCGGTGCGCGCGGCCTCCAGCGAGATCGAGGACTACACCCGGGTGCGGCTGTCCCGGCTGCCGGACGTGGCGCTGCGGGGCGACGTCGGGGCGGGTGCCGTGCGGTTGCTGGCCGAGCTGTTGGAGAACGCCACGGTGTTCTCGCCGCCGGGGACCGAGGTGACGGTGACGGGTGAGCGCCCGCGGGGCGGCGGGGTCGTGCTGCGGGTGCGCGACTGCGGCCTGGGGATGAACGAGACCCAGGTGGAGCGGGCCAACGCGCTGCTGGCGGACGCTCCGCGCTTCGATCTGGGCCGGGTGCGGGAGGATTCGCAGCTGGGCCTGTTCGTGGTGGCCACGGTCGCGGCCCAGCACGGCCTGGAGGTGTCGTTGGAGTCCTCGGCGCAGGGCACGTTGGCGGTGGTGGTGGTCCCCGAGGGCGCGCTGGTACCGGCCGAGCCGTCCGGTCCCGTGCCCGGCGAGCCCGCGGTGCGTGGCGCGCAGGCGTCGGTGGCGGTGCGGTCGGTGGCGGGGCGTGACCCGGGTGTGCCCGAGCCGGCCGGTGTGCGCCCTGTGGCGCCCTCCCCCTCCCCTGCGGCCCCAGCGCCCGCTTCCCTGTCCCCCGTCGATGAGGACGGGCCGGAGGCGGTGGCCGCCGCGGTGGTGGCGAGCGGGGAGGCCGAGGACACCTACATGGGTCTGCCGCGGCGCCGGCGCAGGGGCCGGGAGGCGGTGTCCGAACCCCCGGTGCCGTCGGAGCAGGAGTCGGGCGGCCAGCGGTCGCTGACGGAGATCCGGTCGATGATGAGCGCGTTCCAGGCCGGGACGATGCGCGGTCGCGCGGAGTCCGAGGGCCCTGGTGAAGAGGTCGGCGCGCGCGGTGCGCGCCCTGGACAGGACGTGGAAGGGTGATGTCGATGTCGGCGGGTGCTGCGGCGGAGGACCGGGTGACCGACGGTGGTGCGGGGGGAGGTTCCCCGGCTCAGACGTTGGACTGGCTGCTGAGCGACCTGGTGGAGCGGGTCGTGGGCGCGCGGCAGGCGCTGCTGCTGTCGGCGGACGGGTTGCTGCTGTCCTGCTCACGGGGGTTGGATCGTGAGGAGGGTGAGCGCCTGGCGGCGATCGCGTCGGGGTTCGCGAGTCTGGCCCGTGGGGCCAGGGCGCAACTGGGGGCGGCCGAGGTGCGTCAGACCGTGGTGGAGATGGACAGTGTGTTCTTCTTCGTGTTGGCGGCCGGGAGGGGGGCGTCGTTGGCGCTGGTCGCGGAGTCCTCGTGCGACATGGGTCAGGCGGCCTTCGAGGTGAACCGCCTGGTGCGCCAGGTGGGTCCGCATCTGTCGGCGCTGCCGCGACGGCGGGGTGGTGGCGTGAGGTGAGCGGGGTGCCGCCCGGTGAGCCGGGGGAGTCGAGTCTGATCCGTCCGTACTCGGTGACGGGTGGGCGTACGCGTCCGTCGCGGTCGGATCTGGCCCTGACCTCCCAGGTGGTGGCGGTCCCGTCGGTGGATCCGGTGGAGCTCGACCCCGAGCCCGCGCTGTTGCTGTCGCTGTGTGCGCGGCCGGTGTCGGTGGCGGAGGTGGCATCGCGTTCGGGGTTCGCGCTGGGAGTGGTGCGGATCCTGTTGGCGGACCTGTTGGACCAGGGCTACGCGGTGGTGCACAGCTCGGAGTGGGAAAAGCGGCGTCCGGACGCCGCGACGCTGCGGTCGGTTCTGGAGCGTATTCGTGCGTTGTGAGGTGGAGTGGCGTTGGACGTGATGGCCTCCGAGGGGGCGGGACCTGTTCCCGACACCTTGAAGATCCTGGTCGCCGGGGGTTTCGGGGCGGGCAAGACCACCCTGGTCTCGGCGGTGAGCGAGGTGGAGTCGCTGCACACCGAGGAGGTGATGACCTCCGAGAGCGTGGGCGTGGACGACCTGGTGGGGGTGGAGGGCAAGACCACGACGACGGTGGCGCTGGACTTCGGCCGGATCACGTTGGACGAGTCGACGGTGGTGTACCTGTTCGGGACGCCGGGGCAGAAGCGGTTCTCGTTCATGTGGGAGGAGTTGGCGGAGGGGGCGCTGGGCGCGGTGGTGCTGGCGGACACGCGCCGGCTGTCGGACTCCTTCGGGGCGATCGACTTCTTCGAGAGCCGCGGGGTGCCGTTCGTGGTGGCGGTCAACTGCTTCGACGGCCAGCGCACGCACCGCGGGGACGACGTGCGGGTGGCGTTGGACCTGGAGGAGCAGGTGCCGTTGCTGCTGTGCGACGCGCGTAGCCGGGAGTCGGCCAAGGAGGTGCTGGTGGAGCTGGTGGCCCTGGTGCTGCGGATGGAGTTGTCGGGGGTCTGAGGGTGTGCGGTGGCGGGGCCCGGTGCGGAGGTGCCGGGCCCCGTTCGTGCGTCCGGACGAGGCCGGGGCGGGCGGTGTGGGGGGTGTTCGTGGGGATACACGACCATTCCCTCGCTGAGGCAACTGATTTCATCGTGCCACAAGCCTAGCGTTCATGATTCAGTTGTACGGCCGATTCTTTGCGAGTGATTCACTTGCACTGCGGGCGTGATGTCTGTCATGGTGGGCTGGTTCACAAAAGCCCTGAAGCCATGCAAGTGGTGATATACCTCGCAGGAAGGTCGATCTGTTGTCAAAGACGACCCCCCGGTTGGAGCGCGTCCTCAAGCTCCCGCATCTGGTGCTCTTCGGCCTGGCCTACCTGGTGCCGACGACCATCCTGACCGTCTACGGCGTGGCCACCGCCCTGTCCGGGGGCCGCCTGCCGTCCGCCGTGCTGGTCGCCCTGGTCGCCATGCTCTTCACCGCCTACTCCTACGGGCGGATGTCGCGGGTCTACACCTCGACCGGCTCGGCCTACGTCTACGCCCAGAAGTCGCTCGGGCCGCGCACGGGGTTCATGGTCGGCTGGACGATGATGCTGGACTACCTGTTCCTGCCGCTGATCAACTACATCACCATCGGGCTGTACCTGAACGCCCAGTTCCCCTCCGTGCCCGACTGGGTGTGGATCATCGCCTTCCTGGTCGTGATCACGACCCTGAACGTGCGCGGCATCCAGATCGTGGCCCGGGCCAACACCTTCATCGTCGGCGCCCAGGTGGCCTTCCTGCTGCTGTTCTTCGCCCTGAGCGCGCGGCACCTGTTCGGGCAGGCCGACATCCACCCGCTGGCGCCCTTCGTGGGCACCGGGCTGGAGATCCTGCCCGTCATCGCGGCCGCCGCCATCCTCACCGAGTCCTTCCTGGGCTTCGACGCGGTCACCACGCTCTCGGAGGAGGCGGAGAACCCGAGCCGCGACGTGCCCCGGGCGATCATGCTCGTGACCCTGCTGGGCGGGCTCATCTTCCTGGCCGCCTCGTGGTTCGGCCACATGGTCTTCCCCGACCACGGCCGCTTCACCGACGTGGACGCCGCCGCGCTGGACATCATGCGCGCCCTGGGCGGCGACCTGCTGGCGGCGCTGCTGACCACCGCGCTGATCATCGGTTCCTTCGGGTCCGCGCTCAGCTCCCAGGCCAGCGTCTCGCGCGTGCTCTACGCCATGGGGCGCGACGGCACGCTGCCCCAGCGCCTCTTCGGGCGCCTCAGCCCCCGCTTCTCCACCCCGGCGGCCAACATCGTCCTGGTCGGCGCGGTCTCGGTGGGCGCGGTCTTCCTGGACATCGAGACGGTGGCCTCCTTCATCAGCTTCGGCGCCCTGGTGGCCTTCTCCGCGGTGAACCTGTCGGTGATCTGCCACTTCGTGGTCCGCGAGCGGATGCGCACCCGCGCCGACCTGGTCCGCTACGGGCTCGTGCCCGGAGTCGGGCTGGCCCTGACGGTGTACCTGTGGACCAACCTGAGCGGGCTGGCCTTCGCCATCGGCGGCGTGTGGGCGCTGGTCGGTCTGGTCCAGCTCGCCTACGTCACCCAGGGCTTCCGCCGGCCCCCGCCCGAGATGGACTTCGACGAGCGCACCCTGGCCGAGCGCGTCGAGGCCTGACCCCGAACCACTCCCCTGGCACACCGGCGGCCCCGGAGCATCGCGCTCCGGGGCCGCCGCGTGCGTTCGGGACGCGTTCGGGGCTCAGCCGGCGCGGGCCGGGCCGCACGGTCAGGGGGTGCGCCCGGTCAGCGCCAGGAGCCGGTCCTGGGGTCCGGCGTCGTCCGCCACGGCGGCCGGGCCCTGAAACATCGGCCCCGGCCCCAGGGGCCGGTTCCCCGCCCACGCGCGCAGGGCCTCCACCAGCTCCGGGTCGAGGCGCTCGTCGGCGCCCACGCCCCGGGCCAGGTCCCAGGCGTGCACGGCCAGGTCGAAGGTCATCTCCCACAGGTACTCCCGCCCGGGGGCGTCGCCCATGGACAGGTGCACGGTGCGATCCAGCGCCCCCGGTGCCAACCAGGCCAGACGGGCCTCGCGCGAGGCGACCGACCACGTGGCCGCGGGCGCCTCCCCCAGGTTGTCGCCCGCGAGCTCGTCGGCCAGGTCCTCCACGCGGCCGCCGGCGAGCAGGTGGGGCACCCACAGCTGCTCGGTGACCAGGTGGTCGACCAGGTCGTGCACGTCCCAGTCCTCACAGGGCGTGGGCAGCGCCCAGTCGGCGGTGCCCACGGCCCGGACGCGGCGGTCGAACTCGCCCATGGCGGTGGCGTGCAGGTCGATGAGCTCCGGCATGGCTTCCCCTCGGTCGACGTCGGCGGCTGCCCCGGGCAACGTACCCCCCGCCCGGGCCGGGCCAAACGGCCCGGTCACACGTGGGCGGGCGGCAGCCGGTCGTGCCAGGGCAGGGCCGCCTCGATCTGGGCGGCCACCGCCAGGAGCAGGTCCTCGCGGCCGGCGGCGGCCACGAGCTGGACGCCGATGGGCAGGCCGCGCGGGCTCTGGGCCACGGGGAGGCTGATCGCGGGGTGCCCGGAGACGTTGAAGGGTGCGGTGAAGGGCCCGTAGGACAGGATCCGGCGCAGCCAGGAGCGCACCGAGTGACCGGGGGCGTCGTAGTCGAGGGTGCCGTGCGGCGCGGGCGGCCGCCCCAGGGTGGGGGTGACCAGGAGGTCGTGGGTGTCCAGGAACCGGGACACGGCTCGGGTGACGCGGTGCTGGGCCTGGAGTGCGCCGGCGATCTCCACGGCGGTGCACCGCCGGGCCTCGGCCAGGACCTGGCGGGAGACGGCCTCCAGGGCGCCGGGGTCGGGAGGGTGGGGCGACCGCAGCAGGGCGGTCCCGGTGGCCGTGGCGGCCAGGACACAGCCCTCCACCACGTCCTCGGGTTCCAGGTCGGGGGCGTCCTCGTCCACGGTGTGGCCGATCCACTCCAGGGCGCGTGCGGTGTCCAGGGCGGCCTCGGCCACGCCGGGGTCCACCTGCGTCTCGGCCCAGGGCCGGGTGGTGACGGCGATCCGGAGCCGGCCGGGGTCGCGGAGCAGGGCCTGGGCGAAGGGGCGCGCGGGCGCGGGCGCGACGAACTTCTCCCCCAGGGGCGGGGCGCCCAGGGCGTCGAGCAGGTGGGCGGCGTCGCGCACGGTGCGGGTGAGGCCGAACTCCGTCACGAGCCCGTACCCCGCCTCCCCGGCGTCGGGTCCGCAGGGGGTGCGGCCGCGGGTGGGTTTGAGGCCGACCACACCGCACGCCGAGGCCGGGATCCGCAGTGACCCGGCGCCGTCGTTGCCGTGGGCGAAGGGGACCGCTCCTGCGGCCACCAGTGCGGCTGCTCCCCCGCTGGAGCCGCCGACGCCGAAGGCGGTGTCCCAGGGGTTGCGGGTGGGCCCGTGCAGGCGGGGCTCGGTGGCGAAGTTGAGGCCGAGTTCGGGTGCTGTGCTCTGGCCCAGCGCGGTGAGTCCGGCGGCGCGCAGGCGCGTCATCAGGGTGTGGTCGTGCCGGGCCACGGCGAGCAGGCCGCGGCTGCCCAGGGCGGAGGGCACCCCGCGGGCGAAGGGGCCGCTGTCCTTGATGACGAAGGGGACCCCGGCCAGCGGCCCGCGGGGGTCGTGGGCGGTGGGTACGTCGAAGAGCGGTCCGGTCAGGGCGTTGAGGGCGGTGTGGGCGCCGGTGAGCGCGCGGCGGGCGGCCGTCTCGACCTCGGCGGCGCCGACCTCGCCCCGGCGGATCAGGTCGGCCAGGCCGACCGCGTCGTACCGGGCGTACTCGTGCACGTCCACCGCTGGAGCTCCTCGCCGGTCCGCTGGCCGCCGGGTCGGGGCGGCCCGGCGCCACGGTAGTGCCGCGGCCGTGCGGCGCACCAGCGGTTTTCCGGGTCGGTCAGAGCCCGTCCTCGGTCAGGGGCGCGGCCACGACGCGGCCCACGTGTTCGTCCAGGGCCCGGCGCGCGTCCGGGTCCAGGCCGGTGTCGGTGACGAGCACGTCGCAGCGGTCGAGCGGGGCGATGGTGCTGACCCCGACGGTGCCCCATTTGGTGTGGTCGGCCACGACCACGAGCGCGCCGGCGGCCTCGACCAGGGCGCGGTCGGTCTCGGCCTCCATGAGGTTGGGGGTGGTGAAGCCGGAGCGGACCTGCATGCCGTGCACGCCCAGGATGAGGACGTCGAGGTTGAGGCCGCGCAGGGAGGTCAGGGCGAGGGGGCCCACCAGGGCGTCGGAGGGGGTGCGGAACCCTCCGGTGAGCGCGACGGTGCGGTCCGGGCGGGGGGCGCGGTGCAGGATCTGGGCCACGCGCAGGGAGTTGGTGACCACGGTCAGCCCCGGGACCTCGCACAGGTGTTCGGCGACGGCCGCGGTGGTGGTGCCTGCGGACAGGGCCACGGCGCTGTGCGGTTCGACCAGGTCCGCCGCGGCACGGGCGATGGCGCGCTTCTCGCGCGCCTGGCGGGTCGACTTGGCCTCGAACCCGGGTTCCTCGGTGCGCGGGCCCTGGGTGGTGACGGCGCCGCCGTGCACCTTGCGCAGGGCGCCGCGGCTCTCCAGCGCGTCGAGGTCGCGCCGGATGGTCATGTCCGACACCGCGAGGCTCTCGACGAGGTCGGCGACGCGGACGGCCCCGGTCCGCCGTACCTGGTCGAGGATCTGCTCCTGCCGTTGGGCGGCCAGCAATCCGTCTCCCTGGGTCCCATGGATTTGTTTGAAGATGTTGGTAACAGCCTGGCAGGTTCCGAGCTCGTGTCAATTCGACCGTCGATACCTGTTGGAAAAAGTTCGTACCTGTTGACAACGTGGGCTTTCGTGTTGAAGATTCACGTGTGACCGCCTTCACACCGTTTCGGAGGAGCCCACGATGCACCCCAGACCTCCGGCGCCGCCCGGCCTCCGGCGCCGCTCCCTGCTGCGCGGACTGGCCGGTGCCGGGACCCTCGCGGCCCTGCCCGCCCTGGCCGGCTGCTCCTCCCGTGACCCGAACACCGTCACGCTGACCTCCAACCGCGCCAACGCCGCCCAGCGCGCGGCCATGCAGGACATCGTCGGCCTCTTCGAGGCGGAGTCCGGCCACACCGTGGAGATCAACACCTTCGACTCCACGTCCTTCCAGGAGAGCATCAACAACTACCTCCAGGGCACGCCGGACGACGTCATCGCGTGGTTCGCCGGATACCGCACGCGCTTCTTCGCCGAACGCGGCCTGATCAGCGACGTCTCGCAGGTGTGGGAGGGCCTCGAGGGCGCCTTCACCGACCAGGTCCGCGACCTGTGCTCGGCCCCCGACGGCAAGCAGTACATGGTCCCCGACTCCACCGCCCCCTGGGCGGTCTTCCACCGCAGGAGCCTGTTCGAGGAGAACGGCTACGAGGCGCCCGCCACCCGCGCGGAGTTCGTCGAACTGTGCGAGCGGATGCGCCGGGACGGCCTCGAACCGATCGCCTCGGGCGTGCGCGAGGGCTGGCCCGCCATGGGCATGTTCGACCACCTCAACCTGCGCCTGAACGGGCCCGAGTTCCACCTCGAACTCCTCGACGGCCTGCACTCCTGGGACTCCCCCGAGGTCCGCGCCGTCTTCGGCGCCTGGGCCGAACTGCTGCCCCACCACCAGGCCGACCCCCTGGGCCGGGGCATCAACGAGGCGCAGACCTCCCTGGTGCGCCGCGAGGCCGGGATGATGCTCTGCGGCATGTTCCTCACCCACGTCTTCCCCGAGGGCGAGGACCTGGACGACCTGGACTGCTTCCCCTTCCCCGAGTTCGACGCCGAGATCGGCGCCGACGCGGTCGAGGCCCCCATCGACGGGTTCATGGCCTCGGGGACCCCGCGCAACCCCGAGGCCGCCCACGCCCTGCTGGCGCACTTCGGCACGCGCGAGGCCGAGGAGGTCTACACCGCGGTCGACCCCCAGGCCCTGCCCCTGCGCCTGGACGCCGACACCAGCGGGTTCAGCCCGCTGGAGGCCAAGGTCAACGACATGGTCGTCAACGCCGGGGCGCTCACCCAGTACATGGACCGCGACTCGCGCCCCGACTTCGCCTCCATCGTGATGATCCCCGCCCTCCAGCGCTTCCTCAGCCGACCCGACGACATCGCCGACCTGACCGCCAGCATCCAACGCCAGAAGTTGTCCATCTTCGGTCAGTGAGGAGCAAGGCATGGCCACCCCCGGCACCACAGCCGCACCCCCGGCGGCGCCCCCGCCCCCCGACCGGCGAAGGCCTCCCCGCGGCCGCCGCACGACGCTGCGCTACGGGCGCCGCGACCGGATCTCCCTCGCCCTGATGCTCGGCGTCCCCGCGTTCCTGGTCATCGGCCTGGTCTGGCTGCCCGCCGCCGCCACGGTCCTGCTGTCGTTCACCCGCTGGGACGGGATCGGCGGCCTGGAGACCATCGAGTGGATCGGCACCCAGAACTACACCGACGCCTACACCCTCTACCCGCCCTTCGAACCGGCACTGCGCAACAACCTCGTGTGGCTGCTGTTCCTCTTCGCGGTGCCCACCGTGCTGGGCATGTTCTTCGCCGTCCTGCTCGACCGCGAGCTGCGCGGCGGCCCGGTCTACCAGAGCGTCTTCTACCTGCCCGTCGTGCTCTCGCTCGCCCTGACCGGGTTCATCTGGCAGCTCATCTACTCCAGCGACCAGGGCCTGCTCAACGCCTTCCTCGCCCTGGTCTCCGACCGCCCGCCCGTGGACTGGTTCGGCGACCCCGACATCAACCTGTACGCGGTCCTGGTCGCGGCGGGGTGGAAGCACACCGGCTACATCATGCTGCTCTACCTGGCGGGCCTGAAGGCCGTCGACCCCTCACTGCGCGAGGCGGCCGCCATCGACGGCGCCGGACCGGTGCGCACGTTCACCAGCGTGGTCTTCCCGGCCCTGCTGCCGATCAACGTGGTCGTGGTCGTGGTGACCGTCATCGACGCGCTGCGGGCCTTCGACCTGGTGTGGATCATCAACCGGGGCCGCAACGGGCTGGAACTGATCTCCGCGCTGGTGACCTCCAACGTCATCGGCGAGGCCAGCCGGGTGGGCTTCGGCTCCGCCCTGGCCGTGATCATGCTCGCGTTCTCGCTCGTCTTCATCGCCATCTATGTGTCCACCGTGCTGAGAGGGGCCCAACGGTGACCGCCACGACCCTGCCCGCGAGGCGCCGCCGCCGGATCCGACCCGCCCGGGCCGCCCTGCACGCCTTCCTCCTCATCACCGCGCTGGCGTGGTTCTTCCCCGTGCTGTGGGCGGTGATCAACTCTCTGCGCGACTACGACTACACGACCGTGCACGGCTACCTGTCCCTGGGCGGCTTCACCCTGGACAACTACGCCAACGCCTGGACCCAGGGCGAGATGCCCGTCTACTTCGCGAACTCGCTGCTCATCACGGTTCCCGCGGTGGTGCTGACCCTGTTCCTGTCCTCGTGCGCGGCGTTCGTGCTGAGCAACTACTCGCGCCGGTTCAACCTGCTGATGCTGGCGGTGTTCCTGGCCGCGAACCTGCTGCCGCCCCAGGCGCTGCTGGTCCCGCTCTTCCGCCTCTACACCTCCATCCGGCTGCCCTACTGGATCAGCGAGTCCGGCTCCCTCTACGACAGCCACATGGGAGTCGTCCTGATCCACGTGGCCTTCCAGATCGGGTTCTGCACGTTCGTGCTGAGCAACTTCATGAAGGCCATGCCCACTTCCCTGCTGGAGGCGGCCAGGGTCGACGGGGCGAGCGTGTTCCAGCAGTACTGGAAGGTCGTGCTGCCCCTGTGCCGGCCCAGCCTGGCGGCTCTGGCGACCCTGCTGGTGACCTGGATCTACAACGACTTCTTCTGGGCGCTGGCCCTGCTGTCCAGCGGCGACAAGATGCCCATCACCACGGCGCTGCAGAACCTCCAGGGCGCCTTCTTCGTCGACTACAACCTTCTGTCGGCGGGCTCCGTCATCGTCGCCCTGCCGACGCTGATCGTGTTCTTCCTGCTGCAGCGCCATTTCGTGGCGGGACTGACCCTGGGAGCGAGCAAGGGATGACCCACCGCACCGTCGAACTGAGGGCCGCCGGGACCGCGCTGGTGCTGGCCGTACCCGACACCGGGCTGCCGCACGTACTGCACTGGGGCGCCGACCTGGCCGGGACCGCCGGCCTGGCCGCGGTCTCCGCGCCGCCCGCCGCCAACAACGGCCTCGACGAGCCGGTCCCGGTCTCGCTGCTGCCCTCCCAGGCCGAGGGCTGGCGCGGCCACCCCGGGATCTCCGGCCACCACGAGGGCCGCGCCACCTTCCCGCGCTGGACCGTCCAGGAGGTCGTCGTGGACCCCCTCGACCAGGACGGGCGGGGCGTCGCCACCGGCGGCGACGGCGGCCGGGGCGGCGCCCTCACCGTCACCGCGCGCACCGCCGGGCTGGACCTGCGCATCCAGGTGCGCATGGAGGCCTCCGGCCTGGTACGCGTGCGCCACACCGTGACCAACACCGACCCCGCCGTGTGGACCCTGGACTCCCTCCTGGCCGCGATGCCCCTGCCGCGCGAGGCCGGCGAGGTCCTGGACCTGACCGGGCGCTGGTGCCGCGAGCGCGCGCCCCAGCGCCAGGAGCTCACCATGGGCACCCGGCTGCGGGCCTCCCGGCGCGGCCGGACCGGGCACGACGCCCCGCTCGTGCTCACCGCGGGCACCCCCGGGTTCGGGTTCGGCCACGGCGAGGTGTGGGGCGTGCACACCGGATGGAGCGGCGACCACGTCCACCTGGCCGAACGCCTGCCCGAGGGCGCCGGGCAGGCCGACGGCGTCCTGGCCGGGGGAGAGCTCACCCACCCCGGCGAGGTGCGCCTGGCCCAGGGGGAGCACTACACCACCCCGTGGATGTACTTCTCCTGGTCGGACCGGGGCCTGGACGGGATGTCGGCGCGCGTGCACCGGTGGCTGCGCTCGCGCGCGTCCCACCCCTCCTCCCCACGGCCGGTCGTCCTCAACACCTGGGAGGCCGTCTACTTCGACCACGACCTGGACACCCTCACCCGCCTCGCCGACACCGCGGCGGCCATCGGCGTGGAGCGCTTCGTCCTGGACGACGGCTGGTTCCGCGGCCGGCGCGACGACACGGCCGGGCTCGGCGACTGGACCGTGGACACCGAGGTGTGGCCCGACGGGCTGCACCCCCTGTTCGACCACGTCCGCTCCCTGGGGATGCAGGTCGGACTGTGGGTGGAGCCGGAGATGGTCAACCCCGACTCCGACCTCGCGCGCGCCCACCCCGACTGGTTCCTGGCCGCCCCGGACCGCCTGCCCCCGCCCAGCCGCCACCAGCACCTGCTCGACCTGGCCCGCCCCGAGGCGTTCGAGTACGTGTTCGAACACCTGGACGCGCTGCTCACCGAGTACCGCCCCGACCACGTCAAGTGGGACCACAACCGCGACCTGCTCGAACCCGTGCACGCCCCCACCGGCGGCGCGGGCACCCACCACCACACACTGGCGGTGTACGCGCTGCTGGACCGGCTGCGCGCCCGCCACCCGCGGGTGGAGATCGAGTCGTGCTCCTCCGGCGGCGGCCGGGGCGACCTGGGCATCCTGGAGCGCACCGACCGGGTGTGGGCCTCCGACACCAACGATCCCCTGGAGCGCCTGGCGATCCAGCGCTGGACCGGGTTGCTGATCCCGCCCGAACTCGTGGGCGCCCACGTCGGCGGGCCCCGCTCGCACACCACGGGCCGCCTCACCGACCTGTCCCTGCGCTGCCTGACGAGCCTGGTCGCGCACGCGGGCATCGAGTGGGACATCACCGGGTGCGCGCCGCGCGAGCTGGAGGTCCTGGCGGGCTGGATCGGGCTGTACCGGGAGCTGCGCCCGCTGCTGCACTCGGGCGACCTCGTGCACGCCGACGCGCCCGACCCCGCCGAGCAGCTCGACGGGGTGGTGGCCCCCGACGGGAGCGAGGCGGTCTTCCTCTACGCCCGCCTGTCGACCTCGGCCCGGGCGATGCCGGGCCGGGTGCGCCTGCCGGGCCTGTGCGAGGACCTGACCTACCGGGTGCGCCGGCGGGAGGAGGCCGGGACGCCCGGCACCACCCAGCGGTCCGCGCCGCCGTGGTACGGGCGGGAGGAGGTCGAGGTCTCGGGCGCGGTCCTGGCGCGCTCGGGGCTCCAGCTGCCCAACCTGGACCCGGCCCAGGCGCTCCTGCTGCACCTGACCGCGGTGTGAGGCGCGTGCGGAGCCCGG
This sequence comes from Nocardiopsis aegyptia, assembly GCF_013410755.1. Classification (GTDB taxonomy): domain Bacteria; phylum Actinomycetota; class Actinomycetes; order Streptosporangiales; family Streptosporangiaceae; genus Nocardiopsis; species Nocardiopsis aegyptia. Next base: position 27,364 of record NZ_JACCFS010000001.1, read on the forward strand.
TCCGGGCTCCGCACGGCCCCCACGCGAGGGCGTCCCGGGCGGCGGGAGGGCTCAGGGGCTCACGCGTCCGGGGCCCGCTCCGGCTCGCTGTGGGTGGGAGCCGACACCGGGACCCGGCGTGCCCGCGACGGGCCGCCCTGGACCTGGGTGACCACGAGCGCGAAGCCGGCGGTCGTGACCAGGGTGACGACCGTCCACAGCCGCCAGTCGCCGGCCGCGACCACCACGGGCGCCAGCAGCACCGCCACGAAGATGAACAGGCGGCTGACGAAGTGGCTCAGGCCGAAGGCCACGCCCTGGGCGTCCGGGTGGACCTCCTCGGTGTACTCCGAGAAGCTGGCCATCCACGGGCCGAAGACGGTACCGAGCGAGATCCCGACCGCGGTGAGCAGCGCGATGACGAGCGCAGGCGGGACGGAGGCCCCGGCGCCCATCGTCAGGACGAACACCCCGAGCAGCAGCGTCGCCGCCACGCCGCCGCCGACGAGGAAGGGCTTGCGCCTCTGCGTCCTGTCGGAGAGGCGGGCGAAGACGAGGCTGGCCACCAGGTTGCTCGCCCAGAACACCATCACGATCGCGGAGGCCGTGCGCACGGTGACGCCGAAGTGCTCGGCCAGCAGGGTCTGGCCGTAGGCGTTCATGGTGGAGAGGAACACATAGAGCAGCGACATCGCGCCCACGTGCGCCCAGATGACCCGGTGGCGCAGGAGCAGGCGCAGCGGGTGCCCGGCCGGGACCGCGCCGCCGCTCCCGCGGGTGGTGCGCTCGGTGAGGCGGATTGTGCGGCGCAGCTGCGGGGACAGGTCGCGCAGGGTCAGGGCGACGATCACCGCGCCGACGAAGGCCGTGCAGGTCATCAGCAGGATCTGTGCGCGCCAGGAGCCGCCGAACAGGTCGAGTGTCAGCGCGGCGACGGCCGCCGCGAAGAAGTTCGCCCCGGCGGGGCCCCAGCTCCAGAACGCGAAGGCCTGGGCCCTGCCCATCCTCGGTGTGAAGTCCCGGATCAGCGGCTGGGTGCCGGCCATCGCCACGCCCTCGACGAAGGCGAGCAGGATGCGCGCGGCGATGAAGTGCTCCACGGACTGCGACAGCGCCATGAACAGGCACGCCGCCGCGGAGAGGAACATGAACGGCACCAGCACCCGGACGCGGCCGATCCGGTCGACCAGCTCGCCTCCCAGGTACCCGGACACGGCCCCGAACAGCAGCGACAGGGCGGTGATCTGCCCGTAGGTCGCCAGGGACATGCCCAGGTCCGACAACAGCAGCGGCAGGACCGGGGCGAGCTGCCCCTCGTAGGCGGAGATGAACAGCGCCAGGACGACGACGGCCAACAGGACCCGGCGCCGGGCTCCGGTGGGGTATTCGTGCAGGAGTCTTCGGTGCGGGGACACAGGGCCGACCCTTCTCTAGATCCTGGACACTCTGTCCAGTAGAAGTCGAGGTGTCCAGAAGATAAGCACAGTGACCGGCACCACACAACCCCCTAGTCGGAAAACGAGTCGAAGCCCGTCGCCCAGTAGCGCCCGCGCCGGGAGAGCTCGACCAGCGTCTCCACCACCTGTTCGGTGTCCGGGCGCGGCGCCGGCGACTCCAGCCACCACAGCAGCACCGAGACCTGCTCGCCGACCCAGGCGCGCGCGATGACGCGCAGGTCGACCCGGGGCCGGGTGCGCTGGGCCCGGGTGCGCTCGGTGAAGATCTCGTGGGCCGTGGCGGTCCAGGCGTCGGTCAGGGCCCGCAGGCCGCGGCCGTCGCCCTCCCCGCGCAGGATCAGCCTGTACACGTCGGGCTGCTCGGCGGCGTGGCGGAAGAGCTCGGCCACCGGCCGCCCGGTGAAGCCCACGCCCCGGCGGTCGACGGGGGCCAGCCGTTCGCGCAGCTCGTCCAGGACGACCTCGACCACGTGGTCGTAGAGCGCCTCCTTGTCGTGGAAGTGCGTGTAGAACGTCGCCCTTCCGACGTCGGCCGCCGCGGCGATGTGCTCCACCCTGACGCCGGCGTACCCGCGTTCGAGCACCTGGGAGACGAACGCCGTCCGGAGTGCGGCCCGCGTGCGCAGGGTCCGCCGATCCTCTTGTGTCATGGGCTCTTTCTAGCAAGGTCCGGCCTTCTGGACATTTCCTGGACACTCTGTCTAATATCTTCGTGCTCGCTCATCGAACATTGGAGAGCACGTGAACCTTGGCAGCTATCTCACCCGCAGCGCGGCCCACCGGCCGGAGGCGGAGGCCCTGGTGTCCGGGGAGCGGCGCTGGACCTACGGCGAACTGGAGGCGGAGTCCAACCGCCTGGCCGGCGCACTCCTCGCGCGCGGTCTGGGCCCGGGCACCGCGGTCGCCACCCTGGCCGGCAACCGCGGAGAGCTGGTCGTCGCCGAGATGGCGATCTGCAAGGCCGGATGCCTGCGCGTACCGATCAGCGCCCGCCTGGCCGAGGCCGAGGTCGAACACGTCCTGGTGGACGCACGGGTCCGGCTCGTCCTGGTCGACGCGGCCCACCTCGACGCGGTGCGCACGATCGTCGACGCCCGCGCGCTGGACTGCCTCGTGGTCGCCCTCGACGGAGCCGCCGGCGACCCCGCCGCCTACGCCTCCCTGCTGGCCGAGGGCGCCCCCGACCCGGTGGCCGTCGACCTCGACGCCGAGGACCCCGCGGTCCTGAACTTCACCTCCGGCTCCACCGGCACCCTCAAGGCCGCCGTCCAGACCGTCGGCAACCGCCTGGCCAACATGCGCAAGCTCGCGATGAACCCGCAGGGCTCCGCCGGCCCCGGAGCGGTCTACCTCGCCCCCGGTCCCATCACCCACGCCAGCGGCATGGTGATCCTCGGCTGCTTCTTCCGCGGCTCCACCGTCGTGGTCCTGCCCGCCTTCGACCCCGAGGCCTACCTCGACGCCCTGGAACGCGAACGCGTCACCCACACCTTCCTGGTGCCGGTGATGCTCAACCTGGTGCTGGCCGCGCCGAGCGCACGCGAGAGGGACCTGTCGCGGCTGCGCAGCGTCACGATCGGCGGCGCGCCCGTGAGCCCCGCCCGCCTGCGCGAGGCCGTCGAACTGTTCGGCCCCGTGGTCAACCAGGGCTACGGCCAGGGAGAGACCACGAGCGCCATCACCTTCCTCACCTCCGAGGACGTGGTGCGCGGGATCGAGTCCGACCCCGAACTGCTGCTCTCCTGCGGGCGGCCCGTCTTCGACACCGAGGTCCGCGTCGTCGACGAGGGGGGCCTACCCCTCCCCGACGGGCAGGTGGGCGAGATCGTCGCGCGCGGACCCGACTGCGTCAAGGAGTACTTCCACGCCCCCGAGGCCACGGCCCAGACCTTCCGCGACGGCTGGGTGCACACCGGCGACCTGGGCTTCTTCCGCTGGGACGGCTACCTGTTCATCGTGGACCGCAAGAAGGACATGATCATCTCCGGCGGCTACAACGTCTACTGCACCGAGGTGGAGGCCGCCCTGTACGAGCACCCCGCCGTCTACGAGGTGTGCGTGGTGGGCGTCCCCGACGAGCGCTGGGGCGAGACCGTCAAGGCGTTCGTCACGCCCCACCCCGGCACGGACCCCACAGCCGAGGAACTGCGCGAGTTCTGCGCGACCCGGCTCTCCAGGGTCAAACTCCCCCGCCTGGTCGAGTTCGTCCCCCGGCTCCCCCGCAACCGCAACGGCAAGATCGACCGGCGCTCGCTCCGACAGCGCGAGTGGGCCGGCACCGAACGAAAGGTGGGGTGAGAGGGCCATGACCTTCGCACTGCGACCGACCTACGACGACAACCCCCGCCTGGACGACCTCGTCACACGGCTCCGGGACTACCTGTCCGGCGAACTGGCGGAGTACGAGGCCGACCTCGGGCTGGAGCCCGAGACACCGCTGCGGCGCTCCATGCTGGAGCCGGTCTGGCGGCGCAGCCGAGAACTCGGCTTCTACGGCGTCCACCTGCCCGAGCACCTGGGCGGCCGGGCCCTGTCCCTCACGGAGCTGGCCGCGCTCAAGGAGGAGGTGGGCGCCTCCGGCCGCGTGCTGGCCACCAGCGTGCTCGGCGACATGGGCGGGCCCCTGCGCGTCGGCGCGATCTTCGAGCACGCCACGGACCACCAGGTCCACAAGTACCTCCTGCCGGTCGTACGGGCCGAACGGGCGTGCTGCTTCTCCATGACCGAGGACGACGCGGGCTCGGACGTACGCCGCATGCGCACCACCGCGACCCCGGTCCCGGGCGGCTACCGGATCACCGGGCACAAGGTGTTCAGCACCGGCGGCACCTTCGCCGACTTCGCCATCCTGGTCGCCCGCATGGACGGCGACGAGGAGTCCTACTCCGCGTTCCTGGTCGACCTCGACTCGCCCGGCTGCCGCGTCCTGCCCGGCCAGGTCCCCCTGTCGGGGCAGAACATCGAGAGCGACGTCGTCCTGGACGACTGCTTCGTGCCCGCCGAGAACCTGCTCGGCCAGGAGGGGCAGGGACTGCGCATCAGCCTGGGCCGGGTCACCGCGAACCGGCTGCTGCACTGCCCCACCGCCCTGGGCGCCGCACGGCGGGCCTTCGGCCTGGCCTTCGACTTCGCCGCCGGGCGCGCGGTCTCCGGCGGGCTCCTGCTGGAGAAGCAGGCCGTCCAGCACAAGCTCGCGGACATGGCCACCGACTACTACGCGGCCCGTTCCATGACCTACGACGCCCTCGCCGCGCTCGACGCCGGGCACCGGCCGCGCCTGGAGTCCTTCATGTGCAAACTGTTCGTGGGCGAGCGCGCCTTCGCCATCGCCGACCAGGCCGTCCAGCTCCACGGCAAGGCCGGGATGGTGCGCGGGGCCCCGGTCGAGGTCATCTGGCGGCAGCTGCGCATGTTCCGCGTCCTGACCGGCGCCTCGGAGATCCAGCGCGAGGGCATCATCCGGGAACTGGTCACCGCCGCGGGAGGCCGGTCATGAGCGCCGCCCAGGAGCACGGCCCCGACCTGCCCCCCGAGGACGAGCAGGACCGGCGCGACGCCGAACGCGGATTCGTGGCGTCGCTCGATCCCGCACGCGTCACCGGCGCCGACGGACGCCTGGTCCACGACGCCGAGGCCTACGCCTTCCTGGAGGGGCCCGCACCCGAGCAGGCGCATCCGAGCCTGTGGCGGCAGAGCCGCCTCGCGGCCCAGCACGGCCTGTTCCGGGTCACTGAGGGCGTCTACCAGGTCCGCGGACTCGACCTGGCCAACATGACCCTGGTCGAGGGCGCGAGCGGCGTCATCGTGATCGACACGCTGACCACCGCCGAGACCGCCGCCGCCGCACTGGCGCTCTACCGCTCCCACCGCGGTGACCGGCCGGTCACCGGCGTGATCCTGACCCACCCCCACGCCGACCACTTCGGCGGCGTGGACGGTGTGCTCGCCGACGCCGCGCCCGGGGTCCCCGTGATCGCCCCCGAGGGCTTCTTGGAACACGCGGTCTCCGAGAACGTCCACGCCGGGCCCGCGATGGCCCGGCGGTCCGGCTTCATGTACGGAACCGCGCTCGAAGCGTCCCCCGCCGGCCACCTGGGCTGCGGCCTGGGACCGCGACTGGCGTCCGGCACCATCGGACTCGTCGAGCCCACCGAGTCGGTCACCCGCACCGGACAGGTCCGGGTCGTGGACGGGGTGGAGATCGAGTTCCAGCTCACGCCGGGCACCGAGGCGCCGGCGGAGATGAACATGTACCTGCCCGCCCATCGGGCGCTGTGCCTGGCCGAGAACGCCGTGCACACGATGCACAACATCCTCACCCTGCGCGGAGCCCAGGTCCGCGACGCCCGGCAGTGGGCGCACTACCTCACCGAGGCGATCCGGCTCTTCGGGCACCGCACCGACGTCGCCTTCGCCACCCACCACTGGCCCACCTGGGGCGCGGACCGGATCGAGCGCTTCCTCACCGGCCAGCGCGACCTCTACGCCTACCTGCACGACCAGACCGTGCGGCTGATCAACCGGGGCCTGACCCCGCGCGAGATCGCGGAGGAGCTCACCCTGCCGCCCGGCCTGGACCGGCAGTGGGCCAACCGCGGCTACTACGGATCGCTGAGCCACAACGTCAAGGGCATCTACCAGCGCTACCTCGGCTGGTACGACGGCAACCCCGCCCACCTGTGGGAGCACCCGCCGGTCGAGGAGGCCAGGCGCTGGGTGCGCCTGCTCGGCGGGATCGACGCCGCACTCGCGCACGCGGACGCCCTCCTCGCCGAGGGCGACCTCCGCTTCGCCGCCACCCTGCTCGGCCACGCGGTCTTCGCCGAGCCGGAGCACGAGGGGGCGCGGCGACGCCTCGCCCACGCCTACACCTCGCTCGGCCACGGCTGCGAGAACGCGACCTGGCGCAACGCCTACCTCACCGGAGCGCGGGAGCTCCTGCACGGCCCCCCGCCGGCCCGCCGACCCGGCGGCTCCCGCCTGCTGGCCGCTCTGAGCGTCGACCAGCTCCTCGACTCCCTCGCCGTGCGGATCGACGGACCCGCCGCCTGGGACCTCGACGTCCGTGTGGACCTGCGCCTGCCCGACCAGGACGCGGTCTGGCACCTGCGCCTGGCCAACGGCGTGCTCGTGCACCACCGCGACCGCGAACCCGACCCGCGGGCCCGCCTGACCCTCACCACGACGAAGCCGGGCCTGGTCGGCGTCCTGGCCCGCCGCGACCTCGGCGACGCCGAGTACGAGGGCGACCCCGGTGAGCTCCGCGCGCTGTTCCGCGTCCTGGAGGCACCCGATCCGGCCTTCGCCGTGGTGACGCCCTGAACGGGGACGGCCGACGCCGGCCACCGCCCCTGGCCCCGAGAAGGAGACCGCCCGCCCGCGCCGGCGGGCCGCCGCCCGGCCCGCGCGGCCGCGATCCCGCACACCGTCCGGCTCCCAGGAGGCCGCATGAACATGTCAGGTGCCGTCCCCGACGGCTTCGCCGAGCGATCGGTCCGCGCCGGTCGCGAACTCCTCCCGGACCTGGTCGCACTGCGCCGGGCCGTGCACGCCGACCCGGAGGTGGGGCTGGAGGTGCCCCGCACGCAGCGCCGTGTGCTCGACGCCCTCGCACCCCTGGGGCTGGAGGTGCGCACGGGCGGCGCGCTGGGCTCGGTGGTCGCGGTCCTGCGCGGCGCGCGCCCGGGCCCCGCCGTGCTGCTGCGCGCGGACATGGAAGCCCTCCCCCTGCGGGAGGCGACCGGGCTGCCGTTCCGCGCCACCGGCGAGGCGATGCACGCCTGCGGCCACGACCTGCACGTCGCCGGCCTGGTCGGCGCCGCCCGGATCCTGCACAGGTTCCGCGACACGCTCGCGGGCGACGTGGTGTTCATGTTCCAGCCGGGCGAGGAGGGGTACCGCGGCGCCTCGCTGATGCTGGACGAGGGGCTGCTGGAGGCGGCCGGTACGCCCCCGGTCGCGGCGTTCGCGATCCACGTCGGACAGGGGCCGCGCGGCGTCTTCCTCACCCGCACCGGCACCGTGACCGCCGGCTCGACGCACCTGAGCGTGGAGGTCCACGGGCGCGGCGGCCACGCGTCCCGGCCGCACGAGGCGGTCGACCCCGTACCGGCGCTCGCCGAGACCGTGTCGGCGCTGCAGGCCTTCGCCTCGCGCCGGTTCGACGTGTTCGATCCCGTGGTGCTCTCGGTGACCGAGCTGGCCGCCGGGGCCGGCGCCGACAACGTCATCCCCGGCTCGGCCCGTCTGGCGGGCACCGTCCGCACCATGTCGCCCGAGGCGCTGTCCCGGGTCGAGGCCGAGCTGCCCGGAGTCGTCCGGGGCGTGGCCGAGGCGCACCGCACGCGCGCCACCGTGCGGCTCGACACCGGCTACCCGAGCGTGGTCAACGACGAGCGGACCACCCGGCGGGCGATGGAGGCGTTGCGGGGCGCCTTCGGCGCGCGGGTGGTCGAGTCACCGCGGCCGACCATGGGCGCGGAGGACTTCTCCTTCGTCGCGCGACGGGTGCCGGCCACGATGCTCATGCTCGGCGCCACCCCGCCCGGCGTCGAGGGGGAGCCGGCCCCCAACCACTCGCCGCGGGCGGTCTTCGACGACGGTGTACTCGGCGACCAGGCGGCGGCCCTGGCCCTGTTGGCTGCGGACGCCCTGGCCGCCCACGCCGCGGACGGGGACTGACCCGTCAGGCGAAGAGGTCCCAGGCCATGCGCACCAGCAGGAGCAGCACCACGACGAGCAGGACGGCGCGGACGAAGCCCGAACCGCGCCTGAGCGCCATGCGCGCACCGATCTGGGCGCCGATGATGGTGCTCACGGCCAACCCCAGGCCCAGCAGCCAGTCGATGTGCCCGCCGAAGGCGAAGACGACCAGGGCGCCGAGGTTGGTGCACACGTTGACGATCTTGGCCGAGGCGGAGGCGGTGACGAAGTCCATGCCCAGGACGGCGGTGAGCGCGATGATGAGGAAGACGCCGGTGCCGGGGCCGATCAGCCCGTCGTAGAAGCTCACGCCCAGCCCGGCCAGGGCCATGGCCGCCAGCAGCCGGTTGCGGGTGCGCAGTCGGGGGTCGGAGACCGAGCCCATGGCGGGGCGGAAGTACACCAGCAGCGCCACACCGGCCAGGACGACCATGATGACGGGTTTGAGGACGTCGGCGGTCAGGGCGGTGGCCAGGACGGCGCCCAGCCCCGAGCCGAGCAGCGCGAGCGCGGACGTGGGCAGGACGACCCGGCGGTCGAGCGGGACCCGGCGGGCGTAGGCGAGGGCGGCGGAGGTGGTGCCGAAGACCGCGCCCAGCTTGTTGGTGCCCAGCAGGGTGGCCAGGGGTGTGGTGGGCGCGGCGATCAGCAGGGCGGGCAGGAGGAGGAGCCCTCCCCCGCCGACGACGGCGTCGACCCAGCCCGCGGCCACGCCGGCGAGCAGGAGCAGGCCCAGGATCTCGGGGTCGAGGGTCACTGGTCGCCCAGGAGATGTGAGGGGATCATGGGTTCTTTTCGGTGCGCGGAGAGTGTCGTGGCGATTCTAGCGACGGGGCCGTGTGAGCGGTGTCTCGCCTACGGTTCGCACGCCCCACGCCTTTACGACGTAGATCTCATTAGCCGCTCCCCGCGGAACCGACACGGGCGTCGGCCCGAGATCCCTCAATCCCGCACGGCCGGGCGCTCGCCCTCCGGCCCCTGACGGCCCCGCGCCCTCCTGACGTGCCAGATCGCGGCGACGGCGACGGACACGAGCACGGCCAGCCCCCCGAGGGGGACCCACAGCGGCGACTCCACGAGGGAGCTGATCCAGAAGAGCCCCGCCACCGCGTACCCGCTCCCCGCGGCCAGGGCCAGGACGTTCACCAGGGCCGTGGTCAGGCTGTGCGACGAGCCGGCCTCGGACTGCGTCTGGTAGCTGACCCCGAACCCTCCCGGAAGGCCGAAGCCGAACTGCTGGACCTCGGGCGGTCGGAGCAGCACGTGCGGAGGCGGCTCCGGTGCGGCGCGCGAGCGGCGGGAGGCCGGCGGCGCGGGCTCCGCCGGAACCTCGTCCTCCAGGTCCTCGGAACTCGCCACCTCGACCCCAGGCCCCGCCGCCTCGCGGGGCACCTCATCGCTGAGGTCGTCCATGTCCGATCCCCTCGGTCAGGGGCGTTCGTGGCCGCTCGACGTGTATCGGGTCGTCCGCGTCGCGCGTCGGGGCCTCGTCGCTGAGGTCCTCCTCGCTCAGGACCACGAGCCGACTCTCCTGACCGTCCTCCGGCATGTCACCCCCGCTCTCATCAGTCGATGACCATTTGCGTTCAGAGCGTGACCCATTGCAAGCATCAACGGTGGCGCGTCGCCATACACAGTCATCGTATGTATGATTGATGCATATTGGATGTTCTTGACGCGTACCAGCACTGACATCGGGCAGCATGTCGACATCGGTGCGACGAAGGAGGGTGACGAGCATGTCGCAGCCGCGTCGGGAGACCGAGGACCAGGCCGCGGTCACCAAGGTGCATCGGGTGACCGTCAACCTGACCGAGAAGTCCCACGAGAAGCTGGAAGAGACCGTCAAGCTCACGGCACGGAACAAGACGGACACCATCAACCGCGCCATCCAGGTCAACGCCTGGCTGGAGGAGGCCATCCAGAACGGGGCGAGCGTCTTCGTGAAGGAGGCCGAGAGCGGGGAGCTGCAGAAGATCGTGCTCCTGTGAGCCCTCAGCCCTCCTGTGCGCTCGTGGCGCTCGTGGCGCTCTTGGCGTCCTCGGCGTCGCGCTGGATGTTGGAGACGAACGCGGAGGCCACCGCGGCCGTGAGCGTGCCCACCAGGGAGATCCCCATGATCATCAGGGCGACCGCCACCAGGCGGCCCTGGAGGGTCACCGGGTAGAAGTCGCCGTAGCCGACCGTGGTCACCGTGACCACCGACCACCACAGGGCGTCGCCGAACTCGGTGATGTTCGCCCCGGGGGCGTGCTGCTCGACGTCCAGCACCGCGATCGCGGCCAGGACGGACGTCAGCGCGGCCGTACCGGCCACGTAGACCGACACCCTGCCGCTCAGCGTCCCGGCCATGGACCGGTTCAGCATGCGCAGCAGGGCGAGCAGCCGGAGCAGCCGCAGGGCGCGGAACATGGGGAGCAGGATCAGCACCACGTCGTACCAGTGCCGCAGCGCGTACCACGCCCGGTTCTCGGCGAGGTAGAGGCGGATCAGGAAGTCGACGGCGAAGGCCAACCACACCGTCCACGACAGGGTGCGCAGTGTGGAGCGCAGGTCACCGTCCAGGCCCGGGTCGATGACGGGCCAGGCGTAGGCGACCAGGAACGCGGCGGCCAGCAGCAGCATCGGGATCTCCACCCGCTGCTCCCACCGGGCGACTCGCGCGCCGTGGCCGCGGCGGGCCCCGGGTTCCTCGTGCTCGCTGCTCTCGTGCGGTGCTGCCATGGGGGACCGGTCTCCGTTCTACGCTGGATCGCCACACGTCGGTGCACGTCCACGTAACCAGAGACCGGGCATCGCCCGCGACACGCGGGAGTCACGGTCAGAACGCGCTGCCCTGCCACCACCGGCGCGCGTCGGCCAGCACCCGCGGCGGGACCGCGTGTCCGCCGGGGTGTTCGCGCGCGGTCACCTCGGCGCCCCGCTCCCCCAGCTGGGCGGCCAGCAGGCGCGCCTGGTCGATGGTGGTGATGGGATCGGTCTCACCCGACCCGAGGAAGACGCGGGTACCGGACAGGTCCACGGGATCGGGCTCACGGTCCTGCAGGGGCGCACCGGCGGCGAGGAGCACGGCGCCGGCCAGCAGGTCCGGATGGAGCAGCAGCAGCGCCGCGGCGGTGTTGGCGCCGTTGGAGAACCCGGTCGCCACGATCCGTCCCGGATCCAGGTCGTAGGCGCGGGTCGCGGCGGTGACGAAGGCCGCCAGCTCGGCCGCCCGTGCGATGAGGTCATCAACGTCGAAGACGCCCTCGCGCAGGCGCCGGAACCAGCGGTTGGCCCCGTGCTCGTCGACCTTGCCGCGCGGCGAGAGCAGTGCCGCGCCGGGCGCCAGGGCCCGGCCCAGGGGCAGCAGGTCGTGCTCGTCGGCGCCGGTCCCGTGGAGCAGCAACACCGTGGGCGCTCCGGGCGCGGACGCGGGCTCGAAGACGTGGACGAAGGCGTCGGCGGTGGTCACGGCCCGACCTCGACCTTGGGCAGGCGGGCGGCGATCTGCTCGCGGTCGGGCTCCATCCACGGCGGGAGCTTGAGGGAGCGGCCCAGGTCCAGCAGGGGCTCGTCGTAGTCGAAGCCGGGGCCGTCGGTCGCGATCTCCAGCAGGACCCCGCCGGGCTCGCGGAAGTAGATGGAGGTGAAGTAGCAGCGGTCGCGGATCTCGGTCACGCCCACGCCGTCGTGCTCCAGGCGCTCGCGCCAGGCGGCCTGGACGGGGCCGTCCGGGGCGCGGTAGGCGACGTGGTGGACCGTTCCGGCGGCCACCAGGCCGCGCTCGGCGCGCGGCCGGGCCAGCACGTCCACGATGGTGCCCACCCCGGCGCCGGAGTCGTTGGTGCGAAAGCGCAGGCGGTCGCCGTCCTCCTCGGCCAGGCGGAAGCCCAGTCGGCCGCCGAGCATCTCGGCTGTGCCCTCGACGTCGTTCTCGGTGAAGGTGACCGCGCGGATGCCGCGGATGGCGTGCTCGGCGGGGACCTGGGCACCGTCCCAGGGGTCGGTGTCGTGGTAGTCGGCGCTGGCGGCGAGTTCGATGACCAGGCCGTCGGGGTCGCGCAGGCTGAGCACGTCCTCCGATCCGCGCTCGGTGGGCCGGGTGGTGGGCACGTCCAGGGCGGCCAGGTGGTCGGCCCACCAGCCCAGGGAGCCCTCGGGAACGGAGAAGGTCGTGGTGGTGGCCTGGCCCGCGCCGCGCCGCCCCCGTGGCGCGTCGGGCCAGGGGAAGAAGGTCATGATGGTGCCGGGGTGGCCCGCGCGGTCGCCGTAGTAGAAGTGGTAGGTCTCCGGTGCGTCGAAGTTGACCGTGCGCTTGACCATGCGCATGCCCAGGGCGTTGAGGTAGAAGTCCGCGTTGGCCTGGGGGTCGCCGGCGATCGCGGTCACGTGGTGGATCCCCGAGGGCCGCACGTCCATGTCGTCACCTTCCGTCGAGCTCTCGCCCGGCCTGCACCGGGAAGTAGTTCAACTTTAAACTACAGCCCGCGCCCGCTCCCGTCGATGATGCCGCACCGCGCGTGTCCCGGTGCAGGGGCGGGGCCGTCCGCGACACGGTGTCGTGCCCCGGACGGCCCCGCCCGTTCCCTAGTTGCAGTCGTTCCAGGTGTTGGCGCGGTCCTGGATCCTGCTGTGCAGGATCCTGGGCCGGGTCGGCTCACCCACCAGGACGTTGGTCGTCCCGTCGACGTAGAACCCGTAAGAGAAGACCTCGCCCTGGTCGGGACGGCCGCGCCAGGTGTCGGTCCACACCTGGTTGCCGTAGTCGTCGGCCCGCCAGGCCCATGAGTAGTGCTCGATGTCGAAACTCGGGTTCTGCCGCACCGTGACCGTCTGGTATTGGACCTCCCACCAGGCGGTCCTGCCGGCCGCCGGATCGATGTCGAACCAGTCGGAGTGGGTGCGGGTCTCGGTGTCGGACCACTCGGCGCCCACCGTGACGGTGACTTCCGCGCTGAACGCCCCGGCGAAACCGCCCCCGGCGCTCACGCCGACCTCGATGCTCTCGGCGTAGGTCGCGGTCTTGGTGTAGTCGAGTCTGACCGCCCGGCCGCCCTGGTTGGATCCGGTGCAGTTGGTCACGGGCTCGGAGACCCGCCTCCACCAGTGGCCCGTCCACTGCGAACGCAGGTCGGCGCGATCGTAGCGGCAGCGCCCGCGCACGTGCTCCCACGGCGGGTTCAGCGCGCGCCGGCCGTCGCGCACGTTGTGCACCGGCGCGCGCCCGCCCGCACTGCCGTCGCGCACCTCACCGGTCTGCACGTTGAGGTAGAAGTCGCGGGTGTCCCGGCTGCCGTCGCCGCAGAACTCGGCCAGCACCCTGTCGGTGCTCCAGCCCTCCCGGTGGTTCGAGTCGGCCGGGTTCCTGAGGTCCTCGATGCCGAGGTCCCGAAAGTCCGCGTGGGCGGGGGACGCGGCGGCCAGGCCGGTCGTGACCGCCATCGCACACACCATCGCGGCCGTCACGGCTCTCTTCAGCAGCACACTTACTCCTTTTCGCTCGGGGGGAATCCAGGAGCCACTGCTGGACACGCTGTGATGCCGTGCCCACGACGAGTATTCGTGCGTGACTGTGTTTCTGGCCATCCGAAGATGTCGGATTCTGTGTGATTTCGGTGCCGATGTGCCGTGCCGTCGCTACGGTGACCGGTGTCGGCACCCCCACCGAAGGAGATCCTCCGATGACGACGCACCCCCACCGGGCCACCTGGCGGACCCGCGCGGCGGCGGCCCTGGCCGCGCTGGCGATGACCTCGGCGGTGGCCGTGGCCGCGGCGGCCCCCGCGCAGGCACGCGACGGCCACCACTTCCTGCGGGTGAAGGCCCCCTCCGACGCCCAGTCCGTCTTCGTCAGCGGACGCGGGTGGACCGCCTACGACATCGTCGGCGCGGGGTACCGGACCCTGCCCGAACAGTCGATCGACACCTGCTACATGTACCGGCACAACACCGGAGACTGGGCCAGTGTGAACAGCGGCCTGATCGCCCACACCAACCAGGCGGACGGGATCCAGAGCTTCCCTGACGTCGACGGCGCGCAGCGGTCCAATCCCGCCTGGACGGACGGGGCCGCCCTCACCGTGACGACCTACAGGTCCAGGGACTGCACCGGCGGGCAGAACGGCCGCTGGCGGAACGTGCGCGTGCCCTCCGACGACCTCGTCTACCTCTGGCTCGACCTGACCGGCCTGCCGCAGAGCTGACGAGGGGCGGTGACCGGGGCCGCCCCCGCACTACGGTTGAATATTCAAGTGACTCCCCCGCGAGAACCCGCCCGGGTCCTGGTCGTCGACGACAGCCCCGGCATCCTGTCCATGCTCACCGTCACCCTGGAGTTCGTCGGCTTCGAGGTGGTGACGGCCCGGACCGCCGCCGAGTGCCTGGAACGCAACCGCGAGGCCGCGCCCGACATCATCCTGCTGGACGTCATGCTGCCCGACACCGACGGCTTCGTGCTGTGCCGGAGGCTGCGCGGCGCGGGGGTGCAGACCCCCGTGCTCTTCCTGACCGCCAGGGACGCCAGCGAGGACAAGGTCCGCGGCCTGGGGCTGGGCGACGACTACGTCACCAAGCCCTTCGACCTGCGGGAGGTGGTCGCCCGGATCCGGGCCCTGCTGCGGCGCACCGGCCGGCCCGATCCCGAACCCGCGCTGCGGGTCGCGGGCCTGGAGCTGGACGAGGGCGCCCACGAGGTCCACGGCCCGGAGGGGACCGCGCGCCTGTCGGCCACCGAGTGCCGCCTGCTGGGCCACCTGATGCGCAACGCGGGCCGGCTGGTGTCCAAGGAGGACCTCCTCCTGCACGTGTGGGGGCGCGACTTCGAGGGCGACGGCGGCCTGGTCGAGACCTACGTCTACTACCTGCGGCGCAAGCTCGGCGACAGCGGGCGGTCGCTCATCCGTACCGTGCGCGGTGTCGGCTACCTCCTGAGGGCCTGAGATGTCGCCGCTCCCCCTGCGTCCCCGCACCGGCGGCTCCGGCCGCCCCGGCCCGCGCCTGTCGCTCATGGTCGCCTCGGTGTGCCTGTCCCTGGTCGCCGCCGCGGCCTTCACCGGCCTCTACCTCTTCCTCACCGAGCGCACCGAGCGGCTGGTGGTCGAGCGGCTGGAGCTGCACGCCGCCGACGCCGCGCCGGACCGGCCCCTGGACGGGGCCGCGCGGATCGGGGCGGCCGAGGACTCGCACACGCTCGTGGTCGACGGGCAGGGGACCGTCCTGCACGGGGTGGGCGGCACCGGCCACGTCCCCGACCTCGACCCGGACCTGCTGCGCGAGCTGGCGAGGGAGGGCCGGGTGGCCGCGAGCGGGGACGGGACGCACCGGATCGCGGCGGTGGACCTGCCCGGGGGCGGCTACCTCGTCGCCGCGTGGTCGCCGACGTGGGCGGAGCGGACCGCGGCCTGGGGCGTGCTGGCCCTGCTGACCACCCATCTGGTCGTGGCGGTGGTGGCCGCGCTCGCCGAGCGGGCCGAGCGCCGGCTGCTGCGCCCCCTGGCGACCCTGACCAGGACCGTGGAGGCCATCGCCGAGGAGGGCCTGCGCGAGCGGGTGTCCCTGGAGGGCGCGCCCCACGAGATCGCCCGGCTGGGCCGCTCGTTCAACACGATGCTGGAGCGCCTGGAGCAGGGGTTCCAGCGCCAGCGCTCGGCCGAGGAACGGCTGCGCCGCTTCCTGGCGGACGTGGGGCACGAGTTGCGCACCCCGTTGACCGCCCTGACGGGGTACCTGCAGCTGTGGCGCCTGGGCGGACTCGAACGCGACGCCGACCGCGCCGAGGCCCTGCACCACATGGAGGCCGAGACACGGCGGCTGGCGGTGCTGGTGGAGGAGATCTCCCTGCTGGCACGGCAGGAGCAGAAGCGCCCCCTGGAGCGGCGCGAGGTGTGCCTGGTGGAGGTGTGCCTGGCCGCGGCGGGCAGCGCGCGGGTCGTGGACCCCGACCGCCGCCTGCGGGTGGAGGTGAGCCCGGGCGAGCACATCGTGCTCGGCGACCCCGAAAGCCTGCACCAGGTGGTCGCCAACCTGCTGGCCAACGTACGGGCGCACACCCCGCCCGGGACCGAGGCGGTGCTGAACCTGTCGCGGGAGGGCGGGTACAGCGTCGTGGACGTGGTCGACGACGGTCCGGGCATCGCGCCCGGCTTGGGCGGGCGCGTGTTCGAGCGGCGCGTGCACGGCCGGGGCCACGGCGAGGAGGGGTGGGGGCTGGGACTGTCGATCGCGGCCGAGGCCGTCCGGGCCCACGGCGGCACGATCGACGCGGTGCCCCACGAGGAGGGGGCCTGGTTCCGGGTCCGCCTGCCCTCGTCGGCCGGTCCGTGACGGCGCGGACCGCGTGGTGCGGCCGGGGCGTGACGGCGCGGTGGCGCTGAGGTTACGTTGAGGTAGGGCTGAGCCCGGCATGACCTTGGTCCGGTTCGATCACCGTATGACGCCCCAGGACATGCCCGGATCCCCTGTCACGGCGCACGGCCACCTCGCGCTCCTGCGCGAGGGACCGTCCCCGACCTGGGACACCCGCACCGAGGAGACCCTGCGCGCGCTGGCCGGCGGCCGTGCTCTGACCGCTCTGTCCTCCCACGGGGGGCGGGTCGTCCTGCCGTGCCGCGACGAACGGCGGGCCGTGCGCACGGCCTCGAAGGTGCGCGCCGCCCTGCGCGACCGGCCCGTGTGGATCGGGGTCGCGTGGTCGGCCGGGGGCGAGGGACCGCGGGCGTTGCACGAGGCGCGGGAGGTCGTGCGGCTGGCGCGGGGGCTACGCTTCGCCCCGGGGGTGTACCGGCTGTGCGACGTGATGATGGAGTACGCGTGCGCCCGGACTCCGCGGGTGCGCGCGGCGATGCTCGCCCGGATCGCTCCGGTGGCCGCCGACCCCGTGCTCAGACCGACGCTGGAGGCGGTGATCGACGCGGGCGGCAACCGCAGTCGGGCGGCCAGGGAGCTGTTCATCCACCGCAGCACGATCGACTACCGCCTGGGCCGGGTGCACGAGCGGACCGGGCACGATCCGGCCGACTCGCGGGGCCTGCAGTACCTGCGGACCGCGCTGGCCCTCCTGCACCGGGCGCCGGCGGAGGCGTCCGCCCTGGACGCGGCCGAGGACGTCCGGGCGGAGCCGCACGGCGCGGGCCACCGCGCCTCCAGGGGGTAGGCGGACCCCGGTCAGTCGAGCGCGGGCTCCGGCGGCCGGCGCAGGCGCAGCGCCACCAGGGCGGCCGCGGCGCACAGGCCCAGGGCGAAGAGGACCGCGCCGTTCCAGCCCGCGGTGTCGTAGACCAGGCCGCCCAGCCAGCCGAAGAGGCTGGAGCCGAGGTAGTAGGCCAGGGTGTACACCGCCATGGCCTGGGCCCGCCCGGCCGACGCCCGGGCGCCCACCCACGCCGAGGCGGTGGCGTGCGCGCTGAAGAAGCTGAAGGTCAGCACCAGCAGGGCCGCCAGCAGGCCCAGGAGCACGCCGGCGAACAGGCCCGCCAGCCCCACCGCCATGAGAGCGGTGGACACCGTCAGGACGGCGTAGCCGCCGAAGCGGGCGGTGGCCGATCCGGCCACGGCCGATCCGAGCATCCCGGCGGTGTAGGAGAGGAAGAGCAGGGACGCTGCGGCCTGGGACAGCCCGAAGGGTTCGCCCGTGAGCCGGAAGCCCAGCAGGTTGTAGACGGTCATGAACGCGCCCATGAGCAGCAGGGCCTGGGCGTAGAGGGCGGGCAGGCCGCGGGTGGTCAGGGCCGAGCGCAGGCGGGCCGCCAGGGAGGGCCCCGTGGAGCCGCCGGAGGAGGCCGTCGCGGGACGGGGCGTCCGTCGCCGGGGCAGGACCAGGACGAACACGGCCAGGGCGAGCAGGCCCAGCAGCGTGTTGGCGGCGATCCCCCACGCCCAGCCGCCGTGGTCGGCGGCGAACCCGGCCAGCAGGCGTCCCCCCATGCCACCCAGCGGGTTGCCCGCGATGTAGAGCCCGGTGGCGCGGGGCGCGTCGGCGGGGTGGATCTCCTCCGCGAGGTAGGCCACGGCCGCGGCCGGCACCCCGCCCAGGGCGGCGCCCTGCAGGGCGCGCAGGACCAGCAGGAGCGAGAGGTCCGCGGCCAGGGGCGCCGCGCATCCCAGGAGGGTGGCCACCAGCAGCGAGGCGGTGATGACGCGGGCGCGGCCGAAGCGGTCGGCGGCCCCGCTCCAGACCAGCGTGAACCCGGCCAGGCCGCCGGTGGCGACGGAGACGGTGAGGGCGGCCTGGCTCGCGGAGGTGTCGAAGCCCTCGGCGATGGCGGGCAGGATCGGCTGGACCGACCACAGCTGGGCGAAGGTGGCCACGGCGGCCGCGACCAGGGCGATGACCGTGCGACGGTAGGCGCGAGTGCCCGCGCGCGGGCGCGGGTCGGTGGCGGTCGAGCTGGTCACGGTCATGCCTCCACGCTAGACAGGCCCCCTTTCATACGTCCAATGCATGATTTGTCGCTGATGCATACTGGAATGCATGAATGAGGTGGATGCGCTGGCCCAGGTCCTGGTGCCGCGGCTGCGGATGGTCGCGGCGGTGGCCCGCACCGAGCACGTCACACAGGCCGCCGAGTCGCTGGGAGTGCCCCAGCCCACCCTCAGCCGTGCGCTGGCGCGGGTGCAGGAGGAGATGGGGATCGCGCTCGTGGAGCGCACGGGGCGGGGCGTGCGGCTGACGCGGGCCGGGCAGCGGCTGCTGCCCTACGTGGAGCGCGCCCTGGAGGACCTGCGCGAGGGGCTGGCCGACCTGACCGGCGCGGAGGAGGGGCGGGTGGCGCTGACCTTCCTGCCCACGCTGGGTGTGGAGGTGGTGCCGGCGCTGCTGCGGGGCTTTCGCGCCGAGCACCCGGGGGTGCGCTTCACCCTGACCCAGGAGCCCTGGGCGGCGTCGCTGCGGCGGCTGTCCTCGGGCGGGGCGGACCTGGCCCTGACCTCGCCGCTGCCCTCGGATCCGGGTCTGGCGTCGGCGGTGCTGCACACCCAGTGGCTGCGGCTGGTGGTGCCCGAGCACCACCGTCTGGCGGCCTCGGCGGGTCCGGTGTCGGCCGCGTCGGCCGCGGCCCAGGAGTTCGTGCTGCTCAAGCCGGGGCGGGGGGTGCGCCACCTGACCGATCGTCTCCTGGACGGGGCGGGCGTGACGCCGCGGGTGGCGTTCGAGGCCGACGACATCAACACGGCGCGGGGCCTGGTGGCGGCGGGCCTGGGGGTGTCGGTGCTGCCCGCGCGGCCGCGGGGGCCGCTGCCGGGCACCGTGGAGCTGGACCTGGCGGAGGAGGGCGCCGACCGGCCGGTGGGCGTGGTCTGGCCGCGGACGGGAGGCGGCGCGCCTCGGGCGGCCGGCGGGGGCGGGCGGGGTGCGGGGGCGTTCGAGCCTCCCGCGGTGGCGCTGTTCCGCGACTACGTGTGCCGGGTGGGGCCGCGGATCATCCCGGACCTGACCGGCTGAGGGGGCCGTCCCGCCCCGGGGTTCGGCCGGGACGGGAACGGGGACCGGGCGGGAGCGGGCCCGGGGCTGGGTCCGCCTACTCGACGGTGACGGTCTGCTCCATGCCCATCTCACGGTGGCTGCCCACGGAGCAGTAGAACGTGTAGGTGCCCGGCTCCAGCGTGACGGTACCGGTGGCGCTCTGTCCGCCGTCGGTCAGCGGGATGACCGTCTCGTCGCCGAGCTCCTCGACGACCAGGTCGTGCGGCGCCTGCCCGGCGTTGTCGAAGGTGATCTCGACGGTTCCGGCCGGGAGGGTGTCGGGGATGCCCTCGTAGGCCATCTCCGAGGCCGTGACGGTGATGGCCCCGCCCTCGCCGTCGGCCGTGTCGCCGGACTCCCCGGCGGTCTCGTCCGTGCCGTCTCCTGCGGCCTCGGTCTCCTCGGCGGCCGTCTCCTCCGGCGCCGGCGCGGCGGCGTCCTCGTCGGAGGAACAGGCGGCCAGGCCGAGGGCTCCGGCGGCGACCAGGGCGATGAGGGCCAGGCGTGACATGGGGTGCTCCTTGGTTTCTGGCACCGACCCGGGACGTGGGGCCGGTCGGCGCCGGGCGGGGATGCTCCGGGACGGTGACTCCCAGCAGCACTCCGACCACACTAGTCGCATTACTTCCCAGTAAACCAATGAACTCTCAAGTGAATTGGATCACAAGACTTCGCCGACCGGTCACAGGCTTCACGGGCCGGGGCCGGGGCGCCCCCACACGCGCCCCGGCCCCGGCCCTCTCCGGCGTCTAGAAGGGGTAGCGGGCCGGGTCGGCCTGCATGGTGACCCACTGGGTCTCGGTGAACGCCTCCAGGTTGGCGCGCGTGCCCCCGAAGCGCGAGCCCGTGCCCGAGTCGCCCACGCCGCCGAAGGGCGCCACCGCCTCGTCGTCCACGGTCTGGTCGTTGATGTGCACGATCCCGCTGGGCACCCGGTCGGCGATCTCCATGCCGCGCATGGGGTTGTGCGTGAGCACGCCCAGGCTCAGCCCGTACTCGGTGGTGTTGGCCAGCTCCACGAGCTCGTCGATCGAGGAGAAGCGCACCACCGGGGCCACCGGGCCGAACACCTCCTGGGCGTAGGCGGGCGTGGCGGCCCCGACCCGGTCCAGGACGGTGGGGCGGTAGAACAGGTCCTGGTAGGTGCCGCCCGCGCGCAGCTGCGCTCCGGCGTCGACGCTGCCGGTGACCAGGGCGTGGATCTTGTCGCGCTGGCCGGCGTCGATGACCGGCCCCAGGGCCGCGCCGTCCTCCTCGGTGCTGCCCACGGGCAGGGCGTCGGCCTTGGCCGCCAGGCGTTCGACGTAGGCGTCGGCGACCGCCTCGTGCACCAGGTGCCGGCCGGTGGTCATGCAGATCTGCCCCTGGTGCAGGAACGACCCCCAGGCGCCGATCGAGGCGGCGGCGTCCACGTCGACGTCGTCCAGGACGACCAGGGGCGAGTTGCCTCCCAGCTCCAGGTGCGCGCGCTTGAGGTGGCGCCCGGCGGCCTCGCCGACCTTGCGACCGGCCTCGGTGGAGCCGGTGAAGGAGATGACCCGTACGTCGGGGTCGGCGATCAGGGCCTGGCCCGCCTCGACGCCGCCCGGCAGGACCTGGAACACGCCCTCGGGCACCCCGGCCCGGCGGAAGACCTCGGCCAGGACCGCGCCGCCGCACACCGCCGTGCGCGGGTCGGGCTTGAGGATGACGGCGTTGCCGACGGCCAGGGCCGGCGCGACCGAGCGGATGCCCAGGATGAGCGGCACGTTGAAGGGCGCGATGACGCCCACGACGCCGACGGGCACCTGGCGGGAGAAGCTCAGCCGGGGCTTGGCGGTGCGCAGGATCTCGCCGTGCGGCTGGGAGGCCAGGGCGGCGGCCTCGAAGCACTCCGCGGCCGAGACGTGGACCTGGAAGCCCGCCATCCCGGCGGCGGCCCCGCCCTCGCGGCGCAGCCATCCGGAGACCTCCTCGGCGTTGGCCTCCAGCAGGTCCCCGGCGCGGCGCAGCACGGCGGCGCGCTCCTCGAAGGAGGCGGCGGCCCAGTCGCGCTGGGCCCGGGCGGCTCGGGCGGCGGCGTCGCGGACGTCCTCCGCGCCGGCGATGCCGATGCGGCCCAGGACGGTTCCGGTGGACGGCGAGACCACGGGCGCGTCGCCGCCCTTGGCCGGGGTCCACGATCCGGTGAAGACGGCCGAGGTGTGGTCGTCGGCGAGCAGGGTCACGGTGTGTCTCCTTCGACGGTGCTGGCGTGGCTGTCGCGTGCGCGGCTCTCGCGTGCGCGGGGTCAGTGCACGGCGGTCGAGGCCTGGGCGGCCCCGTCGCCGGCGTGGTCGTCCGGGCCCGCGGGGGTGCTCCCGGCCCCGTTCTTGGCCTGTTGGATCTCGGCGTAGACGCGGGCGCGCAGTTCGGTGAAGCGCTCGTCCTGGCGGGTGGTGAGCTGGTCGCGTTCGGCGGGCAGGTCGACGGTGATGTCGTCCTGGACGACGGTGGGCGAGGACGACAGGACCAGGACGCGCTCGCCCAGGTAGACCGCCTCGTCGATGTCGTGGGTGACGAACAGGACCGTCACGCCCATGCGCCGCCAGATGGTGCGGATGAGGTCCTCCAGGTCGGCGCGGGTCTGGGCGTCCACGGCAGCGAAGGGCTCGTCCATCAGCAGGACCTGGGGCTCGTAGGCGATGGCGCGGGCGATGGCCACGCGCTGCTGCATGCCGCCCGAGAGCTGCCAGGGGTAGGCGTCGGCGAAGGCGGTCAGGCCCACGGCCTCCAGGGACTCCGCGACCAGCTCGGCGCGGCGCGCCCTGGTCAGCTTCTTCTCCTTGAGCGGGAGTTCGACGTTGGCGCGCACGGTCATCCACGCGAAGAGGCTGCGGCCGTACTCCTGGAAGACCACGGCCATGTCGGGCGGCGGGGCGGTGACGGGCCGTCCGGCCAGCTCCACGGTGCCGCTGGTGGGCGGCATGAGCCCGGCGATGCACTTGAGCAGGGTGGTCTTGCCGCAGCCGGAGGGGCCGACCAGGCAGACGAGTTCGCCTTCGGCCAGGTCGAAGGTGAGGTCGCGGACGGCCTCCACGTCCGCGGCTCCCCCGTGGTAGACCTTCTGCAGTCCGGTGACCTTGAGCATGGTGCCGTGTTCTCCTTGGTGGTTCATGGCGTTCACTCCCCCCGGTGGGCGGCGCGCAGGCCGCGGTACCAGTACAGGACGCGGCTCTCGGCGAGCTCGAAGAGCGCGGACAGGGCGAAGCCGATCAGGCCCAGCAGCACCATGCCCGCCCACATCTCCGGGATGGCGAAGCTGCGCTGGAACTGCACGATGGCGAAGCCCAGGCCGCTGGAGCTGGCGAACATCTCGCTGATGACCATGAGGATGATGGCCAGGGCCAGGGCCAGGCGCAGTCCCGCCATGATCTGCGGGCTGGCCGAGCGCAGGATGAGCACGCGCAGCCGGGTGGTGCCGCCGATGCCGTAGCAGCGGGCGGTGTCGGCCAGGACCGGGTCCACGGCCCGCACGCCCTCGACGGTGTTGAGCAGGATGGGCCATACGCACCCGGAGACGATGACCAGGATCTTCATGGAGTCGTCGATGCCCGCGAGCAGGATCATCAGCGGGACCAGGACGGGCGGCGGGATGGCGCGCAGGAACTCCAGGACGGGTTCGAGGGTGGCGCGCACGAGGGAGGACATGCCCAGAAGCACGCCCAGGGACACCCCGATCAGGGCGGCCAGGGTGAAGCCGGTGAGCAGGCGGGCGAGGCTGGGCAGCACGTCGGTGAACAGGCGCTCGGAGAACCACAGCTCCACGAACGCGGACGCGATGAGGTCGGGGGTGGGCGTGTAGTAGCTGCTGGAGGTGGCGCCGGCGTAGGCGTAGACGCCGATGAGCACCACCGGCAGGAGCAGGACGTGCAGCGCGCGGCTCCCGGCGCGTCGGGCGGCGCCGACGCGCGGCCGGCGCGGCGCGCGGGCCTCGCGTGTGGTTCCCGCCGCGGACGGGGCGGGGGCCGGGGCGGCCGGGCCGGTCTGGGTGGGCTGGCTCATGCGGTGGCCTCCCCGCGGACGGACGTGTGCCAGCGCAGGACGCGCCGTTCCAGCACGCGCACGCCGATGTTGATGACCACGCCCAGCGCGCCGGTGGCGACGATGAGCGCGTAGACGGACTCCACGGCGCCGCTGGACTGGGCGACGGCGATCTCCCGGCCGATGCCGGGTGAGCCGATGACCAGCTGGGCGGTGATGGACAGGATGAGGGCGACGGCCGCGGCCAGGCGCACACCTGTCATGAGGTAGGGCAGCGTGGTGGGCCACACGACGTAGCGCACCCGGGCCAGGCGGCCCAGCCCGTAGGAGCGCGCGGTCTGCTCGGCGACGGGGTCGACGTCGGCCACCCCGTAGAGGACCTGGATGTAGATGAGCCAGAAGCAGGCGTAGACGACCAGGAGCAGGGTCGAGCGGAGGTCGGTGCCGTAGAGCAGCACGGCCAGCGGGATGAGCGCCACCGAGGGGATGGGGCGCAGGAAGTCGACCGTGGAGTTGGTGTAGGCGCGGATCCGCGGCAGGGCGCCCAGGGTGAAGCCGAGCACGACCGCGGCGGTGAAGGCGATGGCCAGGCCCAGGGCCCAGCCGGCGAGGGTGTCGCCGACCGCGGTCCAGAACCCGGGCGTGGTGGCGCGCACGCCCAGGGCGGCCAGGACGTCGGTGGCGGGCGGCAGGTAGCGGGCGGAGACCACGCCCAGGCGCGGGACGGCCTCCCACAGGCCGAGGAGGGCCAGGATGCCCACGGCGCCGAGCAGGGGGCGGCCCAGGCCGGCGCGGGCGGGGCGGCGCGGGCTCCGGGCGGGCGCGGGCGGATCGGGCGCCCGGCTGTCGGTGGAGGTGGCGGTCATCGGATCGTGTCCAGGTCGGGTGCGGAGTCGGGGAGGGCGTTGACGGCCGCGGTGATGGGGATCGTCGCCCCGTGCGGTGTGGTCATGGTCGAACGTCTCCTGGGTCGCGCGTCGGAGGGTGGGCCCGCCCGGCGGGGGGTTCCGGGCGGGCCGGGGGCGGGGGCGGGGGTCGGGTGGCCGCGGCTTCCGGGACCGCTACCGGTAGAGCGTGTCGAGGTCGGGCTCGGAGTCGATCAGGCCGTCCTCGACCATGAGGTCGGCGAGGGTCTGGACCGAGTCGGTGTCGATGTCGGCGGGGAAGCGCGGCAGGGTGAGCTCCTCGATCACGCTCTGGTCGATCTCGGTGTAGGTGGTGATGACGGAGCGGACCTCGTCGGGGTGGGCCTCGGCGTAGGCCAGGGACTCCTCCAGGGCCGCGGTGAGCTCGTCGAAGAGCTCGGGGTCCTCGGCCACGCGCGGCTCGGCGGCGAAGTAGGCGGCCACGGAGAGGTTCTCGTGGGTGTCGACGAAGTTGGAGGCGATCTCGCGCTCGCCGGACTCGCGGATGATCGAGGCGAAGGGCTCCACGGCCCAGACAGCGTCGATCTGTCCGGTCTCCAGGGCGGCGGGCATGTCCGGGAAGGGCAGTTCGAGGAACTCGACCGCGGCGGGGTCTCCCCCGGCCTCGCGCACGGACTCGCGGACGGTGGTGTCGCCGATGTTGTTGAGGTTGTTGATCGCCACCGTGGCGCCCTCCAGGTCGGCGGCGCTCTCGACGGGGCTGTCGGCGGGGACGAAGACGCCGCCGAAGTCGGCGCCCTGCTCCCCCACGGTGGTGGCGCCGTTGGAGAGCGTGACCAGGGGCAGGCCCTCCTCGCGGGCGACGATGAGCGAGACCAGGTTGCTGAATCCGAGGTCGAACTCGCCGCTGATGACGCCGGGGACGATGGCGGCGCCGCCGGAGCCGGACTCCAACCGGAGGTCGATGCCGTGCTCGGCGAAGATGCCCTGTTCCACGCCGAGGTAGACGGGGGCGACGTCGACGATGGGGATGACGCCCGCGGTGAGGGTGGTCAGACCGCCGTCCTCCTCCGAGGACGCCCCCTGCGCTCCGCAGGCGGTGGCGGCCAGGAGGGCGGCACCCGCGGTGAGGGCGGCCAGTGGACGACGCATGGTGACTCCAAGGGGAACGGCGGAAGCGGCGGCCCGCCACAACGTGTGCGAGCTACGAACATGTGTTCTTTAAGCGAACATAAGTGATCCGGGTCACGGGGTCAAGGTGTCGACGGGGCTCATTTCGGGCACGTGAACGAGCCGGTGGTGGGATGAATTCGCCTGGTCACAGCCGAATCCCCGGCCCTGTGGGCGGCTCGGGGCGCCGCGGCCCCCGACACACCGCTCCCAGCGGCTCGCACGGAGGAATGGATAGGCTAGCCTTACCTCCAAGTAAGGTCACGGGCCGCGCAACGCTCCCGCGACCGGCCCCCGCCCCGCCCCTGTTCGACCGGATTGGACGCGACCGTGCGCCTGCCCACCGCCCCCGATGGCAGCCGAGGATGCTCGGCCCTGGCCCGCTACACCGGCGAGCAGATCGCCGGAACCGCGGGCCGGACCGGCGGCTGGCTCCTGGTGGAGCACAACGGGCCCTGGCGCCACCCCGCCCTGGCCAGCCCCGGCCTGGACCGCGGGGCCGCCTCCGAACTGGCCCGGCGCGTGGCCGAGCGCGACGTCAAGCCCCAGCTCATCAAGCGCCCGGGCCGCGTCCGCGCCGACGATGGCGGCCCGCTGCGCGCCTATCTCGCGCACACCGGCCGCGACGGGTCCTGGGCGCGCCGCGTGGACTTCCACGACCTGGCCGAGCTGCTGGAGTACGACGTCACCGCGGCGGAACACCCCGAGCCGCCCGACTTCGGCGTCCCCGTCGACCACACCCTGTACCTGGTGTGCACCCACGCCAAGAAGGACCCGTGCTGCGCGGTCCTGGGCCGCCCGGTGGCCGCCGCCCTGGCCGGCGGCGAGGCCGAGGTGTGGGAGACCACCCACGTGGGCGGCGACCGCTTCGCCGCCAACCTCGTGGCCCTCCCCCAGGGCGTGTACTTCGGCCGGCTGGACCCCGCCTCGGCGGTGCGCACCGTGACCGCCTTCGAGCGCGGCGAGGTCGACCCGGAGCACTACCGCGGCCGCTGCACCGACTCCTCCGCCGCCCAGGCGGCCGAGGCGGCGCTGCGCGCACGGCTGGGCACGGTGGGCCTGGACGAGGTCGTCCACCTGGACGAGACCGACACCGGGACCGGCGTGCGCGTCACCCTGGGCCACGGCGGCGGCGTGTACACGGTCTCGGTCGCCACCGTCGAGGGCCGGGCGTGCCCGACCACCTGCTCGGCCGTCGAGCCCACCCGCCCGGTGCACCACGAGGTCACCGACATCTCGCGGGAGCCGTCCGCGGCCCCCGCCCGCTGACCACGCTCTCCGGACGGATCGCGGCCGGTCCCGGCGGCTTCGCAGGGGTTGCGGCCGGTCCCGGCCCCTGGAACGACGAACGCGGCGGCCCCCGCAGGGGGAGCCGCCGCGCGCGCGTGCGTGGTGGGGCCGGTCAGCCCCAGAAGCCGAACCCGTAGAGCAGGAAGTTCGTGGCGGCGATGACGCCCAGGGCCAGCACCGCGCCCGTGACGAACGCCGTGCGCAGCGAGCGCACCAGGAACTCCAACGACACCAGGTTGTTGAACAGGAAGTAGCCGAGCATCATCGCGCTCCAGAACCCGTCCATGCTCAGGGGCTCGAAGGTGAAGGCCATTCCGTTCCACAGCTGACTCTCGGTGGTGAACCACTCCCAGGCCAGCGAGGCGCCGTAGCCCAGCGGGATCTGGACCAGCGGCAGGATCAGCAGCGGCAGCAGCTTGACGAAGCCCCACACGCCCGGCTGGTCGGCGTGGCGCGCCTGGGCCTGGGCCCGGCGCGTGGCCTCCTGTTCGGCGCGCAGGCGCTCGCGGTGCGCGCGCTCGGCCTCCTGGCGGCGGCGCTGCTCCTCCATCTGCCGCTGC
Source organism: Nocardiopsis aegyptia (assembly GCF_013410755.1). Lineage (GTDB taxonomy): Bacteria > Actinomycetota > Actinomycetes > Streptosporangiales > Streptosporangiaceae > Nocardiopsis > Nocardiopsis aegyptia. The sequence continues at coordinate 54,830 of NZ_JACCFS010000001.1, forward strand.
TGCTCGGCCCGGCGCCGCTGCTCCTCCGCCTGCTGCTGGGCCCGCGCCTGCTCGGCCTGCATCCGGCGCTGCTGCTCCTGCTGCTGGTACCCGGCGGTGTCGGCGCCGCCGCGGCGCTCGCCGTACAGCCCCGCGTAGGGGTCGTCGTCACCGGGACGGCCCTGCTGCCCGTACTGGCCCTGGCCCTGGGCGTACTGTGCCTGCCCCTGGCCGTAGGCGCCCTGCCCGTACTGGGCCGTGGGCGGCGTCCCCGGTTGCTGCTGGGTGGCGGGGAACCGGGCGGTGGGCTGGTAGCCCTGCCCCTGGGCGGGGGTCTGGTGCCCCTCGGAGCCCATGACCGACGTGGCACCGTACTCGCCCGCGCCCAGGCCGCCCGGAACACCGCCCGACGGGGCGATGCGGGTGGACTGGTCATCACCGAGCGCGCCCGCCGCGGCGGCTCCGGCGGCGGCGCCCGCGGCCCCGCCCAGAGCGGCCGCGCCGCCCGCGCCCAGGACCTCGGTGCGGCGGTGCCCGCCGGTGGCCTGGGGGTCGTGCGCCGAGCCCGCCAGCGCCTGGTTGACCTTGGCGACCTGCTCCTGCACGCCCCTCATCACCGCCGGGGGCAGCCAGGCGGTGCCCGCGGGCACGTCACCGAGGTAGTCGAGGATCTCCCCGGGTCCGGGCCGCCCGGAGGCGTCCTTGGACAGGCACGCCGCCACCAGGTGGCGCAGTGACTCCGGGACCGCGGACAGGTCCGGCTCGCGGCTGATGATGCGCATGACCATCGTGGGCATGTTGCCCTCGCCGAAGGGTCCGGTGCCCGTGGCGGCGAAGGCCAGGACGGCACCGTAGGCGAACAGGTCGCTGGCGGGGCCGAGCGCCTCGCCCTGGACCTGTTCGGGGCTCATGAAGCCCGGGGTGCCGATGACCGACTGCGTGGCGGCCGTGCCGTCGGTGGCGCGGGCGATGCCGAAGTCGATGACCCGGGGCCCGTCCTCGGACAGCAGGACGTTGCCGGGCTTGAGGTCGCGGTGGATCAGCCCGACCCGGTGGATCTCGGCGAGCGCCTCGGCCAGGCCCGCCGCGAGCACGTGCACGCTGGCCTCGGGCAGCGGCCCGTAGGCCTGGATCGCCTCGTCCAGCGGCAGCGAGGGGACGTAGGAGGTGACCAGCCAGGGCACCTCGTCGTCGGGTCCGGCGTCGATGACGGGGGCGGTGAAGGCACCGCTGACCTGGCGGGCCGCCGTCACCTCGCGGGCGAAGCGCTCGCGGAAGGAGGCGTCGGCGGCCATGTGCGGGTGGATGCGCTTGATCGCGACCGCTCTCCCCCCGGCCGAACGCCCCAGGAACACCTGGCCCATGCCACCGGATCCCAGGCGGTTGATCAGCCGGTACCGGCCGATCCTCTCCGGATCCGCGCTCTCCAAGGGAGCCAACGTCCTCAACCTCCGACTCTGCCGTGTGTCGTCCCGGGGCACCGGCGATCGTAGCCAACCGCCGGGCGCGGGCCTACCATCACGACCGTTCACACCCGGTGCCCCGCTGCGGGCACGCCTGGGCGCGCGGGCGCCGTGCCCACTCGGGAGGGGCCGGCCCAGTCTAGGGGTTCGGGTCCCCCGGACGGCCACCCTCCACAGTGTGGGATCCCCCGGCCGCCGAGGGGGTTCGCCCGGGTGCGGGTGCTTCGTGGGGGGGTGATGAGGCCGGTAACGAGTGGGCGCGCGCACGAGTTCCCTGCTGACCGGCCCCGGCCAACCCGTGCGGACCGCCCACCACGGGGAGGGACACGGCCTAGTCTGGCCCTCACCGGCCCAGGCCGGACCTGAACGAGCACGTGCGCCCCCGGGCGCACACCGCCGCCGTCGGAGCGCCGCGTGAGTCGGGTTCCCCCCGCTCGTCCGGCGGGCACAGGACCCGAGAGAGGACCTGCACCATGCCGTTGCCCGACACCCTCCGCCCGGACTCGCTGCGCGTGGACGCGCGGCTGCGGCTGGCCCGGGGCCTGTCCTGGGTGGCCGCCCAGCGGGGCGACCACCCCAGCCGCCTCCTGCACTGGCCCTGGCGGGAGAACCCCTACCCCACCTACGCGCGCCTGCGCGAGCAGGGCCCGGTCGTCACCAGCTCGCTGGGGTTCCTGAGCGCGAACTCCCACGCCGCCGTGCGCGAGGTCCTGCGCGGCCGCGACTTCGGCGTCGAGCCGCCCGAGGGCTTCTCCTCCCCCGCCCAGTTCCGCGTGGTGGACCTGTCGTTCCTGCAGATGGACGCGCCCGAGCACACGCGGCTGCGCGCGCTGGCCCGGCCCGCGTTCACTCCCCGCAGGATGCGCGGGTACGCCTCGGAGATCGAGAAGATCACCGGCGAACTGCTGGACCGGGCCCTGGCACGCGGCGGCTTCGACCTCATGGCCGACTTCGCCCAGAAGCTGCCGATCGCGGTGATCAGCCGACTGCTGGGCATCCCCGAGCGCGACGACGCGGAGTTCGTGCGCATCGGCAACCTCCTGGGCGGCGCGCTCGACGGCGCCCAGTCGGCGCGTCACGTGCGACAGATCCGGAACGCCTCGGCAGAATTGGACGTGATGTTCGAGCGGCTCATGGCCGAGCGGCGCCGGGACCCGAGGGAGGACGTGATCTCCGCGCTGGTGGCCGACACCGACGAGGGGCGGATGAGCGCCGCCGAACTGCGGGACATGTGCCGCCTGCTGCTGTTGGCCGGCTTCGAGACCACGGTCAACCTCATCGGGAACGGGATGATGGCGCTGCTGCGCCACCGTGACCAGTGGGAGCGCCTGGTGGCCGACCCGGAGCTCGCGGGCAGTGCTGTGGAGGAGTCCCTGCGGTTCGACTCACCGGTGCAGCTGACCGGCCGCTGGGCGCACACCGACACCGAGGTGGACGGGGTGCGCGTGCGGCGCGGCGGACAGGTGATGGCCCTGATCGGATCGGCCGATCGCGACCCGGCCCACTTCGCCGAACCCGACCGCTTCGACATCACCCGAACCGACGCCGGCGACCACCTGGCCTTCTCCGGCGGCGAACACTACTGCCTGGGTGCGCCCCTGGCCAGGCTGGAGGGGCGGATCGCACTGCGGGCCCTGGCCGAGCGCGCGCCGGGGCTGCGGCCCACCGCGATGCCCACGCGCCGGCGCACGCTCACCGTGCGCTCGCTGTCGGCGTTCCCCGTCACGACCGGTTCCCGGTAGCGGTGGGGGCGGGCGGAAGGGGGGCCGGTCCGCGGCGGCGGTCGCGAACCCGGGGAAGGGCGGTCCTCGTCATGGCCGTGGCCGGATGTACAGCGATCATGTGCGCGACGGCGCTGCTGGCGCTCACCCAGCCCTGGGCCGATGACGGCCCGCCGCCGGGCTCGGGGGACCTGCCCGCGCTGGCCCGGGCCCACGGCGTGGACCTGGGCGTGGCGGTGGCGGTCGAGCCGCTGCTGCGGGACGGCGACTACCAGGACGTGGTCGAGGGGCACTACACGTCGGTGACCGCCGAGAACACCATGAAGTGGGAGCACGTCCAGCCCGAGCGCGGCGTGTTCGACTGGAGCGGCCCGGACGCGGTCGTCGGCTTCGCCGAGGACCGCGGGATGAACGTGCGCGGGCACACCCTGCTGTGGCACAACCAGCAGCCGGAGTGGCTGTCGCAGGGCGAGTGGACCTCCGACGAACTGCGCGGGGTCCTGCGCGAGCACATGGAGGCGCTCATGGGGCGCTACCAGGGCCGGATCGGGGCGTGGGACGTCATCAACGAGCCGTTCGAGGACGGCGGGCCCTTCCTGCGCGAGAACCTGTGGTACCAGGTGCTGGGCGAGGACTACATCGCCGAGGCGCTGCGCATGGCGCACGAGGTCGATCCCCAGGCGCGGCTCTACATCAACGAGTTCAACATCGAGGGCGGCGGGGCCAAGGCCGACGCCCTGTACGCGCTGGCCGCCGACCTGCTGGACCGCGGGGTGCCGCTGCACGGCATCGGGTTCCAGAGCCACTTCGTGCACGGCCAGGTCCCGGAGAACCTGGCCGAGACGATGACCCGCTTCACCGACCTGGGCCTGGAGGTGACCGTCACCGAACTGGACGTGCGCATCGCCGAACCGGTGTCGGAGGAGGCCGTCCAGGAGCAGCGGGAGGAGTTCCGCCACGTGGTGGCGGCGTGCCTGGACGTCCCGGCCTGCCAGGGGGTGACCGTGTGGGGCGTCAGCGACGCCCACTCGTGGATTCCCGAGTGGTTCCCCGGCTATGGCGCGGCCACGCCCTTCGACGAGGACTACGCGCCCAAACCGGCCCTGTGGGGCATGGTGGACGCGCTCTCCCGGGAGCCCTCGGAGCGCTCGGCCACACGAACGGCCCCGGGGGCCGGCGGCCGGTCCCGGGTGCGGCGCTGACGGCACGGTGCGGTCCCGCGCGCCGACGGCCGGTCCCGGGTGCGGCGGCTTCCGGCGCGCGGACCCGGGCTCAGGAGTAGGTGACGGGAGTCAGGTACTCCGGTACGCGCACGGTCGAGTGCGGGGAGACCCGGCGCACGATCCGGGTGAACTCCTCCACGCTCATGCCCTCGCCGGTGCCGTCCACGGGCGGGTTGGTGAGCGGGCGCTCGAAGTGGTCCCAGTGGACGGGCACGACGGTGCGGGGGCGGTCCAGCGCCTCCAGCAGGCGGGGCACGTACTCGTGGGTGCTGGAGGTGTTGGGCAGCGCGACCATGGCGATGTCGGGGGCGAGCCCGCCGACGGCGCGCTCCACGAAGTCGCTGCCGCCCATGAAGAAGGCCGAGGGGCCGGAGGCGGGCGTGACCTGGAAGGCGAGGGTGTCGCCCTCGGGCAGGTCGGCGATGGTGGCCGGGGCGGGCTGGGGGACCTCAGACCGGTGGCCGGGGAAGGCCAGGGAGTGGTTGCGGTTGCGGCTGTGCAGGGAGGGGACGACCTCGACGACGCAGTCCCCGAAGTCGAGCACCTCGCCGCCCTTGACCGGGGAGGTCTTCCCGGCGGGCACGCCCATCGCCTGGGCGAGCAGGCCGGTGGTGAGCGTGCCCACGACCCGGGCCTCGGTGGTGGTGGCGATGTGGGGCACGTCGGCGAAGTGGTCCCAGTGCGCGTGCGTGACCAGGATGAGCCCGTCCGCGCCGATGTCGGCGGTGTGCTCGTCCACCACGGCCGTGTCGACGGTCAGCCCGGTGGCGGAGTCGAAGGGCCGTTCGGGATCGAACAGGCCGGTGTCGAAGCGGGAGAGGTAGGGGTCGACCAGGACCGAGCGCTCGGGCAGGTCGATCCGCCAGCCGCTGACGCCCAGCCAGCGGTAGGACGGTCCCTGTCCCGCCCTCGGCCGGGGTGCCGCCGCGGCCGCGGCGGCGGCCGTGCTCCCGAGCAGGGGTGCCAGGGCACCGCTCGCGGCGGCTCCGCGCAGGAATCCTCGTCTATCCATGGACATGTGCGACCTCGTCTCCTCGACTGCGGGGTGAACGGGGCACAGCTGACCACGGGCTCCGACCAGGCGTCCAATAACTCCGGCGGCTCCGGTGATAGGCGTTCGCCTATCGGATGACGTCAGCGGGGCCGGCCGGGGGCGCGGGGGCGCGCGGATCGGTTCCGGGCCGCCCGCGCAGGCGCTCCACCGCGGCGCGGGCGGCCCGACCCAGGGCGGCGTCGACCTCGGGCCCGTGACCGTGGGCCTGGGCGCCCACCGCCGCCACGGCGACGGCGTAGCGGTGGCCGTCGGGGTACTCCACGACGCCGGCCTCCATGCGCAGGCCGGGCAGGGTGCCGGTCTTGCCGCTGACGCGGATCGGGGGCGCGAAGGCCGACCCCAGGCGGGTCCGCACGAGCTGGCGCGCCATGAGTTCGCGCACGAAGGCGCAGGCCCGCGGCGGCGCGGCGGCGTCGGTCCACACGAGCTGGAGCAGGCGGGTGAGGTCGCGCGGCGTGCTGGAGGTGACCCGGGCGGGGTCCGGCGGGCGCGGGGCCGCGGGATCGGCTCCGGTGGCGCGGGCGTCGTCGAGCATGGCGCGCAGCAGGGCGCGCGGCCCTCCGACGAAGCGCGTGTGCTCCAGGCCCAGCTCCCGCACGAGCAGGTCGACCGGTTCGGTGCCCACGCGCGCCTCGATGAGGTCGGCGGCGGTGTTGTCGCTGATGGTCATGGCGAGGTTGGCGCAGTCGCGCAGGGACAGCTCCACGTCGTCGGCGAACCCGGCCGTGCCCGAGCCGCCGAGGCGGTCCTCCCGTCGGGCCACGACCCGCTCGGCCGGGTCGAGTGCGCCGGTGGCGGCCTGTCGGGCGAACTCCAGGGTGATGAGGACCTTGGCCACGGAGGCCAGGGCGAGGGGTTCGTCGGCGCGGTGGCCGAGTTCGCCGGTGCCGTCGATGTCGCGGACGTGCACGCGCGGCGCGGGGGTGTCGGTGGTGCTCACCCCGGCTACGGTAGCGACGCCGCCGGATAGGGTCGGCGCGTGGATCTCGGACGTCATCTGCGGTACTTCCTCGTGGTCGCGCGGGAGGGGCACTTCGGCGACGCGGCGCTGGAGCTGGGGATCGCCCAGCCGGCGCTGAGCCAGTCGGTGCGCCGACTGGAGGACGAACTGGGCGTGGTCCTGTTCGACCGCTCGCGGCGGCGGGTGGAGCTGACTCCGGCGGGTCGGCTGCTCGTCGACCAGGCGCGGCTGGTCGTGGGCGCCGAGGCCCGGCTGCGGGAGACGATGCGGCGGGTGCGCGACGGTGAGCTGGGCGCCCTGCGCGCGGGCGTGCCGCCGGGGACGTCGGCGGTGGAACTGCGGGGCCTGCTGACGGGGATGGCCGAACGGGCGCCCGACCTGGACGTGGACCTGGGCGAGATGAACGGCGCGGAGCTGGTGCGGGCGCTGGGCGCGGGCACGGCGGACACGGGTCTGGTCACGGCGCCCTTCGAGGGCGCGGACCTGGTGGGACGCCTGGTGCGCAGCGCGCCGGTGGGCGCGGTCGTGCCGCGGGACTCGGTGTGGGCGCGCGCCCGGGAGGTGGCCCTGGCCGACCTGGCGGGGCGGGACCTGGTGGTGTCGGCGCGCACGGCCGCGCCGGAGTGGTTCGAGCGGGTGCTGGCGGTGTGCCGGGACCACGGATGGGTGCCGCCCCGGGTACGGGAGGCCGGGGACGCGGACTTCCTCTTGGGCCTGGTGCTGGCCGGACGTGGAGTGGCCCTGGAGACCGCGGCCACGGCCGCCCGGGAGCCGCGTCTGGCCTGGCGGCCCCTGGCGGGGGCGCCGCTGCTGCGCAGGACCGAGGCGGTGTATCCGGCGGAGGGCGCGCATCCCGCCGCCGCGATGTTCGCCGAGGTCGCGGCGGAGGTGTTCGCGGACGGGTGCGAGGCGGGTCGGCTCACGGCGGGGGCCGGTGAGCAGCCCTGGTCGCTGGTGTACGGGGGTGAGGGCGCAGCCCTCATCCTGCCCGGGGAGGCCGGCGCGGAGCGTCCCGAGACCGTGTGACGGTGCGCGGGCGCGCGGCCCGCCCGGGGAAGCGTCCGAAGACCGTGGTGCGCGCGGGCCGCGGCGTGACCGGCGAGGCGGACGCAGAACGTCCCGTGGCTGTACGACGGTACGAAGGCCCACGGCCCGGCAAGCGGGGCGGGCGCGGGGACGCACCGCGGCGAGCGCGGGTGTGCCGGGGGCGGTGCGCGGGTCAGTCCGTCTCGGCGCGCCACATCGGACTGTAGGACTCCGTGAGGTCGTCGGCCGCTTCGCGGGTGTCGGGGTCGTCGGTGACCGGCGCGCGGGCCACGAGTCGGCCGAGCAGGTCCCACGCTCCGACGTGGACGAGGAGTTCCACCAGGCGCAGGTACTCGTCGTCGTCGGCGGTGTCGAGGTGCTCCAGCACGAGCGGTGCGAGCAGGGGCACCAGGTCGTCCTTCGGCAGGCCCGCGATGGCCCGTCGGGCCGCCGGAGCCCAGCCGTGGGACAGGGAGAGGTCGACGAGTTCTTCGAGGAGGGCCGGGACGTCGTCCGAGCGTGCCGCGAGGAAGTCGAGCGCGGCGCGCCGCTGCCAGGGCCCCGCACCCGCGGTCAGGGCGGCTCTGAGGATCCCCGGCCGGTCGCGGGCCGCGTTGGAGAAGTCGGCTCGGCGGCGGATCGTCTCCCGCTCTGCCTCGACGAACGCCTGCCAGAGCTCGTCGTCGGATGGTGGGGTGCTCATGGGCTCCTTCTCCGTAGGGCGGTCGCATCGGTAGGGTCGGAGCGTTGGACAGCGACCATTCGAGGTGTTCGGTATGCGCTAGACCCGTGCTCCGCCCCTCCTCCTTCGTCACCACGAACCACCCCAGGATGAAGGAGAGAAGCGACATGCGTGAAACCACCCCCGCCATCACCGTGCCCGCCGCGCTGGCCGCGCTGGCCGCGAGTACGACCGAGATCTTCGGGCCGGAGCCGGGTGGTGTCGGTGCGCATGGCGGCCCGAGGCGGTCCGAGTCGGTTCGGGGCGCCGGCGGCGCGCGTGCGCGTCAGTGTGGCCCGCACGGCGCCCGGTGACCGGCGTCGGGGGTGAACGACTCCGAGATACCTCACCGGTCCTTGCGCGCGCCGCCCATCATCCTTCCCAGGACCATGGTGGTCCGTCTGCGGCTGACGAAGCGCGTGAGCAGCAGGGAGAGCCGGTTGGACCGGCCGGCGACCACGCTGGGCGGGGGGTTGCGCCGGTCGAGCGCGGCCAGGGCCGTCTCCACGACCGCCTTCGCCGTCATCCTGCGTGAACCCCCGTCCGCGCCCTCCCCCGCGACCTCGAAGAACTCGGTCTGGGTGGCTCCGGGCGACAGCGCCAGCACTCGCAGGCCCGTGCCGCGTGCCTCGTACCACAGCGCCTCGGTGAAGGAGAGGACGAACGCCTTGGCGGCGCCGTAGACGGCCAGGGAGGGGGCCGCCTGATAGCCCGCCATGCTCGCGACGTTGACCAGGAACCCGTGGCCGCGCTCGCGCAGGCGCCCGATGAAGGTGCGGCTGATGTCGACGACGCTGGTGATGTCCACGGCGATCTCGGCGGCCAGCCGTTCCCGGTCCTCCTCGTGGAAGGGGCCGTAGGTAGCGAACCCCGCGTTGTTGACGACGCCCGTGACCTGGGTGCCCCGTGCGGCCAGTTCCCGGTCGAGGGTCTCTCCGACCCGGGGCTCCGCCAGGTCCATGGAGATCGGGATGGCCCCGGTCCCGTACCTCTCGGCGATTTCTCCCGCGAGTTTCTCCAGCCGGTCGAGGCGGCGCGCGACAAGCACCACGTCGGCGCTGCGTGCGGCGAGCTGTCGGGCGAACTCGGCTCCCAGGCCCGAGCTCGCCCCCGTGATCAGAACCGTCTGTGCGCGATAGTCGATCGCTTGCATCTTGCCTCTTCCCGTCGATTGCTGTCACCGTATGACTGCCTGGCACTGAGTGTCAATGAGTCATCGCGGTGCATGTGGATACGATCGAGGGGTGAAACCCGGAGAGACGAACCCCGAGCGCCTATGGACGCGGACGCGACGCGCTGCCTACGCGGAGATCACCGACATCGCGATGCGCCTTTTCCTGAGCCAGGGCTTCGATGCCACGACGATCGACGAGATCGCGAGCGCCTCCGGCATCTCGCGGCGGTCGTTCTTCCGGTACTTCGGCACCAAGGAGGACATCGTGCTCAGCGACCTGGTACGCGAGGGCGAGGAGGCCCGGCGCGCACTGGAGGAGCGGCCCGAGTCCGAGCCCCCCTGGACCGCGCTGCGCAACGTCGTGCTGAGCGTCTCCGGCCCCTCCCACGACCACGAGCGCAGGCTAAAGGTCACGAAGATGATGTACGAGACGCCCTCGCTCAGGTCCCGATGCTTCGAGAAGCACCTGCAGTGGCAGGAGCAGATCGTCCCCGAGGTCCGGCGCCGGCTCGCCGGCGAGCACGCAGTGGAGCAGTGGCCGGACGTGCGCGCCCGTTCCCTGGTCGCGTCCGCCATCGCCTGCCTGGACATCGCAGGAGAGGCTTGGGCCCGTGCGGACGGGGATGTCCCCCTCGGGGAGCTGCTGGAGGCGGCCTTCGACGCGGTGGGCCGCACGCGCGAGCCCTGATTCGCCCACCGCCGGTGCGGCACCAGGAGTGTGCACCGGCCCGGTAGGGCCGGCACCGCTGTGGAGCGATCATCGAGGTGTTCGGTATGCGTTAGGCCCGTGCTCCGCCCGTCCTCCTTCGTCACCACGAACCCCCAGGACGAAGGAGAGGACCGACATGCGTGAAACCACCCCCGCCATCACCGTGCCCGCCGCGCTGGCCGCGAGCACGACCGAGATCTTCGGACCGGAGTGGACCGCCGCCCTGCCAGGGCTGACGGCACGCCAGTGCGACCTGTGGGGTCTGCGGCCCAGCGGCGCCCCCATGCACGGCCTGGTGTCCCTGGTCGTGCCGGTCCGGCGCGCGGACGGCTCCGCGGCCATGCTCAAGATGCAGCCGGTGGACGAGGAGACCGAGGGCGAGCCGATCGCGCTCGCCGCGTGGGCGGGCGACGGCGCCGTACGCCTTGTGGACCACGACCCGGCCACCGGGGCGATGCTGCTGGAGCCCCTCTCCCCCGGCCGGGACCTGTCCCGCGTGGAGATCACCGAGGCACTGACGGTGATCGGCGGGCTGCTGGCCCGGCTGACCGCCCGTCCGGCGCCCGCCGGGCTGCGGGGTCTGGGCGCGGTGACCCTGGACCTGGCGGAGCGGGCCGAGACGATCGTGGCCGCGCGGCCGCTTCCGGACCGTGACCGGGCGCTGTTGGCGCACCTGGCGGCGCGGGCGCGCGAGATCGCGGCGGAGCCGGGTGACCGGCTGCTGCACTGGGATCTGCACTACGAGAACGTCCTGGCCCCGCTGCCCGGCACCGGACGCGAACCATGGCTGGCCATCGACCCCAAGCCGCTGGCGGGCGATCCCGCGTTCGACCTGGAGCCCGCTCTGGACAACCGCTGGGAGGAGGCGGTGGCCACGGGTGACGCACGGCGGGAGACGCGGCGCCGCTTCGACCTGCTGACGGAGGTCGCGGGCCTGGAGCGCGACCGCGCACGGGCGTGGACGCTGGTGCGGGTGCTCCAGGAGTGCGTGTGGGCGGTCGACGACGGCGCCGACCGGCTGCCGCCCGTCCACGTCGCCATCGCCGAGGCGCTGGGCCGGTAGTCCTCGCCGCCCGGTCCGGGCTCCGCTAGCGCGCGGGGCCCGGACCGGGGCCGTAGCCCTGGCCGGGATGCCCATGGCCGTATCCGGGACCGCGGCCCGGGGGCGGGCCCTGGTGCGGGCCCGGACGCTGGTGTGGAGGGGGACCCTGGTGCGGACCGGGCGCAGGACCGGGACGAGGGGCCTGGCCGGGGTGGCCCTGCTGGGGGCCGGGGCCCGGATACCCCGGGCCGGCGGCTCGGCCGGGTGCGGGACCCGCGCCGGGCGAGGCCTGGAGCGTCTGCATGAGGTGGTGGTGCAGCTCGGTGGCGACCTCCCGGCCCTCACCCCAGTCGAAGACACCGAAGTTCATCTTGGGCGAGATGCGCAGGTTCGTCCCCTGAGGGAGGGGATGCAGATCGACGAACACGCTGAAACCCCAGGTGAGCATGCTCATCCCGGTGGAGAAGGCGTAGCGGTAGCCACCGCCGGGCACCGGATTCCCCCTGCCGGAGGCCCTGGTGCAGCGCTGTACGGCAGCGGGCAGGCTGTTCCACACGTGGTTCAGTGAGTACGGGATCTGGAAGTCGTGAGTCGCGGCCATGCTCTCAGTCCTGGGCTCGGAATCCGCCGCGGCGTGAACTCCGGGGCAGAGGGTTCACCGCGCTCGCTCGGTGCGCCGAATCCTACCTGTCCGGGAACCGCCGTATGGCGGGCGTACCCCGCCGTACGGCGCTGCCCGTCCCGGCACTTCGGATCGACAATGGTGACGCAGGCCACACCGCGCACCACCGACGTCGGGAGACTCCCATGACGACCCCAGCCCGCCCGCCGTTCGACCCCGAGCTGGCCGCCGCCCTGACCGTGATCAACGAGCAGGTGCCGCCCAGCGTCACCATCGAGATGGTCCAGCAGATGCGGTCGGCGGGGATGGACGACGCGCCGCTCTTCCAGGCCCCCGACGACCTGACCCTGGACGGGGCGTTCACCGAGGAGGCCCACGAGGTTCCCGGCCCCGAGGGCGCACCCGACGTTCCGATCATCGTGTGGCGGCCCACGGACGCGCCCGCCCCCACCAGTGCCCTGTACTGGATCCACGGCGGTGGGATGGTGCTGGGCTCGCACCGGGGCTACGAGATCTCCGGCTTGTTGGAGACGGCCCGGGAACTGGGCATGGCCGTGGTGTCGGTGGACTACCGGCTGGCACCGGAGCATCCGCACCCCGCGCCGGTGGAGGACTGCTACACGGGCCTGGTGTGGGTGGTCGCGAACGCGGAGAAGCTGAACATCGACTCCGACCGCGTCGTGGTCGGGGGAGGCAGCGCGGGCGGTGGGCTGGCCGCGGCCACCGCCCTGCTGGCCCGCGACCGGGGCGGGCCCCGGCTCGTGGGCCAGCTCCTGGTCTGTCCGATGCTGGACGACCGGAACGACTCGGTGTCCGCGCACCAGATGGCCGGTGTGGGCGTGTGGGACCGGACCTCCAACGAGACCGGGTGGACGGCGCTCCTGGGCGAGGGCCGTGGCGGGCCGGACGTGTCCCCGTACGCGGCTCCGGCGCGCGCCGAGGATCTGTCCGGGCTGCCGCCGGCGTTCCTGGACGTGGGCTCGGCCGAGACCTTCCGCGACGAGGTCGTGGCGTACGCGTCGGCGATCTGGGCGGCGGGTGGTTCGGCCGAACTGCACGTGTGGCCGGGCGGCTTCCACGGATTCGACGGCTTCCTCCCGCAGGCGGCCCTGAGCATGAGCGCGACCGCCCAGCGCCCGGCCTGGCTGCGACGGGTGCTGGGGGCCTGATCAGCGGCATGAGCGGCACAATGGGTTCATGAGGGAACTGCTCGGCAGGATCTCGGCACTCGACCCCGAGGCGGGCGAGGCCGTCCGGGTGATCGCCTACTTCGATTCCCTGGCGGGTGCGGGCGTCGAACCGCTCGTGCGGGGCGCGGCCGTGCTGACGGGCGTCCCCGCCGGGTTCGTGGACCGCTCGCGCGGCGTGGCGCTGCGCGTGACGCCGGACGGGTCAGTGGACCGGGCCACGTCCGACCCCGATCCGTCCTGGTGTTCCGTTCCGGTCCGGGCCGTGGGCGGCACTCTGTGGCTGGAGCGCACGGGTGATCCAGGTCCCGTCGGAGCCATGGTGCTGGAGCGGGCCTCGGCGGCTCTGCGTGCGCACCTGGAGCTGACGGGGCCGGTCCAGGGCAGTCGGGAGGCGCTCACCGGGGTTTTGGTCGACGCGCACGTCGCCGAGTCCGTCCGGGTGCGGGCGGCCCGGCGACTGGGGATCGCCGCCCAGGCCCGGGTGCGCGCGGTGGCGGTCCTGGACGAGGCGGCGCGCGTCGTGATCGCCACCGAGGCGCCCGTACCCGGATCGAAGCGTGCCGGGGTCGGGCCGGCGGTCGTTGTTCCCGGGCTTCCCGACTCCTGGGCGGATGCCCGGCGGGCGCTGCGCTTCACCGCCGAGGGCACGGGCATGGATCCGGGTCCGCGCGTGGCCTACGCCGACGAGCTGGGCGGGCTGCTCCTGCTGGCGGACGCCGTGAGCCGTGGCGTCGAGCCCGTCCCCGACGTGGTGTCCCTGGACCGTGTCGGTCGTGAGAGCCCGGTGCTCCTGGAGGCGTTGGACGCGGTGGCGGCCGCGCCGAGCCTGCGGGCCGCCGCCACCGCGCTGGGCACGCACCACTCGACGCTCCAGGAGAGCGTGGGACGGGCCGAGCGCGTGCTGGGCTGGCCCGTCCGTGACGTGCCGGGGCGGTTGCGCCTCCAGGTGGGACTGGCGCTGCGGCGGTTGCACCGCAACGCCTGAGGTCTGACGCCTCTGGTCACGCGGATCGCGAGCGGGAGAACACCGCGCGCACGCTCACACCGACCGGGGTGTGGTCCCATTCCCAGTAGTCGGCGAGCCGTTCCACCAGGGGCAGTCCCCTGCCGCCTTCGACGTCCGCCCGGCTTCGGAGAGGACTGGGGAAGGAGGGGTTCTCGCGGTCGCAGGCCCCCTCGTCGGTGACCCGCAGGACCACGGTCGCCGAGCGGTGGAGGAGTTCGATGGTCGTGTGCCCGCCGGGAAGCCCGCTGCGGGTGTACAGGAGTGCGTTGGTGGTGAGTTCGCTGGCCGCGACGCACATGTCGTGCCCGAGCGTCGGCGTGACCCGCGCGGATTGGGCGACCCACCTGCGGACGACCGAAACGTAGCCGAGGTGGTGACCGATGATGAGTCCGGAATGCTCGGGGGAAGCGGTCACCAGCCGGCGGGGAGGATCGAGGAGGGGCGTCGCGATGGTGGTCATCGGAGATTCCTCCAGATCCGCTGCTCATTGGTGTTCCGACGTCCGCGAATGATGGTTGTCGCGGTCCGGCGTTCGGTACGATCAGGCACGTTCTCACCCTTTTCACATGGGAGTGGGGACTCAACGGGCGCACCACCCGGGACCACGTCTGCCCGACCAAGCCCGGGTGGTCCGCTCCCGGCCACAACCGATGGACCGGGCTACGAATAGCGGAGCATCTCTCTCCGATCCGATTCCGTGAATCCACCATGCACGAACTGGGCATTGTGGTTCCAACTGTGGCCGGATATTGAATCGCTTTTCGAGCATCCAGTGTTCATGCGTAGCCACGTGTGGTTGCATGTATCCATGCCTCCCAAGACCACACCGTCAGAGCAGGCCGCTATCAACCAATTCGGCTCCGAACTCCGGCGACTGAGAACTTTGGCCGATATGTCCCAATTGGACATCGGGCGACTGACGGGCACGTCGAAACAGCAGGTCGGGGCGGTAGAACGAGGCATTCGGCGGCCCTCGAAGAAGTTCGCCGAACTCGCCGACAGGGCCCTGAAATGCAACGGCGGACTACTGAACCTGTGGCCAGGGGCCAAGCAGACGCAGCCCTGGTGGCTGGAGAAGTTCGTCGAAATCGAGCGGAAGACCCAGGTGATCCAGGATTTTCAGCCCCAGGTCGCACCCGGACTCCTCCAAATCGAAAGCTACGCACGAGCCGTCATGTGGGCCTCGTTCCCACCACAGGGCCAACAGGAGCTGGAGGAGCGACTGAAGAGGAGGATGGATCGCCAGAAGATCCTCGATCGGGAGAACCCCCCGCTAGCGCTGTTCGTAGTCGAGGAAGGTGCTCTGCGCAGGTCAGTAGGCGGAGCCGACGTGATGAAAGACCAGTACAAGGCGCTCATCGCGCGGGCACGCATGCCCCATCTGCGGCTCCAGGTTCTCCCTTTCGACCGAGGGGCTCACAGCGCGATGGACTGGGCTTTCATGATCATGCGGATGACGCCTGTGGAGTCCCTTGTGTACGCGGAGGCACCGGGCGGAGGACATGTGATCACCGATGTTTCCGTGGTGGCAGACTGCCAGCAACGGTTCAGCGCGCTACAGAGCATGGCGCTCTCACCGAACGAATCCATCGACTTCATCGCTTCACTGGGAGAGACGACGTGACGGACTGGCACACATCGACCTACAGCGGAAACACAGGGGCCTGTGTCGAAGTCAAGGAAGACCGGGTCACCAGCGTTCGGGACACTCAAAATCGGGAGTTGGGGCACCTGACCTTCAAGGCCCGGGAGTGGTCCGCCCTGGTCGACGCGGTGCGCGTCTCGGGCTGACCCCCGCTTTCCCGTCTTGCGGCATCGGGCCCCGTCACTGTGGTGACGGGGCCCGATGGTTCACGCGGGTGTGGGCGGGGCGCGCCGGGTATACACCCGGAATCCGCCCACCCTCGCGGGAGCCGCATGATCGTCCTCGGGTTGTCCTCTGGTACCTCGGCCGACGGGATCGATGTCGCCGCCGCCGACCTTCACCTGGAGGGCGACCTCGTCCGTCTGACCCCGCTCGGGCACGGCACCACGCCCTACTCCCCCGGGCTCCGCCGGGCGATCCGGGACGCGCTTCCCCCGGCGGCCACCACCATGGAGGCCGTCTGCCGGATCGACACCGGGGTCGGCCAGGAGTTCGCCGAAGCCGCCCGTCGCGGCTGCGAGGAGTTCACCGGCGGTCGGGCCGCACTGGTCGCCTCGCACGGGCAGACCCTGTTCCACTGGGCCGAGGGCGCCCGGGTCCACGGCACCCTCCAGCTCGGCCAGCCCGCGTGGATCGCCGAGGCCACCGGCCTTCCGGTGGTCTCCGACCTGCGAACGGCCGACGTGGCCGCCGGGGGCCAGGGCGCCCCGCTGGCCGCGCTCCTGGACAGCCTCCTCCTCACCGACCGCAGTGCACCGGCCGCCGCGCTCAACCTCGGCGGCATCGCCAACGTCACCGTCGTGCGCGACGGAGCCCCACCACAGGCGTTCGACACCGGTCCCGCCAACGCCCTCATGGACGCCGCCGTGCGCCGGGTGACCGGCGGCCGGGCCGGCATCGACTCGGGTGGCGCGCTCGCCCGCTCCGGCACACCCGACACCGCCCTGCTGGACCACCTGCTCGCCGATCCCTATTACGCGCTGGCCCCGCCGAAGTCGACCGGGCTGGAACGGTTCGGCCCCGCCCACCTCGACGCCGCGCTGCGGAGGGTCCGTGTGCCCTCGGACGCCGACCTGCTGGCCACCCTCGCGGAGCTGACCGCCGTGACCGTCGCGGACGCGCTGCGCCCGTTCGCGGTGGCCGAGGTGGCGGCCTCCGGCGGCGGGGTCCGCAACCCCGTCCTGATGGAGCGCCTCGCCGCACGGCTGCGCCCGGCACGACTGGTCACCTCCGCAGCGCTGGGCCTGGACGGCGACGCCAAGGAGGCCTACCTGTTCGCCCTCATCGGCTTCCTCACCTGGCACGGCCTGGCCGGTTCCGTACCCGCCTGCACCGGGGCCCGCCGCGCACCGGTCGCCGGGCGCCTGGCCCCCGGCGCCGGCCCGCTACGGCTCCCCGAACCGGCCGCCGTCGCACCTCGCCGCCTACGCGTGGAGGCCCCGGCCCCTGACTCGGATCCGCTGCGCGTGAGCACCCCTGTCCCCCCCGCCCCCCAGGAGGCCCGCAGTGCACACCCTCGATCTCGTGGTCATCGCCCTCTACCTGCTGTGTTCGGCCTGGCTCGGACTGAGGCTGTCCGGCCGCCAGCGCACCACCCGGGACTACTTCATCGGCAACCGGCAGCTCCCCTGGTGGGCGGTGTGCCTGTCGGTGGTGGCCACCGAGACCAGCGCCCTGACCGTCATCAGCGTCCCCGGCGTCGCCTACCTGGGCGACGTCACGTTCCTCCAGGTCGCCCTGGGCTACCTCGTCGGGCGGATCGTCGTCGCGTTCCTGCTGCTCCCCCGCTACTACCGGGGCGAGATGACCACGGCCTACGCCTACCTCGGCGAGCGCTTCGGCCGCGGCATGCAGAGCACCGCATCGGTCGCGTTCCTGTTCACGCGGCTGCTCGCCGACGGGGTCCGGCTGTTCGCCGCCGCCATCCCGATGAAGATCGTGCTGGACTCCCTCGGGCTGCACCTGTCCTACTTCGCGATCATCGCGCTGCTCGGGGCGGTGACCGTCGTGTACACCCTCATCGGCGGGATCCGGGCCGTGGTGTGGGTCGACGTGCTCCAGATGGCCCTGTACCTGGTCGGCGGCACGATCGCGCTGGCGGTCATCTCCAGCGGCCTGGACGTGAACTTCCTCGCGGTGGCCGCCGAGGAGGGCAAGACCCGGTTCCTGGACTTCACCTCGAATCCCATCTCGTCCCCCTACGCCACGGTCACGGCCGTACTGGGCGGCGCCCTGCTCTCCACCGCCTCCCACGGCGCCGACCAGATCATCGTGCAGCGCCTGCTGGGCTGCCGGACCCTGCGCGACGCGCAGAAGGCCGTGATCACCAGCGCCGTGGTGGTGTTCGCGCAGTTCGCCCTGTTCCTGACCGTGGGCCTGGCGCTGTACTCCTACTTCGAGCGCGCCTCGGTGGAGGAGCTCGGGCTGACCGGCTCCGACGAGCTCTTCCCGACGTTCATCGTCCAGGGCCTGCCCGCCGGACTGGCGGGCCTGCTGCTGGCCGGGATCATGGCCAGCGCCATGAGCACGCTGTCCTCGTCGCTGTCGGCGCTGTCGTCCTCGACCATGGCCGACCTGTACGAGAGGTTCAGCCGCCGCACGCTCTCCGACGCCCAGGGGCTGCGCCTGGGACGGCTGTTCACCCTGGGCTGGGGCCTGGTGTTCGTCGGCTCGGCGGCGCTGTTCACCGGTACCGACAACCCCGTGGTCGAACTGGGGCTGTCGGTGGCGAGCCTGACCTACGGGGGTCTGCTCGGCGCGTTCCTGCTGGGCCTGTGGGTGCGCCGCGCCCGGCAGCTCGACGCCGTGGTCTCCTTCGCCGCCGCCGTGGCCACGATGGCGTGGCTGTTCCTGTTCCAGCCGGGCCTGGTGGGCTTCACCTGGTACACGGCCATCGGCGTGGCCATCGTGCTGGGCGTGGGCTTCCTGCTCTCCCTGCGGCACCGCTCGGACGCGCAAACCGCCGGCGCCCCCGACCGGCGGTCCCGATCGGAGGAACACTGACCCGTCCCGGGCGCCGGTCTCCGGGCCGCTCCGAGGGCGACCTCGCCGTCGGCGGCTACGGGTAGGACGGAGCGAACGCACTGTCCTTCGTCGTCGAGCGCGAGGAGGTCGTCGCGCTCGGGTTCGCCTCCGGCTGATCCTTCGTCCCCGACCCCGCACCAGGGCAGGGGCAGAGGGCTGCCGCCGGTCAGTACGTCCGGCGGTACTCCTCGTCCCACTTGCGTCGGGCGCCTTTCCGGGTGATCGTGCGGACGATGCCGAACACGAAGAGCAGGAGCCCTGCGAACACGACTGCCCCGCCCGTGTATCCGAACGCTCTGGCGAAGTCGTCGAACCCCTCGGCGTTTCCGCCGCCTCCAAGGACGAACAACAAGTACGGAAGGATGACGATCACCACGCCCGCGAACCCGGCGAGGATGCCGAACACGATCGACAGGACCCCGAGCGCGTTCGAAGGGCGCTTGGGCGGTATCGGCCGCGCCGGAGCGGAGTGGGCGTACGGGTGGGGCTGCTCGACTCGGCCGTATGCCCGGGGAGGGGTGGGGCGGTGCGCAGGGTTCTGCGGGGGATCGTCGTTCATCACGCCACGATAGGACACGCCGTCTTCACGCACCACGGACCACAGCAGGCAGGTGAGCTCGAACACCGGCCCGAGCGCTTCGCGACATTGACGTGTGGCCCACATCACCCCCACTCGGACCGACAGGCTGTCACATTCCGCCCGCCCGGTCTGTCAGTTGGGTGACAGGCACCGCGCAGACGGCAAGGAGACCACCGTGCAGCCCAGAATCAACCCCTTCGGCAGTGAGCTCTCGACCAAGGTCATGAAGCACTTCGTGGCGGCGAGCAGGGTCCTGGCCGACTCGACCGTCCCCCTCGCCACCCAGGAACTCGTGCGGCTGCGGGCCAGCCAGATCAACGGCTGCGGCTTCTGCGTCGACATGCACTACAAGGAGGCCGTCCACGCCGGAGAGGACCCCACTCGCCTCAACCTGGTGGCCGCCTGGCGCGAAGCGACGGCCTTCACCGACGCCGAGCGCGCCGCCCTGGAACTGGCCGAGCAGGGCACCCGCATCGCCGACGCCGCGGGCGGTGTCACCGACGAGGCCTGGGAGAACGCCGCCAAGCACTACGACGAGGAGCAGCTCGCCGCCCTGGTGGCCGGGATCGCCCTCATCAACGCGTTCAACCGGCTGAACGTCATGATCCAGAATCCCGCAGGCGACTACCGGCCCGGCCAGTTCGCCTGACGCACCGGCCCGGGGCACAGCGGGGGCGACCGTCCATGGGGGGCGCGGTCGCCCCCGTCGCGTGCCCGGTCGAGCCCTCGTGTGTCCCGGATCACTTCGACGGAATCCCGTCCGACCCGTCACAGCCTCCCGTCGGGCGGCGTCTCGTGGGCAACCGACACAGCAAGGGAGACCACCATGACAGCACGGCTCGACCTCTTCGAGAGCACCGTCGCGACCTCGGTCATGAAACACCTGGCCGGGGCGGGCAGGGCGCTCGCGGCCTCGAACCTGCCGGTGTCCACCCAGCACCTGATCACCCTGCGCGCCAGCCAGATCAACGGCTGCGGCGCCTGCACCGACATGCACACCAAGGACGCCGCGCACGCCGGTGAGGACCAGACCCGCATCAACCTCGTGGCCGCCTGGCGCGAGGCCACCGTCTTCACCGACGCCGAGCGCGCCGCCTTCGAACTGACCGAGCAGGGCACCCGCATCGCCGACGCCGCCGGAGGCGTCACCGACGAGGCGTGGGAGAACGCCGCCGAGCACTACGACGAGGAACAGCTCGCCGCCCTCGTGTCCGTCATCGCCCTCATCAACACCGCCAACCGGCTCAACCTCATGGCAGGGACTGCCGCGGGTTCCTACCAGCCCGGCCAGTTCGGCTGAGCGCTCGATCCCAGGCAGCTGTTGACGAGCACGAACATGGCAGTGGACGCGAGCACGGGGGATGTCAGTAGTCACGAACGAGAGCGGGGCCCAGAGCCAAAAACTGCCCTGAGCCCCGTCGCCACCTAGCTGCGATGGTTCCGCCGTGTGGCTACTTCTCGGTGTCGTCGTTGTTCTTGACGAACCGCAGCACTACCACCGCCACCACCAGCAGTGCCAGTACCTCAAGGTGCGCCTCAACCATCATCAGTTCCACCGGTCTGCCTCCTACTAGTACCTCCGTCACCACATCGGTTCGGGAGGCACAGCACGCGCCTGGAAGTAGAGGGAAAGCGCGAGGCAGGGTGGTGCTCCCTCTGCCGTATTGGACGCTCAGGGGAACTGAGCAGTTCCGACCGCGGCGACACACCGCACTCCCGGTGACCGAACGTGACCGAAGCGGGTGCAGGCGCAGCCCGCACCCGCGCGCCCCTGCTGTCCGGGGCTTCGTCCTCCCGTCAATAGCCCGTGTGTGACCGCCTGCGGCCAGGACCGCGCGTGGCCCCGTGGGCTGCGCGGCAGCACCGCGTCAGGTCATGGCCACACCTGGACGCCCAGGAGCCATTGGCTGCTCCGGCCATGGCACGGCACGCTGTTCTCGCCCTCATTGCCTTGATGCAAGGAGTTTTCGCCATGCTTGGGAAGGCGACTTCAGTAATGGCCGCCGGTGCGCTGGCGGCGGCCGGGCTTCTGGCTTGGTCCACTCCCGCCGCCGCGGAAACGGCTCCGCAGGCCGCTGCGGCGGTCCCCAACTGCGTTGAGACCGACCTCGACGCCAGTGGGTGGACGGACGAGCTGGAGGTGATCAACGACTGCAGCTACAGCGTGCGTGTCAAGGTCGTGCTCGCCTACGAGACCGATCTCGCCTGCCAAACGATCCCCTCTGGTTACACCGCACACTACAGCTGGGGCTATCCGGGCAGGTTCGACGGCCTCGTCGACTGCTGACCGAGATCACGAGAGCCCCCGCGCAGCGGTCGACTGCGCGGGGGCTTCCGTGTGCCCGATGCCGTCAATCCACCTTGACGCACCGCCGATACGGCGAACTGAGCAGTTCCGACCGCGGCGACACACCGCACCCCCGGTGACCGAACGTGACCGAAGCGGGTGCAGGCGCAGCCCGCACCCGCGCGCCCCTGGCTGGTGCCATCCGGGGCTTGCCGGACGCCAGAAACGGGTGAACGGGCACGAACCACGCAGGACCGGTAGACCACTCCGGTTGGCCGGATTGGTCGGACACGGGACTCCTTCTCCGTCGCATACTCGACACCGAGGGCCCCGCGCGGGGGAGGTGGTGGCGGTGGGCCGAGTCGATCCCGGACAGCGGTCCGTGCACACCCTGCGCCGCGCGTTCGCCGACCAGCTCACCCCGGCCGAGGTGGCGCTGTGGCGCTCGGGAGAGAACGCCCGCCGCGACGCCGACGTGTACCTGACCCGCCCGCCCTCGGTGCGCGACCAGGTCTGGGAGGCCGACCACAAACAGCTCCCGATCCTGGTCATGCCGCCCCGGGGTGACCGCTCCATCGAGGTCTGCTCCGGCGCCGAGCACCTGTGCACCGCCTACCCCCAGGCGCACCTGACCCCCGAGCAGGTCGAGGAGTTCCGCGCCGCCGGGCGGGCCGAGACCAGGCGGCTGCGCGCGGCCCAGCGCCGCAGCGCCCGGCGCTCGCGCGCCGAGCTGACGGCGCCGATGGCGCTGAGCCGCACCGAGCCGCACACCTTCGCTCTGGGGGCGCGCATGGACGTGCTCACCGCCGCCCAGCGCAAGGCGCTGGACGGGGTCGGCGGTCGGGCGCACCCGATCGGGTGTTGACGAGCACGAACATGACAGCGTGCGCGAGCACGGGGATGTCAGTGGCTAGGGTCATCAGGTAGATGCGGCTGGGCCCTCCTGCTCACCGCTGCTGTCGGCAGTCGGTCGCCAACACTCGGGTATCACCACCTCAGACTTTCCTTCTTTGATCGCCTTCAACAGTCCATCAGGGCACTTACCTGAGACCTTGTCGAAACTCACCTTTCCGTCGGACAATAGGGCTTCTCCGAAGTGTATCTCGCCGCCTGAGAACACGGCACTGTTGAAGTACACCCAGCCGCCGGAGAACTTGGCGCTGCCAAAGTTCATATCGCTGCCTGAAAACTCGGCGCTGTGGAAGTTCACAAAGCCGCCGGAGAACTCGGAATTGAAGAAGTTCACAAAGCCGCCGGAGAACTTGGCTTCGAAGAAGTCCACCCGTCCGCCGGAGAAAACAGCGGTGTTGAAGAACACCCGACAGTCGGAGAACTCGGCGCCGATGAAGTTCACAAAGCCGCCGGAGAACTCGGCGCCAACGAAGTCAACTCGACTGCCAGAGAAAACAGCACCTCGAAGGTCGCCACCGTCGAAGACGGTGCCGTTGAAGTCGTAGTTCTTGCCGCGCCAACGAGTGTCTACGCGTAGGTGATTGCCGATGATGCGGATAATGGTGTGTCGCACCTCACGAAAAGAGACGAACTCCAGTTCACTCTGACGATGTTCCTTCTGGCGTGCCTTGGAAGCGTTCTTAGGTAGGTTTTCAGGCGCGGGCGCGTAGGGCATCCGCAGGTAGGCACACAGCACGTCGATGACCATCTGCACCAAGTCCTCGCGGCCTTCGGGTGCTTCGTCGGCCAGACGTGCCAGTGCGTGGACCCCGGCCAAGCGCACAGCGGCATGTTCGCTGCCCAGTTTCTCGCTGGCGCTGTCGAAAGTCTCGGTGAACAGCTTGGCGACCTCGCGCTCGTTGCCGTTCTCGGTAGCGCGCTGGCGCCGGTAGGCGATCACCAGCAGCGCCACACCGCCCAGTCCGGCGACGATGGCGAAGGCACGGGTGGCGATCGCGTCCAGGTTCTTGGGAGTGAGTTCCTCGGGAGGCTGCCACTGGGGGGTGCCCAGCGCCAGCCACGCCAGAACGGTCATGGCCGCGACCGCTCCCGCGGCGATCGTCCAGGCGATCAGGATCAACCAGAACAGCCGCAGCGGCGAGGTGCGCCCGCCGTTCATCCACCCCACACCGGCCACTAGCAGCAGCGCACACCCACCCAGGACAGCCAGGCGCCACGCCTGTCCGGTGGTGAACCCGAGCAAGTCCCACACCGTGGTGGCCAGCGGCCACAGGGCAACGACCGCTCCCAGCACGCCGAGGATGATGAAGGCCCAGGACAGGCCGCGGCGGCGTCGGTCGAGGCGTTCCCATATCTCGATGGCGCGCTTCTTGAGGCGCTTCCGTCGGGGATCGGTGTCTTCGGTGGTGGAGGGGGTGGTCATGGCGTGACCGTAGCCAACCGCGTGCTGGGTGTGCGCGCCTGACCGAAGTCGGCCATCAGAATTCGATGGGCTGGCCTGCGCGACGTGCTGACGCCGCGTGTGTTCACTCGTCAGTGGGCAGGTGGGCCACGGCCGCTTCCAGGTCGGCTTGGGTGGGCAGGGTGTAGCGGCGGGTGGTCTCCAACCGCTTGTGGCCCATGAGCTGGGCCACGGTCACCACGTCCACCCCCGAGCGGGTCAGGTTGGTGCCGAAGGTATGGCGCAGGACGTGCGCCGACAAGGCGGGTCGGCCGTTCTCGTCGACCACGTCGGCATCGGCGGCGAGCTCGGCCAGGAGCAGGTTCACCGCCCGATCGGACAACCGGCCGCCGCGCCGGTTGAGGAACAGCGCCGCGGTGTCGACGCCCGGCCAGAAGGTGCGCTCGCGCTTCCACTCGGCCACCGCGGCGCGCGCCGCGGCGTCGGTGAGCGGGACGGTGCGCGAGTCGTCGTTCTTACCCGCCCGCACGATCACCGTGCCCTTGCGCGCGGAGAGCGGCACGTCATCGACGTCCAGGGCGACGAGTTCGCTCACGCGCAGCCCGGAGTAGAACAGCAGCCGTCCGATCGCCCGGTCGCGGGCGAGGGGGCGTTTCTCCACGGCGCGCAGGAACCGCTTCTGCTCGCGGGCCCCGAGTGCGCGGGGGGCGGTGGCTGGCGGCTCGTCGCGGCCCACGGCGGCGGGCCCCGAGGTGGGTGAAGAAGTGGTCCAGGGCGACCAGGTGGGCGTTGGCCGTGGCGGGGGTGCGTTTGAGCACGGTCTTGAGGTGGGCGCGGTAGTCGCGGGCGGCGAAGTCGCGCCCGTGCTCGTCGGTGAGCGGATCGCCCCCGGCCGGGGCGGCGTCATCCAGCCAGGCCAGGAAGGAGCGCACCCGGCAGGCGTAGGCGCGGCGGGTGTGGGCGTCCAGCGGTGCCCGCTCCAGGGCGGCGGCGTAGCCGGTGAACACCGTGGCGTAGACGACCGGGACGTCCTGGCGTGGCGGCATCGGTCGGCGCCTCCCTGATATCAGAAGTGGTTCCGGGCCCCTGGACCTACCCCGGCCCCGCGATATCAGAACCCGGCATAGCTCCTGGCTTCTGATACTGCTGGGTATCAGAAGAAAGGACAGGGAATGGTGACCTCAGGGAAAGCTCCGCCTCTTACGCTAGATGTATAGAGTTAGAGGATGCCGAGATTCCGAGTCACCGACGCGACCCTGGACGTCCTGGAGGTCCTGCTGTCCGGCGACGATGAACTGTACGGACTCAAGATCGCCAAGCAGATCCAGCGCCCCACCGGAAGCGTCTTCCCGATCCTGGCCCGCCTGGAGGACCACGGCTGGGTCGTCTCCGAATGGGAGAGCGGCGACCGCGCCGAACGCGGAGCCCGCCGGCGCCTGTACCGGCTCAACCCCGACGGTCTCTCCCAAGCCCGCATTCTGTTGGCCGAACGCCGCGGTGAACAAGCAACCATCCGATGGAACCCGGGCCTGCGCCCCAGGTGGGAAGGCCTGACGTGACCACAGCTCTCATCATCTTCCTCGCCACCGCGGTCGCGCTTCCCCTGCTACTCAACGAATTCGGGGAGTGGGCTCCGTGGCTGGCCGTGCGGCTCGTGCGCTGGACCGCGCGGCAACTCGGCAGCCGAACCGATGCTGATCGCTACGCCGAGGAGTGGGAAGGCAACCTCAACGAAGTCCCGGGCAAGCTCGCCAAGCTGGCCATCGCCATCGGGATCATGGCCTACGCCCCCCGACTGCGGGGATCACTCAGGTGGAGCCGTGCACGGCGGCTGGAGTCCAGAGCTCCGATTCCACGCTCGCTGACGGGGGCCTTTGTGGGGCGCGAGGCAGAGCTCGAAGCCATCGTAAAACACCTCCGACGCCGATTTAGAAGCAGAGGACGAGCTGGTCGAGTGTCCGTGCTCGCGGGAATGGGTGGAATCGGTAAGACGACCCTGGCCGCTGCCTGCGCCACCAAACTTGCTGCTTCCTTCCCTGAAGGGGTGTTGTGGCTCTCCCCGGCCGAACGCGCTGATCTCTCCCCCGTTCTCGCTCTGCTCGGGCTCGCCAAGGCCGACATCCCCCAGAGCCAGACCGAGCAGATGTCGTTGCTGTGGAGGCACACAGCAGGTCGACGCGTTCTGGTGATCCTCGACGGCGCCGGAGAAGGCAGAGAAGAGAACCAGGGCCTGGTCCGCCTGCGGCTGATGGATGCCCGGTGCTCCGTCCTTGTCACGACACGCGACACTCGATTTCTGCAGTCGGACAGCCGCTGGTGGAAGGTGGTGCCGGTCAGGCAAATGACCCGACGTGAGAGCTTCGAGTTGCTCCGTGCACAGGGCCTCGCCGGGCTGGGCCACTCAGACCTCAATCTGGTCTCCGCGAGGCTGGGGGACCTGCCCCTGGCTCTGGTGCTGGGCGCAGCGTGGATGCGTGTCAGCAAGATGCCGGTGTCCGAGTACATCAAGCGCTTCGATCAGGCGTATGAGGCACTGGAGAGTCAGCCGCGTACGCCCGATACAGCCCGACCTGCATGGGAGACCACGCCCGTAGTCGGCCTTACGTGGGAGATCTCGCTGGGAAGCCTGAGGAAGCACGATCCTGGAGCACTCGCGCTGCTGCAACTGTGTTCCTGCACCGATGGCAGCCCGCTCCAGCGTCGGCAACTGGCCTCCGATGATGCGCTTCCGCTCCCGCCTGAGCTGAAGGCCACCGTCAACGATCCTGTCGCCTACAGGCGGATGCTGTGCAGCATCGCGCACCACTCACTGGCCGAGGTCGACTACGCCGATGAGTCGATCCACCTGCACCGACTCCTTCGTCTAGTAGTCGCGGGTCGGATGTCCGAGACCGAACGATCGCTCTTCGAGGAAGCCGTGGCCCGGATGGGAATCCCAGGGGATTCGCGTGAGTGGGAGTAGTGCCTTGTAGATGCCATCCCAGTGGTTGGAGAAATACCACCACCACGAGCCGCAGCCAACGCGCCCACTGGCCCGCCCCGGAGAGGGCGGGCTTTCGTGTTTCCCGGACACACCACCACTGGTCGGCGCATACTCGACTCGAAGACCGCGCGCTGGAGGTGGTAGCGGTGAGCCGAGTCGATCCCGAGAAGCGCCGTGCGGCGACCGTCCGGTTGCGCCAGCTCGCCGACGCCGAACAGCTCACCGCCCGGCACGTGCGCCTGGTCGCCGAGGGTTGCGGGGTCAGCGAGCGCACCGTGTGGCGGTGGATCGCCCCCCACACACCGCAGGACGACGGACGGGCCCGGCCCGGGTACCGGCTCACCGACACCGACCGTGCCGCCTACGCCTTCTACCGCGGCAATGCCACCGCCGTGCACCGCGCCCGCAGCTCCGTCACCAGAGGCGCGACCGCGCCGGCGGGCGTCCCGGTCCCCGACTCCCTCACCCAGGGGTGGCAGGGCGCCCGGCCGGTGTCCGTGCACACCCTGCGCCGCGCGTTCGCCGCCCAGCTCACCGCCGCCGAAAGAGCCCTGTGGCAGAGCGGGGAGAACGCCCGCCGCGACGCCGATGTGTACCTGTCCCGGCCGCCGTCGGTGCGCAACCAGGTGTGGGAGGCCGACCACAAGCAGCTCCCGGTCCTGGTGCTGCCACCGCGCGGGGGCGCGGTGCGCCCCTGGATGACCACGATCGTCGACGACGCCACCCGCGCCCTGGTGGGGTGGTCGATCGCGCTGACCCCGCACACCGGAACCGTGCTGGCCGCGATCCGAGCCGGGCTGGTCGAGGATGCCGAGCGGGGCCCGTTCGGGGCGGTCCCGGCGCTGGTGCGCATCGACCGCGGCCTGGAGTTCGCCGCCCGCCCGGTCACCGAGGCCCTGGCCGCCATGGGGGTGGACGTGCACCGGCTACCCGCCTACACCCCGCACCGCAAGGGCAAGGTCGAGCGCTTCCACCGCACCCTGGAACAGATGCTCCTGTCCGCTCTGCCGGGGTTCACCGGCGGCCCCCGCGACGCGGCCGGGCGCCTGCACGGACCCCTGGACGACCGCCCCGCCGCACGGGCGGCGGCCGAGACCGCCCAGGTGCGCCCGATGGGCATCGACGCCCTGGTGGCCTGCATCAGAGACTGGGTCACCTGGTACAACACCGCCCACGCCCACTCCGCCCTGGGCGGCCGTTCCCCCGCCCAGGCGTGGGAGGCCGACCCCACCCCGCTGGCGCGCATCAGCGCAGAGCGGCTGCGCCACCTGCTGCTGGCCGAGGAAGAGCGCGTCGTGGGCAAGGACGGCATCCGCTGGGAGCGCATGTCCTACCTGGCGCCCGAACTCCTGGGGCGGCGCGGCGAGCGCGTCCAGATCCGCTACATGCCCCACGACAACCGCTCCATCGAGGTCTACACCGGCGGCGAGCACCTGTGCACCGCCCACCCGCAGGCGCACCTGACCCCCGAACAGGTCCAGGCGTTCCGCACCGCCCAGAAGGAGGAGGCGCGCCGGCTGGCCGCCGCCCAGCGCCGCTCGGCCCGGCGCTCGCGCACCGAGCTGGCGCCGATGACCGGCGCCGCCCCCGCGGCCGAGTCCCGGCTGCTGCCCGCCGAAGACGGTGACGAACTCGCCCGCCGCCGCTCCGACCAGGCACTGGCGGCCAAGTCCAGCACCAGCCTGCTGGGCCTGGTCGACCCCACCGTCCACCCCGTCATGGAGGAGAACCAGAACCCGTGAGCGCACCCGCCCACTTCATGGGCCTGACCGGAGCCTCCACCCTCAACACCCGCTCCTTCCAGCTCACCCGCCGCGCCGTCACCGACCTGGTCGCCCACCAGGCCACCGGCGTCATCTACGGGCCCGCCGGGACCGGCAAGACCTTCGCGGTCCACGCCACCGTGGCCGAGCACGCCCACACCCAGCCGGTGGTGCTGGCCTTCCCCTCCCACCCGTCCATGCGCGTGGTCGCCGACGAGCTGCTGTTCGCCCTCACCGGGGAACGCGCACCCGCGCGCCGCAACCGCTTCCAGCTCGTCAACGCCCTCATCGACCACCTGTCCGGCCTGTCCCGCCTGGTCGTGGTCGACGAGGCCCAGCGCCTCAACGGCGACTGCCTCGAACTCCTGCGCCACCTGCACGACCACCCCGACACCCGCTTCGCGCTGCTGTACGCGGGCGGCAACGGCTGCTGGGAGGTGCTCTCGCGCGAGCCGATGCTGCGCTCGCGGCTGTTCCGCATGGTGCCCTTCAAGCCGATCCCGCGCCGCGACGTCGCGGCGCTGATGGGCGCCTACCACCCCATCTACACCCAAGCCCCGCAGGAGCTGCTGCTGGAGGTCGACGACACCTTCGCCCACGGCACCCTGCGCGACTGGGCGTCCTTCACCCACACCGCCGCGGCGCTGTGCACCGAGGAGGGCACCGACACCCTGGACGCAGCGGTGCTCGCCAACGCCTACGCCCTGCTGGGCGGGGGAGCCGATGCGTGAGCTGACCCTGGTCCACAACGCCGGGGACGAACCGCTGCCCGGCATCCACCACGAGCGCCCGGGCAGCGCGTTGGGCGCCCGCCCCCACCTTGTCGTGCACCCTACCCCGCAGGCCACCGGGTCCCTGGCGCTGGTCCGGGACACGATGCGCGCCCTGGGCAAGGACCCCCGAGCCCTGCCCGCGGGCACCCCTGGAGAGCTGTGGCGGCTGGCGCGGGCCTGGATGCGCGCCCACGGCGTGCGCCACGTGATCGTGGACCGCGCCCACCTGCTCGCCGACGAACAGATCCGGGCCCTGGCCGAGGTGGAGTGCGACCTGACGCTGATCTGGAGCAACAGCCAGGCGCCCCGCATCCCATCCCTGGAGCGGGATCGGGACCTGCG
This sequence comes from Nocardiopsis aegyptia, assembly GCF_013410755.1. Taxonomy (GTDB): domain Bacteria; phylum Actinomycetota; class Actinomycetes; order Streptosporangiales; family Streptosporangiaceae; genus Nocardiopsis; species Nocardiopsis aegyptia. The sequence continues at coordinate 84,432 of NZ_JACCFS010000001.1, forward strand.
GGTCCAGAACGCCTACACCTTCGCCGTGACCTTGGGCGGCGCCCTGCGCCAAGGCGCCGCACCCCCCACGCCGCCGCCGACGGTGGACGTCCCGGACCTGCCCCTGGTCGACTTCCCCCGGTTCCGCGCCGCCTGCCGGGACCGGCTCGGGCGCGCCGCCTTCGCCCGCGTGGACGAGATCTACCAGGCCACCCTGGCCCGGACCCTGGACTGGGAGCAGGGCGCCCGTGGCGGCGACTTCACAGTCGCGTTGACCGCCTACCTGCGCGATGACCTCATCGGGGCGCTGGTCGACCCCCACCTGGCCCTGCTCCGGCTGCGGGCCGCCCAGGCCGCGCTGCTGCGCACCGGGTGGCTGCTGCGCTGGAACACCACCCGCCTGGGCCCCGACCCCGCCGCCGCGCTGCGCGGGCACCTGGACCTGACCCGCACCCACCGGCTGTACCGGCACTACCGCACCGACCATGTCGCCGCCACCGCCCTGGCCCTGCACCTGGACCAGGACCCGCGGTTCTTCGACACCATCACCTGCCAGGACGTGACCCCCGCCGGGCAGCTCCAGTGGCAACACCCCCCTACGATCCCCGTCCACCCCACGCGCTACTCCATCCGCCGGCGCCGCCACCCCCCGCTTCCCGAGCCCAGGCGCGACCGCTACGGCACCGAGTACGAGGAACTCACCGGCACGGTGCGCCTGCCCGCGCACATCCGCCTGTTCATGGCCGCCCACCTGGCCCACCGCCACCACCAGGGCGCCCTGGACATCGACCCGTTCTTCGTCCTTCGTCCACCCCGACTACGTCAGCTTCCCCGGCGGCCGCAGCCCCGTCCCCGGGCTGCTCACCGGAGTCCGCGCGCTCTGCCGCGACCTGTTCGTGGACCGCCCCTGGACGCACTCCACCCGCTGCCAGGACGGCGATGGCAGGACACCCCGCCTGGGCGGGTGGATGCGCCTGCGCGGACTGTCCCTGTCCCGCCTTCCCGGAGCCCGGGGATGAAAGGGTGGGCGCTCCAGGAGCGCATGGCCCAGTGCGGGGTGACCGTCCGCGAGGTCGCCGACCTGCTGGGCGTGCACCCCCACCAGTTGGACCACGACTCCCTGCGGGGCCTGCCGGAGCTGTCCGCGCGGGTGCTCATCGACCTGGCCCGCCGGTTGGACCTGCACCCCGCCGACCTGCTGCCCGACCTGGAGCCGCTGCTGGCCCACCACCGCCAGGACGCCGGACACGAACCGCAGGCCCCCGCGGCAGCGGCCGACGCGCGGGTGGTGCTGGCCGCGCTCGCGCACGCGGGCACCCCCGTGCACACCTACACGCTGTGCCAGGCACTCGACTGGCCGCACCCCCGGCTCAAGGCCGCACTCGACCACCTCCAGGCGCACCCGGACGCGGCCGGTGCTTGGGCGGTGCGCCGCACCGGCGCACACACCTACGTCCTGGGGACCCGGATGGACCTGCTCACCGCCGACCAGCGGTCCGCGCTGGAGAAGGCCGCCGGGCGGGTGATCCCGATCGGAGCCGAGGAAGCCGGGGTCCTGGCCGCGCTGCTGGGGTTCGGCCCCCCGCCGCGCGGCGCGGACTCAGACGCCGGCGCCCGGGGTCTTGCTGAGGCCGGTCTGGCCACGGGCACCGCCGAGGGCGGGTTCGCCGTGGACCCGGACGTCCGGTTCAGTCTCTTCCCCGAACACTCACCGTCAGCGGGAGAGGAGGCAGAGGGTGGGCACTGACATGTTCGTGCTCGCACCCACTGACAAGTTGGTGCTCGATCCACTGACATCCCCGTGCTCGTCAACAGCAGCGGGCCCCGCCGCCGCGACGGGGCCCGCTGCCGCGCCCGGGGCGCGTGGGCCTCAGGACAGGGTGATCCGGTCGATCTCGGCGTAGCCGGTACCGCCCTCGAAGTGGGGCGAGCCCTTGGCCAGCCGGATGACGTTGTATCCGGCGTCGAGGTCGACGGTCACGCTCGTCGTCGCGAACTGTCCCCACCCGGCGGTCGGCGGGTAGGAGACCGTGGACCAGTCGCTGCCGTTGTAGGCCAGACCGTGCGTGGAGGTCGCCCCGGTGCCGTTGGCGTAGTCGATGGTCATCGTGTAACTGCGGGCCTCGGGCACGTTGACGGTGAAGTCCACGAAGGAGTCCGAGCGCATGTCGGCGTCCCCGTCGATCCCGCCGACGTAGTAGCCGTTCGACGCCTCGCCGGAGGACCTGGTCTGCGCGTTGACGACCGTGGCGTTCTCCGCCTCGTACACCTGCTGCCAGGACGTGGTCGGGCCGCCCGCCGGGGTGACCAGGAGCTGGTAGGCGCCCTCGGCGTCCATACCGTCCACGGGAACCGAGATCCGGCCGCCGGAGACGGGCATGGTCGCCTCGCGGACGAGGGTGGGCTCGGCGACGTGGGTGTGCCGGCCCGAGCCGGGGGTGGACAGGATCCGCACGTCGACCGAGAAGCCGAAGGAGCCCAGGCCGGTGACGTCCACGGTGTTGTCGCCCCAGTCGCCGCCGAAGGCGACGTTGACGATCTGGCGGCTGGAGTCGTAGGAGGCCACGCCGTCCAGCCAGCTCTCCGGCGTCGTCGCCACGATGTTGCCGGTCATCTCGCCGTACCAGCGGTAGAGCCAGTACGACGCGGTCGGCTCGTTGTCCAGGGTGAACAGTCCGTCGAAGGTGCCGGCCTCGAACCAGTAGGCGCGGTGCGCCTCACGCGCCCCGTGGCGCTCGAACGCGCTCATCCAGTGCAGGGCCACGCTGGGGATGTCCATCTGGTTGAAGCTGTTGTACTCGTTGATGGCGATGGGGCGCGGCGAGATGCCGAGCCGCTCCTCGATGGCGCGGTAGTCGGCGACGTGGTCGTCGAAGGAATCCCAGTTCATGTCGCCGAGTTCGTGCCACACGATCACGTCCGGGACCGTGCCGGTGTCGCGGGCGTGGGACATGAAGTCGAGCATGTCGTCGTGGCGGTAGACCGACGGGCTCGGTCCCACGATGGGGGTGACCGGGTCCAGGGAGCGCACCAGCTCGTAGGTGCGGGTCCAGCCGTCGTTGAAGGATCCGGCCTCCTGGGTGTCCCAGGTCCAGTCGGGCTCGTTCCACAGCTCCCAGCCGTGGATGTTGGTCGTGTCGGTCGCGGCCAGGCGGTCCTCGACCATGGTCGTGACCTTCTGCTCCCAGTCGGCCCAGCCCTGCCACTCGTAGGGGAAGGTCGGGTAGATGTCGGGCAGGCGGATGAACTGCTGGGCGCCGGCCCTGGTGATGTTGTGCCCGACGTCGAGCGCGTCGCAGCACGGTTCGGTGGCGCCGTTGCCCAGGTGGGTGGTGCCGGGCGGGGGCTGGGTGAAGCTGGTCGGGTTCAGCGGCAGCAGCATGTCCGTGGTCGGCTCGGAGTCGGAGCCGACGCCGTAGAGGCCGCCGGAGGCGACCTGGGTCGCCGGGCGCACGACCTGCCCGACGTCGACGGTGAGGGTCAGGTCGGCGGCGCTGGCCGGGGAGGCGGGGCCCGCGACGGCGAGACCGGCGAGCAGGGTGAGGGCGGACAGGCGCGCGAGCGCCCGTGTCAACGGGGGGTTCATTGTTCTCCTCAAGGAGGTGTCGAACCGGTTCGACAACCCGGTTCGCGACCGACCGTAGTTTCGAACGCCGTTCGCTGCAAGACATCTTCCGGACATGTCCGGCGGCGGGACGCCGAAGCGGACCCGCACGTCAGCGCCAACGCCCGGGAGCGCCCTCGCGCCCCGCTCCCTCCGCCCGCTCTCCCGACCGGGCGCCTACTCCACGACGGTGATGCCCAGCGCTCCCAGGATGAGCCCCGCCTGGGCCGGACTGATGGTGGCTCCTCGCAGGTAGCCCGCCTGGTCCAGGCCCAGCTCACCGAGGTCGGCGCCGCGCACGTCCGCGCCCGAGAACCTGGCGTTGACCAGGTTCGCGCCGCGCAGGCGCGACTCCACCCACACCGTCTCGCGCAGGTCGGCACTCGCCAGGTCGGCCTCGTCCATGCGCAGCCCCTCCAGCGTCTGTCCGCGCAGCGACAATCCCTTGCAGCGGGCCAGCATGAGGTTGCAGTGCGCGAAGGAGTACCCCACCCCGCGCAGGGACGTGAGTCCCGCCCCCGTCATCCGGCAGCCGGTGAACGCCGCGTCGGTGAGCAGCGCGCTCTGCCAGCGCGTGTTGGCCAGGTCCACCCGCTCGAAGCGGGCGTCGGAGCACTCCGCCCCGGCGAAGGACGCCCCGGCGGCGCTGCCGCCCTCGAAGCGCGCCTCGTCCAGGAGCGCCCGGTCCAGCCGGGCGCCGTCGAGGCGGCAGTCGGTGAAGACGGCCTCGACGAGGTCGGCCTCGCGCAGGTCCGCCTCGGTGAGGTCGCAGCGGACGAACACCCGCGAGTCGGGCAGCATGTGCCGGTCGATGCCGGAGAGGTCGGCGTCGGCGGTCTCGGTCGGTTGAGTACTCATCGCGCGCACCCTAGCCGTCCCCGGTGACAGAACCGGGGACAGCGCGCTCGGCCGCCGGCGCGCTCAGTCGCGCAGCTTCAGTGCCAGGAACAGGTCGACGCGGTGTTCGAGGCTGCTCATGTCGCGCCCGGTCAGCTCCTCGACCCGGCCGATCCGGTACCGCAGGGTGTTGACGTGGACGTGCATGGCCGCGGCACAGCGCTGCCAGGAACCGGAGTGCTCCAGGAACCGCTCCAGGGTCGTCACCAGCTCCGACCGGTGGTCGCGGTCGTAGGCGACCAGGGGGCCGAGCAGGCGTTCGCGGTAGGAGGTCTGCACCTCCTCGGGCACCGAGGCCAGCAGCAGCTCGTGGGAATCGATCTCCGCCCCGGCGATGACGCGTGAGCGCCCGCCGCGCAGCTCGGCCAGGCGGCGGGCGTGCCGGGCCTCCACGGCCGCTCCGCGCAGCTCGGGCACGCCGTGCGCGGCCGAGCTCAGGCCGATGGCGAGCCGGTAGTCCAGCAGCCCGCCCTCCAGGACGCGCGCCCGGTGCACGAGCTCGGACCGGATCTCCTCGGCGCGCTCGCGCGCCCGGGAGTCCCCGCCCTCGACCGGGACGACGGCCAGGGTGTCGTTCTCGCCGGTCACGACCGCGCCGGGCCAGTCCGCGACGAGTTCGGTGAGCACCCGCCGTGCCAGGTCGGGCACGCGCGGTTCCGGCATCATCACGGCGCTGACGACCACGTGCCCCGCGTCCTCGGTGCCGGTGGCCACGCCGGTGCCGTCCATGAGCGCGGTGACCTCGTCGAAGCGCTGGGCGGCCAGCAGGCGCGGCAGCCCCTCCAGGTGGCGGGCGTCGGTCAGGGCGCGCTCCTCGACCCGGCTGCGCGCCAGCACCGACACCGACACGAGTTCGGCGACGGCCTCGTGCTCCTCGTCGCCCCAGACCTGGTGGTCGCCCGTGCAGACCAGCAGCCAGTTCGACAGGGGGTGGGAGTCCTTGGCCTGGACGGGTACGACGGTCAGTACGCGGCCGCCCTCGACGGGCAGGCGGGTGGTGTGGGGGAAGGCGGACCAGGTCAGGGCTCTGGCGGCGATCCACTCGCGGTCGTGCTCGGGCAGCGGCTGGGTGGTCGCGGCCACGTGGCGGCCGGTCGAGGAGATCACCCAGGCGCGCATCGAGGCGTGGGTGGCGGCGTCGGCGAAGGCGGAGGGGAAGTCGGCGCCAGCGGCGACCTCCGCCATCAGGCGGCGGTGGCGGTCGCGGGTCTCGGCGATGGTGGTGAAGCGGCGTTGGGTGAGCGAGCGCAGGACCTCTTCGGTGACCGCGCCGAAGGAGGTCTCGGAGGGGACCTCGATGAGCGGGATGTCGTGCTTCTGGCAGGCGGCCGGCAGGTCCGGGGGGATCTCGCCCAGGGCGGTGCCCGCGCCGATCGCGACGGCGCCGGCGCTGACGACGGAGGCCACGAAGGTCTCGGAGTCCTCGGGCCGGGTGCGCCACATCATGCCGGTGAGGACGAACTCGCCACCGCGCAGGTAGCGGGCGGGCTCCAGCAGATCCGTGGTGTAGGCCCAGCGCACGGTGCGGTGCTGGTGCTCGGCTCCCGTCAGGAACCGCAGGTGCAGCCGCTTGACGGCGACCAGCTCACTGATCTGCATGGATGTCCTTCTCAACTCTCGTGGGCGGGCCGCGGCCCGCGGGTGGTGCGCGCGTGCGCTGACGTGCGCTCGGGGCGGTGGCCGCCCCCGAAGCGGAGTGTTCGCCTGATCGTCGCTTGTAGGAAACGACCAACGATAACTGTTCGTTCCACTGGCACTTCATGGCATCACGTGCTAGTTGGACGCCCTGCCTCGGTGGTGTACTTCACACCACTACCTGATTTACCGAGGAGTTGCGCAAACCGACCGCTGACCGACCTGACCTGGCGAGCAACGAGGACAAGCATGGAATTCCTGAGTCCCTCCACACTGGAGGAGGCGCTCGAGGCCAAGAGCGCCCACCCTGACGGAGTCCCCATCATGGGCGGAACCGACGTCATGGTGGAACTCAACTTCGACAAACGGCGCCCGTCGACCCTGATCGACCTGGCCCGCGTGCCCGAGTTGGGCGAGTGGGGCACCGACGGCGACCACACCCGCCTGGGCGCGGGTGTGCCCTACTCCAAGATCGTCGAGCACCTGTCGCGGAGCGCTCCCGCTCTGGCGAAGGCCTCGCGCACCGTGGCCTCCCCGCAGATCCGCAACCGCGGCTCCGTGGGCGGCAACCTGGGCGGCGCCTCGCCCGCGGGGGACGCCCACCCTCCCCTGCTCGCCACCGACGCCGTCGTCGAACTGGCCTCGGTCCGCGGCCGGCGGCGGGTCCCCGCCCGGGAGTTCTACCTCTCCCTGCGCAGGACCGCCCGCCAGGACGACGAGCTCATCACGGCCGTCCTGCTGCCCGAGCCCAAGGGCCCGCAGCAGTTCGCCAAGATCGGCACCCGCAACGCCATGGTCATCTCCGTGGCCGCCTTCAGCCTGGCCCTGGACGCGGAGAAGCGCACCGTGGGCACGGGTCTGGGCTCGGTGGCCCCGACCCCGATCCGCGCCGAGGAGGCCGAGGAGTTCCTGGCCGCCGAGTTCGACTGGGAGGGCGCGACCCTGCCGTCGGAGAGCCTCGTGCGGCGCTTCGGCGAGCTGGTGGCCTCGGTCACCCGCCCCATCGACGACCAGCGCGGCACCGCGCAGTACCGCACCCACTCCATGGCCGTGATGGCGCGTCGCGCGCTGACCTGGTCGGCCACCGAGTACCGGAAGGGAGTCACGCGATGCGCGTGAACGTCAACGTCAACGGCGAGGACATGACCGCCGAGAACGTGTGGCCGGGCGAGAGCCTGCTGTACGTCCTGCGCGAGCGCCTGGGCCTGCCGGGCAGCAAGAACGCCTGTGAGCAGGGCGAGTGCGGCTCATGCACCGTCTACTTCGACGGTGTGACGGCCTGCTCGTGCATGATCGCCGCCGGGCAGGCCGAGGGCCGCGCGGTACGCACGGTCGAGGGTCTGGCCGAGGAGCCCGGCAAGGGCTCGGACCGCACCCTGGGCACCGTCCAGGACGCGTTCGTCGAGGCCGGCGCGGTCCAGTGCGGCTTCTGCACGCCGGGCCTGCTGGTGCAGACCGACGACCTGCTGGAGCGCACCGTGGGCGCGGGCAAGGGCGCTCCCGACGACGCCGAGATCCGTGAGGCGCTGGCGGGGAACCTGTGCCGCTGCACCGGCTACGAGAAGATCATCGACGCCGTGCACATGGCCGCCGCGCGCCGGGCCGAGAGCGGAGCAGCGCATGAGTGACGTGACCGTCATCGAGGGCGCCCACGTCGTGACCGTGGACGGCGGGGAGTACGCCGAGGGCCACATCGTGGTGCGCGACGGCCGCATCGGGGCCGTCGGGGCCGGTCCCGCCCCCGAGATCCCGGGCGCCCAGAAGGTCGACGGCCGCGGCTGCCTGGCGACGCCTGGCCTGGTCAACACGCACAACCACCTCTACCAGTGGGCCACCCAGGGGCTGTTCGCCGACGGGACCCTCTTCGAGTGGCTGGTGGGTTCGTACGAGATCTGGCACCGCCTGGACGCGGAGGTCGTGGGGAACACGACGTCGGCGGGGATGAGCCACCTCGCGCTGTCGGGGTGCACCACCGCCTCCGACCACCACTACATCTTCCCCTCGGGCCGGGGCGACATCGTCGCCGCCGAGGTGGCCGCCGCCCGCGAGGTCGGCATCCGCCTGGACCTGGCCCGCGGGTCGATGGACCGGGGCCACAGCTCCGGCGGCCTGCCGCCGGACAGCGTCGTGGAGAGCCTGGACGAGGCGCTGCGCGCCACCGGCGCCGCCATCGACACCCACCACGACGCGTCCTTCGACGCGATGACGCGCGTGTCGGTGGCGCCCTGCTCGCCGTTCTCGGTGAGCCGGGAGCTGATGGTCGGGGCCGCCGAGCTGGCCCGCGCCAAGGGCGTGCGCCTGCACACCCACCTCGCCGAGACGCTCGACGAGGAGGAGAAGTGCCTGGCCGAGTTCGGGTGCACTCCGGTGGAGTACGCGGAGAAGCTCGGCTGGCTGGGCGAGGACGTGTGGTTCGCGCACGCGGTGCACCTGTCCGACGCCGCCATCGCGCGGATCGCGGCCACCGGTACCGGCATCGCGCACTGCCCCACCTCCAACGCCCGGCTGGGTGCGGGCATCTGCCGCACCACGGAGCTGCTGGAGGCGGGCGCGCACGTGGGTCTGGGCGTGGACGGCCCCGCCTCCAGCGAGCTGACGCCGCTGGCCGGGGAGATGCACCAGGCGCTGCTGATGGCGCGCGCCCGCAAGGGCCCGCAGGCGCTCAGCGCCCGCCAGGCCCTGCACATGGCCACCCTGGGCGGCGCCCGGGTGCTGGGCCGTGACGCCGAGCTCGGCTCGCTCACCGTCGGCAAGCTCGCCGACATCGCCCTGTGGCGGGTGGACGGGTTCGGCTACGACGTGATCGACGACCCGGTGGTCGCGACGGTCTTCGGCCCCACGCCGCCCCTGGAGCGCCTGCTGGTCGGCGGCCGTACCGTCGTCGACCGCGGGGAGCTCCGCACTCTGTCCGCCGACACCGCCGCCGCGCGCGGCCGGGCCGCGCACCGCGCCCTGCTCCAGGAGGTGAACCGCTGATGGCCACGACGACCGCCCCGACCGTCACGGATCTGTCCAGTACCACCAGGGACGGCCTGGGGTCGAGCCCGCGCCGCCCCGACGGCACGCTCAAGGTGACCGGGGAGTTCGCCTACTCCTCGGACATGTGGATGGAGGACATGCTGTGGGGGATGACCCTGCGCAGCCCCCACCCGCACGCGAAGATCCTGGGCATCGACATCACCGAGGCGCTCAAGGTCCCGGGTGTGGAGGCCGTGCTCACGCACGAGGACGTCCCCGGCGCCAAGTGCTACGGCCTGGAGTACAAGGACCAGCCGGTGCTGGCCTTCGGCAAGGTGCGCTACAAGGGTGAGCCGGTGGCCCTGGTGGCCGCGGACCACCCCGAGACCGCGCGCCGCGCCCTGGAGCGGATCAAGGTCGACTACGAGGTCCTGCCCCCGGTCAGCGACTCGCGCCGGGCCGCCCTGGACCCGGAGTACCCGCTGGTCCACGAGGAGGGCACCCTCAAGATCCACGAGGAGTACCACCAGTCCGGCAACCGGGTGCGCTACCAGCCCATCCGTACCGGTGGGTTCCGGGACGTGGCCGGGGAGAGGGAGCGCGAGCGCGAGGTGCTGGACGCCCTGCGCGCCCAGGCCGACGCGGTCGTGGAGACCGAGTACGAGGTCGGGATGCAGGACCAGGCGTTCCTGGGCCCCGAGTCCGGCCTGGCCGTGCCCGAGGAGGACGGCGGCGTCCACCTGTACGTCGCCACCCAGTGGCTGCACAACGACCTCTGGCAGATCGTGCCGTGCCTGGGCCTGCCCGAGGACAAGGTGCGGATGACCATGGCGGGGGTCGGCGGGGCCTTCGGCGGCCGCGAGGACCTGTCGATGCAGATCCACGGCGCCCTGCTCGCGCTGCGCACCGGCAAGCCGGTCAAGATCGTGTACAACCGCGAGGAGTCCTTCTACGGCCACGTGCACCGCCACCCGGCCAAGATGCGCTTCGAGCACGGCGCCAAGGCCGACGGCACCCTGCTGTACGCCACGCTGGAGATCATCGTGGACGGCGGCGCCTACGCGTCGGCGACGCCCGCGGTGGTGGGCGTGGCCTCCTCGCTGGGCATCGGCCCCTACGAGGTGCCCAACGTGCTGGTGGACGCCTACGGGGTGTACACCACGAACCCGCCGTGCGGGGCGATGCGCGGATTCGGCGCGGTCCAGGCGTGCTTCGGCTACGAGTCGCAGATGGACAAGCTCGCCGAGAAGCTGGGCATGCACCCGGTGGACCTGCGGATCAAGAACGCCATGTCGCAGGGCTCGCGGATCATCACGGGCCAGGAGCTGCACAGCCCGCTGCCGATGGCGGACATGCTCCAGCGCGCCCGCGACCTGCCGATGCCCGCCGACCGCTCCGAGCTGCCCGACCCCTCCGACCTGCGCACCCTGCCGGGCGGCGTGGCCGGGACCACGCACGGCGAGGGTGTCGTGCGCGGTGTGGGCTACGGCGTCGGTCTGAAGAACCTGTGCTTCTCGGAGGGCTTCGACGACTACTCCACGGCGCGGGTGCGGCTGGAGATCGTGGCCGGCGAGCCGAACGTGCTCGTGCACACCGCCGCCGCCGAGGTCGGCCAGGGCCTGGTCACCGTCAAGGGCCAGATCGCCCGCACCGAACTGGGTGTGGAGAACGTGGCCATCAACCCGTCCGACACCCGGGTGGGCTCGGCCGGCTCCTCCTCCGCCTCCCGCCAGTCGTACATGACCGGCGGCGCGGTGAAGCTGGCCTGTGAGGCCGTGCGCGCGTCGGTGTTCGCGATCGCCCGGGAGCGCGGCGTGGTCCCGGCCGACCGGAACGACGCGGACCTGTCCCTGGCGGGCGGCAAGCTGGTCTCGGCGACCGACGGCGTGCTGACGTCGCTGGCCGACCTGCTGGGCGAGTCCGCGAGCGGCGGCACGGTGGTCGAGGAGACCCGCGAGCACCACCACCGCCCGACGGAGATGATCGACCCGGTCCTGGGCCAGGGCTCCTCGCACACCCAGTTCGGGATGTGCGTCCACCGCGCGGTGGTGGACGTGGACGTGGAGCTCGGCCTGGTCAAGGTCGTGGCCCTGGACGCGGTCCAGGACGTGGGCAAGGTGCTGCACCCGCAGCAGCTCGCCGGTCAGATCCAGGGCGCCTCGACGCAGGGGCTGGGCCTGGCGCTGATGGAGGAGATCCAGGTCAAGGACAGCGAGATCCGCAACCCGTCCTTCACCGACTACCTGATCCCGACGATCCTGGACACCCCGCCGATGCGCATCGAGGTGCTGGAGCACCCCGACCCGCACGCGCCCTACGGGCTGCGCGGCGCGGGCGAGCCGCCGACCCTGTCGTCGACACCGGCGATCGTGGCGGCGGTACGCGACGCCACCGGACGCGCGCTGACGCACGCTCCGGTGCGCCCGGAGGACATCGTCGGCATCGACCTGTGACGGGGCGCGTCCACCGGACGCGCCCCGAAGGGGGCGGCGGGTGACGCCGCCGCCCCGTCACACCTGAACCGCCCGCCCCGGCTCCGCCGGCGCCCTCGGCACCGGGGCGGGTGTCCGGCAGGACAGCGTGGTCCTGCGCCTATGCACACCTGGCTACTTTCCGTAGTCATCCCCCCACGCATGGCGATCTTCGCCATGCTCATCTCCCTCCAGGAGGGGACATGACCAGTACCAAGGACGGTGCCGCGCCCGAGGCGCGCACCGCACCGGCTCGATCCTGGCTCGACCGCTTCTTCTTCATCAGTGAGCGCGGATCCACCGTCGGCCGCGAGATCCGCGGCGGCCTCACCACCTTCATGGCGATGGCGTACATCATCGTCCTGAACCCGATCATCCTCGGCGGCGTCCCCGACGCCAACGGGGACTTCCTCTCCCCCGCCCAGCTGACCACCATGACCGCGCTGGCCGCCGGGCTCGTCACGATCATGATGGGCGTGGTGGGGCGCGCGCCGATCGCCTGCGCCGCCGCCCTGGGCGTCATGGCGGTGGTCGCCTACCAGGCGGCGCCCGTGATGACCTGGCCCGAGGTCATGGGCCTGGTGGTCTGGCAGGGCATCGCCATCATCGCGATGGTGGTGACCGGTGTACGCACCGCGGTGATGAACGCGCTCCCGCACAACCTCAAGATGGCCATCGGCGTGGGCATCGGCCTGTTCGTGACGCTGATCGGCCTGTCCAACGCCGGCTTCGTCAGCGCGGGCGAGGGCGGCCTGCTCCAGATCGGCGCCGCCGGCGGCGGAGGCCACCTGGACGGCTGGCCGATCCTGGTGTTCGTCTCCGGCCTGGTGCTGGCGAGCATCCTGCTGGTGCGCCGGGTGCCGGGCGCGATCTTCTACGGGATCGTGGGCGCCACCGTGTTCGCGATCGTCGTCCACTACGCCGCGGGGCTGAGCGACGAGGCCTGGGGCAGCGCCAGCCCGAGCCTGCCCGGCAACCCGGTCGCGGCCCCCGACTTCGGCCTGCTGTTCCAGGTGGACATGTTCGGTGCGTGGACCTCGGCGGGCGTGACGACCGCCGGTGTCATCCTGTTCACGCTCGTGCTGGCCGGGTTCTTCGACGCGCTGGGCACGATCCTGGCCATCGGCACCAAGGCCAACATCGCGGGCGAGAACGGGCAGATGCCACGGGTGAACCAGATCCTGGTCACCGACGGCGCGGGCGCCGTGACGGGCGGTCTGACCAGCTCCTCGGCCACCCTGGTGTTCGTGGAGTCCACCGCCGGAGTGAGCGAGGGCGCCCGCACGGGCCTGGCGAGCGTGGTGACGGGGCTGTTCTTCCTCGCCGCGATCTTCTTCGCGCCGGTGTTCGGCATCGTTCCCGCCCAGGCGGCGTCGGTGGCGATGGTGCTGGTGGGTGCCATGATGATGATGCACATCCGCGAGATCGACTGGTCGGACATCTCCATCGCCATCCCGGCGTTCCTGACCATCGCGATGATGCCGTTCACCTACGACATCGCCAGCGGCATCGGGATCGGGATCATCGCCTACACGATCGTCAAGACCGCCCAGGGGCGGATCGTCGAGGTCGGCTGGCTGATGTGGCTGCTCTCGGCCGTGTTCGCCTTCCACTTCGCGATGCACGCGCTGGGGCTCTGACCACGCCCCTCCCCCAGGGGGCACCACGGGCAGGGGACCCGGAGGCCGGTTCGCACACATGTGTGGACCGGCCTCCCCTTGTGTCCGGAAAAAGTAAGGGGACTGTTACCAACGAGCAAGGATCTCCGGTGGCACCTGCCACGTCACAGTGACAGAAGAAGATCCCCACCAGCGATTCCCCGCAGACAGGGCGCACGCCATGACGACTCCCCTGACTCCCTCCGACCCGACCACCATCGGCCCCTACGCCCTGGCCGCCCGCATCGACGCCGGCGGACAGGGCACCGTGTACCTGGGGCACGCCGAGGACGGCACACCCGCCGCGGTCAAGGTGCTGACCGGGCTGTGGGGCCAGGACGGGCGCCAGCGGGCGCGCTTCGTCCGGGAACTGGCCGCGGCACGCACGGTCGCCCCGTTCTGCACCGCGGCGGTGCTGGACGCCGACATGGACGCGGACGTGCCCTACATCGCGAGCGAGTACGTTCCCGGGCCGACCCTGCGCTCGGCGGTGACGGACGAGGGCCCGCGCACGGGGGCGGCGCTGGATCGGCTGGCGATCGCGACCGTCACGGCGCTGGCCGCCGTGCACGAGGCGGGGATCGTGCACCGCGACCTCAAACCGGGCAACGTCATCCTGGGGCCGGACGGGCCCCGGGTGATCGACTTCGGCATCGCGCGCTTCACCGACGCCACGCAGCAGACGACGACCGTCGCGGGCACGCCCGCCTACATGGCACCCGAGCAGATCCAGGGGCTGCCCGCCTCCCCGGCCGGCGACATGTTCTCGTGGGCGGCCGTCATGGCCTTCGCCGCCACCGGCCGGCACGCCTTCCCCGGTGAGAACACCATGGCGGTGATCGACCGGGTGCTGGACTCCGAGCCGGAACTGGAGGGTGTTCCGGAACGGCTGCTGCCCGTGCTGGGCCGGTGCCTGGACAAGGACCCGGGGGCACGGCCGAGCGCGGTGGAGGTGCTGGACCGGCTGATCGGGCGCACGCCGTCGGCGTCCGCCCCGGTGGCCCGGACGGCGGTGCTGGAGGAGGCGTCCACGGCCGTGGACCAGGGCACGGCGCGCATCCGCGTCGGGCCGTGGATCCCGTTCGCGGGCGGGACGGCGGGGACCGTCGGGGACTCGACGGGAACCAAGGGAACCGCGGGGGCCGAGGGCGGTGTGGGACCCGAGGGGACCGCGGGGCATGCGGGGGCCGACCCGGCGGGGGCCGGGTCGCCGGCCAGTGGAGGCGCCGCGTCCCAGGGGCCCTGGGCCTCCGGTCACGGGCCCGAGGGGGCGTCGGGCACCGGAGCCGGGGGTCCCACCGGCGGGCCCGCGCACACGGGCTTCGGAAGCGAGGGCTCCGGCACGGCGGGACCGGACGCGGGCCTCGGGGGCGACGGAGGCCTCGGGGGCCACGGGCCCGGCTCCGGGGGCACGGACGGTCCGGGCGCGGGCTCGGGCGACCGCTGGAGCCCGGACTCGGTCCCGACCGAGCGCGACGGCCTCCCGGCCCAGGGCGGTCTGGCGCCCACGGCACGGATCGGCCTCCCGCCGACCCGTGCGCTGACGCGGCGCACCGCGCGGCGGCGGGCGCGCCCGGCACTGGTGACCGCGGGCATGGTGGCGGTCCTGGGGGCCCTGGCGGCGCTGCTGTTGTGGTCCTACCAGCCGAGCACGCCCGGATCGGCGGTGCCCACCGGATCCACTCCCTCCGACACGCCCGTGGACGGCGTCTCCGAGGAGCCCAGCGCGTCCCCGCGGGAGGAGGTCCCGGTCGACACGGTGGACGAGGGGTCGCAGGCGCCGGTCGACGAGGAGAGCCACGAACCGGAGTGGACCCCGCCCACGAGGGACTGCGTCGCCGACCCGCACGCCGAAGGGTGCGCGGAGACCGAACCGGACGTGTGCGAGTACGACCCCGAGTCCTGTGTCGAACCCACCGACGACGGTGACACCGGTACGGGCGACGACACCGGTGACGACGGCGGCACCGGCGGGGGCGAGGGGGACGGCACCGGCGACGACGGGACCGGGACCGGGGACACGACCGCACCGGAGGGCGGCGAGGTCACTACGACCGAGGGCGGGGAGCTCTAGGCGATGCCCTGAGCCGGTCCCGTTTCCGGGGGATGGCAGGGCGGGCGGCGCGTGGCAGGCTGGTCGGCAGTCGGGGCGGCCCCTGCCCGGGGCCCGCCCGCCCCCACCGCCGAAGGACCCCCGATGCATCACTCCCCCCGCCGCCGAGCCGTGCTGGGCTCGGCGCTCACCGCCGCGTTCGCCCTCGTCACCGCTCCCCCGCCCGCCACCGCGTCGGCGGTCTCCGCCGACCGCGCGGGGTGGATGGCACCGCTCCCGGACTCCACCGCGCTGGCGTCGCTGTCCCTGCCCGGCACCCACGACAGCGGGGCCTGGACCGGCAGCGTGTGGTCGCGCACCCAGGACCTGACGCTGACCGGCCAGCTCACCTCGGGCGTCCGCTTCCTGGACGTGCGCACGCGCCACTTCCAGGACGCGTTCACCATCCACCACGGCGCGGAGTACCTCAACCTCAACTTCACCGACGTGGTGCGCGACGTGACCGCCTTCCTCGCCGCCCACCCCGGCGAGACCGTGCTCATGCGGATGAAGAAGGAGCACACCGAGGAGGGCAACACCCGCACCTACGAGCAGACCCTGGACCACTACATCGAGCACGACCCCGACACCCGGGACCTGCTCGCCGACCACCTGTGGGTGCCGCCGGAACAGGGCGGGAACCGCGTGCCCGCCCTGGGCGAGGTCCGGGGGCGCGTCGTGGTGGTGCAGGACTTCGCGGCCACGCGCGACTACGGCGTGCGGTGGAACGGGGACGCGCTCGACATCCAGGACGACTACCGGGTGCCCACGCTCTTCGACATCCCGGCCAAGTGGGAGAGCGCGCGCTCGCACTTCGAGGCCGCCGCGTCGGGGCCCGCCCACCTGCTCTACGTCAACCACCTCAGCGGCAGCGGGGCGCCGTGGGCCAACCCGCGCGAGGTGGCCTGGGGCGCCCTGGGCCTGCGGGGCGTCAACGACCACGCCCTCGCCCACCTGCGTTCGTCGAGCGCGGACCGGACGGGGGTGGTGGTGATGGACTTCCCCAGCCAGGAGCTGACCGACCTCGTCCTGGGCCACAACCCCTCAACGTGACCGCCACCTTTACGACGTAGATTCCCCAAGGCCGCCACGAGGGTACGCACGGGGGGCGCGGAACGTACCAACCGACCGCGCCCTCCACGGAGATACGCACAGAATGCGCGTGGAGCCGTGGATCCACCGGCGGCGATCCGGCACGCTCGTTGACACCACGCACGGCCGCCCATAAGTTGTCAGTGTCAACTTCGCAGCAATGGGACGGACCCACATGGACGTGGAAGTCAACGGCTCCTCCTGCCCGGCACCCGACGGACCCGGCGGCACGGCCGCCGGCCACCTGCGCGACCGGCTCGGCCTGACCGGCACGAAGGTCGCCTGCGGGACGGGCGTGTGCGGCGCCTGCACCATCCTGGTCGACGGCTCCCCCACCGTCTCCTGCCTCCTGCCCGCCGACGGCCTCGCCGGCCGCGCGGTCACCACCGTGGAAGGCCTGGGCGGGGACCACCCGGTCCAGCGGGCCTTCGCCGCCCACGACGCCATGCAGTGCGGGTACTGCACACCCGGCTTCGTCGTGGAGGCCGCCGCCTTCGTCGACTCCTGGCGCGCCGAGCACGGTGACGCCCGGCCCGACCGCGGCGCCATCGCCGACGCCATGGCCGGGCACCTGTGCCGGTGCGGCGCCTACGAGGGCATCTTCGCCGCCGTGGCCGACGCCTGCGCGGGGGCCTTCGACGAGCCCTCCGACCAGGACCCGCCCCGGATCGACGCCCTCGACAAGGTCACCGGCCGCGCCGAGTTCACCGCCGACCGGATCCCCGAGGGCACGTGGGAAGGAGTGGTCGTCCGCTCGGCCCACGCGCACGCGCGCGTGCTCTCGGTCGATCCCGGCGGCGCCCGCACCTCCCCCGTCGAGGCGCCCGGACCGGCCGAGGACGCCGATCCGGTCCTGGTCGACCTGCTCGGCCCCGACCGCACCGTGCGCTACGCCGGCCAGCCGATCGCCGCGGTGGCCGCGCCCACCGCGGACGGGGCGCGCGCGGCGGCGGCCGCGGTCACGGTCGGCTACGAGCCCCTGCCCGCGGTCCTGGACACCGACGCCGCCCAGGCCCCCGGCGCCCCCGCCGTCTACCCCACCCGGGCCGAGCAGCGCGCGGCCCCGAGCTACTCCGAGGGGCCCACCCCGCCGGCCCGCTGGAACGGCAACACGCGCGGTCCCAGCACCGTGGGCTGGCGCGGGGGCACCGCCGTCCGGCGGCTGCGCGCGGCCGCCGACCACGAGGACCCGCTCCTGGTGGCCCAGGAGTACACCACCGCCACCCAGGTGCACAGCCCGCTGGAACCGCACGTGTGCGTGGCCTCCTGGGACGGCGGCGACCTGCACCTGCGCGTGTCCACCCAGTCCCTGAGCCAGGTCGCCGACCGGGCCGCCGCGCACTGGGAGCTGCCGCGTGAGCGCGTGCACGTGGTCACCGAGTTCGTCGGCGGCGGCTTCGGCGGCAAGAACGGGCTGAGCACGGACGTGGTGGCCGCCGTGGAGCTGTCCCGCGCGGCGGGCGCCCCCGTCCGCGTGTCCCTGGACCGCGCCGAGGAGCTGACCGACGCCGGGCACCGGCCCGGCACCCGCACGCGCGTGGCCCTGCTGGCCGACGGCGAGGGCCGCCTGTCGGCGATGACCGTGGACTCCTACGGCGACGGCGGCGTGTCGACCGGGTCCAACACGGCCACGCTCGCGTTCCTGATGTACGGGCGCTCGCCCCGCCGGGTACGCGACTTCGACGTGATCACCCACCGTCCGCCGGGCAAGCCGATGCGCGGCCCCGGCGGCCCGCCGATGGCCTGGGCGCTGGAACAGGCCGTGGACGAGATGGCCCTGCGCCTGGGCGAGGACCCGCTGGCCCTGCGCACCCGCTGGGACGGCAACCCCAAGCGACGCGCCCTGTACGAAAAGGCCGCGCGGCTGGACCTGTGGCGCTCCCGCCCGCGCGGAGAGCGCACCGGGCGGTTCCGCCGCGGCGTGGGCGTGGCCGCCGCCAACTGGATGTACCTGCTCGCGCCCCGGGCCAAGGTGGAACTGGCCGTGGAGGACGGCGCCCTGGTGGCGCGCTCGGCCACCCAGGACCTGGGCACCGGCATCCGCTCCGTGCTCAGCGACGTGGTCACCGAACGGCTCGGCGTGCCCGCCTCGGCGCTGCGCGTGGAGATCGGCCACAGCTCCTCGGTGCACGGCACGGGCTCCTACGGCAGCCGCACCACCACCTCGATGGGGCCGGCCGCGGCCCAGGCCGCCGACCGGATGCGCGCCGCCCTGCGCGAGCACGCCCCGGACGTACCCGCCGCCGGACCGATCCCCGAGCGCGCCCTGAAGGAGGCGCTGACCGGCGCCGAGGGCGTGCGGGTGGTCGGCGAGCGCCGGGCGGACCGCTGGGGGCACCTGACCCCCGACATGGACGACCTCGCGCTGGGCCGCGGGCTCAGCGGAGCCGTGCACGTCATGGAGGTCGAGGTCGACACCCTGCTCGGGCGGGTGCGGCCCACCCGCTGCTGGGCGGGGATCGCCGCCGGACACGTCTACTCCGAGCGGCTGGCGCGCAACCAGTGCGAGGGGGCGGTGGTCCAGGGGGTGGGCTACGCCCTCTTCGAGGAGCGCCGCGACGACCCGGCCACCGGTGTCGTGCTCACCGACAACATGGAGGACTACCGCATCCCCGGGATGGGCGACGTGCCCGAGACCGAGGTCTACTTCCACCAGGAGGGGTTCGAGCACGTCCGGGGCGGCGGGGTCGGCCTGGGCGAGGTGTCGGTCGTGGGCGTGGCCGCCGCGCTCGGCAACGCCGTCCACGACGCCACCGGCGTGCGCCCCCGCGAGCTGCCCATCCGCCCGGACCGACTGATCAGGGGCCTGCGATGACCATCACCCGACCGACGGACCTGGGGGCCGCGCTGGACCGGCTCGACGGCACGGGCGCCCGCCCGCGCGCCGGGGGCACCGACCTGACCGCGTGCCTGGCCGCCGGGGTGGTCGAACCCGCCCCGGTGGTCGACCTGACCGGCGTCGAGGACCTGCGGGGCGTGGCGTGGGCCGCCGACGGGTCGGCGCGCGTGGGCGCGCTGACCAGGATCGCCGAGCTCTCCGGCGACCCCCTGTTGGCCGACGCCTATCCGGCCCTGGCCCTGACCGCCGCCGCGCTGGCCACGCCACAGGTGCGGGGGACGGCCACCGTGGGCGGCAACCTGCTCCAGCGCAACCGCTGCTGGTACCTGCGCAACCCGGCCTTCGACTGCTTCCAGACGGGCGGCGACTCGTGTCCGGCCCGGTCCGGGGACCACCTGTACGGGGTGGTCGTGGACCAGGGGCCGTGCGCGGCCCCGCACCCGTCGTCGCTGGCCGTGGCGCTGCTGGCCCACGGCGCCTCGGTCCGGGTGGCCGGCGGCCGGGAGCGGGACCTGCCCGTGGCCTCGCTCTACGACGGCACGGACCCCACCCGGGACCACGTCCTGGACTCGCGGGAGGTGCTGGTGTCGGTGGCACTGCCGGCCCCGGCTCCGGGCGAGCGCGCCGCCTACCTGCGCGCGACGGGGCGCTCGCGCGCCGAGTGGCCGCTGGTCGAGGTGGCCGTGCGGCTGGTGTGCGGGGACGACGGCACGGGCCCGGTGTCCTCGGCCTCGGTGGCCGTGGGGGGAGTGGCCCGCACCCCGCTGCTCCTGCCGGGTGTGGCGGAGGCGCTGGTGGGCGCGGTGCCCGGAACGGCGCC
The DNA here is from genome assembly GCF_013410755.1 of Nocardiopsis aegyptia. Classification (GTDB taxonomy): domain Bacteria; phylum Actinomycetota; class Actinomycetes; order Streptosporangiales; family Streptosporangiaceae; genus Nocardiopsis; species Nocardiopsis aegyptia. The sequence goes on from NZ_JACCFS010000001.1 coordinate 104,477, forward strand.
GGACGAGAACGTGGACGTCGCGCTGGCGGCCCTGGCCGACCTGTGCGACCCGCTGCCCGCCACCGGCTACAAGGTGGACCTGCTGTCGGCGACCGTCCGCGCCGGGGTCGAGCGGGCCCTGGGGACCCCCGCCGCGTGAACCGCGGCCCGCCCGGCGGCCCTGGCCGGCGCCGGGCGGGCCCGTGGCACGGGTCGGCGACGGTACATCGCGACCGGTGGCCCCTCCTGGCCACGTCCGCGACCGCGGCGCGATCCCGGCGTAGACTTGCGTCATGACGGCCGCGAACCCGTTCGCCCGGTTCACCACGCTGATCGGCGACACGCGGGGCCTTTCGCGAGTGCCGCTCCGGGTACCGGTACGGGTGCCCGCCCCGACCTCAGCCCACGCGACCGCGGCGAGCCTGGTGCGCCCTCGACGACCTGCCCGGCACGGAGGACGTTCCGTGGAGGGAGAGGGCGATGAACACGACGCGATGGGCCGGACTGGGCCTGCTGGTGCTGGTCCTGGTGCTGTTCGTGGGCACGGCGTTCGGTGACCCGGGCATCGACGCCGAGACGGCGGAGTCGGTGGATCAGGATGTGCGCAACGCCCATGACAGCACCCCGTGGATCGTCGTGGCCCAGGCGGTGCAGGTGGCGACGGCTCCGCTCGCGGTGCTCGCCGGGGTGGGGCTGTACCTGCCGCTGCGGCGGACCTCGCCCGGACTGGCGATGGTCGGCCTCCTGATGCTGGTGCTCGGCGGCCTGATCACGGCCCTGCAGGGCATGACGGGCATGTCGATGGTCATGACGTCCACCCTGTACACCGGGGGAAACCTGGTCCCCGCCGGAAGCGAGTACCTCCTCGGTGTGGTCCTGGCCCTGACCGCCGTGCACTGGGCGACCTGGCTGAGCGGCTGGGCGGTCCTGGGCTTGGCGGTGGCGGCCTTCGGATACGGCCTGTCGTGGCGGACCCGTGTCCTGCCCCGGTGGTCGGGATGGCTCGCCCTCGTCGTCGGCGCACTCCTGCTGGTCGCGCCGCTGGTGGCGGCGCTGTGGGTGTTCTTCTTCGCCTGGGCCCTGGGCGCCCTGCTTCTGCTGGTGTGGATGGTCGCCGCGAGTGTCGTGCTCCTGGTCCGAGCGCCGCGGGTGGAGTCCGAGTTCACGGAGGCCGGCGCGTCGCCCGGACGCTGAGTACGGTCGTCATCGCCGATCAGGTCGGCCACCGTGGCGTTCAGCCGTGGGGCAGCACCGTGACGGGGACGCCGTTGAGGACCGCGTTGCCCGAGAGCGGGTCCACCACCGAGGGGTCGGTGACGGCGTTGACGTTGACCCCCGGGTTCTGGGCGGCGACCGTCATGCGGGTGCCGGGCACGCCGTGCCCCCAGCCGTGCGGCAGGCTCACCACGCCGGGCGCGACGGTGTCGGTCAGTTCCACAGGGGCGCTGACCTCGCCGTAGGCGCTGCGCACGGTGGCCTCGGCGCTCTCGGTCAGGCCCAGGCGGTCGGCGTCGTCGGGGTGGACGTGCAGGGTGCAGGTGTTGCTGCCGCCGGTGAGCCGGGGGAGGTTGTGCGCCCAGCTGTTGTTGGAGCGCAGGTGGCGTCGGCCCACGAGCACGAGGGAGTCGCGGCGCGCGGCCAGGCCCTCGCCCAGGCGGGCGACGTCCTCGGCCACGGGCGCGGGGCAGGCCTCGACACGGCCGGAGGCGGTGGACAGGATCTCGGGGACGCGGGAGTCCAGCGGCCCCAGGTCCACGCCGTGCGGCGCGTCCAGCACCCTCTGGAGGGTGAGGCCGCCGGGGCGGGCCCCGAAGGCGTCGCCGTAGGAGCCCAGGCGCAGGAGCAGGTCGACCCGGCGCTCGGACCACGTGCCCGGGTACAGGGCGGCGGTCAGCTCGTCTGGGTCGCGTCCGTGCACGGAGGAGTCGGGGTCGGCGACGGCGCGGGCGAGGATCCGGGCGGTCTCGGCCTCGTCCACCGCGTCCGGGTCGGCTTCGGGCCCCTGTCCGGCGGCGATCTGCACGAGCCGGCGCAGGATGAGCGACTCGTCGGCCTCGCCCTCGTCCAGGGGCAGGGGCGCGGGCGAGTAGCGGACGGTGTTGCGCACCGCCAGTTCGCCGAAGGCGAGGTCGAAGTGGGGGGTGCGGCTCGGCGGCGCGGGCGGCAGGATGACGTGCGCGTGCCGGGTGGTCTCGTTGAGGTAGGGGTCCACGCTCACCATGAACTCCAGGCCCGGCAGCTCCCGGTCCAGGCGGTCGCCGCCGGGGGTGGACAGCACCGGGTTCCCGGCCACGGTGACCAGGGCGCGGACCTGTCCGCTGCCGGGGGTGGCGATCTCGTCGACGAGGGTGACCGCGGGCAGTTCGCCCTTGGCCTCGGGCAGGCCGCGCACGCGGCTGCGCCAGCGACCGAGCCGGAAGGGGCGGCTGCGGCCGGCCCCGGCCGGGCGGTGGGCGGGCCGGGGGAAGAGCGCGCCGCCGGGGCGGTCGAGGTTGCCGGTGATGAGGTTGAGGACGTCCACGAGCCAGCTGGTGAGGGTGCCGAACTCGGCGGTCGTGGTGCCCACGCGGGCGTAGACGGCGGCGGTCGGCGCGGCGGCCAGGTCGCGGGCCATCGTGCGGATGCGGTCGGCGTCGATGCCGCAGACGGACGCGACGGCCTCGGGGGTGAACTCCTTGGCCAGGGCGCGCACCTCGGCCACGCCCTCGACGTGCTCGGCCAGGGCGCCCGGGTCGGCCAGGTCCTCGGCGAAGAGGGTCTGTGCCATGGCGAAGAGCAGGTAGGCGTCGGTGCCTGGCCGGATCGCGACGTGTTCGTCGGCGAGGTCGGCGGTGCGGGTGCGCCGGGGATCGACCACGACCAGGCGGCCGCCGCGGGCGCGCAGCGCCTTGAGCCTGCCGGGGAAGTCGGGCGCGGTGCACAGGCTGCCGTTGGACTCGACCGGATTGGCGCCGAGCATGAGCAGGTGGTCGGTGCGGTCCAGGTCGGGGACGGGGATGGCCAGGGGGTCGCCGAACATCAGCCCGGAGGAGACGTGCTTGGGCATCTGGTCGACGGTGCTGGCGCTGTAGACGTTGGGGGTGCCCAGGGTGCGCGCGAGCAGGCCCGAGTACAGCTGTCCGGCCAGGGTGTGCACGTTGGGGTTGCCGAGGTAGGCGGCGACCGCGTCGCGGCCGTGGCGGCGCACGACCCCGGAGAGCCCGGCGTCGACGGCGGCGAAGGCCTCGGGCCAGTCGACCTCGCGCCAGGTTCCGCCCTCGCGCACCATGGGGCGGCGCAGGCGGTCGGGGTCGTTGTCGAGGGCGGGCAGGGTGGCACCCTTGGGGCAGACGAACCCCGCGCTGAAGACGTCCTGGCGGTCGCCGCGGGCGGCGGTCACCCGCCCGGTGTCGATGGTGAGGGTGAGGCCGCAGGTGGCTTCGCACAGCGGGCAGATCCGAAGTGCCGTTTCCATGGGGGCTCCCGTTGACATACCGGACGGTCGGTTTGCAACGACCCTACCGCCGCCCGCACCAGGTGTACACCCGCGGGGCGCCCGTACACGGGCCCGCGCACCTCCGTCCGCCCGGCACCGGGAACGGCGGCGGCCCGGACCCCTCGGGGATCCGGGCCGCTCGGTCAGAACTCTCAGCCGCGCAGGTAGGCCTGGTGCGCCAGCTCCCGGCAGACCACCGCGAAGTCGAGCCCGGCCGCGCCGGCCGCCATCGGGAACGTGGAGGTCTCCGTCAGACCGGGGGCCACGTTGGTCTCCAGGAAGGCGACCTGGCCGTCCTGGCCCACGATGACGTCGGTGCGCGACAGGTCGCGCAGGCCCAGCACCTCGTGGGCGGTGAGCGCGACCCGCGTGGCCGCCTCCAGGGCGTCGTCGTCCAGGCGGGCCGGGCAGAAGAACTCGGTCCGTCCGGCGGTGTAGCGCGCCGCGTAGTCGTAGACGCCGCCGTCGGGGACGATCTCCACCGGCGGCAGGGCCATGGGGCCCTCCCCGGTGTCCACGACGCCCACGGCCAGCTCCGTGCCCTGGACCTGCTCCTCGATGAGGGCGGAGTCGCTGTAGGCGAAGCAGGACACCAGCGCCGCGGACAGGTCGTGCAGCGACGTGACCGGCGTGGCACCGAAGGCGGACCCGCCGCGATCGGGCTTGACGAACAGCGGCAGGCCCAGGCGTTCGGCCAGCCGCTCCAGCAGCGCCGGGGCGCCCAGGTCGTGGAAGGCCGACTTGGGCAGGGCGGCACCGCGGGCCACCCGCACGCCGCGCGCGGCCAGCAGCGCCTTGGCCGCGGGCTTGGAGTAGGCGAGGCGGCAGGCGTCGGGCCGGGCGCCCACATAGGGGGCGCCGACCAGTTCCAGGACCTCGCGGATCGCCCCGTCCTCACCCGCGGACCCGTGCAGCACGGGGAAGACCACCTGGGGCGGGTCCTCGGCCAGGCGCCGCAGCAGGGTGGAGTCCACGTCGGCGACCTGCACCTCCACGTCCAGGCGCCGCAGCGCCTCGGCGACGCTGCGCCCGGAGTGGACGCTCACCTCGTGTTCGGGGGACAGTCCCCCGGCGAGAACGAGAACGCGGTCAAGGTCGGCCACGGCGCGGACCTCCTTCTGTGCTGCTGTCATGGTGCGAGGTGCCCTCACGGCTGTCTCAGGGCAGGTCGGGGGCGGGTGCCTGGCTGCCTTCGGTGGGCTGGGTCGAAGTGGTGCCGAACGTATCACGCAGGTCGACCTCGCCCTCGATCGCGCCGACCAGGCGGCGCACGCCCTCGCGGATCTGCTCCGGCGTGGGGTAGCAGAAGCTCAGGCGCATGTTGGCCCGGCCGCGCTCGTCGGCGTAGAAACCGGTGCCGGGCACGTAGGCGACGCGTTCGGCGACCGCGCGGGGCAGCATCGCCTTGGCGTCGATGCCCTCGGGCAGGGTGGCCCACACGAAGAAGCCGCCCTCGGGCCTGGTCCACGTGCACCCGTCGGGCATCATCGCGGTGAGCGCGGTGAGCATGGCGTCGCGGCGCTCGCTGTACATCGTGTTGAACACCTTGATCTGTTCCTGCCAGGGAAAGGTGTTCAGGTAGCGGCGCACCACGAGCTGGTTGAACGTGGAATGGCTGAGCATCGCCGACTCTGCGGCCAGCACGAGCTTGGCGCGGACCGCGGCCGGGGCCAGCGCCCAGCCGATCCGCAGGCCCGGGGAGAGCGTCTTGGACAGCGAACCGAGGTAGATGACGTTGCCGCTGCCCTGGGAGAACAGGGTGGGTTCGGGGTCGCCCTCGTACCGCAGCAGGCCGTAGGGGTTGTCCTCCACCACCAGGACGTCGTGGCGCTCGCAGATCTCCATCACGCGGGCGCGGCGCTCGGCGCTCATGGTGATGCCGGCCGGGTTCTGGAAGTTGGGGATCGTGTAGAAGAACTTGACCGTGCGGCCGGCCCGCGCCGCCTCGGTGAGCGAGCGCTCCAGCTCCTCGGGGATCACCCCGCGCTCGTCCATGCCCACGTGCTGGATGTCGGCCTGGAAGGCGGCGAAGGTGTTGATGGCGGTGACGTAGGTGGGAGCCTCGCACAGCACGATGTCGTCCGGGTCGACGAAGACCCGGGTGATGAGGTCGAGGGCCTGCTGGGAGCCGACTGTGACGATGACGTCGTCGGGGCTGGCGGTAATGCCCTCCAGCGTCATGTAGTCGCAGATCTGCTCGCGCAGGACGGGGTCGCCCTGGGCGGAGCCGTACTGCAGGGCCGCGGCGCCCTCCTCGGAGACGACGTCCTTGACCAGTTCGCCGATCTGGTCGAGCGGGAGCGCCGCCACGTTGGGCATGCCTCCGGCCAGGGAGACGACCTCCGGGCGCGATGCGACGGCGAAGAGTGCCCGGACCTCCGATGCGACCATGCCCTGTGCTCGGCGTGCGTAGCGGCCGACGTGCGGGTCGATACGCGAGCCCTGAGGGTTGGGCTGCTGCTCTCGGTGGTCAGCGGACACGATCCACCTCCGAAGGAAGGACGGAAATAGCGGGGCCGCCCGGGAGCCGGCCCCGACCATCGTTGGTCTGGAGTTCGACGCCCGCCGCGGCCCGGTGGTTCACAGGGTGCCGGTGACGCGGCGGAGCCGTGTGGTGGCCCTGTGAGGTTCGGGTTGTGCGAGCCGTGGATGAACACGGTTCGGTAAATGTCCAGAGTGTAGCCCACGAGCGGTCCCGACCCCGGGGCCAGGCCCCGGCCGGGGCGAGCGCCGTACCGGCGATCCGCTCCCGGCGGCCCCGCCCGGTGGCGGGCCCTGTCGCCGGGATCCCCGGTCCGGTGGGGGTGTCACACCCCGGATTGCCAGAACATGGCGGACTCTTCACTCTTTCCACCCGAGTCGGACATAGTCCGCAAGACACCTATCAGCGACATTGGTCACGTCGGGTGCGCACGCGGTGACACCCGTACCGGATCCCGCACCTGGAGGGGGAACCCATGCGAGTCCGCTCGACCACCGTCATGGCGCCGCTGTCGGCCCTGCTGATGGCCTGCGTGCTCACGACGTCCTGCGCGCTCGACGACGGCGACCGGGAGGCCGACCCCGAGCGGTTGGAGCTGGAGGCCGCCGCCGACGCCCTGTCGGTGTCGGTCCTGCGGCCGGGCGCCGAACGCGCCTTCGCGCGCGGCGGGTACGCCCTGGACGGCGGCCTGGAGTGCACGAACGAGGTACCGGCCTCGCCCTCCGCGGACCCCTCGGCCGGCCCCGGGGGCTCGGGCCCCGAGAACGGCCCCGAGAACGGCACCGAGGACGGCACCGAGGACGGACCCGAGGGCTCGGAACCGGCGGACGACCCCGCGGATCCGGACCCGGCGGGCGACGACACCGAGGAGGCCGGCGGCTCCGGCGCGGCCGCGGGCACCGGGGAGGCGAGTCCTCCGGACCGGGACGGGTTGCTGGCGGTCTACTGCACCGGGGTCACCGGGGAGGGCGAGGAGGTCGTCTTCGAGGGCCGGCTCGCCCGCGACGACCTGGCCGCGCGGGAGGCGGGCGACGACAGCCTGCCCGGGGAGTTCAGCGGCAGGGTGGCCGGTGAGGAGGTCTTCGCGCTGGACTGCTTCCAGTGCGCACCCGTGGCGGCCACCGGCGACGGCGGCGCGGAGAACGCGGAGAACGCGGAGGACGCGGAGGACGCGGAGGACGCGGAGGACGCGGAGGACGCGGAGGCCGGCGAAGGCGAGGGCGACGCGGAGGACGGCGGGACCGGAGCCGGGACGGCCGGGGAGACGGAGTAGCGCCGGAGCCGGGCGCGTCCCCTCTCGCGCGCCCGGCTTCCGGCTGGGCGGCGGCCCGCCCTGGAGGCGACCTCACTCCAGGACGCACCGCCGACACGGTGACCCGGGGACTCCCCCGACCCCTCCGGATCACCTGCGGCCCGTGGACTCGTCCGCCCCTCCCTCCGAAGGCCCCCCTCAAGGCTCGAAGGCTGTGGACGTGCTTCCGACACCGGGCCGCGACCGCCGTTCCCCCTGCTCAACCCGACGACCGCCCCGACTCCGGGCCGCGCACGTACAGACAACATCAACCCCAGCCGCCACAGCAATGGTTGCACTAGGTTGCGACGTCATCGCCAAGAGCAACCATTGGGGTTCCGTCCGGTACCGCGTTCCGCAGTCGGCGGATCTCGGGGGCCAAGGATCCGGGCAGCAGGTCGGCAGGGTTCTCCGGATAGTCGACCCGCACCCGGACGTCCTCGACGAACCGGTAGGGGCGGCTCTCGATGATCCCGCCCAGGTGCCGGCGCACCCGCGAGAGCTCGGCGCGCACGGTCACCACGCGGCCACCGTCCCCGAACACGTCCTGCGAGAGCTGAACGCCCGTGCGTCCCCGCCGGTGCACGGCCAGGAGCAGCAGGAGTTCGGCGTGGCGGGGCGTGAGGCGGTGGGACCACTGCCCGCTCGGCCCGGCCACCGAGACCGTCGGGCTGCTGCCGGACAGGTCCAGGGTGACCGTGGAGGGAGTGTCGCCCTCCACGTCCAGCGGTCGCACGAGCCACCCGCCGGGCAGGGGTTCCAGGGAGCACTCCCCCAGCGCGGGCAGCCACGCGGTCCCGGTGTCGCGCAGCGTGGGCAGGAGCACCCGGCGCACCGGCTCCATGTTCACCACGGCCGCCGTCCACCCGGCCTCGTCCACCACCATCGCGCGCCCGCCCAGTCCGGCCAGCAGGGGCGCGGCCACCGCGCGCAACCGCTCCAGGTGGGTGTGGTGGATGCTCTGCAGGTGCGCCTCGGCCAGCTGGGCGACGGCGTGCACCAGGGCGAGCGTCGAGGGATGGATGGTGTTCACGGGGCCCGTGACGTCGATGGCACCGAGCAGGCGGCCGTCCCGCGGATCGTGGATGGGGGCGCACGCGCAGGTCAGGGTGTGCAGCTGGCGGACGAAGTGCTCGGCGGAGTAGACCTGGACCGGGCGCCCGACCACCAGCGCGGTGCCGATGGCGTTGGTCCCGGTGCTCCCCTCGTTCCAGAAGGCCCCTTCCACGAGCCCGACCCGGTCGCCGGCCGACCTCATGCGGTGCGAACCGTCGCGCCACAGGATCTGGCCCGCGGCATCGGTGACCAGCATGATGTGGTCGGCCTCGTCGGCCACCGAGACCAGGGACCGGCGGATCAGCGGCAGGACCTCGGCTATGGGTGAACTGGACCGGTACGTGTGGAGCTCGTCCAGGCGGGTGACGCGGGGCGGCGGAGCCCCGTCCGGATCGATCCCGAACCGGCGCATGCGCTGCCACGAGTCCTCGATGACCGGGCGCAGCCGGACCGGCGCCGGACGACCACAGAGCGAGGCTTCGTGCACCTTGCGCAACAGGCGCGCGTGCTCACGCGCGTCGACCCCTGCGGGAAGGGCCGTGTCCAGCGGAGGAAACGACATGTGGCCCCCTGACATCGACTTGGCTACGGCGATCCCCAGTTTCGTCCTTCGGCCGCGCCCGAGGCGGTGGAATCGATAGAAACCCGTGCGGCGTGCGTGTCGAGTGACGCCTTTGCGTCCTGGTGCGAGGTTCCACCCGGGGGCCGGTGACGCCTACTGGTCGGATCCACCAGCATCGGGCATGGCGCGGGCGCGCCCCAGGCCGTGGCCGGATCCGGCCACGTGCGGGTGCACGGGCAGGTTCACGGGCGGCGTCGGGAGAGGGCGAACCACAGGCGCATGCGCTGCTCGGCGTCGGCCAGGTCCACGCCCAGGTCGCGTTCGACGCGGCCGATCCGGTAGCGGACGCTGTTGCGGTGCGTGCCCAGATCGGCGGCGGCCCGGTCCCAGTTCCCGTGGCGGGTGAGCCACACGTACAGGGTGTGGCGCAGGGTGCGCGCCGACTCGGTGTCGGCCGCCAGTGGTCCGAGCACGCGGCGGGTCAGGTCGTCGACGCCGTCCGGGTCCAGGAGGGTGTCGAAGGGGTCCGTGCCGCTCCCCCACAGGAGTGGGGAGCCGGAGGCGCGGGCGCGGACGAGGAGGGCGGCCGCCTGGCGGTCCGCCCCGGCCAGGCCGGACGGCTGGACGGGTGCGCTCAGCGCGCCCGTCCAGCCGTGCAGGCGCAGCTCGTCCAGCTGGTCCCTGTGGGCGTCCTCGCCCCGGTCGGCGAGCACCGCCCGCAGGCGCCCCTCCCCCGCGTCCCCGGTATGGTCCAGCACCGACGTGTCCAGCGGCAGGGCCGCGGGCGCGGTGTGCCGCCCCGCCCCCGCCCACGCGTGCAGCACCCGGTACTCCGCACCCCCAGGCTCGGTGGCCTCCGAGCGCTCCGTAGCCCCACCCACACCTGAGGCACCGGAGCGACCCGAGCGCTCACGGGTGTCCGCGGCCCCGGCGATACCACCTGTTCCGGAAACACCGGAGGCACCCGCAGCGCCGGCGATGCTCGTGGGGTCCGCGGGTCCGGTGGGGCCGGCGTGGGTGAGCTCGGCCAGCAGGGGGCCGGTGGCGGGCGTGACGCCGCCGTCGAGGAGCAGGCCGGTGAGCAGGCGGCCGGGGACGGGCGGGGCCTCGTTCGAGGTGCGGGCCAGCAGGTCGAGCAGGGCGGTGGCCGTGCGCAGGACCGCGCGGTCGGTGATCCCGAGCGGCTCGGGGCGGCCCACCAGGACCGCGCCGTGGTCCTCGGGCGGGGTGCCGACCGTGTGCAGGAAGACCTCGTCGTCCCCCGAACGGGCCTTGGCGCTGCGCGGGCCGCGCACCGAGGTGAGCTTGCCGAGCAGGTCGGACAGCTCGGACAGGTCGGCGGGCGCGGAGGGGGTGCGTCGGAGGGCGTCGGGACCGGCGAGAGCGGCCCAGCCGGTGAGGGACTCGGCCAGGACGCGCAGCACGCGCCCCACGGGGTCGGGGTCGGAGACCGCGCGGGCGAGCGCCTGGTGGGCCTCGCCCAGGCGGCGCAGGTCGCGCAGGCGGCGCTCCTCCAGCTCCTCGCCGACGGCCTGGCTGACGGCCGTGAACGGCGTGGGCCCGGGTACCTCCACCAGGGGGAGTCCCTGCTGGTGGCACTGCTCGATCAGTCCCGCGGGGACGGTGTCGTGCACGGGGGTCACGCCGAAACCGACCGCGCTCACGCCCGCGCCGACCAGGGAGGCGACGTAGGCGCGCAGGCCGGCCGCGGTGGCGGGGAGGTTGACGCCGGCGGTGAGCAGGAGCTCGCCGCCGCGCAGGTAGACGGCCGGATCGTCGAGCTCGCTGACCACCGCCCACCCGATGCCCGGGTCGCCCGCGGCCACGACGGTGGCCAGGTCGAGGTCGCGGCGCCCCACCACGGTGCTCAGGGGCACCGAGTGGGCGTCGTCGCGGGGCGCGGTGTCGGCCATGGCGCGGTCCTTCCCCGCGCCGTGGGCGCGGACGTGTGTCGCCGGTGTTGCGTCCACGGGTGCGCGGACCGCACGGTGTGGATGGTTCGTCCAAAGCCGGGTCGGATCTGGTGCGGTTCGTCCACTGGAGAGGAGTGTAATCGGTACCTAACCTGACGACAGCCTGTGTGACCTGCACCAACCTCGCCGCCCGCACAGCGCCCCGACCGGCAACGACGCCGACCCCTGCCCGACCGCCTCCCGCCGACCGCATCCGCACACGACGACGCCGTCCACCGACGCACCGACAGGAAGCCCACGATGAACACTCCGATCGGACCCACCGACTCCAGCCTCGTCCCGCGCTTCGCCGGCCCGGCGACCTACGCGCGGCTGCCGCGCATCGACCAGGTCGACAAGGCCGACATCGCCGTGGTCGGCGTGCCCTTCGACACCGGTGTGTCCTATCGGCCCGGGGCCCGGTTCGGCCCCTCGGCCATCCGTGAGGCCAGCCGCCTGCTGCGTCCCTACCACCCGGGCCTGGACGTGTCCCCGTTCGCCTCCGCGCAGGTGGTCGACGGCGGCGACATCGCGGTCAACCCGTTCTCCATCGGCGACGCGGTCGAGACCGTCGACCAGGCGGCCTCGGAGTTCGTGCGGGCCGGGACCAAGCTGGTCACCCTGGGCGGGGACCACACGATCGCGCTGCCCCTGCTGCGTTCGCTGTACCGTCAGCACGGCCCCATCGCCATGGTCCACTTCGACGCCCACCTGGACACCTGGGACACCTACTTCGGTGAGCCCTACACGCACGGCACCCCGTTCCGCCGCGCCGTCGAGGAGGGCATCCTCGACACCGAGGCCATCGCGCACGTGGGCACCCGCGGCCCCCTCTACGGCAAGCGCGACCTGGAGGACGACCGGCGCTTCGGCTTCGGCATCGTCACCGCCGCCGACGTCCTGCGCAAGGGCGTGGACGAGATCTCCGACGCGCTGCGCCAGCGCGTGGGCCGCCGCCCGCTGTACGTGTCCGTGGACATCGACGTCCTGGACCCCGCCCACGCCCCGGGCACCGGCACCCCGGAGGCGGGCGGCCTGACCAGCCGCGAGCTCCTGGAGATCCTGCGCGGGCTCTCCACCTGCAACCTCGTGGGCGCGGACGTGGTGGAGGTCGCCCCGGCCTACGACCACGCGCAGATCACCGCCACCGCCGCCTCGCACGTGGCCTACGACCTCGTGAGCGTGCTGGCCCTCAACCACGGTCTGAAGGACTGACCCCGTGGACGCACCGCGCACCGGTGGTGACCTGATCACCGAGACGCTGACGGCGCTGGGCGCCCGGGTGGCGTTCGGCATCCCGGGACAGCACGCGCTGGGGCTGTTCGACGCCCTGCGGCGCTCGGACCTGGAGTTCGTCTCGGCCCGGGTGGAGAACAACGCCGCGTTCGCCGCCGACGGCCACGCCCGCCGGACCGGGCGCGTGACCCCGCTGCTGGTCTCCACCGGGCCCGGTGCGCTCCTGACACTGGCCTCCCTGCAGGAGTCGCGTGCCTCCAGTGCCCCGGTGCTGGTGATCAGCGGCCAGGTGCCGCGCGCGGGCCTGGGCGGCGCCCGCCGGGGCTTCCTGCACGAGCTGCCCGAGCAGTCGGCGAACTTCGCGGGCGTCACCAAGTCCGTGTTCACGGTGCGGCACCCCTCGCAGATCCCCTCCGCGCTGGCCGGGGCCTGGCGGACCGCCGCCGCTGCCCCGGCCGGTCCGGTGCTGGTGGAGATCCCGCAGGACGTGCTGCTGGAGCCGACCGACGTGCCGCCCGTGGCGGACGTGGACGGCTCCCCCGCACTCCTGGAGCCGCGCGCCGAGCTGGTGGCCGAGGCCGCCCGGCTGCTGGACGGCGCCCGGCGCCCGGTCGTGCTGGCCGGCGGCGGGGTGAGTCGCGCGGGCGGCCACGGGGCGCTGCTGGAGCTGGCCGAGGCCCTGCAGGCGCCGGTGGCGACCACGTTCGGCGCCAAGGACGCCTTCCCGTGGGAGCACCCGCTCTCGCTCCGGTCGTGGCTGGAGGACCGGCACACCACGGACTACCTCGCGGGCGCCGACGTGCTCCTGGTGGTCGGTTCGGGGTTGGGCGAGCTGTCCAGCAACTACCACACGCTCGTCCCGAAGGGCCGGGTGGTGCAGGTCGAGGCGGACCTGGGCAAGCTGGAGGCCAACGTCCCGGCGCTGGGCGTGCACGGCGACGCCGCACTGACCCTGGCCGCGCTGGCCGGGCGGGTCACGCCCCGGCCGGCCGACCCGGCCGTGGCCGCGGAGGTGGCGCGGGTCAGGGCGGCGGTCGCCGCCCGCCTGGACGCCCAGGACCTGTCCGCCGAACGCGAGGTGCTGGCGGCCGTGCGCGCGGCGCTGCCCGACGACGCGCCCAGCTTCTGGGACATGACGGTGCTCGCCTACTGGGCGTGGTCGGCGTGGGAGCCGCGTCGGGGCCGGATGTTCTCCGCGCAGGGCGCGGGCGGGCTCGGCTACGGGCTGCCCGCGGCCCTGGGCGCGGCGGCGGCCGGCGCGGGGCGGGTCCTGGCCGTGTCCGGGGACGGCGGCGCCATGTACTCGATCGCGGAGCTGGCCACCGCCCGCCAGCACGACCTGGACGTGACGTGGCTGGTCGTGGACGACGGCGGCTACGGCATCCTGCGCGAGTACATGCGGGACGCGTTCGGTGAGGCCGCGCACACCGAGCTGGCACGCCCGGACTTCCCCGCACTGGCCGCCGCGTTCGGGGTCCCCTCCACCCTCACCTCACCCGGGCGGCTGCGCGAGGACCTGGCCGCCGCGCTGGCCGCGCCCGGCCCGCACGTGGTCGTCCTGCCCATGGTGCTGGGGCTGTTCGCCCCCACCCACACCTAGACCCGGCCGTCAGCGCCGCCGACCGGCACCGACCTCGCCCGACCACACCCGTCCCCATCCCCTGTCCAGGGGCACGCCCTTCAGGAGGACCCCGTGTCCACGCACGACCAGACGCCGAGCACCGCCGCGGCCGCGCCGCAGCGCGTGACCGAGGTGGAGACCTTCGGTGTCGCGCCGATCCCGGTGCGGGCGCAGACCTCGCGCCCCTTCGACCTGTTCCGGCTCACCTTCGGCGGCGCCAACACCTTCGCCACGATCATCCTGGGCACCCTGCCGATCGCCTACGGTCTGAGCTTCGCCGCCGCCGCGGCTGCCACGCTGGTGGGCGTGGTCCTGGGCGCCCTCATCCTGTCCCCGATGGCGCTGTTCGGCCCGCGCACGCGTACCAACAACGCGGTCTCCTCCGGAGCGCACTTCGGCGTGGTGGGGCGCTCCCTGGGCTCCCTGCTGTCGCTGCTGACCGCCGTCACCTTCTTCTCCATCTCGGTGTGGGTGAGCGGTGACGCGATCGCGGGCGCGGCGACGCGCTTCGGCTTCGAGGGCGGCCAGGGGCTGCGCGCGGCGGCCTACGGCGTGATCGCGCTGGCGGTGTTCGCCGTGTGCGTGTACGGCTACCAGTTCATGCTGCTGATCAACAAGGTCGCCGTCGTGGCCGGCAGCGCGCTGATGCTGCTGGGCGCGGTGGCCTACGGCGGTTCCTTCGACCCCTCCTTCGCCGGAACCGGGGAGTTCCTGCTGGGCGGCTTCTGGCCGACGTGGGTGCTCGCGGTGCTCACCATCATGTCCAACCCGGTCTCCTTCGGCGGGTTCCTGGGCGACTGGTCCCGCTACATCCCGGCCACGTGGTCCACCCGGTCGATGCTGGCCGCCCCGTTCCTGGCCCAGGTCGCCACCCTGCTCCCGTTCGGCTTCGGGCTGACCACCGCCACGCTGGTGGCCGACCCGGGCGACTACGTCGCGGGCCTGGCCGTGGCCTCGCCGCTCTGGTACGCCCTGCCCCTGCTGCTGGTGGCGCTCATCGGCGGCCTGTCCACGGGCACGACCGCGCTGTACGGGACAGGGCTGGACTTCTCCTCCCTGGTGCCGCGGCTGAACCGCGTGCAGGGCACCGTGGTGGTGGGGTCGCTCGCGCTGGTGCTGATCTTCGTGGGCACGTTCCTGTTCGACATCGTCGAGACCATCAACGCCTTCGCCATCCTCATCGTGCTGCTCACCTCGCCGTGGATGGTCGTGATGATGCTGGGATACGTGTTCCGGCGCGGCCACTACCTGGTCGAGGACCTGCAGGTGTTCAACGAGGGCCGCCGGGGCGGCGCCTACTGGTTCACCCGCGGCGTGAACTGGCGCGGCACGGCCGCGTGGGCGCTGGCCGCCGCGGCCGGCCTGCTGTTCGCCAACACCCCGATGCTCGTCGGCCCGCTGGGCGGCCTGGCCGGCGGCATCGACCTGAGCCTGCCCGCGGCGCTGCTGACCGCCGCGGTCGCCTACCCCGTCGCCGTCACCGTCTTCCCGGAGCCCCGGGAGGTCTTCGGTCCGCAGGGTCCGCGCTGGGTCCCCTGCACCGAGAGCGGCGACGAACCCGAACGCGTCCCCGCGGCGCGCTGACCCGCACGTCCCACACCGACCGACGAGACGAGAGACCATGCGTACGCACGCGTTCGACACCCTGCCGAGCTTCATCGACGGCGCCCCCGTCCTGCCCGAGGGGGACCGGGTCCTGGACCTGGTGGACCCGGTCACCGGCGAGGTGGCCGGTCGGGCGGGGATCTGCGGAGCCCCCGAGGTGGAGGCCGCCATGACCGCCGCCGCCCGCGCCTTCCGGACCTGGCGCCGGGAGGCCTCCCCGGCCCGCCGCCAGGAGGTGCTGCTGGCCCTGGCCGACGCCCTGGCCGCGCGGGCCGAGGAGTTCGCCGACGCCGAGTGCCGTGAGACCGGCAAGCCGCGCGCCTCCATGCTGGAGGAGGAGATCCCCTTCTGCGTGGACACCCTGCGCTTCTTCGCCGGGGCCGCCCGCCACCTGGAGGGGCGCGCCGCCGCGGAGTACATGGGCGGACACACCTCCTGGATCCGCCGCGAGCCGGTGGGCGTGTGCGTGGGCGTGACGCCGTGGAACTACCCGCTGATGATGGCGGTGTGGAAGATCGGTCCGGCCCTGGCCGCCGGCAACACGGTGGTGCTCAAGCCCGCCGAGACCACGCCGACCACGACGGTCATGCTCGCCGAGATCGCTGCGGACGTGCTCCCGGCCGGAGTGCTGTCCACGGTGGTGGGCGACCGCGACACCGGCCGCCTGGTGGTGGAGCACCCGGCCGCGCGCCTGGTGTCGATCACCGGCTCCACCCGGGCGGGCGTGCAGGTGGCGCAGGCGGCCTCGGCGGACCTCAAGCGGCTGCACCTGGAGCTGGGCGGCAACGCGCCGGTGCTGGTCTTCGACGACGCCGACGTGGCCGCGACCGCCGCGGGCGTGGTGGCCGGCGGCTTCCTCAACGCCGGCCAGGACTGCACCGCCGCCACGCGGGTGCTGGTGCAGGAGGGCGTGCACGACGCGTTCGTCGCGGAGCTGGCGCGCCTGGCCGCGCAGCAGACCACGGGACTGCCGAGCGGGGAGAACGGCGACTTCGGCCCGCTCAACAACGCCGACCAGTTCGCGCGCGTGACGGGGCTGCTGGAGCGGCTGCCCGCGCACGCGGCCGTGGAGACGGGGGGCCACCGCGTGGGCGGAAACGGCTTCTTCCTGGCGCCCACGGTGGTGTCGGGCCTGCGCGCCGACGACGAGATCGTGCGCGAGGAGGTCTTCGGCCCGGTCGTGACGGTGCAGCGGTTCTCCGACGAGGCCGAGGCCGTCGACCTGGCCAACGGGGTCGACCAGGGCCTGGCGTCCTCGGTGTGGACCGCCGACCACGCGCGCGCGATGCGCGTGAGCGCGGAGCTGGACTTCGGCGCGGTCTGGGTGAACTCCCACGGTGAGCTGACCTCGGAGATGCCGCACGGCGGGTTCAAGCACTCGGGCTACGGCAAGGACCTGTCCGCCTACAGCCTGGAGGACTACACCCGGGTCAAGCACGTCATGAGCTCGCTGGGGTGAGCCGGGTGCCGTGAACGGCCCCGGGGCTTCCGGGTCCGGCCGCACGCGGGTGCGGGGGCGCGGCTTACGCGCCCGCGTGCCGGACCGCGTCTCAACGCGGCGGCCGAACCCGGCGCCGCCGCACCGCCTCGCTGCCGCCGAACTCGTCGAGCAGGTCTCCCAGCAGCGAGCGGGCGGTGTCCAGGCCGTGGGCACCCAGCCGCTCGCGCAGTCGCTCCTCCATCTCAGCGCGGGCCCGGCGGGCGGCGTCGACGGCCTCGTGGCCCCGTGGAGTGAGCGCGACCCGGCGGATGCGCGCGTCCTGGGGGTCGGGGCGGCGTTCGGCGTAGCCGAGCCGTTCGAGTTCGGCCACGGCCTTCGAGGCGCCCTGCTGGGTCATGTCGAGCGCGGCGGCCAGGTCCCGGATGGTGGGCGAGCCGTCGATGAGGTGCTGGAAGAGGTAACCGTGGGACATCCGGAGGCCGTCGAATCCGCAGGCGGTGAGGTGGTCCTGGACAGCGGACGCCGCGGCCGAGCCGACGAAGAGGGCGAGCGTGCCGGTGTCGAGGTCATCGGGGTCGAGTGGTGCAGGCATGGCACCAGTCTCCATTGACAACCATGGTTGTGCAACTAAGGTTGTTTATATGACGGTATCCACAGACCATCCCCACGTCCGCACGGCCGTCCGCTACCACCAGGCCGTGTCGCGCTTCGCCCGAGCCGAGGAGCTCTCCGCCTTCCTCCACCCGGAGGCGGTCCACACCCAGTTGCCCAACGTGCTGTTCCCCGACGGGACGGTCCGCGACAGGTCCGAGGTCGTCAGCGCGGCGGGCCAGGGCGCCTCGATCCTCCGACACCAGGAGTTCGAGGTGTTCAACGCCGTAGCCGAGGGCGACCAGGTGGCCCTGGAGGTGGCCTGGTCGGGGACCGTGGCCGCGCCGGTCGGCGGGCTCACCGCGGGCCAGGTCCTGCGCGCCCACGTCGCGGCCTTCCTGCGGTTCCAGGACGGGCTGATCGTCTCCCAGCGCAACTACGACTGCTACGAACGGCTCGACGCGCGCTAGGACCGGCGCCTCGACCACGTTCGCGCTCCGTGGGGGAGCGACCGCCGGAAGGCGGCTGTGCGGCGGGTCGTCCCCGTGCCCTGCGACACGGGGACGGCGGGGACCCGCGTGCTGGTCACAGTGCGGCGCCGGCCCGGTCCTGGCCCAGATGGGACCGGGCGAGTTCGGTGACGTGCCCGGCCATGGCGTCGGGCGACTCCTCCGGGTGCTCCACGAGCCAGTCGGCGAAGGCGTCGGCGGTGCTGACCGCGATCCGCGCCATCAGCTGGGCGTCCTTGGCGTCGGGGCAGCGGCGGTCGTGTGGGGCGGAGGGGCGGGGGCCGCCGCGGGCGCAGGTGGTGACGAGGTCGACGATCTCGGCCATCACGCGCTCGCGCACCCGGGTGGCCTCGGCCGCGAAGGGCTCGCCCTGGACGGCGGCGCGGCGGTACAGGACCGTCCAGCTCTCGCGGTTCTCGGTCACGTAGGTGAAGAAGGCCTGGATCCCGCGGCGCAGGGGGTCGTCCCCGGCGTCGGCCGGGGGCTCGTGGACGGCCCTGCGGATGGCCTGGATGAGCCGTTCGGCCTCGCGGCGCACACAGGCGGTGAACAGACCTTCCTTGGAGCCGAGGTAGTGGTAGACGGTGGGCTTGGACGTACCGGCCGCCTCCGCGATCTCCTCCACGCGTACCGTGTGGTAGTCGCCCTTGGAGAAAGCGGTGACGGCGGCGTCGATCATCTGCTGTTCCCGGACCCGACGCGGTAGTCGGCGCTGTTTGGTCTTCACACCTCCAAACCCTAGGGGCCGGGGCGTTTTTGACCAGGGGCCATCGTCCCGTGTGCTCGCGCGGCGCCGCGGACCGAGAGCGATCCCACGCGCGTGACCAGTAGCTATCAGTAAGTCCAGCCTGACCCAGAGTGGTATTTCCCACATCGGCGGACGTTTAGTGGCCGGGATGCGCACATGGGTGCGTTTTCACCCCTCCCCGATTTGTCAGTCGCGTGCGTCGCGGATCTCCAGGGTGCAGCACTTGGCGCCGCCGCCCGCCTTGCGCAGCTCGTCCAGCTCGACCGGGTGCACGCGGTAGCCCAGGTCGCGCAGCCGCCCGGCCAGGGCCACGGCCTCGGCCGCGATGACGACGTCGCTCCCGTCGCAGACCGCGTTGAGGCCCAGGACGGCCGCGTCCTCCTCGGTGGCCAACAGGGCGTCGGGGAACAGCGACGCCAGGACGCGCCTGCTGCCCTCGGAGAAGGCGCCCGGGTAGTAGGCGACCCGGGCGCCGGAGAGCGCGAACAGGGCGGTGTCCAGGTGGTAGAAGCGCGGGTCGACCAGTTGCAGGGTGATGACAGGGCGGCCGAGGAAGCGCTCGGCCTCCTGGTGGGCGGCGGCCTCGGTCCGAAAGCCCGTGGCCGCCAGCACGACCTCGTCCAGGGTGATGAAGTCGCCCTCGCCCTCGTTGACGTGCTTGGGCTCGCGGGTCTCGGTGAACCCGGCCTGGCGGAACCAGTCCAGGTAGGCGGGCCCCTCGGGGGTGCGCTCGGCACTGGCGAAGCGGGCTCCGTAGACGCGGCCGTCGACGACCAGGGCGCCGTTGGCGGCGAAGACCATGTCGGGCAGGCCGTCGATCGGCGTGATCTCGCTGACGCGGTGCCCCAGCGAGCGGTACAGGTCGCGCAGGCCCTCCCACTGCCGGATCGCCCGCGCGCGGTCCACCCCGGCCGCCGGGTCCATCCAGGGATTGATCGCGTACTCGACGGCGAAGTAGGTGGGCGGGCACATGAGGTAGTGCCGCCGGGTCCGTACCGCATCCCCGGATCGAACCATGGAACCTCCCAGACGCGCGCCGTGGGCCGAGCCCCGGCGGTGAACAGGTGTGGACGGCGTCACACCGTCCGCACGGACGCGACGAAGATACCCGCGGGACCGGGCACCCACGATGGCGATTTCTCCAAAGTCATCGCCATGAGTTCGGCGGTTTCGTGGAAACGCCGAGGCCGATCCCGCCGTCCGGGACGATCCGTGCCAGGATTCGGCTCGCCCCACCCGCGCTCTGTACCAACCGGTCGGTATTGCTAGGGTCACGGCAGTCCGCGATTGGAGCGCCCCTATGAGTACGACCGTCAAGGCCGCCGTCTTCCACGAGATCGACGCGCCCCCGGAGATCCGCGACGTGGTCCTGCCCGACCCCGGCCCCGGACAGGTACGGGTCCGCATCGCCGCGGCCGGTGTCTGCCACTCCGACCTGTCCCTGTCCAACGGCACCCTGGCGCAGAAGATGCCCGCCGTCCTCGGACACGAGGGCACCGGGACCGTCGAGGCCGTCGGCGAGGGCGTGACCAATGTGATGCCGGGCCAGCAGGTGATCCTCAACTGGGCGCCGCCGTGCCGCGAGTGCTGGTTCTGCCGCCAGGACGAGCCCCACCTGTGCGAGCACGCCCTGGACGGCATGCTGACGCCCTACGCGGAGCTCACCGACGGCACCCCCGTCTACCCGGGGCTGGGCACCGGCGCCTTCGCCGAGGCCACGGTCGTGCCCGCGCACGCCGTCGTCCCGCTGCCCGACGGCATCGACCCGTCGGTCGCCGCCGTGCTGGGCTGCGCGGTGATCACCGGGTGGGGCGCGGTCAACAACTCCGCGCAGGTGCGCCCGGGCCAGTCCGCCGTGGTCATGGGCCTGGGCGGGGTGGGCCTGTCGCTGCTCCAGGCGGCCCGTCTGGCCGGAGCCGACCCGCTCATCGCCGTGGACGTCTCCCCCACCAAGGAGGAGCTGGCGCGCTCACTGGGCGCCACCGACTTCCTGGTGGCCGACGCGTCGCTGACCAAGCAGGTGCGGGGACTGACCGAGGGCCGGGGCGCCGACCACGTCTTCGAGGTCGTGGGGTCGGCCAAGGTGGTGCGCGCGGCGTGGAAGGCCACCCGGCGCGGGGGCACCGTCACGGTCGTGGGCCTGGGCCGGGTCGACGACGAGGTGAGCTTCAACGCCCTGGAGCTGTTCCACCAGGCGCGCACGCTGCGCGGATGCGTGTTCGGGTCCAGCGACCCGGCCCGCGACATCCCCGTGCTGGCCGAGCAGGTGCGCTCGGGCGAGCTGAAGCTGTCCGCGATGATCACCGACGAGATCCCGCTGGAGGGGGTGCCCGAGGCCTTCGAGCGCATGCGCAAAGGCCAGGGCGGCCGGTCGCTGGTCCGTTTCGGCGTCTGAGGGCTCACGCGTCCGCGTGCCGGCCGTCGGTCGCCTGTGCCTCCTCGACCGACGGCGGCCGTACCCGGCCCAGGTTCACGGCCGACATGGTGGTGAGGGCGGTGAACATCCCCCAGACGATCAGCGGGAGCTGCAGGGACCCCGCGAACACGAACAGGTATCCGCCGGTGGCCAGGACCGTGACCACGGCCATGGTGAGCCCGCCGCGCCACCCCCCGTGGGACACCGCCCAGGCGGACAGCAGGGCGATGACCAGGACCACGTCTCCCGGGTGCAGACCGAACCGGACCAGGAGCAGGGGCACGAGGACAGCGTGGACGGTCGCCACCGTGCCCAGTGCCCCGAGGATCGACGACGTCACCATCCAGGTCCGCTCGCCCGCGTTCCGAGGCAGGAGCGCGGCCGTGCCGGGCGGCAGCCTCGGCGGCTCGACCTCGCCCCGCTCGACCTTGGCCCATCGGCGCGTGCCGAGCCACAGGTAGACGGCGACACCCACCAGCAGAAACGGCCACCCCCAGAAGGCGAGCAGGGAGACCACCGTCGCGGGCAGGTTGTCCCCGAACCAGTACACGGTCGGCGCGGCCAGGCCGAGGTCCGCCGCGCTCACGGCGGTGGCGGTACCGACGAAGGACATCGTCGCCAGCACCTCCCCCAGGAACGCCCAGCACGTGAACCGGTAGACGCGTGACGCCGGGGTCCCCGGCCGTGTGGACGACGACTTCAGGCGCCGCAGGACGAGCGGCAGGACGAGGACGTAGGCGATCACGCCCAGGCCGATCGCGGTGGCCACCGGACCGGCCTCGAAGGTCGGGGGATGAAAGTACACGGGGGATTCCTTCGTGACGGGGATGTGGGGGGCGCCCGGCCGGCGGGGGAACGCCCGCTCGGGATCCGGGGCGCCGTGGGCGGGCCACGGCCGGACCATGGTGCCATCGGCCCTGGCTGTTGTCACACGGTGACAAAGGATATGGCGCGGAACACACACCGGCCTTGCCCGGAGGGGGTCGCGGGGCCAGAGTCGTCATCATCGCGCACACTGTGCCCGCGCGGCACGACGAAGGGACGGGTCCATGAGCATCGAGCAGGCCGACGCGATCGTCGTCGGAGCCGGACTGGCCGGGCTGGCCGCCACGGCGGAGCTGGCCGAGGCGGGCAAGCGGGTCCTGTTGCTGGACCAGGAGCCCGAGCACTCCCTGGGCGGCCAGGCGCACTGGTCGTTCGGCGGCCTGATGTTCGTGGACACCCCCGAGCAGCGGCGGATGGGCGTCAGGGACTCGGCGGAGCTGGCCCTGCAGGACTGGATGGGCACCGCCGCCTTCGACCGGCCCGAGGACGCCTGGCCGCGCAGGTGGGCCGAGGCCTACGTCGACTTCGCCGCCGGGGAGAAGCGCGCCTGGCTGCACGCGATGGGCATGCGGTGGTTCCCCATCGTCATGTGGGCCGAGCGCGGCGGCTACCTGGCCGGCGGGCACGGCAACTCCGTGCCCCGCTTCCACATCACCTGGGGCACCGGTCCGGGCGTCGTGGCGCCCTTCGAGCGGCGGGTGCGCGCCGCGGTCGAGCGGGGGCTGGTCCAGCTGCGCTTCCGGCACCGGGTCGACGACCTCGTGGTCGAGAACGGGACGGTCACCGGAGTGCGGGGCACCGTGCTGGCGCCCAGTGACACCGAGCGCGGGCAGGCCAGCAACCGGGACTCCGTCGGGGAGTTCGAGATGGGCGCGCAGGCCGTCGTGGTCACCTCCGGCGGCATCGGCGCCAACCACGACCTGGTGCGCCAGAACTGGCCCGCGCGGCTCGGCACTCCCCCGGAGCACATGCTCTCCGGCGTTCCCGAGCACGTCGACGGCCGGATGCTGGGCATCACGGAGAACGCCGGCGGCCAGATCATCAACCCCGACCGGATGTGGCACTACACCGAGGGCATCCAGAACTGGAACCCCATCTGGGCGCGGCACGGCATCCGCATCCTGCCCGGCCCCTCGTCGCTGTGGCTGGACGCCACCGGCCGGCGGCTGCCCGCGCCCTACCTGCCCGGGTTCGACACCCTGGGCACCCTGGAGCACATCATGGGCACCGGGCACGACTACACCTGGTTCGTGCTCTCGCAGAGGATCATCGAGAAGGAGTTCGGGCTCTCGGGCTCGGAACAGAACCCGGACCTGACCGGCAAGGACCTCAAACTGGTGCTCAAGCGGGTGCTGCCGGGCGCGCCCGGGCCCGTGGAGGCCTTCAAGGAGCACGGGGCGGACTTCGTGGTCGCCGACCGGCTGCCCGCGCTCATCGAGAAGATGCGGGCCGTGGCGGGCGACGGCGTGCTCGACGCCGACACCGTCACCCGCGAGGTGGTCGCCCGCGACCGCGAACTGGTCAACCCGTTCTCCAAGGACGTCCAGGTCATGAGCATCCACGCGGCCCGCAAGTACCGTGGCGACCGGCTCGCGCGGGTGGCCTCGCCGCACCAGATCCTGGACCCCGCGGCGGGTCCGCTGATCGCCGTGCGCCTGCACATCCTCACCCGCAAGACGCTGGGCGGGCTGCACACCGACCTGGACGCCCGGGTGCTGCGCGCCGACGGCACCCCGCTGCCGGGCGTGTACGCCGCGGGCGAGGTCGCCGGGTTCGGCGGCGGCGGCGTGCACGGCTACCGTGCCCTGGAGGGCACGTTCCTGGGCGGCTGCCTGTTCTCGGGCCGCACCGCGGGCCGGGCCGTGGCGGCCGCGCTGGGATAGGTCTTCGCGCGGACGCGGTCACGGCCCGGGGCGACCGCGCTGGGGTAGACCTTCGAGCGGACCCGAACGCGGGCACGGGTCACGGCCCGGGGCGGCCCCCCGAGCCGACCTCGGCCACCGCCTGCTCGATGCGTTCGGCCAACTCGATGTCGCGCGTGGTCACGGCCTTGATCGAGGCCGTCCGCACGGTGAAGGCCACACCGTCGTCGGTCACCTCGTGGTGCACCCCGTGGTCCAGGTCGCGGCTGATCCGCTCGACCGCGTCGACGAGCGGACGGACGCGGTCGGAGGGCAGGCGGACCGTCCTGGTCAGCCCGTGGGTGTCGCCCTCCCAGTCGGGCAGCCTGCCCATGGCGGCGCGCAGTGTGTCCTCGTCGAGCCGGCTCGGCGCGCCGGACTCACCGGTGTCGGAGCGGCCGGCCGCGCCCACGGGGTCGGTGACCCAGGCCGCGAGTTCGTCGGGCAGCGAGGCGGCCAGCTCCTCGCGCAGGTCCGGGCTGGACTCGGCGATCTCCGACAGGACGACACCGGTCAGGTACAGGCCCCGCTCCGGCCGGCGGTCGAGTTCGCGCGCCACCCGCCGGGCGACGTCGCCGGAGTCGGTCGCCCCCGTCTCGGCGGCGCCCTCCTGGTCCGCGGGCTGGAGCGCGGGAGGCAGTGCCGCGTGCAGCTTCTCGCGGGTGTCGGGGGCGATCCGGGGGGCCACCACGGAGACGACGGCGCCGATCGCGCGCCGGGCCTCCTCCGCGTCGCCGACGCCCTCGTGCGCGGTGACGTGGTCGACCAGTGACTGGTAGGCGATCATGACGTACCTCCTGCTCTGTCCCGAGGTTCGCGCGCGAGCGAAGGGTCCGGGCGGCGATGTCCCGAGGACGACGAACCCGGCGCGGCGGCCGGCCCCGCACCCCCAGTACCGGTGAACGCGCACGCCACCGGCCTTGTGGGCGCGCCTACCCAGCACGCCGCCGGGTATGCGCGGCGAGGGGTTCGCGCGGGTCGGGGCCCGCCGACCACGCCCGCGCCGCCTCCTCGATGAGCGCCGTGCCCCTGCCGGCCTCGGCCCCGGCCAGGGCGCCCAGGGTCACCAGGACCGCGTCCCGGTCGTCGCCCGCCGCGACCAGTGCGGGCGCGTGCTCCTCCAGGTAGCCGCGCAGCGCCACCCCGTCCTGGTGCTCGCCCAGGACCTCCTGGAGACGGCTCGCCCACGAGCGCACCCGCTTGGCGGGCCCGCCCAGGACGGGGGCGGCGAGCGTGGCCGCGTAGCGGGTGCGCTTGGCGGCCTTGCGGACCTCGTGCCAGGCGGTGACGCGTGTGTCGGCGTCCCGGGCGGCCGTCGCGTGGTCGCGGGCGTCGGCCGCCCGGCGGCAGGCCCGGGTGAGGTCGTCGGCCAGAACGGTGCGCGCCCGCTCACCGGCCCGCCCGGTCAGCGGGGGTCCGGTCCGCAGTGCGTCCAGAGCGTCCAGCAGGGCGAGGTAGCGGGTGCCCGCCAGCTCCTGGGCGATGCGGCGGGCCTCGACGGCGCGGTGGTCGTCGACCGCCGCGAGCCAGGTACCGGTGAGCCCGTGTCCGGCGGCGCTTTCCGGGAGAGTGTCGAGCCAGGCCTCGCAGCGCTCGCGCAGGACCTCCAGGTCGCGGGCCGGGGCGAGCACGCCCGACAGGCGGCGCAGCTCGTCGGCCACCGGCCGGGTGGCGTCCCGGCGCAGGACCGAGGGGAAGACCTGGAGCACCGCGCGGAGGCGGCGGGTGGCCACGCGCATCTGGTGCACGGCGTCGGGTTCGTCCAGGCGGACCGGAGGGTCGTGGGCGAGCAGGTGTTCGACCTGGTCCCAGAGGTAGGCCCGTACGACCTCGCCCGCGGTGTCGCCGGAGGGGCGGGGCACGGGCCGGGGTACGCGGTCGCCGAGCACGGTCAGCAGCTTGCTCCCGGTCGCGGAGGGGACCGCGCCCGCCGCGGCCAGGCGCTCGCCGACGCGTTCCTGGAGCGCGCTGTCCCCGTCGGCGCGTTCGACCTCGACCTCCCGCCAGGTGGTGGGGGCGGCGCCGACGGCCTCGCCGGTGACCGTGTCGTCGGCGACCAGGACGAGCGGGGTCCCGCCGGCGTCCAACAGCGCGGACTCGGTGCGCCGGGTGGCGATCCGCGCGACCGGGCGCAGCGCCGCGCCGCGGGCGGCGGCACGGGCGAGGTCGGCCAGTTCGCCGGGGACGGTGTCGGGGTCCGATCCGAGGGGAACGTGGAACTCGCGTTTGGCGCCCTCGCCCCACGGGACCTTCAGGTGCCAGCCGGCATCGGTGCCGCCGGTGCGGCGGCGCAGGGTGACGCGGCGCGCGGCCAGGCGCAGGTCCCCGGTGTCGAAGTAGGTGGCGTCCAGCTCGTGCGAGCGCCGCTCGATGCCGCCGGGCGCCAGATCGGCCAGGTCGGGCAGGACGGCGTCGGTACCGACGCTGAATGTGGTCTCGAACTCGATGTGGCCGGGCACCGGCGCTCACCTCCCGCGGGGCTCGGCACCGGAGGGGGTTCCGGAGGGGCGCGGACCCGCTCCCATAGGCCTACCCGCGCCGGAACCCGGGAAAAGGTCGCCGACCGGAAGTGAACGGGCCCGCCACATATTCACGAATATCCGGATTCCCTCCCCTGACACGGAGAGTCACGGAAGACTGGCCACCATGCGATCGAGGAGGCATCATGACTCTCATGACAACCGGCAAGACGGATCCCGAAGCGGAGCGCCCGCTGACCGTGGACGACCTCAGGCGGATGCCGGACGACGGACGGCGCTACGAGCTGGTCGACGGGCGGCTTGACGTGTCACCCGCACCGGTCTTCCTGCACAGCCGGGTCGAGTCCCGGCTCGCCATACACCTCGGTGTCCTCGCCCCGGGCGAGTTCGAGGTCGTCGCGGCCCCGGGCATCAATGTCAACGGCGACCGGACCCACCACCGGATCCCCGACCTGGCGGTGCTGCGCGCCGCCGACGAGGAGAGCCCCTATCTGACCAGGCCGCCGCTCCTGGCGGTCGAGGTGGTCTCGCCCGAGAGCGCCATCCGCGACCACCACACCAAGAGGCGCGAGTACGAGGAGTTCGGCGTCCCCTCGTACTGGATCATCAACCCGGACCGCGACCTGCCGAGCATCACCGAACTCTGCCTGGAGGACGGCGGGTACCGGGAAGCGGCCACGGTCTCCGGCGAGGCGGTCTTCAAGACCGACCTGCCCTTCCCCCTGCGGATCGTCCCGCACTGGCTGGTCGGCGCGGGCGACTGGCGCACGCACATCGGCGGGTCCGACGAGGCCACCGCGTAGCAGCGCCCGGCGGTGCCGGGCGACCTCGCACAAGGTCGCCCGGCACCGTCAGGCACCGTTCTCGTCCGTCTCCGGGGACTTCTTGCGCGGCCGTCCCCGGCGCGGCATCCCCCCGGCGTCCTTCGGCATCCGCCCCGCCTCGTCCAGCGCGCGGCGCAGAAGGAACTCGATCTGGGCGTTGGTGCTGCGCAGCTCCTGCCCCGCCCAGCGCGCGAGCGCGTCGTGGACGGCCGGGTCGAGCCGCAGCAGCACCTTCTTGCGATCGGACACTGGCACCCCCGAGGGCTACTGGTACAGGGTCCCGGTGTTGACGACGGGGCTGGCGGGGCGGTCGGAGCACAGCACCACAAGCAGGTTGCTCACCATCGCGGCCTTGCGCTCCTCGTCGAGTTCCACGACCTCCTCGTCCGAGAGCCGGGCCAGCGCGCGGTCGACCATCCCCACGGCGCCCTCGACGATCTGCTGACGGGCGGCGATCATCGCGCCCGCCTGCTGGCGCTGGAGCATCGCGTGGGCGATCTCGGGCGCGTACGCCAGGTGGGTGAAGCGGCACTCCACGATGGCCACACCCGCCGCCTCGACGCGGTCGGCGACCTCCTTGGCGAGCTTCTCCGTGATGACGTCGGCGCTGTCGCGCAGGGACAGCTCGGTGTCCTCGCCGTGGGCGTCGTAGGGGTACTCGCCCGCGATGCGCCGGACGGCGGCCTCGGTCTGGATGGACACGAACTCCACGAAGTCGTCGACCTCGAAGCTCGCCCGGGCGGTGTCCTGGACCTGCCAGACCACGACCGCGGCGATCTCGATGGGGCTGCCGGCGGCGTCGTTGACCTTCATGACGGAGGTCTCGTGGTTGCGGATGCGTGTGGAGACCGAGTTGCGCACGGTGAAGGGGTTGACCCAGCGCAGGCCGTCGGTGCGGATGGTGCCGACGTAGCGGCCGAAGAACTGCACGACCTGGGCCTGGTTGGGCGCGACCATCGTGAGCCCCAGGGCCGGCACCGCGCCCACGAGGGCGAGCACGACGCCCACCGGGACGAGGAGGACGGGGGCGCCCAGGATCGGCAGGAGGGCCAGGGCGGCCCCGCCCAGGGTCAGCACCGCGCACGCCACGGCCACGGGAATCCCGTCGTAGCCGAAGGCCGCGCGCTCCCGGTACCGCGGAGCTGGGGTGATGGTCGGTTCGGGTTCGCTCATCGGTTCTACCGTCCTCTCGTGGTGATGACACGACAATAGCATTGTGATATCACTTTTACGAGGCGGCCCGCTTCCGGGCCCGGACGACGAAGAGAGGCGGACGCGATGAGCACCGACGCTCTGCGACTGCGCCCACCCCACCACCGCGTGGACCGGCGAGCGATCCTGTGGTGGGCCACCCGTGCACTGGCCGTGACCGTGGTCCTGACCGCCGCGCCCGCGGTCCCGGCCGTCATCTTCGAACCCGCGCGCCCCTGGCTCGTCCCCGCCACCGCCGCCATCGGCGGGGTCGGCCTGCTGGTCACCGTGGCGATGCCGGTGTGGCGCTACCGGGTCCACCGCTGGGAGGTCACCGACACCGCCGTCTACACCGCCAGTGGCTGGCTGTGGCAGGAGTGGCGGGTGGCCCCGATGTCGCGCATCCAGACCGTGGACACCGCGCGCGGCCCGCTCCAGCGCGTGTTCGGCCTGTCGAGCGTGACCGTGACCACCGCCTCGGCGGCCGGTCCGATCGCGATCTCCGGGCTCGACCACGCACTGGCCACCCGGGTGGCCGACCAGCTCACCGAGACCACCCAGGCCACGGAGGGAGACGCCACATGAGCGGCCCCGACGAGATCCGCCCCGAGGAGTCGGCCCAGGACCCGGCCCAGGACCCGGCTCCCGCGGTTCCCCCGACTCCCGCGGAACCCGGGCCCCCCACGGCTCCCGCGGGGCCCGGGCCCGCCGCGCAGGACCACCCGGCTCCGGAGAGCGGGCCGGCCGGGGACTGGCAGGGCCTGCACCCCCTGAGCGTGTGGGCCGGTGCGGTCGCCGCCGGGTTCTTCATGGTCCCCTCGGCCGTCATCGCCACCGTGGCGATCGCCCTCTTCGCCCCTCTGCCCTGGTGGGCGCTGGCGCCGATCCCCGGCACGATCGCGTTCCTGGCGTTCTTCACCTCCATCGACCTGCTGCGCCTGCGCGCCACCCGGTTCCGCGTCACCTCCGAACGCGTGGAGATGCGCTCGGGCGTCATCGCCAAGGCCTACCGCTCCATCCCCCGCGAGCGCGTGCGCAGCGTGGACGTGAACGCGCCGATCTACGTGCGCGTGTTCGGCCTGTGCTCGGTCACGGTCGGCACCGGCGAGCAGGGCGGCTCGGACCAGCTCCAGCTGCTCTACGTGACCGCGGAGCAGGGCGAGCGGCTGCGCCGTGAACTGCTCCTGCGCGGAGTGGCCCGGGGAGCGGCCGCCGCCGGCGCCGACGCGTCCGCCGAGGGCTCCGAGGAGATCGGGGAGACCGGGGAGGTCGAGTTGGCCAGGCTGAACCGGGCGTGGTTCGCCTACGCCCCCGCGACCACCGCCACGCTCGGCATCGGCGTGGGTTTCATCGCCGCGGTGGTGGGCTTCAACGCCCAGACCGGCGGCTGGGCCTGGGAGTGGGTGTCCGAGCAGGCGAACCTGCCCACCACCGAGGAGCTCGCCTCGATGGTCATGACCCGGCTGATGGTCGTGGTGCCCGTGTCCCTCCTCGTCCTGCTGCTGTCGGGCGTGGTCGTGCTGACCGCCGTCGCCGTGGAGACCTGGTGGAACTACCGGCTCACCCGTGAGGCCGACGGCTCGGTCCGTCTGCGCCGCGGCCTGCTGACGAGCGTGTCGCTGTCGGTGGAGGGCCGCCGCCTCAACGGCGTCACCCTGCACCAGCCGTTCGTGCTGAGATCGGTGGGCGGCGCGGACGTGCGGGCGGTGGCGACCGGTCTGGCCGCCGCCGACGACGAGAAGACCAGCGCCAAGAGCCGCCTGTCCCCGCCCATGCCGACCGGGCGCGCCCGCGCGCTGGCCGCGGCGCTGCTCCAGGAGGACGACTCGCCCCTGGACGCCCCCCTGGCCCGGCACCCGCGCGCCGCGCTGCGCCGCCGGTTCACCCGGGCCGGCGTGGTGACCCTGCTGGGAGTGGCGGCCTCGATCGCGCTGGCCTGGCTGCACACGCTCGCCACGCAGGCGTGGTGGGACGCGGTCCACCGGATCGAGGAGGAGATCATCCCGGTGCCGCTGGCATCGCGTGCGGTGGAGACGACGCCGAGCTGGGGCTGGGCGTTCCTGGCGGTGCTGGTCGCCGTGGTGGCGTTCTGGTACGCGGTGGGGTCCTACCGCGGGCTCGGCCACGGGGTGCACCCGCGCTTCCTGGTGGTGCGCAGCGGGATGGCCGCGCGCGACACCGTGGCGCTGGAGCGGTCGGCGGTGATCGGCTGGCGGATCACCCGCTCGCCCTTCCAGCGCCGGATGGCTCTGGCCGACGTGGCGGCCACGACCGCCGCGGGCCAGGGCATGTACGCGGCCAGGGACGTGGGATTGGGGCAGGGTCTGGCCTGGGCCGACGCGGCCGTGCCCGACCTGCTGGCGCCGTTCCTGGTCCGCGAGGACGAAGGGGGCGGCGGTGATGGCCGGGAGACGCCGGACGCGGTGTGAGCGGCGGCCCCCGGCTCGGGCCTCAGGGCACCGGGTTGTTGGCGATGGGGTCGCTGTCCACCCGCAGGCCGCTGGTGTGGGTCAGCGCCATCTCCAGCAGCGGGTAGATCTCGAAGACCCGGCCCATGTCGAGCGCGGTCAGGACGCGCTCGGCGATGGGCGAGGGTTCGGCGAGCACCGTGTGCCGCTCCTGGGCCCACAGGATCCTGGCGACGGAGACGAGGGCGCGCACGCCGCTCGCGTCGAAGAACTCCAGCCCGGACATGTCCACCACCAGACAGTCGCACCGTGAGTCGTACGCCGCTCGCAGGAGCCGATCGCGCATCCGGTCGGCCGTGGCGAGGTCGACCTCGCCGTGGACGGGTACCACGGTGACACCTGTACAGGGGGAACGTTCCTGGGCAGAGAACCGGGCATCGCGTGCCACTCGGAACCACCTCTCACCGGACGTAACCTGTCCACTACGCAACCGCGTACGAGATCGTAACCTCTCCAGGGAGGTTCGGGGAGGCTTTCGGTGCGAAAACCGCCCGAAATCTCGCCGTGGACCGACATCCCGTTCGTGGCCGCCCGCCCGGGCCCTACCCCTGGCGGTCACCACTCCTCTCGGACACTCGGATCCGCGCCCGCACCGTGCGTGGGCCGACCGGTGTGCGGTAGAAGCGGTAGGGCACCGTGCGCTCCCGTCCGCCACGGGCGGGAGACTGGTCCCACAGGGACGCCGACCGATCGAAGGGAGGGAGCGGTGGCCGCATCCCGGCCGCGCCAGGGGCGCGTGCCGTCGGACGCTCCGCCGCGCACCCTATGACCGACACCGCCGACACCCAGCCCGGCTGGTTCTCCGACGAGGAACTGGAGAACATCCGCGGGCGCATGCCGGTGCTCTACGTCCAGGCCGTGCCCGTGCGGGTGGACGAGACCGGGCAGGCGACCCACTTCGGCCTCCTGATGCGGGCCGCGCCCGACGGCAGCTTCAACCGTTCCGTGGTCTCGGGGAGGGTGCTCTACCACGAGCGGGTGCGCGACGCCCTCCTGCGGCACCTGGAGAAGGACCTGGGACCGGTGGCGCTGCCGCGCATTCCGACCGCACCGCAGCCGTTCACCGTCGCGGAGTACTTCCCCACTCCCGGCGTCACGCCCTTCCACGACCCCCGCCAGCACGCGGTGGCGATGGCCTACATCGTGCCGGTCTCCGGCGACTGCCAGCCGCGCCAGGACGCCCTGGACCTGATCTGGTTCACGCCGGAGGAGGCGGCCAGCCCGAAGGTGATCGAGGAGATGACCGGCGGCCAGGGGGTGCTGCTGCGTCAGGCTCTGGCCCACGTCGGCCACGCGCCCTGATCCCAGGGTCGGGGCGGGATTCGCCGCGCGGCGGATCCCGCTCCGGCCGCGGGCTGGGCGACGTCCCCGGCCTGGGCGGAGCGCCCCGAGCGCGGGACCGTCCCGGTACGACGGGTGCCGTCCCCGGCCCGGCGGGGCGCCGCCATGGACGCGGGGGCGTCACGGTACGACGGGCTTCGCCTCGCGGGCCGCAGCGCGTAGGCTCGGGCCCATGTCCGACTCGCTCGCCGCCGAAGCCCTCCGGATCGCACGCGAGGCCGCGGCCCGCCCGGGGCGGCGCGCGGTCCTCGGTCTGACCGGAGCGCCCGGAGCGGGCAAGTCGACGCTCGCCCGCCACCTGGTGGCGCGGGTGAACGACCACCTGGGCGCGGGGTCCGCCGGGTACCTGCCGATGGACGGCTTCCACCTGTCCAACGCCCAGCTCGACCGCCTGGGCCGCCGCGACCGCAAGGGCGCTCCGGACACCTTTGACGCGCACGGCTACGTGGCGCTGGTCCGGCGCCTGCTCGCCGAGGCGGACCACCCCGTCTACGTCCCGGACTACGACCGCCGGCTGCACGAGCCGGTGGCCGCCCGGCACGTGGTGGACCCGCACACCGTGCTGGTGGTGACCGAGGGCAACTACCTCGCCAGTGACGACGAGCCCTGGCGGCGGCTGCGGGGACTGTTCGCGCAGCTGTGGTACGTGGAGGCCGACGACCGGGTGCGCGAGGAGCGGCTGCGCCTGCGGCAGCTCTCGGGCGGGGCGAGCGACGAGGCGGCCCGGGAGTGGGTCGAGCGCAGCGACCGCCCCAACGGCGAGCTCGTCAAGCGGTTCCGGGACAACTGCACCCGCGTGGTGCACCCGGCGGTCCTGGGCCCGGGAGCCCTGGGCCCGAGCTGACCAGGGCGGCCACCGGTCCGCCTCCCCGGGCTCCCTCCGCCCGCCACCGATCCCCGGCTCCCTCCCTCTCCCGCACCGCACACCCCTACCCCTTGCCTTCGCCGCCGTGTGCCCCTAGTTTGGTCATATGACCAAGGCGAATGACCAAGACCAGACGGCCGCCACCTCCGCCGAGCGGGGGCGCTCCAGCCGCGCCAAGCTGCTGGCCGCGGCCGTCGAACTGATCCCCGAGGTGGGGTGGAACGCGGTCACCACCCGGCTGGTCGCGTCCCGCGCGCAGGTGCGCCCCGGACTCGTCCACTACCACTTCGACTCACTGCCCGCCCTGCTGCGCGCCGCCGTGGCGACCGTCCTGGAGGACGTGCTCTCCGACCCGCTCGCGGCCATGACCGCGATATCCGACCCGGCGGAGGGGGTGGTGGCCGCGCTGCGGGAGATGGATGAGTTCCAGGGCGACGACCCAGCGTCCGTCCTGGTCACCGAGGCCTACCTGGCCGCGACCCGCGACCCCGAGCTGCACGCGGTCATGGCCCGGATCGTCATCGAGACCCGGGACTCGATCGCCGCGTGGCTGCGGGAGCACGGGACCGGGCAGCCGGAGGCCGCCGCCGAACTGGTGTGCGCGTTCTTCGACGGCGTGGTCCTGCACCGGGCGCTGGGCCCGGTCCCGCCCGCCGAGGCCTACCTCGAACCCCTGCGCCGCCTGCTCGCGGCGCCCGCACCCGAAGGAGACACCAGGTGAGAGCGATCATCATCGGCGGCGCCATCGCCGGTCTGTCCACAGCGTGGTGGCTGCGCCGCGAGGGCTGGGAGACCACGGTCGTCGAACGGGGTCCGGCCCCCTCCCCCGCGACCGGACTCGCCGCCCTGGACACGCCGAAGGCCGCCGACGGCACCCTGGACCGCGGCTACGTCATCGACTACTTCGGACCCGGCTACGACACCCTGGAGCGGATGGGCCTGCGCGAGCGGGTCCACGAGTACGGGCTCGGCCTGAACGCGCTGCGCTACCGCAGGGCCGACGGCCGCCACTCCGCACGCATCGACTCGTCGGTGCCCGCGCGGGTGACCGGCGGACGCTACCTGACCCTGCTGCGCGGCGACCTGGAGGGCGTGCTGCGCGAGGCGCTGGGGCCGGAGGCCGACGTGCGGTACGGGACCGGGATCGAGGAGGTGCACCAGGACGACGAGGGCGTCACGGCGGTGCTGACCGACGGTGCGACCGAGCGCGCCGACGTGCTCGTGGGGGCCGACGGGATCCACTCGCGCACGCGCGGGCTCGTGTTCGGGCCGGAGTCGCGCTACCGCCGCTACCTGGGGGCGCACGCGGCGGCCTACGTGTTCACCGACCCGGAGCTGATGGCGGTGCTCGCGAACGAGTTCCAGGCGGTCGAGGCCCCCGGCGTCCAGGCGGGGATGTACCGCCTGTCCGACACGGCCGGGGCCGCATTCCTGTGCCACCTGTCGCCGGACGGCTCGCTGCCGCAGGACCCGCAGGCACGGCTGCGCGAGGTCCACGGGGACCTGGGCTGGCTGGTGCCCCGGCTGCTGGCGGCCTGCCCGCCCCGGCCGTACTACGACGAGGTGGAGCAGATCCTCATGCCGGGCTGGTCCGACGGGCGCGTGGTCCTGGTCGGCGACGCGTGCCAGGCGGTCTCGCTGATGGCGGGGCAGGGGGCGAGCATGGCGGTGGCCGCCGCCGAGGTCCTGGGCCGGGAGCTGGGCCGCGTGGCCGGCGCGGGCACCGGCTCGGGCGCGGGCGCGGGCGCGGCCGAGGAGATCGCGGCCGCGCTGCGGCGCTACGAGGGCCGGGTCAAGCCGGTCATCGACGCCAAGCAGCGGGCGGGACGCAGTCTGGCGCGGTGGTTCGTCCCCGCCACGCCCGCCCGCCTGTTCGTCCGCCGTCAGGCCCTGCGACTGTCGTCGACACCGCTGGCCGAGCGCGTCATGCGGCCCTTCCTGGCGTCGCCTCGGGACACCCCGCTGGAAGCTCCCGTGGACGTCGCCCGCCCCTGACCCGCGTCGGCCGGCGCGCCCTTCCGGCGCAGGTACCGCCGGGCCACGCCCCGGACCAGGCGCAGGTTCACCGCGGCCTGCCCGCCGGTGCGCGCGTTGTCATAGGCCCCGGCCACGATGTACTCCTTGACGAGCGCGGCCGTGCGTCCGGTGAGCAGGAACGCGCGCGGACTGTCGTCGGCGCGCACGAACTGGACGAGACCGTCACGGCGGCCCAGGCTCACACACTGGAGCAGGTAGCCGAACGGCGCGGTGTCGGGTGTGCGCCCGGTGAGTGCGCCGAGGACGGTCCCGGCGGCGTTCCAGCCCATCGGCAGGCCCATCGCGCAGGACATGCGCAGGGGCTCTCCCGCGGCGCCCCGGGTGTGCGCGGCGTCGCCCACGACGAGCACGTCGGGGTGCGAGAGCGAGCGCTGGGAGCCGTCGACCACCGCGCGGCCGTCGTCGTCGACGGCCAGTCCGATCGCGGCGGCCACGCCGGAGGCGCCGAACCCGGCGTTCCACACCACGAGGTCGGCCGGAACGCGCCCGCCGTCGGCCAGGACCAGGCCCCGGGCGTCGACCTCCTCCACGCGCGCGTGTTCGCGCAGGACCACGCCGAGCCGGTGCAGCACGCGGCGCGCGTGGGCCCGCCCGCGCGCGCCCACGCTCGGGACGACCTCGCCGCCGGTGACGAGTTCGACGGCGATGCCGGGGTGGGACTCGGCGATCTCGGTGGCGGCCTCGATGCCGGTGAGCCCGCCGCCGACCACCACCACGCGCTCGGGCCGGTCGGTGGCGATCCGGTCGGCGACGGCGCGCGCGCCGTCCAGGTCGGCGATGGCCAGGGCGTGGTCGTCGGCGCCGGGGACGCCTCCGGCGCGGGCCGAGCTGCCCAGCGCGAGGACGAGCGAGTCGTAGCCGAGCGTGCGCGGCCCCCGGTCGCCGCGCACGGTGACCGAGCGGGCGTCGGGGTCCACGTCCTCGACCTGGGCGACGACCAGATCGATGCCGGTGCCCTCCAGGGCCTCGGCCAGGGAGTGCACGCCGACGTCCTGGCCCGCGGCGACCTGGTGCAGACGGACGCGTTCGACGAAGTACGGGGTGGCGTTGACGAGCGTGACGGTGACGTCGGCGCGCTCGCTCCGGGCGATGTCGTGGGCGCGGCGGGCGGCCGCGAGTCCGGAGTAGCCGGCCCCGAGGACGAGCAGTCGGTGGGTCATGGAAATCCTGGTCCCTTCCGCGTGGCGGCGGCCTTCATGGACGCCTTCGCAACGGAGGACGAGGCAGGCAGGGCGGTCCGTGACACGGCACTCGCGTGAGGCGTCCCACACTGCCTCGGCGGGAACCGGAGCCGCGACCCCCGTGGCATCGGGACCGCCGTGCCCGCGGGCCGATCGGGCGGAAGGTCCCGACCACCCCAGGTGTCCATTTTCTGAGACAGACGTCCCACATAGTGTGAAACAGGGCTAGGATCCAGCGGAACGACCAAGTCTGAGCTGGGAAGAAGAACGCCTATGACCGCGGAGGACGTCGCCTCGGCCACGCCGGAGCCCGATCGGCCACACGCCGACCCGGCGCAGCCGCCGACCAATCCCAAACGCAAGGTCCTCACGGCGAGCCTCGTGGGCACGTCCATCGAGTTCTACGACTTCTACATCTACGCGACCGCCGCGGTCCTGGTCTTCCCGCTCCTGTTCTTTCCCGAGGGCGACGCGATGGCCGCGCGGCTGCAGTCGCTGGCCACGTTCGCGATCGCGTTCGTCGCCCGGCCGGTCGGATCGTGGGTCTTCGGCCACTTCGGCGACCGCGTCGGCCGCAAGGCGACCCTGGTGGCGTCGCTGCTGACGATGGGTATCGCGACCGTGGGCATCGGCCTGCTGCCCACCTACGCCCAGGTGGGCGTGGCGGCCCCCGTGCTGCTGGCGGTGTGCCGGTTCGGCCAGGGGCTGGGACTGGGCGGTGAGTGGGGCGGTGCCGCTCTGCTGGCCACGGAGAACGCCCCGCGCGCCAAGCGCGCGTTCTACGGCACGTTCCCGCAGCTGGGAGCGCCGATCGGGTTCTTCCTCGCCAACGGCGTGTTCCTGACCATCACCCAGACGATGAGCGACGAGACCTTCCTGGCGTGGGGCTGGCGGGTGCCGTTCCTGCTCTCGACGCTCCTCATCGCGATCGGGCTGTGGGTGCGCCTGACACTGCACGAGACCCCGGCCTTCGCCAAGGTGATCGCCTCGGGCGAGCGGGTCAAGGCGCCGATGGTGGAGGTCTTCCGCACCAGCGGGGTCGCGGTCGTGCTGGGCACGCTGATCATGGTCGCCACATACGTGCTGTTCTACCTGATGACCGTGTTCTCGCTGGGCTTCGGCACCGACGCCGAGAACGGGCTGGGCTACGACCGGTCCCAGTTCCTGGTGTTCCTGCTCATCGGCGTGCTGTTCTTCGCGCTGTTCACGCCGATCTCCGGCCTGATCGCCGACCGGTTCGGCCGGCGCCCCACGCTCATCACGGTGACCGTCGCCATCATCGTGTTCGGCTTCGCCATGGGCCCGCTGATGGGCAGCGGGAGCACGGTCGGCGTGCTGGCCTTCCTCATCATCGGGCTGTCGCTGATGGGACTGACCTTCGGTCCGATGGCCGCCCAGCTGCCGGAGCTGTTCCCGACCAACGTCCGCTACACGGGTGCGTCGGTGTCGTACAACGTCGCGGGCCTGCTGGGGGCGTCGTTCGCCCCCTACATCGCGACGTGGCTGGCGGGCCGGTTCGGCCTGAACTGGGTCGGCGGGTACCTGGTGCTGGTCGGCGTGATCACACTGGTCGCGCTGCTGCTCAGCCGTGAGACCAAGGATGACTCCCTGGACGCGATCCCCTCGCGAGCCGCATCATAGGAGAGACACCCCCTGCGGGAGGGCCCCGTCGGACGTGTTCCGGCGGGGCCCTCCCGATGCGAGGGCGGTGTCCGGGTCAGCGCGCGGCCGTGGCCACCAGCGCGGCCCATTCGACGGGTGAGAAGGACAGGTGACCGGCGTTCCGGTTCTGCGTGTCGCGCACATCGGCACCAGCCGTGTGCTCACGCACTTCCACGCAATGTCCACCGGTGTCCGACCAACTGGACTTGTGCCAGCCACTCACAGTAGATCCTCCAGTACTTTCCGGGACTGACCTTCGGGGAGGGAGGCACCCAAGGCGCGTTTGACCAGTTCGGACAGCCGCTCGAAGTCCTCTGAATCCTCGATGATCACGTTACCGCTGACGTGATCGCTCGAAGCCGCCCGCCCTCCGTCGACCAGCTTCACCAGAAAGAGCGGCGACGTTACTCCGACCAGCACGGACCCGCTCGGTACCAGGTGGATGCGCATGCGTTCGTCGTCCATCAGCGCGAGCAGGTGTTCGGCCTGTTCGCGGCGCACAGCCTCCGGGGGCCAGGTGAGCGCGCTCTCCGGAAATACGGCCGTCACCATGGGATTGTTGCGCTTCCTCAGATACGCCAATCGCGCACACCTGGCAGTGACCAGTCGTTCAATGGCCGCGCCAGGAAGGGTCGGATTCGCCTCACGGAAGACGATGCGCGCGTAGGAGGGGCACTGGGCCAATCCGGACACCAGCACGGGGGACACGAAGTCAATCGTGATCGCCTCCGCCTGAAGTAATCCGGCATCTTGCATGAAGGACGGCAGCGATCCATCCGTGGTGTCCCGCTGCCAGGTCTTGATGAGCCGCCCTTCGGCGTTCAGTACCCGGTCGAGGTTCTCCACGTGCCCGCGCCTGGGAACGACTTCGCCCTTCTCCCAGCGACAACACGCAGATGGGGAGACTCTTGCCCGGGATGCGAGCTGCCGCTGCGACAATCCGG
Organism: Nocardiopsis aegyptia; assembly: GCF_013410755.1. Lineage (GTDB taxonomy): Bacteria > Actinomycetota > Actinomycetes > Streptosporangiales > Streptosporangiaceae > Nocardiopsis > Nocardiopsis aegyptia. The sequence continues at coordinate 143,160 of NZ_JACCFS010000001.1, forward strand.
ACAAAACCCGCAGTTTGGTGAGGTGCTGGGGAAAGCGTTGCGTCATAGTGAAAGCGTAGCTCGATATTGAATTGCGCACCCTTACTTTGGGGATAGACGCTCGTTCATGGCGCAATGGCGGTGACGATCCTGATGCTGGCTTCATGGACGAACAAGAAATCAGCTTCCTGGAAGAGACCCACCCGGACATGTACTTCAGCAACGGCGAGGCGGCGGCCGTCATCGGCGTCTGCCCCTCGACCCTGCGGGCGTGGGCGCGCGACGGCCGCCTCGCCGATGTGAAGTCCTTCCGCAGCAAGTACGGCTGGCGCTATTTCCGGGCAGGTGACGTCTTCGCCCTTCGGGACGGCCGAAAGGCGGCCGGACGGGCACCCGGCCCCGCGCCCGAGTAGGGTTCTCGACCGTGACCCCACCCGACTTCCTGGCCCGGGCGCGCACGTTCTACGACGCCTTCGCCGCCGACTACACCGACCGGTTCCGCGACGCGCTCGACGCGATGCCGATGGACCGGGCGATGCTGGGCGTGTTCGCCGAACTCGTGCGGGCGTCGGGGACCGGCCCCGTCGCCGACCTGGGGTGCGGGTCCGGCCGTGTGACGGCCTACCTGCGCGACCTGGGCCTGCCGGTGTTCGGAGTCGACCTCTCCCCCGCGATGGTCGAAGTGGCCCGGCGGGACCACCCCGGCCTGCGCTTCGAGGTGGGCTCGATCCTGGATTTGGACCTGTCCGACGGCTCGGTGGGCGGCGCCCTGGCCTACTACTCGATCATCCACATGCCCCCGGACCGGCTGCCCGAGGCGTTCGCGGAGTTCCACCGGGTGCTGGCCCCGGGCGGGCACCTCATGCTCGCCTTCCAGGTCGGGGACGAGCCCCTGTACCTGGAGCGGCCGCTCGGCCACGAGGTCTCCCTCGACTTTCAGCGGCTCCGGCCGGACGACGTCGCCGCTCTGCTGGAGGCCGCCGGGCTGTCCGTCCGCGTCCGCGCGGTCCGTGAGCCCGATCCGGGCGAGAGCGTGCCACAGGCCTACCTCCTGGCCCGCCGAACGTGACCGCAATCGGCCATCGTCGCAGTTCACAGGGCTTTTCAGCGGCACCGCCGGGCGCCTTGTGCCATCGTTGAGGTAGGCGGACACGGTCCCCGCGCGGCCCTTCGGTCCGATCGCCGGAAGCCGTCGGAGAGCGCGCTCCGCGCCCACCGCGCACCCGAGGGGGGACCGCCCATGGGACGGGCCACCGAGATCCAGCGAGAGTACTTCGAGGCCATTCAGGCGGCCGACTTCGATCGGATCAGGGCGCTCTACCACCCGGACTACGTCTTCACCGACGAGGAGGGGGCCGAGCACGACGCCGAAGGAAGCATCGAGAAGATCTCGATGTACACCTCGGCGTTTCCCGGCTTCGAGATCGACATCGACCGGCAGTTGGAGATGGGCGACGTCGCCGTGATGGAGGCGACGATGCGCGGCGTGCACCGCAACGACATGCCCGGTGTCCCCGCGACGGGCCGGTCCGTGGAGATGCCCTACTGCAACGTCATGGAGATCCGCGACGACAGGATCTACCGTGAGCACGACTACAACGACAATCTCACGGTGATGCGCCAGCTCGGTGTCGTCAGCGCGCCGACGTAGCCGGGAGGCGGCGGGCGGGACGGGCAGGGACCGCCGGACCGGACCGCCGGGCCGTAGGCTCGGACCGCCCCCTGTCGCCTCACCGGAAAGCCCCCCGTGTACGACGTAGCACTCAAACTCGGCGTGGCCGTGGTCAAGGCCGCGTGCGGGATGTGGATCGGCAACCCGATCGCCCAGAGCGCCACCACGACGGTGGTCGACCTCGTCCAACAGAAGGTGACCGGCAAGCGCGACCAGCGCAGGCTGGAACGCCGGTTCGCCGAGATCGAGGAGAGCATCGCCGACCGGATCGTCTCCTACCTCGACCACGAGTTCCGCGGCCTGCCGGACCACGAGCGCGAGGCCGCCGTCCTGGCCGTCACCGACTCCTTCACCCGGGCCGGACTCACCGACCGCACGCTGTTCGAGCAGGACCTGGACGCGCTGTACCTGGAGCGCTACATCCGCGACCGGAACCCGCACGCCACCCGGGACCTGAGCGACGCGGCGGTGTCCCTCTACGACCGGGTTCTACCCGAGTCCTGCGCCTACGTGCTGGCCACGGTGTCCACGCTGCCCGACTTCCAGGCCGGGGCGTTCACCGAGCTGCTGCGCCGCGAGGCCCTGATCCTGGAGCACCTGGAGGAGGTCCTGGACCGGATCCCCCAGCGGCCGGAGGGCCGCGAGGAGGATCCCGAGGCGGCGTTCGAGACCGCCTACCGCCGCAAGGCGGCCGAGCGCTGGGACGTCCTGGAGCTCTTCGGCACCGACGCCCACACCCGGCGGTACCGCCTGAGCCTGGCCTATCTGAGCCTGCGGGTCGGCGGATGGGCGGAGGAGTCGGCGTCCGGAATCCCCGAGGAGCCCGCCGACCGCCGGGTCGAGCAGGTCCTGGCCGCCCACTCGCGCACGTTCCTGCGCGGCCCGGCCGGGACCGGCAAGACGACCCTGCTGCAGTGGGCCGCGGTGCGGGCCTGCCGCGGCGACTTCCCCGACGAGATGGCGGCGTGGGACGGACTGATCCCCTTCCTCGTTCCCCTCCGGCGGTACGTGGGTGAACGGCTGCCCGAGCCCGAGGACTTCCTCCGGCACACCGGGCGCCACCTCGCCGAGCAGGCGCCCCCGGGCTGGGTGGCGCGGATCCTGGCCGAGGGCCGGGGCGTCGTCCTCGTCGACGGTGTCGACGAACTCCCCTCCAACGAGCGGGAGAAGGCCCGGCGATGGCTGCGCGACCTGCTCTCGGACTTCCCGGACTGCAGGTACGTCGTCACGACGCGCCCGGGCGCCGCGAGCGAGAGCTGGCTCGACGCGGACGGCTTCGTCAGCGCGGAGCTCCAGCCGTTGCGGGAGGAGGACCTGCGGGCGTTCATCCACCACTGGCACGAAGCCGTCCGCGGCGGGACCGCGGACGAGGCCGAACGCGACCGGCTGAACGGCTACGAGCGCGAACTGACCCAGAAGGTCCTGGGCCGGCGCCACCTGCGCGCGATCGCGTCCACTCCCCTGCTCTGCGCCCTGCTGTGCGCCCTGTACCGCGACCGGCACACGTCGCTGCCCCGCGACCGGATCGAGGTGTACGAGGCGGCGCTGGCCATGCTGCTCAAGGACCGCGACGAACAGCGCGGCATCGGGGGAGTCGACCTCTCCCGCCGCGAACTGGTCCTCCTACTCCAGGAACTGGCGAAGTGGCTGGTCCTCAACGGCAGCTCGGACGCCCCTCTCGTGACCGCCCGGCGCCAGGTCGAGCGGGTACTCGCCACCATGCACCGTGTCGGGGACGGGGCGGAGGACGTGTTCACGCACCTGGTCGTGCGCAGCGGCCTGCTGCAGTGCCCGACCGTGGACAGGGTGGGGTTCCTGCACCGCACCTTCGAGGAGTACCTGGCGGCCAAGGCGCTGGTGGAGGAGGACAGCTTCCCGCTCCTGGTCCGCCACGCGCACGACGACCAGTGGCACGAGGTCGTGGTGATGGCCGCCGGGCACACCACTCCGGCGCAGCGGGAGGAGCTGATCGGCGGGCTGCTGGAACGCGCGGGCCGGGTCGGTAAGCACCGGGACCGGCTTCTCCTGGTGGCCTTCGCCTGTCTGGAGACCTCGCCGCGACTGTCGCGGCGCCTCAGCGACGAGGTGCGGGACAGGGTGCGGAGCATCCTTCCGCCCCGCACCAGGGACCACGTGCACGCGCTGAGCATGGTCGGCGAGTACGCGCTCCCCCTCCTGGCCGCGGTCCCCCCGGAGAACGCGCGCCAGGCGGCGAAGTCCATCGAGACCGCGAGCGCGATCGGGGGCCCGCAGGCGGTCCCGGTCATCGCGCGAGCGCTGGAGTTCGACTCCGAGAGCGTCATGCTCGCCGCGCAGCGCGCCTGGTGGAAGGAGCCCGGGGAGGAACTGGCCCGGGTCCTCTTCCCCGTGATCGAGGAGCGCCGCCCGCACTACTACGTTCCGGTCGCGGCCGACCGGATCCGGCTCCAGGCCCGGTACATGCCGGACAACCCCCGGGTCTCCGTGGAGGGCGCGGACGGCGACGGCCTGGACGAGCTGGCGGAGCTGGACGGTGTCACCTTCGTCGACCTGAGGAACCGGTTCGGCGCGCGATGGCACGACATCGACCTGGCTCCCCTGGCCTCGCTCCCCCGGCTCGACAAGCTGTACGTCGACGGCGAGGCATGCGTCGAACGCCTCGCACCGCTCACCGGGTGCCCGATCACGTCCCTGGAGCTCAGCCATCCGGCGCACACCCGCGACCTCGCGCTCGTCCAGGGGTTCACCGCGCTCCGGCACCTGGGCTTCACCCGGTCGCTCCCGGCGGTCCCGTTCGGCGCGCTCGTGCCGGAGCGGGGGCTGGAGTCCTTCTCGTTGCAGCGGGTTCCCCTGCGCGACCTCCGGTACCTGGCCGACGCGCCCGACTCGACGACGGCGCTGGACGTGTTCCAGTGCCCCTCCCTCGCCGGTCTCGACGGTGTGGAGAGCCAGGCCGGCTCGCTCGAAACCCTGACCGTACGCCAGTTCGACTCCCTGCGGCCCTTCTCCTTGGAGGGGATCGACTCCCTGGGCGCCCTCACCGGCCTGCGCGTGGACCGGTGGACGTGGGAGCTGCCGGGCAGCGACCGGTGGATCGCCCGCCTGCCGCGGCTGCGGAGGCTGTACCTGGACTTCGGCCTGCGCATGCCGGACACCGTCCCGTCGTGGGTCGGGGACCTCCCGCACCTGGAACACCTGTACCTCCAGGTCGAGGCGCCCGTCTCCCTCCGCCCCCTGGCCGGACGGGAGAACCTCACCGTGCACGTCCCGCGGGGCGCCAGGGTGCTCGGCGCCGATCGGCTCGGTACGGGCTCCTCCCTCCAGCGGACGACCACCGGCGGCGTCGTCCCCTGGTGAACCGGTCCCGGACTCCGGGCGCCGACGACCTCGGCGCCCGGCCGGCGGGCGGGACCGGGACGCGGAGCCGGAGACGGGAGACGGGCCGGCGCAGCCGTCGTAGGGTCGGGGGTAGGAGCTTCGACACCTCCCGGAGATGAGACTCCATGAGTCAGACGGGCGACGAACCGCACGAACACGACGAGCGGTACCGGCTGTCCCTGCCCCACGTGCGGCTGGACGACCTCCTGTACGAGGTCAGGGCGCGCATGTCCGACATCTACGAGACCCAGGAGCGGATCCGCACGCTGTTGGACGCGGTCGTGTCCATCGGTGAGGGCCTGCACCTGGACCCGCTCCTGCTGCGCATCACCGAGACCGCCACCCGCCTGGTCAACGCCCGCTACGGCGCCCTGGGGGTGATCGGGCCCGACGGCGACCTCTCCCGGTTCATCCCGGTCGGCCTCCGGCCCCGGGAGATCGCCGCCATCGAGCACTGGCCCGAGGGCAAGGGCATCCTCGGCCTGCTGATCAAGGAGCCCCACGCGCTGCGGCTGAGCGACGTGCGCGACCACCCCGAATCGCACGGGTTCCCCGAGGGCCACCCGCCGATGCGCACCTTCCTGGGCGTCCCCGTCCGCATCCGCGACCAGGTGTTCGGCAACCTCTACATGACCGACAAGCGCGACGGCACCCGGTTCACCGAGGACGACGAGCTGCTGCTGCGCGCCCTGGCCACGGCAGCGGGCGCCGCCATCGAGAACGCCCAGCTGTACGCCCACTCCCAGAGCCGCGAGACCTGGCTCGACGCCTCCGGGCAGATCACCACCCAGTTGCTCAGGGGCGCCGCCCCCGAGGAGGTGCTGCGGCTGGTCGCCCGGCGCGCCCGCGTCATGGCGCACGCCGAACTCGCCGTCATCGCCATGCCCGGTCCCGGGCCCGGGACGCTCACCGTGCGGGTCTGGGAGGCCGACGAGGACGACGGCCGGGACTGGTCGGAGGTGGACGGGGCCACCCTGGCGTGTGGGCCGGAGACCCTGCTGGGGCGGGTCTACCTCAGTGGCGACGCCCGGATGACCGACGCGTCCGAGCCGGGATCCCGGGGCGCCGACTTCCTGAGCGACCTGGGCGCCGGACCCGTGCTGGTGGTGCCCTTCGGACCGCCCGAGGGCGCCCGGGGCGTCCTGTTCCTGACGCGCTCCCGGGGCGGGGACGCCTTCCAGGAGGGCTGGCTGGGCATGCTGTCCTCCTTCGCCGACCAGGCGGCCGTGGCCCTCGAACTGGCCGAGACCCGGCTCGACTCCGAGCGCCTGACCGTCATGGAGGACCGCGACCGCATCGCCCGCGACCTGCACGACACCGTCATCCAGCGCCTCTACGCCACCGCCATCACCCTGATGGGCACTGTGCGGCGGATCGACGACACCGCGACCGCGGAGCGAATCCAGGGCGCGGTCACCGACCTGGACGACACCATCCGCCAGATCCGCTCGACGATCTTCGCCCTGCAGAGGACCGGCTCCGACCCCTCGTGGCTGCGCTCGCGGGTCCTGGACCTGGTCAACGGCGCCGGCGACACCCTCGGGTTCGCGCCGCGCCTGCTCACCCAGGGTCCCATCGAGAACGAGGTGGACGAGCAGGTCGGCGACCACCTGGTGGCGGTCCTGCGCGAACTGCTGTCCAACGTGAGCCGGCACGCCGGGGCGACCCGGGTGGACGTGGAGCTGTCGGTCGGGGACGACCTGCGGTTGCGGGTGGTCGACGACGGGCGCGGCATCCCCGACCACGTCGACCGCAGCGGGCTGCGCAACGTCGAGTCCCGTGCCCGGGAGCTGGGCGGCGCCGTCACCATCGCCAGCGCTCCGGGGCAGGGCACCACGATCGAGTGGCGGGTGCCCTGCCGGATCCCCCCTGCCGCGCGCGGACCGCGCGGGCACGGCTCACGCCCGCACGGGGAGGACTGAAGCGCTCCGCGCTCCCCTCGGGACGCCCGCTACCGGTCGGTCCGGTCCCCTCCCTTGGACAGGCGTGCCGCGAAGGCGGCCGCCTGCGTGCGCCGCGCCATGCCCAGCTTGGCGAGCACGCGGGAGACGTAGTTCTTCACCGTCTTCTCGGCCAGGTACATCCTGATGCCGATCTCACGGTTGGTGAGCCCCTCGCCGATGAGTTCCAGGACACGCCGCTCCTGTTCGGTGAGGTCGGCCAGGGGGTCCTGGCGCACGGCGTCCTCACGCAGGCGGCGGAGCATCCGGGTCGTGGACTCGGGGTCGAGCAGGGACCGGCCCTCGGCAACGGTGCGCACCGCGCCGACCAGGTCGGTGCCGTGGATCTGCTTGAGGATGTAGCCCGACGCCCCGGCCATGACGGCGCCGTAGAGCGCCTCGTCGTCGGAGTAGGAGGTCAGCATGAGGATGCGGGTCTCCGGCAGGAGCGAGCGGATCTCGCGGCACAGCGTGACGCCGTCACCGTCGGGCAGGCGCACGTCCAGCACGACGACGTCCGGGGCGATCGCCGGGATCCGGGCCCTGGCCCGCGCCGCCGTTCCGGCCTCGCCGACCACGTCGATGTCGGCCTCGTCCGCCAGCAGGGAACCCACCCCGCGCCGCACGACCTCGTGGTCGTCCACGAGGAACACCCGGATGGTGCCGTCACCGCTCATCGGCCGTCAACCCTTCCGCCCGTGCCGCCCCCTGCGGGTCCGGGCGCAGGGCCCGGCCGTCGCGGAAGGGCGAGACCTCCAGCGTAGTCACACGAGGTCCATGGCGTCGCGTGCCGAACGTCCCGTCCTGTTTGAGCCGCAGGTCGCCAGGGGTAGGCGAGGAGCGAGGACCTTCGCCGCCCAGGGCCGGGACCGACGGACCACGCCAATGGTACGACCGACGGGGATGATGGGGGCGGAGGGCAGCGAATCCGGCGTGTGACATGGGGGCACGTGATGACTTCTTCAAGCGGCGCGGACCAGCCGGCGCAGGAGCGCGGGGGTGTCACCGGGGCGCCTGCGCCCCCTGCACCGCGCGCGTCCTCGGACCTGGCGGGCACCGCGCAGTTGAGCGAGGACACGGAACTGCTGGTGGGCGCGGACATCGCCGAGAGCACGGACTCCAGCTTCACCGTGCTGGAGCGCGAGACCTGTCTCAACCTGTTGTCCACGCGCGAGATCGGGCGGGTGGCCTTCACCATCGAGGGTGACGCGGCACCGACGGTGCTGCCGGTCAACTACTCGCTGCTCAACGACACGATCGTGTTCCGGTCCAACCTGGCCGGGACCGTCATGCGGCACGGACGCGGGTATGCCGCCTTCGAGGTGGACCACTTCGACCACGAGCGCTTCGAGGGGTGGAGCGTGCTCGTCTCGGGCCGGTGCCGGTGGATCCGCGACACCGGTGAGCTGAGCCGCATCCCGCAGGGGCGGCTCGCCAAGCCCTGGGCCGCGGGTGTGCGCGACCAGGTACTGAAGATCGTGCCGAGCCGGATCTCCGGACGCCGGGTCGCCAGGGGCTGACTGGACGCGGGGGTCGGCGTTCCCGCGAAGGGCGGGGGACGCCGGCCCGCCCCCGCCCGGGTTCGATTCGTCCTGTTCCGGGGTATCGCTCCCCCTATGGGAGCGCCATACCCGCGACATCCACGGGCTCGACGGGACGCCGTCGGCCTCCTCGCGGACACCGTCGGCCCGCACGCGTGTGAACACCACCGCCGCGAGCACGCCATCGCCCGCTCCCCCGCCCCGGGCCGCCCGTGCTGAGCCGTCGCGGCGCGCGGGTCCTGCTCGGCGCCGGTGCGGCCGCGCTGGCCGCCCTCTTCACGGTCTCCGGCGCGCCCCTGGCCGGACTGCCCGCCGTCATCGCCTCCGCGCTGCCTCCCTCCGCCGCGCCCGCGATCCTGCCCGCGTCGTGGTCCCAGGCCCCGGAGGCCGACCCGGAGCGGGCCCGCCCGCTCACCGTCGAGGTGCTCTCCTCGCGCCCGGACACCGTGACGGCCGGTACCGCGCTGGTGCGGGTGGCCCTGCCCGCCTCGGTCGAACCGCACCTGGTGCGGTTGGCCGCCGACGGCGCCGACGTCACCGGGGACCTGCGCACGGTGGTGCTCGGCGACGGCGGGCTCGCGCTGGAGGGCGTGGTCACCGGTCTGCCCGTGGGCGGCTCCGCGCTCGTGGCGTCGGTGCGCGGCTCCGACCTCTCGGCACGGCTCCAGGTCACCGGCCACCCCGCCGCCGGACCGGTGTTCTCCGGCCCGCACCAGGAGCCGTTCGTGTGCGACACCGACGGATTCGCGCTGCACGGCGGCGGGACGCTGGGACCGCCGCTGGACGCGGACTGCTCGGCGGAGAGCGTGGTCAGGTACATGTACCGGACCACCGGCGGAGCGTGGGAGGAGCTGCCCGATCGGGACCGTGTGCCCGCCGACGCGGCGGAGACCACCGTCTCCACGGGACGGACGGTCCCCTACACCGTGCGGGTGGAGACGGGCACGGCCAACCGGGCGATCTACGAGACGGCCATGCTGTACACACCGGGCGAGCGGAGCCCCGACCCCTGGCACCGGCACGCGGGCTGGAACGGCCGGCTCGTGTTCAGGTTCGGCGGCGGGTGCGCGGGCGGCTGGTACGTCCAGGGCCGCTCCACCGCCGGCGTCCTGGACCCCGGCATGCTCGGCCGGGGGTACGCGGTCGCCTCCTCCTCCCTGAACGTGTTCGGCCACAACTGCAACGACCTGCTGGCCGCGGAGAGCGCCGCCGCGGTCAAGGAGCGCTTCGTCCTCTCCTACGGGGCGCCCGACGCGACCCTGGGCTGGGGGAACTCCGGCGGCGCCTACCAGGCGCACCAGATCGCCGACAACCACCCGGGGCTGCTGGACGGGATCGTGGTCGCCCAGAGCTTCCCGGACGTGGTCTCGTCCGTGGTCCCGGCGGTGGCCGACGCCCGCCTGCTGCGCGCCTACGCGCGGGCCCACCCCGACGCACTCACGCGCGAGCGGCAGACGGCGGTGTCGGGGTTCGGGCACTGGGCGAACATCGAGCGCATGGCCGACTCGGCCGTGCGCCTGGACCCCGCGGGCGCGTGCCCCGACCGGCTGCCGGAGCGGGAGCGCTACCACCCCGAGGACGACCCCGACGGCGCCCGCTGCGAACTGTTCGCGCACACGGCCAACGTCTACGGCACCGATCCGGACACCGGTCTGCCACGGCGCCCGCTGGACAACGTCGGCGTCCAGTACGGCCTGGGCGCCCTGCTGGACGGCACACTGGACGTGGACGCGTTCCTGCACCTGAACGAGCACATCGGGGGCCTGGACGAGGACGGCCGTGTGGTCGGCGAGCGGATGCGGGCCGATCCCGGGGCGGTCGCCGCCGCCTACCGGACCGGGCGGGTGCTGCACGGGGGCGGCGGGCTGGCCGACGTCCCCGTGGTGGACTACCGCGCCTACCAGGACGACACCCCGGGCGGGGACATCCACCAGCGCTTCCACTCCTTCTCCACGCGGGCGCGGATGGTCGCGACCAACGGCCACGCCGACAACCACGTGATGCTGGTGGAGTCGCGCGAGCGCGGGCGCTTCTCCGCCTCCGCGCCGGTCGCCGGGCGGGCCCTGGCCGAACTCGACGTGTGGGTGGACGGCATCCGCGAGCGGGAGGCCGCACACCCCGGACGGCCGCGGGCGGAGCACGTGCGCGCGGCCCGGCCGGAGTGGCTGGTGGACTCGTGCTGGACGGGAGGGCCGGCGGCCGAGCGCGTGGTGGCCGGGCAGCGGCCCCTGACCGGGGGCGATCCCTGCTCGGACGCCTTCCCGGTGCACACGTCGCCCCGGACGGTGGCGGGCGCGCCGCTGTCCTCCGACGTCCTGGCGTGCCGGCTGCGGCCCTTCGACGCCACCGAGCACCCGGCCGACTTCGACGAGCGGCAGGCCGAGCGCGCCGCCGAGGTCTTCGCCGACGGGGTGTGCGACTACTCCGTCCCCGGGCGCGGACAGCAGGAGCCGGCCGGGACCTGGCTGCGCCTCTGAGACGGCTCGGGGCGGGGGCTCAGTCGGCGGGGCGGTGCAGGATGAAGGCGCCGCCGTACAGGGGGCGGTCCCGGCGCTGGTGGTCGGTGGCCACGTACTCGTCCAGGACGGCGAGGATACGGCGGTCGAGCTCGGCGACCTCCTCGTCCGACAGGTGCAGGGCGAAGCGCGCGAAGGCGCGTACCGACCGGGGTCCGGCCTCGGCCAACTCCTGCTGGAAGGCGCTCACGGGGGCCGTACCGTCGGCGTCGCCGGGCGGGCTGGAGCCGTCCAGCCACCAGGACTCGCCCGTGGCCCGGTAGGGCTTCTCCAGCGCACCGCCGGCACCGGTGCGCACGGGCTCGGCGACGAGCAGGCCCGCGGCCACGAGCTGCCGTACGTGGTACAGGACGGTGCCGGGCGTGGTGTCGAGCCGGTCGGCGAGTTCGCGGTTGGTGAGCTCGCGGTGCAGGCACAGGCGCAGGATGCGCACCCGCAGCGGGTGGGCCAGGGCCTTGGCCTCGCGGACGGTGGCCGGGCGCCGCCGGCGCGGCCCCGGGACGGCGGTGCCCTGCTCTTCCTCGTCGCTCATGGTCGCCAGCGTAACAACCATCGGGTTTCCTTGATCGATTGAGTTTTCTCAATCGATCTGTCATCGTCGATCCATGTTCTCCTCCCCCCAGTCCGACGAGTCCGACGACGGCCCCGACACCGCCACGACCGCCTCCCTGGGCGGCCGTTTCTGGCGGTTGTGGGGTGCCTCCGCGCTGTCCAACCTGGCCGACGGCGTGCTCAAGGTCGCCCTGCCGCTGGCCGCGCTGCGCTTCACCGACTCCCCGACCCTGATCGCGGGCGTGACCTTCGCGCTCACCGTCCCCTGGCTGCTGTGCGCCCTGCCCGCGGGAGCCCTCGCCGACCGGGTCGACCGGCGTGCGGCCATGCTCGGCGCCAACATCGCCCGCGGCCTCGCGCTCACCGTGCTGGCGCTGGTGCTGGCGTCGGGAGCGGCCTCGATCTGGACGCTGTACGCGGTGGCACTGTGCGTGGGCGTGGCCGAGACCGTCTACGACACCGCCGCGCAGTCGATCCTGCCGCAGGTGGTGCCGCGCCGCCGACTCTCGGCCGCCAATGGGCGCCTGCACGCCGCGGAGCTGACCGCGCAGCAGTTCGTCGGCCCGCCGCTGGGCGGTCTGCTCGTGGCGCTGGGCCTGGTCGCCGCGTTCGCCGCGCCGGCCGGTCTGTGGCTGGCGGCGCTGGGCGTCCTGGTGACCGTGGGCGGACGCTACCGGGTCGCGCGGGCGGCGCCGGCGCCGCTGCGGACCGACATCGCCGAGGGCCTGCGGTTCCTGTGGGATCACCGCCTGCTGCGCACCCTCGCGGTCATGGTGGGCGTGTCCAACTTCGCGACCAACGCGGCGTTCGCCGTGCTGGTGCTGTACGCGGTCGGCCCGGACTCGGCCCTGGGCCTGACCGAGCCTGGCTACGGGCTGCTGATGACCGCCACGGCCGTGGGCAGCCTGCTCGGCGCGCTGGGCGCCGACCGGGTCGAGCGGCTCCTCGGCCGTGCGCGGGCGCTGTGGCTGACCGTCCCGACCTTCGCCCTCCTGGTCGGCGTGCCCGGGCTGAGCACGAACCCGTACACGGTGGCGGCCGGCCTCCTGGTCGGTGGCGTCGGGATCGCGGTGTGGAACGTCATCACGGTGTCGCTGCGCCAGCGGGCCGTCCCCGCCGCCCTGCTCGGCCGGGTCAACAGCGCCTACCGGCTGCTGGCGTGGGGGACCATGCCGCTGGGCGCGGCCGCGGGCGGGCTCCTCGCCCAGCTCCTGGGCGTGCGCGCGGTGTTCGCGGTGATGGCGCTGCTGGTCCTGACGCTGCTCGTGCCGATGGCGCGGCTCGACCGCGCTTCGCTGGAGGAGGACGGCGGGGCCGGGGACGGCTGCCGTTAATCGGGTGGACGCCGGCACGCGCGGCCCCGGAGCATGGGGCGCATGACGGACCTGTGGCCCTCGGGGCCGGACGAGACACCGCTGACGGGCGGCAACGTGGCCGCGGAGGTCGTGCGGGCGGGCGCGACCGTGCGCAAGCCCTGGCTCCGGTCCTCGCGGTCGGTGCTGGACCTGCTGCGGTACCTGGAGCGCCGGGGTTTCGGGGGCGCCCCGGCCGGGCTGGGGCGGGACGAGCGCGGTCGGCAGGTGCTGGCGTACGCGCCGGGGACGATGGCCGACCGGATGGCGCCGATGACGGCGGTCGAACTGGGCCGGGTCGGTGCGATGATCCGCCGCCTGCACGACCTGACCGCCGAGTACCGTCCCCCGGCCGACGCGGTGTGGGACGTGTGGCTGCCGCCGCTGCGCGAGGAGGTCGTGTGCCACCACGACCTCGCGCCCTGGAACCTGGTCCGCGACGGCGACCGCTGGGTCTTCGTCGACTGGGACGGCGCCGCCCCGGGCTCGCGGATGGAGGATCTGGGCTACGCCGCGCACGGCTTCGTCCCCCTGCACGCGGACGGGGACCCGCGGGCCGACGCCCGCCGCCTGCGCGCGCTGGCCGACGGGTACGGCTGTGACGGCGCCCAGCGGCGGGAGCTGCCCGACGCGGTCCTGTACCGGGTGCGCGGCATGTTCCACACCCTGGAGGAGGGGGCGCGCGCGGGCGTGCAGCCGTGGGCCCGGCTGCACGCGGAGGGGCACGCCGAGCACTGGGGCCCGGCGGCCGACTACGTCGAGCGGCACCGCGACGTGTGGCTTGCGGCCCTGACCTCCCCCTGAGGCCGTCACCGGAACGCGAGGCGGGGCCGTCACAGGAGCGCGGTAGGGGCGGGACGTGCGGGCGGGGCGGGACGCGCCGGCGGGGCGGGAACCGGGCCGGTCAGGCCGGGAGTTCCCACACCAGGGCCGCGGAGATGGGATGGCCGCGGAAGCGTTCCCACGTGGGCTTGGCGGCGACCCAGTCGTCGTCCACCGTGGCCTCCGACAGCTCCGCCAGCCGCCACCCGGCGGCCATGGCCGCGCGCACGTGGTCGCTGAGCAGGTGCACGTGGGTCGCGATGGCCACGTCCTCCCCGGAGTCGTCGGTGAAGTGCGTGGGCATGCCCGACACCATCATGAACTGCGGGTGGTAGGCGACCAGGGCGAAGGTCCCGCCCGGGGCGGCCAGGCGCCCGGCCTCGGCGTAGAGGGGGCCCAGGTCGGGCAGGTGCTCGTCGATCAGTGAGGCGATCACCAGGTCGTAGGCGCCCTCGGGCAGGCCGCTCGCGCGCACGTCGCCCTGGGTGAGGCTGTCGTGCGCGCCGCGCTCCCCGGCCAGCTTCAGCATGCCGGCGCTGAGGTCGACGCCGTCCACGTGCGCCGCGCCCCGGCCGCGCAGCCAGGCGCCCGTGCGCCCGGTGCCGCAGCCCAGGTCGGCGGCGCGCCGGACGGCGGCCCAGTCGGGGCGGGTGAGGCCGTCCAACAGCGCCAGGTCCATGGCGTCCAGGACGGAGTCCTCGTAGGTGCTCGACCAGCCGTCGTAGCCGGTGGCCACGTCGACGGTGCGGTAGTGGCGGGTGTCGAAGTCCGCGAAGTTCGGCATGGTCGCGAGTATGGCGCGGTCACGACCGCGGACGCGAGTCGTTTTCGACCGCCGCCACGAGGGGGCGGCCCCGGTTCCGGCCGACGGAAAACCCGTTGCCCGCCCGTCGGCGGCTCTCCTACGGTGGGCCGCATGTGCTGCTTCTGCGCGTTGGCGAACCGGGCCGCGGCCTGGTTCCCGAGCGCCTCCACCCTCGTCGCCCGCCCCTGGTCCGCCTCCCTGGACCGGTAGGGCACCGCCTCCGCGCGCGCACCGCGCCCGGAGTGCCCCTTCGAGGCCGCCGCCTCCGCCCCCCGCCCGGGGCCGGCCGAGGCGTGCCCGTGTGCGTTCCGGTCCAGGCACCGCCTGTCCACCTTCCCCAGGACGGGCCGCCCGGACCCCTCTTCGGTGTGCGCACAGCGCTGCGCCCGTACCGGGCGACCGTCCGTGTCGGCCACCCCGTGGCCGGATCGGACCGTACCAGTGGCACGTACAGCACGCCCGCGACGCACCTCCGCCGGAGACACCCGGCGCCGTCTGTCCCAGAACTTCCTCGCCGATCCCGGTACCGCCCGCCGCGTGGTGCGCCTGGCCGGGATCGGGCCCGACGACCTGGTGGTCGAGGTCGGCCCCGGCGACGGCGCGCTCACCCGCTTCCTCGTCCCCGCGGCCGGCCGGGTGACCGCCTACGAACTCGACCCGCGCCTGGCCGACCGCCTGGCCGCGCGCTACCGCGACCGGCCGCTGCGGGTGGTGTGCGCCGACTTCACCCGGGCGCGCCCACCGCGCGGCCGCTTCGCAGTGGTGGGCAACATCCCCTACGCCCGCACCGCCGACATCGTGCGGTGGTGCCTGGCCGCTCCGGGCCTGACCCGGGCCACGCTGGTGACGCAACTGGAGTACGCGCGCAAACGCACCGGCGCCTACGGGCGCTGGAGCCGCTTGACGGTGCTGACGTGGCCGGAGTGGTCCTGGTCGCTGGCGGGGCGGATCGACCGCGGCCGGTTCCGGCCGGTGCCCCATGTGGACTCCGGGATCCTCGTGCTCCAACGGCGCGCGCGGCCCCTCGTGGCTCCGGAGCGCGGTCCTGCCTACCGGCGCCTGGTGGATCTGGGGTTCGGCGGCGTGGGCGGGTCGTTGGGCGCCTCGCTGCGCCGGGCGCATCCCGCCCGCCGGGTGGCGGCGGCGCTGCGCGCGGCGCGGGTCCCGCCGCACGCCCCCGTGGGGGCGGTCTCCCCCGACCAGTGGCTGACCGTGTTCCACACGCTCGACGGGTGACCGACCCCGACGTTCTCCGAACCCTGTTCGGCGCGCTCCTCGTAACTCCACGGGACCGCGGGCTCTCGTACTCCTGGACTGCTGATGTGGTTCAGTCAACTACCTGTGGCTGAAGCCACAGGCTTGCGGGTAGGGTCCCACCTGGGTGGTAGGAGGCCTCCCGCGTCCAACCCCGCTCGAGGGGGGGGGTAGGGGCGGCTGACAGGCGCCCCGCGTTCCACACAACCTCGCCTCTGCGGGCGAGGTTGCGGGAAGCATTGGTATCGGCGTGCAACACCACACCACAGGCGGTGCAGGAGAACACGGCCCGGGAAGGCCGGTTGCGCCGACTGGTGTGGTCGCACTCCGAACAGGACTGGGAGGAGTAGGCCGGGTCCACGACCACGACCGGGACTCCAGCCCTGCGTGCTTTGTAGGTGATGAAGTCCCGCAGCTGGGCGAAACCCCACGAATGCAAAGTGGAACGTTGGTGTTTGGCCTGCCGTACCCGGCCACGGATGCCCTTCAAATCCTCCAGGGCGATGCCGTGGCCGGTGCGTTCGGCCCGCTCCACGATGCTCTTCGAAATCCGGTGGTTGACATCCCGCGCCCGCCGGGCCTCCCGGCGGCGCAGGCGCTTGAGCACCCGCTTGGCGCTCTTGGTGTTCTTCCTCTGCAGTTTCGCCCGCAACCGGTTCTGCCGCCTGCGGTACCGGTTCAGCCCACGGCCCGCGAACCTGTCGCCGGTGGAGGTGGTGGCGATCTCCACGATCCCCAGATCCACCCCCACGAACCCGGCCGGGTCGGTGTTCAGCGGCTTCTCGGGCACCTCACACGTCGCGGAAAGAAACCACACCCCGTCCAGGCACAGCAGGTCGCTCTCGCCCTGGCGGTGTTCGGCCAGCATCGTGAGCTGGTCGGGTGAGCCGGTGAAGGCCAGGTCCTTCATCCGGCCCCGGGTGGTCCAGATCGACACGGTGCGGGCGTCCAGTTGCCAGGACAGGCACCGCGCGTCGAAGGGCTGGGCGGCGTCGGGGCGGAACCTGATCGGCGTGGACTCGGTGCGTGCCCGCCGTTTGGACCCCTGGCGGCCCAGCAGACCGTTGCGCAGGTGGGTGGTGCGGGTGGTGTAGGCGTCGGCGACTTTGCCGACCACCCGCACCGCGGGCTGCGCCGACAGCCCGAACTCGGCCTTCAGAGTCGTGTAGACGCGCTTTTGGAGGGCGTACTTGTGGGTGGTACCGGTGTCGAACGCTACCTGGGAGGCGGCGCTCGCGGCCCGGTTGCAGGCGTCAAGGGTCGCCTGGAGCGCCTGCGCCTGTTCCGGCGAGGGCAGCAGCTTGATCCGGACGACCACCTTCATGATCGAACAC
The DNA here is from genome assembly GCF_013410755.1 of Nocardiopsis aegyptia. GTDB lineage: Bacteria > Actinomycetota > Actinomycetes > Streptosporangiales > Streptosporangiaceae > Nocardiopsis > Nocardiopsis aegyptia. The sequence goes on from NZ_JACCFS010000001.1 coordinate 160,284, forward strand.
ACTAGCGAAACCAGGCGCCGAGGCAGGGCCGAACCGAAGAATCCGCCAGAAGAAACCAGTGGCTCCCTACCCGGCCTGCGAGTGAGACGATTCCTCCCGGGCGTGAACGCCCGGGCTTCCTCGCCGAACATTGGTGAACTCCTCCTTCGCGCCTACACCGAAGGACACGTCCGGGCAGGCATCACCGTCCGACCCGTGGCCAGCACCGACGCCGCCCAGGGAGAACCGTGACAGACCACCACCCGCCACAGGCCGCCGAACCGCAGATCAGCCCCGAGCTGTTCGAGGAGATCGCCCACATCGCGGCCCGCAAGGACGTCCACCGGGTGTACTCGCGCCCAGGGAACACTTCCGGGGATCTTCCGAGTGGGCCGAACCGGACGGGGTTCTCGCCGTCGTCGAAGTCACCTCCCGCGACGCTGACACCCACACCCGCGACCGCGTCGAGAAACCCGCCGCGTACGCGGCGACCGGTATCGGCGTCTACCTGCTGGTGGACCGGGACGCCAACGCCGTGGTGGTCCACTCCCGACCGGCGGGAGGCCGCTACCTGGACCGGTCGGAGCACCCCTACGGCGAGGCCGTGCCGGTCCCGGGGGTCGGGATCGTCCTGGACACCGACGCCCTCAAGGACTTCGCCCGCTGAGCGGCCCGCTCACAGGCGCAGGACGGCGAAGCACTCCCCCGGCAGGACGACCTGCGTGCCGCGCACGCGGGGGCGCCCGTTGGCGAACACGAGTTCGCGGGGCGGGGCGTCGAGTTCGATCTCGGCGTCGACGGGGTCCAGGTTGCAGACCACCCGCAGGCCGCCGCGGACCAGGACGAGCCGGCGGCCGTCACCGCTCGCCACGACCTCGAACCGGTCCAGGCGGGGGTCGGCCAGCTCGGGTTCGTCGCGCCGCAGGGCGATGAGCGAGCGGTAGGTCTCCAGGAGCAGGGCGTGGTGCTTGTGGTCGCGCTGCTCCCAGTCCAGGACGGCGGAGTCGCGGGTCGCGGGGTCCATCGGGTCGGGGATGTCCTCCTCTGCCCACCCCAGGGCGGCGAACTCGCGTCGGCGGCCCCGCCGCACCCCCTCCACCAGGTCGGCGTCGGTGAAGGAGGCGAAGAAGGGCCATGGGGTGGTGGCGCCCCACTCCTCGCCCATGAAGAGCATGGGAGTGAAGGGCGAGCACAGGAGCAGCGCCGCTCCGCAGGCCAGCAGGGTGGGCGAGAGGTGCTCGCCCATGCGGTCGCCGCGCGCGCGGTTGCCGATCTGGTCGTGGTTGCTCAGGTAGCCGAGGAAGCGGTGGCCGGGGACGCGGGCGGTGTCCACGGGGGCTCCGTGGGTGCGGCGGCGGAAGGAGGAGTAGGTGCCCGCGTGCCAGAAGGCGCGGGTCAGCGTGGTGGGCAGCGCCTCGGGGTCCTCGAAGTCGGCGTAGTAGCCGTGGGTCTCGCCGGTGAGCGCCACGTGCAGGGCGTGGTGGAGGTCGTCGGACCACTGCGCGGTCATCCCGAGGCCGCCCGCCTCGCGCGGCAGGACGGTACGGGGGTCGTTGCGGTCGGACTCGGCGATCAGTGCCAGCGGTCGGCCCAGGGCGGTGGACAGCGCGTCGACCTCGTCGGCGAGCGCGGCGAGCAGCGGTGTGGCGCGGTCGTCGCGCAGCGCGTGGACGGCGTCCAGGCGCAGTCCGTCCAGGTGGAAGTGGCGCAGCCAGTCGAGGGCGCCGTCCAGGACGTGGCGGCGCACGGGGTCGGAGTCGGGGCCGTCCAGGTTGAGCGAGGGACCCCAGGCGTTCTCCCCGGAGAAGTAGGGGCCGAAGCGGGGCAGGTAGGCGCCGGAGGGGCCCAGGTGGTTGTAGACGGCGTCGAGCAGAACGGCCAGGCCGCGGGCGTGGGCGGCGTCGACGAAGGCCTTGAGGGCGTCGGGGCCGCCGTAGGGCTCGTGCACGGCCGACCACAGCACGCCGTCGTAGCCCCAGCCGTGCGTGCCGTCGAAGGCGTTGAGCGGCAGGAGTTCGACGTGGGTGACGCCGAGGTCGGCCAGGTGGTCCAGCCGTTCGATGGCGGCCCACAGGTCGCCCTCGGGGGTGAAGGTGCCCACGTGCAGTTCGTAGACCACCCCGCCCGGCAGGGCCCGGCCGGTCCAGGCGGTGTCGGTCCAGGTGTGCGCGGCGTGGTCGTAGACGCGGCTCGCGGCGTGGACGCCCTGCGGCTGCCACAGCGAGCGCGGGTCGGGCAAAGGTCGCGGGTCCTCGTCCAGGAGGTAGGCGTAGTCGGTGCCGGACCCGGCGGTGTCGACGGTGGCGCGCCACCAGCCGTCGTCGCCGCGCCGCATGCGGTGGTCGGCGCCGTCGGCGCGCAGGGTGACGCGGACGGCGTGGGGCGCCCAGACGGCGAAGTCGCCGTCCACGCCCCGTCCGGGCGTCGCGGTGGTGGAAACGGTCTCCTGTTCGCTCACGGAGGGTGATCTACCCCGGCCCCGCGGCCTTCACGCCGAACCGTGGCGACCGCGGCCGGCCCGTCCGCGGTGATCATGCCCGGATGTCGCGCCGGTCGATGACGGCGACCGTGGCGGCCACGATGATGACCGTCATCACCGCGGACGTGAGCGCGAGGAACAGCACGCTCTCGGCGGAGAGCGCGGCGGCGTCGAAGGCCGTGGCCTCCCCGGAGACCAGGACTGTGCCGAGCTGGGTGGCCCGGGTGGCGAGGCCGTAGGGGAGCACGGACGCCGCGTCGGCGCCGGTCATGAGCAGCGTGGTCGACAGCCCCGTGAGGACGAACGCGACGGCGACCGGGGCGGCGAACGAGCGCAGCAGGGCCGACAGGCCTGACTGGAGGGCGGCCACCGGCACACAGGCGACGATGACGACCAGGCTGCTCGCCCAGTACCCGGCCGGAAGCGTGCCCGCGAGCCCCAAGGCGAGCGTGCCCAGGACGATCACGGTGGCCACGAGGACCGCCTGCATGGCCGCGGCGAGGACGGAGACCGCTACGGTCTTGGCGATCACCACCTGTGCCGTGGGCACGGGCCGGCCCATGAGCGCGTTCCAGTTGCCGCCGGTGTGCTCGACCCGCCAGACGAGCGAGGCCAGGAGGGCGATACCGACCGGCAGCAGCGCCATGCCGTGGAAACCGATCGACCTGATCCAGAGCGTGTGCCAGCCGTCGGCGAGGGCACCGCCTTCCGTGAGGCCGGCCATCGCACCCGCCAGCGCCGCGATGACGGGCAGGAGCACGACGACGGCCCAGCTCATCGAGCGCCGGAGCTTGAGGAACTCGGCGCGGAGGGATCCCATGGTTCAGGCCTCCCTGCGGTCGAAGCGGGCGGTGGTCGCCAGGAACAACCCGCCGCCGACGATCGCGAGGGCGAGGACACTGGCGTAGGGGATGTCGAGGTGGACGAGTTCGGTGCCGACGTAGTCCGCGGGCGTGATGAGCGCGTAGTAGCCCCAGGGCGTCAGGTGGGAGGCCCAGGCGGGGAGCGCGGCGCCGAACGTGCCCAGGAGGAGTCCGAGGACTCCGGCACCGAGGCAGACGAGCTGGTTCTCGACCCGGGCGGAGAGCAGGAGGTGGAACGCCAGGACGGCGAGGTGGACCACGGCCGCCGAGGCGGTGTAGCCGAGCCAGCGCCCGAGCGGAACCGGCGCCTGCGCACCGGCCGCCAGGCCGAAGGCGACCGCGAGCAGGCCGGCCGCGACGGTGGCGCACACGACGAGCGAGCCCACGGCGAGGAACTTCGCGCGGCAGAGCCGTCCCGGGGTGACTCCGGAGACGGCCGAGAGGATCCAGCCGTTGCCGCGGTGCTCCATCTCCACCTGGCGGCCGGCCAGGACCGCCAGCAGGACCGGCGGGACGAGCGTCGTCGCAAATCCGAGGTTGCCGAGGACCGTCCGCCACACATGGCCGTCCGGGGCCCGCGTGTCGGCGGCGGCGATCGTCGACACCGAGGAGAACACGGTCAGTCCGACCACGCCGATGAGCAACAGCCCCAGGAACCACCCGTGCCGCAGGCGGCGCATCTTGGCGAACTCGTTGGCCACGGTCGCCGCGTTCACAGGCCGCCGCCCTCGGTGAGGTCCATGAACACGTCCTCCAGCGACTGCTCCTCGCGGCGCACGCCGTGGACGCCGATGCCCTGGCCGACCAGGGCGGCGACGGCGTCGGCGGTGGCGTGGTCGCCCAGGCCGGGCAGACGGACCGTCCCGCCGTCGAGGGCGCCGTCGAACTCGCGGCCGAGCACCTCGTGCGCCCCGCGCGGATCCGTGCAGTCGATGAGGACGTCGGGGGTGGAGGCGGCCAGCAGCTCGTGCCGCGTGCCCTGGAAGATCATCCGGCCCCGGGACAGGATGCCGAGCACGGTGGCGGTCCGGTCGATCTCGCCGAGCAGGTGGCTGGAGACCATGACCGTGACGCCGCCGTCGGTGAGGCGGCGCAGCAGGCCGCGGATCTCCTCGATGCCGGCGGGGTCGAGTCCGTTGGTCGGCTCGTCCAGGACCAGCAGCCGCGGTTGGCGGGCCAGCGCCATCGCGATCCCGAGGCGCTGGCGCATGCCCAGGGAGTAGTCGCGCACCCGCTTGTCCATCTGGTCGTGCAGGCGCACGGTCCGCACGGCGAGGTCGACCGGCCGGTCGTCCAGCGCGAGCAGGCGCGCGACGATCCGCATGTTCTCCCGACCGGTGAGATGCGCGTACCCGGGCGGGGACTCGATGAGCGAGCCGATACCGCCCAGGAGCTCGCGTCGGGTGTTCCGGTTCATGGGCCGGCCCATGATCCGCACCTCGCCCTCACTGGGACGGATCAGGGACAGCAGCATCTTCAACGTGGTGGACTTGCCCGACCCGTTGGGGCCGAGGAACCCGTAGACGCACCCTTCTGGGACGCGCAGGTCCAGGTCCCGCACGACGGCGTGGCCGCCGTACCTCTTGGTCAGCTTCTCGGTGGCGACGATCAGGGACATGCCGTCCACTGTCGCGGAATCGCGGGCGCACGTCGTCTGCCCACAGGCCTATCTCCGCGTATGCGAAACGCGTACGCAGCGGCGCGGTCAGTCCCGGCCGACCTCGACCACGCCGGTCTCATAGGCGAGGACGACGGCCTGCACCCTGTCGCGCAGACCGAGTTTGGCCAGGATGCGGCTGACGTGGACGCGGACGGTCCCCTCGGCGATGACCAGTGCCGCGGCGATCTCCGCGTTGGACCTCCCCCGCGCGACCAGCCGCAGGACCTCGTGTTCCCGAGCGGTCAGCCGCGCGAGCATCGCCGCCGCCTCGCGCGCCCGCGGCTCCTCCGGCGCGGGCGGGAGGGCGGCGAAGCGGTCCAGGAGCCGCCGGGTCGTGCTCGGCGCCACGACCGCGTCACCCAGCCGGACGTGGGTGATGGCGGCGGCCAGTTCCTCGAAGGGGGCGTCCTTGAGCAGGAACCCGCTCGCCCCGGCGCGGATCGCGTCGTAGGCGTACTCGTCCAGGTCGAAGGTGGTGAGGACGAGCACGCGAGGCCCGCCCTCGGCGCGGATGCGGCGGGTCGCCTCGACGCCGTCCATCCGCGGCATCCGCACGTCCATGAGCACGACGTCCGCCGCCACGGAGCGGAGCAGTTCGACGGCGGTGTCGCCGTCGTCCGCCTCGGCGACCACGTCGAACTCCGGCCGGGACTCCAGCACCATGCGGAATCCCATCCGGTACATCTCCTGGTCGTCGACCAGCACGATCCGAATCGTCAACGCCCACTCCCGGTCGGAACCACGGCGACGACCTCGAACCCGCCGCCGGGCCGCCCGCCCGCACGCACGGTACCGCCGCACGCGGCGACCCGCTCGCGCATGCCCACGAGTCCGTGCCCTCCCGGGGACGCGTCGGCACCCGCGTCCCCGCGGCCGTCGTCGGTGACGCGCACCTCGACTTCGGAGTCCCGGTAGCGCAGGACGACCTCGGCACGGCTCAGCGCCGGACCGGCGTGCCCGCGGACGTTGGTCAGCGCCTCCTGCACCACGCGGTACACGGCCAGGTCCGGGCCCGGCGCGAGCGGTACCGGGTCGCCCTCGACGGTCAGTGCGACCGGGAGTCCGGCGGCGCGGGAGTCCTCGACCAGGCGCTCCAGCCGAGCGGTCCCCGGCTGCGGGGACAGCTCCCCCGGCTCGTCGTCACGCAGGATGTGGAGCATCCGCCGCATCTCCGCCATCGCCGTCCGCCCGGTGTCGCGGACCCTGACCATCGCCTCCCGCGCCCGTTCGGGCTCGGTGCTGGCCTTCGTCGACGCGCCGTCCGCGACGACCACCATCACGCCCAGGCTGTGGGCGACGATGTCGTGGAGCTCCCGGGCGATCCGCGCCCGCTCCCGCGCCGCGACGATCCTGGCCTGCACCTCCCGTTCGCGTTCCAGTTGGCGGGCCCTGTCCTGGAGTCCGGCGATGTGGGCGCGGCGGACCCGGACGAGGGTGCCCCACGTCCACGCCCAGGCGATGACCAGGACGAGCGCGACCACCGCGTCGATCGTCATGTGCCCGGCGCGCAGCATCGGCGCCGCCGCCAGGGGAAGCCACGCGGCCACCAGGACGGCGGCCGGGACGCTGACGGTCCACCGGAACCGGGTCGCCATGTGGTGGACCGTGAACACGAGCACGAGGTCGGCGAACAGCAGGGTGCTGCCCCCGGCGACGAGGACCTGCGCGCACGCCGCCAGGAGCATGGCGCCGAAGACCGTGAACGGGGACCGGCGCCGGAGCGGGTAGAGCCCGCAGAGCAGGACCGAGATGGCGAGCTGGGCGAGGAAGACCGGCCGACCGTCCGGTGACGTGAAGGGGCCGATCACGAACAGGTTGTAGGTGAAGACCACGGCGACCACGACGGCGTCGACGAGTCGCGCGTGCTCACGCAGCCAACGGCCCGGAGGCCCCGCCGCGCCGACGTCCGCACCGCCGCCCGCGTCGGTGCTCGCCGCGCCGTCCGGCTGCTGGTGACCGCTCATGCCGCCCCAGGGTAGCGGCGCGGGTGCGGGACGGCCCCCGCCCGGGACGGCGCTCGGCACGGCCCTCCCCGCCCCGGGCGGCTCCCGTGGGTCAGCGGGGGCGGTAGGTGTGCAGGCGGACCGAGGCGGTGACCGTGACGGGGGCGGGCAGCGCGGCGATCCGTTCGCGCAGGTCCGCGGGGGTGATGTGGCGGGCGCTGGGGCCCATGCCGACCACGGTGGCCGCGTCGTCGTGGGTGAGCTCCATGGTGAAGCGCAGCGGCCGGGCCCCCTCCGGGGCAAAGTCGCCGTGCAGGGACTCGGCGAGGCGCTCGTCCTTGCGCGGGTCCACCTCCAGCAGGCCCAGGGGCGACCGGAGTTCGGCCAGGTGGTCGGTGTCGGGTGTGACGACGACCAGGAGGCCGTCCGTGCGCAGCACGCGCCGGAACTCGGCGGCGTTGCGCGGCGCGAACACGTTGAGCAGGGCGTCGACCGACCCGGTGCGCAGCGGCAGCGGCCGCCAGGTGTCGGCGGTGACGGCTCCGCCCCGCTCGTGGGCGCGGGCGGCCCTGCGGACGGCGAACTTGGACACGTCCAGGGTGATCCCGGCGGCGTCGGGCCGGGCGTAGAGCACCTGGGTGAGGTAGTGGCCGGTGCCGCCGCCGACGTCCGCGACCAGGGGCGCCGGGACCGTCCCCGCGAGGGCCTCGGCCAGGGCGCGGCCGAGGGGGTCGTAGTGCCCGGCGTCCTGGAAGCGCACGCGGTCGGCGACCATCTCCCTGGTGTCGCCGGTGCCCGGCGGAGTGGCGCCGGTGAGCAGGCTCGCGTAGCCCTCCCGGGCGATGTCGAAGGCGTGGCCCCGGCCACAGGACAGCCCCCTCGCCCCGCGGGCGAGCCCGTCGCCGCAGACGGGGCACGCCAGCGCCGCCGCGACACGTTCGGGCATGCGCAGCCGGGGGCCGGTGTGGTGTGTGGTGTTCTCTCGCGCCATGATCGCGCCCAGCCTAGCCGGGGCGGCGCCCGTGCCGGTCACTCCCGCACCAGCACGGCCACCGGGTAGCGGTCGAGCAGGTCCGCGAGGCCGGCGAGGGTGAGGCCGTCGGCGGTGGCGGGTGCCAGGGCGCGCCCGGTGAGCCGGTCGGTCCACACGCCCGGGCCCGAGGGCAGGGCGAGCGAGGTCCCACCCCACCCGCCGGCCCCGGAGAGCGCGATCGGCAGCCGGGTGGCGACCACCGCCAGGTCGGGGCGGGCGGCGCCGCGCGAGGTGCGGGCGAAGGTCAGAGCGTGCCGGGCGGCCGGTCCGGTGGCGGTGAGCGGCAGGTAGCCGCCCGGTTCGAGTTCGCGGCGCACGCGCAGGCAGGTGCGGACGAGGTGGAGCTTGGCGGCACCGGTGGCGTCCACGGGCGGGCGCCACCCCGACTCGATCCGTTCCAGCAGCGCGGTCCGCGCCGCCCAGTCGACGGGGCGGCGGTTGTCGGGGTCCACCAGCGACAGGTCCCACAGTTCGGTCCCCTGGTAGACGTCGGGCACGCCCGGGCCCAGCAGCTGGACGGCCTTCTGGCCCAGCGCGTTGCTCCATCCGGGCCCCTGCAGCGACTCGGCCAGCGCGGCGACCTCGGCGCGCAGGTCGGTGTCGGCCATCACCTGGCCGGGCCAGTCCCGTACGTGCTCCTCGAAGCCGGTGTCGGGGTTGGTCCACGACGTGCCCAACCGCGCCTCGCGGGCCGCCTTGAGCAGGTACTCGGCGAGCCGGTCGGTCCCGATGGGCCAGGCGCCGACGAGGGTCTGCCAGCCGAGCAGGTTCAGCGCGGGTTCGGGCAGCGGCCGGCGCCCGGTCCAGCGGCGGACGGCGTCGGCGAAGTCCTCGGCGACCTCGGAGAGGGCGGCCAGCCGGGCCCGCACGTCCTCCGAGCGCTTGGTGTCGTGGGTGGACAGGGTGGTCATGGTGTGCGGACGGGCCGCGGCGCGCCGGGCGGCGGCCGTGTGCAGCTCGGCGGGCTCCACGGCGAACCGGCCGAGGTCGCCGCCGACCTCGTTGAGGGCGACGAAGCGGGTGGCGCGGTAGAACGCGGTGTTCTCCGTGCCCATGGCCACGACCATCCCGCTGGTCTGCTGGATGCGCCGCGCTGCCTCGCCCCGGGGGTCGTCGCGCACGCGGCGGTCGATGACCTCCAGGTCGAAGGCGAGGTCGGGCCGCCGGTCGATGGCGCGGCGCACCGCACGCGTCCAGGCGTCGCCCTGTTCGGGCAGGTAGGAGCGGTAGACGTCGAAGGCGCACAGCAGCTCGGCGACCGCCTCCTCGCGCTGGCGGGCGGCCATGGCCGAGGGCCGCGGGGTCGTGGCGGGCGGTTGTGCGGGGAGCAGGGCGGCGATGCGGCGGACCTCGGCGCGCAGCAGCTCGGTCGCGGCCTGGCGGCGGGCGCGGTCGTCGGCCGTTCCGGGGTCGGTCTCGACCCCCTGCTCGCGGGCCAGCCCGGTCAGGGCGGGTTCGCCGCCGGGGTCGGTGAAGACCCCGCAGATCTCGCGCAGGGCGTCGTAGCCGGTGGTGCCCGCCACGGGCCAGGACTGGGGCAGGTCCTCGTCGGGTGCGAGGATCTTCTCCACCACGATCCACCCGGGGAAGCACTCGGCGAGGCGGCGCAGGTAGCCCCCGGGGTCGGTGAGCCCGTCGACGTGGTCCACCCGCAGGCCGTCGAGCCGGCCGAGTTCGGCCCAGCGCAGGATCTCGGCGTGGGTGGCGTCGAACACACCCGGGTCCTCCACGCGGACGGCGGCCAGCTCGTTGACGTCGAAGAACCGGCGGTAGGTCAGCTCGGAGTCCCCGCGCCGCCAGGAGACCAGGCGGTAGTGCTGGCGCTCGTGCGCCCGATGGACCGGCGCGCCGGGCTCGTGGGTGCCCGGCGCCAGCGGGTAGCGCTTGTCGTGGTAGACGAGGCAGCCGTCGGTGACGGCGAGGTCGTCCAGCGCGGCCCGGCCGCCGTCGCCGTCGTCGGCCAGGACCGGCACCAGGATCGGCCCGCGGTCGAAGTCGATGTCGAAGCAGCGCGCGAAGACCGACGCACGGCCGTGTTCGAGCACGTCCCACCACCAGGGGTTGGCGGCGGGCTGGGCCACGGACACGTGGTTGGGCACGATGTCGGCGACCACGCCCAGGCCGAGCCCGTGCGCCTTGTCGGCCAGGGCGGCGCGGGCGGTCCCACCGCCCAGGACGGGCGCGACCCGGGTGGGATCGACCACGTCGTAGCCGTGCGAGGACCCGGGCGCCGCGGTGAGCACCGGGGAGAGGTAGACGGCGCCCACACCGAGCCGTTGCAGGTAGTCGAGCTGGTCAGTGGCGTCGTCCAGGGTGAACCTGGGGCCCAGTTGGAGGCGGTAGGTTGACGTCGGAGCGGTGTCCGCGGACGTGTCGTCGGTGCTCTTCACGGATGATCCGTGCCCGTCCCGCCCGCGTGTCATGCATGCCACCGCACGGTCGGCGGATCCATGGCGTCCGGGACCCGGGTCGGGGCCGCGGCACGCCAATGGTTAAATTCTCGGCGGTGTTCCATCACCTGCGGCGCAGCGCCCCCGAGGGGCCGTGCGCGGTGAACACACTGGAGGACCACCGACACCGATGAAGGGGACAGATCCAGTCGTGCCGTCCAAGAAGCGTTCGCGCACCCAGACCCGAGCCCAGCGCCCGCTCGGCGCCTACCGGGGTGCGGCCTCGGCCGCGCTGGCCGGCCTGCTGCTGGCGGTCACCGCCTGCGGCAGCGACAACGCCGTGCCCGGGTCGGAGGCCCTGCCGGTGCCCGACGACCTGGAGTGCTTCTCCGGCAGCCTCTCCGGCGCGGGATCCAGCGCCCAGGAGAACGCGATGACCACCTGGATCGCGGGCTACCAGTCGGCGTGCGACGGAGCACGCGTGTACTACGACTCGATCGGTTCGGGTGGCGGGCGCAGCCAGTTCATCGACGGCGCGGTGGACTTCGCCGGGACCGACGCGGCCTTCACCCCCGAGGAGAACGCCGACGCGATGGAGCGGTGCAACGGGTCGAACACCCTGAACCTGCCCGCGTACGTGGTGGCGATCGCCGTGGTGTTCAACCTGGAGGGCGTGGACTCGCTGAACCTGCGGCCGGACACGATCGCGAAGATCTTCAATCAGGAGATCACCCGCTGGAACGATCCGGAGATCGCCGAGAGCAACCCGGACGCGGACCTGCCCGACATGCCGATCACCCCGGTCAACCGCGCCGACGACTCCGGGACCACGGAGAACTTCACGCGCTACCTGGCCGAGGCCGCGCCCGACGCCTGGCCGCACGAGCCGGACGGGATGTGGCCGATCACGCCGCGCGAGTCGGCGCAGGGCAACAGCGGTATCGCGGACACGGTCGATCGGGCCGAGGGGGCCATCGGCTACGTGGAGATGTCCCACGTGCACGACATGTCCACGGTCGCGGTGGGCGTGGGCGAGGAGTTCGTGGAGATCTCGCCCGAGGCCGCGGCGCAGGTGGTCGCCGACTCGCCCCGCCGCGAGGAGAACGCCAGCGAGTACGACCTGGCGCTGGCGCTGGACTACGGCACGACCGAGCCCGGCAGCTATCCGCTGGTGCTGGTGAGCTACGAGGCCGTGTGCGCGGAGTACGACGACGCCCGCACCACCGAGCGCGTCAAGGCCTTCCTGCGCTACGTGGTCAGTCCCGAGGGCCAGGAGCTGGTCTCGGAGGAGACGGGTTCCACGCCGGTGAACGAGTCGCTGCGCGAGCAGCTGGTGGAGTCCATCGACGCGATCGGCACGACGGACTGACCCGGATCCGGCCCGCGCAGGACAGGACGGACACGCCGTACCCGCGGCGTGTCCGTCGCGCTCGCGCGGCACCGGGCCTCCTCCGGCTCAGACCGCGCAGGAGCCCGCCGGGTTCCAGGCGCTGAACAGGCCGTCCGGGTTGTCCTGCCAGAACCACACGTGCAGGGTGTAGTTGACGGGAAGCCCCGGCGCCTGCCCGGGGTCGGGCCCGTCGAACGGTTGCCCGAAGAGCGAGGGGCGGTCCTCGTCGGTGGTGACGTCCTGGTCGGCGTCGACGTAGTAGTACTCCGCCGCGACGAGCTTGCGGCCGCCGTAGCCGTCGGGCTGGTACACGAGGACCTCGGGCGTCATCGGGTCCAGTTCACGGTCGATCAGCTCCGGCTTGGCGTAGTGGTAGCCCATCACACCCGCGGGGCTCTCCGCGCACTCGTCGGTGGGCAGGTAGCCGTCGGCGACGGCCCGGTACTCGTCCTTGTACTTGTTCAACGCGCTCTTCGTCGCGGCCAGTTCCTGCTCCACCGTGGTGTGCGCCTGGGCGCCCATCGGCCCGATCACCGCGAGCGCGAGTCCGGCCACAGCGGCGGCGGTCAGGCGTGTGGGTCGTACCGGCATCGTGTTCCTCCTGTGCTTCATGTGTCCTCACGCGACCCGCCCCTTCGTCCGAATCATCGGATGAGACGTGCACTGGGGCGGACATCAGAGCCAGTCAGCGAGGACGCTTTCGGATAGGCCGCTCAAGCGAGCCCGTCGACATGATTTCGGAACCACACGGACCGGCGGCCGCGGCACCCCGCTCCGTGGCACAGAACGCACACGCTCTTGACCGGAGCGAGGCGGCGGAGTTGGGCGTGCGCTCGGCGGCTCACGCGCGCGCGGCGCCGCGCCCCCGGTGGCGGGCCCGGTGCCACGCGGCCGCGAGCCAGGCGCGCAGGCGGCCCGGCCGCCCGCCCGCGGGCGCGACCGTCCCGGTCCCCGGGCGCCCCTCCCGCCCTTCTCCCGCCTCGGGCTCGCCGGGCACCTCGCGTTCACCGCGCGCGGCCGCCGCGCCGGGGGCCCCGGTCGGGTCGGGGGCCGCCGGGCCGGTCCGCCTGGACACGGTCACGGCGGAGCCGCGGGCGGTCGGGTCCGACGCGGTGCGCGGCGGCGGTGGAACGGAACGGTACAGGGACAGGTCGGCCAGTGTGTCCTCGCCCGCGTGGATGCGGTAGCGCCCGTGCAGAGCGGCGACCACGTCGGCGACGTCCTCCCCCTCCTCGCGTACCCGCAGCGCCCGTGCCAGTGCCCTGGTGCGCCACAGCCTGACGCCCGCGTCATGGGAGGGCGAGGCCGCGGGGAAGAGTTCGGTGAGCCCCGCCCGGTGGCGCTCCGCGCTGGCCAGGAGCCGGGACAGCGCCACCTGCCCCAGCCCCCAGGCGACGGGCACCTGGAGCAGGAAGGGTGAGGGGAAGCCGGTGAGCGGCGGCGCCCCGGCGAAGGTGATCCGCGGTTCTCGCAGGTAGTTGGCCTGGATCAGGCGCAGATCCAGGTGCGGTCCGCCGACCGCCGCCGGGTCGTGGCCGACGCCCTCCCAGTCGGCGACCAGGGTGAGGACCAGGTCGGTCTCGGCGCTGTCCAGCAGGCGGTCGACGCAGCCGCGAACGAGGTCGTAGGAGGCGCCGCGCACGTCGACCACCGCGTGCACGAGCGGGACGCGGCGCCGGTGCGCGGGGACGCGCTCGCGGTAGGCGTGCGGGTGGGGCATGAGTTCGGCCAGGACCTCGGTGCGGAAGCGCTCGGAGGGCAGCCGGGTGCGGGCGGTGGTGGCCCGGCCCACGTGCCAGGCGGTCGCGGCGGGCTCGGGCAACAGGACGGCGCCGGCCTGCCACAGGCGGTAGCCGAACTCGGTGTCCTGGCCCACGTCCAGGTCGGGGTCCACGCCTCCGGCGGCCTCGTACAGGCTGCGGCGCAGGGCGGCGGCCGCGCCCATGTAGGCGTGGAAGCCCAGGTGGTCGGCGTCGCGCAGGTCCTCGCTGGTGGCGAGCAGGTGGGTGATCCACTCGTGGTGGCGTCCGGTGTCGAGCGCTTCGTGGAGCCGTCCGGCCCGGGCCAGGGACAGCACCTCGGTCGGATGCGCGGGGCCGGTGTCGGCGAAGCGGACGCGGCCGAGGGTCACGCACTCGGCGTGGGTGTGCTGCCAGCGGGCCTGGGCCTCGATGAAGCCGGGGGCGGCGATCATGTCCGCGTCCATCCAGAGCAGGATGTCGCCGGTGCTGGCGTGGGCGCCGTAGGAGCGCCCGAACCCGGCGCCCCAGCCGCCTTCGGGGGCGGCCAGGATCCGGCAGTGGTCGGGGCGCAGCGCGGGCAGGCGCAGGGGCGGCGAGGAGTGGTCGTCCACGACCACGACCTCGATCAGGTCGCCGGGGTAGGTCTGGGCGGCCAGGGAGGCCAGGGCGAGGTCGAGGCGGCGCTGGCCTCCGCGGGCCGGGATGACCACGCTGACCCGCATCTCGGGTGTCCAGTGTCCGTGGGCGGGCGGTGTCAGAACACCCCAGTCGTTGCGGAAGACGCGGGTCGGGACACGTTCCACCCGGCCTCGGTGGGAGACACCATCGCACCCTACGTACTTATTCAGTGACACAGAGTCACTATAGCCCTGTTTGGCGCCCCTGTGTGGCGCTGGTCACCCGGTGTCACGCATCGGCGCGGCAGGGGACGCGCACACGGCGGCAGGGGACGCGCACACGAAGGACGCGCCGCGCTCCCACGGAGCGCGGCGCGTCCCCTGCCGCGGTGGCGGCTCAGCGCCGTGGCCCGGTGTCGGACCGGAGCATCCTGACGCCCAGCCAGAGCAGACCGGCCACGGCCGCGATCAGCACGACCCACACCAGCAGTCCGACCAGGATGGACAGGAGCCAGAAGAGGAACAGCACGACCGCGACACCCGCGGCGATCCTGATCAGAAGTCGTCCCATGCGCGGAAGGATACGCGGCCGGGGAGGAGCGGACCACCCCCGCCCCGGACCGCGCTCCACGGGCCCGCGACCGCACCGGCGGCGCGCGTCAGCCCACCCGGACCGCACCGGTGAAGACGCTGTCCCAGTACGAGGCGAGGTCGACCTCCTCCAGCGGCTTGGAGGGGTTGGAGCCGTGGATCATCATCCCGTCGCCGGAGTAGATCCCGACGTGGCTCGGCGCCGACTCGCTGTAGAAGAACAGCAGGTCGCCCGGCTGGAGCTCGTCGCGCGAGACGGGCGTGCCGGCGTTGACCTGGTCGTAGGTGGTGCGCGGCAGGCTGACGCCGGCCTGGGCCCAGGCCGCCTGGACCAGGCCGGAGCAGTCGTAGGAGTCGGGGCCGGTGCCGCCCCACACGTAGGGCTTGCCGATCTGGGCACGTGCGAAGTCCAGGACGGCCTGGACGTCGCCCGAGGCCGCCGCGGCCTCGGCGGTCTCCGTGGATCCGCCGGAGGACGCGGCGGCCGGCTCCGGGGCGAGCTCGGCGACGAGCTCCTCCTGCTCCTCCAGCGCGGTCTCGCCCTCCTCCTGGGCCGACTCGGCGGCCTCCAGAGCCTCGGCGGCGGCGGTCTCGGCCTCCTCCGCCTGCCCCTTGAGTCCCTCGAAGCGCTCGACCGCGCCGACGTAGTCCTCCAGGACGATCTCCTGCCCCACGGACAGGAAGTCGAGGTCGGCGATGTTCTGCAGGGCGTCGTCGGGCGAGACGCCGAAGAGGACGCCGAAGGTGCTGTAGCTGGCGCCGACGTAGGCGGACTGGGCGATGTTGGCCGCCTGGCCGGACACCGCGTCCAGCTCCTCCTCGGCCGTCTCCAGCTGCCCCTCGATCTCCTCGACCTCGGCCTCGGCCGCCGCGTGGTCCTCCTGGGCCTGGTTGTAGGCCTCGTTGAGTTCGGACAGCTCCTGCTGGAGCTCCTCGTAGCGTTCCTGGGCCTCCTCCTGGGTGGGCTCGGCCATGGCCAGGCCCGAGGACAGGACGATGGCGCCCAGGGCGACGGTGCCGACCGTGGCGCCGCGGCGCAGGGCGCGCGAACGGGGTGTGCGAGTCACTGGACCGACTGCCTTCCTCCCACTCCCGTCTACCGGCGCAGGGCATCCCGAAGGCACACCTGTGGCAGGTGCGCGGGGATGTGTGGGAGGGGGTCCGGCGGCGGCGTGTGGGCCACGGGGGGCGGGCCGGCTGTCTGCGGCGGCCTCTGCTCCTGGGACACGGACGGGTGAGCAGAGTGCGACGGAGACCGGACGCCGTCACCCAGGTGGTGACAGATCGGGGCGTTCCGGTCTGGGGGAACACTAATTCATCGCCAAGCCGAACGCGACCTTTTCGTTACCTTGCCTTGGGCAACCCCCTGACCTGCGACAACTGTTCAACTGGCCGACATCGCCTACGGCGCCGGGGAATCGGGCAGAATCTCTTCCCGATCCACGCACGTCAAAACAAGGTCACGACACCCTTTCCCGTGACATGAACAACAGAACCAGGGCGGCTGGGCCGGGATCCCTCGGGACCCCGGCCCGACCGGTCACAGGTGGCGGCCCCACCACTCCAGGACGGCCTCGAACCTGGCCACCCGGTGGCTGGGCAGGCCCGAGCGCGACATCTCGTGCCCCTCCCCCGGGAACAGCAGCATCTCCGTCTCGTGCCCGCGCCTGCGCAACGCCACGAACAACCGCTGCGCCTGCTCCACCGGGCACCGCCAGTCCTGCTCGGAGTGGATGATCAGGAACGGCAGGTCGATCCGGTCGGCGTAGGTCAGCGGGCTCTCCTTGGCCCAGACCTCCGGCGGGCCGTAGAGCGGCCCGGGGAAGAACGCCCCGATGTCGGAGGAGCCGTGGAAGCTGTCCAGCGCGTTGACGGCGCGCTCACTGATGGCCGCGCGGAACCGCTCACCGTGGTGCGCGGCGATCCACGTCGTCATGAAGCCGCCGTGCGAGCCGCCCATGATCCCCACGCGGCCGGCGTCGAGCCGCTCGTCGCCGAGCGCCTCGTCCAGGAAGGCCAGGACGTCGGTCGCGGTGGTCTCGCCCACCGAACCGATGATGGCCCGGCCGTGCTCGTGCCCGTAGCCCGCGGACCCGCGCGGGTTGCACATCACCACCGCGTACCCGGCGGCGGCGTAGACCTGGGTCTCGTCGAAGAGCTGGGGGCCGTACTGCGCGAACGGCCCGCCGTGGATCATCAGCACGACCGGGTGCGGGCCCTCCCCCTCGGGGAGCGTCACCCACCCGTGCACGGGGTAGCCGTCGCCGGTGTGCGCGGTCAGCTCCGTCATGGGCAGCGGATCGATGTCGGCGAAGTCGGTGAGCCGCTGCTCGCCGTTCTCGGTCACCCGGACCAGTTCACCGCTGGAGCGATCATCGGCCACGACCGCGACGGTGACGCCGCCGTCGGCCCCTTCGACGTGGTCGAAGGACTGCGTCTGCGCCTCACCGACGGACAGCTGCCGCACACCGCCCTCGAAGGGCACCAGGACCAGGTCGACGGCGCCCCGGTTCTGCGCCAGGCCCAGCAGGCCGTCCTCGGCCACCAGCAGGTCCGGCTGCATCCTGGGCCCCTCGCCGGGGGTCAGCCGGGTGGGCGCGGCCGAGGCGTCGGCCGGAACCGACCAGGCGCCGGTGGTCTGCCCGACGAAGTCGTTCAGGTCCTCGCCGAGCTCGTCGGCCAGGAAGTACACGGTGGACCCGTCCGGGGAGAAGCGGGGGGTGTGGGCGTCCAGGTCGCCCGCGCTCACCCGGCGCGGCTCGGCGCCCTCCTCGGGCGCGCACGCCCACACGTCCGCCACCAGGTCGGTGTCGCGGGTGGCGTGCCGCGCGGCGCAGAACACGAGTTCGGAGCCGTCGGGACGCCATCGCGGGGCGGAGTGGTCGGTGTCGCCGTCGGTGACCCGCACGGGCTCGCCCGCCGCGCCGGAGGGGTCGATCGGGGCGGTGACGAACACGTGCGCGCGCCGGTCGTTGGTGAAGCCGAGGTCGTCGAGGCGGTACTTGAGCCGGGTGATGCGGCGCGGCGGCTCCTTGGCGGGCTCGGTGCCCGTGTAGCGGCCGGGCTCGGGAACGCGGGCGGTGTGGGCGATCCGGGTGGAGTCGGGGCTCCACGCGATGTCGCCCGCGCCGAGGGGGTGGTCGGTCACCTTCCACGGCTCGCCGCCGCCGGCGGGCAGCACGTGGATCTGGGGGCGCTTGTCGTCATCGGCGCGCAGGAAGGCGATCCAGCGGCCGTCGGGCGAGAAGGCGGGGGCGCTGTCCCTGTCCCCGCGGGTGAGGCGCTCGGGGGGCGCGGAGCCGTCGGTGGGGACCGTCCACAGCGCGCTGGTGTAGGTGTCCGCCTCCAGGTCGGGGCGGGTGAGGGAGAAGACCGCGCGGCGGCCGTCGGGGGACAGGGCGGGGGCGCCCAGACTGTGCAGGCGGGCGATGTCAACGGGTTTCATGCATCGTCGGCGGCCCGGGCCGGGTGGGACCGGGCCGCCTCCTCCTTCTGTGGCCGTGGAACCCCCGGGGTCGGGGGGCGGGGTCGTGTCCGGTGGACCCTATCCGCGCAGATGAGGGGAAATCCAGGGGGTTTCGCCCTTCGCGGAGGCGGCACCGGCCCCGGCCCGAGGCGCACCGCGCGACCCGGGGGGAGGCTCACGCGTACCGGGGAGGTGTCACCGCGCGCGGCGGGAGGTGTCGGTCTCCAGGCTGGTGCACACCCACCGGTCGTCCTCGCGGCGCGCCCGGAAGGCGAAGACGCGGGTGCGGTGGTCGCACATGATCACGGCGTTGGCCTCCACGGTGCGGCCGGGCAGCGGCTGGTGGAAGACCCGGGTGAGCCGGGGCGCCAGCGCACAGGGCACCGACCCGCGCAGACGGCGCAGCTCCTCGCGCACGGGCACCGCGAGCTGGTCGCGCAGGGCCTCCGGCGTGCGCCGGCCCACCAGTACCTCCGCCACCCGCTGCGCCAGCAGGTGCACCTCGCCGGGGGTGCGGTGGCCGCGCAGCGGTGCGCCGCAGCGGGCCGTGGCCGGGCGGCCCTGCGGCGTGCGGGCGGGCGTGGTGACGGGGCGGTGGGAGGGGGAGTCGCGGTGGCAGAGGGGCCGGGGGCAGGGGTGACGGCGCCGGGAGTGCGACATGAACAGGTTCCTTCCATGGGGAGGACATCCGCCTTCACCCCGTCCAGGAGCGGCCCGCGGTCCCGCGTACCACCTGGAATTCCAGCTTTCTCCCGTGGCCGTCCGGCCTGGGGACGCCCACCGGCCGCGACGCACAACGGGCATACTGGCGTGGTGACAGACGCCTACCTCTCCTCACCCCCTCCCCTGGCGCTCGCCCACCGCGGCGGGTGGTTCACCGACGGCCAGGGCGTACGCCGGACCGAGCTGGAGAACACCGCGGTCGCCTTCCAGCACGCCATCGACCTGGGCTACACGTACCTGGAGACGGACGTGCACGCCACCAGCGACGGCGTCCTGATGGCCTTCCACGACCCCACGCTCGACCGCGCCACCGACACGAGCGGCGCCATCGGCGACCTGCCCTACCACGAGGTCGCCCGGGCCCGCGTGGCCGGGCAGGAGCCCGTCCCCGTCCTGGAGGACCTGCTCACCACCTGGCCCGAGGCACGGTTCAACATCGACCTGAAGTCGGACGCCGCGGTGGAGCCCCTGATCGACGTCCTGCGCCGCACCGAGGCGTGGGACCGGGTGTGCGTGGGCTCCTTCGACCAGCGCCGCCTCGACCGCGCCCGCCGCCTGTTCGACCGCCCGGTCGCCACCTCCTGCGGTCCCCGCGACGTGCTGCGCCTGCGCGCGGTGTCGCTGTGCCGGCCGCTGTGGCCGCTGGCCGGCCGGGTACCGGTCTGCGCGCAGATCCCCCTGCGCCACGGGACCTTCCCGCTCCTGAGCCGGGACCTCATCCGCACCGCGCACCGGTGCGGCCTCCAGGTCCACGTGTGGACCGTCAACGAGCCCCCGGTGATGGAGCGCCTGCTCGACGCGGGCGTGGACGGCATCGTCACCGACAACACGTTCGCGCTCAAGGAGATCCTGGTCCGCCGCGGCCTGTGGCGGGGCTCCGCTCCCGGCGCCCACAGCACCCTCCAGAACGGATAGTCCCCCATGGCCGACGCCTCCCCCGCACCGAGGACGGACAACTCGCCCTCCCCGGACCCGCGACAGCGCAGACGCGAGCAGCGCGGCTGGTACCTGTACGACTGGGCCAACTCGGTGTTCATCACCTCCGTGGTGACGGTCCTCATCGGCCCGTACATGAGCACCCTGGCGTGCTCCTCGGCCGGAGCCGCCGACGCGGCGGCGTGCCAGGACGCGTCCCTGGCCCTGGCCCCGCTGGGCGTGGACTGGTTCACGCTGCACCCCAACGCGCTCTATCCCGCGCTGACCACGCTGGCGATCCTGCTCCAGATCCTCCTGCTGCCCTCGGTCGGCGCGATGGTCGACCGGTCCCGGCACAAGCGGCGCTGGCTGCTCTGGCTGGCCCTGGGCGGTTCGGCGTGCACCGCCGGCCTGTACGCGGCCACCGACGGCTACCACGCGGCGTCGGTGCTGTTCGTGCTGGCCAACGTGCTGTACGGGCTCTCGATCGTGGTCTACAACGCGTTCCTGCCGGAGGTCTCCACCCCGGACGAGCGCGACCGGGTCTCGGTCACGGGGTGGGGCATCGGCTACCTCGGCGGCGCCCTGCTGCTCGCCGTCCACCTGGGCCTGGTGCTCTCGGCGGACTCGCTCGGCATCGACACCGGCCACGCCGTGCGGATCGCGTTCGTGTCGGTGGGCCTGTGGTGGGCGGGCTTCACGGTCCTGTCGGTCCGGCCGCTGCGCGACCGCTACGGCGCCCTGGCCGTGGGCAGGGGGACGGGCGGCGCCGTCGGCGGGTCGCTGCGCCAGTTCGCGCACACCCTGCGCGACATGCGCCGCTACCCCAACACCATCCTGTTCCTGCTCGCGTTCATCCTGTTCAACGACGGTGTGCAGGCGGCCATCCGCTACGCGGCGCCGTTCGCGACCCAGGACCTGGGCCTGGAGGAGGACGCGCTGATCATGACCATCCTGGTCATCCAGTTCGTCGCCTTCGCCGGCGCGTTCCTGGCCGGGCGCGTGGCCCTGGTGGTGGGCAGCAAGGCCACGGTCCTGGGCAGCCTGGCGGTGTGGTGCCTGCTGGTGGCCCTGGCCTACTTCCTGCCCGCGGGCAACGTGCCGCTGTTCGTGGCGATGGGCGTGGGCATCGGCCTGGTCCTGGGCGGCACCCAGTCGCTGGCCCGGGCGCTGTTCTCCCAGCTGATCCCGCCGGGCCGCGAGGCGGAGTACTTCAGCCTCTACCAGATCTCCGACCGGGGGTCGACGTTCCTGGGTTCGCTCGCGGTCACGATCGCGGTGAGCCTCACCGGCGGCTACCGGTTCGCGATCCTCTCGCTCATCGTGTTCTTCGTCATCGGCGGCGCCCTGCTGTGGCGAACCCGGATGCGCGAGGGCATCGAAGCGGTCGGGAACAAGGTGCCCGAACGCCTGTGACGGTGTCCCGTTCCGGGTCCTCCCGGAACGGGACACCGCGCCTCCGGGACGGGGTTCGGCGGGAGCGGCCTCGTTTTCCGGCCTGTCGTGGTCCGCGGCCATACTGGGGCCGGTGGAAGCGACGACGGGAGGCCGGGTGCGGGTCGTGCACGGCGCGTGGGTCAGGGACGCACTGGTGCTGTGGGGTGAGGCGGACGGCGCCCCGGCCGGAGCGGGCGGCACGCGGACGCGCTCCGGCGGCCCCCCGTGGCACCCCCGCGCGGCCGGCGCCGCCGCCCTGCGCGCCCTCCTGGCGTCGGCGGGGAACGGCGCGGTGGCCGAACGCGCCCGGGAGACCGATCTGGTCCTGGACCTGCCCGGCGACGGCACCGCGCCCCTCCCCTCCTCGTCCGGTGACGGGCATGGGTCGGCCGTCCGCTCCCCCTGGCGGGTCCCGGGACTGGCCCTGGGCGCCGCCGACGCCGACGCCGTGCTGCCGGTCCTCGGCCGCGCCACCGCTCCGGTGCCGGGACCGTCGCTGCTCCACCTGGCGGCGGTGCACGACTTCGCCGAGCGGCTCGTCGCCGCCGGGGCCGTCCTGCCCGACCTCGTGGGCGACCCGCCCCGGGCGCGCTGGCGGCCCGCCCCGGTGGACACCGCCGAGGAGCACCTGGCCGCCCTCACCGCCGCCCTGCCGCCGAGCGCGCACGCCCACCTGACCGGGGACGACTCCGCCTCGCCCGCGCGCGCCTGCGTCCTGGCGCCCCTGGAGCTGCTCACCGACGCCGCCGCCCGGCGCCTGGCGCCCGCGGCGTCCCAGCCCGCCGACCGCGCGGCCGCGACCGCCCCGGCCGCGCGGCTGGCGGAGGCGCTGACCGGTGGGCGCGCCCGGGTGGACGCCGACACCGCCCAGGAGCTGCGCGGGCCGCTGCGCCAGTGGCGCGAGCGCGTGCGCGGCAAGGGCCGGGCGCGGCTGCTGTTCCTGCTGCGCGAACCCGACCGGGACGGCCCCTGGCAGGTGGAGTTCTGGGTGCGCTCGGACAGCGACCCCGGACTGCGCCTGCCGCTGGAGCGGGTGTGGCTGGGCGAGGGCGCGGCGTGGCTGCCCGACGACGTCGGCACCACCGCGCTGGCCGACCTGCGCCGGGCCGCACGGCACTACCCCGCCCTGCACCGCGCGCTGTCCGACCTCGCCCCCGCACGGCTGCCGCTGAGCACCGCCGGCGCCGAGGAGTTCGTGGGCCGGGCCGCGGCGCGATTGGGCGCCGCCGGGTTCGCGGTCGTGCTGCCCGAGTGGAGCGGGCGCGGTGCGCTCGCGCTGCGCATGGCGGTCGAGGACGAGCCGCGCAAGCGGCGGCGCGGCGGGGTCGGCCCCACCGACCTGGTCGACGTCTCCTTCGAGGCGCTGCTGCGCGGCACCGACTCCGACCTGCCGCTGGAGGAGTCCGAACTGGCCGAGCTGGCCGAACTGGCCCGGCTCAAGCGCTCGCTGGTACGGGTGCGGGGCCGGTGGATGGAGATGGACCCCGAGCGGGTCGGCGCCGCCCTGGACCTGCTCCGCAAGCGCGGTTCCCTGCGCCGGGAGCAGGCACTGCGGATGGCGGTCGGCGCCAACCCCGCCGTGCCGCTGCCCGTCGCCGACGTGGTGGCCGACGGCCCGCTGGGCGCGCTGCTGGACGGCGGCGCCAAGGCCGAACCGCGACCGATGGGCACTCCCCCGGGCTTCACCGGGACGCTGCGCCCCTACCAGGACCGGGGCGCGGCCTGGCTGCGGTTCCTGGGCGAGCTGGGCCTGGGCGCGGTCCTGGCCGACGACATGGGCCTGGGCAAGACCGTCCAGCTGCTGGCGCTGCTCACCGACGAGCGGGCCGAGGGCCCCGCGCCCGGCCCGACCCTGCTGGTGTGCCCGGTCTCGCTGGTGGGCAACTGGCGGCGCGAGGCCGCCCGGTTCGCCCCGGGGCTGCGGGTGCACGTCCAGCACGGGCCGGACCGGCCGGGCGGCAACGCCCTGGCGCGGCTGGTCGGCGCCTGCGACCTGGTGGTGACCACCTACGGCGTGGTGGCGCGCGACGACGAGTTGGCGGCGCTGCCCTGGCACCGGGTGGTGTGCGACGAGGCGCAGGCGCTGAAGAACCACGCCACCCGGCAGGCACGCGCGGTGCGGGCGCTGCCCGCCGCCACCCGGATCGCGCTGACCGGGACGCCGGTGGAGAACAACCTGGGCGAGCTGTGGTCGGTGATGGAGTTCACCAACCCGGGGCTGCTGGGGTCGGCCCAGGACTTCCAGCGCGCGGTGGCCGATCCGGCCGAGGCCGCGGCCCACGGCGACGGTGGCGGTGCCGGTGATGACGCGGGCGCGGGCACGGGCACCGGTGCGGCGACGGACCTGGTGCGCCGCCTGACCGGGCCGTTCGTGCTGCGCCGGCTCAAGACCGACCGCTCCATCATCGCCGACCTGCCCGAGAAGCAGGAGATGCGGACCTGGTGCACGCTCACCCCGGAGCAGGCCTCCCTGTACAAGGCGGTCGTGGACGAGATGGCCCAGCGCATGTCCGAGGCCGACGAGAAGGAGCGCAAGGGCCTGGTGCTGGCGACGATGTCGCGGCTCAAGCAGATCTGCAACCACCCGGCGCAGTTCCTGGGCGACGGCTCGGCGCTGTCGGGCCGCTCGGGCAAGCTCGACCGGCTGGAGTCGATCCTGGGCGAGGCGGTGGCCGAGGGCGACAAGGCGCTGTGCTTCACGCAGTACGCGCGGTTCGGCGAGCGGCTGGCGCCCTACCTGGCCGCGCGCACCGGCGTTCCGGTGCTGTGGCTGCACGGCGGGACGCCGCGGGCCGAGCGCGAGCGGATGACCGAGCACTTCCAGAACGCCTCGGGGCCGATGGTGTTCCTGCTCTCCCTCAAGGCGGCGGGCACGGGACTGAACCTGACCGCGGCCAACCACGTCGTGCACGTGGACCGGTGGTGGAATCCGGCGGTGGAGAACCAGGCCACCGACCGGGCGTTCCGCATCGGCCAGCGGCGGGACGTGCAGGTGCGCAAGATGGTGTGCGTGGGGACCGTGGAGGAACGGGTGGACGAGATGATCGAGCGCAAGAGCGCGCTGGCCGACGGGGCGGTGGCCACCGGGGAGCAGTGGCTGGCCGGGCTCTCGGTGGCGGACCTGCGCGAGGTCGTGCGCCTGGCGCCGGAGGCGGTGGCCGGATGAGCGGCACGTGGTCGGCCCTGCTGGAGGAGGCCCTGCGCGCGGGACCGGCCGGGTCCGGGCCGGTCCCCTCGTCGGCGGCCGGTGGCCCGACGGTGGAGCGGCTGGCGGTGCGCGAGGGCGAGGTCGTCGCGCGGGTGCGCGGCGGCTTCGAGGTGAGCCTCATCCGGCCGGTCTTCTCCGAGGACGAGTGGGAGCGCGCCTGCGCGGCGCTGGCCTCGCAGCCGGTGTTCCGGGCGCGGCTGCTGGCGGGGGAACTGCCCCCGGCGGTGGCGCGGGTGTTCTCCGTCCTGGGCCTGGACCTGGTGCCGCGCGGGTGGGCCGACCTGGTGGCCACCTGCTCGTGCGACGACTGGCGGGGGCGCTGCGCGCACCTGGCCGCGGCCGTGGCCGAGCTGGGGCGCGAGGCCGACCGCGACCCCTTCGCCCTGGCCGCCTGGTGCGGACGCGCGCGCCGGGACCTCGTCGCCCGGGTCGCGGCGGTCGCCCGGGACCCGGAGTCGGCCGGCCCGGACGGGGGCCCGGACGGGGGCCCGGACGGGAGCGGTGACGGGAACAGCGATGGGGACAGGAACGGAGATACGTCCGGGACCTGCGCTTTCGATGCCGACACGGTGGCCGGATTCTGGTCCGCTCCCCCGCTGCCCTCCCCCTTCTCCGCGCCTTCCGGAGTGGGTGCGCGCGTGCGGGCCGCGGCGCCCGGAGCGCTCGCCGACGAGATCCCCGCATTCACACACGCCCGCATCTGAGAATGGCCGCCGAAATCCTGCCGCGGAGTTCCCGAAACGCCCATGGGAACGGCGAAACACGGTTACGATTCGCCTGGAGATCATCTCCGCCCGACCGACCGGATTGGTGCCCCTCGATGGCTGACCGCTTCCCCCCCAACATCGACATGGAAACCCCCAGCATCGCACGCATGTACGATTTCCTGCTCGGCGGAAAGGACAACTTCGAGGCGGATCGCAAAGCGTGCGAGGCCCTCGCGAACGGCATTCCCGAACTGGTCACGTTCGCCAATGACAACCGCGCCTATCTGGCGCGGGCGGTGGAATACGTCGCCGCCCAGGGGGTCGACCAGTTCCTCGACCTCGGCGCGGGCCTGCCCACCGCCGACAACACCCACCACGCGGCCCAGCGGCACAACCCCGAGGCCCGCGTCGTCTACGTCGACCACGACCCCATCGTGCTCTCGCACGGCCGCGCGCTGATCGACGACAGCGTCAGGACCGCCTTCCTGCTCGCCGACATCCGTGACACCGACGGCATCCTCAGCGCCCCCGAGACGACCCGGCTCCTCGATCTGGACCGGCCGCTGTGCGTGATGCTGGTGTCGCTCCTGCACTGCCTGCCCGACGACAGCGACCCGTTCGGCATGGTGCGGCGGCTGATGGACCGGCTGGCCCCGGGCTCGTGCATCATCTTCTCGCACATCGTCTCCGACGACCCGGCCGCCGCCGTCTGGATGACCGACAAGATCCTGTCCTTCGGCACGCCGTGGGGCCGGGTGCGCAGCCCCGAGGAGGCCTCCGTGGTCTTCGACGGCCTGGAGCTGGCCAGCCCGTGGCTCGACGGACGCGACGAGGGCCCCTTCGCGGTGGACTGCGCCACCTGGCGCAAGCCGGACGCCGACCCGCGCTTCCGGCCCGCGTCCGCCGAGAGCAAGCTGTGGGAGCTGTCGGGCGTCGCCTTCCGGCGCTGATCCGCCTGATCCGCCCCTGCGGGTGAGGGGGTCGGCCCGGGCGTGCCCGGACCGGCCCCTCGCCGCTCAGTCGTGCTCGGCGAAGACCTCCTGGGCGACGGCGAAGGCCTTGTTGGCGGCGGGAACGCCGCAGTAGACCGCGGCCTGGAGGAACACCTCGCCGATCTCGTCCCTGGTCAGTCCGTTGCGCAGGGCCGCGCGCACGTGCATCGCCAGCTCGGCCCAGTGGCCGTGGGCGACCAGCGCGGTCAGCACCATGCAGCTGCGCGTGCGGCGGTCCAGCCCGGGGCGGGTCCAGATCTCGCCCCACGCGTAGCGGGTGATGAGGTCCTGGAACGGTTCGGTGAAGGGCGTCTTGCGCGCCTCGGCGCGGTCCACGTGGGCGTCCCCCAGAACGCTCCGGCGCACCCGCATGCCCGCCGAGGCCCGGTCGCCGGCGGTGAAGTGCGCGGTGAGCAGGGTGTTGACCCTGGCGCTCTGCTCCCATGAGAGCAGGTGGGCCGCCTCGTCCAGGACCGTCAGGCGTGCGCCCGGGACGCGCTCGGCGATCAGCGCTCCGTGCCCCGAGGGCGGGGTGGCGGGGTCGTCGGCGCCGGAGACGACCAGTGTGGGCACCGAGATCCGGTCCAGCTCCTCGCGGACGTCCCAGTTCTCGATGGCGCCGCAGCAGCCCGCGTAGCCCTCGGGGGCGGTCGCGGCGATCCGGTCGCGCAGCGCGGTGACCTCGGCGGCGTGCCCCTTGGCGAAGTCGGGGGTGAACCAGCGCTCGACCACGGAATCGGCGACGGCGTCGGCGCCCTCGCGGCGCACCAGCTCGGCGCGGTCGCGCCAGTTCCGCGCCGGGCCCATGTACGGGGAGGTGGCCAGCAGGGCGAGGCGGTCCAGGCGTTCGGGCGCGTGCAGGGCGAGCCACTGGCCGACCATGCCGCCGATGGACAGTCCCGCGAAGTGGGCGCGCTCGATGCCCAGCCGGTCGAGCAGCCGGACCACGTCCCCGCCCAGGTCGGCCATGGAGTAGGGGCCTTCCGGCACGGGTGAGCCGCCGTGGCCGCGCAGGTCGATCCGGATCACGCGCAGGACCGCGGACAGCGCCTGCGCCTGGGGCTCCCACATGTCCAGGGTGGCGCCGAGCGATCCCGCCAGGACCAGGGGCGGGGCGTCGGCGGGTCCGCTGTCGGTGTAGTGCAGGTCAACGCTCATGCTCATCCTTCGTCGGTGCTCGTCCGGCCCCGTCGGCCCCCGGCCGCGGTGACCCGGTCGGTGAACTCCGCGGCGGCGCCCAGGTAGCCCGCCGGGTCCAGCAGTGTCTCGACGCGTTCGCGGGTGCGGGTGCCCGCCAGGCGCTCGGCCAGGACCTCGGCCAGGGGTCGGCCGGTGGCCGCGGTCTCCTCGCAGGCGGCCGTGACGAGCCTGTGGGCGTCGAGCCGGCCCAGCTCCGGGGCCAGGTCGGTGGTGACGCGCTCGCTCAGGGCCAGTCCTGCGGTGGCGTCGAGGTTGGCGCGCATGCGCTCGGGGTGCACGCGCAGCCGCGTGGCTCCGGTGCGCAGCCAGGAGACCGCGCTGCCGGTGCGGCGCAGCAGGTCGGTCAGGGGCAGCCACTCGGAGTGCCAGGCGCCGGCGGCCCGCTGGTGTTCCTGGATCTGGGCGGCCAGGAGGGTGGCGACCAGTCCGGGCGCCTGGCGGGCGGAGGCCAGCGCGCCGACGGCCGCGACGGGGTTGCGCTTGTGCGGCAGCGTGGAGGATCCGCCGACGCCGGGCCCGCCCTCCTCGGTCACCTCGCCGACCTCGGTCTGGGCGAGCAGGACGATGTCCTGCGCGCTGGTGCCGACGGCGCCGCAGACCCGCCCCAGGGCGGCGGCCAGGTCGGCGATGCGGCCGCGTTCGGTGTGCCAGGGCAGGACGGGTTCGGGCAGGTCCAGGCGGGCGGCCAGGGCGGCGGTCACGGCGGGCCCGCCGGACCCCAGGGAGGCCAGGGTGCCCACGGCGCCGCCGAGTTGGACGGCCAGGCCGGTGCTCAGCACGGTGTCGAGCCGGTCGGCGGCCTCGGACAGGCCGTGGGCCCAGCCCGCGGCGACCGCGCCGAAGGTGGTGGGCAGGGCCTGTTGGAGCAGGGTGCGCCCGGGCATGGGCGTGGTGCGGTGGCGGGCGGCCAGGTCACGCAGGCCGGCGGTGAGGTCGGCGAGGTCGACCAGCACGGCCCGTCCGGCGCGCCGGGCCACCAGCATGGCGGCGGTGTCCATGACGTCCTGGCTGGTGGCGCCCTGGTGGACGTGCCGTGCGGCCTCGGGGTCGGTCTCGCGCACGGCCGCGGTCAGTTCCTTGACCAGGGGTATGACCGGGTTGCCTCCGCCCGCGGCGGCCCGCCCGAGCGCGTCGGGGTCGTAGCGGTCGGCGGTGCAGGCGGAGGCGATCGCCTCGGCCCGGTCCGGTGTGATCCACCCGGTGTCGGCCAGGGCGCGCGCGAGCGCGGCCTCGGTGTCCAGCAGGGCCTGGAGCCAGGCGGTGTCGTCGGTCAGCGGACCCACGGGGCCGTGGTCAAGGACACCGTCGAACAGGCCGGGCATGCGGATTTCCTCGCTAGATGTCGAAGAAGGCGGTCTCGCCGTCGCCCTGGAGGCGGACGTCGAAGCGGTAGCCGTCCGGGGCTGGGCGGGCCACCAGCGTGGCGCGGACGTCGGGGTCGGTGATGCTGTTGAGGACGGGGTCGGCGGCGTTGGCGGCCTCCTCCTCCGGAAAGTACACCCGCGTCACGACGCGGTTCAGCATGCCGCGCCCGAACACCGACACGTCGATGTGCGGTGCCTGGTCGCCCCCGGGGCCCGGCACGGATCCGGGCTTGAGGGTGAGGATGCCGTACTCGCCGGCGGCGTCGGTGGGGCAGCGGCCGAAGCCGCGGAAGCCGGGGCGAGGCCGGGCTCCGCGCGGGTCGTCGGGGTGGTCGAAGCGGCCCTCGGGGTCGGCCTGCCAGGTCTCGACGAGGGCGTCGGTGACGACCGCGCCGGCGCCGTCGTAGACGGTGCCGCGGATCCACACCGCGTCGGGGGTGCCCTCGGCGACGGCGTAGGGGCCGTCGGGCCAGGGCAGCCCGATGTGCAGGTAGGGGCCGACGGTCTGGGAGGGCGTGGTGGGGTGCGTGCTCATTCGTCGTCCTCCATGATCTCCTCGTCGGACTCGAACGGGGTCTGCTCGCGTCCGCGCAGCACGATGTCCCAGCGGTAGGCCAGGGCCCACTCGGGTTCGGTGGTGTCGTAGTCGAACCGGGCGAGCATGCGCTCGCGCGCCTTGGGGTCGGGCACCGAGTTCCACATGGGGTCCTGGAAGAACAGCGGGTCGTCGGGGAAGTACATCTGCGTGACGAGCCGCTGGGTGAAGGCCCGGCCGAACAGCGAGAAGTGGATGTGCGCGGGCCGCCAGGCGTTGCGGTGGTTCTTCCAGGGGTAGGCACCCGGGCGGATGGTGACGAACCGGTAGCGGCCGTCGGCGTCGGTGAGGACGCGTCCGACGCCGGTGAAGTGGGGGTCCAGGGGCGCGGGCCAGTTGTCGGCGGTGTGGCGGTAGCGCCCGGCGGCGTTGGCCTGCCAGATCTCGACCAGGGTGTGCGGAACGGGGGTGCCGTCGCTGTCGCGTACCTGGCCGTGCAGGATGATCCGCTGCCCCTGGGGCTCCTCCTCGTGCTGGCGGGTCAGGTCGTGGTCGAGCGCGCCGAGCCGGTCCTGTCCCAGCACGGGCGAGGTGATCTCGGTGAGCGTGTGCGGGAGCAGCGTGAGCGGGCGCTTGGGGTGGCGCAGGGCGGTGCTCTTGTATCCGGGGTGGTCCAGGGGCGGGTGGGTGTCGTGGTCGCGGATGTAGCCGGGCACGATGAGCCCGGGCGGGGTCCCGTCCGGTGTGGTGGGCATGGCGTGGTCTTTCCCTCGGTGCGGCGCCCGGTCCCGGGCGTGTTCCGCGTGCTCGTCCTCTTCGTCTGTTCGTGTGCGGCCGGGTCAGGCCTCCAGGACGACGGCGATCCCCTGGCCGACACCGATGCACAGGGCGGCCAGGCCCCAGCCGCCGCCGCGGCGGCGCAGCTCATGGGCGAGCTGGCCGACCACGCGCGCGCCGGAGGCGCCCAGGGGGTGGCCGATGGCGATGGCGCCGCCGTGGGGGTTGACGATGGCGGGGTCCAGGTCCGGCCATCCGCGCAGGCAGGCCAGGGACTGGGCGGCGAAGGCCTCGTTGAGTTCGACCACCGACAGGTCCCCCCAGCCGATGCCGGCGCGCCGCAGCGCGGTCTCGGCGGCCTGGACGGGACCGATGCCGAACACGTCGGGGTCCACGCCCGCCGTGCCGCGTCCGGCGATCCGGGCCATGGGCTCCAGGCCGGTGGCCTCGGCGCCCCGGCGGTCGCCGACGACCAGGCCCGCGGCGCCGTCGTTGAGCGGGGAGGCGTTGCCCGCGGTGACGGTGCCCTGGGCGCGGAAGGAGGTCTTGAGGCCGGCGAGCTTGTCGGCGGTGGTGGCCCGGATGCACTCGTCGCGCTCCAGCTCGGCGCCGGGGACCTGGACGATCTGGTCGTCGAAGACGCCCTCGGCCCAGGCGCGGGCGGCCTTGGTGTGGCTGGCCAGCGCGAAGTCGTCCTGTTCGGCGCGCTCGATGCCGAACTTCTCGGCCAGGCGCTCGGTGCTCTCGCCGAGGGAGATCGTCCACTGGTCGGGCATCGCCGGATTGACCATGCGCCAGCCCAGGGTGGTGGAGTGCAGGGTGGCGTCGGTGGCGGGGAAACCCTTGGCGGGCTTGGGCAGGACCCAGGGGGCCCGGCTCATGGACTCCACTCCCCCGGCCAGGGTGAGGCTCGCGTCGCCGGTCTCCACGGTGCGGGCGGCCTGGACGACGGCCTCCAGGCCGGATCCGCACAGCCGGTTGACGGTGGCCCCGGGCAGGCCGGTGGGCAGGCCGGCCAGGAGCGCGGCCATGCGGGCGACGTTGCGGTTCTCCTCGCCGGCGCCGTTGGCGTTGCCGAGGTAGACCTCGTCGTAGGCGGCGGGGTCGGCACCGCCCCGGCCGACCAGCGACGACAGCACGTGGGCGGCGAGGTCGTCGGGGCGCACGCCGGAGAGGGCGCCGCCGAACTTGCCGAAGGGGGTGCGGACGGCGTCGAGGATGTAGGCGTCGGTCACCGTGGGCCTCCAGGGTGTGGCGCGGCCGGCGCTGGGCCGGTCGCGGGCGATGTGGAACCTAACAGTGTTAGGTATTCTAGCCGGGCGCTCCCGGATCAGGCCGACCCGGTCAGCTCCCGCAGCACCGCGAGCTCCTCCGTGGTCGGCTCGGGGGTGAGCGCGAGGTCCTCGGAGACCGCCAGGTCCCATCCGGTCGCCGCCCTGACCGCCGCCACGTCCACGCCCGGATGCACGCCGGTCAGCACGAGTTCCCTGGTCTCGGGGTGGGGCTCCATGACGCCGAGGTCGGTGATGACCCGCATCGGCCCGGCGCCCGTCAGCCCGAGCCGCTCGCGGTCGCCCGGACCGGCCCCGTGGCCGACCGAGGTCACGAAGTCGACGCGGTCGACGAAGGCGCGCGTGCTCTGGCGCATGATGACCACGACCTCACGGCAGGACGCGGCGATCTCCGGCGCACCCCCGGCCCCGGGCAGGCGGACCTTGGGCGCGTCGTAGTCGCCGATCACCGTGGTGTTGATGTTGGCGTACCGGTCGATCTGGGCGGCGCCGAGGAAGCCCACGTCGATCCGCCCCGGCTGGAGCCAGTAGTTGAACACCTCCGGCACGGAGACCACCGTGTCGGCGGTCTCGGCCAGGATCCCGTCGCCGATGGACAGCGGCAGGTGGTCGGGCACGGCCCCCAGGGTCCCGGACTCGTAGATCATCCACAGTCCGGGCGCGTGCGTGCGCCGGGCCACGTTCGCGGCGGTGCTGGGCAGGCCGATGCCGACGAAGCAGGCCATCCGGTCGCGCAGCGAGCGCGCCGCGGTGACCGTCATGATCTCGTCGGCGGTCCAGGTCACGGTGGTCACAGAGCCCTCCCTGCGGGCTGCGGGCCGGCGAGGGAGGCGGCGCCGGTGAGCTCCTCCAGCCAGGCGGTGAAGGCGGCGCGGTCGCGGCCGATCGCGTCCCAGGCCTTGTAGGCGTCGTTGTCGCGCTCGTAGTACCCGTGCGCGTAGGAGGGCGCGGCCCCGCCGGGCACCGGACTGACGGCGGTGACGACCCGCGCGGGCAGGATCACCTGGCCGGGGACGGGGTCGAGGGTGTCCACGACCTCCTCCACGGTGACCAGGACGCGCTCGGCCGCCAGCGCGGCCTCCTTCTGGATGCCGGTGATGCCCCAGAGCTGCACGTTGCCGTCGGTGTCGGCGCGCTGGGCGTGCACGATGGTGACGTCGGGGTTGAGCGCGGGGACCGCGGCCAGCTCCTGACCGGTGAAGGGGCAGGTGATCGACTTGATGTGGGGGTTGTGCGCCACCAGGTCGGTGCCGCTGTAGCCGCGCAGGACGGCGAAGGGCAGGCCGGAGGCGCCGGCGACGTAGCGGTTGGCCATGCCGGCGTGGCTGTGCTCCTCGATCTCCAGCGGGACCGGCCAGGAGGAGGTCACGGCGTCGCGGAACCGGTGCAGGGAGCCCACGCCGGGGTTGCCGCCCCAGGAGAAGACGAGCTTGGCGGCGCAGCCCGCGCCGATCAGCTGGTCGTAGACGATGTCGGGGGTCATCCGGACCAGCGTGAGGTCGCGCAGGCCCTGGCGGATGATCTCGTGCCCGGCGGCGACGGGGATGAGGTGGGTGAACCCCTCCAGAGCGACCGTGTCGCCGTCGTGGACGAGTTCTCGGACCGCCTCGTCCAGGGGGACGATCATGTGACCTCCCGTTCGTATAGCGAATGCATGTTCACACAGCGAACATCTTGGGTACGACAGTAGCGCCGACCATGGTCGGGGTCAAGGCGCCCACGGGTACGACCCCCGCTGTGCGACATGAGAACATCGCGAAGGGCCACGCGCCTTTCGCTCCACACCCGACCCAGGAAGGGCCCCATGCCCACCGACGACGACACCGCTCGCGGCTCCCACTTCGTCCAGTCCCTGGAACGGGGGCTGATGGTGATCCGCGCCTTCTCCGCGGAGCGGCCCTCCATGACCCTGAGCGAGGTCGCCCGCGAGACCGACCTGACGCGCGCGGCCGCCCGCCGCTTCCTGCTCACCCTGGGCGACCTCGGCTACGTGCGCACCGACGGCCGGCTGTTCTCCCTCACCCCCCGCGTGCTGGAGCTCGGCTACGCCTACGTCGCCTCCGCAGGCCTGCCCGACGTGGCGCAGCCGCACCTGGAGGACCTCTCCGCCCGCGTGCACGAGTCCGCGTCGGTCTCGGTCCTGGAGGGCGACGACGTCCTCTACGTCGCGCGCGTGGCGACCTCGCGCATCATGGCGGTCGCGATCACCGTGGGCACCCGTTTCCCCGCCTCGGCCACCTCGATGGGCCGTGTCCTGCTCGCCGGGCTCGACGACGCCGAGCTCGACGCCTACCTCGACCGCGTGGAGCTCAAGCCGCTCACCCGCTTCACCATCACCGACCCCTCCGAGCTGCGGGCCGAGGTCCTGCGGGTGCGCGAGCGCGGCTACTGCATCGTCGACCAGGAGCTGGAGGAGGGCCTGCGGTCCCTGGCCGCCCCGGTCCACGACGCCTCGGGCCGGGTCATCGCCGCCACCAACGTCTCCGCCCACGCCAACCGCTCCTCGAACGAGGACATCCGGCGCGACCTGCTGCCCGTGCTGCTGGAGACCACCGCCCGCATCGAGTCCGACCTCGCCTCGGTCGCCCGCCGCGACGCCGGCGGCTGAGGCGCGTGCGGTCCATCGTGGCGCCTTGCAAGCCCGCCCCGCCTGCTGAGATCCTGCCCATCCGCCATCCGGAAGGGGTCACGTGATCGACGTACAGAGCAATGCCGCGCAGGCGGGGACCTTCGCCCT
Source organism: Nocardiopsis aegyptia (assembly GCF_013410755.1). Lineage (GTDB taxonomy): Bacteria > Actinomycetota > Actinomycetes > Streptosporangiales > Streptosporangiaceae > Nocardiopsis > Nocardiopsis aegyptia. Next base: position 194,324 of record NZ_JACCFS010000001.1, read on the forward strand.
GGGCGGTGACCTGCCCGTGCACCGGCTCGGCTTCGGCGCGATGCGGATCGTGGGCGAGGGCGTGTGGGGCCCGCCGCGCGACCGCGACGAGGCCCTGGCCGTCCTGCGCCGCGCCGTCGAGCTGGGCGTCTCCTTCATCGACACCGCCGACTCCTACGGCCCCGCGATCAGCGAGGAGCTTATCCGCGAGGCGCTGCACCCCTATCCCGAGGACCTGGTCATCGCCACCAAGGCCGGCCTGGCGCGCACCGGCCCCTCCCAGTGGCACCGCCTGGGGCGGCCCGAGTACCTCAAACAGCAGGCCGAGATGAGCCTGCGCCACCTGGGCCTGGAGCGGCTGGACCTGTTCCAGCTGCACCGGATCGATCCCGAGGTACCGCTGGCCGACCAGCTCGGCGCGCTGATGGAACTGCGCGCGGAGGGCAAGATCCGGCACATCGGGCTGAGCGAGGTGACCGTGGACGAGCTCTCGGCCGCCCGCGCCATCGCACCCGTCGCCTCGGTCCAGAACCGCTACGACGCCGCCTTCCGCGAGCACGAGGAGGTGCTCGACCAGTGTGAGCGCGACGGGATCGCGTTCCTGCCCTGGGCGCCGGTCGCGCGCGGGGAGCTGGCGGGCCCGGACTCGCCGCTGGCCGCGATCGCCGCCGAGCACGGCGTGAGCCCGGTCCAGCTGTCCCTGGCCTGGCTGCTGCACCGCTCGCCCGTGATGGTGCCCATCCCCGGCACCTCGCGCGTGGCCCATCTGGAGGAGAACACGGCGGCGGCCGCCGTGCGCCTGACCGAGGACGAGACCGAACGCATCGGCCGGTTCCTCGGCGCCTGAGCGCGCCGCCCGGATTCAGTCCGACACGAACACGCCCGCCCGGGCCGCCTCGACCGCGGCCCGGGCGCAGCGCCGCGCGACGGCCTCGTCCAGCGGGCCGCCGCTGGCGAGGAAGCGGTAGTACAGCGGCGCGGAGACCGCCCGGACCACCTCGTGGGAGTCGGTGCCGGGCGGTACCTCGCCGCGCTCGACCGCCTGGTCGACGCAGGGCGCCCATTCGGCGATCCGCGCGGCGTAGAAGCGGTGCAGCGCTTCGGCGGTGCGGTCGTCGCAGGCCGCGGCGGCGATCATCGCCTTGAACAGTGCCCCCTGGCGGGGATCGACCAGGGTGCGGCGCACCAGGCGGGCGTTGGCCAGCAGGTCCTCCAGCAGCGAACCGGTCTCCACCCGCGGCAGCGACTGCTCGGCCATGTCCGCCAACAGGTCCGCGACCAGCGCGGGCACACTCCCCCACCGGCGGTAGACGGTGGTCCTGCCGACGTCGGCGCGCCGCGCCACGTCGGCCAGGTCGAGGCCGGCCATCCCGTGCTCGGCGAGGGCGTCGCCCGCGGCGGCCAGGACCGCGGAGCGGACCCGCGCGGTGCGGCCCCCGGGACGGACGCTTCCCGGCTCAGCAGCCATAAAGGGACTCCAATTCCATTAACGCGTCGATCGTGCTAGCGTACGAGTCATCTTAACGGAACAACAGACCCGTTAGCGATCTCCGTAGGAGGACTCCATGCGATACCGCACCCTGGGCGCCAGCGGCCTGCGCGTTCCCGAGCTCAGCCTGGGCACGGGCACCTTCGCCGGGCGCGGCCCCCTGTTCAGCGAGTGGGGCGGCACCGACGTCGACCAGGCACGGCGCCTGGTGGACATCGGCCTCGACGCGGGCCTGACCCTCTTCGACAGCGCCGACGTCTACTCCGACGGGGCCGCCGAGGAGGTCCTGGGCGCGGCGGTCAAGGGCCGCCGGGACCAGGTCCTGCTCTCCACCAAGCTCGGCCTGCCCACGGGCGAGGGCCCCCAGGACGCGGGGACCTCGCGCTCCCGGATCATCCGCGGCACCGAGGACGCGCTGCGCCGCCTGGACACCGACCACATCGACCTGCTCCAGCTGCACGGCTTCGACGCGGGCACCCCGGTGGAGGAGAGCCTGTCCGCGCTCGACACCCTGGTCCGCGACGGCAAGGTCCGCTACGTGGGCGCGTCCAACTTCGCCGGATGGCAGCTGATGAAGTCGCTGGCCGCCGCCGACCGCCTGCACCTGCCCCGCCACGTCGTCCACCAGGTCTACTACTCCCTGGTCGGCCGCGACTACGAGTGGGAGCTCATGCCGCTGGGCCTGGACCAGGGCGTGGGCGCGATGGTGTGGAGCCCGCTGGGCTGGGGGCGGCTGACCGGCCGGATCCGCCGCGGGCAGCCGCTGCCCGAGCGCAGCCGCCTGCACCGGACCGCCGAGCTGGGCCCGCCGGTGGCCGACGAGCTGCTCCACGACGTGGTCGAGGCGCTGGACGAGATCGCCGAGGAGGTCGGCCGCAGCGTCCCCCAGGTCGCGATCAACTGGCTGCTGCGCCGCCCCACGGTGTCCTCGGTCATCGTCGGGGCCCGCGACGAGGAGCAGTTGCGCGAGAACCTGGGCGCGGTCGGCTGGGAGCTCACACCCGCCCAGGTCGAGCGCCTGGACGCGGTGAGCCACCGGCCCGCCCCCTACCCCCGCTTCCCCTACGAGCGCCAGGCGGGGTTCGCCAGGATCGACCCCCCGCTCTTCCCGCGCCCGTGAGCGCGCGGGTCCGGGGACCTCAGGCGGGGCGCATGCGGAAGACCTGCAGCCGCATGTCGTAGTACTTCTCCGTCTCGCCCACCCACTCCATGCCGAGCCGGCGCGCCACCGCGATGGCGCGGGTGTTGTTGGGGCGCGCGACGGCGAAGACCTCCTCGATCCCCTGCTTGAACGCCCAGTCCATGAGCGCCTGGCTCGCCTCGGTGGCGTAGCCCTGCCCCCACACGTCCGGGCGCAGGGCCCAGGTCAGCTCGAAGTCCTCCTCGAACGGCGGCAGGAGCTTCAGCGACAGTCCGCCCACGAGCTCCCCGTCGGACTCCCGGACGATCGCCCAGCGGCCCGCCGGCGGGACCAGGTTCGGCCCGGCCTCGATCCATGCGTGCAGCACCGAGCGCATCGCGTCGACGTCGTTCACCGGTTGCCACTCCGGTGTCAGCCAGTGGGCGACCTCCTCTGCCCCGTACACCTTCAGGGCGGCGTCGGCGTCGCTCAGCTCCCACTCCCGGATGCGGAGTCGGTCGGTCGGCAGCTCTAGTCCCATACCACAACGGTAACCCGGTTCGAACCACCCGGACAGGGGGGTGTCACTTGCGATCGGACCCCCTGTCCGGTCGGCATGGTCAGCCCTTGAGGCCCGTGGTGGCCACACTGCGCACGAACCAGCGCTGGAAGACGAGGAACACGACGAGCATCGGCAGCACCATCATCACTCCGAACGCCATGATGTCGCCCCACGCGAAGGGCGGCTGCCCCTGGTAGACGCTGATGGCCAGCGGAAGCGGCCGTACCGCCGGGTCGTTGACCATGAGCACCGGCCACAGGAACATGCCCCACTGGGTGAGGAAGGACAGGATCGCCACGGTCGCGAACACCGGCTTGCTCATCGGGACGATGATCTGCACGAAGATCCGCAGCGGTCCGGCGCCGTCCATCCGGCCGGCCTCCTCGATCTCCTTCGGGAGCTTCAGGAAGAAGGAGTAGAAGAGGAAGACGGAGAAGGCGTTGGCCACCAGCGGGACCGACTGCACCGCCAACGTGTTGCGGAAGTCGTTGAGCAGGTAGAACAGCGGCACGGCGATGGCCTCGAAGGGAAGGACGGCCAGCGCCAGCACGAGGACGAGGACGGCGTCGCGCCCCCGCCAGCGCAGGCGGGCCAGGGAGTAGGCGGCCAGTGAGTTGACCACCAGGCCGCCCAGGACGACGACTCCGGTGACGATCACCGACGTCCCGAGGAAGTCCAGGAAGTAGCCGGTGCTCGGATCGTCGAACCTGGCGAAGACGTCCGCGTAGTTGTCCAGGGACAGGTGGCGCGGGACGAAGCCCGCCAGTCCGTCGAGGACCTGGTCGTCGGGTTTGAGGCTGCCGATGAACATGTACAGGATCGGCGAGGCGAAGAGCAGGGTGACCGTGCCCATCAGCAGGTAGTCCAGTCCCCGGCGCACGCGCGGGTGGAGCCGGCGGACCGGTGCGCGGCGCGGGGTCCGCGCCCGCGTGGGTGCGGCCGGCCGGTCGGCGAGGGCAGTCATGAGATCTCCCGTTCCTGGGTGACGAGGCGGCGCTGGAGCAGGGTGAGGCCCAGGACCACGACGAAGAGCACGACGGTCATAGCCGCCGCGCGGCTGACGTTGCTCTCGGCGAAGGCCGTGGTCACCGCCAGGTACATCACCGTGCTGGTGGCTCCGTCCGGACCGCCGCGGGTCAGGATGTACACCTGGTCGAACAGGCGGAAGGACAGGATCATGGTGACCAGGGCGACGAAGACCAGGGTGTTGCGCAGCCCGGGCAGGGTGACCGCCCGGAACCGCTGCCAACGGCCCGCTCCGTCCACCTCGGCCGCCTCGTAGAGCTGTCGGGGGATGCCCTGCAGGCCGGCGAGGAGGATGACCATCTGGAAGCCGACCCCCTGCCACAGGGACAGCAGCATGATCGAGGGCATGGCCGTGGCCGCGTCCCCGAGCCAGTCCTGAGGGGAGAACAGGCCGAAGGTGGCGAGCCCGAGCACGGAGTTGAGCATGCCGTCCGGCCCCGGGTCGAGGATGAGCCGCCAGACCGTCGCGATCAGGGCCATCGGGAAGACGACCGGCATGAAGAAGAACGTCCGGAAGACGGGCATGCCGCGCAGCGGACGGTTGAGCAGGAGCGCCAGGGCCAGGGCGGCCGCCGTCTGCACGGGCACGATCACCGCGGCGAACAGGACGTTGTTGCCCAGCGCCCGGTAGAAGTCGCCGCTGAAATCGGGCGAGACGAGGATGCGCCGGTACTGCTCCAGAGCGAAGAAGTCGGGTGGCCGGAAGGAGTCGAGCCGGACGTTGAACAGTGAGAGCCCGATGGCCATCGCGAAGGGCAGCGCCACGAACAGCGCCAGCCCGGCGACGGCGGGCAGGGCCATCAGCGGCCCCGCCCACCCCTGGCGCCGTGCTTTGGGACGTGTGCGGGCAGCACCCGGCGGAGCGGGAGCGGTCATGGATGATCCTTACGGTCGCGGGTGTCCCGGGGGACGGTCGTGCGTGCGGTCCGGGCGCCGCCGGGACCGTGCCCCTGACGGACACGGTCCCTGTGGACGTAGCGGCGCCCCTCGGAGACCGAGTGCTAGGAGATGGTGAAGGAGTCGTTGTCGGCGAAGTCGGTGTCGATCGCGGTGACCGCGCCGTCGAGCGCCTCGGCGACGTCGCCGCCCTCCCAGATGGCGGCGAAGGCGTCGGCGAACTGGCGGGTGATGACGGGGTAGCCGGCGGTCACCGGGCGCGGTACGGCCACGCAGTCGGCGGTGACGGGACCCGCGCCGCAGGTCGCCGCCAACTGGTCGGCGAACAGGGACAGGTCCCCGCCCGGGCCGTACAGGTCGCTGGTCTCGATGGCGCTCTTGGTGCCGGGGGGCGCTCCGTTGGCCGCGGTCATGGCGGCCACCTGGTCGTCGGCCATCAGGAAGTCGATGAACGCGCCGGCCGCCGAACCGTTGTCGGACGTGCCGGCGACACCCCACGCCCAGGAGCCCTGGCCGGTCTTGACGCCGTGGCCGAAGTCCGGGAGGGGAAGCACGACCAAGTCCTCACCCAGCGCCTCGGAGTAGTTGGGGTACTCCCAGTGCCCGACGAGGGACAGCGCGACGTCCCCGGAGACGAAGGCGCTGTCGTCGGTGTTGGCGTCGGTGTAGCCGGCCCACTCCTGGACCAGGCTCAGCGCCTCGACGGTGCCGGGGGTGTTGAGGGCGCCGTCGGCGCTGTCACCGTCGATCAGTGCGCCGCCCGCCGACCACACGACCGGAGAGAAGGCGTAGGTCGTCCACTCGCTGCCGGAACCGAAACCGTAGTTCTGCTTGACGTCCAGGACGCGGCCGTCGTCGTCCTTCGCGGCCAGGTCCGCCAGGGCGTCGGTGAACTCCTGCGCCGTCCAGGCGTCCTCCATCCCCTCGGGGAAGGAGATCCCGGCCTCGTCCAGCAGGGCCGCGTTGCCGTAGACGCCGAGCCCGGAGTCGAACATGCCCAGGCCGTAGAGCGATCCGTCGAGCGTGCCCTGGGCCAGGATCGAGTCGGTGGCGTTGGAGCGGGTCTGCTCCGACACGAAGTCGTCGATCGGGGAGAGCTTGCCGTTGTAGACCAGGCTCGCCATCGTGGGGCCGTCGAATTCGAGCACGTCGGGCAGTTCGTCCGGGCTCGCCGTGGTGACGGTGGTCGTGTAGTCGGCCTCGGGAATGAGCGTGAGCTCCACCGCGATGTCGGGGTTGGCGTCGCCGAAGGCGTCCACCGCGTCCTGCAGGGCGGCGACCTCCCGGTCCTGGCCCTGGTGCGCCCAGATCGTGATGGTGCCGTCTCCGTCACCAGGATCGGCCTGCCCGCCTCCGGCACCACAGCCGGCCAGAACGAGGACGGGGGCCGCGAGGGCGGCCACGGCGCGCAGGGCGCCGCGTGTCTCGGTTCGCTTGGATCGCACGATCATCTCCTCCTATGAGGCACCGGACGTGTCGGTCGCGATGGGCTGCGCCCCGAGAGGTCCGCGTGCCGACGGGCGGTGCCCTGTGAGCTGTGCCACCCAACGCTAGTCACGTGAAACACGAATGCAATCGCTTACATTGACTCGTTGCCCGTCCGTTATCAAGTACGCACAGAACGGACACAGGCGAACACAGAGGGCATGTTTCACCCTCATGAGCAGAGCATTCACCTGACACAGACGCACGCTCCAAGCCACCAGATAGAATGTAAGCGATTGCATGTAATGTTGCTTTCCGGCCATGCGAAGGCTCCGCCACACGCGGCGGGGCCATCGCTTCGACGCCGACCACTGAGAGGACCGAGCGACCATGCGCTACGCACCACCGGGGGCCTGCCTCAACGACTTCGCGCTCCTGCCGGGGCCGCCCTACGTCCTCCTGCACCTCCAGGCGCCCTGGACCGAGCACCCCGACGTGAGCCTGCTGGAGACCTCCTACGGGCGGGCCGTCTCCCACGACCTGGTCCACTGGGAACCGCTCGCGCCCGCCTTCGGTGTGGGCCGGCCCGGGGACTTCGACGACACCAGCGTGTGGACGATGCACCCGCTGCGCCACGGAGACGGGTGGACGATGGCCTACACGGGGGTCCACGACGACGGACACAAGCGCCAGGCCGTGGGGCTGGCGCGGACCCGCGCCGAGGACGGCTCGGGCTGGCGGCGCGTCCCCGGAACCGTCGTGCGTCCGGACGCACGGTGGTACCGGGCCGGTGAGCAGGAGGCGTGGCGCGATCCGTGGATCGTCGAACCGGAGGGCGGGCTGTTCGGAGCCCGCTACGCCATGCTCGTGTGCGCCCGGACCGCGCACGGCCCCGTCGAACGCTCCGGCTGCGTGGGGCTGGCCGTCTCCGACGATCTGCGCCGGTGGACCGTGCGGCCTCCCCTCCTGGTGCCCGGCGACGTCGACGAACTGGAGTGCCCCGTCCTCGAACGCGTCCCCGGGGGCTGGCTGCTGCTCGGCTCCGTCGGCCCCTCGCACCACATCGAGGCGTGGCGGGCGGAACGGCTGGACGGGTCCTGGGAACGGCTCGGGCCGCTCGCGCCCCCCGGCCCCTACGCTCCCCGCCTCGTGGACGGCCCCGGGGGCGAGCGCCTGCTGCTGCACACCGTCCAGCGCCGGTACGGGCTGGACGACGGCGGCGCCGCGTGCCGGGGCATGCTCGCCCAGCCGAAGGTCCTGGAGACCGGCCCCGACGACCGCCCCCGGCTCACCTGGTGGCCGGGCGTCGAGTCCCACCTGGGCCCCGCGCTCGCTCCCGGTGACACGGTCTGGGACGCGGTCGTGGACGTGGCGGTCGAGGGCGGGCCGGCCAGGATCGTACTGCGGGGAGAGGATGCGGGCTTCACCGTGGACCTGGATCCCGGTGCCCTGCGGGTGCGGGGCCCGGCGGGCGGCCGGGAGACCGCGCTGGAACACCCGGTCGCGCACCTGCGCGCGCTGCTGTTCGGCGAGTACCTGGAACTGTACGCCGACGGTGTCCTCGTGGCCTGCGAGGCGTCCTACGCGACCACGCCGGGGCCCTGCCTGGCCCGCGGCGCCGACCACCGCCCGCTCCCGGTGACCGTGCGACGGGTGGCCGACCCCTACCCGGACCGCGACGACGTGTCGGTCGCCCTGCGCGCGCCGCGACCGGACCAGGGCCCGCCGCGGCGCGGGCCCGCCCCGACCGGTGCGGTGCGCGGCCGGTCGGGGGCACAATAGGCTGCGCGTGTCCTGGTCCGGGCCGGGCTGCGCCGACCGAGGGGGAGAGCAGTGGGAGCAAGTCTGTCGGATGTGGCCAACCGGGCCGGGGTCTCCACCGCGACCGTCTCGCGTGCCCTGCGCGGCCTGCCCAGCGTGGCGGAGGGCACGCGCCTGCGCATCGTGCGCATCGCGCGCGAACTGGACTACACGATCACACCCAGCGCGTCCCGACTGGCCAGCGGGCGCACCCACACGGTCGGTGTGGTGGCGCCCTACGTCAACCGGTGGTTCTTCGGAGAGGTGATCTTCGGCGTCGAGGAGGTCCTGCGGTCCAGGGGGTTCGACCTGCTGCTGTACAACCTCGCCGACGCGACCAGCCGCGACCGGTTCTTCGACGCGATGCCGCTGCGGCGCCGGGTGGACGCGGTGGCCGTGCTCAGCATGCCCCTCTCACCGGAGCAGGCGGCCGTGCTGTCCGGACTCGACGTGCCCCTGGGGCTGGTGGGTGCGGACGCGGAGGGCTTCGCGTGCGTGCGGATCGACGACGTGGCGGGGGCCGGCAGCGCCGTCCGGCACCTGATCATGCTGGGCCACCGCGACATCGCGCACATCAGCGGAGGCGGTCCGGCGACGCACAGTTTCACGACCCCGCGCGACCGTGCCCGCGCCTACCGCGACGTCCTGGAGGACGCGGGTATCGGATACCGGCCCGAGTTGGAGGCCGTCGGCGACTACACGGTGGCGGGCGGCGAGCGCGCCATGAGCGCGCTCCTGAGCGGGGCCACCCGCCCCTCCGCCGTCTTCGCCCAGTCCGACGAGATGGCCTTCGGCGCGATGCGGGCCATCCGTCACAGCGGCCTGCGCGTGCCCGAGGACATCTCGGTGGTCGGGTTCGACAACCACGAGCTCGCCGACGTCCTGGACCTGACGACCGTCGAGCAGCCCGTGGCGGAGCAGGGCAACCTCGTCGCCCAGATCCTACTCGACCTCGTGGAGTCCGGTGGCGAGCCGCCGCCGACGATGACGCTGCCCACCGGTCTGGTGGTGCGCGGCAGCACCCGGCCCGTCTCCCCGCGCTGACCGCTGCGCGGCCACAGCTCCTCCGTCGAGGGCGTCACGGGGTATTCGACGTCCGCTCAGACGGACACGGGCTCGGCCGCGCGGACGTCCTCGGTCACCCGCGCGGCCACCGCGCGCAGGCGGCCGACGAAGTAGAAGTGGCCGCCGGGCAGGATGTGCGTGCGGACGGGGCCCTCGGTGCGGCCTTGCCAGGCGGCCAGCCGCGACGGGGGCATGCCGGGGTCGTCCTCGCCGCCCAGGACCGTCACGGGATGGCGCAGCAGGGGCGTGCCGGGGCCGGGGCGCCAGGTGTCGACGACGGCGAGGTCGGCCCGGATGAGGGGTTCGGCGGCCCGCCACCGGTCGGGGTCCTCCAGGACGGCGGCGGGGGTGCCGCCCATGCGCGCGACCGACGCGCGCAGGCGCTCGTCGGTGAGCCGGTGGCGCGGCCGGTCCCACTCGACGCCGGGCGCGGGGCTCCAGGCCGAGACGCCGAGCCAGGAGGGCGCGGGGCCGTCGGCCAGGCGCAGCGCCATCTCGTAGCCCACCAGGGCGCCCATGCTGTGCCCGAACAGGCCGTAGGGGCGGTCCAGGTACGGCAGGAGGCGTTCGGACAGGTGGCGGGCCAGGGCGCGGGCGTCGGTGAAGGGCGCGCGGTCCGACGAGCGGCCGCGCCCGGGCGCCTCCACCAGGCACACGTCCCAGTCCGCCGGGAAGTGGCGGACCCAGGCCCGGTAACCCTGCGGGGAGCCGCCCGCGTGGTGGAGGACGAAGAGCCGGAACCGACTGTGGGGAACGGGTCTGATCCGTGTCAGGACACCCTCGTGCACTGTTCCTCCCGTCGCTCTCCGATCCGGCACCCGGGCAAAGCTACCAGCCGGTAGAACTTGCCGGTAACCCGCGTCCTCGCCGGTGGGACGGCTTCCGCCGGCACCCCGGTTCTTACCCACTGTTCCTACCGCGTCAGTAGGTTTCAGACTTCCCTCGACGCACGCGGATCCGGGGCGCGCACTCCCGACCCGTGCGTGCGCACCGGGCGCCCCCATGTCGTGCCCTCACCGGCGTCCCCTCATGCGCGCCGGGCGCAACCGATCGCCGTACCGGTCACCGGCGGCGGACGCGCGGCCTCAGGGCCGAACGTCCGCCGCCGTGTGGCGCGCCGCGCGACGTCCGACCGGAGCGAGGACTCCGTGCCGTCTCCGACGAAGCGCGTCCGCTACTGCGAGGGCTCGGGCAGGGGCGGGCACTCGACGCTCGGATTCACCCCCACGTAGTTCAACGGGCCCACGAAGACGGTGCCCAGCGCGTGCCCGACGGTCGAGCACGAGGCCTCGTCCCGGGAGAACAGGCCGCGTTGGAAGGTGGCGACCAGTCCGATCAACAGCCACAGGACGACCAGGGTCGTCAGAACGATCCGTAAGCGCACTCTCTGCCTCCGGGGGGTGGGGGTGCTCGAGGCGGCGAAGGTCTCGACCGGTTCCTACCCGCGGCGCGGGGATCCCCAACCGGCTGGATGTCCCGCACGCGGAGCGCCCGCGGACGGAGGCGGAAGAGGAGGGTTGACGCGCTCCGGGGGCCACCTTACGATGACCGCACCATCGCGAAGAGTGTTCGTGATGGCGAGCGGCCCTCCGACCACCCCCCACGGCACACCGCCCCCTGCCCGACAGGGCGCCCGGCGGACCACCGGGCCGACACGGCCCTGCCCCCTCCGCGTTCCTCTCCCGCCGCGGGATGCTGGGCGCCGCCCTGGCGACCGGAGCGCTCTCCGCGGTCCCGACCATGGCCGACGCCGCCGCTCCCCCGCACGCCGCGGCGGCCGACCACCCCGGCCCCGGCGTCGTGACCGGGGACGTCAGGGTGCACGATCCGTCCTTCGTCAAGCGTCCCGACGGCGGCTACCTGATCGCCCACACCGGCCACGGCGTGGCGCTGAAGACCTCGACCGACCGGACGGAGTTCCGGAACGCCGGCACGGTCTTCCCCGGAGGGGCGCCCTGGACCACCCCGTACACGGGCGGCGACCGCAACCTGTGGGCTCCGCACCTGTCCTACGCCAACGGGCGCTACCACCTCTACTACTCCGCTTCGAGCTTCGGCTCCAACCGGTCCGCGATCTTCCTGGCCACCAGTACCAGCGGGGGACTCCGGGACCTGGCGGAACGAGGGCCTGGTCATCGAGTCGTTCACCTCCAACGACTACAACGCCATCGACCCCCATCTGCAGGTGGACGCACAGGGCCGCTGGTGGATGGCGTTCGGCTCGTTCTGGTCGGGGCTCAAGATGGTCAAGATCGACCCGGCGACCGGCAAGCGCCTGGACGGGACCCTGTACTCGATCGCCGGACGCGGCGGCGGAGCCATCGAGGCACCGACCCTCTTCCACCACGACGGCTGGTACTACCTGTTCGTCTCCTTCGACCGGTGCTGCGACGGCGCGGACAGCACCTACCGCATCATGGTCGGACGGTCCCGCGACATCACCGGCCCCTACCGCGACCGGAACGGCACCGCCATGACCTCCGGCGGTGGCACCGAGATCCTGTCCGGCCACGGCGGCATCCACGGCCCCGGCCACCAGGACGTCTTCGCCGACACCGACAGCGACATCCTGGCCTACCACTACTACGCCGACGACGGCACGGCGCTGCTGGGCGTCAACCGGCTCGGCTGGGACTCCTCCGGGTGGCCCTACGTGCACTAGGCCGGCGCCCGCTCAGCCGGAGGCCGCGTCCGGTTTGGTGATGGTGAGGCCCTGGCGCCCGGCCTGGGCCTCGCCCCAGGCGCAGAAGCGGTCCAGCAGCTCGTGCAGCTCACCGCCCTGGTCGCTGAGCCGGTACTCCACCCGTGGCGGGACCTGCGGGTACTCCCGGCGCAGGACCAGTCCGTCCTCCTCCAGCCGGCGGAGCTGCTGGGTGAGCATCTTCTGCGTGATGCCGGGGATCATCCGGCGCAGACGCCCGTGGCGCAGGACCCCGTGCACGCGCAGGTGCCACAGGATCAGCGGCTTCCAGCGTCCGCCGATCAGGTCCACCGTCACCTCGACCGGACAGGAGTACACCCGTTCCGTCATGGCCCGCCTCTCTCCTGGGGGCGTTCCGCACGGCCCCGGGCACCCGAAAGTACCTACTTGTGGGGCCTTCCGGCGAGTCCGTAGCGTGCGGTCATCGCGCGGGAGCGAACCCGCGCCTGCCTGTGAGAGGACCACATCGTGAAGGTCGGCATTCTGGGTTCCGGTCCGGTGGCCCGCGCCCTCGGCAGCGGGTTCCACGCGCGCGGGCACGAGGTCGTGTTCGGCACGCGCGATCCCGCCAAGCTCGACGACTGGCTGGCGGCGCACCCCGGCGGCCGGGCGGCCGGGCTCGCGGAGGCGGCCGGCCACGGCGAGCTGGTCGTGCTGGCGGTCAAGGGCTCGACCGCGGCCGAGGCGCTGCGCGGGGCCGACGCCGGGCGCACCCTCGCCGGGACGACGGTCATCGACACGACCAACCCCATCTCCGACACCCCGCCGGTGGGCGGCGTGCTCGGCTACTTCACCGGGCCGAACGAATCCCTCATGGAACGCCTCCAGGCGGAGTTCCCCGAGGTGCGCTTCGTCAAGGCGTTCAACTCCGTCGGCAACCAGGCCATGGTGGACCCGGCGTTCGAGGGCGGGCCGCCCACGATGTTCGTGTGCGGCGACGACGCCCGGGCCAAGGCCGAGGTGACCGGGGTCCTGGACGACTTCGGGTGGGAGACCGAGGACATGGGGCCGGTGGAGGCGGCGCGCGCCATCGAGCCCCTGTGCGTCCTGTGGTGCCTGCCCGGCCTGCTGCACGGGCGCTGGGACCACGCGTTCAAGCTGGTGCGCGCCGCGTCCTGACCGCGCCCGGGGGCCGTGCGCGCGGGCACGGCCCCCGGGCCGGCCGGTCCGCCAGACTGCTCGGCCAGGCAGACCTGCCGGTCAGCCGAGGCGGAAGTCGGCGACCCGGATGGGCGTGGAGGGCTCGTCGCCCGCCTCCTGGTACAGGATCGACAGCACGCCCTCGGACGCGACCCTGGACTCGTCCACCAGCACCTCGCCGAAGGCGTCGATGCCGGAGCCGTCGTGGACCATCGTCCAGTCGGTCCAGCCGGACCCGGCCGTCGCCGCCATGATCCGGCCGAAGGGCATGACCACGTAGGCGGTGTCCTCGTCGGTCATCACCAGCCGGGACCGGCCGAAGGCCTGGAGCGGCTCGGGGATCTCTCTCTTGTGCCACTGGCCGGCGTCGTCCTGGTACAGGTGGAACACGTAGCCCTGGCTGCGGCGGTCGCCGACGAAGTCGGTGGAGCAGTGCCCGAACCGGCCCGGCCGGTAGCTGATGAGCACGTGCGGGTTGCCCTGGGCGTCGACCGCCTGCGACTCCTGGTTCATCAGCGCGTAGTTCAGCGGCAGCGGGTCGACCACGTGCCCGGGGGTGTCGACGCTCACCCGCCGGTCGGTCCCGGTCACGGCCGCCACGGCGCCGTCGTCGGTGCGCCAGGTACGGCCCTCGTCGTCGCTGTAGACGTAGCCGGTGTCGTGGTTGGACAGCCCGCCGGGGTGGCAGAGGATGTCACCGCCCGCGGCGGTCTCGCGCCAGGTGAACGACGCGTGCAGGCGGCCGTCGTCGCCGTAGCCGATGCCGTGCAGGTACATGTTGCGGCTGGTGCTGACCGCGCCGTTGGCCTCGTAGGAGCCCTCCGGCGAGGACCACGCGCCCAGGTGCGTCCAGTCGCCGTCGCCGTCGCCGTCCCCGTCGTACTCCGCCAGTTCCAGGGTCCCGTCGCCCGACCCGCCGGTCCGGTAGGCGAGCTGGAGTCCGTCGTCGGGGGCGCTGACGAAGCGGGGGTAGGTGATCGATCCGATGTCCAGGCCGGCCAGGTCCCGGCTGATCGGCTCGAAGGAGTCCGCGGACCAGGGGGCGTCGCCGGACAGCAGACCCTCCACCGAGCGCGTGTAGTACACGCGGTTGTTGTGGGTGTCCATGGCCACGTGCAGGGTGCGGTCCTCGGCGGACACGCCCAGCGAGATGCTGTTGTGCGAGTCGTCGGCGCTGAGCCTGTGCGGCAGGCGGACGGTCCGCCAGTCCCCGCCGTCGAGGTCGCGGCGGGCCAGGACGGCGTGCCGCGACTCGGTGTACCAGGCGGCGTACTGGAAGTCGCCGTGGGTGATGATGCCGGACTGCTGGTAGGAGCCGTTGTTGACCAGTCCGTCGTAGGAGACGAAGTACAGGGCCTGCTCGTCCAGGGTCTGCCGGCCCAGGGGCGTGGCCGAGGGCTCGGCGGCCGCGGCGGCGGGGGCCGCCAGGCCGCCCACGAGCGGAACGGCCAGCGTGAGTGCCAGGGCCGAGTTCAGGACACGGGTACGGGGGGTGGCGCGGGGGGACATCCGGGAGCCTTTCGACAGGGGGTCGGGGGGTGTCGGGGATCAGGCCAGGTGGAAGATCTCGGTGAGGGGGAGCATGCCCTCGTCGGGGCGGCCGGGCAGTCCCTCGAAGAAGGGCGCCATCTCGGCCTGCCAGCGCTCGTTGACATCGGTGCGGGCCATCGCCGCGCGCGCCGCCTCGAAGTCCTCGGTCTCCAGGTAGCCCACGACCATGCCGTCGTCGGTGCAGAAGAGCGAGTAGTTGTGCCAGCCGGTGTCGCTGAGCGCCGCGCGCATCTCCGGCCACACGGCGGCGTGCCGTTCCTTGTACTCCTCCAGGCGCTCCTGGCGGACCTTCAGGATGAAGCAGACGCGCTGCACGGGTCTCCCTTCCGTTGTGTGCGGGGGCCGGGGCGCGCCGGAGGAGGCTCGGCGCGCCCCGGCAGCGGGGTGGAGGAACTCAGGGGAGGAACTGGAGGAGCTAGAAGTCGAAGTCGTCGATGTTGTCCTCGTTGAAGACCGTCGGCGGGCCGAGCACGACCTCGCCGTCCGCTCCGACGGTGTACTCGCCCAGTTCACCGGCGGTGAAGGTCTCGCCCTCGGCGCCGGTGATCTGTCCGGCCTTGAGCGCGGCACCCGTGTAGCCGGCCAGGTAGCCCAGCTCGTGCGGGTTCCACAGGGCGAACTCCTCGACGGTGCCGTCCTCGACGAACTCGCGCATCTGGTTGGGCGTGCCCAGGCCCGTGATGGCGACCTCGCCCTTGTACTCGGAGTCGCTGACGTAGCGCGCCGCGGCGGCGATGCCCACGGTGGTCGGCGACACGACGCCGTCCAGGTCCGGGTAGGACTGCATCAGGCCCTGCATCTCCTGGAAGGACTCCAGGTCGTCGTCGTTGCCGTAGACGGTGTCGACCAGCTCCAGGTCGGCGTACTCGTCCTCCTGCAGGATCTCCTCCATCGCCGCGATCCAGGTGTTCTGGTTGGTGGCGTTGGGGGTGGCCGACAGGATCGCGAAGGTGCCCTCGCCGTCCAGCTGCGCGGAGATCATCTCCACCAGCGCACGGCCGATCAGCTCGTCGGAGGACTGGTTGACGAACACGTCGGTGCAGTTGGCGTTCGAGTCGTAGCCGACGATGGCGGCACCGTTGTCGCGGGCCTCGTTGAGCGCCGGGCAGACCGCGTCGGGGTCGTTGGCGGCGATCACGATGACGTCGCTGGCCGCCTGGCTGGCGGCGTTGATGTACTCGACCTGGGAGTCGGCGGTGGCCTCGGTGCCGCCGCGCTCGGTGTACTCGCCCGCCAGCTCCTCCACGGCCTGCGCGCCACCGGCGTTGACGATGTCGGAGTAGGGGTTGTTGAGCTGCTTGGGCAGGAAGTCGATCTTCAGGCCCTCGGGGATCTCCGCGTCGGGGTCGGCGGTTCCGGTGGGACCGGAGCCGCCCGACTCCTCGGCGTCGTCGATGGTGGTGCCGCCGCACGCGGCGGTCATCAGCACGGCGACGGCCGTGGCGGCCAGGGCCAGGTGGCGCGGGCGCAGGGGATCGATCATGACTGTTCTCCGTTGTGTGGACGGTCGGTGGAGTCGGGGACGGGCGCGGACACGGACGCGGGTGCGGGTGCGCGCGCCGCGCGCACCCGGGCCACGAGGTTGGGCGTGACAACGGAGGCGATGAGGATCAGACCGGTGACGATCTGCAGGACCTCGCTGGACAGCCCGAAGAGCTGGAGCGCGTTGCGGATGACGCCGAGCAGCAGGACGCCGCACATGACGCCGAGGACCGAGCCGACCCCGCCGAAGATGGACACTCCGCCGAGCAGGACGGCGGCCACGACCTGCAGTTCCAGGCCGAAGGCCGTGTCGGCCCGGGAGGTGCCGTACTGCAGGGTCCAGAACACGCCCGCTCCGGCGGCGACGGTGCCGCTGAGCGTGAAGAGCCAGAACTTGGTCCAGCGGACGGGTGTTCCGGTGAAGTGCGCGGCCTCGTCGTTGTTGCCGATGTCGAACAGCGAGCGGCCGATCGGGGTGGCGTGCAGCAGGACGGCGAAGAGCACCGCCAGGACCAGGACGGCCACGGCGATCCACGGCAGGCCCTCGATGCCGAGGAAGGGGTCGCGGGAGCCGCTGACCCAGCTCTGCGGGTAGCTGGCCACGGCGCGGTCGCCCAGCAGGACGTAGGCCAGGCCGCGGTACAGCGCCATCGTGCCGATGGTGACGGCCAGCGACGGCAGCCCCATGACGGTGACCAGGACGCCGTTGAGGGCGCCCAGGCCCGCGCCGACGGCCAGGCAGATCCACAGCGCCGTCTCGATGGGCACCCCGGACTCCCAGAGGACCCCCAGGGTGGCGCTGGTCAGGGCGAGCGTGCTGGCCACCGACAGGTCGATCTCGCCGGTGACGACGATGAGGGTCATCGGCAGGGCCATCAGGGCGATGGCGGCGATGCTCAGCAGCAGGAAGCTGATGTTGCGCCCGGACGCGAACATGTCGACGAACAGGGACGCGCCGAGCAGGGCCACGACGAGGGCGGCGACGACCGGTGACTCGCGCAGGGACAGCAGCGAGGCCATCCGCCGGGCCCCTCCGGGCCGGTCGGGGCCGGCCGCCGGAGCGGGGGCCGGACTGGTGATGACGCGTTCAGGCGCCACGGGCACCTCCTCCTCGAAGCTTGCGGGCCGTGCGCAGCGCCAGCAGGCGGTCCAGGCCGATGGCGGCCAGGATGAGCGCGCCCACCACGGCCTGCTGCCAGAACTGGTCGATCTGCCAGATGGGCAGGGCGGCGGTGATGGTGGTGAGCAGGACGGCGCCCAGGGCGGCACCGTAGACGGTGCCCACGCCCCCGGCGATGGCGACGCCGCCGACCACCGCTGCGGCGACGACCTGCAGTTCCATGCCGGTGCCGACGGTGGAGTCGACGGTGCCGTAGCGGGCGGCGAACAGGACGCCGGCCAGCCCGGCCAGGGCGCCGTTGACGGCGAAGGCGGTGATGACGCGGCGGCCGGCGGGGATGCCCGACAGGCGCGCGGCGTCGGCGTTGGAGCCGATCGCGTAGAGCTCGCGGCCCGAGCGGAAGTGGGCCAGGTACAGGCCCACGACCACGACGACGAGCACGGCGATCGCCGCGGGCAGCGGCACGCCCAGGACGGGGATCCGGCCCAGGGCGAGGAAGGACTCGGGCATGTCGTGGGCGTTGACCTGCCCGCCGCCCGCCCACCAGTGGTTGAGGCCGCGGTAGGCGTACAGGGTGCCCAGGGTGACGACCAGCGCCGGCACCTGGACGGTGGTGACGAGCAGTCCGTTGGCCAGGCCGCAGAGCAGACCGATGAGCACGCCCGCGAACATGACGACGGGGACCGGCAGACCGGGGAAGGTGACGAAGAGGATGCCGGTGCCGAAGGCCGACAGGCCCATGACCGAGCCGACCGACAGGTCGACGTTCTTGGTGATCAGGACCAGGGCCTGGCCGATGGCCAGGACCGCCAGGACGGTGGCGCCCAGGAAGAGGTCGCGCACGCCCTGGTGGGACAGGAAGCCGGGGTTGTGCAGCCAGGTGGCCGCGATGAGGACGACGACGGCCAGCAGGACGCCGAGTTCGCGGATCTGGGGCCGGCGCCGGGCGGCCCGCCGGGCGGGTGCGGGCGGTGCCCCCGTGGCCGAGGGGGAGGGAGCGGTGGTGGGTGTGCTCATCAGGCGGCCTCGCTCGGTCGCTGTCCGGTGGCCGCGTACATGACCGACTCCTCGTCGGCCCGGTCGCGGTCGAGTTCGGCGGTGACGCGGCCCTCGTGCATGACCAGGACCCGGTCGGCCATGCCCAGGACCTCCGGGAGTTCGCTGGAGACCATGACGATGGCCAGCCCCTCCCCCGCGAGGGTGGACAGCAGGCGGTGGACCTCGGCCTTGGTGCCGACGTCGATGCCGCGGGTGGGCTCGTCGACGAACAGCACGCGCGGCTCGGTGGAGAGCCACTTGGCCAGGACGACCTTCTGCTGGTTGCCGCCGGAGAGGGTGGCGACGGGGTCGGTGAGGGCGCCGCACTTGAGCTGGAGCCGGGCACCCCACTCCCGCGCGCTCTCGCGTTCGGCGCGGGCGCCGAGCAGCCCGAAGCGGCTGAGCGGGCCCCGCCGGGTGGCGGTGGCGTTGCGTTCGATGGAGGACTCCATGACCAGCCCCTGCTGGCGGCGGTCCTCGGGGACCAGGGCCATGCCGGCGGCCATGGCGGCACGCGGCCGGCCCGGGGGCAGGGCCCGGCCGGCGACGCGGATGGCGCCGGCGTCGTAGCGGTCGACACCGAAGACCGCGCGGACGACCTCGCTACGGCCCGCGCCCACGAGGCCGGCCAGGGCGACGATCTCGCCCGCGCGCACCGAGAAGGTCACGTCGGCGAAGACGCCCTGGCGGGTCAGGCCCTCGACCTCCAGGACGGTGTCGCCGAACTCGGCGTCCTCCTTGGGGTAGAGGCTGTCGACGTCGCGTCCGACCATGCGCCGCACGACGGTGTCCACGTCCAGGTCCGCGGTGGGGTCACAGGAGACGTAGGCGCCGTCGCGCACGACGGTGATGCGGTCGCACAGGCCGAACACCTCGTCGAAGCGGTGGGAGATGAACAGCAGGGCCGCGCCCTCCTCGCGCAGGGTGCGGGCGACGGTGAACAGCCGCTCGGCCTCGACACCCGAGAGGGCGGCGGTGGGCTCGTCCATGACCAGGACACGGGCGTGGCGGGTGATGGCCTTGGCGATCTCGACGAGCTGCTGGTCGGCGATGGACAGGCCGCGCGCGGGACGGTCGGGTTCGATCGCCACGCCCAGCCGGCCGAACACCTCGTCGGTGTCGCGTCGCATGCGGGCGCGGTCGATGGTGCCCAGGCGGGTGCGGGGCTGGCGGCCGATGAAGATGTTCTCGGCCACCGACAGGTCGGGGAAGAGGGTGGGCTCCTGGTAGATGACCGCGACCCCGGCGCGCTGGGCGTCGGCGGGCGCGGTGAACTCGGTGGGCCGTCCGTCGACCAGGACCTGGCCGCCGTCGGGCCGGTGGACTCCGGCTATGGTCTTGACCAGCGTGGACTTGCCCGCGCCGTTCTCCCCCACGAGTGCGTGGATCTCCCCGGCACGCAGGTGCAGACTCAGTCCCCGTAGCGCCCGGACGCTCCCGAAGGACTTCGTGACGTCCACCAACGCGAGGGGCGGAGGCACTGGTGATCGGTCGTCCGTCACGTGCGTCCTCCTTCTTCCTGTGCCGATCTCCTGAGGTTCAGGAGATTCGTGCAAAAACGTTTTAATATGAAGTGGATGTTAAGTCCAGCACACTACCCCGTCAAGGGGAGCGCGACGAAATACCAGGTATCACGCTGGTAACGGTGCCCGCTCCTCCCCCGACCGGACTCTGGCCCTCCGCCCTTGAGGCACCGGGTTCCGGAAAGTCATTGACACGTTTCAATCCGAGTGTGAGCATGAACCGACGTTCTGAGGGCCGTGTCAGTAGCATGCGAGCGCGTCGCCCCGACCGTTCGAGCCCCAGTGGAGAACCCTTGAGTCCCAGTCCACGCGCCACCCGCCGCACGGTGGGCATCACCGAGGTCGCCCGGCACGCCGGGGTCTCCCCCGGCACGGTGTCCAACGTCCTCAACCGGCCCGAGCGCGTCGCCGCGACGACCCGCCGCAAGGTCGAGGCGGCCATCGCCGAGCTCGACTACGTGCGCAACTCCTCCGGCAGCAGCCTGCGCTCGGGCCGCAGCGGATCCGTGGGCCTGCTGGTCCTGGACGTCACCAACCCGTTCTTCACCGAGGTCGCGCGGGGCGTCGAGGAGGAGGCCGCCACGGCCGGTCTGGCCGTGGTCCTGCTCAACTCCGCCGAACAGCAGGACCGCCAGCGCCGCAACCTGCGCCTGCTCGCCGAACAGCGCGCGGCGGGCGCCGTCGTCATGCCCGTGGACGACGACCTGTCCGACCTGCTCTGGCTGGCCAGGCAGGGGACCGCGTGGGTGGCCCTGGACCGGGGCGACGTGTCGGAGGAGGTCGGCTGCAGCGTCAGCGTTGACAACCACGCGGGCGGGCTGGCCGCCGGGCGGCACCTCATCGGGCTCGGCCACGAGCGGATCACCTTCCTGACCGGCCCGTTCGCGATCGAGCAGGTACGCCGCCGCCACGAGGGGCTGCGGGAGGCGTGCGCGGAGGCGCACCTGGACCCCGACGAGGCCGTCCGCGTGGTCGAACAGCCCCAGCTCAACGCCGACCACGGCGAGCGGGCCGTCGACGCGGTCCTGGCGGGCGGCCCCCGCCGGCGCCCCCAGGCCGTCTTCTGCGCCAACGACCAGCTGGCGCTGGGCCTGATGAAGGGCCTGGGCCGGCGCGGGATCCGCGTGCCCGAGGACATCTCCGTCGTCGGCTACGACAACGTCGACTTCGCCGACCTCGTCCACCCCGGGCTGACCTCCGTCGCCCAGCCCAAGTTCGATCTGGGCCGCTCGGCGATGCGCCTGCTCGTCTCGGAACTGAACGACCCCGGCCACCGGCACGAACGCGCGTGGTTCACGCCCGAGCTCGTGGTCCGGGGGTCCACGGCCGCGCGCCGGACCTGATCCGCCCCCGCCCGTACAAGGAGCTCCGCGCATGACCGTCGCTTCCGGACCCGACAGCACCACGCACACCCGCCGCACCGGACCCACCGTGGGCCTGGTCGCGGGCGGCCTGGGCACCTACTGGCCTCAGTTCCCCGACCTGCTCCCCCAGCTGCGCTGTTCCGCCGCGCGCGTGGCCGAGCGCATGCGCGGGTTCGACGCCCAGGTCGTCGACGCCGGGTTCGTCAGCGACGAGCGGGAGGGCGCGACCGCCGCCGAGCGGCTGCGCTCCGCCGACTGCGACCTCATCGTGTGCTTCCTGACCACCTACATGACCTCGTCGATGGTCGCGCCGATCGCCCGGCGCGGCCAGGCGCCGGTCCTGTTCGTCAACCTGCAGCCGACCGCGTCGATGGACCACGAGTCCTTCGACACCGGCCAGTGGCTGGCCTACTGCGGTGCGTGCCCGCTGCCGGAGATGGCCAACCTGTTCGAGCGGCTGGGCGTGGAGTTCCGCTCGGTGTCGGGGTACCTGGAGGACGAGCGCGCCTGGGAGCGCATCGGCCGCTGGATCCGCGCCGCCGGGGTGCGGGCGACCCTGGAGGGCGCCCGGCACGGGCTCATGGGTCACGTGTACCCGGGGATGATGGACGTGGCCACCGACCCCACGCTCATCACGCGCAACCTCGGCGGCCACGTGGAGGTGCTGGAGTTCGACGACCTGCGCGAGCGCGTGCCCGGTACCGAGGAGGCCGCGGTGGCGGCCAAACTGGACGAGGCCCGCGCGGTGTTCGAGGTGACCGACTCCGTGGCGGACGAGGACTTCCGCTGGGGCGCGCGGGTCGCCGTGGGCCTCGACCGGCTCGTGGCCGACTTCGGCCTGGACAGCCTGTCGTACTACCACCGCGGCCTGTCCGGCGAGCTGCACGAGCGGCTGGGCGCCGGGATGATCCTGGGCGCCTCCCTACTGACCGCACGGGGTGTGCCGGCCGTGGGCGAGTTCGAGCTGCGCACGTGCATGGCGATGCTGGTGATGGACCGGTTGGGCGCCGGCGGCTCGTTCACCGAGCTCCAGGCCTTGGACTTCACCCGCGGCCATGTCGAGATGGGCCACGACGGCCCGGCGCACCTGGCGATCAGCGCGCGCCGTCCGCTGCTGCGCGGCCTGGGCGTCTTCCACGGCAAGCGCGGCTACGGCGTGTCGGTGGAGTTCGACGTCGAGCACGGCCCGGTCACCCTGTGCGGGGTGATCCAGCGCCGGGACGGGTCGTTCGCTCTGCTGACGGCGGAGGGCCGTACGGGCGAGGGGCCGCTGCTGCGGATCGGCAACACGACCTCGCGGGTGGACTTCGGCTGCGACCCCGGAGAGTGGGTGGACGCCTGGAGCGCCACCGGCATCGCGCACCACTGGGCCCTGGGCACCGGCCACCGCGCGGCGGACGTGCGCGCCGTGGCCGACCTCCTGGGACTGGAGTACACGCACCTGGCCGTGTGACCGCACCGCGCGGCCGGCCCGGGACCGGAATGCGGTCAGGTGTCCGGGGCGACCCGGCGGCTGAGGCGCTCGTGGCGCTGGCGGGCGGCCTGGGACGTGCCGAGCCCGAGCCCGAAGGCGATCTCCTGCCAGGTCATGCCGCGCCCCTTGGCCATCCGCAGGAGACCGGCCTCCACCTGGTCGAACTCCTCGCGGGCCCACGGCACCAGGGTCAGGGCGGCGGTGAGGTCGTCCTGGTCGACGGCGGGCTCGCCCTCCTGCGGAACGACGCTGCCCGCCGCCAGGTCGGCGACTGCGCGCACGGCGTCGCCGGGCGGCATCGGCATCCCCTGGTCCGTCCAGCGCGTGCGGTGCTCCCCCCGGGCGTGGCGGTCGGTGATGCGCAGCAGGGCCTCGTGGGTGCGCAGACGGCGGGCGCGCCGGGCGTCGGGCGGGGTGAAGGCGTCGTCGTGCTGTTCCATGCCTCCAGCATCGGCCGCGCACCTTCTGTTGTCAACAGAAGGTTGTGAACAGTTTGTTTCAGCGTGCCGCCGGTGCGGCCGTGCTGCGCCGCACCACCAGGTCGGTGGCCAGGTCCAGGCGCAGGTTGGCCGGGCGCTCCCCCCGCGCGAGGGCGAGCGCCATCCGGGTGGCCTCCTCGGCCATCTCGGTGAGCGGCTGGCGCACGGTGGTCAGCGGCGGACCCACCCAGCGGGCGACGGGCAGGTCGTCGTAGCCGACCACGCTCAGGTCCTCGGGGATGCGCACCCCCAGCTCGCGCGCGGCCTCGTAGAGCCCCATGGCCTGCAGGTCGCTGCCCGCGAAGATCGCGGTGGGCGGATCGTCCAGGCGCAGCAGCTCGCGCCCGCGGTCGCGCCCGCTCTCCACGTGGAAGTCGCCGTAGCGGATCAGCGCGGGGTCCACCTCGATCCCGGCGGCGTCCAGGGCCGAGGTGTAGCCGTCGATGCGGGCCTTGCTGCACAGCACGGGCCGCGGTCCGCCGATCACCCCGATGCGCCGGTGGCCGAGTTCGATGAGGTGGCGGGTCGCGGCCAGGCCGCCGTTCCAGTTCGCCGAACCCACCGCGGGCATGTCGGGGCCGGGATCCCCGGCCGGGTCCACGACCACGAACGGGATGTCGCGGGCGGCCAGGCGGGCGCGCTGTTCGGGCGCCAGGTCGGAGAAGACCAGGATCGCGGCGGTGGACTGGCGCGCCAGGACGGCGTCGACCCAGGCCTCGCGGGGCGTCTGCTCGCCCCCCGACTCGGTGAGCACCACGCTCAGCCCCTCGGCGCGCGCGACGTTCTCCACGCCGCGGATGACCTCGATCGCCCACGCGCTGTCGAGTTCGTGGAAGACGAGGTCGATCATCGACGACCGGCCGCCGCCGGGGCCGCGTCGGCGGCGGTAGCCGTGCCGGCGGATCAGCTCCTCCACACGCGCCCGGGTCTGGCTGGCCACGTCGGCCCGGCCGTTGAGCACCTTGGACACGGTCGGCACCGAAACACCGGCGGCTTCCGCAATTTTCGAGATGGTGACCGGCTCCGAGAGCGTCGATCCTTCGGGTCCGGGGGTCGGGTCTGCACTCACGTCGCCTGATACTACGCGCTTCGGAGCACTCCGGCACAGGGCATCGCAACCGGACCGGTATTGACGCCTCTCGTTGCGTCGGCGTAAATTCGGGCCACGCAGATATCGAAATACTATCCGATAGTTTCGGAAGAGGTTGACCATGACCACCCCCCGAGTCGTCGCAGCAGGCGCATCCGTCCTGGCCCTCCTCACCGCCACCGCGTGCGGAGGCGGAGGAGGCGGTGGCGCGGCGGACGACAACATGCACGTGTGGATGTACCAGGACACGCTGGTCGTCGTGCAGGACGCGGCCGTCGAGCGCTTCAACGCCGAATCCGACGTCCAGGCCGTGATCGACGAGGTCCCCGGCGACAACTACGAGGAGCGCCTGCGCACGGCCATGGGCTCCAGCGAGCAGCCCGACGTCTTCTTCAACTGGGGCGCCGGCAGCATCCAGCCCTACGTCGAGCAGGACATGCTCATGCCGCTGGACGACCTCCTGGCGGAGGACCCCGAACTCGCCGACGCCTTCATCCCCTCCATCCTGGAGGCCGGCGCCGTCGACGGCGTCCAGTACGGCATCCCGCTGCGCGGCACCCAGCCGGTGATCCTCTTCTACAACGAGGCCGTGTTCGAGGACGTGGGCGTGGAGCCCCCGCAGACCTGGGAGGACATCCTCGACCTGGTCGACGCCTTCGACGAGGCCGGCGTGACCCCCTTCGCCCTGGCCGGGGCCGACCCCTGGACCGAGCAGATGTGGCTGCAGTACCTCGTGGACCGCATCGGCGGCCCGGAGGTCTTCCAGCGCATCCACGACGGCGACATGGAGGGCTGGCGCGACCCGGCCGTCCTGGAGGCCGCCGAGACCGTGCAGGACCTGGTCGAGCGCGGCGCGTTCGGCGACGCCTACGCCTCGGTCAGCTACACGGAGGGCGGCGCCTCCACGCTCCTGTCCGAGGGACGGGCCGCCATGCACCTGATGGGTTCGTGGGAGTACTCCACGCACCTGGACCAGGACCGCGCCTTCGCGGAGGAGGACCTCGGCTACACCGTCTTCCCGCCCGTGCCGGACGGTGAGGGCGACCCGGCCAACGTCGTGGGCAACCCGACCAACTTCTTCTCCGTCACCGCCGACACCGCCTACCCCGAGCAGGCCCAGGAGTTCCTCGGCTACACCTCCCAGGAGGAGTACGTGGCCGACATGGTCGCCAACGGCGAGGTCCCGACCACGACCAACGCCGAGGAGGCCGTCGCCGACAGCCCCAACCCCGAGTTCGCCACCTTCCAGTACGAGATGGTGCGCGACGCCCCGCACTTCCAGCTGTCCTGGGACCAGGCGCTGCCCCCCGAGACCGCCACGCCGATGGTCACCGAGATCGAGTCGCTCTTCAACGGCCAGAGCACGCCCGAGCAGTTCGTCGACGCCCTCGCGGCCCTGTGACCGGCTCCGCGACCGGGACCGACACGAGTGGAACACCAATGAGAGCACTGCCCCAGAACCGCCCCGCCCGGCTCGGCTCCGCGCCGACCGCGCCCGCCTCCTCCCCCCGTAGGGCGCGCTCCGTGCGCCACGTGGGCCGGCCGGGCGGGGCCTGGGCCGTACCGGCCCTGCTGTACTTCGGCATGTTCGCCGCGCTGCCGATGGTGCTGGTGGCCTACCTGTCCCTGACGTCCTGGGGCGGGCTGGGCACGCCGGAGTTCGTCGGCCTGGAGAACTGGTCGCGGCTGGCCGGGGATCCCGTCATGCGCCGCGCGGTGTGGCTCAGCCTGGTCCTCACCGTGCTGAACTGGATCGTCCAGACCCCCATCGCACTGCTGCTGGGGGTCTGGGCGGCCGGCCCGCAGCGCAACCGCGCGGTGCTCTCAGCGATCTTCTTCCTACCGCTGCTGCTGTCCTCGGCCGCCATCGCCATCATCTGGCGGGCCCTGCTCGACCCCAACTTCGGCCCGCTGGCCTGGCTGGGACCACGGCTCGGGCTGGGGTCGGTGGACGTGCTGGGCGGGCCCACGAGCGCGTTCGCGATGATCGTGTTCGTCACCGCCTGGCAGTTCATCCCGCTGCACATGCTGCTGTACCAGGGCGGCGCCCGCCAGATCCCGGCCTCCCTCTACGAGGCCGCCCGGATCGACGGGGCGGGGATGCTGCGCTCGTTCTGGCACATCACGCTCCCGCAGCTGCGGCACACCATCACCACGTCGTCGGTCCTGATGGTGGTGGGGTCGCTGACCTACTTCGACACCGTGCTCATCCTCACCGGCGGGGGTCCGGGCACCGACACCACCATCGTGCCGTTCCTGATGTACCGCGCGGGCTTCCGCAGCTGGGAGCTGGGCTACGCCAGCGCGATCGCCTTCACCCTCGTGGTCGTGGCGACCGTCATCGCCCTCCTGCTCGTCCGCTTCACCGGCTTCGGCTCGATGCGCAGCACCCGGGAGGGGATGTGACCACCACGACCACCCGACCCCGCGCGGCGGCGGCCGTCCGGCCCCGGCGCTCCGGTTCGAGCGGGAACCGCCGGCGTCCCAACCTCCTCGCGGGCGCGGGGTCCCTGCTGTGGCTGGCCGTCGTGGGCGTACCGCTGTACGCCCTGCTCGTGGCGACCTTCCAGCGCGGCGAGAACTACACGTCCGACGGTCCGCTGACGCCTCCGAGCGACCCCACCCTGGACAACTACGCCACCGCGATCGAGAACGGGCTCCTGGGCTTCGTGCTCAACACCGCGATCGTGACCCTGGCCGTGGTGGTGATCGTCGTCGCCCTGTCGGCGACCGCCGGCTACGCCGTGGTGCGCTCGCGCACGCGGTGGACCAACGGGGTCTTCCGCGCCTTCCTGCTGGGGCTGGCGATCCCGTCCCAGGCGGTCATCATCCCCGTCTACCTGATCATCGTGGAGATGGGCCTGTACGACTCGCTCACCGCGATCGTGCTGCCCACGGCCGCGTTCGCGCTGCCGGTCTGCATGCTGATCCTGGTCGGGTCCATGCGCGACATCTCCGAGGAGCTGTACGAGGCCATGGCCCTGGACGGCGCCGGCTCGGTGCGCACGTTCGTGCAGCTGGTGGTGCCGCTGTCCCGGCCCGGGCTGAGCACCGTGGCGGTCTACTCCGCCCTGCAGGCCTGGAACGGCTTCCTGTTCCCCCTCATCCTCACCCAGTCGCACGACAAGCGGCTCATCACCATGGGGCTCTTCGAGTTCCAGGGCGAGTACCGGGTCGACGTGCCCGGCCTGCTCACCGCCGTGGTGCTGTCCACCGTTCCGCTCTTCGTCGTCTACCTGGTGGCCCGCCGTTCGCTGGTGGCCGGACTGATGGGGGTCGGCGGCAAGTGACCCCTGCGCAGCACTCCCGAGGCTCCGCGCACTCCCGAGGCTCCGCGACCCGGAGCACCCTGACAGAGAGAGAACCCATGACGCGTCCTTCCGACTCCACGGCCATCGACGCCTGGCGCGACCCCGCGCTGCCGACCGACGAACGCGTCGACCGCCTGCTGGGGCTGATGACCCTGGAGGAGAAGGCCGCGCAGCTGCGCGGCCTGTGGGTGGGCGCGGACGACGGCGGCGAGGGGGTGGCGCCCCACCAGCACGACATGGTCGAGGAGCCGCCCGTGTGGGAGGAGGCGATCGCCGACGGGCTCGGCCAGCTCACCCGGCCCTTCGGGACCGCTCCGGTCGACCCGGCCGTCGGGGCGCGCTCGCTGGCGCGGTCCCAGCGCGAAGTCGCCGCGGCCAACCGGTTCGGCATCCCCGCCCAGGTGCACGAGGAGTGCCTGGCCGGGTTCACCACCTGGAAGGCGACGGTCTACCCGGTGCCGCCGGCCTGGGGCGCGGCCTTCGACCCGGAACTGGTGGAGCGGATGGCGGCCCAGATCGGCTCGGGGATGCGCCGGGTCGGAGTGCACCAGGGGCTCGCGCCGGTGCTGGACGTGGCCCGCGACCTGCGGTGGGGACGGATCGAGGAGACCATCGGCGAGGACCCCTATCTCGTCGGCACGATCGCCGGCGCCTACGTGCGCGGGCTGGAGTCGAGCGGGGTCGTGGCCACGCTCAAGCACTTCGTGGGGTACTCCGCCTCGCGCGCCGGGCGCAACCTCGCCCCCGCGCCGGTCGGCCCGCGCGAGGTGGCCGACGTGCTGCTGCCGCCGTTCGAGATGGCGCTGCGCCACGGGGGCGCCCGGTCGATCATGCAGTCCTACACCGACAACGACGGGGTCCCGGCGGCGGCCGACCGCGGCCTGCTGACCGGGCTGCTGCGCGACACCTGGGGTTTCGAGGGCACGGTGGTGGCCGACTACTTCGCCGTCTCCTTCCTGCGGACCCTGCACCGGGTGGCCGACTCCGACGGGCGGGCGGCGGCGCTGGCCCTGTCCGCCGGAGTGGACGTGGAGCTGCCGACGCTGCACTGCTACGGCGATCCCCTGGTGGCGGCGGTGCGGGCGGGCGAGGTCCCCGAGTCGCTGGTGGACCGGGCGGCCCGCCGGGTGCTGCGGCAGAAGTGCGAGCTGGGCCTGCTGGACGCCGACTGGGATCCCGAGGCGGACGGCACGGGGACGGCGGACGAGGGCGGTGTGGACCTGGACCCGGCGCCGCAGCGCGACCTGGCCCGGCGCCTGGCCGAGGAGTCGGTGGTGCTGCTGGCCAACGACGGCGTCCTGCCGCTGTCCCCGGGCGGGACGATCGCCGTGGTGGGCCCCAACGCCGACACGGCCGAGGCGATGCTGGGCTGCTACTCCTTCCCGAGCCACGTGGGGGTGGCCCATCCGGAGCTGCCCCTGGGCGTGGAGATCCCCACGGTACTGGAGTCGCTGCGCGCCGAGCTGCCCGACACCGGGCTGGTGTACGCGCGCGGCTGCGGGGTGGACGACGGCGACACCTCCGGCATCACCGAGGCGGTGGCGCTGGCGCGCGGGGCGCGGGTGTGCGTGGTGGTGCTCGGCGACCGGGCCGGGCTGTTCGGCCGCGGTACCTCGGGCGAGGGCTGTGACGCCACCGACCTGCGCCTGCCCGGGGCGCAGCGCGATCTGGTGGCGGCCGTGGCGGCCACGGGCACCCCGGTGGTGCTCGTGCAGCTGGGCGGGCGCCCCTACGCGCTGGACGGGCTGAGCGACCGGGTGGCCGCGGTGGTACAGGCCTTCTTCCCCGGTGAGGAGGGCGGTCCGGCGGTGGCGGGTGTGCTCTCCGGGCGCGTCAATCCCAGCGGCCGGATGCCGTTCGGTCTGCCGCGCGATCCCGGTGGCCAGCCCTCGACGTACCTGGGTCCACCGCTGGCCGGGCGCAGCGACGTGAGTTCGGTGGATCCCACTCCGCTCTTCGCGTTCGGGCATGGGATGTCCTACACCGACTTCTCGTGGTCGGGGCCGCGTCTGGACGGGGCCGTGCAGGAGCCGGGCGACGCGGCTTTGGAGGTGGGCACCGACGGGGAGGTCACCGTCGGGTGCACGGTGCGCAACGACGGTCCGGTCGCGGGCACGGAGGTGGTGCAGCTGTACCTGGGCGACCCGGTCGCCGCGGTGACCCGCCCGGTCCGGCGGCTGATCGGCTACGCGCGCGTCGACCTGGAGCCGGGTGACGAGCGTAGGGTGGAGTTCACGGTCCACGCGGACCTGGCCGCCTACACCGGCCCGGACCTGCGGCGGATCGTGGACCCGGGGTACCTGGAACTGAGTCTGGCCGCGTCCTCCGCTGATCCGGGATTCACGTTCCGGATCCGCCTGATCGGACCGGTCCGTGAGGTCGGCCACACCCGTCGTCTACTCACCGAGAGCAGAATTCTCCACCGCCACATCCGCTCGTCCTGACACAGCCGAAACCTCCCCGTGACCTCCGGGTTGTCACAGTCCGGCGCCGCGCACACTCATGAGTACGTCGACCATTCCGATCATCCGACCGCTTGAACCCGTCCGCGGGCGCCGCTAGGTTTTCGGCACCCGACGGGCGGGAACCCGGCGGGTGAGTCGCTTCCGCGACGGATCGAAGGGGCGTATGAGCGATCAGAGCATTGACCCGAGTGCGGTGGCCGAGTCCGAACTCGCGACGCGGCGCGGGGTGTTCAGGGCGGTGGCCTTCCGCGATCCCGAGGACGGCAACGAGCACCTGGCCCTGGTACTCGGTCCCCTCGGGGAGGGCGAGGACGTCCTGGTCCGCGTGCACTCCGAGTGCGTGACCGGCGACGCCATGGGCGCTCTGCGCTGCGAGTGCGGCGACCAGCTCGACGCCGCCCTGGACCGGATCGTCGGCGAGGGCCGGGGGGTGTTGGTGTACCTGCGCGGCCACGAGGGCCGCGGCATCGGCCTGCTGGCCAAGTTCCGCACGCTCGCCCTCCAGGACGAGCAGGGCCTGGACACCGTCGACTCGGCCACCGTGCTCGGCCTGCCCGTGGACGCGCGCGACTACGGCCCGGCGGCGCGCGTGCTGCGCCATCTGGAGGTGCGCTCGGTCCGGCTGCTGACCAACAACCCGGACAAGGGGCGCTCCTTGGAGGACCACGGGGTCAAGGTGGCCTCCCGGGTCCCGCTGCTGATGCCCGCCCGCGCGCAGAACAGGGCCTATCTGGCGGCCAAGCGCGACCGGCTGGGCCACGACCTGCCACATCTGGACCCGCCGCCGAACGGATCCGACCCGGCGCTGGGGTGACCGGCCATGTGCGCTGTGAGCGTTGCCGCCGGCGTCCCTCCCGAGACGGGGGAGACGGAGATCCTGACGGCCGGAGCGTTCGGCCTCGGCCCGGTGGGCTGGACGATGGGCGCGGTCTACCTCGTGGCCGGCGCGGCCGCGCTGCGCTGGGCCATGCACCGCGCCGGCCGGCGCGCCCTGGGCCCGGCCGACCGCGTGACCCTGGTGCGGGCGCTCCTCGTCGGCGGGGTGACCGCACTGGTCGCCGACGGCGGCCACACCTGGGCCGTCGTGGCGCTGGCCGTCCCGGCCCTGCTCCTGGACCTGGTGGACGGCTTCGTGGCCCGCCGCACCGGGACGGAGTCGGACTTCGGCGCCCGCTTCGACATGGAGACCGACGCCTTCCTCATCCTCGTGCTGAGCGTGCACGCCGTGCAGTTCCTCGGGCCGTGGGTGCTCCTCATCGGCGGGATGCGCTACGCGTTCGGAGCCGCCGCGTGGGCGGCCCCCTGGCTGGCCGCCCCGCTGCCGCCCAGCCGGGCGCGCAAGCGGGTCGCCGCCCTGCAGGGCGCGGCCCTGGCCGCGGCCGCGCCGGCGCTGCTGCCGGTCTGGGCCGCCACCGCGCTGGTGGCCGGCGCCCTGGGCGCCCTGTCGTGGTCGTTCGGCCGCGACGTCGTCCGGCTGTGGCGCTCGCGTGAGCGCGGCACGGCGCTGATCGCCCACCGCGAGTGAAACGGTCCCGGCCCCGGCCGTGGGGCACGGGACCGCGCGGGCCGAGGGACGTGTCCACTGTGACCGACGAGGACGAGGAGAAACATGAGCCGACAGGCACGGGCGTTCTGGGTGAGTTCTCCTGGTGCGGGTGAGATCCGCACCGCCGAGCTGCCCGAACCCGGACGCGGCGAGGTCGGCGTGCGCACCCTGTACTCGGGTGTGAGCCGGGGCACCGAGACGCTGGTCTTCGAGGGCCGCGTGCCCGAGCGGCTGCACCGCGTGATGCGCGCGCCGTTCCAGGAGGGCTCCTTCCCCGGCCCCGTCAAGTACGGGTACCTGAACGTCGGCGTGGTCGAGGACGGGCCGCAGGACATGGTCGGCCAGACCGTGTTCACCCTGTTCCCGCACCAGACGCGGTTCGTGCTGCCGGCCGGTGCGCTGCGGTTCGTGCCCGAGGGGGTGCCGCCGTCGCGGGCCGTGCTGGCCGGCACGGTGGAGACCGCGGTCAACGCCCTGTGGGACGCCGCGCCGCGCCTGGGCGACCGGGCCACGGTCGTGGGCGCCGGGATGGTGGGCTGCTGTGTGGCCCGGCTGCTGGCCCGCGTGCCGGGCGCACGCGTCGAACTCGTCGACGTCGACCCCTCCCGGGCCCGCGTCGCCGAACGGCTGGGCGTCGGTTTCGCCGCGCCGGACGAGGCCGCCGACGACCGCGACCTGGTCTTCCACACCAGCGCGACCGAGGAGGGACTGGCGCTGGCGCTGCGCGTGGCGGCCACCGACGGCGAGGTGGTCGAGCTCAGCTGGTACGGCGACCGGGCCGTGAACGTGCCGCTGGGCGAGGACTTCCACTCCCGCCGGATCACCCTGCGCTCCAGCCAGGTCGGCGGTATCGCCGCCGCCCGGCGTGGCCGGCGCGGCTACGGCGACCGGCTCGACCTGGCGCTGGAGCTGCTCGCCGATCCCGCCTTCGACGCGCTGCTCACCGGGGAGAGCTCCTTCGAGGACCTGCCCTCGGTGCTGCCCCGGCTCGCCGACGGCTCCCTGCCCGCCCTGTGCCACCGCATCGTCTACCCCTGACCGCAGCCGCCCCCACCGAAGGAGTCGCACCCTCGTGTTCACCGTCACCGTCCGCGACCACCTCATGGTCGCCCACAGCTTCCGCGGCGACGTGTTCGGTCCCGCCCAGCGGCTGCACGGCGCGACGTTCGTCGTCGACGCGACGTTCCGCCGCCCCGAACTCGACCAGGACAACATCGTCATCGACATCGGCCTGGCCACGCGTGAGCTGGGCGCGGTGGTCGCCGAGCTCAACTACCGCAACCTGGACGAGGAGCCCGCCTTCGCGGGCGTCAACACCTCCACCGAGTACCTGGCCCAGGTGATCGGCGACCGGCTCGTCGAACGCGTCGACGCGCGGGCGCGCGGCCTGAGCGGACTGACCGTGACTCTGAGCGAGTCGCACGTGGCCTGGGCGAGCCACGACCGCGAGCTGTGAGTACCGTCTTCGTCGTCCCCGCCGCCGACGCTCCCAGCGGCGGGCACGTCTACGACGAGCGGCTGGCCCGGGCCCTGGCGGCGGCCGGACGGCCCCTGCGGACCGTCACCGTGCCCGGCGCCTGGCCGCGGCCGGACGCCACCGCCCGCGCGCGGCTGGCCGGGGTGCTCGACGGGCTGCCCGACCGGTCGACGGTGCTGTTGGACGGGCTGGTCGCCTGCGGTGTGCCCGAGGTGGTCGTGCCGCACACCGGGCGGCTGCGCACGGTCGTCCTGGTGCACCTGCCGCTGGCCGAGGAGACCGGCCTGTCCCCCGGCACCGCCCGTGATCTGTCCGAGCGCGAGGGCCGGGTGCTGCGCGCCGCCGCGGACGTGGTGGCCACCAGTGCGGCGACCGCCGCGGACCTGGCCGCCCGACACGGGGTGGCCCGGGTCCACTCCGTACCCCCGGGCGTGGATCCGGCGCCGCCCTCCCCAGGGACGGACGGGGCCTCCCAGCTGCTGTGCGTGGCCTCGCTGACACCGCGCAAGGGGCACGACGTGCTGCTGGACGCGCTCGCGCTCGTGCGCGGCCCGGCGTGGTCGTGCGAGTGCGTGGGACCCTTCGGCGACCCCGGACGGGTGGCGGCGCTGCGGGCGCGCGCCGGGCCGCTCCCGGTGCGCTTCACGGGTGCGCGGACCGGTCTGGCGCTGCAGGCGGCCTACGACGCCGCCGACCTGGTCGTCCTGCCCTCCAGGGCGGAGACCTACGGGATGGTCGTGGCCGAGGCGCTGGCCCGGGCGGTCCCGGTGGTGGCGACGTCCGTGGGCGGCGTTTCCGAGGCGCTGGGCCGCGACCCCTACGGGCGCCGCCCCGGGCTGCTGGTCGCGCCGGAGGACCCCACCGCGCTCGGCGACGCCCTGCGCCGGTGGCTGACCGACGAGTCCCTGCGCGAACGGTTACGCGACGCGGCGCGCCTTCGGCGCCCGAACTTGGCAGGATGGAAGGAGGCGGCGCGGGCCATGGCCGCCGTCCTCGACCGGGAGGTGTCCCGATGAGCGAGACCGACGTGCCCCCCTTCGCTCCGGAGTGGTTGGCCCTGCGCGAGGACGCCGACGCCCGGGCGCGCTCCCGCGATCCGGTCGGGCTGATCGGCGACCGCGGCCGGGTCGTGGCCGACCTGGGCTGCGGCACGGGTTCGCTGGGGCGCTGGCTGGCCCCGCGCCTGCCCTCCCCCCAGCGCTGGGTGCTGATCGACCGCGACCCGCGGCTGCTCTCGGTGGCCGAGCACTCGGTGCCCGGCGCCACGACCGAGGCCCGGCGGCGCGACCTGGGGACGCTGCGTTCCGGGGACCTGGCCGGGTGCACGCTGGTGGTGGCCTCCGCGCTGCTGGACGTGCTGACCCGTCCGGCCGTCGACGCCCTGGTGCGGGCCGTGGCCGGCGCCGGAGTGCCGGCACTGTTCTCGCTGACGGTGGCGGGCCGGGTGGAGCTGTCGCCCGCCGATCCGCTCGACGGGGCGGTGGCCCGCGCGTTCGACGCCCACCAGCGGCGCGCGGGCCTGCTGGGTCCGGACGCGGTCGAGGCGGCGCGCGCGGCCTTCACCGCCCACGGCGTCGCCACCCGCACGTTCCCGAGCCCGTGGCGGCTGGGCCCGGAGGAGGGCGCGCTGCTGGAGGCGTGGCTGCACGGCTGGGTGGGTGCGGCCCGTGAACAGGATCCGGCCCTGCCCGCGGAGGCCTACCTGGAGCGGCGGCTGGAGGAGTGCTCGCGCGGAGCCCTGTTCGCCATCGTGCACCACACCGATGTGTGGGCCGATCCCGCGGAGGACGAACGATGAGGACCCGAGCGTGGTCACACGACTCCTCCGCAGCGATCCCACGGGCCGCACCAACCCCCACCGGCCCCCGTGCACACCGCCGGGGACGAACGATGAGGCCCCGAGCGTGGCTGCGCGGCCTGGCCGGGGCGCTGATCCTGGCCGGGGTGGTGTGGTGGTACCCGCTGGAGGTGTTCACCGACGCCTTCGCCGTGGTGGACACGGGCGCGGTCGCGCTGGCCCTGGGCGTGGGCGCGGTCACCACCGTGCTCAGCGCCGCGCGTTGGCGGGTGGTGGTCCTCGCCGTGGGGCTGCGGCTGCCGCTGGGACGCGCGGTCGCCGACTACTACCGGGCGGTCTTCCTCAACGCGGTGCTGCCCGCCGGTGTCGTCGGGGACGTGCACCGGGCGCTGTGCCACGGCCGCTACGCCGGCGACCTGTCGAGGAGTGTGCGCGCGGTCGTGCTGGAGCGCCTGGCCGGGCAGGTGGTGCTCGCCCTGGCCGCGGCCGCGCTGCTCTTCGCGCTCCCGGCCGCCCTGTGGGGCCCCGGTCTGCGCGCGGTCGGGGTGTCCGCGGGGGTGGTCGCGGTCCTGGCCGCGGGGGCGGCCGTCGGTCTGGCCGTGGGGCGTCGGCGCCGTCCAAGGTGGTGGCGGGCGCTGCGCGCCGCGGTCGCCGACGCCCGGACCGGTCTGTGGTCGCGTCGCACGCGGGTGCTGGCGCTGTCGGCGGGGGCGCTGGCCGGGTACGTCGTGCTGTTCCTGGCGGCGGCGCGCCTGGCGGGTGTGGACGCCCCGTGGCCGCAGCTGGTGCCGCTTCTGGTCCTGGCGCTGCTGGCGATGAGCCTGCCGGTCAACGTCGGCGGCTGGGGGCCGCGCGAGGCCGTCGCGGGGCTGGCGTTCGGCGCGGCCGGGCTGGGCGCCGAGCAGGGGGTGGCGGTGTCGGTGGTCTACGGGCTGCTCGCGCTGGTGGCCGCCCTGCCGGGGGCGCTAGTGCTGGTCGTCCGTGCGTCGCAGCGCCGCGAGGTGCCCGGCGAAGGCGTCGACCAGGGCGGCGAGCAGCCGTCCGCCCTTGTCGGCCGTGGCCAGTGAGGGGCGGCCGGCCACGCCGTTCGGGGTGTAGGGCGCCAGACCCAGCGTGGGCATGTGGTCGCGCGGGCCGGTGACGTGGTCGGCGTAGGCGGCTCCGGGGCCGACCATCCCGGGGTGGGCGTGCAGCAGGACGGAGGTCTCCAGTTCGCCCGCGTGCATGTCGGTGTCGTTGTCGGTGGCCATCCCGGCGGTGACGCGTGCGGCCTCCCATTCGTGCGCCTGGGGGAAGAGCGCCATGGCGCCGCCGGACTCCTGGACGACGTTGGCGAGGACGTGGTTGCCGCCGTGGCCGTTGACCAGGACCAGCCGCGGTGTGCCGGACCGACGCAGGGAGTCGGCCGCGTCGGTGACCACGGCGTGCAGGGTGCGCGCGGAGATGCTGACGGTGCCGGGCCAGGCGGCGTGCTCGTGCGAGCAGGACAGGGTCAGGGGCGGCAGGACGCGCACGGGGTGGGCGTCGGCGAGCGCGGCGGCCACCGTACAGGCGATGACGGTGTCGGTGACCAGCGGCAGGTGGGGTCCGTGCTGTTCGAGGCTGCCGACGGGCAGCAGGGCCACCCGCGCGGCGCGTTCGCCCTCCTCCACGGTGGTGGTCAGCGGCAGCAGGGAGCGCGTGGTCCGTTCGTCCATGGGCCCAGTATCCCCGTGGGCGGGTCTCAGGGGCGGAAGGGCGCCTCGGCCTCGTCGAGGACCTCCTCTGCGATCTCGGCGAGGTCGCGGGCGGCCTCCTCGCCGGTCCAGGTCTCCAGGGACACCCGCAGGCAGGCGAGGAAGACGGCGACGAGGACGGCGGGGCGCACGCCCTCGGGCAGGCGGCGCCCGTCCAGGGCCCGTTCCAGGTCGCGGGCGAGTTCGGCGTGGTTGGCGAGCAGCCTGGCCAGCAGCGCCGGGTGCTTGCGGGCGAGTTTGGCGCGTGCCCACCCGGCCCGGTCGGTCGGCCGACCCCAGTGGGCGTAGACGCCGCGGGCCGCGGCGCGCAGGGCGGTCCAGGCGCCCTCGTCGCCGGGCCGGTCGAGCACCGCCTGCGTGAGCGAGCGCATGTACACGTGCTCGCCGTGCAGGAGGGCCTCCTCCTTGCAGGAGAAGTAGTTGGAGAAGGTCCGGCGCGAGACGTTGGCGGCCTCGGCGATGGCCTCCACCGTGACCTGCTCGTACCCGAGTTCGGCGGTCAGCCGCACGGCGGCGGCGTGCACCGCCCTCCGTGTCTCTTCCTTCTTGCGTTCCCGCAGTCCACCCGCTCTGTCCACGGTGCTAGTCTACACAAAGTGCAAACATGCTCATTGTGCATCTTTGCCCAGTGAGCACACTTCTCCGCCCGCCACACTCGTCTTCCAGAGGTCTCCTTGAGCACAGCACGCCCGGCTCCCGGGACGCGGACACCACCGATCATGCGCTCGCTGAGCGGGCTGCTCACCGTGCTGGGCGTGACGATGCTCAGCGGGACGATCGTGTCGGTCGCGCTCCCCCAGATCGTGGGCTCCCTCAACGGCACGCAGTCGCAGTACACCTGGGTGGTGACCGCGACGCTGCTCGCGTCGACGGCCTCCACGCCGATCTGGGGCAAGCTGGCCGACCTGTTCGACAAGAAGCGGCTGCTCCAGCTGTCGATCGTCCTCTTCGTCGTCTCCTCGCTGCTGTGCGGCCTCGCGCAGTCGACGGAACAGCTCATCGCCTTCCGCGCGGTGCAGGGGCTGGGCATGGGCGCGTCCCAGGTCCTGGTGCAGGTGATCATCGCCTCGCTGGTCAGCCCCAAGGAGCGCGGCCGGTTCAACGGCTACATCGGCGCCATCATGGCGGTGGCCACGGTCGGCGGTCCGCTGATCGGCGGAGCCATCACCGACATCTCCTGGCTGGGCTGGCGCTGGTGCTTCCTCATCGGCGTGCCGTTCCTGGTCATCGCGTTCGTCGTGATCGAGCGCACCCTGCACCTGTCCGACACCCGCCGCCCCGACACCAGGGTCGACTACGCGGGCGCGATGCTCATCGCCGCCGGGGTCAGCCTCCTCCTGCTGTGGGTGACCTTCGTCGGCGACGACTTCGCCTGGATCTCCTGGCCGTCCGGCGCCATGGTCGCGGGCACGGTGGTCCTGCTCGGCCTGGCCGTGCTGGTGGAGTCGCGGGTGCCGCAGCCGGTCATCCCGCTGCACCTGGTCGTACGGCGCGAGACGGCGATCGCCATCCTGGCCAGCGCCGCGGTCGGCATGGCGATGTTCGGCGGCGCGGTCTTCCTGGGCCAGTACTTCCAGCTCGCCCGCGGCTACTCCCCCATCCAGGCCGGACTCCTCACCGCGCCGCTGATGCTGGGCGTCCTGGTCTCCTCCACGGTCTCGGGCCGCATGGTCTCGCGCTCGGGCCGGGTCAAGTCCTACGTCGTCACCGGCATGGTGGCCCTGACCGCGGGCTTCGCGGTGCTGTCCACCATCGACGAGACCACCTCGCTGTACCTCGTGGCGGCGGGCATGGTCCTGATGGGCGCCGGGGTCGGCATGTCCATGCAGAACCTGGTGCTGGTGGTGCAGAACTCGGTTCCGCTGAGCGAACTCGGCGCGGCCAGCGGGTCCATCACCTTCTTCCGCTCCCTGGGCGGCACCGTCGGCGTCTCCGTCCTGGGCGCGGTGCTGGCCCACCGGGTCGGCACCGGCATCACCGACGGCCTGACCGAGGCGAGGGTCGACGCCTCCGCCGCCGCGGGCAGCGCGACGCTCAACCTGGACGCCATGCCGCCGTTCGTCCGGACCATCGTGGAGTCCGCGTACGGCTCCGCGACCGGCGACATCTTCCTGGTCGCCGCGGGCATCGCGGTGGCCGGCCTGCTCGTGTCCCTCCTCCTGCCCCGGGTACGGCTGCGCGACAGCCTCGACCTGCCGGCGGCCGCCACCGACTGAACCCGCCGGTCCACCCATGGAAGGACGCCCCCGGCATCGCCCCCGGAGGCGTCCGCCGTGTCGGCCGCCGCACGGGAAGCCCTACGGGACAGGCGATACGGAGTTGCGGAGGCGCCGCGCACACACGACACTGCGGGTACCGCTGCGCCCACCCCGCCGCCCGACGAGAGGCCCCCATGACGGACACCCCCATCGACACCAGCGTCGCCCACACGGCACGCGTGTGGAACTACTGGCTCGGCGGCAAGGACAACTACCCCGTCGACCGCGAGGTCGGCGACCGGGTCAGGGAGCTGCTGCCCCAGGTGGTCGAGGTCGCGCTCGGCGACCGCCTCTTCCTGCGCCGGGCGGTCACCCACATGGCGCGGGAGGAGGGCATCCGCCAGTTCCTCGACATCGGCACCGGCCTGCCCACCGCCGACAACACCCACGAGGTGGCCCAGGCCTGCGCCCCCGACGCGCGCGTGGTCTACGTCGACAACGACCCCCTGGTCCTGGCGCACGCTCGCGCCCTGCTGCAGGGCACCGAGGCGGGCCGGACCACGTTCGTGGGGTCGGACCTGCGCGACACCGGCACCGTGCTCAGGGCCGCCGCCGAGACCCTCGACCTCTCCCGGCCGGTCGGCCTGACCCTGCTCGGCACGATGGGCCACTTCGAGGACTTCGAGGACGCGCTCGGCATCGTGCGCACCTACATGGACGCCCTCGCGCCGGGCAGCTTCCTGGCCGTGTGCGACGGCGTGCTCGCCCACCTGGAGGAGATGACCGACGCCCGGGCCCTGGAGGCCATGGAGCGCTGGCAGGAGGGGGTAGCCCAGGCCTACCACATGCGCACGGTCGAGGACTTCACCCGCTTCTTCGACGGCTACGAGCTGGTCGAGCCCGGCGTGGTCTCGGTGCTGCGCTGGCGCCCGGAGCCGGCCGAGGTCGGCGAGGTCCGGGACCTGCCCCAGTACTGCGGCCTGGCCCGCAAGGTGTAGGGACCCGTCCGGGGAGGCGGTCGGGAAGCGCGCACGCTGCCGGGCCCGGCTGGCGAAGGACCGGGCCCGGAGCGGACCGTGTGGCGGTGGTAGGTCAGTTCACCGTCACGGTCAGGGGATCGTCGAAGGTGAGGGGGTCCACGATCTCCAGTTCGACGACTTCGGTGCCCTCCGGCACGTCCACGACGGCCTCACCGCTGAGGGAGTTCCCCGGGTTGATGTCGGTGTAGACGAAGTCTCCGAGCAGGTCGAAGTCGACCGAGTGGGCGTTGCCGTCGGCGTCGTACAGGGTCACCGCCTCGCTCGCGTCGAACGTCGTGGCCTCGTTCCCCTGGTTGGACACCTCCATCGCGACCACCTGGAACTCGCCCTGCGGGTACTGCGTGACGTCGAACTCGTCGACGTAGGAGGCCTGGGTCTCGATGCCCACCACGGTGACCTCCCAGTCGCCCGTGGTTCCGGGCTCGCCCAGAGCCACGG
Organism: Nocardiopsis aegyptia; assembly: GCF_013410755.1. Taxonomy (GTDB): domain Bacteria; phylum Actinomycetota; class Actinomycetes; order Streptosporangiales; family Streptosporangiaceae; genus Nocardiopsis; species Nocardiopsis aegyptia. The sequence goes on from NZ_JACCFS010000001.1 coordinate 234,658, forward strand.
TCTCGCCCGCCGGTGCCTCCTCCGGAGCCTGCTCGGCGGCCGGGTCCGGAGCACCGGCGTCCTGGTCACCGGCGGCGGAGAGCATGACGACTCCCGCCACCACGACGACGAGCAGGGAGAACACCGAGAGGATGGTCCCCCACAACGCCATGGTGGTCCCTTTCAGGTGACCCGCGGAGCCGCGGATGCGCACGAGAGCCAGGATGCCGGTCACCACTCCGACGATCGGTGGGAACACCAGAAATCCGAGTGGCGTGACCGAGGCGATGCCGGCCACGAGGGAGACCGTGGCCAGGCCGGAGGTCTCCGCCGGGACCACCGGCTGGTAGTAGCCCTGGGGCGGGAATCCCGTCGGCGGCGTCCCCGCGCCGTACGGCGGTTGCTGTTTCATCGCGGTCTCCTCGGTCGAACCCCACCGCCGAACGCGCGGAGGCGGGATGAGCGCACGCCCGCCGTCCTCGGACGGGATCGAACCCCATCCGCGCGACGTGCGCTCCATCGCCACCAGCACAACTCTTTCTGTGACTCAGGTCACTAGGGCGTTCCGCCCTGGTCCTGGGGCCGTTGGCCTCGCCGAAAGGGCCCTTCGACCCTGTCCGGGGCACGCCGGAGGTCCCCCGGAGCGGACCGGTAGCCTTCCCACGGACCCCGCCACGGGCGGCCGTGCCGCCCGACCGACCCCACCGGGAGGACCTTCGTGGACGCAGTGCTCTTCGACATGTTCGGTGTCATCGCCAGGAACCAGTCCGAGGAGGGGCGTTCGGCCCTGGTGCGGGCGGCGGGCGCACCGGCCGAGGACTTCTGGTCCGCCTACTGGCACCCCCGCCAGGCCTACGACCGCGGCGATCTGGACGGCCCCGGCTTCTGGCGCGCGGTCGGCGAGCGCCTGGGCACCCCCTTCGACGACACCACGGCCGCCGAACTGGTGGAACTCGACGTGCGGAGCTGGTCGCTCGTGGACGAGGACATGGTCTCCTTCGTCGGCTCACTGGCCGCCGACGGCGTGAAGCTGGGCCTGCTGTCCAACATCCCGTTCGAGAACGCCGACTACTTCGAGCGGCACCACACGCGCGTGCTGGACCTGTTCGAGGTCCTGGGCCTGTCGTGCCGGCTCAACCTCGCCAAGCCCGAGGCCGCCGCCTACCAGTGGTGCCTGGACGGCCTGGGAGTGGCGCCGGAGAAGGTGCTGTTCGTCGACGACCGCCCGAACAACGTGGACGCCGCCATGGCGCTGGGGCTGCAGGGGCACGTGTTCACCTCCCGCGCCGCCCTCCAGGAGCGGCTCGGCCTCCGGTGATCCGGGGCCGGGCCGCCGCGCCAACGCCGCGACCTGGTGCGATCAACGCGGCCACGGATCTGTACCGGGCGGGCCACCGGGCGTACTGTGACGGTAAGTGGCTTGTGCCCGGGCTCAACGGGCGCCCGGGCAGAGTCGGTTCTCGCCCTGGAGGTGGACGCCGTGTCCACACCTACTCGCAACTGGTTCCGAGCGGCCGTCATGGTCATCGCCCCGGTGGTCCTACTGATCGCCTTCGTGTACCACCCGTTCCTGGCGGGCGCCGTCGCCCCACCGTCCCCGGAGGTCGTCGCGGCGGCCGCCGAGGCCGACACCACCCGCTGGGCCGGGTCCCACCTGGTGGCCCTGGGGGCCTTCGCCCTGTCCGCCCTTGCCTTCCAGGCCCTGCGCGGACACCTGAGGGACGCGGGCGAGGAGCGGTGGAGCTCCTGGGGCTTCCCGCTGGTCCTCGTGGGCTTCGTGCTCCTGGCCGGGCTCCCCGCGCTGGAGCTGACCATCGCGGGCGCGATCGACACCGGTGTCGACACCGTGGCGTTGATCGAGGCCGTGAACCCGTGGTTCATGACGGTGCTGATCAGCGGTTCCGTAGCCCTGGTGCTGGGAACGCTGGCGTTCGCCGCGGGCGTGGTCCGCGGCGCGATCATGGGCCGCGGCCTGACGTGGATGGTGGCGATCGCCCTGGTCGTGACGGCATTGGCGCTGGCGGCGCCGCCGTTCTGGGCCTTCTACGTGATGGCCCTCGCCACGATCGTGGCGTTCTGGCCGGTGGCCTGGGCGACCACCCGGACCGGGTCCGGCACCGCCGCGGCGGTGGAGGCCGAGGAGGGCGTGCGGCCCTCGGCCCCGCGTCCACGTGCCGCCGAGGACCAGGCCGGACGGCTCCGCGGCTTCGGCCGACGCCGTACGCACACGCCCCACTGATATCCCGTCCCGCCGGTCCCGGGCGGGCCGCAGGAGTAGGCGGCCCCACCGGGACCGGCGGGCGATCCTCAGGGCCCGGTGGTCGGGTCCTGGCGTTCGGCTTCCTCGGCGAGGCGCTTGACGGCCGCCAGGCGCCGGTCCCAGTCGGCGGCGAGCGCGGACATCCACCGGGCCGTCGCGTCCAGCGCTGCGGGCCGCACGGTGTAGCGGACCTCGCGTCCGACCCGCCGACCGGTGACCAGCCCGGCGGCGTCCAGCACGGACAGGTGTTTGACCACCGCCTGCCGGGTGACGGGGAGCCGGTCGGCCAGCGCGGTCGCACTGGCCTCGCCGCGCGCCGCGAGCAGGTCGAGCAGCCGACGCCGGGTCGGGTCGGCCAGGGCGGCGAGGACACCGTCGGCGTCCTCGCCGTCGCCCGGCCCCGCGCCGGTCACCGGGAGGGCTGTTCGGCGCGCTTGGCGAACTCCTCCAGGACCTGGGGCCAGCCGCCGGTGTTGTCCTTGACGGCCTGGTCGCGCAGCTCCTGGGATCCGGCCAGCGAGGCGAACCCGCTCTCGACCACGCGCAGCCGGGTCCGGTCGCCCTCGGTCGTCAGCGTGAACTCCACGAGCGTGCTGTTGCCCTCGCGCAGGTCCTCGCCCGGGAAGGCGCTGGCCCAGCGGTAGGCCAGGTAGGCGGGCGGGTCGACCTTCTCCACCCGGACCGGGAAGTCCCCGTACTCGGCGTTGTGGGCCACGACGGTCTCGCCCTCCCTGGCCAGGGTGCCGGCCGCCGTCCCGGCGTCGGCGACCCAGAACCCGGGCTCGGCCACCAGCGACCAGACGCGCTCCAGCGGTGCCGCGATCAGGGCGTCGCGCTCGATGCGGTCCTCACTCATGGGATCCTCCTCCGTCGTGCCCTTGTGTGCAACTACAGAGTTGCACATGACCCACGCAGAAGCAACCATCAGGTTGCATATAACCGGGAGGACTCCTCTCCCCGCGCTCCGCCCCGCGCGGACCGTTGACCGGGCATGGTCCCGAGCACGATCCTCGACCGCGAGGGCGTGGGGGCGGTGACCCGACGTCCTCCCCACCGGATGGTTCGAGCGCCGAGCGACCACCACGTGCTGTCGCCTCCCGAAGGCCTGCGCGCCGCGCCGCCGACATCATCGACAGTGCACCCACCAGCACCGACACTTCTGGGAGTCACCGTACACACACGGAGAGAAGGTGCTTCGCGGTGCCATGGCACATGACTCGACTCGTCGCGTTGGCGCTACTGGCCCCGCTCGCGCCGGCCCCGCTCGCCGGTTGCTCGTCCCCCGACGCCCCGACCGGCCCCGCCGCTCCACCTCCGTCGGCCGAGGCCGCCCCTCCCGCCGAGCCGCCTCCTCCCCTCCGGGTGGACTCGGAGTTCACCCGGTTGGAGGAGGAGTTCGACACCCGGCTCGGCGTCTACGCGCTGGACACCGGCACGGATCGAACAGTCGAGTTCCAGGCCGACGAGCGGTTCGCCTACTGCTCCACCTTCAAGGTCCTGGCCTTCGGCGCCGTGCTCGACCGAACACCCATGGAGGAACTCGACCGGGTCGTCACCTTCTCCGGGGCCGACCTGGTCTTCCACTCCCCCGTCACCGAACAGCACGTGGCCACCGGCATGACGCTGCGCGAGATCGGCGGCGCCGCACTGCGGCACAGCGACAACACCGCCTCCAACCTGCTCCTCGAGGAACTCGGCGGGCCCGAAGGGCTGGACGAGGCCCTGCGCGGCATCGGTGACGACGTGACCAGCGTGGACCGCATCGCGCCGGAGATGGCGGAGGCGGTCCCGGGCGACGTGCGCGACACCAGCACCCCGCGCGCGATGGCCACCAGCCTGCGCGAGTTCGCCCTGGGCGGGGTCCTGCCCGAGGACAAGCGCGGTGTCCTCGTCGACATGATGCGCACCAACACCACCGGCGACGACCTGATCCGCGCCGGCGTCCCCGGGGACTGGGAGGTCGGGGACAAGACCGGGGCGTGCGGCTACGGCACCCGGCACGACATCGGCGTGCTGTGGCCGCCGGAGGGCGACCCCGTCGTCCTGGCCGTCATGTCCAGCCGCGACGAGGCGGGCGCGGGGTACGACGACGCCCTGATCGCGAAAGCCACCGAGGTGGTGATCGAGGCCCTGGCCTAGGCGAGGACTTCCGGTCCGGGACCTCTGGACCTGTTCCGGACGGACCCACCGGCGTACCGTGACGGTAATCCTTCATGCCCGGGCCCGATGGGCGCCCGGACCGGGTCGGATCTCATCCTGGAGGTGGGGCCGATGTCCACACCCACGCGCAACCGGTTCCGGGCGGCCGCCATGGCCGTCGCGCCGGTGGCCCTGCTGGCGGCGTTCCTGTACCAGCCGTACCTGCCGGGCGCCGCGCCGGGCCCGGAGACCATCGCGCAGGCAGTGGAGGCCGACCCCACGCGCTGGGCCGTGGCGCAGCTGCTGACGGTGGGGGCCTTCGCCCTGTTCGTCCTGGCCTTCCAGGCACTTCGCGGTCGGCTGCGGGACGCCGGTGAGGAACGGTGGAGCTCCTTCGCCTTCCCACTGGTCGTCGTGGGCGGCGTGGTCGTCGCCGCGGTGATCGGCATGCAGGTCACCTTCGCGGGGGCGGCCCGAACGGGAGCCGACACCGCAGCGCCGGCGCGGGCCACGGATCCGTTCCTGTCCGTGGTGGTGATCGCCGCTGTCGCCTTCCTGGTGGGCATCCTGACCTTCGCGAGGGGGATCGCCCACTCCAGGATCATGGGCCGGTCGATGACGACGCTCGTGGTGATCGCGGCGGTCGTGATGGGCCTGGCCTTGGCGGCTCCGATCTTCCACGTCATCTTCTACGTGGCGGGTATCGCCGCGATCGTGACGTTCTGGCCCTTGGCCTGGGCGACCGTGCGGACCGGGTCCGCGACGGAGGGCGGGGTCGAGCCCACGGCCGAGGCGGACAGGGATCCGCAGCGACGCGCTGTCCACCCGAACGCGACCGCGCACACATCCGGTCACGGGCGTCGGGCGAAGTCCGGTGTGCGCTCGGGGCGCAGGCCGACACCGACCATGTAGGCGGGGACGACCGTCATCCGCGGGAACCGCTTGACCAGCCCGGTCATCGCCTCGGGCGGACCGACGCGCCGGCCCTCCAGCACGGGTGCGATGACGTTCCGGTGCAGGAGTTGTTGCAGCCCCTGCACCAGGACGGTCGTCGGCCAGCGGTACCGGCGCACCCGCGCCAGGTCGCGGACGCTCGGGTGTCCCCGGCGCAGCGGCTCGGCGAGGATTCCGGCCGCGGCGACCGCGTCCTGCACGGCCAGGTTGATGCCGACGCCGCCGGCCGGGGACATCGCGTGCGCGGCGTCGCCGATGCACAGCAGGCCGGGCCGGTGCCACCGGTGCAGCCGGTCGAGCCGGACGTCGAGGAACTTGACCTCGTCCATCGAGGTCAGCGCGTCGACCCGGTCGGCCAGCGCGGGAACGCACTCCGCCAGCCGTGCGCCGAACCCCCGGACCCCTTCCGCCCGCCGTTCGGCGTCGGACCCCTTGGGGATGAGGTAGGCGATCTGGTAGTAGCCCTCGCGCGGGATGATCACGGCCAGCTGGCCGGGCGCCGCGCCCGCCTGGAGCGCCTCGATCCGGTCCTCCGGCCTCCTGGGCAGCCGCAGCCACCAGGCGTCGAAGGGCACCTTGGTCTCGTGCGGCTTCAGCCCGGACGCGGCGCGTACCGTCGACTCGCGCCCGTCCGCTCCCACGGTGAGGTCGGCGTGCAGCTCGCTCTCGCCTCCCCCGCCGTCGCGGTCCCGGTACCGGACACCGGTGACCACGCGGCCCTTCCGGATCAGCCCGGTGACCTCGGTGTTCATCCGCAGGGTGAAGTGCGGCTCCTCCTCGCCCGCCTCGGCCAGCAGGTTGAGCAGGTCCCACTGCGGCACCATCGCGATGTAGGGGTGGGGGACGCGCAGCCGTGTGAGGTCGGCGAACACGACGCGGTCCCCGTGGACGTCCGGCAGGGCGACCTCGTCCACCCTGCTGTGCGGCAGTGCCGCGAAGCGTTCGCCGAGCCCGAGCTCGTCCAGGAGTCGGAGGGTGCTCGGGTGCACGGTGTCGCCGCGGAAGTCCCGGAGGAAGTCGCCGTGCTTCTCCAGCACGGTCACGTCGACGCCGCCGCGCGCCAAGAGCAGGCCCAGCACCATTCCGGCCGGGCCGCCGCCCACGATCACGCAGGTCGTGTGTTCGGTCATGGTGGCCTCCGGGTCCCATCATCGGTCGGCAGCCCCGGCCGTGCAATGCCCCCGGTGCCCGTGTCGGCGCACCGGACAGGGCTCCCGGCCCACCGCTCGGACCTCGATGACGGCCTTCCCCGGGACGTGCCCCCGTTCCTGGTGTCCGACGGCGGCCGGGAGGTCCTCGAACCGATAGCTGCGGTCGATGACCGGTGCGACGTCACCGCTCTCGATGAATCCGGTCGGAGTCCTCGGGCCGGGTCCCCTCTCGGCGCCGCCGACCACGTCCACGGTGGCGATCCGCTGGGGGACGAACGGGCCGGCCGCCATCATCGCGAGCATGTGGCCCCGGGGAACTCGAACTCGGCCCGGTCGCCGCACCCAGGTCGTGGGAGAAGCCGCCGCGGATCAGGCCGACCAGGGCGTCGAAGTAGCGCGGCACCGCCGGACCCATGTCGGCACGCCCCTGGAGGAGGACGGGCGGCCAGGTGGCGGAGCAGGACATCGCGGGCGCCCGGGACTCCGACCGCGGCCCGCGGCGCCCTGTGCCTGCTCAACGGGACGCGGGGCTCGGGCCCTGCTCCCGCGACGACCCGGCGGTCGGCGCTCCTGGGAACGGCGTGGGCCCCGCCGGTTCCCTCCCGGCGGGGCCCACGGGTGTGTCGTCAGGACCAGAGGCGGGACTCGGCCGCCGCCCACGGCCCGGTGGGGCCCGTGGGGGTGTAGTGGCGGGTCTCGGTCGAGGCGGCGACGATCCGGCGCAGCGCGGCGAGGTCGCCCTCCACCGCGCCGACCGCGCGGGCCTGCACCAGCAGGTTGCCGATTGCCGCGCCCTCCGTGGGGCCCGCCACGACCGGCAGGCCGGTGGCGTCGGCGGTCAGCTGGCACAACAGGGTGTTGTGCGCGCCCCCACCGACCACGTGCACGACGTCGACGTCCCGCCCGCTGAGCTCGGCGGCCTGGCGCACCGCCCGGCGGTAGGCGAGGGCCAGGGAGTCGATGACGCACCGGGCCAGCCCGGCCTCGTCCGCGGGCGGGCGCTGCCCGGTCTCGGCCGCCAGCTCCGCGACGCGCCGGGGCATGTCGCCCGGCGGGAGGAAGCGCGGGTCGTCCACGTCCACCACGCACGACAGGGCGGGCACCTCGGCGGCGCGGCGCAGCAGGTCCGCCAGGTCGACGTCCCGGCCCTGCTCGCGCCAGGTGCGCAGCGACTCCTGCAGCACCCACAGCCCCATGACGTTGCGCAGGTAGCGCACGGTGCCGTCCACGCCGAGCTCGTTGGTGAAGTTGGCGGCGCGGCTCCGCTCGGTGCGTACGGGCGCGTCCAGCTCCACCCCGACCAGGGACCACGTCCCGCACGAGACGTAGGCGAAGTTCGGTGTGGCGGCCGGGACCGCGACCACCGCCGAGGCGGTGTCGTGCGAGCCCACCGCGACCAGCGGTGCGCCCGCGGCGGCTCCCACGGACTCGCGCCCGCGCAGCGGACCCACGACCGTGCCCGGCTCGACCAGGCGCGACAGCAGGCCGCGGACCGGCACCCCGAACGGCCCTTCGAGCACCTCCAGGCACGCGTCGGCCCAGGTCCGCGTGCGCACGTCCACCATCCCGGTGGTGGAGGCGTTGGTCAGCTCGGTGACCCGCTCCCCCGTCAGCCAGTGGCCCAGCAGGTCGGGGATGAGCAGCAGGTCGCCCGCCGCGGCCAGTTGGGCCTCGCCCGCGGCCGCCGCCAGCTGGAAGACCGTGTTGAACGGCTGGACCTGCAGCCCGTTGACCGCGTACATCCGGTCGGCGGGCAGGTGCTCGAACACCCGCTCCGCCGCGCCGGCGGTCCGCGCGTCCCGGTAGTGCACCGGGTTGCCGAGCAGCGCGGCGTCGGCGTCCAGCAGTCCGTAGTCGACCGCCCAGGAGTCGATGCCCACCGAGGCCAGCCCTCCGTGGGGTTCGGCGGCCGCGCGCAGTCCCTCCAGGACCCCCCGGTACAGGGACAGGATGTCCCAGTGCAGGGTGTCGCTCCCCCGGCGGGGGACCGCGACGGGTCCGTTGGGGAAGCGGGCGACCTCCTCGGTGCGCAGGCGCCCGTCCTCCAGCCGGCCGGTGATGACCCGGCCGCTGGAGGCGCCGAGGTCGACCGCGGCGTGGACGGCGGCCCCGGAGCGGTCGGCGTGGACGGAGTGCGCGCCGCTCATCGCAGGAAGGCGGCGGCGACGCCGGCGTCGACGGGGATGTGCAGGCCGGTGGTGTGCGACAGCTCCCCGGCGGTCAGCGCGAACACGGCGTTGGCGACGTGCTCGGGCAGGACCTCGCGGCCCAGGATGGTGCGCTTGGCGTAGAACGCGCCCAGCTCCTCCTCCGGGACCCCGTAGACCTTGGCCCGCTGGGCGCCCCAGCCGCCGGCGAAGATCCCGGAGCCGCGTACGACCCCGTCGGGGTTGACGCCGTTGACGCGGATGCCCTCGGAGCCGAGTTCGGCGGCCAGCAGGCGCACCTGGTGGGCCTGGTCGGCCTTGACCGAGGAGTAGGCGATGTTGTTGGGTCCGGCGAACACCGCGTTCTTGGAGGCGATGTAGACGATGTCCCCGCCCAGGCCCTGGGCGCTCATCAGCCGGGCGGCCTCGCGGGAGACGAGGAAGGAGCCCTTGGCCATGACGTCGTGCTGCAGGTCCCAGTCGCGCTCGGTGGTCTCCAGCAGCGGCTTGGAGATGGACAGGCCGGCGTTGTTGACGACCAGGTCCACGCCGCCGAAGGCCAGGGCGGCCTCGGCGAAGGCGGCGGCGACGGCGACGGCGTCGCTGACGTCGCAGGACACGCCCACGGCGACGTCGTTCGAGCCGAGTTCGGCGGCGGCGTCGGCGGCCTTGCCGGCGTCCAGGTCGGCGACGACCACGCAGGCGCCCTCGGCGGCCAGGCGGGTGGCGATGGCCTTGCCGATGCCGCTCGCGGCGCCGGTCACCAGGGCGACGCGGGTGGCCAGCGGCTTGGGCTCGGGCATCCGGGCGAGCTTGGCCTCCTCCAGGGCCCAGTACTCGATGCGGAACTTCTCCGACTCCTCGATGGGCCGGTAGGTGGAGACCGCCTCGGCGCCGCGCATGACGTTGATGGCGTTGACGTAGAACTCGCCGGCCACGCGCGCGGTCTTGGCGTCCTTGCCGAAGGAGAACATGCCCACCCCGGGCACCAGGACGATCGCCGGGTCGGCGCCGCGCATGGCGGGGCTGTCGGGGGTCGCGTGGCGCTCGTAATAGGCGCGGTACTCGGCGCGGTACTCCTCGTGGAGCTCGCGCAGCCGGGCGACGGCGTCCTCCAGCGGCGCGTCCGCGGGCAGGTCCAGGACCATCGGGCGGACCTTGGTGCGCAGGAAGTGGTCCGGGCAGGAGGTGCCCAGGGCGGCCAGGCGCGGGTGCTCGGCGGCGGCGAGGAAGTCCAGGACGACGTCGCTGTCGGTGAAGCGGCCGACCTGCGGGTGGTCGGTGGAGGCCAGGCCGCGGATGACCGGGGCCAGGGCGGCGGCGCGCTCGCGGCGCTGCTCCTCGGGCAGGGCGCCGTAGCCCTCCAGGGCGGGGCCGAAGGGCTCGGGGCGGCCGCGCTCGGCGAGGAAGGCCTCGGCGGTGCGGATGATCTCCAGGGAGTTGGCCTGGCACTGCTCGCTGGTGTCGGCCCAGGCGGTGATGCCGTGTCCGCCCAGGACGGCGCCGATGGCCTGCGGGTTCTCCTCGGCGATCGCGGCGATGTCCAGGCCGAGCTGGAAGCCGGGGCGGCGCCAGGGCACCCACACGACGCGGTCGCCGAAGCACTCGCGGGTCAGCTTCTCTCCGTCGGCCGCGGTGGCCAGGGCGATGCCGGAGTCGGGGTGCAGGTGGTCCACGTGCGCGGCGCGCACGAGCCCGTGCATGGCGGTGTCGATGGAGGGTGCCGCGCCGCCCTTGCCGAAGAGGCAGTGGTCGAAGGCGGCGACCATCTCGTCCTCGCGCTCCTCGCCGGGGTAGACGTCCACGAGCGCGTGGAGCCGGTCCAGGCGGAGCACGGCCAGTCCGTCCTCGGTGAGGGTGCCCAGGTCGCCGCCGGAGCCCTTGACCCACAGCAGTTCGACGGGCTGTCCGGTGACGGGGTCGGTGCGGGTGCCGGCGGCGGAGGTGTTGCCCCCGGCGAAGTTGGTGTTGCGGGGGTCGGCGCCCAGGGTGTTGCTGCGCTTGATGAGGTCGTCGATGACGGAGTCGGCCATGGTGGTCTCCTGGTCGGTCTCGGCTGTGCGGTGGGGGCGGGTCGCGCTCACGCGCCCCACCCGGCCTGGGTGCCGCCCTTGCGTTCGTCGATGACGCGTTCCATGTAGCCGGAGGCGGCGTGGGCGGCCATGGGGTCGGCGGCCAGGCCCAGGTCCTCGCGCAGTCCGGCGAGCAGGGGGCGCACGTCGGTGTTGAAGGCGTCCATCATGACGGCGTTGGCGGCCAGGACGTCGCCCTCGGCCTGGGCGGCGGCCAGGGCGTCGGCGTCCACGAGCAGGGCCTTGGCGGTGGCCTCCTGCACGTTCATGACCGAGCGGATCTGCCCGGCGATCTTCGGCTCGATGTTGTGGCACTGGTCGAGCATGAAGGCCACCTCGGTGTCGGCGGCCAGGCCGCCGCCGCGGGCGACCTCGTACATGATGCGGAAGAGCTGGAAGGGGTCGGCGGCACCGACCATGAGGTCGTCGTCGGCGTAGAAGCGGGAGTTGAAGTCGAACGCGCCGAGGCGGCCCGCGCGCAGCAGGAAGGCGACGATGAACTCGATGTTGGTGTGCGCGGCGTGGTGGCCGGTGTCGACGCAGACCACGGCCTTCTCGCCGAGTTCGAGGCAGTGCGCGAAGGCGGTGCCCCAGTCGGGGACGTCGGTGGCGTAGAAGGCGGGTTCGAAGAGCTTGTACTCCAGCAGGATGCGCTGGTCGGGACCGAGGCGGCCGTAGACCTCGGACAGGGCCTCGGCGAGGCGGTCCTGGCGGGCGCGCAGGTCGTCCTGGCCGGGGTAGTTGGTGCCGTCGGAGAACCACAGCTTGAGGTCGCGGGAGCCGGTGGCGTCCATGACGTCGACGCAGTCCAGCAGGTGGTCGGTGGCCTTGCGGCGGACCTTGGGGTCGGGGTTGGTGACGCTGCCGAGCTTGTAGTCGTCGTCCTGGAAGACGTTGGAGTTGATGGTGCCGATGCCGATGCCCAGGTCGCGGGCGTGGGCGGCGAGCGCGGAGTAGTCGTCGACCCGGTCCCAGGGGATGTGCAGGGCGACCGTGGGGGCCACGCCGGTGAGGCGGTGGACCTCGGCGGAGTCGGCGATCTTCTCCCAGGGGTCGCGGGGCACGCCCGGCTGGGCGAACACCTTGAAGCGGGTACCGGAGTTCCCGAACGCCCAGGAGGGCAGCTCGATGTGCTGGCGTCGGAGGACGTCCAGGACGTCCGCGCGGCTGTCTGTGGAGGGTGCCACGGTGGGTCTCCGTTCGGGTGGTGGTCGGCGTGCCGGTGGGGTGGGCAGGTGGGTCGGGCAAGCCGATTGAATCGTTTCAGTACAACTTCGCAGAAGTTATCGTCGTGCGTCCCGACCTGTCAATATCTCCTTACCTGGCTAGGAAGCACATCGCCTGGTGATCAGCTTGAAACGTTTTACCGAAGCAGCCTTCCCGGTCGGCGGGCGGAGTCATGGATCACACGCCCGGAGCCCCGGACGCACGGGCGGCCGTCGGTGTGGAATCGTTCCGGATGCGAGGGCCGGGACGGCCGCGGGCGGGACGGAGGGCGGAGACCTGATGGCACGCGCAGGGACGCACACGACCACGACCGCCTCTCCCCCGCCGCTGCCCGGGCCGCCGCCGCTGACGCAGGGGTGGCACGACGCCGTCTTCGTGCACTGGCGGGTCGACCCGGAGCGGGTCGCGCCCCTCCTGCCCGCCCACACGCGCCCCGACGTGCTGGACGGAGCCGCCCACGTGGGGCTGGTGGCCTTCCGGGTGCCCTCGACCACGGGCGCCGGAGCGGTGCCGCTCGGCGGCTTCCACGAGGTCAACGTGCGCGTGTACTCGGTGGACGGGCAGGGCCGCCAGGGCGTCGTCTTCCTGTCCATGGACGCCGACGCGGCGCACAGCGTCCTGGCGGCCCGACTCCTGACCGGACTGCCGTACATGTGGTCGGACGTGTCGCTGCGCACCGCCCCGAACGGCGTGCGCGCGGGCGCGGTGCGGCGCCGCGTCCCCGGGCGCGGAGTCGGGGGCCACTGGCGGGTGGCGGTGGACGGGCCCGTCACGGAGCCCACACCCCTGGAGCGGTTCCTCACCGCCCGCTGGGGCCTGCACACCGCGCACCTGGGCGCGACCCGGTGGATCCGCGTGACCCACGAGCCCTGGGCGCTGTACCGGGCGCGCCTGCTGGACTACCGCGGCGACCTCCTGGAGGCCGCGGGTCTGTCCGTCGGCGACTCCCGGCCGGTGTCCGTGCTGTGGTCCCCGGGCGTCACCGCGGGCGTGCGCCCGACCCTGGCCGCGGTGCGGTGACGCGGTGCCGGTGCGACGGCAAGCCCTGGCCGTGTGCGCCGGAGGACCGGGGTCGGGTCCGCAGCCTGCCCGGGCGTGGAACCGGATGACGCTCGAACGGCACGAGCGGGCGGATCCGGGCCGGCGCCCCGGCCTGCGCCCCGTTGGTCCGGTGGTCTCCTCCGGGCAGCGCACGCGTGCGGGACTGGTGCCGCGCCACAGCGACGTGTGCCCGTGGGGGACCCGGTGATCACGCCCAGGCCGCGCGGAGGTGGTCGCGCAGGGCGCGGGCGACACGGGCCATGAGCGCCTCGGCGCCCGGCTGGCTGTAGGCGGGCACGCGCGAGGCCGTCATCACGGCGACCGCGAACGCCTGACCGTCGGCGTGCTCGACCACGCCCACCTCGTGGCGCAGGTGGAGCAAGGTGCCGGTCTTGGACGACCACTGGGACGCGTCGGAGCTGAAGTCGGGCGCCAGCCGGTGCCGCAGGACGTTCCCGGCCATGAGTTCGCGCACCCGCGCGGCGACCTCGGGGGTGATCGCCGACGGGGTCCACAGCGCCTGGAGCAGGTCGACGAAGGCCCGCGCCGTCCCGGAGCTGGCCCGGGTGATGTCCAACTGCGGGATCCGGTGCCCCCGGCCGGGGGTCCCCGCGCCGATGGCCAGGATGTGGGCGAGGTCGACCTCGGCGGGCGAGAGGCGGTCGGCGGGCGTCTGGTTCAACTCGCCCATGGTGTGCCGGACGGTGACACCGCGCAGGTCGAGCGCCCGCAGCACGGCCGCGACCTCCGCGGGCGGCGTGAGTTCGAACAGGGCGTCGGCCGCCGCACTGTCGCTGAGGCACGTACTCAGGTAGAGCAGGTCGTCGATCGAGATCCGGGCCGGGTGCCGGAACCGCGTCACCCCGATCGGCCCTGGTGTGGTCACCCTCCCCGGCTGGACGAGGACCTGCGTGGCACCGTCGAGTTCGCCCCGGTGCACGCGTTCCAGGACGGCGACCGCGAGCGGGACCTTCACCAGGGAGGCCGACGGCAGTTCCAGGTCCGGTTCGATCCCGAGTTCCTCACCGGTGCGCAGGTCCCGGACCAGGAACGATCCGTCCAGCCCGCCGGCGTCGAGTTCCTCGCGCAGCTCCCTGAGCAGGGTCTGGCCGTTCAACGGATCTCCTCCATGGGTTCGAGGGCGCCCAGGCAGCGGCCGAGTGACTCGTGCAGGGCGCCGCGCAGGGGCTCGGCGTCCCCGGCGTCGTCGGCGGACACGTCGTAGCCGCGTTCGAGCCGGATCTCGCCGACCGGGCGCCAGTGCAGGCCCAGCTCCCGCGCCTGGCGGCGCGAGCACAGCAGCAGGTCGGCCGACGCCAGGACCTCGGCGGCGGCGGAGGCGAGGGAGGCAGCCACGGCCACCTGCCCGGGGCGCAGTCCGACCGCGTCGCGGATGCGTGTCAGCGGGTCGCGGATGTGGGGGACGTCGTCCTCGGGCTGGATCCACACCCGGCGAGCCCCGGCGGGCGGATCGGTACGGCCCACGCGCAGGGTCTCGACGTAGGCGACGGCCACCGCCGGCTCGGCCGCGGCGGCCACCCCCAACGGCACCACCCAGGTGGCCTCGCCCGAGGGCACAGCGGTGACGGCGGCCCGGACCTCACGCGAGCGCAGCAGGTGGATCCGCTCGCCGGGCGGCGCCGGGCGCGGATCCAGGCGCAGCCCCTCCCGCCGGCCCTGCGCGGCCAGCAGCGCGAGTTCGCGGGTGGGGCACACGTCCGGCACGGCCAGGCCGAAGGGCGCCCGGCGCGCCCGCTGCGCGTCGTGTTCCATCGACTCGGCCAGATCGACCAGCCGGCGGGCGGAGGGCAGCATGTCGCGGCCGAAGCGCGTGAGGGTCGCCCGGCGCGAGGTGCGGTCGAACAGGCGGGCGCCCAGGTGCTTCTCCAGGGCGGCCACGCGCCGGCTCGCCACGGGTTGCGGGATGCGCGCGGCGGCGGCCCCGAGGGTGAAGCTGCCGCGATCGCTCACGTAGACGAAGGCCCTACAGGCACCGACGAGGTCCATGCACCACACACTATGCCGAAAACGCATGGGAGTGCTCATTCGTGTCTTGGACAGCATGAGCGAGGACCGTAAGACTGCTGAGCGTCACCGATCGATTCCGGACGGACGGGGAGTCCCACCATGCGTGTACCCATGACCCGGCAGAAGGTCCTGGCGGCGCTTGCCGCCGCGGCCCTGGCGCCGCTGGCCGCCTGTTCGACGCCCGGGGCGGCGGAGTCGCCGGCGCCCTCGGCGTCGCCGACGGCGTCGGCCTCGGCGGGCGCGGCCGAGGCCGACTTCGCCCGGCTGGAGGAGGACTTCGACGCCAGGCTCGGTGTCTACGCGCTCGACACCGGCAGCGGGGAGGTCGTCGAGTACCGCGCCGACGACCGGTTCGCCTACTGCTCGACCTTCAAGGTCCCGCTGTTCGGAGCCGTGCTGGAACAGACCACGCCCGAGGACCTGGACCGGGTCATCACCTATACCGAGGACGACCTGGTCAACTGGACCCCCATCACCGAACAGCACGTGGACACCGGCATGTCGCTGCGCGACCTGGGCGACGCGGCCCTGCGCTACAGCGACAACACCGCCGCCAACCTGCTGCTGGAGGAGGTCGGCGGCCCGGACGCGATGGAGGCGGCGCTGAGGGAGATCGGCGACGACGTCATCAGCGTCGACCGGATCGAACCGGACCTGAGCGAGGGCGTCCCGGGTGACGAGCGCGACACGAGCACCCCGCGGGCCATGGCCACCACCCTGGAGGCGTTCACCCTGGGTGACGTGCTGCCCGAGGAGGAGAGCGACATGATCGTCGAGATGATGCGGGGCAACACCACCGGGGACGACCTCATCCGCGCCGGGGTCCCCGACGACTGGGAGGTCGGCGACAAGACCGGCTCGGGCGGCTACGGCACCCGCAACGACATCGCCGTGCTGTGGCCGCCCGAGGGCGACCCGATCGTGCTGGCGGTCATGTCCAGCCGCGACCAGGAGGACGCTGAACACGACGACGCCCTCATCGCGCAGGCCGCCGAGGTCGTGGTCGACACCCTGGCCTAACCTGGGACCGGTCCCGGACGCCCACGGCGCGCCGGGGCCGGTCGTGTCCGGCTCCCACCAGTTCGAGGAACAGCGTGAGCATCTCCACCCTGACAGCGATGGCCTTCCGCGCGGTGGCCGCCTTCGAAGCCCTCACCTGGGCCGGGCTCCTGGTCGGTATGGGCTTCAAGTACCTGGTCAACGGCAACGAGCTGGGTGTGCACGTCTTCGGACCGATCCACGGCGGGGCGTTCGTCGTCTACGTGCTGCTGACCCTGTTCGCGGCGTTCCGGCTGCGCTGGGGCGTGTGGCCGACCCTGCTGGCGCTGGCCGCCTCCGTGCCCCCGATGTGCACCCTGGTCGCCGACTGGTGGCTGCACCGCACCGGCCGCCTGACGCCGCCCGAGCAGCGCGAGGACGTCGACCGCACCCCGGAGGCGGTCGCCTGACCACGCCTGTCGGGGTGCGCGTGCGCGCCGGGTGCGGGGCAGCACAGGGTTCTGAGACGGGTGTGACCGGCGTCCGGGTGCGTGGAGCGGGCCATGGACGTGGCGCCCGGCGGGCGCGCGGGTGCGGACAGCGCAGGGTTCGGACGCGCGTGGGGAACGGTCAGGCCGCCCCAGGCACCACAATGGACCCATGTCCCGATCCCGCCGCCGCGCCACCGCTCCACCCGACACCGATCCCTGCCCCTGCGGTTCGCCGCGGCCCTACGGCCGGTGCTGCGGCCCGCTGCACCGGGGCGAGTCCGCGGCGTCCACCGCCGAGGCGCTGATGCGCTCCCGCTACAGCGCCTTCGCGGTCGGCGACGCCGCCTACCTGATGCGCACCTGGGCGGCCGGCACCCGACCCGCCACGCTCGAACTGGACCCGCGCACCGAGTGGGTGCGCCTGGAGATCCTGGGCACGGGCGAGGGGACACCGTTCCACCACGAGGGCACGGTGTCGTTCCGGGCCGTGTACCGGGAGGACGGCCACGAGGGCGAGCTGCGCGAGAACAGCCGCTTCGTCCGCGAGGACGGCGCCTGGGTCTACCTCGACGCCCTCGCCTGACCGCTGTCCCGGCCCTGCGCCCGCCGTCCGTGGACTAGGAGTGCGCGCACACCGTGCGCGGACTTGACCGATCCAGGGCGTCGCAGCCAGAAGAGGGCTGCGCGGCAGGCTTCGCCCGTGCGTCGAGAACCAGCGGATTCCCGGTGCGGCCCGCTTCCCGTTACCGTGTCCTGCGGCAGACGAGCAACACGCCTGGGAGGCCCGGACATGACCAGTAAGTTCACCGAACTCGCGATCGACTGCGCCGACCCGGACAGTCTCGCCCGCTTCTGGTGCTCGGTCCTGGACTACGAGGTCCAGGAGTCGGAGGACGGGTTCGTCGCCATCGGCTCCCCCGCCGTTCCCGAGGGCAAGAACCGTCCCGGGCCGGTGCCGCCGTCGCTGACGTTCGCGCGCGTACCCGAGGGCAAGACGGTCAAGAACCGGCTCCACATCGACGTGAACGCGACTGACAGGGAGCAGGACGAGGAGGTCCGCCGACTGCTCGACCTGGGGGCGCGGCGCGTCGACGTCGGCCAGACCGGCGAGGAGAGCTGGGCCATCCTCGCCGACCCGGAGGGCAACGAGTTCTGCGTCCTCGCCGGCCGCCACCCGTGACCCACACGGAAACCGGGTGGACGCGGCACCGGCGACACCGCGACCATGGTCAGCGATGACCGAAGCGAGGGACCCCTGGTCGACCGGAACGGCGTCGTCGCGTGATCAGCGGCTGCGCCTGCACCGGCGTACGATCGTGCACGGCGGGCGGCACTTCACCGTGGTCAGCCCGCGCCCTTCCGACCCGTGGCGGTTCGGAGTCCGGGTCGACGAGTACACGATGATCTCCTCGGACGTCGCGGGCACCCGGGTGCTGGCGCGGCTGCTCTGGGGGCTGTCCTACCAGCGGCGCCCGGACACCGTGCTGCTCATCGACTCACCGCACCTGGTCCCCAACCCCTGGGACGGCCTTCCGAGCCCGCCGGTGGCCTTCGTACCCGTGCCGCTGTCCACCGTCGACGCCTCCGCGGTACGCCGCATCCGTCGGCACCGCCTCTCCCGCCGTCCCTCCGAGGGCGGTCTCACGTGGAACACCCACGGGTACCCGGCGGCGCTCGCCGCGGACACCGCCCGCCAGCGGGACAGGTGGGAGGGCCGCTGGGAGATCGAGCACGCGTGGACGGAGCCGGTGAACGGACCACGGGTCAGGACCTTCGGTGACTTCGTGACGATCAGCGGCGACCGCAGGACCCTGCGACGGTGGGCGCTGGACGTGGGCGGCCTGGGCCGCTTCTGGCACGCGGACCAGTCCTGCGCGGAGCCCGACTCCGACTTCGCCTTCGACGTGCACGCGATCCGCCACTTCCACCGCCAGGTCTCCATCGCGACGCGGGCCCGGAGCGAGGTCATGGGCGCGGCCGAGGCACCGGCAGATCCGCGCCTGCTGAGCGATCGGATCGCCTGCCACGCCAAGGCCGTCGCTGCCCGGGGCCAGGGCCCCTGGGACCCCTTGCGCCCGATGTTCCTGCCCTGACCGAACGGAGCCGCGATGCGCTACTCGGTCGGCGACGCCTCGGGCGAGCTTTCGGGGGACTCCTCAGGGGAGCCCTCCAGTGACTCCTCGGGCGACACGTCCTGACTCACCTCGTCGGCCACGATGAACTGTCGGCCGTCGAACTCCTCGTAGCGGGCCTCGTCCGAGAGCTCGTAGTCCTCGCTCCACGTGGCGTAGTCGAAGTCCCGGACGGTACCGGTCACGCTCACCGCATCGCCCTCGCTGACGTCGGCGTCCTCCGGCGCGGACACCACGAGCAGCGGTTCGTCGTCGCCCCAGTCGTTGGATCCCTCCAGCTGGAACGACTCGTCGGAGAGAACCTCCTCGACCTCGGCCGACACGGTCACCGTGCTGCCCGTCTCGGCCTCGACGCCGGTGTCGTCCTCGCCGTTCTCCCCTTCCTGCACGTCCTCGACATCAGCGCCCTCCTCCCCGCCGACACTACCGTTCTGGCAGGCACTGACGGCGAGCACCGAGGAAGCGAGCAACGCGACCGAGAGCGTCCGTCCCGCGTATTTCAACCGATCGATGCCCATGGGTCCCCCCTCGTCGATCTTCCTGACATCACCTTCAGTGAACAGAAGGTGGCTTTCGGCAACAACGAGCAACACGGGTTCACAGTCGGCAGGTCAAGGGGCGCTGCGGCGGTCCGGCAGGCCCGCGGCCCTCCGCAGACGCGCGAACTCCTCGGTGAGGCCGTCCAGCTGCCAGTGCGCGTTCCTGCCACTCGGGTTGGGCAGCAGCCACACCCGGGCGTCCCCCATCTCCATGGCCTGCGGTCCGACCCTCGCGCTTCGGTCACCGAAGGCGTCCCGGAACGCGGTCACGCCCAGGACGGCCAGCCACCGGGGCCGCCACCGCTCGACCTTGTGCCGCAGCCACCGCCCGCCCTCCACAGCCTCCGCCCGGGTGAGTTCGTTCGCCTGCGCCGTGGTCCGGTCGACGACGTTGGTGATGCCGAGCCCGAGCGCCAGGAGCTCGTCCTCCTCGTCGGCCCGCAGACGACGGGGCGTGAACCCGGAACCGTGCAGGGCGGGCCAGAAGCGCGTGCCCGGATTCGCGAAGTGGTGCCCTGCCGCTCCCGACGCCAGACCGGGGTTGATACCGCAGAAGAGCACGTCCAGGCCCTCCGCCAGCACGTCGGGGCCCACCTTGGCCCGAGCGGCTTCCAGCTCCGCCCGACTCGGGCCGGGCGCCCGGCGGGCCCTGGCCGGCGTGACCTCTTTCCTGGGCATGGATCCATCCTCCTCCGTGGTCGCCGTGGTCGGTGCTACGGGGACTCCCCCGGTGCCACTCTGCCCGAAGGCGTTCGCCCCGGTGCGGGCGGGAATCAGTCGGAGGGGAGGCCCAGCAGGCGTTCCACGACCTGGACGAGATCGGAGCCGCTCACGTCGGGTGCGGTGAAGACGTCACCGTAGCGGCCCTCCAACCGGGCGCACCAACCGGCCAGGCAGCCGGCCCGCTTGGCTCCGTGGCAGTCCCAGGCGTGTACCGCGACCATCGCCATGCCGCCCGGTGAGGTTCCGAGTTCGCGGGCAGCCACGCGATAGACGGACGGCGCGGGTTTCCAGATTCCGGCCTGGTCGGCGGTGACCACCCGGTCCACGTGGTGCGCCAGGCCCGCCCGTTCCAGGAAGCTCGCCGTGTTCTCCGCACTGCCGACGGTCAGGCAGCCGATCCGCAGCCCGGCTTCGGAGAGCCGACGCAGGGCCGGTTCGGCATCCGGATGGGCGGGCAGCCGACCGAATCCCTCCAGTACGTGGTCGATGCCGGCCTCGGTCGCGGTGTGACCGGTGTCCGTGCGCAGCGCCTGCCGTGCCACCGCGTCGAACGAGGCGAAGTCCCCGGCGAGGGCCAGTGCCATCGAGTCGCGTTGGAACCGCATGAACCACGGTTCCAACAGGCGGGCGGACTGGCCGATCTCCGCCAACCGCGCGCGGAGCGGTTCCAGGTCCACCAGGGTTTCGAGTACATCGAAGGCGACGGCGCGCGGTCGGGTGGTCATGAGGCCCTCCTCGGTCGGCGGTTCCTTCCGGCGGCTCAACGTCGCCCTACGGGGTCCGATGCCGAGAGAACCGTGTTCCCGGGATTCCCCGGTCCCCCACTCTCGGCCACCCCTTGCGAATCCTACGAGCGCAGGTCGGTCGATCGATGGAGGACGACGCCACCCGGTGGCGTCGACACCGAACCTCCCGCCCGCACGTCCGCAGCGTGCTGCCACACAGGTGGCGCGGAAAGCGGCCGGGTCTCGCCGGAGGTGCCGACGCGACATGGGCGGGTGCTCGGCCACGGCGACATGTCCGAGGGTGGTCAGGCGAGCCGGTCCAGTTCTTCGCCGATCGCCTCCCGCACGCCGTCATGGTGCGGGCCGAGGGCGGAGCGCCCGTCGCTCCACCGTTCACGCGGATACAGCCACACAGGCCTGCCGACGAGATCGGCCGGTTCCCAGTCGAACCGTGGCCACACGTGCGCGTGCAGATAGGGGTCGGTGTTTCCGAGGATCTCCAGGTTGACCCGGCGAAAGGCCGGGTCGAGCCTTGTGCAGGCGCGCTCCACGGCTTCCCCCAGCCTGTCCATGGCGGACATGAAGCCCGATCTCCTGTCCCTGGACAGCTCTGACAGCCGCTGTACCGCGGGGTCGTCCACCAGCAGCACCGCATAGCCCGGCAGGAATTGGACGTCTCCGATCACCGCGAATCCCGTGTCCAGCCTCCGGAGCACGGTGGGGTTCTCGCCCCGCAGGGCACTGCCGATCCGATCACTGCGCCAGTCCTCGTCCATGATCGGGATCCTTGCGCACCGCCGACCAGAACGCGAGGCGCGGTGCCCGGCCACGAGGTTCCCGCCCCGGCGGACCATCGACGTCACCGACTGGTGCAGCCCGCTCGCCGCTCGCCACTCACCGTCCGCCGTCCGCGCGACCTCGCCGAATAGCTCGGCACACCTCCCATCCAGTATCATCCGTCCCCTCGGCCGATCCGCTCGAGCGAATCAATAAGCAGGACTTCACCACCTCTCCCTACAATTCACCGCACAAACGAAAACGTGCTGACCTCTGCCATGTCAACCGCTGCGATCAATCCGGAATAACCGCGAAGGGCAGGTTTTCGTTGCTACACCATCCAGAGCCGTCAGAGGCGTGCCTCGATGATACGAGCAACATTTTGGTCGCGCCTGCGGAATGGCAGGATCATGAATTGCCCAGGAACTTCTTCGGGTCCACGATCACGCCTGAGGACCTCGCTTCCGGTTCGCCGGACCTCGCGCGGAAGACCGTCTACCTGTGTGGCGATGTATCCGGCATCAGCGGCGACCGACTGCGCGCCGCGGCCCGGGTCTTCGTCATCCGGGACCTGTCGCACGGCCACGAGGACGGCGACGAATCTTGGCCCCTCGTCGACCTCGGCCGCGTCCCCCTCCGCGTTCACGGTGCCGGCGTGTACTACCGGCGGTTCTTCGACCTCGACGCCGACCACTTCGGTCGGATCAGCGCGGAGCACGAGTTCCAGTCCCTGACGGAGTCCACCAAGCCCGGAACAGCCCACCGCAGCGGAATCTATCTGACGCCCGTCACTCGACAAGGCGACGAGCTCCATTTCCGCCTGCTCCGGTGCTCCACGAATCTCTCAGGACCGACCGAGGGCTTCGGGCCGACCGACACACGCATCGTCGAGGCTCTGAACCGCGAGGCCGCCACCGTCTTCCGGAACCACGCACCGCTGAACCACGTTCTGGCCCAGATCTACCACAACACCCGTGCCACGGCCGAGCGCAAGCAGTCCAAGGCAAGGATCTCGGCCCATGCCGACAAGACGAAGGACATGCCCGTCGACGGCCTCATGGCCTTCTGTACCTTCTATGACGGGCTCGACAAGCTGCGACCCCTGGCCGACGACACCTTCGACTACGGCGTGAAGAGGACCAGTGGACTGACCCGGCTCCGATTCCGCCTCAAGGAGCCGACCGGAGAACACGAGGGGGCCGCGCTCCCGCCGGAGTTCACACTGACCCTCTATCCGGGGTCCGTGTTCCTCATGCCGCTGTCCGTCAACCGTCTGTACACGCATGAGATCCGGCCCTCGACGTTGGACGCCGCGTTGCTCCCGACCCGCCTGGGATACGTGGTGCGCTGTTCGAGCACCGAAGCCGTTCACAAGAACGGCCACACGTTCCTCACAATGTCCGGGGACGCGGTGAAGATGGAGCCGCCCACGCCGGAGGGAATGAACGAGCTGCGCAGGCTGTACGCCGAGGAGAACAGGACCTCGTCCTTCATCGACTACGGCGACAGGTTTCTATTCAGCATGAACACGGGAGATTACCTTGCCCCTCGAATCCAGGATCTCGGATGAGATCGTCTCGTGCGCCCTGCCGACCGAGGAGGATCTCTTCGCGGAGCTGTCCGCGTCGGTTCGATGGGAGGACGTGGGCAAGGGCCGGCGAGGCGCGGTGCTCACCAGAATCGATGCGGCGGGTGGTGTGCCCCTCGTGCGTACCACCGCTCGATACCTCAACCCCGCGCAGCCTTTCCGAACAGTGCACGAACGGCTGGCGCGCCAGGTCCAAGAGCGTGCGGCGATTCCTGTCGGCTTCAACAACGCCCTTGTCGAGAGCTACACGAACGCCTACAGGACCATGGGAAGCCATTCCGACCAAGCTCTCGACCTCGCCGACGAGTCGTTCATCGCCGTCTTCTCCTGCTATCGGCATCCCGAAGCGATCCCGAGGAAGCTGATCTTCGAGTCGAAGGATCCCGATGCCGAGGGGTTCGAGATCCCCCTCGCCCACAACAGCATCGTCGCGTTCTCCGTGGCCTCGAATCGACGGCTCAAGCACAGGATCGTGCTGGACTCGCCCGCCCGAGCGTCGGACAACATGTGGCTGGGCGTCACCTTCCGAACGTCGAAGACCCTCCTTCGGTTCCGCGACGGGCACGCATACCTCCCACAAGGGGTGCGCCTCACCTCGGCCGACGACGATCAAAAACGCGAGTTCTACCAACTTCGGCGCCGCGAGAACAACGAATCGGACTTCGCCCATCCCCCGCTGACGTACACCGTCAGCGAGAGCGATCTGATGCCTCCCGCATGACCTTGAGGGCTTCAGGACCTTGCTCCCGGCCACACCGCTGACGCTCCCCCTGGCACCCGGGGATCCTACGGCGGCCACATCCGCACGCACCTCGTCCCACACTTGGGCCGGCGCAGCTTGGACAAGCTTCAGGCCCGCCACGTCGAGGCGATGTTCGCCCAGATCGAGGAGACCAACATCCACATCCCGGAGTGCCGCGAGTCGGATGATGCGAAGGTGAAGGTGTCAGTACGCGGCCAGAGGGTGATCTCGCTGTCCACGAAACACCGCATCAGAGCGACATTGCGCAGTGCGCTGTCGGACGCGGTGCGTCGTCCACACCTGCCGGTGTCGATGAACGTCGCCTCGCACGTGCGGCTCCCCTCGTACCCGAGGGTCAAGCCGATGGTGTGGACCCCCGAACGGGGGCGCCAATGGAAAGCGGACGGGACGGTGCCGGGAGAGGTGATTGTGTGGACCCCGGAGCAGACCCGTGCCTTCCTGGCCCGCGCCCGCAAGTACCGGTGGCTGTATGCGATGTTCCACCTCATCGCCGCCAAGGGCCTGCGCCGAGGAGAGACGATCGGGCTGCCCTGGTCCAACACGAGGCTGACGGACGGGCAGGTCGATATCCGCGTCCAGGTCGTCCAGCTTGCGTGGGAGACGGTGACCACGACGCCGAAGAGCGCGGCGGGCCAGCGCACCATCACCCTCGACCAGGACACCGTGAAGGTGCTCAGGGCGTGGAAGAGGTTCCAGAACGAGGAGCGCCTCAAAGCAGGCACGAGCTGGACGGATACGGGGCTGGAGTTCACCCGTCAGGACGGGGGCGGGGTGGCATCCGGCGCAGGCCAGTGACTGGTTCCTACGGATCTCCCGCGCGGCGGGGTTGCCGCCGATCACGTTGCACGGGCTCCGCCACGGTGCCGCCTCGCTGGCGTTGGCCGCGGGGTCGGACGTGAAGGTGGTCTCCGGGGAACTCGGGCACGCGACCGTCCACTTCACCCAGGACACGTACCAGACGGTGTTCCCCGACGTCGCGAAAGCGGCGGCCGAGGCCACCGCGTCGCTGCTGCGCGGCGCGTCGCTCCCGGCGAAGGCACCGGTGTCGTAGCCGGACCGGTGAGCACACCAGGAGCTATACGGCCCTACAGGCCCCAGGCCAGAGCACGGGTTCACCCCTGTTGGCCTGGGGTTTCCTCGTGCCCGAGGGTGTCATCCCATCGGATCAAAGGTCTCCTGGTGATGTGCGGTGGCTACCTCACGCATGGAGTCCGTAATTCATTGCTAGTCCGAAGTTGGCCACATCTGGCCATGGGAGATATACCTCGGACTGCGCGTGGTAAAAATATTGGGTTTCGAACTTTTTAAATAGACTTTGAGTTCACTGGGGTGCTTGGTGGCTGATCTGGTGCGAAGGGGAGATGCTAATGGCGAGGAGGAGAAGAAGAAAAAACTTATCCTTCAGAATCAAAGAATTATTATTCTGAGGTCGCTTATAGACCGATCGAGGCAGCGATCTCGGTATAGCTACCTTTGTATTGGGCTTGGAATACTCCTCTTGCTTTCTAGTTCTTTGGCCTTCTTCGTGCTCGGGCGCAGCCAATTTTCCCTAGTTGAGATGGTGATGCTTGTGGTAATTTCGGCAACCCCTCTCGCTTACGGATCTTTTTTGCGAGTCTATCCTGGGGTTTCCTCCTTGGATATCTCTAGTGACCTCAGGGGGGAAATTGTTGTAGGAGAAAAGAAGGGGCATGGATGGAAGGATAGATGGAATACGGAGGAGCTTGAGCTCGGATTGCAGGTGCTAAGGGAAAACCGCAGGCTAGAAGCGAGGGGGGTAGCTCAGCAAGTTCATGATCGACGCGCAGCCTACAGGGAAGATGCATTGATTTATACTGAAGAGCTGCGCTCCGAAAGTAGATTTCATTCCAGAGTTAATTCTCTGCTTCAAGTTGTCGTTATTGGGGGGTCTCTTCTTGGGTCAGCTCTTGCTGGAACTTCCCTTTATCTAGATCAAAGCTCGATATGGTTTATCGGTACCAGCCTTGCGGTGGGAATGTCATCCGGGGTTGCGGGGTACTTCAAATTCAAAGAGAAAGGTTTTTATGCCAAGCAAACGGCCGATTCGATCGAGCATGAGATTGAAGCCTTCGATGTGGGTCTAGGGAAGTACTCCGGAGACCCAAATAAGGTCGATGATGATCTTGCGGTCTTTGCAGAAGAAATTCACAGGCTTAAGTTGGATCAAAGAAAGAGGGAGCAGAATCTCGACCAATCGTCCACTGAAAAGGAGGAAAAAGCGTAATGTTTCGATCCTCTGTTCAAATCATTTTCTGGTGTTCTCTGGCTCTTCTTGCTGTATCCGGATGTGCTGCAACCTATGATGAGAGGCTTGATTATTTGGAAGAATCAGCGCAGCGTGGAGTCCAAGTTCATAAGATGTTCCAAGGGCAAGGAGTTGAAATTAATGAAGAAACTTGCATCAACGCCCATGTTGCTTTGAATGATGACATTCCAAGCGATATAAGTGGAGGGTCTCCTCCTAGTGATGAGTGGGAGGGGTTGGTTGAAGAGGCTTTCGTGAATGCTTGCACTTCTGGTAGTTACTGAGGTTACTGCGACAGAAAGCATTTCGGAAGACCGCAGTCGTCGCCGACAAAATTGCACAGGCTCCGGCTCGAGGTCGATTTCCCTCTCCTTGGCTCCGGGTATGGGCCTGAAAGGTGTCCAGCGAACCTGAGTACCGAGAGGCGTGCGGTCATACCGATCGCAGTTCAATCTGCGAGTTCACTCCTGCTGGCCTGAGGTTTCCTCGTGTTCGAATCCGTGGCTGATCGAACAAAAATCCCCGTCGGTGGATGCAGCGAGCCGTAGTATCCTGCTGCTACTGATCCGTTCCTAGTGTAGTAAGGGTACATGCTAGCGATCGGAGCTTTGAGGTGACGAGTGTGGGAGAATCTACGAGGTGAAAGGCGTCACCGCGTGCCCCTGTCCCGACTCGGCTTACAGAAGCAATCAAAGGGTGCTCAAGAAGCTGAAGGACATCCTCGATGTCTTTCCTCGCTGGCCGTGGGTCTATCTCATCTCGCACAATGAGATAGATCTGATCAGGAGACAGGGCTCGATTGGTGACTTCGTCTGCCTCGCGGGCTTCCTGAGCTAGGACCGCTACCACATGTGCCAGGAGTGCTTGTCTGCGCTCGGCCTGTGCCCAAGCGCTATCTAGTTCGCGGCGAGAACCAGGAGCAGGATCGACCAGTTTAATGAAGGACACAGCCGAGCGTGGCGTGCGTTCATGACGATTCAGAAGAGCAATGAGCTCGTCCACAGTTACGAGCGAGACGTGGTTCTTCTCCGCACGTGCCCGGACGCGCCCCGAATCGAAACTAGGGCCAACAAGTGCAACAAAATCGGCATCATACTGCTTCTTATGTTCACTAAGAGTATCAAAGGACACTGATCCTTCGTTGACGGTTCCGTTGCGAGCGGCCTTAGCATCGATGATTACCCGTACTGGTTTGAGATCTGGGCCATCGACAGTAGCTAGTACGTCCGTCTTTCCACCTCCGCCGATATGCCGAGACTCGAACCCAAGTAGGGTGAAGGCATCTGCCACTGCCTTCTCGAGCCGAAGAGGGTTTTCTGACGCAGTTGAGGCGTCCTTGAGTTCCTTGGAGAGGATAAGTGCTGGGGACTCGACCCGGCCTCCTGGCTGCACCTCCAACGTTTCAATGGAGGTGTCATCTATATCAGTAGGCGCCTGAAGAGGGAAAGCCTGTGCGACAGCATCCCCCAAGGGAGTTGACTGATAACGCCAGTTTGCCCGCTCATAGATGAGTCCGGCTGCCTTGAGGACCTGCATGCGGGTCCTGACGCCTCCGACGTCCACACGCTGCAAGCCATAGTGGTCAACGGCAGCCTTTGCAAGCTGAGGCGCTTGATCAAACTCAGAGAGGAGGGGGATAATCTCGAGAAAGAAGAGAACTCGGCTATGCAGAAGGAGCGCTAGATTTAACGCGGTCGGGTTCTCCAGCCAGGCTGTGGCCGACGCTGTTGGTGAGTAGACATTGAAGCCCGTCTGTTCGACCAGTCCTGACCTGGTAAGTGTAGTCAGTATGGCGCCGAATGAGCTTTCTGATACGCCAAAGGTTTCTTGAGCGTATGCGAGCAGGTCAGCACGCGAGATCTGCGGTGAGCAAGCGTTCACAAGTAGAGTCAAAGCTTGCACCACGTCCGTGTCCCCGTTTCCACGCGGGATGTAACCCAGGACCGGCATGCGTAGGCCCAGGATTTCGGGGGTCAAGGCGGTCAGAGCGTCCGCAATGGCCTTGGGTGGCTCTTGGATAGTCACCTGAGTCGGCATGGAGTAGGGCACGGCGTTCGGTCCACCGAGTTGCAGGGTTAGTAGATGCTCGTGGCCCTTATCGGTGAGGCCAATGTGCGTTGATGTCTTGTACTCCACCAGGCCGAGGCAGGTAAACCATGTGATTCGCCGACGGGTCTGGTCTGGAGTTCTCCACTCCAGTTGGTAGTTGCTTCCGGCCGCCTCCATCAGTTCCCGGACAGTCCTGGGATTCTCACGAAGTTCATCCAACAACTCACCGACGTAGCGCACATGCCGATGAAATACCGCAAGAAGATCAGAAGCCTGCCCGGAATTCAACCACGCGCGTGCCTGCTCAGAGACTGAGAGATGACTCCGGTCTATGTGGCCCACCAGACCCGCCGGAGCGATCTGCTTGACTGCATCCCGCAGGGTCCGCTCAACCCCGTCTCCGAGATCGATTACCTCCGTCGCTACCCCGTTTTTCTCATCGACAGCTCTGAGGAGTATCGCAAGTGTCTCCATCTGTTGCGAGCCACCTCCAGGGAGATATGGCATGGATGAGATGCGAGAAGCCCATGGCAGAGGCACAATCACGTCCTTCGCTTGCGAACCTTCTTCCATCATTGCTCAGAGCCTCCGCCTCACAGAACCCTGCCGGTCGCTGAACGTCTCCGGCACCACACCGGCGTGCGTTCCCTTGAACCTCGCTAGATACATTGCCTATAACACCGATTGTGGCCCTTCGCAGCCTGTGGGGGCAGGGGTTTCGGCAGAATCGGCCGTATCCGGCCGTGAGGGCGACAGCGGGTACCCGGGGACCAACGGCCCCACGTGGCTGTGTCAGGGCGATCGTGGGGCGCTGGTGGGCGGACATGGGGCACCCCGGGCGGGGCCACCCAGGGTCACGGGAGGGCAAAATGCTCCGCGAGGTCCTCGCCCACCTGTACTGGACCTTGCACTGGGGAGCACACACGGAGCATTTCAGGGCCCCAGACGGGCCTCGTGCCTCGTCTGTTCGACTCGAACACTCCGTCTGACCTGGGGTTTTGTGGCGCACCCGGCAGGATTCGAACCTGCGGCCATCGGATGAGAAGTTCGCTGGTTACGTACCGTTCCGTATCACTACATACCGTTTCATGCCACCCCGTCTGGTCCGTGGTGTCGTCTGAGACCGTCAGATGCCGCCTGGTGTCGTGTCAGTACGGAACTGAGGAGCACGAACGGAGCACACACGAGTGAGGGTGGCGTCCGATGGCACTTCGCGAGGCTCTCGCCGCGCGGCCGTTGAGGCTCTTTGTCCGGAAACTTCGAGGCCTCACGGTCAGCTCGACCTTGAATGTGCTGGGGAGCACCTCGGCCGTCGCATTGTCGTAGGAACCGGCCACAGGCGGGTCACGGGATCGGATGTGGCCAGATCCGGCAACCCGACCGACTCGGTGGTGACAGTTCGCTACGGTGCCGCCATGATCCCAGACGGCCAATCAGATTGCCCCGACCCGCCACCTCGTCCACGTACCTTCCTGGCTTCGGTCCGCCGTGCTCTGGCGCGCTTGGGCAACACCTCGGCCGCTCTGGTACGCGAGCACCCGTATCGTTCGGGTCTCCTGCTCACGGGCACCACCGCCATCGTGGCCACAGGCGTTCCGCTCGCAGCCCCGGTCTGGCGGGCATACTGGGCACTGCCTCGTGCTGGGTTGGTCACCGTCTGCGCGGTTGGATTCATGCTGGTCGGTGCCGCTGTCGTGGGACGGGCACAACTACGCATGAGGACAGAGCGTGCACCGTTGGGCGCCTTGATCCCCATGGCGTGGGCCGTGGTCATCAGCGTGGTGACCGCACTGGCCGCAGGGGCGTGGTGGCTCATGGGCGCGCCCACCCTGGTACGACCGAACCAGCTGACACCAGGCACCCTGGACGCCATCGCGACCCGCAGCTTCGCTGTCGTCGCCGGGCTGGGTGCTGCGGCACTGCTCGTGATCTCCTACCGCCGCCAGCACGCTACCGAAGCGGAGGGCGAGCGTGAAAATACCAAGCTGTTCACCGAACGGTTCACCGTGGCCACCGCCCAGCTCGGCGACGCGGAGCCCGCGATCAGGCTCGCAGGCGTCCACGCGCTAGCCAACCTTGCCGACGACGCACCTGAGGGCAAGGACGAGCTGGTGCAGATGGTGGTCGATGTGTTGTGCGCCTACCTGCGCATGCCCTACGAGCCGCTACCCAAGCCTTTACCCGACGATGCCGACCCCGAACTGGCGGAGACCCGCCGCAAACGCGAGTTGTGGTTCGCCTCTCTTCGCGAGGTCCGCCACACCGTCATCCGCATTATCGGCAACCACCTGCGCACCGACACCCGTTGGCGAGGTAAGGACTACGACTTCACCGGTGTCTCCTTCGACGGCGGCGAGCTGAAAGGTGCCCGGTTCTCCGGAGGCCGGGTGTCCTTCGAAGGCGCCCAGTTCGCCGGTGGGCAGGTGTCCTTCGAGGGAGCGAGTTTCTCCGGAGGCCGGGTGTCCTTCGAAGGCGCCCAGTTCACGGGCGGACAGGTGACCTTCTCCGACGCTGAGTTCTGTGGTGGACGGGTGTACTTCACCAGCGCTGAGTTCGGCGGCGGCGACGTGCCCTTCGCTAGTGCCAGGGTCACCGGAGGCCTGCTGGATTTCACCGATGCCCGGTTTACCGACGGGCAGGTCTACTTCATCGGGACTGACTTCTCCGGCGGTCGGGTGGACTTCGACGGCACCCGGTTCACCGGCAGTGAGGTGTATTTTGTTGGCGCTGAGTTCGCGGACAACACGGTTTCCTTCCACAGCACCAGGTTCTCCGGCGGCAATGTGACCTTCGCCGACCTTGCGTCCGGAATGCACGACGCAAGCGGGATGTGCCCCGAAGGTCTGTTCGAGGCGGTCGAGCGAGGAGAGCCCGGAGTGGTAGAGCTCTCCCCGTTGTGGGCGTCCGCTGCCGACAGCGGTGACTGCTCACCGTGTCTGGGTACCTCGGTCGAGGACTCTGAGTCTTGAGGGCTGGTGTGTGCCGGGATCGCCTCCGCATGACTGGGTGGTCATCAGTCCTATGACTGGCTGGTCATGGGCTTACGGGCGGGGCCTGGCCACAGTGGGCGCATGGATGGATTCGAAGAAGGTACCCGTCGTCTGACGGGACCGAGTACGGGCCGTTGCCGCGATGGTGGCTGACCTGCTGACTCAGGAGTTGGAGCCGGAGCACTGGGGGTTCAAGGCCGCGAGATTGAGCGAGGTCGCCGCTTTGGGGATCCCCGTGCCTCCGAGCTCTACCTCTCGAGAGAGCCCTGGTAGGGATCCGGTCAGGAAGCCGAACACGAGGGTGTCGCTGCCTTCGACGCAGGTCTCCTCGATATCCGCCCTCCAGTGTTCCCGGGCTGTTGCGAGCAGGGAACGGCTTGGGCCACCGAGCCCGGCCAGGAAGGGGGCACGGGCGTGGACGTGATCGGCGATCGCGCAGCACAGACGGACCTGGCCTCGGGTGCGGGCGAACCCCGGCCAGGAGTGCAGATTCAGCGCATCCTCGACGAGTTCCAGCGCAGCCGCCTGTGCTGCGCTGGTGCGTTTTTGCGCGATCTGGAGCAGGAGCGGGGCCGCTGGCACGGCTGCGGGGACGACCGTTCCGCTGTGGTCATGCATAATTCCTCCCGCCGCCAGGTGGGATGCCGCTGACGCCGCCTCTGTGCGCCCCCGGGCGCGGGCGAGGTCGTGAAGGCCTTCCAGGGCGGCTTCGGGGCGGTAGTAGTCCGTGGGGCCGGGGACGGAACACCAGTCGATGGCTTCGATCGCATCGATCATGTCGGCATTCTCCTGCCGTGTCCGCCTCACGTCAGCTCGTGCTCGGAGCTACTGCATGACGGTGTGCTGGGGGTGGTCCGGAGAGGTCGGACAGTAGTGGAGACCGAGGGAGTAGCCGCGGCTGATGACCAGTCTTTCCAGTCCGCCTGGTTCCATGCTGTCGATCTGGAGCAGGAGTTCCATGGGGGTGCCGCAGTCACATTCCACCGGGAAGGGGTCGGTGAGGCCCCATGGCTGGAAGCCGCTGAACTTCATCCCCGGTCGGTGGGCGACGTCGTCGAAGTAGCTGGGCCTGGGGATCACGTGTCCGGTTTGGGGGACGTCGTTCTCCCATTCCTCGATGCGGTCGGCGAGCTCTTCGGGGAGGAAGGCGTCGGAGGGGTAGTCGGTGATCTCCTCGATGGCCAGGACCCAGGGCGGGAGCATGTAGTCCCTGGCGCAGGTGTGGGGGTAGGGCTGTTCTTCAAGGGGTCGCAGGTCTGCGGTGTCGTGCCGCCAGCGCAAGGTGAGCCAGGGGGTGTAGCCGTGGCCGTCGGCGTCCGGTGGCTCAGGGTGGTAGCTGGGGCGCCACAGGACCTGGAGGAGTTCAGCGTTCCCGGGAAGGGTGCACCCGTCGGTCAGGTCGCTGGCGGAGAGTTGGAGGACCGGGTGCAGGGCGATGGGTTCGTCGAAACGGCCCTCGACGGCACCATCACGGAGGCCGTAGCCGTAGTGGGGGAGGTCGCAGGTGGGCCAGGGCTCACCTGTAGGCCACAGAAGCGAGCCGCCGACCGAGCTGTCCTCGGGCTTGGGATCTCCTAGGTGGGGGTGGAGCAGGAGCGCGGGTTTTCCATGCTCGCGTAGTTCGGGGAACGCGGTGAGGAGCTGGGCGAGCTTCGTCGCGGGGGTGGAGTGGGGCATGTGAGGGGATTGACGGTGGGGGATGGGTAGTGGCCTGGTCAGATGAGCGCTGGTCAGTGGCGTGTGGTCGGGGTGCGGCGGGTTCAGGAGCAGTCGAACCAGTGGTCGGTGGGGCGGTCGGGGCAGGACCGGCACTCGAAGATGTAGATCCCGCCGGCGTCTGCCAGCATCAGCCCGGCGGGGTTCTGCGCCGTCCGGGCCCGCTCGCAGTGCCATGGCTCCTCTCCGGCGCTTGGCCGGTCCTCCACAGGGAGCCAGGTGCGCCACTCTGTGCCGCCGTACTCCCAGCTGGAGACGGTGAGGAGGTGGTCCATGGTCTGCTCGCACCAGCCGCACTCCGGCCACACCGGGTCCTGGGTCCAGCCCGGATAACCACCGATTTTGATACCGGGCGCGGCGGAGAGGTGGTATTCGTAGCCCCAGCCGGTTTCCCGCTCCATCCGGTCGAAGCGCTCGCTCAGGAGGTCGTACAGGTCCGGCGGGAGATCCGCGCGAGGGTATTCGCTCACCTGTTCGGGATGGACCGCGCAGGGGTCGGGGATGTACTTCTCCGATGCCTCGGCGTGCGGCGAGGGAGTGCGTCCAACCTTGTGTACGTCGCGTGAGTCGCGCCAGTACACCCGGGGTAGAGGGCAGAGCAGTTCGCCGTGGTCGTAGGGGCACCACAGCACCTGGAGGAGGTCGTGCCCCGAGGGGAAGGGGGCGTCGGGTGCGTGGGTCCGGTGGAGCTGGACTACGGGGACGAGTTTGACTTCTCCTTCGTAGGGTTCTTGGGTGTCGCGGTCGTAGTGCTCGCCGTCGCAGACGGGCCAGGGCTCGTCCTGGGGCCACAGGAGCGGTCCTCCGACGGAGCTGTCATGGCTGGAGGGTCGGCCCGGGCGGGGGTGGAGGCGTACCGTCTCCCTGCGCCAGGGGCGCAGCTCGGGAAACTGCTCCTCGATGTTGACCGGGCGGGGCGGGGTGCGGCGGTTCACAGAGGTCTCCGGGGGTGCGAGTTGTGCAGGTGATAGGGGACTCTAGGCTCCATAACCGACATCCCGCCGCTCGGCCTTGGGTCGAACAGGGGGCGGTCTCCTACAGCGGCTCCCTGTGGCGGGAGAAGTGCTCGCTGGTGGACTACCTCCTTCGAGCGGTCGGGGACGCGACGCGTCTGCCCTGGCTGGTCGAGGGTGTGGCCCGTGATCCAGCGGATTCGCGACATGGGCCGCCAGGCGGTGGGCCTGTGGCGTTGTCGTCGGGTACGTGGGCGGCTGTCGTGCCGACCGGGGCGGGCACGGCCGGGATCACCTGTGGCGCGGCGGCTGCGGGCCGTTGGTTGGCGGATACGGGGCGTCCCAGGGCGGGCCCGCAGGGTCACGGGATGGCAAAATGCTCCGCGAGGTGGCCCTCCACCTGTACTGGACCATGTAGTGGGGAGCACACATGGAGCATTTCAGGCCCGGATCCGGGCCTCCCGCCTCGTCTGTTCGACTCGTGCACCCCGTCTGAACTGGGGTTTTGTGGCGCGCCCGGCAGGATTCGAACCTGCGGCCATCGGATGAGAAGTCCGATGGGCGCGGCCCCCTGGTCAGGGGCCTCACCAGCGTGTCTGGGTATGCCGGGAGGGCCCGCGCGCGGTGAGCGGCGTCCCAGGCCCGGGGGCGCTGGGCCGGCCACTACTCCGCCGGTGCCTCGACGCGCTGGTCGAGGTAGGCGCGCACGGCCGGGTCGGTGGTGAGCGCCGCCGCGGCCGTGTGGGCCGCCGCGGCCTCCTGCGGCAGGCCCAGCCGCGCCAGCAGGTCGCCGCGGGTGGCGTGGTAGGGCTGGAACCGCTCGCGTTCGGCCGGGAGGGCGTCCAGCAGAGCCAGCCCGTGCTCCGGTCCGTCCGTGCGGCCGACGACGGCCGCCTGTGCGACACGGGCGCCCAGGCTCGGCGCCACCGCGACCAGGGCCGTGTACAGGGTGCGCAGCGCGGGCCAGTCGACCCCTCCGGTGCGCCGCCGGTCGCAGTGCACGGCCTGGATCGCGGCCTCCAACTGGAAGCGGCCCGGGGCCCGACCGGGGCGTTCGGCTCGCCGCAGGTACTCCTCGCCGCGGGCGATGAGGCCGCCGTCCCACCCGGCCGGATCCTGCTGGTCCAGTGGCAGGTAGGCGCCCTCGGGCGCTGCCCGTGCCGAGGACAGTGCCACCAGCGCCGCCAGCGACCAGGCCTCGGGCTCGTCGCCGAGCAGGGTGGCCGTCGTGCCCGCCAGGTACAGCGCCTCACCGGCGAGCGAGTCCCCGTCTGCCCGTCCGGGCCCCGCCAGGGCGTAGCAGCCGTAGACCGCTTCGAGCACGGGCGGCAGCCGTTCGGGCATGGCCTCGCGCCCGGGGACGGCGAAGGGGATCCGGGCGTCGCGGATGCGCCGCTTGGCACGCACCAACCGCTGGGACATCGCACCGGCGGGGACCGCGAACGCCCGCGCGATGTCGGCGGAGTCGAACCCCAGGACGGTCTGGAGCATCAGCGGCGTGCGCGCGGGCGCGGCGATCGCCGGATGCGCGCAGACGAACAGCAGGGCCAACCGCCGCTCCGGGATCGCGTCCAGGTCGAATTCCTCCAGGGGCGAGACCGCGTCCGCGCCGGTGTCGGTGGCGGCCTCCATGGGGTGGTTGCGGCGGTGCGCGGCGGACTTCCACAGGTCCCGCTGCCGGTTGCGCGCGACCGTCAGCAGCCAGCCCTCCGGGTTGTCCGGCACGCCGTCGCGCGGCCAGGTGGTCAGCGCCTGCTCGAACGCCTGGGCCAGGGTGTCCTGGGCGAGTTCGAGGTCGCCGGTCGGGGCCGCCAGCAGTGCCACCAGCCGACCGTAGGAGGTGCGCGCGGTGCGCTCGACGACGGCCGCCGGCGCCCCGGTCATGTCGACGGCACCCACGTCCCGGCCTCGGTGTGCACCGCGCCGGGCCGGATCTCGACGGTGCCCCACGACGCCGGCGGGGCCTGCCGCGCCCAGTCCAGGGCGGCGTCGAGGTCGGGGACGTCGATGACGACCACGCCCCCGAGCTGCTCCCTGGTGTCGGCGAACGGACCGTCCTGGATCCGGGGCTCCCCGTCGACCAGGGTGAGCGTGGTCGCGCTGGTGGACGGCTGGAGCACCTGGCCGCTCACCAGGACCCCGGCCTGCTCCAGGGTCGCGGCGTAGGCGGCGAAGGCCCGCATGCCGGCGGCCATCGCCTCCTCGCCGATGGACTCGCCGGTCTCCTCGGCGTAGTGGAACATCAACATGTAGCGCATGGCGCCCGCCCTCCGAGTCCCGCGTTCACTTCGTCCGGTAGCACGCGATGACGACGCCGGTCGTGGACGTCACCGACTCCTCCAGCACGAGGTCGGTGCGTGCGCCGGCGCCGAACAGCCGGGTGCCCGAACCCAGCACGATGGGGTGGATCGACAGGACGTACTCGTCGACCAGCCCCGCCGCGTGCAGGGACCGCACCAGCTCGCCGCTGCCGAGCACGGTGATCGTACCCTCGACGTCCCGCTTGATCCTGTTGACGGCCTCGGCCACGTCACCGCTCACCAGGGTGGAGTTGGGATGGGCGAGCTCGGTGGCCGCGTCGCGCGAGACGACGTACTTGCGCCGGCCCACCAGGGCCTCGGTGAAGGGGTTCGGATCTGGCACCGACGTCCAGTGGTCCAGCAGGTCCTCGTAGGTCCGGCGTCCGAACAGCAGGGCGCCCGTTCCCGCCATCCTCGAACCCACGAACCGCCCGATCACCTCGTCGGCGAAGCCCTCGCCCCACCCACCGTGCTCGAACCCGCCGCGGGTGTCCTCGTCAGGGCGTCCCACGCCCTGCACGACGCCGTCCAAGGTGAGGCTCTCGAAGACGCTGATGGTTCCCATGGTCCTGCTCCTCGTCTCGTGTCCTGCCGGGCCGCGGTGTGCGGCCCGACATGGTGATGACGAGGCGGAGGGGGCGCGACAGACACCCGGGACGAAAAAACCGGGGTCCGGGAGCGAAACACTCCCGGATCCCGGTCAGGCGTCAGCGGCCCTCACCGCGTCACGGCCGTCGCCGCGTCAGCGGCCACCACCGCGTCAGCGGCGCGGGCGCCTGCGCGGTCCGCGCGAACCGGACCCGCGCGGTCCCGATCCGAACGGCGCCGAGCCGTGGCGCCGCTCGCGGGAGGCACCGGAGGGCACGGAGACCGGCACGCCCGAGGGCTCGCGCGCCCCGGTCACCCTGGCCAGCTCCGGGTCGGCGACGTCCACCCGCAGGGTCTGCGGCTCGATCCGCGCCCGGCTCATGAGCCGGGTCATGTCGCGCCGCTGGTTGTGCAGGACGAGCGTGACCACGCTGCCGGACTCCCCCGCGCGGGCGGTGCGGCCGCCGCGGTGCAGGTAGTCCTTGTGGTCCGTGGGCGGGTCGATGTTGACGACCAGGTCCAGACCGTCCACGTGGATGCCGCGCGCCGCC
Organism: Nocardiopsis aegyptia; assembly: GCF_013410755.1. Taxonomy (GTDB): domain Bacteria; phylum Actinomycetota; class Actinomycetes; order Streptosporangiales; family Streptosporangiaceae; genus Nocardiopsis; species Nocardiopsis aegyptia. The sequence goes on from NZ_JACCFS010000001.1 coordinate 271,785, forward strand.
ACGTTCGTGGCGATGAGCGCGGTGACGTCGCCCCGCTTGAACTGGTCGAGCGTGCGGGTCCGCTGGGGCTGGCTCCGTCCGCCGTGCAGCGGCGCGGCGAGCACGCCGTTGGCCAGCAGGTGGTCGGCCATCCGGTCCACGGCACGCTTGGTGTCGAGGAACATGATCACCCGGCCCTCACGGGCGGCGATCCGGGTGGCGATGTCCTGCTTGTCCATATGCGTCACGTGCATGACGTGGTGCTCCATGGTGGAGACGGCGCCCTCGGACAGGTCCACCGAGTGCACGACCGGGTCGTTCAGGAAACGACGGACGAGCGTGTCGACGTTGCGGTCCAGAGTCGCCGAGAACAGCATGCGCCGGCCGCCGGCCGGAATCTGCTGGAGGATGGCGGTGACCTGGGGCATGAAGCCCATGTCGGTCATCTGGTCGGCCTCGTCCAGGACGGCGGACTCCACCTGGTCCAGGACGCAGTCGCCGCGCTCGATCAGGTCGCGCAGACGGCCGGGGGTGGCCACCACGAGGTGGACGCCCTGGCGCAGGTTGCGGGCCTGGCGGTGGATGGGCATGCCGCCGACGACGGTGGTCGCGCGCACTCCCACCGACCGCGCGTAGGGGTCGAGCGACTCGGTGACCTGCTGGGCGAGCTCACGGGTCGGCGCGAGGACGACGGCGAGGGGGCGCCGGGGCTCGGCCGTGGTGCCCTGGAGCTTGGCGAGCAGCGCGAGCCCGAAGGCCAGCGTCTTGCCGGAGCCGGTCCGGCTGCGGCCCAGGACGTCGCGTCCGGCCAGGGCGTTCGGCAGGGTCGCCGCCTGGATCTCGGACGGGGTGGTCAGACCCTGGCGGGCCAGGGTGCGCTTCAGCGGCTCGGGCATGTCGAGCGCGTCGAAGGAGTCCACCGGCGGCAGTGCCGGGGTGACCGTGGTCGGGAGAGCGAACTCGCCCGAGGGCCCTCCGCTCCGGGGGCGCCCGCCTGAGTGGGAGCGCTGGGGAGCGTGGGGGCGTTGCCGACCGAAAGCCCGTGAGGGACGGTTGCGGCTTGTACCTGTGCGGTACGGCTGACTCATGTAATGGGGCCTTTCGCCGACGGCGCTGGCCGGGCGGGAGGCCTTCTGGCCTCGCAGGGGGAAACCGGGTACGCCGGAGGAAACAACTCGGATGACCGCACCGGGCCGGAGTGTTCCGGGGTGCGGGGGTCGCCGGTGCCGGTCGGTGAACGACGGCGAGAATCCGGCGGAGCACAAGAAAAAGCGGTGGGCCCGGCACCCGAAGGGCGGGCACCACCGCTGGAGGAGTGCGAACTCCCCTAGATCAGGGTGATGTTCTCGGCCTGGGGGCCCTTGGCGCCCTGGGTCGCGTCGAACTGCACAGCCTGGCCCTCGGCCAGCTCACGGTAGCCCGTGGCCTGGATGTTGGAGTAGTGGGCGAAGACGTCGGGGCCGCCGCCGTCCTGCTCGATGAAGCCGAAGCCCTTTTCGCCGTTGAACCACTTGACCGTACCGGTCGCCATATGGATACCTCTCGTTCGGAGCATGAAGAAAACCGCGGATGACGATTTTCCGTCACCGCGGTGATCTCCCGAACGGATCGAAGTCCATCGGGGGTCACAACTGCAACTCCCTGAAACTTAGCACAGGAAAATCGTCCCGCACGGATTTTCCGGTGTGTCGAAGGACACCGGCGGGTGTGGTATCGAAACAGGGGAAAAACGTGTCGGGACCGGACTTTCGCCGGATTTCCCGCGCATGGGCGGATGTGGGCCGTCGGCGGGCCCGGCCGCGGAGCCGGTGCCAGGAGGGGGTGCCATGGACGAGGCACCGGGCGAAGCGGGACACCGGGTTCTGGCGGGGCAGGCGGGTCAGGACGTCCTGGCCGGGGTCACGGTCGGTGACGTCCTCGACCGGGAGCGGCGACGGCCCACCCTCTCGCTCCGGGATGTGCCCTCAGGCGCCCGGTGACCGCGCGAGGGCCTGTGCCAGGATGCGGACGATGAGTTCCCGAACCCCCGAACCTCCCGAGTCCCGCGAGCACCCCGATTCCCCCGAAGCTCCGGGGCCCGCCCTGGCCGCACTGGGCGCCCTGTTGGACCGCTCCCTCCTCCAGATCGCCGACGCCGCCCGCGACGCGCGCACGTTCGACCGTGAGGCCGTCCGGGCCCTTTCCGACCTGTGGGACAACAGCGTGCTTCCCCTGTTCCGCGCCGCGACGGGCAGCACGAGCGCGGAGCGGGAAGAGCGGGCCCGCGCGGCGTTGGCGTGGATGGTGCGCCTGCGGCCTGGGCGCTGGAACTGGATGGTGGAGCAGGGCGCGGTCGCCGGGCACCGGATCGACGCACTGGTCGACCCGCCGCTCCAACGCTTCGACCAGCCCCACCGCGACTACCGGGACGTGGTCCGCCCGGCGCCCTTGACGTTGACTCCGCGCACGGTGACCGGCCTGGCGACGGACCTGGCGGCCGACTACGCGTTGGAGACGGCCACCGTCCGTCATGTCGAGATCGAGCGGGTCGGGACGCGCCTGGAGGGCTTCCTCATCCTCGATCTCGTCCGCCGCTACGCACCCGAGGAGCGGGCACTCCCGGTCCCCGCCGAGTTCCACGTCACGCTGAAGGATCTGGTCGAGGTGGACGTGGACACCCGGGCGGCACCGGGACTGCGCTTGGACGGCGGCGCGGGCGGGGTCGAGGTCGGTCTGGGCGGCTCAGGCAGGCCGGGCGTGCTGCGGGCCCGGACGGGATCGCTGTGGATCCGCGACTCGTCCTGGCATCTGTCGAGCGCCGGCCGCCGGGCCGACGCTCTCGTTCCACCGCGCGAGTCCGGGTCGCCGGTCGTCCAGGGACCGGAGGAAGGGGAACTGGAGGGTGACGTACGGCGCGCGGCGACCTTCGTGGCCCGGGCGATGCTGCGGATCCGCATGGTGCGCGTCCCCACGGAGGTCGCGCACGTGCCGCTGACGGCGTACTGCCGTGCACTGGAGGGGGCGGGGCACGACATCCTGGCCGCGGGGGCCCTCCCGCCTCCGGATCGGGCGGCCGCCTTCCGTTCGCTGGTGGCCGGATGGCTGCGCCGCGGGGGCACCGAGTTGATGCCGCACTGGCGTGTGCTCGTGCCCGGTGTCCCGGACCTGGCGCGCGAAGTGCGGGACGAGCTGCTCGGGGACGCGTCCGAGTCCGCCCCGGCCACGGAGGGGAGGGCGACCGGCCTGCCGGAACGTGCCGAGGTGCGCATGGTCTCCTCCACGGCGGAGAGCGACGGCCTGAAGAGTCGCCGTGAGGCCTCCGCCCTGGTGCACCTGGCCGTCCCCGGGCCCGAAGGGGCACCGTGGCGGATGCGTGTTCTGGAGGCGCGCGATCCCGGTCGGCTCCGGGTCCGCACCGAGGGGTTCGGCGGAGCCGTCCGCGTTCGCGTGGAGGGAGGGGACCGGGAGACCCTCGTGGCGGGCGATGACGCCCTGACCCTGGACGCCCGTTCCTGGGACGGCCTGTCCTGAGTCCGAGGCCGGCGAACACCCGGAGGGCGGCTGCGGCTCCTCACGCGCCCCCGGCCGCGATGGAGCCCCACTGCGAAGAGGCGGGCGACACGGAACGCCGCCGGTCGCGGCCCCGCACACCGACACGGCCACCGCCATGCCCGATCGCGCACCCCGACGCAGTGTTCCCACTCCAGCGACGCGACGCGGCGTCGACGGGAGGCCGAACGGCGGCCGGGCGTCAGACGCCGCTCCGCTCCAGGCGGGCCACCGCGCGGTCGACGTCGAAGCGCTCGGCCGCGATGAGGGGCGCACCGACCTCGTCGCGCAGGGCCGCCGCCCGCTTGAGCAGGTCCTGCGCCCGATCGCGGTCCCCCGCCAGGGCGTGGGCACCCGCCAGGCCCTCCAGTGCCAGGGCGACCGCGCGCGGGTCGCCGCTCGCCCTGGCCTCCGTCTCGGCCTCCGTGTGCAGGCTCAGGGCACGGTCGGCGTCGCCGCGCTGTTCGGCGGCGTAGCCGAGCTGGGTGAGGATGAAGGCCAGCCCGACCCGGCCGGAGGTCCGCCGGTTCCAGTCCAGCCAGCGGCGCAGCGACCGTTCCGCGCGGTCCAGGTCGCCCCGGCGGCGGGCCACCAGGGCGATCCCGGCATCGGCGAACTGCTCCCCGACGGCGTCGGACTGCTCGGCCGCCAGCCGCTGGGCGCGGGTGAGCAGGACGTCGGCCAGGTCCAGGTCGCCGGTGAGCATCGCGATCCTGCCGAGCCCGGACAGGGTGAGCGCGGCGCTGCTCCACAGCCCGAGTTCCTCGGCGATGCGCAGTCCCTCGCGGTGGTGTTCGGCGGCGCCCTCCAGGTCGCCGAGGGCCTCGACCGCCTGGGCGAGGGTGTCGGAGGCGCGGAGCAGGCCCCACCGGTCGCCGAGGCCGCGCAGGGTCTGTTCCCCCTCCCCCGCCAGGCGCAGGGCCCCGGCCAGGTCGCCGCGCAGGAACGCGGCCTGGCCAAGGGTCACCTGGACCTGGGCTCGGGTCCAGTCGTCGCCGGCCGCCACGGCCGCGGCGTGCGCCCGTTCCACGCGCTCGGTGGCCAGGCGCAGGTCGCCGAGCGCCCAGCGGGTGTGTTCGGCCAGCCACGCGAGGCGGGCGCGGGTGACGGGGTCGGCGATCGCGTCGAGCGCCCGTGGCAGGTCCGCGCTCCTGCGTCGGTCGTCCTCGCTCGCGGGTACGGCCAGGGCGGCCCGCCACACGCGCGCGGCGGCGCGCAGGGTCGGATGCCCGGCGGGCAGGGCGAGGGCGGTGTCCAGGTCGGCCCGTGCCCGTGCGGTGCGTCCGCGCAGGTAGTGGTGCCAGCACTGGGCGGTGGCGATCCGCAGGGCGAGGTCGGTCCTGGCCCCGGTCGCCGCGAAGTCCAGGGCCGCGCGCAGGTTGGCGGCCTCGCAGTCCAGCCGGTCGAGCCAGTGGGCCTGGTCGGCGCCGCGCAGGAGGTCGTCGGCACGTACGGCCAGGTCGGCAAAGTGGTGGGCGTGCCGGTCCCGGGCCTGGTGGGCGCGCCCGGACTCCTCCAGGCGTTCGATGGCGTAGGCGGCCACGGACTCCAGCAGGTGGTAGCGGGTGCCGGTGGGGTGTGCGGTGGCGGTCACGAGCGAGCGGTCCACGAGTGCGCCGATCACGCCCAGGACCGCGGTGGCGGGCACTGCGGGGGCCGGGGCGGTGGTGGGGGCGGCGGGATCCGGGACGGCGAGGCCGGCGCCGTCGAGATCGGGAACCGCGGCTGGAACGGGGCGGGGATCGGCGCAGACCGCCTCGGCGGTGGGCAGGTCGCAGCCGTCGCGGTGCACGGCCAGGCGGGTGAGCACCGTGCGCTCGGTGGCGCCGAGGAGTTCCCAGCTCCAGTCGATCATCGCTCGGAGCGTGCGCTGGCGCGCGGGGGCGTCACGGCGGCCCGCGTCGAGGAGGGTGAAGCGGTCGTCCAGGCGGTCGGCGAGTTCGGCCGCGCTCATGTGGCGCAGCCGGGTCGCGGCCAGTTCGAGCGCCAGTGGGATGCCGTCCAGGCGTCGGCAGACGGTGGCCACGGCCGGCGCGGTCTCCGCATCGAGGGTGAACGACGACACCGCCGCCTGGGCCCTGGCGACGAAGAGCCGAACCGCTCCGGAGCCGGCGAGTGTCGCGGGGTCGTCGGCGCCGGGCGGTGGCGGGGACAGCGGGGGGAGTGCGTACAGGTGCTCGTCGGCGAGGTCGAGTGGAGCCCGGCTGGTGGCCAGGACCGTCAGGTCGGGGGCGGCGCGCAGCAGGTGGGCGACGGCGTCGGCCACGGGTTCGACGAGGTGCTCGCAGTTGTCCAGGACGAGCAGGGCCGCACGGCCGCGCAGGAGGTCGGCGGCCTGGTCGAGCGGGTCGCCGCCGCGCTGGTCGTCACGGACGCCGAGAACGGTGGCCAGGGCGGTGGCCGGGTCGCCGTCGGCGGTGAGCGGCGCCAGTTCCACGAACCAGACGGCGCCCGGGCCGCGGTCCCAGGCGTGGCCCGCGGCCAGGGCCATGCGGGTCTTGCCGACGCCGCCGGGCCCGGTCAGGGTCACCAGCCGGTGCTCCCGCACCAGGGCGGTCAGCAGGTTCAGGTCCCGCTCACGGCCCACGAGCGCGCCGGTGGGCGCGGGCAGGTTGCCCGTGGGGCGGGTCGGTCGCGGCACCGGGTCCAGGGCGGGGTCCTGGGACAGGACGGCCCGGTGCAGGGCGACGAGGTCGGGCCCGGGGTCCACGCCCATGTCGTCGGCGAGCCGCACACGCAGCCGGGCGTAGGCGGCCAGTGCCTCCACCTGGCGCCCCGATCCATAGAGCGCGCGGATGTGGGCGGCGTGCAGGCGCTCGCGGTAGGGATGGTGCCCGGTCTCGGCGGCCAGCTCGGTGGCCAGCGCGCTGTGCTCCCCCGCCGCCAGGCGGGCCTCGGCCAGGTCCTCCAGCGCGGTCGCGCGTCGCTCCTCCCATCCGGCGACGGCGGCGCGGACGTGGTCGGTGTCGGCGAACTCGGCCAGGGCCGGGCCCCGCCACAGCTCCAGGGCGCGGGCGAGGTCCTGGCGCGGGTCGGTCGCGTGGGCGGCCCGCTCCAGGAGGGTGTCGAAGCGGATCGCGTCCACGTCCTCGGTGGCCAGGGCGTAGCCGGGCGCGCGGCGGCGCAGGAGGGCGCGCGCCCCGGGTTCGGCGCGGTCCAGGACGCCGCGCAGCTGGGAGACGCGTGCCTGGAGCACGGGCAGCGGCTTGGCCGGGGGCCGGTCGCCCCACAGGTCGTGGACGAGGCGGTCGGCGGAGACCGTCGCGCCCCGGGCCAGGAGGAGGGACACCAGCAGGGCCCGGACCTTGGTGTCGCGGACCTCGACCGCCCGGCCCCGGTCGGTCCACACCGCGAGCGGCCCCAGCACCCCGAAACGCATGCGCCCACGGTAGCGGGCCCGTAGGAAAGCCGTGGCGGTGGCGGGCACCGTGGGCGTCATGAGGGAGCGGCCACCGGGCCGTGCCGAAGGACGAGGAGTCGCATGATGGGTGTCTACGAGGGCAAGCGCGCCGTGGTGATCGGTGGAACGCACGGGATGGGGCTGGGCGTGGTCGAGGACCTGCTCGCCGGCGGAGCCCGGGTTCTGCTGACCGGGCGCAACGAGAAGAACCTGGAGGAGCTGCGCGGCCGGTTCGGACCGAACGTGCACGTGGTGCGGTCCGATGTGACGGACCTGTCCGACATCGCTGTGCTGGCGGAGACGGTCCGCGAGACGCTGGGCGGAATCGACTTCCTGCACGTCAACGTCGGTACGTCCGAACTGGCTCCGTTCGACCAGGTCAGCGAGGAGTCCTACGACCGGATGTTCGCGGTCAACACCAAGGGTGCCTTCTTCACCGTGCAGCACCTCGCCCCGCTGATCGCCCACGGCGGTTCGATCGTGTTCACGACCGCCACGAACACGACGGTGTCCGAGAGCATGAGCGTGTACATGGGCACCAAGGCCGCGGTGCTCACCTTCGCCCGCGTGCTCGCCGCCGAGTTGCTGCCGCGCGGGATCCGGGTGAACGCCGTGGCACCGGGCTTCATCGACACGCCCACCATGGGCGTGGCCGGGATCACCGACGAGCAGCGCGCGGAGTTCATGCGCATCGGTGACGAGGCGACCCCCATGGGCCGACACGGGACCGTCGCCGAGATCGCCCGGGCGGTGCTCTTCCTCGGGTTCGAGGCCACGTTCACGACCGGGATCGAACTGACCGCCGACGGTGGGCTCGGGATGGGGCTGAATCCCGCCATGTGACGGCCTCCGGGAGCGCGGGACGGCCGGCCCGCGGGCCGCGCGGGCGCGGGGCCGCCGCCGTCCCGCGAAGAGGCCGGGCCGGGGAAGCCGTAGTCTGAGCCGCGTGGAGCTACGTCAGTTGCGGCACTTCGCCGCGGTGTGCGAGGAGCAGCACTTCACGCGCGCCGCGGAGTACCTCGGCATCACCCAGTCCGGCCTGTCCGCGTCGATCCGCGCCCTGGAGCGCGATCTGGACGCCCAACTGCTGCTGCGCACCACCCGGCGGGTGACCCCCACCCCGACCGGGCGCCTGCTGCTCGCCGAGGCCCAGCGCATCCTGGCCGCCGCCGACGGGCTGCGGGAGCTGGTCGCCGACGACCAGAGCGTGCGGGGGACGCTGTCGCTGGGCACGGAGCAGTGCATGGGCGTGGTGGAGGCGGTCCCCCTGCTGCACCGCTACCGGGCCCTGCACCCCGAGGTCGCGCTCAACCTCCAGCAGGAGGCGACCGGGGAGCTGCTGGCCCAGGTGCGCGCCGGCCGGCTGGACGCCGCGCTGGTGGCGGGCACGCTGCGCGAGGGCGAGGGGGTGCGCGTCCTGCGCATCACCGAGGAGCCGATGATGCTGCTGTCGGCCTCCGACCACCCCCTGGACTCCGGTGACGTGCTCACGCGGTTGGCGCACGAGGAGTACGTCGACCTGCACCCCGGGTGGGGCGCCCGCGACTGCGCCGACCGGGCCTTCGCCGACTTCGGCATCACGCGGCGCGTGGCGTTGCAGGTCAACGACGTCTACACACTGCTGGACCTGGTGCACCGGGGCATGGGGGTCGCGGTGGTCCCCCGCCCGGTCCTGGACAAACCGCAGGCGGACGGTCTGCACAGCACCGCTCTGCCCGGCGGGACCCGGTGGGCGGTGGGCCTGGCCCTGCCCGGGGGAACGCGCCCCTCCGCCGCGACACGGGCCTTCGTCGACCTGCTGCGCGCCGAGCATCCGATTCATGAATCGGATTCCTGAATCCCAGACCTCTCACATGTTGGACATGTTCACTCGCCGTAGTGCATGGTGATGCCCCGGGCGACGCGACCGGCGTCGCCGGCAGCCACGTGTTGGGAGCGCCTGCCCATGCCACAACGAGTATCCGGAGTCATCGCCCGGGCCAAGGGAGAGCCCGTCGAGGTGACCACGATCGTCGTCCCCGACCCCGGTCCCGGCGAGGCCGTCGTCGCCGTCCAGGCCTGCGGGGTGTGCCACACCGACCTGCACTACCGGGAGGGCGGTATCAGCGACGAGTACCCCTTCCTGCTCGGGCACGAGGCCGCGGGCGTGGTGGAGTCGGTCGGCGAAGGCGTCACCACCGTCGAGCCCGGCGACTTCGTGGTCCTGAACTGGCGGGCGGTGTGCGGTGACTGCCGCGCCTGCCGCAAGGGCAGCCCGCAGTACTGCTTCGACACCCACAACGCGCGGCAGCCGATGACACTGGAGGACGGCACCGAGCTCTCCCCCGCCCTGGGCATCGGCTCCTTCGCCGAGAAGACCCTCGTGGCGGCCGGGCAGTGCACCAAGGTCGACCCCGCCGCCTCCCCCGCCGCGGCCGGACTGCTCGGCTGCGGTGTGATGGCGGGCATCGGCGCCGCCGTCAACACCGGCGGTGTCGGCCGGGGCGACTCGGTCGCCGTCATCGGCTGCGGCGGTGTGGGCAGCGCCGCGGTGGCCGGGGCGAGCCTGGCCGGGGCGTCGCGGATCATCGCGGTCGACCTGGAGGAGCGCAAGCTCGACTGGGCCCGCTCGTTCGGCGCGACGCACACCGTCAACGCGCGGGAGCAGGACCCGGTCGAGGCGATCCGCGAGCTCACCGGCGGATTCGGCGCCGACGTGGTCGTCGAGGCCGTGGGCCGGCCCGAGACCTACGAGCAGGCCTTCTACGCCCGCGACCTGGCGGGCACGGTCGTCCTGGTCGGCGTGCCCACCCCGGAGATGCGCCTGGAGCTGCCGCTGCTGGACGTGTTCGGACGCGGCGGCGCCCTGAAGTCGTCGTGGTACGGCGACTGCCTGCCCTCGCGCGACTTCCCCATGCTCATCGACCTGTACCTGCAGGGACGGCTGGACCTGGACGGGTTCGTCAGCGAGGAGATCGGCCTGGGCGACGTCGAGGCGGCGTTCGCCCGCATGGAGCGCGGCGAGGTCCTGCGGTCGGTGGTGCGGCTGTGAGCGGCGCGCGCGTGGACCACACGCTCACCAGCGGGGTGTTCACCCTGGACGGCGGGTCGTGGGAGGTCGAGAACAACGTCTGGCTGATCGGTGACGACGACGAGGTCGTGGTCGTGGACGCCGCGCACGACGCCGGCGCGATCCTGGCGGCGGTGGACGGCCGCCGGGTGGTGGCGGTGGTGTGCACGCACGCCCACAACGACCACGTCAACGCAGCGGTGGAGGTGGCCGGGGCCACCGGCGCGCCCGTTCTCCTGCACCCGGACGACCGGGTGCTGTGGGACATGACCCACCCGGACCGGGCGCCGGACGGCGCGCTCTCCGACGGGCAGTCCGTCAAGGTCGCGGAGACGGAGCTGACCGTGCTGCACACGCCGGGGCACGCGCCCGGCGCGGTGTGCCTGTACGCCCCCGAGCTCGGTGTGCTGTTCAGCGGCGACACCCTGTTCCAGGGCGGCCCGGGGGCGACGGGACGGTCCTACTCGGACTTCCCGACCATCATCGAGTCCATCCGTGACCGGCTGCTGACGCTGCCGCCGGAGACCGAGGTGCACACCGGCCACGGCGGGTCGACGACCATCGGCGCGGAGGCGCCCCACCTGGAGGAATGGATCGACCGCGGTCACTGATCACTCTCGGTCGAGGGTGCCGGCCCCGCGTGAGATGAGCGGGCCGGTCGGCGGAGGCGCTCCCCGCCGACCGGCCTACCGGTGTCCCTGGAAGGCACGCCGGTAGGCCTGCGGGCTGGTTCCGGCCACGCGCCGGAAGCGGTCGCGAAAGGCGGTGGGCGAGCCGAAACCGACCCGTTCGGCGATGCGCTCGACCGGGTGGTCGGTGGTCTCCAGCAGGTGCTGGGCCTGGTGGACGCGCTGCCGGTGCAGCCACTGCAGCGGCGTGGTGCCGGTCTGCTCCCTAAAGCGCCGCGTGAGCGTGCGCGGGCTGGTGCCCGTGCGGACGGCGATCTCGGCGACGGTGAGCGGGCGGTCCGCGTGGTCGGCCATCCAGCGCAACAGGGGTTCGAGCCGCGATCCGGCCGGGGTGGTCTCCTGGCGGCGGACGACGAACTGCGCCTGCCCGCCCTCGCGCTCCAGTGGCATGACGGACAGCCGGGCGGCGTCGGCGAGCGCCTCCAACCCCCAGTCGGCCCCTTCGCACGACACCTGAGGAAGGTGCTGGGGCTGTGGGAGTTCGCCTTCGTCTCCGTGGCGACCTACTGCGCCTGCCGCGGCCTGGAGTCGTGGACCTTCATCGGGATCGCCTGGCTGCTCCACACCGCGTGGGACGTGCTGCACCACCTCAGCGGCGATCCGATCGCCCCCTTCGCCGAACACTCCTCCCTGGGCTGCGCGATCTGCGACCCGGTCATCGCCCTCTGGTGCCTGACCGGCGGCCACTCGGTGACCGACGCCCTGCGCGGCCGCCTCTCCCGGTGGCGCGGGCGCCGGCACCCGGATCGCGCCCCGGCACCGGAAAAGGAGTTGCCGGCCGCCCCGCGGCGGAGTAGAACCGGATGGCCGGGCGCCCATGAGGGGCGCCCCGACAAGGAGTGTGACCCGATTCCGACCACGCCCGACCTCACCGTGCGGCCGCTCTCCGGTCCCGGTGAAATCGACCTCTTCAGTCGGCTGTCCTACCTCCTGGACCACGAGCTCGCCGACGACTTCGCCACCGGGCGGCGGCGCCCCGAAAGGACCTGGGTGGCCCTGCGCGGCGACCGCCTCGTCGCCCGCCTGTCCTGGTGGAGCCCGCCGGGCACGGACGCGCCGTTCGTGCTCGACCTCCTGGACGTGGACGACACCCTGCCGGACGCCGTGGACGTGGGCGTCCACCTGCTGCGCACGGCCACGGCCACGGTGGTACCCGACGGCGTGACTCCCCCGGAGTACTACCGCTTCGTGCCGGGCGACTGGCACGAGGACCGCGCCGCCGGTGACGTGGTGCGCACCCGCGTCGCCGTGGTGGAGCGCCTGGGCGCCCGACTGATCGCGGAGCGGCTGCGCTTCGAGTGGCGCCCGGACGCACCCCTGCCGGCCACGAGCGGTCGGCTGGCGTTCCGCGAACCGAAGGACACCGAGGAACTGCTGTCCCTCATGACGTCGGTCATGGAGGGCACCCTGGACGCCCACGGGCAGGCCGACGTCGCCAGGATGGGCCCACGGAAGGCGGCCGAGCTGCACTTCGAGGGGGAGATCGCCCACTATCCGAGCCCTCGTGAGTGGTGGCGGGTGGCCACCCTGCCCGACGGCACACCGGTGGGCTTCGTCTTCCCGGCCCGCAACGAGTACAACGCGATGATCGGCTACATCGGCGTCGTGCCCGCACACCGGGGCCGCGGCCACATCGACGACCTGCTGGCGGAGGGCACCCGTGTCCTGGCCGAGCAGGGCGTGCCCCGGATCCGCGCGGCCACCGACCTCGACAACGTGCCGATGGCCGCCGCCTTCACGCGGGCCGGGTACGTGAACTTCGAGCGCGTGGTGAACCTGACCTGGGAACCCGCCGGGACCGCCTGAACCACGGCGGCGGATGACCTGATCCCGCACCCGCCCGTCGAGCTGGTGTGGGATCGCGCCGTGGCCGCGCGAGCCGCGGTGGCGGGGCGGTCGCCCCCCGGGGGGCCGCCCGGACGGCTCCTGGTATGCACCGATCGCGCCGCCCGGGGAACCGGGACAGTGTCCAACGGAGGGTGTTCATGCGGGCGTCGGAGATCACGCGTGCGGTCGCCGCGGCCAGGTCGAGCGCCTCCTCACTCGGCCTGGCGGCCGAGGACGCGGAAGTCCTGCACGACTCGAACAAGCTCGCCCTGCGCCTGCTGCCCTGTGACGTCCTGGCCCGGGTGGCACCCGGGGAGCACCGGATCGCGGGGTTCGAGATCGACCTGGCCCGGCGGCTCGCCGCGGCCGGGTGCCCCGTGGGCGCCCTCGACCCCCGGGTGGAGCCGCGCGTGTACGCGCGCGACGGCTTCGACATCACCCTGTGGACCTACTACGCACCCGTGGCACCGCACGGGCCCGCGCCCGCCGCCTACGCCGACGCGCTGGCACGGCTGCACGCCGGCATGCGCACGATCGACGTGCCGACGCCGCACTTCTCCGACCGGGTCGAGCACGCGCGACGCCTCGTGGCCGACCGCGACCGCACCCCGGCGCTCGCCGACGCGGACCGCCGGCTGCTCGGCGACACGTTGGGCGGCCTGGTCCGCGCGGTCGGCGAGCGCGGCGGTGAGCAGTTGCTGCACGGCGAGCCGCACCCGGGCAACCTGCTCACCACGGGGGACGGGCCGCTCTTCATCGACCTGGAGACGTGCTGCCGCGGGCCCGTCGAGTTCGATCTCGCCCACGCGCCCGACGACGTCGGCGCGCACTATCCGGGTGCCGACCAGGAGTTGCTACGTACGTGCCGGATCCTCGTGTCCGCGATCGTCACCGCGTGGCGCTGGGACCGGGACGACCAGTTCCCCGACGGGCGCCGACTGGGCACGGAGGGGCTCGGCCGGCTGCGGGCGACGCTCGACCGCGGCGGCCCGGACGCCCCCGGCTGACCGCCGACCGCCCGGGTGCGCGCCGCGCAGCCGGGCGGGGCCCGCCGCACACGCCCTAGGATCATGAGCGCTGCCACGAACCCCCGGAGCCGCCCGCATGCCAAGCTATCCGCGCTTCCTTGTGACCGAACGGCGGTGGCTCGCGAGCGGGTTCCTGCTCTTCGGGTGCTCGTCGTTCGGGCAGACCTTCTTCGTCTCGCTCTTTTCCGCCGACATCCGCGCCGAGCACGGGCTCTCGCACGGGGCGTTCGGCTCGCTGTTCATGGTCGCCACGCTCGCCAGTGCCCTGGTCCTGACCCAGGTCGGCCGGGTGGTCGACCTGCTGCCCGCCCGCACGGTGGTGCTGGTGACCGTGCCCCTGCTCGCGGCGGGCGCCGCGGCGATGGCCTCCGCCACCCACGTGGCCGTGCTCGTGGCCGCGCTGTTCGCCCTGCGCCTGTTCGGCCAGGGCCTGATGCCGCACACCGCCTTCACCCTGACCGGGCGGTGGTTCGACCGCGGGCGCGGACGTGCGACCTCCGTCTCCACGCTGGGGCTCAACACCGCGGAGGCCGTCCTGCCCCTGCTGGTGGTGGGGGCGGTGGCCGTCGCCGGGTGGCGCGAGACGTGGTGGCTGGTGGCCGCGGGCCTGATGGTGCTGCTGTGGCCGCTCGCCGCGCTGACCGGACGCGAGCGCGTGCCCGGCACCGGCTCCGGTGCGGCCGGCGCACGGCCTCCGGGCGGGTGGACCCGCCGCGCGGCGCTGCTCGACCCCGCCTTCCACCTCCTGCTGGCGGTGATGGCCGCGCCCGCGCTGATCGGGAACACGGTCTTCTTCCACCAGGCGCACCTGGTGGAGTCGCGGGGCTGGGCACCGGCGCTGTTCGCGTCGGCGTTCGTGGTCTACGCCGTCCTGACGGTGGTGTTCAACCTCGTCGGCGGGTTCCTCGTGGACCGGTTCACCGCGCTGCGGCTGACACCGGTGTTCCTGCTCCCCCTGGCCTGCGGCCTGCTGGTGCTGGCGGCGGCCGAGGGGCCGTGGAGCGTGTTCGCGTTCATGGCCCTGTACGGGGTGACCAACGGACTGTCGCTGGGGCTGTTCGGCACGGTGTGGCCGGAGGTGTACGGGGTGCGGCATTTGGGATCGATCCGCTCGGTGGTGGTGGCCGTGCTGGTCTTCGCCTCCGCCGCCGGACCGGGCGCGGCCGGCCTGCTGATCGACGCCGACGTGCCCTTTTCCGCCCAGGTCGCGGCCCTGGGGGCGTACTGCCTGGCCGCCTCGGCGGTGGCCGTGCAGGTGGTCCGCACGGTGCGGACCCGTGCGCGCGCCCGGGCCGACGACGGCGTCGGCGACGGGATCGGGGTCGACGGCTGACCTCCGGAGGACTCGGCGGCCGTCGGGCACGAGTGTCGGTGTCGCGGCGTAGACAGGGAAGATCGTGCGCGTAGGTGGAAGGAAAGGCGGGGCTGCCATGTCCTCGGACGACGACCGGATCTGGTTCCCCGGGAATCCGTGGCCGGACGGCCACCGGATCCGCACGTTCGTGTGGGGAGGCCTGCTCGACCCGGAGGGCGCCGTGCGGTTCGCCTTCGAGCTGACGAGCGCGGACTACGCCGCCGACGAACCGCCGGAGTCCGGCACCGACGATGACGACCGGCCGGGCTCGGACTTCACCTCGCCACCGGTCTGGCGGAACTACCACCGATGCGACATCAGTCCGTCCACCGGATTCGTCGTGGGAACCCCGGACGAACCACTGGACTTCGGCGCGCTCGACGGCCGGACCTTCCGCGTCGACCGCCTCGAGGACGTGGCCGACCTGGAGGACGACGACGTCGCCTTCCACCTCTACCTCCTGGGCCATGACTCCGTCGCCGACCACCGTGTCCGCTTCACGGCCGGTGCATCGCCCTTCGTGTTCGCGCTGGAGTGGGACGGGCGGATCGCGCTGACCTACGCCGGCGAGGAGGAGTTCGAGCACCGGTTCCACGCCCGAGTCGGCCGGGCGCGGTTCCGCGGGTTCCATGTGCCCGACGAGCTGGACGACGAGGCGGCGGACCGGATGCTGACGGCCTGCGTCCGGGACCCGGCCCGGTTCCGCTTCTCCGGGGAGGGCGGAGAGCGCCGGTACCTGCCCGCGCCCTGATCTCGTGCCGGGCGTTCGGGGTCAGGGCACGGGTGAGCAGTGCGCGGCTCCGTACTCCATGGCGGACAGGACCAGCCGGGCGAGGTCGTCGGCGCGCAGGCGCAGGGCGACCGGGTCGGCGAAGACCCGCAGCGCGCCCGGGACGAGGGTGGCCAGCGCCCGTGCCACCGAGGGCTCGTCCAGCCGGCCCCGCAAGGGGCGAACGGTCCCGGGCCAGTGCCGCTCCTGCAGCGCGCCCAGGGCCACGGCGGTGATCCAGGCCTCGAAGAGCAGGTCCGGGGCGGCGGGGTACGGGCGCCCACCGATCGCCCGGTCCAGGGCCGCGCGCAGGCCGGGCTCCGTGGCGCCCCACGAGGCCAGGACGTCGAGCGTCGGGCGGCGCGTGGCGGGGACGTCGTGGTGGAGGTCGACGACGACCGCGCGGCCGACGTTCCAGCCGACCATGGGCAGCAGGCGGGGCGGGTCCAGGACGGAGGCGTCGTGCGCGGCCCCCTCCGGGGCGAAGCAGACCGAGTGGCGCGCCCCGTGCCCGCTGTTCCCGGTCAGACTCGGCAGGTCCTCGTGCTCGACCAGGTTGGGCACCATCACCAGCGCCTGGACACCGCGTCCCCGCAGGAACCGCCGGACGGCCTCGTCGTCGGCCTCCCCGTGCTCGGTGTGCTCGGTCAGGAAGCGCGCGAGGTCCAGTGCCAGGGGGCGGGGCAGGGCGAGCGCCTGGGTCGGCACGTAGGGATTGACGACCGGAACGGCGGCGGCGCCGGTGAACACCGCCCACCGGGCCAGGAACGCGGTGCGCGATCCCCATTCCACGAAAAAGGACACGGCGGAATCGGGATGGTGGGAAAGGCAGGAGAGCGCCGATTCCACGAATCCCTCGGAGAAGGTGACGTCGTCCTGGAGGACGAGGTGGTGCGTGCCCGGATAACGAGCGGCGTCGGCGTAGGCCAGCCGTGCGCTGCGCAGGGATGAGGGGGGACCGTCGGGCTCGGGATCGAAGGCCACACGGGCGTTCTCCAGCCCCAGGCCGGCCAGGACCCGGTGCGCGGAGGCGCTGCGGTCGGGGTGGGCCATGACGGAGGCGGACAGCACGACAAAGGACCGGGAAGGGGTGGGGTGCATGCGCGCATAATAGCCACACGAACGCAGCGAAAGCGAATTCGCTTTTCCTTTTATCGCGGCCGACCCGGCCAGAATAACACGGATTCCGCAAAAGAATCCATGGCCGTTCCGCGCACACGTGTGGACGGCCCCGCGGTGTGCGGCTCAGCGGTGGGCGGGGCGCGTCGCGGCGCGCCGGTCGAGCACGGTGAGCACCCACTCGCCCCAGCGGACGTTCTCCTGCTCCAGCGAGATCCCGCGCCGCACGGTCAGGTACGGCCCCACGCGCTCGCCGCGGGCGAGGTGCTCCTCCTCGGTGCGCCCGTCGAGCTCGCGCAGGCGCAGGCGCTCGTAGCGGGCCAGTTTGGCGCTCGACCACTCCACGCGTTCGAGGACGGCCGCCCGCACCGCCTCGGCGTCACCGGCGTCCACGGACTGCACCTGCACCATGAGCTCGTCCCGGATCGCGGTCGGCCTGGGGGCCCGGGCCGTGAACTCGCGCAGGACGCGCTCTCCCTCCGCCGTGGCGGTGAACACCCGTTTGTTGGGCCGGCGGCTCTGTTCGACCACGGTGGCCTCGATGAGCCCGTCCGCCTCCATTCGCTCCAGTTCGCGGTAGAGCTGCTGGGGGGTGGCCATCCAGAAGTTGCCCACCGAGGCGTCGAAGATCTTGGCGAGGTCGTATCCGGAGGCCGGACCCTCCAGGAGGGCGGCCAGTACCGCGTTGCGCAGAGCCATGGCCTCACTCTAGTGCGACGGTGACTATTCACTTCCGTGACTAATCGCGTCGTGCCGTGCTATCTTCCCTCCACCTATTCAACAAGTTGACTATGGAGCGCCTCATGCACCCCTTCCGCGCGGCCGTGGAGGCCCGGGACCCCGACGCCATGGCGGCCCTGCTGGCCGAGGACGTCGTCTTCACCAGTCCCGTCGTCTTCCGCCCCTACCCGGGCAAGGCCATCACCGCCGCGATCCTGCGCGGTGTCCTGCGCGTGTTCGAGGACTTCCGCTACGAGCGCGAGATCACCGACCCCGGCGGGCGCGACCACGCTCTGGTCTTCCGCGCCCGCGTCGGCGACCGGGAGATCCAGGGCTGCGACTTCCTGCACCTGGACGAGGACGGCCTGATCGACGAGTTCACGGTCATGGTCCGCCCGCTCAGCGCCGCCACCGCGCTCGCCGAGGCCATGGGCGCCCAGTTCGACCGGATCACCCGCGAGGCGGCGGAGGGCACGCACTCCTGACCGGGCGCGGCGGGCGGCCGGCGCCACCGGCGCACGGGACCGGCCGGGCGCGCGTCGACCGCCCACGCCGGACCGCCCACGCCGGACCGCGGGCCACCCGCCGGTCACTCACCCTGGTGAGCGCGCCCCCGCGGCCCGGTGCCACACCGCCCTCCACCGGACCGGCCCGGAGCACCGCCTTGTCACGCGCGTGACAAGACCGCCGCCCCGGCCTTGCCCTCCCCAGGACTACCGCCGCGCCCGCGCGACGCCTAGGGTCGGTCAGTCAGGCGCGACCGCGGGGACGAGGAGGCACGTGTGACGTTCGGATCCCACCGGGGCCGTGGGGTCGACCACCCCGCGCGGCACATCCCCCCGGAACTGGCGTCACGCATGCGCCCCCACCTCGCCAACGGCACCGAACTGGTGGTCAAGGAGATCCGCCGCCTCTTCCCCGAGTTCGACGTGCCGCCCCACAGCGACCTGGGCCGCCGCCTGGCCCAGGGGGTCACCCTGGCGGTCGAGCGGTTCTGGGACCTCGTCGAGGCCCCCGGGAGCCCGCGCGAACCCCTCCTGGACCGGTTCCGCGACCTTGGACGCGGTGAACTGCGCGACGGCCGCAACCTCGACGCCCTGCAGTCCGCCCTGCGGGTGGGGTCCCGGATGTCCTTCCGCTTCCTCACCGACCACCGCGAGACGCTCGGCATCAGCCCGGACACGCTCTTCCGCATCGCCGACGCCATCTTCTTCCACATGGACGAACTGGCCGTGGCCTCCACTGAGGGCTACGCCGAGGCGCGGGCGCAGCGCAGCGAGGAGCTGGACCGCCAGCGCGGGCGCCTGGTCCGGCTGCTGCTCAACGAGCCCCCGGCCCCGCCGGAGACGATCGCCCACCACGCACGGGTGCTCGGCTGGCACCTGCCCCAGACCGCCGCCGCCGTGGTCGTGGCCGACGGCGAGGACTCCGAGCCCGGCGCCCCCGCCCTGCCACCCGACGTCCTCACCGACGTGACCTGGCTCGACGCCCACCTGGTCATGCCCGACCCGGACGGCCCGGGACGGCGGCACGTCCTCGACGCCGCCCTGTCGGGCCGGATCGCCGCGATCGGGCCGACCGTTCCGCTCAGCCGTCTGCCGCTCTCGCTGCGCTACGCCCAGAAGGCCCTGGAACTCGGTCAGCGCGGCATCCTGGACACCAGCGCCCTCATCCGCTGCTCCGACCATCTGGTGGTGCTGGCGCTGTTCGCCGACCGCGACCTGCTCGACGTGCTGTGCCGCGCCCGACTGGCGCCGCTGGCCGCACTGCCCCAGGCGCAGGCGGACCGGTTGGCCGAGACCCTGCTCTCCTGGCTGCGCCACGCGCACAACGCCAACCGGGTGGCCGAGCACCTCTACGTGCACCCGCAGACGGTGCGCTACCGGCTGCGGCGCGTCCGCGAGCTCTTCGGCCCGGACCTGGACGACGCCGAGCGCCGGTTCGAGCTGCAGATCGCCCTGTACGCCCGCGCCCTGACCCGCGCCGCGGACGCCCGGACCCGCGACCCTCGGGCGTGAGGGCGCCGACCGGTGGACCCGGTCGGCGCCCTCCGGTCGGCGCGGCTGCGTCGCCCACGCCCTAGCCGAGATCGGCCGACGCGCTCCAGTACACGGCCTGGGCGACCTGGCCGAAGAGCCCCTTGGGGTGGTTGCGGAACAGCGGTTCGGTGCCGAACAGCACCACCGCCGTCCCCCGCTCGGCGACCCCGCTGACCACGGACGCCTGCCCGGCGGCGTCGGACTGCCCGCCCGCGCCGTCCCGGTCCGGCCGCCAGTGGCCCGCCACCAGGGGCGACTCGCCTGCGTAGGACTGCTCCACGGCGACCCCCTCGCCGAGGTCGGTGAACCAGCCCGGCCCGTACACGAACGCGTGTCCGCCGGTCCCGCCCAGCACGCCGTCGCCCGCGCTCACGCGCACGACGCCGTTGGCGTCCGAGCGCGCGGACCGCCGGGTCGCGTCCAGCAACCCGGCCTGCTCGTTGAAGCGCGCCCCCGCGACCCCTCGGGCGACCACGCCGCCGTCGGCCAGGAAGGCGTCCAGATCGGCCCGCGCCTCGGCGTCGAGGTCGGCGTAGACCAACCCGCTCGCCACGTACAGCACGTCCACGCCGCTCCAGTCGAATCCGGCGTTGAGCACCGACGTGGACACCGGCCGCAGGTCGAAGCCCATCTCGTCGAGGGTGAACACCTCGTCCGCGGCGCCGGCGACCGCCACGGTCGGCGTTCCCGACACCACGGCCTCTCCCGGCTCCCCGCCCTCGGCGGACCGGAACCGCACCCCGTACCGGTCGGCGAGCCCGGCGGCGTCGGCCCCGGCGGGCACGACCACTCCCCCGCTCCCGTTCCAGACCACGTCCGTGCCGGAGGCGAGCAGCTCGTTGAGCGCGGCCACCTCGGCGCCGTCGTCCAGGCGCAGCTCCCAGCCGCCGTCGCCGGCCTCGGCGACCGATCCGGTGGGCGAGGCGGTGGCGACGGGCTCGGCCGACACGTCCACCTCCTCCTGGACCGCCTCGACGTCGGCGCCCCACAGCAGCCCGTGGCTCCATCCGGAGATGTCGTACATCGCGCCGATGTCGTCGCTGATGTCGCGGCCGTCCTCCAGCAGGACGTTGGCCATGCCGCGCTTGGGCTGGTGCATGTCCACGACGTAGGACCCGGCCGGGTACGTGCGCTCCCCGACGGTGAACGCCCGGTCCGCGCGCTCCACGCGCACGTCGTTGGCGACCAGGAAGTCCACCAGGCGGGCGGCGGCGGTCGCGGAGCGCTGCTCCTGCCCGGCGGGGATGACGTAGGCGCGCGGGAAGTCGGTCGTCCACACGTCCTCGGGCCCGAAGCCGGGCACCCACTCCTCGGGCGGGACCACCTGCTCCTCGCCGGCGGCGCCCCGGCGGAACACCTCGATCTGGTCGCCGACCAGCTCCTCGCGGTGGTCCTGGACGTAGTCGAGCGTGGCCTCGATCGTCGCGGCGGAGATGTCGGTGTTGATGGCCGACCTGCGCCGGAGCTCCTCCTCGTCGAGCCGGTCGTAGTCGGCGTTGTTCACGCGCATCGGGAACTCGATCGTGGCCGAGGCGACGGCGCCGTGGTAGGGCGCGTACATCGGCGTGAAGATCGGCGGCCAGTCGTCCCAGCCGTCCTCCCAGTCCCGGAAGGGGATCTGCGGCGCCTCCACACCGTCGTCCTCGGGCGTGTAGCCGAGCGCGCCGATCGCCTCCTCCATGTTCAGCGCGTTGGCGTAGGTGTGCTTGATGTACAGGTCGTATTCGTAGTTCTGCCCGTGCGGAGGCGTGCCCGGCTCGATGAGCGTGCCGTTGACGTACCCGTGCTGGTCGAGCATCACCAGCGGCTGGGTGTCCTGCATGACCTGGCGCACGGCGACCGTCTCGGGCTGGGAGGCGGTGACGAAGTCCCGGTTGAGGTCGAAGCCGGCGGCGTTCGCGCGCCGTCCGGCCACCCGGCCGTCGGGATTGGCGGTCACCACGAAGTACAGGCGGGCCCCGGCGAGCAGTTCCGCCGTCTCCTCGTCCTCGGCGGTGGCGAGTTCCTCGATGGTGCGCAGGGAGGCGTCGGTCCCCTCCCACTCGTTGCCGTGGATGTTGGCGTTGACGAACACCGGTGTCTTGTACCGCTCGGCGAGGGTGCGGTCGCGCGCCGCCCGGGCCGGGTGGTCGGCGATGAGCTCGCGCATGCGCTGCTGCTGGCGCGCCTCGCCGCGGTTCTCGGGCTCGGTGACCGTGACCAGGTACAGGTCGCGTCCCCGCACCGATGTGCCGACGATCTCCGCGCTCACCCGGTCGGAGGCGTCCTGGAGGTCGTTGAGGGTCGGTGCGATGTCGTGGTAGGGCGCCAACCCGAGCTTGACCGAGTGGTCGTCGGGGTCCTCGGGGTGCAGCGGCAGTTCGCTCTGGCGCGGGTAGGCGTCGTCGGGGTCCACGCCGACGGCGGGCGGCGGACCGCCGGGGGCCGCGAGGGCCTGCGGGCCGGCCCCGGTGAGCGCCTCGGAGCCCGCGGCGATCTCGTTGCGGTCGGGGCCGTTGCCGGAGTCGCGGACGGTGGCGGGATCGGCGGCGGCGGGGGCGGTGGGCAGGGCGAGCGCGCCGGCGGCCACGAGGGCGGCGAGCGCGCCGGCCAGTGGGCGCCGGTGCGGGACTGGGGGACGTTGCACGGGGGATCCTCCTGTGGTCCCCCCGTTCCTATCGCCCGACCGGCACCGGAACAAGACGTGCAGCGATGAAAACCGTGTTTCGGGCGACCTTCCGTCGGTTTCGGAGGGTCCTGGGGCGCACGGTGTCGTAGGCCGGACCGCGGCTACCAGCACAAGGTGACCGGCCGGTCGCCCGGGGGCCATGCGAGTGGTCACAGTGTTCCGCAAGGCCCTGCGCCCAGGGGGTTCGCCTTTGGTAATACGAATCACGCGGACGCGTCGGCAAAGTCGGGATTGCCCTTCCCTGGTCCGTGGTTGGAGCCGGGGTGCGTCCGTGTAGGGCGGCGTCCAAGACACGCCCTGGCGACCACCTCTTCCGCGCCCCGCCCGAAGGCGGTTCACGGCGCCCCGAACTCGCTCGACCTCCGTTCGCCATGCCCTGGAGCTCCCTGTGACAATGCTGTCCACGCGCCCCGAGCGCCGCGCCCCCACGGCCGTCGCGGCCCCGACCGACACCACCGCCCCGGCGGTGGCCGCCGACCGGGAGCCGGTGGCCGCCGCGCCCCGTACCGGTCCCGAGGCGACCAACCGGCGTCCCGCGGCCGGCCTGACGCGCCGCCGCGCCCTCCTGCTCGTCGCCGTCCTGGGCGCGCTCTCGGCCATCGGGCCGCTCGCGACCGACCTCTACCTTCCCGCGCTGCCGCAGATCGCCACCGACCTGGGCACCAGCGAGTCCAGCGTCAAGCTCACCCTGACCTCGGTCATGGCCGGGCTCGCCCTGGGCCAGCTCGTCATCGGCCCGCTCAGCGACCGCTGGGGGCGGCGCGGTCCCCTGCTCGTGGGCCTGGCCGTGTTCACCGCCGCCACGTTCGGCATCATGTTCGTCCCCGACGTGGCGACCTTCAGCCTCCTGCGGCTGGTGCAGGGCGCCTCCGCCGCGGCCGGGCTGGTGATCTCCCGCGCCGTGGTCCGCGACGTGTTCGACGGCGAGGCCGCCGCCACGTTCTTCTCCCGGCTGGTGCTCATCGCCGGGCTGGCGCCGATGCTCGGCCCGGTCATCGGCGGCCAGCTGCTGTTCCTGGGCTCGTGGCAGATCGTGTTCGGCGCGCTCGGCGCGGCCGGGCTGGTGACGCTCGTCCTGGTCCACTTCGCCCTCCCCGAGAGCCTGCCGGCCGACCAGCGGCGGCGGATCGGCGTCGGCGAGCAGCTGCGGGTGTTCGGGGAGCTGCTGCGCGACGTGCGCTTCGTGGGTCCCACGCTCACGCTCGCGCTGAGCTTCGGGATGAGCTTCACCTACATCTCCACGTTCTCCTTCGTGTCGCAGTCGCAGTTCGGGGCGAGCGCGCAGGAGTTCAGCCTGGTCTTCGCCGTCACCACGCTCGGGATGATCCTGGGAAACCAGGTCAACGTCGCCCTGATCCGCCGGCTGGAGATCCACCGCCGCCTCCTGCTCGGCCTGGGCGGGGCGATCCTGTCGGTCCTGGCCATCGGCGTGCTGGAGGCCGCCGGGAGCGCCGGACTGGTCTCGGTGACCGCGGCCCTGTTCGTCATGATGGTCTTCACCGGCCTGATCTCGCCCAACGCCACGGCGCTGGCGCTGTCGGGGCAGTCGGCCACGCGGGCCGGGAGCGGGTCGGCGCTGCTGGGCACGCTGCAGTTCGGGATCGGCTCCGGCCTGGCCGCCACGGCGGGCATGTCGGGCCCGGTCACCCTGTCCAGCATGACGACGGTCATGCTCGCCACCGCCGTCGGCGCGGCCGTGGTCTTCGTGGGCTTCGCCGTGCGGGCGCGCCGCACGGCGGTGGCCGCAGCCTGAGGCCGACACCCGCGCCGGCACACGCACAGGCGCCCATCGACGCTCGCCGAGTCCAGCGTGGCGCGGGCTCCCGTGTCACCACCCGGGGCTAGCGTGGCCGCACGCATGACGAGTGCCGACCGCCGAAGGAGCCGTGATGGAGCTGCCGGACCCGCACGCCGAGTCCCTGACCGACGAGTCCCCCGGCACCTGGACGGACGTCCTGGCGCACCTGGAGCAGACCGCGGGAACCGCCTGGCTGACGACCACGCGCCGCGACGGAGGGCCGCACACCCGGCCGGTCCTGGCGGTGTGGGTCGACGGGCGCGCGTGCTTCGCCTCCGGGGAGGGCACGGCCAAGTCCCGCCGACTGGTCCGGGACGCCCGGGTCAGCCTCGCCCTGGACACCGGCCGCGTCCACGCCGTGGTCGAGGGGGCCGCCGAGCCGGTCCTGGACCCCGAGCCGCTGGAGCGGGTGGCCCTGGCCTACGCCGACCGGTACGGATGGGCGCCCATCCCCGGGGACGGGTTCCTGACCGGCGCTCAGGGCGCGCCGACCGCGGGCCCGCCGCCCTACCGCGCGTACGCGATCGCGCCGTCGGCGGTGTACGCCTTCCCCGCCGGGGACGACCTCGGCCACGGTCCCACCCGGTGGACCTTCCGCGGCTGAGGACCGGCCGACGAGGACCGGCGGACGAGGGCTCAGGCCTCGGGCAGGTCCACCTGGATCTCGCCGCCGAGGCGGGCACCGCCCTCCAGACGCAGGGAGTCCCCGCTCCAGAACCGCCCGGGATCGTAGTAGCCGGGACGGCGCCCCGACGGCAGCAGCCCCATCGCCTCGTAGGTCAGGGCCACCACCTCGGCGCAGTAAGTGCTCTCCAGGGTGCGGTCGCGCTCGCGCCGCGCCAGTGGAAGGCGGCGCAGCGGCACCCGGCCGCGCAGCCACCGGCCGGCCATCCGCGCCGAGGAGGGGAAGGGCGTGCCGTCCAGGCGGGCGACCGTGCGCAGGACCGCGTCCTCCATGGCGGCGTCGGCCTCGGGATCGAGCTGGCGCAGCCACGCCCGCTGGCCGTAGCGGCGCCCCCACACCAGGACCGCGTCGCGCAGGTCGTGCAGCTGCACCCCGCGGTGGTGGGTGCCGGTCCACATGTCGGTGAGCGAGCGGCCCAGTTCGGCGTGCCACATCAGCGGCGGGAGGTCGTCGACGACGACCGACATGCCCACGTGGTTCACGGGGCTGTTCGTGGTGATCTGGATGGCGCGGTCGGCCACGCTGGTTCCGCGGAACACCCAGGCGTCGCCGGTGCGGGTGATCTCCAGTGCCCTGTCCAGGGTGATGCTCGAACCTGTCACGTTCAAGAACCTACCCCCGCCGGCACCGCCCGGTGCGCGCTCCTGGCTGTAGCGTGGGGGCATGCGTTGGTGGAAGGTTCTCGGTGTGGCCGCGTTCGCGGGAGTGGCGGCCACCGGTGTGGCGATCGCCCGCGCCGAGCGCAAGCGTCGCGCCTACACTCCCGAGCAGGTCAGGGACCGGCTGCGCGAGCGTGTGGCGGAGGCGTCCGCAGGTGCGGAGGGCACGGAGCCGCCCGGTCCCGTTCCCGTGCCGGAGTCGTCGGAGCGCGGCGGCCCGTCGGCCCGGGTCCGGAGCGCGCTCGCACGTGTACGGCACAGGGTCAGCACCGTGCGGAGCACGGTGCTGACGAGGGGCCGCTCCTGAGGGGCCTCGGGTCCGGTGTCCCGGGACGGCATCAGGCCTCGTTGCGGCTCAGGCCGTAGAGCGTGGCACCGGCCACCAGACCGAAGAGGGCGTGGCCGAACAGGCTCCACATGGACATCGCGCCCATGGGGAACAGCGCCATGCCGAGGAACGCGGGCATCAGCACCAGCCCGCCGACCACCCACCAGGCCAAGCCGTAGACCAGCCCCGCGGCCATCACCGACCACATCCGGTCGCCGATGGCCCCGGCGAGCAGCCCGAAGAGCACACCGATCGCGGCCGAGATCGCCAGGTGGACCACGGCGCCGATGACGGCGTCGTTGCTGCCGACCAGCATGGCGACCGTCGGCAGCATTCCGGTCATCGCCATCACGATCCCGAAGACGATGCCGCCGACGATGCCGGCGACCGCGCCGCGCCAGGCGTGCGTCATCGCGTGGGAACGTGCGTGAGCGATCGTGGACATGGATCTCACCTCCCCGACCGGCGGTGTCCGAGAACCCTGCGAACCGCGGATCCCCGCCGGTCCTACCTGCCATTCTTCCCCTCACACGTGCTCTTGTGCAGTCGTGATTGTTGCGATTCGGCCATGGCCTCGGCGGTCGTGGGGGCGAGGATGGAGACGACCGGAACCGCCGAGCCCGCCCGTCCGACCGACCCGTCCGACCGAGGAGTCGCACCATGCCCGAAGAGTCGCGCCGCGCCGTCCCGACCGCGCTTCCCGATGCCGACGTGATCACGAGCGACGCGCCCGGCTCGTTCCCCCGGAGCGTGATGTGCGAGCGCCATCCCGCGCTGATCCGCAGGGTGATCGAAGCCTTCCCGTATCCGTCCGAACTGCGCGCGCGGCTGTACGCCCTGCGGGAGGAGGCCACCGAGGGGGTCATCACGCCACTGGACGAGGACGCGCACGACCG
Source organism: Nocardiopsis aegyptia (assembly GCF_013410755.1). Lineage (GTDB taxonomy): Bacteria > Actinomycetota > Actinomycetes > Streptosporangiales > Streptosporangiaceae > Nocardiopsis > Nocardiopsis aegyptia. The sequence continues at coordinate 298,320 of NZ_JACCFS010000001.1, forward strand.
TGACGCGTGGCTGGAGTGGGGCCTGGCCGAGTACGTCGGCACGCCCTGGACGCGGGCGCCGTTCCTGTGGGCGGAGAGCTACTTCTACCGCCGCCTGCTCGGCGCGCTGGACTACTTCGGCACCGGCCCGTGGCAGGGGGTGGACCCGTTCGCCCCGTTCAAGCGCGCCGAGCTGACCGGCGCGGAGGCCGCGGCCGAGGTCGGCGCCCTCGACTCCCTCACTGAACTCACGCCCCGGGACCGGGACCGGGCGCTGCTGCTGTCGTCGCTGTGGGGCAACCGGGCCGACCTGGGCTTCCAGGTGGGCGGCGGCGACACCAGCGCCGCGGTCCCGGACCTGGTGTGCGACGACTCCGCCGACCTGTGGGAGCTGCTGGAGGCCCGCGCGGGCGGCCGGGTCTGCCTGGTGGCCGACAACGCCGGCCGCGAACTCCTGTCCGACCTGGTCCTCATCGACACGCTGTTGGCCTCCGACCGTGCCCGCGAGGTCGTACTGCACGTCAAGCCGGGCCCGTACTACGTCTCCGACGCCACCACGGCCGACGTCCTCGACGGGCTGCGCCACCTGTGCGCGGCGGGCGGCGCGGCCGAGCGCACCGGTACCCGGCTGTGGCGGGCGATGGTCCACGGGCGGCTGCGCGTGCGGGCGCACCCCTTCTCCTGCGCCCCGCTCCCCTACCGGGACATGCCCGCGGACCTGGCCGAGGAGTTCGCCTCGGCGTCGGTGACGCTGATGAAGGGGGACCTCAACTACCGGCGCCTGGTCGGTGACCGCCACTGGCCCGCCACGACCCCTTTCGCGGCGGTCACCGCCTATTTCCCCGGCACGGTCGCGGCCCTGCGCACGCTCAAGTCCGACGTGGTGACCGGGCTGGACCGGGCCGTGGTGGACGGGCTGGAGGCGGGCGGGAAGGCGTGGCGGACCAGCGGTACGCACGCCCTCGTCCAGCTCGCCGGGGCCTGACCCCCGGGACCGGCACGCGATCCTGTTCCGTGCCTGCGGGTCCTTGTATGGACGCCGGCGGTGCCTCCAGGAAAGGATGGGGGGCAATGAGCGACTCCTCCCCTCCTTCCACCTTCGTTCCCTCCATCCCGTCCGAGAACGCCCGGCGCGCCCTCTCCAGCCTCTCCGCCCTGGCCGTCGGTGACGCCTTCGGCTCGCAGTTCTTCGTCCCCGACAACCGATCCCGGCACAGCGCCCGGGAACTGCCCCCGGGAGTGTGGGAGTGGACCGATGACACCGAGATGGCCGCGTCGGTGTACCAGGAGGTCGTCCGCCACGGGGAGGTGGACGCCGACCGGCTCGCCGCCTCCTTCGCCGACCACCACGACTTCGACCGCGGCTACGGTCCCGCGACGGGCCGCATGCTTCGACTGGTGCGCGAGGGCGCCGACCACCGAGGCCTCGCCGCGGGGCTGTTCGACGGCTCCGGCTCCTGGGGCAACGGGGCCGCGATGCGGGTGGCCCCGCTGGGCGCGTTCTTCGCCGACGACACGGTGGCGGCCGCCGAGTGGGCGGCGGTGAGCGCGCGCGTCACCCACACCCACCCCGAAGCGGTGGACGGGGCGGTCGCGGTGGCGGTGGCCGCGGCCCTGGTGGCGCGGGGCGAGGCCGGGGCACCGGGGACGTTCCTGGGCCGGGTGGGCGACCACCTGCCCGAGGGGGCACTGCGGGAGGGGGTGCGCGCCGCGCGGTCCCTGCTGATCGTTCCGGAACCGGTCGAGGCCGCCCACCGGTTGGGAAACGGGTCACGGGTGCGGGCCCTGGACACGGTGCCGTTCGCCCTGTGGGTGGCGGCCAAGCACCTGCGGGGAACACTGGAGTCGGCGCTGTGGGCCGCGGTCACTCCGGGCGGAGACATGGACACCGTGGCCGCGATCGTGGGAGGAGTGCTCGGCGCGGGCCCGGCCGGGGCGGTCGACCCGGAGTGGGGCGGGCGCACGGAGGCGCTACCGGGATGGGCCCGGGACCGAGAACACCTTTCGGGCAGCGCCGGCGTCCGGCCAGGGGCCTGGCGGCCGCTCGCTCACCCGAAGGCCTTCAAAGAACACCCCTAGGCCGGCCCGCCCTCCGGTTCCTCCTCCGTCGCGGTGAGCGGCAGGCGCACCTGGAAGCGGGTGTCGCCGGGCTCGGACTCCACCAACAGGCTCCCGTGGTGCTTGTGCACCACGATCCGCCAGGAGATGTCGAGACCGAGCCCGGTCCCCTCGCCCACCGGCTTGGTGGTGAAGAAGGGGTCGAAGATGCGGTCGCGGATCTGCGGATCGACCCCCGGCCCGGTGTCGCCGAACTCCACCAGCACCTGGTCGCCGTCCAGCGCCGTGCGCACGGTCAGCGTCCCCTCGTCGCCCATCGCCGAGGCCGCGTTGTCGATGAGGTTGGTCCACACCTGGTTCAGCTCACCCGGATAGGCGGGGATCCTGGGCAGGGAGCGGTCATAGTTCCTGACGGTCGTGACCCCGGGTCCGATCTTGCCCGAGAGCATCACCAGCGTGCTGTCCAGCAGCTCGTGCACGTCGACCACCTGGAAGGGGGCCCGGTCGAGCTGGGAGTACTGCTTGGCCACGTCCACCAGGTGGGAGATGCGGGTCGTGGAGTCCTCGATCTCGTTCATCAGCAGCTCGGTCTCCACCGTGTAGCCCAGCCACCGCACGGCGCCCTCCAGGGTCGCCCCCTCCACGGCCGCCGCCACGCCCTCCAGCCAGCGGGTGTCCAGCCCCGCCTGCACGAGCGTGGCCGACAGCTCCCAGGCCTCGCCGATCCCGTGCTCGTCCAGCCAGTCGCCGAGCTCGTCCTCCCGGTCGGCGGCCTCCATCGGTGTGAGCGGCACGGACCTGGCGACCTGCTCGGCGGTGCGCTCCTGGAGTTCGACCAGCGTCTCCATGGTCCGGCGCGTGTACGGGCCGGCCGCGATCATGCCGAGCTTGTGCCGCATGCCCGCCACCCGCTCCCGCAGGGCCGAGGTGGCCCGTACGGCCGCGGCGGCGGGGTTGTTGAGCTCGTGCGTCAGCCCCGCGGACAGCGATCCCAGCGCCAGCAACCGCTCGCGCTGGTTGATCCGCACCTGGGTGTTGCGGGTCCCGTAGAACACCCCCTCCAGCAGGTGGACGGCCATCGGGAACCACTCCCGCATGATCGCGGCGAAGGTCTCGGCGGGCAGGACGAAGAACCGCGTGGCCTCGACCGCGCGCAGCGACCCCCGGTAGTGCGAGCCCTCCAGACCGCTCACGTAGGCCTGCATGGCGCCGGCGTAGGCGCCCCGGTGCGAGGTGCGGTTGGTCTCCACGTCGTCGGTGCCCACCCGGCGTGAGAGCGCCACCGTGCCCTCCATGAGCACGTAGAAGCACGTGGCCGGGTCGCCCTCGCGGTAGACGTAGCCGGGCTCGAAGCGCTCCATGCGGCCCTCGGCGCAGAGCCGGGCGAGCTGGTCGTCCGTCAGCTTCTCGAACAGGAAGAGCGTGCCCAGCTCCCGCGGGTCGCAGGGCTCACAGGGGATCGGTTCCGCGTTCACGACTGCTCCAGGTAGCGGTGGACGAGCATCACGGCCATGGCGCCCTCGCCGACGGCGGAGGCGACCCGCTTGGCGGACTCCGCGCGCGCGTCGCCCGCCACGAACACCCCCGGCACGCTGGTCTCCAGGTGGTACGGCGGCCGGTCCAGCTCCCAGTCCTCAGGGGGCCGCCCGGCGACGGCCAGATCCGGGCCGGCGACGATGAACCCGCGCTCGTCCCTGGTCACGGTGCCCTCCAGCCAGTCGGTGAGCGGGGCCGCGCCGATGAACACGAACACCCACTGGGTGTCGACGGTCTCGGTCCCCCCGGTCTTGACGTCGCGCAGTTCGAGCCGTTCCAGGTGCTCGGTGCCGTGGGCGGAGGCGACGACCGTCCCGGTGCGCACGTGGATGTTGGGGGTGCGGTCGATCTGCTGGATGAGGTAGTGGGACATGGAAGCGGTGAGCGAGGGCCCGCGCACCAGCAGGGTGACCGACCGCGCGCCCCGGGAGAGGTACATGGCGGCCTGCCCGGCGGAGTTCGCGCCGCCGACGACGTACACGTCGTGGCCCTGGCAGGAGGGCGCCTCGGTGAGCGCCGACCCGTAGAAGACCCCGCGCCCGGTCAGTTCGGCCAGGCCCGGCGCGTCCAGCTGCCGGTAGGACACCCCGGTCGCCAGCAGCACGCTGTGCGCGGCGATCGAGGTGCCGTCGGAGAAGTGGACGGTGCGCGCGGCGCCGTTGACCTCCAGGCCGGTGACCTCGCGCGCGGTGAGCATCTCCGCGCCGAACCTGGCGGCCTGGCGTCTGGCCCGGTCGGTGAGCTGGGCGCCGGAGACGCCGTCGGGGAAGCCGAGGTAGTTCTCGATCCGCGAGCTCTGGCCCGCCTGCCCGCCGGTGGCCGAGCGCTCCACCAGGACCGTCCGCAGCCCTTCGGAGGCGCCGTAGACCACCGCGCCGAGCCCGGCCGGGCCGCCGCCGATGACCACGAGGTCGTAGAAGTCCTCCTCGGGCGTGGTGGCGAGCCCGACCAGCCCCGCGAGCTCGGTGTCGTCGGGCTCGGCCAGTGCCGTGCCGTCCTCGGCGACCACCAGGGGGAGGCGGTCCGCGGCCGCGCCGGCGGCCTCCAGCAGGCGCCTGCCCTCCGGGTCGTCGCTGGAGTACCAGCGGTAGGGCACCTGGTTGCGGGCCAGGAACTCGCGGACCTGCGAGGAGCGCGCCGACCACCGGTGCCCCACGACCTTGGTCGTGGCCACCAGCCGGTGGCTGCCGGCCCGCCAGGACTCAAGGAGGTCGTCCAGGACCGGGTAGAGCTTCTCCTCCGGTGGGTCCCAGGGCTTGAGGAGGTAGTGGTCGAGGTCGACCAGGTTGATGGCGTCGATGGCCGCGTCGGTGTCGGCGTAGGCGGTCAGCAGGACCCGCCGCGCGCTCGGATAGACGTCGATGGCCTGTTCGAGGAACTCGATGCCGTTCATCCTCGGCATCCGGTAGTCGGCCAGGACCGCCGCCACCTGGTCACCGCGGAGTTTGAGTTCCCGCAGGGTGTCCAGTGCGGTCTCGCCCGACTCCGCACGGACGATCCGGTACCCGTCGCCGTAGCGGCGCCGCAGGTCGCGGGCGACCGCGCGCGACACCCCCGGGTCGTCGTCCACGGTCAGGATGACGGTCCGTCCCGAACCCGCCGACTGCGCCATGCGTCTCCCCTGTCCGATCCGCGCGCCACATCGTGCGCCCACGGACCGAAGAGTACGGCGTCGGGCGTCGGCGTGCCCACGGTAATCTGTGTCGGTGCGACGGCCCGAGCGGCCGGGAAGGGGGAGCGCCCATGGTGAGGGAGGGCGCGGACGCCCGCGGACGCATGGTCGCCGGGGCGGCCGACATGATCCGGCGCCGCGGTCTGGCGGCCACGTCGGTGCGGGAGCTGGCCGCGCACAGCGGGACGCCCCTGGGTTCGACGTACCACTACTTTCCGCGCGGCAAGCAGCAGTTGGCCGCGGAGGCCGTGCGCTTCGCCGGGGTGGTCGTGGGCCACGGCCTGGCCGAGGAGCTGCGGGCGGGCCCGGTCGCGGGGCTGCGGGCGTTCCTGCGGGAGTGGCGGCGCACGGTGATCGACAGCGACTTCCGGGCGGGCTGCCCGGTGCTGGCCGTGGCGGTGGAGGAACCGCCCCGCGACGGCGCGTCGGAGGCGCTGGCCGCGGCCGCGGAGGTGCTCACCGGCTGGCAGGAACTGCTCGCCGCGTCCCTGCGCGAGCACGGGGCCGAGCCCGCCCGCGCTGCGCGGCTGGCCGCCCTGGTCGTGGCGTCGGTGGAGGGAACGGTGGCCCTGTGCCGCGCCCAGCGCGACATCGGCCCCCTGGACGACGTCACGGTGGAGCTGGAGGTCCTGCTCCGGTCCGCCGTCGGGGGCGCCGGGAACTGAACGGCGCCGTCGTCAGGGACTGCATCGGGGGAGCCGTCGAGGGCGCCGGCTCAGAGCCAGTCGCGGCGTTTGAACACCACGTACAGGCACACGCACACCAGGGCCATCAGGCCGAGCGAGAACGGGTAGCCGAAGACCCAGTCGAGTTCGGGCATCCGGTCGAAGTTCATGCCGTAGACGGTGCCGATCAGGGTGGGCGCGAAGAGGATGGCCGCCCACGACGAGATCCGCTTGAGCTCGTTGTTCTGTGAGTGGCCCGCCTCGGCCAGGAGCTTCATCTCCTCGTTCTGGGCCTGGGAGACGAGCGTGGCGTTGACGGCCAGGATGTTCTGCAGCATCTGCCGGAAGCCGTCGACCCGTTCGGCGGCGGTGGTGGCGTGGTCGGCGACGTCGCGCAGCTTGCGTCGCAGTTCCTCGTCGGTGCCGTACTTCTCGAACCCCGCGGTCAGGTCGTCGGTGATGCGCAGCAGCGGCCGGGTGGCGCGCTGGAACTCGATCACCTCGCGGGAGAGCTCGTAGATGCGGCGGGAGACGCGGGGGTCGCCGCCGAAGACCTCGGTCTCGATCTCGTCGACGTCGTGCTGCAGCCCGGCGATCACCGGGGCGTACCCGTCGACGACGGCGTCCAGGACCGCGTACAGCACGGACTCCGGCCCCCGGGCCAGGAGGTCGGGGTCGTCCTCCAGCCGGCGGCGGACCGCCGCCAGGTCGGGGACGTCGGCGTGCCGCACCGTGAGCACGAAGTCGCGGCCGACGAAGAGGTGGATCTCCCCGAACTCGACCTCCTCGGTCTCGTCGACGTAGCGGGCCGCGCGCAGGACCACGAAGAGGGTGTCGCCGTACCGTTCCAGCTTGGGCCGCTGGTGGGCGACGATGGCGTCCTCCACGGCGAGCTCGTGCAGGTTGAACTGGTCGGCCGCCGCCTGGAGCTGGGCCTCGGCCGGCCGGTACAGGCCGATCCAGGCCATGGTCGACCCGCGTGTGTCGGGCAGCCGCCGGTAGATCTCCTCCAGGCTCTCCGGCGTGCGCACCCGGTGCCCGTCGCGGTAGAGCGCGGCGTCCACGACGCTGTGCTCCAGGGGCGCCTCGGCGGGGAAGGGCCCGTCGGTGGCCCGGGGGTCCATCGCCCACTCGGGAGCGGGTTCCGGTCCCGGACCCGGGTCGGGACCGCCGGGTCGCCGCGGAGAGCGGGTGAACGGCATCTTGCCCCTGCGCACGGCGCGTGCTCGCCAGTCGGACATGGTGCCAGCTTAGGATGCCCCGGCGCGTACGCGCCGCTCCGTGGCGCCGAGGTACTCGCGCAGGGTCCGGCGGGAGCGGTCGAGTGTGTCGATGTGCTCGTCCAGTCCGCTCAGCCGGGCGCGCAACGTGTCCAGGAGTTCGGTGCAGGGCTCCAGGTCGGGTGTCTCGCCGGTGACGCACGGGAGCAGGTAGGCGATCTCCTGTGTGGAGAGCCCGGCTCCGAGCAGTTTGCGGATCTGGGTGACGGTCAGGACCGCGTCGTCGGCGTACTCGCGGTAGCCATTGGAGCCGCGGCCGGGTTCGAGCAGGCCCTGGGCCTCGTAGTAGCGCAACTGGTGGGCGTTGACTCCGGTCCGCCTGGCCAGCTCTCCGATCAGCACACGGATCCCCTCGATCCACTTGACCTTCACACCGGTATGAACGTTCAGGATTCTGTCAGAACCACCCGCCACCCGAGGGAGAACTCGATGCGGAGTCCTGACGCCGCCCCCGCCCCCGTGACGGCGCTGCTCGCCGCCTCGGTCGGGGCGGCCGTCTCCGCCTCCCCGCTCGTGGTCGTGTGCGTGACCGACCACCAAGCCGTGGACGAACTGCTCGCCCCACTGGACGGGGAACTGGGCGGCCGGGGGCCTGGTGAATCTGACGTCGAGCGAGGCCCACGGCGTCAACGCCGACCTCCCCCGGTACCTGCGGGCGCTCGCCGGCCGGGCGGTGGCCGACGGGCACGGCGGGGAGGGCTACACGGCGTTGATCGAGTTGTTCCGCACCCCTTCGGGAGTACGGTCGTGAGCTGCCGGCAGCCGAACAGGAAGAGGACCCTGACATGACCACCGCACCGTTCGATCCGCGCGCCCTGCTCGCCGGGAGCCGGCTCGGCGTCCTGGCGACCATCAAGTCCGACGGCCGCCCCCAGCTCTCCCCCGTCATGCCGTTCTACGACCGCGAGTCGGAGACCCTGTACGTGTCGATGACCGAGGGGCGGGCCAAGACCGCCAACCTGCGCCGCGATCCCCGGGCCGCGCTGGAGGTCACCAGCGCCGACGGCGGGTCGTGGGCGACCGCCGAGGGCACGGTGACGCTCACCGGGCCGGGGGCCGACCCGGACGGGCCCGAGGTCGACGCCCTGGTCGCGTACTACCGGGCGGCGGCCGGAGAGCACCCGGACTGGGCGGAGTACCGGTCGGTGATGGTCTCGGACCGCCGGGTGCTGATGACGATGCCGGTCGACCACGTCTACGGCGCCCGGATCCGCTGACCGCCGTCTCCGGAGGCTGCCGCGGTTCCGGCGGCTCCCGCGCGCCTGGTCGCGCAGGAGGCGGCGAAGGGGAAGGGTGTCGGTATGGACGAGCGTCAACGCCCTCTGGTGATCGCCTTCGACGTGATGGAGACCCTGTTCCCGATCGCTCCTCTGGAGGCGCGGTTCACCGCGGCCGGACTGGCGCCGGGCACGGTGCGGCTCTGGTTCGAGCGGACACTGCGCAACGGGTTCGCCCTCTCCGCCGGCGGCGGGCACCGGCCCTTCACGGAGGTGGCCGTGGGCGCCCTGCTGGACGTCGACGGCCACCGCCTCACCGAGCCGACCGTGCGGGACCTGGTCGGCTCGATCGCCGAACTGGAGCCGCGCCCCGAGGCCGCCGCGGCGCTTCGGCTCGCCCGGACGGCGGGCCCGCGCGTGGTGGCGCTCACCAACGGCTCCGCGGACACGACCGGTGCGCTCCTGGGCCGGACGGGTCTGGACGCCCACGTGGAGCGCGTGATCTCCGCGGACGAGGTGCGCCGTTGGAAGCCCGCGCCCGAGCCCTACCTGCACGCCGCCGAGGTCTGCGGGGTCCCGCGCGCACGCCTGGCCCTGGTGGCGGCGCACGCGTGGGACGTGGACGGCGCCCGCCGCGCGGGCCTGACCACCGGGTGGTCCGCGCACCTGGAGGGGCTCTTCCCCCAGGTGTTCGAGCCCGCCGACGTCTGCGGCGCCGACCTGGTGGACGTGGTGGAGGGCCTCCTGGAGCGCTGAGGCGTGGCCCACGGCCCTGCCGGTCGGTGTCAGCGCGGACCGGCTGCGCGCCCTACCCCGGCGCGCCCGGGGCCGCCCGGGTGCCGGTCCGGCGCAGTTCCTCCGGCTGTCGGCGGCCGATGTGCAGGCGGGCGCCGGACGGGCCGCCCACCGTCGTCTCCCGAGCGGTCGGCGGCCCGGCCTGGGCCGTCCACGGGTCGTTCCCGCGGCCCTCGGGGACGTAGTCGGGGAAGTCGCCGCCCATGAGGTCCAGGGCCAGGCGGTGCCCGGCCCGGAGCCGGTAGGCGACCTCCAACAGGTCCACGACGACCGGTTCGCCGTCGAAGGGCACGTCGAGCCGCAGCTGCCCCCGGGCGATGAGCACGGCGCCGCCGTCGGGCGCGGTGTCCAGCAGCCGTGCGTGGACCGTGGCTCCGGCGCCGGCCCGCAGGGGCAGGTGCACGGTGGCTGTGCCGACGAGGTCGGTGTCGCGCTCGGCGGCGGGCCCGGTGAAGCGCAGCACGTCCGGGCGCTCGGCGGCGGCGCTCAGGTCGGCCCGGTCGGCGAGGGCGGCGAAGGGGTTCGCGCCCGGGGAGGGCACGGGATCGGAGGGGTCGCAGACCCACCGCAGCGGACGGGGTTCGGGATCGGGTTCGACGGCCAGCCGTGGGACGGGGCCTTCGGCGGACAGGTGGTACTCCAGGTCCGAGGCGTGCGCGGGCGGCCAGGCGTCGCTCTCGTGCCACGCGCCGTGGCAGACCTCGTAGCGCACCCGCGGCAGCGCCGCCAGGTCGCCGGCGCGGCCCAGGACGGCGTCGAAGAACGCGATGGCGGGGTCGACGTAGCGGGGCAGCAGGCGCTCCCGGGCGCCGGGGTCGGTGGCGTGGTCGTCGCCGGGAGCGAGGGGCGCGTCGCCCAGCCAGTGGTTCTCGTGGTCGATGGCCTCCAGGCGCAGGTACAGGTGCGGGGCCCACCCGGGGTCGCGGGAGAGGGCGCGCACGTCGTTCCAGGACCACACGGCGCAGTTGTCGAACCATCCGATCGTGTACAGCGCCGGCACCGGAGGGCTCGCCAGCAGGGTCTTGAGCCCCGGCGGCACGAACCGCGGGTCGCCGCCGAACTCGTCGTCGAAGGCGGCCGAGCGCCGCCCGAGCCGGTCGAAAAACGCCTCGAACGCCGCTGTGAGCGGGCGCCGGCTCCAGTCGGGCTCCCACTCGTAGCGGTCGGCGTCGACGTAGTGGGTGGCGAAGTAGAACTTGCGGCTGGTCTGTTCGACGTCGCCGGTGCCGTCGCCGTGGTCCAGGACCGTCGAGAGCTGGGAGCCGGTCACCCGCGGCGCGATCGCCCTGAGCGCGGGGTGGCCGCTCATGGCCGCCGCGATGGCCGTGTACCCGTAGTAGGAGTCGCCCCACATGAGGACGTCGCCGTCGCACCAGGGCTGGCGGGTGATCCACTCGATGGTGTCGTGGCCGTCGTCGACCTCGTGGACGGCGAACTCGGTGGCGCCCTCGGAGCGGAACTTGCCGCGCACGTCCTGGACGACCACGGTGTAGCCGCGCGCGCGGAAGCGGCGGGCGATGTCGGGCATGAAGCAGTAGGCGCCGTCCTTGTCGTAGGGCAGCCGGACCAGGACGACGGGCGCGGGCGCGCGGTCCCCGGTCCGGTAGAGGTCGGCCGCCAGCAGGACGCCGTCCCGCATGGGGACCGTGATCTCGGCGGCGTCCGGCGGCACGGCAGCCGGACCCGTCCGCTCGATGGTCAGCACGTGGTGCCTCCGTGGTTCGCGTGGGGTGGTGTCGGTGGGGGTGGGGCGGGGGTGGCGCAGGGGTCAGAGCGCGTCGAGGGCGCGGCGGTCGCGGGCCAGGCGTTCGAGGTCCCAGCCCGGCCGGGGGACCGAGTCGATCAGCAGGCGGGTGTAGGGGTGCCGGGGCTCGCGCAGGATCTGTTCCGTCGGGCCGCGTTCGACGATGCGTCCGTGGCGCATGACGACGGCGTGTTCGGTGGCGTGGCGCACGACCGCCAGGTCGTGGCTGACGAACACGTAGGAGATGCCGGTCTCCCGGCGGAGGTCGTCGAGCAGGGCCAGGATCTGGGCCTGGACCGAGACGTCGAGTGCGGCCACCGCCTCGTCCAGGACCAGCACGCGGGGTGCCACGGCGAGCGCCCGGGCGATCGCGGCCCGCTGGCGCTGGCCGCCGGACAGCGCGCGCGGCCGGGACTCCCCCGCCCGCCGGCTGAGCCCGACCTGGTCCAGGAGCGCGTCGACGCGGGCCCGCACGTCGGCGACCGGTCCCGGCGCGTGCAGCCGCAGGGGCTCGGCGACGGACTCGGCGACGGTCAGGCGCGGGTCGAAGGAGCCGTAGGGGTCCTGGAAGATCATCTGGAGCCGGCGGGCGCGTCGCAGCCGTGCCCGGCGCGAGCGTCCGCGCAGGTGCTCGCCGGCGACCGTGACCTCGCCCGAGGTCGGTTCCTCCAGCCCCGCGAGGACGCGGGCGGTGGTCGTCTTACCGGATCCGGACTCCCCGACGATGCCGAGGGAGGCGCCGGGCGCCAGCTCGAAGCTGACGCCGTCGACGGCGGTGACCCGGCCGAACTTCTTGACCAGGGACGTCACCGTGAGGACGGGCGCGGTCATGGCTTCACCTGTTCCGGTCGCAGGCACGCGACGCGGGAGGTCCCGTGCGGTCGTGGGGCGGGCACGCCCAGGGCGCAGTCGTGGTCGGCGCGCGGGCAGCGGTCGCGGAAGGAGCAGCCCGAGGGGGCTTCGGCGAGTGACCGGGGGCGCCCGCCGATGGCGCGCGGCGGACCCTGGTCGCCGTGCACGGACGGGCTCGCGTCGAGGAGCGCCCGGGTGTAGGGATGGGCGGGTGCCACGGCGAACGAGGCGCTGTCGGCCTCCTCGACGATGCGTCCGGCGTACATGACGTAGATCCGGTCGCACACGGCGGCGGCCAGGTCGAGGTCGTGCGTGACGAACAGCAGCCCGGTGCCGTGGGTCCGCTGGAGTGCGCGCAGGACCCCGACCACCTCGGCCTGGGTGGTGACGTCCAGGGCGGTCGTGGGCTCGTCGGCCAGGAGCAGTTCGGGTTCGGTGGACAGGGCTCCGGCGATCATGATCCGCTGGAGCATCCCGCCGGAGAACTGGTGCGGGTGGCGCCGCATCGCGCCCGCCGGGTCGTCGATGCCGACCTGTTCGAGCAGGTCGCGGGCGCGCCGCGCCGCCTCACGCGGGGGCGTACCCCCGGCGCGCAGGCCCTCGGTCAGGTGGTCGCCGACGCGGCGCAGCGGGTTGATGGCGGCCCGCGGGTCCTGGAAGACCATGGACACCCGGGTCCGCCGCAGGTCGCGCAGGTCCGTGCGCCCAGCGGCGAGCACGTCGACCCCGGCGGCGGTGACCCGTCCGGTCGCGCGGGCACCCCGGGGCAGCATCCCCAACGCGCTGCGGGCCGTGAGGGTCTTGCCCGAGCCGGACTCGCCGACCAGGCCGACGGTCTCGCCCCGGCCCACGCGGACGGTGACGTCGGCGAGCAGGGGCAGGACGCCCTCGCGCGCGGCGACGGTCAGGCCCAGCCCTTCGACGGCGAGGGCGTCCCGGGTGGTCGTGTGCTGTTCGAGCACGCTCATGTCTCCTCTTTTCCGTGGCCGGAGATGGACCCGCCCACGTGCTCGCCGATGACGTTGACGCTCACGACGGTCAGGAGAACGGCCAGGCCGGGCACGAGGCCGCTCCACGGCGCCCCCTGGAGGATGGCGCTCTGGGCCTGGCTGATCATGGATCCCCAGTCGGCGTCGGGCGGCCGGACGCCGAGTCCGAGGTAGGACAGTGACGCCAGGTCCACCAGCGCGTAGCCGAAGGAGAGCGTGCCCTGCGCGATGAGCACCGGGGCGACGTTGGGCAGCAGGTGGCGCAGGGTCACCCACAGCTCTCCGAAGCCCATCACCCGGTAGGCCTCCATGTAGGGGCGCGCGCCCTCCTGGAGCGCCACGCTGCGCACGATGCGGCCGAGGAAGGGCGCGTAGCTGACGGCCAGGGCGCACACGGGCGCGGCCAGGCCCGGCCCGAAGACCGCCACGGCGATCATGGCCAGCAGCAGGCTGGGGAAGGCGAAGACGATGTCCATGCAGCGGGAGAGCACGGCGTCCACGCGCCCTCCGGCCCGGGCGGCGACCAGGCCGGTCGCGACGCCCAGCACGGCGGACAGCAGGACCACGCCCAGGGGCGCCAGCAGCGACAGCCGGGCTCCGTACACGACCCGGGTGAGGACGTCGCGGCCGGTGGAGTCGGTGCCCAGCCAGTGCCCGGGGGTGCCCGGCGGGGCCAGGGAGTTCATCAGGCTCGTGGCGTCCGGTGAGTGCGGCGCGATCACGGGGGCCAGCAGCCCGGTGCCGGCGACCACGAGCAGGAACGCGGCGGCGAGGCGGACGCCGGTCGGGCGGTGCCGGCGCCTGCGCGCGGCGCGGGCCCGCAGGGCGGGGACGGTCAGTGTCATCGCGCGATCCCTCCCACGGTGACGCGGGGGTCGATGAAGGTCAGTGCGAGGTCGACGAGTGTGTTGACCAGGACGAACAGGACGACCGCGATGAGGGCGACGCCCTGGACGACGGGGATGTCCCGCCGGGTCACGGAGCTGACGAGCAGGGATCCGACCCCGTCCAGGCCGAACGCGGTCTCGACCACGGCGGTGCCGACGAACAGCCCGGCCAGCAGCACGCCGATGACCGTGAGCAGCGGTGGCAGGGCGCCCCGCACGACGTGTCTGCGCACGACGGCGGCGCCGCCGACCCCGCGGCTGCGGGCGACCTCCACGTGCTCGCGGCGCAGCTCGGCGGCGAAGGCGGCGTTGCCGACCCGGGCGAGCACACCGAAGACGGCGATCGCCATGGCGGCGGCGGGCAGGGTCAGGTGCCACAGCCGGTCGAGGAAGCCCGTTCCGGCGCCGGTGGCGGGGAACCAGCCCAGGCCGACGGAGAAGGTCGCCAGCAGCAGGATGGCGGCCACGAACGGCGGTGTGGCGGTGGTGGTGGCGGCCAGCAGGCCCGCGATCCGGTCGACCGCGCCGCCCCGGACCGCCGACACGAGGGCCACACCCGTGCCGCACAGCACGGACAGGGCCGCCGCGTACAGGACGAGCGGGACGGACACGTCGAGCCGGTCGGCGATGAGGGTGCTGACGCCGGTCTGGTAGTGCAGTGAGGCCCCCAGGTCCAGCCGCAGGGCGCCGCCGATCCATCCGAGGTAGCTCTGCACCGGCCCCTGGTCAAGTCCGTAGGCCTCGCGTACGGCCGCCAGCTGTTCGGGGGTCAGGCGCCGTCCGGCCGTCAGTGCCAGGACGGGGTCGCCGGGGACCAGCCGCAGGGACAGGTGGATGAGCACGGAGGCGGCCAGGACGGTGACGAGGGCGCCCAGGGCGCGGCGGGTGATCCAGGCGGTGAGTGCGCGTGCCATGGTCACCGACCGCCCAGTTCGACGGCCCACGGGGTGTAGAGGTGGTTCTGCCGCGGGACGAGGCCGGCCAGGTCGGGGCCGTAGTAGACGTTGACGTACTGGGTGGCGACGGGGATGGTGACCAGGTCCTCGGCCATGATCGACTGGGCCCGGACCACCTGCTGGGCGCGGGCGGCGGGGTCCTCCTCGGACATCGCGGCGGCGACGGCGGCGTCGTACTCCTCGTTGCTGTAGCCGGAGAAGTTGTAGAAGTTGCCGGTGGTGAAGTACTGGTAGTACGCCAGCGGCTCGGGGAAGTCGAGGTAGCCGGTGGTCAGGAACACGTCGATGCCCTCGCGCGCCTCCTCGGAGGAGAAGACGGCACCGAACTGCTCGGCGGTCAGGGGCTTGAGTTCCACGTGCAGGCTCGCCTGGGCGGCCGCGTCGGCGATCGCGGTGGCGATCCGCGTCTCCTCCTCGATCGCCGTGGTGTAGGCCAGCACGATCGTCTCCTCGGCCGTGGTGGAGCGTCCGGCCTGCTCCAGTGCCGCGTCGATGTCCTGGACGGGTGCGGGAAGGGCGTCGTAGGCCTGCTGGTACTCGTCCCGGGCGTAGCCCCACGCCGCCGGCGGCACCAGCGCCCGCAGCGGCTGCGCGGCCCCCTCGTAGACGGAGCCGACGATGCCCTCGTAGTCGATCACCGACCGCAGGGCCCGCCGGGTGGCGATGTCGGCGAGGGCGCCGTCCTGGTCGAGGACGGCCAGGAACGTGGGCGCCAGGCTCTCGCCGTAGAGCATGCTGCCCTCGGCGGCGAGCTGTGCGTGGGCCGCGCGCGGAACGCCGAACTGGCCGTCCGCGTCGCCGCTGGACAGGGCGGCGGCCTGGGCGTAGGGGTCGGTGACGAACGTGAAGCGCAGGGTCTGCACGCGGGCCCGGTCCTCGGTGTTCCACCAGTCGTCGTTACGGACCAGGGTGATCTCCTCGCCCTGCGACCAGTGGTCGAACCGGTAGGGGCCGGTGCACATCAGGCCGCCGGACGCGGTGCCGAAGTCGGATCCGGCCGACTCGGCGAAGTCCCGCTGCACGACCTGGAAGGCGGGCGTGGCGAAGAAGTTCGCGGCGAGCACGTCCGGCTCGGCCATGGTGACGGTGACCTCGTGGTCGCCGGTGGCCTCGACGCCGTCCAGCCGGGCGGCCCAGCCGGCCCAGGGCGAGCCGAGCCCGGGGTCCAGGACGCGCTCGACGCTGTGGACGACGTCCTCGGCGGTGACCGGGTCCCCGTTCCAGAACTCGGCGTCCTCGCGCAGGTCGAAGACGTAGGTGAGCGGGTCGGGCCGGCGGACGCCGGTGGCCAGCGCGGGTTCGGGTTCGTAGTCGGGCCCGAAGGTGAACAGGCCCTCGCACATGTTGGCGGTGATCGTGCTGACCGAGTCGATAGCGGCGTGCGCCGGGTCCAGGACGGGTGGTTCGCCGCTGGGGACGTTCCAGGTGACGGTGTCGACGTCCTGGGTGGCGGCGGGCACGGAGGTGGTCGGTCGCGGGGCGGCCGCCTCCTCTGCGGTCGGCTCTCCGCCGTCGGCGCACGCGGCGAGGGTGCAGGTGGTGAGGAGGGCCGCGGCGAGCGCGGCCGGGCGTGGACGTGGCATGGGGCGGGTCCTTGGATCGGTGGTCGGCTCCGCGCGGCGCGGGGGACGTTCGGTGTCCACAGGGCATGGCGGAGGGCGCCGGGGCGTTCGGTGGTGGTGCCGCGGGGCCGGAGCGGGAGTGGTGCTCCTGGCGCGCGTCGCGGTGGTGGCTCGGCGGATCGGGTCGGATCCGGGAGCGGGTGGCGGTGGTGCGGCGGGTCCGCGGGGGCCCGGGCGGTGGTCGCTCGGCGGGTCCGCGGCCGGTGGTCGTTCGGCGCTACGTGTGCGCCGCCCGCTCAGGACCAGGGATGGCGGCGGTCGCCGCGGGACTCGACGGCCTCGGCCGCGTCCAGGACGAGGTCTTCCTCGAAGCGTCCGCCGATGAGCTGGACTCCCACGGGCAGGCCGTCGGCGATGGTCACGGGGACCGTGACGGCCGGGAAGCCGAGGACGGGCACGCTGGTCATCGGCCACATCGCGGCGAACATCTGTGCCGCGCGCTCCAGCCCGCCCTGGTCGGCGTCCTGTTCGAAGGGCGGTTCCGCGCACACCGGGGTGAGCACGAGCCGGTCGGAGCCCAGGAGTTCCTGGAGGCGGGTGACGAGGGTCCCGCGCCGGGCCCATCCGTCGATGTAGGTCCGCAGGGACGGCTCGCCCCACACCGTCGCGGCGACCGCGAAGTGCATCTCCAGTGCGGTGCGGATCGCGTCGTCGCCGAACCGCTCGACCACGGGGAGCAGGGACCGGGTGTCCTCGGTGAGCAGCAGCGACCACAGGCGGGCGGCCTCCCGCAGCAGCGGGGCGTCGTCCACCTCCTCCACCGCGTACCCGGCCTCGGACAGCCGGGCGGCGGCGTCGGTCAGGGCCGCGTCGACGGCCGGGTGGTTGGCGGCGGTGCCGATGCCCCGGACGACGTGCACCTCGACGGGTCGGGTGTCGCGGGCGCGGCGGGCCGGGATCGCGGGGACGCCGAACGGGTGGCGCAGGTCGGGCGCGCTCATCGCGTCCAGGGCCAGGCGGGCGTCGGCCACCGTACGGGCGAGGGGCCCCTGGACGGCCCAGGCCTGGACCGTGGGCGGCAGGTCCATCTCGACCGGCCCGCGAGGGGTGTCGGTGTGGACGGGCGGAGCCCAGTCCGGGATCCGGCCTACCGTGGGCCGCACCCCGACGACCCCGCAGCAGGCCGCCGGGAAGCGGATGGACCCGCCGATGTCGTTGCCCTGGGCCAGGGCGGTCATGCCGGCGGCCAGCGCGCTGGCCGCGCCCCCGCTGGACCCACCGGGCGTGTGGTCGTGGTCCCAGGGGTTGAGCGTGCGTCCGTGCAGGTCGTTGGTGGAGAACCAGCGCAGGGAGAAGGCGGGGGCGTTGCTGCGCCCGAGCAGGACGGCGCCCGCCTCGCGCAGGGTGGCGACGCAGGCGGCGTCCCGCTCCGCGGGCCGGTCGGCGAAGGCGCGGACGCCGTTGCTGGTGGCGTGGCCCCGCTGGTCGGTGTTGATCTTGGTGGAGACCGGGACGCCGTGCAGCGGGCCCAGGCGCTCGCCCGCGGCGACCGCGCGGTCGGCACGGCGGGCCTGGTCGAGGGCCTCGTCCGGCCGGACCTCGGCCAGCGCCGCCAGGTCTCCGTTGGCCTCCTCGACGCGGTCGAGGTGGGAGCGCACCACCTCGACGGCCGAGACCTCGCGGCCTCGGATGGCCGCGGCGAGTTCGGTGGCGCTGAGCCGCCACCACGGTTCCGTTCGGTCTGATGGTCGCATGAGCGCACCTCTTCGAAGGACGTCCCGGCCGCCGTCGCGTCCTCGTCGGGGCGCGTCCGGAGCGGTCGGAGGCTGGGGGGATGGCGGTGTGCCGGGCCGGTCCGGCACGGCACACCGAGATAAGACACTGTCATACAACAGCGTTGTATCTCATGGAGAGCTTGCGCCTCACCCGGGCACGCTGTCAACCCCCACGAACCCCCGGGGCCTGTTCAGCCCCCACCGGAGGCCTGCGCCGACCCGCCCCGCAGCAGGTCGATGACGGCCAGCGCGGCGCGGGTTCCGCGCTCGGCGGACCAGACCTCGGGATCCTCCAACGTGGACAGCCAGTAGCCGCGAAAGAGCAGGTGGAGGATGTCCGCGCTCAGCGCGGGGTCCCCCGCGCCCGCCTCGCCGGCGAGCGCGGCCAGCTCCTCGTGGTGGCGGCGCGAGGTGGCGCGCCGGTCCTCCTCGATGGCCGAACCGGCACTGGGACCGGCGGCGGCGATCTCCATCCGCAGCCGCCGCAGGACCTCGTCGTCGCGTTCGGTGGTGCACATCCACCGGGCGGCCGCGCCGAGCCGCTCCTCGGCGGGGACACCGTCGAGTTCGCCCTCCAGGTCGCGCGTCCAGTCGCCCTCCGCCCTGCGCAGGGCGTTGAGCATGAGGTCGGAGCGGTTGGAGAGGTAGTTGGTGATCATGGCCGTCGACCCGCCGAGGCGTTCGGCGACGGCACGGATGGTGACGGAGCGGACGCCGCGTTCGCGGGCGACCTCAATGGTGGCGGCGGCGATCTCGTCGAGACGCCGGGCCTCGTCCACCTCGATCGGCATGGCTGGGACCTTTGCTGGGTTGACGGGCGGGGTACGGTCCTGCAATGTTGTCATACAACACTGTTGTATAAACCAGCGCACTCCGGCCCGCGCCGCGAGTGGCGCCCCCGGGAACGGAACGATCCGATGACCTTCACACCCGCACTGACCTTCGCCTTCGAGATCCGGGCCCGGGTCTCCGAACCCCTGCACGTCGGCCACGGCGACGGCGAGCGCACCGAGTTCACCCCCATCACCGGCGGCACCGTGCACGGCCCGCGGCTGAACGGCACCGTCCTGGCCGGCGGCGGCGACTGGTCCGACACCCGTGGCGACGTGTGCGCGCTGGAGGCGCGCTACCTGGTGCAGGCCGACGACGGCGCCGTCATCGACATCGTCAACCGGGGCTACTACCACGAGGGCCGCCCGTGCCCGGACCAGTTCGACGGCGAACTGAAGGTCGCCGAGTCGGGCGTCTACTTCCGGACCAGCCCGGTGTTCCGCACCGACGCCCCCGCGCACCGCTGGCTGGCCGAGACGGTCTTCGTCGGCCTGGCCCGGGCCGAGGAGGACCACATCGTCATTCGCTTCCACTCCGTCGACTGACGCGTCGGGCGCGACGGACGCGACGGCGTTCGAGGCAGATCCAGCCCAGTTCCGGGAGTCACCGTCACCGTGCCCGACGCCGCGGAGTGCGAGACCGATGGGTTCGTCGGGGTCGACCTCGGCATCGTGAACATCGCCACCACCTCCGACGGCCACATCATGGCCGGCCGCAAGCTCAACCGATACCGCGAACGACAACGACGTCTGCGGGCCAAGTTGCACAAGAAGGGCACCAAGAGTGCCAAGCGGCTGCTGAAGAGGCAGCGCCGCAAGGAGTCCCGCCGCTCACGGGACGCCAACCACGTCATCTCCAAACGCATAGTGGCCGAGGCCGAACGCACCTCGCGCGGGATCGCCCTGGAAGACCTCACAGGCATCCGGCGGAGGGTACGGCAGAGAAAGCCCCAACGGGCCGCGCTGCACAGTTGGTCGTTCCGCCGGCTCGGAGACTTCATCGCCTACAAGGCCAAGCGGGCCGGCGTGCCAGTGGTATTCGTCAACCCGGCGTACTCCTCCCGCGAGTGCGCCGAATGCGCCTACACCCACCGGCACAACCGGATCTCCCAGGCTGCGTTCACCTGCCGGTCGTGCGGCGTCGTTGCGCACGCCGACCGCAATGCTTCCCGTGTCCTGGCCCGCAGGGGCCAGGACACGTGGGACGCGGGGCGGCAGTCATCCGTCCCTGATGGTGTCGCACGTCATCGTCCGGACGCGGAGGCCACCCGGGCAAGCCGGCCGGGCCCCGACCGCAAGCTCGGTCGTTCGCGGCCGAGAAGTTGACTAAGCTGCCGGGGACCCCCTAATCCGTACGAGCACGTCCGGCACGCCCGAGCCGACACCGGCTCCCCCGACCGGAGCAGAACACAGCCAGGAGCAGAACCCTCCGTGTCCCTCATCGAAGCAGTCATCCTCGGCTTGGTCCAGGGGCTGACCGAGTTCCTCCCCATCTCCTCCAGCGGCCACCTACGGGTGATCTCCGCGTTCTTCGGTTGGCCGGACCCGGGCGCGGCCTTCACGGCCGTCAGCCAGCTCGGCACCGAACTCGCCGTGATGATCTACTTCCGGCAGCGGATCATGAAGATCGTCTCCACCTGGACGCTCTCGCTGTTCAAGCGGGAGCTGCGCGGTGACATCAACGCGCGCATGGGCTGGTACGTCATCATCGGCTCCCTGCCCATCGTGATCCTGGGCCTGCTCCTGGAGGAGCAGATCGACAGTGTCTTTCGCGACCTGCGCCTGATCGCCCTGAACCTGATCATCTTCGGCGTGATCCTGGGCCTCGTGGACCAGTACTCGCGCAAGCACCGCGGGATGGAGGACCTCACGGCCTCCCGCGGCATCGTCTTCGGCCTCTTCCAGTCGCTGGCGCTGATCCCGGGCGTCTCGCGCTCGGGCGGTACGCTCACCGGCGGCATGCTGCTCGGCTTCAAGCGCAAGGACGCGGCCGAGTACGCCTTCCTGTTGGCCCTGCCCGCGGTGTTCGGAGCGGGTCTGTACAAGCTCACCGACGTCGGCCCCAACGAGTACGCCGGATGGGGCGCCACCATCGTGGGCACGATCATCGCCGGCGTGGTCGGGTTCATCGTCATCGCCTGGTTGATGAAGTTCATCTCCACGCACAGCTTCATGCCGTTCGTCTACTACCGCGTGGCCCTGGGCATTCTCGTCCTGACGCTGGTCAGCTTCGGTGTCCTCGACCCCGAGGGCGGCGCCGAGTCGCAGGTCGCGCGCGACGACGTGGTCATCGCGGAGGAGAACGCCGAGAACGAGGATGAGGCGCGGGACGAGGACGGGGCCGCGGCCGAGGAGAAGCCGTCCGCCGAGCCCAGCGAGGAGCCGTCCGCCGACGCCGCGCCCGAGATCGACCCGGCGACCGGCTGGGAGATCGACCCGGAGGTGGGTCTGCCCCGCAACCCCGACACCGGGCTCTACCACGACCCGCAGCTGGGCATGGACGTCGACTACGACCCGGCCACCGGCATGGCCACCAACCCGGTGACCGGCGAGCAGTACGACCCCGCGCCGGCCGAGGAACCGGCGCAGTGAGCTGAAATCGCGCCGCCGTCGGCCCCGGTCCACCCCCCACGGACCGGGGCCGACGGCGTTCCGGACTCCGCGCTCACCCTGCCCCGGTGGCCGCGTCCCCTCCCCCGCCGCCGAAGGCCCCCGCGACCCGGTGGCCGCCGCTCAGCAGCCGGATGGCGATCACCAGTTCCAGCAGGTCGGCGAAGGCGCGCAGGTCACAGCCGGTCCGCTCCGCGATCCGGTCGAGCCGGTAGTAGGCCGTGTTGACGTGCAGGTGCATCGCCTCGGCCATGGCCCTGGCCCGCAGATCGTGGGCGGCGTAGGCGAGCACCGTCTCCACCAGGGCCCCGCCGCGGGACAGGTCCTCCTCGACGAACCTGCGCAGCTCCGGGCGGACGAGCCGCCGGGCCGTGGCGTCGTCGCGGAGCACGAGGTAGTCGAAGGTCGACATCAGGGGCAGCGGCACGAGCCCCGCCGCACCGCCCAGGCCGTCCCTGGCCGTGCACGCCTCGGTGTAGGCCTCCGGCACGGCGGCCACGTCCGCGTGGACGGCGCTCAGGCCGACGGCCAGGTGGACACCGGCGTGCCCGAGCTCGTCCAGTGCGCGGCGCAGCCGTTCGACGACCGCCCCGGCGGAACGGGCGTCGGCCGGGGCCAGGGTGGTCACCTCCTGCTGGCGGACGACGGTGAGCCCGGGGGTGCGCTGAGCGAAGGCGCCGCGCAGGGCGGCGGCGACATCCGGCAGGGTGTGCTGGTCGGGCAGCGGGGCGACCGGCAGCGCGGTAGCCACGACCAGGCCCACGGCCGGGTCCAGTCCCGCCGAGGACAGCAGTGAGCGTTTGGGGCCGGGAGGGATCTCGTGGCCGGCGAGGAGGTCCTCGAACACGTCGCGGCGCAGCCGGTCGAGTTCGGCCACCTCGTGCTGCTGGGCGTCGAGGTAGGCCTCGGCCGCCACGGAGCTGCCCACCTCGATCAGGTGCATGACCCGTCCGACCAGTGACATCGCCGCCTCCCGCGCGCGAGGGTCGTCGCGCGTGGCCGCGCTGACGCCCTCCCACAGGGTGAGCTGGCCGATCCGGAAGGCCTGGAGGAAGTCCGACAGCGACACGCCCTGCCGGACCCTGCTGCGCGCGTGCTCCGCCGTGGAGGGAAAGTCGGAGGGCCGGACGAAGCGGTCCTCCTTGACGCTGGTGACGAGCGCGTGGAACACCTGACCGACATGGTGCGCGAGCTCCGCGCGCAGGCGCGGATCGGCGCTGGCGCGGTAGGCGGGGACCTGGTCCCAGATGTGGTCGACCGCGTCGAGGGTGATCCGTTCCATGGACGGTTCGAGCACCTCGACGACCCGCCGCAGATCTGGTTCCATCACGTCCGCCCCGCCGCTCGCCGCCGCCCGGGCGCCGTCGCCACCGACTCCGGGTGTTCCGGGTCACTCTACGGGGATGACCTGGGGCTCCGGTCAGGTCGGCACGAAGCGGACCGGCCTACTGGCCGCCGTACGGGTCGAACCGGCCTACCGGGCGCCGTACGGGTCGAGGTGCCGCACGGTGACCTGGTGGATCCAGTCCAGCAGGTCGGCGACGACGAGGTCGCGGTCGCGGCCGGTCTCGTTGAACAGCTCGTGGCGCGCGCCGTTGTAGACGCGGTAGACCAGGTCGGCGACACCGGCCTCGCGGTAGCGCTCGACGAGCTGGTCACTGAACGCCAGCCCCTGGTTGAGGGGATCGCGGTCGCCGACGAGCACGTAGACGGGGGTGTCCCGGGGAACGCCGAAGGGGTTGGCCAGCCGGCCCATCGCGGCCGCGGTGAGCCCGTCCATGCCCTCGGCGTCCAGGGCGAAGCCGCAGAGCGGGTCGGCCAGGTAGGCGTCCACCTGGGCCTCGTCGCGGCTGAGCCAGTCCGCCGGGGTCCGCGCCGGCTGGAAGGGGGCGTTCAGGGCGGTCAGCGGGTCGGTGCCCTGCCGGGCCAGGTCCACCAGGAGCAGGTCGACGGCGGTGGTGCCGCTCAGCGCCACGCCGTCGGCCAGGCCGGGGTGGTCGAGGAGGTACTGCTGGGCGGCGAACGAGCCCAGGCTGTGGCCGAGGAGGACCAGGGGCAGGCCGGGGTGGCGCTCGCGCAGCAGGCGCGAGAGCGCGGCGACGTCGGCGACCAGCAGGTTCCAGCCGTCCTCACCCAGGACACCGGGGCCCGCGTGCATGGTCGCGCCGTGGCCCCGATGGTCGTTGGCGTACACGGCGTACCCGCGCGCGTTGAGGTCCGCCGCGAGCGGTGCGTAGCGCAGGGCGTGCTCGCCCATGCCGTGGGAGATCTGGACGAGACCGCGCAGGGGGCCGTCCGGGACCCACGCGTGCACGTGGACCGTCAGGCCGTCGCCGCTGGTGAAGCTGAACATGGGGGGCTCCTGTCTGGAGGGTCGGCGGGGACGCGCCGACGCGGGCGGCGCGGGGACCGGACACCCGCCGGTCACACGCCGGCCACCTCCTCGCCAGTGTGGCCGGGGCGCGACGCCCTGCCCATGTACGGCTTCCCAACGATCCTCCCGATCCCTTGGAGAGCACTCCAGTACCTGCGCCGGAGCCCGTGGCGGCGGCCGGCGAAAACGGGTGGGGTGGGGGCGTGCGCTTTGCTACCTTCGACCCAGGGCGGGCCGTGGGACTTGACCGCGACTTCCGGGAACTGCCTCTGAAAGCATCATTCACGCTGTTCGCGCCGACGATCCCCGGCCCGCCCCCGGACCCCGGCAGGAGCACCCCCGATGACCGACACCTACGCCGACCTGCTCGCGTGCGAGGACCTGCTCCTCTTCGCCGGAGCCGCGACCGCCGCCACCGGGCGGCGCGAATTCCACTCGGGCGCCGACGAGCAGCGCCTGTCCATGGAGTTCCTGCACGACTACGTCCACCAGACGCTCCCCGACCTGTACGCGATGACGCTGGCCCTGCACATCAACGACCACCACGCCGCCCGCGTCGTGCACACACTGCTCAGCCACCCCCGGCCCGGTGCCCCCGCCGACGAGCGTGCCCGCGAGAACGGCCTCATCCGCCGGCGGCTGGCGCTGATGCCGCCGCAGCGCGTGTACCGCCTCTTCCGGCGGCTGGCCGGCGACCGCGTGAACAACCGCCGCACCCGCGCCACGATGCGGGATTGGCTGAACGCCCGTCCCCGCCTGGAGCTGGACGCGCTCAAGTACCGCTCCGGGTTGCACGCGGCCGCGCGCCACGCACGGCTGCCGCTGCCGCCGGACGTGGACCGGTTCCTGTTCTCCCGCACCTCCCGGCGGCGGCGAATCCGCTACGACTCCCCCCTGCTGCGCGCGCACGGCCGCGCCCACTACTCCGTCCAGGGCGTCTACGACCTCCCGTTCACGGTCGCCGAGGGCTTCGCCGCCCATCACGGGGTGCCGCGCGAGCGGTTCCTGGAGCGCATCCGCGCGCGCACCACGCACGCCGAGCGGCTGCGGCTGGAGTCCGCCACCCGGAGGGCGGGCGTCGATCCGCGGGTGGACCTGGGCTCGATGCCCCTGCTGCGCCTGTGCGTGCACGTGCTGGGGCTGCCGGTGGCCGAGCGCGAGGAGCGCCGCACCGAACTCCAGGAGGCCCTGACGCGGGCGGCGCGGCGCGCGGCCGGGCCGCTGGCGGGCACGTGGCCGACCACGGTGGCGGTGCTGGACGACAGCTACTCCTCGTGGGGTTCGCCGGAGCGCCGCAACCACCCGCTGGCGGCGGCGCTGGCCTGCCACCACCTGCTGCACGCGCTCTCGCCGCGGGCCACCACGCGGTGGCTGTCCGGGCACGCGGACGCCCTCACCGTGCGCCCGCTCGGCCCGACGCGTCTGGCCGAGGCGGTGCTCGATGCCGTGGAGTCGCGCCCGGACCGGGTCGTCATCGTCTCCGACGGCCATGACGACCACCCGCCGCTGCTCGCCGACGCGCTCACGGTGTGGCGCCGGCGTCTGGACCCGGACCGGGCCACGACGGTGGTGCACCTGAACCCGGTGTTCGACGCCGACGGCCTGAGCCTGCGCCCGCTCTCACCCGCCGTGCCGACCATCGGGCTCCGCGACCCCGACGCCCTCCCCTCCCTGGTGGAGCTGGCCCGCTTCGGCGAGGGCCGTCTGGGGCTGTCCGAGCTGCGCGCTCACATGGAGGCCACCGCCACCGCCTATCTGGAGGCCCGGACGTGAGCGGTCTCCCGCGGCCCGACCTGGACCTGGACGGCCTCACGGCCGGCCCCGACGCCCGTTGGGGCGGCGTGCGGCTGGTGCCCCTGCTGCGCGACGCGCCGGTGCCGGGGCTGCGCCTGCACGGCTACGTGGACGGGGAGGGCCGCTCCGTCACCGCACGGCCGCACGGGTCCCGGGCCGTCACCTACGTTCCGCACTCGTACACGGCCCCGTGGGCCGGGGACGGCGGTTCGGCGTACGGCACACAGCTGGTGCCGGCCGAGCCGGACGGCGACGGTCCCCGCCGCGAGGCCGTGGGCCTCCGGCGGCCCGGGCGAGGTCGGCCGGGCCGGGCGGGCTTCCCACCGCTGCACCAGGCCGTGGAGGGCTACCTGTGCCTGCGGTTCGGCGAACCCACGTTCACCTGGACCGCGTGGGACCGGTCGACCGTCCGCCAGGGTTCCGGACCGGGGTCGGCGGCGTTCGTGCCCGGCGGGGACGTCGGCGGCCTGGCCGAAGCGCTGCGGGTGTTCGAGATCCACCGCGACCAGTGCGGGGTGGCGGTCTACGTCGCGGACACTCTGGCCTCCGTGCACGTGTATCCCCATCCGGAGGACTACCGGGCCCTGCACCACGGCCTGCTGCTGGACCTGTTCGCCGAGACGCTGTACACGTACGGCCTGATGTACCCGGACGCGCCGGTGCACTACGACCCGATCGATCCGGACTCCGTGCACGGGGTAAACGACCTGCGCCGCGCGGTGGCGGCGAGCCGCGCCTCGACGTCGCGGGTCCACGCCGGCCTGCTGAGCGGCGCGCTGACCGGTGACCGCGAGTTCAGGAGCGTCCAGGAGTGGCAGGGCTTCACGGTCCGCCGGTTCTTCCCGTCGTTCTCCCGGCAGGGCGAGAACCACGTCGGCGAGATCGTCACCGACCCGGCGGGGCGGACCGCGCTGCTCCAGACCTTCCGGCTCTCCCCCGCGCAGGTGCGGCGGGGCCACCTGCTGCGGACACTGGAGGAGAACGAGTGGTCCGTGCGGGAGGCGGCGACCGACCTGCACACGTCCGAACCGGACCTGCTCGCCCGCCTGCGGCGCGCTGGCCTGGGTGCGCTGCTCGCGCCCGGGCTGCTCGCCCGCCACCGCCGCGCCCGGCTCTGAGCGGGGCGCCGTGGCACGACGCGTCACCCGGCCGCGGGTCGGCGCGTCCCCCCGCGCGCACGAGCGCCGCGCCCCGGATCGGGACGCGGCGCCGTGTCACTGTTCGTTCCCTCCGGGATCGCTCCCGGTGGAACCGTGTGGTTCGATGCCAGGTCGCCTCCCTTCCACCGGGACGGACCGCCGTGCGACCGGCGTATCCGCCCGTGCTCGCACATCCATTCGAGCACGCACCCCGGGTGAGCGGCCAGCCAACGGCCACAATCGGCCAGAAGTGCAGGTCAGAGCAACGTTTTCCCGGTCCGGCCGCGATGTGCGCGGGCGGGCCGACGTCGTCCTTTACCTGATGATCCACACGTTTTGCCTGGTTGCGGACATCATGGAGGAGAGGTGGTCGGCATGGTCAGTACGGTGTGGCGCGGCACCCTCTCGGTGGGGCTGCTGTCGCTCGGGGTCAGTCTGTACAGCGCGCGGGAGCGGCACGGACCGACGATGCACCAGTTCGTCCGGGGCACGGACCACCGGGTCCGCTACCGGAAGGTCGACGAGGAGACCGGCAAGGACGTCGGTTCCCGCGACATCGTCAAGGGCGCCAAGGTCGACAGCGACGAGTACGTGATCCTGGAGCCCGACGACCTCGCGGGCCTCGCCCCCGGCAAGTCCCGGACGATGGAGATCACGGGGTTCGTCCCGGCCGACTCCGTGGAACCGGTCTGGTACTCCAACGCCTACTTCCTGTCCCCGCAGGACCAGTCCGCGGCCAAGCCCTACCGGCTGCTGTGCGCGGCCCTGGAGCGCACCGGCCGGGTCGCCCTGGCGACCATGGTCATGCGCGACCGCGAACACCTGGTGCTGGTCGGCCCCCAACAGGGGGTGCTGACCGCCAACACCCTGTTCTGGCCGGACGAGATCCGAGCCCCCTCGGACGTGATGCCGCCCGTCGCCGAGGCCGAGGTCTCCGAGCGCGACCTCGGTCTGGCCGAGCAGCTGGTGGAGGCGATGGCCGAGGACTGGGACCCCGACCAGCACGAGGACGTCTACCAGAAGCGTCTCCAGGAGCTGATCGAGGCCAAGAGCGCCGGCCGCAAGGTGCGCTACGCCGAGGAGCGCCCCGCCCAGGAGGGCACGGTCGTCGAACTCACCGACGCCCTGCGCAAGACGCTCAAGGAGCGCAAGGGCGGACGCGCCCGGGCGCCCGAACCGCGCCGGTCCGAGGAGTCGGCCAAGGGCGGTACGGCCAAGGGCGGGGCCGCCAAGGGGTCGCGCCGGAAGAAGAAGACCGAACCCCCCGCGGCGGACCTGGAGGGCATGACCAAGAAGGAGCTGCTGCGCCGGGCCCAGGAGCTGGACGTGCCGGGGCGGTCGAAGATGTCCCGGGAGGACCTGGAGTCGGCCGTGCGGGAGCGGATCTCAGCCTGAGGGGGTCCGGCGCTCGACGTCGAGCCCCTCGGGGACCTCCGCCACCCCAAGGTCCGGCCGGGGCCGCACGAACCGCACCACGTGCCGCCACTTCCCCGAGGCCGTCCCGGTGTCGGGCACGATCTCGACCACGGTCTCGGGGACCACGCCCGCGTGCGGCGGTGTCTCGCCGCCGCGCCACCGGGAGGGCGCGGACGCCACCCACTCGCCCGACGGCGTCAGCAGCGGAGCCGTCTCCGCCCGCTGCGCCGGGGTGAGGTCGCGCGTGCGGCCGACCACCCGCAGCTCCCCGGTGTCGGGGTCGCGTCGGCCGAGGACCAGTGCCTCGGGCCGCTCCACCGAGCCCACGGCCCCCACGACGACCGCCTCCGTGGTCACCGTGTGCTTGTACTTGCGCCACCCCCGGCGGCCGGACTCGTAGACGCCGTCGGCGGACTTGGCGACGATCCCCTCGATCCCGACCGCGCTCAGCCCCTCGTACCACTCCCGGGCGGTCTCGGGGTCGTCGGTCTGCCAGGTCAGGTCCAGGTGCGGGTCGTGCCCCTCGGCGAAGAGCCGCTCCAGGCGCCGGCGCCGGTAGGCCAGCGGCCGGTTCCGGATGTCCCGGCCGTCCACGCGCAGCAGGTCGAAGGCGACGAAGTGGACGGGCTCGGCGCGGGCCAGTTCCCTGGCCCGACGCGCACCGGCGTTGTTGCGCCGCAGCAGGGCGTCGAAGCTGAGTCCGCCCTCCAGCCAGCACACGATCTCGCCGTCCATGAGCAGGCCGCCCGGCAGGGTCTCCAGCGCGGCCACCAGTTCCGGCCAGCGCCGGTCGGTCACCTCGTCCGAGCGCGAGATGATCCGGGTCGGCGCGGTGCCGGCGCGGGTCCGGAATCCGTCCCACTTGGGCTCGTACACCAGGCCCGGACCCGTCGGCAGCTCGGCCGTGGCGCGTGCGAGCATCGGCTGTGGGTCCACACCCGGTTCATGCCCGTGCCGCCAGGAAGCAACCGCTCGCGTCCCAGGTCAGCGCGTTCCGGCGCGTCGGCCGCTTCCGGCTCGGACACGGCGTCCACCGCTCTCCGGCTCCTCTCCTCCACTGACGGACGCAGCATGGTCGGCGGGCCGTGCCGCGTCGGTGGTCCGACCGGAACCGGTCATCCACACCTTGCCCCGCCAGGTCCCATGGTCATACGTTTTCCGTTGGTCGAGTCGTTCGGAACGAGAGTGGGACGGTCATGCGGATCCTTGTCGTGGGTGCGGGCGCGGTCGGCGGGTACTTCGGCGCCCGCCTGGTGCAGGCGGGGCGGGACGTGGACTTCCTCGTCCGTCCCCCGCGGGCCCGGCTGCTGGCCGGGCAGGGCCTGCGGCTGACCACACAGGACGGGGACACCGAGACCGTGCCCGTCTCCCCCGTCACCGCGGACCGGCTCGCTCCCGACTACGACCTGGTCATCGTGGCCGTGAAGTCCTACGGCCTGGACGAGGCGCTCAAGGACCTCGCTCCCGCGGTGGGCCCGCGCACGGTGGTGGTGCCCTTCCTCAACGGCATGCGCCACCTGGACACCCTCGTCGAGCGGTTCGGCGCCGACCGCGTGTACGGCGGTGTGAGCCTGGTCCAGACCCGCCTGGACGAGGAGGGCGGCATCGTCCAGGTCGGTCCGCTGGCCGAACTCGCCTACGGCCCGCTGTCCGAGCATCCCGTCCTCCCGCCGGACGAGGTGCACGCCGCGCTGGACTGCGGCGGCTACACCGCGCGCGCGAGCGAGCACATCCGCCGGCGCATGTGGGACAAGTGGGTGTTCCTGGCCAGCCTGGGCGCCTGCAACTGCCTGATGCGCGCCCCCGTCGGCCGGATCAACTCCGTCCCGGGCGGGCGGGAGTTCACCGCGGGCATGGTCGCCGAGGCCGTGGCCGTGGCCACCGCCTCGGGGTTCGCGCCCAGCGAGGCGATGCTGGAGCGCACCCGGACCCTGGCCTCCGACACCACGGCCACGACCACGACCTCGATGTACTGGGACCTGACGCAGGGCAACGCCGTCGAGGCCGACCACATCATCGGCGACCTGGTCGCGCGCGGGCGCGAGCTGGGCGTGCCCACACCGCTGTTCTCCCTCGCCTACACCCACCTGTGCGCCTACTCCGCCGGGCGGTAGCGCCGCGGCGCGGCGCCGGCGTGCGGTTCGGCCATCGGCCCGGAGCCGTACGACGGCCGGTCGAGCCGGTGCGACCGGTCGGATCGGTCGGGGCTGTCTGGCGGGGCTGTCGAGGCGGTCAGGGACCGTCCAGGTCCTTGAAGTAGCGCGCGACCGGCCAGCGCTCGAACCCGCGGGCCTCGTAGGCCGCGCGGGCCGGAGCGTGGCCGGGGTCGTCGCCCGTCTCGACCATGACCATGGCCATCCCCGCGGCACGGACCCGCTCGAACGAGTGCTCCATGAGTGCGGTCCCGACACCGCGGCGCTGGTGGCGGGGATCCACCGCGAGAACGCAGACCTCGCCCATGCGGTCCTCGGGGTGCAGGCGGGTGCAGACCCATCCCGCGAGGGAGTCGTCCACCAGGGCGAGGTCCACGTTCTGCGGTTCGCCGTCGAGGATCGCGGACAGGTCGCTCCTCTGGCGGGCCTCCCATCCGTCCGGATAGAAGGACCGGTAGACGAAGCCGGGCACGGCGGGCCGTGTCCGCGCGAAGACGGGAGCCCACGCGCGAACGCCGAGGTCGAGCGCCTCCGCGCGCCGGTCCCCGGTATAGGGCGTGATGATCATGGCGGTCCTCCTGTCCGACCCGTCGGGCGGCCCCGGGCCGCCCTCGGCGTCGGTCATCGTCCCACGGCCGCGTCCGCCAGGCGGGCCCACCCTCGTCGGGCGCGACGGGGGGTCCGCGGCGGCCGGTGCGCCGGTGGTGCCGCCCGTGGTCCCGGACGGGACCACGGGCGGCCGCGGGTCAGAAGATCCCCTGTCCGGGGGCGAGGATGCCCGCGGGGTCGTGGGCGGCCTTGGCGGCGGCGAAGTCGTCCCACGCCGGCCCGAAGTGCGCCCGCCAGTCGGCGTGGTCCATCGGGATGCTGCCCACCGGGTACTGGAACCCGCCGACGTCGCGGACCCGCTCGTACAGCGCCCGATTCGCCGCGACCATGGCGTCGTTGTCGGGCACACCGGGAGCGGGCGTGGCCGTCTTGAGCAGGGCGTACAGGAAGACCACCGGCTCGTCGGGCACCCGCGGCAGCGTCGTGCCCAGCGGCGCGCGGCGCAGCGGGTACATCAGGACGACCCCGGTGGGTCCGACGTCGTCCTGGGTCATCTCCGCCAGGGACGAGGCGGCCAGGGCGTCGAACTCGCTGGAGGGCACGAAGACGTTCCACCAGGGGTGGGGGTCGTACCAGGCGCCGATCGACTTCAGGAACTCCACGGACGGGGCGAGCCGGTCGGCGAAGTCGAGGTAGGGCAGGTCCTCGATCTCGGCGTCGGCGCGGGTGTCGGACAGCCCCGCCAGCAGGGCGTCGTCGTCCGGCGGCGCGGAGCCCTCGTGGAAGGCGACCCCCTCCAGCATGAAGCGCCAACCGGACCCGCCGCCGGCGGGCCACTGGGCCTGGCCCTCCAGGTAGTCGAACCGGCCGTCGGCCAGCACGAGACGCTGGTCGGCGGTGAGCGCCTCGACGGTCTCGTAGTACAGGTGGTACTGGCGCACGGTCTCCGGGGCGGGAGCCAGGCGCACGGTGGCGCCGACGATGACCGCGCACTGTCCCAGTCCGCCCAGGACGGCGTGGAACAGGTCGGCCCGGGTCCGCGGCGAGCAGCGCAGCCGCCGCCCCTCACCCGTCACCACGTCCAGTTCCACCACGGTGTCCACCTGGAGGCCGTGGTGCTGGGTCGTGCCGCCGACCCCGCCCACGGCCAGGGTCCCGCCCACCGACAGTTCCAGGTAGTCGGTGAGCACGGGCGGGGTGAGCCCGTAGGGCAGGGCGGCGGAGAGCACCTGGCTCCACCGCACGCCGGCCCCGACCTCGGCCCGGTCGTCGCGCACCCGGAGGCCGTCGAGCGTGGCCGTCTCGATGACCAGGCCCTCCTCGACCTGGGCCTGGCCGCGGGTGGAGTGCCCCTGGCCGCGCGCGGCGACCGGGATGCGGCGCGCCCGGCAGTACCGGATCATCCGCTCGACGTCGCGCACCGATCCGGGCCGCAGCACGGCGCGGGGGTAGCGCGAGACGGCGTGGCCGAAGTCGTCCGCGGCTGCGGCGCGGGACTCCTCGTCGAACACCAGCTCCCCGTCGAGGCCGGGCGCGCGGTCCCCCTCCGCGAGGGAACCGTCGTCGGCCCACGCCCGGGTCAGGGGGTCGAATCCGATGGCGGCCACTCCCGCGCCCGCTCCCGCCAGAAGGGTCCTGCGGCTCACGTTGTATTCCATTGCGTCCTGTCCGTGCCGTCGGGGTTTGCGGTCAGCGGAGAAATCCTAAACGTCACCTGTGGGCAGACGGGCAGATCATCGCCGATGTGCGAAGATGGAGTCCACGAACATGTGGTGACTTAACGCGATCGGAGCGGTAAGTTCGGCTTCTGTGCCGGGAATCCGCTCGGTCGAGGTCGGCGGCGCGTTCCACCGTGCCGCGTGAGGGGAAAGGCGATCACCATGGCGCCGGATGTCATGTCGTCGGACGATGGCTGGGCCGCGCGAGAACGCGAGCAGGCCACCGCCTACGACCGCATCGGCGAGCATTATGACGAAGCCTTTCCCCATAAGGACGTGCAGGTCAAGAGCACTTTGGGACTCATCGACCGGTTGCCGGCCGGTGCCCGGGTGCTCGACGTGGGCTGCGGCACGGGTGTGCCCACCGCGCGGCGGCTGACCGACGCGGGCCTGTCGGTCACCGGCGTGGACATCTCCCCGGTCATGCTCGACATCGCCCGCCGCAACGTGCCGGAGGCGGAGTTCGCCCATGTGGACCTGATCAGCCTGCGCCCCGAACTGCTCGGCACCTTCGACGCCGTGGTGTCCTATTTCGCCCTGTTGCACCTACCCCGCGCGCTCGTCCCGCACGCCCTTTCGGTGCTGCGGACGATGATCGTGCCCGGCGGCTGGTTCACCCTCTCCATGGTGGAGGCCGACGTCGACGACCTCCCCATTCCCTTCCTCGGCCACCACGTGCGGGTGACCGGTTACTTCCGTGAGGACCTGCGCGGGCTCCTCACCGAGGCGGGATTCGCCATCGAGGAGGAGGAGACGGTGTCCTACGCCCCCTCCAGCGCACAGGCCGATCCCGAGATCCAACTGTTCTTCACCTGTCGCAGGACCGACTGACAACCGGACCCACGACGCCACCGACCATTCGGGACATCGGTGTGCCCGAAACCCAGCCAAAAATCGCCCATAGCGGGCGGAAAAGGATTGTCAAGCCGCCGGAATTCCCGTCGAGCGCAGAAAGCCGGAGCGATGGATCCCAAGACCTCGGAGCTCTTCGACGCGGCACGCGAGTCCGTCCGTGAGCGCACCGCCGTGTTGGAGCGTGTGCGGTTCCTCAACGGGGCCGCCACGCGCATCGGGGCCAGCATGGACATGCGCAGGATCGTCCGTGAGCTGGTCGGATCCGTGGTTCCGCACCTGGCCGACGCCGCGACGGTGCACCTGCTCGACGCCCTGCTGCCCGGACCGCACCTGGACGTGGAGCTGCCCGACGCCGTGGGATCGCTGACCGCGCCGCTGCGCCGGGTCGCGGTCGTGCACAGCGACTACCAGGCCGAGCTGTGGCGCACGGTCGTGCCGGAGGACCAGGTCCACGTCATGCCACCGTCCAACCCGGTCCACCGGGCGATGGCGGAGGCCTCCCCCGTCGTCGTGCCCCGCATCGACGACGAGATCGCCGCCATGCTCGACCGGACCCACACCACCGGCGACCTCACGCCCCTGATCATCGACCGGTCGCTGCTCGCCCTGCCGCTGACCGTGCGCGGCCGGGTGCTGGGCGCCGTCGTCCTGCTGCGCGACCCCGACCGCCCGATCTTCGACGAGGTCGACACGCTCATGGCCGAGCAGTTGGCGATCCAGACGGGGTTGGCGCTGGACAACGCCCACATGTACCGCTCCGAGGCCGACGCCACCGACGCCCTCCAGCGCGCGATGCTGCCCGCCCTGCCGCCGCGGCTCTCCTGCGCCGACATCACGCACCGCTACCGCAGCAGCAGCCACATCGCGCAGGTCGGCGGGGACTGGTTCGACGCCATCCCGCTCTCGGGCAGCCGGGTGGTGTTCGTCGTCGGCGACGTGATGGGCCACGGCCTGCACTCGGCGGCGGCCATGGGCCAGTTCCGCACGGCCGTGCAGACCCTGGCCGCCCTGGACCTGCCGCCGGAACAGGTCCTGCGCCACCTGGACGACCTGGCCCTGCGCCTGGGCGAGGACTACCTGGCCACGTGCCTGTACTGCGTCTACGACCCGGTGGCGCGGCTGTGCACGATGGCCAACGCCGGGCACGTCCCGCCCGTGCTGGTCCGGCAGGGGCGCGGGGCCGAGCCGGTCAATCTGCCCACGGGGGCGCCGATCGGCGTGGGCGGGGTCGCCTTCGAGTCGGCCGACGTACGCGTGCACGACGGCGACGTGCTGCTGCTGTGCACCGACGGCCTGGTCGAGGCGCGCGGGCGCAACATCGAGAAGGGCATGGCGGCGCTGTGCGCGGCCGCCGAGCGGCCGCTGCCGCTGGAGGAGCTGGGCGACACGATCCTCACCGACCTGCGCACGGACGACCAGGAGGACGACGTCGCTCTGCTGCTGGCCCGGCTGCGCGGCGTGCCCTCGCACCATGTCGCCCACTGGCTGATGGAACCGCGTCCGACCACGCCCTCGCGCGTGCGGAGGCTGATCCGCGCCACGCTCGCCTCGTGGGACCTGGAGGAGCACACCGACGTCGCCGAACTGCTGGCCACGGAGCTGGTCACCAACGCGGTCCGCTACGCCCAGGGCCCGATCGGGGTGCGGATGCTGCGTACCGACGCCCTGTTGTTCGAGGTCTCCGACGAGGACCAGCACCGCCCGGTGCTGCGCCGGTCCGCCGACACCGACGAGGGCGGCCGCGGTCTGCAGCTGGTGAGCCGGCTGGCCCACAGATGGGGCGCCTCCGGCAAGACCCCGGGCAAGGTGGTGTGGTTCGAGCTCGACCTCGACGACGTGTGAGGTCGGTTCCTCCCGGTCGCGAGGGGACCGGCCGGAGCCCCCTCGGTCGGCGGATCAGGTGTTGCGCCGGGAGAAGGCGCGCATCAGCAGGGCCAGGGCCAGGCCGTTGACAGCGAGTCCGGCGAGCAGCCACGGCCACAGCGTGCCGCCCCCGGCCACCACCCAGAAGATCTTCGCTGGCCAGTACGAGGGCAGTACGCCGAACAGGAGTTCCCACCCGCCCGGGACGAACCAGGGCAGGACGGGCAGGCCGAAGACGATCATCCCGACCGCGCGGACCACGGCCAGCCCTTCGACCTTGTTGTCGGCCACCAGGGCCATGAGCACCGCCACGAGGGCGGCCGTCAGGCCCGAGCACAGCCCGGCCAGGGCGGCACCGGGCAGTTGCGCGGCCGGAACGTAGCCGCTCAGCGCCAAGGACAGGACCACGAACAGCGTGCACACCAGGATGAGGGTGGCGATCCGGTAGGCGGCGAATGTCGACAGCGGCACCGGCGTGACGCGCAGGGCGTGCAGGGTGCCGGTGTCCTTCTCGTCCAGCAGCATCAGTCCGGCCAGAGCGCCGAGGATGGCGGCGGGTCCCAGCATCAGGAACTGGGACAGGATGAGCGGGTGGTAGGGCACCAGGTCGAACCCGTAGCGCTCGTCCAGGACGGCTGTGAGCGGTGGCAGCGCGAACCGCACGATGCCCGCGTAGACCAACGGCGCGAACACCAGCACCCGGAGCATGGAATCGCGGCGGATCCCGGCCAGGTCGTTGCGCCCGAAGGCCCGCAGCGCGTTGACGGTGCTCATGTGCCCTCCCCCGCGACGACGTAGCGGTCGAACAGTCGGCGGGCCAGCAGCGCCAGGGCGCCGATCCACACCAGTTGGTAGCCGACCGCGTAGGCGTACTCCCACGGTGCGGGATCGAGCCGGCCGAAGGCCGAGCCCAGCAGGATGAGCGAGCCCTGGGTGGGAATCAGGTACACCACGGGGTGCTCCCACAGCCCCGCGTAGTGCAGCAGCGGCACGTTCACCAGCCCCAGCCAGAAAGTGGACGGCATCAGCCAGTCGGTGATGGAGGAGTAGGGCACGGCCGTGACGAAACTCAGTAGCAGCAGGAGCACCGCCGTGACCAGCACGCCCGTCAGCATGGGGAGGACGGAGAAGCCGAACCCGTGGACCGGCAGGACGATGGCGAAGCTGAGCACCACGCTCAGCAGCGTCAGCGTGAGGAGTTTGGCGGACAGGTAGATGCCGAACCGCAGGGGCGAGACGACCACGGCGAAGAGGGTGCGCTCGTTCTTCTCGAAGAAGAGGGCACCCGCGATGAAGAAGAACGCCACGATGGTCAGGTCGCCGAAGAGCACCAGCGGGGCGACCACGTCCCGGTAGGCGTCCGGGATCGGGAACAGCACGACAAGCCAGAGCGCGGCGGAGAAGGCGGCGGCGTAGAGGAAGCCGTAGCGCCACTGCAGGCGCAGTTCCAGGCGCAGGGCGCTGCCGAATCCGGCCATGGTCGGAGCGGGAGGTGTCGCCGGGAAGTCCGCGTGCCCGGTCATGACAGGCTCCGACCGGTCACTTCGACGAACACGTCGTTGAGGTCGGCCTCCTGGCTGTGGATCGACTCCACCCGCCGTTCGCGCAGGACGGTGAGCAGGTCGGGGTCGTCGGCCATGCCGTCCATGGGGAAATCCGCGCTCTCCAGGGAGCCGTCGCCACCGCGGTAGGCCACTCGGACGCGGCGCCGGCTGCGGGCGAGTTTGAGTTCGGCCGGGGAGTCCAGGGCGGCGATGCGTCCGTCCACGACGAAGGCCACGCGGTCGCACAGCTCCTCGGCGGTCTCCATACTGTGCGTGGTCATGAAGACCGTGCGGCCCTGGTCGCGCAGTTCGGCGATCATGTCCTTGACCACTCGGGCGTTGCGCGGGTCCAGGCCGGTGGTGGGCTCGTCGAGGAAGACCAGCTCGGGGCGGTTCAGCAGGGCGCGCACGAAGGTGAGCCGGGACTGCATGCCCTTGGAGAAGCGGCCGACGCGGGTGTGCGCGGCCTCGTCCAGCCCGACCCGGCGCAGCAGGGCCATCGGGTCCTCGGTGGGCACCGAGTACAGGGAGGCGAAGAACTCCAGGTTCTCCAGCGCGGTGAGCTTCTGGTAGTGGTTGGGCAGCTCGAAGGAGACGCCGATGCGCTGGTAGTACTCCTGGCCCCGGTCGCGGGGCGCGCGGCCCCAGACGTGCACGTCGCCCCGGGCCCCCGAGAGCAGGCCGATGAGGATCTTCTGGGTGGTGGACTTTCCGGCTCCGCTCGGGCCGAGGAATCCGAAGACCTCCCCCTGGGCGACGGAGAAGCTCATCTCCCGGACCGCCGGTTCGGTGCCCTTGGGGTAGGTGTAGGTGAGGTCCGAGACGTCGATGACGTGCTCGGTGCCCACGGACGGCACCGGGGTCACTCCCGACGCCCTGGTCTGGGCCATTCCTGTTCCCCTTCGTTCGTCGAGGCGGGGCCGGGGTGCTCCCGGGACTCGCGCTCGCGCCAGGTGTCGCGCAGGTGGGCGTAGCCGCCTTCGAGGAAGGCGTACATCTCGTGCATGTCGCGCAGGCGCGCGAGGTCGCCGTCGGAGGCGGCGGAGGTTCCGGAGAGCCGGCGCAGGCCGTCGGCGGTGAGGGCGCGCACTGTGGCGGCCTCCTCGACGCGCCGGTCGATCTCCTGGCGCCAGAGGCCGGGGCGCAGGCGGTAGTAGTGGCGGCGCGAGCCGGGGACGGTGACGCGCTCGACCGCGTCGGCGCGCTGGAGCAGGCGCATCGCCATGCTGATCGCGCCGCGGCTGGCACCGAGGGCTTCGGTGAGCTGCTCGGCCGACTGGTGGTCGGGGACGCACACGACCAGCCAGCCCAGGACGCGGCCCTCCATCCGGGGCAGGCCCCGGTCCTCGAAGAACCTGCCGAGTTCCTGGGCGAACGCCCGGCGTTCCTCCTCCGACTCCTCGTGGGCCATGCCCCTCCTCGTTCCGGCGTGCGTCGTCGTCCTCACGCTAGACCGGGTGGGATGAAGTTTCAATACTTTCTGAAACTTTGACCCGAAGGCCGGGTGCCGGACGGTTCGCCCGGCACCCGGGATGAGATCAGTTGCCGCCGCTCTGGTCCAGCATCGTGTTCATCTGCTCGATCTCGGCGTGCTGGACCTCGAAGATGCCCTCGGCCAGCTCCCGGGCCTCGGGGTCGAGGCCCTCCTCGATCTCGGTC
This sequence comes from Nocardiopsis aegyptia, assembly GCF_013410755.1. GTDB lineage: Bacteria > Actinomycetota > Actinomycetes > Streptosporangiales > Streptosporangiaceae > Nocardiopsis > Nocardiopsis aegyptia. Next base: position 336,791 of record NZ_JACCFS010000001.1, read on the forward strand.
TCGGCCATGGTGATGGCGCCCTCGTGGTGGAGGACCATCATCTCCAGGAAGAGGGTGTCGAACTCCTCGCCCTCGGCCTCCTCCAGCTCGGCCATCTCCTCGTCCGACATCATGCCGGGCATGTCGCCGTGGCCGCCGCCCTCCATGTCCGCCATCGGGGCCTCGCCCCAGGACTCCAGGAGCGCGGTCATCTGCTCGATCTCGGGCCCCTGGGCCGCGGCGATCTCCTCGGCCAGGTCGCCGACCTCGTCCCCGGCCCGCGACTCGGCCAGGTCGGCCATCTCGACGGCCTGTTCGTGGTGCGGGATCATCTCCTGGGCGAAGGCGACGTCGGCGTCGTTGAACTCGGCCGCGGCCCCCTCGGACGCGGCGTCGGCGGGTTCGGTCGCGTCCTCCGCCGAACCGCAGGCGGTCAGGAGCAGGGCGGTGGCCGCCGCGGCGGCCGCGGGCACCAGGGCGCGCTGAAGGAAGGTCATGGCGTACGTCTTTCGTGTGTGGTCACTGCGCCGCGCGCCGTGCGCGCGGCAGGGGTGTCAGGTGTGGGGTACGGGCGCCGTCCCCGGCGCCTCCGGGTTCTAGACCCGCAACACCTGCAACCGGGCCAGTGACGGCGCGGGCGGGAGAAAGGCCCCGCTCCGCGGCGGCCCGCGCAGCACGCGCGTCGTGCGCGGCCTGCTTCCGGGCCAGGGGGAGAACGCCGCCGGGGCGACGCCGAGCAGCGCCACGGCCAGGGCGGCGATCGCCAGGCACACCGTCATGGGGTCGGTGTCCGGCAGGTCGGGCCCGGCGTGGTCCGCCGCCGGGGCGGCGGACGCGACCGTGTGGGCCCCGTCGTGGCCGCCCTCCTGGACATGGCCGAGCGTGTGCATGGCTCCGACGCCCAGCAGCAGCGCCGCGCACAGCAGCAGACGCGCCCAGGCCGGAGCCGGGCGCGTACGCGGAAGGCGCTGCGCCGAGAACATGGCGACAGCCTAGTACGCCCCGAACACGGACCGTGTCCGCCCCCGCGGTTCCGGCCGCGGCGTGTGTCAGGGGGCGCACTCCGGGCACACGCCGGACAGTTCGAAGGAGTAGTCGAGCGAACCGAACCCGCTGGTGCCCCCGATCCGCTCCACCAGGGGCGGGAGCTCCACCATCTCGGGGACCTCCTCCACCTCGCCGCAGATGCGGCACAGCAGGTGGTGGTGCTGCGAGGTGCTGCCGCACAGGCGGTACAGGCGCTCGCCGTCGGCGGAGTGGACGGTGTCCAGGACGCCCTCGGCGGCCAGGCGGCGCAGCGTGCGGTAGATGGTGGACAGGCTCGGCGGGCGCTCCTGGGTGCGGGGTGTGGCGATGACGGCGTGGACCTCCTGCGCGCCCCGGAACCGGGGGTCGCGCCCCAGCGCGCGCAGGACCGCGTGGTCGTAGCGTCCCATCAGGCCCCGGCGCCCGCGCCGTGCCGCAGGAGGAACAGGCCGGCCTCGTCGGGGCCGGTCGGGGCGGCCTCCAGGCCGTGGCGGGCGGCCTCGGCACGCAGGCCCTCGCCTGTCAGGCACCACCAGTCGTAGTCCACGTCGGTGGACCAGACCGGCTCGCCGGCCTCGTGCACCTCGTAGGTCATGCTCCAGCGCACGCTCTCGGGGCCGGTGGGCACGGCGGCGCTCCAGCCCTTGTAGTCGCGGCGTCCCACGGTCAGCTCGCTCATGACCACGCGTTCGATGGTGGCCGGCTCGTGGGGCGGGAGCAGGTTGACGAGCGCGGCCGAGCCCGGTGCCAGACGGTCGGCGAGCATCGTCCAGATCCTCGCGCGCTGGTGCGGGGTGAAGTGGCCGAGGACGTTCATGGCCAGGAGTCCGCCGAGGCGCTCGGGCAGGCGCGCGGAGAGCAGGTCCTCGCCGTGGACGGTCACCCGGCCGCCGCCCCAGAAGGGGTCGGCCGCGCGGGAGAGCAGGACCGCGCGCAGGGCGGGCGAGGGCTCGACCGCGATGACCTCCGCCTCGGGGAGGGTGTCCAGAAGCACTCGTGTGCCGGGTCCGCCGCCCGCGCCGACGTCGACGACGGGCCCCTCGGCGCCCTTCATCGACGCGACCGCCTCGGCCACGTGGGCGCCGAAGGCCTCCCACCAGCCGGCGATCATGACGTCGATGAACTCGGCCGAGCGCGCGTAGTCGTCGTGGTGTGCGGGCATGGGGAGTCCCTTCCTGAGGGTTCACGACCGATGAGAATGATTATCATGATCGTAGCGCCTCCGTGCCGGGGCCCCAACCCCGTCGGCGCGCCGGGTTAGGCCCCTCGGGGTGCGCGGGCACACTGTCGGCATGAGCCACAGCGAACTGACCGGGCACTGGGACGGTCCGTGGTACCGGGTGGACGGGGACGGTTTCACGGCCCTGTACCTGCCCGACCCCGACGAGGACCTGACGCTCGTCGACAACGTGGACGTCGTGGTCGAGCTCGCGGACGGGACGCGCTGGAGCGGAACCCTGTTCACCCTCGCCGAGGTCGAGCGGCTGATGGCCAAGGACGCCGAGACGGGAGAGCACCTGGAGGGGCGCTACTTCTGGTGCGTCGACTCCCTCATCGTCCGCGACCCCGGGGTGGGCGACATGACCCGCGTGCTGGCGGGGCTGATCGACTTCGGCGAGCTCCCCCGCGTGCTGCGCCGGGTCGACACCGAGGACCTGGACGACGCGCCCGACGCCGCCCGCTGACCCTCCTCGGCCCGCGCCCTACCGCGCGCGCACCCTGGGCGGCCGACCGCCCGTGGGGCCTGCTCACCCAGGGGAGCCCACCACACACGGCCTCGGGCTGAGCCGCCTGTGCGGTGAGGGCGTCGACGCAGGCGCGCACGGCCGGGGTCTCGGCGTCGGTGCGCCACACCGCCCGGATCGAGCGGCGCACCGGCGGGTCCAGGGGCCGGAACACCACGCCCTCGGGCGAGGGCCACCGCCCCAGGTCGGGCATGAGCACGACCGCCACTCCGGCCGCCACCAGCGCCAGCTGGGTGGGCAGCTCCTTCAGGGCGTACCGCACGCGGGGTTCCACGCCACAGCCGCGCAGGGCCTGGAGCATCGCCTCGTGCGGCTCGGTCCCGGGCGGGCAGCCGGCCCAGGACTCCGCCGCCAGGTCGGCCGGGTCGACGCGGGTCCGCCCGGACAGCCGGTGCCCGGCGGGCAGGGCATCGCCACCGTGCTCCTCAACGCCCAGCTCGTGGTCTTCCCCCTGCTGGCGCCGGTGTTCACCGGCACACCGGTCCGGCGGTCCTTCCTGGTGGCCGCGCCGGTCATGCTGGCGGGGGTGGCCCTGGCCGCCGGGATCACCGGCCCCCGACCGCCGAGGGCGATCCGGTGCTGGGCCTGGTCTACGGCTGCGCGGCGGGTGCGGCCTACGCGGGCTACCTGTTCCTGTCCCGTCTGGGCGGGGGCAGCGGGCACACCGCCACCCCGGTGTGCGTGGCGACCCTGGCGGGAGCACTGTCGGCGGGCGTGCTGGGCGCGTGGTGGAGCGGGATCGACCTGGCCTCGCCGGCCCCGGGGGCGTGGGGCCGGCTGGCCCTGCCGGCCCTGACCGGACAGGTGCTGACCTGGATCCTGGTGGGTGCGGCCCTGCCCCGCCTGGCACCGAGGCCGGGGGCGGCGGTGCTGGTCCTGCCGCCCGTGCTCGCGGTCGGCGCGGGCGCGCTGCTGCTGGGCGAGCGCGCCGCACCGGTCCAACTGGCCGGGTGCGCCCTGGTCGTGGCGGCGGTGTGGACGTCCGAGCGCGCGGCACGCATCGCGCGTCGCAGTTAGGCTAGGCTTACCTCATTCTACTCGCCGACATCCGCGTCGGCGCCCCCGTCGACCCCCGTCGCGATCCCCGGAACGAGGTCATCCCCTTGCGCATCCAGCAGCCCGAACACCGCGCCATGGTGCGCACCCGCGTCGTCCGCACCGAGCGCACCACGCCCCACTTCATCACCGTCACGCTCGGGGGCGACGAACTCGCCGACTTCCCCTTCCTGGGGTTCGACCAGTGCGTCAAGGTCTTCCTCCCCCGCCCCGGGCAGAGCGCCCTGCGCATGCCCACGGCCGCCCACAACGGGTGGATCGCCCAGTACTACCTGATGCCCGCCGCCGAGCGTCCCGTCGTACGCAACTACACCGCGCGCCGCTTCGACCCCGACCGCCTGGAGCTGGACATCGAGTTCGTCGCCCACGGCGACGGCGGCCCGGCCTCGGCCTGGGCGCCCCGGGCCGAGCCCGGCGACGAGGTCGGCCTCTTCCCGGAGGGCTACTACTACCTGCCGCCCGAGGGCACCGACTCCCAGCTGCTGGTGGGCGACGAGAGCGCGGTCCCGGCCCTGCTGTCGATCGTCGAGCAGGCCCCCGAGGACCTGCGCGCCGACGTCTACCTGGAGGTGCCCTCCGCCGACGACATCCGCGACGTCAAGGCACCCGAGGGCGTGCGCGTGCACTGGCTCGCCCGCCAGGACGAGGAGGCCCTGCCGGGGCGGCTGGCCCTGGAGACCGCCCGTTCGGCCGAGCCGCCCCGGGCCACGACCTACTGCTTCGTCGCCGGGGAGAAGAACCTGCCGACCGGCCTGCGGCGCAGCCTGGTGCGCGAGCACGGCGTTCCCAAGGCCCACATCACCTTCGTCGGCTACTGGCGCCACGGGGTCGCCACGCTCAAGTAGCCGCGCGGCGCACGTGGTGCCGGCCGCGCTCGACCGGCGCGTACCCCGCCCTGAGGTAGGCGGCGGAGGGGGCCGGGTACACCTCCATGGGGCGGGAGTTGACGAAGACCTGCCGGCCGCCGCGGCGCGCCACCTCCACACACGCGTGCCGGGCCAGCGCGGCGGCCAGGCCGCGCCGCCGGTGCGCGGGGACCACGCCGACGGGTTCGAGTTCGGCGCACCCGCCGCGCGCGTCCCACCACACGGTGGCGCAGGCCGCCAGCGACCCGTCGGGTGCCTCGACGACCAGGTCCAGCTCCGGGTCGAAGAGCAGCGCCCGGCGTAGGCGCGCCAGGCGCGCGGGGGTGAAGCCGCTGGTGGCGGCCGGATCGACGCGGTCCAGGACGTGCGGGGCCCACGGCATGTCGGCGGGCCGCCAGGCCGCGCGGTGCACGGCGACCCGGGCCGCGTCCTCGCCCCGGCGCACGGGCCGCACCCGGTACCCCTCCGGCCACACCGGCCCCTCCCCGGACGCGTCCCGGACCATCCACGCCACGGGATCGCCGCCGTCCGGCACGAACCCGGCGCCGGCCACGAGCGCGCCCAGGGCGTGGTCGCCGTGCTCCACGGGGATCCGCAGGTCCCGCTCCCCCGCCGTGCGCAGAGCCCACTCCAGGAGCCGTCGGCCGGCCGCGGCGTCCGCCGAAGCGCCCCGGACCAGGATCTCGCCGCGCGAGACACCGGCCCAGCCCACGACGCGGCGCCCGCGCAGGGCCACGACCGTGCGGCGGGGCAACTGGCCGGTGGCGGCCTCCCAGCCCAGTCCGCCCGGGTGCGGCCCCGCCGGCCACAGGTCCCGGGCCAGGCGCTGCGCGCCGATCGTGTCCCGGCGCCGCCAGGGGCGCAGTCTGAGCATCGGAACCTCTCGTCGGGGGCGGGCGTCACCGGACGCCGCGCCATGGGCGGGACCAGCGCACCCTAGCCGGTCGCCCACCGCTGAGCGCGTCCGGGCGCGATGCCGCGCCGCGGAGGCCCGCCGACCGGCCGGGCGGGCCCCGCGGCCCCGCGGCCTCAGCCGTGTGCGGCCGAGTGGTCGTCGGCGTACACGCCCTGGGCCGGGGGCTTGGCGCGCCCCCATTCCATGCGCGACCACGGCGGAGCCAGGTCGGCGAGGTCGTGGACGGCCGTGGGAGCCAGGTCCTCGACCGGCTCGGCCTCCGCGTGGCGGGCGAAGACCGGTTCGACGTAGCGGTGACCGGTGTCGGCGGCCACGAACACCACCCGCCGCCCGGGATCTCGCAGCCGCTCCCACCGGGCGATGAGGTAGGCGGCACCGGTGGACAGGCCCGCGAACACCGCGTGGCGGCGCAGCAGGTCGACGCTTCCGGCCAGGGCCGGTTCGAACCCGGTCCAGTGGACGGTGTCGTAGAGGGTGTGGTCGACGTTGCCGAAGGGGATGGAGCTGCCGATGCCCGCGATGATCATGCCGCGGTCCTCGACCTCGTCACTGCCGAAGGTGACGCTGCCGAAGGGCTGGACGCCCACGAGCCGCGTGCCGGGGTCGCGCTCGCGCAGGTAGGTCGCCAGCGCCCCCGTGGAGGCCCCCGATCCCACGCCGCCCACGACGGTGAGCGGTCCGGTTCCGGTCTCCGCGGCCACGCGGTCGGCGACCTCGCGGTAGCCCAGGTAGTGGATGGAGTCGTGGTACTGGCGCATCCAGTGGTAGTCGGGGTGCTCGCGCAGCACCTCCCGGACCCGCGCCACCCTTCTGCTCTGGTCCAGGCGCAGGTCGTCCGAGGGCGGCATCTGCTCCAGGGTCGCCCCCAGGACGTCGAGCTGGACGCGGGTCACGTGGTCGATGGTCGTGGAACCGATGATGTGGCAGCGCAGCCCGTAGCGGTGGCAGGCCAGGGCGAGGCCGTAGGCGTAGATACCGCTGGAGCTGTCCATCAGGGTGTCGCCGGGGCGGACGGCGCCGGTGTCGAGCAGGTGGCGGACGGCCGCCAGGGCGGACACCACCTTCATCGACTCGAATCGCAGGCACACCAGGCCCTCGCCCAGGTCGATCAGGTCAGGTCGGCCGAGTGCGTCGCATACGTGGTTGTCCAAGTTCGTTCTCCGTCGGTCCTGGAGGGGGTGGAGAAGACCCGGGTGGGCGTGAGCCCTTCGCTCCGCAGTCGGGAGACCGCAGCTTCGATCCGGGCGCTCAGATCGGGAACGGTGGCGTCGAACAGCACACCGGCGACGTTGCCGCTGTGCGCGACCTGGATGCCGACCGCCTCGCAGTGGCGGGCGACGCCCCTGATCTTCCCCAACTCCTCCTTGGGTAGAACCCGTTGGTTGAGGATGGCGCTCTCGGTGCTCACCCGGCCGACCTCCGCCGCGTCGCCGTCGGCGACGGCCGCGCGCAGGGCGGTCCGCAGCCGTTCGTAGACGGCGGCGTCCCGGCTCCGCACGGTGCCGGGCAGGCGCATGGTGTCGACCGGGCGCCCGTGGCCGGTCAGGCAGCCGACCACGGCGAGTTCGGGCAGCGCCGCCCCCAGGTCCTCCAGCACGCGCCCCTCGCGCTGGGCGAACAGCACGGGCCGCTCGCCCAGCATGACGGGGTCGGAGGCGCCCTCGGCCGCCACGGCCGTCCGCGCCACCGACGCCGGGCGCATCAGTGCCCCGTAGGCGTCGGCGACCGCGCGGATGGCCGCGGTGACGTCGCTGGTGGAGGAGCCCAGCCCCAGGCCGGCGGGCAGGCCGCCGGTGAGGCGCAGGTCCCCGCCGGTGGGGGTCCGGCCCGTGGCCCGGGCGCACTCGGCCACGGCCAGGGCCGCGGCGCGCACCGCCTTGTCCCGGCCCGGCGGGTCGACCGCGATGCGGTGCGGACCCGTGCCGGGCCGGGGGGTGAACTCCGCGCGGGTGAGGGGGTCGGCCATCGGCAGCGTGACCAGGCCCCGGACGGGGTGGCCGTTGTCGTCGAGGAAAACGCCCTGGAGGAGTTCGCCATGGTGGCAGGTGGCCTGCCCCAGGCCGGTCGTCACTGGTCGTTCTCCGTCCGGTACCGGTAGAGGGCGGTGGGGTCCGCGCTGAACTGGGAGAAGGGGAAGGGCTCGGCGGAGACCGCGGTGACCCCGTGTCCGAGGAAGGCGCGGGCGACGGCGCTGCCGCTCTGCGCGTAGACGACCAGGGGCAGGCCGCGCTCGCGGCAGCGGGCGAGGATGTGGTCGAAGCTGCCGTTGCCCAGGGTCATGCCGGTGGCCACGACGGCGTCGGCGGTGTCCAGGACCTCGTCCATGTCGGTGGTGACGGTGTCGCCCCACTGGGTGGTGCGCAGGTTGAGGTCGCAGGGCAGGCACTCGCCGCCGCGTTCGCGGATGGCGGCCACGAGCGGGTTGACGACGCCGATGAGGGCGACCTTGCGGCCCTCCGGTTCGGGCAGGAGCCCGGCGATGGCGGCGTCGCGGGCCAGGGCGCGCTCCAGGGGGGTGCCCAGGGGCAGGGTGGCGGCCTCGGCGCGGGGGTCGAGGGCGTGCGGCTCGGCCTGGGCGAGGTAGGCGTCCAGGGCGGCCACGCGCAGGGGCGCGGGCAGGGCGTCGTCGCCGTCGCGCAGGAGGTCGGCGAGGGGGCGCCCGGAGAGGTCGGCGCACACCGACGGGTCGATCTGCCCGGCCTCGAACGCGCAGGCGCCGAAGGCGCGGCCGACCCGGACCAGGACGTACTGGTTGAGGTAGGTGACGTCGCCTCCGGGCAGGCGGGTGCCGTGGTGGACCCAGAAGACGCTGGTGGCCGCGGGCAGGTCGGGGGTGGCGAGCACGGACGCGAAGAGGGAGTCGAGGTTCCTCATCGGGCGTCCTCCCGGGTGGACCGGGCGTTCTCCCGGGTGAAGCGGAACAGGTAGGTCAGGACGCCGTCCTCCCAGTCGTGGAGGTGGTGGACGTGGGGGGTGAACCCGGTGTCCAGGGCGTGGCCGACGATGTGGCGCAGGTCGGCGGTGTTGGAGGCGACGAAGTAGACCGCTCCCCCGGGCGCCAGCAGGTCGCGCTCGGCGATCTGGGTGAAGAAGGCGTCGATGACGGGGGCGCCCGCGCAGACGTTGCGGACGATGTCGGGGTCGTCGCTGACGGACTGGCTCACCGCGGGCGGGTTGAAGGTGACGACGTCGGCCCGTACGCCCTCGGGGAAGCCGTCGAAGACGTCGGCGACCACCGGGACGAACGCGGTCGCGGTGTCGGCGGCACCGTCGACGAGGCGGCGGTAGTTGTCCTCGGTCGCGCGGACGCTGGCGGGGTGGACGTCGACGGCGTGGACGGTGCGCGCCCCGCGCAGGCCGGCCACGACCGCCTCGACGCCCAGTCCGGACCCCATGGCGACGTAGTGGCGCCCGCGTACGTCGATGTCGTCGTCCAGGAGGCGCTGGTGGATCATGCGGCTGGTGGCGCCGGGGAGGAACACACCGGGGGGAACGTCGAACTCCCACCCGTTCCAGTCGTAGCGTCGGTGCGTGTGCAGGTCGACCTTGGGCTGGTTGAGGGCGATGATCCGCTCGGCGGGGAGCGGGAGCGGGAGTCGTGCGATCAGGGAGCGATCCACGCGTGTCCTTTCGAGGATGGGGTGGTTCGGCGGTCTCGGAGCGGGCGGGGGCGGGAGCGGGGCTGGGACGCCCGGACCGGACATGCGTGCCCTTCCCCTCCGGACGCCGGACCATGCGGTGGCGGGTCCGTGGTCACCGGGCCCTCACTCGCGGCCACTATAGAGGAAATGAAAATCGTTGTCACTCTGAGCCCGAACAGAGGAGGACACCCGGCGCGAACCTGGCACCACACACGGCGACGAGGACGAGGCCGCGAGCGGGCGGACTCGACCATCGCCCAACTCGCAACTGATAATCGTTTTCACTAGGGTGGGGTGACCACCCGTACACGCACAGAGATGAGAGACGACTCGTGCCTTCGCCGACGCCGCCGAACGCGACCAGGCCCCGGCCCCCGCTACTGCGCCACCCCCGGTTCGTGCGCCTGTGGTGCGCGACCACCGCCTCCGGGCTGGCGACCTGGGCCATGCCCTTCATCCTCGGCCTCGCCGTCCTGGACGGAACGCTCACCGCCGTCCACCTGGGCCTGGTGCTGGCCGCCCGCACCGCCGGCTTCCTCGTCGCGGTCCCGCTCGGAGGGCTCCTCGCCGACCGGCACTCGCGCCGCGCGGTCGTGCTGTGGTCCGGCCTGCTCGCCGCCGCCGCGACCCCGGTCATGGTCGCCGGCCTGGACACACCGCCCGCGCTGATGGCCGCCGCCGCGCTGGTCGTGGGCGCCGGCCAGGGCGCCTGCCGCCCCGCCTTCCAGGCCCTGACCGCCGAGGTCGTCGACCCCGACGACCGTCAGCGGGCCAACGCCGCCATCACCTTCTCCGTACGCGTGACCACCCTGCTGGCCCCGGGCCTGACCGCCCTGCTGGCCACGGTGATGGGCACCGCTCCCCTGCTGCTGGTCACGGCGCTGTTCTGGCTCGCCGCCGCGCTCCTGCCGGGTCCGGGCTCGCACACCGCCGCCCCCCGCGCCGACCGGGCGCCCTTCCACACCGAGTTCCTCGAAGGGCTGGCCGAGGCGCGGCGCCACCCCTGGTTCCTGGCCGGGCTCGGCGCGCTCACCGTCGTCATCGCCGCGGGCTACTCCTCCACGAGCGTGCTGCTGCCGCTGGCCAGCCGCGACCACTACGGCACCGAGGCCGTCCTGGCGGGCGCCCTGACCGCCTACACCGGTGGCGCGCTGCTCGGCGCGGTGATCGTCGCCCGCTGGACACCGCGCCACCAGGGCTGGACGGCGCTGGCCGGGCTCGCGCTGTACGGGCTGGCCCCGCTCAGCCTCATCCTGCCCGTGGGCCCGATCGTGGTGTTCGCCGCCTACGCGGTGGTGGGCGTGGGGGTCGAGCTGTTCAACGTCCCGTGGTTCACCGCCGCCCAGCGCGAGGTGGAGCCGGGCAAGCTCGCGCGGGTGTCCTCACTGGACTTCCTGTTCTCCTACGGTTTCGCGCCCGTGGGGCTGGCACTGATCGCCCCGGCCGCGCAGGCGTTCGGTACCGACGCGGTCCTGGTGGCCTGCGCCCTGCTGTGCTTCGCCGCGCCGGGCCTGGCCGCGCTCGCCCCGGGGGCCCGGGGGTTCGCGGTCGACCGGGTCGCCCGGAACCGACCCTTCAGCCGGACCTGAATGCGCGGGCGCGCTGGAGCGTGCCGATGATCCGCGCCTGCATGGGGTCGTAGGCGGGGGCGAGATGGCCCGCCCGGACCGCGGAGACCTCCGCGTGGTCGGCCAGGGCGCGGTCGTTCTCGTGCTCGGCGCGGGCCTGCAGGAGCGTCGCGTGCAGTTGCTGGTAGCGGGACATGCGCGGATCGTCCGGGTGGGCGTCCTCCAGCGCCCGCTCGGACAGCCGGAGCGACTCCGCCAGCCGCTCGGGGCCCTCCACCTGGACGAGCAGCTCCGCGACCTGTGCCAGGCGCATCGACAGGTGCGGACTGCCCGGCTCCGTCATGTCCAGCGCCTCACGGGCCATGCGCAGGGCCCCGCGCAGCTCGTCCGGGTCGGCGTCGGGGTTCGCGGCGTTGGCGGCCGCCCACCGGCCGGACTCCAGGGCGGCGCACTGCTGGCGGAACAGCGCGGCGTCGGGGTCCTCGCGCCCGCCGAGCCGGATCGCCTCGGCCAGGTGTTCGCGGGCGGACTCCAGGTCGGTCCGGTCCCCGCTCTCCTGGAACAGCCCGCCCAACGCCATGGCCAGGACGTAGTGCGGCCAGGGGTCGCCGTCGGGCCACTCGTCCAGAGCGGTTCGGGCCCGGCGCACGGCGCCGCCGATGCCGTCGGCGGCCCCGGTCTCGTACAGGATCCGGTCGAGGAGGTCGGCGCGGTCACGGGCGGAGGAGGCCATACGGTTCCTGGGGGCTCGGGGCGGACGGAGGACGCCGATGGTACCGGCCATGTCCGAGACGCCCGTGTATAGGGTGGTCGCTGTTCCGAGCGGCCCCGGCCGCCCCGCCCCCTTCCCCTGGAGGCCGTGTGACCGCGCCGCCGCAGCAGCCTCGGGAGCTGCCCCTCATCAACCAGGCCGTGGTGTCCTGGATCCGGATGGAGGGACTCATCGGCACGCCCCTGGGCGAGCGGGCGTGGCGGGAGCACTGGACGGTGGTGGTGCGCCTGCGCCGCGCGTACGCGCTCTTCTGCGCGGGCATGGGCCTGTTCGCCGGCGGGGCGGCCGCCGTGGCGGTGACGCTGCTCGGCCTGGTCTGGCAGCAGGAGGGCGAGTTCCCGCTCACCGTCCTGCCGTTCGTGTTCACCCCGGTCGTCCTGGGCGGGGTGTGGAAGCGCAGGACGGCCGCGACCGTCGCCCCGTTCCTGGGCCGGCGGCGGCACGTGTGGCCCCGGTGGGTGTTCTCGCTGGTCTTCCCGGTCGTGATGCTCCTGGGCGTGTTCGTGCCCTGGAGCCCGGTGTGGCCGGTCGTCGCGGCGGCGGTGTGCGCCGCCCCCTGGTGGTACAGCGCGGCGGCGGAGCTGCGCGCCCCCGTCCCGGCCTACCCGTCGGCGTGGACGCGCGACTGATCCGCCGTGCACGACGGCGGCCCGGGGTCCCGCCTCCTGGAGGGGACGGGACCCCGGGCCGAGCGGGGCGGGTCCAGGGCGTGGGCGGCGGATACCCGCCCTAGGCACGCGCCGCCTCGCGGGGAGCCTCCGCGGCCCGCAGGGCGGCCCGGGCGCTCGTGCCCGGAGCCAGGTCGAGCCGGCGCAGGAGCTGGGCGTTGAGCGCGACGACGACCGTGGACAGCGACATCAGGACCGCGCCGACCGCCATCGGCAGGACGAACCCGACCGGGGCCAGCACGCCGGCGGCCAGCGGCACGGAGACCAGGTTGTACCCGGCGGCCCACCACAGGTTCTGCCGCATCTTGCGGTAGCCGGCCCGTGAGAGCTCGATGACCGAGAGCACCGAGCGCGGGTCGTCGCCGGCCAGGATCACCCCGGCCGAGGCGATGGCCACGTCCGTTCCGGCACCGATGGCGAGTCCGACGTCGGCCTGGGCCAGCGCCGGCGCGTCGTTGACGCCGTCGCCGACCATGATGACCCGGCGGCCCTGCCGCTGGAGCTCGGCGACCTTCGCGCCCTTGTCCTCGGGGCGGACCCCGGCGAACACCTGGTCGATCCCCAGGTCGTCGGCGACGGCGTGGGCGACCGCCTCGGCGTCGCCGGTGATCATCACGACCCGCACGCCCAGGGCGTGCAGCGCCCGCACGGCCTCGCGGGACTCCTCCCGGACCTCGTCGGCCAGGGCCAGCGCGCCGATGACCTCTCCGTCGGCGAGCACGTGCAGGATGATCGCCCCCTCCTCCTTCCAGCCCTGGGCGGCGGCCACCTCCCCCGCGCCGTGGTCGGCGAGCATCGCGGGTCCGCCCACGCCGATCCGGGCGCCGCCGACGTTCCCGGAGACGCCCACGGCGGTGGCGGCGCGGAAGTCCGTCGCCCGCGGGACGTCGAGGCCGCGCCGGCGCGCGGCCGCCACGACGGCTCCGGCCAGCGGGTGCTCGCTGTCGGCCTCGACGGCGGCGGCCAGGGCCAGGACCTCGTCCGTGCCGCGCCCGCCCACGGTTTCGACGTGCGTGACGGTCGGCTCGCCCTTGGTCAGGGTGCCGGTCTTGTCGAACAGGACGGTGTCGGCGGTCCGCGTGCTCTCCAGCGCGAGGCGGTCCTTGATCAGGACCCCGCCCTTGGCGGCTCGCTCGGTGGCGATGGAGACGACGAGCGGGATGGCGAGCCCGAGGGCGTGCGGGCAGGCGATGACCAGGACGGTGATGGTCCGGACGAGCGCCTCGTCGGGCGTGCCGAGCAGGGTCCACACGCCCAGCGTCAGGGCGCCGGCGACCAGGGCGAACCAGAAGAGCCAGCCTGCGGCCCGATCGGCGAGGCGCTGGGTCCGCGAGGAGGAGTTCTGGGCGTCGGCGATCAGCTTCCGGATACCGGCCAGGGCGGTGTCGTCCCCGACGGCGGTGACGCGCACGCGCAGCGCGGTGTCGGTGGCGACGGTTCCGGCGACGACCGGGGCACCGGGCCCGCGGCTGACGGGGCGGGACTCGCCGGTGATCATCGACTCGTCGACGTCGGCGGTGCCCTCGACGACCTCGCCGTCGGCCGGGACACGGCCGCCGGGGCGCACGATCACGGTGTCGCCGACGGCCAGGTCGGACGGGGCCACGGTGACGACGTCGGCGCCGACGACCTTCTCCGCCTCGTCGGGCAGCAGGGCGGCCAGCGACTCCAGGGCCGAGGAGGTCCGGGCCAGGGAGCGCATCTCGATCCAGTGCCCGAGGAGCATGATCACGATGAGCAGGGCCAGTTCCCACCAGAAGTCGAGCTCGTGGGAGATCACTCCCAGGCTCGCGCCCCAGGAGGACACGAAGGCGACGGTGACGGCCAGCGCGATCAGCAGCATCATGCCGGGGCGCAGCGCTCGAACCTCGCCGACGGCCCCGGCCAGGAAGGGTTTGCCGCCCCAGAGGAACATCACCGTGCCGACCAGCGGGGACACCCACTCCACGCCGGGCAGGGCGGGGACGGTGTAGCCGACGAGGCCCGCGAACATCCCGCTCAGCAGGACCGTGGGCACGGCCAGGGCCAGCATCACCCAGAACAGTCGGCGGAACTGCCCCACATGGTCCCCGTGCCCGCCATGACCGGTGTGGGCGGTGTGACCCGCGTGCCCATGGTGACCATCGTGACCCACGTGAACGGCGTGACCGTGGTGGTCCTCATGGCCGGTGTGCTCGTGGCCGTGCGGGCTGTCGTGGTGTGCGTGGTGTCCGTGTTCTGGGGAGTTCGTCTTCATACTGCGGAATGTATACCCCTAGGGGGTATCCGACAAGCGCGAGTCCGGTGATCCACGTCACGCGCGCGGCGCACCGCTTCGGACACGGCTACGGTGAACGAACACCGTCCCGGCGGCGTCCAAGGGCGTGACCGACCTCCTCCCGCCGCCCTCACGACGACGCGCGGCGGGACACAGGCCCCCGACCCCGAGGACTCCGATGGCCCCGCCGCCCCGTGTTCCGCCAGGGCTCAGCCCGCTGCAACCGACCGACCCCCGGGAGTTCCCGCCGTTCACGGTCCACGGCAGGCTCGGCGCGGGCGGCATGGGCGTGGTCCTGGCGGCCACCGACCCCGCGGGGGCCTGGGTCGCGATCAAGGTCGTACGGGCGGAGTACGCGCACGACCCGGAGTTCCGCACCCGCTTCGCCAGCGAGATCGCGCTCATGCACCGGGTACGCGCCCGCTGCATCGCGCCCGTGCTGGCCTACGACACCGACGCCGGGCTGCCCTGGTACGCCACCGCCTACCTCCCCGGGCCGACCCTGCGCCTGCGTGTGCGCGACGGCGGCCGGCTCCCCCTCGAACAGACCAGGGTCGTCGCGGCCGGGATGGCCGAGGCGATCGCCGCGATCCACGCGGCCGGGATCGTGCACCGCGACCTCAAGCCGGACAACGTCATCCTCGCCCCGGACGGACCCAAGGTGCTGGACTTCGGGATCGCGCGAGCCGCGGACGAGACGGGGCTGACCCGGACCGGCGGACTGGTGGGGTCGCCCGCGTGGCTCAGCCCCGAGCGCTACCGCGGTGTCAGCGGACCCGAGGCCGACGTCTTCGCCTGGGGCGCGATGGTCGCCTACGCCGCCACCGGGCGCGTGCCGTTCGGCTCCGGCGGTGCCGAGACGCTGATGTACCGGATCCTCAACGAGGAACCGGATCTGGAGGGCCTGCCGGAGGAGCTGTCCGCGCCCGTGACGGCCGCGCTCGACAAGGACCCGGCGCGCCGGCCGCGGGCCGCGTGGCTCCTGCACGAGATCGTGGGCCCGGACCCGGCCGCCGAGCGCGGGACCGACGACACCACGCTCGTCGACGGGCTGATCCGCGCCCACTGGCCCGGGGAGCAGGCACAGGCCCCGGCCCCGACCCTCGTGGCCGCCCAGCCGAACCCCGCGGCCCCGCCGACCCCGCCGGTCCCACCCGGCGCGGTGGCGGCACGACCGCCCGCGTCCGGCGCCCCCGAACGCCTCCGCCGCCGGGCGCCGCTGGTCGTCGGTGCCGCCGGGGCGCTCTCCGTCGCCCTCCTGGGCGGCCTCGGCGGCGCCTACCTCCTGAGCCAGAACGGCAGGGAGGAGGACCCCGTCACCACCACCGAGCCCGAGACGGTGGACGTGCCCTCGGCCCTGGCGGAGGAGGGCGCCCTCTCGGGGACGCTCACCGGAGCCGGATCCACCAACGTGGGCGAGGCCGTGCAGCTGTGGTCGCAGCTGTACACCGAGCGCCAGCCCGGGGTCTCCGTGTCCTACGACTCCGTCGGTTCGGGGGCAGGAGTGGAACGGTTCGTCCAGGGCGACGTCGACTTCGGCGCCTCCGAACGCCCCCTCGACGCGGCCGAGATCGTCCAGGCCGAGCAGGCGCGCGACTGCCCGGTCGTGCAGTTCCCCGCTATCGCCGGGGCCGTCGCCGTCGTGCACGCGAACGAGGACCTGGAGGGGTTGGAGCTGTCCGCGACCGACCTGGAGCGGATCTACCTCGGCCTGGCCGCCAACTACCGCGACCTCGCCGGTGACAGGATGTCGGCGGACGAGCTGCCGGACCTGGCGGTCGTCCCGGTCCGCCATGACGACCAGGCCTCCACGGCCCGGGTGTTCAGCCGCTTCCTCTCCGAGCGGGGCGAGTCCTGGCAGATGTCGGAGGACGGCACGGGGTCGGAGTGGGGCGACGTCGCGGTGCCCGCCGTCGGTGATGAAGGCGTGGTCCAGACGATCCTCCAGGAGCCCGGAGCCATCGGGTTCGTCAACGCGGCCTACGTCGAGGAGAACGACCTGACGGCCGTGGCCGTGGTCAACGACCACGACAACGCGGTCGAGCCCGGAGCCGACGCCGTACGGGAGGCGACGGAGCAGCTCGAGCTGGCCTCCGACGGCTCCGCCCGGCTGTCCGCGGTCGGGGGCGACGCGTACCCGATCATGCGGATCAACCACGTGTTCGCCTTCGAGTGCGGCTACGACGGCGGCGACGGCGCCGCGCTGCGCGACTTCTGGCTGCACGCGCTCGGCGAGGACGCCGCCGAGGTGGTCGAGGACGCGGGCTACGCCCCGCTGGCTCCGTCGATCAGCGAGGAGGTGGCCGCGATCGTCTCGCGGATCGACTCCCTCTGAGCGGACTCACTCCCCCGGCCCCTCCTGCGCCGCGAGGCCGAGGAGGCGCACCGAGCGCTCGCGCATCTCGACCTTGCGGATCTTGCCGGTCACGGTCATCGGGAACTCGTCGACCAGGTGGACGTGGCGCGGGACCTTGTAGTGGGCGAGCCTGCCCTCGCAGAACTCCCGCAGGGACCGCGCCGTGATCTCCGCGGCGCCCTCCGCCGGCTTGATCCAGGCCATCAGCTCCTCCCCGTACTTCTCGTCGGGGACCCCGACGACCTGGGCGTCGACGATGTCGGGGTGGGTGTGCAGGAACTCCTCGATCTCCCGGGGGTAGATGTTCTCCCCGCCCCGGATGACCATGTCCTTGATCCGCCCCGTGATGGCGACATAGCCGTCGTCGTCCATCACGGCCAGGTCTCCGGTGTGCATCCAGCGCGCCCGGTCGATCGCCTCCGCCGTCCGGTCCGGCTCGTCCCAGTAGCCGAGCATCACCGAGTAGCCGCGGGTGCACAGCTCGCCGGGTGTGCCCCTGGGAACCGTCAGGCCGGTCGCGGGGTCGACGACCTTGACCTCCACGTGCGGGTGCACCCGGCCGACCGTGGACACCCGCCGCTCCAGGCTGTCGTCGCCGCGGGTCTGGGTGGACACCGGCGAGGTCTCGGTCATCCCGTAGCAGATGGTCACCTCCGGCATGTGCATCCGGTCGACGACCTCCTTCATGACCGCCACCGGGCACGGCGACCCGGCCATGATCCCGGTGCGCAGGCTGGAGAGGTCGTGCTCGGCGAAGCCCGGATCGTTGAGTTCGGCGATGAACATCGTCGGCACCCCGTAGAGCGAGGTGCACCGCTCCGCGGCCACCGCCGCCAGGGTGGCACCGGGCTCGAACGACGGGGCGGGGATGACCACGCAGGCGCCGTGGCTGGTGGCCGCGAGGTTGCCCATCACCATGCCGAAGCAGTGGTAGAAGGGCACGGGCACACAGATCCGGTCGGCTTCGGTGTAGCGCAGCAGTTCCCCCACGAAGAAGCCGTTGTTGAGGATGTTGTGGTGGGACAGGGTCGCGCCCTTCGGGAAGCCCGTGGTCCCGGACGTGTACTGGATATTGATGGGGTCGTCGGCGCCGAGCGTCGGGGCGATCTCGGCGAGCACCGCGGGATCGGCGGCCCGGCCCCGCTCCATGAGTGCGGCCCACTCCGGTCCGCCGAGCAGCAGGACGTCGCGCAGCGCGGGGCAGGACGGCCGCACGCTCTCGATCATCGCGGCGTAGTCGGATCCCTTGTGCTCGGTGGCCGAGATCAGCGTGCGCACCCCGGCCTGGCGCAGGACGTACTCCAGTTCGCTGACGCGGTAGGCGGGGTTGATGTTGACCAGGATCGCGCCGAGCTTGGCCGTGGCGTACTGGGTGAACACCCACTCTGCGCAGTTGGGCGCCCAGATGCCCACGCGGTCGCCCTTGGCGACCCCGGCCGCGTGCAGGCCCAGGGCGAGCGCGTCCACCTCCGCGGCCAGTGCGGCGTAGGTCCACCGCCGGCCGGTGCGGCACTCCACCAGCGCGTCGCGGTCGGCGCACCAGGCGACCGTGCGGTCGAGGTCGCTCCCGACCGTGTCCCCCAGCAGGGGCACCGACGACGTACCCGAGGCATAACTCAGCGCGGCGACCATTCCACGTCCTCCTGGAACCAGGGAGCAGGGGTGACCAGGGTCACACGTGCCACGACCGGCCGCTACTATCCTTGGTGGGTACTCACAGCGGGTATCCGAGGGCCCGGGCCGCGTTGACCGCGGCCACCCGGTTGTGGCAGTCCAGCTTGCGCATCACACTGCGCAGGTAGGCCTTCACCGTCCCCACGGTCAACCCCATCCGGTCGGCCGTCTGCGCGTTGGAGAGCCCGGCGGCCACGTGGCCCAGCGTCTCGCACTCGCGCACCGACAGCGCGGGCCGCCCCGGTCCGGCCTCCGCCCCGGGCCGGGCGCCGATGCGGTCCCACAGCGCCTCCAGTTCCCGGCGCACGTCCGCGTCCCCGACCCGCGGGATGATCCGGCCCAGTTCGGCGCGCACCTCCGGCAGCGCCGCCGCGCCCGGGCCGCCCGCGTTCTCCGGCCAGGCCGTACGCGCCCACCCGCCCCGCCCCGCGGCCATCCGGCGCTCGGCCTCGCGGGCGACGGCCACCGCCTGCCGCAGCATCCGCTCGCCCACCGGCAGGCGCTGGCGCAGGGCCGCGTACAGCACCCCGGTGACGCGGTCGGCACCCCGCAGCGGGACGGCCAGGATCGAGTGCAGGCCCTCCCGCGCCACCGGGCGGTCGTACTCGTGGCTGATGCTCCTGGCGCGCACGTAGTCGTCCACCGCGACGGGCCGGTCGAGCACCAGGGCCTTGCCGCCCAGACCGGTCCCGCTGTGCACGGCCAGATCGCGCAGGGCGGCGGTCCGGGCACCGCGGAACCGCGTCATCACCAGGCTGCGGCCGTCGGCGGCGAGCCGGGCGCCGAAGGCGATGTCGGCACCGGACTCGTCGACGATCCTGGCGAGCGCGGAGTCGACGGCGCCGTTCCACTCGTCCTCCGTCGCGGCCATCGCGCACCCCCTCGCGTGTCGTCCTCGCGCGCCGTGTCCCACCTCACATCATCGCGGACGCGGGGCCTCCGGCGCATCAGGCCGCCTCCATACACTGCCGGAGCCGGGACACCCGCCTTGGGTCCTGGACGCCGGCACCGGAGCCGGAGGCGCGCTGCCCCACCTCCTCGCCCTGGCCCGCCGGGCCGGGGGCACGGTGGCCGCCATCGACGCCGCCCCCGGGCGATCGACGCGGCCCGGAGCCTGGTGGACGGTGACCCGGCCTCCTCCGACCTGGACCTGCGCGTGGCCGACCTCCGCGACGTCGCGGGCGAGGCCTCCACCGACGGGCGCGGCTTCGACCTGATCTGGTCCTCGGACGTCGTGTGGCCGGCCACCTTCGAGGATCCGGCGGGCATCGTCCGCACGCTCGTGCGAGCCCTCGCGCCGGGCGGGGTACTGGCGCTGTACACCACGAACTACTACCAGTCGATGTTCCTGCCCGGGCACTCCCGCCTGGAACGGCTCGTCCGGACCGCCTCCGAACTGACCTGGGGCCTGCCCGGCGACGGGCCGACCCACTATGAACGGCTCGGCGCGTGGATGCGCGCCGCCGGACTCGCCGACGTCGAACCGCGGGTGCACCCGGTCTCCGCGTCCTCCACCGAGCCCACCGCGCGCGCCTACCTCGAACGGATCGTCTGGCCGGAGATGCGGCACGCCGCCGCCTCGCACGGGCGCGCCGCCGGGATGGGCGAGGCCGATCTCGCCCGCGCCGAGGAGCTCCTCGACCCGGACAGCGCGGAGTGGATCGGTGCCGACCCAGACGCGTACGTCGTCCAGCCCACGATCCTGTGGACCGGGCGCGCGTCGACCGGCTGAGCCGATCGGGCCGCCCTCGGGCCGCGAACCGAACCGGACGCGCCCCGCGCGCGTCCCACTGCTCGGTCGGCCGCCCGCGGGCGTGCGAGGGCGATCCCGGCGGGGCGTTACGGTGCTGGGGGGGTCACCGCGCGGCTACCGCCCCGGCCGCCCACCGCCCCTTCCTGCCCGAACCACCCGCTCCGCCCCGCGCCGGAGCCGCCAGATAGGAATCGTGTGAACAGCGACGACCTCCCCCTGCGGGACCTGCGTCTGATCGTGACCGGCGGAGGGACAGGTGGCCACACCTACCCCGCGCTCACCACCGTGCGCGCCCTGCGCGACCGCCTGGAGGCCGCCGGCCACACCCTGGACGTCCTGTGGGTGGGCACCGAGGACAGCCTGGAGTCGCGGGTCGCGGCCGACCACGGCATCGCCTTCGCCCCGGTCGCCACCGGCAAGATCCGCCGGTCCAAGAACCCGCTCAAGCTGGCCTCCCCCGAGAACATCCGCGACATGGCCAACGTGCCCATCGGCGTGGCCCAGGCGCGTTCGCTGGTCTCGGACTTCCGGCCCGACGCGGTCCTGGCCACCGGCGGCTACGTGGCGGTCCCGGTGGGCCTGGCCGCGAAGCTGTGCGGGCGGCCCCTCGTCGTCCACGAGCAGACCGTCCGCCTGGGGCTGGCCAACAAGGTCCTGGCCCGGGTGGCCGCCCGGGTGGCGGTCTCCTCCCCCTCCACGCTCGCGCTCCTCCCGGACGGCGCGCGCGAGAGCGCCGCCGTGACCGGCAACCCCGTCCGCCCCGAGGTGCTGACGGGGCAGGCCGACCTGGGCGCCAAGGGTCTGGGCTTCGACGGGCACGACCCGGCGCTGCCGACCGTCTACGTCACGGGCGGCGCTCAGGGATCGGCGCAGATCAACGGCACGGTGCGCGCCGTCCTGCCGTGGCTGCTCGAACGCGCCAACGTCGTGCACCAGTGCGGTGCCGCGAACCTGGAGGCGCTGCGCGGGCACGCGTCCGAGCTGCCCGCCGACCTGGCCGCGCGCTACCACCTGACCGCCTTCGTCGGGCCGGAGCTGCCGGACGTGCTGGCCCTGGCCGACGTGGTGATCTCGCGCAGCGGGGCCGGGACCATCGCCGAGCTGACCGCCCTGGGCAAGGCGGCCGTGTTCGTCCCGCTCGCCTCCTCCGCGGGCGACGAGCAGCGCCACAACGCCCGCCACCTGCAGGACTCCGGCGCCGCCGTGGCGCTGCTGGAGGAGGTCACGCCCGACCACCTGAGGACGGCGGTGGACTCCCTGCTGTCCGACCCGCAGGGGCGCGAGCGGATCGCCGCACGCGCCCGCGAGCACGGCCGCCCCGACGCCGCCGAGCGCCTGGTCGACGTGGTCCTGTCCGCGGCCCGCGGCTAGGACGGGCGGCGGACACGCCTTCCAGGACGCGCGGGGTCCGGGAACCTCCGGGCCCCGCCGCCCTCTCCCGGGCTCCGCCCCAGGTCAGAGCCCGGTCAAGCTTGTGAATCCCGGGCCGAGGGCGCAAGCTGGGACCAGGGACGCCCCATGAGTCCGCCCGGGTGCGGGCGAGGGCTGTGGCGGGGGGAGGCGCGTCCATGGACAGCGAGGACGTCCCGGCGGTCGTGCCCGCCGGAACGGTACCCGAACAGGCCGACGCCGTCCCCGACCGTGCGGGCGACGCAGCCCCGCTCACCGCTGTGCTCAAGCAGTGGGCCCTGGACCAGATCCCGCTGCCGATGGCCCTCTTCGACCACAGGGCGCGCGCGATCGCGGTCAACGCGGCCATGGAGCGGGCGATGGGCCGGCCCGAGCGGGACCTGCTCGGACTGCGCCTGGGCGAGTCCGGTCCCGACCTGCTCGTCCAGGGACTGGGACCGGTCGACGAGGTCGTCGAGCGGGTGCTGCGCGACGGCGCGTCGGTGCCCTACGAGGCGTACCTGCGTGTGCCCGGCGAGTCCCGCGAACACGCCTGGCTGCTGAACCTGTATCCCGTCAAGGACGCCGACGGCCGGATCCGGGCCATGTCCGTGGCGGGTGTGGACACCACCGAGCAGTACCGGGCCCGCCGGCGCCTGGGCGTGCTCAACGAGGTCGGACTGCGCATCGGCACCACCCTCGACGTGGGCCGGACCGCCGACGAACTGGCCCAGGTCAGCACGGAGCACTTCGCCGACTTCGCCATCGTGGACCTGCTGGACGCGGCCGTGCGCGGCGAGGAGGCCGACCCGGCGCCGCCGGGCGGCGAGACGGTCTTTCGCCGGTCCGCCCAGCGCTCGGTGCTCGAAGGCTGCCCGGAGTCCGTGATCCCGCTCGGCGAGCTGCACACCTACACCGCGCACTCTCCGCCGGGCCGCGCGCTGGGCACCGGGCGGGCGGCGCGGTACACGGTCGACGACGCCCACGTGCGCTGGTGGGCCGCCGACGCCCCCGAGCGCGCCCACAGCATGACGCGGTACGGGGTGCACTCGAAGCTGCTGGTCCCCCTGACCGCCCGCGGAGTGACCCTGGGCCTGCTGATCCTGGCGCGCCACCGCACGCCCGAACCCTTCGGCGAGGACGACCAGTTCCTGGCGGAGGAGCTGGCCTCCCGCGCGGCCCTGTGCGTGGACAACGCCCGTCGGTACACGCGTGAGCGCGCGAACGCGCTCGCCCTCCAGCACAGCCTCCTGCCCCACCGCGCGCCCCGGCAGGCGGCGGTGGAGGCGGCCTCGCGCTACCTGCCCGCCCACTCGCGGGCGGGGGTCGGCGGCGACTGGTTCGACGTCATCCCGCTGTCGGGGGCCCGGGTGGCGCTGGTGGTGGGCGACGTGGTCGGCCACGGCCTCCAGGCCTCGGCCACGATGGGGCGGCTGCGCACGGCGGTGCGCACGCTGGCCGACGTGGACCTGGCTCCGGACGAGCTGCTCACGCAGTTGGACGACCTCGTGCTGCGCCTGGACCGCGAGGAGCAGGCCGCGGGCGGGGCGCCGTCCGGGCCGGGCGAGGGCGCGGGCGAGTTCGGCGCGACCTGCCTGTACGCCGTGTACGACCCGGTCGCCCGGCGCTGCGGTGTGGCCCGGGCCGGGCATCCGCCCCCGGCTCTGGCCACGCCGGACGGCCGCGTGGAGTTCCTCGACATCCCGGTCGGCCCGCCGCTGGGCCTGGGCGGGCTGCCCTTCGAGGTCACCGAGTTCGACGTGCCCGAGGGCAGCGTCCTGGCGCTGTACACCGACGGCCTGGTCGAGGCGCCTGACCGTGATCCCAACGCCGGGTACGAGCTGATGCGCGCCGCCCTGGCCGACCCCGGCGCGGCTCTGGAGGACACCTGCGACCGGGTACTCAGGGCGGTGCTGCCGGGCCGCCGCGCGGACGACATGGCCCTCCTGCTGGCCCGTACGCGCGGTCTGGACGAGGAGCACGTCGCCACGTGGGAGCTGCCCAGCGATCCGGCGATCGTCTCCCGGGCACGCGCGCTGGCCGGTGCCCGGCTGGCGGACTGGGGGCTGGAGGAGGCGGCCTTCGTCACCGAGATGGTCGTGAGCGAACTGGTCACCAACGCCCTGCGCTACGGCAGTCCGCCCATCCGGCTGCGGCTGATCCGCGACGAGACGCTCATCTGCGAGGTCTCCGACGCCGGGAGCGCGGCGCCCCACCTGCGGCGCGCCCGGGTCTACGACGAGGGTGGTCGGGGACTGCTGATCGTCGCCCAGCTCACCGAGCGCTGGGGCAGCCGCCACACCGGCGCGGGCAAGACGATCTGGGCGGAGCAGGCGCTGCCGCGGGAGTGAGCGCGAAGGCGGGCGCGGGTGGCCGCGGGACGAGCGCGCCGCCGCGGAAAACCGTTTCGGTGCCGGAGTCCGCCTGTGCCGGACTGCCCCCCATGACCGACCGCCGCGCCACCCTTCTGAGCAGCCAGTTCGACCTCACGTGGGCCCTGTTCGAGTACCACCTGGACCGGCTCGTCCCCGAGGACTTCCTGTGGGAGCCGGCCCGGGTGTGCTGGACCGTCCGGAACCGGGACGAGATCCGCTGGCCCGGGCCGGAGGAGTGCGTGGCGTGGCTGCGCGACCTGCGCGAACGGTGGTCGCGGGTGCTGGAGCAGGCGCCCGACCTCGACGCCCCGGCGCCCCTCCCCTGGCCGGAGGGCAGCGGGATGACCGTGGCCGACACCCCGGCGTGGGTCAACGCCGAGCTGATGAAGAACGCCGCCGAGATCGGCCGGCTGCGCCTGCTGCGGGCGGCCGGTGCGCCCGGCACCACCGGCGAACCCGCCTGAACTGGGCGATATCCGGGTGATCGGCGTCTTCCCGTACCCTTCCGCGCATGCACGAAGCACCCGAGAACGGACACCAGGTCCTGCAGGGCCGCCCTCCGCGGAGCGGCTACGGCACGGAGGCCCGCATCTCCGTGGTCCCGCTCGCCGACCCGTGGGAGGACGGCGAGCGGGAGGCCTTCGAGGCGTCCGGCTCCGACGCGTTCATGGTGGCTCCCCTGCTGCGCGTGGTGGGCGAGCCGGGGCGGCGGCGCCTGTTCGTAGGCCGGGTCCGTGTGTCGGCGCGCGGGCAGGAGCGCCCCCGGGTCTCGCTCGCGCTCCAGGCGGTGTGGTCGGAGGCGGGCGGCTGGCGCGAGGAGACGGAGCTGCCGTCCCCGGCCGACGACGCCCTCATCGCCTCCCTCGCCAAGCCGGCGCACGGGTTCGACGGTGACGCCGCGAGAGTCGTGGTCACCATGGCCAAGGCGTTCGCGGAGGGCTCCCGCAACGAGGTGCTCCGCCTGCGCGGGCTGCGTTACGAGCTCGAACGCGGGATCGCCGACCAGCTCGCCGGACGGTCCGACACCGCCCTGCGGCCGCTGCTGGCCGCGGCCGTCGAACTCGCCACGGCCGTGGGCCGGGCGCGCGACCAGGCCGTGCAGGCGGCCCGCCAGGGCCTGTGGATCTGGCTGTGGCACGCAGACGTCTACCTGGCCGACCTCCCGCACATGAAGGAGTCGGCGCCCACGGGCGAGCTCCCCGAGTGGGCGGTCACGTACCGGGCCGGTGTGCGGCACTGCGCGGCGATGGACACCGAACTGGCGGAGGAGGCCTCGCGGCTGCACTCCCTGCTCAACAGCATGTCCACGTTCGCGATCGCCCAGGGCTCGGAGGCACAGGACCGGTTCACGCTCGTGGTCGGGGTCGGCGCGGCGCTCGTGGCGCTTCCGGCGCTGGTCCTGACCCTGTACGGCGCGGCCCCGTTCCTGCCGATGAACTCCTTCGACCGCGCGTGGCGGGCGCTGCTGCCGATCGGGATCACGGCGCTGACCGCGGCGCTGGTCGCCATCCGGTGGATGCCGGGCCGGACCTCGGCGCGCCACTACGCGGCCACGGCCGCGGTGGTCCTGGGACTGCTGTCGGTCCTGCTGCTGGCCGGGGTCCTGGTCCCCGGCTGACCCGCACCGCGCGCCCGGGCCGCACCGCGTCGAACGGCCCGCGCCTCGCGCTTGCTTTTTTCTGACCAGGTGGTCAGACTATTGACCACATGGTCAGAGGCGCGAGGACGGGGGACGCCATGCGGGACGAACGGCCTGCCGACGACCCGGGCGCGGGCCCGGACACGGCCGCCCGGACGGCCGCGGCCCGTCGCGGGCGGCGCCTGCGGCGCGCGGGGGCGTTCGTGCTGGTGGCGGCACTCCTCCTCGGCTGGGCCGCGACGCGGGGCGGTGCGCCCGTCGGCCACTTCACCTCCGCGGAGGGCCACGACGCCTTCGTCGCCGCCTACGAGCGGGCGATGGCGGACCTGCCCGAGCCCGACGAGGTCCTGGACCTGCGCACGGACTACGGCGTGGTCCGGATGTACCGGTTCGACGGCGCCGCCCCCGAGGAGGAGCCGCTCGTCCTGCTCCCCGGCCGGGCCTCGGCCGCGCCGGTGTTCGCCGACAACCTCGCGTCCCTGCGCGCGGTGCGCACGGTGTACCTGATCGACCTGCTCGGCGAGCCCGGCATGAGCGTCCAGTCCCGGCCCATCCTCGACGACGCGGACCAGGCACTGTGGCTGCACCAGGCGCTCTCCCGGCTTCCGGAGCCGAAGGTGCAGCTCCTCGGGTTGTCGATCGGCGGATGGACCGCCGTCAACCTCGCGATCCGGCACCCGGACACCCTGGCCGGCGCCACCCTGCTCGATCCGGCGGTGACCTTCGCCGACCTGCCGCTCGAGGTGGTGATCAGATCCCTGCCCGCCACGGTGCCCTGGTTCCCGCGGAGCTGGCGGGACGGATTCAACCAGTGGACCGCGGGTGGCGCGCCGGTCGAGGACGTCCCGGTGGCCGACATGATCGAGGCGGGGATGCGGCACTACTCCCTCGCGCTGCCGGCACCGACCCGGTTCACCGACGACCGGCTCGAAGGTGTGGACCTGCCCGTGCTGGTGGTCATCTCGGGCGAGTCCGTGATGCACGACCCGGCCGAGGCCGCCCGCACAGCGGAGCGGACGCTCTCCCGGGGCACGGTCGTGACCTACCCCGACGCCTCGCACGCGGTCAACGGCGAGTACCCGCGGGAAATCGCCGCCGACGTCGCGCGCTTCGTCGGCGCGACCCCCTGAGCGCCAGCGCGGCAACCGCGCCCGGGCCGGCCGCGCCCTCCCCGTGGTACAGAAGGACTGTCCCCGGCCGCCGCCGGGGACCGGAACCCAGGAGGTCGCAGCAGAGTGCCCGCCGGACCACGCGGGGCCCACAGCGCCCGGCAGCCCACCCTCACCGAGCGCGCGCGCCGTCAGCAGCTCGTCGCCGTCACCATCGACCTGGTCGCCGCGCACGGCTACGCCGCCTGCTCCCTGCAGCGCATCGCGGACGCCGCCGGCCTCACCAAGGGCGCGGTGATCTACCACTTCGCGTCGAAGAACGCCGTCATCCGCGCCGCCTACGACGCGGTCATCGAGGCGCTCACCGAGCGGGTCGGGGCCGCGGTGACGCTCGCCCCGGGCCCGGCGGCGGCCGTGGACGCCTACGTCGGGTCGACGATCGGGCACATGGCCGAGCACCCGACGCACGTGCGGGTGCTCACCGAGGCGCTCACACCCGCCGTGGACACGGGTGTGGACGAGGACCCCGCCTCACCCGAGCGCCGCCAGGTGCTCGCCGACCTGGTCGCCGCGGCGGTCTCCGCCGGGGAGTACCGCGCGGACCTGGACGCCGTGACGCTGGCCGTGATCCTCAACGGCGCGATCGACGCGGTCGTGGCGCAGACCCTGGCCGACCCCGGGTACGACCTCACCGCCGCGACCGCCGCCGTCCTGGACATGCTGCACCGCACCACCGCCCCCTGAGGCGCGGACGCCCGGTCGTTGACCCGGCGCTCGCGCGCTGCAAACGTGGCCGGGACGGGATGGCGACGAACGGAGACCGCCGTGCACGACGACCGCCGGCTGACCGAGGCACGACTGGAACGGGTGCTGCGCGAGCGGGTGTGGCCCGCGGTGTACACGGCGCCGGTCCCGATGGAGGTCGCCCGCTGGGACGTGCCCGGGGAGCCGGTCGACGCGGCGCGAGGGATCGCCGCGCCCTACGAGCCCGCCGCCGTGGGCGACGCGTGGGGTCCGGCGTGGGGCACGACGTGGTTCCGCCTGCGCGGCCGGGTCCCCGACACCTGGGAGGGCCGCCGGGTGGAGGCCGTGGTCGACCTCGGCTTCGACCAGGGCATGCCCGGCTTCCAATGCGAGGGCCTGGTCCACCTCCCCGACGGCACGGTCGTCAAGGGCCTGCACCCGCGCAACGCCTGGATCCCGTTCGGGGCCGGCGCGGGCGCGCGGGTGGAGTTCCACGTCGAGGCCGCCGCCAACCCCGTCATCCTCGACCACCCGCCCTTCCGGCCCACGGACCTGGGCGGGGGTCCCGGCCCCGCGGACCGGCTCCTGTACCGGCTGCTGCGGGCCGACCTGGCCGTGTTCGAGACGGCCGTGTGGGAGCTGGGCATGGACCTGGACGTCGTGGGCGGACTGATGCACGCCCTGGACACCGGGGACCCGCGCCGCTGGGAGCTGCTGCGGCAGGTCGAGCGCGCGCTGGACGCGCTGGACCCCCAGGACGTCCCCGGGACCGCCGAGCGGGCGCGCGGGGTCCTGGCCCCCGCGCTGCGCTCCCCCGCCGTGGCGAGCGCCCACCGGGTCTCCGCGGTCGGGCACGCCCACATCGACTCCGCCTGGCTGTGGCCGCTGCGCGAGACCGTGCGCAAGGTCGTGCGGACCAGCGCGAACGTCGTCGGGCTGATGGCGGACCACCCGGATCTCGTGTTCGCGATGTCCCAGGCCCAGCAGTGGGCGTGGCTGAAGGAGCACCGGCCCGAGCTCTTCGACCGGGTGGCGGAGCTGGCGCGGGAGGGGCGCTTCGTGCCCGTCGGCGGAATGTGGGTGGAGTCGGACACGAACATGCCCGGGTCGGAGGCGCTGGCCCGCCAGTTCGCCTACGGCAAGCGGTTCTTCCGCGACGAGCTCGGCGTCGACACCCAGGAGGTGTGGCTGCCCGACTCCTTCGGCTACTCCGCGGCCCTGCCACAGCTGGTCCGGCTGTCGGGGGCGCGCTGGTTCCTCACCCAGAAGATCTCCTGGAACCAGGTCAACCCGTTCCCGCACCACACGTTCTGGTGGGAGGGGCTGGACGGCACCCGGGTCTTCACGCACTTCCCTCCGGTGGACACCTACAACGCCGAGCTCACCGGCGCGGAACTGGCGCACGCCTCCCGCACCTTCCGCGACAAGGGCGGGGCGACGCGGTCGCTGGTGCCGTTCGGCCACGGCGACGGGGGCGGCGGGCCCACCCGCGAGATGCTGGCCCGGGCGGCGCGGCTGGGCGACCTGGAGGGGTCGCCGCGGGTGGCGGTCGAGCACCCGGCGTCGTTCTTCGAGCGGGCGCACCAGGAGTACCCGCACGCCCCGGTCTGGCTCGGTGAGCTGTACCTGGAGCTGCACCGCGGCACCTACACCAGCCAGGCCGCCACCAAGCGGGGCAACCGGCGCTGTGAGCACCTGTTGCGCGAGGCCGAGCTGTGGGCGGCCACCGCCGCGGTGCGCACGGGCGCGGACTACCCCTACGCGCGGTTGGAGCGGGCCTGGCGGACGGTCCTGCTCCACCAGTTCCACGACATCCTGCCCGGCAGCTCCATCGCCTGGGTGCACCGCGAGGCGGCCGCCGCCTACGCCGAGGCGGCGGCTGAACTGGGGGAGGTCATCGGGGCGGCGCAGGCGGCCCTGGCGGGCGACACCGGAACCGGCCACGTGGTCTTCAACGCCGCGCCGCACGAACGCGACGGGGTTCCGGCGCTGGGGGCCCGGCCGGCCGCGGACCCGGCGCCCCCGGAGGCCGCGGCGACGGTCGGCCCGGGCCCGGACGGCGGCCTGGTGCTGGACAACGGGCTGCTGGCGGTCACCGTGGACGGGCGCGGCCTGGTCACCTCGGTCCTGGACCGGGTGGCCGACCGCGAGGTCCTCGCGCCCGGGCGGCCGGGCAACCTCCTCCGATTGCACCAGGACGTCCCCAACCAGTGGGACGCGTGGGACGTCGACGCGTTCTACCGCAACACCGGCGAGGACCTCACCGGGCTGGACACGCTCGACGTTCTCGGTCCCGGCGCCGGTCCGGCGGGCTCGGTGGCGGGCACGGCGGCGGTGCGGGTGACGCGGTCCTTCGGTTCCTCCACGGTCGAGCAGCACCTCTCGCTCGGCCCGGGCGAACGGCGCCTGGACGTGACCACGGTCGTGGACTGGCACGAGCGCGAGAAGTTCCTCAAGGCGGCCTTCCCCGTCGACGTGCGCGCGGACGAGGCCGCCTGCGAGATCCAGTTCGGCCACGTCCGGCGTCCCACCCACACCAACACCTCGTGGGACGCCGCGCGGTTCGAGGTCTGCGCGCACCGCTGGGTGCACGTCGGTGAGCCCGGCTACGGCGTGGCAGTGGTCAACGACTGCACCTACGGCCACGACGTGACGCGTGACGTGCGCGAGGACGGCGGTACCACCACGACGGTGCGGCTGTCGCTGCTGCGCGCCCCGCGCTTCCCCGACCCGGAGACCGACCAGGGCCTGCACCGGTTCCACTACGCGCTGGTCCCCGGAGCCGCGGTCCAGGACGCGGTGCGCGAGGGCTACCGGATCAACCTGCCCCCGCGCGAGGTCCCGGGGGCGGCCACGGTGGAGCCGCTGGTGCGGGTCGACGACCCGGGCGTGGTCGTGGAGTCGGTCAAGCTCGCCGACGACCGCTCGGGCGACGTGGTGGTGCGGCTGTACGAGGCTCGCGGCGGGCGCGCCCGCGTGGCCGTGCGGCCGGGCTTCCCGGTGCGCGGTGTGCGGGCGGTGAACCTGCTGGAGGAGGAGTTCGAGGACGCCCCCGTCCTGGACACCCCGGTGGAGTCCGGGGGCGCCGGAACGGGCGACGGCCCGGTCGCGTTGACGCTGCGGCCGTTCCAGATCGTCACGCTGCGTCTAAGCCGTTGAGGCCCCGCGGTCACACACGGCCAGGGACCGTTGACAGAAGCGACAGGGACACGGATAATCACCCCAGTTCTGGGAGCGCTCCCAGAGCTGTTCCACGAGGGCGGCCGCTCCCCCTCTCCTCCGGGCGCGGTCGCCCGCCGTGGGCCGCAGTGCCGCGGCCCGTCCCACCCCCCGCTACGAGACGAGGACCCCCCATGACCTCCGTCGCCACGTCTTCCCCACCCCACTCACCCCCGTCCACGGACCACGCCTTCGACCTCGGCCTGCTGCTCCTGCGCGCGACCTGCGGCCTGGTCCTGGCCGCCCACGGCGCGCAGAAGCTGTTCGGCTGGTTCGGCGGCAACGGCATCAGCGGCACCGGCGAGTTCTTCGCCGCCGCGGGCTACCGGCCCGGAGAGCTCATGGCCGTGGTGGCCGGGCTCAGCGAACTCCTGGGCGGCCTCGGCCTGGCCCTGGGACTGCTCACCCCGCTGGCCGGCGCCGCCGCCATCGGCGTCATGGTCAACGCCGCCGCGTTCCACTGGGGCGACGGCTTCTTCGGCGGGATGGAGTACCCGCTGGTGCTCGCGCTCGCCGCCGTCGCCATCGCCGTGACCGGGCCCGGGCGCTACGCCGTGGACCGGCTCCTGCCCGTGCTGAACAGGCACCACCTGTACTACGGCCTGGCCGCCGTCGTCCTGGGCGCCGGGACCTCCGCCGTCGTCCTCCTCCTGCGCGCCTGACCGAGGGCCGGGACGACACGGGACCGCCGAGACCGTGGGGTCCGCCGGGACCGGCTACGCTGCTACCCGAAGGAAAGCGACTTCCCTGGAGGTAGCAGCGTGGCGCGGACCCCGCGGACCCCGGACCCGGTCGACCCCGACCAGGCCTGTCCCATCGCCCCCGTGGTGGACATCGTCTTCAGCCGGTGGACCACGCCGACCCTGTGGGCGCTCAACGAGTACGGGCGGCTGCGCTTCGTGGAGCTCCAGCGCAGGATCGGCACCATCTCGCCCAAGGTGCTCACCCAGCGGCTGCGGCGGTTGGAGCGCGACGGACTGGTCCGCCGCACCTACCACGCCGAGGTCCCGCCGAGGGTGGAGTACGAGATCACCGACCTCGGGCGCAGCCTCGCCCCGCTCTTCGCGTCGCTGTCCCACTGGGGCGCCGACCACCTGCCCGAGGTCGAGCGGGCCCGACGGGAGTACGACGGCGACGGCGCCGCACTCCCCCGGCCCTGACCCCGCCGGGACCGGGGGCGGACCTCAGCGTGGCCGGCGCCCGTACCAGGCCACGAGCCGGTCGATGGCGGAGGCGTCCTCGGGAACGGGCACGACCGGGCCGAAGGGCACCGGTGCCGTCCGCGGCTCGGCCGGAACCGCGCGGTGCATGGCGGCCAGCGGCCCGGAGAGCACGGCCGGGTCCCACTCGGGCTCCTGACCGGTCGCCACGGCCAGGTCCCAGGTGTGCAGGACGAACTCCGCGGTGTGGTTCACCGCCGCCACCGCGCCCGGCACGGCGCCCCAGGGCAGGGCGATCTCGCGGTCCAGGACCGCGGGGTCCGACCAGGCCGCCGCGATGTCCTTCGCGGCGGCCTCCCAGGCGGCCGACCACCGTCCGTCGGCGACGTCCTCGGCGAAGTGCGGGACGCTGTGGAAGTCGCCCCCTCCGCCGAGCACGGCCACGCGGCGCCCCACGGACACCAGGTGGCGGCACAGGTCGCGGACGTCGTAGTCGGGACAGGGCGTGGTGAGGCCGTACTGCTCGGGACGGATCCGGGCGATGACCTCCCCGGCCAGGGCGACGGCGCCCGCCAGGGCCTCGCGCGGGTCGGGGCGTGCCGGGCCGGCCGCCCGGTGGGTGGTGTTCTCGGTCATGGTCGACTCGCTCTCGTCCGGGGCCGTCACCGGAAGGCCGCCGCGTTGCGGGCGGCCCAGTCGGCGAAGGTGCGCGGAGCGCGCCCGAGGACCTTGTCGACGTCCGGGCTGACCAGGACCTCCTCCTCGCTGGGCGCGCCCAGGATGTCGAGGGTGCCGTCGGCGACGGACGCGGGCATGGCGGCGAGCAGGTGCTCCCTGGCCTGGTCGCGGGTCAGTTCGACGAAGTCGATCCCCGTGCCCAGCACCGCGCCGATCGCCGCCGCCTGCTGTCGCGGGGAGACCGGCTCCGGGCCGGTGAGCACGTAGGTGCGGCCCTCGTGGCGGGGGTCGCGCAGGGCGGCCGCCGCGACTCCGGCGATGTCGGCGGGATCGACGGCCGGGAGGGCGACGTCGCCGAACGGCGCCAGGACGGTGCGCCGCTCGCGGACGGTCTCGGCGAAGCTGAAGGCGTTGCTGAAGAATCCGCCCGGCCGCAGGAGCGTCCAGCCCGGGCCCGAGCCGCGCACCGCGTCCTCCAGCGCGCGCATCCCGGCGTGGGAGGGCGCGTCGGGGCGGGTCGCCGCCGCCAGGGACGAGACGGCGACGATCCTTGCGACCCCCGCCGCCCGCGCGTGGTCGGTGACGGAGGCCGCCGCCGCTCCGCTCGCCGACAGCTCCGGCCCCAGGAGGAGGAAGAGCGCGTCGGCGCCCTCGACGGCGGACGGCAGGTCCGCGGGTCGCGACAGGTCGGCCGTCCGGTACTCCACCCCCTCGGGGACGCCGGTGTCCGGTGGGCGGCGCGCGATCGCCCTGACCTGTTCGCCCGCGTCGGCGAGCGTCGTGACGAGGTGGCGGCCGATGTTTCCGGTCGCTCCGGTGACCACGATCATGAACGGTTCCCCCTGGGTGTGGACTGCGCTGCACGGTTCCCGCGGCGGCGCGGACGTGGGCCCGCGCCGCCGTGGCGCGATGAACGTAGCACCGCGTCACCAGCGGGAACCCAGGGGAAAGTGACGCACCCCCAGGAGACTATTCGGGTGCACGAACTATGATCCGCGCAGGTCGGAGGGTTTGCCGAACCCTTTCCGGTCGGATCAGGAACTCGTGAGCACCACGAGCTCGCGCGTGGCCCGGGTCATCGCGACGTAGCGGTCGACCGCCCCCTCGATCCCCTCGCCGAAGTCCTGCGGATCGACCAGGACGACCAGGTCGAACTCCAGCCCCTTCGCCAGCTCCGGCGTCAGCGACCGCACCCGCGGCGTCGACCGGAAGTCCGGGTCGCCGATGACGCAGGCGACCCCCTCCGCGTTCCCGGCCAGCCAGGCCTCCAGGACGGTGTCCCGGTCCGCCGCGGTCCCGTGGACGACCGGGACACCGCTGCCGCGGACCGACGTGGGCACGTTGGCGTCCGGGAGCGCGGCCCGGATGGCCGGCTCGGCCTCGGCCATGACCTCCGACGGCGTGCGGTAGTTGATGCTCAGGGAGGTCTGCTCCACCCGGTCGAAGCCGACCCGTGCGAGCCGCTCCCGCCACGACTCGGTGAACCCGTGCCGGGCCTGGGCGCGGTCTCCGACGATGGTGAAGCTCCGGGACGGGCAGCGCTGCAACAGCATCCGCCACTCCGCGTCGGTCAGCTCCTGGGCCTCGTCCACGACGATGTGCGCGAAGGTCCCGGCGAGCAGGTCCGGGTCGGTGCCGGGCAGCGCCGCCTCGTCGACCAGGCTGTCCCGCAGGTCCTGGCCGTGCAGCATCGTCACCACGCCCTCGCCGTCGTCGTCGGCCTGGAGCAGGTCGTCGATGACCCCGGCCATGCGCTCGCGTTCGGCGGCGGCCGAGGCCTCGTACCGCCGCCTGCGCTCGGACGCCCTCGGGTCGCCGAGCCGCCGGCGCGCGGCGTCCAGGAAGGGCAGGTCCGAGACCGTCCACACCTGCGCCCGCTCCTGCGCGCGCCGCAGGGCGCGCACCTCCTCGCCATCGAGCCAGGGAGCGCACATGCGCAGGTAGGCGGGCACCGACCACAGGTCGCCGACGATGTCGGTCGGTTCGAGCAGCGGCCACGCGCGGTGCAGCGCCCGGACGAGTTCGGCGTCGCGCGACAGCGCCGCGCGGACCATGTCGGGTGTGACGTCCTCGTCGTCGATCCTGTCGGTGACGATCTCGGCCAGTTCCGCCAGGATCGGCTCGCGCGCCTCGTTGTGCGGCGTCACCGGGTCCACCGAGGCGAAGGCCTCGGCCCAGTCGGCGGCGGTGAGGCGGACGTCGGCCCAGTCCGTCGAGACGATCATCCCGCGAGTGGGCGGCTGCTCGTAGAACCGGACGGCCGGTTCGATCGCCTCCACCAGGCGCGCGGACGACTTCAGGCGGGCGGCCTCCGGATCGGGCTCCACGCCCGCCTCCGCCCCCTCGGGGACGAGGTCGCGCGGCGTGCAGGTCTGCACCCCCTCCTCACCGAGGCTGGGCAGGACATCGGCGACGTAGGCCAGGTAGGGGTGGTGCGGGCCGACGAAGAGCACGCCGCCCCGCCGGTGCCCCAGGCGCGGGTCGGAGTAGAGCAGGTGGGCGGTGCGGTGCAGGGCGACGACGGTCTTGCCGGTGCCGGGTCCGCCGTCGACGACCAGGGCTCCGGCCGAGCCCGCGCGGATGATGGCGTCCTGGTCGGCCTGGATGGTGCCGAGCACGTCGCGCATCCGGTCCGAGCGGTGGGCGCCCAGACTGGCGATGAAGGCGGACTGGTCGTCGAGCGCGGCGTGCCCCTCGAACCCGTCGTCGGTGAACACCTCGTCCCAGTAGTCGCTGATCCGACCGCGGGTCCAGCGGTACCTGCGGCGGCTCGCCAGCCCCATCGGCGCGGCGTGGGTCGCGGCGAAGAACGGCTCGGCGGCGGGCGAGCGCCAGTCGATCAGCAGGCGGCAGCCCTCGTCGTCGGTCAGGCCGAGCCGGCCGATGTACACGGGTTCGGCGCCGTCGGCGCCGACGATGCGCCCGAGGCACAGGTCGAGGCCGAAGCGGCGCAGGGAGCGCAGGCGCGCGGAGAGGCGGTGGATCTCGGTGTCGCGGTCGAGGTTCTCCCGGTGGTTGCCGCGGGGCGCGCGGCGCAGGGTGTCGAGGCGGTCGGACAGGTCGGCGACGGAGCGGTCCAGGCTCTCCCGAATGGCCGCGAAGTGCCGTTCGTCGTCGGCGACGAGCGCCGGGGCGGCCTTGGCAGCCAGGTGCTCCGGGAGGTCGAACACCGCGGTGACCTGCGTTTTCACTAGGTTTCCCCCGTCATCGGTTCTGCTCACGATCGATGATTGTCCGGCATGACGGGGGTCTTGCCGCAAGCCCCGGGGTGCGCTATAAGTTGAGAGTGGAAGGGAGCGCCCAAAGGCCCCCTTCCTTTTCTGTGTCCCGGGCCGCACACGCGGCCCGGCGGAGGCCCCGGCGGCCGACGGGATCGGAAACCCTCTTGTACGGTCCTCTTCCGGAACCCGACACCCGCCGCCCGCCGCCGGGACACGGACACCGCACACGCTGGTGCGCATGTTCAGGCCCATGCTCGCCCTCACGGCGGCCCTCGTCATCCCCCTCGCCGGACTCAGCGCCCCCGCGCACGCACAGACCCGCCACGACTTCGACCTCCAGGCGCACCGCGGAGGTGTGGGGCTCGTCGTCGAGAGCACGGTTCCGGCGTTCGAGAACGCGCTCCGGCTCGGCGTCAGCACCCTGGAACTCGACGTCCAGATCACCAGGGACGGCGAGGCCGTCGTCACACACGACCGGCGGATCAGCGACCACAACTGCCAGGACACCGAGCCCGCCTTCCCCGACGACCCGCAGTACCCGTACGTGGGCTCCTACATCAAGGACCTGACCCTGGACCAGGTGCGCACACTGGACTGCGGCTCCCGGCAGCACCCCGGCCACCCGGACCAGCGGACCGTGCCCGGTGAGCGGATGGCCCTGCTCAGCGAGGTGTTCGACCTCGTCCACCGGTACCGCGCCTACGGCGTCGGCCTCAACATCGAGACCAAGGTCGAGGCGGGCGCACCCGAGGAGACCGCCCCGCGCGAGGAGTTCGTCGACGTGGTCGTCCGCGAGATCCGCGACGCACGCATGCTGCGCCAGGTCACCATCCAGAGTTTCGACTGGGGCGCGCTGATGCTGGTGCGCGAACGCGAACCGTTCCTGCCGGTCGTCGCCCTCACCAACCACGACTTCCTCCAGGTGGACCGGCCCGGGGCCTCGCCGTGGCTGGGCGGCCTCGACATCGACGACTTCGACGACGATCCCCTGCGCGCCGTCCGGTCGTTCGGCGCCGACGCCTTCTCGCCCGTGCACGGCTTCCCGCAGAACGGGACCGTCGACGACCCCGGCTACGAGGCCTACGTGACCGCGGACATGGTGGACCGGGCCCATGAGCTGGGGATCGACGTCATCCCGTGGACGGTCAACGACCCCGCGACCATGCAGTCCCTGATCGACGCCGGT
The DNA here is from genome assembly GCF_013410755.1 of Nocardiopsis aegyptia. GTDB lineage: Bacteria > Actinomycetota > Actinomycetes > Streptosporangiales > Streptosporangiaceae > Nocardiopsis > Nocardiopsis aegyptia. The sequence goes on from NZ_JACCFS010000001.1 coordinate 373,788, forward strand.
GTCGACGGGCTGATCACCGACTACCCGGACCGGCTGCGCGGCGTCATGGCCGACAACGGACTCCGGCTCCCCAGGCCGCTGCGCGAACCCGGGCACCACTGACCGAGCCGGCCCCCGGCGCCGTGGCATCCTGGCAGCATGGTCATCGACGTGCGCCCGGCCTCGGCCTTCGAGGACGTCCGAACCCTGGTGGGACCCAAGTCGCCCGGGGCCAACGTCTGCTGGTGCCTGAGCCACCGAATCCCGTCCAAGCTCAACCACGAGCTCCGCGGTCCCGCCCGCGGTGAGTACGTGGCGGACCTGTGCCGCGCGGATCCCCCGCCCGGGGTGCTCGCCTACGACGGCGACGAACCGGTGGGCTGGGCGGCCGTGGCGCCGCGGTCGATGACCTCCTTCGCCCGGAACCGGAAGATTCCGCACGTCGACGACCTGCCGGTCTGGTCCCTTTGGTGCATCCGGGTGCGCCCCGGGCACCGCAAGCAGGGGATCTCGCACTCCCTGATCGCCGGGGCCGTCGAGTTCGCCCGCTCCCACGGCGCACCCGCGGTGGAGGCCTACCCCCTGGACAACGGCGGCGCCAAGGTCGACCTGACGATGGCCTACCCCGGGCTCAGGAGGAACTTCGAACGCGCCGGGTTCACCCACGCCGCCGACACGGCCTCGGTGCTGTCCGGCCATCCCCGCGTCCTGATGCGGCGGGACCTGCGGCCGGCCTCCTGAACCGGGCGGTCCGCCCCGGGGACGGCCCTGCTACGGTGACCCGACTACGCGGGCGCGGTCGAGGTGGTGCACATGGGACATCCCCCACGGCAGGAGCGGTCCGGCTACGCGCCACAGGCCCCTCCGCCGGTCGGCGGTTCGTCCGGGCCCGGGGACGACAGGACGCCGGGCGTGGTCCTCGCCGCGCGCGTACTGCTGCGGATCCAGGGCGGACTCGGCGTGCTGACGATCGTCCTGGCCGTCGCGACACTGGTCGTCCTGGTCGCGGCCTGGGCTTCGGTCATCGGGGGAGACGGCGAGGCCTCGGGGCTGGTCGGCGTGATCGCCGGGGTCGGCATGGTGGCGTTGAGCATCGTGGTGGCCGCGAGCGCCCTCGCCCTCGGAGCGGTCGCTCTGGGGGTGACCGTCCCGACCTTCATCCTGGCGGCCCGACTCGGTTCGCGGCGCAACGGCGTCCGCATCGGGGCGCTGGTCCTCGAAGGGCTCGTCGGTGTGACGTGCGTGCTCGCCGGGGTGCCGAACGTCGCCGGGGACCACACCGTGGGCATCGTCGGCGGAGCGGTCTGCCTTCTGATGGCGGCGATGAGCTGGACCACGTTCGGCCTGCTGCTGAGCCCGCGGGGCGCCCGCTTCTTCCGAGCGTAGAAGCGGGCACCCGCCGGGAACCCGTGGTGTCGAAGCGTGCGGCACTCAGCGCCTGGTCTCGTACCTGGTCAGCACCACGCCGTCGGGAAACGTCCGGGTCTCCACCAGGTTCAGGTTCACCCAGTCGTCCAGGGCCGTATAGAACCACGTGCCGCCACCCACCAGGACCGGATGGGTGACGATCACGTACTCGTCGACCAGCCCGGCCCGCATGGCCGCCGCGGCGAGTGTGGCTCCGCCGATGTCCATGGGTCCGCCGTCGTCGGCCTTGAGCCTGGTGATCTCGGTGACCGCGTCGCCGGTGACCAGACGGGCGTTCCAGTCGACCGTGCCGATCGTCGAGGAGAACACCACCTTCGGCATGTGCCGCCAGCGGCCGGCGAACTCGATCGCCGCAGGTGTGGCGCCCGGCTGCTCGTCGGCGCTCGGCCAGTGGGAGCTCATCGCCTCCCACAGTCCGCGCCCGTACAACGCCAGGCCGGTCGTGTCCACCCGGTCGGACCACCACTGGAACAGCTCGTCGCTCTGTACACCCCAGCCGAGGTCGCCGCCGGGCGCGGCGATGTAGCCGTCCAGGCTCAGGTTCATGCCGTAGGTCAGTTTCCGCATGTCGTCAGCCTTCCGTGAGTCGGTGTTCGGCGTACAGACCGACACGGCGCGCGAAGATCATCGGCCGCGGTCAGCCCTTGACCGCGCCCGCCGTCAGTCCACCGCGCCAGAAGCGCTGCAGGATGACGATCGCGAGGATCAGCGGGATGACCGACAGCATGGATCCCGTGACGACGTTGGTGTACATCCCGATGTCGCGACCCTGGTAGGACTGCCAGGTCACGAGGCCCAGGGTGATCGGGTACAGCTCCTCGTCGGCCAACATCACCAAGGGCAGGAAGTAGTTGTTCCAGATGCCGACCATCTGGAACAGGAACACCGTGACCAGCGCCGGGGACATCATGCGCAGGGCCAGGGAGAAGAAGATGCGCCCCTCCCCCGCGCCCTCCAGGCGGGCCGCCTCGATGACCGTGTCGGGCACTGACGCGTCCGCGTAGATGCGGCACAGGTACAGGCCGAAGGGCGAGATCAGGCTGGGCAGCAGGACCGCCCAGTAGGTGTTGGCGAGCCCGATCTGGCTGAACAGCAGGTACAGGGGCAGCGCCGTGGCGGCGGCCGGGACCAGCACGCCGCCGAGCACGAGCCCGAAGACGAGTTCGCGGCCCCGGAACCGGTACTTGGCCAGCGCGAACCCCGCGGCGGCCGCCAGCAGGGTCGCCAGCAGCGCGCCGCCCACCGAGTACAGGAGGCTGTTGAGGGTCCAGCGCCAGAAGATGCCGCCGTTGACGGAGAACACCTCGGCGACGTTGGCGCCGAGCGCGAACTCGCCGCCGAGGGCGAATCCGAACGAGTCGAACAGGTCCGAGGTGGTCTTGGTGGCGGCGATGAACACCCACAGCACCGGGACCACGAAGTAGGCCGCGAACAGGGCCAGGACTCCCGTGACCAGGATGCGTGAGCGGCGTCGGGTGGGGGTCATCGCTGCCGGTCCTTTCTGTTGACCAGCCAGAGGAAGCCGAACGACAGCACGAACGCGGCCAGGGCCACGATGACCGACTGCGCGGCCGCGACGTTGTAGTCGTTGTCGGTGAAGGCGGACTTGAACGCCGCCATGTTGGGCGTGTACGACGAGTCGATGTTGGCCGTGAACCCGCGGACGATCTGGGGTTCGGCGAACAGCTGCAGGGTGCCGATGATGGAGAAGATGGTGGTCAGCACGAGCGCGGGCCGGATCAGCGGGATCTGGACCCGCCACGCGGTCTGCCACGGGCCGGCGCCGTCGATGCGGGCCGCCTCGTAGAGCTCGGCGGGGATCGTCTTGAGCTGGGCGATGAGGATGAGCATGTTGTAGCCGACGAACAGCCACGTGATGATGTTGGCGATCGACCACAGCACGGTGTCGGGGCCGAGCAGGTCCGGCTCCAGGCCCACCAGCTCCGCCGCGTCGATGAGCGGCGACAGTCCGGGGGTGTACAGGAAGCCCCACAGCAGGGACGCCACCACGCCGGGGACGCCGTAGGGCATGAAGAAGGTGGCGCGGAACAGGCCGGGCCACTGGGCGGAGGCCGACTCCAGCAGCAGGGCCAGGAGCAGTGCCAGCCCGATCATGACCGGCACCTGGACGATACCGAAGAGCAGCACCCGTCCGATGGACTCCACGAAGGCGTCCTGCTCCAGCGCCCGCGCGTAGTTGCCCAGGCCCGCGAAGACGGACTCGCGGCCCTCCTCGCCGAACAGGCCGTGCCGCCTGACCTGGAGGAAGCTCTGGTAGAGCGCGTACAGCACCGGCAGGACGAAGCACAGGACGAACAGGCCCAGGAACGGGGCGACGAAGCCCCACGGGACCAGCGCCGCCCTGGCCCGGGTGCCGCGCGGGGCGGGGCGGGGCGCCGGGGCGCTGCCGGTGCCGCGGGGCCCGGGGGCCTGTGCGGTGGCGCGCGTGGCCGCGGTCATGACGCGCTCCTCACGGACAGGCCCTTGGCGCGGATGTCGCGGACGGTGTTCTCCTGCGCCGTGGCCAGGGCGTCCACGAACGAGGTGCCGTCGGCCACGGCGGCACCGAAGGCGTCACCGATGTGGTCCTTGGTGGCGCTGAGGGTCGGGCCCCACACCCAGTCGCCGGAGATGTACTCGGTAGCCTCGGCGACGATGCCGGTGTAGTTCTGGTCGGAGAAGTAGGGGTCGGGACCCTGGTTGCGGACCGACCGCTCGTTGAGTTCGGTGGAGGCCGCCCAGCCGATGCCGCACTCGGTGATCATGGCGTCCACCGCGCGCTGGTCGGTGCTGAGCCAGTGCGCGAACCGCACGGCCTCGTGCGGGTGGGGTGCGCCGGTGAGCACCACCGACGCCGATCCTCCCCAGGTGCCCTCGCGCCTGGTGCCGGGATCCCACTGCGGCAGACCGGCGACCTTCCACCGGCCGGGCTCGTCGGGGTCGTTGCCGCGGATGATGGCATCACCCCAGCTGCCGACCGTCCAGGTGCCGATGCGTCCCTGTTGCAGGCCCTGGAACCAGCCGGTCGACCACACGGGGTGGGTGAGGTTGAGGACGCCCTCGTGGACCAGCCCCTCCCAGAACTCGGCGACCCGCACCGAGGCGTCGTCGAGGAAGTTGACGCTCCACTGCCCGTCCTCGGTGCCGAACCACTGGGCGCCGGCCTGCATGCACATGCCGGCGAGCCAGTCGGCGTCGCCGACGGGGAAGGTCTCGATGGCCGCGCCGTCCTCGGCCGCCGCGACCCGTCGGGCGGCCTCGGCGTACTCGTCCCAGGTGGCGGGCGGCCCGTCCAGGCCCCACTCCCGGTACTTGTCGTCGCGGTAGAAGTACATCATCGGGCCGGAGTCCACGGGGATGCCGTAGTGGCCGCCGATGTAGGAGGCCTGGAGCCACTGCCACTCGTCGTAGCGGTCGGCGTGCTCCAGCGCCCCGTACCGGCTCAGGTCCTCCAGGCCGTTCTCCAGCAGGAAGGAGGGGATCTGGAAGAACTCGACCTGGGCCAGGTCCGGCTGGTTGCCCGCGACCAGGGAGTTGAACATCTTGGCGTAGCCGCCGTCGAGTCCGCCGGGGATGGTGACCGCCCGGACCTGGATGTCGGGGTGGTCGGCGTTCCACAGGTCGGCGACGGCCTGCAGGGCGGGCCACCAGCTCCAGTAGGTGAGCGTGATGTGTTCGTCGGGGTCCTTCGGGGGGACGACGGGCCGGGTCTCGGCGGGTCCGACGGTGGCGGCGCAGCCGCCGAGCGCCGCCACGGAGCCGACCGCGGAGGCCGTCAGTCCCGCGCGGAGGAGCCCGCGCCGGGAGAGGGGAACTTTCATCGTGTGTCCTCGGGGGATCGCTGCGGGGGGTGGGGGTCAGCGCACCTGGAGCGGGAGGCGGTGCGCGATGGCGCGGCTGGAGGAGCCCACCGCGAGGTGGTAGGTGCCCTCCGGGGTGCGCCACGAGCGGGTATCGGTGTCCCAGACCGCGAAGGCGCGCGGCGGGAGGTCGAGGTGGACGGTCGCGTGCTCGCCGGGGTCGGCGGGCACGGAGGCGAACGCGGCCAGGGAGCGGAGCGGGCGGGCGGTGCCCGCCTCGTCGGCGGGCGGTTCGACGTAGACCTGCACGACGTGGCGGCCGGGCCGGGCTCCGGTGTTGGCCACGGTGGCGGTGACCCGCACGGGGGCGGTGAGCAGGCCGTCACCGCCGCGGGCGGGCGGGGGCCCGGTCAGCCGGGCGCGGGTGAGGTCCCAGCGGGTGTAGCCGAGCCCGAAGCCGAAGGGGCGGTGGGGCTCGCGTCCGTCGCGGTCGTAGGCGCGGTGGCCGACGAACACCCCTTCGTCGTAGGCCAGGACGCCGTCGGTGGGGCGGGTGTCGAGGAAGGGGACGTCGGCGTGCGCGCGCGGCAGGGTCCAGGGCAGGCGGCCGGTGGGTTCGGCGCGGCCGGTGAGGGTGTCGGCGAGGGCGTGGCCGTACTCCTGGCCGCCGAACCAGGACCACAGGACCGCAGGGACGTCGTCGAGCCAGGGCAGCAGGACCGGGGCCCCGGCGTTGACCACCACGACGGTGCGGGGGTTGGCGGCCGCGACCCGGCGGACGAGTTCGTCCTGGTGTCCGGGCAGGTGCAGGTCGGGCCGGTCGTAGCCCTCGGACTCGACCTCGTCGTTGGTGCCGACGACCACGATCGCGACGTCGGCCTCGGCGGCGGCCCCCACCGCCCGGGCGATCTCCTCGTCGGCGGTGGGTCCGGGCGGGCGGTGCCGGAGCTGGGCGATGACGCCGCGGCCGAACCCGCCGAAGTCGGCGACCTCGGTGTCGATCTCCACGCGCACGCGGCGCGGGGCCGTGGTGACCTCCAGGGCGACGCGGGGGCCGTCGGGGTGGCTGTGGCGGGACTCCAGGATCTCGGCCTCGGTGGCGGTGCGCCCGCCCTCGGCGCGGACGAGGCCGTCGACGCGGACCGTGTGCCGGCCCACGACCCCGACCTCGACGTGGTGGGTGCCGGGTTCGGTGAGGGTGATCTCGGCGGTGACGGCGGCGCGCACGGCGTCCGGTTCGGCGACGTCGACGTGGAAGGCGGGCTCGGCGACCGGCCGGGCGCCCAGGGAGCGGCCGGCGGCGTCGTGGAGGGTGAGGTCGAGCCGGGTGAGGCGCTCGTGCGCCAGAACGGGCAGGTGGCGGCGGGGGTCGCCGCCGCGCACGACGGTGAGGTCGACGTCCTCGGGCAGGGCCTCGCGCAGTCCCTCGACGGGACCGACCAGGTACTTGGAGGTGACGTGGGCGCTGCCGCCGCCCTGGGTGTGGGGGTCGACGGCGTTGGGGCCGATGAGCGCGACCCGGCGCGGGGCGGCGGGTGCGAGCGGGAGCAGGCCGCCCTCGTTGCGGAGCAGGACGTGGCCGCGCGCGCCGATCTCGCGCAGGGCGGCGCGCTCGTCTTCGCCCTCGACGGGACGGGAGGTGTCGCGGTCGAGCTTGCCCACGCGTCCGGCCAGGCGCAGCAGGCGCTCGACCTTGTCGTCGACGACCTCCTCGGCGACCTCGCCGGCGCGGACCGCGGCCAGGAGGGCGTCGCCGTCGGACCAGGGGCCGCGGGGCCCGGGCATGACCAGGTCGAGCCCGGCGTTGGCGGAGGGCGCGGTGCTGCGGGCGGCGGCCCAGTCGCTGACGACGACGCCGTCGAACCCGAGTTCATCCTTGAGCAGGCCGGTGAGCAGGCGGTGGTGGTCGGTCATGCTGTGCGATTCCACCCCGTCGTCCACCCCGTTGTAGGCGGCCATGACCGTCCAGGCCCCGGCGTCGAGGGCGGCCTCGAAGGGCGGGAGGTAGACCTCGCGCAGGGTGCGCTCGTCGATCCGGGCGCGGTAGCTGGTGCGCTCGCACTCGGTCTCGTTACCGATGAAGTGCTTGGGGCAGGCGCCCACGCCCTCGCCCTGGAGGGCGCGGACGAAGGCGGCGCCGAGTTCGGCGGTCAGGTGCGGGTCCTCGGACAGGCACTCGAAGTGGCGCCCGCCCACGGGTGAGCGGTGGAGGTTGAGGACCGGGGCGAGGACGACGTCGACGTCCTTGCGGCGGGCCTCGGCGGCGAAGAAGCGGCCGGCGCGCTCCATGAGGGCGGTGTCCCAGGCGGCGGCGACCGCGGTGGGGCTGGGCAGGCTCGCGGAGTGCTCGTCCTGGGTGGCCTCGGTGCCGCGCACCCCGGCCGGGCCGTCGGAGACGGTGATCGGGAGCAGTCCGGCCCCGGGCGCCGCGTGCAGCGTCCATCCGGTCCGGCCGGTGAGCAGTCGCACCTTGCTCTCCAGGGAGAGGCGGGCGACGCGATCGCGCAGTTCGGAAGTCATGGCCCCATGCCGTGTGATGTAGGTCTATTGGACCGGAACCATACTTAGTGAATGTTCATTAAGCAAGGGTTCGTGTGGGAGTCTCGATACCGTGGGGAACGCGGGCACCGACGCCCCCAGTACCCCCGGGTGCGACGAACTGGAGTACAGCTGGCATGAGCGAGACGACCCCCACAGCGGACACCCGCCCCGCCGAGGACGGTGGGGCCCCGGCGCCGCGCAGGCGGGTGAACCGGCGCGAGCAGATCCTGCGCACCGCCGCCGACGCCTTCGCCACCCAGGGCTTCAACAACACCTCGCTCGCCGACATCGCCGCGATGCTCGACATCACCCCGGCCGGGGTCCTGCACCACTTCGGGTCCAAGACCGCGTTGCTCACCGCCGTCCTGGAGCTGCGCGACGACACCGACCCGGCGCCCGAGGGCAGCCGGATGCTCGACCACCTGGTGGCCACGGCCGAGCGCAACGCCGAGCGCCCGGGCACCACGCAGCTCTACGCGGTGCTGTCGGCGGAGAGCGCCACCGACCGCCATCCCGCCCAGGAGTGGTTCCGGGACCGCTTCACGGTGCTGCGCCAGGAGATCGGGGACGCCGTGCTGGACCGCCTCGACCCCCGGGACCGCGCGGCGGCGGCCACGCCCGGCCCGGACGGGCGCACCCCGGCCGGGGAGGCGGCCGCGGCGATCATCGCAGTGATGGACGGCCTGCAGGTCCAGTGGCTGCTGGACCCGGAGGCCGTGGACATGGCCGCGGTGACCGAGACGGTGATAGACGCCCTGGTGGCCCGCCTGTCCGACCAGGGCTGAAGGCACCCGCCAGGGCGAACGCGGACACGAACCAGGGGCGCCGGGAAGCCCGCGGCCGCGCGCCCCGGGCCAGCGGTGCCGGGCAGGCCGCCGGCGCGAATCGGGGGTGCCGGGAGCGCGATGCTCCCGACACCCCTCGGTGTGCTTCCGCCAGGTCAGTCGCGGGACGCGGGCACCGCCGCGGCGGACGTCTCCTCGCAGGCCGCGACCGTCGGCTCCGCCGTGGCCGCACCGGGTCGGCGGACCGCGAAGACCGCGACCGCTCCCAGCACGCCGATCACCGCGAAGGCGTAGAAGCCCCACGGGTAGGCCAGGCCCGCGGTGAGCAGGAGTCCACCGAGGATGGGCCCGGTGATCGCGCCGAGGCGGCCGACCCCGGCGGCCCAACCGAGCGCGGTCGCCCGGTTGGCGGGCGCGAAGACCCGCCCGATGTAGGCGTAGACGAGCACCTGCGAGCTGAACACGAAGCAGCCCGCCAGCAGCACCGCCACGTAGGCGCCCGCACCCGGCAGCTTGACGCTGAGCGCCGCCAGCATCAGCGCCGAGACGGTGAACCAGCCCAGCGCGGCCGGGCGCGGCCCGAACCGGTCGGCCACCCGGCCGGCGACGACCAGGCCGATGACGGCACCGACGTTGAGGGCGAGCAGCAGGCCCAGCGCCGCGTCGAGCTCGTAGCCGGCGGCGCGCATGATCTCCGGGAGCCAGGTGTTGAGTCCGTAGACCAGGAGCAGGCCCAGGAACGAGGCGATCCAGAACGCCACCGTGGAGCGGGCCATGCCGCCCTGGAAGAGCGAGCGCACCGACTGGAGCCCCTGGCCCACCGCATGCCTCTCGACCGTCTTCTCGGACAGCACCCGCGACTCCGGCAGGCGCAGGACCATCAGGGGCACCAGCACAAGGGCGGGCAGGGCGCCGATGACGAACATGGCGCGCCAGCCCAGGGACGGCAGGACGAGGATGCCGAGCAGGGCGGTCAGGACGGCGCCCACGTGGTAGCCGGTCATGATGGTCGTCGTGGCGCTGCCGCCCCGGCCGCCGCGGGCGTACTCGGTGACCAGGGCGATCGCGGTGGGCAGGCAGCCGCCCAGACCGACGCCGGCGAGGAAGCGCAGCAGCCCGAAGACGAACAGCGAGGGCGCCAGGGCGCACAGGGCGGTGAAGAGGGAGAAGCTCGCGACGGCGAAGATCATCACCTTGCGGCGGCCGATCACGTCGGTGACCGTACCGATGAACAGGGCGCCGATCGCCATCCCGGCCAGGCCCGCGGTCGAGACCGCGGAGGCGCTGTTGGGCGTGATGCCCCACTGCGCCTGGTCCAGCAGGGTGGGCAGCGTGGTGCCGAGCACCACCATGTCGAAGCCGTCGAGCAGCACGGCGATCCAGCACAGGGGCATGACCCACCCGGTGTGGCGCGCGGTTCGGTCCACGGAGCGCCTCCTCCAGTTCTCCAGGCACGCGGAAGCACCCGATACGGGTGTTCAGGCATGAACGTGATGTGGAGTCACAAACAGAATGATCTGTGACACAGCACCACATCGTGCCATGTGTTCGTAATACACACAACTGTGCGTATTACGCACAAACGCGGCACGGCGGTGCCCACGGGGCAACGCCCGCGGGCACCGTCGTCATGGGTCAGGGGTCGGTGGTCAGGGGTCGGACTCAGTCGTCGATCGGCCAGCCCGTGTACGCCTCGGCGAGGTAGGCCGCGCCCGCCCGGCTGCTCGTCACCATGTCGAGTTCGCCGAGCTGGCGCTGGAGGTCGAACGGCGTGGCCTCCGGCGGGGTGTGCAGCATCGAGGTCATCCACCACGAGAAGTGCTGGGCCCGCCAGACCCGGCGCAGTGCCGTGGGCCCGTAGGAGTCCAGCCGCCGCTCCTCCCCCGAGGCCAGGAACTCCTCCAGCACGCGCGCGAGCACGATCACGTCGGCCACCGCCAGGTTCAGGCCCTTGGCCCCGGTGGGCGGCACCGTGTGCGCCGCGTCCCCGGCCAGCATCAGCCGCCCGAAACGCATCGGGTCGCACACGTAGCTGCGCATCGGGATCACGCCGCGCTGGAAGATGGACCCCTCCTTCAGGGCGAAGCCGTCCCCGGCCACCCGCGCCTGGAGCTCGTCCCAGATCCGGGCGTCGCTCCAGGCCGAGGGGTCCTCGTCCGGGGCGCACTGGAAGTACATCCGCTGCACGTCGGGCGTGCGGGTGCTGATCAGCGCGAACCCGCGGTCGGAGTGGGCGTAGACCAGCTCGGGCGAGGAGGGCGGCGCCTCGGCCAGAATCCCGAACCAGCCGAAGGGGTAGGTGCGGAAGTGGTCGACGCGCCGGTCCTCCGGCAGGGCGGTGCGGCTCACCCCGGCCGATCCGTCACAGCCCGCCACCACGTCGCAGCGCAGTTCCACGCGCCGCCCCTGGGCGTCGGTGAAGTGGACCGCCGGGCTGTCGGTCTCCACGCCGACCGGGACCACGTCGCTCACGCCGAAGCGCAGGTCGGCGCCGGCGGCCAGACGGGTCGCGATCAGGTCCTTGAGGACCTCGTGCTGCGGGTAGAGCCAGACCGACCGCCCCACGAGCCCCGCGAAGTCGATCCGGTGGCCCCGGCCGCCGAAGCGGAACTCGACGCCGTCGTGCCGGGCGCCCTCGGTCCGGACGCGCGTGTCCACCCCGGTCCCCGTCAACAGGTCCACGGTGCCCTGTTCCAGGACGCCGGCGCGGATGGTGCTCTCGATCGCCGCGCGGTCGCGGGTCTCCACGACGACCGAGTCGATGCCGCGGGCGGCCAGCAGGTGGGAGAGGGTCAGGCCGGCGGGTCCGGCCCCGATGATGGCCACCTGGGTACGGGTGGTGAGTGAGTTCATGCCCCCACTGAATCGGTGCGTCAGGTCACAGACCAGCGGGGCGTTCCGTCCAGTGGAAGATCGGCGAGAATGGATCCATGGCCGGCAACAGCACAGCGGCGGGTCGCTCGGTGACCGCCCGCGCCCTGGACCTCCTCGGCGCCTTCGACGCCGCGCACCCCGAGGCGACCCTGACCGAGCTCGCCCGGCGCTCCGGGCTGCCGCCCGCCACCGCGCACCGGCTGGCGGGCGACCTGGTGGCCTGGGGCGCGCTGGACCGCGACGAGGACGGCCGCTACCGGATCGGCCTGCGCCTGTGGCGGACGGGGCTGCTCGCTCCCGTGTCCGACCGGCTGCGCGAGACCGCCCTGCCGTTCATGCAGGACCTGTACGAGGCCACCCGGGAGAACATCCACCTCGCGGTCCTGGACGGGGACCGGGCCCTGTACGTGGAGAAGCTGTCCGGGCACCGCTCGGTCCCGGTGCTCTCCCGGGTGGGCGCCCACCTGCCGCTGCACGCCACCGGCGTCGGCAAGGCGCTGCTCGCCTGGGCCGACGAGGACTTCCGGCGCGCCTACTGCGACCGCCCGCTCTCGCGTCAGACCCCGCACACCATCACCGAGCGGGGGCGGCTGCTGCGCGAGCTGCGCACGGCCGTCGAGCGCGGCTACGCCTCGACCAGCGAGGAGATGTCCCTGGGCTCGTGCTCGGTGGCGGTCCCGGTGTCGACCGGGTCCGGGCCGCCGGCCGCCGCTCTGGGCATCGTGGTCCGCACCGTCCGCGCGGACCTGTCCCGGCTGGTCCCGGCGCTGCGCAGCGGGGCCGAGGGCCTCGGCCGACGCCTGGCCGCCACCGAGGGCTGAGGACCCCGGTGCGGGCGACCGGGCGGCCCCGGGGGCCGGTCGGCCCCGAGGAACGACCGGCGCCCGAGCGGCGGATCGGTCGGCTCACACCAGGGTGGTGAGGGTCTCGACCAAGGGGGTGGTGGGGCGCCCGATGAGACGGGAGAGCTCACCGGTGGTGGAGGACAGCTCACCCTCGCGCGTCCCGGTGTCCAGGCCGACGACGAACCGGGCCGTGCCCTCGTCCAGCCCGGCACCGGTCAGGACGGCCTCGTGCTCCTCGGGGGTCACGTTGGTGAGGGCGACCTCGCGGCCCAGGGCCTGGGCCATCGCGGCGGCGAGTTCGTCGAAGGTCCACGCGGTGTCACCGGACAGCTCGTACACGGCGTCGGCGTGCGCGGCGGGGTCGCGCAGCACCGCGGCGGCGGCCGCCGCGTAGTCGGGGCGCGAGGCGCTGGCCACCCGTCCCGCTCCGGCACTGGTGAGGAGGGTGCCGGTCTCGCGCGCCTGGTGCAGCTGCTGCTCGTAGTTCTCGCTGTACCAGCCGTTGCGCAGGAGCGTGTGGGTCAGGCCGGAGGCGAGGATGATCTCCTCGGTGGCCTTGTGCTCCGGCGCCAGGACGAGGCTGGACTCGGTGGCGCCGAGCACGCTGGTGTAGACGATGTGGCCCACGCCGGCGTCCTCGGCCGCCTCGACGGCGTTGCGGTGCTGGTCCACGCGCTTGCCGACCTCGCTGCTCGAGACCAGGAGCAGGATGTCGGCGCCCCGGAAGGCGGCCTTGAGCGAGGCGGGGTCCTCGAAGTCGGCGCGCGCGGTCGAGACGCCCCTGGCGGACAGATCGGCCAGCTTGGCGGTGTCGCGCCCGGTGGCGGTGATCTGGTCGGCGGGCAGCCCGCCGACCAGGAGGTCCTCGACGACGAGGCGGCCCAACTGGCCGGTGGCACCGGTGATGACGACGGACATGTGCGGGTCCTTCCGATCGTGGACCGGGTCGATCCCGGCCGCTGTGTGGTGCCAACCTGGCCGCCGATCCGCACATTCCAAAGTTCCTGTACCCACTTTTTGGTTAGTACCCGGGCCGGGAGCGCGGTCGGCAGCACCCGTCCTCCGGCCTCCAGCCGCGCGACGTGCCCCCCGGAGGGCGCGCCCCGGATCGAACCGGTCCGGGTGGGACCCACCGGCGGGGCCTGTTCGTGGGTCAGGTCGCCCGGGGTCAGCGCCGGCGCACGAGCAGGGGTTGGGCGACCTCGCCGAGGCGGCCCCCGGCGTCGGACAGGGCCGCCCGGGTGAGCCCGAGACCGTCGTCGGACAGCTCGGTGCCGCAGTCCATGTGGGTCCAGTCGCCCTCGGGGTGACGCAGGAGGGTGGTGGTCATGGTGGGCGGGATGGACAGCCACTCGTCCATCGGCAGGACCGCCGACAGCCCGTTGGCGGAGTCGGCGACGATCAGCGCTCGGGCCGCGCCGGTGAGCTTCTCCCCCGCCACCAGGGGGATGCGCACGCGCGTCCACACCCGGGCGCGGCCGAGGTCGGTGAAGCCGCCCTCGACGAAGCGCCACTCGATGGCCTGGCCGTACCCCCAGTCCTCGCGTCCGGCGAAGAGGTCCTCCCCCGTGGGTGCGGGCAGGGGCGGCGGCGCCACGGGCTCGCTGCGCACCGGCGGGGTGGGCCCGGTGGCGATGTGCCAGGCGCGGGCGGTCACGGCGGTGCGCCCGTCGATGACCATGTCGGCCTGGGTGAGGTGGACCTGGCGGCCGGGCCGGAGCGTGGTGAGCTCCACCCGCGCGGGCAGGCGCGGAATGGGGGCGAGGAAGTCCACGGAGATCCGGCCCAGGCGCAGGCCGGGGCCGACGGCCTGGTCGATCACGTGGCCCAGCAGGGCCGAGGGCGGGCCGCCGTGCTGGGCACGGCTGTCCCACGGGCTCTCGGTGGCGGCGGTGGGCTCGTAGGTGTGGTCGTCGAGGGGCAGGTAGAACGCTTCGGGCCCGGTTTCCATGCTGCGGCCTCCTTGGGAGAGAGTGCGGCCGGCACCCCGCGCCCGGGTCCGGCGGACACGTGCTTATGACAGTCGTTATAAGTCGAGGGCCACGCTATCCCACCGCCTCCGGTCCTCGGGAGCCGACCTGCCGCCTTCCGCCGCCCCGGCCGGAGTTCCCGAGGGGCCGGCCCGAGAGCTCGACGGCGACGGCGTCGACCACGGCACCGACCCGAGGTCTCTTGAAACCGAGGTCTCTTGAAATGGACAGGTATCGTCGAGGGATGACGACACCGTCCTCCTCGACGCCGTTCGACTCCTCCGAGCTCCTGACCGTCGGCGGACAGGTCCTGTCCGAGAACTGCCCGTCCCGGCGCCTGTTGGGCGACATCACCAGCAAGTGGGGCGTGCTCGTCCTGGTCGCCCTCTCCGAGGGCCCGCGGCGCTGGAGCGAGCTCCTGCGCGGCATCGGCGGCATCAGCGAGAAGATGCTCGCCCAGACCCTGCGCACCCTGGAGGCCGACCGCCTCGTGCTGCGCGACGCCCGCCCCGTGGTGCCGCCGTTCGTGGTCTACAGCCTCACCGACAGCGGCGAACAGGTCACCCAGCTCCTGCTGCCGCTGCTGGACTGGGCGCAGACCCACGCCATCGCCGAGGTCAGCGCCTCGGCCGACACCGCTTCCACCCGCTGAACCAGGCGGCCGCCCCTCACACCCGGAGGGCGCGCGTCACCGGGCTTCCTGCTCCTGGCGGGGCTCGTACTCGTGGAGACCGGCCGGGGTCAGGGCCGGTCCCGAGTCCCGCGTACGCCACCACACCACGGCCGTGATCGCGACGAGGAGCGCGCAGGGCACCAGCAGGGCCGCCGACCCGGTGCCCACCGATCGGTCCATCATGGTGGCCGGATCCGAACGCAGGAGGATCAGGATGAGGAACGCGATCATGTTGTTCACCGCATGGATCACGATCGCGGCCTCGAGTCCGCCGGTGCGCCACGTGATGAGGGCCAACGCGGCGCCCAGCGTGAAGTAGTAGACGTTGAGCCAGGGGTCGGCCGCGAAGTGCAGCGCCATGAACAGCAGGCTCGACACCACGACGCCGATCATCAGCGCCGCGCGCGGACCGCGTCCCCAGCTCGCGGCGACGCGGAAGGCGAGCCCGCGCAGCCCGTACTCCTCACCGGCCGACTGCAGCGGCACCAGGATCAGGGTGATCGCGAGCATCGCGAGCAGGTCCGCGAACCGCCAGGGCACCTCGTCCACGGGAGTGAAGGCGGAGAAGGCGGTCATGTAGACGGCCCAGACGGGGACGATCACCAGGACCGCCCGACCGAACACCGCGGGCCGGAAGCGCGAGACGACCGAGTGCAGCGAGGCCGCCCGCACACCGTAGAGCCAGCGTTGGATGAGCATGCTCCACGGGAGGAGCAGGGCGAGCCCGAGGAGGGTCGCGCCCATGGCCAGGGGGGTGAGCTCGCTACCGCCGGTCAGCACGCTGTCCCTGCCGAGCATCGTGTCGACCACGAGGGATCCGAGGGTGAGGGCGAAGCTGAAGAGGAGTGCCCCGCCGACCAGGAGCGTGAGCGCGGCGATGCCCCGCCAGATCCGGCGCCGGCCGTCGGCGAGGACGCGGTGGTAGGGCACGCCCGGCGGAACGGGGCGCGGGCCGCGGCGTCGCGGCGGCGGTGGACGGCTCTCGTCGTAGGGGTTCATGCCTCAACGCTAATCAGGCGCGGGGGCGCGCAGGAGTGCCGGTTCACACGGGTTCGCGCTGCGGTCCTCATGAACGTGAGATGACAGATGTCATGCCCCGTGGGAGCTCCGGGAGCACCCGCCTGCCCCGGTGCAGGTGGCGTCCGTGCGCCCGGATGGGCCGGTGGCCGCTAGCGCACGACGCGGTGGCGGAGGTAGACGACGCCGGAGCCGAGGGTGCGGCTCTCGACGAGTTCGAGGTCCACCCTCCGCTCGTGTCGGGGAAAGAACGGGAGGCCGCCGCCCAGCAGCACCGGGTGGACCCTGGCCCGGTACTCGTCGATCAGGTCCGACGCGGCCGCCTCGGCGGCGAGGGTCGCGCCGCCGATCGCGATGTCGCCCTCCCCCGGCTCGGCTCGCAACCGCCCGATCTCCTCGGCCGGGCCGCCGGAGGCCAGGCGGGCGCGGCCCCGCACCGTCGACAGCGTGCTGGAGAACACCACCTTGGGGAGCGCCCGCCAGAGGCCGGCGAACTCGCGTGTGGAGAAGTCGAGCGACGGGTGCTGGTCCGCGTCCTCCCAGTACAGCATGGTCTCGTACAGCCGCCGTCCCAGCAGGTGGACACCGGCGCCGCGCACCTCGTCGGTGGCGAGGCGGAAGATCTCCTCGTCGGGTGTCGTCCAGTCGAAGGAGCCGTCGGGCCCGACGACGTAGCCGTCCAGCGACACGGCCATCGAGTAGGTCACACTGCGCATCGGACGTCCTCCTCGGTCCCGGGGGTTCGACAGTACGACCGGCGGAGGCCGCGGAACTCATCGCGACGCGCGATCGCTCGGATCTCCCCCGCCGGTTCGCCGGGCGGAGTCAGCGCAGGAACGTGCGGGCACCGCGCAGGACGGTGCGCAGGCGCCGCTGTGTGGCGGTGCAGTCCAGGCGCACGTCGAAGGGGCCTGGCAGGTCGGTGTCGGCTCGCCGACCCGAGGGGAGCGCCGAGGGGTCGAGGCCGTCCCGGCGGGCGATCAGGGTTCCGAGTTCGTGGCGGTTGACCGCGTCGGCGCCGGCGACGTGGTGGACGCCGACGTGATCGGACCAGGCGAGCTCCACCAGCGCGGCGGCCAGGTCGCCGACGTGGACGGGGCAGCGCACGTCGTCGGTGAACAGCACTCCGTTGGCCTCTCCCCTGGCCAGGGCGTGCACCCGGCGTTCCTGAACGGAACCGCCGTCGCCGATGATCAGGGAGGTGCGGGCGATGACGGCGTCCGGGGCGACGGCCGCGACCACCGTCTCGGCCGCGGCCTTGGCCGCGCCGTAGGGGGAGACCGGGTCGGGCACGGCCGTCTCGGCGTAGTGGACCGCACCGCCGGAGAACACGGCGTCACTGGAGACGTGGACCAGCCGGGCACCGCTCTCGGCGGCGGCGACGGCCACGTGCGCGGCGCCGTCCGCGGTGGTCTCCCAGTCGGACTGCCGGTACGCGGCGTTGACGACCACGTCCGGTCGCACGGCGGCGACCAGGTCGGCGACCCGCCGACGGTCCCGGACGTCCAGTGCGTGCCAGGCCGCCCCGGCCGCGTCCGCCTCGGCCCCGTCGGGTTCCCGGGTCCGGTACGTCGCGGCCACCCGGTGGCCCGCGGCCGACGCCCGCCGGACCACCTCGCGGCCGAGGAACCCGCTGCCGCCCACGACGAGCACCGTCATGAGGCCTCGCGCCGGGCGGGGGCCCTCAGGCGGAACTCGTGGCCGTCGGGGTCGGCGAGCACCACGTGCGGCTCCTCCGGGCGCCGGCCGATGTCGATGTGCCGGGCGCCCAGCCGCAGCGACGTGGCCACGGTTCGGCGCTGGTCCTCGGGGGAGCCGCTGGTGAGGTCGTGGTGCATCCGGTTGGGACCGGACTTGCGCTCTCGGGCGGGTACGAACCGGATCCGGAACCCGGTGTCGTCGGCCGGCAGGAGCGTGGCCCCTCCGGCGGGGTCGTCGGCCGTCTCCCAGCCCAGGGCACCGGACCAGAAGCGCGCGAGGCCGTCCGGGTCGTTCGCGTCGAAGCAGAGCGCGAGGAGTCGGGACGCCATGGTTCCGCCTGCCTTCCCTCCACCGATCCGAGGGGCGCGACCGGGACGCGCCTTCGTCGGCGGTGCCGGCGACGCTACGCGCCCGGTCGCCGCGGGGCAACCTGTTTCGGGCGGCGTGGACCGGGCCGTCCTCCACGCCCCGTCCGCGACCATCCACCGACGCCACGCTGCGTACTGCCTTTATCACATGGCGCCGTGCGATCCAAGTTGTGCAACTTGTTGACTGACGTCATATATCTGCATAAGTTGGGGCCCCGGTGATCTTCGTCACCGACCGTTCGGCCCGGGGCGCCATCCGCCCACGCCCGACCGCCCGCGCCCCCACCCCTCTGGGCGCCCTCACACCCCCCAATTCACAGGAGCACCCCCAGTGCGCAGGTTCCTCTCATTACTCACCATCCTCGCCGTCTCGGCCACCGCGTGCGGTGGTGGCGGGGACGCCGCCTCCGGCGACACCGTCCGCATCGGCTACATCACGCCACTGACCGGCGGCTACTCGGCGCTGGGCACCGACAACGAACTGGCCGTCGAACTCGCGGTCGCCCAGGTCAACGCGGACGGCGGGGTCCTGGGCCGGCAGATCGAGCTCATCACCCGCGACGACCAGAGCGAACCCGACCAGGCGGTCCTGGCCTTCAACGACATCCAGTCCCAGGACCCGGTCGCCGTGATCGGCTCGGCCGTCTCCGACAGCGCCATGGCCACCATCCCCGCCGTCGAGCGCGCCGGGGTCCCCTACCTCTCCCCCACCCCCGCCGACGAACAGCTCGACCCGCTGCGCGACGAGGTCTTCGTCGTCCCGGCCACGGCCGCCGCCTACGCCGAGCGCGCCCTGCAGTACTTCCAGGCCGAGGGGCTGACCGAGGTGTCCGTGGCCTACTCGGCCACCACCTACGCCGTCGCCGGGTTCCTGGCGACCGAGGAGCTCGCCGACGACTACGGCATCGAGATCACGGCCGTCAACGAGTACCAGCAGGACACCACCGACTTCGGCCACGTGTTCAGCGAACTCGACTCCGTCGACCCCCAGGCCCTGCTGTTCTGGGGCACCGGCCCGCCCGCGGTGACCTTCGCCCAGCAGTACGAGTCCGTGGAGGCCGACGTCCCCCTGGTCATGACCGGCGCCCAGGCCAGCCACCTGTGGCTGGAGCCCGCCGGCGACGCCGCCGAGGGCGTCACCGTGCTCAGCTCGATCGGCGTCGTGGGCGAGCACCTGCCCGAGGGCGAGCAGAAGCAGGTCATCGACGAGGTGTCGGCCGCCTTCTCCGAGGAGCACGGCTACGCCCCGCCCCAGTTCGCCCTGGACGGCTACAGCGCCGTGCAGCTGCTCGTCGCGGCGATCGAGAACGCCGGCTCCACCGAGCACGCCGACATCCTGGCGGCCCTGGAGGAGCTGACCCTGGTCACCCCCAACGGCACCTACTCCTACTCCGGGTCCGACCACGCCGGGATCACCACCGACGCGATCTCGGTCAACACCGTCGAGGACGGCGCCTTCGTGCCCGTGCCCTGGGCGGTCGAGCAGCTCGACGCCGCGTACGGGGGCTGAGGTGGCCGAACTCCAGATCACCGGGCTCGGCCGCTCCTTCGGCGGGGTGCACGCCGTCCAGGACGTCGACCTCACCGTCGCCGACGGCGAGACCCGGGGCATCATCGGCCCCAACGGGGCCGGCAAGTCCACCCTGTTCAACCTCATCAGCGGGCACCTGCGCCCGGACCGGGGCGCGATCCGCCTGGACGGGCGGCCCCTGGACCGGCTCCCGGCCCACCGGCGGGCCCGGCGCGGCGTGGCGATCGTCTTCCAGGCCGCCCGGATCTTCCCGGGGATGACCGTGCTGGAGAACGTCATGGTCGGCGCGCACCTGCGCGCGAGCGCCGGGTTCACCGCGGCCGTGCTGCGCCTGCCCGCCCACCGGGCCGCCGAGCGGCGCATCCGGGAGCTGGCCCTGGGCTCTCTCGACCGTGTGGGCCTGTCCGACCGCGCCGAGGACCCGGCGGCGTCCCTGCCCATCGGCCAGCAGCGCGCCATGCAGCTCGCCCGCGCCCTGTGCGCGGATCCCGATCTGCTGCTGCTGGACGAGCCGGCCTCCGGGCTGCGCGCTCCCGAACGCGAACGGCTGGCCTCGATCGTGGAGGAGTTGCACGAGGACGGCCAGACGACCCTGCTCATCGAGCACGACGTCGCGTTCGTCTCGCGGCTGTCCGACCGCGTCACCGTCCTGGACCTGGGCCGGGTCATCGCCGAGGGCACGCCGGAGCAGGTGCGGCGCGATCCGGCGGTGGTCTCGGCCTACCTGGGCACGGGGGAAGGGGCCGCCGCGTGATCACCGTGGAGGAACTGGTCGTGCGCTACGGCTCGGCCACCGCCCTGGACGGGGTCGAACTGCAGGTCGGCGCCGGTGAGATGGTCGCGCTGGTCGGGCCGAACGGGGCTGGCAAGTCCACCCTCGTCGACACCCTGTCGGGGGTGGTGCGCCCCGCCTCGGGCCGGGTGGCGACCGAGGGCCGGTTCGCGCACGTGCCCGAGGGGCGGCAGCTGTTCGGCGACCTGTCGGTCGAGGACAACCTGCGCCTGGGCGCGTGGAGGGTCCGCGACCGCGACCCCCGGCACGTGTACGGCGTGCTGCCGGACCTGGAGGGGCTGCGCGGTCGCCGCGCGGGCGCCCTCTCGGGCGGCCAGCAGCAGATGGTGGCGGTCGGCCGGGCGCTGATGGGTCGTCCGGACGTGCTCGCCGTGGACGAGTTGTCCCTGGGCCTGGCGCCCAAGATCGTCGACGACCTGGTGCGGCACCTGGTCCGGCTCAACCGTGAGGAGGGGATGGCCGTGCTGCTCATCGAACAGAACGCCCGACTGGCGTTCGAGGTGTGCTCCCGGGCCTACGTGCTGGAGGCCGGGCGGGTGGTCGCCGCGGGTGCGTGCGACGAGCTGGCCCGGGGCTCCGCGGTGGCCCGCGCCTACCTGGGCGGCGGGGTGGCGCCATGATCACGCTGCTCGCGCACGTCGTCAGCGGCCTGGCCATCGGGTGCGGGTTCGCGCTGGTGGGCAGCGGGCTGGTGGCCGTGTACCGGGTGACCGGGGTGGTCAACTTCGCCCAGGGCATGTTCGCGGTGGTCGGCGGGCTGTGCGCGTCGGCGTTCCTGGGGGCCGGGATCTGGCACGGCGGCGCCGAACTGCTGGCGGTGGCCGTCGCGGCCGCCGCCGGGGCGGTGACCGGACTGCTGGCGCTGGGCCGGCGCGGCACCGCGCCGATGACCGCGCTGATCGTGACGCTGGCGGTCGGGTTCCTGGCCTACGCCGTCCTGGTCGCGGTGTTCGGCGACACTCCGCGCTCCACGCCGGGGCTGCCGGGGATGACGTCGCTGCTGGGTGTGCCGGTGCGCCGCCATCACCTGCTGGTCATCGGGGTGACCGCGGTGGTGTTCCTGGCGCTGTGGCTGTTCCTGACCCGCACCTACCTGGGCAAGGCGCTCACGGCGTGCGCGTCCAACCCCTACGCGGCGCGGGTGACGGGGATCCCGGTGGCGCGGATGGCCCAGTTCGCGTTCGTGCTGGCGGGCGTGCTGGGCGGTGTCGCCGGGGTGTTGGTGGCGCCGCTGCGGCCGATGTCGTTCGACTCCGACGTGACGCTGATCGTGCACGGGTTCGCCGCGGCGGTGCTGGGCGGGCTGACCCGGCCGATGGTCGCCCTGGCCGGGGGCGTGCTGCTCGGTGTGGTGGAGGCGCTGGTGGCCGGGTACGGCAACGCGGCCTACCAGACGACGGTCGCGCTCGTGGTGATGCTCGCGGTGATGATCTGGCACGCGGCGCGTCGGCCCTCGGTGCACCAGGAGGTGACAGTATGAGGTCCGCGGGTGTGTGGGCGGTACTGGCCGTGGCCGCGGCCACGCTGGCGCTGCCCCTGGTGCTGGACAGCGGCGGCCTGGCCGTCTACGTGCAGGTGGCGGTGTCGGCGAGCGTGGTGGTGGGAATCTCCCTGCTGATGGGCTACGCCGGGCAGGTGTCGCTGGGCCAGGCGGTGTTCTTCGCCACGGGCGGGTACACGGCGGCGCTGGTGTCGCAGGCGGGCCTGCCCACCCTGGCGGGGCTGCTGGCCGCGCCGGTGGTGGCGGCGCTGTGCGCGCTGGTGCTGGGGCTGCCGCTGCTGCGGTTGCGCGGCCACCACCTGGCCTTCGCCACGATCGCCGTGCACCTGATCTTCCTGGTCGTGGTGGCGCAGACGGACGCGTTGGGCGGCAGTACCGGGTTGCAGGGGATCCCGCTGCTGTCCCTGGGCCCGCTGGAGGTGTCCACGAACCAGGGCTACGCGTACGTGGCGTGGGCGGTGCTGGCGGTGGTGGTGGTCGTGGCCCGCAACATCGTGCGGTCGCGACCGGGCCGCGCGCTGCGGGCACTGGCCACGAGCGAGACGGCGGCGGCCTCCTCGGGTATCCCGGTGGGCCGGTACAAGCTCACGGTGTTCGCGGTCTCGGCGGCGTTCGCCGGGGCGGCGGGCGGGGTGTTCGCGTTCTACATCGGCTTCCTGTCGCCAGGGATGTTCCCGGTGTCGATGTCGATCACCTACGTGGTGATGGCGGTGGTCGGCGGGCTGGGCTCGGTGTGGGGCGCGGTGGCCGGCACCGCGCTGGTGACGGTGCTGGTGCACTACCTGGGCGTGCTGGGCACGCTGGGCGGGATGCCGGACTACGCGCCCTCGGTGTTCACCTACGCGGTCTACGGCCTGGTGCTGGTGCTGACGGTGCTGTTCCTGCCGCACGGGGTCGTGCCGTCGCTGGCCGAGTGGTGGCGGCGACGGGTACGCGCCCGCCAGGGGCGGGAGCGTGCCGGTGCGGACGGGCGCGCGCCGGCGCCGACCTGAGGCGACGGGAGGAGCGGTGCCGGTGCCGGGACGCCCCGGGCGCCGTCACCGGTACCGGCGACGGGCCGGGGGCCGGGGCCCGCCCTGGGCGCCGGCCCCCGCACCGGGACCGTTCCTCAGTCGGCGGGCAGGGTGTCCACGACCTCCTCGACGATCCTGGTCGCGGCCTCCCCGTAGCGCCGGTGCAGGTCGTAGACGAGCTCCTGCGCGGGGACCGCGGGCCAGGGGTCGGGCAGGTAGGCCAGCGGCAGGCGCGGGTCGGTACGGATCAGCCGCATCCACTCCGAGGTGAGCAGCAGCAGGCGCGCCAGGTCGTCGGGCGCCTCGGGGGCGGGGTCGGCGGTGTCCCAGCGGTCCAGGAAGCGCCGGTACCCCTCGGCCAGGTCGTCGACGTCGTAGGCCTCGTTGACGACCTGGGCGGCCTGGGTGGGCGCGCCCAGGCGGGCGTGGAAGACGTGCACGTGGTCGGTGAGGCCGAGTTCGTCGACGAAGGCGCTGGTGTCCACGACCGTCGGCGCGATCCACAGCCCGCTGCGCAGGGGTCCGAACCCGGCCCAGGACAGGCGCGAGCGCAGGTCGTGCCGCTGGCGCTGCCAGGACTCCGGCAGGGAGAAGGACAGCAGCGTCCACATGCCGTCCTCGTCGAGGTTGACCACCCCGGCGTCCCAGATGCGCTGGTCGCCGTCGGTGAGCACGTCGACGGCGCGGGAGGTGAGTCCGAAGTAGACGCGTCTGCCGCTGCGTCTTCGGTCGAGCATGCCCCGTTGGGCCATCCGGCTCAGGGTGGAGCGCACGGCCTGCTCGGAGACCCCCAGTCGGGCGAAGACGTCGATGAAGGACCCGGAGAAGACCCGCAGGTCCTGGCCCAGGACGAACCGGCCGAGGAAGGCGAGCATGAGCGACTGCGGCCGCGGCCGTACCGCGCCCGCCGATCCGGTGTCCGCCGCCTCCTCGGCCTCGGGTTCCCGCTCGACGATGTGTCCTGTCATCCCGCCCCCTCGCTGATCAGCGTAACGGGCGCCGGAGTGCGCCCACCGCACACATTCATCTTATGCATTTTCTTGACCGCCGTCATCATTTCGCATAACTTCGTGGCACTCGCCCAGAGCGGCGCACCCCCTGGAGAACGGAGACACCCGATGGACCTCAGCGGACAGTCGGCCCTGGTGACCGGGGCGGGCCGCGGCCTCGGCCGCGCCTACGCCCTCGAACTCGCCCGCCGCGGCGCCTCGGTCGTCGTCAACGACGCCGACGCCGAGGCCGCCGCCACCGTCGCCGAGGAGATCGCCAAGGCCGGCGGGACCGCCGTCGCACACGCCGCGCCCGTGGGCCCGGCCGCGACGGCGCAGGCACTGGTCGACACGGCCGTGGAGCGGTTCGGCCGCCTGGACGTGCTGGTCGCCAACGCGGGCGTCCTGCGCGACCGCGTGCTGTGGAAGATGTCCGACGAGGACTTCGACACCGTGATCGACGTGCACCTGCGCGGCGCCTTCACCTGCGCCCGCGCCGCCGTCACCCACATGCGCGAGCGCGGGGAGGGCGGGCGGCTCATCATGGTCGCCTCCCCCGCCGGCCAGCGCGGCAACTTCGGCCAGACCAACTACGCCGCCGCCAAGGCGGGCATCGCCGCGATGGTGCGCACCTGGTCGATGGAGTGCGCCCGCGCCGGGATCACCGTCAACGCCGTCGTCCCGGTGGCCGCCACCGCGATGACCGCCACCATCCCCGCGTTCGCCCCGCACGTGGCCGCCGCCCAGGACGAGGGCGTCCCCCTGCCCGGGTGGATGCGCCAGGCCGAGGGGTTCGGCACGCCCGAGGACTGCGCCGGACTGGTCGCCTACCTCGCCTCCCCCGAGTCCGCCCACGTCACCGGCCAGTGCGTGGGCGTGGGCGGCGACCGGCTGTCCCTGTGGGCGCACCCCCAGGAGGTGTCCGTGGCCTACCGCGACGGCGGCTGGAGCGCGGAGGACATCGGCGCCGTGTGGGCCACCACGCTGGGCCGCGACGAGCAGAGCGTGGGCATCCCGGCTCCCACCGCGCCGGCCGAGGCCGCGCAGGGCGGCCAGGACGGCCGCGGCGCCTCCGCCGCGCCGGCCGCGCCGGCCGAGTCCGGGAAGGGCGCCTGATGGGCGGCGCGAAGGGCATCGACCTGGACCGCGTCACCGCGATCGACGTGCACACCCACGCCGAGGTCTCCGCCCGGGGCGGCGACGCGATCGGCGCGGACCTGCACGCGGCCTCCGGCGACTACTTCAAGGTGGAGGGCGAGCGCCGCCCCACGCTCGACCAGATCGCCGCGCACTACCGCGAGCGCTCCATGGCCTGCGTGGTCTTCCCCGTGGACACCGAGTCCGCGACCGGTCTGCCCGCGGTTCCCAACGAGGAGGTCGCCGAGGCCGCCCTGGCGCACCCGGACGTCCTCATCCCCTTCGCCAGCGTCGACCCGGCCAAGGGCGCCCTGGGCGCCCGCCAGGTCCGGCGCCTGGTGGAGGAGTACGGGGTCAAGGGGTTCAAGTTCCACCCCTCGCTGCAGGAGTTCTTCCCCAACGACCGCTCCGCCTACCGGGTCTACGAGGCGATCCGCGAGAGCGGTGCCATCGCGCTGTTCCACACCGGCCAGACCGGGATCGGCGCGGGCGTCCCCGGTGGCGGCGGCATCCGGCTGAAGTACTCCAACCCCCTGCACGTGGACGACGTGGCCGCCGACTTCCCCGGCATGCCCATCATCCTCGCCCACCCCTCCTTCCCCTGGCAGGAGGAGGCCCTGTCCGTCGCGGTCCACAAACCCGAGGTGCACATCGACCTGTCGGGCTGGTCACCGAAGTACTTCCCGCCGATCCTGGTGCAGTACGCCAACTCTCTGCTCCAGGACAAGGTCCTCTTCGGCTCCGACTACCCGGTCATCTCCCCCGACCGGTGGCTGGCGGCCTTCGACAAGCTCGACATCAAGCCCGAGGTCAGGCCCAAGATCCTCAAGGACAACGCCGCGCGCCTGCTCGGGCTCACCCCCCATCCCGAGGAGTAGCCATGCTCAACGAAGGCCTGGGATCGTGGTCCGCCCGCCGGGCGCGCACCTCCCCCGAACGCGTGGCCGTCGTCCACGAGGGCGCCGCACTCACCTACGCCGAGCTCCACGCACGCGTGCTGCGCCTGGCCTGGGCGCTGCGCGGTCTGGGCGTGCGGACCGGCGACCGGGTCGCCTACCTGGGCGGCAACCACCCCGCGCTGCTGGAGACCCTGCTGGCCTGCGGCACGGTGGGCGCGGTCTTCGTGCCCCTCAACACCCGCCTGGCCACCCCGGAGCTGGACACGATCGTGCGGGACTGCGCCCCGGCGCTGCTCTTCCACGGCGGCGACCACACCGGACCCGCCGCCGAGCTGCGCGCGGCGGGCGCCGTCCCGCAGCTGGTCCGGGTCGCGGGCACCGCGGAGCGGGGCGAGGACGACCGCGCCGGGACGGCCCCGGCGGGCGCCACGGCACCGGCGTACGAGGAGCTGATCGCCGCCCACGAGCCCGAGCCCCTCGACGCCCCCGTGGGACTCGACGACGTCTGCATGATCATGTACACGTCCGGGACCACCGGACGGCCCAAGGGCGCGATGCTCACCCACGGCAACATCACGTGGAACTGCGTCAACGTGCTCCTGGACGTGGACATCACCGCCGACGAGGTCACCCTGGTCACGGCGCCGATGTTCCACACCGCCGCCCTGAACATGACCTGCCTGCCCACCCTGCTCAAGGGCGCCCGCGTGGTCATCGCGCCCCGGTTCGACCCGGACCTGACCCTCGACCTCATCGAGTCCGAGGGCGTGACCTGGATGTTCGGCGTCCCGGCCATGTTCAACGCCCTCTCGGCCGCGCCCCGGTGGGCCGAGGCCGACCTGTCCTCGATCCGCATCCTCGAAGCGGGCGGGGCGCCGGTACCGGACACCACCATCGCCACCTACCAGAAGCGCGGGCTGACGTTCCTCCAGGGCTACGGCATGACCGAGACCGCCCCGGGCGTGCTGTTCCTGGGCGCCGCCGACGCCGTGCGCAAGGCCGGATCGGCCGGGCGGCCCAGCTTCTTCACCGACGCGCGGGTCGTGCGCCCCGACCTGACGCCCGCCGACCCGCACGAACCGGGGGAGATCGTGGTCCGCGGCCCCAACGTCATGCTCGGCTACTGGGGGCGCGGCGCCGGCACCCCGTCCTCGCACACCACCGACGGCTGGTTCCGCACCGGCGACGTCGCCGTCACCGACGAGGACGGCTACGTCCGGATCGTCGACCGGGTGAAGGACATGTACATCTCCGGCGGGGAGAACGTGTACCCGGCCGAGGTCGAGAACGTCCTGCACGAGCATCCCGACATCGCGGACTGCGCGGTGATCGGGGTCCCCGACGACCGGTGGGGCGAGGTCGGCCACGCCGTCGTCGTCCTGTCGGAGCGGGCCGGGGCCACCGCCGACGACCTCGCCGACCACTGCCGCCGCCACCTGGCGGGCTACAAGGTGCCCAAGTCCTTCGCCTTCGCCGACGCGCTGCCGCGCAACGCCTCCGGCAAGCTCCTCAAACAGCGCCTGCGCCACACCCTCTGAACCCGAACGGGAGTACCCACCCATGCCCATCACCGTGAACGGACTCGACGAACTGCGTGCCGCCGCCGGACGGGACCTCGGCCACAGTTCGTGGCTGGACATCGACCAGAAGCGCGTCAACCTCTTCGCCGACGCGACCGACGACCACCAGTGGATCCACGTCGACCCCGAGCGCGCCGCGGACGGCCCCTTCGGCGGCCCGATCGCCCACGGCTACCTCACCCTGTCGCTGGTGATCCCGCTGTTCAGCGAGCTGCTCGTGATGGAGGGCATCTCCGTCTCCATCAACTACGGGCTCAACAAGGTGCGCTTCATCTCCCCCGTCCCGGTCGGCTCGCGCATCCGCATGGCCGCCACCCTGGCGGAGGTCACCGACGTCCGCGGAGGCGTCCAGTGCGTCGTCGACGCCACCGTCGAGATCGAGGGCCAGGACAAGCCCGCCGTCGTGGGCCAGGCCGTGTTCCGCTACCTGGCCTGACCCCTCACCCGAGCCGCGGCCGCCCCCGGCCGCGGCTCCGCCGTTCCCGATTTCCCCGACGGGTCCCCGCTTTCCGGATGTCCGCCACCGTTCCCCGCGGGAATCGATCTTTTTCCACCACCCCCGAATTCCTGGGCGCCAACTGAGACGCACATCCGCGTGCCCCGCCCTCGTTGTCATGACCGAAGCCCATGGCTCAACACCGGCATGACCATTCGGCACGGGGAGCGACCGTGAAGACCTGTTGCGGGGCCAATGAATTCGACCAGTGCGAACCCTGGTGCACCAACAACGGCGGGAGCGGCAACCCGCCCCTGAGAGGTGAGTCCGGTGGTGGTGGCGCCGGAGGCGGCTGCCTGATGATGGTGCTGTTGCTGCCCGTGCTGCTGGCGCGGCAGGCGAGGGCGGCGCTGGACCGCCGCTAGCAGGGGAACCGTGTCGCGATCGCCGCCGAGAATCCGCCGCTGCGTCGGACGTCTCCCCATGACCACGCTGAACGCCCCGTTCTCGAACGGGTAGAGGTCGCTGTCGGGACGACCGCGGGACAGGGGCCGTGTCCGCGCCACCGCCGGGCATGGTTGGGTGGACCGGTTCCGCACCGCCCCTCCGGAAAGGCTTCGGGCCCATGAGCGCCGCCTCCCCCGAACGACCCGCACCACCCTCCCGGTCCGTCCACCTGCTCTGGCTGGTCCTGTTGGGCGTGCCCTGCGCCCTGTCGGCCTGTGCCGCGCTCGTCTTCCTCGGGGAGGCGTCCTGGCCGGCGTCGGCCCTGGGTGTGTTGCGGCCGTTCTGGGTCCTCGCGGCGGCCTTCGCGTGGTCGGCGTCGGCGGCCGCACTGCTGTGGGTGCTGCCCCAGCGGGAGGCGCCGCGCCCCGGCGTCTCGCTCGCGGTCCTGACCCTGGTGGGGGTGGTGGTCGGGCTCCTGTCCGCCGTCGTGCTGCCGGAGCGGACACCGCCGGGCCCGTCCTGGCTGGCCGGTGCCCTGCTGTCGGTCCTGGTCATCTCGGGATGCACGGCGGTCGCGCTGGCCGGTTCGCGGGCGGGCCGTCCCTGGTGGGTGGTGGCGATGGTCGGTGTGCTGTTCCTGGCCAACGTGGGCATCGTGCACTCGGAGGGTCCCGAGAGCGAGCCCCCGGACGCGAGCACGACCGAGGCGGACTACACGGCCTACCCGCACGACATCGTCGTGATCGGCGACACCGAGAACTGGCATCCGTTCCAGGCGGAGGTGTACTCGAGCGAGTTCACCGTCACCTACCGCGGTCCGTCCTCTGTGCACGCCGTGGTGCGGAGCGGTCCCGGGACGGGGAGCATGGGCGGCGGAACCGACCCCCTGCGGTCGGCGTGCAACGACACCGACTCGTTGTGCGAGGAGTCGGCCGACGGCGCCTACGTGCTGCCCCTGAACGGCCCGTCGCCCTACGCGTACGGCATACTCCCCACGGACCGGATCCGTACGGAGGTGGTGCCCCGCCTCCTGGCCGAGGTCGTCCTCGGGCGGGAGAGCGAGATCCGTCCCGGGCCGGAGGAGATCGTCAAGGAGGTGAAGGCCCTGGAGCTGCGGGTGGCCGAGCCCGAGGACCTGGAGGCCATCGCCCGGGGCGTGGACGAGTTCAACCGACCGGAGCCCTGGTTCGACTGACCCGTCAGGGGCCCGCCTCCCGGGGACCGGGGGGACCCGCTCTGCGGGCCTCACCGTCGTCCGCCGCCGCGGGCGCCGCGAGTCCGCCCCGCGGGACGGCCATCCGTCGGTGGACGGTGCCCAGCACGCGGTCGTCCGGGACGGGACCCCACACCCGCGAGTCCGTGCTGTGGTCGGTGTTGTCCCCCAGGACCACCAGCCGTCCGGGCGGCACGACGCGACCGTTCCCGCCCTCCCCGCCCGGCACGGAGTCGGGAACGGGGTCACCGGGCAGAGCCGCCACGCGCTTGACCACCCAGGGCGGCACGGTGCCCATCAGCAGGAACAGGTCCGCGAGCGCGTCGGGGTCCGGTTGGCCCAGGACCACGACGTCCCCCACCCGCAACCGCGCGGCGGGGACCCGGCGCACGAGCAGGCGGTCGCCGTGGCGGAACGTGGGCTCCATGCTGTGGCCGACCACCTCCACGGCCACCCGGGTGCGGTGGAGCCACAGCAGCACGCCGACCGGGACCGCCACCGCGATCGCGGCCGACGCGAGGAGCGGGACCATCATGACCGCGCCACCTCCTGGACGGCGTCGGCCTGGGGCTGGTAGCCGCGGGCCTGGAGCCCGAACAGGCGGGCGTAGACGCCCTCCGCGGCGATGAGTTCGTCGTGGGTGCCCGTCTCCACGACGGCGCCCTCGTCCAGGACCGCGATGCGCTCGGCCTCGCGCACCGTACCGAGCCGGTGCGAGATGAGCAGGCTCGTCCGCCCCCGCCGGTGGGCGCGCAGCCCGGTGTGGATCTCGTGCTCGGCCTCGGCGTCCAGCCCCGAACTGGGCTCGTCCAGGATCAGCAGGTCGCGCTGGCCGCGCAGGTAGGCTCGCGCCAGCGCCAGGCGCTGCCACTGCCCACCGGACAGGGGCACACCGCTCTGGTCGCCCTCGTCCCCGTCGCCGGGCATGTCGAAGAACATCCGGGACAGCAGGGTGTCGTAGCCGCGGGGCAGGTCCGCGATGACCGGGTGCGCCCCCGCGCGTTCGGCGGCGGCGCGGACCAGGTTCCGTCGGGCCTCGTCGTCGGTGTCGGCGTCGGTGAGGACGTCGACGTCGCCCAGGCCGATGTTCTCGGCCGCGGTCAGGTCGTACTCCATGTAGTCCTGGAACACCGCGCCGATCCGTCTGCGCAGCTCCGCCGGGTCCATGTCCCGCAGATCCACCCCATCCCACAGGACCGCCCCGCGCTCGGGATCGTACATCCGGCACAACAGCTTCACCAGTGTGCTCTTGCCCGCCCCGTTGCGCCCCACCAGCCCCAGCGAGCCGCCGTGCGGGATCACCAGGTTCACGTCGCGCAGCGCCCAGGGGTGCTCGGGCGAGTAGCGGAACCACACCCCGCGGAACTCGATGCCCTTGCGCAGCCCGGGCACCGGCCGGGGACGGGCGGGGACCGTGAGGTCGGCCGCCGACCCCACCACCTTGAGGTAGTGGTCGAACATCAGCAGCTGGTGGTGGGCCATCGCCACCTCGCGCACCAGCTGGACGAGCGCGTTCTGCACCCCGGACACCGCCGCGACGAACAGGGTCAGGTCGCCCGCGGTGAGCCGCCCCTGGACCGCGGCCAGCACCGCCCAGACCAGCCCGGCGCCGGCGATCGTGGCGGACAGGATCCCCAGGAGGGTCTGCGAGGTCAGCTCCCGCTGGTCCATGCGGCGCCGCTGGGCGTTGGACTCCACGCGCTCCCGGTTCATCCGGTCGCGCAGGTAGGGGCCGACCCCGAACAGCCGCAGCTCCTTGGCGGCCTGCACGTTCGACAGCAGGTCCCGGAAGAAGAACTCGCGCCGCTCCACGGGACCGATCCGCCACATCATCGCGGCGCGGGCCCGGGACAGCCGCAGTTCCACGGCCAGCGCGGGCACGGCCGCGGCCAGCACGAACAACGCCATCCACGGGCTGATCACCAGCAGCGACCCCAGGAACCCGGCGATCGTGACGATCCCGCCCGCGAGCGAGAAGACCGCCGCCACGACCTGGCTCGGGCTGTCGCCGCCCGACTGCTGGGCCAGCCGCAGCCGGTCGAGGAACGCCGGGTTCTCGAAGCGGGCCAGGCCGGCGAAGCGCTCCGCGGCGGCGAACAGGCGGTCCTGGGAGAGCAGACCGACCCGGCGGGCGGTCTCGGCGGTGATGTACTGGACCGCGAAGGGGGCCAGCGCCGCGACGACCCCGGCGGCGGCCAGGCCGAGGCCCAGGGACAACAGGGTCCCGGTGGCGCCCCCGGTCACCAGCAGGTCCAGGATCAGTTTGGTCTGCCAGGCGATGACCACCGGAACCACGGCCTGGACCAGCACCAGCAGACCGTGGGTGACGGGCAGGTACCACCCGGTCTGCCAGGCCAGGGCCAGCGCGGCGCCCGCCCCGCGGACGGTCGTGCGCACTCCACCGGACGCCTGCTCGGCCGTCGGTTCAGACACCGGCCAGGACCTCCACGTCCGAGACGCTGTATCCGCTCGCCAGGACGCGCCCGGCCGTGTCGATCCGGGCCAGGGCGGGGAACCCGTTGACACCAAGTGCCGTGGACGTACCGCCGCCGTGCGCCTCCTGGACCACGCGGGCCACGGGGGTGAGCTCGGCGATCTCGCGCGCCGACTCCTCGGCGTCGCCGACGACGACGGCGAGCACGCGGTCTTTCCCACCGGGGAAGGACGCGGCCAGTTCGGTGAACAGGGGCAGCTGTTCGGCGCAGGCGGAGCAGCCCGGGGAGAAGACGCCGACGAGCGTCTCCCCGCCCAGCGAACCGCGGCTCACCTCGGCGCCGTCGACGGTCCGTGCGGAGAAGTCGCCGACCTCCTCACCGGCCGGGAGCATGATCTGGACTGGTGCGCCGGAGGCCGAGGAACGCAGTTCCTCGATGTGTGCGGTGTGCTCCTTCAGGCGCCGGATCACGCCGACGGTCAGCAGGAGGTTCAGCAGGCACAGCGCTCCGACGAGGACGGACAGCACGGCGACGAACACGGTCATGGGGGGTGGCACTCCTCGGGACGAGAGGGGAGAACAGGAGCACGATGTCGTCGATGAGGACGACGAGGAGCCCTCCGAAGGCGCCCGCGGCGGCGGAGGCCGCCATGGCACCGGGTTCGGGGAGCGGAACGGACGCGAGGGCGGGCGCGAGCCCAGCCACGGCCGCGGCGAGCAGGACGAGGTTGCGGACCAGGTGCACGGGGCGCAGTGGCACGTCGGAGGCGCCGAAGCACCGGCAGGCGACGCGCTCGTCGGCGCGCAGGACCCGGGCCACGGCCGCGCTGAATGCCGCGAGCAGCAGGGCCGCCGCGGCGAGCCCCGCCCGGGACCACCCGGGAACGAGCAGCAGGAGCACCGTTCCCGCCTCCGCCAGCACGATCGCGACGGAGATCCGCCGGACGGCGGGAGCGCTCCCCACCGCCCACCGGGGGGCCAGCCGACGCACAGCGGTCACGAAACCGTCGAACGCCGCGCGTCCGCGGACCTTGCTGACCGCGGAGACGCAGAACACGAGGGCCAGCAGGACCTGGCACGCGATCTGGACGTGGGACATCGGTGGCACCCCGGTGGGACGGGCCCCGGGCAGGGGCTGTTCAGCTACAGGTCAGCAGGGCCGGTAGTACGTGCAGGTGATCGGGGTGCTGCCGGGCGGGTCGCAGCAGTAGCGGCGGATGCAGGGGGAAGTGACGGGGGCGTACTGGTACCAGCAGTACGGATTGGCTCCGGCCTTGGTCCTGGGGACGACCGCGGCGAGAAGCCGGTCGCCTAGTGAGGCGAACATGGGGGATTCCTTTCCGATCGGGTGAGGCCGTGGCCGGCGCCGGGACGAGCCGGCACCGGCCGGGGCGCTCCGTCTCCGGTCCGCACCGGTGGTGGCGGACCCGGCCGCCGGTGACTCCCAGCGGCCGTCGACCACGCTAGGGAGGACGGGTACAGGTGGAATACACGCGTGATACATGCGCAGGTCGCGACCGGTGTTCCCCTGGTGTCCGACCCGGGCGGCCGACCGGTCCGTCAGCAGTTGTTGACCGACCAGGGGCCGCACGAGTACGTGGCGTTGATGCAACAGGTCCGGCAGACGATGCGCCCGTCGTGGTTGGTGCGCTCCTTGTAACAGAAGCCGGCGCTCGCCCTGGCCTTCGGGACGACGAGGGAGAGCAGCCGGTCGCTGAGCGATCCGAACATGGCGGATTCCTTGTCTCTGGGCGTGAGCGGAGCGGTGCTCCGAGCCGTCCACTCGGTGTGGCGGCCGTCCGCCACGCTAGGAGGCGCGCCTACACACGGGATACAGGCGCGGTACACGCGCTGCTCACCGCCGCGGACACGCGATGAGCACCCGTCCTCGCACCCCCGCCACGGGCCATGCCACTGCGCGGCCCTTCCCTTCCGCCCCGACACCGCGACCGAATTGGCGGCCTATCGCCTGTCTTGTCCCGGCGCGCCGCGTGCCATCGGTCACCCGGAACGGGCAGGATCGGTCCATGCGCAGCGAACTCTTCCAGCAGGCCCGCGAAAACAGCCAACCGGGCATGACCCTCCAGAACGCCAAGATGCTCCGCGTGGGCCTCAACGGCGAGGTCCTGGCCCGGCAGGGGTCGATGGTCGCCTACCAGGGCGAGATCGACTTCTCCTACGAGGGCTCGGGCGGCATCGGCAGGTTCCTCAAGAAGTCCTTCAGCGGCGAGGGGCTGCCGCTGATGCGCGTGACCGGCCGCGGCGACGTGTTCCTGGCGAAGGACGCCTGGGACATCCACCTGATCGACCTGGAGGACGACGCCCTCACCGTCAACGGCGCCAACGTGCTCGCCTTCGAACCCGGTCTGAACTGGGACATCCGGCGCGTCGAAGGCGCCGGGATCATGTCGGGAGGCCTGTTCAACACGGTCTTCAGCGGGCGCGGACGCGTGGCGGTCGCCTGCCACGGCGCGCCCGTGCTGATCAACGTCGACCAGCCGACCTTCGTCGACACCGACGCCGCGGTCGCCTGGTCCAGCTCGCTGCGCGCGGGCGTGCGCCGCACCATGAAGGCCGGGGCGCTCGTCGGCCGCGGCAGCGGCGAGGCGGTCCAGTTGTCCTTCGAGGGACAGGGCTTCGTCCTCGTGCAGGCCTCCGAGGGAGCCCCCGCCCCCGCCCCGCAGGGCTGACCCCCACAGAGCCGACGGCCCGCCCCGCCCCCCCGTGTTTCAGCCCAGCCGCTGTACGGAACACCAGGGATAAGGCACACGCCACGCTGTCCCAGGGAGCCAGGCATGGGCGAGGACGCGCCCGACCGACCGAAGGTGCTCGTGGGGGTCGACGGGTCGTCCACCGCACGGGCGGCGCTGGACTGGGCCGCGGCACGGGCCGACCGGCGCGGCCTGCCCCTGGTCGTGGTCTACGCGCTGTCCGCGCCGCTGGCGCGCACCGCGAACACCGAGGTACTGCGTCTTCCCCCTTCCGACATGGCCGTCACCCACGGCGAGCACGTTCTCGCCGAAGCGGCCGGACACCTGCGCGCCCACTGGCCGACCGGACAGGTCGAGACGGCCCTGGCCCTGGAGAAGCCCGCGGTGGCGCTGACGCTGAGAGCCGGGCCGGCGGACCTGATCGTCGTCGGCTCCCGCGGTCTGGGGGCCCTGGGCTCGGCCTTCCTCGGATCGACGAGTGTCCGGCTGGCCGCTCGGGCCCCCTGCCCCGTGGTCGTGGTCCACGGCACGCGCGACACGAGCACCCGCACCCGGCCGCAGCGGATCGTGGTGGGTGTGGACGGCTCCGAGTGCTCCCGGCGGGCACTGGCGTTCGCCCTGGAACAGGCGACCGGAGCCGTGGACGCCTCCCTGGTGGTGGTGAACAGTATCGAGTCCCCGACTCCCTTCGCCGCCCAGTCCCTGGCCGTCATGAGCGGGCAGTCTCCCGACCGGTGGCCGGAACACCTGGCGAGGGAACTGATCGCGGACATGATCGAGCAGGCCGGAGCGGACATCACCGACAACGTCGACGTCAGCGTGGTGTGCACACGGCAGCCCCCGGCCGACGCGCTGCTGACCGAGGGCGCCGAAGCGGACCTGGTGGTCCTCGGCTCCCGTGGCCGGGGCGGACTTCGCGGCCTCTTCCTCGGTTCGGTGAGCCAGAGCGTGCTCCATCGGGCCCGCGTCCCCGTCGCCGTCGTTCCGCACCGCGGCGTCCACGAGGCGGACACCGACGACCAGGCCTGAGAACCGGGGACAGGCCGGCCTATGGGAGGCTCTGGTGTCACGGCCCGCGCAGGGCTCGCCCGCGACCACTCCAGTATCGAAAGTCGGCAACAGTCATGGAAAGCTACGGGGTTCAGCTCGGCCTCGTCTTCGTCCTCGTTCTCGTCAACGCCCTCTTCGCGGGCAGCGAGATCGCCCTGATCACCCTCAGGGAAGGGCAGATCAAACAACTGGCCGCGCGCGGCCCGGGAGGCCGGGCGGTGGCCCGCCTGGCGCAGGACCCCAACCGGTTCCTGGCCACCATCCAGATCGGGATCACCCTCGCCGGGTTCCTGGCCTCGGCCACCGCCGCCGTGTCCCTGGCCCGACCACTCGTCGAACCCCTGGGCTTCCTCGGCTCCGCCGCCGGCCCCGTGTCCATCGTCCTGGTCACCGTGCTCCTGACCTTCGTCACGCTCGTCTTCGGTGAGCTGGCGCCCAAGCGCGTCGCCATGCAGCGCGCCGAGACCTGGGCGGTGATGGTCGCCCGGCCGCTGGACCTGCTCGCGGTGCTCTCCCGTCCCGTGGTGTGGCTGCTGAGCATCTCCACCAACCTGGTGGTGCGCCTGACGGGCGGCGACCCCTCCGCGGCCAAGGAGGAGGTCAGCGAGGAGGAACTGCGCGACATGCTCGCCACCCAGCGGGGCATGACCCGTGAGCAGCGCACCATCATCTCGGGAGCCTTCGAGATCGACGACCGGCGCCTGCGCCAGGTGGTCGTCCCCCGCGGTGAGGTGTTCAGCATCCCCTCCCGCACCCCCGCGGACCAGGCGGCGCAGATGCTGGCCGAGCACGGGCACTCGCGGGCCCCGGTCGTGGACGAGGACGACCTCGACGACGTTCTCGGTGTCGTCCACTGGTCCGACCTCGTCCGCGGTGAGGGGAGCACCCGGGAGCTCGCCCGCGAACCGCTGCTCCTGCCCGACTCGCTGGTCGTGTCGCTGGCGCTGCGCCGCATGATCGCCGAACACCAGCAGCTCGGCGTGGTCGTCAACGAGATGGGCGGTGTCGACGGGATCGTGAGCCTGGAGGACCTGCTGGAGGAGATCGTCGGGGAGATCTACGACGAGACCGACTCCGACATCCGCACCGTGGCCCGCAACGACGACGGGTCGCTCACGCTGCCCGGGACCTACCCCGTGCACGACCTGCCCGACGTCGACGTCCACCTCGACGAGGTTCCGGAGGGCGACTACGTGACCGTCGCCGGTCTGGTCATCGCCGTCCTGGGCCACATCCCCCAGGGGCCGGGGGAAGAGGTGGAACTGGACTCCTGGCGGGCCAGGGTCGACGAGGCCAACGGACGCACCGTCACCAAGGTGACCCTGTATCCCCCGGCCCCGTGACAGCAACGCCCGTGCGGAGGTTCGCCCCGTGGACCGCGCTCGCACTCGTCGTCCTGCTCATCGTCGTCGTCCTCGGTGCCGGGTTCCTGGTCGTACCGGCCGACCGGTCCTTCGAGTACGGCGGCGAGGTCAGGGTGCAACTCCTGAGCATCGACCACGAGACCGTCGGCGGGGACGAGAGGGTCACGTGGAAGGTGAGCGTCGTCAACGGCACGGGCGGGCCGCTGGACCTGAACCTCTCCTCGACGTGCCGCCACGCCGTGCCACCCCTGGAGTCCGGCCCCTCCGCCCTGGCCGAGCAGGGCGGAGCGACCCTCTCTCTGCCGGAGCACCAGGGCGGGGGCGTCGCGGACTCGTGTCCGTCACCGGAGTCGG
This sequence comes from Nocardiopsis aegyptia, assembly GCF_013410755.1. GTDB lineage: Bacteria > Actinomycetota > Actinomycetes > Streptosporangiales > Streptosporangiaceae > Nocardiopsis > Nocardiopsis aegyptia. The sequence continues at coordinate 411,221 of NZ_JACCFS010000001.1, forward strand.
GCCGGTGGTGGGCCTACTCGCTCACGCTGGAGGACGGCTCGGGCGACATCGCTCCCCGCACCGTCACCTTCATGGGCAGAGCCCACTGACCCGGCAGGTGGTCAGCCGGCCGCGGCGGCCCTGTTGTTCGCGGCCCGTCCCGCTCGGGCGAGCAGGAGGGCGGCGACCGAGGCGGGCAAGTACATGAGCACTCCGTAGACCGCCGCGGGCAGCGCCAGCGCCTCGTCGCCGAGCACGGAGACGGCCACGGCGATCGCCAGTGTCGCGTTGTGGATGCCGATCTCCATGGCGGAGGCGGTGGCGTCGTCGCGTGTCACACCGAACAGGCGGGGCACGAGGTAGCCGACGCCCAGACTCAGCACCGACAGGAGCAGGGCGGCCGGGCCGAGCGTGGTGATGTTGTCCCGCAGGACGCCGAACTGCGAGACGACGGCGGCCAGGATGACCAGGGCGAGCACCGCCGTGGAACCGATCTTCACCGTCCGGCCCATGCCCTGGGCCCAGTCCGGGAACCGGCCGCGGACCGCCATGCCGACGGCGACCGGGACGAGCACGATCGCGAACACCTGCAGCACCTTGCCGAACTGCAGCCCGATGGAGGCGTCGTCGCCCAGGAAATGCGTGATGGACAGGCTGACCACGACCGGGAGTGTGAAGACGGACAGCACCGAGTTCACCGCCGTGAGCGTGACGTTGAGCGCCACGTTGCCGCCGGCCAGGTAGCTGAAGAGGTTGGCCGAGGAACCGCCGGGCGAGGCGACCAGCAGCATGAGGCCGACCGCCAGCACACCGCTCAGCCCGAAGACCTGGACGAGTCCCAGGCAGATCAGCGGCAGGACGACGATCTGGCAGGCCAGCGAGATGAGGGCGGCCTTCGGGTACCGGACCACCCGGCCGAAGTCGCCCACGGTCAGCGACAGGCCGAGGCCGAACATGACCAGGCCCAGGGCCAGGGGCAGGCCCAGGGTGAACAGGGGGGAACTCATGTGTACTCCTTGGTGGTCCTGGATCGTGCGGCCGATCCGCGCGGTACTGCGCGGCGAACCGGGCCCGATACCAGGGAGATCGGAGCTTCGGCCGATCGGTGGGGGGAAGGCGTGGGACACGTCGGCGAGGTCGTCGCCCCGCGGCCCACTCCCCCATGGTCGGGTGCCCGACAGGGCGCGACAATGTCCCCGTTGCCCCAAACGGGGCCGCCGGTGTTGTGCACCTGCCCAAGGAGCGGCGGGCGCTCGCGCCCGTGCCGGGGCCTGCCCGGGGCGCGCTCAGCGGGCACGGGGCGGGCACCGGGCGCGGGGGCCCAGCCGGTAGGGTCACCGACGCGGGCGGGGCGGTGCGGCACCGTGCCGCGGTGGCCGTGGATCCGTTCGGCGGTGACGGCGGTACCGGCGGCCGAACAGTCCTCGTCCAACGCCTCCGACAACACCCGGACAACGACACGGCACCGAACGGGAGCACACACGACCGTGGACACCCACGAGCTACGTGCCGTCTACGACGCCCACGCCCGCGCCCACGTCCCCGAACAGCCGCCGCTCGGAGTGGTCGTCGAACGCGACGGACCACTGGTGAGCGTCCACTACGGCACCCACGCGGTGGTCGATCACGCCGACACCACCGGAGCCGACGTGACAGGTCTGGTCCGGCGCTGCCAGGAGGAGGCCCGCAGGCGCACCGAACCGGTGGAGTGGCGCGTCCACTCACACGACGGCCCGGCACTCGCCGAGGCCCTGCTCGCGGCGGGGTTCGCCCCCGGGTGGGAGCGCTCGGTCCTGGTCGCACCGCGGGACGCCCTCCCCGACGCGGCTCCGCCGCCGGACCACGTGCTCCTGCCAGGGACCCACCACTACGAGGACCAGGCCCTGCTCCTGTCCGAGACGAGCGGACCGCACCGGCGCGCGCTCTCCGAGCAGAAGAGGGACGGGATCCGCCTCGACAACGTCGACCTGAAGCTGGTCCGGGACGGGCAGGTCAGGGCGGTGGCCTGGTTCCAACTCATGGCGGGAACCCCGTTCGTCGCGGTGGAGGGCATGACCACCTTTGATCCCGCCCTGCTCAGCGCCGCGGCGGAGCGGACCCGGCCGACCATGCCCCGCGCCTGGGGGTGGTGGAACTCCAAAATCCGCTTCGTCGTCGCCGAGGCCGACGGCGACCTGCGACGGTCCTACCTCGACGCGGGGTTCCACGAGGTGGCGACCGTCCGCTCCCACCACTGGTCCCCACCGGGGGTCCCGGCCACCGAACGGCCGGTACGGCCGCTGTTCCTCGATCCCGAGCACGACGACCTCTGGGACCGCTTCTACGAGAAGTTCTCCTTCGCACCCAGCGTCAAGGTCCACCCGGGCATCCGCGAACCCGTGGATTCGGCCACCTGGTTCCTGGACGGGCCCCGACCCGCACTGGAACAGGCCGTCGTCCCCGAACTGCTCCGCCTCGCGCGCGTCGGCGAACCCCTCTACTGGCTGGACTGGAACCACGTCGGCTGCCGGTTCGACCCGCGCCGTGTCGGCGGCCCCGGACGGCCCGATGTGCCCGGCCAGGTCTTCCCCGACGGCGACTACTACATCTACACGACCCCCGACCTGCGGCTGGGAACGTTCGGGCACCCCTGGGAGAACACGTTGTGCGTGTTCGGCCGCGACCTGCTCGACCGTGTCGAGGACGGCATCACCGCACTCCTGGGAGAGCCCACGCGCAGGGGAGGCCGGAGTGGGCCCCCAGTCCGTCGGTCAACTCCCTGATCCTCACGATGCCCGATCACGTCGGAGGCGGCCAGTAGCACCGGGTAAAGGCTCGGGTCCCGGGGTGCCCGGGGTCCTGACATACGAGCCGACGACGAAATCCCCCGGCTCGATGTCGCGCACCTCGGGGCCGAGGGGGCCGCGACCGCTGCGGGGTTTGCCGGCCCCCGCCCGGGATAGGGGGATCCCATCCGAGCAGCTCACGTACGGGGGAAGGCCATGACCCACTACCTGCTTCGAGGGGCGCTGGCCGGGGCCGCGGGGACCACGGCGCTCAACACGGTCACCTACCTCGACATGGCGCTGCGGGCCAGACCCGCCAGCACGACTCCGGAGACGACCGTCCAGAAGGTGGCGGATCTGACCGGGGCGCGGCTCGGGAGCGACGTGGACGAGGAGGCCAACCGCCGTTCGGGCATCGGGCCCCTGCTCGGCATCGCCACGGGAGTGGCGACGGGAGCGCTCTACGGCGCCGCGCGCTCGCGCTGGCCCGGGCTGCCGGTCCCAGTGCTCGCCCTCGGAGCCGGTGCCGCTGCCAACCTCGGCAGTACCGCCCCGATGGTCGGGCTCGGTGTCACCGACCCCCGCGAGTGGTCGGCCACGTCGTGGGTCTCCGACCTCGTGCCCCACCTGGCCTTCGGAGTGGCCACCGCGCTCGCCTACGAGTCGTTCGACGAGTGAGCGGAGGCCCGTGGCGGCCCCCTGCCCCACCGGCCCGCGACGACCGCAGCGAACCGAGGACGACCACACCGGACCGAGAGGGCATGATCACCCGATTCCACACCCACCACATCGACATCCGCGGCGACGTCGTGGTCAAGCGCTACAACGACTGGAGCCGGGGTGAGCCGCACCGGGAATGGACGGCGCTGAAGCTCCTGGACGTCCACGCTCCCGGTCTGGCACCGCGCCCGGTCCGTGCCGACCTGGACGCCGACCCACCAGCCATCACGATGAGCCGCCTGCCCGGGCGCGTCCTGCGCGGAGAGCACACCACCGAGACCCAGGCACCGACCTCGGCGACGACGCCCTGGTCCGGGAGGCCTACCAGGTGGGCGCCGCCTGGATGTCCACCGCCGCCCCCGACCGCCTCCTGCGCGACCCCCACCCGCCCGTCGTGGGCCTGGCCGACGGCAACCACGCCAACCTCCTCTGGGACGAGCAGGGCGGATGCGTGCGGCTCATCGACTGGGAGGACTCCGGACGCAACGACCGCGCCTTCGAACTGGGCGAGCTCACCGAGCACATCTCCCACGTCGACGGCACGCTCGACCCTGGCGCGCTTCTGGCCCGCCTCGACCTCACCCCGGCAGAGGCGGTGCGGGTGCACGGATTCCGCCGCCTGGTCGCACTGTGCTGGCTCCTACAGCTCGGACCCGCCGGCGCCGCCACACCGCACAACCCTCCCGGCACAGCGCGGCGCGTCGCCGAGCGGCTACTCACCCTGTTCGCCTGACTCACGGGGACAGGGTGAAATCCCCAGGCGTCGCACGTGTCAATACGGATTGCGCCATGACCGGGAACGTTCCCTCCGGGACACCCCATGCCATTGGTCGATGATCCCCCATGGGGTTTTCCGTCCAGGGGATTCCGTTCATCCGGGCAGCGGTAGAGGGAATCCACCGCGCCGACCAGGGAGTTCGATGTCTTGGACGGAAAAGAATGCGTGGACGCCGTACTCGCGTCGACAATATGCGGCCAGCGAATGTCACAACCGTGGAGTACGCTCGGTCCACGACCGCTCCAGGAGATCTCCCCCAGATGAAACTTCGCCCCATGGCCACCCAGGTCGACGTCTCCGGTTCGACCATTCTCCGTGACCGCCCCCTGGACGAAATCCTCGATTTCTGCCGGGACGGCTCCGAACAGCCGGGAAACCTCATCGTCCACGGCCCCTCCGGGAGCGGCAAGACCACGCTGCTCACCCAGTCCCACGAGATCATGCGGCTGATCACCCCGACGGCGTTCGTCAACTGCAACGACTACCGCCCGGAGACCGTGCCGGATCTCTTCCGCGATATTCGGGACCAGTTGAGCGCCAGGATTCCAGGCCTGCCGCGTTGCCACTTTCCGCGGCTGGACCTGGTGCTCACCGCGTTGCGGGACGATCTCACCCCCGTCAGCGACTACACCAGGTTCTGGCCCGAACTGGTCAAACACTGGAGGCGGCAGGCGCGTTCCGACCGCGGAGTCCGGCGCGAGCGCCGCGGCGGAACCGCCACGTCCGTCAGTCTCGTGGTGGAGGTGAACCTGCTCTTCCTCAAGTTCCAGATCGGCGCCGTCCGTCCGGTCGGGCCCGCGCTCGCTCTGCCGCGCAGGAAGATCGACACCGCCGTGGAGCAGTGGTTCAAGGCCCGGTCCTGGGGCTCGCTCATCAACCCCTATCCGGAACACGTCGGGACCGAGGAGGCGGAGCGGGACCGCGAGACCGAGTGGCGGATCCAGACCAGTCACAACGAGTGGCTCGTCCACGCCTTCCTCGCCGACCTGCGCGACCAGGCCGGCGACGCCGACCAGTACCGGCGCGTGGTCCTCCTGGACGACGTCGACGCTCTGAAGCAGCCCGCGAGCCGGGGCGGCGGGCTGCTCGCGCTGTTCCGGTCCGTCCAGTCCTCGCCCGCCCACCAGGGTGTGGGCCGGACCCCGCTGCTGCTGGTGAGCAGCACTCCCGAGAAGCCGCACATGACCAGGACGAAGGCGATCCCGGCCCCGGACTTCAGCCCCGCCGAGGTACGCGAACTGGCGGACCGCACACCGCGCCGCATCGACGACTACTTCCCCGAACTCATCTACGGACTCACCGGGGGGTACGTGGCCGCCACCAGCTATCTCCTCCAGGACCCGGCGATCGACGGGCTGCGCGCCTACAACGGGCTCCAGCACCTGCTCCGGCAGAAGCGCGGCGGCGCCGAGGACGCCCCGACGCTGAAGGAGCACCTCGGCGACACCCTCATCAAGGCCCTGCTGAAGCACTCCGAACTCGACCTCGCGAGCCGGACGCTCGAAGCGCTGACGATCTGCTCGCTCGCCAAGGACCTCCAGGACGTCGACTACCTCATCCGGACCTACGGCCTCGGCGAGGACCTCACCGGGCTCGACGACCACCGCTGGCTGGCGTGGAACGAGAACTCCGGCGCGGCACGCTCGGCCCGGACACTGATGATGCGGTTGCTCCTGCGCCGCTGGCAGAAGGAACCGACCTGGGTGCGCTGCGACCGCGACGAGGCGTTCCGCCGACTCGCGAAGCGGTCCGACGAGGGCGCGAGCGGTCACACCCCGAACTGGTACTACTACACGCTCGGGGCGGGCGACCTCATGGCGGTGTGCCGGGAACTCGACGCACTGCTCGACCTGCCGGGTCGCGAGTCCGGGGTGCTCGAACTCATCCGCCATACCACCTCGGTACCGCAGCCGCCGATCGACGACCCCGGCGCGGACGGTTTCACTCCGCTGCAGCGCTACGGCTTCCTCGTCCGGAACCGGGGGCCTCGTCGGTCGAACGGAGCCCCACTGGGCCACCGGTTGTCGCGGATCCTGCGCATCGTCGCCGGCAAGTGGGTCATCGAGGACCCGTTCGAGAGCATGTACACCAGGGACGTGCACCTGCGCGTCAGGACGGCCTTCCACGAACTGGGAGCCGTCTGCGAGGACTCCCGCCCGTTCCAGTCCGAGGCCGAGTACCACGAGAACATCTCGCTGGAGCGCCCGGTGAACCCGCTCGACGCCGAAATGGACTTTTGAGAAGGAGCATGCATGGAACAGGGCCGATCCTCCATCGGCGACCTCGAGTTCCCGCTCACCCGATCCGAACTCGTGCGCAGGATCGGTTCACCGCTCCAACGGCGGCGGTTCCGGCGAGCCCGGGCGGCCGCGGTCCTGTCGACGGCCGTGGCGGTCGTCACCGCCCTGGTCGGGGGCTTGTTCGGCTGGCCGCACCTGGTCTGCGGGACGGGTCTGCAGCAGATCCGGGGCGAATGCGTCGGCGTCAGCGACGGTTCCTCGTCCTTCGACCCGGGGCTCGCGTGGATCTCCGACCGGATCCACACCATGAACACCGAGGTGGAGGAGCTCGCCGCTTCCCGGGACGACGTCCAGGCCTTCCGGATCGTGATGATGGCGTCGTTCTCGCTCGGCGGGGACGCGGACCTGAGCGAGGAACAGATCGTCCGCGCCGTCGAGGGGACCTATGTCGCGCTCATGCGACAGAACGGGTTCGCGGAGACCGGTTCCGGCGTCGAGGCGGTCGCCGAGGAGAGTCGGATCTTCCAGCTCTACCTGGCCAACGAAGGCAGCGTGCAGCAGGGCTCCGACACGATCGTCCACACGCTCGCGTCGATGGTCGACGACGACATCCCCCTGTCCGTGGTCATCGGTCAGTCCTCGACCACCACCGCGACCGAGGACGTCGCCCGGGAACTGTCCGAACTCAGGATTCCCATGGTCGCCGGTTCCTCGACCTCCACCACGATCAACAACGTGCGCTCGCCCGGGCTCATCCGATCGGCTCCCAACAACGAGGACTTCGCGGCGGCGCTGCGCGACCACCTCGACCGTCGAGCCGAGTCGGACCGGGAACCGGTGAGGGGCCTGCTGCTCTCCGACGAGAACGAGGACGACACCTTCTCGCTGGATCTGGCCGAACAGTTCCGCCGATATCTCGACCCCTATCTCGTGCAGAACTCGCTGACGTTCCGCGGCAGCGCCGGCTCGGGGAACACGACCGTCTACTTCGATCACATAGCCAACGAGATCTGCGCGGATCCGGGGACCAACGCGGTGTTCTTCGCCGGACGGTACTCCGATCTGGCGACCTTCCTCCGATCGTTGGAACTGCGCGGTTGCAGGGCCGCGTCCGACGACCCGATCACGGTGTACTCCATCGAGCTCGGGCTGCTCCCGGACATGATCAGGTCCTATTCCGGTACGGAGTGCGAGCCCGCCGACGACGACTCGGGCCCGGAGCACTACCGCCTCGTCCAGGCGAGTGCCTTCGATCCCTCGTGGCTGGAGGAGGAGGCCTGGCGCCCGGCGGGATTCCACGACTACGAAGTGGCCATCACCGGTACGGTGCACGCCGAGACGGCGAGCACGTCCGCTCCGGAGGACTTCTACAGCGGCTACAGCCTGATCTACTACGACGCGGCCACGATCGCGGCCCGCGCGACGCTGCTGGGCTACGAGGCCAGTGACGAGAGCACACTGGCCGCGAGCGTCCGCAACCACCTGTTCCGGGTCACCCGCGAACCCACCGGCAGCGGACGTCTGGACTATCTGGAGGAGTTGGAGGGCCGGGTGGCGGGCCGACTCGTCCCGATTCTGAGTTCCGACTGCTCAGTGGACGCGCTGGGCGCGGACACGTTCCGGACACCCGACGTCCCCTACGACGAGCTGTATCCGGACATGGCCGACTGATCGACCGCTGCCTGAGCGGCGGCACCACCGCTCAGGCAGCGGAGCGCTCGTCGTCCGGGAGGACGGCGTCCACCGCCCGTGGGGACAGGCCACGGCCACGCGGGCCAGAGAGAATCGTTCACACGCCGTGACCGAATAACCTGAGGCGAGGACGCACGCGTGCATGCATGCCACGCGGAAACCCGGAGCACTCCGCCATGAAGTACATCGTCTCGATCGAGATCGCCGTGCCGCGCGAGAAGGTGGTGGAGCTGCTCGCCGACCCGGCGCACATGCCGAAATGGCTGCGGGGTCTGGTCCTGCACGAGCCGCTGAGCGGGGTGCACGGCCACGTCGGGACCACATCGCGGGTCGTGTTCCAGTCGGGGAAGCAGAGGATGGAGGGCACCGAGACCATCACGCGCCGGGAACCGGCGGACCTGCGCGAGATCCCGAAAGGACAGGCCGTTCACTTCGAGCGCGAGATCGTCGCCGAGGGCATGTGGAGCGCGGTGCGCGACCGGCTGACCGAGGCCGGTCCGCGGACGACACTCTGGGTGAGCGAGAACGAATACCGGTTCAGCGGTGTGATGATGCGGTTGGTGGCGTTCCTGATGCCCGGTGCCGTCCGCAAGCAGTCTCTACAGCACATGCAGGACTTCAAAGCCTTCGCGGAGCAGGGAAAGGACGTCCGCGAAGCGGAGGGCTGATCCACGACCGGTGTTCGTCCCCGCCAAGCCGCTGTCGTCCGAGCCGTCACCGCCCTCGAACTCGCCGATGGGTGGAGAAGCGGCTCCGTACGACGAGGCGGTCGCCTCACCCGTGAGTGACGGGGGCGCTCTTTCCTCCGCGCTGCCCGAACGTCACCGTGTACCGCTCGGAAGCCGCGGCCGAGGACGACACTGCGCGGCGGGACGCCGGGAAAGCGTGGTCACTGTCCTCCAGCACGTCGACCAACCGCAAGCCGGTTCAGACCCTGGGCGACACCGGCAGGGCACCGAACGCGCCCGCGTCCAACAGCAGTTCGCCAACCTCTCCCGAGGGGGCGGCGAAGGCCAGTTCGCCGAAGGTCCTGGGAGTGTTGTCCCTCAAGCGCGGCCACGCGACCGACCAGAGCGGCTCCGACTCCCCCTCGGTCTCGCCCACCCGTCGTTCGGGCACGACGTCACCGGTGGCCGGATCCGTCAGCACGAACCCCTCGGGGAAGAGGTCGGGCCGGCGCTCCGGTGACGGCACGTCCTCGCCCTCCACCTCCAGCCGGTACGTGAAGGTGAGGACGCCGTCCTCCACCACGTAGCTGCCGACGGACATGCGCCAGGTCCGACCGCCCTCCTCGGAGCGCACCCAGCCCACCTCGTCGGTCTCGGCCGCGGCCGGGACCGGATCCACCGGGTCGGGCGTGTTCGGGGCGAAGGCCTCCGTGTACCCGGGCACTTCGTCCCCCGGGGCGGGGGCGGTGAAGTGGAGCGGAACCGTCTCCGGCGCCTCCTCGTCCTCGGTGCCGGGCTCCAGCGGCGCGGAGAACAGGACGATCTCGTAGCGTGTGCGCGGCTCCCACACCTGGTCGTCCCCCGTGACCGTGCCCAGGGCGGGCTGGTTCTCGTACAGGCGCCCGGTCGCAGGATCCCAGACTCTGAACCCGTCACCCGGGCCGGCGCCGCCCAGGAAGTAGGCGGGATCGAAGGCCGCCGCCTGCGCATCGGAGTTGGAGAAGTGCAGAACGGTGCGCGTGTAGCCGTCCACGGCCGCCACCTCGACGACTTCCAGGCGGGCCTGCACGGTGTCGCCGTCCGGGCCCAACGTGCCGTAGGCGACATCGAGCCCGGCGTCGGGGTTCACGCACGAACAGTCCGCGTTCTCTCGAAGCAGCTGGATCGTTATCGCCCCACCGAGCACCAGTGCCGCCACCACGGCGCCCCCCGCCGCCACCCACGGGCGCCGCTTGCGCACCCCTCGGACCGTCTCCGCCACCGCGCGTCCCTTCCGTGTTCCGTCTCCCGTGTCCGATGCCTGGTTCGGGCCACGGGTTCCGGACGTCCGGTGCGCTGGGAGACGTGTGGAAGCGCCGACCCATGCCGGGGCACGATCCATCCCCGCGTGCGCGGGGAGCAGCTGCCGGTCAAGCTGGGCCTGGACGGCAAGCGGTGCCCAGGTGCACGCGTCGATCACGGCTGCCCTGCCGCACCGCGCCAGGGCATCACGTCCGTGATCCGAGAGGGAGTCCCGGTCGTTGGGGGTGCCCACGGTGACTCCCAGACCGCGCAGCCGCCCCGCGCCGACCGATGCGCCCTCCCGAGAATCCCCATGCTCCCGGTCGGTGCCCGTCCGGGCCTCCCCCACGGGACCGGCGACACCATTCCCACTCCGCTCTCACCCTGTACACGGGAAACACCAAGACTCCCTCCCTACCTTCGTTCTCATGACGAACAGCACTGACCAGGACAGCGTGAGCGTCCGACACCGACCGTCACGCACAAGACCCGTGTGGATCGCGACGGCCCTGCTGCTGGTGGCCCTCATGTTCACCGGATGCGCCACCGCGGGCACCACCGCGTCGGGGGCGTCCGCCTCCGCCTCGTCGACGTCGGAGGCCGCGGACGCGGGGACGGAGACGGCGGCCTCCGCCACGACCAGCGAGGAGACGATCACCGCCACCGCCGCCGCGGCCGAGGAGTTCATGGCCGCGCTGTCGGACGAGCAGCGTGAACAGCTGCTCCACGCCTACGACGACGAGTCCAAGACCACGTCGTGGTCGAACTTCCCCGTCACCTTCGTCGAGCGGGCCGGACTGAACCTCGACGACCTGGACGACGAGCAGCGGGCCGCGGCGATGAAGGTCCTCGAAGCGCTGTTGAGCGAGGAGGGCTACGAGACCGCCACCGGGATCATGGGCGGCGACGAGTTCCTCCTCGAGAACAGCTCCAGCACCGAGGACTCGCTGGGCCAGTACTACATCGCCTTCTTCGGTGACCCGTCCGACTCCGGCGCGTGGCAGGTCCAGTTCGGCGGCCACCACCTCGGCCTGAACGCCACACTGGACGGCGGCGACGACTCGATCACGTTCGCGCCCACGCACCTGGGCCTCCAGCCCGCCGTCTACACCGACGAGGAGGGCAACGAGGTCGAACCGCTCTCGGGCATGTACGAGTCGGCCTTCGCCTTCTACGACAGCCTGACCGACGAGCAGCAGGCCGAGCTGTACCAGGGGTCGGAGGTCGCGAACCTCACCTGCGCGCCCGGCGGCACCTGCGACTACCCGACGGGGACGGGGCTGGCCGGAGCGGACCTGACCGACGAGCAGAAGCAGCTGCTGCTCGACGTGATCGCGAACTGGGTGGGCCTGGCGGACGAGGAGACCACGGCCGAGGCCCTGGCCGAGATCGAGGCGACGCTCGACGAGACCTACGTGAACTGGTCGGGGGCGACCGAGTACGACATGTCGCAGGGCGACGGCATCTACTTCCAGATCTCCGGGCCGAACGCCTACGTCGAGTTCTCCAACCAGCAGGGTTCGGCGGGCGCCGACGTGGACGGGTACACCACGTCGGGGTGGGGGCACATCCACACCATCTACCGCGACCCGACCAACGACTACGCCGGCAGCGTCACGCAGCAGGAGGCGTCCGGCATCGGCGGCGGTCCCGGCGCGGGCGGGGCTCCCTCCGACGCCACGGGAGGCAACCCGCCCGGGGAGGGCTGACCCCGCGGTCGGGCCGCATCCCTGAGGAACGTGCCCGTCGACCGGAACGCACCGCGGTGCGCGACGGCCGGCGGGCACGTCACCGTCGCCCCGCGCCAGTGCCCCTGGATCAATCCGTCCACAGCCAGGACCCCTCCTGCGGAGCCACCCGACCGCCCCGCGCCAGGTGGACGGCCCCGACACGGGCGGCGGCGGATCCGGGTCAGGGCCTGGCGGCCAGCGCCTCGACCTCGAACAGCACGTCGGGCGCGGCCAGGCACGCGACGCCGACGAGGGTCTGCACCGGCGGGTTCGTGCCCCAGACCTCCCGTACGGCCCCGGCGATCGGCCCGAGCTTGCTGACGTCGTGGTCGACCACGTACGTCCTGAGCTGGACCACGTGGTTGAGGTCGAGCCCGTGGGCGGCCAGGGCGACGCCGATGTTGTGGAACGTCCGCTTCACCTGCTCGGCGAAGTCGGCCGAGACGACGGCGCCATCCGGACCGGATCCGTACTGCCCTGCGACGAACACCAGGTCCGTGCCCGCGGGGACCGTGGCGGTGTGGCTGTAGCCGAACGGAACCGGGTCGTGCAGACCGTCCGGGTTGAGCGTGGCGTGTGCCATGGGATCTCCTCTCGATGGTGACGGCACGAGCCTCGCAACAAAACACGACATCCTGTGTCATGTATCGCGCTAGGGTTCTCGTATGCGCGCCGATCGGTTGGTCTCACTGGTGCTGCTGCTGCGCAGGCACGGCCGGATGTCCGCGACCGCGCTGGCCCGCGAGCTGGAGGTGTCCACGCGCACCGTGCTGCGCGATATCGACGCCCTGTCCGCGGCGGGCGTCCCGGTCTACGCCGAACGCGGCCGGCACGGCGGGTTCGCGCTCCTACCCGGCTTCCGGACCGAGCTCACCGGGCTGAACCACGACGAGGCGCTCGCCCTGCTGGTCGCCGGTTCGCGACGCGGGGCGCAGGCGTTCGGCCTCGGCTCGGCACTCGCCTCGGCGATGCGCAAGGTGGTCGACGCGCTGCCCGAGGGCGATCGGACCACCGCGGCCGAGGCGGCCCAGCGCCTGCTCATCGACCCCGAGACCGACCTCCTCTCGCGCCGGCAGATCGAGGACGAGGTGCCCGACACCGTCGTGGCCGAGATCCGGCGTGCGGTGTTCGCCGGGCACCGGCTGCGCGTCCACTACGCGGCCGTGGGCCAGGACCCGACGTGGCGCACGGTGGACCCGATCGGCCTGGTGACCGTCCGCGGCCAGGGCTATCTGCTCGCCACGAGGTCCGGCGCGGACCGCACCTACCGGCTGTCCCGGGTCCTGGCCGCCGAGGAGCTCGACGAGCCCGCGCAGCGGCCGGAACGGGTGGACCTGGACCGGGCCTGGCAGGAGCGCGGCACGCGGTTCCGGAGCGGCGGCGACCAGGTCACCGTGCGGTTGCTGGTGGACCCCGCGCGTCGGGAGGAGCTGGTGGACACCGCGCTGGCCGTCGGCGCCGAGGAACCCGCCACGGACGGCCGGCTGCGGCTGGAGGCGACGTTCCAGGACGCGAGGCACGCCGAATGGGCGCTGTGGCGGCTCGCCACGGACGCGGAGGCCCTGGCCCCGCGGTGGCTGCGCACCTCCCTGCGCGACCGCGCCGCCGCGGTCACCGCGCACTACGCGGGGTGATCCCGTACGTCGAGGCCCGTTCACGTCGCCGGGCAGGGTGCCGGGTCAGTGGATCACGTGGATGTCGGGCGGGGCGTGGTCCGAGCCGCCGGTCAGCTCGATGAGGGCTTGGCGAGCGAGCTGTCGGGCCTGGTCCCACCCCGGGTCGTGGAACAGGGCCTGTTCCGTCCATCGGTCGCGGATGCCGCCGGGTGGAGGGTGCGTCGTCGTCCATCCACTGATGGTGGCGTACGCGCCGAGGCCGCCACGGAGTTCATCTCCGCCGCTCCGTCATCCCTCCGGGTCCGAGTCGGTGCGCTCGGCCGTGTCCGTGTCCGGGGTCTCCTCGGCCAGGAGGTCGGTCAGCCGCTTGAGGACGCGCAGCTGTGCCGGGTTGTAGAGCTGCACCATCGCCTCGGCCATCGTCTGCGCGGCGTGCTTGGGGCCGCGCGGCGCGTCCGCCGCGAGGTCGGCCGTCCGCGGCCTCCTCTCCCGGGTCCTGACGACCACGGGCCACATACGCGCGGCGAGGCGTTCGATCGTGTCCTCGTCCGCGTCGGGGGACAGGGCCTCGAACTCCTCCTCCGTGTCGTCGCCCTCGCTGATCAGCTCACGGAACTCCTCCATGGACTCCTCGCTGAGAACGCTGGAGTAGACCATCAACAGGGACCGCTGCCGGTCGGAGAGGTCGTGGGAGACCGGGGCGAAGGCCGGTGGAACGTAGGCCGGCGCGCGATGGCGCAGGATGACGGCCAGTTCGGCCCGCACACGGTTGAGCCGGTCGACCGTCGCCGCCAGCTCCGCGTCCAGCACCCGGATCGCCTCGTCGGGTTCCTCGTCCGCCCGCCCCATCGCCGCCACCTCCGACAGCGGCACCCCCAGGTCGCTCAGGCGCTTGATCTGCAGCAGGCGGACCAGGTGGGGGACCTCGTACTGCTTGTATCCGTTGGCCGCCCGCTCCGGCACGTCCAACACCCCGATCTGGTGGTAGTACCGGACGGCCTTGACCGTCGTCCCGGCGAGTTCGGCGACCTGCTGAGTACTCCATGCCACGCGATGCGTCCTTTCACCCCTTGACCGCACGTGGCCCCGCCCACGCACGGGTCCAGTCCACACCCTGCCCCAGGGGCAGGGTCAAGTGATGGCACCGGGCCGATCAGGCGCTTGACTCTGCCCCGAGGGCAGCCCTTGGAATGGCGGTCAGCGCCGACCACGGACCTGTTCCGGCTCGGCGCCGACCACCGTCGCCACCGGACACGGAGCCCTCAGTGATCAAGGATCGCAAGCAGCGCGCGGCCGCGCGGCGGATCAGGAGCGGGAACGGCCGCCCGCTGAAGCCCTTCCGCCCGTGGCAGCCGCTCTCCCGCGCCCTGTTCCGCCTCACCCTGGCGCACGACGACGGGCGCCGGACGGTCTACGCCGTCGACGTCCCCTACTGGCAGCAGATCCTGACCGAGGACGGCAAGGGCAGGGCCCACCTCTACCTCGACGGCCGGCACCACAGCCGGTCCGCCCTCCCGGCCGTCTTCCCCGTTCCGGGAGGGACGATCGAGGTGGACGCCACGGTTTTCGGGCTCAAGCGCTGCCACTACGTCACCGACGAGGGCGGCGAGCACCGGCTCGTCCCGGACGAGCGCTCGGCCGAGGGCCGCCGCGCCCGGCTCGACCGCGACCACCCGGTGGTGAGCCGCGCGATCGGCGTGCTGTCACTGCTCCTGCTCATCGTTCCGATCCTCCTCGTCGTCCCGCAGGTCGTCGAGGCGGTCTCGCACGTGCCCCCGCTGGCGGCGCGCTTCGGCACCTTCACCTCGCCCGTCGACCTGCCGCTGTGGCTCAACACGGCGCTCGGATTCTGTGCCTCGACGGCCAGCGTCGAGCGCGCGACGCGCCTGCGCTGGAACGCGCTGCTCGACGGGAGCAGTTGACCGGCCACCGCACCACCCGTCCCGACCTCGGAGAGAGAAACATGCGCCACCTTCGCCGACCGTTCCGGATCATCCGCGCGCACCTGCGCGCCTACCTCGTGATGAACGCGCTCATCTACGCCCTGTTCCTCACCGGTATGGGAGCGGCACTGCTCTTCCCCGACCTGAACGCCGCCCACCTCGCCGCCCAGCAGGAGGACGGGACCGCGGACCTGGTGGTGTCGCTGCTCAGCAACGTCTGGCTGTTCAGCCTGACCATCCTCGCGGTCAACGTGCTGACGGTCGGCGTGCTGACGATCCTGCTGCCCTCGATGATCGTGCCCTTCCTCGGCATCGCCTTCTTCCTGTACCGCGCGTTCGGCTTCGGTGTGGCCCTCGCGCCGCTCGACGAGACCACGGCGCTGACATTGATCCCGCACTCCCTGACGATCCTCATCGAGTTCCAGGCCTACGCCCTGGTCATGCTCGCCGCCTACGTCCTCGGGCGGGCGTGGCTGCGGCCCGGCACGGTCGGCGCGCCCAACCGGCGGCAGGGATACCTCCGCGGGCTGCGGCAGGTCGCCTGGCTGAGCCTGCCCGCGCTGGTGCTGTTCGTCGTCGGTGCGGTCTATGAGGCCTTCGAGATCATCTACCTCGTCCCCCCGCTGCTGGCCGGGTGATCTCGGCGCGGCGAGCGGCCCGGCCGCCCCCGCGAGCGCGCGTTCGCGATGTCGGCCGGGGTCGCGGCCCCGGGGTGCCCAGTCGTCCAACTGAGCGAGGATGCCGGTGAGTTCGCGCACGCGCTGGTGGCGGCCGCCAGGGCCGAGCGGACGCCCTCCGAGTCCGAGGCCGCGGCGCGGGCCCGGGAACTCAACGACCGGCGCAAGCGGATCGGTCCCACGCGACCGGCCCACCCGTTCTGGCTAGGAGACCGGATCACCGCTGTGGACACCCGGGTCTGGGAGGCCCACCGTCTCGATCTCGCCTCGGCGTGGCCACGGCTGTGGCTCACGCTCCCCGAAGACGTGTGCGCCGAGATCGGTACGGCCCGCCAGCGGCTCGCCGCCGCGACCAGGCTCGTGGCGTGGGCCCTCGCCTATCTCGCGGTCGGCGTCGTGTGTCGGCGGTCCCTCTCGGTCGCCGGCGGGGCGGCCGTCGCGGGGAAGGCGCGGCGGACCTCCGCGCAGAGGTGGGCCCCGTCGGTGCCGTGGGCGGCCACCGCCGCGTGGAGGGCGTTCAGCGCCGCTTCGAGGGGGTCGTCGGCGGCGGCGTCCACGAGAGCGGCGAAGGCGACGGACTGGGGCTGGCCGGGGGTGCCGTCGTGGGACCGTGGCACGCGCGCGTCGGCGAACACGGCCTCCCGCAGGCGTCGCGGTGCGTCCAGCGGCGGGGAGAGCGGCTCCCCCCGGTCGAGTTCGGCCAGGGCGCGGGCCACCCAGTCGATACCGTCGAGCCCCGCCGCCGCGCAGGCGCGGTGCGCCGCCCAGCGGGCCAGCGCACGCTGCACTTCGGGTCCCGCGGCGTCGATCGCGTGCACGAGCGGGGCGTCGAGGGCCACGAGGCCGCCCTTCGGCCGGCCCTGGAACGTCCGGAATGTCGTCCGGACGGCGCGCAGCCGGTCGCTGGGCAGGTACCCGCCCCACGCCTCCCTCTCCCGTTGCCGCTCGGCGTACTCCTGCCGCTCGCGGGCCCGGCGCTCGGCTTCGGCCCGTTCCTCGGGGGTGGGGGGCGGAGGCTGCCTGCGCGCGAACGCGTGCCAGTAGGCGGCGGCCTCGCTGGTCTCCTTGACCACACGGTCCGCCGCCACGGGACCCGGCCACAAGCGCACCAGGTACTCGTCCACCACGGGGTCGCCCGTTGCGCGGGTGGCATCGTGCGCCTCGTCCATGCCACGGCAGTGGTACCGGACCCGGTACGGAGTGTGTGAGAGGGACAGCGGATGGCTGTCACCGTCCCACTCCACCAGCGCGTTCTCGGCCGACACGGGCCGGAACGACACCTCGACGACGTCCTCCCACGCCTCGGCGTCCAGGGGCGGCTCCGCCCCGTGCAGCTCGACGGTGATCGGGACGTATCCGGTGTGCGTTCCGGTCAGCAGGAAGAGGTGGCCCGGCACCGCAGCGCCGCACAGTCCGGCCCGCTGCCCGGCGAAGGAGGCCTCCAGCAAGGGGCCCTCGGAGGCGCGGCCGTCGTCGCCGCAGACGTAGATCTGCCCGTAGTCCACGTGCGCTTCGCCGCTGAAGAGTGTCCGCATGCGTCCAGCGTGCCGGGCGGCTGTGACAATACGGCGCCCACCGGGCCGTGCCGGGCCTCTGGTGTCGTGACGGGGCGGGGGTCGGCCGGGGCCGCCGGACGGGGGGTTTCCGGGCGCCTCCTCCCACTTTCACTTTATAGCAGATTCCCGCCCCTCATGAGGAATCGGAAAGTGCTGCATACTGCTGCTTCGCAATGCGACGGGGCCGACTTTGGAGGAATGGGAATTGCGTGACGTGCTGGATTTCGCACATATCGACGCGACGAATATCGCGGAGGCCGGCGGGAAGGGCGCGGCTCTGGGGGAGCTCTCGCGGATCGCCGGTGCCCGCGTGCCGGACGGCTTCTGCGTCACGACCGACGCCTTCCGACGGACTCTCGTCCGGGTACCGTCGATCGACGCCCTGCTCGATCGTCTCGCGCGGGCGGAGCCGGACGACCACGCGGCGATCCGTACCGTGAGCGCCGACATCCGCCGTGCCATCGAGGACAGCGACGTGGACGACGCCCTCGCGGCGGAGATCGGGGCGGCGCTCACCCGGCTCGGGGAGGACGCCCCCTGCGCGGTGCGCTCCAGCGCGACCGCCGAGGACCTGCCGACGGCCTCCTTCGCCGGCCAGCAGGACTCCTACCTGAACGTCACGGGCCGCGCGGCCGTGGTCCGGCGCGTCCGGCTCTGCTGGGCCTCCCTGTTCACCGAGCGGGCGGTGACCTACCGTGTCCGCAACGGCTTCGACCACCGCGGGATCGGCATGGCCGTGGTCGTCCAACGGATGGTGTTCCCGGACGCGGCCGGGACCATGTTCACCGCCGACCCGGTGACCTCGAACCGCAGGACCGTCACCGTGGAGGCCGGTTGGGGGCTCGGCGAGGCGCTCGTCTCCGGCCGGGTCTCCGGTGACGTCTACACCGTGCGCGACGACCAGGTCGTCTCCACGGCGATCGCCGCCAAGACCCTGGACGCGCGGGCCGCACCGGAGGGCGGCGTCCACGAGGCACCGGTCGAGCCGGAGCGCCGGACCCGGCCGGCCCTGACCGCGCCGCAGGCCGTGCGCCTGGCGCGGCTCGGACGAAGCATCGAGGCGCACTTCGGCCGGCCGCAGGACATCGAGTGGTGCCGGGTCGGCGACGACTTCCACATCGTCCAGAGCCGAGCGATCACCACCCTGTTCCCCGTCCCCGAGGCCGAGGACGGGGAGAACCACGTCTACGTCTCCGTCGGCCACCAGCAGATGATGACCGACGCGATGAAACCGCTGGGGCTCTCCTTCTGGCAGATGACGACCCCGCGCCGGATGCACGAGGCGGGCGGGCGGCTGTTCGTCGACGTCGCCCCCATGCTGGCGACCCCCGAAGGCCGTGCGGGGCTCATGGAGTCGCTGGGCGGCTCCGACCCGCTGCTCGGGGACGCGATGCGCACCGTCCTCGACCGCGGCGGCTTCGTCCGCACGGACGACGACGCGACGGCCCCGCCGGCCGGCACCGCCCCCGCCGCCCCGCCCGCCGGGACCGCGCCCGCCGGTGAGCCGTCCGCCCCGGTCGAAGCCGATCCCGCCCTCGTCGACGAGCTGATCCGGTCCGCCGAGGCCTCCGTCGCCACCCTGCGCGACGAGATCCGGGACCTGTCCGGCCCGGCGCTGCTCGACTTCATCCGGTCCGACATCGCGGAGCTGAGGCGCGTCCTCTTCGATCCGCGGGGCCTCCCGCTGATCATGGCGGGGATGGAGGCGAGCCGGTGGCTCAACGAGCACCTGGAGGAATGGCTGGGCGAGAGGAACGTCGCCGACGTGCTCACGCACTCGGTCGACCACAACGTCACCTCGGAGATGGGGCTGGCGCTCCTCGACGTGGCCGACGCCGTCCGGCCGCACCCGGAGGTCGTGGCGTTCCTGCACCGCGTCGTCGACGAGGGCCGGGAGGGCGACGCCTTCCTGGACGAGATGGCCGGGCTGGACGGCGGACCCCAGGCGCGTGCGGCCCTCCGGGACTACCTCGACACGTACGGCATGCGCTGCGTGGGCGAGATCGACATCACCAGGACGCGCTGGAGCGAGCGGCCCGCCGCGCTCGTGCCCGCCCTCCTGGCCAACGTCAGGAACTTCGCGCCGGGCGAGGGCGAGCGGCGCTTCGCACGGGGCCTCGAGGAGGCACGCCGGAAGGAGCGGGACGTGCTGGCGCGCCTGCGCGCCCTCCCGAACGGCGAGGACCGGGCCGCGCGGACCAAGGCGATGATCGACCGCGTCCGCGCCTTCGCCGGCTACCGGGAGTACCCCAAGTACGGCATGGTCTGCCGCTACTTCCTCTACAAGCGGGCTCTGCTGCGCGAAGCGGACCGCCTCGTCCGCTCCGGTGTCCTGCGCGAGGCGGAGGACGTCTTCTTCCTCCGGTTCGAGGAGCTGGAGGAGGTCGTGCGCACCCGCGAGGCGGACGCCGGCCTCGTTCTGGAGAGGCGGGAGGCGTTCCGGTCACACGAGGCGCTCACCCCGCCCCGGCTCATCACCTCGGACGGTGAGATCCTCAACGGCCGGTACCGCCGCGAGGACGCCCCGCCCGGGGCGCTGGCGGGCCTCCCGGTCTCGGCCGGGGCCGTGGAGGGCCGCGCCCGTGTCGTCACGGAGATCGCGCAGGCCGACCTGGAGCCGGGCGACATCCTGGTCACCGCCTACACCGACCCGAGCTGGACTCCGCTGTTCGTGGCGGTCGCCGGCCTGGTGACGGAGGTCGGCGGGCTCATGACGCACGGGGCGGTGATCGCTCGGGAGTACGGGCTGCCGGCCGTCGTGGGTGTGGAGCGGGCGACGCGTAGGATCCCGGACGGCGCGCGGATCCGCGTGCACGGCACCGACGGGTACGTCGAGATCCTCGACCGGCTCGACTGAGCCGCCGCCTCGGCCGCGCTCACACGGGTCACCCGACGGTGACCGGGGGCCAGTGGTGCAGGGCGGTGTCGGCCACCTGCAGGAGGTCGTCACGGCCGACACCGCTCGCGGCCTGCACGGAGATCCCGTAGGCGAGGGTCGTGACGTACCGGGAGAGCCGGTCCGGGTCGGTCCCGGGCGGCAGGTCGCCCTCGGCGACGGCGCGTCGGAACCGGTCGGCGACGCGGGTCCCGGCGTCGTTGCGCCAGGCGGTCAGCACGTCGCGGGCCCGGCGTCCGGGGTCTCCGGTGGCCAGGGCGCCCTGGACGCCCAGGCAGCCCGCCGGGCAGCCGGGGCGGGTGGTGGCCCGGGCCGCGCCGTGCAGGAGGCCGGCGGCCACGGCGCGGGCGGTCGGCTCCGCCAGGGCCCTGGCCACGTAGGCGCCCGGCCCTTCGGAGTAGCGGTCGACCGCCTTGCGGAACAGCTCCTCCTTGTTGCCGAAGGCCGCGTACATGCTCGTGCGCGTGATGCCCATGGCCTCGGTCAGGTCGGTGAGCGTGGCGCCCTCGTAGCCCTGCCGCCAGAAGACGGTCAGCGCGCGTTCGAGGGCCGCCTCGGCGTCGAATCCCCTGGGCCGGCCCGGCGCCCTCTGTCCCGTGTCCACACCGAACAGCCTACCAATTTTGTACCGTACGATACTGAAGTAGTAACGCACCGATCGGTACAGAATCAGGGAGGCGTGGACATGGGGCAGTTCGACGGAAGGACCGCCGTGGTCACCGGCGGAAGCACCGGCATCGGCCTGGCGACCGCCGCGCGGCTGGAGGAGGAGGGCGCGCACGTGTTCGTGAGCGGCCGACGCAAGGCCGAGCTGGACGCGGCCGTCGAGGCCATCGGCCCGGCGGCGACCGGCGTGCAGGGCGACATCGCCGACCCCGCCGACCTGGACCGGCTGTTCGCCGCGGTCCGGGACCGCGGGCGGGGACTCGACGTGCTGTTCGCGAACGCCGCCGTCGCCTCGTTCGCGACGCTGGAACACGTGACCGAGGAGCACTTCGACCAGGTCTTCGGGATCAACGTCCGAGGGACGCTCTTCACCGTCCAGAAGGCGCTGCCGCTGCTGAACGACGGCGCCGCGGTGGTGCTGACCGGTTCGACCACCGGTGTCACCGGCGGCGAGGCGTTCGGCGTCTACGCGGCGTCCAAGGCGGCCATCCGCTCGTTCACCCGCACCTGGGCGAACGAGCTCAAGGGGCGGGGCATCCGGGTGAACGCCGTCACCCCGGGCCCCGTCGACACCCCCGGGCTGGCCGGCCTCGCCCCCGAGGAGGTCGGGGCGGCCGGCTTCACGGCCCACCTCGCCGGCACGGTCCCGCTGGGCCGGTTGGGCCGCCCGGAGGAGGTCGCCGAGGCGGTGCTCTTCCTCGCCTCACCGCGGAGCAGCTTCGTCACCGGCGCCGAACTCGCCGTCGACGGCGGCGCCAACCAGATCTGAGCCGGGCAGCGGCCGAAAGCAGCGCAGCGGCCTGAATCGGCGCGACCGCCGGAAGCGGCACAGCGGCCGGGACCACCGCGGCGGTCCCGGCCGTTCCGTGCCCCGTCACAGTCGGGGCCGCAGGTCCTCGATGTGGGCGGTGACGAGCTGACGGGTGCCCTGGTGGAGCTCGCCGTCGAGCATCGACGTCGCGTGGAGCACCATCATCAGGGCGATGAGCTGTTCGGCTCGCCATCGACGCCGGGGGCCATCCGCTGCTCCAGCTCTCCCCGCCGCTGGGCGCCGACGCCGTCCGCGCGCTGGTCGGGCTGGTCGGGCGGGCCCTGGACCGGTCCGTCACCCCGGGCGGGCTCCGGTGAGCGGGCACGACGCCACCACCGGGACGACGCCCGCCGGGGCGACTCCGGCCGAAGCGGTCCCGGGGCGGCGACGGACGGCTAGGAGAAGTACTCGTGTGCCGTGCGCGCGAGCAGGGTGGCGCCGTCCGCGATGACCCGGTCGGCCGCCTCGCCGACGCACACGGCCGCGAACTCCGGCTGGTGGTTGCTCACCGGGAAGCTGCCGAGCCCGATGTAGGGGTGGATGGCCGGGACGTGCTGGGAGACGTTGCCCAGGTCGGTCGAGGCGCGGTTCATCGTCTGGTGCTCCACGGGCGCGTCGAAGCTCCGCCCGAGCGCGAGCGCGTGGCGCATGTAGATCTCCAGCGCGCGCTCGTCCGTACGGAACTCGGAGTAGGGCTGCGACTCCGGTGTGAAGTCCAAGGCGGTGTCGGTCGCCAGCGCTCCGGCCTCGAAGCACTGCCGCACCCGGCGGTGCAGCGGTTCCAGGTCGGCCAGCGTCTCGGCCCGCGTGTACCAGCGGCCCTCCGTCACACCGGGGATGGCGTTGGGCGCCTCCCCGCCGACCGTCTGGATCCCGTGGACGCGCGTGCCGGGCGGGAGCTGCTGGCGCAGCAGGCCGAGGGCCACCTGGGCGACCACGAAGGCGTCGCCCGCGTTGCGGCCCTCGTGCGGGTAGGCGGCGGCGTGCGCCGACCGCCCGACGAAGCGGACGTGGTCGTGGGCGACCGCGTAGGGCTCGGCCCGCGGCGCGTCGACGGGGCCCGGGTGCGCCATGAGGGCCAGGTCCAGGTCCGTGAACGCGCCGGCGTCGAGCATCTCGATCTTGCCCCCGCCGCCCTCCTCCGCCGGAGTGCCGATGACGTCGATGCGCAGGTCGAGTTCGCGCGCCCACGGTCGCAGCGCGATCGCCGCTCCCGCCGACATCGCGGCGATGAGGTTGTGCCCGCAGGCGTGCCCCAGGCCGGGCAGGGCGTCGTACTCGACGATGAAGCCGACCCGGCGGCTCCCCGACCCGTAGGAGGCGTGGACGGCGGTCGGGAAGCCGAGGTACCCGGTGGTCACTGCGAAACCGGACTCCGCGAGCAGGTCGGCCGTCCACCGCGCCGCCCGGTGCTCCTGCCAGGCGGTCTCCGGGTGGGCGTGCAGCGTCTCGGAGTACTCGATCAGCCGCACCAGGTGCTCCGCGGCGCTGGGCGGCGCGAACGGTTCAGCGGTCATCGCCGGGCACTCCGTATCCGGGTGAGGCGGCCGGCTCCAGACCGCGCCGCACGTAGTCGTCGCGCTGGGGAAGCCAGACGTCGAGCAGCCGCCCGAGCGCGTCGATCGGGTCGTCCTGCCAGTCCACGCGCAGGTCGGTGTCGCGCCACCCGGCCGCGGACACGGTGGACAGCCCGGCGGAGTACACCGGTCCGGCCTCCCCGCCGGCGGCGAGCCCGGCCGCGAGCGCGGTGAGCAGGCGTTCCTCCAGCTCCCCCTCGGCGTCGGTGAAGGCCTCGCACAGGATCCCGGGGATGTCCGGGCCGGCCAGCATGTTGCCCGCGGCGGCGCAGTGCGGCGCGGTGGCCTCGCCGTGCACGCCGAGGGTGAGGCGTCCGCTGAAGGTGGCCGCCTCTCCGGAGGCGTCGACCACGGTGAGCTGCCGGTACTCGGTGTCCGGCCGGTCCTTGAGGACCTCCGCGAGCGCGGCGTCGGGGCTCGCTCCCGAGGCGAGTGCGTCCAGCAGGGCCGGGCCCAGCCGCGGGTCGGTGACGTTCTGCGAGGTGACCGCGCCGACCGCGTCGCGCAGGTGGATCACGCGTGCGGCGACCGCCGGCGAGGACGACGTGGCGGCGATGCCGAACCGGCCGTCCTGGTGGGCCGCGATGGAGAAGGTCATGCCCGTCCCTCCGAGATGACGGCGGTGGCGTCGATCTCGACCAGCCACTCCGGCCTGGCGAGGGCCTGGACGACGATGCCGGTGGAGACCGGGTGGACGCCCTTGAGCCAGCGGCCGATCTCGCGGTAGACCTCCTCGCGGTAGCGGGGGTCGACGAGGTAGATCGTGACCTTGACGATGTCCTGGAGGCCGCTGCCCGCCTCCTTCAGGAGGAGGTCGATGTTGGCCATGGCCTTCTCGGTCTGGGCACGGACGTCGCCGATGCCCACCGACTCACGGGTGTCCAGGTCCTGGCCGATCTGGCCGCGCAGGTACACGATGCCCCCGGCGACGACCGCCTGGCACAGGTCGTTGTCGAGGTTCTGCTCGGGGTAGGTGTCCCTGGTGTTGAACGGGCGGATGCGGGTGTGCGTGGTCATGGTGCGCTCACTTTCCGAACGGTGGGAACGGGGTCGGCGATCCGGGGCCCTTGTACTCCGCGTAGCTCCGCTGGATCGCGATGTGGTCGGCGACGTACCTCGCGTCGTGCCAGGCGCCCCAGATGAAACTCGAACCGCGCCGGGACTGCCAGGGCAGCCCCATGAAGTAGACGCCGGGTTCGGCGGAGACGCCGCGGTGGTGCCTCGGCCTGCCGTTCTCGTCGAAGGCGTCGACGCGCAGCCAGCCGTAGTCGACGGTGAATCCGGTCGCCCAGACGATGGAGGTGACCCCGGCGGCGGCCAGGTCGAGTTCGAGGAGGGGGTCGGTCACCGACCGGGGGTCGGCGCCCAGGACCCGTGCGCCCGGCTCCTCCGGGAGGTCGAGGCCGTTGCACTCGACGTAGGCGTCGGCCTCGTCGAGCAGGGCCAGGTAGTTCGCGTCGCCGGCGGCGATGTTGTCGCGGAGGTCGGGGGCGAAGCGCATCACCCCGCCGTCGCAGGAGTCGGTGCGGCCGACGAGCGTGATGCCGCGCTCGGCGAGCGTGCGGAAGTCCACGGTGTGGCCGCCGTGCGCGCCGCTGACCGCGATGGTGACGTGCTCGGCGCCCCTGGGCGGGGCCGAGGCCTCCCACTTGCCGAGGACGCCGAGCCACCACACGAAGTCGCGGTCGCGGTAGCTGCGCGGGGGGCGGTCGTGCGGGCCGACGGAGAGGTACACCCGCCGGCCCGAGGCGCGCAGTTCGTCGGCGATCTGCACGCCCGACGAGCCGGACCCGACGACGAGGACGGCGCCGTCGGGCAGCTGTGCGGGATTGCGGTAGCCGCTGGAGTGGATCTGGGTGAGGTCCGGCCCGTCGGGCACGATCGGCGGGATGACCGGCCGCTGGAACGGGCCGGTGGCGGCCACGACGTAGCGCGCCTCGATGGCGCCCTCCGACGTCTCCACCCGGAATCCCGGGCGGCCGGCGTTCCTGCGCACGGAGGTCACCTCGACCCCGCAGCGGACCGGGGCGCCGATCTTCTCGGCGTAGGCGGCGAAGTAGTCCGCCACCTGCTCCTTGGACGCGAAGGCGTCGGGGTCGAGGTCGGTGAACTCCAGACCCGGGAAGCGGTCATGCCAGGCGGGCCCGTTCGCGACCAGGGAGTCCCACCGTTCCGAGCGCCACCGTTCGGCGATGCGGTGCCGCTCCAGCACGACGTGCGGCACGCGGTGTTCGCTCAGGTGCTCGCTCATCGCTATCCCGGCCTGCCCCCCTCCGACGACGACGGCCTCGATCTCCTGACTGGGCATCCGATCCCCCAATGGTCGGTGTTGGCAACGTGGTAGCGCACGTATCGGTGCGCGTGTCATGTGCGGAAGCCGCCGGGCCCCTACGGGCGGGGCTCGGGCGCGACGGCCGCCCTGCGCTGGGCGCGGTCGCTCTCGTGCAGCAGGTTGGAGCCGTTGGTCTCCGGCATCGTGCGCAGGGTCACCGCGCCGATGACGCCGATGACGATCATCGTGAAGGCCGGGACCATGGAGCTGCCGGTGAGGGAGATGAGCCAGGTCATCAGGTAGGGCAGCGTTCCGGCGAAGAACGCCCCGGCGACGCTGTAGGCCATCGACAGGCCGCTCTGGCGGGTCCGTGTCGGGAAGAGCTCCGCCACCGCCGAGGCGTGGGTGCCCAGGATGACCGCGAGGATCACGGCCAGGCCGAAGGTGGCGGCGAACGCCGACCACGACGTGTTCACCTGCATCAGCAGGAACAGCGGCACCGCGCCGACGATCATCAGGGCCGCGGCGGCGTACAGCACCGGCTTGCGTCCCACGCGGTCCGACACCAGGCCGGACAGCGGGATCACGCCCATGGCCACGACCGAGGCCGCCGCGGAGAGCAGGGCCGCCCGGTCCGCCGGCACCCCGACGATCTCCTCCTGGTAGGTGATCAGGTAGACGAGCACGATGTAGAAGGTCGAGTTCATGAACGTCTCGATGCCCACGGTCTGCAGGAACTGCTTGCCGTTCGAGCGGAACACCTCCACGACCGGCTGGCTCGGGACGTTGTTCATGTCCTCCAGCGCGCGGTACTCGGGGGTGTCCTCGATCCGCAGGCGGATGTAGAGGCCGACCGCCGCCAGCGGGATGGTCAGCAGGAAGGGGAGCCGCCAGGCCCAGTCGAGCACGACCTCGGGGGCGAACGACGCGTGCAGGGCCCAGACGGCGAAGGACGCGCAGAGGAACCCGCCGACCGAGCCGAACTCGATCCACGAGCACCCGAACCCGCGGCGCCTGGGCGGCGAGAACTCGGCGAGGAAGGCCGCGGCCGAGCCGAACTCGCCGCCCGCCGCCAGCCCCTGGATGACGCGGGCGACCACGAGCAGGATCGGCGCGACGATGCCCACCGACTCGTACGTGGGCAGGAGCCCGAGCATCAGCGTTCCGGCCGCCATGGAGATGATGACGATGGACAGCGTCGCCTTGCGCCCGAAGCGGTCGCCGAGGTGCCCGAACAGCACCGAGCCGAGCGGGCGCACGAAGAACGCGACGGCGAAGACGGCGAAGACCGACAGCAGGCCGGTGGTGCCGTCCTGCTCGGGAAAGAACACCTGCGCCATCGTGGTGGCGAGGTAGGCGTAGACGGCCCAGTCGAACCAGTGGACGAACACGCCCACCGAACCGGCGAACACGCTGCGGCGCAGGTCCTTCCGGTCGACCCTCGCCGAGGTCTCACTCGTCATGTCTCCTCCAATGTGGTCGTGCTCGGACGCGGGACGCCTCGCGGGGTCGCGGGGTCCCTCCGTCCGGGGGGATGCGCGTCGTGGTTCGGGAGGCCGTCAGCGCCCGCCGGTGCGGGCGCTCCCACGGCGGTCGGGGAACACGTGGTCCTCATCTCCGGCCCTGTGCTCTGGCTCACGAGTATCGAGGTCAGGATTATGATCTGTACAACACATAGATCTGAAGTTCTCCTTCGGAAAAACCGATACTCCCTGGAGGCAGGCCATGGCTGACGTGAGCTTGAGACAGCTGGAGTACCTGATGGCCGTCGCCAGGCTCGGGTCGGTGACCGCGGCGTCGCGTGAGCTCTTCGTGTCGCAGTCGGCGGTGTCCACGGCCCTGGCCGACCTGGAGGCGGCCCTGGGAATCACCCTCTTCGTCCGCTCACAGAAGGGGATGCGGCTCACCGCGTCGGGACAGCGCGCGATCACCGCGGCCGACCACGTGCTCGCGGGTGTCGACCAGCTCCGGGAGTCCGCCAGCCGGGAGCGGGACGAGGTCGAGGGCACGCTCACCATCGGCTGCTACGCGACGATCGCGCCGATCCTGCTGCCGAAGGTGATCGACGAGTTCTCGCGGCGCTACCCGCACGTGCGGTTCTCGTTCGTCGAGGCGGCCCACGAGACACTGCTGGACGACCTGCTCAACACCCGTATCGACCTCGCCATCACCTACCACTACGAGCTCGACACCGTGCGTGCCACGACCGGGATGACGGCACAGCTGCTGCGGTCGGACCCGCCGTACGTGCTCACGCCGGTGGGCGGGGCGCTGAGCCGGGGCGACAGGGTGAGCCTGGCCGACCTGGCCGCGGAACCGCTGATCCTGTTCGATCTGCCGCCCGGTGGCGACTACTTCCTCGGCCTGTTCGCCAAGGCCGGGCTGACGCCGAACGTGCGGTTCCGCACGACGAGTTTCGAGATGGTCCGCGGCCTCGTGGCCCGCGGGCTGGGCAGCGCGCTGCTCACCCAGCGCACGGTGCTCGAACGCAGCTACGAGGACCTGCCGTACACGACCAGGGAACTCGACATCGAGGCCGGGGGGCTGGGAATCGAGGTCATCCAACTGGCCGACCGCGCACCGGTCAGGCGGATGCAGGCCTTCATCGACGTCTGCCGCGAGGTCGTGGCCTGACCCACCGGTCGCCTACGCGCGCCTCGGGGCGGCGCAGTAGGCCGCCAGAACCGCCGCCGCCCACACCGCCTGCGCAGCGAGCAGCGGCCCGGTGACCCCGGTGGTGCACGCCACGAGCGCGGGCAGGCATCCGAGGATGGCGATGTCGGCTCCGGTCAGTGCCCAGACCAGAGGACCGAGCGGCACCGGTCCCAGCGGCGAGTCCAGGACGGGCATCGAGTGCTCGACGGGCCGCCGCCGCGCCAGCCGCAGTCCGCCCGCCGCCAGCGCCGGCGCACACAGGAGGCCAAACGGCCAGAGGAGTCCCCCGTGCCCCGCCAGGTCCAATCCGGCCAGCGCGAGGGTCAGCCAGGCGCCGCCGAGCAGGGCGGGCAGCACCGCACGCGCCGCCAGGAGCGCGCGCGGACCCGCGCCCAGCAACCGGACCAGCGACGCGTCGCCGGCGTCGCGGCGCGCCCCGGTGGTGCCCGTCGCGGCGACCGCCATCGCGCCCGCGGCGAGGACGGTCAGCGTCACCGGCATGCCGCCGCCCGCCCGCGCGGTCAGCGGCGGCAGCACGGCCGCCCCCGCCATCAGCGCGAGCAGCCCCGGTCGGCGCGCCAGGCGCAGCCAGTCCGGCCAGGCCACCGCCGCCGCCCCGCGCAGCCACGACGGCCACGCGCACGACCGCAGGGTGCGCGAGCGCCAGTGCGCGTCCTCGGCGACCCAGGTCAGCGTGCCCGGATCCATGGCGACGAACGCACCCGAGGCGAGTTCGGTCCGGGCCGAGGCCGCCAGGACCGCACGGGCCGGGATGCGCGCGACGCGGGTCCAGGCCCGCCACACCAGGCCCATCGCCGCGGCGGCCGACCCGGACGCCGCCGACGCCCACGCCGCCGGAGGGGCGGTCGCGAGAGCGGTGAGCGCTCCCTGCCCCGGCCCGAGGCTCGTAACCGCCATTGCCAGCGCCGCCACCACGAGGACGACGAGCACCGCGGCCAACCGGTCGTCCCAGGCCTGGGACGCCTGCGCCAGCACGGTCACGGCCATCCCGCCCAGCGTCCACGACAGCCCCATGACCACGGACACGAACAACCGGAGCGTCAGCGCGTCGGGGGCGCCCACCGCGCCCAGGAGGGCCAGGCCGAGGCACGCACCGACGACGGCGCACACCAGGGCGAGGACCAGCAGCGCGGGCGCCAGCACTCCCCGGCGCGGCAGGGGTGAGAGCACCAGCCACGCCGCGTCCGCCGCCGAGGCCCCCACCGGGCCGACCACGCGTGCCAGCGTCAGCGCGACGGCGAGCACCAACGCGATCAGGGCCAGCCCGGCGCCCGCCCGCGCCGGGTCGACGCCCGTGGGCACCGCGGCCACCGCGCGGCCGACCGCCGGGGACACCAGCATCACCAGCAGTCCCAGGCTCAGCAGGGTGACGTACCGGTCGGACCAGCTGCGCCGCCGCCTGGTGCGGACCCGTACGAACGCCCGGACCGGCGCCACCCCCGTCACGCGGCGACCTCCAGGGCGACGTGGCGGGCGTCCTCGGCCAACCGTGGATCGTGCGTCACCATCACCACCGTGCCGCCGTCCGCGGCGTACCCGGCGAGCAGCCCCGCGAGCCGTTCCCGGAAGGCCGCGTCGAGCCCGCGCTCCGGCTCGTCCAGCAGTAGCAGCCGGCTCGGCCGCAGGAGCGCCATGGCCAGGGACAGCCGCTGGCGCTGCCCGGTCGACAGCGACGAGGGTGCCCGGTCCGCGCAGCCGACGAGCTCGAACGACTCCAGGGCCGACCGGGCCTCCCACCGCCCGGAACCGTGCACGGCCCGCATCAGCTCCAGGTGCTCCCGCACGGACAGGCCGGGGTACCAGGCGGGTTCGTCGCCGACCATGGCGACCTCGCGCCAGAACTCCGGCTCGTCGGCGGGCGGCCGGCCCAGCACGCTGACCTCGCCCGTGGCCTGCTGCAGCCCCGCGAGGCAGCGCAGCAGGGTCGTCTTGCCCACGCCGTTGGCCCCGAGCACGGCCACCACCTCCCCGGGGGCGACCGTGAGGTCGACTCCGCGCAGGACCGGGGCGCCGCCCAGTTCCACACCCACGTCCCGGGCCACGATGATCGGTTCGCTCACCGACCCAGACTAGGACCCGCCGGTGCCGCCGAGCGCCTTCAGGGGGCGCGGTCGCGCGGGTGCAGGGACGCCCGCACCACATCGACCTGGTCCGGATCACCCGGGTGGAGCAAGGTCGCTGCAAGGAACGCTCAGGGTCGCCCTGACACGGTGGTCCGACACCACGCGGCGGTCGGAACACCGGCCCGGGCGGCGGCGGGGCGTTCGTGCCGTCGGCGTCCCGGGACACGTCCGATCGCCGAACGTCCCCAGCGACACAGAAGTGGAGTTCCCATGGACACCAGCCCCCTCGTCCGCCTCGGCGACCGGATCCTGGAGCGCCTCGCTCCGAAGGCCACCGCCTCCGCGGCCCGGTGCTACTACCAGTACCGATGCGTCTACCGCACGTCCACCTGCGTCAACCGCGAGTCCAGGCAGCGCCGTCGGGTCTGCCACGACAGCGGCGAGATCTACTACGGCGACTGGGTGACCGTCGGCTGCTGCTGACGCCCGCCCGCTGACCCGCCCGCCGGACGTGGCACCGCAGCGGTGACGGTGCCGCGTCCGCCGCCGTTCTCCCGCTCCGGACCGCGAAGGACCCACCCCTTGCTCACCATCACCACCTTCTTTCTCCAGGCGGCGATCGCCGGGGTCTTCCTCGCATCCGGTCTGTCCAAGGTCCGCGGCGGGGACCACCAGGAAACCTGGGCGGTCCTCGCCGCGCGCCTGCCCCTGCGCCACCTCCCCGTGCGCGCCGCCTCCCGCGCCCACGTCGGCGTCGAGATCGCGGTCGGCACCGCCCTGCTCGCCGGAGCATGGCTGCGGGTTCCCGCCCTGGCCGCGGCCACCGTGCTGCTCGCCGCGTTCACCCTGCTGGCCCTGTACTCCACGCGCGCCGACGACGCGGTTCCATGCTCCTGTTTCGGCACGTCCCGGGCGGTCCTGGGATGGCCGCACGTGTGGCGCAACCTGGCGCTCACCGGCCTGGCCGGCGCGGGTCTGGTCTGCGCGTCCGCGGTGGGCCCGGCGCTGCCCGCCTCACTCGCGGGTGCGGCCCTGGCCGTGGTCGGCGCGCTCGCGGTCACCGCTGTGACCTTCTTCTTCGACGACCTCGTCGAACTCTTCCGCCCGCTGGAGAGCGCTCCGGGAGGGCGGACGTCCCGTCGGTAGTGCCCGGCGCACGCGGTGCCGGTCCGTCACGGCCGCCCGGTCACCGGCGGTCACCCGCGCCTGACACAATGTCGGCCATGTCCTTTCCCTCCCCTCCCCCGCACGGCCCCGCGCCGGGCGAAGCCGCCGCGTACGCCCAGAACCCGCATCCGCGGCCTGCGTACCCGCAGGCCCCTGTCCCGTACGCGCACGTCCCGCCCCGCCCCGGGCCCGTCATCGACGGCGGGGACCTGCGCCCCGGCACGCGCTGGTACTGGATCGGCGGGCTCACCATCCCGATCGGGGGGCTGGTCGCCCTCGTCGTCTTCCTCGGCCTTCTCTTCTCCGCGACCGCGGAACCGGAGCTGATCGCCGAGTTCCAGGGCGGTGACAGCGCCACGTTCCAGGTCGAGGAGGGTCAGGAGGGCCACTGGGGCCTGTACGTCGAGGGCGACGCCAACCGCTACGCCTGCGAACTCGACACGCCTTCGGGGCCCGGGTCCGGGAACGACAACCTGGACACGGCGCCGTACTCCTACAGCGGCATGGCCTACGACAGCTGGCGGCTCACCGCCGGGCTGTCCACGCCCGAGCCCGGTGAGTACGAACTGCGCTGCGACGACCTCCACTCGGGCACCTACGGGATCGGCACACTCGAACAGGTCGCGTCCGCCGAGACCAAGCTGATCTCCGGCGTCCTGTTCCTGGTCGTCCTCGGTCCGTTGAGCGTCATCGCGGGCGTGGTCGTCCTCGTGGTCACCGGGGCGCGGCGCTCCTCCCACCGCGCCCGGCTGGTGCAGGAGTGGATGCGCAGCGCCGGCGCGCCGCAGGGGCCCCCGGCGGAGCCCTCGCCCGGCCATGGCCCGCCTGTCGGTGGCCCGCCCGGCTATGGCGCGCCCGGCGGCGGACCGCCCGGCGATAGCCCGTCTGTCGGGGGCTCGCACGGTGATGGCTCGCCTGTCGGCGGCCCACCCGAAGGCCCACAGCACTGACCTACGACCCCGCCGCGTCCCGGTCCGCCCCGCACTCCTAGGTCGGCGTGGGGACATCCCGCCCGACAGGGTCGCGCCGGGACGCCATGCGGCGCACGACGACCCCGAGCACCCCGTCGGCGCGAACGGGGCCCCACACCCGCGAGTCGATGCTCCGGTCCGCGTTGTCGCCGAGCAGGACCAGCGACGCCGACGGAACCGTGCTCCGCCCGTCACCCGTCGGAACGGTGGCGGGCACGGGGTCCCCCGGCAGCGCGGCCACCCGCTTGACCACCATGGCGGGCCTCCCGGGCTCGGGCGGCGTGCGGTCGTCGCCGTGACGGTCGTCGCCGTGCAGAGGGCCGCCGAAGACGATCACGTCCCCCACGCGCAGGGCGTCGGCGCGGCCCCGGCGCACGAGGACGCGGTCGCCGTCCAGGAAGGTCGGGGCCATGCTCTCCCCGATCACGTCCACCACCAGCCACGTGCGCCGCAGCGACCACAGCCCGGTTCCACCCGCCACGGCCAGAGCTGTCACGCCGAGCACCACGATCAGGGCCATCGGCACAGTCACCCCTCCCCCGCCTGCACCGGTACGGCCTCCGCGGAGTCCTGGTACCCGCGTGCCTGGATTCTGTACAGATGGGCGTACAGGCCGTCCTGCGTGAGGAGTTCGTCGTGGCTGCCCGTCTCCACGACGGCGCCCTCGTCCAGGACCGCGATGCGCTCGGCCTCGCGGACCGTGCCGAGCCGATGGGAGATGAGCAGGCTCGTGCGTCCGCGCCGGTGGGCGCGCAGCCCGGTGTGGATCTCGTGCTCGGCCTCGGCGTCCAGCCCGGAACTGGGCTCGTCCAGGATGAGCAGGTCGCGCTGGCCGCGCAGGTAGGCTCGCGCCAGCGCCAGGCGCTGCCACTGCCCACCGGACAGGGGCACGCCGAGCTGTGTGTCGTCCTCGTCGTCGGAGACGTCGAAGAACATCCGCGTCAGCAGGGTGTCGTAGCCGCGGGGCAGGTTCTCCACGATCGGGTCGGCGCCGGCGTGTTCGGCCGCGGCGCGGACCAGGCCCCGCCCGCCGTCGGAGTCCGACCCGGGGGCGTCGCCGGTGAGGACGTCGACGTCGCCGAGCCCGATGTTCTCGGCCGCGGTCAGGTCGTACTCCATGTAGTCCTGGAACACAGCGCCGATGCGGCGCCTGAGCTCCGCCGGGTCCATGTCCCGCAGATCCACCCCATCCCACAGGACCGCCCCGCGCTCGGGGTCGTACATCCGGCACAGCAGCTTCACGAACGTGCTCTTGCCCGCCCCGTTGCGCCCCACCAGCCCCAGCGAACCGCCGTGCGGGATCACCAGGTTCACGTCCCGCAGGACCCACGGGTGCTCGGGCGAGTAGCGGAACCACACCTCGCGGAACTCGATGCCCTTGCGGAGTGCCGGCACCGGCCGGGGGCGCGCCGCGACCACGAGGTCGGGTCCGGTGCCGACGACCTTGAGGTAGTGGTCGAACATCAGCAGCTGGTTGTGCGCGAACGTGATGTCCTGCACCAGCTGGGTGAGAGCGCCCTGCACCCCGCCCACGGCGGCGACGAACAGGGTGAGGTCGCCGACCGTGAGCCGGCCGTCCACCGCGGCCAGGACGGCCCACACCAGCCCTCCCCCGGCCACCACGGCGGAGAGCACCCCCAGGAGGCTCTGCGCGGACAGCCCGCGCTGGTCCATCCGCCGGTTCTGGGCGTTGGACTCGCGCCGGTCGTCGGCCATCCGCCCGCGCAGGTAGGGGCCCGCCCCGAACAGGCGGATCTCCTTGGCGGCCTGCACGTTCGACAACAGGTCCCGGAAGAAGAACTCGCGCCGCTCCACGGGTCCCAGGTTCCACAGCATCCCCGCGCGCGCCCGGGACAGCCGCAGCTCCACGAACAGCGCCGGCAGGGCGGCCACCAGCACCACCAGGGCCATCACCGGGCTGATCACCAGCAGGGAGACCAGGAACCCACCGATGGTCACGACGGCGCCGATCACGGAGAAGACCGAGGAGGTGACGTTGGTGGGCGTCTCGCCGCCCGACTGGTGCGCCAGCCGGATCCGGTCCAGGAACGCGGGGTCCTCGAAGCGGGCCAGGCCGGTGAACCGCTCCACCGCCGCGAACAGGCGGTCCTGGGAGAGCAGACCGACCCGGCGCGAGATCTCGTCGATGACGTACCGGGACGCGAAGGGGGCCAGGGTCGCCACGAGCCCCGTTCCGGCCAGTCCCAGGCCGAGGCCGAGCACGTATCCGGCCGCGGGCTCGCCCGCGATCGCGTCGAGGACGGCCTTGGTCAGCCACGCCGCCACGACCGGCGACGCGGCCTGCACGAGGGTGAGCAGCGCGAAGGCCACCGGCAGGTACCACCCCGTGCTCCACGCCAGGGCCAGGGCCGCGACCACACCGCGCAGCGACGTCCGGACTCCGCCGGTTCCGGGTTCGGGCCGCTCAGACATCCGCGGCGTTCTCCAGATCCGCCACCTCGACGCCGCTGGCCAGCACCCGGCCGTCGGCGTCCACCCGCGCGATGGCCGGGAAGGCCTGCACTCCCAGGGCCCGGGTGAGGGGGCCGTCATCGGCCTCGTGGACCACCCGGGCGACGGGGGCCAGCTGCGCGATCTCGCCGGCCGCCTCCTCCAGGCCGCCGACGACGAGCGCCAGGACGCCGTCCCTGCCGCCGGGAGTGTTCCCCGCCAGCTCCACGAAGTGGGGCAGCTGCTGCGCGCACCCGGAACAGCCCGGGGAGAAGACCCCGATCAGGGTGTGGCCGTGCAGGTCGTCACGGGTGAGGACGGTGCCGTCCAGCGTTTCGGCCGAGTAGGTCCCGATCCGCGCACCGCCCGGGAGCATGGAGTCGGGGAAGGCGTCCGAGCCGTCGACGCCGCCGCCGATGAGTGCGGTGTGCTCCTTCAGGCGCCGGATCACGGCGACGGTGAGCAGGAGGTTCAGCAGGCACAGGCCGGTGACGAGGACGACGGCGACGGTGAGGACGGTCATGGAGGGGCACTCCTCGGGGTGGTGGATGGGAGCGGGTGCGCGGGAATCGGCGGGGCGGTGCGGGCTCGCTGGACCCTTCGCGGACGGGAACGGACCGGGGGTCGCGGCCTCCGGTGATCGCCGGTGGCCTCCGCACACGCTAGGGACGCCACCTTGTCGGGACCTTGCGGCGACCTTGGCGGGCCCGCCCGGCGCCGACCGTGTCCGCCCGGAATCCGTGCCCGCGGGCACCCGGCCGCATCAGGACGAGGGACCGCCCACCTCATGCGAAGGAATCGGCGCGTCACCGACCGCTGCCAGCAGTTCGATGGGGAATTCGCGGTCCTGTTGCCCGACGGTCAGGGAGACCCATCGACCCGCGTCCGGCCGCCGCCACAGGAGCATCGTGCTGCTCAGCATGCACAACCGGCCGATCGGTTCCGGAACCGGATCCTGCTCACGCGCTTCCCGCAGGCCGAGGGGATCGACGAGCGGCTGCTCGTCCAGCGCGCTGTGCAGGTAGGGGGTCAGATCGATCGGTTCGGGCGCGCCCCAGCGCGCCGTCAGCGTCTCGACCAGCCCGCGGAGGGCCGCGTCGATCTCCTCCTCGGCCGCCTCGACGGTCTCCTCGTCGGCGTCGTCCCAGAAGTCCTGACTCGCCCGGAGCACGTGCACGTGGAAGCGCGGACCGCTGCGCCGATCCCCCGATACCTGCTCCACCGGAGGGAAGGGGAGGGTGAGCAGGTCGTCGACCACGGCTTCCGCGTCCTGCGTCGTCACGGCAGGACACCAGCAAGCCGAGGGCCGCCCGTGGTCACCGGAGCACACGAGCGCCCATCAGGTCCCCGCTTCGCCGCGAGAGAGTTCCAAGGCGATCGTCCGATACAGGTGCACATGGCACTTCGCCAGGTTGAGCGAGAAGTACTCGGGGTCATCGACGTCCACCTTCCAGGCTTCCAGCTCCCGCAGCAGGCCGAGGAAGACCTCTGGGTCGAGAGCGAGTGTGGCGTTCCCGTGGCTGAGGATGGACTGCACGGTCCCGGCCACCGCGCTATCCCAGGAGAGCAGGTGGTCCATGAGCCATGCGTTCAGCTCGGTCCCAGCCCTGTATTCAGGGAACGGCAGGGCTTTCATCGCGGACCAGGCCCGCTCCAGACGGTCGCGGTCCATACTTCCTCCCTCTCTGCGGTCGGTTCCGGCGCGAGCTGGCGGACGGCCTCTCAGGCGCCCCAGGCGGCCGGGGCGGGACGCCGACGATCCTCCAGGGTGCGGGGCCGATGTCCGGCGCACCGGAACGATACAGCCGCGGCGGCGATCTACGGCGCCCCGTTCCGGCTGCCGTACACGGTGATCGGTGGGGAAGAGTAGGGGCATGCCCTCCTACGAGACGATGTCCTTCCACCTGGAGACCGAGCGGCTGGTCCTGCGGCCGTGGGCCGAGTCGGACGCCGCCGAACTCCGTGCCCTGCACGCCGAACGCGGCAAGGGCACCCCCACCGTCGAGTACACCCGGTCGCTCATCGCGAAGCAGCTCACCGCGACCGCGACGACGGGGATCGCGCTCCTGCGCGTCCAGCGCCGCGACGAAGGCGACCTCATCGGCTACTGCGGGCTGATCATCGGCCGTTCCACCCTGGAGGAGCCCGAGATCGCGTACGAGCTGTTCCAGCGCGCGCACGGGCGCGGCTACGCCACCGAAGCGGCCCGCGCGGTGCTCGACGCCGCAGCCGCGACCGGGCGGACCAGGCTCTGGTCCACCGTGGGCACGTGGAACGCCCCGTCGCTGCGAGTCCTGGACAAGCTCGGCTTCGAACGGGACCGCGTCTCCATGGAGGAGAACGGCGAGGTCGTGTGGCTCACGCGCTCGTTGCCGTGACACGCGGCGGCCCGCCCGGACCCGCCTACGGCCCAGGCCGCGCTCGTCCCACGTCTCCGGCCGCAGCAGGGGCGCGCGGTCCAGCATGTCCGGTCTAGCGTGATGCGTCGCCGCCGCCGTCCCTGGGTTCCGCCGGGCTCTGCCCGGACATGAGCCAGGGACGGAAGAGCCGGGTCATGAACGGCATCACGACGTAGGTCTGCAGCGTGACCAGCACGACGGTGAGGATGAGCGTGACGACCGGGATGGGCAGTTCGGACACCACGGGTCCCAGGAGCCACAACAACAGGGTGATGATCGGATAGACCGCGAGCCAGCTGACCACGGCCGTCTTGTATCGGGGTGGGCGCACCACACCATCCTGGCATCGTCGCTCAGCGTGAGCGGTCACAGGCCCCTCGCCCGCACCCGCTGGGGCGGCCCGCCGACCACGACCAGGTCAAGGTCCGGATTGGCCTGGACGCCGCCCATCATCACCGACGGGTCGATGAGTCCCTCGGTGTGCACGAAGTCGTCGGTCGGCACTCCGGTGGCATCGAAGAACGGCTCGAACACGTCGGAGGTGAGCAGTCCGAGCATCTGGGTGTTGTGCGCGGCGATCGCGAAGCTGTGCACCGTCCCGGCCGGCGCGTGCAGGAAGTCCCCGGGAGTCAGCAGCAGTTCCTCGCCGTTGACCCACAGCCAGACCCGCCCGGACAGGCACAGGAAGTTCTCCGTGTGCAGGCGGTGGAAGTGGCGGATGATGTAGGGCTGGGGCGCGGCGAGCGTGCTGACCGAGAAGTAGCGGCCACCGGTGTTGCGGCCCCGCGCGGAGTAGGCGTTGTGGGCGTCCGGCCAGCCGCGCAGGTCCCCGGTCCGCGAGCGGAGGAAGTAGGCCTCCTCGCCGTCGGGCAGCGTGTCGTCCCAGACGTCGCCGGCGTCCCGGGCGTCCACGCGCGGCAGGTCGTGCTTCCGCGTGCCCGGCAGCAGCGCGGCGGAGGCCTCGGCGGGGGTGTAGACGTGCCGTTCGACGGTCTCCCGCGATCCCACCAGGGCGTCCAGGGCGCCGCTGGAGGCGGAGAAGAACAGGAGCCGTGACATGTGGCCGAGCATCCGGTAGGCCACCGGGGTGCCGGGTGGGACGTGGAGGGAGTCGCCGGGCACGAGGACGCGGCTCTGTCCGGGGAGCCAGAACTGCACGCAGCCCTCGAACACGTAGTACGAGTGCTGGTGGGCGGGGAGGCTGTGGAAGGGCGCCTCGGATCCGCGCGGTCCCAGGACGAAGGCGGCGTCGAAGAGCCCGCCGGTGTCCGACCCGCGGGCGATCACCGTCCACAGCTGACCGCCGATCTCGTACCGCAGCCCCTCGCCGCTGGCCAGGTAGTACGGGACCGGCTCGCCGGGCAGGGCGTTCACGACCGGGGCGAGGTCGTGCATGGTCTCCAGGTCGGGGGTGGTCATCGGGTCTCTCCTGAGGTGGGAGGCGGCTGGGGTCCGGCAGTGGGGCGGTCCGGGTTTCCGGAGACGAGGTGGCGGCGGAAGAAGGCGTCGATGTCGTCGAATCCGAAGGTCGCCGACCGGCCCGGAGCCGCGTCGGCACCCGTGCCGGGCCTGGAGTCGGCAGCCGTGTCGGCGGAGCCGGAAGCCGTGCCGGGGGCGGGGGCGGGTGCCGTGCCCGGGGCGGAATCGGAAGTCGTGCCTGGAGCGGAGCCGGAAACCGCGCCGGGGGCGGGGGCAGGGACGGGAGCCGTGCCCGGTGCCCTTCCGGGCGAGACCCGGTGCACGGCGGGCGCGCGGCCCTCGGCCGCCAGGCGGCCGTCGTCCATCATCCGCGCGGTCCGGACGTCGAGGCGGCCGGCCGGGTTGAGGAAGCCGTGCCGGTAGCCGTCGACGAGGTAGAGCTCGCTCGGTACGCCCGCGGCGGCGAGGGCCTCGTGCAGTCGCTCGCTCTGCGTGTGCGAGACCAGGTCGTCGCCGGTTCCGTGCGAGATCTGGAACGGGGGCGCGGCCGTGCTCACCCAGGTCAGCGGACTGGCGTAGCGGGCGAGCTCCGTGCGCTGCGAGGGCGGACCGCCCAGGAGTCGGGCCTCGGGGGTGGACGCCTCGTCCCTTCCGGCGCGTGCGGCCTCCGCGGCCACGGCGACCAGGTCCACGGGCCCGTAGGACTCCGCGACCGCCTGCACGGATGGGTCTCCCCCCGTGTCCTCCTCGCCCGGCAGGGCGGCCAGGTGACCGGTCAGCCCGGCCAGCGCGGCCAGGTGGCCGCCGGCCGAGGCGCCCCAGGTTCCGACCGCGCGGGGGTCCAGGCCCCAGTCCGCCGCTCGCGTACGCAGGAACCGGATCGCGGCGCGCACGTCGTGCAGTGGGGCGGGGAAGAGCGCCTGTCCGGAGAGCCGGTACTCGATGCTCGCGAAGGCGCATCCGGTCGCGCGGACGTGGTGGCCCAGGTCCGGCGCCAGGGTCCGGTCGCCGGTGAACCAGCCGCCGCCGTGCAGCCACAGCACGACCGGGACGGGCCGGTCCGCGGGGGCCGGGCGGTGGAGATCGAGCAGGAGGTCACCGGTGGCACGCCGTGCGTAGACGAGACCGGTGTCGGATCTGACGGGTCGGGCGGAGTGGAGGGGGCCGTGGGACATGCGTTCATCCTGCGGTGGCGCCCGGGCCGGTGACCAGCGCGATCTCCCGAACGGGCATCCGGGAATTCCGCACGGCCGCTCCCGCACCCCGATCGCCTCCGGACGATGGCCACGCCCACCCGGTGGTCGCTCCTGCGCCCCGGTCTCACCCGCACGGTGACCGCGCTCCCCCTCACATCCGAGATCTCAGCACGTCGACCTCACAGCCCGGCGCGAAGGGATCGAAGCCGTGCTCGACCAGCCGGCGAACCCCCAACAGGCTTCGCGACGACCACCACCCGCGGATCACGTCGAGGTCGACGTCGGTGCCACAACCGGCGATGAGGTCGTCGAGGCGCTCCTCGCGTCCGAGCGTCAGGGTGGCGAGGTCGAACAGGGCATGGCCCCGGCCCGCCTCGGACCAGTCGATGATGCCGGTGACCTCGTCGCCGTCGACGAAGACGTGCTCGATCTGCAGGTCGCCGTGCGTGGACACCGGACTCCACGGCCGGCGCGCGGCCTCGGCGACCTGGCGGTTGCGGGTGACCAGGTCAGCGGGCAGGACACTGTTCGTCACGAGCAACGCGCACTCGCGGTCGAGCTCCGCCGCCCACTCGTCGGGCCCCCGGCGGCGCCGGCCGGGCCAGGGCGGCAACGGCGCCTCGTGCAGCCGCCGGATGGCGGCACCCGCCGCGGCCCACGCCGCCGACGGCGCGGTCGACGGCTCACCGAGACGGCCGAGCGGCCTCCCCGGGACGGCGGCGATCGCGAGCACGAGCGGCCGGCGCCACAGGACCTCCGGAGTCGGCACCGGCGCGAGGGACATCGCCTCGACCTCGACGTCGATGCGCGCCTGATCGGCGTCCACCTTCAGGAACACGTCGCCGGCGCGCAGGGTCGCGCGCTCGGAATGGGCGACGACGACTTCGATCTCGTCCATGGGCGACCAGTATCCCGGGGACGGTCGCCGACGTCGCCGGGTGTATCGCGTGCGAGAACGCGGCCGACCACGTCCCGCCGCCCGGCGGCCTCGTGCGCGACTCCGGCCTCCGACCGGGTCAAGCCCACCACTCGCGTGCGGAGTCCTCGTCGTTCGTCTCGTTCGGTCTCATCGCGACCAGCGGATGCACCTGTGCCCGGGTCACGTCTGTGCTTCGGGCCCGTCGAGCGCGCACAGGCGGACGAACCGTTCCAGCGCCACGGGCCGGCGCCCCTGGCGCACACTGAGGTAGGTGGTCACCCGCGGGGCGTCCACGATGGGCACGAAGCGAATGCCGGGGTGCGTGTAGGTCGTCTCGGCGGAGCGGCCCGCGATGTTGACGCCCTGCCCGGCGGCGCACATCTCCAGGATCTCCTCGAAGTTGCGGGCCACCGGGAGCAGGTGCGGCGCGGAGCCCTCTGCGGCCACCGAAGCGAACCACCGGGCGTGCGTCCCGCCCTCGACCGCCACGAACGTCTCCTCGGCGATCTCGGCGAGGGTGAGCGAGTCGCGCCCGGCCAGGCGGTGCCGTGCCGAGAGCACCAGGAGGCAGTCCTCCTCCCAGAGCGGGAGGGACTCGAACCCGGGCAGCGGCCCCTCCTCGGTTCCGACGACGAACGCGCAGTCGACCTCGGCCCTGGCCAGGGCCTCGTGGCAGCCGGTGAACCCCAGGTGCCGCACCTGCCACCGCACCCCGGGTATCTGCCGTGCCGCGTCGGCCATGATCGCGCGGAACTCCGTGCTGGCGACCATGAGTCCGATGCGGACACTGGGCTCGGCGGCCTCGCCCCGGCCCCACTCCACGGCCTCGTCCATGCTCTCGACCGCGCGCCTGGCCAGCGGCAGCAGCTCCCGGCCGTGGTCGGTGAGCTCCACGCCGCGCGGCGAGCGGTCGAAGAGGGGGCGGGACACCCGCCGTTCCAGGGCCGCGACCTGCTCGCTCAGGGCCGAGGGGCTCAGGTGCAGCCGTGCGGCGGCGCGGCCGAAGTGGAGTTCGCGGGCCACGGCGAGGAAGCACCTGAGCTGGTGGATCGTGAAGTCCATGTCCCCGCCGTGTCGTCCCGGTCCGTGCGGCGCCGCTTCCGGGCCCGTGCCCGCGTTCGCCCGCTCCCATGTTCGCCTGTGCCCGTGCCCAGCCATGTCCGTGTCCGTGCCGCGCGCCCTTCTCACGAGCCTATCCGCGGCGGTGGTCCGGCCACTCGCGTCGAGTCCCCCCTATTCGGAGGCGGCGGTGTAGTACATGGGGTCCTCGTCGTCCATCTCGGTGTCGGGCTCCAACCGATAGGCCAGGTCGACCTCCACGCCCGTCCCGGCGAACGCGGCGCGCACGCGCT
The DNA here is from genome assembly GCF_013410755.1 of Nocardiopsis aegyptia. GTDB lineage: Bacteria > Actinomycetota > Actinomycetes > Streptosporangiales > Streptosporangiaceae > Nocardiopsis > Nocardiopsis aegyptia. The sequence continues at coordinate 453,701 of NZ_JACCFS010000001.1, forward strand.
CCTCCATGTCCTCGCCCAGGTAGTGGTGGTGCAGATCGAGCCTGCGCAGTCCGGCGAAGGCCCCGGCCCGGTCGACGAGTTCGCGGCCGCCCCTGTCCGTGAGACAGCCCAGCGACAGGTCGAGGACCTCCACGCGCTTGACGACGGGTGCCTCGGCCAGTACCGGAATCCACCCGTCCACGGACTCGGCGTTGCGCACGCCCAGGTACCGCAGCTCCGGGAACGCCTCCCCCGCGAGCACCGGGGCGAGATCCTGCGGCCAGGTGCTGCCGCCGTACTCCTCCACGCCCAGCCACAGCTCCAGGTGCTCCAACGCGGGCAGGCCGGAGGACGCCACCTCCCGCGCCACGGGACCGGGCAGGCCACCGCTCTCGATGGTGAGGGAACGCAGCGCGTCGTGCGAGGGCACGTGGAGGCTGAGCTCTCCGCCCAGAGCGCTGGACGCGCCCCGCACGGCCAGCTCCTCCAGGCGGGGGAAGGCCGCCACGAGCGGGGCCAGATCGGGCTGGGCGATCCAGGAGAGCTCGCACTCGTGGGAGTGGATGTCACCGACGAAGACCGACCGCAGGTTCGGCAGCGCGTCGGCGTGCTCGACCAACAGCTCGACGGGCCCGTGCAGGCTTCCGTCGACCCACGTGCCGAGGGTCAGTGCCGTGACCTGGTCGCCCACTTCCGCCAGGAAGCGGGCGAAGGCCTCGTCCTGTTCGGCCCGGTCCATCGCCGTCCTGCCGGAGATCCGCAGGCGCCAGGCGGCGGAGGCCGCCGACGGGGCTGCGGCCGGGTCACCGCCGGCTCCCCGAACCCGCCGAAGTCTCCCGCGCCACTCCTCGGTCGTCTCCTCCAGGGGGAAGTCGACCACGGGCAGGCCGGCGAACTCGGTGAGGTTGTCCACGGGAACTCTCTTCTCAGGGGGTGGTGGAACGACCCCCTATGCCTAGCAGTCCCCTCCGACAGCCGGGATCCGGTGCCCTCGGTCCCGGTTCCACGTCCCCCGTGGAGCGCGCATCGTGGAACGCAGGCTGTAGAACGCGGACCGTGGAATGCACATCGTGGAACGCGGACCATGAATCGCGGACCCTGGAACGCGCACCGTGGAACGCGGACCCTGGAACGCGCACCGTGGAACGCGGACCCTGGAACGCGCATCGTAGAACCCGGATCCTGAAACGCGAACCCTGGAACGTGGCACCGCCGGTTCGGCACACGCCGGCCCCGCCGGTCCCCGCGACGGACACGGGTCACAGTCGGGTGGCGGTGGCGATCAGCCCGGCGAGGGCCAGGGAGCGGCTGTGCGCGGGCCAGGCGATGTGGGTGACGACCGGGGGCGCGTCGGTGAGCGGAACGGCGGCGTGCTCGGACCAGAGCCAGGCGCGGGCGGAGTCGGGGAAGACGGCCACGGTCCGGCCGAGCGCGATCAGTTGGGCGAGTTGCGTCTGGTCGTGGATCTCGGGGCCCGGGCCGGGCGGGTAGGCGCCGTGGCGGGACCAGCGGGCGAGGGGGAGGTCGGGGATGTCGGTGACCTCGGCCAGGGACAGCACATCGCGTGCGGCGAGCGGGTGACCGGCGGGCAGGATGGCGATCTGCCCCTCGGTCATCAGTTCCTCGCTGTCGAATCCGACCAGCGAGTTGAACGGCGCGTGCATGATGGCCACGTCGGCGCGCCCGTCGCGCAGCATCTCCCCCTGCTCACAGGTACCGCTGGGCAGCACCTCGACCTCGGCGGCGCCGGGTTCGGCGGCGTAGGCGTCCAGGAGCTTGTGCAGCAGTTCGTGGGACGCGGCGGCCTTCACCGCCAGCACCAGCCGTTCGCGCGCGTCGCCCGTACCACTGGCGCCGCCGGCGCGGCGGGTGCGGCGGGCGGCGGCGGTGACCGCGTCGAGGGCCGCGCGGCCCTCGTGCAGCAGGACCTCTCCGGCGCCGGTCAGGGAGACGCCGCGGCGGTCGCGTTCCAGCAGGCGGACGTCGAGACGCCGTTCGAGCTGCTGGATCGCCCGGGACAGCGGCGGCTGGGCCATGCCGAGGCGCTCGGCGGCGCGGCCGAAGTGCCGTTCCTCGGCGACGGCCACGAAGTACCGGAGTTCGCGGGTCTCCACGGTGTCCATGGCCGCACCGTACCTTGATACCCGCCGGGTATGACAGGGCACCATATCGGTGTTGGCCGCACGACGCGCCGCCCGGCGAGTATCGACGGCATGAGCGAAACGAAGACCGCGCTGGTGAGCGGCGCGAACAAGGGCATCGGTTACGAGATCGCGGCGGGGCTGGGCGCCCTGGGGTACCGCGTGGGTGTGGGAGCGCGTGACGGGGTCCGGCGCGAGACGGCCGTCGCGAAGCTGCGCGCCGGCGGGGTGGACGCGTTCGGGGTGCCGCTGGACGTGACCGGCGGCCAGAGCGTCGCCGATGCCGCGGACCTGGTCGAACGGCGGGCCGGACGCCTGGACGTCCTGGTCAACAACGCCGGCATCTCCGGCGAGACCGGTCCGGGGTGGGGGCAGGACCCGACGACGCTCGACCTCGATGTGGTGCGCACGGTGGTGGAGACCAACGTCATCGGCGTCATCCGGCTGACCAACGCCATGCTGCCGCTGCTGCGGCGCTCGCCGTCGCCGCGCGTCGTCAACGTGTCCAGTTCGGTGGCCTCGCTGACCCGGCAGGCCGACCCCGACATAGAGGTCGGACCCGTCATGGCCGCCTACGCACCGTCGAAGTCGTTCCTCAACGCCGTCACCGTGCAGTACGCCCGGCAGCTCGCCGGGACCGGCGTGCTGGTCAACGCCGCCTGCCCGGGCCTGGTGGCGACCGACTTCACCGGCTTCCAGGGCCCGCGCACGCCCGAGCAGGGTGCCGCGACGGCGATCCGGCTCGCCACGCTGCCGGACGGAGGCCCCAGCGGCGGGTTCTTCGAGGACGCGGGCGTCATTCCCTGGTGACCGCGGCCCCGGCGTGACCCCGTGAGCCGTGGCCCTGTGGGGCCCGTGAGCCCTTCGGCCGCCCGCCGACCACCCGTGGTCGGCGGGCGGCCGTGCGCAGCTCGCACGGGCGTACGCGTCGATCCTGGTGTCCGGACACCACGCGTCGAACCTGTTCACCGAGTTCGCGGGCCGGCTGACCGAATCCGCACCACGATCGTTCGGCACGGGTGCACCCCGCCCGAGCGCGCCGCGGCGAAGGCGGAGGCTCTCTACTTCTCCTACATCGGAGTCCTCTTCGCCTGGTCGGCACGCCGATCCGACCGACATCGGTGCCGGCCTCCGGGACGTGTTCACCGCCATCTGTGCCTGTGAGGAGACAACGAGACGAGCCCGCTGCCCGACACGTGGTGGCCGCCGGCCCTCCTGGCGCTCGGCCTCCCGGGCGACGCCGTGCTGTCGGTGCGCCCGCCCCGGTTCATCCGCGACTGCCTCGACGGTGTGCGGTTCCCCGCGACCGGTGGTGGACGCTCGTCGTCGTCAAGGTCCTGGCGGCGACCGGACTCGTCGTCGGCATCCGGACACCCGGACACCCGGCGTCGCCCTCGCCGCCAACGCCGGCGTGATCGCCTACTTCCTCTGCGCCGCCGCCGCGCACATCCGGGCTCGCTTCACCGGGCAGGCGTTCTGGCTCAACCGCCTGGGGATGCTCGCCCTCTCCGTCGCCCTCCTCGTGCTGTCGTTCGTCCTCTGACGCGGTGACCCTCCCTCCCCGGGCGACCACTCCGTCCGCCCCTCCGGTCGGCCGACTCCACCCGGCGCCCCCCGAGCCCGACGAACTCGACACCGGATATCGGGAACCGAAACCGGCTCCCCCGTGTCAGATCAAGGGACGAGTTCCCCTCGTCCCTCCCCACAACTCCACTCCCCTGTGTCCCTGGAGTGGCGGATCCAGCCGACTCTCACCTTGGAAAACACTGATCATGAGCAGTAACCTCATCCCCTTCCCCCTCAGCGGCACCGTGCTCGCGCGTTCCACCGCCGGCATCGCCTCCCTCGTCCTCGCGACGACGCTGACCTCGTGCTCCTTCGCTCTGGGGGAGTTGGAGCCCGTCGGTGAGGAGTCCGCCGCGCCGGCCGAGTCCACGCCGTCCGCGGAGCCCGACACCGCCGAGCAGGACGGGGAGAGCACAGCCGCCGAGGACGTCATCGAGGAGCACTCCGAGGCCGAAGACGCCCAGAACGTTCTTCCCATGGCCGCGTCGGAGGCCCTGACCTGGGACAGTGAGACCTACTGGCTCAGCGGAACCGGGGAGGCTCTCTACAGGCTGGACTGGACGCCCTCGTCCGACATGACCCTGGACCTGACCCACTCCGGGAGCAGCAACTTCATCATCGTGACCTACGGCGCGGACGAGACCCGCTACGCCAGCCTCGTCAACGAGATCGGCGCCTACGAGGGCAGCGTCACGCTCGGCGACCTGCCGCTGCTCGACGGCGCCGAAGCGGTCGACTACCTCCACATCCAGGCCGACGGGGCCTGGACCATCGCCCGCTGACCGACCCCACCGGCCAGGCCCGGCCCCGGGTGGGAACCCGGTGGCCGGGAGCCGGCGGCCCGAGCGAGGTCCCGGGGGCGGGCCCGAGCCGGACCGGCGTCAGCGGGCGCGGCCGTGGGCGGCGCGTGCCCTGGCCTGGTAGCGCATGGTCCCCACGGCCAGACCGACCGCCATCACCGGCCCCAGGACGGCGAACCCGGCCCCCTTCACCACGGCCCACCCCCAGGAGTAGTCGGGAGTGTAGGCCGCCGGGCGGCGGGCGTCGGCGTCCAGGCGCACGCCGTCGATGGGCGACGGCAGGGGGTCGCCGGAACCCACGTGCGCCGCGTCCCTCAGGTCCACGCCCTGGCGGCTGATCGTCCCGTCGTCGCTGGTGAACGTTCCCTCCAGATGGCAGCCGCCCCTACCACCGCACGACTTCTCGGTGGCGGTGAACGTGCCCACCGGACCGGTGGCCAGCGTGGCGCGGCCGGAGAGGCCGTCGGCGACGAAGTACAGGCCGATGGCAACGGTGAACAGCGGGATCAGGACGATCATCGTCCAGACGAAGACCCTGCTGACGCAGCCCATGGGCCTGGGGGGAACGGGGGTGGTGGAGTTCATGCCCGTGAGACGCCGTGGTCCGCGCCGGGGTTCCCGGCCGCGTCGTGGCGGACCCTGGCCTCCTCGATGTCGGGGCGGTGGTCGACGGCCCACGCGGTCAGCACGGACAGGGGGCCGAGCAGCGTACGCCCCAAATCGGTGAGCGCGTACTCGACCGTCGCCGGAACCGTCGGATACACCGTCCGGTCGACCAGCCCGTCGCGCTGAAGGCCGCGCAGCGTTCTGGTGAGCATGCGCTGACTGATGTCCTCGATACCGCGGTGCAATTGGCTGAACCGTTTCGGCCCGCGACCGAGCACGACCACCACCAGCACGCTCCATTTGTCACCCACACGTCGGAGAACATCGGTGACCGGGCACGACGCGTGTTCCTCGGCCGTGACCGGCATATCGAGTTCCACTGACATCCCGCCGGGCACTCCATTGTTCGTTGCGGACATCAATGTGCCTCCTTCCCACAGGGGTCGCACATCACTGAAGATGCACGTGCGAACGAAAAGCAACAAGGGGGCCGGCATGCATGAGCAGACACCGCCGAAGAAGACCGTAGTGGTCCAGGGCGGAACCGACGGCATGGGCCGGGGCATCGTCATGGCCCGCCTCGAAGCGGGCGACACGGTCGTCGCGCTCGGCAGCAGCGCGGAGAAGGGCCGACGCCTGCACGCGGAGGCCGCCGCGCTGGGCGCCGGCGACCGCCTCCGGTTCGTCCGCGCCGACCTGAGCTCCATCGCCGAGAACGAACGCGCCGTCGCGGACATTCGCGCACAGTCCCCCGCCGTCGACGCCCTCGTCCTGTGCGCCAACCGGCAGGCTCCCCGGCGCGAGGTCACCGCCGAGGGGCTGGAGTTCACCTTCGCCCTCTACTACCTGAGCCGGTACCTGCTCAGCCACGGGCTGCGCGCCGAGTTCGACGCCGCCCCCGCCCCGGTCATCGTCAACGTCGCCGCCGCGGGGCTCAAGGTCGGCAGGGTGAACCTCGCCGACCTGCAGTCGGAGGCGAAGTACAGCACGATCCGCGCGCAGATGCAGGCCGGCCGCGCCAACGACCTGCTCGGCAGGTCGTTGGCCGACGAGCCGAGCAGCCGTGCGCGCATCGTGCTCCACCACCCCGGCTTCACCCGGACCCTCGGCGGGATCGGCCACCTCCGTCAGCCGGCCAAGGGCATCATCACCCTCCTGGGCAAGGTCGCCGCGAAGCCGGTCGAGACGGCGATCGCCCCCATGGTCGAGGTGATCGACGGCCCGCCCGCCGAGCCACTGACAGCGATCGACCGGGGCAGGCCCGTCGACCTGGCCATGGCGACCTTCGACCCGGCCCGGGCACGCGAGCTGGCCGAGGCGACCCGCGGCCTGGTCGTGGCCCACCACGGCGAGAGCCCCCTGCTTCCCCAGACCAACGAAAAGTGGAACGGAAAAGGCTTCAGCGGGAACGGCGAAACACCGTCCCGACGAACCACCACGCGAACGCCCACCTCTCGCCCATACCCCGCCGATTGAGGAGGCTGCCGAACTGGCGCACGACAGTGGGGCCGCCTTCGGCAATGGCGCGTCGGAACCAGAGCCCGGCCTCACTGTTCTTCTCCTGCTCCTTGAGCAGGGAGCCGAGGTTGACCATGGCGCGGATGTCGCCGGCTTTGACGGCCCGGCGGTACCAGCTCTTGTCTTCACCGGCCCTGCCCTGTGCTCTGAGCAGGCTGCCGAGGCGGTTCATCGCATCGGTGCTGTTGCTCGCGGCCGCCCCTCCGGCACCAGGGCCGCCCGCACGCCCTGGAGGAGACCGAGGTTGCTTTCCCATTATGTGGAAACAGACTTGTCAACCTCCGTCCGGGCCTACCCCCTGCCCGAGTGGTGCCACCCGACCGGCCAGTGGGGCGCGCGGTGCTCACCGGAGTGGGGGCTTGGTCTGGGTGATGCGCCACAGCCGACGGGGCAGCTCACCCTCCTCGAACGATTCGACCGCGACAAGGCTCCATCCGGCGGCGAGGTCATCGACCAGGGCGCGGTCGAAGAAGTGCACGGCGAATCCGCCGTGCTCGAAGATGTCGTCGCCGTGGGACACACCGGTCCCGTAGTGGGCATCGCCGGTGTGGCGCACCGTGTACACCAGCACGCCCCCGGGGCGCAGCACCCGGCCGATCTCGTCCACGAGCGCGTGGATCTGGTCGGTGGTCAGGGCCATGCACAGCAGCATGTGTGCGAAGACCCCGTCCACGGAGGCATCGGTCAGCGGAAGGGGTGTGCGCGCGTCGTGCAGGTGCGTCTCCACGCGATCCGCCACACCCTGTTCTTCGGCGGTACGGGTGAGCTGGTCCAGGGCGGTGGCGCTGAAGTCGGCTGCATGGACCTGAAGTCCCTGGTCGGCCAGCCATAGGGCGTCGCGTCCGTGCCCCGAACCCAGCTCCAGCACCTCCTGGGCACCGCGGGCGGTGAACACCTCCAGCGCGTGCCGGGCGGGTTTTGACGGTTCGGCGCCGTACATGTGCGGGTTGCGGTCGTAGACGTCCTGCCAATGCTCGCGCTGGGACGCGCCCAGATCGGTGCCCACGTCGGCCTCCTTCGGCGCGGGAGCGCAACCGCGCTCTCCGCCTGAACGGGACCGCCCTCTTCCGGTGGTCCCACCGGTCACGTACTATCTATTCCAAAGATACATGGAACTATGGAGTTGCTGGGATGAGCAAGACCGACCTGTACGACGCCATCGCCCGCACGGGCAAGGCGCTGGCCCACGGCAAACGCCTGGAGATCGTCGAACTTCTGGCCCAGGGCGAGCGCCCCGTGCAGGACCTGGCCCGCACGGCGGAGCTGAAGCTGTCCACCGCCTCCGCCCACCTGCAGGTACTGCGCCAGGCCGGGCTGGTCACCGCCCGGGCCGAGGGCACCAAGATCTTCTACCGGCTGGCCGGCGACGACGTCGCCACCCTGATGTCGGTGCTGTGCCGCGTGGCCGACACCCATCAGGCCGAGGTCGAGGCCGCCCGCCGCGCCTACCTCGACCATGACGACATCCGCCTGGTGGGGCGCGAGGAGCTGCTGGCCTCGGCCGTCACCGGCACCGCCCTGGTCCTGGACGTGCGCCCCAGCCAGGAGTACGAGGCCGGGCACCTGCCCGGCGCGGTGTCCATCCCCCTGGAGGAGCTGGCAGACCGGCTGGCCGAGATCCCCGCCGACACCGAGGTCGTGGCGTACTGCCGGGGCCGCTACTGCGTGCTCTCCTACGACGCGGTGCGCCTGCTGCGTGCCCATGGCCGCAACGCCGCCCTGTTGGAGGAGGGCGTCCTGGAGTGGCGCTCGGACGGCCTGGCCGTCACCCACTGACCTACCACCCGGCTCCGCCCTCTTCGACGACAAGGCCGTATCCCATGACCACCACCGCCCTCGCTCCGCATCCCGCCCAACGACGTGTCCTGACAGTGCTGGTCATCGCCCAGGTCCTCAGCGGAGCCGGACTGGCCGCGGGTATCACCGTGGGCGCCCTGCTGGCCCAGGACATGCTCGGCGGCGCGGGTTGGGCCGGGCTGCCCAGCGCCCTGTTCACCATCGGCTCGGCCGCCGCCGCGGCCCTGATCGGCCGTACCTCCCAACGCCTGGGACGGCGCACCGGCCTGGCCGCCGGATACGCCGCGGGCGCCCTGGGAGCCGTGGGCGTGGTCGCCGCCGCCACGCTCGGCAGCGTCGTACTGCTGTTCGCCTCCCTGTTCGTCTACGGGGCGGGGACCGCCACCAACCTCCAGGCCCGCTACGCCGGAGCCGACCTGGCCACCCCCCAGCGCCGGGGCCGGGCCCTGAGCACGGTGATGGTCGCCACGACCCTGGGCGCGGTCGTGGGTCCCAACCTGGTCAGCCAACTGGGCGATCTGGCCCATGCGGTGGGTGTTCCGGCGCTGGCCGGCCCGTTCCTGCTGGCAGCGGCGGCCTACGCCTCGGCCGGGCTGGTCCTGTGGCTGCTGCTGCGCCCCGATCCGCTCACCACCGCCCGCGCCGAAGCTGCCCTCCCCCAGACCACCGCCACTCCCACACCGAGCCCCACCGCCTCAGCCTCGAACACGCGGATGCTGATACTGGGCGCCGCCGTCATGGTCCTGGCCCAGCTCGTCATGGTCGCGATCATGACCATGACTCCCGTCCACATGACCGGCCACGGCCACTCCGTCGGCGCGGCCGGGCTGGTCATCGCCATCCACGTCGCGGCGATGTTCCTGCCCTCCCCGCTCAGCGGCTTCCTGGTCGACCGCCTCGGCCGCGTGCCCGTGGCCGCCGCCTCCGGGCTGACACTGCTGGCCTCCGGACTGCTGGCCGCCCTGGCCCCGCCCCACTCAGTGCCCTTGCTGGCCCTGGCTCTGGCTCTGCTGGGTCTGGGCTGGAGCTTCGGAATCGTGTCGGGCACCGCGATCGTCACCGACGCCGTCCCGCTGGCCACCCGCGCCCGTACTCAGGGATCGGTGGACGTGGCCATCGCCGTGGCCGGAGCGGGCGGAGGCCTGGCCTCTGGACTGGTCGTCGCCGCCGGAAGCTACGCACTGCTGTCCCTGGCCGGCGGAGTGCTCGCTCTCGCGGTCCTGCCCGCCATCGCCTGGACCGCACGCCCGGTACCCGCGTCCAGGAGATGACAGGTCTTCACGTGCCGGACTGAGCCCAGGAGCGTGTGGGCGTGGGCACCGACGTCTTCGTGTTCGCGCCCATGGCCATGTTCGGGGTGTCAGTCACCATCGCGCTGCGGCACTGGTAGGTCGCAGTTGACCGGGCATGGGTCCTGGCTCGGACGAGGCTGTTTCCCAGTCCGGGCGGCCTCGACGATCGGGAGGAGAGTCGCTGCCCCCGGGAGGCCGAACGTCTCGAAGGTGAAGCCCTACTCGGGTCCATCTCCTCATGTGCGGGGAGCAGCGGTAGTTGTCAGACCCTGGGCGCGAGGTGCTGGGGCCATCCCCTCATGCGCGGGGAGCAGTCTTCCTGACTTGCGGTTTCACCAGCACGGGATGTCGAATTCGGCAACTTCCCGAAAATTCGCCACAGAGAACAGGTGCGGACAACCAAACACGAAAGGGTCGGCGCCCGCGCACCGGATCGAAGCTACGGGGGACGCGGGCTCCATCCCCTCAGCGCGATCTGATGATTCCGCGTTCCAGAGCGGCGGAGACCGCCGCCGTCCGGCTGTCGACGCCCAGCTTGTCGTAGACGTGCACCAGGTGGGTCTTGACGGTGGCCTCACTGATGAACAGTTCCCGAGCGATGGCCCGGTTGGCCAACCCCCGGGCGAGCAGGCCGAGGATCTCCACCTCGCGCGGGCTCAGTGCGGGACCTGGCGTGCGCAACCGCCCGAGCAGCCGCGCGGCCACGTGCGGGGCGAGCGCGGTCTCGCCGCGCGCCGCGGCACGCACCGCGTGGCACAGCTCCTCGGGCGGAGCGTCCTTGAGCATGTAGCCGGATGCCCCGGCCTCCACCGCGGCCAGGATGTCGGCGTCGGTGTCGTAGGTGGTCAGCACCAGGACCGGCGGCGCACTCGGCTGGGCCGTGATGCGCCCGGTGGCGGCCACCCCGTCCATGCCCGCACCCATCTGCAAGTCCATCAGCACGATGTCGACCCCGATGCCCTCGGGGCCGAGCAACGCCGCCAGGACCTGCAGAGCCTGGGTTCCGTCGGCGGCCTCCCCCACCACCCGCATGCCTCCGTGGTCCTCGAACATCGCGCGCAGACCGCGCCGCACGACGGGATGATCGTCCACCAGCAGGATGCGCAGTGGGGTTCCGTCCCCGGAGTCGGTGCTGCTCATTGCGTCTCCCCTTCATCCTCTCGCCCGTCGGGCACGGGACGCCGGGCCAGTGGGAGCCGCACCGCCACGGCGGTGCCCTCTCCCGGCGCCGACTCCACCTCCAGCCGTCCGCCGAGTGCGGTCATCCGCTCCCGGAGCGCGGCCAGGCCGAACCCCGTGCCGTCCGGGCGCGGAACCGAGCACTCGGCGGCGGCGAACCCGCGGCCGTCGTCCACCACGTCCAGGGTGACCTCCTCGTCGAGGAACCCGAGTGTGACCACCGCGCGCGTGGCGCCCGCGTGCGCCACGGTGTTGGCGAGGCTCGCCTGCGCGGCCCGCAGCAACGCCACCTCGTAGTCGCGCGGCAGCGGTACCGGATCACCGTCCACGCGCAGCACACAGTCGAGCCCGCCCTCCCGGCCGGCCCGCTCGCACACCCGCCGCAGCGCCTCCACCAGCGACCCCTTCTCCAGCGACGGCGGGGTGAGGTCGCGGACGAAGCGGCGCGCCTCCTCCAGGTTCTCCGCCGCGGTGGCACGGGCCTCGGCGATCCGCTCCCGGGCGGGCCCGGTGACCCCGGGGGCCGCTCCCTCGGCGGAGCGCAGTAGCAGCACGATGCTCGACAGACCCTGCGCGAGCGTGTCGTGGATCTCGCGGGCCAGGCGCTCGCGTTCGGCCAGCACCCCGGCGCGGTGCTGTGACGCGGCCAGGTCACCGCGGGTACGGGTGAGGTCCTCGATCAGCCGGCGCCGCTGCTCGCTCTCGTTGTACAGCGCCGCGTAGCCCAGCGCGATGACCACCGATGTCAGCGCACCGATGACGGGGCCCAGGACCACCGGGACGGTGAGGGTGCCCAGGTGCAGGGCCTGGGCGGCGACGACGGCCGCGGTGATGACGCTGACCGCCACCATCGCGTGCCGACGCCGCAACAGGTGCAGGTGCAGGAAGAACAGCGGGAACGCGACCCAGGAGAAGTCCGGTCCGGTCAGGAGCAGCACGACCCACAGTGCGGTGACGGAGGCCAACCATCCGAGTGCTGTCGCGCGCGCCGGAGCGCGGTGCCGCATGAGCGGCCCCGACGCGTAGACCACGGCCAGTACCAGGGCACCGACGACGGCCGCCCAGCGGTTCGCGGGCGCCGCGAGGCCGTCGGTGGCCGTCTGCAGCGCGCCGATACCGAGCAGCGCGAAGAACGCGGTGTGCAGTATGGCGCGCAGCAGCCACAGCACGGTCCCCCCAGTGGGCCCGGCCTCGGCCATGTGTGCCACCCCCTCGCCCCGATCGGGCTTTCATCATGCCCCGGCGCAGCGTACGCGGGGTGCGGGCACCGCCGGTATCCATCATCAGGTGGATTCGCGGTTCCCTCGTTCGATGCCCGCCGTTCGACCATCGCCCCGATGGCACGGCGGCCGGATGCGCGGATGGTGGAGAACGAACGGGCCGCCGGGCCCGCCCATCGGAAGGGACACCGTGTTCGTCGCACTCAGAGACATCCGAGCGGCCAAGGGGAGGTTCGCGCTCATCGCGTCGGTCGTCGGTCTCATCACCCTGCTGGTCGTCCTGCTCTCGGGGCTGACCGCCGGTCTGGCCGCGGAGTCCACCTCCGCGGTCGAGAACCTGCCCGCCGAGCGCATCGCCTTCGGTGCCGCGGGCGACCAGGCGCCCGAGGCGTCCTACGCCGACAGTTCGGTCACCGCGTACCAGGCCGACGCCTGGTCCACCGCCGACGGGGTCGCGTGGGCCGAGCCGCTGGGCATCACCCAGAGCCGGCTGGAAGCCGAGGACGGCTCGTCCTTCGCGGCCACTGTCTTCGCCGCCGATCCCGACGGCCGGCTCGCCCCCGAGGGCACCGCCGACGACGCGCTCGTCATCGGGGCATCCCTCGCGGAGGACGAGGGGATCGGTGAAGGCGACGTCCTCACCCTGGGCGGCACCGAGCTGACGGTGGCCGCGATCGGCCGTGACGGCTCCTACAGCCACACCCCGGCGGTGTGGACGTCGCTGGCCACCTGGCGGTCGTTCGTGCCCGGCTCGGGGGACGCCACCCCGGTGGGCACCGTGGTGGCGGCCGGCACCGACGGCACCGCCGACTTCGACGCGATCGACACCGCGGCGGGGACCGTCTCGGCCGACCGCGACGACAGCCTCGCCGCGATCGGGGCCTTCTCCTCGGAGAACGGCTCCCTGCTGATGATCCAGGGGTTCCTCTACGCGATCTCCGTGCTGGTGGTCGGCGCGTTCCTGACCGTGTGGACGGTGCAGCGCAGCGGTGACATCGCGATCCTCAAGGCTCTGGGCGCCTCGACGCGCTACCTGCTGCGCGACGCCCTGGGCCAGTCCGCTCTGGTGCTGCTGGCGGGTGCCGCCGTGGGCGGCGGCCTGGGGCTGGGCCTGGGCGCTCTGGCGGCGGGAATGGTGCCGTTCGAGTTGACCGTCGCCACGGTGCTGGTACCCATCGCGGGCATGACCGCCCTGGGTATGGCGGGCGCCGTCCTCGCCGTGCGCGGCATCACCTCCGTCGACCCGCTGACCGCCCTGGGAGGCGTCCGATGAGCCTGACCCTGTCCGATGTGACCCTGACCTACCCCGACGGCGACACCACCGTGACCGCCCTGGACGGGGTGTCGCTGACCGTGGCCCCCGGCGAGCTGCACGCCGTGGTGGGCCCCTCGGGTTCGGGCAAGTCGAGCCTGCTCGCGGTGGCCGCCACCCTCATCCGCCCCGGCGCGGGAACCGTACGGATCGGTGACACCGACACCGGCGGGCTGTCCCGAACGGAACTGGCACGGTTGCGGCGCGACCGGATCGGCATCGTCTTCCAGCAGCCCAACCTCGTCGGGTCCCTGACGGCGGTCGAGCAACTGCTGGTCACCGAGCACATGCGCGGTCGGCGCCCGCGCGCGCACCGGTCGGCCGCGGCCGACCTGCTGGCCACGGTGGGACTCGACGGCCGACAGCACCGACGCGCCGCGCACCTGTCCGGCGGCGAACGGCAGCGCGTCAACATCGCCCGTGCGCTGACCGGCGCCCCCGAGGTGCTGCTGGTCGACGAGCCGACGGCCGCGCTCGACCACGAGCGGGGTGGGGCGATCGTGGACCTCATCGCCGATCTGACCGCCCGGTTCGGTCTGGGGACGGTACTGGTCACCCACGACACCGAGTACCTGGACCGGGCCGACGCGGTGTGGGAGATGCGCGACGGGCGGCTGGCGTCCGCGGCGGCGGCGCTGCTTCCGAGATTCGACCAGGCCACGGTGGCCGGGATGACCGTCATCGACCCCACCCGCTGACGGGCCCTGCGCCGCCCTGAACGCGGCGGTGGTCGCCGTGCTACCGGCGAGAGCGGGAACCCGCCGGTCTGGACGAGTGTCGCGCACACGTTCGCGCCTCACTGATGCCCGGACTCGGACAACCCGACGGAGCCGCACGTTGCTCCATGTCGGCGTCGGACGCCGCCCTGAGGACGGCCGGGTGCCTCTTCACTCCTCTTGGATGACCCAGACGTCCCCCTCGCACAGGGGTGGTCCGTACATGAACACCCTGCCGTCCTCGGTCATCGCGCCGATCTGCCGAGTGCTGTCCGTGCACCCGTCGTCCATCAGGGTGAACGGCCACCTGTCCCACGGTGATGGCGGCTCCTCAGGGGTGATGCTGATCTCCAGTGCTTCCCCTGGCGGTATGGGGTCGCTGGTGAAGTGGTCCGGCGGTTCCTGGTCCGAGGTCGTCGAATCCATCCAGTGCATGACGGGCACGTCGAGTTCGTTGACGATGGAGAAATTGACCTCCGCCTGACACGAGACCGTGGCCACCACCGCGAGAAGAACGACCGGCACCAGCACTAGGGGCCGCCGCACGGCTCCTCCCCTCTGGACGGGGCGGCATCCGCTCGCCTCCGGCTTCCGCCATCTCAGGCCCTGACCGGGAAGGTTCGCCGGGGCGGTCGTCCGGGCGGTTGGATGCACGGTGACTTCCGATCCGATTGCTGGGGGCGGGGTGTCTGAGCTGGTCCATGTGCGCAGGCCTCGTGGGCCAACCACATCGAGGCGCACTTCGGACCGCTTCGCCAGTTCACCATCGCAAACTCGCACTACCGCAACCGCGATGTCCTGGCCGCCGATCGCAAGGAGCGTGCCCGCATCCGCAGCGAGAAAGGGATCCGCTGGGGCGGACGCCCCCTCGCCACCGCAGGCTGAACGATCCAGGGAATCTACGCGGTCACAGCACTGGTGAGCGGGGGTCACCGGGCAGGCGAACCGCTCGTGACCATGGACTCATGCGGGCGAGAGCATCTCCTGAAGGATGCGCTGCAGCTCGGTGCGGTCCCGCGGAGTGATCCTCGCCAGTCTGCGGTCGTACTCCGCCGCGAGGGCTGCAAGTGCACGATCCCGTGCCTCTGTGCCCTCAGCGGTGAGTACGAGCCGGTGACGCCGCAGGTCCGCGTCGTCGATCTCGCGCCGGATGAACCCCTTGGCGACGAGGTTGCGGACGTAGACCGTCACGCTCGCCTTGGGGAGCAGCAGTGCCGTCGCGATCTCGGCGGGGTACGGCGATGCCTCCACCTCGGCCAGGACGAAGAACTCCTTCGTCTCCAACCCGAGCTCGGCCAGCTCCCCCGTGCAGGCATCCATCACAACGCCCAGCAGCCGCTGGTTCAGCGTCCACAGCTGCGCCCCGTCAACTGACATGCGACCCCTCCGTCCATATGGTACAGTTTCGTATTAGTTTAAGATCGTACAATACATTGACTTGTACTGGACTCCCATGGAACAACAATCTCACGAAGGAAGCCAGGCATGCTCAAGCACCTCACGATCCCGCGCGGTCCCATCAACCTCGCCGCAGACCTCCACCTGCCCGACCACGCCGGCAGCAGCACACCACTGCGCGCCGTGGTGCTCTCCACTCCGGGTAGCAGCGTGAAGGAGCAGATCGGCGCCAACTACGCCTCCCGTCTCGCCGCCCGCGGCATCGCGGCGCTCGTCCTCGACCCCGCCCATCAGGGTCAGAGCGAGGGCGAGCCCCGCGACCTCGAAGACCCCTACCGCCGAGGTGAGGACATCTCCTACGCCATCGACGTGCTCACCACGATCCCCGGCATCGACCCGCAGCGCATCGGCGTCCTCGGCATCTGCGCCGGTGGCGGCTACACCGTGCACACCGCTCGCACGGATCACCGCATCAAGGCGGTCGGCACGGTCGTCCCCGTCAACATCGGCGCCGCGTTCCGCAGCTTCTCCCCCGACGGTCCGGCCGCAGCACTCGACGCCCTCGCGGACGCACGGACCGAAGAGGCCCGCTCCGGCGAGACGACCCGCGTGAACTGGCTGCCCGTCACCCTGGAGGACGCCACAACAGCGGGGCTGACCGACATCGACACCACTCAAGCCGTCACCTATTACCGCACCGAGCGCGGCGGTCACGAACACTCCACGAACCGACGCCTCTTGCGCAGCGACTCCCTCCTGCTGGGCTACGACGCGTTCCACCTGGCCGATCGGCTCATGACCCAGCCACTCCAGGTCATCCTCGCCGGACGCTTCGGCAACACCGGCTCCTACGACACCGGCATGCAGTTGTGGAAGTTGGCCCCCAACCCCGTCGACCTCATGGTGATCGACGGCGCCGGCCACTACGAGATGTACGACGAACCCGAATACGTCGACGCTGCCGTCGAACGACTCACCAGCTTCTATGCGAACAACCTGTAAGGCATCCGAACCGGCGAACCTTCCCGGACAGAGCACTAGTTGCCGTCGTTCTCCGCGCGTCGCCCCTCCCCCACCCTCCTCAGGAAGCGACCAGAAGGACGCTATATATATCGGGGCGCTGACACGGACCTGAGCACTTCAGCTCGGCGCTTCCCCACGAGCAATTCCCAGACTCGGCAACCTCCTACGTCCCTCCTCCCGAGCCTTCGGACAGAAAGGCAAGGCGGGATTGACCGCTGATCGGTGGGCCGCTCAGCAAGTACTTCACTGAGCCTTTTTCAGTCGCCGTAGCCCCACTCAGCGCCCTCGAGGTTCGCGTCGGTCAGGTCTGCGCTGGTCAAGACCATGGCCTGGATGGTGCCGACACTAAGCCGAAGCACAACCGAGACCAATAGCGGGAAGGCGGGGGGCGCGCCCGGGGCGCGCCATGGCCAGCCTCGGGTGCCGACCGTGTACAGGTACGTCTCCCGCTGGGAGGAAGCCGCGGTCACCGAGCAGGTCAGCGCTGTCGTCTCAGCCACCCAGCTCCCGCGAGGTCACCCCCACGTTCTCCGTCAGGGTTCGGACATTGTCGGCCACCGTCGGGGTGTCCTCGACCAGCTCCAGGAGGGCGTCGTGCGTGTCGTGGACGCACTGCGGAGAAGGCATTCCTCCGATGGGCAGCGTGTGCAGGGGGCGAGGGTACAGGCCCCCCGTACCGGGACTGGCGAGCACAGCGATGCTCCCGACCTCCTCGATGTCGCCCCCGCTCTCATGCAGAGCAACCCGGATCCGGGCCACGCCGGTGCCCAACTCGCTGCTACCTATGGGAAGTTCGAGCGCCTCGGCCTTCTTGGGCTCCAGGGCATAGGAGATGTCGCGGTGCGATTCCTCCCCCTGCGCAGGAAGGCTGATCTCGTAGGAGGCTGTAACGGTGATGGGTCCTCCCTGACCGTCAACGCATTCGGTCACCGGAACGAAGGACTCGGTTTCCACGGTGATCCGATCGAACACCTTCAGATCCTCGGAGTTGTTCTTGAGGATCACGGTGAGCACGGTGGCGTGGACGTCCACCTCCTGGTCCGGGCCCTCCCCGCCGGACAGGGTCCCCGTGATCGCCTGTGAACCGTCCGCTGACAGCTCCACCACCTCGAAGGTTCCCCGGTTGGCCCAGTCGCCCACGTCCCTGACGAAGAGGACGACTGCCATGAGGGCGGTGGGCACGGCCAGCAGGGTCGCCCAAGCCACGACGGCCGCGCTCGGCGTCCGAAGGAGCCGTCCTCCCCGGCGCCGGGAAGTGGGGCGTGACTGTCGCGGCCTGCGTCCTCCGCCTCTGGATCGGTTGCGCCTGTTGCTCCTACCCATGTACAACTCCCGTTCTGGGATGGCTGATCGTCACCGATAGGGCTCAGTCGTCGGAGGGATCGGGCGAGTGGGGAACCGTTGGTTCGCCGTGGTAGTCGCCCGCTTCGTCCTGGAGCCGGATGCACACGGGCTCATAGGACAGGCCGGGGAGCTCACGTTCCCATTCCTCTGGACTCAGCAGGACAGGAGCACCCGTGCAGCGCTGCGTCAGGTAGATGGACAGCGACTCGGCGTCAGCGTAGGGAGCGTAGGGGTCGCGGGACATGTCCCACAGCGAAGGGCCTGACCCGGACATGACCGTTGCCACCACATGCAGAAGCGAATCCGGGTGTGAGGCGGCGAGCAATTCCACCTCCCGTGCCATGGGCATGGTCTCCACGGGTTGGAATGCTGTCAGTATCCCCGGGGGTGTCTCCCACAGGGTCAGTTCCTCGAAGCCCCGGTCCCGGCCCGCGGTAACGAGGAAGCGGATCTGCCCCTGGGCTGCCAAGCCCGGGGCGACGTCCAGGCGCTGGTGCGCGCTGGGCCGAGTCGAGTATTCGTCGCAGAACACACCGGAGCAGGACTGGGGCATGGCCACGGGGCCGTCTCCGGTGCGCACCGCATCGGAGGACACAACGAAGATTCCCTCGTCACTGGTCACGGCGATGACCTCCTGACCGGTCGCGGAGGGGGAGAACCGGAACCCCTGGCCGCTCAGCCCACTGTCACGCAGGTCTGCGGTACCGAGCAGTTCGCGGGTGGCAACGTCCCACAGGCCGATCTCCCCCTCATCGGTCAGTGTGGCCAGGCCCGTGCCGTAGGAGGTCATCGCGAGTGAGAAGCGCTCGTTCGCCACGGCGATTTCATCGTCGAGTTCCCAACCATCGTTGTTCCACAGGAAGACGCTTCCCGTCTCGGAGCCCAGGGCCAGGTAGTCAGCGTCGATGAGCGAGCCCCGCAGACTGCTGGCGAAGGCCATGCCGCTTCCCGCGCCGGCGTCGATCCGCGTCTCTTCCTCGCCGGTCTCGACGTCCCACACCACGACTTCCTGATCGGAGCGCGCCGCGACGAGCAGAGGCTGAAAGTCCAGGGCCAGTTCCTCAACGGGCCCGGGCGCCTGCTCGTCGAAGACGGTGTCACCGGTGTAGACGTCCCAGAGGAACACCCGCCCTCGGGCGGTTCCTCCGGCGAGGAATCGTCCCCCGGAAGAGAAGACCAGAGTGGTCAACCGTTCGCCATCGCTGTCGAGCTCCATGATCAGGTGCGGTTCGGCGAGCCTTTCCATGGCTGCCGCGGAGGTGTCGGTGCGCTCCAACCCTGCAGCCTCAAGAGCCAGAGCGGTGGACAGCCGGGGGTCCTCGGGTGCGAGTTCGAGGGAACGGGAAGCGAGTGTGTCGGCGAGGTGTACACGCTCTTCGGGCTCCAAGTCCGCAACAGAGCGTGAGGGAGCAGGGGAATCTGTGTCCTCGTCAGTGGGCGAGGCGCAGGAGGCGCCCAGAGACAGGGTCAAGAAAGTCGCGGGAAGGAGTCGAACAGACGTGGTTCGAAGGTGGGAGAGCAGAACAGGAACCCGGGGGGAGGGAGTCTCCATGTGTTGATTGTAGAACCGGAACGGCTTCTGGGTACGGGTTTTTGACCACGGAGGCACATTCGTTGCAGGTTCTCCTTCCAAGCCCAGAGGACCTTGATAACAAGGCCAGGGCACCACCTTCCCCAGCAGCTCACTGGCCTGGCGGTGGATCGCCGGTCCGATGCCCTCCTTCAAGGGTCACGTGGTCCCCAGGATCAAGAAACCCGACTCCGAAGAACACAGGACACACCCATCATTGTTGAGGACCGTGTCCAAGTGTGAAAACCAGTCCTCTCGGAAGCCGGAGATCCCGTCCGTTTCAGAGGACGTGTCCGCTACACCCCTTGGGAAAGCCCGAGGTCGTCCTCGGCCTTCCGCGTGGCTGAGGAAGGGGCCAGGGACGACACCGAACGCAGCCCCCAGAACACCCCCTGGAGCAGGTGCCGCGGGGCCCTGAGGGTCCAGTGATCGATGCCGTGGCTCTCGTACGTGGCGTTGAAGCGACGCGTGTACGCCCGGAAGGACGAAGGCGAGGACTCCAACCGGCGTGCGGAGACGCCCGCTCGCATCCGGGGCACGTAGGCGACCCGGATGCTGGTCTGTTTGAGGTGCACCGCCAGGTCGATGTCCTCGTGCAGCACGTCGTCGTGGTCCAGGCAGGCCGAACCCTCGATCGCTCGCCACGCCCGGGCCCGGATGGCCATGTTGCTGCCGTAGACGAACGGGCAGCGGCGCTTGCCCAGATGCCAGAACGTGCGCCGCACGAGGTCGTCGGACACAGGGGAGGAACCGAACACGGGCACGTCGTAGTAGGTGACCGGGCCGGTGACGGCTCCGACGGCCGGATCTCCCATCGCCCTGGACACGTTCTCGACCCAGTCCGGAGCGATGACGGAGTCCGCGTCGATGCGCCCGATGACGTCGCCCTTCGCCGCCGCGAATCCGGCGTTCCGTGTGGGGACGAGCCCTTGGGCGTCGAACTGTCGCAGGATCCTGACCCCGGCGTCGGGGCGGGACTCCGCCAGTCTCCGGACGACCGCCGCCGTGCCGTCGGTCGAACGGTTGTCGACCACGATGATCTCCCGAGGGGCCTGCGTCTGCCGGAGTGCGGCGAGCAGACACCGCTCGATGGTGTCCTCCTCGTTGAACGCCGGGATGACCAGTGACACCGTCGGCGGGGGCGTCACCTGCCGAGTCGACCTCACGCGCCCTCTTCTCGGGATTTCGATGCCGGCCACGGCCTTCCTCTCCTCTGTCCGCCGGTCGGGGGCGCCGCGGACACGTCGCCCCAGCCCGGACACCACCCCGCTCGGCCACGGTGTTCCGTCGGCACCGCAGCGCGCTCGAAGGGCCCCGGGCACTTCACGGCGAGGTGAGCGGTCAACTCGTTCCATGGAAACCCCGGTGTGTCCGGCGTCGCCGGATCGGTTCCCGGGCTCCGAGACCATGTGACATCAGGCAGGGCAACGGACGAGGCGGTCTCCGTGACCGGGAGGCGAACACCCGGCGACCTGGCGGGCGATCGGCTCAGGGCGGCCTGGAGGACGGAGTCCGTGAAGGCGCGCACGAGGCCATCGAACCACCCCCGCACCGAGCACATGAAGGACACGAGCCCTCCATTCAAAGGGTCCTACCCTGGGACGTTGAGAATTCCTTCCCAGCCTTGGTACCCCCGTCGACCAGGATGTCGACCCCGGTCAGATATCCGGGTGCTTCGCTTGCGCAGAAGGCGAGAACAGCCGCGATCTCCTCGGGCTTGCCGAATCGTTTGATCGCCGCCGACTTCACCAGTTCACCGGCGCCGTGGTTCTCCTCCAGGCGACCCATGTCAGTATCGAAGCTCCCAGGAGAGACAGAGACGACCCGCGCTCCCCGCTCGCCGAACTCGGCCGCGAGGAAACGGCTGTACCAGTGGACGAAGTTCTTGCTGATCGCGTAGGCCAGTCCGGGTTTCAGTTTTGGTCCGACGACCCTCGCGCGCGTGACGATCGCCTTCTCGAAGTCGTCGGGACGATGCTCGGCGAGGCGGAAAGCACGGCGCGGGATGAGGAGCTTGGGGATGCTATGTCCGGCGGTCGAGGCCACATTGACCAGGGCGTCGCCGTCCGCGGACCGCGCGAGGAAGGCTCTCGCGATATTGACGGTGCCGGTCGCGTTGATGCGGGCAATACGTTCGGCTGTACCCATGTGCGGACTGACTCCAGCGGAGTGGACTACTGCGCGAACGTGACGTCCTTCGGACTCCGCGCGCTGAAACAGGTGCTCGACGGACGCCTTGTCGGTGATGTCGCACACCACGCCGATTGCTTCAATTCCGACCATGGCCAACTCGCCCACCGCGTCATCGAGGCGCGACCGGTCGAGGTCTGCCAGCACGATTCGGTGGTCGTCGCCCATGAGCCCTGCCGTTGCCAGCCCCATCCCGCCGGTCCCGCCGGTGATGATCGCCGTGGGGTGTGCAGTCGACATACGTGACTCTCTTCGTTGAGGTCGGAGTTTCGGGGAAATCGTCTCGAATTCGAGTTTAGGCGCGACGGTGGGCTATCCAGTGTCCAGGGGACTCGGCAAGTCGCATGAGGGCCGGATGAATGGCAAGCCCCAGCCACGAGGTTCAGGGGCCGGATCCGTGTGTCTCGCCGTGACCGAGGAGCTCGGTGAAGCGGTCTTCGGCCTCGTCGATCTCGCGCAGGTGTTTGCGGATCGAGCCGGGGGTGGACTCGCCCACGACCTTCTGCATCAGCGGGGTGCTCTCCAGGACCGCGTCCCGGATCGGTTGGAGGGCGGCCGGCGCATGGTGGAAGAGCCGCCCGAGGTTGGAGGCCTGCCGGGACTGCCGAACGGTGTGGCTTGCGGGGGCTTCGAAGGCATCGGGTGCTCGGCGGACGGCGGCGTCGTCGCTCAGGTCCACCCCTGCCAGACGGCGGCCGATGACGCCCGCACCGGCGACCACGGTGTTGGCGACGGTGCCGATCCCCTCGACCGTGAGCGTGACGGTGTCGCCGGGCTTGAGCGGTGGCGGGTCCTGCCGGCCGCGCACACCCCAGAGCTCGGCGAGGCAGCCGCCGTTGCCGCAGGTGCCGGAGCCGAGCACGTCGCCGGGTCGTACGTACGTGCCTCTGGAGGCGTACGCGGTCATCTCCTCGAAGGTCCAACTCATGTTGGACAGCAAGTCCGTGCCGACGACCTCGCCGTTGATCTCGGCGGTCAGCGCCAGGCGCAGGAATCCGTCGCCGTCGCGGTACGGCTCCAGTTCGTCGGCGGTGACGAGCCTCCTGGAGGAGCGCAACGTCACCAACGCCGGCCGACGCATCGGGCTCAGCCAGCCCGCCATGAGCGCCGCCCTGGCCCGGCTGCGCCGTCACTTCAACGACGACCTGCTCTCCCGGAAGGGCGGGCACTACGAACTGACCGCCCTCGGCCTGGCCCTCTTCGACCGCACCGCGACCGCCTGCGACCTGTTGGAGCGGGTCTTCGGCAGCCAGACCGACTTCGACCCCGCCCGCGAGGAGCACGAGTTCACTCTGGTCTCCTCCGACTACGCGGTGGCCGTCTTCGGTGCCGAACTGGTCGGTCCACAGGTAGGGCACGGGAGTGTAGGGCTCACCCTGGCCGAGGATGTCGGCGGCCACCGCGACCGCCTGTTCGGTGGCGTTGGTCCGGTTCTCCAGCCGCAGCGGCGTGCCGAGTCCCCGGTGGTCCCAGCGGGCGATGTCGCCGACCGCGTAGACCCCCTCCGCGGCACGGCAGTGCGCGTCGCACACCACCCCGTCGTCCACGGTGAGCCCACTGCCGGCCAGCCGCTCCGTCACCGGGGCGGCACCGACCGCCACGACGACCACGTCGGCGGGGACCGCTGACATGCCGCCACCGGGACGATGCCGTCTGCGCTCGCGCCGACGCCGCGTCACGGAACGCATCCCGGGCGGGCTCGAAGGTGGTCAGGCCCCCACCGGGGTCTTGGACCCGGCCTGGGAGCCCCGGGGCAGGGTCGTCAGGATCGCTCGCCCCGGGGCCGGTCGGGCGAGGACGGCCCTACTCCGTGTCGGGGTCGCCGTTCGGGGTCGGTCGGCGGCCGACGAGTCCGGCGCGGGCGTCCTCCATGACGATCCGCTCGGCCGACTCCGCGTCGCGGTCGCGCAGCGCGCGGACGAGCATCCGGTGGTAGCTGTAGCGGTCCAGCGCGGACCGGTCGCCGGCGGAGATGTGCTCGCGGAGGCGGGCGCGCCGCTCGGCCTGGGAGAACACGCGCGTCTGCTCCAGGAGCCCCACCAGGACCGGGTTGTGGGCGCAGGAGTTCACCGTGTCGTTGAACTCCTGCATGGTGTCGAAGAGGCTGCTCAGGTGCCGGTCGATGGGCCGGTTCTCGCTGTTGCGCTGCTGGATGACGATGAGGAGGTCGTCGGCCTCGTCCAGGATGGCGTCGAGGCGGTCGATCTGGACGTCGGTGGCGTGGCGGGCGGCGAAGCGGGCGACCAGGCCGCGGAGGGCGACCTCGACCTCGGCCAGTTCCTGGACCGCGGAGTCCTCCATGGCGGCGACGACGACCGTGCGGGGGCCGGTGCGGTCGAGGAGGCGTTCGGTCTCCAACCTGCGGATCGCCTCGCGTACGGGGGTCGGGCTCACCGACAGCCGTTCGGCGAGCCCGCGCTCGGTGATCTTCTCGCCGGGTTTGAGCTCTCCGGCCCTGATGGCGTCGTGCACCGCCCGGTACGTGCGTTCGGCGAGCGTCTCGGTCGTCATGGTGCGCAACTGCCTGCCGTTCATGGCTCGACGATACCCGACAGCATAGCCGCATGCGCTTCCTGCCAGTCTTGCGATAGCAACGCTCGGGGTCACTCTCGCGGAGGGCGGGACAGGCGCCGGAGCGCGGGGTCGAGGGCGGCCAGCAGCAGTGCCGCGCCGGCGAGCGCGGCGATGATCCAGCCGATGGCGTGCAGGCCGCCGTCGTCGGGCACCGGGCCGAAGACCGGACCGATGATGCCCGACGCCGCGATCGCCGCGACCTGGACGGCCGTGCGCGACAGGCCCGCGACCGATCCCATCCGCCCCTCGGGCGCCTGCCCGTACACCGCGACCTGGTTGGACACCGCCGTCAGCCCCTGCGGGGGACCGAAGAGCCCGATGACGGCCAGCAGGACCCACACCGGCGCGGCGGCGGTGGTCACGGTCAGCAGCAGACCGCCCGTGACCAGGACGGACGCCGCGACGACCAGTGGGAGCCGGACACCGCGGCTGCGGGAGGCGAGCCCCGCGGCCGTACCCGCGAGGACGACCGCGGGCAGTTGCATCCATCCCGCCGCGTCGGCGGTGTACCCGGCGGCGGACTGCAGCCAGGGCGTGATCCCGTAGATGACGAGGTACGTGCACAGGTACACCAGGAAGTGCCGCGCGTAGGTGCGCACGAGCGCCGGATGGGCGGCGAGCATCCGCACGTCCACGAACGGCCGGGGATGACGCCACTCCCAGAGGAGGAGGGCCGTCGTCCCGGCCACGGCGACGAGGAGGAGCCAGAACCGGTCCGGTCGCGGATCGAGGGTGAACACGAGCGCGGCCCCGATCCCGACCGCGAACAGGACGAGGCCGGGCACGTCGGGCAGGCGCGGCCGTCGATCCCGCTCGTCGGAGCCCGCCGGCGGGACGTGGGTCCGGTCGGAGGGCAGTCCCAGCAGCGCGGCCGCCATCGCGACCGCCGCGTAGGGGGCGTTGACGACGAAGATCGCCTGCCAGCCTAAGCCCTCCACGAGGACGCCGCCCAGGACCGGGCCGACCGCGGCGCTGACCAGGCCCGAGACGGAGACCCCCGCGAACAGCCCGCGGGGCGCTTCCCGCCCCGACCGCGCGGATCGGTTCCGGATCGCCGCCATCACCGCCGGATAGGCCGCCGACGTGCCGATCCCGATGGCGACGCGCGAGGCGAGCGCCCCGGCGAAGGTCGGGAACGCCAGCGGGACCAGCCCGGCGAGTCCCGCCAGGGCCATGCCCGCGACGTAGAGCCGCCGGGGACCGTACCGGTCGACCAGGCCGCCCATGGCCGGCTGGGCGACCGCGCTGGCGAGGTAGAGCCCGGCCACCAGCAGGATCACGTCCGACGGGGACGTACCGGTCGCCCGCGCGATCGGCACGAGCGCGACCGCGATCATGGTCGTGTTGACGGAGTTCAGCGCCGGTCCGAGGAGGACGGGCACGGCGAAGCGCGGGCCGAAGCCGTCCGCGGGAGAGGGGCTCATGTGCGTGCCGGCCGCGGTCGGTTCAGTGCCGCACGCGTCTGAGGGCCAGGAGCCCTTCGTGCGTGAAGTCCGCGGACCGCGCCCACGTCACGATCTCCTGTTCCTCCGCCCGGATCCGCTCGGCGAGGCCGGGCAGGTCGCCGGCGGCGCCGGGCGGGATCCGGAGGACGCCGTGCCCGTCACCGTGCAGCAGGTCGCCCGGCGCGACGTCGAGGCCCGCGACCCGGACGGGCACCCCGACAGCGGTCAGCCGCATGTGGGCGCGGGCGACGCACAGCCCGGCCGCGTGCACGGCGTAGCCCATGTCCCGCAGGTCCGGTTCGTCCCGCACGCGCCCGTTGGTCACGAACCCGGCGATGCCCAGGGCCGACAGCAGGGCGCCGTTGACCTCGCCGAGGAACGCCCCGGCGCCGGGGACCTCGTCGAGGTCCTGGACGACCACGACGACCGGGCCCTGCACCGCGAGGATCGCGCGGTGCAGGTCCGCCACGGGCACGGCGTCGTCGCCCGGCTCGCGGGCCCGCATGGTCGCCGTGACGGCGGTGCCCAGCAGCGATCCGCCGGTGACGCGGTGGATCGACCCGTCCGTGTACGCCTGCCCGTCGGCACCGGCCTCTGTGCGGCGCAGGGCGTTGCTGAGCGCGGGTGTGTCCCATCGGGCGAGCGCCGCGAGGTCGGTGGCGGGGAGTCGCATGGTCGTTTCCTCGGGTCCGTAGGTGTGGGGCGCCGGTGCCTCGGCGCGGTGGTGTGCGGCCGTCACCCGTCCGCCCCGTTCCGGGCGCCGGCGGCGGTCGGGGTCAGCGCCGCGAGCGGGACGTGGTGCTGGCCCGAGTGGACGTCGCGGTCCCGGAACCCTCCCTGCGGGACGACCCTCGGGAAGGAGATCTTGACGACGTTCAGCGCGGGGATGCGGAAGAAGCGGATCTGGTCCACGGGCGCGCCGTACAGCCGCGCGATCACGTCCTCGTTGAGGAGGTCCTCGTCCGCGGCCACCGCGTAGCCGGCCTCGTCGCGCATGAACAGTTCCAGGGTGGTCCAGAACGGGCCGGCGTTCTTGGAGCGCACCTCCAGGGCGAGGTCGCCCAGCGTCTCAGACATCGGCGGTGGCCTTTCGGTACTCGGTGCGGAACGGGGCGGTGGGGTCGTCGGTGTCCACGACGTGGTTGAGCACGAACTCGTAGGCGGCGCCGCGCTCGGTCTCCGCGGGCGAGAACGGGAAGGCCGTGCTCGGCAGGTAGTCCATGTCCGCGGTCGGCAGATGCAGCATCAAAGGGTTGGCGACCTTGGCGATCGCGGTGGCGGTGGCCTGGTCGCCCGCGTGGACCAGCAGCATCACGCCGACCTCGCGGGCGGGAACGGTGGCCGGGTCGCGGTCCTGGAGGACGGCGTTGTGGCCGTAGAGCCGGATGTCGACGGCGTACTCGTCCGGCTCCAGGCGCAGGGTCCGGCTCACCCACTCGCCGAGGATCCGGTGCAGCAGGGCCGCCCAGTCCTCGATGTTCGCCACGATGTGCGGGTCGCGGATCGCGGTGAACGACATCGTCTCGTAGCCGCTGATCCGTGCGCCCTCCAGCTTGACCGTGTACTGCGGCGCGGGTTCGAACCTGGAGCCCTCCACGCGCACGACCCGGTCGTCGAGGGCCCGGTAGGTCGCCTCGGTGACGTCGATCGTGCCCGCCGGCTCGCGCATGCGGAACGGGTCGGCGGTCTCGTAGAGCATGTGCGCCGCCACCGAGGTGGGGGTGCAGGCCGTGGCCGGGTCGAGCGGTTCGATGGTGAAGCCGCCGTGGTCGATGGTGGCGAGCACCCCGCCGGCGCGCGGATCGGTCGTGCACTGGCCGCCGCACTCGACGATCTTCGCCGCGTGCCAGCTGGGGCCGGCGGGCATGCCCCGCATCAGCGGGACGGCGGCGGCGACCGCGGTGTCGGTGGCGCGTCCGGCCAGGACGACGTCGGCCCCGCCGCGCAGCGCGGCCTCGATGGGCTCGTGCCCCATCATCGCGACGATGTGGGTGCAGCTCTCCAGGGTGGCGGCTTCGAGGGCACCGGCCGGCGGCAGGGCGTGGACCGCTCCGGCGCGCAGGTCCGCCACCAGCGAGGACGCCCGCTGCTCGCTGTAGATCGTGGCGACGGTCAGCTCCAGGCCTTCGGCGGCCAGGACGCCGCGGGTGATGTCGGCGACCCAGTCGACACCGGCGTCGGTGCCGCTCGTGCCGCAGGAGCCGACGATGAGCGGGATGCGGGCGTCGGCGGCGGCTCTGAGCAGGATGCGCAGGTCGTGCTCGACCTGGGCGCGGGCCGTCTTGGGTGTGGCCGATCCGAGGTAGTAGGGGCCCGAGTCGGTCGAGCCGCCGTCGACCGCGATGGCGTCGGCGCCCAGGGCGATGCCGCGCTCGATGGTGTGGGGTGGGAACCCGGCTCCGAGCATGCCGGACGGAACGAGGATTCGCACCGCGGTGTCGTTCACCTGGTACTCCTTTGGTCGTACACGCATGGGGTGGTCTGTTCGGGGCGGCCACGGCGCTGCCGCCCGCCCCGCGGTCGTCAGGGGCCTGTGGTGGGGCTGACGATGGGGCCTGTGGTGAGGGTGGTGGTACTGCCGGTGGTGACGGGAGCCGTGGCGGCGGTGGTCACAGCGCCCGTGCCGTCCCGGCCCGGCGCTGCAGCGCCAGCACGCGCAGCACCACGAGGACGGCGAGGGCGGCGAGCAGCGCGGCGTCGGCCAGCATGAAGCGCCATCCGGTGACCTCCACCATCGCGCCCACCAGGGCCGGGCCGATGAAGCCGCCGCCCATCCAGCCGACCGTGTAGAGGCCGGTGTAGGTGCCGAACGCGCGGGCCGACGGCGCCAGGTTCCACAGGATCACCGCGCCGTTGACCAGGAAGCCCGCGGCGCCGATCGCGCCGACGCACAGGGCGACGACGGCCGCGGCCGGGGCGTCGCCCAGCGCGCCGAGTGTGAGGGAGAGGGCGAACAGGCCCATGCCCAGGGCCATCACCCGCAGTCGGCCGATGCGCTCGGAGAGCAGCGCCACGGGGAACGCGGCCAGGATGAAGGCCACGCCGCTGGGCAGGGTGAGGCCGCCGGCGCTTCCGCGTGAGAGTCCCAGCGCCTCCATGCCGTAGGGCGTGACGAGGGATCGCGACGCGGCCCACGCGCAACCGAACAGCAGGATGGCCACGAGGACGAGCAGGCGTTCCCGGCTCCGGTCGCGGACGATGTCGGTGAGCAGTTCGCGCACGGTCATGGGCGGTGCGCCGGAGTCCTGGCCGGCGGCCGTGGCGGCGGCGATGGACGCGTCCTCGGCGGCGACCTCCCGGTAGGCGGGCGAGGTGTTGTCCCGCACCTTGAGCACCAGCACCACCGCCGACACCAGCATCAGCAGGGCGGGCACGGAGAAGGCCAGCACCGGGAAGGAGTCGACGAGGAAGAGGCTGATCAGCGCCGACACGACGATGGTCAGGCTGCTGGCCGCCTTCACGGCGGCGTTGGCCCTGCTGCGCCGCTCCGGGCGGATGAAGTCCGGCAGCAGCGACTCAGCGATCGGTTTGAAGCTGTTGCACACCAGGGCGTAGCAGAACATCAGGGCGACCAGCGCGGGCAGTGACGAGGCCAGTGGGATCACGGCGAACAGCAGTGCGGCGACGGGCATGCCGACGGCCAGGTAGGGGATCCGCCGGCCCCACCGGGTGCGCGTGTTGTCCGACCGGTTGCCGATCCAGGGCTGGATGAAGATGCCCAGCAGGTTGTCCATGCCCATCAGCGCGCCGATGAGCGCGGCACTGGTGACGTACTCGCCCAGCAGCGGCGGCACCTGCGCGTCGTAGAAGTTCCACGTCGACTCCTGCGCGAAGACCGCGAGGACGACGAAGAAGGTGATCCTGCGCCCCGACACCCGGTCGGCGTCGGAATCCAATGCCGTCATCAGCGACCTTCCTCTCCTGCGGTCGCCTGTCTGTGACGCCGCTCACGCGTACGCTAGTTTGCTATAGCAAAACTGTCAAAGGTCGCTTAGTGATTTTGCCATCGCGAGTGTCCGGTCGGTCTCACGTAGTCGTCCCGCTGCACGTGCCGTCGGCGGAGAGGGTCGAGCAGGTCGAAGGCGCGCATGGAGAAGCAGCTGACCTGCGTCGATGAAAGCAGAGCGGTCAATCACCCCGGGAGCCGGCGGTGCTCGGAACCGGGGCGCGCGTCGGTCGCGGCGCAGCGGCATGTGCCGGCCGCGGCGTCGAAGCGTCGGCATCGGGCACGCAGACATCGGCCCCAGCCGCGACCGAAGGGCCGCCGGACGCAGGTGCGGATCCGGAGACGGTGGTGTGGATGTCGATCCGGGAGGGGCCGGAGCGCGAGACGGCCCGGAGGGAGGCCGGGGGCGAGAGGGGGCCGTTGAGCGAGGGGGGGGAGGGCGGGCCGGGGCCTCCGCGACCATCACGGACGGACGTCCGTGACCAAAGGCCGCGCCCCTGCCGGCTCGGGCGGAGGCGACCGCCCCGCGCCCGTGGCCGGAGGGAGTCCCACGCGGGGCGCGCCCGTAGGACCCGCCCCGCGTGGGACTTCTCAGTACTGCTGAGCCGTGAGGCCCTTCTGGGGCAGGAAGGTGATGATCGCCGAGACGATCAGGCCGAGGCCCATGAGGCCCAGGAAGATCGCACCGGCGCCGACGGAGCCGTAGCGCTCGCCGTTGATGGCGGCCGCGGTCCCGAAACCGTTGAGCATGCCGACGAGGCCGACGAGGATGGCGAGGACGCCCGCGGTGATGAGCGCCCACTTCCGGCCGGTCACGAGCGAGGCCACGGAAAAGCCGATGACCAGTAGGAACGCGATGAGCATGACCGCTCCTTCACCGGGGGGCGCGTCCTCGGAGAAGTAGTTGATGCTCCTGGAACGGCCCATGTACGAGGCCGAGGCGAGCGGCATGAACAGCGAGATGATCCCGATGAACGCGAGCACGGGAAGCGCGAACCGGGACCAGATCGTCCAGTGCACGGCGCCCGGCGCCTGGCCCGACCTCTGGCTCACCGTCTGGGCCGCGCCCATCGCGGCGGGCGCCACGGTGTTGGCGAAGTAGGTCTTCGCTCCGTTCGCCAGCTCCTTGGCTCCCGAGGCCACCTGCTGCCCGGCCGGCGGGTGTTGCTGCCCGGGCTGCGGGTGCGGCGGCCCGGGTTGCGGTGGTCCGGGCCGCTGCGGGTGCTGCGGCCCGAGCTGCGGTGGTCCTCCGACCTGGTGCGGCCCCGGAGGCTGCATCCCGGCCTGCGGCTGCGCCACTCCCGGCTGCCCGTTGTGCGGCTGCGACCCGGGCGGCTGGGGTCCTGCCGGGGGCTGGCTTCCTGGCGTGGGCTGCGGTCCTGCCGGAGGCTGCATCGCCGCAGGCGATGGCGGGGGGAGAGCGCCCGCAGGCATGTTCTGCCGAATGTAGGTGGCGAGTCCGCCATCGCAATTCGGATGATCATGGATCAGCCGCCACAGGTCCGGGCGGACGGCGGCCATCTGCCGCAACGTCGTTGGGTCGATACGCGGGTCGGCCAGTTCCTGAGCGGAATAACTGGCGGGCTCGCGCTGCCCGGGGGCGTTCATGTGTTCTCCGTGGGTTGGTGAGCGGCAGTGGGGGTCCGGAGGCACTTTACGGTGTCCGGGGCGCCGGGATCCGGGCCGCTGGACCTCACCTCGGTCGACCACACGCCGCGCGGATCCGACCTCGGTGTGTCGTGGCAGGTCATCGGGCATGGAGCGCCGGCCGCCGTTGACCCGTGCGCTCCGTGACCGACTTCGGCCACCACGTCACTCTCGTCGACCCCGCCACCCGCACCGTCGATGCGCTCGCTCCGGCCGATGAACGCGGATCTGGGAAAACTCCCCCTGCAAAGAACGGAAACCTGTAGTGGTGGACATAGACATGCCTGACTCCGGCTGCTACATTTCCTGTCGTAGCCGCAGAGATTCACGGCTGGACCACCGGGAGGCTCCGGTGGAGAGAAGGACGGCTCGACGGTGTGCACGTGCGTCAGGACACCGGGGAGCCGGTAGGTCCGCAGTCGAAGCAGGACACGAAGTGAGATCGAGAGGAGTAGATGCCATCAGGATCGCCCGGGCACGGAAGGTTCCGCTCGGGTACCGCGGGGCCCTGATTCGAAAGCAGGTGGTCCACGGTCACACAACCGCGATCCCCGCGATCCCGTCCCAGCTCGTCCCCGGGAAGCGGAAGACCGGCCTCGGCCGGTAGGTGGTATTGAACTCTCGGGCCCCGGCGCCACGCGCCGGGGCCCTCGGCGTGCCCGCGGAAGCGGAACGGGCACGGAGTCCCCCGCCCCGCCCCTCCCCCGGGCCCGCGATCTGTTTCTGCGACGGAACGGGGACATGGCGGGGACGGCGCCCGGACGCGGCCCCGGAAGGCTCGGGGCCATGCGAACAGACCCATCGACCACCGCCGGCGCCTCGTCCCCGACCCGCGGCCGGCACCTGTCCGCCCTGGACGGACTGCGGGGCCTCGCGATCATCGGCGTCCTGCTCTTCCACACCGGACACCTGGACGGCGGATTCCTCGGCGTCGACCTGTTCTTCGTCCTGTCCGGGTTCCTGATCACCGGCCTGCTCATCCGCGAGATCGAGACGACCGGCCGGGTCTCCCTCATCGCCTTCTGGGGGCGCCGACTGCGCCGACTGCTCCCCGCGCTGGCGCTGATGCTCGTCGCCGTCACCCTGCTGGTGCGGGCTACGGGTCCTGCCGCGCTGGTGCGCAGCACGCTCGCGGACGGGCCGTGGGTCCAGGCCAACCTGGTCAACTGGCACCTGCTCGCCCAGTCGGCCGGGTACTGGGACCGGTTCGGGGGCGACCGGGTGTTCGGGCACCTGTGGAGCATCGCGGTGGAGGAGCAGTTCTACCTTCTCTGGCCGCTTCTCCTGGCCCTGGCCGCACTGCGCGGCACGAGGACGGGCACCCCGGTCACGGTGCTCGCCACCGCCCTCGCGGCCGCTTCCCTGCTGGCGACGGCCCTCCTCCTCGACCCCGCCGATCCGACGCGCGTCTACACCGGGACCGACACACGGGCCTTCTCCCTGCTGTTGGGCGCCCTGGCCGCCACCCCCGCGGTGCGACAGTGGACGGCCCGCTTCGCGGAGCGCGCGACCGGGGCCGCGACGGCGGCGACCGCGGGTGCGGCGGCCGTGATCGCCGCGCTGTGGCTCCTCGCCGACGGGACGACCTCCCCCTGGCTGTACCCGGGCGGCCTGTTCGCCCACGCCCTGGCCTGCGCGGTCCTCATCGTCCTGACCGCGCACGGTCCCCGGGGGCCGGTGGCGCGGGTCCTGTCCTGGGAGCCCCTGCGGTGGACGGGGCTGATCTCCTACAGCCTCTACCTGTGGCACTGGCCGGTCATCGTGCTGCTCTCCCCGGAGGCGACCGGCCTGACGGGGTGGTGGTGGACGGGTGCGGTCGTCGCGGTGTCGGTCGCACTGGCCGCGGCCTCGACCTTCCTGGTCGAGAACCCGATCCGGTTCCGCGCGGGCTGGGCCACGGGGCGCCGGGGCGCCACCGCCTTCGCCGCGGTCATGGTCGTCCTCGCCGTGTTGTGGACCGCCGTCCCCGTACCGCCGCCGCCCTCCGTGGATGTCGGCGCCCTGGACTGACTCCCGGGGCTCAGTCGAGCACCGGGCAGCTGCGGACCTCGTCCGACTCGGGGGTGGGCAGGGTCAGCCGGACCCGCACCCCGGTGTCGGGCGAACCACCCGACTGCACGTACGTCGCCAGGGCGGTGCACACGATCTGGTCGATACCCGCGGGGCTGACCTCGTCGGCGGAGAGCGGCGTCATCAGTTCGATCACGTCCTCCTTCACGGTCACCGTCATGCGCTGGGTGCCGCTGGACTCGATCCCCGTACGCAGGCCCGAGCCGCCCGGGCCCGCCAGCAGGAGGGACATCGCCTCGGGGATCGTGCCCAGTCGCCCGGTGTCCCGGAGCTGGGGCCGGAGGTCGCCCTGCCCATCGATGAAGTACAGCGTCACCCCCGGTGCCACGCCGGTGGGAGCCGGGCCGCCGCCGACCACCTCCGAGGTAGCACTCCCGCATCCCATGGCCCCCATGGCCAGCAGGAGCACCGGCACCACGGCCCACACGCGCCTCACGACTCCTCCTCCTGATCGGGCAGTACGAGGTCGAACCGCGCGCCGGACCGCGTCCCGGGCCCGGTGTTGGACCCGGTGTCGGCCGCGGTGAGGTCGCCCCCGTGCAGACGGGCGTTCTCCCGCGCGATCCCCAGGCCCAGGCCACTGCCCGGCGTACGGGTCCGCGACCGGTCCGCCTTGTAGAAGCGGTCGAACACGTGCGGGAGCACCTCCGCGCCCAGGCCCGGACCGGCGTCGGTGACGGTGACGCGCACGCCGCCGGGGAGCGCCCGCACCGCCACGCGCACCGGCGGCGCCCCGTGCCGCAGCGCGTTGCCGACCAGGTTGGCGACGATGAGGTCCAGCCTGCGGCGGTCCAGGCGCAGCACGACCCGCTCCGGCGCCTCCAGCTCGACGCGGTCCTCCCACCCCCGCAGCCGGAGGCAGGTCCGGACCGTGTCGACCACGTCCACCTCCTCGACGTGCAGTCGCGCGGTTCCGGCGTCGAAGCGGGACACCTCCATCAGGTCCTCCACGAGCCTGATCAGGCGGTGGGTCTCGCTGATCGCCATCTGCGCGGACTCACGGGCGTCGCCGTGCATGCCGTCGGTCGAGGACTCCAGCACCTCCACGACCGCCGCCAGCGTGCTCAGGGGCGTGCGCAGCTCGTGGGAGACGTCCGCGACGAACCTGCGGGCGTCGGCCCGCATCCGTTCCTTCGTCGCCATGGACTCCTGGAGCGAGGCCGCCATCTCGTTGACGGCGACGGTCAGCTCGGCGAGTTCGTCGGCGCCCTGGGGTTCCGACCGGGCGTCGAGGTCGCCCGAGGCCAGCCGTCCGGCCGTGTCGCGCAGGTCGCGGACGGGCTGCAGGACCCCGCGCGCGGCCAGCAGTGCCAGGAGCACCGACAGGGGCAGGGCCGCCGCGGCCGTGGTCCCCGCGGCCAGCGCGAGTCCGTCGATCGTGTTCTCCACGCCGGCGAGGTCGCGCAGGGCGTACACCTCGACGCCGGACGCGGACCGTGTCCCGTCGACGGCGGTGAGCATGACCGGCGTCCCCACCAGGAGCCAGGACCGGCCGTCCAGCGTGATCCGCTGGGCGGACACCTCGTCCTCGTGCCGCACTGCGGCCCGGATCTCGTCGGTGACCAGGCCGGCGTCGAACGCACCGGCCGAGGCCGATTCCTCGAAGGTGACCCTGGCCCGGCCCCCGACCGCCTGCTCCAGGCGGTCGAGCGCCTCCTGGTCCGGCGGGTAGGTCACGTGCGGTGCGGTGGCGGCGACCTGCGCGGCGACGGTCTCGGTGATCCGCTGCTGGTGGGAGGTGACCAGCGCCGCACTCGCCGCGTTGGCGCTCGCCCAGGCGGACGCGGCGGCGCCCAGGACCGTGACCAGGACGAACGCCGTCAGCAGCCGGGCGCGGAGCCCGCGCGGGCGGGGCCATCGGGAGGGGCGGGGCCACCGGGGGGCCGTCACACCGGCCCGAACCGGTAGCCGAATCCCCGCACCGTCTGGACGTACCGGGGAGCCGTGGCGGAGGGCTCGATCTTGGCCCGCAGCCGCTGCACGCAGTTGTCGACCAGGCGCGAGTCGCCGAGGTAGTCGTGCTCCCACACCTCCTCCAGCAGTCGTCGGCGGCTGAACACCCGGCCCGGGGAGCGGGACAGGACCAGCAGGAGGCGCAGTTCGGTGGGGGTCAGCGAGACCGGCTCACCGCGCAGGGAGACGGTCAGGGCGGTGGTGTCGACGCACAGGTCCCCGTGGACGCGGGCGCCGCCGGCCTCGGGCGAGCTGCGGCGCAGCACCGCACGCACGCGTGCGTCGAGCACGGTGGGCTGCGCGGGCTTGACCACGTAGTCGTCCGCGCCCGCCGCCAGCCCGCCGACGATGTCGAAGTCGTCGCCGAGCGCGGTCAGGATGATCACCGGTGTGCCGCCGACGGCCCTGATGCGGCGGCACACCTCGAGTCCGCCCATGCCGGGCAGCATCACGTCGAGCACGACCAGGTCCGACGGGGCGGTCCGAAGGAGCGCCAGGCCCTCCTCTCCCGTGTCGGCCGTGCGCATGTCGTGCCCGTGCCTGGACAGGGCGAGTTCGAGTCCCCGCCGCACCATCGGGTCGTCTTCGATCAGCAGAAGTCGTGCCACCCCGCCAGTATCGGCCACGACACCACGATGAGCCGTGGTCCCCGGCCGACCGGGACACGACTGCGACACGGCGGCGGACCGGCCGGGACACGGGCACGCGAGCGTGGACGCCATGAACAACGCACTGCGCACACTCGTCACCGCCGGATCCCTGGTCCTGCTGACCACCGCCTGTTCGGGTACCCCAGCGGACAGCTCCGCTCCCGCCGATGCCACCGACCCCGCCGGTTCGTCCGGCTCCAGCGGTTCCAGCGGCTCCGATCCTTCGACCGCGCCGATGTCCAGCGTTCTCCTCATCGGCGACTCCATCGCGGTGGGCCAGTCGCTGCCGCTGGCGGCCTCGTTCGGGGAGAGCACGGTCGACTTCGAGTCGATCGCCGCCG
Source organism: Nocardiopsis aegyptia (assembly GCF_013410755.1). Lineage (GTDB taxonomy): Bacteria > Actinomycetota > Actinomycetes > Streptosporangiales > Streptosporangiaceae > Nocardiopsis > Nocardiopsis aegyptia. The sequence goes on from NZ_JACCFS010000001.1 coordinate 489,978, forward strand.
AGGGCGGCGGGAACGTCGTCGGACCGTTCTCCGAGGAACAGTGGGAGACCCTTCCCGACCAGATCGGGTCCGCGTCCCCCGACGTGGTGCTCTACCAGATCACCACCTACGACTGGGGGACGCGGGAGGAGCAGGCACAGGGGTACGAGCGGCTCGTGGACACCGTGACGGACGCGGGAGCCGAACTGGTCTTCGTCACGGCTCCGCCGATCCGCCCCGACGACTTCTACGAGCCGCACATGAACGACCTCGAACGCGCACCGCAGGTCGCACGGGAGGTCGCCCAGGACTCGGGAGGCAGCGCCACAGTGCTCGACGCGGCCGAGGTGTGGGGCCCGGAGTACTCCCAGGAACGGGAGGGCATGGCCGACCGCAACCCCGACGGCATCCACACCTGCCCCCAGGGTGCCGCGCGGTTCACCCGCTGGCTGCTCGACGAACTCGCCGAGCTCTACCCGGGCTTCACCCCGCCCGCGCCCGAGACGTGGGCGGAAGGGGACTGGGCGGCCGACGACCACTTCTCCGCCTGTTGAGGTGAGATCGGCGGCGCGCCGGTCAGGTGCCCAGGAGCCGGGCCAGCTCCTCGGACGAGGCGGGGTCGGCGGCATCGGCCGGCAGCAGGCCGTGCGCACGCAGGACCCGGCCCACCAGGGGACCCCAGGCCGGACGGAGCCGGGCCCGGGCCAGCAGGTCGGAGTCGCCCAGGACCTCTCCGGCCGGGCCCGAAGCCAGCACGGTCCGGTCGAGCACGAGCGCGTGTTCCGCCCAGCCGTGCACCAGGTCCACGTCGTGCGTGGACACGATGAGTGTGGTGCCCCGCGCCCGCAACGCGTCCAGGGTCGCCACGAGTTCGGCCACGCCGGCCGGGTCCAATCCGGCCGTGGGTTCGTCCAGGACGAGCACATCGGGGAGCATCGCCATCGCCCCGGCCAGCACCACCCGCTTGCGCTGACCGTAGGAGAGCAGGTGGGTGGGACGGTCCGCGAGCGCGGTGATGCCGAGAGCGCCCAGCGCCCAGTCCACCCGTGCGCGCACGTGATCGGCGGGCAGGTCCAGGTTGAGCGGGCCGAAGGAGACGTCCTGGCCGACGGTGGCGGAGAAGAGCTGGTCATCGGGATCCTGGAAGACCATCTGGACCCGGCGCCGCAGCCGGTCGCGGGCGCGTCGGCCGCGCGCGACCGGTGCTCCGTCCAGCAGCACCGAACCCCGGGTGGGCGCCAGGCTGCCGGCCAGCAGCCGCAACAGCGTGGTCTTGCCGCCCCCGTTGGGGCCCAGCACCGCCAGCAGGCCGCCGCGGCCGACCCCCACGTCCACTCCGGTCAGCGCGGGGCCGGTGCCCTCGTACTCGTAGTGCAGGCCGGTGCCGGCCAGGACGAGCGGGGCGGGTTCGGCTGGTGGAGCGGGCGGAGTGGGCGGAGCCGGTTCGGTAGGCGGATCGGTCGGGGTGGGTGGGGCGCCGGACCCGGGCGGGGCGTGCTCCGTCGAGGTCGCGGCGGGCCGGTCCGGCCCCGGCGGTCGGGCGCGCATGCGTGTCTCCAAGGGGTCGGCGGCGGGGTCCGTGCTCACAGCAGGACCGCCTGGGTGAGGGAGAGGGCGGCGATCAGCAGGGCCGGAGCGGCGGCCGCGGCCAGCTCCACCAGCCGCACCGGCTGCTCGTCGGTCTGGACGGTGAGCCGGCCGGTGTATCCACGACAGGCCAGGCCCTCCTGGAGCCGCCGTGCCCGGTCGAGGGAGCGGACCAGCAGCACCCCGCCCAGCGCGCCCGCCGATCGGATCCCCGACCGACGCGAGTGGTAGCCGAGCCGCCCCGCCTGGCCGGACGTGACGCGCTGGGCGGTCTGCATCAGCACCATCAGCATCTGATAGGTGAGGGCGACCACCTCGACCAGGGCGGTGGGCAGCCGGGAGCGGGCCAACCGGGCCAGCAGGTCGGCCATGGGCGTGGTCAGGACGAACAGCAGCTGGGTGCCGAGAGCCGCGGACGCCCGCGCCACCACGGTGGCGGCCCGCTCCGCGCCGCCGTCGGCCCAGCCCAGATCCCCCGAACCGCCCACCGCGAGCAGGAGAGGGGCCGCGCTGGTGGCGATGAGCACCAGCGGCGCCGTCGCCACGCGGGCCAGCAGACCGAAGGGGACGCGGGCCGCGGCCGCCGCGGCCAGGGTGGCCGCGCCCACCAGCGCGGCGCCCGGCCACGGCGGCAGGAGCAGGGCGCAGGCCAGCAGCCCGCCGCACAGGACCCCCTTCACGGCGGGGTGGTACCGCCGCCACCGGCTCCGGTAGGCGGCGGTGTCGATCGGTGTCACGCGGGGTCAGCGTTCAGCGGTGTCGCCGTGCGGTGGTGGTTCGGCGGGTTCGGGCCGGGGTTCGGCGTCGGGCGCGGGGCGGAGGCCCGTTCCAGGCCCGTGTCGAGGGCCGGGCTCGGGTTCGGTCGCGGGTCGGGTGTTGGACCCAGACTCGGAGCGGGCGCCGGGCTCGGCGGCGGTCGCCGGGGCAGCCGCCGACGCGGTCGCCGCCACGGTGACACCGGACGCCGCCTCGTTCCGGTACCTCGACCGCGTACGCATCACCCCCAGGACGTAGCCGACGACCCCGGCTCCGATCGCGGCCTGCAAGGCGAACAGGCCTGACTCGACCTCTCCCGAGGGCAGCTCGACCACGGGCGACAGCCACGGCTCGTAGTCCGGATGCAGTTCGGTCACCAGGCCCTCGGCCTCGCCGTCCGCGCCGGCGAACGGTTCCTCCAGGTGGTCGGCGGCGCCGGTCATCAGCGGCAGGACCGCGAGCACGGCCACGGCGCCCAGCAGCGCCCAGGTCACCCACGCGCGGGGCTTGGTCGGGTCGCTCATGCGCTCGTCCCCTCGTCCTGGGCCTCGGCGGTGGTCGCGGGCGCGGACGTGGTCCGTGCCGCGGTTCCATCCCCGGGATCGGGCTCGGACGGGGACGAGGGCTGGTGCGGGGTCGACGCGGTGGCCGGGGACAGAAGCCCGAGCCGGACGAGGTCGCCACGGCTGACCGAGGTGAGGATGCGGATCACCGCCACGGTGATCAGGCCCTCGATGACCGCGATCGGGATCTGGGTGAGGGAGAAGATGGCCGCGTACTTGACGAACGCGCCCAGGATTCCGCTCTCCGGGTCCGGGTGCGCCAGGGCGAGCTGGAAGCTGGTGACGGTGTAGGTGCCCAGGCTGGCCGAGAAGGCCGCGGCGAACACCGACACCGACATCGACAGCCCTTCGGACAGACGGGCGGTCACCGATCGCAGGAGTCTGAAGGCTCCGTAGGCCACCCAGGGGCCGACCACGGCGAGCGAGAAGGCGTTGGCTCCGAGCGTGGACAGCCCGCCGTGTGCGAGCAGCAGCGCCTGGAAGAGCAGGGTGACAGTGCCCAGGACCGCCATCACCGGTGGTCGGAAGAGCACCGCGCCCAGGCCGACCCCCACCGGGTGCGAGCTGGTGCCGGTCGCGGAGGGGATCTTCAGGGCCGAGAGGACGAAGCAGAACGCGCCCGCGGCGCCGAGCAGCAGTTTCGCGTCGGGATCGGCACGCACCTCGCGGGTGAGGGAGCGCACGCCGTGGACGATGAACGGGGCCGCGGCCGCGGTCCAGGCGGCGGCGTGCAGCGGAGGCAGCAAGCCTTCGGGTATGTGCATTGTCGGGGACCCATCTCCAGCACCTCGTGGACGGTCGTCAGCGCCGTGGCCGGTCTCCTGGCTGCAGGGTCGTCGCCCCCGTGTCCGCCTTCCCAGGTCCGCACCCGGAAGGGGTGCTTTCCCAGTGGCGTGTGGCCGTGTGCCGCCGAACGGATTCCGGCGGTACACGGGACGCGAGGGCTTCCCGTGCACAGTGGCGAGGGCCGCGCCGGATTCTCACCGGACTTCCCGAACACCACGGCACCCCGAAGGTAGGCCCTGGACGCGGGATTGGCAATAAGTACGGAGGCGGCGGCCGAGGCCGGACATCCGCGGGGGACGGGCGGGGGAAAGCAGGCCGGTCCCCCGACCGCCGCCGGACCGCGGCTGGCATGGGCCCGTTCGCCGCGCTCCGGTTTCACCCCCGGACCGCGGGCGTTGCCAAACGGATCACTGTTCCGTATATTAATCGGAGCAACGTTCCGTTTTGCTCGTCCCCACGGATCCCGGCACCGGTGGCACGGCCTCCGTGCCGGCCCAAGCGGGAGGACGACACCGCCTGGAAGGGGCACACCATGATCCTGGTCACCGGAGGCCTCGGCTTCATCGGGACGCACACCGTGCGAGCACTGCTCGACCTGGGCGAGGACTGCGTCGTGGTCCAGCGACGCGCCCGCGACCTCCCCGCCTTCCTCGACGAGTCCCGCGTGGCGGTGGAGCAGGCCGACATCACCGACCGCGACGCCCTGCCCTCGATCGGCCGCCGCCACGCCATCACGGGCATCGTGCACCTGGCGGGGTCCTACCCCTGGCCGCCCGTGCCCGACGCTCCGGTCGAGGCGACCCGGCGGGCGCTCGACGGCCTGCTGAACATCGCGCAGTCCGCGCAGGAGTGGGGCGTGCGGCGCCTGGGGGTGGCCAGCACGATCGGGGTCTACTTCGGCGCCGGACACGACGGCCCGCTGCGCGAGGACGCTCCGCTGCCGATGAGCGCCCCCGTCTCGATCCCCACCTTCAAGAAGGTCGGCGAACTCCTGGGCGGCTTCCTCGCCGACACCACGGGCGTGGACATCGTCGACTACCGCGTCTCGGGCACCTGGGGGCCGCTCGGGCATCGCGACCCGTTCTTCGCCGGCCCCGCGCTCGTGCACGCCGCCGCCCGCGGAACCGTCCCCGACCTGTCCCACCTCGTGGCGCCCGCCTTCGCCGAGGACGGGCTCGACCTCAACTACGTGAAGGACACCGGGCGGGCCATCGCCCTCCTCCAGCTCGCGGAGACGTTGAAGCACCGCACGTACAACGTCGGATCCGGTCGGGTCACGACCAACGCCCAGCTGGTCGAAGCGATCAGGACCGTGGTCCCCGACGCCCGGATCGATCTTCCCGAGGGCGGCACGGCACCCCACATGGTGCTCGACACCAGCAGGCTCCGGGAGGACACCGGCTACCGGCCCGACTACGACACCGAGCGGGCCGCCGCCGACTACATCGCGTGGCTGCGCGCGGGCCACGCGAACTGAGCCGGTCCGCCGGCCTGCGGAACCCGCCGGGGCTCGGACCCCGTCGAGTTGCGGCCCGGCGCGCGCCGTCGCGTGCCGTGGTGTGCCGCACACGGACCGCCCCTGGGTCCGTACCGGGGCCGTGACCGGGTCATGCTGGTCCTATGGACAACCACGACGACTGCATCCGGGTGCGCGGCGCCCGCATCCACAACCTGAAGAACGTGGACACGGAGCTGCCCCGCGACGCCCTGGTCGCCTTCACCGGGGTCTCCGGTTCGGGGAAGTCCTCCTTGGCCTTCGGCACGCTCTACGCCGAGTCCCAGCACCGGTACCTGGAGTCGGTGGCGCCGTACGCGCGGCGGCTGCTCCAACAGCTCCCGGCCCCGGAGGTGGACGACGTCACCGGGATGCCGCCGGCCGTGGCCCTCGCCCAGCCCCGCACCGCGCCCTCGGTCCGCTCCACCGTGGGCACCCTCACCACGCTCTCCAACACGCTGCGCATGCTCTTCTCCCGGGCGGGCACCTACCCGCCCGGGGCGGAGCACCTGGACTCGGACTCCTTCTCCCCCAACACCGTGGCCGGCGCCTGCCCCGTCTGCCACGGGGAGGGGGTCGAGCACGAGGTCACCGAGGGGTCGCTGGTGCCCGACCCGGACCTGAGCATCGCCGAGGGGGCCGTGGCCTCCTGGCCCGGGGCCTGGCAGGGCAAGAACCTGCGCGACATCCTCGACACCCTCGGGTACGACATCCACCGGTCCTGGCGGGAACTGCCCCAGGACGAGCGCGACTGGATCCTGTTCACCGAGGAACAGCCCGTGGTGACCGTCCACCCGGTCCGTGAGGCGGGCCGGGTCCACCGCCCCTACCAGGGCAAGTACAGCAGCGCCCGCAGGCTCGTCCTCAAGGCCTACGCCTCCTCCGCCAGTGAGGCGCGGCGGCGCAAGGCGGCCGAGTTCATGGTCGACCGGACCTGCCACGAGTGCGGCGGCCGGCGGCTGCGGCGGGAGGCGCTGCGGGTCACCTTCGCGGGGCACACCATCGCCGAACTGGCGGCACTGCCCCTGAGCGAACTGGTCGACCTGCTGCGCCCCTGGCGGGACGACACGGGCGCGGAGAGCGCCGTGGGGTCGGAGAGCGCAGCGGGGGCGGCAGGGGCCGCAGGAGCGGCGGGCGCGCTGGTCCGGGAGATCACGGCACGGGTCGAGGTCCTGACGGAGCTCGGCCTGGGCTACCTGAGCGTGTCCCGCCCGGCGCCGACCCTGTCCACCGGGGAGTTCCAGCGGATCCGGCTGGCCACCCAGCTGGGCACGGGGCTCTTCGGGGTCGTCTACGTCCTGGACGAGCCCTCCGCCGGCCTGCACCCGGCCGACTGCGAGGCGCTGACCGGCATCCTCCGACGCCTGCGCGACGGGGGCAACACGGTGTGCTTCGTCGAGCACGACCTGGACATCGTGCGCGGCGCGGACTGGATCGTCGACGTCGGGCCGGAGGCGGGCGAGCACGGCGGACGCGTCCTGTACAGCGGCCCGGTCTCCGGGCTGCGCGAGGTCCCGGAGTCGGTGACCCGCCGCTACCTGTTCCACGACGGCCTCCCGGAGCACCGCGCCCACTCCCCCAGCGGGCGCCTGGAACTGCGCGGCGCCACCCGCAACAACCTGCGTGACCTGGACGCCGACCTCCCCCTCGGCGTGTTCACCGCCGTCACCGGGGTGTCGGGGTCGGGCAAGTCCTCGCTGCTCGCGGAGATCGCGGACCGGGCCGCGGAACGCGGGCGGGTGGTGTGGGTGAGCCAGCAGCCCATCGGTCGGACGCCGCGCTCCAACCTGGCGACCTACACCGGGCTCTTCGACACGGTGCGCAAGCTGTTCGCGGCCACCGAGGCGGCCCGCTCACTCGGCTACGGGCCCGGCCGGTTCTCGTTCAACGTCGTGGGCGGACGCTGCCCGACCTGCGAGGGAGAGGGGTTCGTGTCGGTGGAGCTGCTGTTCCTGCCGACCACCTACGCCCCGTGCCCCGCCTGCGGCGGCTCGCGCTACAAGGACGAGACCCTCCAGGTGCGGTACCGGGGGCGCACGGTCGCGGACGTGCTCGCGATGTCGGTCGAGGAGGCGGCGGGGTTCTTCACCGAGGAGCCGTCGGTGCGGCGCTCCCTGGAGACCCTCGCCGGCGTCGGCCTGGGCTACCTGCGCCTGGGCCAGCCCGCCACGGAGTTGTCCGGCGGCGAGGCCCAGCGGATCAAACTCGCCACCGAGCTCCAGCGCCGACGGGTCGCCGACACGGTCTACCTGCTCGACGAACCCACCACCGGCCTGCACCCGTACGACACCGACGTCCTCCTCGGGCGCCTGCGCGACCTCGTCGGGGCGGGCGCCACCGTGGTGGCGGCCGAGCACGACATGCGGGTCGTGGCCACCGCCGACCACGTCATCGACCTGGGCCCGGGTGGGGGTTCGGACGGGGGCCGGATCGTCGCACAGGGCACGCCCGCGCAGGTCGCGGCGGCCACGGACAGCCGCACCGGCTCCTACCTGAAGGGTCTGCTCTGAGCTACCGGACGCTCCACCCGCCGCCGTACCCGCCGAAGGGTCCTGCGGAGGGGCCGGGTACGCTCGCCCTGGCCGCTCGTGGTGGGAACCGGATCACCGACCGCGTCGACCGTTCACGTCACCGGAGACCCTGTTGAGCGAACCTTTCTTCCTCGTGGGGCTGGCGGCGTCGCTCGTGCCCACGGTCCTGCTCGCCGGCGCGGCGGTGGTGCGCCGAGAATTCGGCGCCGTCCACCGCGACCTGGTCGTGCTCCTCGGTATCGCGGCGGCCGCCGTCAACGTGAGCCTGCTGGTCGAGATCGTGGCGGATTTCGCCGGTTCCTGGAGCCTCTTCATCGGCGCTCTCGGCTTCGGGGCGGGGTGCGCGGTGTTCGCACTGCTGCGGGCGCTGCTCACGCCCCGTCTCGACCGCGTGGTCCTTCTGGCGACGATCCTGTCGGCGGGGTCCGCCGTGCCCCTGGGCTATGTCGGGATGCTCCTGTGGTCGCCTCCTATGATCCCGGGTGCCACCGTGGCGGCCGTCGCGGGAGCCTGGGCCTGCCACCGGGTCGCCGACGGCTACGAGCCACGTTTCCTGGGTTTCATCACCGGCGTGCCCGCCGGGGTCATGACCGTCGTCGTGGTCACGGTTCCGGCAAGCATGCTGATCGGCCTCCCCTTCGCCCTTGTCGGCGCCCTCATCGCGGTGAATGATCTGCTCGCCTGATACCCATCGACCGGCAGCACCCTCACCGCGCCGAGGAGAATACCCAACAATCCGATCAGCACCGTGAATCCATTCTTCCGCAACCGAGCAGTTCCCCGCGAATCTCGCGACTACGAGCCCCATCCGAACGCCAGCCTGAGGGATTTAACAAAGTACCAAAGAAATTCAAGAGAAAAGAACACCAGAACCGCGGTCGCCAGATGTTTCTGCACCTGGTACGACACTTCACCCCTTCGATCCTTCGTTCCGATCATTTTCTCGAGCCGACCGTCCATGAGGTCGAAGATCTTGTCGAAATGTCTGTGGTTCAACCAGGCAAGTGTCGCGAGGGAGGCCGCCATCAGGAAAAAGAGATCAATTCCGTACCACATTCCGCTTCACCACCGCCCTATATTCGACAACTAAAACACCGAATCCGTGGCAGCGGAGAACAGGGTCGGATCGAGGCACGGTTCACGGAGCTTTCCTGTCCTCGTGGGGGATGACGAGCCATGAGTTCGGACGCCTGGCGCACGAACACCACAGGAAGGTACCCGGTCAAGAGACATCGGTGCCAGTGCCCAGGCGGTCCGCGGCCGGTGGTCGGCGCGCCGCGGCGGGCGGACTGGTCAGGAGGGCCAGATGCGCGGTGGTAGGTTCCACTGGCCAGGAGACCGTGGTGCCGTCAGGCCCGAACCCGCCTCGCGCCCGTGTCCACCCGCGGCCCCTCGCGGGCCGCTTCCGGAGAGGATCCCGTGACCGGTCGCGCCAAGCCCACCGCCGTCCCCACCAGTGTCTCCGAGCTGCCCTACGCCGCTGATCTGCGCCCCTTCGACCAGGGGGACCTGCACGACGACCCGCACGAGGTCGTCCACTTCGACGGCGAGAGGTTCGAGGGGGTCAACCTCACCGGCGCCCGGTTCATCGAGAGCGCCTTCACCGGCACCCAGTGGGACGGCGGGGTTCTCCGCAGGTGCCGGTTCACCGACGTGTGGCTGCACACGGTGCGCATGGCGGGCACCGACATCGCCGAATGCACCTGGCTCGACAGTTCCATCGTGGCGAGCATGTTCGCCGGGACCGCGTCCTTCGACTGCGAGATCCAGCGCGTGGTGTTCTCCTCGTGCAAGCTCAACGGGGTCAACTTCCGGGCCTCGCGCCTGGTCGACGTGGTCTTCGAGGACTGCGTACTGACCGACGTGGACTTCGGCGAGGCGGCCCTGACCCGCGTCACCTTCCCCGGCTCCAGCCTCCGCGGCCTGCACCTGGCCAAGGCGAAGCTGAGCGAGGTCGACCTGCGCGGCGCGACCGAACTCGACCTGGTCTCGGGGTTCGAGTCGCTGGGCGGCGCGGTCATCGGCCAGGCCCAGTTGCTCGCCATCGCCCCCGCGCTCGCCGCCAACACGGGCATCACCGTCCGCGACGGGTGAGGACGGCCGCCCGGCTCACTCCGTGCGAAAGCGCAGTTCGGCGATGGCGGACAGGTCGATGCCGTGGCGGTCGTAGACCTTCGTCGTGTTCTCTCCCGTCAGCTCGGCCTCGGTGTAGCCGAGCAGCGCCGCCACGCGCACCACCTCGGCGCGGCTGTCGGCCTCGATCTCCAGGTAGGCGGGGATCCGCGGCCAGGTGTCGATCTCCAGCCGCGCTCCGTCCAGGGTGAAGCTGTGCCGGCGGTTCTCCTGGTAGGCCTTCGGGGTATAGCCGAGTTCGCCCAGGAGTGCGTTGGCGGTGGAGAAGTCGCCGACCTCCGTCTCGATCTCGCGGGTGCCGCCGATGGCGTCGGAGTCGATCTCCTTGACCGTGAGCGTGACCGCGCTGCCGGTGTCGCGCAGCCGCACCCACCGGCTCGCGTCGCCGGGTTCGATGTCGTAGACGTAGCGGCGCTGGAGCACCTCCCCCAGGTCGGTGCCGCCCTTGTCGAGGATGCGCCTGGCCACCTGGTCGGGGTCGATGTCCAGCACCTTGGCCTCGTACTCGATCACGCTGTTCTCCTGGTTCGCCATCCTGTGGAGGCCGCCCGTGCGGATGCGCCGGATCACGGGATGCCCCCAACGGCCGGTCGCGGTCACCGACGAGTTCAGCACGATCGCTGACGCCCGCGCCACCGGACCACCGCTGACGAGCGACCGGGCCACCGGGCGACCGGGCGACCGGGCCACCGACGGCGACCGATGGCACTGCTGCCGGCGCTACTCCGTGAAGAAGTCGCCCAGCGCACGACCGATCCGGTCGGGGGCGTTCTCCGTGGGGATGTGCCCCGCGTCCGGGATGCGGAGAAGCGTGGTGTTCGGCATCTCCGCGGCGAACCGCTCGGCGTACTCCACCTTCTGGAAGCCGTCGTCCTCGCCCCAGACCAGCAGCTTGGGCGTCGTGGACCGCCGCAGCGCGGGAACGAGGTCACGGGTGTAGCGGCTGTCGGCCGCGCCCGCCAGGGTCATCCAGGAGCGGCGCACCCGCGCGCCGGTCCACGGGTCGAGGTAGTCGGCGGTCCGCTGCTCGGTGGCCGCACCGGCCAGCGCCGCGGTCACGGCCTGTCGGCGGGCGGTGAGGAAGTCCTCCGCGGTCGTCGCCGCGATGACCGCCGGGTCTCGGAACCGGGCCACGCCGGGCACCGGCCAGGAGTCGTAGGTGACCGAGTTGACCAGGGCGAACCGGGACACCTCCAGTCGCCCCTGGACCAGGAGGTGCTGCGCGATGGCGCCGCCGATGTCATGGCCCGCCACGGCGATCGGCCCGGAGAGTCCCAGCGTGGCGGCGAAGCGCGCCACCCAGTCCGCGAGTGCAGGGACCGTGGCCGTCTCCGGGGTGAGCTCGCCGCCCGAGCGCCCCAGCCCGGGCAGGTCCACGGCGATGGGCCGCAGTCCGGACCGCGCGAGGCGGCCCAGCACCGGGAGCCAGACCCGGCTCCAGTAGGTGCCGTGCAGCAGGAGCACGGCCGGGCCGCCCTGCTCCACGGTCAGATAGCTGGCCGCCTCGCCGTCGACCCGGGCCTCGGTCCTCAACACTGTCGTTTCGGTGGTTTCGCTCATGGGACCACTGTGTCGGTCCCTGGACGCCTGACCGAGAGTCTGGAAAGACATCTATGGGTACTATTCCGCCATGCCCTCCGCCGCGCGCCTCCACCGGGTGGTGGCCCTCCTCGGTCCGCCCCAGTCGCCCTTCGAACTCGCCTGCGCCGCCGAGGTCTTCGGCACGGTGCTGCCGGACGTCCCGAGCCGTTACGACTTCCGGATCTGCACCGAGGCCCCCGGCGCCCTGCGGACCACCATCGGGTACACGATGCTCGTCGACGCGGGATTGGAGGCCCTCCAGGACGCGGACACCGTGATCGTCCCCGGCTGGCAGCGGTACGGCACGCCGGTGGCACCGGCCGTCACCGAGGCACTGCGGGCCGCCCACCGGCGCGGGACGCGGGTCGTCGCCATCTGCACGGGGGCGTTCGTCCTCGCCCAGGCCGGGCTCCTCGACGGTCGGCGCGCCACCACCCACTGGCGCAGCACCGCGCGGCTCGCCGCCACCTTTCCCGAGGTGGACGTGGACCCGGACGTGCTGTTCGTGGACCACGGTGACGTGGCGACCAGTGCCGGGACCGGCGCGGGCATCGACCTGTGCCTGCACCTGGTGCGCTCCGACCACGGTTCGGCCTACGCCGCCCAGATCGCCCGGAACATGGTCCTGCCGCCGCACCGGGAGGGCAGCCAGCTCCAGTACGCCGCGCGGCCCACTCCGACCAGGGCGGACGAGTCACTGGCACCCGTGTTGGAGTGGGCCTCCTCGCGGCTCGGGACCCGGCTGACCGTCGACCGCCTCGCCGAACGCGCCGGGCTGTCCGGCCGGACCTTCGCCCGCCGGTTCGCCGAACAGTTGGGGACCAGCCCTGGACAGTGGCTGCTCGGCCAGCGCCTCGACGCGGCACGGGCGCTGCTGGAGCAGACCGACCTTCCGGTCGAGGCCATCGCCACCCGGGTCGGGCTCGCCTCGGCGGTCAACCTGCGCCGACGGTTCCGGTCGCACCTCGGGACGACGCCCGGCGCCTACCGGAGGATCTTCGGCGAATCCGGACCACCGAGCCGGAGCGCGGAGCCGGGCTCTGACACACACCCGACCCACCACGAAAAATAACTCTCCGGAATCGCGTCATCGCCGTACGGAGTCATCGTCTCTCCATTGAACGGGAGGCCGCAAGTCCGGCCGCCCGCCACTCACTGGTTCCGACCTGGAGGAGAGCTACCCATGAGCCCGCGCCGCCGTGTACACCCGGCCGATGACCCGATCCCGGACGACCTCACACCAGAGGAGCGCAAGGCCGTCGCCGCACAGGGGGAGCGGTTGGGCCGGCAGGAGATGGACGGGGTGCCGCCGCTGTTCGACGAGGACGACAATCGGCACGCCTTCGGGTCCTGACACGCACGTCGGCAGGACCCTGCTGGTCGAGGTCTGGGTTCGACCGGCCCGGACCGCCCCGGGGCGGTGTCGGCGGGAGCGGCGGAGGGCTGAGCGGCGTCGGCGGGGGGCGGGCCCGCCCCCCGCCGACGACCGTGTCAGCGCGCGTAGGCCCCGGAACGCCGGCCCGCCTGCTGGCGGGGCACCGTCGACCGGGTCTCCAGCACGTCGGCCAGGAAGTCCGTCGCCAGCAGCAGCGCCGCCCTGTTCGCATGGGTGTCGCGCATGCTGTCGATCATCATGAAGTCGTGGATCATCCCCTGGAAGCGGACCGCCGTCACCGGCACCCCCGCCTCCCGGAGCCGGTTCGCGTACGCTTCGCCCTCGTCGCGCAGCACGTCCGCCTCACCGGTGAGCACCATCGCCGGAGGCAGACCGCGCAACTGCTCCAGCGACGCCCGCAGCGGCGAGGCATAGACCTGCTTCCGCTGCTCGGGGTCGGTCGTGTACTGGTCCCAGAACCAGACCATGCCGTCCCGGTTGAGGAAGTACCCGGTGGCGAACTGGTGGTAGGAGGCGGTCTCGAAGTCGGCGTTGGTCACCGGGTACAGCAGCACCTGCCCCCGGAGCTCCACATCCCCGCGGTCCTTGCACATCAGCGCCAGCACGGCGGACATGTTGCCGCCCACCGAGTCCCCGCACACCGCCATGCGCGTCCCGTCCAGGTCCTTCTCCGCCCCGCGCTCGACCACCCACCGGGCCGCCGCGTGGTTCTGCTCGATCGCCGTGGGGTACGTGGCCTCCGGCGCCCGGTCGTACTCGGGGAAGACCACCGCGGCCCCGGTGCGCACCGCCAGCTCCCGCACCAGCCGGTCATGGGTGTTCGCACTGCCGAACACCCAGCCCGCCCCGTGGATGTAGTAGATCACCGGCAGGACCCCGGTCGCCCCGGCCGGGCGCACGATCCGTACCGGCACCTGCCCGGTGGGGCCGCCCTCCACGGTGATCCACTCGTCGTTGACCTCGGGCTTGGGCACGCCCTCACCGCTCTGGACGTCCTCCAGGATCTCCCGTCCCTGCTCGGGCGGGAGCTGGTAGATGAAGGGCTCGCTCGCGTTGGCGTCGGCGAACTCCTGGGCTGCCTGCTCCAGGACCACCTTGTTCTCGGACATGTCTCTTCCCCGGTTCGGTCGGCTTGCGGGAGCGGATCTCGATCGGGAGGCACCTGCCGACCATGTCCGGAACACGTGGAAGGGTCCAGGGATGTCACGCCACAGGAGTCGGCACGGGGTGCCACCCGCACCAGGGGCTTTCCGGTGGCCCCTTGGTGGAAACCGGCTTTTCCGAAACCTGACCGGATCCAGGCCCTGAAACGACCTCCCCCGCCCGGGGGCCAGTCCGGGGAGCTCAGGGGAGCAGGTCGTCCAGGGCCTGGTTCCAGGAGGTGAAGCGGACCGCCCGGTCGTCGAGGTAGGCGACGGCGGGCAGCTTGCGGTTGGTGACCAGCAGGACGCCCCGCTCGTTCCAGAACTCACCGTCGTAGTCGGTGCGGCAGTCGAAGCCCTGGTCGGTCAGCCACGCGGCGACCGCGTCCACACGGCGGCTCGTGTGGATGAACACGGCGTACTCGTCCATGAGCGCGCGCAGGCCCTCGATCGCACCGGGGACCGGGACGTCGTAGACGGTGCCGTCGTGCCAGCCCCTGGAGTAGGCGTGGACGACGCCGTCGAAGTCGACGGCGAGGGTGCTGGGTCGCGCCACGGCGGCCTCCGGCGGGTCGGGCGGACACGCCGGAGGCCCGGCTCCGAGCGCCCGCGTGCTGGGTGCGGTTCCTGTCTCTGACGCGAAGCGTACTGAAGCCGGGCCTCCGGGCGCAGCCTCGGACCCGCGCCCCAGGGGCACGGATCAGGGACGCTCTCCCGCGTCCCCGGGCCCGTCGGCCCGGGTCCTCTCGTGGTGGTGTTCCTCCTTGCCGACGACCCTGTCGTGGAAGGTGCCGCCGGAGAAGTCGACGTGGTCGCCGTCGTACCTGTTGACGCCGCCGTGGATCGTGCCCGCCTGGATGGCGATCCCCGCCACCCCTCCGTCGATGCGGTTGGTCGCGTCCCGCCGCGGGCGGTCGTCGTCCAGGTCCCGCAGGAGCGCGCGCAGCCGTGCGGCCGCCCCGGGGTCGGCCGCCACCAGGCGGCGGAGCTTGGGCTTCCACTCCCCCGCCGCCTCGACCGCCAGGTCCGGCCGCGCGACGACCTCGTCGCGCGAGCGCTCCAGCTCGGCCGCGGCCACGTGCCCGGCCCTGCCGAACAGGGCCGCGAACCGTTCGAGGACCACCTGCCACACCGGGGCGTCGTCGGAGGCCATCGAGCGGACCAGGGTGGTGGCGGCCTGCTCGGCCAGCGAAGAGCTCTCGTCCATCGCGCCTGCACCTGCTCCTCACACGACGAGGGGTGGGCGGCCGCGTCGGGCCGCACGTGGACCAGACACGTTAGCGCGTGTTCCCGTTCCCCACCCGGGCCCCGGCGAGAAACCTCGTCGGCGTCGGTCGCCGCCCCGGTCCGGTCCCGGTGCTAGGCGCTGTGCTGGTACGCGGGGAAGGTCACGTAGCCCCGGTCGCCGCCCTGGTAGTAGGCGGCCTCGTCCACCGGGGCGATCGGCAGGCCGGCGCGGAACCGCTCGACCAGGTCGGGGTTGGAGATGAAGGAGCGGCCGAAGCTGATCAGGTCGGCGCCCTGCCCGAGCCAGTGGTCGGCGTCGTCCCGGCCGGCCTGCTTCGGGCCCATCGGCAGGGTCGGGTTCATGATGAGGGTGCCCGGCCAGACGCGGCGCAGCTCCAGGAGCAGGTCCTCGTCGGCGGTGGCCTCCAGGTGGACGTAGGCGGGTCCGATCCGGGCCAGCTCGGTCAGCAGAGCGGTGTAGAGCTCGCGGACCTCCGTCTCCTCGACGCCCCAGAACGTCCCGCCCGGGGACAGGCGGATGCCCGTGCGGTCCCCGCCGACGGCGTCGACGGTGGCCGCCATGGCCTCGACGGCGAAGCGGATCCGGTCGGCCACCGAGCCCCCGTAGGAGTCCGTGCGCAGGTTGGCGTTGGAGGACAGGAACTGGGAGATCATGTAGCCGTTGGCGCCGTGCAGTTCCACTCCGTCGAACCCGGCGGCGACGGCGCGGCGGGCGGCCGCCGCGTAGGACCCGATGTGCTCGGGGATCTCGGCCTCCTCCAGCGCGCGCGGCATCGGCGCGGGCTGGGGCCCGGTCGGGGTGAACACGTCCCCGACGGCGGGCACGGCCGACGGGCCGACCGGCTGGTGGCCCGTGGTGTCGGGGTGGGAGACGCGCCCGCCGTGCATGATCTGGGCGAAGATCCGCCCGCCGTTGGCGTGCACCGCCTCGGTGACCGGTGTCCAGGAGGCGACCTGTTCGTCGGTGTGCAGCCCCGGCGTGCCCGGGTTGGACTGTCCCACCAGGCTCGGCTGCACCCCCTCGGACACGATCAGTCCCGCGGTCGCGCGCTGGGCGTAGTACGTCGCCATGGACGGGGTGGCCAGCCCGCCCGCGGCGGCGCGCACACGGGTCATCGGCGCCATCACCACCCGGTTGGGCAGGGTCAGGTTCCCCAGCTGGTATCGCTCGAACAAGCTCGTCACGTCAGGTCTCCTCGGTGGAAGGTGCGCCCCGGCCGGGCACGTCGACTACGCTAAAACCTGACATTGGTGTGAGAGGCAAGCGTTGTGCCGCAGGTCATAGGCAGCACCGTGGCCGTGTCCGGAGGGGGAAGCCGTGCGCATCGGAGAGCTCGCGTCACGGACGGGGGTGAGCGTCCGCTCCCTGCGCTACTACGAGGAACAGGGCCTGCTGGCCAGCACCCGCAGTGCCAGCGGACAGCGGCACTACGTCGACGCCGACGTCGAACGCGTCGGCTTCATCCAGCGGCTGTACGCCGCCGGGCTCTCCAGCCGCACCGTCGCCGAACTGCTGCCCTGCGTCGACGCGCCCAGCGAGCACAACTCCGAGGCGGCGATGGCGCGCATGGAACAGGAGCGCGACCGCCTCACCGAGCACATCGCCGAGCTGGTGCGCACGCGGGACGCGCTCGACGGCCTGATGGCCACGGCGCGGACCTACCGGGAGTCCCTGCGCTCCGGCGCCTCCGCCTGACCGGGGCCGACGGGTCGGGCGCCGGGGCGCTCGGGTGGACCGGGGCGCGGCGGTGGACCGGGGCGTGCCGCGGGCTCAGGTCTCGTCCGCCGGCTGGACGTCGGCCGTCCCGGGCCCGTGGTCGGGCATGGCCGAGCGGGCCTGTGCCTCCCGGTGCAGGCGCAGGAACTCCAGGTGCCGCTCGTACTCGTCGAGGATGTTCCCGATGAGCTGCTCCTTGGTGTAGCCCATCACGTCGTAGCCCTGGCTGCCCTCGGTGAGGTAGACCTCGAAGCGCACGTAGGTGTCGTGCTCGGCGAGCGAGCGCATGGCGAACGCCGGGGTGGGGACCACGATCGGCCACACCCGGTAGGTGAAGTCCTCCTCGGAGCCCATCGGCACCTTCAGGTCCAGGTGCGGGATCCCCGCCTCCTCGTCGATCCCCTCGCTGACCGCCGCCTCCGCGCCCTGGTCGCGCAGCCCCTCGGCGACGTCCTCGAACGCGGGACGGCACACCTCGCGGACGAACCTGGTCGCCGCGCGCTTGCCGGAGAAGCTCACCGCCCGCGCGATCCGCTGGCGCCAGTTGCGCTCCGTGCCCCGGCGGTCGACCGCGGTCCGGTCCGACAGCGAGGACGACAGGGTCGTCCGGAACGCGTCCTGCCGGAACCGCTCGACCCTCAGCGCCTTGTACAGCCCCCAGATGATCAGGAGCATGACGAACGAGAACGGCAGCCCCATGATGATGGTCGCGCTGGTCAGCGCGTCCAGCCCGCCGACCAGGAGCATGGCGAGCGTGAGCAGGCCGGTCGCCGCCGCCCAGAAGATGCGCAGCCACGCCGGCGCGTCGGTGACCGGAGTCGGCAGGTAGGAGCTGAGGTTGCCCATGACCAGGGCGCCCGAGTCGGCGGAGGTGACGTAGAGGAGCAGGCCGACGACCGTCGCGAGCCCGGCGCTGAACAGCACGCCCGGGTACTCCGCGAGCAGGGTGTAGAAGCCCCGCTCGGGTTCGTTCATGGCGAGCTGCCCGAACTCGACGTTGCCCTGGCGGACGATGCTCAGGGCGCTGTTGCCGAAGACCGACAGGAAGGTCAGCGTGTACAGCAGCGGGACCACCAGCGTCGCCGTCACGAACTGCCGGATGGTGCGCCCGCGCGAGATCCGGGCCAGGAAGAGCCCGACGAAGGGCGCCCAGGCGACCCACCAGGCCCAGAAGAACAGCGTCCAGTCGTTGAGCCAGTCGACCGGCGGGTCGTAGGCGAAGGTGTTCAGCGTCATCGAGGGGAACCGGCTGACGTAGTCGCCGATGTTCAGCACGAGGGCGTTGAGCAGTTGGATCGGGTCCTCGAAGACCAGCACGTACAGCATCAGGACGATGGCGAGCACGACGTTGATCTCCGACAGCCGCCGGATGCCCCGGTCGACGCCCGCCACGGCCGATACCGTGGCCACGAGCACCGCGATGACGATCAGGCCGATCTGCGCCGCCGTCCCCTCGGGGATGCCGAACAGGAAGTTCAGCCCGTAGTTGAGCTGGACGACGCCGATGCCCAGCGACACGGAGATGCCGAAGATCGTGCCGATGATGGCCGCCAGGTCGACCGCGTCACCGATGCGGCCGTGGATGCGCTTGCCGATCAGCGGGTACAGGGCCGAGCGGATCGCCAGGGGCAGGTGGTAGCGGAACGAGAAGTAGCCGAGGGCCATGCCCATCAGCGCGTACATCGCCCACCCGGTGATGCCGTAGTGGAAGAGGGTCCACACCACGGCCTGCCGTGCCGCCTCGACGGTCTGCGCGTCGCCCTCGGGCGGGGCCAGGTAGTGGGTGACCGGCCCGGCCACGGAGAAGAACATCAGGTCGATGCCGATCCCCGCCGCGAACAGCATGGCGGCCCAAGCGAACACGCCGTAGTCCGGCCGGGAGTGCTGGGGGCCGAGCTTGATGGTGCCGTAGCGGGAGATGGCGACGAAGACGACGAACCCCAGGTAGAGGGTCGCGGCGAGGAAGTAGTACCAGCCGAACACCCGGCTGATCCACCCCACGACGGCGCCGATGACGTACTCGGCGCCCGTCGGAGTGATGATCGCCCAGATCGAGAGCGCGAGGATCAGGATCGCCGAGCCGATGAACACCGCCGGTTTGAGCCGGCTCCGTCCGGGCTCGGTGCTCTCCAGGTCCGCCGGCATCTCCGCATGCGCGGCACCGTCCTGACGATCCTGTCCTCCGTCATCGGTGGCCACAGATCTCACCTCTCGTTCCTGCGGAGCCGGCCGGAAGCGAATCATGGGACTCGTGAGCCCCACGGCGTCATCTTCACCGATCCTCCGTCAGGGAACCCGTAACCCGCGCCCGGCGGCGTGGCGTGTCGTCCGAGGTCATGCGCTTGCGTGCTGCCGACAGGGCCCGTCGCGGGGCTCGTATCCGCCGCGCGGGCGCTAGGGCCGCCCGGGGGTGTCGGGGCGGTCGTGGTGGTACTCGACCTTTCCGGTCACCGGGCCGTGGAAGGTACCGCCGGAGAAGTCGATGTGCTCCCCCGCGGTGCCCGTCCCGCCCCCGGCCGCGGGAGTGCTCGCCCCGCCGCCCTGCGCGGGGGTGCCGCGGTCGTCGGCGGCGGGCGGGTGGCGCACCGTCCACACCGTGACGGCTCCGGTCGCCACCGCCACGGCCAGGGAGGCGATCCCCGCCAACTGGTTGAGCTCGTCGAGCCCCAGGCCCAGCTCCGGCAGGAGCCGGGGCAGAACCCAGGCCGCCGCGAGCACGAGCGCCACCGAACCCAGGATCCACGTCCACAGCCATCGCATGAGGGCATTGTCCACCGTCCGGGCCACCCCCGACAGGGGTTCGCCGGTGTGCCGGTGGCCGGATCGGGCCACGTCCCTGTGCGTCCCGACCCGGCCACCGGGTCTCCGGCCCCGCCCGCGGTGGCTACAGCAGTGTGGACCAGTAGGTCCAGAACGCCTGGCCGACCAGGCCGACGATCACCAGCGCCCACACGGTGAGCACGACGGTGTGGTTGCGGGCCAGTGTCCGCGCCGGACGCCGCAGCCACAGGGCGACGGGCACGTGGGCCGAGCGCACGTTGTGCAGGGTGACGTACCAGAACAGCGGGATCGTCACCGCCCACACGACCATGCAGTACGGGCACAGCGCGCCGATGCGGTACAGGCTCTGGAAGATCAGCCAGTGCACGAACACCGCCCCGAACAGCACGCCCGCCTGGAGCCCGAGCCAGAACCAGCGCCGGAACCGGGCGCCCGCCAGGAGCGCGGCGCCGACGGTGGTGACCACGGCGAAACACGCGACGCCGATGACCGGGTTCGGGATCCCCAAGGCCTCGGCCTGCGGGGTGGCCATGACGGTGCCGCAGGACAGCACCGGATTGACGCTGCACACGGGCACGTGTCCGGGGTCGGCCAGCACCCTGATCTTCTCGACCAGCAGGGCCGCCGCCGCGAGGAGTCCGATGGCGCCGCCCGCGGTGAGCAGCCACGGCAGGGCGCGGCCGATGACGGCGGCGTCGGCCCCCGGAGGCGCGGCCCCGGCTTCGCTCGCGGTGGTGTGGTCGGTCGACTGGTCGCCGGCCGGTTCGGTGGAGCGGGCGCCGGCCTGGTCGGCGGTGCGGTCGCTCATTCCTCCAGCTCCGCGTCGATCATCGACGAGAGCACCTCGTAGGTGGGCATGCTCGGGGCGACCCGCCCGTTGACGAAGATCGTCGGGGTGCCCTGGACGCCGAGGGCGACGCCGTCCTCGAAGTCGGACGCCACCCGCTCCTGGGTTTCGGCGGACTCCATGGTCGCCACGAATTCGTCCATGTCCAGGTCCAGGTCCTCGGCGAAGCCGACGAACACGTCGGTCCGGGGCTCGCGGGACTCGCCCCACTCGGCCTGGGTCTCGTACATCCGGGCGTACATCTCCTCCAGCGCGCCCTGCTGGGCGGCGGCCTCCACCGCCGCCGCGGCGGGCTCGGAGCTGGTGTGTCCGGGCAGGGGGAAGTAGCGGATGACCATGTTGATCCGTCCGTCGTAGTCCTCGCGGATCTGCTCCATGACGGGGAACTGGGCACGGCAGGCCTCGCACTCGAAGTCGAGGAACTCCACGACCGTCACCGGTGACTCCTCGACCTGGTCGAGGTAGCGGCTGTCCTCGCGGACGAGCAGTTCCGCCGGTGCGGTGGGCGTGGCGGGCGGGGTCGTGGGGGCCTGGCCGGTGGGGGCGGTCGGGGCGGCCTGAGGACCGGTGGTGCTGTCGCGGCCGTTGACGGCCATGAGGAGTCCGGCTCCGATGACGGCGACCATGATCAGGCCGAGGGTGATACCGAGGTTCTTGCTCATGTGGACGTCCTGGGGTGGGGAGCGCGCGGTGCGGCGCTCGACAACGGTCATGGGGGCGTGGCCGCGCCCGGTGGGCGGGCGTGGGCCGCCCTCCCCGCACGTGGTGCGGGAAGGGCGGCGGATGACCGTGTTCTAGACCCGTTGGACGCAGAGCAGTGTCAGCAGTCCGCTCCCGTGCGGGACGGCCGTCTCCGGCCGGCGGGGCCGGAGCACCGGTCCCGGCCGTGGCGCCGACAGCAGCACGAAGGTGAGGACGGCACCGAGCGCGAAGAGGAACAGGGGTGCGGCGGTGGGCAGCCCGTGCCCCTCGGTCGCCTGGCACGCGTGCGTGAGGCCCCGCGCAGGAGCGTCGGCCGGGACGGACGCGGACGCGTCCGCCTGTTCCGATGCCTGTTCAGGGCAGTCGACCGCCGGAGTGGTCGCGGCGGCGGAGGCGGACTGCGGGGCGGCGCTGTGGCACAGTGCGCACAGGAAGCACAGGACCACCAGGAAGATCAGCGGCACCGCGATGGTGCGCTGTCTCCGTGTGTCGGTGTGCCCGTCCATGCAGGGAACTGTAGCGGTGGCTCCGCCGGGGCCTGCGGCGGCTACCGCGGAAGCGGGTTCCTCACCGGAGCGGACGCCGTCCCGCCGGACCGGCCCCCGTCGGCTCGTTCACCCCAGGATGAGGACGCCCACGGTGGCCAGGGTCGCCGCTCCGGCCGTGAGGATGACGGCCAGCGCGATCCGGCCGAGGCGCCCCTCCTCGGGGGTGGGGTCGTGGTCGCTCGGATTGCAGCAGCCGCTCACCGGGGCTCCTCCGTGGTGGTGTCGTCGACGGCGAGCCGGCCGATCCCGGGCAGGAACCGACCGGTGCGTGCAGAGTAACGGAGGTAGGCGGTGCCGTGCGTCCGCGCGAGGTAGGGCTCCTCGATGGCGCGGACCTGCACCTGGACGGCGGCGGCGAACACCAGGAGGGCGAGCGCCGACAGAACCGAGGGCACCGCGAGGACCTGCCCGAGGAGCAGGACACCCATGCCGGTGAAGATCGGGTTGCGCGCGAGCGCGAAGACACTGTGCGTGACCAGTGCCGTGCGCTCGCCCTCGTCCACTCCGACGCGCCAGGAGGCGCCCATCACGCTCTGCGAGACGAGCACCAGGGCCAGGCCGAGCAGCATGAGGGCCGGCCCGGCGGCCCCCACGCCCGTGGGCACGGCGACCGTGGCCAGGTCCAGCAGGCCGGCCACGGGGGCGGCCAGGCCCAGGAGGAGCGCGCCGACGAAGAGCACACTCCCCCACCAGGAGGCGGTGAAGGCGGTGGTGTCCGGGCGCCTGAACCCGGTGTCACCGGTGCGTCGCCAGGCGGCCAGCGTGCGCATACCGAAGGCGAGGAGGAGGCCGAGCAGATAGAGGACGAGCGCGGTCAGTGCCATGACAGGTCCCGGTTCGGGCGGAGCGGGCGGAGGTCGGTCGGGTGCGGGCACGGGTGTCCCGGCGGACGGCTTCCATCATCGCCCAGGGGCGCCGGGTGTTCCACTCCCTGTCTCGCGGCAGGGCCCGCTCCCGTTCGCCGGGACCCTCCCGACCGCACCCGCGACCCGGTCGCATTGGGAGCCGACGACGGAACAGACCGCGTCGCGGGACCCGTTGGGTAGGATTTGTCCCGTGTTGGCGATGCTCGGGAAGCGGCGATGGGGCCCCGTAACAGGGGCCTTGCTGTTGTCTCTGGTGTTCGCCGCCCACCTCTTCTGCTCCGTCGGCGCCGTGGACTCCGCCTCGGCGTCGCAGGCCGAGGGCACCGTCGCCGCAGCGGGACCGGCGTCGGTGGAGGACGGTGCTCCGCACACCGGCGGCACCGCCGCACCGGACCATCCGTGCCCGTCGGACGCCGGCGCGAGCGCCGACCAGCGGACGTCCGGCGTCGCGGGGGCCGTGCTGCCGGGTCTGGCCACCGCGACCGCCCTGCTGCGGGCACCGGCCGCCCACGCGCTCTCGTGGCGGCCCTCCGGGACCGCGGCCGTTCCCTGGAGCGGGACACGACTGCTCGTCTCGCTCTGCGTCCGCCGGGTCTAGTCCGGTCGCGCCCGCCCGATACGCGCACGGCGCCGCCGCACCGCGAGCGCGGGCACACCGCCGCCCTCCCCACCGCCTCGACCTCGTCCCGGGTGCACCCGCACTCCAGAGGTCTCCGAACCGCAGACGGAGCAGCCACGACCATGGACACCACCCCTGCCGATCCGAGGAGACGCGTCGTCCTCGGTCTCCTCGCCTTCGGCCTGCTGGGCGCCACCGCGTGCTCGACGCCCCGAACCGACCCTCCTCCGGAGCCGAGCGAGGAGCCGCAGGCGACCGCCGAGCCGGTCACCGTGCGCATCACCCCGGAGGACGGCGCCTCCGACGTCCGCCCCGACCTGCCCGTCGTCGTCGAGGCCGAGGGCGGCACCCTCACCGAGGTCCAGGTCGTGACGGCCGGGCTGGAGGGCACCGGCGCCGACGAGATGACCGGGTCCCTCAACGAGGACGAGACCGAGTGGACCAGCGACTGGACGCTGGTTCCCGGCGCCGACATCACGGTGACCGCCACCGCCGAGACCGACGACGGGGAGCGGACCGAGGTCACCCACGCGTTCTCCACGCTCGCCGCGACCCCGGGGCAACGTCTGGAGCTCCAGTCGAACTTCCCCATCAGCGGCCAGACCGTCGGCGTCGGCATGCCCGTCATCATCGACTTCGACCTGCCCGTGCAGAACAAGGCGCGGGTGGAGTCGGCCATGGAGGTGCTCTCCGACGAGCCGGTCCGGGGTGCCTGGAACTGGTTCGGCGACCGGACCGCGGTCTTCCGCCCGGAGGAGTACTGGCAGCCGAACCAGAACGTGAGCGTCAACCTGCGGCTGGCCGGTGTCCAGGCGAGCGAGGGCGTCTACGGCATCGAGAACCACCGGCTCGACTTCACGGTCGGCCGGTCCCAGATCAGCACCATCGACAGCGACACCAAGCGCATGACCGTCGAACGCGACGGGGAGCAGGTCCAGGACTTCCCCACCAGCATCGGCAAGGCCGACGTCGAGCGCTACACCACCACCAGCGGTGTGCACCTGACCATGGAGAAGTACGAGGACCTGGTCATGGACTCCTCCACCGTGGGCGTCCCGGTCGACGACCCCGAGGGCTACGAGCTCGAGGTCCAGTACGCCGTCCGCTTCTCCGACAGCGGCGAGTTCACGCACGCCGCGCCGTGGAACGACCGGCTCGGCGAGGCCAACCTCAGCCACGGGTGCCCCAATCTGGCCACCGACGACGCCAGGTGGTTCTACGAGAACTCGTACATGGGCGACCCGCTGGTCGTCACCGGAACCGACCGCGAGCTCGAAGTCGACAACGGGTGGGGCTACTGGCAGCGCTCCTGGGAGGACTGGCTGGCGCAGAGCGGCACCGGCGTCGCCGATGACACCGGGGAGCCCGGCACTCCGGGCTCCCCGCACGGAGAGTCCGACTAGCTAGACCGTGTCCTGGGCTGCGGATGAGTCCTGGGTAGCGGGTGAGTCCTGGGCGGACAGTTCTTCGGCCAGTTCCATGCAGCGGAGGCGGGCCGGGGAGAAGTCGTAGGGCATCGTGCCGATGGCTTCGAACGCGCTCATGGAACCTGCCTCCCACCTGCCGGAGCCGAGTCCGGCCCCGCCCTCGCCGCCGTCGGCGGGCGCAGGATGCGCAGTGTCCCCGACGTCGAAGAGGGCATCGTCGTCCTCCCCCAGTCCGGACTCCTCGATGACGGCCCGCAGCGCGCTTTCGAAGGCGTGCCGTTCGGCGGCCACCCGAGCCACCCGTAGATCATCGACGGCGACGCTGTCGTCGAGCGCCTCCTCGGCGTCATCGACGCGGTCGGATTCCTCCCGCAGAGTGGGATGCGTGGCCAGGACGACGAAGCGGGTGGCCTGGACGGCCGCGCCGAGCGGACCGAGGATCCGCTCGGTGACCAGCAGAGCGTCCAGGTCGGCCTGACGCAGGGAGTCCTCGGGCAGGCTCCTGAGGCGTTCGGTGACGACGTCGGAGAGCAGGCCCGTCCGGCTGCCCTCGGTGCGCATCCGCCGCACGGCGGTCCGCTGCCGCCGCAGTTCGGCCTCCCGCTCGGCGAGGGTTTGCTCCAACCGCTCCAGGAGGCCCGCGATGCCGTCTCCGCCATCGGCGCCGGCGGAAGTCGTACCGGTGGTGAACGCGTCGCGGATGTCGTTCAGGGCGATCCCTGCGTCGGCCGTCCTGCGGATCCACAGCAGACGGATCATGTCCTCGTACCCGTAGCGACGGCGGTCGTCGCCGCCCCGCTCGGGTTCGGGGAGCAAGCCGATCTCGTGGTAGTGGCGGATCGCCCGTGGCGTGGTGCCGGCGAAGGCCGCCGCGTCACCGATCCTGACCTTGCGGGGCGGCATGAAGGACGAAGGCATGAGCGGGGACCTCTCCTCGAGGGACCAGGACGTGGGTCCACCAGACCACATGCCGCTACGGAAGGTGCAAGCCCCTGCGCACCGCCCCGCGCCCGTGTACGTGCAGGGTCTCAGCCGCCCCTGCCCTGCCACGTGGTGACACAGGCTTCATTGCCCTCCGGGTCGGCGAGCACCCAGAAGGCGGGGGCACGGGCCGCGGACACGAGCCGGCCCCCGGCCGTCAGTGCGGCTTCGACCCGTCGGGGTGCCTCGTCGTGCGGAACGCTGATGTCGATGTGGAGGCGATTGCGCTGCGGGCGCGCACGGTCCATCCGCTGGAACCAGAGGGCCGGGCCCTGCCCGACCGGGTCGACGAGCGGACCCTCCGGTCCTTCGGCGCCCGCCTCGTCGGCATAGCCCAACACCGCTTTCCAGAACGGCCGGATCTCGGCGATGCTCAGGGCGTCGATCGCGATCTCCAGAATCTGGACGGACCGTGGTGCCCCGGTTCCGATTCCGGGCTCCGGCAGAAATCCGGACGTGTCGGCGGCGGCGGCGATCCGACGCGCGAGTTCGACGTCCCGGGTGGTCACCGACGCACAGTGCGACGACTGCAGAGTGAGGACGACCCGATCGGGACGCGCATCGACCCGGAGATGGCGATCGGCGTCGTCGCCGCACACCGCGACGGCGTCCGCCGCCAGACCGACCGCCTGAGCCAGTGTCCCGACCGGGACCGATGCTTGCAGGGTGCCCAGCAGGTAGCGCCATCCGTGCTCCTGGACCGCCTCGGACGCTTCCCGCCGACTCAGTATCCGCTCCATGACCGCATCCTCCCAGTCCCGTTGTCCGCCTCGCCCGCCGGTGCCTCCGATCCACGCCCTCGGCGGGCGCGGGGTGCCGGCCCACGGGCGGGTGCCCACCGCACGCCCTCCCGCGGACTCAGGCGAGGGCGGCGACCAGCAGGGTGAAGGCCGCGATGATGACGGCGACGCGGACGTAGTGGTAGCGGTCCCAGCGCTTCATCTGCTCCTTCCAGTCCGCGGGCCGGTTCTCGGGGGTCCACGTCCTGCCCCGGTTGTTGATCGGGACGAGCAGCAGGACCGACATCAGCACACTGAGGACCAGCAGCGCGCCGGCGGTGACGACCAGGCCGGCACCGTCGTGCCGCCACACCGCGACGGCCCAGACGGCGGTGAGGGCGAGCGAGGTGATGTACCAGACCGGCATCAGGGCGCCGAGCATCCGGCCCCCGTGGGCGCGGCCGAGTTGGCCGCTGTCCTCGGGGAGCGCGTCGAGGATCCGGTTGAGGACGAAGGCGACGGAGAGCTCCACCCCCACCATCAGGCCGACGAGCACGGTGGTGACGATCTCGAGCGCGTTGAGCATGGCTGCCCCTCCAGGGATCTAGCGCTGCTAGTGGATGAGGCAACGCTAGACCTACTGCCGCTCGCTTGTCTAGCGGTGCTAGAATCTGATCATGTCGGTACAGGAACGCAAGGAGCGCGAACGGGCGGACCGTGAGCGCCTCATCGTGGCCACGGCGCGCGAACTCGCCGAGGCGCAGGGCTGGGACGCGGTCACCACGCGCCGGCTCGCCGAGCGCATCGAGTACAGCCAGCCCGTCCTCTACAGCCACTTCCGCGGCAAGCGCGAGATCATCGGCGCGGTCGCCCTGGAGGGTGCCGCCGAGATGGCCGTGGCGGCGCGGGCCGCGGCCTCCGCCGCGGACGGCCCCCGCGCGCGGGTCACCGCCCTGGCCCGCGCCTACCTCGACTTCGCCGAGCACAACCCGGCGGTCTACGACGCCATGTTCCGGCTCGACGGCGGCTTGGCGTTCGCGCACGAGGACACCCCCGAGCCGCTGAAGGACGCCTTCTCCGCCCTACTGGAGAACCTCGGCGAGGTCGCCGGTGACGGCGTCCACGCGGAACTGTTCACGGAGGTGTTCTGGGCGGCCCTGCACGGGCTGGCCACCCTGACCCGGGCGCGACGCCTCCCGCCGGAGGACACCGAAAGCAGGGTGGAGCTGCTGGTGGACCGGCTCGCCGTGGTCTGACCCGCCGCCCGGGGACCACGACCCGAAACCGGTCAGACCGGGCCGAGTCCGATCTCGGCGCAGGCCTCGCGGAAGACGTCGAGGCCGAAGGCGTCGACGGGTCCGACGACCCCGGGGGTGGCGGTCTCGCGGGTGAGGCGCTGGGCGGCCCAGGCCATGAGTTCGCCGGTGAGGCCGTACGGGTCGGGGCCCTCGACGTGGACCTCGGCGAGCGGCATGCTCGCCGGGGCACCGGTCGAGGCGACGGCGACGACGTGGCTGCGCACGCGTGCGCGCCGGGTGGCGTCGGGGCCGCCGGGCGGGCCGCCGGCGAGCGGGCGGGTCAGGCGTTCGGTCAGCCCGCGGCCCCCGGGCAGCCGCGTCACCGCGTCGGTGGCGGCGGACAACAGGGAGATCGGGCGGCTGAGCGCGGAGAACCAGCCGTTGTAGACCGTGATGTCGCTCAGCTCCGGGCTGGTCTGGGGCAGGAAGAGCACTTCGCTGCCGGAGACCAGGAACGCAGACCTGCGGCGTCCGCCGACGGTGAAGGCGCGCACGCGGGAGGCGGTGCGTTCCTCGACCAGCCGGTGCCGGTGCCGACGCGCGGACGGGAGGGCCAGGCCGTCGCGCATGGTGACGCGGGTGCCCCGGCTCGTCCCGTTCCGGAGCGGTCCGGTGGCGAAGTAGCCGATGTCGAGCGCGCGGGCGGCGCCGCCCGCGCGCAGGGCGGCGAGGGTTCCGGCGAGGATGCCGGGGACGTAGTCGTAACCGAAGGCCGGCAGCATGACCGAGCCGGTCTCGCGGGCGCGCCGGTGGTACCGGTCGTGCAGGGCGCGGACGAAGCCGACCTCACCGGTGGAGTCGACGTAGTGCGCGCCGACGTCGGCGGCCGCCCGGGCGACGTGGTGCCCGTGGCGCTCGAAGGGACCGACGGTGGTGACGAGGACGTCGCCGGGGCGCAGGTGTGCGCGCAGGCCCGCGGGGTCGGCGGCGTCGACGACGGCGTGGTCGAGTCCGCCGGACCGTTCGGCGAGAGCGCCCACGGCGGCGTCGTCGCGTCCGGCCACGGTCGGTCGCGCTCCGCGTCGCAGGAGGGCGTCGAGGACGAGGCCGCCGGTGTAGCCGGTGGCGCCGAGCAGGAGGATGCGGCCGGTCATGGGTGGTGTTCTCCTTCGTGACGGCGCGCGCCGACCCGGCACTGCGCGGCGTCGGTACGCGGCGCTGCGCGGCGTCGGGGCGTCGGGGAGTCCCGGCGACGATCGGTGCGGACGGCCCGCCATGGTAGGCCATGGCTCCTCCGGTGGCCGGGCACGGGGCGGCGGACGCACCGAGGGGGCGACGCTCCCGGTGGGAACGCCGCCCCCGCATCACGCGCGGTTCCGAAGCCGCGGCGCCCCCTCGTCAGCCGAGGGTCGCGCGCACGCCGTCGATGACCTCGGAGTTCCACATGAGGGAGATGTGTTCGACGCATCCGGTCCGGATGTTGTCCGCGCCGTCCAGGGACGTGCTGTCGTAGGGCGAGATGACCAGGTCGCAGGGCGAGCGGAAGGTCGTGTAGCCGACCGGCCCCGGCGTGGGGTCGCCGCTGTTGAGTTCGGTCAGGAAGCGCGACCCGTGCCGCATCTCCGCGCACGGCGTGATGAGCGACGTGCACAGGTTCGCGATGTCCGTGCCGTTGTTGGGGCCGCCGATGGAGATCCACTGGTCGACCGTCCGGTCGCCGCCCAGGTGCTTGATGTACCAGCGCGTGGACAGCCCGCCCATGGAGTGGGAGACCAGGTGGACGCGGTCGGCGCCGTGCCGGCCGCGGACGTCGTCGGTGTAGGCGGACAGCCGGTCGGCGATGGTCCGGTTCGAGCGCAGCCAGTCATAGGAGAACACGTGCAGCCGGTCGGCGGGGTAGCCCGACTCGACCAGGCTCGCCCGCATGGTCGACCACTGTTCGCCCTTGCCGGCGAAACCGTGCACGAAGATGATCGGGGCGGGCTGGGCGGCGGCGGCCGGCACGGCCGAGGCGAGGGACAGGGACGCGGCGAGCGCGAGACCGCACAGGAGCGCGAACGAGCGTTTCATGGTGACTCCGCAGGGGGTGGGGGAGCTCGAGTGTGTGCCCCGCGTCACAGGAAGCGCATCGGCTGAATCGCCGGTCCCTTTACAGCTCTTTAACTCGCGGGTAACTTCTTTTCCGTGACCCGCGTGCCCCCCTCCACACGCGTCGCACCCCTGTACGGGCGTGACCAGGAACTCGCCGCCACCCGCGACCTGCTGCGGGCCGCCCGCTCCGGCCGGAGCCGGATCCTGCTGGTCCGCGGCGAACCAGGGTCCGGTCGGTCCGCGCTGCTCGCCCACACCCGGGCGGAGGCCCCCGACTTCACCGTGCTGGCCGCGCACGCCACCCCCGCGGAGCGCCACCTGGCCCTCGCCGGCCTGCACCAGCTGCTGCGCCCGGCCATGCCGTACCTGCCGCGCCTGCCCGCCGCCCAACGCGACGCCCTCCAGCGGTCCCTGGAGTACGGCCGCACGGACCGACCCTTCCTGGTGTCGGTGGCGGCCCTGGGGCTGATCACCGAGATCGCCGCGGAGCACCCCGTCCTCATCTGCGTCGACGACGTGCACCTGCTGGACGCGCCCTCCCGAGAGGTCCTCGCCTTCGCCGGGCGGCGGCTCGCCGACGAGGGCGTGGCCGCCCTCCTGTCCGCCGCGTCCGGGTCCTACGAGGCACCCGGCGGCGTCCCCGTCCTGGACCTGCGCCCGCTGGACCGGGAGAGCACCGGACGACTGATCGACGCGGCCGCGGCGCCCGATCCTCCGGCCGAGGCCGTGCGAGCCGAACTCGCCCGGCTCGCGCGGGGCAATCCGGGGGCCGCACTCGAACTCCTGGCCGCCGCCGGCCCGGACGAGCGTTCCGGAGCCACCGATCTGGGCCGCCCGCCCCGCTCACACGGCGACCTCACCGACGCCTACACGCGCCGGGCCCGCCGGCTGCACGCGTCGGTCCGCCACCGGCTGTTGAGGCTGGCGGCCGCCTCCGGGACGCCCGCCCCGGTCCCGGCCGCACGTCCCGGATCCGCGCGGGAGGAGGACGATCCGGCCCCGTGGTGGGGACCGGCCGCGGACGCCGGGCTGGTCCGCCGGGACGCCGGACGCATCACGCTGGCCCACCCCCTGGTCGGGCCCGCCCTCTACCACGGCCTTCCCGCGCCGGAACGGCACGCCGCCCACGCGGCCCTGGCCCGGCACTCCCCCGCCGACGCCGCCTGGCACCGGGCCGCCGCCCGCACGGACCCGGACGAGACCACCGCGGCGGAGCTGTGCCTGGCCGCCCGGGAACGGATGGGGCGGCGCGGGCACGCACCCGCCTCGGTCCTGTTCGAGCGCGCCGCCGACCTGACGCCGGTCGCCGCCGCCCGCGCCACGCGCCTGGCGGAGTCGGCTCGCGCGGCCTGGCTGTCCGGCAACCACCGCCGCACCCTGCGGCTCCTGGACCGCGTCGGCGACGAACTCCCCGCCCTGGGAGAGGCCGCCGGACCCGTGCGCGACCACGTCGAACTCGTGCGCGCCGACATGGAGCTGCGCTCCGGTGTGGCCATCGCCGCCTTCCAGCGCCTGCGGAGCTTCGCCGACCACCGGCCCCACCACGACAGCGCCCTGGCGCTGCGCGCCCTCCACCAGGCCGGGGAGGCCTGCTGCCTGTCCGGCGACCACACCCGCTACTTCGCCACCGCCGAGCGGGCGCTCGCCCTGCACGGGAGCGGCCACCGGCCCCAGGACCGCCTGCTCCTCGACTACATGGCGGGCAAGGCCGCCCTCTTCCAGGGCCGACACACCGAGGGTGTGGCCGCCCTGCGCCGCGTGACGGCGGCGGCCGACGGCACCGACGACCCCCAGCACCTCCTCCTCGGCGGTATCGCCGGGCTGCTGTGCGGCGACAACCTGGGGGCGTCCGCCCTCGCGGGCCGGGCGGCGGACCACGCGCGGCGCACCGGCGCGACCTCCCTCGTCCCGCGGGCCCTGGAGTTCCTCACCTACGCCGAACTCTGGCTCGGCCGGCTCTCCCTCGCCGAGTCCTGCGCCACCGAGGGGCTGCGGCTCGCCGAGGCCACCGGGCAGGACAACTGTGCGGGCCACCACCGCGCCGGGCTCGCCCTGCTGGCCGCGATCCACGGCGAGGAGGAGGTCTGCCGGGACCGGGCGCACGCGGCGCTGGCCCTGGCCGACTCCCACGACCTCGGCCTCCCCGCGGGGCTCGCCTCCTGGGCGCTGGCCCTGCTCGACCTGGGCCTGGGCCGGGTGGACGAGGCCGCCTCGCGCCTGGCCTCCCTCCACCGCGCCGGACCCGGCCGGAGCCACACCGCCGTGCACCTGCTGAGCACCCCGCACCTGGTGGAGGCGACCATGCGCGGAGCCGCGACCGAGCCCGGTGCCGACCGCACCGGGGCCGTGCACGCGGCCGTCGCCACGTTCGAGCGCTGGGCCGAGGCCACCGGTGAGGCCTCGGCCCGCGCCCTGGCGCTGCGCTGCCGGGCGTTGCTCGGCTCGGGGCGGGAGAGCACGGAGCTGTTCGTCCGCGCGGTCGACCTGCACGCGTCGGGCTACTGCGATCTCGAACTGGCGCGGACGCAGCTGCTGTTCGGCTCCCACCTGCGGCGCGAACGCGGTCCGGTCAGGGCGCGCGAGCACCTGACCGCGGCCCTGGAGACCTTCGAGCTCCTGGGCGCGCGGCCGTGGGCCGAGCAGGCGCGCGCCGAACTGCGCGCCACGCGCGGCAGGCCCGCCCGGGGTGAGCGCGATCCCGTCCGACAGCTCAGTCCGCAGCAGCTGCAGATCGCCCGCCACGTCGCGACGGGATCCACCAACCGGGAGGTGGCGGCGCTGCTGTTCCTGAGCCCGCGCACGGTCGACCACCACCTGCGCAACATCTACGCCAAACTCGGTATCCGCTCGCGGGTGGAGCTCGCCCGACTCGTCGGCTGAGCCGGCCTGGCGACGTTGCGTATTCAGCGGCGGGCGGCCAGCACGGCCGCGAGGCCCTCCCGCAGGTCCTCGACGAAGAACCCGGGGACCTCCAGCGACGGGAAGTGTCCCCCGGATTCGGGGGAACTCCACCGGACGATCCGCCGGTAGCGCTCCTGCGCCCAGGGACGCGGGTACTTCTCGATGTCGCGGGGATAGGTCGTGATCGCCGACGGGACGTCGACCCGGAGTTCGGGATCGAGCGAGTCGTGGCTC
The DNA here is from genome assembly GCF_013410755.1 of Nocardiopsis aegyptia. GTDB lineage: Bacteria > Actinomycetota > Actinomycetes > Streptosporangiales > Streptosporangiaceae > Nocardiopsis > Nocardiopsis aegyptia. The sequence goes on from NZ_JACCFS010000001.1 coordinate 522,846, forward strand.
TCGTAGTAGATCCGGGCCGAGGACGCTCCGGTCCGCGTCAGCCAGTACAGGGTGACGTTGTCGAGGATCCGGTCCCTGGAGATCGTCTCGAACGGGCTGTCCTCGGTGTCCGACCACTCGGCGAACTTGTCGAGGATCCAGGCGAGCAGCCCGACCGGCGAGTCGACGAGCGAGTAGCCGATGGTCTGCGGCCGGGTCGCCTGCTGCTTCGCGTACGCCGCGCGCCGGCTCCAGAAGCCGCGGGTCTCCTCGACCCACTCGCGCTCGGCCTCCGTGAGCACGTCCGTGCTCAACCCGGGCGGCGCGTGCCCCACCGCCGTGTGGATGCCGAGGACGTGTTCCGGGAACCTGCCGCCGAGGACCGTGGTGACGTTGCTCCCCCAGTCGCCGCCGTGGGCCAGGAACCGGCGGTACCCGAGCCTTCCCATGAGCTCCACCCACGCGGCCGCGGTCCTCTCGATCCCCCACCCGGTGGCGGCCGGTCTGTCGCTGTAGCCGAAGCCCGGCAGCGAGGGGGCCACGACGTGGAACGCCGGCGCGTCCGCGTCCTTCGGATCGGCCAGTTCGTCCACGACGTCGGTGAACTCGGCGACGCTGCCCGGCCAGCCGTGCGTCATCACCAGCGGCGTGGCGTCCGCGCGCGTGGACCGGCGGTGCAGGAAGTGCAGGCCCAGACCGTCGATGGTGGTGCGGAACTGGCCGATGCGGTGCAGGCGCTCCTCGAAGGACCGCCAGTCGTACCCGGTGCGCCAGTAGTCGACGACATCGACGAGGTCGGCGAGGGGGACCCCCTGGTCCCATCGGCGGGGGCCGGGCCCGGCGCCGTGGACGGTCTCGGCCTCCGGCAGCCGCGCGGCGGCCAGTCGCGCGCGCAGGTCGTCGAGGTCGGCGTCGGTCGCGTGGGAGGCGAAGGGATGCACGGTCGGGCTGGACATGGGACCTCCTGGCCATCGTGGAACCGGCTCACATGGTTCACGAACCGGCTATGACGGTTCTAGCAGGCGGCCATGTCCGAATGCAACCGGCTATGGTGGTTCCATGCGCACTGAGTTCCCCGAATTCCGCCTCGGCAGCGTGCTGGCGACGAGCTTCACGGCGACCCTGACCGAGCGTCAGGGCAACGCGGTGGAGCGCATTCCCACACCGCACCGGCTCGCCGACTGGCTGGCGGTGAACGGCCTCGCCGTGGACTCCTGCACCGACGCCCAGCTCGACCTCGCCCGGGAACTGAGGGAGGCGGTCCACGCCGCCGCGACGGCGGCCGCGAGCCAGGACGCGCTCCCCTCGGACGCGGTCCGCGTGATCAACGACCGCAGCGCCCGGGGGCGGGCCGCGGCGGTCCTGACACCGGAGGGCGAGCGGCGGTGGCGGCTCGGTTCGGACTCCGGGGTGGAGGATGCCCTCGGCGTGATCGCCGCCGACGCGATCAGCGTCATCGCGGGCGAGCGGGACGGACGACTGGCCCTGTGCGCGTCACCGACCTGCCGCGCCGCCTTCTTCGACACCAGCCGGAGCCGCACCCGCAAGTGGTGCGACATGAACACGTGCGGGAACCGTCAGAAGAAGGCGCGCTTCCATGCCGGTCGGCGCGCAGGCGCCGGACCGGCGCAGTGACGGTTCCGGTCGGTCGGAGTGCGGCCCGAGGGCCGGAGTTCAGCTTCGGCGCGCCGTGACGAGCCAGGCGGCCGATCCCACGCGCACGCCGTCCCCGGTGAGGTGGGCGGACAGCGCTTCGCGCAACGCGTCGAGGGCCCGCGCCCTTGTCGCGGGATCGGTCGTGAACAGCAGGGAGCGCACCGGCCCCATGTGCTCCACGAAGGCCATCGCCTCGGCCATGTCACCGCCCAGGCTGACGGGTTCCCGGACGGACTCGACCCCGACGTCGTCGAAGCCGCTCGCCGCCAGCAGGTCCCGGGACCGCTGCGGGTCGGAGAGCGAATAGGGCCCCGGACCGTGCAGGTCCGGCTCCGGCAGGTCGACGAAGGGGGCCAGGGCCGAGCGCAGGGTGACGGTCCACTCGATCTCCTGCGGCCGCTGCCAGCACAGGAAGGCCAGCCGGCCCCGGGGAGCCACGGCACGGGCGATGTTGCCGAACGCCGCGGCCGGGTCGGCGAAGAACATGATGCCGAAGCGGCTGATCACGGTGTCGAAGGCGGCTTCGGGGAAGGGGTGCACCTGGGCGTCGGCCCACTCGAAGCGCACGTTGTCGAGCCCCTGGCTCCCCGCGCGCCGCCGGGCCTGGTCCAGCAGCAGGCGCGAGAGGTCCACGCCCAGTGCCGCGCCGTCGCTCGCGACCTCGGCCGCGGCGCACGTCGTCACTCCCGCACCGCAACCGATGTCGAGCACCCGCCCGCCCGGCGGGATCCCGGCCGCCTCCAGCAGGACCGGCGTGAACCGGGCGAGCATCGCGTCGAAGCGCTCGCTCTGGTCCGCCCAGTGGCGGCCGTCGTCGCCGTTCCACGCCTCGGCCTGTTCGACGTTGGCCACGGCCGGACCGTCCGCGTCGGGAGTCATGTGGGACATGGTCACCTCTCCAGTCGTACGACACGGGGCGACGGAGGACCCGCCCGTCTCCCCCACGCTGCCAGAGCGCGGGGCCGCAGTCCACGAGCGGTCATGCGCTCGTGGACCTCCCGGGCGAGAGAGGGAAGGCACTCCGCCGCGTGCACACGCGGGTGGACGAAAGCGGAGAAGCGCCGTGCGTCTCGGAGCACTCCTTCGGAGGTGCGCCGCCCGGCCAGGACGCAGGCACGCCTCGCGTACAGGAATCCGTCCTCGGTCTGCGGGATCCGGCCCACGTGGGGCACCTCCACGGACATGCTCCGCAGGACGCATGGCGCCTCCCGGCACTGAATCGGCGGGCCGCGGTCGCGGCCCGCCGTTCAGTCGTAGCAACCGGGTCGGACAGTGCCGACCGGGGCGGGTCAGTCGAGGTAGCGCAGGCCGGCCGAGGTCAGCTTCTCGCGCATGCCGTAGATGTCCAGGCCCAGCTCACCGCTCTCGAACCGGGCGCGCTTGGCCTGCTCGTTCTCCTCGCGCAGCCGCGCGGCCTCGGCGACCCGCGGGGCGGTGTCGCGCGGGACCACGACCACACCGTCGGCGTCGGCGACGACGACGTCGCCCGGGTGCACCAGGGCGTTGGCCACGGTGACCGGCACGTTGACCGAGCCCAGCGTCGCCTTCACCGTGCCCTTGGCGCTGACGGCGCGGCTGAAGACCGGGAAGTCCATCTCGCCGAGTTCGGCGGCGTCGCGGCAGCCGCCGTCGATGACCAGGCCCACGGCGCCCCGGGCCCGGAAGGAGGTGGCCAGGAGCTCGCCGAAGAACCCGTCCTCGGACTCCGTCGTGCAGCCCGCCACGACGACGTCGCCCGGGCGGATCTGTTCGGCGGCCACGTGCAGCATCCAGTTGTCGCCGGGCTGGAGCAGCACGGTGACCGCGGTCCCGCACAGGCGGGCCCGCGGGTAGACCGGACGGATGTAGGGCCGCAGCAGGCCGGTGCGCCCCTGCGCCTCGTGCACGGTGGCGACGCCGAAGCGGGACAGCTCCTCGACGGCCTCCGGCGCGGCGCGCTCGATGGAACGGTGGACGACTCCGAGCTCGGTCATGACTCTCCTCGTGCGTGGGTGGACGGGTGCGGACCGGCCCTCATCGGCCCTGTCTCCTCAGTCGGGCGTCGAGCCGCGGGTACACGCGGCGGGCGTTGCCCTCCACGATCGCCTCGCGTGCGGTGTCGGCCAGGTCCGCGCGCTGGAGGTAGCGGCCGGTGTCGTCGAAGTGGTGGCCCGTGCGCGGGTCGACGTCGCGGACGGCGCCGATCATCTCCGACGCGAAGAGGATGTTCTCGTGCGGGACGACGTCGAGCAGCAGGTCGATGCCCGCCTGGTGGTACACGCAGGTGTCGAAGTACACGTTGCCGAGCACGTGCTTCTCCAGCTCGGGCCGGCCGAGGGCCATCGCCAGTCCGCGGAAGCGCCCCCAGTGGTAGGGCGCGGCACCGCCTCCGTGGGGGATGACGAGCCGCAGGTCGGGGAAGTCGGCGAAGAGGTCGCCCTGGACCAGCTGCATGAACGCCGTGGTGTCGGCGTTGAGGTAGTGCGAGCCGGTGGTGTGGAAGGCGGGGTTGACGCTGGTGGAGACGTGCACCATCGCGGGGATGTCGTACTCGCACATCGCCTCGTAGACCGGGTACCACGAGCGGTCGGTGAGCGGGGGCGAGTCCCACAGCCCCCCGGAGGGGTCCGGGTTGAGGTTGATCGCCACCGCGCCGAGGTCCTCCACGGCGCGCCGCAGCTCGGGCAGGCAGCCGGCCGGCTCGGCGCCCGGGGACTGCGGGAGCATGGCGGCGGGGGCGAAGCGCTCCGGGAAGAGCTCCGTGACGCGGGCGACGAGGTCGTTGCAGATCCGCGCCCACTGGACGGAGGTGGCCTCGTCACCGATGTGGTGGGCCATGAAGGACGCCCGGGGCGAGAACACGGTCAGGTCGATCCCGCGCTGGTCCATGAGGGCGAGCTGGTTGCCCTCGATCGCCTCGCGCAGCTCGTCGTCGCCGATGCGCAGCTCGCCGGGCCGTGGCCCGCCGTCGAGGGCGGCGATCTGGGCCTGGCGCCACTGGCCGAGGGCGTCGGGCGCGGTGGTGAAGTGCCCGTGACAGTCGATGATCATCGGATGGTTTCCTTCGTTGACGGGTTCCAGACGCCCAGGGGGACATAGAGGTCGCCGGCCATGAGCGCTCGCGCGGTGCGCACGAGCGCGGAACGGGTGATGCGGGTGGGGTCGCCGGGGTCCCAGCCGAGCCGGACGTCGAAGGCCCCGCTCGGGTGCTCGACGGAGAGCGTGGCCTCGGCCGCGTCGGTGGCCGCAAGGTCCGCGAGGTCGTGCGCGACCGTTCCCGGGAGCACGCACGCGGTGGCGGCGGTGACGGCGGCCAGGACACCGATCGACTCGTGGACGACGCGGGGGATGAAGCTGCGCGTGGCCACCGTGCCCCCGCGGCGCGGGGGCGAGACCAGCGTCATCTTCGGGTAGTTGCGGTCCGTGACGTCGCCGAGGCCCATGAGCTCGCCGCAGTCCAGCCGCAGTGCCTCGACCCGCTCGCGCAGGGCGGGGTCCGCGGTGAGCTCGGCGGGGCTCTCCCGCCCGGTCGCGCCGAGCGCGGCGGCGGCGACGATGACGAGGGGCTGGCCGTTGTCGATGCAGGTGACCTCGACCGGCCCCGTGCCGGGGAGCTCCACCGTGTCGCGGGGTCGACCCGTCGGCAGCAGGGATCCGGCGATGGATCCGGCCGTGTCGAGGAAGCCGATCGTCACCGGCGAGGAGGTGCCGGGAGCGCCGTCGATGCGGGTGTCCCCCGCGTAGTCGACACCGCGCGCGCCTCCCTCCTCCGGCGTGCGCACCGAGATCTCCGCGACCGCCCCCGTGTTGAGGGTGCGCACCCGCACGGTCGTGGTGTCCGCGGTGGGCACGACCATCCCGGTCTCGACGGCGAAGGGCACGACCGCGGCGAGCAGGTTGCCGCAGTTGGCGTCCATGTCCACGGAGTCGTCGTCGGGCCGCAGCTGGGCGAAGCGGAAGTCGAGGTCGGCGCCGGGCTCGGTGCTCGGGCCGACGATGCCCGCCTTGGAGGTGAGCGGGTGTCCCCCGCCCAGCCCGTCGATCTGCAGCGGGTGGGGCGAGCCGAGCGCGGCGGCGAGCACCCGGGCGAGCGTCTCGTCGTCGCCCGGCAGGTCCGCCCGGGCGAAGAAGGGGCCCCGGGAGGTGCCGCCGCGCATCAGGACGGAGGGGATCGCGAGCTGGTGTCCGCGGACCCGTGTCCCCGGGGCCGGTGGTGTCTGTGAACGGGTCATTCTCGTCCTCGTGCTCGTGCGGTCGCGTGCGGTGCTACTCCTGGACCTGCGACCAGACGAGCGAGTCGTACTCGGGTGCCTCGTCGATCAGCTGCGACTCCAGGTGGAAGTCCACCGCGGTGTCGAAGGCGTCCCGCGACACCTGGGAGGAGGAGGCGAACTCCTGCGGGAGGATCTCGTTGAGCGCCTCCACCGCCTCGGGGTCGGTGCCTTCGAGGTAGGTGGCGAGCAGCTCCGCGCTGGCCTCCGGGTCGCTCTGGATGAACTCCAGCGCCCGGTCGATGGCCCGGTTGAAGGCCTCGACCTCCTCGCCCTTCTCCTCGATCACCCCGGACGTGCTGAACAGCGCGCCGTGCAGGGAGCCGGACAGGTCGGGGATGTCGCCGCGCTGGGGCGAGATGTAGATGTCGCCGACCCCTTGGGTCTCGGCCATCTGGCCGGTCGGCTGGAAGAAGGCGAGGGCGTCCACCTGCCCCTCGGACAGGGCGCCGATGGCCGACGAGGGGACGGCACCCAGGTTCACGAGCGTGGCGTCGGTCTTGGCGTCCAGCCCCACCTGCTCGAACAGGTAGATGACCAGCGCCTCGGTCCCGGATCCGGGACCGGTGATCCCGATGTTCTTTCCCTCCAGGGCGCGGACCTTGTCCTCCAGGGAGGCGTCCGCCGCGGGCCCGTCGAACTCCGAGGACGTCACGATGTCCACGTAGTAGTCGGTGACCAGCGAGCCGGTGACCTGCGTCTCCGGGTTGCTCTCCGCCAGGTTGAAGGCGTCCGTGAGGACACCCGCGCCCACGTCGATGGAGCCGGAGGTCAGGGCCGCCGCGAGCTTGGCGCCGGTGCCGAGCCGGGGCCGCTCACCGAGCTCGACCCCCTCCTCGGTGAAGTAGCCCTCCTGTTCGGCGACGTAGAGCGGGAAGAACGCGACGGAGTTGCTGATCTGCCCCACGTTGAGGACGCCCGGCTCGGATTCGGCCGTGTCGCCGGCGCAGCCCGTGGCCGCGAGGAGCCCCGCGGTCGTCGCGATCGCGACCGCCGTCCTGATGCGCGTACTGAGTTTCATGGCGTGACTTTCGGTCGGGTGTGGAGGCCGTGGAGAGCCCACGGCCTTGGGGGATGAACCGCATGAGGCGCCTAGTCGGCGTCGAGTGGCTTCCAGCGGTTGGCGCGGGAGGCCAGGACACCCACGAGGGTGTTGAGGACCATCGCCAGGGCGGTCAGGACGACGACCGCGGCGAACACGCCCGCGGTGTTGAACTGCGCGGCGGAGTCGTTGATGAGGTAGCCCAGGCCGCGGTTGGAGGCGACGAGTTCACCGATGACCGCGCCGATGAGGGCGTAGGGAATGGACACCTTCAGACCGGTGATGAGTCCGGTCATGGAGGCCGGCAGCACCACCTTGACCGCGATGTCCCTGTTCGACCCGCCCATGAGCCGGACGGCGTCGACGAGGCCGCGGTCGACGTCGCGGACGCCGGCGGCGGTGTTGAGGAAGACCAGGAAGAACACGCTGACGGCCGCCAGGATGACCTTCATGTCGATGCCGATGCCGAACCACACGATGAACAGCGGCGCGAGCGCGACCTTCGGGATGGAGTACAGCGCCATCATCAACGGCTCGAACACGTCGTAGACGAGGCGGATCGAGGCGAGCACGTACCCGGCGAGGGCACCGGCGGCGGCGCCGATGACGTAGCCGAGCACCACTTCCTGGATGGTGATCCAGGTGTGCGTCCCCAGGGTGCCGTCCACGATCCAGGCGCTCAGCTGCTCCCACACGCTGACCGGGTCGGAGACGAACATGGGGTTGGCGGCGGTGTTGCCGGCGATCTGCCAAAGCAGCAGGAAGACCAGCACCACGCCGGCCCGCAGGCTCCACACGACGGTGGTGCGGCGGTTGCGGTACCACCAGCTGCGGCGGCGGGCCTCCTTGACGGGGCCGCTCGTGCTCAGGCCGGTGGGTGCGCCGGTGTCCGGAGAGGATTCGGTCATCATCACCGCGCTCCTTTCTTCAGCGCCGACGCCAGGGTGGCGTGCAGTTCCACGAACCGCGGCCGCACCTTGGTCTCGTCGGGTTCGCGCGGTCGGTCGAGGTCGACCCGCTGGTCGAGCAGGATGGTGCCGAGCGGCCCCAGGACGACGACGCGGTCGCCGAGCATCAGGGCCTCCTCGATGTCGTGGGTGACGAAGACGATGGTGTGCCCGGTCGCCTTCCACAGGCGTGCCAGTTCGCGCTGGAGTTCGGCGCGCAGCTGGGCGTCCAGGGCGCCGAAGGGCTCGTCCATCAGGATGGTCTCGGCGCCGTTGGCCAGCATGCGGGCCAGGCTGGCGCGGCGCCGCATTCCGCCGGAGAGTTCGCGCGGGTAGCTGTCGGCGAACTCGGTCAGGCCGACCGTGGCGATGAGCTCGCGTGCTCTGGCCTCGCGCTCGGCCCTGCCGGTGCCCGCGATCTCCATGGGCATCTCGACGTTGCGCTGCACGCTGCGCCAGGGCATGAGCGTGTCGGTCTGGGTGAGGTAGCCGATGTCGGGCGTGGGTCCGCTGTGCGGGCTGCCCCGGTGCAGCACCCGCCCCGAGGTCGGCTTGGAGAGCCCGGAGAGCAGGTTCAGCATGGTCGACTTCCCGCAGCCGGACCGGCCCAGGATGGTGACGAAGGTGCCCTCTTCGATGCTCAGATTGAAGTCGCGCAGCGCCACGGTGGCGACGTCGTCGCGCTGGAACTCCTTGGTGAGGTGTTCGACTTCCAGGACGACGCTCATGAGGTGGCCGCCCGTGCCTCGTGGTGGGCCTTCGGGGCCTCGGGGAGCGGGTCCGCTCCCGCGAGCCAGCGGGAATTGTGCACCACCATCAGGCGCACCTCCTCATCGGTGAAGCCGTGGTCGAGGAGGATGTCGGCGGCCAGCGCGAGTCCGTCCTCCACGGGCGGATTGAAGGGCTGCCCCAGGTCGGAGCTGATGACGGAGGCCGCGGGGCCCGCCGCCCGGATGTTGTCCAGCCACACCTGCCAGGACACCTTGCCGGTGAGCGGTGTGGTCAGGCAGCGCTCCAGGTAGGCGCCGTGTTCGGCGAGCGTCCTCTGGTTCTCCGCGGGGATGCGCTGCGAGGTGAACTCGGGGTGGGTGACGACGATGCGCCGGACGCCGCGCTCGCGGGCGAGCGCGACGACCTTCGCGGACTCGTCTCCGTGCAGGTGCCCGGTGGCCAGGGTCATGTCGTTCCGAGCGATGACGTCGATGACCTGGCGGGTCTCGGCCGTCACCCGCCCGTCCCCGTCGAGCACGTCGACGGCGGGGCTGGCGATGCCCGCCTCGCGCAGTTCCTGTTGGATCCGCGCCCACATGGGCGGTGTGGCGCCCTCGGGGGTCTCCTCCAGGCAGCTGCGCTGGTTGTCGCTGTCCACGGTCGGCAGCCAGACGAACTGGGCGCCGCCGCGGGCGGCGATCTCCACCGCGACGGGGTTGAGCCCGCCCACGGAGGCGTTGAGGGTGATGGCGCCGAGCACGTCGACGTCCGGGTGGACGGCGCGGACGACCTCGGCGCGTTCGGTCGTGGGCGTGTAGTGGGACTTGAGGACGAAGCCCGCCATGCCGTGCCGGTGGAAGCGCGGGGCGAGTTCGAGGTCGCTCACCCTGCGCTTCATCACATCGGGGGCGATGTGGACGTGGATGTCGTAGGCGCCCCGGACGAGTTCGCGGGCGTGTGCGCTGGGTACCTGGTGTGTCAATGCCGCCCCTTTGCTAACAAGCTGGTGAGCAACATTGTTAACGATCTTGGTGACGACAGTCAATACCCAGGTCACATCCATGTGCGACCCACCTCACCCGCGCCGGCCTGCGGCGGGAGGAGGACGCCGCCGGCTCACCCCTTCTTGGTGAAGTAGTCGCGCGTGGCCTCGTACACGCTGTTCAGGTGCGCCCGCATGGCCTCGGCGGCCCGTTCGGGGTCCTTCGCGCAGACCGCCTCCACGATCTCCAGGTGCTCGGGCAGCGACGTGGTCGGGCGGTGCGGCTGCATGGCCAGCCGGATGCGGTACCTGACGTTCTGCGCCCGCAGGCGCTTGACGACATCGGGCGCCACCTTCGCGCCGCTGATGTCCATCACCTCCTGGTGCAGGTCCCGGTTGGCCTGCGCGTACGCCTCGCCGTCACTCGCGTCCACAGCCTCTCTCATCACCTCGCCGATGGCGCGCAGCCGCGCCACACCGCCCTCGTCGACGCGTTCGGCCGCGCGCGCCGCGCACAGCGACTCCAGGGCGGCGCGCACCTCCACGATCTCCAGCGCCTCGTCCAGGTCCACGGCGCGCACCCGGGCGCCGCGGTTGCGGACCCGCTCCACCAGCCCCTCCACCGCGAGGGTCGCCAGCGCCGCGCGCACCGCGCCCCGGCTGGCGTCGAACATCTCGATGAGGTCCGTCTCCACGAGCCGCTGCTTGGGCGCGAACTCGCCCGCGACGATGGCCTGCCGGAGCCGTGACGTCACACGTTCGGCGTCGCTGGCGCCACGGCTCGTGCCCCGGCCCACTGCCTCCTGGGTCATGGTCTTCCTTTCGCTCATCTTGGTGTGCATTATTGTAAACAATGTTGTTCACATCAGGGTGGTACTCGCTACGGAGGATGCGATGACCGTCGTCACCATGATCGGCCTGGGCGAAGCCGGGCGGCTCATCGGAGAGGGGCTGGCACGGGCCGGCGCCCGGGTCCGGGGGCACGACCCGTTCGTCTTGCTGTCCGGCACGCCCATCGAGCAGCGTTCCGACCTGGGCGACGCGCTCGGCGGCGCGGACGTCGTCATCAGCCTCGTCGGCCCCGCCGCGGCGGAGGAGGTCGCCGCGAAGGCCCTGCCGCTGCTGCCCGCGTCGGCGGTCTACGCGGACCTCAACACCCTCTCCCCCGGCGAGAAGCGCGCGATCGGCGCGCTGGCGGCCGACGCGGGGGTGCGCTTCGCGGACGTGGCGGTCATGGCCCCCGTCCCGCGGGCGGGCAGCCGCACACCGCTGCTGGCCGCCGGCAGCGGAGCCGGGGCCTTCGCCGAGGCGCTCTCACCCCTGGGCACACCCGTGCGCGCGGTCTCCCCGGAGGCGGGGGACGCGGCGGCGCGCAAACTGCTGCGCAGCGTGTTCATGAAGGGGCTGGCCGCGCTCATCATCGAATCGCTCGACGCCGCGAGCGCGGCCGGGGCCGAGGAGGAGGTCCGCGACCAGATCGCCGCCGAGCTGGGCGGGAGCGGCCGGGACCTGGTGGACCGGCTCGTGGAGGGCACGCGCGAGCACGCCGGGCGACGGGTCCACGAGATGGAGGCGGCGGCGGCCTACCTGGACGAGCTCGGCGTGGAGCACCCCGTCACCGGGGCCACCCTGGCGCACCTGCGCCGCCTGAGCGCCTGACACCGCCCACGGACGGAACGCCCCGGCACCTTCCGGGCCGGGGCGCTGGGGGCATGTCGTCGGTGGGCGGTCCGCGCCGGGGCACGGACGGGTCGGAGGGTCAGGCCGGGACCGCGCCCGCCCGCAACTGGCGGCGCAGGCGGCCGAACTGCTTGGGGTTGTTCATCGCGAGCACGCCCACCGCGGTTCCCGCCCGGCGGTACTCCGCGACGAACCGGCGGTCGTGCGGCGAACCGTCGACGACGGTGACCTCGTCGGCGCCCGCGGGGTGTCCGGCGACCTGGAGGCGGGTCCCGTACTGGTCGGACCAGAAGTAGCCGGACGAGTGGTACTCCTGGATCGTGGTGCCCGCCAGGAGGTTGCGCACGGCGACGGCGGGCTGCTCGGAGGCGTTGGACCAGTGCTCGTGCCGCACCGGCCCGTCGGGGCCGTGGTAGCGGGCGACGTCGCCCACCGCGACGACGGAGGGGAACGCGGTGACGCAGCCGGCGTCGCACAGCACGCCGTTGTCGACGGGCAGGCCGGACCCGGCGAGCCACTCGGTGTTGGGCCGCATGCCGATACCGACCACCACGACGTCGGCGGGCAGGTGCGTGCCGTCGTCGAGGACCACGCCGGTGACGCGCTTCCACGGGCCGAAGCCCGTCGAGGTCAGGGACGCGACGCCCGCGCCGGTGCGCAGGTCCGCCCCGTGGTCGGTGTGCAGCGCCGCGCAGTGCGCGCCCATGGTCGCGCCGAGGACGCGGGCGAGCGGGGTCGTGGACGCCTCGACGACGGTCACGGGCAGCCCGAGGGTGCGGCAGGTCGAGGCGACCTCGGCGCCGATCCAGCCGGCGCCGATGACCACCACGCCCGCCGTACTGGCGTCCAGGTCGGCGCGCAGGGCCACCGCGTCGTCGAGCGTGCGCAGGGTGTGCACCCCCGCCAGGCCCTCCGCGCCGGGGAGCGGGCGGGCCCGGCCGCCGGTGGCGATGACGATGCCGTCCGCGACGACCTCCGTCCCGTCGGACAGGCGCACCGACCGCGCGGCGGGGTCGAGGGAGTCGGCCCGGACGCCCAGGTGCCATTCCGCGGCCAGCTCGTCGGTGTCGGCGGCGTCGGCCAGCCGCAGGTCCTCCGTCGCACAGGTGCCCGTGAGGTAGGCCTTCGACAGCGGCGGGCGGTCGTAGGGCCGGTGCGGCTCCTCGCCGATGACCGTGATCCGGCCGTCGAAACCCTGTGTCCTGAGTTCCTCCACGGCGCGCAGTCCCGCGAGCGAGGCCCCGACGACGGCAATGCTTCTCATACGACTGCCTCCTGGTTCTGCGGGACCACGTGGATCACGCCGTCCTGGATGGTGACTTCGTGGGTTCGGACCGGCTTCTTGGCCGGAGCGCCGGTGGGCATGCCCGTGCGCAGGTCGAAGCTCGCGGCGTGGAGCGGGCACTCGACGAAGCACCCTTCGAGCCATCCCTCGGAGAGGGAGGCGTCCTGGTGGCTGCAGGTGTCGTCGATGGCGTAGATCTCGCCGCCGGCGTTGAAGACCGCGATCGGGACTTCGCCGGGGATACGGACCGCTTCACCGTCGGGCAGGTCTGCGACGGCACATACTGGAATCATCACGACCTCTGTTGCGCTACGCGGAACAACTTGTTTTATACGCAACATTATGATGGGCATTGCAGGGATGCGGCGTCAAGGAGTGCGGGGCCGGATTTTTCAGTTTGTTGCGTCAATCGGTTACGGTTGCACCATGAGCAACTCGCAACACCCCACAGAACGCGAGCCCGCCCCCGTCCAGTCGGTCGACCGGGCCATCACCATCCTGGAACTCCTCGCGCGCACCGAGGCGGGGATCACGGAGATCGCCGCCGAGCTCGGCGTGCACAAGTCCACCGCGTCGCGGCTGGTCCACACCCTCAAGTCGAGACGCCTCGTGGAGCAGCACGGCGAACGCGGCAGATTCAGCCTCGGCATGGGCATGATGCGCTTCACCGGCGCCGTCGCCGGCCAGCTCGACATCGTCCAGATCGGTAACCCGGTCTGCGAGGAGCTGGCCGAGCGCCTGGGCGAGACGGTCAACGTCGCGGTCCTGGACGCGACGGACACCATCAACGTCAGCCAGGCACGGGGCTCCTCGGCCGTGGCGGCACAGAACTGGATCGGCCAGCGTACGCCGTCGCACGCCACGGCCAGCGGCAAGGCGCTCCTGGCGCTGGCCTCCCCCGACGAGCTGGACGACCTGCTCTCCGGAGAGCTCGTGTCCTACACCCCGCGCACCATCACCGACGCGGAGGAGCTGCGCGAGGTCCTGAAGAAGACGGCCGAGGACGGGTACGCCACCTGCTTCGAGGAGCTGGAACCGGGCCTGCACGCCATCGCCGTGCCCGTGGTCGGTCCGGGCGACGACGCGGTCGCGGCGATCAGCGCGGCCGGCCCGGCCTACCGGCTGTCGAAGAAGCGCATCCCCGAGGTCGTGGAGGAGCTGCGCCGGGGCGCGCGGGACCTGGCCGACCGGATGGCCTACCTGAGCCGCTGACGGCAGGGCGGTGGCCGCCCACCGGGCCGGCCGCCTTGTGCCGCCGCTGATATATCAAGAATCGATTAACTGACGATCAAGTGGCGCAGACTTCTCGGCCAGCTATTGACAGACCCATCGGTAGCCTCCAGTGTGGTCGAAATCGTGTTGTGCATCACGAACTTCGTTGCGCATAAAGCAACACAGGAAGGAAGTCCTCGTGACTCTCACTGCACCCTGTGGCCCGATCCTCGACCAGGCACTGAGCGAACTGGACCCCGAGGTGTCGGCCGCGGTGAACGCCGAACTGGCGCGCCAACGCGACACCCTGGAAATGATCGCCTCCGAGAACTTCGCCCCCCAGGCCGTCCTGGAGGCCCAGGGCACCGTCCTGACCAACAAATACGCCGAGGGCTACCCCGGCCGCCGCTACTACGGCGGCTGCGAGCACGTCGACGTCGTCGAACAGCTCGCCATCGACCGCGCCAAGGCCCTCTTCGGCGCCGAGCACGCCAACGTCCAACCGCACTCGGGCGCCCAGGCCAACACCGCCGTGTACTTCGCGCTCCTCAAGCCGGGCGACACCATCCTGGGCCTGGACCTGGCCCACGGCGGCCACCTCACCCACGGCATGCGCATCAACTACTCCGGCAAGATCCTCAACGCCGTGGCCTACCACGTACGCGAGGAGGACGGCACCGTCGACTACGACGAGGTCGCCGCCCTGGCCAAGGAGCACCAGCCCAAGATGATCGTCGCGGGCTGGTCCGCCTACCCGCGCCAACTCGACTTCGAGCGCTTCCGCCAGATCGCCGACGAGACCGGCGCCCTGCTCATGGTCGACATGGCCCACTTCGCCGGCCTGGTCGCCGCCGGGCTGCACCCCAACCCGGTGCCGTTCGCCGACGTGGTCACCACCACCACCCACAAGACCCTGGGCGGACCCCGCGGCGGCATGATCCTGGCCAAGGCCGCCCTGGGCAAGAAGATCAACTCCGCGGTCTTCCCCGGCATGCAGGGCGGCCCGCTGGAACACGTCATCGCCGCCAAGGCCGTCTCGTTCAAGGTCGCCGCGAGCCAGGCCTTCGCCGAACGCCAGCGCCGCACCGTGGCCGGCGCCAAGCTCCTCGCCGAGCGCCTGACCCGCCCCGACATGAGCGAGGCCGGAGTGAAGGTCCTCTCCGGGGGCACCGACGTGCACCTGGTCCTGGTGGACCTGGTGGACTCCCCCCTCAACGGCCAGGAGGCCGAGGACCGCCTGCACTCGGTCGGCATCACCGTCAACCGCAACGCGGTGCCCAACGACCCGCGCCCGCCCATGGTCACCTCCGGGCTGCGCATCGGCACCCCGGCCCTGGCCACCCGCGGCTTCTCCGAGGACGACTTCACCGAGGTCTCCGACGTCATCGCCGAGGCGCTCAAGCCCGAGTTCGACGCCGAGGCGCTGAGCGCACGCGTGCGCGCGCTCGCCGCCGAGCACCCGCTCTACCCCAACCTGTGACCGACCGCGGCCTCCCGCCCGGCACCGGTGACCAGCACCCACCACCATCGGCGGCGCCCAGGCGCCGCGACTCGACTGGATCCAGCGCGGGTTCGGACGCGCTACGACCACAGATCAGGAGAGCTTCCATGCCGACCCAACCACGCGTTGTGCTCATCGGGGCGGGCATCGTCGGCTGCGCACTGGCCGACGAGCTGACCGAGCGCGGGTGGACCAACGTCACCGTGCTCGAACAAGGGCCGCTGTTCGCCACCGGT
The DNA here is from genome assembly GCF_013410755.1 of Nocardiopsis aegyptia. Taxonomy (GTDB): domain Bacteria; phylum Actinomycetota; class Actinomycetes; order Streptosporangiales; family Streptosporangiaceae; genus Nocardiopsis; species Nocardiopsis aegyptia. The sequence continues at coordinate 538,327 of NZ_JACCFS010000001.1, forward strand.
GGGTCCAGTTCGCACGCGCCCGGCCTGGTGTACCAGACCGTGGGATGCAGGACCATGACGCAGCTGGCCAAGTACACGGTCGAGAAGTACACCGCCCTGACGCTGGACGACCAGTGGTGCTTCCAGCAGCTCGGCGGCCTGGAGGTGGCGACCACCCCGGAGCGCTGGGCCGACCTCAAGCGCCGGCACGGCTGGGCGACCGCGTGGGGCGTCGAGAGCCACCTGCGCGACCCCGGCGAGTGCGCCGAACTGCACCCGCTGCTGGACCCCGCCAAGATCCTGGGCGGGTTCCACATCCCCAGCGACGGACTGGCCAAGCCGGTGCGCGCGGGCGAGGCCCAGGCCCGGCGGGCGATCGACCGGGGGGCACGCTTCCTGGCCCACCACAAGGTGACCGGCATCGAACGCCACGGCGGGCGGGTCCGGGCCGTGGTCACCGAGCACGACACCTTCGCGGCCGACATCGTCGTCTCCTGCGTCGGCATGTGGGGCCCGCGGATCGGCCGCATGGTCGACCTCGACATCCCGCTGGTCCCCATGGCGCACCAGTACGTCAGGACCACGCCACTGCCGGTGCTCAAGGGCGTCAACGACGAGCTGCGCGAGATGTCCAAGCCGCTGCTGCGGCACCAGGAGGCCGGCCTCTACTTCCGCGAGCACGTCGACCGCATCGGTATCGGCGCCTACGAGCACCGCCCGATGCCGATCTCCGCCGACGACATCCTCGACCCCGGCGTCGCCCCGACCATGCCGTCGGAGCTGCCGTTCACCCCCGACGACTTCGACCAGTCCTGGAAGGACTCCGTCGACCTGCTGCCGTGCCTGGCCGACGCCGGGATCGACGAGGGGATCAACGGCCTGTTCTCCTTCACCCCGGACGGCAACCCCCTGCTCGGCGAGCACCCCGACCTCCAGGGGTTCTGGGTGGCCGAGGCGGTGTGGATCACGCACTCCGCGGGCGTGGCCAAGGCGATGGCGGAGTGGCTGGTCGACGGCCAGCCCGGCCTGGACCTGCACAACTGCGACCTCAACCGGTTCGAGGAGGTCGAGCGGGGGCCGGAGTACGTCCACCTGCGCAGCTGTCAGGCCTTCGACGAGGTCTACGACGTGCTGCACCCGTTGCAGCCCGCCGAGCACCCCCGTCCGCTGCGCACCAGCCCCTTCCACGAGCGCCAGGTCGAACTCGGAGCCGTGTTCCTGGAGGCGTCCGGCTGGGAGCGGCCGCAGTGGTACGAGGCCAACGCGGACCTGCCCGAGGTCGCGGAGATCCCCGAGCGGGGCGAGTGGGCCTCCCGGTACTGGTCGCCGATCGCGGGCGCCGAGGCGCTGGTGGCGCGCAAGCGGGTGGCGATGTTCGACATGACGCCGCTCAAGCGCCTGGAGGTGACCGGCCCCGAGGCGCTGACCTTCCTGCAGGCGATGACGACCAACCAGCTCGACCGCAAGGTGGGGGCGGTCGTCTACACCCTCATGCTCAACGAGGACGGCGGGATCCGCAGCGACCTCACCATCGCCCGGCTCGCCGAGGACCGCTTCCAGGTGGGCGCCAACGGGCCGATCGACCTCGACTGGCTGCGCCGCCACCTGCCCCGCAGCGGCACCGTCCAGCTGCGCGACATCACCGCGGGCACCTGCTGCATCGGACTGTGGGGACCGGCCGCCCGCGACCTCCTCCAGCCGCTGACCCGCGAGGACTTCTCGCACAAGGCGCTGGGCTACTTCAAGTCGAAGCAGGCCTTCATCGGCGACGTCCCGGTGACCGCGATGCGCCTGTCCTACGTCGGGGAGCTGGGCTGGGAGCTCTACACCACCGCCGACATGGGCCGCCGGCTGTGGGACACCCTCTGGGAGGCGGGACAGGAGCACGGCGTGATCGCCGCGGGCCGGGGCGCCTTCACCAGCATGCGGCTGGAGAAGGGCTACCGGGCCTGGGGATCGGACATGAGCACCGAACACGACCCCTACGAGGCCGGGGTCGGCTTCGCGGTGCGGATGAACAAGGGCTTCTTCCACGGGAGGAACGCCCTGAGGGGCCGCTCCGAGGAGACCGCCACGCGGCGGCTCACCTGCCTGACCATCGACGACCCGTACCAGGTCGTCATGGGGTCCGAGCCGGTCCGCGTGGACGGCGTGCCGGCCGGCTACGTCACCAGCGCGGCACGCGGCTACACCATCGGCAAGAACATCGCCTACGCGTGGCTGCCCGCGTCGGCCTCCGTGCCCGGCACGCCCGTCGAGATCGAGTACTTCGGCGAACGCGTCCCCGCGGTGGTGGCGGCCGAACCGCTCTTCGACCCCGACATGTCCCGCATCCGGTCGTGAGGCACGGCTCCACCGCATAGGACGCCGACGGCCCCGTCGGCGCCGGCCACCCGGGCGGCGGTGCCCGCCGCGCACCGCCCCCACCGAACACCCACCCCGGCTTCCTTCGACCACCGGCGCCCCGCGGCGCCGGCCTTCGGAGACCGCTCAGCACAGAGACGGAGTCAGCTTTGACCGAGAACCTCATGACCCCTCCGGCCGCCGGCGGGTCCGCACTGCCCGAGAGCCTGATCCCGACCCTGCCCGGGTCCACCTACACCGACCCGGGCGTCTTCGCCCGCGAACAGGACCGGATCTTCGAACGGATGTGGTTCTGCTCGGTCCGCGCGGCCGACCTGGCCAAGCCCGGTGACTTCCGCACCGTCCAGATCGGCCGCGAGAGCGTGCTCGTCACCCGTTCCAGGGACGGGTCGCTGCGCGCCTTCCTCAACATCTGCCGGCACCGGGGCGCCAAGCTCTGCACGGACGAGTCCGGCAGCGTCAAGCGCAACTTCCAGTGCCCGTACCACGCCTGGACCTACGGCCTGGACGGGAAGCTGGTCGCCGCGCCGAACCTGACCTCGATGCCCGACATCGACCGCACCGAGTACGGCCTCAAGCCGGTGCACCTGCGGGAGTGGCTCGGTTACGCGTGGCTGTGCCTGGCCCCGGAGCCGCCCTCGTTCGCCGACACCGTCCAGGCCGACGTCGTCGAGCGGCTGGGGTCGCTGGCGGCCGTCGACAACTACGAGGTCGACGAGCTGGAGCTCGGGCGCCGCATCACCTACGACGTCCAGGCCAACTGGAAGCTCATCATCGAGAACTTCATGGAGTGCTACCACTGCGCGACCATCCACCCCGAGCTGACCGAGGTCCTGCCCGAGTTCGCCGACGGCTACGCCGCGCAGTACTTCGTCGGGCACGGCGCGGCCTTCGGGGAGGACGTCTCCGGGTTCACCGTGGACGGCGGCGAGGGCTTCGACCGGCTGTCCGGGGTGGACTCCGACCAGGACCGCAAGTACTACGCCATCACCGTCCGACCGCAGGTCTTCATCAACCTGGTGCCCGACCACGTGATCGTGCACCGCATGTTCCCGCTGTCCGCCGACCGCACGATCGTCGAGTGCGACTGGCTGTACAGCAAGGACGTCGTGGCCTCCGGCCGCGACGTCTCGCGCTCCGTCGAACTGTTCCACCGGGTCAACCAGCAGGACTTCGACGCCTGTGAGCGCTGCCAGCCCGCGATGTCCTCGCGGGCCTACGCCGACGGCGGTGTCCTCGTTCCCTCGGAGCACCACATCGGCGCGTTCCACGAGTGGGTGCAGCAAGCACTCACTCCTGACAAGGATGGTGACGAGTAGATGATCACTGCCCCCCGGGTCTTCTGGCCCTCGGTGATCCTGGTGACCGCGTTCGTGGCGGCCGCGGTGTTCTTCACCGACGCCGTGTCCGCCGCGGTCACCGCCCTTCAGAACACCGTGATCGGCACGTTCGGGTGGTACTACATCCTGATCGTGTGCGCGTTCGTGGTGTTCTCCGTCCGCGTCGGCCTCGGCCGGTTCGGCGACATCAAGCTCGGCCCCGACGACGAGGAGCCCGAGTTCCGGCTCAGCACGTGGTTCTCGATGCTGTTCGCCGCGGGGATGGGCATCGGCCTGGTCTTCTGGGGCGTCGCGGAGCCGCTGAACCACTACGCCTCCCCCAAGCCGGGCGTCGAGGGCACCCCCCACGACCTCGCCCAGCAGTCGCTGGTGCAGACGTTCCTGCACTGGGGCCTGCACCCGTGGGCGATCTACGTGGTCGTCGGCCTGGCCATCGCCTACGCCATCCACCGCAAGAACCGCCCGGTGTCGATCCGCTGGGCGCTGGAACCGGTGCTGGGCAAGGAACGGGTGAGCGGCTGGGCCGGCGACCTGATCGACATCATCGCGGTCGTGGGAACCCTGTTCGGTGTGGCCACCTCGCTGGGCCTCGGCGTCCTGCAGATCGCCTCCGGACTCGACTTCCTCGGGCTCGTCAGTGACCCCGGGAACTGGACGTACATCGTCCTCATCGGCGCGATCACCGCGCTGGCGATCTTCTCGGTGACCACCGGCGTCAAGCGCGGGATCAAGTGGCTGTCCCAGATCAACATGGGGCTCGCCGCCGTGCTGCTGCTCATCGTGCTGGTGACGGGTCCGACGCTGTTCGTCTTCCGGGAGTTCGTGCAGTCGATCGGTCTGTACTTCCAGAACCTGCTCCGGCTGAGCTTCGACACCAGCGCTCTGGAGGGCGCGGACGGCGCCCAGTGGCAGGGCTGGTGGACGACCTTCTACTGGGGCTGGTGGATGTCCTGGGCGCCGTTCGTCGGCGTGTTCATCGCCCGGATCTCCCGCGGGCGCACCGTGCGCGAGTTCGTGACCGGCGTCCTGCTGGTGCCCACGGCGGTCACGTTCCTGTGGCTCACCGTGTTCGGCGGCAGCGCCCTGTACCGCGAGGTGTTCGGCTCCGGCGGCGGCGTCGCGGCGGACGGGACGGTGGACACCGAGTCCGCCCTGTTCTCCCTGCTCGGCGAACTGCCGGGAGGCACCCTGCTGGTCGCGGGCGGGGTCGTCCTCATCGTGCTGTTCTTCGTGACCTCGTCGGACTCCGGTTCGCTCGTGGTCGACATGCTGGCCTCCGGGGGCAACCCCGAGACCCCGGTGTGGAGCCGGGTGTTCTGGGCGACGGCCGAGGGCGTGGTGGCCATCGCCCTGCTGCTCGCGGGCGGGCTGAACGCGCTCCAGGTCGGAGCGATCCTCATCGCCCTGCCCTTCAGCGTCGTCATGCTGGTGATGTGCGTGGCGACGTGGAAACAGCTCGCGGAGGAGCGTACCCGCCAGATCCGGGCCCAGCGCCGGCTGGAGCGCGAGAAGCTCACCGAGCAGGTGTCACAGAACCTGCTGGAGGGCGACGAGTTCACCGAGCAGGTCTCCCAGCACCTATTGGAGGGTGACGACTTCACCGACCAGGTCTCGCAGAACCTGATCGAGGAGGGCTGGACCGAGCCGAACGGCGGCCCGAACGGTGGTCCGAACGGCACGGCGCCCGGCGGAGCCCCGCCCGCCGACGCGACGGCCGCCGGGGCCGCGCCCGCCGGAACCGTCGAGGACAAGGTGTAACGCATGGTCGAGCGCGCTTCCGAGCACGACGTGGACGAGGACGCGCTGCGCGTCGGTGAGCCCGGCCGGGCCGCGGCCGGGCTCACCGGGGTGATAGTCTCCCTCCATCGCAGCAGGGAACAGATGGGCCTCGGCCGGACCATGCGGACGCTGCCGCTGGTCAACCAGCGGGCGGGGTTCGACTGCCCCGGCTGCGCGTGGCCGGACCCGCGGGCCGCCGACGGCGACCGGCGCAAGCCCGCCGAGTTCTGTGAGAACGGCGCCAAGGCGGTCGCGGAGGAGGCCACGACCCGCCGGGCGGGTCCCGACTTCTTCGCCCGGCACCCGGTCGCCGAGCTGGCCGGACGCACCGACCACTGGCTGGGACGGCAGGGCCGGCTGACCGAGCCGATGGTCCTGCGCGAGGGCGACACCCACTACCGGCCGATCGGGTGGGCGGAGGCCTTCGACGTCGTCGCCGAGCACCTGAACGCGCTCGGCTCCCCCGACGAGGCGGCCTTCTACACCTCGGGTCGCACCGGCAACGAGGCGGCGTTCGCCTACCAGCTGATGGTGCGGTGCTTCGGGACCAACAACCTGCCCGACTGCTCGAACATGTGCCACGAGTCCTCGGGGATGGCGCTGAACGAGACCATCGGGATCGGTACCGGCTCGGTGTCGCTGTCCGACGTGGAGCACGCGGACCTGGTCCTGGTGCTGGGGCAGAACCCGGGCACCAACCACCCGCGCATGCTGGCGTCACTGGAGAAGGTCAAGGACCGCGGCGGGCGGATCGTGGCGGTCAACCCGCTGCCGGAGGCCGGGCTGCTCCGGTTCAAGAACCCGCAGCGGGCGAGCGGGATCGTGGGCCGGGGCACGGCGCTGGCGGACGAGTTCGCGCAGATCCGCATCGGCGGCGACCTGGCGCTGCTGCGTGCCCTGACCGGGCTGCTGGTGCTCGCCGAGGACGCCGCGCCGGGCACGGTGCTCGACCGGGACTTCATCGAGGCGCACACGCACGGCTTCGACGAGTTCGCGCGCGGGGCCCGGCACATCGACTGGGCGGCGACCGAACGGGCGACCGGGCTCGCCAGGGCGCAGGTCGAGCGGATCGCGCGCATGCTGATCGAATCCGAGCGCACGGTCGTGTGCTGGGCGATGGGCCTGACCCAGCAGCGGCAGGGGGTGGCGACCATCAGGGAGGCCGTCAACCTGGTGCTGCTGCGGGGCATGATCGGCAAGCCGGGGGCCGGGGTGTGCCCGGTGCGCGGGCACTCCAACGTGCAGGGCGACCGGACCATGGGCATCTACGAGAAGATGCCGGAGCCGTTCCTGCGGGCCCTGGAACGCGAGTTCGGGGTCGAGGTGCCGCGTGCGCACGGCCTGGACACCGTCGAGACGCTGCACGGCATGCACGAGGGCCGTGTGCGGGTGCTCTTCGCGATGGGCGGGAACTTCGCGGCGGCCACCCCGGACACCGAGGCCACCGAGCGGGCGCTGCGCGGCTGCGACCTGACCGTGCACGTGTCGACCAAGCTCAACCGGTCGCACGTCGTCCCGGGGCGGACCGCGCTGATCCTGCCCGCGCTCGGCCGCACCGAGCGGGACGTGCAGGAGTCGGGGGAACAGTTCGTCACCGTCGAGGACTCGATGTCGGTGGTGCACGCCTCCCGGGGCCGGCTGCGCCCCGCGGGCGGGCGGCTGCTGTCGGAGGTGGCGATCGTCGCCCGCCTGGCCCGCCGGCTGCTCGGCGAGGACCACCCGGTGCGCTGGGAGGAGTTCGAGCGCGACTACGACACCGTCCGCGACCACATCGCGCGGGTGGTGCCGGGCTGCGCGGACTACAACCGGCGGGTGCGCGAGCCGGACGGGTTCGTGATGCCGCATCCGCCCCGCGACTCGCGCACCTTCCCGACCGCCACCGGCCGGGCGAACCTCACCGTCAACGTCCCGGAGCCGATCGAGGTCCCCGCCGGGCGGCTGCTGCTCCAGACACTGCGCAGCCACGACCAGTACAACACCACGGTCTACGGGCTCTCCGACCGCTACCGGGGGATCGAGAACGCGCGGCGCGTGGTGCTGGTCAACGACGACGACATCGCCTCGCTCGGCTTCACCGACGGGGACCTGGTCGACCTGGTCTCGGAGTGGAAGGACCCGCGGGCCGGGGACGAGGAGCGCCGGGCCGCCCGGTTCCGGATCGTGTCCTATCCGACGGCCCGGGGGTGCGCCGCCGCCTACTTCCCCGAGGCGAACGCGCTGGTGCCGCTCGGCGCGGTCGCCGAGGGCTCCAACACCCCGGTCTCCAAGGCCGTCGTCATCCGCCTGGAGGCCGCCGCCGGAGCCTAGGCCGCGCAGGACGACCTCCGACGGGGCGGTGCCGCTCGGGCGGCACCGCCCCGGCACCGGGGCTCACGGGCGCGGACGCGGCCGCCCCGAACGGTCGAAGGCGGCACGCACGGTCACAGGGCCGCCCTCACCACCGGTGAAGTCCCAGTACAGGGCCATGGCATCCACCAGAGCCAGGCCGTATCCGCCCTCCGCCAAGGCGGGTTCCCGTTTCTCCACACCGGCCCCGGCGCGGACCTCGGGAACGGTGATCCCCCCGCCCGGGCGGGCACCTTCGTCGGTGACGCGGAGGAGGAAGAGACGCTCGCGGCGCTCGATCTCGATCCTCACCCGGCCGCTGAGAAGCCCCGAGGCCGAGTGCTTCAGGGCGTTGGTGTGCAGCTCGGCCAGCGACACCACCAGGGGATGGGCCAGGCACGGCGTCGTCCTGGTGGCCTGCATCGCCCATCGGCGCGCGATCCGCACATGCTGCGGATCGGCTCCGCACACCAGGCCACTCGTATCCGGATCCGCGTATCGGATACGCCTGGGCAGATCGAGAGCGCGCACAGCCGAATCCATGGCTTCCACCTCATCCTTTTTCGCTTGGTTTTCCGTGAGCGGACCCGCAACGAAAAGGATGTGTCCTGCCTGGTCACCGCGTGAAGTCCGGTCGGAGAGTCACCGAATATTCCACGGGGCTTTGGAATTCTGTGGAAGCCCCCACCGGGTATGAACCTTTGTGGTCCCATGGCGACATGCACACAGACGAACGCGCCCTTCGTTCCTTCGGTCGGGAACTGCGCAGGCTGCGCGTGGAATCCGAGCTCACCCAACAGGCCCTGGCCAGGCGGGTGAGCCAGCGCGGCACCGCCATCAGCGACTCGCATGTGTCCGATATCGAGAATGGCCGGGCGTTGGCCCGGCCGTGGCTGCGTAAGTTCCTCGATGCGGTGTTGGAGAGCGACGGGAGGTTGGAGAGGCTCTGGGAGGAGCTGACCGGCTCCGGGCGCCAGGTGTGGCTCCACGAGGTCACCAAGCGCACCCACGCCGCCGACGCCCTGTTCGAGTACCAGCCGCTCGTGTTCCCGGGGTACCTCCAGACCCTTGACTACTCGTACGCGCTCGTTCGCTACGGGGCGCCGTGGCTCTCCCAGGAGCAGGTCCTCGCACTCGCCAAGGAGAGGAATGATCGCGCGAAGCGCATGGCCGAATCCGCGTCTCCGGTGATCTGGCTGATCATCGACCAGAGCGTGCTCTGGCGCCGCTACGGATCCCCTCACGTCCAGCGCGACCAACTGGCGTACGTGGCCCACGAGATCGGGCGTGAGCGTGTCACCGTTCAGATGCTCCCGGTGCGGGCTCCACGCCATGCGGGAACCTCGGGACCGCGGCGGATCATCACCACGGCGGACGAACCAGAGGTGGTGTACATGGAATCGGCTGAGGAGGGCCGCATCATCTCCGGCTCGGCCGACATCGCCCGGAGCCGTATGGTGTTCACTGCTCTCCAGGGGGCCGCCAGGGACCCACAGGAGACGCTGCAAGCCATCCATGACGAAATGAAGGCGATCGACGATGAGTGACTGGCACAAGAGCAGTTACAGCGGCGGAACCAACGAGTGTGTCGAGGTCCGCGAGCACAGCGCCGGAGCGGACGTGCGCGACACCCGGAACCGCGAGTCGGGACACCTGACCTTCCTCGGTTCCGAATGGCGCGCCTTCGTCGACGCGCTGCACTCCCCGGGCTTGATCGAGTGAAGTGATGGATGGAAGTGGCGGTGGTGACGGATGACTCGGGCCGAAGAGTGGTTCGCCCTCGACCTCGTCGAGAACTTCCCACCGCTCGGAGAGAATATCGACTTCTACTACGACGGCCCGGAGGCCTTTCTCGCGCACGTGTTCTTCGGGATCGAAGTGACACGCGAGGTGGTCGCCGCCTATGTCGCGGACATCAGCGGCCAACCGATCGAGGGCGGGCTCGACTGGCGCGGAGTGCTCAGTTTCCTCGATCGCTGCCTGCGCGCCGGGGACAGGGCCGTGGGGACCGTGATCGGCACGTCGTTCCTGTTCCAGCTTCCCACGCCCGGTCAGGCGGGCCATGGCATCGTGGACGAGTTGGACGGCGAGCTGGCCCGACTCTTCGAGGTGGTGAGGCCGAACGGCTGACCACCGGCGAGTAGGGGCGCCCGGCCCGAACTCACCGGCACGCCCGGCGGGCGAGGTCGGCGAAGGCGCGGGCGGCGGGCGACATCGGGCCGCCGCGGTGGCACAGGGCGATCCGGCGCGGCAGGCGCGGTCGCAGCGGGCGCACGACCGCGCCGAGGGCGTGCGCGACGCGGGCGAGGGGTTCGGGGAAGATCGAGACGCCCGCCCCGGCCACCACCAGGTGGACGCCGGTCTCCCTCCGGCCGACCTCGATGGCGGGTTCGGCCTCCCGGCCGTGTTCGTCGGCCCACCGCTCGACGAGGTCGCGGGCGAGCGTTCCCTTGGTCCCGGTGATGAGCCCGTGCCCCAGGAGTTCGCCGATGCCGATCGGCTCGTCGGTGCGTGCGCTGTCCGGCGGCAGGACGGCCAGGAGTTCCTGGTCGAGCAGGTACTCCGTCTCCAGCTCTCCCGCGGTGTCGCGGAACTGGTCCAGGAAGCCGAGTTCCGCGCGGCCGGTGCGGACCAGTTCGCCCACCGCGGCGGCCTCCTCCGGTTGGGAGATGGCGATCCGCACCCGCGGGAACCGCGTGCGGAAGTCGGCCAGGACCGGGGCGAAGGGCTGCAGTGTGAGGGCGGGCAGCATCGCGAGTTCGAGCCTGCCACCGGCGAGTCCGCGCACGTCCTGGACCGCGGACCGGGCGGTGGCCAGGTCGCGGACGACCTGGCGAGCCGGCGCCAGCAGGGCCTCCCCCGCGCTGGTGAGGCGGACCCCGCGCGGGATCCGGTCGAACAGGGGCGTGCCGAGGTCGCGTTCGAGCTGGCGGACGCCCTGGGACAGGGAGGGCTGGGAGACGCGCAGTGCGGCCGCCGCCGCGGTGATGCCCTGGTGGTCGACGACGGCGAGGAAGTACTCCAGTTGGCGGCGTTCCATGCGGCGGAGCCTAGGGCAGCGGCCGGCCATCGGCATAGGCGATGCCTATGGATCTCTGAGATATTTCCTCTTTGCGCTCTGGATCGCGGTGCGGTTTCATCGCCGCATGAGTGCGAGGACCGCTGTGGAGACCACCCGCGAGGGCGCCCGGTGAGGGTGCGGTCGCGACCGGGCAGGACCGAGGCCGGAACGGAGCCGGACTACCGGTTCTCCCTGGCCAACGAGCGCACGTTCCTGGCGTACGTGCGCACGGCGCTGGCGCTGGACGCCGGCGGCCTGGCCGTGGCGCACCTGTTCGACGGGGCAGGCACCGAGCGGTTGGGGCAGGCCGCGGGCGCCGGGCTGATCGCGCTGGGCGTGCTGGTCGCGGTCGCGGGGTACCGGCGCTGGCGGGTCAACCAGCACGCGATGCGGATGGGGCGGGCGCTGCCGAGGACCTCGATGGGGCTGGTGCTCACCGCTGTCGTCGGGCTGGTGTCCGCGGTCGCGGTCGCCCTCGTGCTGGCGGTCTAGCCGTGTCGGACCGGCCGGTCGCCGACCCGGGTGTGCAGTTGGAGCGCACCACACTCTCCTGGCAGCGCACCGCCCTGCTCCTGGCGGTCAACGCCGCGCTCGTGCTCAGGACGGCGGTGGACGGCGACCTGCTCGCGCTGTGCGGCGGCCTCGTGGTCCTGGTGATGGCCCTGGCCCTGTGGGTCCTGCCGCTGCGCTCCTACCGGCGGCTCGCCGGCCGCACCGTCCCGAGCACGTTCGGCGGGCGCCGCGCGGTACCGCTCACCGTCGCGGCCGTGGCGGTGGCGAGCCTCGTCGCCGCGGCGGCCGTCGTCCTCTGACACCGCGCGCCGCCCCGGAAAAGGAATGTGTTGATTCTCTCGACGGAGAACGCTCCGTCGATTCCCGATACTGTGGAGGAATCGCGCGTCCGGAGCAGGGGGTATTCGTGGAACGCAGGCATCTGGAGTGTTTTCTCGCCGTGGCGAGCCACGGCAGCTTCACGAGTGCCGCGCATTCCCTGCGTATCGCACAGCCCTCGCTTTCGCACACCATCCGGACGCTGGAACGCGACATCGGCGCTCCGGTGTTCCGCCGCCTCGGCCGCGGTGTGGTGCTGACACCGGTCGGTGAGGCACTGATGGAGCCGGCCCGGCAGGTGCTGCACGGCTTCACGAAGGTGCACAACGCGGCGGAGCAGGTCACCGGGCTCGCGTCCGGCCGACTGGAGATCGTCGCGGTCACGACCCTGGCCGTGGACCCGCTCGCGTCGTTCGTCGGAGCGTTCCGGAGCCGCTTCCCGGGGATCGAGTTCAACGTCGTGGACCCGGAGAACGCCGCCGCGGTGGTGGACCTGGTCCGCCGCGGCCGGTGCGAGCTCGGGCTCACCGAGCAGGGCGTCTCCACCACCGGCATGCGGGTGATCGAGCTTCCCGAACAGGAGGTGCTGGCCGTCCTCCCGCCCACGGCCCCCAGGCCGGCCTCCGGCGCGCTCACCGTGCCCGAACTGGCCGCGCTCGACCTCATCACCACGCCCAAGGGCACCACGACGAGGATCGTCCTCGACGACGTGCTCGCGCTGGCGGGCGCGCCGCCGCGCATCGCGGTCGAGATCACCCACCGCGCCGCCATCGTCCCCCTGGTCCTGGCCGGGGCGGGCGCGGCCCTGCTGCCGACCGGTCTGGCCAGCGACGCGGCTGCGCTGGGCGCCGTGGTCCTGCGCATCGACCCCCCGGTGGCCCGGCACGGTGTGCTCGTCCGGCCGCCCGGCCGGCTGTCCCCCGCCGCCGAGGCGTTCGTGGACGTGGTGACGCACTGGCCGCGGGACGCCGACACCGCGCACGGCACCGGCGGGGGCACCCGGCCATAGAAGGCGTCTATGGCAGCCGTCCGGCATCGCTCTAGCTGGTCACCGGGAATTCATTGACCTCCGCTTATGGGCGTGCAACCGTTTATTGCACCGACAAATAAACGCCATCCGCGCCCGGTTCGACGAATTCGAAAGGGCGGCCCATGGACCGATGGAAAGGGACGCCACATTCATCTCAGAGCGCAAATAATCACATCTTCCTTCTGTGCATCGAGCCTGTTGTTCGCCACGGCGTGCGGCGCCCAGGGAATCGAGCAGGACGTTGCCGGCGGGGAGGAGGTCCTCCTCGTACAGCAGCCGTGGGAGGACCTGGTCGTCGAGAACGAGATCGTCCGTCAGGTCCTGGAGGAGAACGGCTACGAGGTGACCGTGCAGGAGGTGTCCGTCCCCATCGGCGCGCAGGCGCTCGCCGACGGCAGCGTGGACGCCTACCTGGGCAACTGGTGGCCCAGCCAGGAGCCGGTCTTCTCCGACCACCTGGACTCCGGGGACATCGAGGTCCTCGGAACGCTCATGACGGGCACGACCTACGCGCCCGCGGTCCCCGCCTACGTCGCCGAGGAGCACGGCGTGCGCTCACTGGCCGACCTGGACGGGAACCGCGACCTGTTCGGCGGGGAGTTCATCGGCATCGAGGCCGGGACCCCGGGCAACGAGTACATCCTCGACGCGATCGGGGACGACGCCTACGGGCTCGGCGACTGGGAACTCGTGCAGTCGAGTTCCGCCGCCATGCTGGGCGAGGTCGAACGCCGCGCGGACGAGCAGGAGCCGGTCGTGTTCCTGGGCTGGGAACCGCACTGGATGAACGTGCAGTGGGACCTCGTCTACCTGGAGGATCCCGAAGAGGTGTGGCCCGGCGCCGGCGAGATCCGCGTCCTCACGCGTGCGGGATTCGAGTCCGACAACCCGGACGTCGCGCGCTTCCTCTCCCAGATGGAGGTCGACACCGCGACCGCGTCCGCGTGGATCAACCGGCTGAGCAAGGACGGCGACCCCGTCGAGACCGTCGCACAGGAGTGGATCGCGCAGAACACCGACGAGGTCGAGGCGTGGCTCGACGGGGTCGAGACCGCCGACGGGCAGCCCGCGGAGGTGTCCGGTGCCTGAGGAGCGATCGATGCCGAATCCACGCGTCAGCCGGGAACAGCTGCCGATTCCGGACCCACAGCACGCTCCCGCCACATCGACCGACGTGCGTGAGCAGAACCCCCCGTACGAACCACAGCAGCCCGTTCAGCCGCCCGAGGGCGCGCCGAACGTGGTCGTGGTGCTCATCGACGACATGGGCTTCGGCGCGCCCAGCACGTTCGGGGGACCGTGCGCGATGCCCACCGCCGACCGTCTGGCCGAGGGCGGACTGCGCTACTCGCGGTTCCACGTCACGGCGATCTGCTCCCCCACCCGCCAGTCGCTGCTCACCGGCCGCAACCACCACTCGGTGGGGATGGGCGTCACGACGGAGATGTCCAGCGCGGCGCCCGGGTACAGCGGGATCCGTCCGCGCAGCGCGGCCACCCTGGCCCAGGTGCTGCGGGGCAACGGCTACAACACGGGCGCCTTCGGCAAGTGGCACCAGACGCCGGCGCGCGACGTCAGCCCGGCCGGCCCGTTCGACCGGTGGCCCACCGGCGAGGGGTTCGAGAAGTTCTACGGGTTCGTGTGCGCGGAGATGAACCACTGGTATCCGGTGCTCTTCGACGGGACCGCGCCGACCGAGCCGGACCGCAAGCCCGAGGACGGCTACCACCTGTCCGAGGACCTGGTGGACCAGGCGATCGACTGGGTCCGTACGCAGCAGACCCTCAAGCCCGACACACCGTTCTTCGCCTACGTGCCGTTCGGCGCCACCCACGCGCCCTACCACGTGCCCCGCGAGTACCGGGAGAAGTACCGGGGCGCGTTCGACCACGGCTGGGACGCCCAGCGGGAGATCACGCTCGCACGGCAGAAGGAACTCGGCGTCGTCCCACCGGACGCCGAACTGGCGCCCTGGGCCGAGGGGGTGCCGCACTGGGACGAACTGGACGACGCCGAGCGCCGCTCCGCCGCGTCGCTGATGGAGCTCTACGCCGGCTTCGCCGAGCACACCGACGTCCAGGTCGGCCGCCTCGTCGACGCCATCGAGGAGATGGGCGCGCTGGAGAACACGCTGATCGTGTACATCCTCGGCGACAACGGCGCCTCGGCCGAGGGCGGCCTGGGGGGCACGCTCAACGAGCACCGCTTCGCCAGCGGCATCCCGGACAGCGCCGAGTACATCAACGAGCACGACGAGGCGCTCGGCGACCCGACGACGCACGCCCACTACCCGGTCGGGTGGGCGCTGGCGATGAACACGCCCTACCAGTGGACGAAGCAGGTCGCCTCGCACTTCGGCGGCACCCGCGACGGCATGGTGGTGCATTGGCCGGCCGGGATCACCGAACGCGGCGGCGTGCGCGACCAGTTCCACCACGTGATCGACGTGATGCCGACCGTCCTGGAGGCGGCCGGGCTGCCCGAACCGACCACGGTGGACGGCATCACGCAGAAGCCGATCGAGGGCACCAGCATGCTCTACAGCTTCAACGGCGCCGACGAACCGGACCGGCACACACTGCAGTACTTCGAGATGGTCGGCCACCGGGGCATCTACCACGACGGCTGGATGGCGGTCACCCGGCACGGTGTGCCGTGGGAGATGGTGGAGTCCGAGCACCGGTCCTACGACGACGACGTCTGGGAGCTCTACGACACCAGCGTCGACTGGACCCAGTCGCACGACATCGCCGCCGAACACCCGGGCAGGCTGCGGGAACTCCAGCAGCTGTTCCTCATCGAGGCAGCGAAGTACAACGTCTTCCCGCTGGACGACCGGATGACCGAACGCGAGAACCCCAGGGAGGCCGGCCGGCTGGACCTGCACGGCGACCGTGGGACGATCACCTTCCACGGCCCCGGTCTGCGCCTGACCGAGGAGACGGCGCCGAACGTGAAGAACCGCTCGCACACGATCACGGCACGCGTGGACGTGCCCGAGGGCGGTGCGTCCGGGGTCCTCGTGGCGCAGGGCGGCAGGTTCGGCGGCTGGTCGCTGTACTGCCACGAGGGCAGGCCCAGCTACGCGTACAACTACTTCGGGCTCAGTGAGCACAAGGTCGCCGCGAGCGAACCGCTCGGCGCGGGCCGGCACGAGATCACCCTGGAGTTCGGCTACGACGGCGGCGGCGTGGGCCGAGGCGCGACCGTCGTGCTGGGTGTGGACGGCGAGAAGGTCGGCGAGGGCAGGGTGGCGGCGACCATCCCCTACTACTTCGCCTTCGACGAGACCTTCGACCTCGGCGTCGACCGCGCCTCGCCGGTGACCGACGACTACGCCTTCGCCGACAACGCGTTCACCGGCACGCTGGAGCGGGTCCGGTTCGACCTGTCCGACGACGTCTGGAGCGACGTGGCCAGTGAGCAGGCGCGCACGGAGTTCCGGGCCGCCCATGAGTGAGCGGTCGGCGGGCGGCCGGTGCTGCGCCCCCTCGCGCGAGGCGGGCGGCGCGGCCCGCCCCGCCGCACGGCCGGCCTTCGAGCGGGGCCCGGGCGACGTGAGCGGTCTGGTGCGCCTGGAGGGCGGGGCCTTCCTCATGGGCTGCGACGACGCCCGCTCCTATCCGGGCGACGGCGAGGGGCCGGTCCGCCGGGTCGAGGTGGACCCGTTCTGGATCGGCCCGACGACGGTGACCAACGCGGAGTTCGCCGTGTTCGCCGACGCGACCGGCTACCGCACGGACGCCGAGCGGTTCGGCTGGTCCTTCGTGTTCGGCGGGCTCCTGCCCGACGACTTCCCGCCCACCAGGGCCGTGGCGAACGCGCCGTGGTGGCGCCAGGTCGAGGGTGCCGACTGGCGGCGCCCCGAGGGCCCCGGGTCGTCGACGGCGGACCGGGCCGACCATCCGGTGGTGCACGTGTCCTGGGACGACGCCCGGGCCTACTGCGACTGGGCGGGTCTGCGCCTTCCGACCGAAGCGGAGTGGGAGTACGCGGCGCGGGGCGGGTTGGAGGGCCGCGCCTACCCGTGGGGCGACGAGCTCGAACCCGGCGGCGAGCACCGGATGAACGTCTGGCAGGGGTCCTTCCCGCACAGCAACACCCTCGCCGACGGGTGGCTCGGGACCTGCCCGGTCACCGCGTTCGCGCCGAACGGGCACGGCCTGTACAACATGACGGGCAACGTGTGGGAGTGGTGCCGGGACCGGTTCGACTCGGCTCCGCACGCCGGGGACGGCGCGCGCCGGAGTTCGCGCGGCGGGTCCTACCTGTGCCACGAGTCCTACTGCCGGCGCTACCGGGTCAGCGCGCGCCAGGGGCTGACCCCGGACTCGTCGATGGGCAACGCCGGGTTCCGCTGCGCCCGCGACGCCGGGTGAGGCCGCGAGGCCGCGGGGCCGTGTGAGGCCGCGGGGCCGTCGGCCGAAAAACCGGTCGACGGGCCCGCGGCTTCCTGGCACCCTGGGGCATCGTGACGACTTCAGAGCTTGTGACCGCCGCGGACGTGGAACTCATGCAGGGCCTGGCGCAGCGCGTCACGGCCACCCACCCGGAGCTGGTGAACAGCGACGCCTCCTTCGGCGAGCTGGCCTGGAACTGGGGCAGGGCGCACACCGCCCAGGGCTCCTCGTGGCGCCGCCGCCTGTGGTCCTCCGGCGGGGAACTCGTGGCATGGGGGTGGGCCCAGTTGCCGTGCAGCGTCCGGCTCAGCGACGGGACCGTCGCGAACGCCACCGGCGCCTACCTGGCCTACCAGGTCCACCCCGACCACGCCGACCTGGTCGACGAGGTGATCGACTGGTTCGACGCCACCGCGCCGGGCCTGGAGCGCACCGTACTGCCGGGCGCCTCCGACGGGTTCGCCCTGGAACGGTGGGCGGCGCACGGGTACGTGCCCGACCCGGACGGGCAGGGCGACACCGGCTCCTGGACCCAGCTCAACCAGCGCGACCTCACCGACGTGGAACCGCCGAAGCTCCCGGGCGGGTACACGTTCCGCACCGCCGACGAGGCCGGGGAGGAGGCCGCGGTCCGCGCCCACCTGAACGCCTGGGGACCCCGGGCGTACTCGGTCGAGGCCTACCGCGACCTGCGGGGGACGAACGGCTACCGCGGCGACCTGCACGTGCTGGTGGAGGCACCGGACGGGACGATGGCGTCCTCGGCCATCATGTGGCTGGACGGGGCGAACCGCACCGTCGAGTTCGAGCCGATGGGCACGCACCCCGACCACCGGCGCCTGGGACTGGGCCGGGCGGTGCTCCTGCACGGGATGCGCCTGGCCCGCGAGGCGGGGGCCGTGCAGGCGACGGTCGCCTGTCTGGGGGCACCGGGGCACCCGGCGGCCCGCGAGCTGTACTACGGCGCGGGGTTCCGCGAGCTGTGCCGGGACGTCCCCCTCCTCAAGCCCGCGACCGCCGCCTGACGGAGGAGCGGGGCGCCTCCGCCGCACCCGGCCCGGGACACGGGCGGACCGGTGCTCAGATCAGGGAGCGGATCGCCCGCTCGAACCCGGCGACGTGCTCCAGGGCGAGCTCGGCGGCCTTGTCCGCGTCGCCCTCGATGATGGCGGTCAGCAGCGGGATGTGCTCCTCCACGTGGCCGGTCACGCCCGAGAGCCGGGGGATGAAGACGCACCAGATCCGGGTGGCCAGGTCGTCGTAGGTGATCAGGGTGTCCTGGAGGAACGGGTTGTACACGCACCGGTAGATCGCGCGGTGCACGCTGACGTCGGCGCGGAGCAGTTCGGTGTTGTCCTCGCCGCGCTCGTTCTCCAGGCGTGAGCGCAGCTCGGCGAGCGCGGCGCGGTCGGCGGTGGTGGCCCGCTCGGCCGCCGACGAGGCGGCCAGCGGCTCCAGGGTGCGCCGCACCTCGGAGATGTGCGCCAGGTCGGCGATGTGCACGTCGGTGGCGAAGGTACCGCGGCGGGGGTAGGCGATGACCATGCGGTCGCGCGCGAGGCGCTTCAGCGCCTCGCGGATCGGGGTGCGCCCCATGCCGAGTTCGCTGCTGAGCCGGTCCTCGTTGATGGGGTCGCCCGGCTTGATGTCCAGCATGACCAGGCGGTCGCGGATCTCGGCGTAGGCCTGGTCGGCGAGCGAAGTTCCCGAAGATGACTCATTGACCTGTGTTCCCATGTGACCTACAGTACAACGAAAGCTGATATATCAGTCGTCGATTAAATGGCGTCCACCCCCACTTCCGCTGGAGGCATCGCGATGACCGACCCGTCCCCGGCCCGTCCACCAGGCGCACACCTGCCCGACCACCCCGACTTCCTGTGGAAGGACCCGGAGCCGAAGTCCGCCTACGACGTCGTGATCGTCGGGGGCGGCGGGCACGGCCTCGCCACCGCCTACTACCTCGCCAAGGTGCACGGCATCACGAACGTGGCGGTCCTGGAGAAGGGGTGGCTGGCCGGCGGCAACATGGCCCGCAACACCACGATCATCCGCTCCAACTATTTGTGGGACGAGAGCTCCGGCATCTACGAGCACTCCCTGAAGCTGTGGGAGGGGCTGGAGGAGGACCTCGGCTACCCGATCCTGTTCGACCAGCGCGGCGTGCTCAACCTCGCGCACAGCCTCCAGGACGTGCGCGACAGCGTGCGCCGGGTCAACGCCAACCGGCTCAACGGCGTCGACGCCGAATGGCTGGACCCGGAGGGCGTCAAGGAGGTCTGCCCGATCGTCAACGTCTCGCCGGACGTGCGCTACCCCGTCATGGGGGCCACGTTCCAGCCGCGGGCCGGCATCGCCAAGCACGACTACGTGGCCTGGGGCTATGCCAGGGCCGCGCACGAGATGGGCGTCGACCTCATCCAGAACTGCGAGGTCACCGGCATCGAGACGACCGGCGACCGGGTCACCGCCGTGCGGACCACGCGCGGGCGCATCGCCGCGGGCCGGGTCGCGCTGTGCGCGGCCGGGCACAGTTCGGTGCTCGCTGAGATGGCCGGCCTCCGGCTCCCCCTCACCTCGCACCCGCTCCAGGCGCTGGTCTCGGAGCTGCTCGAACCCGTGCACCCCACCGTGGTGATGTCCAACGCGGTGCACGTCTACGTCTCCCAGGCGCACAAGGGCGAACTCGTCATGGGCGCCGGCATCGACAGCTACAACGGCTACGGGCAGCGGGGATCGTTCCACATCATCGAACGGCAGATGTCGGCCGCGCTGGAGCTGTTCCCGATCTTCGCCAGGGCCCACCTGCTGCGCACGTGGGCGGGGATCGTCGACGTGAGCCCGGACGCCTCCCCCATCGTCGGGCTCACCCCGGTCGAGGGCCTCTACCTCAACTGCGGATGGGGCACCGGCGGCTTCAAGGCCACCCCCGGCGTCGGTGACTGCTTCGCGCACACCATCGCCCACGACAAGCCGCACCGGTTCAACGAGCCGTTCACCCTCGAACGCTTCACCACCGGCGCGCTCGTCGACGAGCACGGCGCCGCCGCCGTCGCGCACTGAGAGCGAGGATCCAGCCATGCAACTCATCCCCTGCCCGTGGTGCGGGCCCCGCGAGGAAGCCGAGTTCCACTACGGCGGCCAGGCGCACGTGGCCTACCCCGAGGACCCCCGTGCGCTGACCGACCAGGAGTGGGCACGGTTCGTGTTCTTCCGCGACAACCCGTGCGGGCCCTTCGCGGAGCGGTGGAGCCACAGCGCGGGCTGCCGCCGGTGGTTCAACGCCGTCCGCGACACCAGGACCTACGAACTGCTGTCCGTGTACCGCGTCGGCGAGCCGATGCCCGAAGTCAGTGAGAGGGACGAGGTGGTCTCGTGAGCGCGACCTTCCGCCTGCCCGCCGGCGGCCGTATCGACAGGGACACCGAGCTGCGGTTCACCTTCGACGGCCGGTCGATGACCGGGCACCCCGGCGACACCCTGGCCTCCGCGCTGCTGGCCAACGGCGAGCACCGGATCGGCACCAGCATCAAGTTCGGCCGACCGCGCGGCATCGTGGCGGCGGGGTCGGAGGACCCGACGTCGCTGGTGCAGATCGAGCGGCCCTTCCCGGAGCCGATGCTGACCGCGACCACCGTGGAGCTCTACGACGGCCTCGTCGCCCACGGCCTGCCCGGGCAGGGCCGGCTGGCGACCGAGCCGGACCCGGCCCGCTACGACGCCAAGCACGTGCACTGCGACGTCCTGGTCGTCGGGACCGGCCCCGCGGGCCTGGTGGCCGCGCTCACCGCCGCCCGCAGCGGCGCCCGCGTCGTCGTGGTCGACGAGCAGAGCCGGGCCGGCGGCTCACTGCTGGGCACCCGGGAGTACCTGAACGAGCGGCCCTGGGCCGACTGGGTCGACGACACCGTGGCCGAGCTGCGTAGCACCCCCGGGGTGCTGGTCCTGGAGCGCACCACGGCGTTCGGCGTCTACCAGGACGGGTTCGTCCTGGCCCTGCAGCGCCGCACCGACCACCTCGGCTTCGACGCGCCCGCCGACGCGGCCCGCCAGCGGGTCTGGCGGATCAGGGCCGCGCAGACCGTCCTGGCCACCGGCGCCCACGAGCGGCCCGTCGTCTTCGCCGACAACGACCGCCCGGGCATCATGCTCGCCGGCTCCGCACGCACCTACCTGCACCGCTACGGCGTCCTGCCCGGCTCGCGGGCGGTCGTCCTCGCCACCAACGACAGCGCCTACGTCGCCGCGCTCGACCTCGCCAACGCCGGGATGGACGTGGCGATGGTCGTCGACGCCAGGCCCACCGCGCCCCGGCTGCTGCGGGCGCGGTGCTACGCCCGCGAGATCGAGGTGCGCACCGGCCACGTCGTCACCGGAACCGAGGGCGGGGACCGGGTCAGCGGGGTGCGCGTCGCACCGGTCGAGGGCTCCGACGGGACCGTGGAGACCGTCGCCTGCGACACCCTGCTCGTCTCCGGCGGCTGGAACCCCGTCGTGCACCTGTTCAGCCAGGCGGGCGGCACCCTGCGCTACGACGCCGGCCTGGGCGCCTACGTGCCCGGCGAGGAGCTGCCGACCGTGCGGGTGGCCGGATCGGCGACCGGTGCCCTCGACCTGGCGGCGTGCCTGCGCCAGGGCTGGGAGGCCGGCTGCGGGGCCGCGCTCGCCACGGGCGCCCGCCCCGACGAGGTCGTCCTGCCGGCCTCGGACTCGCGGGCCGAGGAGCAGCCCGGCCTGGTGCTGTTGCGCGTCCCGGGCGGCGAACCCGAGGAGGACGCACCGGACACCCGCTTCGTCGACCTGCAGCGCGACGCGACGGTCTCCGACGTCCTGCGCGCCACCGGCGCGGGGCTGAGCTCACTGGAGCACGTGAAGCGGTACACGACCATCGGCACCGCGCACGACCAGGGCAAGACCTCGGGGATGATCGCCGCGGGGATCGTCGCCGAGGCGCTGGGGGTCGAACTCTCCGACCAGCGGCCCACCACGTTCCGGCCGCCCTACACCCCGGTGTCGTTCGCCGCGCTGGCCGGACGCGACCGCGGCGTGCTGCACGACCCGGTGCGGGTGACCTCCGTGCACCCCTGGCACGTCGCGCGCGGCGCGCTCTTCGAGGACGTGGGCCAGTGGAAGCGGCCCTGGTACTTCCCCCTGCCTGGCGAGGACATGGACATCGCCGTGCTGCGGGAGTGCCGCGCCGCCCGTGAGGGGGTCGCCCTGATGGACGGCTCGACGCTGGGCAAGATCGACGTCCAGGGCCGGGACGCGGGGCGCTTCCTCGACATGCTCTACACGAACAAGATGAGCGGCCTGAGGGTCGGGAAGATCCGCTACGGGCTCATGTGCGGCGTCGACGGCATGGTCATCGACGACGGCACCGTCATCCGGCTGGCCGAGGACCGCTTCCTGGTGACCACGACGACCGGCAACGCCGCGATGGTCCTGGACTGGATGGAGGAGTGGCTCCAGACGGAGTGGCCCGACCTGGACGTGTACGCCGCCTCGGTCACCGAGCACTGGGCCACGCTCCCGCTGGTGGGACCGCGCTCGCGCGACGTGCTCGCCGCGCTCGCGCCCGGCCTGGACGTGAGCAACGAGGCCTTCGAGTTCATGGCCTGGCGGGACACCGTCCTGGACGTGGGACCGGGGGTCACGGCCCGGGTGTGCCGGATCAGCTTCTCCGGTGAGCTGGCCTACGAGATCAACGTGACCGCCTGGCACGGCCCGGCCGTGTGGGAGGCGCTCATGGCGGCGGGCGAGCGGTACGGGATCACGCCGTACGGCACCGAGACCATGCACGTGCTGCGGGCCGAGAAGGGCTACCCGATCGTGGGCCAGGACACCGACGCCACGGTCACACCCCAGGACTTGGGGATGTCGTGGGCGGTGTCGAAGAAGAAGGCCGACTTCCTCGGCAGGCGGTCCTTCGCCCGGGCGGAGAACAACCGCCCCGACCGCAAGCAGCTCGTCGGGCTGCTGCCGCTGGACAGGGACGTGCGGCTGCCGGAGGGCGCGCAGGTGGTCGACACCGACGAGCTGCCCGAGCCGCCGGTCCGGATGCTCGGCCACGTTACCTCCAGCTACCGCAGTGCCGCCCTGGACCGCACGTTCGCGCTCGCGGTGGTGCGCTCGGGCCGCGAGCGCGTCGGCGAGCGGCTCTACGTCCCCGTCGGGGACGGCCTCGTACCGATCACCGTGACCGAGTCAGTGCTCTACGACAAGGAAGGAGCCCGTCGTGAGGGCTGACACCAGCGTCCGGACCAGCCCCCTGGCGGCGTGGACGGACCGACTCGCCGACCTCGCCCCCGCGCTGACGGCCGCCGAGCGGCCGTTCCTGACCCAGCTCACCGTGCGCGCCTCCGACCCGGTCGCCGTGGCCAGGATGGGCGAGGCACTGGGCGTCGCGTTCCCGGCCGACCCGTGCACGGCGACCCGGGGCGGCGGCCCCTTCGGCGCCGTCGAGGTGCTGTGGCTGGGGCCCGACGAGTACCTCGTGGTGGCCGAACCCGACCGGCGGGTCCCGGTCGAGGACGCCCTGCGCGCCGCACTGCGCCCCGCGCGCGGCGCGGTCGTGGACACCTCGGCCCAGCGCACGACGATCGCGCTGTCGGGCCCGCACGCGCGGGACGTCCTCGCCCACGGCTGCGCCATCGACCTGCACCCGTCGGCGGCACCGGCCGGAACCTGCGTGCAGACCCTGGTGGCCAGGGCCGGAGCCGTCCTGCGCGTCGACGACGCGGAGTCCGGCGCCTTCACCCTGCTGGTGCGCTCCTCCTTCGCGGAGTACCTCGCCGCGTGGCTGAGCGACGCCTGCGTCGAGTACCGGGCGGCCCTGTCATGAGCCTCAGCGTGCTCGACCTGTTCAAGGTCGGGATCGGGCCGTCGAGCTCGCACACCGTCGGGCCGATGCGCGCGGCGAAGTCGTTCGCGGACGCCCTGCGGGACGAGGGGGCGTCGTCACGGGTGGCGTCGGTGCGGGTCGAACTGTTCGGGTCGCTCGGTGCGACCGGCCACGGGCACGGCAGTGTGCGGGCGGTCGTCCTGGGGCTGGCCGGGCACGCGCCCGACACGGTCGACCCGGTCGCGGCCCGGCCGATGGTGGACGACGTGGCGGCGACCGGGAAGCTGGAGCTGGCCGGCGGGCGCGTGATCGGGTTCTCCGTCGACGACGACGTCGTGCTGCACCGGAACAAGCGGCTCGACTTCCACAGCAACGGCATGGTCTTCCACGCGTTCGACCGCGCGGGGTCCCCGGTGTCGGTCCGTACCTACTACTCGGTCGGCGGCGGGTTCGTCGTGGACGAGGACGCCGCCGGGGCGAAGGCCCTGGTCGAGGACCCCACGCCCGTGGAGCACCCCTTCGCCACCGCCGAGGAGCTGCTGGCCCGCGCCGACGGCGCCGGACTCTCGTTCAGCGCGGTGATGCTGGCCAACGAGCGGTCCCGCCGCCCGGACCGGGAGACCAGGGACCGGCTGCTGGAGATCTGGTCCGTGATGCGGGAGTGCGTCGAACGCGGGTCCACGACCGGGGGCGTCCTGCCCGGCGGGCTGCGCGTCCGGCGGCGCGCCGCGACGCTGCGGGAGGACCTGGAGGCCGCGGGCGAGACCGGGGACCCGCTGCGCGCCATGGAGTGGGTGACGATGTTCGCCCTCGCGGTCAACGAGGAGAACGCGGCGGGCGGGCGGATCGTGACCGCGCCGACCAACGGCGCGGCGGGGATCATCCCCGCCGTCCTGTACTACTACGAGCGCTTCGTGCCCGGCGCCGACGACGACGGCATCGTGCGGTTCCTGCTCACCGCGGGCGCGATCGGCATGCTGTTCAAGCAGAACGCGTCGATCTCCGGCGCGGAGGTCGGGTGCCAGGGCGAGGTGGGCTCCGCCTGCTCCATGGCCGCGGCCGGCCTGGCCGAGGTGCTCGGCGGCACCCCCGCCCAGGTGGAGAACGCCGCCGAGATCGGTATCGAGCACAACCTGGGCCTGACCTGCGATCCGGTGGGCGGCCTGGTGCAGATCCCCTGCATCGAGCGCAACGCGATCGCCGCCATCAAGGCCATCACCGCGGCGCGGATGTCGGTGCGCGGCGACGGCGCGCACCACGTGTCCCTCGACAAGGCCATCAAGACCATGCGGGAGACCGGCGCCGACATGAAGGACAAGTACAAGGAGACCGCCCGCGGCGGGCTCGCGCTCAACGTCGTCGAGTGCTGACCGGCGCACACGCCCGGCCGGCACCGAGAACGCTCACCCCCTTCACGCTGAGGAGACCCTCGTGGCGCGCAACTTCACTCTCACCCTGCGGTGCCCGGAACGGGCGGGCATCGTCCACGCGGTGACCGAGTTCCTGGTCGACCGCGGCTGCGACATCGTCGAGCACCAGCAGTTCGACGACAACGTGCGCGGCCAGCTGTTCCTGCGGACCTCGTTTGCGTGCTCGGCGTCCGAGCGCGGGACCGACGAGCTCAGGAGCGAGTTCGACTCCGTGGCGCGGGAGTTCGCCATGGACTTCCAGCTGTGGGACGAGCGCCGGCCGCGCATTCTGGTGATGGTGTCCAAGACCGCCCACTGCCTGAACGACCTGCTGTTCCGCTGGCGCGCGGGCAACCTCGACGGGGAGCTCGTCGGGGTGGTGTCCAACCACGAGGACCTGCGGCCGATGGCCGAGGCGGCCGGCCTGGACTTCGTCCACGTACCGGTGACCGAGGCGTCCAAGGCGGCCGCCGAGGCCCGCCTGCTCGAACTCGTCGAGGAGTACGGCGCCGACCTCGTCGTGCTCGCGCGGTACATGCAGGTGCTCTCGGACGACCTGTGCGCCAAGCTCGAAGGCCGCGTGATCAACATCCACCACTCCTTCCTGCCGGGGTTCAAGGGCGCCAAGCCCTACCACCAGGCCTACGACCGCGGTGTGAAGTACGTCGGCGCGACCGCGCACTACGTCACGCCCGACCTCGACGAGGGCCCGATCATCGAGCAGGAGGTGCTGAGGGTGGACCACTCCTTCGACCCGCGGGCGCTGGCGACCGTGGGACGCGACGCGGAGGCGCTCGCGCTGTCCCGGGCGGTGCGCTGGCACTGCCAGCACCGCGTCCTGCTGTACGGCCGCAGCACCGTCGTCTTCCGCTGACCCCCCGATCCGCCCGCCCCAAGCCACTCGACCCCCAAGGACGGACAACGTGATACGTGGCCGGACACTCGACGCCTTCCTGACCGACCTCGCCGCCCGAAGGCCCGCCCCCGGAGGCGGAGCCACCGCCGCCGTGCACGCGGCCCAGGCCGCCGCCCTGGTCGGCATGGTGGCCCGCTACAGCGACGGCGCGCGCTTCGCCGAGCACGCCGAGGAGATCGCGCGGATCGTGGCAGCCTCCGACCGGCTGTGGGCGGAGTCCCTGCGGCTCGCGGAGGCGGACGCGGCGGCCTTCTCCGCGGTCACCGACGCCTACGCCCTGCCCCGCGCCACCGACGAGGAGAAGGCGGAGCGCACCCTCGCCATGGCCGCGGCCCTGCAGGAGGCCTGCGAGCCGCCCGTCGCGGTGATCGCGGCCGCCGCCGAGGCCGTCGCCCTGGCCGAGCGCGTCCTGCCGATCGGCAACCGCAACGTCGTCACCGACGTGGCCGCGGCGGCCGAGGCCGCCCGCGCCGCCGCCACGACGGCCAGGGTGAACGTCGAGATCAACCTGGGCGGTATCAGGGACCCCCGGGCACGGGAGGAGTTCCGGGAGGCGGCCCGGGCCGTCGATCCCGTCGTCGAGCGCGCGGAGAAGGTCACCGCCGCGGTCCGGGAGGCGATCGCCGTATGACCGCCACGAGCACGGAGCCCCGGACCACCACCGCGCTCACGGGCAGGCCGCTGGCCGAGGGGATCCGGCGGGACGCGCGCGAGCGGGCCGCCGCGCTGGCCGCGGCGGGCACCCCGCCGCGCCTGGTGGTCGTCACGGCCACGGACGACGGGTCGGCCCTGTGGTACGTGCGCTCGATCGCCAAGGCGGCCGCGGCCGTCGGAATCGACTGCGACGTCCGCGACCTCGGCCCCTCGGCTTCGCGAGCGCGCATCCGGGACACGCTGCGCGACCTGAACCGGGACCCGCGGGTGCACGGCATCATCCTGCAGACCCCGTTGCCCGAGGGTCTGTCACCGGCCGGGCTCGCGGTGGAGATCGACCCGGCCAAGGACGTCGACGGGGCGAACCCCGCGAGCCTGGGGCGCTGCGCGGCCGGGCTGCCCGGCTTCGCCCCGGCCACGGCCGAGGCCGTGGTGCGGCTCCTCGACCACCACGGCGTCGAGCTGGCGGGCAGGGACGTCGCGATGGTCGGCCGCTCCCTGGTCGTGGGCACCCCGGTGGCGCTGCTGCTGTTGGAACGGGACGCGACGGTGACGGTCTGCCACTCCCTGACGGCGGAGCTGCGGGACCGCACCAGCACCGCCGACATCGTGGTCGTCGCCACGGGTGTGCCGCACCTGATCGGCGCGGACCACCTCCGGGAGGGCGCCGTGGTCGTCGACGTGGGCACCAACGCCACGGACGACGGCCTGACCGGCGATGTCGACGCGGACGCGGTCGAGGGCGTCGCGGGCGCGCTCACGCCGGTGCCCGGCGGCGTCGGACCGGTGACCACGGCGCTGCTGCTCTCCCACACCGTGCGGGCGGCCGACCGCGCGACGGGCTGACACCGGTCGGCGGGACACCGGTCGCCGGGACACCGCCCCAGACAGCTGATCCAGAGGTGCACACGTGACAGTCACGGAACAACAGCCATCCGAACCGCTTCGGGGCCTGGCCCCGGTCCACGGCCCACCGCCGCGCGGAGAGCACGGGCCGGGGCCGGTGGGCCCGGACGCCGCCGAGGTGGACCTGGACGCCGCCGAGTCGGCCGCACGCGACTTCCTCCGGCACCTGGGCGTCTCGCTGGCGCCGGAGGGCATGGAGCAGACCCCGGGGCGTATGGCCAGGGCCTACGCCGAGCTCCTGGCGCCCCGGCCCTTCCAGCTCACCACCTTCCCCAACGAGCACGGGTACGCGGACTTCGTCATCGCCCGCGCCATCCCCGTGCACTCGGTCTGCGAGCACCACTTCCTCCCCTTCACCGGGATCGCCCACGTGGGCTACCTCCCCGGCTCCCGCATCGTCGGTCTGTCCAAGCTCGCCCGGGTCGTCGAACACTTCGCCCGGAGGCCCCAGGTCCAGGAGAGGCTCACGCAGCAGATCGCGGCGCTGCTCACCGAGCAGCTCGGCGCCGACGCCGTCGGGGTGGTGATCGAGGCCGAGCACCTGTGCATGACCCTGCGCGGGGTCCAGGCCGCGGGGTCGACCACGAGCACCTCCGCGATGCTGGGCTCCCTGAGCAAGGACGCGGACCTGCGCCGGGAGTTCCTGTCCCTCGTCAGCCTCTCCGGGCCCGGACGATGAGGCGCCGCGCGCCGGACACGGTGTGGTGGTCCCGCCGCTCCGGGCGTCCGTGAGGTAGACAGGCTCTCGTACCCTGCCACCGGATCGGGAGATGGTGTGAACGGCGAGCCCACGACCGACACGTTCACGATCGAGCCGCCCGGGGAGCGGCTCCTGGACGGCCGCAAGGCGCTGGTGACCGGCGCGGACTCCGGGATCGGGCAGGGCATCGCCTACCGGCTCGCGGCGCACGGCGCCGCCGTGGCGATCAACCACCTGGACGACTCGACGACCGCCGACGCGATGGCCGAGGAGATCCGGGACGCGGGCGGCAGGGCCGTCAGCGTGCGGATGGACGTCACCCGAGAGGACCAGGTCCAGCGGGCGTTCGCGCGGGCCGCCGAGGAGTTCGACGGCCTCGACCTGCTGGTCAACAACGCCGGCATCGAGCGCCCGTTCCGGCTGGTGGACATGGAGCTGGAGTGGTGGCGCAAGGTCATCGACGTCAACCTCACCGGCACGTTCCTGTGCTCCAGGGAAGCGGCGCGGACCATGCTGGACCGCGGCTCGCGCGGCGCGATCATCAACATCAGCAGTGTCCACGAGGAGATCCCCTGGAAGGAGTTCTCCCACTACTGCGCTTCCAAGGGCGGACAGCGCATGTTCACGCGCAGCATCGCGCGCGAACTCGCTCCGCACGGCATCCGCGTGCTGGCGGTGGCACCGGGGGCGATCGCGACGTCCATCAACGAGGACGTGCTGGCCGACCCGCGCCGGCGGGAGGCGGTGGAGGAGGAGATCCCGCTGGGGCGCTGGGGCGCGGTGTCCGACGTCGCCGGGGTGGTGGCGTTCCTGGCCTCGGACCGGGCGGAGTACATCGTCGGCTCGACGGTGTTCGTGGACGGCGGCATGATGCTCTACCCGAAGTTCGTCTGACCGCGCGTGGCGTCGGCGTGCGTCCGCGGGGCACACGCGGGACACGGGCATCCGCGGGCACGGGCCTACGCGGGGATTTACCCTCACCGCCGTTTCGTCCCACGCTGTCAGGGCAGGCGAGCGAATGACAGGCCACGACCGCCGGACGCACAGGGAGGGGACATGGGCGACTCCACCGAACAGGCGCTGCGCACACGCGACGAGCACTACGACATGGTGAGCGTGCTGTACCACGTGCTCCAGGAGGGCGACACGATCGAGCGCTACATCCGTGACGCCAAGGACTCGGGCGACGAGGAGCTGGTCGAGTTCTTCGAGCAGGTCCAGAAGCAGGACCGCGAGCGCGCGGCACGCTGCAAGGAACTGATCAAGGCCCGACTGTAGTTCCGCAGCACCCGCACACGGCCGGAGGGACGCCCACGCCCCCTCCGGCCGTTGTCGTGCCGGTGGGCACGCGGAAACCCCCTACCGGCGCACGAGCGCGCTAACGTGGCGGATTCGGTGATCGGCATCACCTAACCGAACCTAACGTTAGAGTAGAGTTGACGAAGAGGGGAACCGCGATGGTTGGAGCGGACCACATGCAGATCGGTGAGGTCGCCGAGCGCACCGGTCTGTCCCTGCGCACGATCCGCTACTACGGCGAGGTCGGCCTGGTCGAACCCTCCGCCCGCTCCCGCGGCGGGTTCCGGCTCTACACCGACACGGACGTGGACCGGCTCAACCTCATCAAGCGGATGAAACCCCTGGAGTTCAGCCTGGAGGAGACCCGCGAACTCCTCTCGGCCATCGACCGGCTGCAGTCGGCCGAGACCGACTCGGAGGAGCGCGCCGACCTGGTCGAGCGGTTGGACGCCTTCGAGGCGGCCATCGACGCACGGTGCCGGACCCTGCGCGACCAGCTCGCGATGGCCGAGGAGTTCGCCGGGAAGCTGCGCGAGCAGCGGTCCCGACAGCACACGAGTACGTAACACCCAGCGACGGAGGACGCAGTGACGACGACGGCTTCGGAGAGGTCGACGACCGAGGTCGCCCGGGAGGCGGGGCGTCGGCGGACGTTCGCGGTGATCTCGCACCCGGACGCCGGTAAGTCGACGCTGACCGAGGCCCTGGCGCTGCACGCGGCGGCGATCTCCTCGGCCGGTGCGGTGCACGGCAAGGGCGACCGTCGGGGTGTGACCTCGGACTGGATGGAGATGGAGCAGGACCGGGGGATCTCGATCACCTCGGCCGCTTTGCGCATCGACTACTCCGACCGGGTGCTGAACCTGGTGGACACCCCGGGTCACGCGGACTTCTCCGAGGACACCTACCGGGTGCTCTCGGCGGTGGACTGCGCGATCATGCTGCTGGACTCGGCCAAGGGCCTGGAGCCGCAGACGCTGAAGCTGTTCGACGTGTGCCGGGCACGCAGGATGCCGGTGATCACGTTCGTGAACAAGTGGGACCGTCCCGGGCGTGAGCCGTTGGAGCTGCTGGACGAGATCGAGCAGCGGATCGGGCTGCGGCCCACGCCGTTGAACTGGCCGGTGGGCATCGCCGGGGACTTCCGCGGACTCATCGACCGGTCGAGCGGCACCTACACCAAGATGACGCGCACCCCCGGAGGCGCCAGCAAAGCCGTCGAGCAGGTGCTGCCGGCCGAGGACGCGGCACGCATCGAGGGGCAGGAATGGGGACAGGCGAGCGAGGAGATCGAACTCCTCGGTGAGATCGGCGCGGACTTCGACCACGACTCGTTCATGGCCGGGGAGTCCTCCCCGGTGCTCTTCGGCGCGGCGCTGCCCAACTTCGGCGTCGGCCAACTGCTGGAGACCATCGTCGGCCTGGCCCCCGCTCCCACCGCGAAGACCGGCACCAGGGACGAGCCCCGGCCGGTGGACGCCCCCTTCTCCGGGCAGGTGTTCAAGATGCAGGCCAACATGGACAAGAACCACCGCGACCGCATGGCGTTCGTGCGGGTGTCCTCGGGGCGCTTCGACCGGGGCATGGTGCTCACGCACGCGGCGACGGGCCGCCCCTTCGCCACCAAGTACTCCCAGGCGGTGTTCGGCTCCGAGCGCTCCACCATCGACACCGCCTTCCCGGGCGACGTGATCGCGCTCGTCAACGCCCAGGCACTGTCCGTGGGGGACACCCTCTACGACGGTCCCAAGGTGGAGTTCCCGCCCATCCCGAGCTTCGCACCCGAACACTTCGTCGTCGCCCGCGCGGTCGACGCCGGCAAGTACAAGCAGTTCCAGCGCGGCATCGCCCAGCTGGACGCCGAGGGCGTGGTGCAGGTACTCACCTCGGACGTGCGCGGAGAGCAGGCGCCGGTCCTGGCCGCCGTGGGGCCCCTGCAGTTCGACGTGGTCCGCCACCGCATGGAACACGAGTTCCGCTCCCCCATCGACACCTCGCCGCTGGACTACTCCGTGGCGCGGCGCACCGACACCGAATCGGCGCCCGCCCTGCACGCGCTCTCGGGCGCGGAGGTGCTGCGCCGCCGCAACGACGGCGAACTGCTGGTGCTGGTGCACAACAAGTGGCGGCTGCGGGTCATCGAGCGCGAGCACCCGGGCCTGTTCATGGAACCCCTCCTCGCGGGCGGCGTCGAGGAAGACGCCTACTGACACACTCGCGCCCGGTCGAACGCCGGCCCCGTGACTCCGCGTCAGCGCTGACGGGACCTTGACCGGTGGCCCTGGTGTCGGCCGCGTCGTGGGTTCAGCGGCCGCAGATCTCCTCCATCAGGTCCAGGTCCCGCAGCGTGTTCGACCAGTCGCCGATGAAGTGGAGCAGGGTCTCCCGGTCGGAGTGGTCGGCACCGCGCCTCTGGTCGCGGAGTTCGATGGCCCGGTCCAGCCACCTCTCCACTTCGAAGGAGTCCTCGGCCCGGTCGTGCAGGGCGACGTACCGTTCCGACAGAGCCTCCCCTGTCACCGTGAACACCCGTCGCAGGGCCGCGAGATCCATACCGTGGTGGTCGTTCATGCCCGTCCCGTCGAAGACTGCTGGCGAGAGCGGAACCACCGACGACTCGGACGGCGGCAGGGGGAAGCCGCGAAGAGCGGGCCGATGGGCCGGTTCGACCCATATTCTACCCTTACGTCAGAGTAGGGTTCCAACGGGCCCCGGTGGGCCGCCCCTCAGACCCGCACGGGGCCGTAGGAGTTGAGCGCCTCCACGATCTGGGCCTCCTCGTAGTCCAGGTGGGCCTCGATCTCGGCGGCCAGCCGCTCGACGTCCTCGCGCACGGCGGCCGGCTCACCGCTCGCGACCAGTTCCTGGATGCGGTCGAGGCTCCGGCTGATGACCGAGTGCTCCCTGGACAGGCGCTCCAGCACGGGCGCCAGGTGGGGATGGGACTCGGCCAGTCCGGGGAACATGCGCTCGTCCTCGGCGGTGTGGTGTCCGTGCAGGAACTCGCAGAAGGACAGGCACTTCTTGCGGAGCTGCTCCTCCAGCGGCCGCGGCGCGCCCGTGCCGCGCACGGCGTCCAGGCCCTCGCGCACGGAAGCCAGTTCGCCGCGCAGGATGTCGTGGATCCTGACGAGCTGCTCGCCCAGGACCACAGTGCGGTCGTCGTCGGAACGGGGATCGGTGCCGGTCGTGTCGCTCATGTGCTCACTCTCGTGCGGGGCGGGGAACCGAGACGGACAAAATATGCCAGTGACTGGCACTATGCCATCACAGGCACAAAACGGCAACGGGCTTCCGCCGTGCCACCCCCTCCCCGGTACGCTGGCCCGATGACCACGCGCCCCGCCCACGACGAGGAGTCCTCGCTCCCCCTGCGCGAACGCAAGAAGCTGCGCACCCGCCGCTCCCTCGCCGACACCGCGCTGCGCATGTTCCTCGAACGCGGCTACCACGAGGTCACCCTGGAGGAACTGGTGAGCGCGGTCGAGGTGTCCATGCGGACCTTCTTCCGCTACTACTCCTCCAAGGAGGAGGTCGCGATGGCGGCGGAGAACGAACTGTGGGACGCCTACGCCGGCGAAGTGGACCGCCGCAAGCTCACCGGCCCGGTCCTGGCCCACCTGCGCGAGTGCTACGCGGCCGCGGTCCGCGGCCGCTCCGCGGACTGGTCCGAGCGCTACCTGGCCTGCCGCGGCCTCGCCGCCCGCACACCCGCGCTGCGCGTGTACCACGCCGGCACCACACAGGACCTCCAGCTGAGGATCATCGAGACCCTGGAGAAGGAGTTCGACACCGACAGCCGCGCGGACGTCCGACTGCGGCTGATCGCGGACATGGCCCTGGCGTCGGTCCGCTACGGCACCAAGAACTGGATGCGCGCGCACCGGCACAGCGGCCGCCCCGACGACGCCGAACGCCTGATCGCCGAGGTCGCACTGGCCTTCGACGCCCTTCCCAGCGCCCTCACCCTGAGCGCCGACGCGCCGCCGGACTCCGCCTGAACGGCCTGAACCCCGGTTCGCGGGGACCGGCGCCACGCGGGGAGGGCACCGGCCCGGCTCACGAACGGGGAGCGACGCGTCAGGACAGGGTTCGATCGGCGGCGGGGGCCTCCTCCGCCACGGTCGTACGGGCGCGGACGAGCTTGACCGTGCGGGAGACGACGAACCAGGCGAACAGCAGGGCGATGACGACGAGGACGGCGTTGCTCAGCAGGCTGCTGTACCGGCTCAGGAGGGGGTGGATCTGCGGCCCGAAGCCGTATCCCAACCCGATCCACACCGAGTTCCACACCCCGCTGCCCACCAGCGTGTAGAGCGAGAACTTCCAGAGCGGCATGCGCTCGATACCGGCCGGGACCGAGATACCGCTGCGCACCAGCGGAACGCAGCGTCCGACCATGACGGCGATACCGCCCCACCGCTTGAACACGCGCTCGGCGCGGTGGAAGTCCTCGACCTCGAACAGCGGCAGCTTCTCGAACAGCCAGCGCGTACGCTCACGCCCGAAGAGCGCACCGACGGCGTAGAAGATCCAGGCGCCGACCATGGCACCCGCGGTGGCGCAGACCAGGGCCAGGGCGAAGTTCATCTCGCCCGCATAGGCGAGATAACCGGCGACCGGAAGAATGAGTTCGCTGGGCACCGGCGGAAACAGCGATTCGATGGCGAGGGCGAGACCCACTCCGACCTCCCCCAGAGTGGAGATCAGACCGATCACCCAGCCGATGAATCCGTCGTATTCCGCGTGGGAACCCGGGCCCGCCGTCGCGAGACGTGTCGTCATCGGAGCATGGGAGATCATGAGTGTCCTTGCCCATTTCGTTCGGTGAATTCCGGAACAGCGGGGGTACGGTATCCGCCGGTGTGGGGACATCCGGAGAGAGGACGGGTAGGGGGAATCCACCGTCGACGCATCCCTCGGCCGACCGGATTCTCGTCGCGCGTTCCGCGGTCGGATCACCATCCGGCACGAAAGTCGGTTCCGTGCCGTTCGGCACGGCCGATCGTCTTGCCAGGATCATACGCCCAGCGCGGCGCACTCACACGCGTTCGTGGATTCGCGACCGCGGAGCCCGGGCGAAAACCCGTTGGCCGGGCGCGGCGACCCGTGCTAGCCTCCGGCAGGCCGTGCGAGAGAACGAGGAGGTGGTACCCGTGAACACTGCGACATGGGTGCTCCCCTCAGGGGTCACGGTCGGACGATAGGTCGTCCGGGAGCGCCGTACGAGCACTCCCGAAGGGCACGACCATGCAGTTCACCTGCGAACAGCGCCTCGACGGTGGCGTCCGCGAACGCGAGTTCACCCTCGACGGCATCCCCGGCGTCCTGTGGACGCCCGGATCCGCCTCCGCACCGGTCCCGCTGATCCTGCTCGGCCACCCCGGCGGACTGCGCCGGATGTACCCCCGGCTGGCGGCGCGGGCCCGGCACTCCGTGGCGGCGGGGTTCGCCGCGGCCACCATCGAACTCCCCGGTGCCGGGGAGCGCCCCGCTTCCACCTCCGCCGAGCAGGCCCGCGCGGACCTGCTCCGGGCTCTGGCGGCCGACGAGCCGGTCGACGCGATCGTCGACCGGCTCGTCCTCCCGCTGGTCGGGAGGGCGGTTCCGGAATGGCGGGCCGCCCTGGACGCCCTTCTCGCGCTCCCCGGGATCCGGGGCCCGGTCGGGTACTCGGGCGGCGTGATCGCCATCGGCCTCCGGCTGGCGGCTGTCGAGCCGCGCATCGCGGCCGCCCTGCTGTTCGCCGGATCCTTCGTGCCGCGCAGCATGTTCGAGGAGGCCCGACGGGTCACCGTGCCCCTCCAGGTCCTGCTGCAGTGGGACGACGAGGGAAACGACCGGCAACTGGCCCTGGACCTGTTCGACGCCTTCGGTTCCAGGGAGAAGACGCTGCACGCCAATATGGGCGGGCACACCGGCGTCCCCTGGTTCGAGGGGGACGCCGGCGACCGCTTCTTCGCCCGGCACCTGAGGTGAGGGCGGCCGGGGCGGCGAGCGGGGTGTCAGCCCAGTCCGGCGGTCCAGTCGCGTAGGCGTGCCAGGAACGTCCGGCCGGTGGGCGGCGCGTCCTCGACGAGCATCGCGGCGTGGAACACGTGCGGCATGCCCTCGTAGAGGTCGACCGAGGCATCGGTGCCGGCCTCGGCGGCGGCCGCGGCGAACCGCAGCGCGTCGTCCAGGAACAGCTCGTCGCCCCCGGTCGGCAGCAGGACCGGCGGCAGCCCGCGCAGGTCGCCGTGGAGCGGCGACTGGGGTGCCCGGTCCGGCGCGGCACCGTCCAGGTACTGCGGCAGGACGTCGCCGACGACCGCCCCGGTGAGCAGGTCCCGTCCCTCGTTGGCCGTGAGGGACGGACCGGACCCGGTGAGGTCGGTCAGTGCC
Source organism: Nocardiopsis aegyptia (assembly GCF_013410755.1). Classification (GTDB taxonomy): domain Bacteria; phylum Actinomycetota; class Actinomycetes; order Streptosporangiales; family Streptosporangiaceae; genus Nocardiopsis; species Nocardiopsis aegyptia. The sequence goes on from NZ_JACCFS010000001.1 coordinate 574,545, forward strand.
GAGGCCGCGACCGCGCCGGCCGGGAGCGCTGTCCCCGCGTCCCTGAGCACCAGCAGCGCCGACAGCACCAGGGTGGCGCCGGCCGACTCCCCCGCCAGGACGATCCGCGACGCGGGGACGCCCTGGGCGAGCAGAGCGCGGTAGACCGCGACCACGTCGTCGAGCGGAGCCGGGAACGGGTGCGCGGGGGCCAGACGGTAGTCGACCCGCAGCGCGGGCCGCCCGGTGGCCCGGGACAGGCGGTGGGCCATCACGCGCTCGCTGGCCGGATTGCTGTGCACGAATCCGCCGCCGTGGACGTACACGACCACGCCCGCGCCGAGCCCCGCCCGGTCGGCGTCGATCCAGTCGCAGGGGACTCCGGCGGTGTCCGGCAGCAGGGGCCGGGTCGTGGCGTCGTCGGGCAGCGCCACGGAGGACAGCGCCCCCGAGGTGAACAGCGCACGGATCGCGGTGCGCTCCTGTTCCGAGGCCGGGACACGGGTGGTGATCGGGGTTACCGAAATGGCTCGGTTCCTTTCTGAGAGGTTATGCGCATGGTCGGTCGACGGTATTTCCGGGCACGGCGGAACAGCGCCGGGGCGCATCCGGACCGGTCGCACGACAATGGACTCCGGGCGGGCGGGAAAGCGCGCCGGAACATGCGCAGGGACGGATACGCGATGGCGCGGACGCCGATACGGAGGACCGTGCGAATCGCGTGGTCACGCACCACAGGTGCCGGACACCGGGTGGTCGCGGGAAAGGACGGCTCTAGAGGAGTTCCGTGAAGCGCGTCATGGCGGCATCAACTCCTCGAGGTCGGGTATCGCCCGGCTCGTTTCCGGTCAGGGAATGGCCGTGGCGACACACAGGAGATCCAATCCGCTCCGCGCTCTCCTGTCAACATCGAACGGCGGGCGCGGCGGCGGGAATCGACTCGTCCGCGCCGCCGCAGCCGCCGTCACCAGTCGTGCACCGTTCCGTCGGCCAGCCGGTTGAACGGCAGATACGCCCGCACGTACGGATACTTCCCGGCCTCGTCGACATCCAGATCGACACCGAGGCCGGGCTCCTCCCCCGGGTGCAGGCGGCCGTTGCTCCAGGTGAAGGACTGCTGGAACACCTCGTCGGTCCTGGCCCCGTGCCTCATGTACTCCTGGATGCCGAAGTTGTGCACCGCCAACCCCAGGTGCAGGGCGGCGGCCATCCCGACCGGCGAGATGTCGGTGGGCCCGTGTATACCGGACTTGATCTGGTACTGGGCGGCGTAGTCCAGCACCTTCCTCAGGTGCGTGATGCCGCCGGTGTGGGTGACGGCGCTGCGCACGTAGTCGATGAGCTGCTCACGGATGATCTGCTGGTAGTCCCAGACGGTGTTGAAGATCTCGCCGATGGCCAGCGGCGTGGTGGTGTGCTGCCGTACCAGCCGCAACGCCTCCTGGTTCTCCGCCGGTGTGCAGTCCTCCAGCCAGAACAGGTCGTAGGGCTCCAGTGACTTGCCCAGCTTCGCGGCCTGGATGGGGGTGAGCCGGTGGTGGGCGTCGTGCAGCAGCGGCAGGTCGGGGCCGAACTCGGCCCGCACGGCTTCGAACACGGTCGGGATGTGGCGGAGGTAGCCGCGGGTGTCCCAGTCCTCCTCATTGGGCAGGGCGCCGCGCTGGGCGGGCTCGTGGTCGTAGCGCACGCCCTGGTTGGCCTCGGAGGTGGCGTTGCCGGCGATGCCGTAGATGGACTTCAGGCCGGGGACGCCGGTCTGCACGCGGATCGCCCGGTAGCCCTGGGCCCGGTGGTCGCGGATCGAGTCGAAGAGCTCGGGCAGGTCCCGGCCCGAGGCGTGCCCGTAGGCGAGCAGGCCGTCGCGGGACGCGCCGCCCAGGAGTTGGTAGACGGGCAGGCCGGCGGCCTTGCCCTTGATGTCCCACAGCGCCGTGTCGACCGCGGCGATGGCCGCCATCGTCACGGGCCCGCGCCGCCAGTAGGCGCCGCGGTAGAGGAACTGCCAGGTGTCCTCGATCCGGTGGGCGTCGCGTCCCAGCAGCAGCGGCACGACGTGGTCCTTGAGGTAGGCCACCACCGCCATCTCGCGTCCGTTCAGGGTGGCGTCGCCCAGGCCCACGAGGCCGTCGTCCGTGGTCAGCCGCAGTGTGACGAAGTTGCGGTCCGGGCTCGTGACGATCACTTCGGCCCTGTCGATGAGCATGGCGCTTCCCTCCGGTGTGCGGGTGTGCATGATCCCACCGAGCGCGAACCGCGGACGCGGCGGGGCCGGGACTGGTGACGGCGGCCGCCCGCCGCGGGCGCGGGTGCCCGGCCCCGGTCCGGCCGTTCGCGCCCACGGAAAACCGGTGGACCGGAACAGCGCCGCTCCCCTACCTTGGTCTCTCCCCAACGTGAGGATTCAGCGCGCATGACGCCCCCCGCTCTGTAGACCTGCCTTTTCAGCGCATCGGAAGCCGACCACGCCGTCGGCTCTCTTCCCCATGCCTCTGGTCTTCAGAAGGATCGCGTTGTCTTCACATCTCCACTCCGTGCTGCCCTGGGCCGTGCGGCGCACCCGCCTGCCCCTGCTCGCCCTCCCGTGCGCGGACTGCCCGTCCGAGCGCGCCGGCACCGGTGACGGCAGGTTCCGCGTCAACGCCAACGGCAAGCTCCTCGACGTGTGGCTCCTGGTCAACTGTGTCGTGTGCGACCGGACGTCCAAGCTCACCGTCCACCACCGCGTCCCGGTCCGCTCGCTGCCCGCCGGCCTGCTGGCCGGGTACACGGCCAACGCGTCGGCCCTCGTCGCGGACACCCTCCTCCACCCGTCGACCGCCCGGCGCCACCGGTTCGGGCTCGACTGGGACGGGTGCTGGGAGCTCCACGCGCCCCCGGTGCCGGAGAGCCCGTGGCCGCTCCGGTTCGCGGTCGGCTTCGACGACCCCGTGCCGGTCCGCCCCGGACTCCTCATCGCCCGAGGGCTGGGGCTGAGCCGGAGCGAGGTCGTCCGCCGGGTCAAGATCGACGTCCCGCTGAACCGCAGGACGAAACGGGACTTCTCCTTCGTCCTCGTCTAGTCGGTCGGCCCGTGGGCCGGGGGACCACCACCCGCTCGGGCGGTGGCCCCCGGCCGTCCGCCGGGTCCGGTCGGATTCCGGTGGTGCGCCGGACCCCCTTGACGCCGGCCTCGACGTCCCCGCATACTTGCGGCCAAATCGATTTGGCCATGGCGGGGGCACTGGCCGAAGCGGTTCAGGCAGAGTCCCTACGAACGGAGCCCACCCGTGGTGACAACCCCCCGGCACCCCGTGGACGAGTACCGTCCCCTCAGCTCAATGGCGCTCTTCGGCCTCCAGCACGTGCTGGTCATGGCGGCCGCACCGATCTCGAGCGTCTTCATCGTCAGCGCGGCCCTCGGCCTGTCCACCGAACTCAGCGTCAACCTGCTCGCCGCCTCGTTCGTGCTGTCCGGCCTCGGCTCACTGCTGCAGTCGCTCGGCCCGTTCCGCGTCGGCGCGAAGCTGCCCTTCGTCATGCTGCCCGGCGGCGCTCCCGTCGTGCTGTTCATCTCGATCGCCGAACAGCACGGCGTGCGCACGGCCGTCGGCGCGGTGATCATCACCTCGGTCTTCTACCTCGTCGCCCTGCCCGTCTTCACCCGGCTGCTGAGGTTCTTCCCGGCCCTGGTCATCGGCACGATGATCGTCATCGTCGGGGTGAACCTGGTCAAGGTCAGCGCGTTCCTGATCACCGGCCGCCCCGGCGACCCCGACTTCGGCGACCCCCGGGCGCTGCTGCTGGGGATGGCCACCATCGGCTTCACCATCGCCTTCTTCTGGCTGTTCACCGGGGTGCTCCGGCAGATCGCCGTGATGCTCGGATTCGTCAGCGGCACCGTCCTGGCGATCCTGCTCGGAACCACCGACTTCGGCGCGGTGGGCGACAGCGGCCTCGTGCAGGCGCCCCAGCCGATGCCGTTCGGCGTTCCGGAGTTCAGCCTCATCGCCTCGGTCCCCCTGCTCATCTACAGCTTCGCGTCCATGGCGGAGACCACGGGACAGACGGTCGTCAACGGGCAGGCCGTGGGGAGGCACGTCGAGATCCGCCGCGACGCGCCCAGGACCATCCGGGCCGAAGCCCTCACCTCGCTGGCCGGCGGCTTCTTCGGCACGCCGCTGATGGTGTGCAGCGGCGAGAACATCGGCATCGTCCGGGTCACCGGAATCCGCAGCCGGTTCGTCACCGTGGCCGCCGGGATCATCCTCATCGTCATCGGGTTCGTCGCCCCGATCACCGCCGTGGTCAGCGCGATCCCCGCCCCGGTCGTCGGCGGAACGGCCGTGCTCGTGTTCGGCGTGGTCATCGTCCTGGGTGTGCAGATGCTCCAGCGCACCGCGCTCGACGACCACACCAACACCTTCATCATCGGCGTCGCACTCGCCCTCGGACTCATGCCGATCCTCGTGCCCGGGATGTACGAGGCCTTCCCGCCCAACGCACGCATCCTGCTGGAGAGCGGTGTCGCCGTCGGCGCCGTCAGCGCCGCCGTGCTCAACGCGCTCTTCCACCACCTGCGGCCGCGCCTGTACCGCGATCCCCGACCGTCCGCCGCGACCGAGGCGGAGCACGCCTCCGAGCCCCTGGAGGACGACCACCGGCCCTGACACTCCCCCTCCCCCGGCCCCACCGCACCGCATCACCCGACGAAGCCCACCGAACCCGAAAAGGAACCATGAGCAAGCCGACCCCGGACCACGTCGACGCCGACCCGTCACTGCTGGTCCCGGAGGTGCTCCTGCTGGCGGACGGCCCGGTCCGCGACCACGCCGTCGTGGTCGCGGACGGGGTGTTCGCCGCCGTCGGACCGGCCGGACGCCTGGTCCGCGAGCACCCCCACCTCACCCCCGTCCACCTCGACGGCCATCTGCTGATGCCCGGCTTCGTCGACGCGCACCACCACCTGACCCAGTCCTTCGGCTCCTCACTCGCCTTCGGCGAGCCCTCGGAGATCTTCCGACGGGTGTGGGTGCCCCTCGAAGGCGCGCTCAACGAGGAGAGCACCTACCTGTCCGCCAAACTCGCGGCCCTGGAGTCCCTGCGCGGCGGCTTCACCACGGTCGCCGAGGCCGGGACCCGCGCGCCCGTGGACACCGGCGTCGTCGGCCGGGCCGCGGCCGACGCCGGGATCCGCTGCGTCCTCGGGCACGTGGTCTGCTCCGATCCCGACACCCCGCCCCGGGCCGCGGCCGACGCCCTGGCGCTGGCGGAGAAGCACCTGTCCCGCTACGAACACCACGACCTCGTCCATCCGTCCCTGGCACTGCCCACCCCCGAGTCCGCCCCGGAGCGGACCCTGCGCGCGACCGCCGACCTGGCCCGCGAGACGGGCGCGGTCCTGCAGATCCACGTCAACGAGCACCTCGCGGGCGTGGAACGCAGCCTGCTCCAGCACGGCCGGCGCCCCCTGGAGTACCTGCACGCGGCGGGCGCGCTCGGCCCCTGGCTGCTCGGCGCGCACGCCACCCTCCTCACCCCGCGCGAACTCACCCTGCTGCGCGAGTCCGGCGCGGCCATCAGCTACAACCCTGTGGCCAGCGCCTGGAAGGGCAACGCGGTGGCCCCCGCCTCGGCGATGGCCGAGGCGGGGATCAGGTTCGGGCTGGGCACCGACGGCACGCGCGGCGACGCGTTCCGCCTGGTGGACGCCGCGGAGACCGCGCAACGGCTCGCCTTCGGCCTGCACACGGGCGACTCCTCCTGCGGAGGCGGGTGGACGTGGCTGGAACACGCGACGCGCCTGGGCGCGGACGCGGTCGGGCTCGGATCCCTCACCGGCACGATCGCCCAGGGCAGGGCCGCCGACTTCCTCCTCGTGGACCTGGCGGTCCCCGAGCTGGCCCCGTCCTGGGACCTGCCCTGGGAGCTGGTCAGGCTCACCGGCCGGGACCAGATCACCGCCGTCGTCGTCGCCGGACGCCTGCGGCTGTGGCGGGGCTGGCCCCTGGACTGGGACGGGCACGCGCTGGTCGAGACGGCGGCGCGCGTGGGCCGCGAGATCGGTGCGCGGGCCCCCGTCACCCGTGTCCACCCCACCTCCACCGAGCACCGGACGCGGAGCGGGTCGCGGTGAGCGTCGAGGTTCTGGCCCTGGTGGCGGCGGTCGTGGCCGTCGCGGCCTTCGTCCAGGGCAGCAGCGGGCTGGGGTTCGCCCTCATCGTCGCCCCGGTGGTGGGGATCGTGGCCCCCGGGACGCTACCCGTGTTCCTGCTCGCCGTGATGATCCCGCTGAACCTCTACGTGGCCTGGCGGGAGCGCGCGGCGCTGGACCTGCGGGGCGCCGGCTGGATCACGGTCGCCCGGCTGACCGCCACCCCCGCCGGGCTGGTCCTGCTGATGGCGGTCCCCGACCGACACCTCGGGCTGCTCGTCGGGGCGGCCACGGTGCTGGCGGCGGCGGTCAGCCTGCTGGCTCCGTCCTTCACCCCCGGCCGCGCCGCCTACCTGACGGCCGGCGCGGTCACCGGCCTCACCGAGACGGCGACGGGTGTGGGCGGGCCGCCACTGGCGCTGGTCTACCAGCACCGGCCGCCCGCGGAACTGCGGGCCACGGTCGCGGTCTGCTTCCTCGCCGGGGAGGTGGCCTCGCTCGCGGCGCTGTTCGCGTTCGGGCAGGCCCGACCCGACCAGGTGGCGCCCGCGCTGATGGCCGTGCCGGCGGTGGTGCTGGGCGTCTGGCTGAGCAGGCTCACGCACCGCCACCTCGACGCCGCCCGGATGCGGATCACCGTCCTGGTGTTCGCCCTGGTCTCGGGCGGGGTGCTCATGCTCGGGCTGTGACCCGCAGCGACGAGGTCCGGGGCAGGAGGCGGGGGCGGGGCGTGGCGGCCCTGGACGGGGCGTCGCCGCCGCGCAGGTGCTCCAGCAGGAGTTCGACGGCGCCGACGGCCGCCTCGTCCAGGTGCAGGTCCACGGCGGTCAGCGGCGGCTCGCAGGTCCTGGCCCGGATGCCGTCGTAGCGGGTGACCACCATGACGTCGTCCGGGACCGTGCGACCGCTGTCGGCGATGGCGCGGACGGCGCCGACCGCGAACGTGTCCACCATCGCGCACACGGCGTCGATGCCGGGGTCCCGCCGGAGCAGCTCCGCGCAGCACCGGTACCCGGCCTCCTCCCCGCCCTCCTCAGGCGCGGTCGCGGACAGCACGGGCCGGCCGTGCTCCCGCGCGAGGCGGGTGAAGACCTCGCGGACGTCCACGTAGGTGTGCCGGTCGCCGGTGCCGGTGATCAGGGCGGGGCGGCGGGCGCCCTGTTCGCGCAGGTGCTCCAGCAGCAGCTCGGCGACCGGGCCGCCGTGCAGGTCGACGGAGGGCACCCGGTCCCCCGCGCCGACCTGGCGGCCCAGGGTCACGTAGGGCAGGCCGCGGGTGGTCAGCTCCGCCACGACGGGGTCGTCGCGGTCGGGTTCGACGACGATCGCGCCGTCGATGTCCACCGACTCCAGGCCGGACCCGGACTCCACCGGCGGGACCAGGACCAGCGCGTAGCCGTGATTGAGGGCGCGCTCGGCGGCGGCGGCCGCCACCTCCATGTAGAACCCGAGCCTGGAGGGACCGCCGGCCACGGCCAGCGGCATGGACGAGGCGAGCGCGATGGCCTTGGCCTGGCCCCGGCGCAGCCGCTGCGCGCGCAGGTTCGGCCGGTAGCCCAGTTCCGCGGCGACCTCCTTGACCCGCGCCCGGGTGCGCGGGTCGACCTTGCCGATCCCGTTGAGCGCGTGGGAGACCGTCGTCCGGGACACGCCCGCCGCCCCTGCGACGTCCGCGATGGTCGGGCGCCGACCGGGGCTGTCGGAGGTGGGCATCGGTGCGGCTCCTCGGGGTTCACGCTGTGGGGCGCCACCCATCGTAGTCCGGGGCGTCCGGGGTCCCGAAGCGCTGCTTCACCTCGGATCGACGAGCCGGACGACCCGGTCGGCACGGACGTCGAAGCCCAGGACCGGGTGGCCGTGGTCGCCCTCGGGATCCATCAGGACGGGCTTGCCCAGGCGCCGCCCGATCGCCCCGAAGAACCCGCACAGCAGGTCCAGGCGGTCCTGCCCCTGGAGTTCACGCAGATCGACATCGACGTCGATCTCCTCCGGAGCGCGGAAGCGGAAGATCATCTCCACACCATCGGCCGGCCAGACCCGCAGCTGCGGGATCTCCGCGGAGTCGGAGCGGGACAGGACGTCCCGGGCCCGTGGAAGCGGTGCAGCGGTTTCCCCCACGGTGTAGCGGTGCCGCCACCCCCGCTCGACGATCAGGTCCAGGAGCGCCTGCCAGTCGCGCCCCGAGGTGTCGGGGACCCGCACATCCGGCAGCGCCCCGATGGTCCCGGGGTCGAACAGGTCCTTGACGTCGTCCCACCACACATCGGCCATCGGGACATACTGGCAGCCACGTCCTGATCCGGAGGTCCCTCATGCGCCCGGGCGCCGTCACGGTCGTCGACTACGACACGAACACCTCCACCGGTGTGACACCCTCAACGGCTTCGGCCACGGTCGATCACCTCACTGCGCTGTCCCGACGGTACGGATGATGGCGGAGCGCCCGGTGCGGGGTCAGGTCACGAGGCCGTGGCGGTAGGCGTAGACCACGGCCTGGACGCGGTCGCGCAGGTCGAGCTTGGTCAGGATGCGCGAGACGAACGTCTTCACGGTCTCCTGGCTGATGAACAGGCTCGCGGCGATCTCGCTGTTGGACAGCCCGTTGGCGATCAGCCGCAGGACCTCCAGTTCGCGCGGGGTCAGCCGTGTCTCGTCCTTGGTGTCGGAGGGCCGGATGCGGGCGGCGTACTTGCCCACCAGCCGGCGCGTGACGTCCGGGTCCAGCAGCGCCGCTCCGGTGGCCACGGTACGAATGCCGTTCAGCAGCCGGTCCGGGGGCGCGTCCTTGAGCAGGAAGCCGCTCGCGCCCGCGCGCAGGGCCTCGTAGACGTACTCGTCGAGGTTGAACGTCGTGACCACGAGCACCTTGACCGGATGGGCCACGCCCACCCCGGCCAGGCGCCGGGTGGCCTTGATGCCGTCGAGCACCGGCATGCGCACGTCCATCACCACGACGTCGGGGCGCAGCCGTTCGGCCATCTCGACCGCGGTCCCGCCGTCGCCGCACTCGCCGACGGTCGCGAGGTCGGGCTGGGCGTCGATGATGGTGACCAGGCCCGTGCGGATCAGCACCTGGTCGTCGCAGACCAGGACCCGGATCGGTGCGCTCACGCCTGCCCGCCCACCGGGGCCCGGGCGGGGATGCGCGCGTGCACCGTGAAACCGCCGTCCCCGTGCGCGCCCGCGGCGAAGTCGCCGCCCAGGACCTCGACGCGTTCGCGCAGGCCGATCAGGCCCCGCCCGCCACCGCCTGGCGAGACGCCCGGTGCCCCGGCGCGCTCGGTGCTGACGTTCACGGTGATCTCCTCGGGGCGGTGGCGTACGCGGACGGTGGTGGGGCTGCCGTGCGCGTACTTGAGGGCGTTGGTCAGGGCCTCCTGCACGACGCGGTGCGCGACGAGGTCGGCGCTGCCTCGCGAGGCGGCCGGGGTGCCCTCCTCGACGAACTCCACCGGCTGCCCCGCCCGGCGGGTCTGCTCCACCACGGCGAGCAGGGCCTCGTCGGGCGCGGGGGTGGTGTGGTCGGGGTCGAGTACGTCGAGCAGGTGGCGCATGTCGGTGATGGCCCGGCGGCCGGTGTCGGTGACCGCGGTCAGGGTCGAGTCCAGCCGCTCGGGGTCGGCGGTCAGGTAGCGTGCCGCCTCGGTCTGCACGACCATCGCGGTCACGTGGTGGGTGACGACGTCGTGGAGTTCGCGGGCGATGCGGGTGCGTTCGGCGGTGCGGGTGGCCTCGGCGACGAGGCGGCGGCGTTCGGCCTCGGTGGCCCGGGTATGGCGCAGCCACGACCCACTCCCCCAGGCGAGGGCCAGCGCCGCGTAGAACACCAGGTACTCGCCCAGGGGCTCGCCCGTCGCGATCCGGTCCACCACGAAGCACAGCGCGACGAAGACCGCCGAGCCCACCAGCACGGTGGTGCGCCGGTACCGGGCCTGGTGGGCACCGGCGCTCAACAGCGCGATGGGCAGCGCGGCGCCCGCGACCAGGTGGTAGCCGCTGAGCTGGTCGAGGGCGAAACCGCAGACCACCAGGACCAGCGTCAGGGCCGGCCACCGCCGCCGCCCGGCCAGGGGCAGGCACTGCAGGGCGGCGGCGAGCAGGCCCAGGGCGTCGAAGGGGCGGTCCGCCACACCCCCGAACTCGGTCCCGTATCCGTGCTGGGAGGGGACGAGCGAGGCGCCCATCAGGACGAGGGCCAGGGGGAGGTCGCGGACGGTGACGTCGAGTCGCTGCCACAGTGGGGGAAGGCGTCGGAGCCAGATCACCGGGGAAGTGTAGTGGTGTCCGCGGTCCGCGCGTGACGCCGGCGCATGGGGACGATGTGGCCGCGGCGGCGGGCCGTCCACATGAACACCGCGGTGGCCATGACGCAGAACACCACGGAGTACAGGCTGCCCTCGGGGCCGAACTCGCCGCCGGTGACCAGGACGTGGCCCGACATGGTGGCGTCCAACAGTCCCTCGGGCGTGCCGTTGCCCGAGACCACGGTACTGAAGAGGGCGGATCCGGCGAGGTTCCAGCCGAAGTGCAGGCCGATGGGCAGCCACAGGCTGCGGGTGGCGACGTAGGCGGCGGTGAGCATGCCGCCGGCCTCGATCGCGATGGCGATGGCACCCCACAGGGTGGCGTGCGGGTTGACCATGTGCACCAGGCCGAAGGCCAGGCCGGTCAGCCCGAGGGAGAGCCAGGTGCCCGCGCGCTCCTCGATGACGCGGAACAGCACGCCGCGCCACATCACCTCCTCGGTGACCGCGACGCCGGCCATGAAGCCGACCAGGGCCAGGGCGCTCATCGGGGAGCCCAGGCCGTGGACCTGGTAGCCGCCGAGGAAGGTGATGTTGACGATGACCAGGGCGAACAGGCCCACACCGAGGAGCGTTCCCCAACTGGTGGCGGCGGTGGCGCCCGTCCAGGCCAGCTCGGTCACGGCGCGCTTCTCGGTGCGGCGTACCACCCACCGGTAGACGAACACCGACGCCACGGCGACGAGAAGGCCCAGGAGCAAAGTGAGCCAGGGATTGTCCTCGACCGCCAGGAGCCCTTGCCCGCCGAGGAAGGCGACCGCGGCGACGGCCAGGAGCTGCCAGAGGAGTCTCATGGGGATCCTTCGATGGTTCGGTGCGGCCGGGGCGCCGCGACTGGGGGAAACGCTACGGACCGGGACCGTGCACGGTCGTCACCATGGGGTGGACACCCGCGCGTAGCTCTCACGGGGGACGGCGGCCCGCTCGGCGCCGACGCGCAGGACCGCTGCCCACACCGCGCGGGGGTTCGGGGCGGGCCGTCCCTCGCACGAGCCACACACAGGTGTCCACTGAGCGGTGACACCCCGAGGGGGGAGGACCTCGTGTTCCGGACCATCAAGACGACCACTGTGACCGCGGTGCCACCCCCACGGAGGTCATCCGGCACGGGATCCCCTACCTCGGCGAGATCCCCGAGTACGTTGACGCCCTCGAACGCGTGTGGGCCGAGGGCCAGGAGCGGTGGCTCGCGGTCTCCACCCGCTGTGACCTCGGCACGGCCGAGGAGAGCGGCCACGACATCCATGTCGACCAGCCCGAACTCGCCGCCGCGGCCATCGGCCGCGTCACGGTCCAGGCCGCCGCCTGAGCGACCGCGGCCCGCGGGACCACGGACGGTGGCCCCCGCCGGTCGACGAGGGCGGCGCACCGCCGCGCGCCGCCCTTCCGTTCGCAGCCCTTCCGACCGCGACCGTGGAGGGCGCCGCCCCGGTCCGGTGCACGGGGTGGGAGCCGGGGCGGCTGGACGGAACGGTCAGGCGAAGCCGCGGTCCATGGCGACCGCGACGACCTCGCTGAGGTCGGCGTCGGCGACGCTCATGTCGGTGACCAGGTGCGCCTGCTCCAGTTGGTACTCCGCCTCCTGCGGGAAGGCGTCCTCGCGCATGAGGTCCGCCACCAGCTCCTTGATCAGGGCGTCGGTCACGTGGGGCATGGTGAACAGGTGGCTGTAGTGCTTGACGGTGTCATGGCCCGTCGCGATGGCCACGTTGGCCAGCGAGTACTTGCGCACGTACTTCGCGGCCGGCATCCGGAACCGCACACTCAGGGAGTGCGGGGACAACTCGACGTCGAGTCCCTCCTTGCCGTGCGCGCGGAGCTTCTCGTCCACCTTCCTCAGCGCCTCGGCCGTCCTGACCGCCGTGTCGTGGCAGCGGACGACCATGGTGACCTGGTCGGCGTAGGAGTGCTGGGCGAAGAAGTTCCACAGCACCGCGGCGGAGAAGCCGTTCCTGGACCCGGCGAACGTGGTGTCCGGCGAGCCGACGTAGGCGGGCAGCGGCGGCGGTTGGAGCTGGTACTTGCGCCTGGTCATGAACACACCGCACGGCCAGGGCGAGCCGGGGTACTTGTGGCCGCTGGAGACGATCGAGTGGATGCCCGGGTTCGACAGGCGGAAGTCGAAGGCGGGCACCCGCGGCTCCCGGGCGACCAGCTTCTGGTCCTGCGCCATCCTGAGGAACGGCAGGTAGTTGGCCCCCAACGCGCCGTCCACGTGGATCCAGTACGCGTTGCGCCGATCCGTGGTGCCGTCCTCCTGTTCGACGGTGCGCTCGTTCATACCGTGCTCGGTGAACACCGGGCCGAGCCGCTTCAGGACACCCTCGACGTCGTCGTAGGCGCCCTTGAACGTGCTGCCCAGGTTGAGGACGAGCACGACAGGGTGTCCCTTGCCTCCGAAGAAGTCGACGGCCTTGACGAGCTTGTCGACGTCGATCGTGCCGGGACCGGCGTCCCCTCCGGTGGAGGGCACCTCCTTGGGCCAGGTCCCGGTGCCCATCACCCGCTGGGCGTCGGCCTTGTAGCGCCTGTTTCCGACCTCGCCGAAGGACGGGATGTTGAGCGTGTGGGCGGCCTTGGCGACCGAGTAGTGGGTGTCGTGGGAGAAGAAGATCACCGGTGAGTGGGCGTTCGGGTTGTCCTTGGGCGGCTCGGCCTGGGCCAGCGAGACCTTGGGCACCCCGGACACCGAGCCGTCGGGCAGGGTGTGCGGCCGGGCCAGCAGGTACTTCCCGGTCAGGTAGTCGCGGGCGTTGAGCAGCCCGTAGACGTTGCCCTCCGAGGAGCCCATGCTCAGCACGTAACCCCAGGCCGTCTCCAACTCCTCCGGGTCGTTCGCGGAGGTGTTGCGGTAGGGCTCGGCTCCCCAGAGCTCGGCGTAGTACGCCAGGACCGCGCGCTCCAGCGGCTTGGTGTGCGTCATGAGGTTACTGTCGGTGAAGGGGTCACCGATGTTGTTCGAGTGCACCTTGAGCAGTTCCGGCAGATCGGCCGCGACGGACCGCAGGTCCTGGTTGACCTGGTAGCCGAGGAAGTTGTCCCGGTAGTAGCCCAGGTAGTCCTTGAGCTTCTTCAGGGCCGCGGTGCGCTCCGCCCCGCTCATCCCCTTGGACGTCAGGGCGAAATCCGCGTCGGAGATCGAGGGAAGGGATCCGTTGGCCTCGGTCACGCGTTCCTCCATGTCGAACGTACGGTCACGGCGTGGACTCTTGGGGGATCGCACTTTCCAAACTAACATTCCCGATGCTCAGGAAAAAAGGAATTCACAATGGAATGCGTTTCATTTTTTGATGGCCTTTTCGGGCCCACGTGAACTCCAGGAAGAACGGCGACCGATTCGCCATGTCGGAACTTATCCTTTTCTCCGACTGACCCCGAAAGAGCGGCGACGCCCGAGTCGGGACCTCCGACCCGCACCCCTTGGCTCTCGGGCGCGGCTCCACCCCCTCCCCCACCAGCGCGCCGCCGGACCGACGCACAGCGGGTTGCCCGTCCGCCACCGGCATGTCTAATATCTGCGTATGAACGCAGATACCAAGAGATGCGGGCTCGACGAGAACAGCCCCTACGTCGAGTACGCGGTGGAGATCCTGACCCTGCTCGCCGACGCCACCCGGGTCCGCATCATCCTGGCCCTGCGCGGCGGTGAACTCTCCGTCAACGAGCTGGCCGAACGCCTCGACAAGCCCGGCCCCTCGGTGTCCCAGCACCTGGCCAAGCTCCGGCTGGGCCGGGTCGTGGCGAGCCGGCGCGAGGGCAACCGGATGTACTACAGCCTGGCCAACGAGCACGCCCGCCAGTTGGTCGCCGACGCCGTCTACCAGGCCGAGCACGCCCTGGAGGTCGAACCCGCCCACCACCGCGCCCGTGTCGCGCCCACCGGAGGCGCGGTACCGGGCGCAACCGGACGGGCCGCCGAAGGCGCGACGCCGGGCGCCACCGGACGGGCCGCCTCCGGCGACGCCGCCGAGGGCGACGCCGCCGAGGGCGACGCCCGATGACCCCCTCCACCACCGCCACCCCCGCGCGCACCACCTCCCCCCGCGGCGCGGTACGGCCGCCCTCGCTGCTCCGCACCGGCCTGCGCCTGGCCGAGGTCCGGTGGGCCCTGGCCGCGCTGGTGCTCTTCCTGGCCGGCTGGACCGCCCAGCTCCTCGGCGCTCCGGCCTGGGCCTGGTGGGGCCTGTTCCTCGCCTGCTACGGCACGGGCGGCTGGGAACCCGCCCTCGCCGGGCTGCGCGCCGCACGGGAGCGCACCCTGGACGTGGACCTGCTGATGATCGTCGCCGCGATCGCCGCGGCCTCCATCGGCCAGGTCTTCGACGGCGCCCTGCTCATCGTCATCTTCGCCACGTCCGGCGCCCTGGAAGCCGTGGTCACCCAGCGCACGGCCGACTCCGTCAGCGCGCTGCTCACGCTGGCCCCCGAACGCGCCGTCCGCCTGCGCGCCACCGCCGACGGCGGCCGCGAGGAGACCGTCGACACCAGCGAACTCCAGGTCGGCGACACGGTCCTGGTCCGCCCCGGTGAGCGCGTGGGCGCCGACGGCACGGTCCTGGACGGCCGGAGCGAGGTCGACCAGCAGGCCATCACCGGGGAGTCGGTCCCGGTCCCCCGGAGCGAGGGCGACGAGGTGCTCTCGGGCACCATCAACGGCACCGGGGCACTGCGCGTGCGCGTGGACCGCCCGGCCGGGGAGTCGGTGATCGCACGCATCGTGACGCTGGTCGAGGAGGCCTCGGCCACCAAGGCCGAGACCCAGCTGTTCATCGAGCGGATCGAGCAGCGCTACTCCGTCATCGTGGTGGCCGCCACCCTGCTCGTCCTGGCCGTGCCCCTCCTGCTGGGCGAGGACTTCGAGGCGGCGCTGCTGCGCGCGATCGTGTTCATGATCGTGGCGTCCCCGTGCGCGGTGGTCCTGTCGACCATGCCGCCGCTGCTGGCCGCCATCGCCAACGCCGGACGCCACGGTGTGCTGGTCAAGTCCGCCACCGTGATGGAACAGATCGGCCGGACCGACGTGGTGGCCTTCGACAAGACCGGTACGCTCACGCGCGGCGAGCCGCGGGTGACCGGGGTCCTCCCGGAGCCGGGCCGCACCGTGGCGGAGGTCCTGGCCCTGGCCGCGGCCGTGGAGCGCTACAGTGAGCACCCGCTCGCCGACGCCGTCCGGGCCCGCGCCGAGGAGGAGGGCGTGGACCGGGTCGACGCACGCGACTTCGCGTCCCTGCCCGGGGTCGGGGTCAGCGCGACCGTGGACGGCGCCCGCGTCCGGGTCGAGCGCGCCCCCACCGAACCGGACGGACCGGCGAGCACGCGGGTGGTCGTGTCCGTGGACGGGCGGCCGGCGGGGCGGATCGTGCTGGCCGACGCCCTGCGCCCCGAGGCCGCCCGGACGGTGGCGGAGATCGGCGCGCTCACCGGCCGTCCGGTCCACCTGCTCACCGGGGACAACCACGCCACGGCGGCCGACATCGCCCGGGCCACGGGTATCGCCCACGTGCGCGCCGACCTCCTGCCCCAGGACAAGGCCGCGGCGGTCAAGGAGATGGAGGACGCGGGCACCCGCGTGCTCCTGGTGGGCGACGGGGTCAACGACGCACCCGCGATGGCCGCCGCGACCACCGGTGTGGCCATGGGCCGGCGCGGTTCGGACCTGGCGCTGGACACCGCCGACGCGATCATCGTGCGCGACGACCTGTCCACCCTGCCCCGGTTGACCGCGCTGTCCCGGCGGGCGCGCCGGTTCGTGGTCGCCAACCTGTGCGTGGCGGGCACGTTCATCGCGGTGCTGGTGACCTGGGACCTGGCCGGCACCCTGCCGCTGGCCCTGGCGGTGGCCGGGCACGAGGGTTCGACGGTCGTCGTGGCCCTCAACGGACTGCGCCTGCTACGCGCCCGCGCCTGGGACCGGTGACGCGGGCTCCGACCCCGCGACCGGCGGAGCGGTGGGGGCGCGGAGCGATGAGGACTCAGGGCGATGACGGCGCGGGGCGGTGAGGGGTCGGGCGGGGCCGCCCCTCGCCTACTCGGCGGCCAGCGGGGCGGTGAGGAGCAGTCCGGCTCCGGTGGCCGTGCCGGCGCCGATGCCGGACAGGCACAGCTCCTGCAGGGCGTCGCTGTCGCGCACCTCGGCCGTCCCGGTGAAGTGGTACCGGGCGGGCCTGCCGCCCAGGTGCTTCCACTTCGCCGAGGTCGCGTACAGGGCGCCGCCGAACTTGTCGTCCAGCCAGGACTCGAACTCCTCCTCCGGCAGGGGGACGCGCTTGCCGCGCGGGCGCGCGCCCTCCTCGTCGGCCTCCGGGGCGCGCTGCCCCGTGGGCGCCGAGATGAGCTCCCACCGGATCGTCTCGCCCTCGGGGTGCCGCGGCATCGGCTGGATCGTGGCGGCGACCGCGCCGGGGACCTTGCCCCAGGCCGGGGCGGTGTCGGAGCTGATCACCAGTGTGGCGGGCGAGGTACGCGCCCACAGGACGCGGGCGTCGGACGCGGGGTCGGGGTCGACCGCCCTGCGCACGGCCTTCCCCATGGCCGCCCACTGGTCCATGCCGGTGCTGCGCTTGGGGTCGAGCTTGATACGGGCCAGGTACAAGGAGTTCCTCTCCGGGGCGCGTCCGCCTGAGCGGGGCCCTGCGTTCGGTCACGGGCCGTCGAGGATCCCCTCCGCCCGAGCTGGAGTTCTCACTGTACGAGGCACCGGCCGCTGGTCGGTCGACGGAACCGCTCCCCCGCACGCCGCCGCTCCGGACGCGGCCGCGGCGTCCTCTCCGCCGAACCGATCCGGTGAGGTCGCGACCCGGAACAGTAAGCGCTTTCCAATCCTCGCCACAGGGACGAGCGGATCACGCACACAGGGCCACACTCTCATCGCGCCGCGGCGATGAACGCGACGGTATCGGAAGGACGGACGAGCGACCCGACACCCGCCGGAACGCGGCCCCGCCTGCGCCGTGGACCTGGCCCGGCTCTCCGCCGTGCGCGAGCACCTGGGCGAGGGCGTCGCGCTGATGGTCGACGCGAACCAGCAGTGGTCGCGCGCCGACGCCCAGCGGATGTGCCGGGCCTTCGAGGAGTTCGGCCTCGTCTGGATCGAGGAGCCGCTGGACGCCTACGACTTCGAGGGGCACGGACAGCTGGCCGCCAGGTTCGACACCCCGATCGCCACCGGCGAGATGCTCACCAGCGTCGCCGAGCACGCGGAGCTGATCCGGCACGGCGGCGCGGACATCATCCAGCCCGACGCGCCCCGGATCGGCGGGATCACCCGGTTCCTCCAGGTCATGGCGATGGCGGATCGGCGGCACCTGCAGTTGGCGCCGCACTTCGCCATGGAGATCCACGTCCACCTGGCCGCCGCCTACCGGCACGAGCCCTGGGTGGAGCACTTCGAGTGGCTCGACCCCCTCTTCAACGAGCACCTGGAGATCGCGGACGGCCGCATGCGCCTGTCGGACCGCCCGGGCCTGGGCGTGACCCTCAGCGACCAGGCACGCGCGTGGACCGTCGACAGCTTCGAGATCCTCGGCTGAGGCCCGGGGACGGCACCGCACGGCCGGGGTCCGGGACACCTTCCCGGGCCCCGGCCGTCATCGTGTGCGGCGGCCGGACCGACCACCCCGGGACCGTCCAGGAACGCCCCCGATCCGTCCCCGATCGGACCGACCGAGCAGGCCGACCGGGCGGACCGGCCCCGACCTGCACCCCGGCGGCGCTGTACGGTGGCGACAGGCCCCTTCCCGTCGCGCCCCGCGCGGCGGCGGAGGCGACCAGCCCCGCGTGAGGGCACCGAGGGCCCGGCGATCCCGCCCGGCACCCACCGCGACCGCGGACCCGGCCGCGGACCCGGCCGGCCGCCGCCCGCACTTCTCGTGAGGCCCCACCGCACCACCAGCCAGGAGACCGAGTCCGTGACGACAAGCCCAGTTCCGACCCCGGTGACCGCCGCCGACGTGGCCGAGGCCGCCGAACGGCTCGCCGGCGTGCTGCCGCCGACGCCCCTCCAGCGCAACGAGCGCCTGTCCGAGCGGCACGGGCTCGACGTGTGGCTCAAACGCGAGGACCTGACCCCGGTGCGGTCCTACAAGGTGCGCGGAGCCTACAACGTCATCAGCCGCCTGCCCGCCGAGCAGCGCGAGCGCGGTGTGGTCTGCGCGAGCGCGGGCAACCACGCGCAGGGCGTGGCCTTCGCATGCGCGGCGCTCGGAGTCGGGGCCCGCGT
Organism: Nocardiopsis aegyptia; assembly: GCF_013410755.1. Taxonomy (GTDB): domain Bacteria; phylum Actinomycetota; class Actinomycetes; order Streptosporangiales; family Streptosporangiaceae; genus Nocardiopsis; species Nocardiopsis aegyptia. Next base: position 593,176 of record NZ_JACCFS010000001.1, read on the forward strand.
GTACCTGCCGCGGACCACGCCCCGGCAGAAGCGCGAACGCGTGGCGCGGCTGGGCGGACGGCACGTCGACGTGGTCTCGCACGGCGACACCTACGACGAGGCGGCCGCGGCCGCGCGCGAGTACGCGGCCGGGAGCGGCACCACCCTGATCCCCGCGTTCGACGACCCGCGCACGATCGCCGGTCAGGGAACCGTGGTCCGGGAGGCCCTCGGCCAGCTCGGGCGGGTCCCCGACGCGGTCGTCGTGCCGGTCGGCGGCGGTGGCCTGCTCGCCGGAACGCTCACCTGGCTCCGGGAGGAGCACCCCGGCGTCCTGGTCGTCGGCGCCGAGCCCCAAGGCGCCGCGAGCATGGCGCTGGCACTCGAACACGGTCGCCCGGTCCCGCTGGAGGAGGTCGACCCGTTCGTGGACGGCGCCGCCGTCCGCCTGGTCGGCGAGCACACCTTCGCGGTCGCCGACCGGTGGCGCCCCCGGCTGGTCGCCGTCCCCGAGGGCCGGATCTGCGTGGAGATGCTGGACCTGTACCAGAGCGACGGGATCATCAGCGAGCCCGCGGGCGCGCTGGCCCCCGCCGCGCTCGGCCCGGTCCTGGGCCTGCCCGAGGGCGCGACCGTGGTGTGCCTGCTCTCCGGCGGCAACAACGACGTCAGCCGGTACGCCGACATCGTCGAGCGGGCCCTGCTGTTCGAGGACCGCAAGCACTACTTCCTCGTCGAGTTCCCCCAGGAGCCTGGCGCGTTGCGCCGCTTCCTCGACGACGTGCTGGGCCCGGACGACGACATCACGCTGTTCGAGTACGTCAAGCGCAGCAACCGCGAGACCGGGCCGGCCCTGGTCGGCGTCGAGCTGGGCGCGCCGGAGGACCTGGAACCGCTGCTCAAGCGGATGGCGTCGGCCCCGCACCGAATCGAGCGGGTCTCCCCGGACAGCCCCCTGTTCAGCTTCCTGCTCTGAGCGCGCGGGGCCGCGCGGGGGTCGCCGGAAAAAAATTCGGCGGCCGTGTCGATCCGCTTCTTCGCCATTCGACCTAGGGGTGAGAAGGTCCCACCGAGGGGACCGAGACGGAAAGGGCAGTCCCATGAAGTTCATGCTGATCATGCGCGCGACCGACGAGGCCTTCGCCACGATGGCGGACACCGACTTCAACGAGATGCTGGAGACGATCGGCCGCTACAACGAGGAGCTGATCCGGGCCGGTGTGCTGGTGGCCGCGGAGGGACTCGACGACGCCGCCGAGGGCGTGGTCGTCGACTACTCCTCCGAGCCGCCCGTGGTCACCGACGGCCCCTACGGCGAGGCGAAGGAGCTGTTCGGCGGCTTCTACATCCTCAACGTGTCCTCCAAGGAGGAGGCCGTGGAGTGGGCCAAGCGGCAGCCGATCACGGGTCCCGGCTTCAAGACCGAGATCCGCCGGGTCACCACGATCGACGAGTTCCCGCAGGACAACGAGTGGATCAAGAAGGAGCGGGCGTGGCGCGAGGCCACCGGCCAGCTCTGAGCGGGGTTCGCGACGATGGCTGATCCGACCGGCCGGGAGGCCGTGGCCGCTGTCTGGCGGATCGAGTCGGCGCGGATCGTCGGTGCGCTCGCGCGCTACACCGGCGACTTCGCGCTGGCCGAGGACCTGGCCCAGGAGGCGCTGGCGGAGGCCCTGGTCACCTGGCCGCGCGAGGGGGTGCCGGCCCACCCGGCGGGCTGGCTGCTCACCGTCGGCCGGCGCCGCGCGATCGACGCGTTCCGCCGGCGCTCCGCCCGCGACGAGCGCTACGCCGTCCTCGCCCGCGACCTGGGCGAGGGCGGCGTCGCCGCCGGGAGCGCGCCGGCCGACCCGGTCCGGGAGGCCGCCGACGTGCTGTGGGATCCGGACCAGATCGACGACGACGTGCTCGCCCTGATGTTCGTCTCCTGCCATCCCGTGCTGTCACGGGAGGCGCGGGTGGCCCTGACCCTGCGCGTGGTCGGCGGCCTGACCAGTGACGAGATCGCCCGGTCCTGCCTCGTGCCGACCGCGACCGTCCAGGCGCGGATCACGCGGGCGAAGAAGACGCTGGGGGCGGCGCGGGTGCCCTTCGAGGTGCCCTCGGCCGCCGAGCGGACCGGGCGGCTCGGCTCGGTGCTGAACGTGGTGTACGTGATCTTCACCGAGGGGTCCACGGCCAGCTCCGGCCGGGACCTGCTCCGCCCGGACCTGGCCGCCGAGGCCCTGCGGCTGGCGCGGGTGCTCACCCGCCTGGTGCCGGACGAGCCGGAGGTCCACGGGCTGCTGGCACTGCTCGAACTGACCGCGGCGCGTTTTCCCACCCGCACGGGTCCGGACGGGCGCCCGGTGCTGCTGGAGCACCAGGACCGGAGGCGCTGGGACCGCTCCGCGATCGGCCGCGGGCGGGCGGCCCTGGCCCGCGCGAACGGGGCCGGGCGGGGCCTGGGCGCCTACGGCCTCCAGGCGGCGATCGCCGAGTGCCACGCGCTGGCCCCGTCGGTCCGGGCGACGGACTGGGAGCGGATCGTGCTCCTGTACGAGGCGCTCGGCCGCCTGGCGCCGTCGCCGGTGGTCGACCTCAACCGCGCGGTGGCGGTGTCCATGGCCGAGGGGCCGGCGGCGGCGCTGGAGATCGTGGACGCTTTGGTGGCCGACGGCGCGCTGGCCGGGTCGCACCTGCTGCCGAGCGTGCGCGGGGAGCTGCTCACCCGGCTGGGCCGCCCCGGGGAGGCCCGCACCGAGCTGGAGCGTGCCGTGGAGCTGTGCGGCAACGACAGCGAGCGGGCCCTCCTGGAGGGCAAGATTGCCGCCCTGGACTGAGGCTCGACTGAACTCCGGGTGGGTGCCGGACCCGAGCGCGGAGCGGAACCGTGTGAACGCCCGCCCCGGCGCGCAGTGATGGTGGGCGACCTGGCCGTCTTCGTCGCGGCGAACGCCGTCGCGGTCCTGGGATCACGGCATGAAGGCACACGGGTCGGACACGTCCCGCCCACCGGGATGTGTCCGAACTCCCGACGGCACAGGCGATCCGGCTTGCGAAGCACTCCACGCGAGCACGACAATACGGTCGCGACCAGCGCTCCCTCCTCGTCAGAAAACGCAGGTACCCATGTCGGATTCAGCCCCGATCGACACGACCGTCGCGCACTCCGCCAGGGTCTGGAACTACTGGCTCGGCGGAAAGGACAACTACCCGGTCGACCGCGAGGTCGGCGACTACGTCCTGCAGGCCTATCCCGAGATGGTCGCAGCGGCCCGCGCCGACCGCGAGTTCCTCATCCGCGCCGTCACCCACCTGACCGCGAACGAGGGCATCCGCCAGTTCCTCGACATCGGCACCGGCCTACCCACCCACAACAACACCCATGAGGTCGCCCAGGCCATCGCGCCCGAGTCGCGCGTGGTCTATGTCGACAACGACCCCATGGTCCTGGCGCACGCCCGTGCCCTGCTGACCAGCCGCCCTGAGGGCGCCACGCACTACGTCGACTCGGACCTGCGCGAGCCCGCCACAGTCCTGAAGACGGCCGCGGGCCACCTGGACTTCACCCGGCCCATCGGGCTGACGATCCTTGGCACGATGGGCCACTTCGAGGGGCAGCAGGCCTACGACATCGTGCGCGGCTACGTCGACGCCCTGCCCGCGGGCAGTTTCCTGGTCATGTGCGACGGAACCGACACGAGCGAGCCGATGATCGAGGCCGCACGGCGCTGGAACGACACCGCACCGCTGCCCTACCACCTGCGCAGCCCGCAGGAGATCGCGCGCTTCTTCGAGGGCCTGGAGCCGCTGGAGCCCGGTGTGGTCTCGGCGAGCCTGTGGCGGCCGTCGGAGTCAGAGGTGGGCGCGGTCCGCGAGGTCGACCAGTACGGGGGCGTGGGCCGCAAGAACTGAGCAGTCCGCCCCCGGCGCGCCGCACGGCGCCGGGGACGCGTGGAGCCCCCTGTCGCGTCCGTCCTGGTCTGGTGGGCGCGACAGGGGGCTTCTGCGTGTGCGCGGCGGGGCGAGGCGGGAAGTCCTCGACCCCGACACAGCGGACGTCGATCCGGGCACGACCCTCCCCTCCCTCGGCCTCGCATCCTTCACCGCCGTCCGCCCGCGCCGCCGCCTGCGCGACGACCTGGACCTGGACCTCCCGCTGACCGCCTTCCCGCTCACGGGTCCCGTACGGGATCCGTACGGGCCATGGTGGTGCGGAGGCCTGCGGGCGCGGGCGCCGGGGGGCGGGCGGCGGTCAGGGGCGCCGGGCGTCCTGGACCACGCGCAGCGGGGAGCCGGCGTAGAAGGCCACGATGTCCTCCAGTGCCTGCTCGTAGAAGATCCGGTAGTTCTGGCGGGTGACGTAGCCCAGGTGGGGCGTGAGCACCGTGCGCGGGGCGTCGAGGAGGGGGTCCTTCGGGCCGAGCGGTTCGCGGTCGAACACGTCCAGGCCCGCTCCGCCGAGGCGTCCCGATTCCAGCGCCCGGCACAGCGCCGCGGTGTCGACCAGACCGGATCGGGCGGTGTTGACGAGCACGGCGCCGGGCCTCATCAGCGCGAACTCGGGCTCGCCGAGGGTGTGGCGCGAGCGCTCGCTGAGCCGCAGGTGCAGGGAGACGACATCGGAGGCGGCGAGCAGTTCGTCCTTGGCGACCGGCTCCACGCCCATCTCACGGGCCCGGCCGTGGTCGAGGTTGGCGCTCCAGGCGAGCACGCGCATCCCGAAGGCCTGTCCGACCGTGGCGACGCGCGTGCCGATGCGGCCGAGTCCGACGACGCCCAGGGTCGAGCCCTCCAGCGCCTCCCCCACCGTGGACTGCCACTCGCCCGCGCGCACGGCGCGGTCCTCGGCGATCAGGTGCCGGCGCAGCGCCGTGACCAGGGCCCAGGTGAGCTCCGCGGGGCCCGCCGAGGAGGAGTCCGTCCCGCAGACCATGACGCCCAGATCCGCCTCGATCGCACTGTTCGCGCGCCCGGTCGTGACGACCAGCCGCAGGTCGGGGAGCCGTTCGACGACCGCGCGACGCAGCGGGGTGCGCTCACGCATGAGCACGGCCACCTGGCAGCCGTCGAGCGCCGCGACCAGTGCGTCGTCGTCGGCCAGCGGTGCGCGGTGGACGGAGAGTTCCAGGTCCAGGGGCGCCTCGGACCAGGGCGCGAAGGAGGTGGCGACGTCCTGGTAGTCGTCGAGGATCGCCACGCGGACGGGCCCGGTCGGCGTCGGGGCGGGGTCCCGGTCAGCGCTGTTCTGCATGGACGACGTCCTCCTCCTCGGGCGGTCCGACCTCGGACCGGCGGCATTGGGCCGACCCTACGCACCCCGCGCGCGGACCGGTCCGCCGCCCCCGTTCTCGCCGGTCGGTGCGCGTGGCCGGGGGAGCAGGCGTACGGTGTTCCTGGCTCCGTGGGGCCGTCGGGCGGCCAGGCCGTGGGGCAGTGACTGCGGGGGCGCTCGCTACAGCCAGACGGCGGGGTCGGTGCCCCAGCGGGTGGGAGGAGCGGCCCAGGTGCCGGGCGCTCCCTCGTAGTGGACCGGTGGGAGCGCGTGGCGCAGCAGGCCGTAGGGGGACGGGGTCTCGGTCAGGTGGTCCGCGGCGCCGTAGGTGCCGGTGCCGACGGGTTCCGGACCGATGCCGTGCACCAGCCAGTCGGCGGTCCCCGCCAACGAGAACCGCAGGACACGGCCCCGTCCGTCGGCCTGGCGGTCGGTGAGCGCCCGCAGGACCCCCGCGGCCAGGAGGTAACCCGTGCCGTGGTCCAGTGCCTGCGCCGGCAGGGCGCCCGGGCGAACGGAGGGGTCGGAGGGGTCGGAGGGCTTCGCCTCGATCGCCGCGATGCCGCGGGCCGCCTGGACCAGGCTGTCGAACCCCCTGCGCCCGGACCAGGGGCCGGACCACCCCCAGGCGCACAGCCGGGCGACGACCAGGCCGGGCCGGCGGGCCGCCAGCGCTTCCGGCGTCAGGCCGTACCGGTCGAGGGCACCGGGCCGGTACCCGGTCACGACCACGTCGGCCGAGTCGAGCAGTGCCCCGAAGGCGTGCCGTCCCTCGGCGGAGTCCAGGTCCACCAGGGTGGAACGCTTGCCGAACCCGGTGTCGATGTGGCTGTCGGGGTCCTCCGGCAGGCCCGGCGGGTCCACGCGCAGCACGTCCGCGCCCAGCAGGGCGAGGGTTCGGGTGGCGACCGGTCCGGCGATGACCCGGGTCAGATCGAGTACGCGCACACCGCCGGCGGGCAGCGGGGCCGCGGGCAACCTGCGGCCCCCGGCCCCGCCGATGCCGACCTCGGCCAGGGGCAGGCCCCCGGCGTTCTCCCCGCCCGGTGCGCGGTCGGGCGCGGGCGCCACGGCCACGGCCAGGCCGCCGGCCGCGTGGACTCGCTCCTGGACCTCTTGCGCGCCGAGCTCCGCGAGCCGTGCGGTGAGGCGCCCGACCAGCGCCGCCCCGCGGTCGCCCCCCGCTCCGGCCCCGACGGCTCCGGCCGTGGTGCCGCCGTGCTCCTCACCGGCGTCGATCTCCAGCGCGGCCAGCAGCCGGGCGCGGTGGTGGGCGTAGTTCGCGTGGGTGCGCACCCAGCCGTCGGCGGTCCGCCAGAAACCCGACAGAGGCGCGAAGGGGGTCGGTGCCCGGCCGTCGACCAGCAGGTGCCGTTCGCTGACGAACGCGGTGGCCACGGCGCCCTCGTCCACCCTCACCCCGGGGACCGGTCCGCCGTTGCGCGCGGCCAGCAGTTCGGCCGCGGCGAGCGAGCACGCCCCGACCGTCGCGCGCGCCATCTCGCGCACCGGCAGTACGGCGGGAAGCACCCGCCCCGCGCCTCGGTAGGAGACCTTCGCCGTGAGGCCCGCGGGCCCGCCGATCGCCGTCCACGCCCGCGTTGTCGCCGCATCCGGTTCGCTCACCATGGCCCCATACTCCCCCTCCTCCCCACCGGACGGAAAGGGGACGTCGCCGACCTCACAGCGGCCCCACAGTCAGGAGAGCGCACGCTCCAGCGCGGCCGACTGGTGCCGGTGGCCGACGGTCTCGAAGCCGACGATCACGGCCACCGGCGCGCCGGCGGCGACCACGATCCCGACGCCCATGCTCGCGCCCGCCGCCACCGCGACCACCGCCACCCCCAGGGCGAGCATGGCGACGACGAAGAGCAGCACGTGGAACGCGTCGAACTGGCGCAGCAGCAGTGTGTAGAGCACGAAGAGGGCGACCGTGAAGACCGCGACGGGCACGACCACCGTCAGAAGCGCCGCCGTCGGGCCGATGTGGGCCTCTCCCCCGATGGTCTGGGCGGCCACGTGCAGCCCCGCTCCGGTGGCGGCGAGCGAACCGAAGATCACCATGTGCCCGTAGCCCCAGACGAAGGCGCGTTCGCGGTGACGGGCGAGCACGTCACCGGAGGGCATGGTGAAGTACACCCACCACAGGCCGAACGCGAGCGCGGTGCCGCCGAAGGCGACCAGCCCCGCCTCGACCGACCAGCCCTGCTCCTCCACCACCGCCGAGACCGCCAGAATCGTGCCGAGCACGACCTCGCCGAGGGTGATGATCACCAGCAGGCCGTACCGCTCGGCGATGTGGTGCGGATGCCACGGTGTCCCGCCGTCGATGCGCTCGGCGACGACCGGCACCGCCATCTCCAGGACCACCAGGGCGAGGGCGAGCACGGCGGTGGTCGCCAGCGGCGGATCGATGAAGATCTGCACGATCCAGCCGGCCTGCGCCACCGCGAGGAGCACCGCGTAGGTGAGCGCGCAACGCCGCCGCGCCGGGTCGTGGCGCGCGGCGCGGAGCCAGAGCGCGATCGTGGACAGCCGCATGATCACGTACCCGGCCACGACCACACCGTTGTCGACGTGGAGTCCCTCGTCGATGGAGTGGAACAGCTGCGGCAGGCCGAGCGCGATGACGAGCACGCCGACCATCTGCACCATGGTCGCGACCCGGAAGAACGCGTCGTTGTTGTCGAACGCCGACGCCAGCCACGAGTAGTTGATCCACGCCCAGCTGATCGCGAACACCGCGAGGGAGAAGGCCCCGATCGCGGGCGCGTAGTGGCCGAGTTCGAGCAGGTGCGCCATCTGTGTGCCCGCCTGGCTGAACGCGACCACGAGCGTGAGGTCGTAGAGGAGTTCGAGCGGTGTGGCCCCGCGGTGCGCCTCGCCGGGATCGCGTCCCGCCATCCGGCGCAGACGGTGGCCAGTGTTCGCCGACGTCGTCATGCAGGCCATCGTGCCACGTCAGAGCACCTCTGACCGGCTCTTCACCGGGACCTCCACCGCGTGTCCGCGGTCGACGCACTCGCGCGCCGACCCCTCCTACCCGTCTTCGTGCGAAGCGTGGCCACAGGCACTCAGCCGCCGGATCGCCAGCACGGATCCGTCCGGCCGCACCGAGACCGCCCCCTGCCAATCGTCGTCCCACGTCGCGAACGGCTCCGCGGCGCATCGCGTGTGGACCTCGCGGCGATACCGGTCCACCCGTCCGTCGTCGAGAAGGCCGACGAGGTCCTCGGCGACTCCCGTGAACGCCTCCACACGTTGGCTGTTGATGCGGAACACGTGGTCGGTGCCGATGTACGAGGTACCGAGGAGGGTCTGGGGCTCGCCCCGGACACTGCTGATCGCCGCGTGCCCCTGTTCGGTGTAGTCCTTGCGTCCCTGTTGCTCGGCGAGGTAGCGCCCGGTCAAGGGCCGCTCGCCGGTGAAGGCCGTCAGTCCGGCGGCGTCCACCCGGGCGAGAGCGCGCCGGAACCAACCCGCGTGTCGCGTCGGCACGTGGAAGCCGGGCCCCGATTCCTCGGGTCGGACACCGTCCGCGGGCCTGGTCACGAAGGGAGGCAGGGCCAGGCGCTCGAGCGGCGCGTTCATCCGATGGCCTTCACGCGGAAGGGCTCCCCCGTCGCCGTCCGCCCGCAGCGCGTGCACGACGATCGGCCCCTTCGTGCTCAGTTCCGTGCTGAACAACAGGCCCGGCGTCCTGTTCCACGGCCCGATGTGCACCGCCTCCAGGTGAGCAGAAGCGGAGGCGAACTGCGGATAGGAGGTCGCGGCCCGGCCGTGGTGGCCCTTGCAGGCGATGGGCAGGACGTTTCCGGGCTCGCCCGGCTTCCATACCTCCGCGAAGAACCGGGGACGGTATCTGGAACCCTTGAGCGGCCATCCCGCCTGAAGGACGATATCCGCGGGGACGACCGAGACCCGGTATCCCCGGAAACGCCGCCGGAGAACGTGTTCGGCCATGTACGCGCCGAAGGCCGCGCCCAGTTCGTGTGACTGAGTCCTCTTGTGCTGTTGGCGCGTGGAGCGACCTTCCTTCGACAGCAGCATGAGCCCCTCCGACGATTCTGAGGCCAGGGCGAGGGCGTATTTCAGGCAGCCCCAGTGCTCCGCGAGGCCCCTGGCCGACCCTTGCCTGTCAAGGGATATCGCTCTCGCGAAGGCATGGAGGACGCTCAACGGAGCCACACCGGGGAAGGAGGCCTCACGCCGGGGCAGGGCCATCAGACGGGGTTTGCGGCGAGGCGGTTCCTCCTCCTTCTCCTTGAACCGCTCGTCGTCCTTCGCGACCGCGGCTTCCACCGAGCCCACGAGCTTCTCCCCGGTTCTCACGGTCAGGTTCGTCGGGTGCACCAGTCCACGAAGGATTTCCTCGAGCTCCACCCACAGCCTCCTCGCACGATTCCCGGACACCCTCAGTGAGCCAGAATGCACAGAGTCGGAATATCACACAAGAGACAGAAACGAACATAAACCTGTTATCGGAAGGCGGAATCGACCGGAATCGTCAGCACTGCTTTTTCCATGAACAACAGGAGCCACGACCGCACCACCGTCCGGAGATAGACGTCGGCGTTGATGTCGACCGAAGGCCGACCATCGATCGGGAGGAAATGGGATACGGACAGGCGGCGCGGGTCTGCGGGGGTGGCTGGTAGGGTTCCGCGGTCTCGGATCCCCGGGGTGCGGGGCACGGGCACGACGCGCTCGGCGCGGTGAGGGAGGTGACGACTCGGTGACGTCCGAAGCCGGTCACGACACGGGACTCCTGGCCGACGCGTTCGCGGTGCTCGCCCGGTTCCGGCGCCCGCTCTACGGCATGGCGCTCGCCGTGACCGGGTTGGCCGCGGGGGCCGTGTGCGCGGTCGCCGTGACGGGGTTCGCGCTGGTCTGGGACGCGCTAGCGCTCTTCCGCGAGCATGTGGAGTCCAACCGGGCCAACGAGGACCCGCCGTACTCCTACACCGGCGGCGCCGAGGTCACGTTCGGCTGGGTCGGGATGCTCGTCGCGGTGCTCCTGCTCGTGCTCACGGCCGTGGTGCTCTCCCTCATGTACGCCTCGCACGCCGTCGCCGTGCGGCACGCACGGCACGGGCACGGCGGCCTCGGCGTCGCCGACCTGTGGCGGCGCACCCGGGCGGTGTTCGGCCGCGTCCTGGCCGCGCAGCTGCCCGCCCTGCTCGCCGTCGTCACGACCCTGGTCGTGGGCGTGGAGGTCTTCGACGCCCTGGCCTGGGAACCGTTCCTCGGGATCACCCGGCCCAGGTCGCCCTTCACCGGCTACGGCCCCCTGGACTGGGTGGCGGGCCTGGGCCTGCCGCTGCTGGTCGCCCTGGTGGGCCCCTACCTCTACGCCCGGTTCTCCCTGGCCGCGTCCGCGATCGTGTGCGAGGACCTGTCGGCGGGCCGCGCGCTGCCGCGGTCGTGGCGGCTCACCCGGGTCGCTCAGGGCCGGGTCCTGGGGGTCTGGCTGCTGATCGCCGCGGACGTCGCCCTCGTGTACACCCTTCTGCGGTACGCGGTGGCCCCGCTGACCGGGCCCGCGGAGGCGCTCATGCTCGCGCTCAGCGGCGGCAACGCCTACGCCGCGCTGACCCTGGCCGTCGTCGCCCCGCACGCGGTGGCCTTCGCCCTCCTGCCGGTGTCGGTCCTGCCCCCGGCGTGCGTGCTGCTCGCGTCCCTCTACCCCCGGCTCCGCGCACGCGAGGCAGGGCGACCGGGTCGGTCCTGACCGTCCCAGGAAAGCCATTGCGCCCCTGGTCGATCACCCTGCGCACCCGCCCCTTACCGTGCGCTTATCCCGTGTGGATAGGAAGGGGCCATACCTACGGAGTGAGTTGAGAGCGATGTTCGACGACATGATCGAGTGGTTCAAGGGCATCTTCGGCGGCGCCGCCGAGGAGGCCACCCAAGGGGTGTCCGACACCCTGGGCGGCGGCCTGGACACCGCGCAGGAGTCGGCGCAGTCCTTCGGTGAGGACACCTTCGGCGGCGCGGCCGAGGCCGCGCAGGGCTACGGGGAGGAGGCCCTGGGCGGGGCCACCGAGGCCGCGCAGGGCTACGGCGAAGAAGTGGTCGGCGGAGCCACCGAGAGCGTCCAGGGCTTCCAGGAGCAGGCCGACACCGTCGGCGGCATGGTCGAGGACCCCGGTGGCGCGGCGGCCGACGCGGCCCGCGACCAGTTCGGCAACGGCTGACCCTCCGGGCGCCCCCTTGGCCGACGGGCCGTCGGGGCGCCCCTCCAGGTTCGGAGACCGTAGAACCCCTCGGCTTGCGGTCCGCGGGCCCGGAGGCCGCAGGAGCACCCCTCGGCCCGCGGTGCACCGGGGCGCCCCCGGCCGCGGGAACGGCCCGGCGTGCGGCGCGAGTCCGCGTCAGACCGTCGACCCGCTGTCGATCCTGCGCGTGGTGCGCCTGACGAGGAGCGCGGTCGCGACGGCCGCCACCAGCAGCCCGCCGGCCAGGAGCACCGGGACGCCGAGCGGCTCCGCCGCGTACCCGGGGACGGCGAGCGCGGGCCAGGCCGGCGGGAGCCCCAGCAGGAGGAGGTTCCAGGGCCCGGGCACGATCCACGCCAGCACGGGGACGACGACCATGACGGCTCCGGCGGCCTTGACCGCCACCAGGGACTCCACCTTGTTGCCCGCGAACGCGGTCACGGCGACCAGCAGCAGCGGTGCCTGCGCCGTGCCCAGGACGAGCGCGGCCACCGTGCCCGCCGACCAGCCGCCGGGCATCAGGCCGCTCAGCGGCAGCGCGACGAGCAGCCCCACGAGCGACAGCGCCGCCACCAGGCCCGTGCGGTAGCCGAGGTAGGCGCGCAGCGTGAGCGGCGAGACCCGCAGTACCATCAGCACGCGCTCGTCGATGTCCTCGATCGCGCGCATGGCGCCCACCGCCCCGAACATCAGCGGCAGGTGCAGCAGGAAGAGCGCGAGCACCAGCGGGGCGACCGTGGTGAGGTCGACCCCGTAGGCGGACCGGACGTAGCCGGTCGCCCCCGCGAACCCGAACCGCGCGCCCACGGCGAGCACGAGCGGCGCCACGAGCACGACCAGCAGCATCGGGTCCCGCCCGGTCCCGAAGAGGTCGGCCCGGGCGAAGCGCAGCACCGCCGGCGCCGACCCGCGCCCGAGCCGCGTCCCACCGCGCCCGGCCGGCGGCCGGCCCCGGCGCGAGGCCCCCGGCGGCCGCGGCCCCGGCGGCGCCCCCGCCCCGGTGTCCACCGCGCGCCGGGCCCACACCAGCGCCAGGACCACGCAGACCAGCGCGTATCCGGTCCCGGCGGCCAGGACGGCGGGCGAGCCCGCCACCGCATCCGGTGCCAGGCCCCACCGGACCAGGTCGGCTCCGACCGTGGTCGGCACCGCGTACAGGAGCGGGTGTTCCAGGAGTCCGGTCATGTGCACGAGCGGGACCACCACCAGCGGCACCGCCACGACGGGAAGCACCACGAGGAAGTCCTGCAGCGTGCGCGCGCGGGCGCTGACGGCCAGGCACAGCGACAGCAGGAACAGCGAGATCAGCGCCACACCGGACGCCCCCGCGAGCAGGGCCGCCGGGAGCGCGGCGGGATCGTCGCGTCCGGCCGCCAGGATCAGCGGTACCGCGACGCCCACCGACAGCGCCGTCAGCACGAGCACCCGCACGGCCACCGCCTCGCCGGTGCGCAGCGGCGTGGCCGCCAGGGCGTCCCGGGCCCGTTCGGTGCGCTCGAACATCAGCAGGACCACGACGAACAGCGCTCCGAACCCGGCCGTGTCGGTGAACAGCAGGTACGGCGCGACGACCCGGGCCGTGCCGGGCGGCAGCAGCCACAGGACCGCGGTCCACAGCACGGCCAGACCCGCCGCGACCGGCACGATGCCGTAGCGCAGCTCGATCCCCCATTCCAGGCGGACGGCCGCGGCCACCCGTCTCACAGGCTCTCCCGGGTCACGGCGGCGAAGACGTCGTCCAGGGTGGCCTCGCGGGTGTGCAGGGTCTCCACGGCGCCCTCCCGGATGAGCGCGAGCAGCGCGGCGTCGTCGGCCAGTTGCTCGACCCGGAGTTCGCGCCGCCCCTGCCCGCGGATCTCGGCCACCAGCCCGGGGCGTCCGTGGCGCAGCTTGAAGCCGCGCGGGGTGTCCACCGCGGCGATGCGCCCCCGGGAGACGAAGGCGACCCGGTCGCACAGCAGGTCGGCCGTGGTCATGTCGTGCGTGGTGAGGAAGACGGTGCTGCCCCCGTCGGCGGCGGCCCGGATGAGGTCGCGCAGCAGCGCGGCGCGCACGGGGTCCTGCCCGGTGGTGGGTTCGTCCAGGAACAGCAGTTCGGGCCGGTTGACCAGGGCGCGCGCCAGGTTCAGGCGCATGCGCATGCCCTTGGAGAGCTCGGAGAGGCGCCGGTGGGCGGCGTCGGCGAGGTCCACGGAGGCCAACAGCGCGTCGAGGTCCTGGACCGGGGCCCGGTAGAGGGAGGCGAAGGCCGCCAGGTTCTCGCGGACGGTGAGCCGGCCGAACCCGGCGGGGAGCTCGAACCCCACGCCCACCCGCTCGAAGTAGTCCGCGTTCCACCGCTCCAGGGGCCGCCCCAGGACCCGCACGTGGCCCCGGTAGCGCCGCAGCAGCCGGGTGAGCACGTTCTGTGTGGTGGACTTGCCCGCGCCGCTGGGGCCCAGGAACCCGAAGACCTCCCCCTGCCCGACGTCGAAGGACATGCCCGCGACGGCGGGCCTGTCGGCACGCGGGTAGGTGACTTCGAGATCGTCGACACGGATGGCTGCCTCGGCCACGTCCGGTGGTCCTTTCGGGGTACGGGTTCCGCACGGGCCGGCTGCCGCGCCGTTCCGCGGCTTCCACTCTTGCACGCCGCCGCGCTTGACCTTGACGCTGCGTCAATGTCTAGGGTCGGGTGCCATGACGATCACCGTTCCCGACACCCTGTCGGCCATGCGCGCCACCCTGCGGGCCCCGGCCGCGGACCGCCGCGACCTGCTCGGATCCATGCTGGAGCCCAGCCGGCCCATGTACCGCTACGCCCCCGGGGAGGTCGACCTGGTGGACCTGCACCTGCGGTCGGCCGGGTTCCCCCTCGACCGGGACGAGGAGACCTGCCTGGAGGCGCTCGACACCCTGGCCGGGGCCGACGCCCTGGGCCGGATGCGGCGGGCCCTCGACGACGGCCTCGCCGCCCTGACCGCGGCGACGCCGGACCTGGAGGTCCCCGACATCACCGTCCTGTTCGTGCTCGGCGACCCGGGCGACGCCGTCTTCATGGGGCCCTCCCTCGGCGTGACCGGGTTCGGCGGGATCTCGGGCTCCATCGTGATCACCCTCTGGCCGTTCCCGGAGAACGTGGCCCGTCTGGAGGTCACCGCCGTGCACGAACTGCACCACAACGTGCGCTACGCGCCGGGAGGGGTGGTGTGGGACCCGATGACGGTGGCGGTCGGCGAACACGTGGTCGGCGAGGGCCTGGCCGACGCCTTCGCCCGCGAGCTGTACGGCGACGGTCTCGGTCACAGCCGTATCGGGGTTCCGCATCTGCGCGACGACGCGGTCTTCGCCAAGGTGGTGTCCGGGCTCGGCGTGACCGGGATGGAGAACTTCACGTCCTGGGTGCTCGGCGACACCATCGCGGAGAACATCGGCGGCACCCCGGTGGGTCTGCCGACGGGCGCGGGCTACGCCGCCGGCAACCGGCTGGTCGACGCCTACCTGGCGGAGACCGGGCTCACGGCGGCGCAGGCCGTGCACGCCGACAGCGGGAAGGTCATCGCCACCGCACTGGACCGGTTGGGCCTTCCGTGGAGTGGATGATCCACGAGCTGGCGGCCCGGGCGGGCGTCACCAGCCGCACGCTGCGCCACTACGACCGCATCGGGTTGGTGGCGCCCACCCGGGTGGGCGCCAACGGGTACCGCTACTACGGTCCCGACGCGGTCGTCCGGCTCCAGCGCGTCCTGCTCATGCGCCGGCTGGGGATGGGCCTGTCGGCGATCGCGCAGGTCCTGTCCGAGGAGGTGGACCAGGAACAGGGGCTGGTCGACCACGTCGCGGAGCTGGAGGCGGAGCGGGACCGCATCGACCGGCGGATCCGGTCGGTGCGGCACACCCTGGAGGCGCTGCGGTCGGGGGCCGAGCCGCACATGGACGTCATGCTGGACGGCTTCAACGACCGCTTCGAGGACGAGGTGGTCGCGCGCTGGGGCGAGAAGGCCTTCCGCGCGGGCCACGACTGGTGGCACGGCAAGAGCCTGGAGGAGCAGCGCGCCTGGAAACAGGAGGTCGACGACCTGGTGGCCGCGTGGGTCGACACCCACCGGTCCGGGGCCGGTCCCGTCTCGGAGCGCGCCCAGGCGATGGCCGCCCGGCATGTGGAGTGGCTGAGCGGGATCCCGGGCACCCCCACCGCGGAGGGCGACCGGGAGCGCTCGATCGCGATGGTGCGGGGCCTGGGCGACCTCTACGTCGACGATCCCGCGTTCACCGGCACCTACGACGGGCCGGAGGGCGCGGCCTTCGTCCGCGACGCGCTCCACGAGTACGCCCGCACCGCCATGTGACCCCCGGGGCACGGCCACCGGACACGGAGGCGGGGACACGGTGGTCGGCGCCTCCGCCGGATCCGGCGCCGCACGGCTACCGTGGAACCATGGACGACTCCGCGAACGTGATCGACCCGTCCGCCCCTCCGAGCGGTCCCGGCTGCCGGGAGTGCCTGGACGGCGGGGGCTGGTGGGTGCACCTGCGCCGGTGCGCGGCGTGCGGCCACGTGGGCTGCTGCGACAGCTCACCCGCCCAGCACGCCACCCACCACTTCGAGGAGACCGGGCACCCGGTCATGCAGAGCTTCGAGCCGGGCGAGGACTGGTTCTTCGACTTCCGGTCCGGCCGGGCCGGCCGGGGGCCGGAGCTGGCGCCGCCGTCCTCGCGCCCGGAGGACCAGCCGGTGCCCGGCCCCGCCGACCAGGTGCCGGCCGACTGGCGGGACCGGATCCACTGACCGGATCCACCGACCGGATGCACCGCGCCCGTCAGCGCTGCCGGTGTCGGGCGCGGGCGCGCAGGCGCGAGGTGAGCAGTGACACCGCACCGGCGATGACCACCAGGTTGAACGACATCTGGACCAGTAGCAGCGCGCGGGCGTACTGCCCCTGGGCGTGGATGTCGCCGAAGCCGACGGTGGCCAGGGTGGTCAGCGCGAAGTAGAGGGCGTCGGTCCGGGTCTCCAGGCCCTCGAACTCCCCGGGGCGGGAGGTGGCCAGGCCGTAGTCGGCGAGGGCGAACAGCGCGAGCCCCGAGACGGCGAGCAGGACCGGCCCGTGCGGGGAGAGCTCTCCGGGGTTCACCCGCTCCTGCCGCCGGGCCGTGAAGACCACCGACCAGCAGATCAGGCCGACGCCGAGGACGAACAGCGCCCAGCGCGGGACCACCTGCCACCCGGCCTCCTCCAGTGGGAGGAGGTAGTAGAGGGCGACGACCGCCGCGATCTCCGCCGCCAGCAGCGTCCGGTTCCACGGGTGTGACCGCGTACTCCCCTTCTCCATGACTCGAAGTTATACGACGATCACGCAGGGCGATATCACGCGCGGCCGTCGCGACCCGACGCCCCCGAGCGCCGCCCGAAGGCCGCGCCGCCCCACTCCCGCAGGGCTACGCCGCCCCGACCAGGCGGTCGACCAGTGCGTGCCATCCGGCTTCGAGGCGCTCCGCCGACATGCCCCGATCGGTGAGCAGGTGCCGGACCAGCGGGGTTTCGAGGTACCCCAGCAGCGTGTGGGCGAGGAGTTCGAAGTCGCCTTCCGTCCCTGCCTCGCGCAGGAGCATGGCCAGGTGGGCTGTACGGAGCCGGTAGGCCGGAGCCTCGTAGCGCAGGAAGACGTCCTCGTGCGCGGCGATGTAGAGGTCCTTGTGGTCGCGCTCGTGGCGAAGCGTGGCCGGCCCGAAGGCGCGCAGCCGCTCCAGTGCCGGCGCTCCCGGCCCCAGGGGCGGCGGGCCCGAGATGAACGCGGCCTGGAACAGCTGTTCCTGGTGGTCCACGAGGGCGAAGAGCAGGCCCGGCCGGCTGCCGAACCGGCGGAAGACCGTCCCCTTGCCGACCTCGGCGGCGGCGGCGACGGCGTCCATGGTCAGACACTCGGCCCCGCCCTCGGCGACCAGGTCGGCCGCGACCTCCAGGAGCCGGATGCGGTTGCGCTCGGCGTCGGCCCGCAGACGGGGCGACTCGCCGACGACGGTGAGCGGCAGGCTCGTGCGCCGGGCGTCGGCGCGCGGGGTCGAGGGGGGCGTGGCCATGACCACAGCCTAGCACCGCATTCGGATAAGTGGACTGTGGTCCGTTTAGTCTGGTAGAACCGGAGCGACCCCAAATCGGACCATAGTCCGTTTGCAGTCGCCCCAGATTCCGGGAGATCCACATGTCCGTCCGCCTCCTCGCACTCGTCGGCAGCCTGCGCGCCGGCTCGCACAACCGCCAGCTCGCCGAGGCCGCCATCAAGCACACTCCGCAGGGTGTGGGGATCGAGCTGTACGAAGGGCTCGCCGAGGTGCCCTTCTACAACGAGGACATCGACGTCGAGGGCAGCGTGCCCGAGGCCGCCGCCCGGCTGCGCGCGGCGGCCGACCAGGTCGACGGCTTCCTGCTCTTCTCGCCGGAGTACAACGGCACCATGCCGGCCGTGCTGAAGAACGCCATCGACTGGCTGTCCCGCCCGTTCGGCGCCAGTGCGCTCAAGGACCGGCCGGTCGCCGTGGTCGGCACCGCCTTCGGCCAGTACGGCGGCGTGTGGGCCCAGGACGAGGCCCGCAAGGCCCTGGGCATCGCCGGCGCCCAGGTGCTGGCCGACGCCACACTGTCCATCCCCGCCTCGTTGACGCGCTTCGCCGAGACCCACCCGGTCGACGACGGCGAAGTCGTGGACGGGCTGAACGCGGTGCTGCGGCAGCTCTCCGCCGAGGCCGGTACCGCCGCCGCCTGACCCGGTGCGCCGCCGCCTGAGCCGGCCCGAGGGCGGCCTGACCCGGCGCGCAAGCGACCTGCCCGGGCCTCCCCCGAGGGCGACCCGGCTCGGGCCTCTCCGGGGGCGGCCCGGGGCGGTCAGCCACGCACCTGCGGGAGCCGGGTCAGGCCTCGGCGACCACGTCGGGCGTCACGTGGTGGCGTCCGAAGGGGAGCATGAGCGGTCGGCCGGAGGTCGGGTCGACGATGACCCGGCTGTCCAGGCCGAAGACCGCCCGCACGCCGTCCTCCGTCAGCACCTCGGCCGGCTCCCCCGCCGCGTGCAGGCGCCCGTCGGCGAGCGCGACCAGGTGGTCGGCGTAGCGGGCGGCCAGGTTGAGGTCGTGCAGCACCATGACGATCGTCGTGCCGCGCTCCCGGTTGAGGTCGGTGAGCAGGTCGAGCACCTCGATCTGGTGGCTGACGTCCAGGAACGTGGTCGGCTCGTCCAGCAGCAGCAGGTCGGTCCGCTGGGCCAGCGCCATCGCGATCCACACGCGCTGGCGCTGGCCGCCGGACAGCTCGTCCACCGGCCGCTCGGCGAGGTCCGTGGTCTCGGTCGCCGCCAGCGCCGACGCCACGGCCGCGTCGTCCTCCCTGCTCCAGCGCGAGAACATCCCCTGGTGGGGGTGGCGGCCCCGGCCCACGAGGTCGGCGACGGTGATGCCCTCGGGCGCGATCGGCGACTGCGGCAGCAGGCCCAGCGTGCGCGCCAGCTCCTTGGCGGGCGTGCGGTGCACCTCCTTGCCGTCGAGCACCACCCGGCCCCGGCGCGGCGCGAGCAGGCGTGACATCGACCGCAGCAGCGTCGACTTCCCGCAGGCGTTCGCGCCGACGATCGCCGTGATCCGGCCGGGCGGGACGACGAGGTCGAGCCGGGCGATGACCGTCCGGTCGCCGTAGCCCAGGGCGAGGTCCTCGATGTGGAGTGAGTGGGTCGCGGTCACAGGGAGCCTCCCACGCGGTTGGTGCGGATGATCAGGTAGATGAGGTACGGCGCGCCGAGCACTCCGGTCACGACGCCCACGGGGTAGCGGATGCCGAGGGCGTACTGGCCCACGAGGTCGGCGACCAGCACCAGGAGCGCGCCGACGAGCGCGGCGGGCACCAGCGGGGAACCGCCCGGCCCGACCACGCGCGCCGCGATGGGGCCGGAGAGGAAGGCCACGAAGGCGATCGGCCCGGCCGCCGCGGTCGCGAAGGCGATGAGCCCGACGGCGACGACGATCACCACGATCCGGGTGGCCTCGACGCGCACCCCCAGGGCCGAGGCCGTGTCGTCGCCCAGCCGCAGCGCGGACAGGTTGCGCGCCTGGCTCAGCAGCACCGGCGCCAGCACGGCCAGGGCGACCAGGACCGGCACCGCCTCTTCCCAAGTCGTGCCGTTGAGGCTGCCGGTCAGCCACCGCAGGGCCTCCTGCAGGTCCCACTCGGCCGCCCGGGACAGGACGTAGGCGGTGACACTGTCGAGCATCGCGGCGACGCCGATGCCGATCAGGACGAGCCGGGTGCCCACCACCCCGTCCCGGAACGCCAGTCCGTAGACGGCCAGGGCCACGGCGAGCCCGGCGGCGATGGCCACGACGGACACCTGGATGCGTCCGAGGGAGAACACCACGATCGCGAAGGCCGCCGCCGCACTGGCGCCGGAGCTGATACCGATGATGTCGGGGCTGGCCAGCGGGTTGCGCAGCATCGTCTGGAAGGTGACGCCTCCCAGGCCGAAGCAGAGTCCGGCCGCCACCGCCAGGACGGCCCGGGGCAGGCGGAGCGTGCCGACGGTGAAGGAGGCGCCTGGCACCCGCTCGCCGAGGATCACGGCGACGACGTCGGCCGGCGGGTAGAAGGTCCGCCCGACCATGAGGCTGGTGGCGAACACGGCGACGATCAGTACCGCGAGCACCGCCAGCACGGCGGTCCGCCTGGCCGTGCGTCGGACCCGGCCGCGGGTGACCGCGGCCACGACGGCGTCGGTGGCG
This sequence comes from Nocardiopsis aegyptia, assembly GCF_013410755.1. GTDB lineage: Bacteria > Actinomycetota > Actinomycetes > Streptosporangiales > Streptosporangiaceae > Nocardiopsis > Nocardiopsis aegyptia. Next base: position 613,372 of record NZ_JACCFS010000001.1, read on the forward strand.
GCACCGGTGGCGGTGTCGGAGTCGGAGTCAGCACCCGTGCCGGTACCGGTACCGGTGCCGGGTTCGGCGTCGTCCCCGCGTGGCGCGGGCGCCGGGGTTCGTGAGCTCACAGTGCACGCACCTTCTGCCTGCGGACGATGTAGATGAAGGCCGGGGCTCCGATCAGCGCGGTCACGATGCCGACCTCGACCTCGCTCGGGCGGGCCACGATCCGGCCGATCACGTCGGCGGCGGTCAGCAGCGCCGCGCCCAGCAGGGCGGAGAACGGCAGCAGCCACCGGTGGTCGACGCCGACCAGCAGTCGGCACACGTGCGGTACGACCAGGCCGACGAACGCGATGGGCCCGGCGACCGCGGTGGCGGCACCGCACAGCAGCACGGCGCCGACCGCTGCGGTCGCGCGCACGAGGGCCACCCGCTCGCCCAGGCCGGCCGCCAGGTCGTCGCCCAGTGCGAGGGAGTTCAGCGCCCGCGCCGAGCCCAGGCTGAGAACGAGCCCGGCGAGGAGGAAGGGCAGCACGTGCGTGATGTTGTCGAAGGACGCACCGCCCACACCGCCGATCTGCCACAGCTGGAACCCGCCCGCCACGTCGTTGCGGGGCAGTACGACGGCCCTGACCAGCGAGGCGAACGCGGCGGAGGTGGCGGCCCCGGCGAGCGCCAGTTTGAGCGGGGTGGCCCCGCCCCGGCCCAGTGACCCGACGGTGTAGACGAACGCCGCGGCGGCGGCGGCGCCGGCGATCGCCACCCAGATGTAGGAGTTCGGCGCGGCCAGTCCGAAGTAGACCACGCCGGTGACCACCGCGAGCGAGGCGCCCATGTTGACGCCCAGGATCCCCGGGTCGGCCAGCGGGTTGCGGGTCACGCCCTGCATCACGCCGCCGGACAGGCCGAGCGCCGCGCCGACGGCCACCGCCAGCAGTGTGCGCGGGATCCGCTTGGTGACGGCGGCCTGCTCGATGGTCTCGTCCGAGCCGCCCAGGGCCGCGAGCACGTCGTCGGCGCCGACGATCCGCGACCCCCACGCGACCGAGGCCAGCATGATCGCCGCGAGGACGGCCAGGGAGACGAGGAGCCAGAGCATCCTGACCCGCACCGGGCGCCGCGCGACGGCGGCGTCCGGTGCGGGGCGTGTGTCGACCATGCTCACTCGACCTTGTCGGCCGCCTCGGCGAGCGCCGCGACGTAGTCCTCGAGGACCCAGGAGATGGACAGCGGGGTGGGGTTGGCGGCCGTACCGAGCGGCGTGCTGCCGGGCAGCAGGTAGATCGAGTCGCGCTCGACCGCGGGCAGCTTCGACACCAGCGGGTCGTCACGCAGCGTCTGGAGGAGTTCACCGGTCTCGTCGCCGTAGCCGGTGATGATGTCGACGTCGTCGAACTCGTCGATCTGCTCGGCGCTGCGGGTGAGGGAGAACTGGTCGGTGTCGGCGGAGGCCTGCTCGACGCTGTCGGGGATCACCATGCCCAGGTCCTCGAAGAACAGGGTCCTGGTGTCGTGCGTGGTGTAGAAGCCGATCTCGCTGACGTCGGTGGCGTCGACGTGGGTCATGAACATGGCGGACTTGCCCTGGAGCTGCGGGTAGTCCGCGACGGTCGCCTCGATCTCGGCCTCGAGGTCGGCGATCAGCTCCTCGCCCTCCTCGGGCATGCCGATCGCCTGGCTGTTGAGCCGGACGATCTCGCGCCAGGGGGTGGCCCAGGGGGCGTCGGGATAGGCCACGACCGGGGCGATCTCGCTCAGGGTGTCGTAGTCCTCCTGGGTGAGCCCGGAGTACGTGGCCAGGATGACGTCCGGCCGGGTGTCGGCGACGGCCTCGAAGTCGATGCCGTCGTTCTCGTCGAAGAGGACCGGGGTCTCGGCGCCGAGCTCGTCGAGCTCCTCCTCGACCCACGGCAGGACGCCGTCGTCGTCATCGTCGCCGAAGTCGGCGGAGGCCATGCCGACGGGCACGACACCGAGCGCCAGAGGGACCTCGTGGTTGGCCCACTGGACGGTGGCGACGCGTTCGGGCTTCTCCTCGATGGTGGTGGTGCCGAGGGCGTGCTCGATGACGATGGGGTAGTCGCCGGAGCCCCCTTCGGCCGCGGTGTCCTCCGCCTCGGTCCCGCCGCCGCAGGCGGAGAGGAGGAGGACGGCGACGGCGGCTGTGGTCAGGGCCGGAAACCGGAAGGTGCGCATCAGAAGTAATCCCACTCGTGGAGAAATGAGGGTAGGCTCACCTAAGTTAGCAGCCTCGCGAATCGGCACAAGCCGGGAGGGTCGGTCACAAGTCAGGCGAAGTCACGGGGCTCCGGCGCCGCGACCGGGGACCTGCCTGCGCGGCCCGGCCGGGAGACCGACGCCGGCGGGCCTGCGCATGGTGGCGGAGCACACACTGCTCTTCGAGCGGGCGGCGAAGCCGCTCAACGAGCTCTCCCCTGGGAGCGTGTTCTGCTTCCACACCTCCCCTGACACGACGATCGACGCGCTGCGCCGGTGGGCGCGGCCCGCCGACTGACCCGATCGCGCGAAGGTTTCACCGGGAATTGGCCTCCTCCGGGGGACCGCGGGGGCGCGAGTGGGGTCCGGGATGGCGCACACTCAGGAGCAGGGCGTGCGCAACCGCGCCACCCACTCATGTGCGCCTCGCGCGCACACTCCTGGAGGTACTGGCGTTGGTCACCCGAACAGAGATCGCGGACTACCTCGACGGATCGTTCACCACAGGCGGGATGACCCGTACGCAGATCATCGCCGCCGCCGGACAGCACGGGGCTCCCGAGCCCGTCCTGACGGCACTCGGCCTTCTTCCCGAAGGCATGTACGCGAACCTGCGTACCCTGTGGCCGCACCTGGGGGACGTTCCCCGCTCGTAGTCACGCCGCGACCGGCGGCCCGGCCCGGCGTCCACCGGCGGAGGCGCAGCATCCTCCGCCGAGCACGCGACGGCCGGGCCCGCACCGGTGGCGTCGCGCTCGCGCCTCGTCCGCTGTCAGTGCCGTCCCTGGGGACGGGGCAGCACGTACAGGACGAAGGGTTCGCCGCGGTGGCGGATCTCGCGCGGGCTCCCGAACCCGAGCCGCTCCATCACGGCGCGGGACCGCAGGTTGTCCACCTCCGTGAACGAGACCACCTCGTCGGCGTTCAGCTCGTCGAAGGCCACGGCCAGGGACGCGCGGCCGATCTCGCTCGCGTACCCGCGGCCCCACAGGCTCCCGCGCACCGCCCACCCGGCCTCCAGTCGGCGGGCGCCGTCGACTTCCTGGTAGGAGAGGCCGCCGCGTCCGACCAGCCCCCCCGACTCCCGGTCGTAGGCGAGCCACTTGTGGACGCCGCCGCCCGCCCAGGTCGCCCCCATCCCCGCGGCACGCTCCCGTGCCTCCGCACGGCTGTACGTTCCGCCGTACCAGCGGGCGATGCCCGCGTCCTGGTGCAGGAGCCACAGGTCGTCGGCGAGGGCGGGGCGGACCGGTTCCAGCCGCAGCCGCTCGGTCACTCGTGTTCGTCGTGCCGGGTCCATGGGGGCCTTTCGTTCTCGTGGAGGCGGCCGTGCCCCGCCATGCCGGCGCCCGGCCCCCACTGGTGTACCCGGCGCGCGATGGTGATCGTCAGCGAACACGGAACGCCGTCGGCGCGTCTCACCTGTGAAGCCCTTCGACAGGGCCGGAACCGGAGAGAAAGGCGGAACGCGTCATGCGCGCACTGACGATGGCACTCCTGGCCGGGGCGGGGATCGCCCTGGCCTCCTCGGGCCCGGCCCTGGCCGGCGAGGACGGCTTCCAGGTCTCCAGCGCACCGGCCGGGAACTGGGACCCGAACGGAACCTGGGACCCGAACGGCTTCCAGGTCTCCAGCGCACCGGCCGGGAACTGGGACCCGAACGGAACCTGGGACCCGAACGGCTTCCAGGTCTCCAGCGCACCCACCGGAGCCTGGGACCCGAACGGGGTCTGGGAGCCGAACCAGGTGTTCTGACCACGGCGGCCGGTCCTTGCGGCCCGTCGTCCGGTGGAGGTCGTCCTGTGCTCACGGACGGGACCCGGGGTCGCGGCCACCCGGATCACATGTGGTCGAAGAAGCGGGTCCACCACGTCAGGGGACGCTCTGGCGGGTAGGAGGAGGCGAAGTCGTTGTCACCGTCGTATCGCCTCCTGAACAGGTGCTCCGAGATGCTGATGTAGCCGAGGGCATCGAGCTCGTCCTCGACACGGGGACGGTCGGTGCTCAGGAAGAGTTCGCGTTCCTCGTCCTCGCCACGGCCACCGGTGTCGCCCAGGGTGAGAGCGGCGAGGTTCCCGAAGTTGCTCACGGTCACCGTGATGTACCTTCCGCTGTCCGTGGCGGCGGCCGGGATGATGATGGTTCCGTGGTAGCCGGCGTCCTCGACGACCCGGTCGACTGCGCACGCGCAGCCGAAGCGCCGGTTCAGGCGGGCCACGAGCCGGGTGAACCTGGCGCCGGTGGCGACGTCGTCGTACCCGCGGGGGAACTCCAGGTGGTCGGGGTCGTCGAGCTGCCGGAGCAGAGCCCACCCCCGCTGATCGTCGATGGGCACGCGTTCCCCCTCCGCTGAAGCGATGAGGGCCAGGGTAGGGCACGGCCTCACCCCCACGTTCGCGGCCCGTGTGCGTCACTCCCGGGTGCGCGCCCGCTCCTGATCGGGCTCAGCCTGGTGGGCACGCGCGTGGTCGCCGGAACCCGCTCCCCCGGCTCCGGACCCTCCGTGGGATTCGTCCAGCCGGTGCAACGGTTGCATCCGGTGACCGTACCGGCTGGACCGGCCGCCTGTCCGCCCCTGTGTCGGATCGGCAGGCTAGGGTGCCCGTCATGTACCTGGACGCGATCGCCCTCGAGGCGCGAAACCCGTCGGCACAGGCCCGCTTCTGGTCCGCGGCCCTGGGGGTCCCGGCGCACCCGCGCGGGGACGCCGGGTTCGAGCTGCGCACTCCTGGCACCGGGTTCCGCCTGGTCCCCGCACCGGCGGCGTTCACCGACCGCGGGGAGGAGGCCGTCACACGGCTCCACCTCGACCTGCACGGCGGGAGCGACCACGGCGGCTACGCGCGCCGCCTGCTCGGGCTCGGGGCCCGGCGACGCGACGTGGGCCAGGGAGACGTGCCCTGGGAGGTACTGGCCGACACCGAGGACCACGTGTTCTGTGTGATGCCCGGCGCGCGCTACGCGGGTCCGGGCCCCGGAATCGGAGCGCTGCCCATCGACTCCGCCTCTCCCCGGGCCGACCGGGACTTCTGGGCGAAGGTGACGGGGTGGACGCCCGTCGGCGAACCCGACGACGGCGGCGACCCCGAACTGCGGCACCCCGACGGCTCGGGGCCCCTGCTGGCGTTCTGTGCCGAACTCGGCCCCAAGCCGGCCGGCGGGCGCAACGCGATGGGCCTGGTGGTGGGCCTCGACGGCGGGGAGCGGGCCGCCGACGCCCACCAGCGGCTGGTGGACCTGGGGGCGCGCCCGGTCGAGTCCGATCCCGGGGCGCTCTGGCGGCTGTTCACCGATCCCTCGGGCAACGAGTTCCGACTGGCGACCGCACCGACCCTGTGAGCACCGGCGCCGTCCAGTGAGCACCGCACCGACCCGGTGAGCACCGGCGCCGGCCGACTGACCACCGGCCCCGTCCGGCGGTTCGGAGGCCCGAGCGGCTACCTGGCGGCCGCGGCGGCGGCGAACAGCACCACCGCCGAGAACAGCAGCGCTCCCGGCGCGCCCACGGCGCCCGCCACACCCGCCGCGGCCGCCGGGACGGCGACCTGGCCGAGCCGGTTCCCCCAGATCCGCAGCGCCAGCGCGGCGCCGCGCGCCCCCTGCGGCGCCAGGGTGGCGACCTCGGCCATGGTCAGCGGCTGGCCGAGACCGAGCAGGAACCCGCCCACGACCAGCACCGCGCCGAGGGTCACCGGCCCGCCGCCGGGCAGGGCGACCAGGGCCAGGGACAGCCCGGCCACCCCGGTGCTCGCCATGATCAGCGCCTTGCGCGACCAGCGGGTGAGCAGCCAGGGCAGGCACAGTCGGGACAGCAGGGAGGATCCGGCGCGCAGGCTCAGCAGCACGCCGACGAGCATGGGCGAGATGTCCCGGCTCTCCGCGATCAGCGGCAGGTAGGCCGTGAGGATGTCCACGGCCGTCAGCAGCGCCAGGCTGGTCAGCAGCGCCGACGGCATCCGGCGCCGGGTCAGGATCTCGCGGGCGGGCACCACCGGGGTCGTGCCCTTGGCGGAGTGCGCCGCCAAGCGCAGCCGCAGCAGGGGGATGACCGACGCGGCGCCCAGGACGGCCGTCACACCGGCGACGCCCAGCGCCGTCGAGGTCGCCGTGAGCAGGGCCGGGCCGGAGGAGTCGGCGAGCAGGGCGCCGGAGATCAGCGGTCCGGCGAGCTGGCCCAGGGACGCGGCGGCGGTGAACCATCCGAAGTCGCGGTCCAGGTGCTCGGCCGGGGAGAACCGGGCGATGAGCCCCTGCCCGGCGACCATGCACAGCAGGTGGCCCACGCCCACCACCGTGCTGGCCACCGCGAGGGAGACCAGGCCGGTGGTCGCCGCCAGGGCGACGCATCCCACCGCGAGGATCGCTCCGCCCACGCCCACGATCCAGGCGATGCGCCGGGAGCGGTCGGTCGACCGGCCGACCGACACCGCGATCAGCAGGGGTAGCAGCGCGTAGGCGGCCGTGATGAGGCCGACCGCGACGGCGTCGCCGCCCAGGGCGATGGTCCGGTAGGAGATGAGCGGTCGGGCGATGTTGAGGGCGGTGTGGGTGAACACCACGCTCGCCAGCAGCGGCCACAGCCACCGTCCCGCGGTCCCCGCGCCCGTTCCCGTCATACCGTGCCCTCCCCGTCCGGCCCCCTGCCGTTCCGTCGGCCACGCGGACACGACAGGGGATCATCCCATGACACCCCGGTCGGCGACCGAGGCGGCCCCCGGCTACACGGCCCCGACCCGGCTCGTCCGCGCCCGCCCGGCCGCGCGGAGCGTGGAGAAGCCCGATCACGGCCGGCACGACCGGCGGAGGGCTGTTCAGTGCCGGGTGCCCAGGAGCGAGCGGGTGCGGGCGGGCGCCCAGTCGGGCAGGTCGGCGAGGATGTCGGCGAGGGAGACCGCCGCCAGGCTGGCGCGCCAGGCGTCGTGAGCCTCGGCCATCCTCGCGGCGAGGACGCACGTGTGGCGGCAGTCCTCGGGCGGCAGGGCGCCGCGGCCCCGTTGGCGGATCTCGCGGCACTCGTAGGGCGATGACGCGCCGTCGACCGCCTCGACGATCTGGAGCATCGTGATCTCGCCGGGCGCCCTGGCGAGGCGGAACCCGCCCCGGGGACCGGTGGTCGCGGCCAGCACACCGGCTTTGACCAGCGGTTGCAGCTGTTTGGCCAGGTAGGCCGCCGGCAGGTCGAAGTGGGCGGCGAGCTGGGCCGCGGACGCGGTGGCGTCCGGTTCGAGCTGGGCCAGGGACGTGGCGCAGTGCAGGACCCATTCGGTGCTCGCGGGAAGCTTCATATCCGCGATGATATCGCAGATATTGCGGATCTTTTTAGTCCGAGATACGCTCCGCCGTAGTCGAAGCCAAGGAGGACACCATGCGCATCGCCGTCGCCGGAGCGACCGGCAACATCGGCTCCCTGACCGTCGCGGCCCTGGAACGGGCCGGCCACGAGGTCGTCCCGATCAGCCGGTCGCTCGGCAGGGACCTGACCACGGGGGACGGACTCGACGACGCGCTCGCCGGGGTCGCGGCCGTCGTCGACACCACCAACCACACCGGCACCGAGCGGTCGCAGACCGTGGACTTCTTCGGCACCACCACGCGCAACCTGCTCACCGCCGGGGAGAAGGCGGGCGTGCGCCACCACGTGGTGCTGTCGATCGTCGGCATCGACGCGGTCGAGGGCAACGCGCACTACGCCGGCAAGCGCGAACAGGAGCGCCTGGTCGCCGAGGGGCCGATCCCGTGGACCATCGTGCGGGCCACGCAGTTCCACGACTTCGCCGCCATGGTGGCCTCATGGACGGAACGGGACGGCGTCGCCGCCCTCGCGCCCCTGCTCGTCCAGCCGATCGCCCCGGCGGACGTGGCCGACGTGCTCGCCGAGATCGCGGTCGGCGAGCCCCAGGGGCGCTACCGCGACGTCGCCGGGCCGGAGACTCAGGACCTCGTGGACATGGCCCGGCGCACGCACGCCGCGCGGGGACAGGACGTCAGGCTCGTCCCGACCTGGTCCGGGCTCTTCGGCACGTCGATGGCCGGGAACGTGCTGTTGCCGGGCGAGGGCGCCCGCCTCGTGCCGACCACCTTCGACGCGTGGCTCGCGGAGCAGAGCGAGGTCTAGCGGCCGGGGCCGGGGCGCGGTGGGGCGGCCGGGGCGCGGGCGGGTGAGCGGAGGCAGGGGCGCGGGGCGGCCGAGTCCTGGTGGCGTCCAGCGGGTGCCCGCCTCGGGGCGGCCGCGTCCTGATCGCGTTCGGCGGGTGCCCGCCCCGCCGCGCGGCGCCCCGTGGCAGGCGGGTCAGCGGGAGCGGCCGAAGAGGTGGGCCAGTGCCGTGTCCAGTCGGGGGTGGCGGAAGTGGTGCCCGGCCGCGAGCAGCCGTTCCGGCCGCACGCGCTGGTCGGCCAGTGCCGTCTCCTTCGCGCCCTCGGTGCCCAGCAGCAGACCCGGCCCCCACGCGGGGACCGGCACCAGCGCGGGGCGGCGCAGCACTCCGCCCAGGACCAGCGCGTAGACGCGCCCGCGCACCGGGTGCGGGGCGACCGCGTTGACCGGCCCGGACAGACCCGCGTCCAGCACCGCCCGCAGGTAGATGTCGGTGAGGTCGTCCAAACCGATCCAGGACGTCCACTGGCGGCCGTCCCCGATCGGTCCGCCCAGTCCCGCCGCGAACAGGGGCCATTGGATCCCGAGCGCGCCGCCCCGGGGCGACTGGGCGATGCCGGTGCGCACCTGCACGCACCGCAGCCCCGCCTCGGCCGCCGGAGCCGCCGCCCGCTCCCAGTCGGCGACGACGTCGGCCAGGAACCCGTCGCCGCGCGGGCTGTCCTCGGTGAGGACCTCGTCCCCGCGGCGCGCGCCGTAGTAGCCGATGCCCGAGGCCGAGACGAACACGCGCGGGCCATCCGGAGTGTCCGCCGCGCGCCGGGCCAGGGCGCGGGTGGGACCGACCCGGCTGTCGCGGATCGCCGCCCTGTGCGCGTCGGTGAACCGGCCGAACAGGGGCGCGCCCGCCAGGTGTACGACGGCGTCGATCCCCCGGAACAGGTCCTCGGCCGGCCGTTCGAGGTCCCAGTGCCGTTCGTCCGGCCGCTTCGGCGTGCCGCGCACCAGACGGACCACGCGGTGCCCGCTCGTGGTGAGCAGCGACGTCAGCGCCGATCCGACGAGCCCGCCGGCCCCCGTCACCGCCACCGTGACCTGTTCGCTCCCCCACGCCCGGCTGCGCCGCAGCGCGTCGAGGTCGTCGGCGAGCTGGGCGTGGCGGTAGGCGAACATCGAGGTCAGCGCCGCGTCGGGCACCGAGGTGTCCACACGGTCGGTGACCCGGGTGCCCCGCCCGTTCTCCGCCGCGAAGTCGTGCGTGTGCACCCAGCGCAGGACGGACGAGAGCGGTGGCGAGGCGAGCCGGTCGGCGAAGCGGCGCGGCGGATCGTAGGCGTCGGGATCGTGGACCGCGACCCAGCGGAGTCCGCCGGGCAGTGCGAGCACCGCCGCGCCGTCGCGCAGCGAACGGGCCTCGGCGACCGGGCGGACCGGCTGCCACGGGGGCGCCAGACGGGCGAACGCGCCCGGCCGGGCGTGCCAGTCGAAGACCTCGTCGACAGGCGCCTGCACCACACTCGAACGCTGAAAGACCACGGTCGACTCCAAGCTCGCACGGGGGTCCGGTCCGTGGCCACCGTAGCGCGCCGACCCGCCCGTGCGGCGGTGGGGCGCGGCCTCCGGTCGGCGCCGGTCGGCACCGGATCAGCGCGCGGCGGGCTCGAACAGCTCGACGAGGTTGCCGGACGGGTCGGTGAGCAGGATCTGGCGTCCGCCCGGACCCGCGACGACGTCGGTACGGAAGGACAGCCCGGCCGCACGCAACCGCTCGATCTCGTGGTCGAGGTCGTCGACGACCAGGTGTGCGCGGTTGCGGCCGGGCGCGGCGGCGTCGTCGGGCGTGGCACGGGCGCCGGAGCTGGCCGGGCCCGACAGCAGGAGTCGCAGCGGCCCGCGGACCACGTCGGCGAAGGCGGGCGCGGGGTGGGTGAGCAGGGTGAAGCCGAGGTATCCGGTGTAGAAGTCGACGGCGGCGGCCACGTCGTCGACGACGTACCGGACGCTGGCGAACTCGTCGGTGGCGGTCATGGTCGGACCTCCGGTTCGTTGACGCGGGTGAGGACGGGCAGCAGGTGGCGGACGCGGGTGTCGATCTCCGCGGCCATGTCCCGGAAGGCGGCGCGGTCGTCCTCGTCGGCGCCGCCCGCGTCCGCCGGGTCGGGCATGCTCCAGTGGACGAGCCCGGGACGGGCGCGCAACTCCGGGGTCTCGCGGACCCTGTCGCACAGGCTGACCAGCTGGTCGAAGCGGGGAAGGGCCGCCGCGTCCAGTCGGCGCGGCCGGTGGTCGGCGATGTCGATGCCGTAGTGCTCGCGCAGGACCCGCACGGCGCCGGGGTGGACGCGGGCCCTGGGGTGGCTTCCGGCGCTGGCCGCCTCCACCGAGCCGCCGGAGCGGTGGGACAGCAGGGCCGCGGCGACCGGTGAGCGGGCGCTGTTGCCAGTGCACGCGAAGAGCACGCGGGGCCGGGCCGACGGGCGCACGCCGAGGGGAGCGGGCGCGGCGGGAGCGGCGGGAGACGTGGGAGCGGCGAGGGTGCCGGGGGCGACGCCAGGGGCGGTGTCCGGGCGCAGCGCCGGGTGCAGGGCGGCGCCGACTCCGGTCAACGCGTGCGCGCAGCGCTCCAGGTCGAGGTGGTGGTAGCCGTCGCGGGCGTCGTAGCCGCTCCGCCGAACGGTGACCAGCCCGCTCCGGCGCAGCAGGCGCAGGTGGTAGGAGACCAGGTTCTGCGGCCGGTCGAGCAGCTCGACGAGTTCGCGGACCCGGTAGTCGCTCGTGGCCAGGGCGGTCAGCAACCGCCACCGCAGCGGGTGCGCGGCCAACCGTAGGAACGCCGGGGCTTCCGGTTCCGCTGCCTCCATACCCGCCATACTACATCAAACCAGTTTGATGGACCTTCCCTCGGACGCACGACATCGAGGATCGGGTGCCCGCGAAACCGGGGTGCCAGTGCAACCGGGTGCCCGCACCGGCCCTCGGCGGCCGGGCGGTCAGCCCTGGCCGGTACCGGCGCCCTCTTCCGGCTGCGGGGCGGCGGTGAGCACGTCCAGGGCCGTGCGGCGGTGGTCGGCGAAGAGCTCCAGCGCGCGGTCGGCGTCACGGGAGCGCAGGGCGGCGGCCAGCTCCCGGTGCTCGCCGGGGATGTGGGCGAGGTAGTTCCGGGACTCGCGGCCGATGCGCGTCAGCAGGAACAGGTGGACCTGCGAGCGGATGGCCCGCCAGGCCTCCTCCAGGCGACCGTGGCCGGCGGCGGCGTAGACGGCGTCGTGGAAGTCGATGTCGCGGCGCACCATCGCGTGCTCGTCCTCGGCGCGTTCCATGCGTTCGGCGGCCTGCTCGACGGCGGCGATGTCCGCGTCGGAGGCGTGCTCGACCACCAGTCGGACGGCGAGCCGCTCCAGCGCGTCGCGCAGGCTGTCGAGTTCGACGATGTCGCGCGGTGTCAGGGTCGTGACCGTGGCGCCGCGGTGCCAGGCGCTGCGGACCAGGCCCTCGCGCTCCAGCCGCAGCAGCGCCTCGCGCACCGGGCCACGGCTGACCTCCAGCGCTCCGGACAGCTCGACCTCGCGCAGCTGCGCACCCGGGGCGTAGGCCCCGCTGAAGACGGCCTCGCGGATCCGGTCCGCCACCTCGTCGGCCAGTCCCCTGCGCCGGGCCGGGGCCACCCTGCCCAGTTCATCGGTCACGCTCGGCTCTCTCCCTCGTCGATGTGTGGGAGCCACCCTACTGTTCACGCGCTTGTCGCAATGTTAACATTCGGACAAGCGCAGCCCGAGAGTCGCCGGGCCCCCTCCCAGGAAGGCAGCCACGCACCATGACCGTTCTCGACTCCCCCATCCCGCGGTTCCACCTGGCCATGCCCGTCGACGACCTGGCCGCCGCGCGCCGCTTCTACGGCGAGGTCCTCGGCCTGGAGCAGGGCCGCAGCTCCGACACCTGGGTGGACTGGAACCTGCACGGCCACCAGTTCGTGACCCACCTGGCTCCAGCCCGGCAGGAGGGGATCCACAACCCGGTCGACGGCCACGACGTCCCCGTGCCGCACTTCGGGCTGGTCCTGGCGGTCCCGGAGTTCCACACGCTCGCCGACCGCCTGCGCGCCGCCGGGACCGACTTCGTCATCGAGCCCTACCTGCGGTTCGAGGGGCAGCCCGGCGAGCAGTGGACGATGTTCCTGCTCGACCCGGCGGGCAACGCGCTGGAGTTCAAGGCGTTCGCCGACGACTCCCAGGTCTTCGCCGTCTGAGACCCCACTGACCGCCCCGCCCCCGGGCCGTCCTCCCGGGGGCGGGGCTGAGCACGGCCCGCACGCCCACCTCGGTGGCGGAGCGGGTCTTCCCACCCCGGTCCGGTACGGGTATCGTCGTCGCGACCGCATCGCACCGAAGGAAAGGGCGACCCAGGAGATCGGCGCACCGGCACTGAGGCATCTGAGCCCTCTTATCGGAGCCATCACCGCTGGCGGAGCCTGCCCGGAATTCCCCGCCCGCCCTCAGCCCCACCACACTCCTGCTGAATCACCGGGTCGAGCGTCGGTGGCCGGCTCTGAGACCCCGGCCGGGACCCGCCCGCGAGGACCCCGGCGCGGGTCGCAACCACGTCCACGGGCCGGTGTCGGGCACCGTCGTCCAGGCGTCGCACATCGGGCAGGTGCACATCCACCCGCCTGACCAGGACACCTGACAACGCGGGCGTTCCCGCGCAACAATGTGCGCCATGACAACCGCACAGTGGACCCGGTTCGGGCTCGTGGCCGCCGTCGTCCTCGGCGCTCTCGCCGGGCTCGCGTGGACCGTCGGCGGTCCCTCGGCGCGGCCCCTGGCCTGGGCCGGCGGGGGCGCGGCCGTGCTCCTCCTCGCGGCCGCGGTGACGGCCCGGGTACGCCGGCCCACCGCGGAGGCGCCCGCGGCCCCTGTGCCCGTGGCGGCCACGGTCCCGGCGCCCGCCGCCGCGTCGTCGTCGGCCGCGGGTCCGACGGACAACGCGGTCGCGGGCGGCGTCACCGGCGGCACCGTCCTCCAGGGCCGCGACCTCACGGTCCACCAGCCGACCCACCACACCGTCATCGACACCCAGATCGTGCACTCCCCCGCGGCCGAACCGGACTGGCCCGTTGTCGTCGGTGTCCTGCCCAACGAGGCCGACCACTTCCAGCACCGGGAGCTGACCGACCGGCTGGCCCACACCTCGAAGGACCACCCCACCGTGGTCCTGGGCCAGGTGCTGTCGGGCATGGGCGGCGTCGGCAAGACCCAGCTCGCCGCCCACCACACCCGCGCGCTGCTGGCGAGGGAGGCGGTCGACCTCGTCGTCTGGGTCCCGGCGGCCGAGCGCTCCACCATCGTCCAGGCCTACGCGGACGCGGCGCGGGCCGTTTCCGTCGGCCACGTCGACGAGGACCCCGACCGGGCCGCCCTCCAGTTCCTGACCTGGCTCCAGACCACCGACCGGCGCTGGCTGGTCGTCCTGGACAACCTCGACGTGCCCGAACACGTCCGCGGGCTGTGGCCGCCGACGGCCACCACGCCCGCGACCGAGGGATCGGCCGACGCGTCCGCCCCGGGCCCGCTGGGGCGCCTGGTGGTCACCACCCGGCGCACCGACACCGCCCTCGCCGGACGGGGCCGCGCCTTCATCGACGTGGGCACCTACACCCCCGCCGAGGCACACACCTACCTGGCCACAGCGCTCTCCGGGCTGCCCAGAGCACCGGAGGAGGCGGACCTGGCCGCCCTGGCCGAGGACCTGGGCCATCTGCCGCTCGCCCTCTCCCACGCCGCCGCCTACATCCGCGACCGCCGTGACAGCATGACGTGCGCCTCCTACCGCGCACGGCTGCGGGACCAGCGCGGCGCGCTGGAGCGGATGTTCCCCGAGCGCGAGAGCCTGCCCGACGACGACGCGCGCACGGTCGCCACCACGTGGTCGATGTCGGTCGAGCACGCCGACACGCTCACCCCGCGCGGACTGGCCCTGCCGATGATGCGCCTGCTCAGCCTGCTGGACCCCACCGGCGCCCCCGTCACGGCCCTGACCTCGCCTCCCGTGCTGGAGTACCTGGGCCGGGCGCACCCGGACCGGCCCGAACCCACCGGGCACGACGCCGACGACGCCCTGTCGGCGCTGGCGCGGCTGCACCTGGTGACCCGGTCCGGGTTCGGCGACGACGCCGTCGTCGGCGTCCACCGGCTGGTCCAGCGCGCCACCCGCGAGCAGCGCGCGACGCGCCCCGACCGCGACACCGCCCGCACCGCGGCCGACGCCCTGGTGCGGGTCTGGCCGATGCGTGTCCACGCCAGCGCCCCCGGACACCGGCTGCGGGCCAACACCGCGGCCCTGGTCGAGCACGCCGAGGAGTGGCTGTGGGAGGACGGCCTGCACCCGGTCATCATCCGGTACGGGCAGAGTCTCGGCCGGTCGGGAGCCCTCCCTCAGGCCGTCGACCACATGGAATCGGTGACCGGAACGGCGACGGCTCGGCTCGGTCCCGACCACCCCGACACGCTGACGGCCAGATACGAACTCATCTTCTGGCACGGCATGTCGGGCGACGCTGCGACCTGTGCGAAGGATTTCCGCGCGCTGGCCACCGAGGCGGAACGCTCCCTGGGGGCGGAGCACCCTCGAACCCTGGGCGCACTCGTGCAGATGGCACGGTGGGACGGCAGGGCGGGCCGCACCGAGGAAGCCCTGGAAACGCTGAAGACCCTCCTGCCCCACCTGATGACCGTCCTGGGCCCCGAGCATCACGACACCATCAGCGCTCGGAGCTATCTTGCCGGGTTGAAGGGCAAGGCCGGCCAGAAACGAGCCGCGGTCGAGGACTGGCGGACTCTGGTCGAGGACCACCGGCGACTGATGGGAGACGACCATCCCAACACCCTGGTCGCCCGGATCCAGCTCGCCCGGTGGCGCGGGCGTTCCGGCGATCCCCACGGAGCCATCGGCGACCTCACGGCCGTGCTGCCGAATCTGCTGCGCGTTCTCGGTCCCATGCACCCCGACACCCTGACGACCCGTGCTCAGATGGCCGCGTGGAAGGGTGTGGCGGGTGACTCCGCGGCCGCCCTGCGAGAGCTCGATGAGCTCATGCCCGACCAGCTGAGATACCTGGGCCCGGATCATCCGCAGGTTCTCGACACGCGCCACAGGCGCGCCCGCTTCCTCGGCGAGGCGGGCGACCCCGCCCTCGCGGCCGAGTTCCTCGCGGACCTCATGCCCGACCAGCTGCGGATCCTTGGACCCGACCATCCCCAGACCCATGAGATCCAGGCCGGCCTGGAGCACTGGCGCGGGAGGGCGGCCCGCGAGGAGCACGAACGCCGCCCGGACGGCTGAGGCCGACGCGCGGTGTCCTCCCGGGCGCTCCTGGGGGGACACCGATAGCGTGGTGGCGACTGCCACCGCGGCGGCCGCCGGCCGGACCGCCGCCGGCGCCGCGCGCCGACGATTCCGACAGGCGGAGACCATGAGCCACCACGCCCGCAACGAACGGCACCGTCTGGCCGAGCTGTTGGCCGCCGCGGGCCCGGACGCCCCCACGCTCTGCGCGGGGTGGACGACCACCGACCTCGCCGCGCACCTGGTGCTGCGCGAGCACCGGATGGACGCGGCGGCCGGCATCAGGATCCCCTTCCTGGCCGGCTGGACCGCCAAGGTCCAGGAACGCTACGCCCGCCGCCCCTACCCGTGGCTGCTGTCGACGTTCCGCGACGGGCCTCCGCTACTGTCGCCGTTCGCCCTGCCGGGCGCGGACGAGGGCGCCAACACGGTGGAGTACTACGTGCACGCCGAGGACGTGCGCCGCGCGGCCCAGGACTGGACGACCGACCCCGACGACGCGGCCGGCGCGGCCGAGGACGTCGATCCGGGCCTCACCGAGGCGCTGTGGGGCAAGCTCTCGCCCCTGGCCCGGCTGGAGACCGGCCCCAAGGCGCCGGTGGGGCTGGTGCTGCGGCGCCCGGACGGACGCACCGTCCACGCCCGCAAGAGCGTCCCCTCGGTCACGGTGACCGGAGAACCCGGCGAACTCGTCCTCTTCGCCTTCGGGCGCGGCGCCCGTGCCCGCATCGGCGCCGAGGGCGATCCGGAGGCGGTCGCCCGCCTGGCCGAGGCCCTTCCGCTGCCGGGCCGGCCCTCCTGAGTCTCCCCGCCCGCCGTGGCCCGTCCAGGGCCGAAGGTCCCCTCAGGTGACACCCGAAGTCCTTTCGCCCGGGCCTCTCACCGGCCAGTATGGGAGGGAGGACGCCGAGCGTCGGGTGTCGGCGCGGGCACGGGGCGGGCACGTGACGGGCACGTGACCCCGCCCGCCCCGATCGCCGAACCGTACGGGGGAAGCGGGGGGACCATGGAGCACGATCAGGAGACGGAGCGGGCGAGGGGCGACCTCGGGCGCAGGGTCGCGCAGCGACGCGCCGAGCTCGGGCTCAGCCAGGAGGAGGTCGCCGAACGCGCGGGCATGGCGCCCGGCTTCGTGGCCTACCTGGAGTCGCATCCGCCACAGTTGACCAAACGCGCCCTGTACCGCCTGGCCGACGCGCTGCGCACCTCGACGGACCACCTCCTGGGCGCGGACACCGACGTCCCGCCGGGTGTGGCCTCGACGGCCGTGCCCCGGCCCAGGCTGAGCGGCCTGTCCCGCCGCGCGTGCCTGGACCTGATCGGGCCCGGCGGCGTGGGCCGGGTGGCCTTCGTCTCCCCGACGCGGTCGGGGCCGGTGGTCCTGCCGGTCAACTACGCCCTGGTCGACGGCGACGTCGCCTTCCGGACGGCGGCGGACGCGGAACTGGTCCGGCAGCTCCCCGGCTACGTCGGATTCGAGGTCGACCGCCTGGACGACACCATGAGCGAGGGGTGGAGTGTGCTCGTCACCGGCCTGGCCCGGATCGTGCACGACCCGGACGAGGACGCGGCGCTGCGGGCCCTGGCACCGGTGCGGCCGTGGGCGGGCGGTGAGCGGGAGACCTACGTCCGGGTGACACCCGACCAGGTGACCGGACGCCGAGTCACGGCGGGGCGACGATAACCGATATCACTGTTCTGTTACCATTGATACATGCCAGCCCGAACCGACCACCGCGACAGGGTCGTCGAAGCCGCCGCGGAGCTCCTGCGCTCCCAGGGGCGCTCCGCCGTCACCACGCGTGCCGTCAGTACCGCCGCGGGCGTCCAGCCCCCGACCATCTACCGCCTGTTCGGGGACATGACGGGGCTGCTCGACGCGGTCGCGGCGGACGGGTTCGCGCGCTACATCGAGCGCAAGACGGCCCAGGAGCCATCCGACGACCCGGTCGAGGACCTGCGCCGGGGTTGGGACCTGCACGTGGAGTTCGGCTTGGCCAACCCCGCCCACTACCTGCTCATGTACGGCGAACCCGCACCCGGGGAGCCCAACGCGGTCGCCGCGCGCTCACGCGCCATCCTGCTCTCGATCGTGGAGCGGGTGGCGCGGGCCGGGCGGCTCGTCGTCGGTGTCGAGCAGGCCGCGGACATGCTCCACGCCGCCGGGATGGGCGTCACCCTCAGCCTCATCGGGACCGCGCCGGAGCGACGGGACCCGTCGCTGTCGGCCCGGACCCGGGAGGCGGTCATCGCGGCGGCCACCGGCGACGCGCCGGCGGGCGGGAGCGAGCCCGGGCGGCGCGCGGTCGCCCTGCGGTCGGTCCTGGACGAGTCCGGGGCCGAGTTCAGCCGCGGCGAGCGCCTGCTCTTCGAGGAGCTCCTCACCCGCGTGGCCGACGCCGGGGCCGACGCCGGGGCCTGACCGGCCCGACCACGCCTCCGGCCGGTGGCCGGTGACGGGCGTCCCCACCGGCCGCCGGCCACGGACCCCCGCCTGACGGCCGCCGGCCGCTCAGGGCTCAGCCCTTGAGGGCGCCCGCCATCAGGCCGCGCATGAAGTAGCGGCCCAGCAGCAGGTAGATGACCAGGGTCGGCAGGGAGGCCAGCACGGCGGCCGCCATCTGCTGGTTGTAGGGGACCACCATCGACCCGGCAACGTTGTTCAGCTGGACCGTCACCGGCCAGCTCCGCGGACCGGTGAGGAAGACCGCGAACAGGAAGTCGTTCCACGCCGAGGTGAACTGCCAGATGAGCGTCACCGCGAACGCGGGGGCCGAGACCGGCAGGACCACGTGGGCGTAGGTGCGGAGCAGGCCCGCCCCGTCCACCCGCGCCGCCTCGATGAGCGTGTGCGGGATGCTCGCGTAGTAGTTGCGGAAGATGAGCGTGCAGATCGGGATGCCGTACACCGTGTGCGCCAGGATCAGCGGGAACAGCCCGCCCATCAGCCCCGAGCTCACCATGATCTGCTGGAGCGGGATCATCACCGCCTGGTAGGGGATGAACATCCCGAACAGGAACAGGGTGAAGACGGTGTCCGCGCCGGGGAAGCGCCACCGCGCCATGACGTAGCCGTTCAGCGACCCCAGCACCGCCGAGATCACGGCGGCGGGCACCACCATGCGCACGCTGTTCCACAGCCCCGGGGCCAGCGCGGTCCACGCCGCCGCCCACCCCTCCGTGCTCCACTGCCGCGGCAGCAGCCAGGCGCGGGCGGACGTGGCCTCCGCGAAGGGCTTGAAACCGGTCACCACCAGCACGTACATCGGCATGAGGAAGAACGCCGCCAGCACGACCAGCACGGCGAACTTCACGGCCTGGCCGCGCCGGGTGGTCCCCGCCGTCCCGCCGCCCGGAGCGATCACCCGATCGGGCGCACTCTGGCTCATCGCCCCTCGCTCCGTTCCTTGCGCATCGTCCATACCAGGTAGGGGATGACGAACACCGCCACCGCGACGAGCAGGTACGAGGCGATCGTGGCGCCCTTGGCCGGGTCACGGACCTCGAAGACGGTCGACCACATGTACACCGCGGGCACGTCGGCGACGATCTGCTGGCCGGCGATCGCGATGATCAGGTCGAACACCTTCAGCGACATGTGCCCGATGATGATGACGGCGCTCAGGGTGACCGGTCGCAGCTGTGGCATGACCACGTGCCAGTACACGCCCCACTCCGAGCAGCCGTCCACCCGGGCCGCCTCGCGCAGCTCCTCGGGCACACCGCGGAACCCGGCCAGGAACAGGGCCATGACGTAGCCCGACAGCTGCCAGATCGCGGGCAGGGCCATCGCCGCCATGCCGAAGTCGGGCGCGGTCCACCAGGTGTTGACCAGGAAGTCCAGGTTGAACTGGACGAACAGGGCGTTGAGCCCGGTGGCACGCTCGACCGGCGCCGGGTTCATCAGCCAGCGCCAGACCACGCCGGTGGCGATGAACGACACCGCCATCGGCGCCAGGAACAGGGTGCGGAAGACCGGCTCGCCGCGGATGCCCTTGTCCAGGAGCAGCCCCAGCAGCCAGCCCAGCAGCAGGGCGCCACCGACGAACACGACCGTGAACACGATCGCGTTGTTCACGGCGGCGGGCCAGCGGGCCTCCTGCCACAGGGCGACGAAGTTGTCCAGCCCGACGAAGGAGCCCTCGTCGATGGGCCGGTGCTGGTCGCTGAGCGCCAGCCGGGTGTTCCAGCCGATCATCCCGTAGACGAACAGGCCGAGGAGGAGGATCGACGGGGAGACCAGCAGCAGGGAGGGCAGCCAGGAGCGGACCCGCGTCAGCAGGCGCGCCCCGCGTGAGCCGTGGCGTGGGCGGGTCGGCCGTGGTGGCCCGGTGCCGCCCGAGGCGGCACCGGGCCGGGTCGTCGGTTCGCTCATTCGGTCTGCGCGGCCTGGTGCAGGGCCTCGTTGAGCGCGTCCAGGTCCTCGTTCTGGAGATAGAGGCCCACCGCGGTGTCGATGTCGTTCTTCCACCGGTTGCCCACGGTCACCCCGTGCCAGAACGAACCCGCCAGCTGGGGATCGGACTGCCATTCGGCCAGGGCCGACTCCAGGTAGGGGTTGTCGGCGTAGTGGGCGGGTTCGGCGTCCTCACGGGCCGGGATCGAACCCTTGAGCGGGTTGAAGGTGTCCTGGCCCTCCTGGCTGGCCACCAGCTCCAGCCAGGTCCGGGCGTGCTCCTCGTGCGGCGCGCCCACCGGGAGGGTGAAGCTGTCCGACAGCCACATGTAGGTGCCCTCGGTCCCCGGCGAGGCCGCCCAGGCGTAGTCCTCCTCCGGGATGGCGCCGAGCTCGTCGAAGTAGCCGGCGGCCCAGTCGCCCATGATGTTGAAGGCGGCCTCGCCGTCGGAGACGCGGCGCGCGGCCTCCTGCCAGTCCTCGGCGGCCGACTCCTCCTGGGTGTAGGCCATGACCTCCTCGAACGTCGCGAGCGCCTCGGCCATCTCCGGGGTGTCCCAGTCGGCGCCCGGCTCCCAGAGCGCGTTGTAGGCCTCGGTGCCCAGCGAGCCCAGCAGCACCGACTCCAGCAGGTGGTCGACGGTCCACTGCGCGCCGACCGCCATGGGGATGGCGTCGGTCTCGGCCTCGACCGCCTCCAGCGCGTCGATCAGCTCGTCCAGGGTCTCGGGCGGGCCGTCGACCCCGGCCTCCTCCAGCACGGAGGGGTTGTACCAGAGGACGTTGGAGCGGTGGATGTTCACGGGCACGGAGTAGACGCTGCCCTCGTAGGAGATCTGTTCGACCAGCTGGTCGGGGAGGGCCTCGTGCAGGCCCTGCTCGTCGAAGAAGTCGTCGAGGGGCTGCAGGTACCCGGCCTCGATGTAGTCCTGGAGCTCGGCGCCGGCGTGTCCCTGGAAGGAGTCGGGGGGATCCTGGCTCTGCAGGCGGCCTTCCAGGACCGCCTGGGCGTTGGTGCCCGATCCGCCGGCCACCGCCGCGTTGACGAACTCGACGTCGGGGTTCTGGTCCTCGTACATCTCGATGAGGGCGTTGAGACCGGCCTCCTCACCGCCGCCGGTCCACCAGGAGAAGACCTCGACCTGGCTCTCTCCTCCGTCCCGGCCTCCGCCTCCGCAGCCGGAGGCCACCAGGGCCAGACCCAGCGCCCCCGCCGCGACCGACCACCATCGTGAGCGCATGAGAGCTCCTCCCCGGATGGCCGACCCGTCCCACGACCCGAACCACCCACGTGTCCCAAATCACAACATCATCGACTCTGACATCATTGGTATGCACAGTCGAGGACGTCAACAGTGCGGGCGATCACGACGCCGAGACGTGACCTGGTGACCGGCCGCCGGGGCTGGGAAGCCCCGTCCTGTCGCGTGATCGCGCTCCCGCCGCCACGGGGCACGGGGGTGACCGACCGCTCAGTCGGCCTCGATCAGACCGACGATCTCGATGTCGATCCGGGTGACCGTCAGGCGGAGGCGGTCCTCCAGGATGTCGCGCACGGCACGGCGCACCTCCTCCGCCGCCGCAGCGATCGGTGTGCCCTGAGTGACTCGGGCGGTCAGCGAGACCGCGAGACCCTCCTCCTCCCGGTGTACTCGGCAGCGCCCGACGAGCACACCGGACACACCTCTGGCGGAGAACCGGGCCATGGCCGCGACCGCGGTCTCCCGTATCCGCGTCGTTCCCGGGCCGGGGCCGTCGAGCTCCAGGCTGCGGCGAGTCCCGCGTTCGGCCCGGATCGCGCGCATCACGTCGTCGACGAGTCCCGCGGGAGCCGTGGTCGCCTCAAGCTCCGGCTCGCCCAGCGCGCGGATCAGGGGGGCGAGGTCGCGGGCGGCGGCCCGGCAGTGTGAGCACTGCGCCTCGTGTTCCGTCGGACGGCCGTCGAGAAGGTGACGCACCAGCGCGTCCTCACCGTTGCCGCACGGAAGGAGTCCGTGATCGCCGCCGTCGGGCGGTTCTAGCGCCATGGTGCAAGAGCCTTCACGAGATGGGCGCGGGCACGGTGGATCCGCCCACGCACGGCGGTCGGGGTCGCGTCGACGACTTCCGCTATGTCTTCATATCCCCATCCTTCCATCTCACGCAGGACCCAGCAGGTGCGCTGTGACGGGGGCAGATCGGCCAGCGCACGGAAGAGGGCCCCGCGAAGGTCGCCCGCCAGCGCTTCGGCCACGGGCCCGGCACTGTGGGAATCGGGCATGTTCCGCTCGTCCATCGGCTCGGTATCCGCCCGCGCCCGAAGCTGGTTCAGGGCCCGGCGCCCCGCGATGCGCTTGAGCCATGGACCGAAGGCCTCGGCATCGCGCAGCTCGGAGAGCTTGTGCCATGCGGTGATGAGGGCCTCCTGGGCGCAGTCCCGCGCATCCCCTGGATCCCTCAGGATGCGCAGGGCGACGCGGTAGACCGCGTCCTGGTGCCGCCGCAACAGGGCCTCGAACGCCTTGTCGTCTCCGCTCTGCGCGCGTTCGACAAGGACGGCCTCGGGAACGGAGGCCTCCGGCACGGCTTGATCCCACCCCGCCTCGGAGCGTTCACCCGACACGGATCACCCACTCCAGGGTCTGCAGACGGACACGTTTCGTGTCCATTCAAGCACCCCGAGGAACGTGATCCAGAACACATCCATTGGTCCGTGAGGCAGCCGGCCCGGCCCGTGTCCTGACAGGAGACGGCGCCGGTTCGATCCCCGGCACCGGGACAGACGAGACCGACACGAGGAGACGACGATGGCAGACACGAACACCCACAACTCCGCGGGCGTCGGCACCGTTCAGCGCCGTGCCGACGCCCCCGCCGGCGGCGACTCCCAGGGCCGCACCGTGATCGCCGACCACGTGGTCGCCAAGATCTCCGGCATGGCGGCTCGCGAGGTCCGCGGTGTCCATCGGATGGGCGGCAACACGGCCCGGGCCTTCGACGCGGTTCGCGAGCGCATCCCCGGATCGACCTCCACCTCCGCGGCGGACCGCGGCGTCGCGGTCGAGGTCGGCGAGCGCCAGGCGGCGGTCGACATCAACCTGGTCGTCGAATACGGAGCCGTCATCCCCGACCTGGCCGGCGAGGTGCGGCGCAACGTCGTCTCGGCGGTGGAGCGCATGACGGGGCTGGAGGTGACCGAGGTGAACGTCGCCATCGACGACATCCACCTCCCCGACGACGGCGAGGACGGCCCGGGCGCCGAGCCCCGCGTGCGGTGAGGAAGACATGGTGAAGCCCCTGAAGACCCAGTACGAAGACCAGAGACGAGGAATCATGTGGCCGCTCGTCGGACTCGCCTTCGGCACCGTCCTGGGCCTCGCCGCCGCGTTCGGGGGGTTCTGGGCGTTCCTCCTGGTCCTGCTGTTCGGGACGGTGGGGTTCATCCTCGGCCGGGCCTACGCCGGCGAGGTGGACCTCGCCGCGCTGTTCTCGCCGAGGGACCGGAGGGATCTGTGACGACCGCACCGGCCACCCGCGGCCGGACCACGGTGGCCGACCGCGTCATCGAGCGCCTGGTGCGCCACGAGGCACTGGCCCACGAGGCCGTGCGTCCGCTGGAGGGGGCCCTGCCAGGAGCGATCACGGGTCCCGCGGTGCGGGTGGAGGTGAGTCGCGGCGGCTCCCGTGTGGCCCTGCGGGTGGAGGTGGCGATGTCCTACCCCCGCCCGCTGGAAACGGACGCCGCCGACCTGCGCGGACGCCTGGTGGCGGCGGTGGAGCAGACCACGGGGCTGCGTGTCCACACCGCGGACATCAGTGTCGTCCGCCTCGTCCTCGCGCCGGTCCTGCGCTGAACCCGAAGGCTGAACCGAAAGGCCGTCCATGAGTCCTGTGAAGAATCCCGAGGAGGCGCGCGACCGGTCCGCGCGGCGCACGGCGCGGCGCCTGCTGCGTCCGCACCGGACGGGCACCGCCGTACTGTGCGCGGTGTCCCTGCTCCTGGTCGGCGCCGCGGCCGGGACAGCCGTGCTGGCCCCTTCCTTCGTCCCGGATCATCCCGCGCTGCGGACCGTCGACTCCCTGTCCGCGGCGGCGTCGGGCCCCGTCCCCGCCGCGGCCGCGTCGGCCTGCGCCATCGCCGCCGGGGCCGCCCTGATCCTGTCGGCGCTGCGCGGCGGAGGGCGGGGACCCCTCGCGCTGCGGACCGGAAGCCCCTCACTGGTGCTCGGTCTCACCCGAGGCGGAGCCGCCAGGGTGCTCGCCGAGGAGGCACGCGGGGTCGACGGTGTGAACGGGGCGCGCGTGCGGGTCGGACGACGGCGCGTGCGGGTGCTGGTGTCCACACGGATGCGCGGCGCGTCCAGTGCCCTGCGCGGTCGTGTGGGCACGTCGGTGCGCCGACGGTGCGAGGAGCTGGGAGTCCTCTCGCGCCTTCGGGTCCGGGTGCGCGTACGTGAGGTGGGTCCGGCATGACGACGACGCATGGGATCACCCGGCCGGACCCGGCGATCGCGCGTCGGGACCGGAGGCACCGGCCCTTCGCGGGGGCGCTGCGTCGGTCCCGCCTGAACCGCTCGCTGTCCTTCGTCCTGGGTGCGGCCCTGGCCGCCGCGGGTCTCCTGGGGGCCGCGACGACCGCGTCCGCGGCCGGGGCCGGCGTCCCCGCATGGTTCGCCCGGTGGCCGTGGTTCGCACCGCCGCCGGTTCCATCGCCTCTGGCGCCCTACGCGCTCGGCATCGCGGGCCTGACCGCGGTCCTGGTGGGCGCGTGGTGGCTGCTGGCCCAGCGCGACACCGGCCGACTGCGCCGCGTCGTGCGGGGCGCGGACTCGGTCGCGGGCCTGACGGTCGTGTCCGGGCGCGCCCTCACGGACGCGGTGTCCGCGGGTGTGGAGAGGGTGCCCGGAGCCGTCAGGGCGCGCGCCAGGCTCCACGGCGCGGACGGCGCACCCTGGCTGAGTGTGGAGGCTACCGTCTCCCCGGACACCGACCTGGCGGCGTTCGTGCACTGCTGCGAGGAGACGGTGGTCGAAGCGCTGCGCGTGTCACTGGAGGTGGCGAAGGTGCCGGCCCTCGTCGTCGTCGCGGTGGGCGGGGGCTCCACCCGCCCCCGGGTGCGGTGATCGGCGCCGACACGGCTGCGCGGACGCCCCGCCCGGTCCCACCCCGCTCCGCTCCCGTGTGGGGGCCGGGAGCGGAGCGGGCCGGGACCGGGCGGGGCGGGAGGGGTGGGGCCGGGCGATCGCGGAGCCCGGCCCCACCGGTTCTGGAGCGCGCCTCAGGCCGCGCCCTCGGTGTCCTCGGCCTCGGCGGCGTGCTCGCGCAGGTACTCGGCGAAGGACTCCAGCCCGTCGATCACCCGCGGGCCGCTGATGCCCTCGTTGTAGTCCAGGACGAAGAAGCTCTCCGAGCGCACCGCCGGGAGTTCGGAGGTGTGCGGCGACGTCGTGAGGAAGTCGATCTTCTCCTCGGCGGGCTGGTCGCCGTAGTCGAGGATGATGATGACCTCCGGCGCCGCCTCCACGACCGCCTCCCAGCTGACCTGGGTCCAGCGCTCGTCCAGGTCCCCGAAGATGTTCTCTCCCCCGGCGAAGCGGATGATGTCGTTGGGCGGGACCTGCGCGGCGGCCGTGAAGGGCTGGTCGGTGCCCGAGTCGTAGAGGAACACCGGGACCGGGTCGCCCTCCGGGGCCTGCTCCCGCACCGCCTCCACCCGCGCGCGGTACTCCGCCACGGTCTCGTCGGCGCGCTCCCTCACTCCAAAGATGTCGCCGAGGCGCTCCAGGTCGGTGTAGAGCCCCTCGAAGGGCTCCACCCGCTCCGGGAAGCCGGGGTAGTTGTAGCAGGACTCGGTGTGCATGAAGCTCTGCACGCCCAGGTCGTCGAGGATCTCCGGCGTGATGCCGCGCTCGTCGCTGAACCCGGAGTTCCAGCCCGCCACCACGAAGTCGGCGCCGGCGTCGACCACGACCTCCTTGTTGAGCAGGTCGTCGCTGAGGAACTCCACCTGTGCGTACTCGTCCGCCCACGGGGACTCGGTGACCGGCGGGTTGGCGGGCGGCATCACGTAGCCGTGCACGTGGTCGGTCAGGCCGAGCGCGAACATCTTGTCGGCGCTGCCGCCCTCGTAGACCACGGCGTTCTGCGGAGTGGTGTACTCCACCTCCTCGCCGCAGCGGTTCACGGTCACGGTGTCGGCCTGCGCGCTCTCCTCGATCTGGGCGCCGCAGCCGGTCAGCGCCACGACCAGGGTCAGGGGCAGGGCCACGGGAGCGGCCCCGAACCGGGGCGCGGCGGTGCGGATCGCTGTCATCAGACTCCTTCGGCTCCCTCGTCGAGCGAGTAGAGCAATTGGGGGTTGCCGGTGAGGGGGTGCTCGACCACGGTCACCTCGAGGCCGAACACGTCGCGGACGCGTTCGCGGGTCAGGACGTCGGCGGGGGCACCGGAGGCGACCAGCCGGCCCTGCGAGAGCACCCCGACCGTGTCGCAGGTGGCCGCCAGGTTGAGGTCGTGCAGCACGAGCAGCACGGTGTGGGCGCGGGCCCGCAGCAGGGACAGCAGGCGGACCTGGTGGCGCAGGTCGAGGTGGTTGGTGGGCTCGTCCAGGACCAGGACCCGGGGCTCCTGGACCAGGGCGCGGGCGATGAGCACCCGCTGGAGCTCGCCGCCGGACAGGCCCAGCACTCCGCGGTCGGCGAGGTGGAGCACGTCCACGTCGGCCATGACGGACTCGCACAGGGTGCGTTCGCGCGCGCTCAGGGGCTCGTTGCCGCGCAGGTGCGGAGTGCGGCCCAGGGCGACCACCTCGGCCACCGTGAAGTCCAGTTCGGTACCGCCCTGCTGGGTGAGGGCGGCCACCTGCCGGGCGGCGCGGCGCAGGCCCAGGGCGGACAGGTCGGTGCCGTCGACCAGCACGCGCCCGCCCGAGGGTGTGAGGGCGCCGTAGACACAGCGCAGCACAGTGGACTTGCCCGAGCCGTTGGGGCCCACGAGCGCGACCATGCGCCCGCGCTCCACGTCCAGGGACAGCTCGCGCACCAGGTCGGCACCGTTGAGGGTGACGGAGAGGTCGTCGACGCACAGCTCCACGGTTCACCGCCCCCCGAACACGTAGCCGCGGCGGCGCATGAGCGTGAGGAACACCGGCACTCCCACCAGCGCGGTGAGCACGCCGAGCGGGAGTTCGCGGGGTGCGACCACCACGCGTGAGGCCAGGTCGACCCAGACCATGAACACGGCGCCGGCCAATGGGGCCACCACCAGGACGCGGCGGTGGGCGGCGCCGACGAGGATGCGCACCACGTGCGGCACGACCAGGCCCACGAAGCCGATGACGCCGCTGACCGCGACCATCGCGCCGGTCATCACGGCGGTGAGCAGGAACATGACCGCGCGCAGGCGGCCGGTGTCCACGCCCAGGCTGGCCGCGGTCTCGTCGCCCAGGGCGGCCACGTCCAGGGAGCGGCTGGAGCGGTGCACCACGATCGCTCCGACCAGCACGAGGGCGGCCACCAGCGGCAGGGAGCCCCAGCTCGCGGCGCCGAAGCCGCCCATGGTCCAGAACAGCACCGTGCTCGTGGCCTCGTTGCTGGGGGTGAAGTAGACGATGACGCTCATCAGTGCTTGGAAGCCGAAGGACAGTGCCACCCCGGTCAGCACGAGGCGCAGCGGCGTCACCCCCGCGCTGGAGTGGGCGAGCCCGTAGACGACGGCCGTGGCCACCGCGGCTCCGGCGAAGGCCCCGGCGGAGACCGCGTACACGCCCAGGGAGGACAGGACGCCGAACACGCCCACGGTGACGGCCCCGACCGAGGCTCCCGAGGAGATGCCCAGAACGAAGGGGTCGGCGATGGGGTTGCGCACCATGGCCTGCACGGCGACGCCGACGACGCTGAGTCCGGCGCCGACGGTGGCGGCCAGGAGCACGCGCGGAGTGCGGATCTGCCAGACGATCTGGTAGCGCGAGATCTCGTCGGTTCCGATGGTGCCGCCGGACAGGGCGGCCCAGAGGTAGCGGGCGGTCTCGGCGGGCGGGATGACCGCGGCGCCGAGGCCGACGGCGAGCAGCACCGACACGGCCAGCAGGGGGACGAGGATCGCGGCCAGGGCCGGGGCGAGGCCGCGCGGACCCTTCGGGGGCGCGGGCGGTGAGGGCGCGGGGGCGGTCACGGGGGGAGCCGTGGTGCCGGGCGGTCGCACGCGCGACCTCCTTCACGGGGAAATGAAAACGGTTTTCGTTCTTAAGGAACTTCTACCACATTCCGCCCGCTCCGGGGGGCCTTCCACGCGAACGCGCGGCCGCGCGAACTCCCGCGTCCCACCCACCCCGACTCGACGCCACCCCGCCGGTGAGGCTAGCCTTACCTACACCCCCGGCATCCCGCCCCGCGCCGACGAGGAAGAGGCCCCGTGCGCATCGAACAGCCCAGCCATCGCACGATGATCCGCACCCGTGTGGTGCGCACCGAGCGCGTCAGCAAGCACTTCGTCTCGGTGGTCCTGGGCGGTGAGGAGCTGAGCGGCTTCGAGTTCCTGGGCCAGGACCAGTTCGTCCGGCTCTTCCTGCCCCGCCAGGGACAGGAGCAGCTGCACATGCCCACCGCCGCCGACCGGCGCTGGGTCGAGCAGATGTACGCCATGTCCGACGACGTGCGCCCCCACGTGCGCAACTACTCCGTCCGCTCCTTCGACGCCGACGCGCGCGAGCTGGAACTGGAGTTCGTGGACCACGGTGACGGCGGCCCCGCCTCCGCCTGGGCCGCGTCCGCCTCCCCCGGTGACGAGGCCGGGATCCTCGCCGAGGGCGTGTACTACCAGCCCACGGACGACACCGACTGGCAGCTGCTGGTCGGCGACGAGAGCGCGGTGCCCGCGCTGGTGTCGATCCTGGAGCAGGCTCCGGACGACCTACGCGCCCAGGTGTTCCTGGAGGTGCCCTCCTCCGACGACGTGCGCCCGCTGCCCTCCAGGCCGGGCGTGGACGTGCACTGGCTGCCCCGCACCGACCCGCACGCCGTGCCCGGGCGGCTGGCCCTGGACACCGTGTGCGCCACCGCCCTGCCCAAGGGGCGGCCGTACTGCTTCGTGGCCGGGGAGAACGCCCTGCCCACGAGCCTGCGCCGCACCCTGGTCCGCGAGCACGGCGTGCCCAAGCCGGACATCACCTTCGTGGGCTACTGGCGCCACGGCCAGGCCGTCGCGGACTAGGGCCTGTTTGGTAACTGGTGTGATCAGGGGCAAAAGCACCGATCCGGTCACGCCAGGCGTGTCGCCCCGCACATAGGCGAAGCCTTCGGTAGATGAGTCAACGACCAAGAAGACCAAGCCCACCGAAGGCTTCGCTGTGACCCTACCCGGCCCCGGGCGCGGTGACCTCACCGACGCCCAATGGTCTGTGCTCGAACCGCTCCTGCCCGTGCCGGCCACCGGCCGTCCGCCCTCGCACTCCAAGCGCACCCTGATCAACGGCATCCGCTGGCGTGTGCGGACCGGTGCTCCCTGGCGCGACGTACCCGAACGCTACGGCCCCTGGCAGAGCGTCTACGACCTCTTCCGCCGCTGGACCCGCAACGGCACCTGGGCCCAAATTTTGGACGCCCTGCGCGCCCTGGCCGACGCGGCGGGCCTGATCACCTGGCAGGTCAACGTCGACTCCACCATCGTGCGCGCCCACCAGCACGCCGCCGGAGCCGCGAAAAAGGGGACCGGGAAGATCACGGAACGGACGAGCCCGACGACCATGGGCTGGGACGCTCGCGGGGCGGGTGGACCACGAAGATCCACCTGGCCTGCGAGCAGCGCCAAAAGCCCCTGTCGGTGGTGGTCACGGCCGGCCAGCGCGGGGACGCCCCCCAGTTCGAGACGGTCATGGAACGTATCCGGGTGGCCGGGCACGGGCGGAGCGGGCCCGCGCGCACCCGGCCGGTGCGGGTGCGCGCGGATAAGGCCTACAGCTCAAAGAAGATCCGTGCCTACCTGCGCAGACGCAAGATCAAGGCGACTATTCCCGAGCCTGCCGACCGGGTGCGCAACCGCAAGCGCAAAGGGGGTCGGGGCGGGCGCCCGCCCGGCTTCGACAAGGTCGATTATCGGGCCCGGCACGCGGTCGAGTGCGCGATCAACCGGCTCAAACGCAACCGGGCGGTGGCCACGCGCTATGACAAGCTCGCCCTTCGCTACGAGGCCACCATCCAGATCGCTGCCATCAACGAATGGCTCTGACTTTCCAAACAGGCCCTAGGGCGTGCAGCGGATACCCGCCCTGGGTCCGGCCCCGAAAACCGCTTGTCGGGGCGACGGACGGGTGCCACTCTGCCACCCATGCCCAGCCGCTACCAGGTCCGTGCCGAGCACGACGCCGACACGATCGTCGTCTACCAGGCGTACTCGCCGGCGATCGCCGAACCCGCCCTGCGGGGGGCCGTTTCGTGCCGCCCTTCTCCCTCCACCGGATGACGTGGATCAAGCCGTCGTTCCTGTGGATGATGTACCGCAGCAACTGGGCACGCAGGGCCGGACAGGAGCGGGTCCTGGCCGTGCGGATCACCCGCCGGGGTTGGGAGCGGGCACTCTCCCTCGCGGTACCGACCACGGCCCCCGCGGAGGAGGTCGCCCGGGCACCCGTCCACGTCCAGTGGGACCCGGAGCGCTCGCTGCGCGGAGCCGCCCTCAACCACTACAGCATCCAGGTGGGCGTGGGCCGCGGTCTGATCCGGGAGTTCGCCGAGGAGTGGACGGTCGAGCTCACCGACGTCACTCCTCGAGTGCGACGGATCGCCGAACTCCTGCGAGCGGGGCGAGCCTCGAAGGTCCCCCGGCACCTGCCTCCCGAGCGCCCCTACCCGGTGCCGCGTGAGAGCGCCCGGCGGCTGGGTGTCGACGGCTGAGGTCAGTTGATCGCGCTGATGCCCCCGTCGCTCTTGAGGAGCTGGCCGTTGATCCACTGTCCGCGCGCCGAGCACAGGAAGTCCACGAGGTGCGCGGTGTCCTGCGGGGTGCCCAGGCGGCCGAGCGGGGTCAGACCGGTGAGCTGCTGCCTGAGCTCTCCGGTCATCCACCCGGTGTCGACCGGGCCCGGGTTGATCGCGTTCGCGGTCACGCCCAGGTGGGCCAGCTCACGGGCGGCGGCCAGCGTGATGCGGTCCAGCGCGGCCTTGCTCGCACCGTAGGGCAGGTTGTCAACGGTGTGATCGCTGGTCAGAGCAATGATCCGGCCGGTTCCGTGGTCGCCGCGGAACCGCTTGGCGTACTCGCGGATCAGCAGCCACGGGGCACGCGCGTTGACGGCGAAGTGCCGGTCGAAGCTCTCGACACCGGTGTCGAGCAGGCCGGAGTCGACGGACTCGCAGTGGCACATCACCAGGGCGGTGACGGGGCCCAGGCGCTCCTCGGCCGCGTCGAGGACCGCCGCCGGGGCGCCGGGGCCGGCCAGGTCGGCCTCGATCGCCGCGGAGGCCGCCCCGAGTCCGGTCAGCGCACGGGTCGTGGCCTCGGCGGCGCCCTCCTCGATCCCCCAGTCCATGCGCTCGTCGTAGGGCGTCCAGTAGGTGAACGCGACGTCCCAGCCGGACGCCGCGAGCCGCCGGACGATGCCGGCGCCGATGCCGACGCTGCGCCCCACCCCCGTCACCAGGGCGACGGGTCGGGTGCCGGGGGCGGAACGCGGTGCGGGTTCGGACGTGCGGTGCTCGCTCATGGGCACGGATCATCCTGCACCGGCTCCGGCCCGGCAACGGCTTTTCCGGCGGGCACGGTCGGCTCGGACGCGCCCGGTTCGGGCACGTCGTCGGAGGTGACCCGGTCGATCCACTCGATCAGCTCGGCGAAGACCTCCTCGCGGTTGGTCTCGTTGAACAGCTCGTGCCGCGCGCCCTCGTAGACCCGGTACGTCAGGTCGGCCACGCCCGCGCGGCGGTAGCGGTCGACCAGCGCGTCACTGAACTCCAGCCCCTGGTTGAGCGGGTCCCTGTCGCCGACCAGGATGTACAGCGGCAGGTCGTCGGGGGCCCCGGACGGGTCGCCGAGCCGCTCGAAGGCGGCCGTGAGCAGCAGGCCCGTGCTCGTGTCCGTGAGCCCGAAGCCGCACAGGGGGTCGGCGACGTAGGCGTCGACCTGGCTCTCGTCCCGGCTCAGCCAGTCGGCCTCGGTCCGCAGCGGCTCGAAGGCGGCGTTGAAGTAGGCCATGGTGTCCGCGGCGCCGGACTCGACCAGGCGGGACAGCAGCAGGTCGACGGCGGTGGTCCCGCACAGCGCCACACCGTCGGCGAGGCCGGGGTGGTCGAGCAGGTACTGCTGGGCGGCGAACGAACCGAGGCTGTGCGCGACCAGCACCAGCGGCAGGTCGGGGTGGCGCGCGCCGACCTCGCGGGACAGGGCCGCCATGTCGTCGACCAGCAGGTTCCACCCGTTGTCGCCGAGTTCGCCCGGACCGTCGTGCATCGAGAGCCCGTGGCCGCGGTGGTCGTCGGCGTAGACCGCGTAGCCGTGCGCGTTGAGGGCCGCGGCCAGCGGGGCGTAGCGGGCCGCGTGCTCGCCCATGCCGTGGGAGATCTGCACGACCCCGCGTACGGGCGCTTCGGGCACCCACTCGTGGACGTGGATGGTCAGGCCGTCTCGACCGGTGAGTGTGAACATCGTCGACTCCTGAGGGATGGCGGGCGCGTACGGGAGCGGGGCCGCACACGGCCGTGGCACCCGTCCGGAGGGCAAGGGCCCGTCGGGACCGACCGCGCGGACAGGAACATTGTCGCGTTATCGGATTCCCCGCCGCCGTTCGGGGTTCTCCCTGTTCCTCCGCGTTCCGCCACGCGGCGCGGCGCGAGGCGGGGCCCACGGGCGCGGGAGAGGGCGCGGCCCTCCCGAGGCCCTGCCGTCTGATCTGGCCGTTTCCCCGATTTTCGGCGCGCGCTGCGAAACAATGGTGGCTCGATCGAGGCCAACGGAAGGCGAAGCATGGGAACCCCGGACAGGAGCACCGACGCCGACACCGAGCCGTCCGGCTTTCCGCGCACACGGGCGCGGGCGGCCGACCTCCTCCCCCGGCTCATCTCGGCCGAGGCCGAGCACGACCTGCCGGTGGTGGAGTGGCGGCTCGACCACCAGGGGCGGCTGCTCGGCGAGATCCGCGACGGAGGGATGTCGGCCACCCGCTGCTGGGCCGACTTCTTCGGCGCGGCCGTGCACGAGCTGCCCGACATCACGAACGCGTCGGGCAACCCCCAGGTCGCGACCGGTCTGGACGACTACCGGGGCGTCACGGTCGTGGTGAAGTCGCGGACCTGAGCACGGCGGCGAAGGGGACCGCGGCGCACGGGAGGCGGACGGGGACCGCGGCGGACGGGGGCGGGCCGGGGCCCGTGCGGGCACCGGCGCTCCCCCGGGGGAGAACGCGGCCGGGACTGGGAGCGATCCCCGGGTAGGGCGCGCAGCCGAGGCTGGGAGCGATCCCATTCCATGGCACTACCCCCCTTGTCCGCGACGGGGCGGACACCTACAGTCACTTAACACGCATTCAGCAAGTGGGCGATCCACCCCACGGCCCGCGCGGAATCCGCTACTTCGCGCGTGTCCCGGATCCGGTCACCGGCTGATCCCGCCACACGTCTGGAGCCCCCGTGCAGCACCGAAGAAGCCACCCCGCCCGCCGCGTCCCCGTCCTCGTCGCCGCCGGAGCCGTGGCGGCCACCGCGGCACTGACCCTGACCGCCCTCACCGTCCCGCGCGGCGGCGCCGGGCCCGCCTCCTCCGACAACGCCGACCTGACCGCCGCGTCCGGTGCGCTCGTCTGGTCCGACGAGTTCGACGGACCGGCCGGCGCCGCGCCCGACCCCGCGAACTGGAACCACGAGACCGGTGACCACGGCTGGGGCAACGGCGAACTGCAGAACTACACCGACAGCCGCGAGAACTCCGCCCTGGACGGCAACGGCAACCTCGTCATCACCGCCCGCCAGGAGGCCGACGGCGGCTACACCTCGGCGCGGCTGACCACGCAGGACAAGGTCGAGCAGGCCTACGGCCGCTTCGAGGCCCGGATCAGGATCCCCACCGGCCAGGGGGTGTGGCCCGCGTTCTGGATGCTGGGCGACAACTTCCCGGAGACCCCGTGGCCCGACTCCGGCGAGATCGACATCATGGAGAACGTCGGACACGAGCCGGGGACCGTCCACGGCACCGTGCACGGGCCGGGCTACTCCGGCGCGAACGGGATCGGCGCCTCCTACGGCCACCCGCGGGGCGGCGCGTTCACCGACGACTTCCACGTCTACGCCGTCGAGTGGACGCCGGACTCCATCACCTGGTCCGTCGACGACGTGCCGTTCAACACGCTCACCCCGGCCGACCTGGGCGGGAGGACATGGGTGTACGACCATGCGTTCTTCATGATCCTCAACGTCGCCGTCGGCGGCGCGTGGCCGGGCTACCCGGACGAGACGACGCGGTTCCCCCAGCAGATGGTGGTGGACTACGTGCGGATCTACGACCTCTGACCCGGCCTGACCGGCGGCGGCCCGCGACGGCCGCCGCCGGCCCCCGGTCCACGAACGCGTGTGCGCGGGCCGCGGCGTCGGCGTAGCGTGCCCTCCAGAAGCGTCGAGACGAGGAGTGAGCATGGTGGAGGGCACGGAACTGCCCGAGCGCAGCCGACGGGTGGCCGAGGCACTGGGCGCGGCGGGAGCCCGGGGCCGCGTGCGCGCACTGCCCGCCTCGACCCGCACCGCGCAGGCCGCGGCCGAGGCCCTGGGCTGCGAGGTCGGCGCGATCGCCAACAGTCTCGTGTTCATGGCGGACGAGCGGCCGCTGCTGGTGATGACCAGCGGCCGGCACCGGGTGGACACCGCCCTGCTGGCCGAGCGGCTGAGCAAGGGAACGATCCGGCGGGCCGAGCCCGAGGAGGTCAGGGCCGCGACGGGACAGGCGATCGGCGGCGTGGCACCCGTGGGACACCCCGCGCCGGTCGAGACCGTGGTGGACGCGTCCCTGGCGGACTATGAGCGGCTGTGGGCCGCCGCCGGAACTCCCCACACCGTCTTCCCGACCGACTACGCCGAGCTGGTCGCGATGACCGGCGGCAGGGCCGTCGCCGTCAACTGACCCGCGCCGACCGGCCGAGGCGTGGCTGGAGGGGCTGCTCCCGGCACACGCCGGGAGGTCGATCGTGTCCAGAGATGGTGTGGACGCCGAAGCAGCGTGGGGCCGGTGGGTGGCCGCCCGGCATGCCCTAGGATCCGGACGTGCCGCACAAATCCGACTCCCCACCCCGCCCCGAGCACCGCGATGACGCGGTCGACGACGCGGTGCGCCTCCTGCGCGCCCCCGGCACCCGGTGGCGGGGCGTGCTCCGGCTCGCCGACGCGCTGGACGCGGGAGCCGCGCCCGACGGAGTGCGGGCCGCGGCGGGCGAGGCGCTTCCCGCCGACCTGACCGGCCCCGCCGAAGCACTGCTGGCGCTGGCCCGCGTCCACGAGCGCTGCGGGACGCGGCCCGACGCCCGTCCCTGGCCGGCGTGGCGCACCGCCGACCTGCCCGTGCCGGTTCAGGTGGCCTGGCTGCGCGCCGAACTGCACACCGACCCGGCCGCGACACTGCTCCGCGAGCCGCCCGGCGAACGCCTCTACCAGGCGGCCCGGCAGGCCGACCCGGCCCGCACGCGCCGACCGGAACCGCTGGTCGCCGCCCTCGTCGGGAGCGGCGATCCGGCCCTGGCGGCCGAGGCGCTGCGCTGTGTCCGCCGGGGTCTGCGCGCCGGCCTCCTCACCCCCGCCGTGGCCCGTCGGCACACCGTCCGGCTGCTGCGCTCCACCGCCCCCGGGGTCGTGGCCGACGCCCTGCGCGAACTCGCCGAACCGTGGGCGGCACTCGGGCCGTTGCCCGCCGACCTGCTGTCCGGCCTGGTCACCGGTGACGGCCTCGATCGCGAGGTGACCGAGGCGGCGCTCGGCACCGCGGCCCGCCACGGCCACGGAGACCTCGTCCGCCGCGCGGTGACCGACACCGGTCTGCCGCCCGCCGCGCGCCGACGCGCCCTCGAACTCCTCGGCGACCTGGCCGACCGCGACGACATCGACGCCCTGCTGGACCTCGCCACCGCGGACCCGGCGCTCTTCGGCCGGGCCGCGCTGACCTGCCTGAGCGGCCTGCACCGGCGCGGGCACTTCCCGCCGCCCGAGGCGGCGCCGACCGTGGTGGCCCTGGCCCTGGCCGACGACTCCATCCCCGCGACGGAGGCGGCCACGGTGCTGTACACGTGTCGCCGGGAGGCGTTGGATTCGCTGGTCGGGGCCGCGCCCGACGATCCCTCGTGGCCGCGCCGCCTCGATCTCATGGTCGCCCTCGCCGAGCAGGGCACGTCGGACCTGCCGGTCGGCGCGGAACTCACCCGGCTTCTGGCGCGGGCGACGGCGCCCGCTCCCTTCCTGGACGCCGTCCGCGCGCTGCGCCACCGGGAGGCGGAGGAGGCGGTCCTCGCGCTCCTGCCGACCGCGCCCGCGGCGGCCCTGCGAGCCCTGGAGGCCGTGGGCGGCGAGCGAACGGTCCTCGCCCTGGCCGAAGGACTCGGCCTCGCCGACGGACTCGGCGCCCCGGGGACCCTCGCGTCGGCGCCGACCGCCACCGACCAGGCCGCGACCCCCGCCACGGCCACCCGCCACAGTGAAGCCGGCGCCGTCGAGCCGGGTCTCCGCGACCGCGATGAGGCGGGCGGCGCCGCGACCCGCCCCGCGACCAGTGCCGCCGGCGGACCGGGCCCACACGTGTCGGACGGGGAGGCGGCGATCGTGGAGCCTCTGCGCCCCGTCCGGCACGCGGCGCTCACCCTCCTGTGGCGGCTGGCCTCCGAACCGGAGCGCCGCCGGGCCCTGCTCGCCCGCCTCGATCCGCACGACCTCCCCTCCGGTGTGGTGGCCGACCTGGGCGCGCCCGATCCGGCGGAGCTGGCCGTCCTGGCCGCCCGACTCGACCCCCGCGATCCGGCGGCCTCGCTCTGCACCGTCGCCGCGCACGGCGACGCCACGGATCCGGGCGTCCTGTCCGACCTGTTGCTGCGGGTGGCGAGCGACATCGCGACGGCCAGGGAGCCCGACGGCGGCCCCTGGCCTTCTGACGGCTGCGGCACCGGCGAGGAACCCACCGTGCCCCAGGACGTCGTCAACGCACTGTGCGGCCTCGGCCGCCGACTCCACGCGCGGGGCCGGATCAGGCCGGTCTGCCTGCTGGACGCGGCCGACGGCCGGGCCGCGGGCCGGGCGTTCACCGCGAGCCTGGCGCTGGACCTGCTGGAGCGCCCAGACCTCGCCGACGGCGAACGCGTCGTGCTCCTCGAACTCCTGTCGCGCGTGCCCTTCCCGGGGACCCGCGCACGCGTGCACCGGTCGCTGCGCCACCGCGACCCGCACGTGCGCAAGCACGCGATCGCACTGGTGGCCGGGGACCCCGCGGACGGAGCCGACGACGCGGCCGACGGCGCCCGTGCCCTGTCCGCCTCGCTCGTGGCGCTGACCGCCGCCGCCGACATCCAGACCGTCCGGCAGGCCGTGGCCGCCCTGGGCCGGGCCCGGGCACGCTGGGCGAGCGGGGCGATCGCCGCCTGCCTGGACCACGCGAACATGAACATCCGCAGGACCGCCGCCCGGGCCCTGGTCGAGGCGGGCAGCCCCGGAGCCGTTCCCCCGATCCTGCGCCATCTGGGACGCTCCGACCATCCGGGTCTGCGCGCGGAGCTGGTCCGAGCGCTGGACGCCGTCCTCGGCGACACCCGGACCGCGACCGTGCTCGCCGCCGCCGAAAGCGCGACAGGGCGGGCACGACGCCGGCTGCTGCTGAGCCTCGACGGCCTCCTCCCGGTGCACACGTGCGCGGCGCTGGCCGAGCAGGGGTCGCCGACGGCCGGGGACCTGCTCGTCCTGGTCGACTCGGGCGAGGTCGGCCTGGCCGACGGCGTACCCGGCGACCTGGCCGAGGCGTTGTCCGCGCACGGGATCGACCCGACCGCGGGCGGTCCCGTGCGCGGCGGTTCCACGGACGAAGCGGCGGCCGCCGATGCCGATGCCGAGGCGTTGCTGCGCCGGGGGTGGGACACCGCGGTCGCCCTGCGGCTGGCGGCCCGGCCGGAGCCGCCCGGGGCCGAGCGGCTCCAACGGCTCCGTCCCCGCTTCCCCGACCTGTTGCGCCTCGCGGACGCCGGACCGACGGCGCGCGTGCTCCGGCTGGCGCTGCTGACGTGTCCGGCGCCGAGGTCGGCACAGGAGCAGCGGCTCCTGGCACGGCACGCGACCACGCTGGTGGCCGGGCTCGCCGACCTGGCGACCGCACCCGGTGGTTCCCTGTCGGCGGCGGCCGAGGCGTCGTCCGAACCGGGCGGACCCGACGCGGCGCTGGTCGACGACCTGGTCGAGGCGCTGGAGGACGCGGCGCCGACACTGGCCGCGGACGAGGCCCTGTCGGTGGTGGAACGACTGCGCGACCTGCCCCCCGCCGCCGTCGACGGCCGCCGAGCGCTGCGGTCGCTCCGGTTCCTGGGCGCGGTGCCGGTGCGGTCCGATCTGGACCGCGCCCTGGCCACCGCCGGGTCGGGCCCCGACCCCTGGTGGGCCGAGGCCGCCGTCCTGCGCGAGGCGTTCGGGCTCGACGAGGACGGTGAGGGGACCGGTACCGCCCGCTCGCACGGGACCGAGGGCGACGCCTGGCTCCGCGCGTTCGCGATCGCGGCGCGCTCGCCCGCCGGTCTGACGGAGTTCCGACGAACGGACACCAACGGGTTCGGTGGTGCCCGAGTGGGCACTGGCACCCGTGCGACCCAGGTAGGCGACGGGACCCGTGGGACCCGGGCGGGCGACGGATTCGATGCTCGCGGGCGTCTGGCCGCCCTCGTCGAGGCCTACCCGGGCGCCGAACCACCCGTACGCCCCCTGCTCCTGGACTGGATGTGCGACCTGCAGCCACTCGGCGCCCCGCCGTGGACCATCGGCGAGAACGCCCGCGCGAGCACGGCACCCTCGCGGACCGTGCACGACGACGACCTCGACCAGCCCCCGTCCACCGCCCTGCGCGAGCGACTGCTGGTCCTGCTCCGCGCACCTGAACAGGACCGCCGTGACGCCGCCGCCCAACGGCTGCTGAACTGGCCCGAACCACGGGTGCGCCGCACCGTCCTGGACGCCTACCTGCGCGGCGACCTCTCCATCCCACTCGGCATCCGCCTGTCCGACACCCTGACCCGCGCCCTGGCCACAGCGGACCCCTCGGTGTGGCGGGCGGAGGATCTGCGCCCCGAACGCCTGCTCGACGTCGCGGACCACGTGAGACCGCAGGCGCTCACGCCCCTGGTCCCCCTCCTCCTGGAGTGGTGGGCGCACGGCGCCGGCGGCCTGCGTCCCGACGCCGCGTGCCTCCTGCGCCGGGTCCCCGATGAGGTCCTCGCGCCACACCTGCGCGCACGCGTCGAGTCCGGTGACCACGGATGGCTCGACCTGCTCAGGCGCCGCCCGCTTCTGCGCACCGCCTGGCTCACCCGAGCCGTCGCCCGGCTGCGCGCCCAGGGACACGACGACCTCGCCGACGACCTCGTCCTCGTCGACGGTCCGCTGCGCCCGCCCGGGACCGCCGCGCGAGACGCCGCCGCCGTCCTGCGCGGCCTGCGCGAACGCCGTCCGCCCGCGACCGGGCGGGACGGTCGCGGGCCCTCCCGGGCGGACCTCTTCCGCCTCGCCCGGACCAGCGACCCCGAGCGGGTGCGCCGGGCTCTGCGGCGGCTGGTCGAGACCCGTCCCGGCCCCGGCCCGGACACCGACCCCGCGCTGGTCGACCTGCTCACCGACCTCCTGGAGCAGCCGCGGCCCAAGATCCGCCTGTACGCGCACCGGGCCGCCCGGGAACTCCTGGACCGCGAGACCCACCTGCGCCTGACCGTGCTGCTGCTCGACGACCCGCGGCCGGACGTGGTGCGGACGGCCGTGCGCGTCCTGTGCCGCGCCCGGTGGAAGGCCGCGGTCCCCGACGTGGTCGGCCTGCTCGCCCACCCCCACACCATGGTCCGCGCCGCCGCCGCGGACGGGCTCGCCGAGCTGGGTCCGATGGCCGTCCCCGCGCTCAGGTACGCCGCCGACCACGCCCGGCCCGACCGGCGCGGCCTCTACGCGGGGGTCCTCGCCCGGATCGACTCCGACCACGCCTGATTCCGCGGTCCCGCGTCCGCCGGCCGCCGCCTCCCTTCCCTCCAGGACCAGGACCTCACCAGGAACGGCGCGACCCCGGACCCACCGGAGCGGAGCGGCGCGAACGCCGGTAGCCGCGCTCGGGGGCGCGCGCCGCCGGTCCTGACAGGTCGGCGGCACCGGCCGTGCGGCGGCGGGCTCGGCCGGGTCCGGTCAGTCGGCGGGCGCGGCCGCGCGGCGGGTGCGCTCGGTGTGCCTGCGGGACTTGGTGCGGTTGCCGCACACGCGCATCGAGCACCAGCGGCGGCTCTGGTTCTTCGACCCGTCCCAGAAGACCCACCCGCAGGTGTGCTCGGCGCACCGCTTCAGCCGCACCGACCGTCCCGTCAGCACCAGATCGACCCAGTCCAGTGCGAGCCGGACGCAGGCGCGCCGAACGGGCGCCAGGTCCGGCGCCGGCACGAGGACCGGGCGGCCCGCGACCGCCGAGGTGAGGCTGACCAGGACGGGCAGCTCGGCCAGGAGGGCGTCGGCCCGCGCCAGCGGATGCGGGTCCGGCTCACCCGTGGCGACGAGGACCTCGCGGATCCCCGTGCGCAGGTCCAGGCACGCGCGGTGGTCGGCCGCGTCCACGCGCGTGCCGGGCTCGACCAGCTCGTTGTCGACCAGCCACCGCGCGAGGACGTCGGAGTCGGCCAGGTCGTCGCGGCCGCTCTCCAGGTCGAACGTGTTGGTGAACCGCTCGATCCGCCGCGCCGCTTCCGGCTGCTCCATCGCACCCTGCCTCCCATCAACCGGTCATCGTCCAACACAGGATAGCAAGTTCTCCACAAGAGGGCTTGTCGGAACGTCACCCCACAAGGATAGTATCCACCAAACGTACTTTGGAGGTTACTATGGCCGCGCCGGTGGTCTCGGACCGCACGAGCGGGCGGAACACAGGGGTCCTCGTGGCCTTCACCGCCGTCACGAACATCGCCGACGGGGTGCTCAAGGTGGCGCTGCCCCTGCTGGCCACCCGCCTCACCGACTCCCCCGGCCTGATCGCCGCCGTGGCCATGACCCTGTCGCTGCCCTGGCTGCTGACCGCACTGCACGTGGGCGTCCTCGTCGACCGGTTCGACCGCCGCCGCCTGCTGTGGATCGCCGACCTCACCCGGGTGGCGGTCATGGGCTCCCTGGTCGCCGTCCTGGCCACCGGCAAGCTGTCCCTGCCGGTGATCTACGCCGGCGGCGCCCTCATGGGCCTGGCCGAGGTGGTCGCCATGACCTCCGTCGCCGCGATCGTCCCCTCCGCGGTCGCCCCGCGCTCGCGCGAGCGCGCCAACGCCTGGGTGGCCGGCGCGGAGACCGCCTGTGGCGAGTTCGCCGGACCGTTCGTCGGCGGCCTCCTCGTCGTCGCCCTGGGCGCGGGCCTCGCCCTGGGCGCCACCGCCGCCGCCTACGCGGTCGGCGTCCTGGTCCTGCTCCTGCTCGTCGGGCGGTTCGCTCCCGCCGCACAGCCGCCGACCACCACCGTCCACCACCGGCTCGTGGAGGGCCTGCGGTTCCTGTGGCGCCACCGCCTGCTGCGCGGGATGGCCGCGATGATCTCCGTGCTGGCGGCGTGCTGGGGCGCGTGGACGGCACTGATGCCGCTGGTCGCGACCTCCCTCCTCGGGCTGGACGAGCACGAGTACGGGCTGCTGCTGAGCTGCCTGGGCGCCGGCGGAATCGTCGGCGCCCTCAGCGTGACCTGGGTGAACCGTCTGCTCGGTCAGCGGTGGTCGATGTTCGCCGACCTGCTCGGCACGGCCGCGATGGTGGCCGCACCGGCTCTGACCGACGACCTGGCCGTGATCGGCGCGGCGGCCTTCCTCGGCGGCATGGGCGGGACGCTGTGGACGGTCAACGCACGGACGATCGCCCAGCGCCTCGTGCCCGCGGAGATGCTGGGCCGGTACAGCGCGGCCGCGCGCCTGTTCACCTGGGGCGCGATCCCGCTCGGCGCCGGGCTGGCCGGCCTGGCGGCCGAATTCGTCGGAGCCCGCGGCGCCTTCGGGCTCTTCGCCCTCGCCGCCCTGGCCATGGCCGTGCCGTTCCTGCGCGTGCTCACCCCGACCGCGCCGGCCGCGTCACGCGGCGCCCGGTGACACGTCCGTCGGAGCCGCCGCGGACGGGGTCGGCTGTGCGACACTGGCGGGCCCGGACACCCGGCGGGAGGCGAGGGCGATGGCGACCGAGGACGACCTGCGACGACTGGCCCTGGGGCTCGCGTCGGTGACCGAGCGGCCCTGCTACGGGACACCGGCCTTCTACGTCGCCGGGAAGATCTTCGCACGGGTCCACGAGCAGCCCGGCGTGGTGGTGCTGTGGCGGGAGAGCCGGGAGGAGCGCCAGGTGCTGTTGGAGAGCGAGCCGGAGGCGTTCTTCCTCACCGACCACTACCGCGACAGCGCCCTCGTCCTCGCCCGCCTCGCCCGCCTGGACGAGGACGAGCTGGCCGAACTCCTCACCGAGTCCTGGGAGACCCGCGCCCCCGCCCGGCTCCGCCGGCCCTGACCGCGGCCCGTCCTCGGGTCGATGGAGTCCATGCCCACCGCGACCACGGCCAGGACGACGCCCGCGACCAGCGCGACGGCGGCGGGGCGGCCGGCCCGCACGGCCTTCCGGACCGAGGGGGCAGGGCCGGCCCGACCAGCGCGATGGCCATGGCCGGGACCGGTTCCGCTCGGCGGTTCACGGCGCCCTAGGGTCGCCGCATGCACACCACCCTGACCGAACACGCCCGTTGCCTCTATGGGGACGAGTACCGGCCGTCGCCGGAGTACGGCCTCGAACACCACGAGCGCTCCTTCGTCGAGGAGCTGACGTTCGCCGAACCGGAGTCGATCCTCGCAATGCTGCACGAACTCTGCCCGAACGTGGTCGACGGCCACCTGCCGGTCTGGATCCGGAACCTGGCCTATCGGTTGGTCCTCCTGCAGCGGCCGGACGAACCGGCGCTGCTGCGTGAGGCCGCGGAGA
Organism: Nocardiopsis aegyptia; assembly: GCF_013410755.1. Classification (GTDB taxonomy): domain Bacteria; phylum Actinomycetota; class Actinomycetes; order Streptosporangiales; family Streptosporangiaceae; genus Nocardiopsis; species Nocardiopsis aegyptia. The sequence goes on from NZ_JACCFS010000001.1 coordinate 656,543, forward strand.
GCCTGTGGATGCACGGCCCCGACTGGGACGACCGCGCGGCCGACCTGGTGGCGCGGGCCGACGCTGTGGAGGGGCACTGACCACGGTCACGGGCCGGATGGAACAGGGTCCTCGCCGTGGCCGCGGTCTCCTGCGCGGTGCGCGGTCCGGCACGGCACACCGGGGGACGGCGTGTCAGCCCTGGGTCCGGACGTAGCGTTGCGCGACCTGGCAGCGGAACGGGTCGCCGTCCAGGTAGATCTCGCGCGGCGATCCGGAGGGGCGGCGCGCGTGTCGCGCCGCGGCGGCGCGGACCGCGTCGAAGGCGCGCAGGATCGTGGGGAACTGGACCTCGCCGTAGGGCACGTCCACGAACAGCTCGGACCCGGCGGGTTCGACCCCGTCCGCGCCCGACGCGCCGGTGACGGGCACGCGCACCTCGACCGGCCCGTCCGACTCCCAGCCGACCTCGCCGTGGTAGACGACGACCAGGGGCGCCGACCGGTCGGCCGCCGCGCCCGCCCGCTGGGAGAGTTCGGCCGCGGCACGCTCGATGTGCGAGGGCAGGTCCGCGACGGTCGTGCGCACGGTCCGCGCGACGAAGTGCCGCTCGGGGACGTCGCGGCTCGACACCTCCGGCCCGTCCTCCCCCGGCGCGTCCGCCGTCCGCGGGTTCTCCCCCAGCGCGTCCACCGACCGCGCGTCCTCCCCTGGCGCATCACGCCCCGGCCCGCCCTCTCCTCGCTCGGGCCGATCGTCGAGGAGCCCGCGCGCGAGGCCGTCGAGCAGCGCGACCGCGCGCTCGTGCGCACGGACCACGTCGGTCCGGTACGCGTCCAGGAGCGCGCGCCGCTCGTCTCCGGCCGCGTCGAGGACCGCGCCGATGCGCTCCAGCGGCATGCCCACGCGGCGCAGCAGCGCGATCATCCGGGCGCGCTCCGCCTGCGAGGGCCGGTAGTACCGGTACCCCGTGTACGCGTCGACGACGTCGGGCCTGAGCAGCCCGCGGCGCTCGTACAGGCGCAGCGCCTTCGGCGAGAGCCAGGTGACCCGGCTGAACTCGCCGATCGACAGCCTCGCGTCGGTCTCACTCATCGCAGCAAGTATGCGACCTCCACGGCCCACTTGCTCCGATCCGGTTCGCTCTGCGGGTCGGTGAGGAACTGCTCCGTGCGCGCGTGCCAGTGGATGCCGTCGGCCCGCTCGTCGACCGCGAGGTCCAGGCCCTGCACACCCGCCCACTCCCACATGTCCCGGTGGGTCCGTTCGAGCGCGTCCGGACCGCCCTCGGGACGCGCGACCAGGTACCGGCCGGCCGGGAGCACGCCGGTGCCGAACCCGTCCCCGAGCTCCACGCACGCCGGAACGGGCACGGAGACCGTGACGTCCATCGGGTCCGCGGCCGTCCGCAGGCGCCGGTACTGGTAGATCGGGCCGCCCTGCGGGATCCCGCCCGCCGCGGCCAGTGCCCCGTAGATCCGCGGTACGTGCGCGTTGACGCGGTCCCAGTGGGCGAGCTCGGCCGTCATCGACACGCCGACCCAGGGGCGCTCGGCCCGGTCCTCGACGGTGAAGGTGGTCATCGTCTTCCTCCTGGTCGCCATCCGCCTCTCGGATGGGCCACGACCAGCCCACACCTTCACCCAGGGACAAGGTCAAGCCGGGCCGCCGGGCGTCGGCGACCCGGCCCTCCCGCACCTCACACCTGGTCCGCGGCGCCCTCCCCGCCCGGGCGCGCCGTGTCCTCCTGCGGATCGGTGGCGTCCTCCGCTTCCGGAGTGCTCGTGCCGGGCACCAGCAGGGAGCCCAGGACCGCGACCACCGTGTTCACCGCCAGGCCGACCACGCCCGCGTGCACCCCGTGGAGGGTGGGGACGCCGGCCAGGGCCATGCCGCCGGAGATCAGCGCGCCGACGACCATGCCGCACAGCACGGGCGCGGACGCCATCCGCTTCCAGTACAGCCCGATGATGAAGGGCTCCTTGGGTCGTTCGTGACCTGAGCATGTCCCGCGCGTGCCCGACTGATGCGCCTTTGCACCCATGATCCTGTGGTCGTGCCATGGGATTCGGGTGGCGCAGGAGGAGTGTGCGGCCCGTTCGGGCCGGGCGCCCGCGACTTCGCGCAGCGGGAGTGCCAGAATCGGAAGTGTGAGCCACACACACGCCGACCAGCCAGATCCCGCCCAGGACGCACCCACCGTGGGTCCGCCGAAGCGCAGTGCCGTGGGCCTGCCCGCCGTGCTCAACAGCGTCCGCCTGGTACGCGAGCAGGCGGGCGTCCGGCGCGGCCTGCCCGCGATGCGGGCCGTCAACCAGAAGCGCGGATTCGACTGCCCCGGGTGCGCCTGGCCCGAGGGCGACCACCGGCACAAGGCGGAGTTCTGCGAGAACGGCGCCAAGGCGGTGGCCGAGGAGGCCACGTCCCGGGCGCTGACGCGGGAGTTCTTCGCCGAGCACCCGGTGGCGGAGCTCGCCGAGCGCTCCGGGTACTGGCTGGGACAGCAGGGGCGGCTGGCCGAACCCCTGTACCTGGCCGAGGGCGCCACCCACTACGAGCCGGTGAGCTGGGACCGCGCCCTGGACATCGTCGCCCGGGAGCTGCGCGGCCTGGACTCGCCCGACGAGGCGGTCTTCTACACCTCCGGGCGCACCAGCAACGAGGCGGCGTTCTGCTACCAGCTCTTCGCGCGCGCCCTGGGCACCAACAACCTGCCCGACTGCTCCAACATGTGCCACGAGTCGTCCGGGTCGGCGCTCACCGAGACCCTGGGCGTGGGCAAGGGCAGCGTGTCGCTGGACGACCTGCACCAGGCCGACCTCATCATCGTCGCGGGCCAGAACCCGGGCACGAACCACCCGCGCATGCTCAGCACCCTGGAGCGCGCCAAGAAGTCGGGCGCGCGCATCATCACGGTCAACCCGCTGCCCGAGGCGGGCATGCGCGAGTTCCGCAACCCGCAGAAGGCCTCGGGGCTGCTCGGCCGCGGCACCGAACTGACCGACCTGTTCGCGCAGATCCGCCTCGGCGGCGACCTGGCCCTGTTCTCCGCGGTCAACCGGCTGCTGCTCACCGCCGACCAGCGCGGCGAACCGGTGCTGGACCGGGCCTTCATCGACGCCCACACCCACGGGTTCGACCTGTTCGCCAAGGAACTGCTGGACGAGCCCGAGGACGAGTTCTGGACGCGGGTGGAACGCGCCACCGGCCTGGAGCGCTCGCTCATCGAGGAGTTCACCGCGATGGTGATCGCCGCCGACCGGGTCGTGGTGTGCTGGGCGATGGGCCTGACCCAGCACAAGCACGCGGTGCCCACCATCCGCGAGGTGGTGAACTTCCTGCTGCTGCGCGGGAACGTGGGGCGGCCGGGCGCGGGGGTGTGCCCGGTGCGAGGGCACTCCAACGTGCAGGGCGACCGCACGATGGGCATCTTCGAGCGGCCCGAGGCCGCCTTCCTGGACGCGTTGGGGGCGGAGTTCGGGTTCGAGCCGCCGCGCGAGCACGGCCTGGACACCGTCGACTCCATCCGCGCGATGGCCGAGGGGCGCGTGCGGGTGTTCTTCGCGATGGGCGGCAACTTCGTCGCGGCCACGCCCGACACCCTGGTCACCGAGGACGCGATGCGCCGGGTGGGGCTGACGGTGCACGTGTCGACCAAGCTCAACCGCTCGCACGTGGTGACGGGCACGCGTGCGCTGATCCTGCCCGCCCTGGCGCGCAGCGACCGCGACCTGCACGGAGGCCGTCCGCGCTGGGTGACGGTGGAGGACTCCATGGGCAAGGTGCACGCCTCGCACGGTGTGCTCGCGCCGCTGTCCGAGCACATGCGCTCGGAGGTGGACATCGTCCGCGACCTCGCGAGCCGGGTCCTGGGCGAGAGCCCGGTGGCGTGGTCGGAGCTGGCCGACTACGACCGGGTGCGCGACCGGATCGAGGGCGTCGTTCCGGGGTTCGCGGACTTCAACGAGCGCGCCCGCAGGCCGGGCGGGTTCACACTCCCCCACGCGCCCCGCGACGAGCGGCGCTTCCCCACGGCGACGGGGCTGGCCAACTTCACGGTGAACGGGGCGTACGCGCCGCGGGTGCCGCCGGGGCGGCTGCTGTTGCAGACGCTGCGCTCGCACGACCAGTACAACACCACGATCTACGACCTCGACGACCGTTACCGGGGCATCCACGACGGCCGCCGGGTGGTGCTGGTGCACCCCGAGGACGCGCGTGAGCTGGGCCTGGACGAGGGCGCCTACACCGACATCGTCGGTGAGTGGCAGGACGGCCGGGAGCGGCGCGCGCCGCACTTCCGGGTGGTGCACTACCCCACGGCCCGCGGGTGCGCGGCGTCGTACTTCCCCGAGACCAACGTGCTGGTCCCGCTGGACTCCACGGCGGACGTGAGCAACACGCCCACGTCGAAGTCGGTCGTGGTGCGCTTCGAACCCGACAGCGGGGCACCCTGACCCCGCCGCGGACGGGCGGGGTGTGATCCATCCCACCCGCGGCGACAGCCCGTGCCGGGCAGCCGGTCCCTGAATGTCACGCGTGTGACCTGCGGGAATAGTGAGGACCGACCTTTGCCACAGGGCTTTGCCTCGGGTAGACCTGGGGTTCATGAACCATGGGGGCATCGTTTACGAACGCCTGGGCCGGGGCGAGCCGCTCCTGCTCCTGCACGGGCTGGGCCACCGGCGCCAGGCGTGGGACCCCGTCGTGCGCGCGCTGGCCGAGCGGTACGAGGTGTTCGCGCTGGACCTGCCGGGGTTCGGCCAGTCCGCCGCGCCCGACCCGGACCACCCCTTCGGCATCTCCGCGATCGTGGACACCGTGCAGGCCTGGTGCGAGTCGCGCGGGCTGCACCGGCCGCACGTCGTCGGCAACTCCCTGGGCGGCGCGGTCGCGTTGGAACTGGGCGCGCGCGGCCTGGCCTCCTCGGTCACGGCGCTGGCCCCCATCGGGTTCACCAGTGCCCTGGAGATGCTGGGCTCACGGCTGCTGGTCGGCGGCATGCGGGTGGCCACCCGGGTCCCGGCGAAGGTCTGGCACACGGTCATCGACAGCCATCCCGTGCGCGCCCTGACCACGCTCGCCCTGCACGGGCGCCTGCGCGATCCGCGCGGCGGGCTCTCCCGCCTGGACCTGGCGGTGGTCACGCGCGGTTCGGCCTACACGCGGCTGGCCCCGGAGGTCGTGCGCTACAGCTTCGGCGGCGGCCGGGGCGTGGCCTGCCCCACGACGATCGCCTGGGGCGAGGACGACCGTGTCCTGCCGATCCGGGCGCTGGCCCGCGTGCTGGCCGCGATCCCGCACGCCCGCCAGGTGCGGCTGATGGGGTGCGGCCACGTGCCGATGGAGAACGACCCCGCCACAGTGGTGGAGGTCATCCTGCGCACCTGCCGCACCACCCCCGCGGTGCCCATCACGGACCCGGCCCCGGCCGCCTGAACCGGCCGGGTGAGGTCAGGCCCTCGGTCCGGCGGCGCAGCAGGAGCAGGACGCCCACCCCCACCACCGCGGCCACGGCCCCGAGGACGCCCAGTCCGGGCAGGGTGCCTCCCGTTCCGGCGCCCAGTGCGGCCACCGCCAGCGGTGAGAGGAACTGGCCGAAGAAGAGCGCGCCGGCGCACAGGCCCGTGCCGCGGCCCCGCTGTTCGAAGTCGAGCCGGTCCACGGCCCACACGATCATCGTGGGCAGCAGCAGGCCCGTTCCGAACCCGGTCACCACGGCTCCCGCGATGACGACCGGGACCGAGGGGGCCGCGAAGACCACGCCCAGCCCCGCCGCGGCCAGTCCGAGCTCGGCTGGCACCAGGACCCGGGGCGACAGGCCCGCCAGCTTCCCGAAGAGCGCGGCCCCGGCGGCGGTGCCCAGCGACATCAGGGCGCTGATACCGCCGATCTGCCCCGCCGAACCCGCCCCCGCCGCGGTGAGGACGAACGGGAGCTGGACCGGCAGGGCGTAGAACAGGACGCCGCTGAAGAGGGTGACCAGGCACGGGACCAGCAGCAGGCGCCACGGCACGGCCGCGGTGCGCTCGGCCGCGTCCGGACGGGAGCGGTCGGGGCGGTCGGGACGGTCGGGGCGCTCCGGCCGCCACAGCAGCCGGGCCATCGGGACCACCAGCAGCACCGCCGCGAGGTAGATCCAGAACGGCGCCCGCCATCCCAGGCTCCCCAGGGCCCCGCCGACCAGGAGGAAGAGCGTCGCGGCCGACGACGCCACGAGCGCCTGCATCCCCAGATACCTCGCCCGGCGGGCCCCGGACCAGTAGTCGCCGATCAGGGCCGTGCAGCAGGTGATGATCGCCGCCTCGAAGACGCCGAGCAGGACCCGGGAGGCCAGGATCGCCATGAGCGAGTCGAGGTAGAGGGGCGCGGTGCCGACGACCGAGTAGCCGGCCATCGCGCCGAGCAGGACGCGTCTGCGGTCGATCCTGTCGGCGACGACGCCGGCGAAGGCCGCGGTCAGTCCCAGGACCAGCGCGGGGACGGTGAGCACGACGGGGACGAGGACGTCGGCGCCGGGGGTCGCCGCGAAGTGCCGCCCGAGCTGCGGCAGGACGGGGGCGATGAGCACGGAGCCCAGCACGGGCATGCAGCTCGCGGCGAGCAGCAGGGACAGTTGGGCGGGTCCGGCGGTGCGGACGGGCGGTGCTCCCGGTTCGGGAGCACCGGGGTCGGACGGCCGGTCGGCGTCGGGGCGGTCGGGTATGAGGGGGTTCTCCTCGGTCGGCGAGGCACGCGGAGACGTCAGTGTGCGCCGACGACGCGGCCGGGATTTGTCCCTGGCCGCACACGCCTCGCCCCTGCGCGCACCGATGACCACCGCGGACCGTCGCAGGGCTCCTTCGCGGCAGCCTGGGGGCCGGGCGCTCGGCCGGTCCGGGCCCACCCGTACTGTGGCGGCATGCCAGCTATCTATCTCATCCGCCACGGCAAGGCCTCCCCCGAGGCCGCCGACTACGACGAACTGAGCCCCACCGGCTACGAACAGGCCATGCTGCTGGGCCGGGAGATCGCCCGGCGCGGGCTGCGTGTGGGACCGGTGGTGACCGGCACCCTCCGGCGCCAGAAGCAGACCGCCGCGGCCGCGCTGGCCGAGGCGGGCCTGGACACCGCCCCGACCACCGACGAGCGGTGGAACGAGTACGACCACCTCGGCCTGCTCGACCGCTACGCCCCCGGGCCCGGCTCGCTCCAGCAGCGGCTCGACGCGTGCCTGCACGCGTGGACCTGCGACGACGGCGCCGGGAAGGACTCCTGGACCGCCTTCCGGGACGCGGCGGCCGCCGCCCTGCGCGACCTGGCCGGCGGGCTGGAGCGCGGGAGCACCGCGCTGGTGTTCACCTCCGGCGGGGTGATCTCGGCGGTGTGCTCGTCCCTGCTGGGCGTGCCCGCTGCGGGATTCGTGTCGATGAACCGCGTGGTGGTCAACGGTTCGGTGAGCAAGGTCGCGCACGGGCGCGGCGGCACCCAGGTGCTGTCGTTCAACGACCACGCGCACCTGGAGCGGGACGGCTCCGCGCTGCTGACCTACCGCTAGTTTTTTTGCCCATCACATACCGACTGGTCGGTTCCGCCTGCGTGCGGAACCGGCCTCGGACCGGACCGGCCGCGGCCGCCGCCGGAGATCCCCCGCGGTTCGGTGTCACACGCGGGCGGCGGCCGGTGTCTCATGGACGACACCGATCAGCGAACGGACGGGAGCCACCCATGGCAGGCGTGGACGAGCACGAGGACTCCGCGACCGAGGCGTTCGTCGCCCACCGCAACCTGCTCTTCACGGTCGCCTACGAGATCCTCGGGTCGGCCACCGACACCGAGGACGTACTCCAGGAGACCTGGCTGCGATGGGCCGGCGTCGACCAGGACACGGTGCGCAACCAGCGCGCGTACCTGGTGCGGATCGCCACCCGCCAGGCGCTCACCCGGCTGCGCACGCTCGGGCGGCGCCGGGAGTCCTACGTCGGCCCGTGGCTGCCCGAACCGCTGCTGACCGCGCCCGACGTGGCCGAGGACGTCGAGTTGGCCGACAGTGTCTCGATGGCGATGATGCTGGTCCTGGAGACCCTCGCCCCGACCGAGCGCGCCGTGTTCGTGCTGCGCGAGGTGTTCGCCGTGGACTACGACGAGATCGCGCGGGCCGTCGACAAGAGTCCCGCCGCGGTCCGCCAGATCGCCCACCGGGCACGGGCCCACGTGGCCGCGCGCCGACCGCGGGACGTGGTCTCGCAGTCGGAGTCCCGGGCGGCGCTCGCGGCGTTCCAACGGGCGGTCGAGACCGGCGACCTCCAGGGCCTGGTGGACATCCTCGCGCCGGACGTCGTCGCCCTGGGCGACGGGGGCGGGGTCAAGCAGGCCCTGCCGCGACCCGTCGTGGGGGCGGACAAGGTGGCGCGCCTGCTCGCGGTCGGCCTGGAGCAGTACGGCGACGCGCTGTCGGTCGAGCCGGTCCAGGTCAACGGTTACCCGGCGCTGGTGCTGCGGCTCGACGGGGAACTCGACTGCGTGGTGGCGCTGCGGATCGACGACGGCCTGGTCACCGGGCTCTACACCGTGCGCAACCCCGAGAAGCTGTCCCACGTGGAACGGGAGACCGCCCTGAGCCGCTAGCGCGCGGCCGGCCCGTCCGCCGGCCCGCTCAGCGGTCCTGCTCGGCGCGGCGCTCGGCGTCGCGCCGGAGCACCGCCCGCAGGGCCAGCTCGTAGCCGAACACGCCGCACCCGGCGACGTAGCCCGCCGCGACGGGGGCCGTCACCGAGCGGTGCCGGAACTCCTCGCGGGCGTAGACGTTGGAGATGTGCACCTCGACGACCGGGGCCTCGATGGCGTCGACGGCGTCGCGCAGGGCGATGCTGTAGTGGGCGTAGGCGCCGGGGTTGAACACCACGCCCGCGTAGCCGCGGGCCTCGTGCAGCCGGTCGACCAGCGCGCCCTCGCTGTTGCTCTGGGCGCACACGACCTCCGCGCCCAGTTCCTTGCCCAGGTCCCGCACGCGCCGCTCGACCTCGTCCAGGGTGGTGGTGCCGTACTGCGCGGGGTCGCGGGTGCCCAGCAGGTTGAGGTTGGGGCCGTTGAGCAGCAGGACGGTACGGGATGCGGCGTGGGACATGCGGGGACTCCTCGTGGCGGCCGGCGGACGAGGCCAGCTTAGGGGTCGTCCCGTCCGGCCGTGCGTCGGCGGTCCGGTGTCCGCGGCCTCAGAGGTCCAGGATCGCGGAGACGACGGTGTCCCACGTCTCGTACGGCGGCATCTGGTGGCCCACACCCGGCAGCGGGACCAGCCTCGCGCCCGGGATCTCGCGGGCCAGGGCCTCGCCGTGGCCGTACGGGAACAGCGGGTCCTCGGTCCCGTGCAGGACGAGCGCGGGCACGCGGATACCGCCGAGGCCGTCCCGGACCGGGTCCGACTCCGGGAGCATCCAGTGGTTCTGCGCGGCCGCCATGGCCGGGCTGCGGTCGTGGGCGCGGCCGACGATGCGGCGCAGGCGTGGTTCGTCGAGCCGGACGGAGCCGGCGAAGGCCTCCTCCCCCTCCAGGAAGTGGGCGATCACCGCCTCGCGATCCGACCAGTCGGGCCCCGCGTCCTGCGACGGTTCCGCGAACACCGCCGCCAGCCGCTCGCTCATCGGCGGCAGGTCCGGGTCGTCGGGGCCGCCGGGGCCGTCCGGGGTCGTGGAGATGAGGGTCAGGGCGGTGACCCGGTCCGGGTGGCGCACGGCGACGTGCTGCGCGATACCGCCGCCCATGGAGATGCCCACGACGTGCGCGGCCTTGATCCCGAGCGCGTCGAGCACCCCGACGGCGTCGGCGACCAGGGCGTCGCCGTCGTAGGGCGGCGCACCGACCGGGAAGGTGGTGGAGCGGCCGGTGTCCCGGGTGTCGTAGCGGATCACGCACCGGGCGCCGGCGGCCAGGCGTTCGCACAGGTCGGCGTCCCACCAGTCCATGGACGCCTCGGCGCCGCCGATGAGCAGCAGGGCGGGATCGGAGGCCGACCCGAAGGTCTGGACGCACAGGTCCACCCCGTTGACGTGCAGTATCCGTTCGGGATTCACGGCGATCTCCTCGATCCGCGGTGGGTGTGTGACGCACACTACTACTAAATTCGTAGTGCGTGCTATCTTTTTGGTAGAAAGATGAACGGACGGGAGGACGGCAGTGGCAGAGCGGCGCAGCTACGGAGAGGCGTGCCCCATCGCGCACGCGCTGGACATGATCGGCGAGCGCTGGGCGCTGCTGGTCGTGCGGGAGCTGCGGCTCGGCCCGCGGCGCTACTCCGATCTCGCCGCCGCGCTGCCGGGCATCGGCCCGAGCGTGCTCTCGCAGCGACTGCGTGACCTGGAGCGGGTCGGGGTGCTCACGCAGCGCGCCCTGCCGCCTCCGGTGACGGCGAAGGTGTACGAGCTCACGCCGTGGGGCGCCGAACTGGAACCGGTCTTCGCCGCCCTGCGCCGCTGGGGGATGCGCTCTCCGGTGGTGCCGCGGGAGGGCGGGGTCAGCGCGGACACCGTGTTCCTCGGCCTGCGCGCGTACTTCGACGCCGACGCCGGTGCTGGTACGCCCTGGTCGGCGACCTTCCGCGTCCGGCTGGAGCGGGAGGTCTACCACCTGGTCGTGGACGAGGGGGTCCTCACCGACGTCCGCCGCGGCGAGCACCCCGGCGAGCCCGACGCCGTGGTCACGACCGACCAGCGCACGCTCCAGGCGGTCCTGGGGCGGGAGCGCCCACTCGCCGACGCGGTCGGGGCGGGCGACCTCACCGTCGACGGAGACGAGCGGGCGGTCCAGCGGCTGGTCGACGCCGCCGGGACGCCCGCCTGACCCCGAGCCTGGACGCCACCGGCACGCCCGCCCGACCGGGCGCCCCCGCTCACGACGCCGCCCCCGCGAGCGGGTAACATACCGGCCAGTCGGTCTACACACCTATGGGAGGCTCACCGTGGCGTCCACCCTTCTCTCCGAACGCGACCTGCAGTTCCTGCTCTACGAGTGGCTCGACGCCGAGGCGCTCACCGCGCGCCCCCGGTACGCCGACCACTCCCGCGAGACCTTCGACGGCGCCCTCGACCTGGCCGAACGCGTGGCCACCGACCACTTCGCGCCGCACTTCAAGACCAGCGACGCCAACGAGCCGCACTTCGACGGGGAGCGCGTCCACGTCATCCCCGAGGTGAAGAAGGCCCTGGAGGTCTACGCCGAGACCGGCCTCAACAGCCTGTCGATGCCCGAGTCGGTCGGCGGCGCCCAGGCACCCCGCCTCATCTCCAGCGCCTGCAACGCCTGGTTCCAGGCCGCGAACCTGGGCACGTCCGCCTACCCCTTCCTGACCTCGGGCAACGCGGCGCTGCTGCTGGCCCACGGCAGCCAGGAGCAGATCGACACCTTCGTACGCCCCATGGTCGAGGGCCGCTTCACCGGCACGATGTGCCTGTCCGAGCCCCAGGCCGGCAGCTCCCTGTCGGACATCACCACGCGCGCCGAACCCGCCGGGGACGGCACCTACCGGCTCTTCGGCAACAAGATGTGGATCTCGGCCGGCGACCACGAGCTGACCGAGAACATCGTCCACCTGGTCCTGGCCAAGATCCCCGGCGGTCCCGCCGGGGTCAAGGGCATCTCGCTGTTCGTCGTCCCCAAGCACCTGGTGAACGACGACGGCACGCTCGGGGAGCGCAACGACGTCGTCCCGGCCGGGCTCAACCACAAGATGGGCTACCGCGGCACCGTCAACGCGCTGCTCAACTTCGGCGAGGGACGGCACACGCCCGGCGGCGAGCCCGGCGCGGTCGGCTACCTGGTCGGCGAAGCCCACCAGGGCCTCCAGTACATGTTCCACATGATGAACGGGGCCCGGATCGGCGTGGGCGCCGGCGCGATGGCGGTCGGCTACACCGGCTACCTGAAGTCGCTCGCCTACGCCCGCGAGCGCCTCCAGGGCCGCCCGCTGGGCGCCAAGGACCCGGACCAGCCGCAGGTGCCCATCGTCGAGCACACGGACGTCCGGCGGATGCTGCTGGCGCAGAAGAGCTACGTCGAGGGCGCCCTCGCGCTGGTGCTGTACTGCGCGCGGCTCTACGACGACACGCTCAGCCACGAGGACCAGGCGGGGCGCGAGCACGCCGACCTGCTGCTGGACGCGCTCACCCCCATCGTCAAGAGCTGGCCGTCGCAGTGGTGCGTGGCCGCCAACGACCTGGCCATCCAGATCCACGGCGGCTACGGCTACACCCGCGAGTACGACGTGGAGCAGCACTACCGCGACAACCGCCTCAACCCGATCCACGAGGGCACGCACGGCATCCAGGCACTGGACCTGCTGGGCCGCAAGGCGGTGCTGGACGGCGGCAAGCGGCTCGGACTGCTGGTGGAGGCCGCCCGCACGGCCGTGGAGCGCGCCCGCGCCCTCGGCGGGGCGGAGGCCGCCTACGCCGACCTGCTGGACGCCGCGCTGACCCGCACCACCGAGACCGCCGCCGCGGCGTGGTCGGAGGGCGACCCGGCCGTCGCCCTGGCCAACGCCACGCCCTACCTGGAGGCGGTCGGGCACGTGGTCATCGCGTGGATGTGGCTGGAGCAGGTGGTCACGGCGCACGGCAGGGAGGGGGCGTTCTACGACGGCAAGCGCGCGGCGGCCGCGTACTTCTTCCACCACGAGCTGCCCCGCACAGGACCGCAGTTCGACCTGGTGGCCTCCCGTGACCGCACCGTCCTGGACGTGTCCCCGGACGCGCTCTAGCGGCGTCGCCGCCGGATCGCTCACGCCGCGTCGTGGCCGATCCGGCGGTTGAACCCGCCGGCGAGCCGTGCGGTCGTCGAGCGGCGGAGCAGCCGCGGAAGGAAGGTCAGCACGCGGTCGGACACACGTCCCGGGAAAGAGATGGTCCGACCGCGGGAGAAGTCGTCGAGGATCCTCCGGGCGACGCGCCGCGGGGAGACCGCCTTCGCGGCCATGGTGGCCGACGTGTCGTCGAAGAAGCCGGTGTCGGTCGCGCCGGGATGGGCCGCCATCACCTGGATGTCGGACGTGCGCAGCTCCTCGGCGACCGCCTCGGTGAAGGAGAGGACGAAGGCCTTGGTCGCCGCGTAGCTGGCCTGGTACGGCATCGGCTGGAACGCGGCGCTGGACGCGATGTTGAGGATCCCCCCGCTCCCGCGTTCGAGCATGCGGGAACCGATGGCATGGGTCAGTGCCATCAGTCCCGTGATGTTGAGGTCGACCGACCGGCGGTCGCGGTCGAACGACCCAGCGAGGAACGGGCCGACGGCGCCCATGCCCGCGTTGTTGACGAGGAGGTCGACCTCCCTCCCGCGCTCGCGCAACGCGGCGACGACCTCCGCGGGCCCGTGCGGCGCGGCGAGATCCGCGGTGACGACCTCCGCCCGGACGCCGTGGGTCGCTCGCAGTTCCTCGGACAGGCGACTGAGCGCGTCGGCGGACCGCGCGACGAGGACGAGGTGGGCACCGCGCGCGGCGAGTTCGCGGGACAGGGCCTCCCCGAGCCCCTTCGAGGCACCGGTGACCAGGGCGGTTCTTCCAGAGTAAGGAGGCATGGCACGTTCCTTCGGTGAGTGGCGCACACGGGGGACATTCGATTCGAGACTCGAAGCATATACTTCGAGACTCAAACTACATGCTTCGAGACTCGAAAGACACGCGGTAGGCTGTCGATATGCCACCGAGCCCCCTGGAAGCCGCCATCGTCGGTGTCCACACGCTGGTCACACAGACGGAAGAGCTCATCGGAGACGCTCTGGCCGAGCACCGGCTGACCGGCGCCACGGCTCAGGCGCTGTGGGCGATCGATCCCGAGGAGGAACCCCCATCGATGAAGGTGATGGCGCGGCGGCTGTACTGCCGCGCTCCGAACCTGACGTTCGTGGTGAACCAACTGGCCGACCGGGGCTTCGTTGAGCGGACCGTCGACCCGGCGGACCGCCGGTCGCGCCTTGTGCGGATCACCGAGGAGGGCCGTCGCGCCCGAACCGCGGTCGTCGACGCCGCCGTCGCCACGAGCCCTCTCGCCCGATTGACCCCTGACGAGCTGCACCGGCTGATCGCCCTGCTCGGCACGGCGCTCCCGCCCTCCACCGACTAGCCTCCGCGCGGGGGCGGGCGCAGGGACCCGCACGGACCTTCCGCGATCCGCGGGCCTCGGAACGCTTCGGTCTGCGCGACTGCTCGAACATGACGGTCGCCTCCGAGGGCGTCACCTTCGACGCCACCGTGGAGTCGCGGTCCTCCCCCTCCCTCCCCGAGTCGGGCGACATGTTCGCCATGTCCCTGGAGGGCGGGGGCGTGGAGATGGCCATGACCGCCGCCTGGGGCCAGGTGGACGACCTCTTCTTCGCCCTCATGCGCATGGACATGGCCCCGGGGGCGGACTCGGAGCCGGGCCCGTCTCTTCCGTACGGGGACGCCCGTGAGGAGTGCATGGAGGAGGAGAACCCCGTCCCCTGCATGATGGACGTCGGCGAGGCCGAGCAGGAGCAGGCCGACGCCGAGGCCCGCGAGGCGGACGACGAGGAGTTCGAGGACGTCCTCGCCGCGGCCGTCGAGCGCCTGGAGCAGGCCGCCTGACCGGCGGGGCTCGCCGCGCGGCCCGACCGGCGGAACGGACCGCGCGGCCACTACGCTCGTGGCGTGAGCAACGACGAGGACGAGGTCGCCCGGCTGCTGGTGCGCCTGATCAACATCAGCAACCGCCTGGGGCGCTACGCCGCCCACGCCACCGGCGAGCGCACGTCCCCGGCGACCTGGCGCGCGCTGAGCGTGCTCCAGGAGAAGGGACCGCTGCGGCTGGGCGTGCTGGCGGAGAACTGCCGGGTGCGCCAGCCCACGATGACGGCGATCGTGGAGTCGCTCCTCTCCTCCGGCTACGTCCTGCGCCGCCCCGACCCCGATGACCGGCGCGCCCAGTTGCACGAGCTGACGGCGGCGGGCGAGGCGGCGCTGGAGGACTGGCGCTCACGCGTGGGGGCGGCGCTGACCCCGCTCTTCGACGACCTGACCGAGGACGAGCACGCGCTGCTGTCGGACTCGGTGCGGCTCCTGGACGGGCGCCTGCGCCGCGGCGAGGCCTAGAACCTGTTCCGAAAGTATGTACGACGGCGGGTGATCCGTAGTACTCCTGGGGAGTCCGACCCGTCCGTCCCTTGAGGAGCCGTCGATGTCCGTCCGCCGAGTGGTGCCCAACGTCCGGTCCGAGGCCGTGCCGGAGAGCCGGGAGTTCTACGGCCTGCTGGGCTTCGAGGAGGTCATGAACCACGGGTGGATCATGACGCTCGCCTCCCCCTCCCATCCGGCGGCGCAGGTCAGCTTCATGACCGAGGACGCGACGGCGCCGGTCGCCCCCGACATGAGCGTGGAGGTGGACGACGTGGACGCGGCCTACGCGGCCATGCGCGAGAGCGGCGCGGAGATCGTCCACCCGTTGCGGGACGAGGAGTGGGGCGTGCGGCGCTTCTTCGTCCGCGACCCGAACGGCCAGGTCGTCAACGTCCTGGGGCACCGCTGACCGGTGCCGGTTCGGCGCGGCGTCGCCGGATGCGGGGCGCGAGGACGGCGACGGCGCCGAGCGCCGCCGCCATGAGCAGGAAGGCCGCCCGGTCGGTACCGGCCCCGGCCGCGACCGCGGTCGCCGCGGCCAGCCCGACGGCGCCGCCGAACTGCTTCCCGGTGTTCATCAGGCCGGAGGCCGCACCGGCCTGCTCGGCCGGGACGCCGGTGGTCACGATGGTGGCGAGCGGGGTGTTCAGCAGGCCGCCGCCGACGCCGACCACGACGCTGGGCGCGAGGATCGTGAGCGCGAAGGGACCGCTGTCCGCGAGCGCCTGCCAGACCAGGCCGAGACCGGCCACCGCCGCCCCCGTGCAGACGAGAGCGCGGGCGGGGACGCGCCGCATCAGACGCGGGGTCGCCCAGGTGTTGACCGCGAGCATGCCGAGGGTCAGGGGCAGGAAGGCCAGACCGGCCTGGAGGGGGGTGTAGCCCAGCTGCTCCTGCATCCGGAACGTGAGGAAGTACCACAGGCCGACCTGGAAGCAGACGGCGGTCAGCGCGGTGGCGAGGTTGCCCCGCACGATGGGGCGGTCGCGCAGGAGCGCGGCGGGCACGAGCCGGTGCGGGGTTCGGCGCTGCTCCGCCACGAGCAGGGCGAACAGCAGCACGCTCGCCGACCCGGCCGCGGCGAAGGGCACCGCCGAGCCCGGGGTTCCGGCGACCGAGAGCGCGTAGGTGGCGCACGTGAAGCCGCCGGTGGCCAGCACGGCACCGGCGAGGCTGATCCGCCCTCCGCGCCGGTCGTCGGGGGTCCACCACCGCAGCGCGACGGCCGCGAGGGCGACGGCGGCACCGATCGGCAGGTTGACCAGCAGGACGGCACGCCAGGAGACCAGGTCGGTGAGCACGCCGCCGGTGACGGTGCCGAGGCCGCCGCCGGCGAGACTGACCGCGGTCCACACGGCGATCGCCCGGACCCGGGCGGGCCCTTCGGGGTAGGCCGTCGTGAGCAGGGTGAACGTCGCCGGCGACACGACGGCGGCGGACAGCCCCTGCACCACCCGCGCACCGATGAGGGTCCAGCCCTCGGTGGCCAGACCGCCCACCGCGCTCGCGAGGGTGAACAGCGCGATGCCCCAGCCGAGCACCCGTGCCGTGCCGAGGACGTCGGCGAGCCGCGCTCCGACGAGCAGGACTCCGGCGAAACCGAGGCCGTAGGCCAGGGCGACCCAGGTCGCGGCCACGCCGCCGAGCGAGAGGTCGGCCCGGATCGACGGGAGGGCGACGTTGACCACCGAGATGTCCAGCACCACCATCAGCTGGGCCGCGCAGGCCGCCCAGAGGGCGAGCCGCCTCGTCGCCGTGGACACAGCATCCTCCTTGATACGCCTGTATCAGTTGATACAACTGTATCATCACCAGTGGAAGGGGGCGCAGATGCCTGAGGAGGAACGCCGCGCGCAGATCCTGGACGCCGTGGAACGGCTGCTGGGCCAGGGCGGTCTGGAGGCCGTGACCATGCGGGAGGTCGCCACCCAGGCGGGGGTGTCGCTCCGGCTGGTCCAGTACTACGGGAAAAGCAAGGACGAACTCCTGACCGCGGCCCTGGAGCGGTTGGCCGAGAAGAGCGTCCGGCGGTGGCACGCCAGAAGCGAGGAGCAGACACGGGGCGGATCGGCGCTCTCCCGGATCAGGGCGTTTCTGGCCGAGGCGCTGCCCACCGACGAGGCGAGCCGCTCGTTCCACCGCGTCGGCGTCTCGCTGGAGCTGCTGACGATCACCCGGCCGAGCGCGGCCGCGGACGCCTACCGGGCCCACCTCGGCGCCCTGGCCGACCACCTCGCCGGAATCCTGCGCACGGATCCGCGGATGGGCGCCGAGGACGCGCGACGGCTCGCGTCGGAGGCCATGGCCCTCGCGCACGGCGTGGGGTCCCTCCTGATGGCCGACCAGATCACCCGTGCGGCGGCCGAAGCACTGCTCGACGGCTACGTCGACCGCCTGCGGACCGAGATCGCGCACTGAGCCGCGCGGGAACCGTTCCCCGCGTTCCCGCCCAGCCCCGCCCCTCCCCGCTCCCCCGTCCGATGTGACGAACCGGCCACTCCCCTGTGCACCCGTCCCACCGGCGCGAGAATTAACATAGGTAACCTATGCAAATGGGGACACGACCACACCCGGCCGCGCCGCCCACGGAGAGGACCGACGAACAGGAGTCACGCATCATGGTGATGGAGACCGACGACGCCCAACGCACCGGAACCGGCGGGCACCACGGTGGTCCGCCCACGGGTTCCCTGCTCAGGCAGCCCCGCGCCGTGTGGGCGGTGGCCTTCGCCAGCGTGATCGCGTTCATGGGCATCGGCCTGGTCGACCCGATCCTGCCCGCGATCTCCGCCAGTCTCGACGCCACGCGGACCCAGACCTCGCTGCTGTTCACCAGCTACCTGCTGGTCACCGGCCTGGCCATGCTCGTCACCAGCTGGGTGTCCAGCCGGATCGGCGCCAAGCGGACCCTGCTCATCGGGCTGGCCCTGATCGTGGTGTTCGCGGCGGCGGCCGGGGCGAGCGGCAGCGTGGAGTCGGTCATCGGGTTCCGCGCGGGCTGGGGCCTGGGCAACGCCTTCTTCATCTCCACCGCGCTGGCCACCATCGTCGGCGCGGCCGGCGGCGGGTCCTCCGCGGCGATCATCCTCTACGAGGCGGCGCTCGGCCTCGGTATCGCCTGCGGTCCGCTCATGGGCGGCCTGCTCGGCAGCGTCAGTTGGCGCGGCCCCTTCTTCGGCACCGCCGCGCTGATGGCGGTCGGCTTCGTCACCATCGCCGTCCTGCTCCGCGGCGACAGCGTGCCGAGGACCGCGCCGGTCGCGCTCTCGGCACCGTTCACGGCGCTGCGCGAACGCGGGCTGCTGGTGCTGGCGCTCATCGCGCTCTTCTACAACATCGGGTTCTTCGTGCTGCTGGCCTACACGCCCTTCCCGCTGGGCCTGGACGAGATGGGGCTGGGCCTGGTCTTCTTCGGCTGGGGCCTCGCGCTGGCCGCCACCTCGGTCCTGGTGGCGCCGTGGCTGACCCGCCGGTGGCCGCGCACCCGCCTGCTGTGGACCACCCTGCTCCTACTGGCCGCCGACCTCGTCGGCGCCGGCGCCCTGATCGACTCCACGGTGGGGCTGATCACCTGCGTCGTCGTGGGCGGACTGCTGCTGGGCGTACTCAACACCGTGCTCACCGAGTGCGTGATGGAGGTCAGCGACCTGCCCCACGCGGTGGCGTCCTCGTCCTACTCCGCGATCCGCTTCCTCGGCGGTGCCCTCGCACCCCCGGCGGCCTCCCTGCTGGCCGCCGCCCTCGCCCCCGGTGCCCCGCTCTACGCCGCGGCCGCCTCGGTGACGCTCGCCGCCGGGATCGCGGTCCTCGGCCGCCGTGCGCTGCGCCGGGTGGACGGCGGGCCCGAGCCGCTCGGCGTGGAGGCCCGGGCCATCGCCGTGGGCGACGGCTGAAGGGTCACCTCGGGCGGGGCGTGCGCGTCCTCAGTGATGGGACCACATCACCACCCGCGCGGCGTCGAAGTCCAGCTCGGCCAGGTCGTCGCGCCGGATGATCCAGAAGGGGCACCCGGTGAAGCCGGAATCGTCCCGCATCTCGTACCGCGCCTGGGCCAGGAGCACCCACCCGCCCCTCTCGTCGTCCGGTGAGGCACCCATGATCGGCGGGTCCTGCGGCGAGTAGGCGTACCCGCCGAGGAGCAGGTCGATCTTCCAGAAGCCCTCGCGGTCATCGCTGTCTTCGAGTTCGTGCTCCTCGTAGACCCGGCGCGCCTCGTCGTCCACCACGACGGCGTCGTCGCCGGCCGTCGGCAGACTCCAGACGGTCCGGGCGTACAGGGGCCGGGGATCGGTGTACTCGGCGTCCCCGTCGGGAGTGCGTTCGGCCGTGACGGCGGCGGCCGGGACGTACACCACGCGGCCGATATCCTCCAGGATCTCGTCCGAGTCGCTGTTGTTGGCGAAGAACAGCAGGTTCCCGTCACTCGGCAGCGGGAGGTCGAGCCCGCCCTGTGGAAGGGCCGCGCAGTCCACCGACGCGATGAGGTCCGCGCCGTCGTCGTCCCCGGCGCCGGGCGGCAGCGGGGGGAGTCCCCCGTACCGTCCGGCGAGCACACCGCCGCCCTCGCTCGTCGCGCTGAACTCGATCTGGGGGCGGGCGAGGCGGAGAGCCAGATCGATGGCGTGCTCGGGGACGCCGTCCTTGCGAGCAGCATCACGGTAGGCCTGAAAACTGTCCATGCCGGACATAATGCCGCCCTCCGACGACGTTCGCCGCCAAGGTCCGCCGCGTGGGTTCGTCGCGTGGGTTCGCCGCCGACCGGTCCCGGTGGGGACCGGTCGGCGGCTCCGAACACTCGGGTCACTGGAACCCGGTGGGAAGGGTCATCAGGTCGATGCCCCACATCAGCGGCAGCGCGAAGAGCACCCCCACGACCACCAGCACGAGCGCCATGATGTTCAGCCAGAACCCGGTTCGGACCATCTCCATGATCGTGAGCCTTCCGGTGCCGAACATGATCGCGTTCGGCGGGGTGCCCACCGGCAGCATGAAGGCGCAGTTCGCGACCATCGCGCAGGGCACCATCAGCGCGTACGGGTGCACGTCCAGGGAGACGGCGAACGCCGCGATGACCGGGAGGATCATCGTCGCCGTCGCCGCGTTCGAGGTGATCTCCGTCAGGAACAGCACGAGCGCGGTGGCGATGATGATGGTCAGGATGATGTTGACCCCGTCGAGCACGCGCAACTGGTCGCCGATCCAGGCGGAGAGGCCGGTGTCGACGAATCCCGCGGCGACGGCCAGCCCGCCGCCGAACAGCAGCAGGATGCCCCAGGGGATCTTCTTGGAGTCCTCCCACTGGAGGATCCGCTTCTCCTCGCTCCTGCGGGTCGGCAGCGTGAACAGCACCACCGTCGCCACGACCGCGATCAACCCGTCGCTGATACCGGGAAGCACGCCTTCCCAGATGAACGAGCGGGTCACCCACATGAACGCCACGCCGAGGAACACGGCGAGGACCGCCTTCTCCTCGGTGGACATCCGGCCGAGTGACCTGCGCTCCTCCCGGATGATCTCCGCGCCGCCCGGAAGGTGCTTGAAGCGCACCTTGAACCTGACGCCGGTCAGGTAGAACCAGGCGAAGGCCAGGAGGAGGACGGCGATCGGAACACCGAACATCATCCACTGGGCGAACGAGATGCTCCCACCGAAGAGCTCCCCGACCGTCGCCGAGAGGATGGCGAGCGGAGGCGTCCCGATCAGCGTTCCGAGACCGCCGATGGTGGCGGCGTACCCGATGCCGAAGACGATGGACTTCTCGAACTTCGGCAGGTCGTCGGCGTACTCCCCGTCCCGCAGCGAACGGGAGGCCTGGTAGACCACGGCCAGCCCGACGGGGATCATCATCATCGTGGCGGCGGTGTTGGACACCCACATCGACAGGAAGCCCGCCGCGACCATGAAGCCGAGTACGAGGCGGCGCGGACTCGTGCCGATCATCGCGACGATCGCCAGGGCGATGCGCTGGTGCAGGTTCCACTTCTCCATCGCGATCGCAAGCGAGAACCCGCCGAGGAACAGGAAGATGATGTCGTTGCCGTACGCCGAGACGACGGCGTCGCCCTCCAACGCGCCCGTGAGCGGGAAGAGCACGATGGGGAGCAGGGACGTGACCGGGATGGGGATCGCCTCGGTGATCCACCAGGTCGCGATCCAGAGAGTGGCGGCGAGCACCGCCCGTCCCCCCGCCGAGAGCCCTTCGGGTTCGAAGAACAGGAACGTGAGCACGAACAGCAGCGGGCCGAGGATCAGACCTGTGACGCGCGCGGGCGTGTAGCCGGGGCCGGGCGTACCGGACGGCCCGGTCGCTTCCGGACCCTTCGGATCGGGCGAGGCCGCGGCGGTACCGCTCGCGCCGCCGTCGTTGGCCGCGACCGGTTCCTTTCGCCGCTCGCCACGGAACGTGGAGAAGGTCAGTAGCTCTTTGATCGCTCGGTGCTGCGCCCACAGGTTCGCCCAGAGGGGGCGCAGGGAGTGCAGGGGGCGTGGGTAGGGGGTCGCCATCGCTCTTCCTTTAATGGTCTTCTGCTCGGATCAGGTGTGCAGGCCGCGCAGGACGCCGTGGAACGCCGCCTTGCCCTCGAGCCCGATGCCCGGCCGTTCACCCGGTGCCACCCGGCCCTTGGAGATCACCGCGTCGTCGGTGAAGCCGCCCGTGGGCTGAAACTCTCCGGGGTAGGACTCGTTGCCGCCGAGTTTGAGGGCCGCGGCGATGTGCAGCGAGAACTGGTGTCCGCCGTGCGGGATGCAGCGGCGGGAGGACCACCCGTGCTGGGCGAGCATGTCGAGGACGCGGCGGTACTCGGTCAGCCCGTAGCTCAGGGCCGGGTCCACCTGGACGAAGTCGCGGTCCGGGCGCATGCCGCCGTAGCGGATCAGGTTCCGGGCATCCTGCAGCGAGAACAGGTTCTCGCCGGTGGCGATGGGGTTGCGGTAGTGCTCCGAGAGCGTCGCGTTGAGGCCGTAGTCCAGCGGGTCGCCGACCTCCTCGTACCAGAAGAGGCCGTACTGATCGATGGCCCGGCCGTAGTCCAGCGCCGTCCGCAGGTCGAACCTGCCGTTGACGTCCACCATCAGTCGCGAGCCGTCGCCGTCCAGGACGTCGATGACCGCCTCGATGCGTCGGAGGTCCTCGGCCAGGTCGGAGCCGCCGATCTTCATCTTGACGATCTCGTAGCCGGCGTCGAGGAAGCCCCGCATCTCGTCCTGCAGGTCCGCCACGGTCTTGCCGGGCGCGTAGTAGCCGCCGGCGGCGTAGACGAAGACGTCGGCGTCCGGGTCGCCGTCACCGTAGTGGTCGGAGATCCACCGGTACAGCGGCACGCCCGCGGCCTTGGCGGCGAGGTCGTGCAGCGCCATGTCCACGACGCCGACGGCGACGGAGCGTTCACCGTGTCCGCCGGGCTTCTCGTTGCGCATCATGACGTCCCACGCCCGTGCGGGTGAGAGTTCGCCGTTCTCGTCGAGGAGGTCCTCCGCCGCGGCGTTGCGCAGCCGCGGCAGGATCCGCTCGTTCAGGATGGCCGTGGCGTTGTACCGGCCGTTGGAGTTGAAGCCGTAGCCCACCAGCGGCCTGCCGTCGACCACGACGTCGCTGACCAGGGCCAGGATCGTGCAGTCCATCCCGCTGAAGTCGATGTAGGCGTTGCGCATCGACGAGCTGATCGGGATGGTGCCGGCGTGGGCGGAAACGATGTTCATGGTCTTCCTGTCGTCGTCAAAGGCTTATAAGTCTCTTATAAGTTATGCGGGAGCCTATACTCGTCGCGAGGGGGCCACAAGCCCGTGAGCGAGGATTCTGTGAGAGAGGCCACGATGACCGGCGCGAACGTCTTCTCCAGCAAGGGCGGGCTCGCCTACTCCGAGCTGCGACGCCGCATCACCTCCGGCGAGCTCACCCCCGGGTCCCGCCTGTCGCAGTACGAGCTGGCTGAGGAGATGGGCATGAGCATCACTCCCCTGCGGGAGGCGATCCGACGGCTGGCCAGCGAGGACTGGGTCGTGGTGGACGCCCACCGGGACGTTCGCGTGGCACCCATGAGCGCCACCGAGGCACGCGACCTGCTGGAGGCCCGGTACTCACTGGAACCCTCCGCCACAGAGCTCGCCGCGCGACGCCGGACCGAGCGGGAGATCGCCGCGATGCGGGCGGCGGCCGACCGACTCCTGCCGGTCACCCGCACCTGGGGCGAGGAGGCCATCACGGCGCACCGGGCCTTCCACCGGGCCATCTACGCGGCCTCGCACAACAGCGTGATGATCCGGCTCCTGGACGACCTGTGGGACAAGGCCGACCGGTACCGGTTGATCGGCTTGGAACTGCCCGCGGGCGCCGAACCGCGCACGATCGACCTGAACGAGCACCACCGGATCCTGGACCTCGTCATCAGCGGCGACGGTGCCGCCGCGGCCGAACTGGTGCGCTCACATGTCCGGCACAGCCTCGGCGCCATGGTCACGAACGCCCTCGAGGACCTGGAACGCGGATACTCCCCCGTGGCCGACCCCTCGGCATGACGCCCAGGAGTCGCCCGACCGGTGGAGTGACCTCCAGTTCCTCCTCCACCTCCGATAACGGCGGGCCCCACGTATGACCCCCGGTCGGCTCCGGGCGGGCCGCAGACGGTCGTCGGCGGGTACGTCCAGGACCCACACGTGGCCGTAGTCGACTTCGGTGCACCCGAAGTCGACGTTGGCGACGCGTACCCGCGCCGGGCCGGCCTCCACGATCCGCACGCTCACCGGCTCGTCCCGCTCGGGCAGGGTGAGCAGCCAGCGGTCGGCCAGGTACGACAGCCCGGCCGAGTCCAGCGCTGCGCGGGCGTCGTCCGCGTCACCGGGCTCGGCCAGCGCGTGGCCGATGAGCGTGACGGGCACGCACAGCCCGTCCTCGGCGGGTGCGAGGTAGCCGAGGATCTCACCGTCCTCGTCGCGGTGATGGGGCTCCCAGTGGGCGGGGATCATGGCGTCGACTCCTGTCGGATACGGGGCCGCCTTCTGCACGGCGGCCGTCCGCCGACTCTAGGTCGCGGCCGGGTGGTGCCCGCAACCGGTTTTCCCGCTGCGGAACAGCGCTCCCGGCGGTCGGAGGGGCGGGGGTGCATCCCGGCGGGGGCGTCCGCCTATCCTCGAAGGGTGAGTAGCACGCTCGACACCGACGAGCCGGTGGCCTGGGCCGCGCGGATCCGGACGGTCCTCGGGGCCGGGCCCGTGGTCGTCCTGACCGGGGCCGGCGTGTCCACCGACTCCGGCATCCCCGACTACCGGGGGCCGGACTCCCCGCCGCGCACACCGATGACGTACCAGCAGTTCACCGGGGACGCCGCCTTCCGGCGCCACTACTGGGCGCGCAACCACGTGGGCTGGCACCACGTGCACCGCACGCTCCCCAACGACGGGCACCGCGCGCTGGCCGACCTGGAACGGGCGGGGGTGGTGGGCGGCGTCATCACCCAGAACGTCGACACCCTGCACGGCGCGGCGGGCAGCAGGCGCGTCATCGACCTGCACGGCCGCTACGACCGCGTGGCGTGCCTGTCCTGCCCTGAGCGGATCTCCCGGTCCCGCCTGCACGAACGCCTGACCCTGCTGAACCCCGGCTTCACCGACCGGGTCGCCGACGTGGAGGTCGCTCCCGACGCCGACGCCGTCCTGGCCTCGACGGAGGGCTTCCGGGTGGCCGACTGCGCGTCGTGCGGCGGTGTGCTCAAGCCCGACATCGTCTACTTCGGCGAGAACGTGCCCAAGCCGCGCGTGCTGGAGGCCTACCGCATGGTCGACGACGCGGACGCCCTGCTCGTGGCCGGTTCCTCGTTGACCGTGCTGTCGGGGCGCCGGTTCGTCAAGCGCGCGGCCGAGCAGGGCAAGCCGGTGGTGATCGTCAACCGGGGCGCGACCCGCGCCGACCACCTCGCGGCGCTGACCGTCGACGCGGGCTGCACACAGGTCCTGCGGGCCCTGGCCGAGTCCTACGCCCGCTGACCCGGCTCGCGGGCCCCCCGGCCCCGCTGGCCCCAGCCCCGACCCCACCCCGATCAGATCGCCTCGCGTCGTTGCAGGTAGACGAACGACCCCCAGCCCGGCAGGACCGGGAACCAGAAGGTCAGCAGCCGGAACAGCAGCACCGCGGGCAGCGCGACCGCCGCCGACACCCCCGCCACGGCGGTCAGACCACCGATGAGCGCGGCCTCCACCGCTCCCAGACCGCCGGGCGTGGGCGCGGCCGAGCCGATCGCGTTGCCCGCCAGGAACACCACCGCCACCGCCACCAGGCTCACCTGTGTGCCGGGGTCGGTGAAGGCCAGCACGGAGAAGTGCAGGCAGAGGATGAACGCCACCGTCAGCAGCAGCGTGCCTCCCAGGCCCAGCGCCAGGCCGGTCGGGCGCTGGAGGGTGTCCATCAGCCGCGGCAGCACACCCCGCAGGTAGGGGCGCAGGCGCTCGGCGAAGGCCCGGCGCAGGCGCGGCACCAGGAAGACCACGGCGACCGCGGCCGTGCCGACGATGCTGATCACCACGACCGTGGGCGAGGGCGTGAACCCCGTCCAGTACGAGGTGCCGGTCAGGTAGGCGCACACGAGCAGCAGCGGGACGTGGACCATGAACCCGACCAGCTGGGACAGCCCGACCGCCGACAGGGCCAGGGAGGTGGGCGCACCGGCCTTGATGGCGAAGCGGGCGTTGATGGCGATCGCGCCCAGTCCCGCCGGCGCGGCGATGCGCACGAACGAGGCGGCGTACTGCAGGGCGACCGTGCGCCACCACGGCAGGGGCACGGGCACGAAGCCGATGAGGATCATGGCCGCTCCGACCATGCACATCGTGGCCATGATCAGGGCGGCGGCCGCCCACACCGGGTCGGCCTCACCGATGGTCGTCAGGTCCACGCCGGCCAGCTGGTAGGCCAGGATCAGGCCGACGACGGTGGCGGCGATGACGCTGACGACGGTGCGCGGCCGCATCCGCTCCAGGCGGGCGGGGGACGCGGGGGCCTCCGGGGCGATCCGGGCGATCCGGTCGCCCACCTCCGACAGCAGCCGGCGGTCGCGGCGCAGACCGCGACGGGTCCGGGAGGGCAGTCCGGCGGGCTGGAGGAAGGGCAGGATCGCGGCGGTGGCCGCCACGCCCAGGGCGCGCACGGCGGAGTCGACGGCCCGTTCGGCACCCACTCGCATGGCCAGGAGCGTGACCAGGGCGGCGTTGTCCAGGGACGCCTTGAGCGCGGGCGCGGCCACCGCGCCGCGGTCGACTCCGGTCAGGACGACGTGGTGGGGATCGTCGCGCAGGACGCCGACCGTGGCGCCGGTGAGGTTGCCGTGTGCGAGGCGGCGGCGGTGCAGCGCCCCCAGGTCCCGCCACACCAGGTCGATGAGGTCGTCGGTGACCTCGTCGTCGTCCAGGGCGTCGAGGGTACGGGTGTCGGGCAGTTCGCGGGCCACGATCACCGTGCCGGGGCCGACCTCCCCGATCGCCAGGACGCGCGGGACCGTGATGCCCGCCTCGCGGGCACTGAAGCTCATCAGCGCGGCGTGCTCGGCCCGGCGGCGGACCCCGTAGAGCATGCGGGGCGCGACCGGCCCCCGCAGCAGGAGCAGGTCGCGCAGCCGGCGCCAGAACCCGGCGGTGTTCTCGGAGCTGAGCAGTGACAGCTCCGCCCGGGTGCCGTCGCGGAGGTCGGCGAGGTAGCGGGGGTTGCCCTCCTCGTCGGCGCCCGCGCCGGTGATGGCGGTGGTGGTCAGCCCGAAGCGGTGGAGTTCGGCGTGCATGCGCGCGTCGACCGGTTCCAGCGGCTGGGCCCCGACCGCGTAGCGGGCCAGGGCGGCGCAGACGATGCCGACCAGCACGGTCAGCAGGAGGGCGGGCGCGCTGCTCACGCCCGCGAGCAGGGCGCACAGGGCGCTCGCGGCGGTGCCGTACCAGAGCAGTGAGCGCACGCGGGGCATGCCGGTGGGCATGGTGAGCCCGAAGGCGATGGCGGCGGCCACGTAGCCGAGGGTGGCGTTGGTGAAGACTTCGGCGGGCACCCCGTTGAGGGCGTCGCCGGGCACGTCCGGCACGGGCGAGGGGTCCCGGCCGACCAGGCTGCTCAGGGCCGCGTTGATGAGGGAGGCCAGGGCGTAGGCCGCGACAGCGCCGGTCATGGCCCGGGCGAGGCCGCGCAGGTCGCCGTCGATGAGGGTGCGCAGGACGGTGTAGGAGGCCAGGACGAGGAGCAGGAGGTTGGCGGCCACCGCCACCAGGAGGAGCAGTCCGGTGGGCAGCAGGGCGCTCAGCAGTGCCGGGCCGAGCATCTGGTCGCCGTCGGTCACCACACGTACGGCGAGGAGGATCGCCGCGACCGCGACCAGGCCCGCGGTCCCGACGAGGAGGTCGACGGGTCTGCGCGGGGTCTTCGTGGTGCGGGGGCCCGGGGCGGGCGCCTGCGGGTCGGTTCGGGTCGTCACGCTCCCAGAGTGCCCGACCCGCGGTGCGCCCGGAGTGAGGACCAGGGGCGTTTCGTCCGTTATGCACGGTTTGGGACAGCAGTGTGACCACCCCGTGGCCGAGGCAGGGCTCGTTCGGGGCGGGCGTCCCATCGGACGCCCGCCCGGTGCCTCACTCGGGGAGCGGCAGCACTCCGCGCCGGTAAGCGGCGACGAGGTTGCGGGGGACGCGGTACTCGCGCCCGCCGACGTGGAGGGTGACCAGGTCGGGGGTCCTGGCCTTCCACTGGGAGCGGCGGGTGCGGGTGTTGGACCGCGACATCTTGCGTTTGGGTACGGCCATCGGCCCTGTCCTTGTCGTTCTGGTGGTGTCGTCGCGGCGACCGGCGCGCACGCCGGCACCGCCGCGCGGCGGGGCGCCGGCACGGTGGCACGGCCACCCGCCGGGACGCCCGCGGGGCGGAACGGGAATGCGGTGGGGCGGCGCCCCACCGCGTACGGTCAGCGCTTGCGCTGGTAGCGGCGCTGGAAGCGCTCCACCCGGCCGGCGGTGTCCACCACGCGGGCGGTACCGGTGTAGAAGGGATGGCTGGCGCTGGAGATCTCCACGTCGATGACGGGGTAGGTCCGGCCGTCGGTCCACTCCACGGTCTTCTCGCTGGTGGCGGTGGACCGGGTGAGGAACGCGAAGTCGGCCGCGCGGTCGCGGAAGACGATCGGCCGGTAGTCGGGGTGGATGCCGGGCTTCATGGATGCCTCCTGGTGGCGGGTCAGCGTTCCTCGCGGAACTCGACGTGGCGGCGGGCCCTGGGGTCGTACTTCTTGAGGACGAGCCGGTCGGGCGTGTTGCGCCGGTTCTTGCGGGTCACGTAGGTGTAGCCGGTTCCGGCGGTGGACTTGAGCTTGATGATGGGGCGGACCTCGTTGCGCGCCATGGGTGCCTCCTCTGGGGTCGCAGACAGTACAAGTCAATGATAACCGTTTTCATTCCCGCCTCGGACGACACTCGAAGCCGGGGCACAATGTCCGCCTTTGACTACACAGTGTGATGAAATCTCCTTCGACCGCGTCCGGTCCCGGACCGGACGCGGCACCGCCCAGGCGAGGAGAGACATGGCGCACCACGACCACGACCCCGCGCACCCCACCCGGCGCCGGGCCCTGCTCACCACCGCCGGACTCGGCGCCCTGGGGGCAGGCGCCCTCGCCGGCGGCCCACCCGCCCTCGCCGCCCGGCTCGCCGCCCCCGTCGCCGATCCGCTCGGCGGCTCCCGCCTCTCCTTCGCCCCGGTCCCGGTCACCCGCGACGACGAGGTCACCGTCCCCGAGGGCTACACCCTCCGCGTCCTGGCGCCCTGGGGCGCCCCGATCGGTCCGCGCAGCCCGCGCTGGCGGCCCGACGCCTCCGACACCGCCACCGCGGCCGTGCGCCAGGTCGGCACCGGGCACGGCGGCGTGCAGTACGTGCCGCTGAGCCCCGGCCACGACGGGAACCGGCGCGGCCTGCTGGTCCTGAGCCACGCCACCGCCGACCCCGTGCTCCTGCACGCCGACGGGGGCGAGTCCCCGACCGCCGCGCGCACCGCCAAGGAGATCGCCTCGCTCGGCGTCACCGTGCTGCGGATCGAACTGAGCGACGGGCGCTGGCGGGTGCGGGCCGACGGGCTCAACCGCCGCCTGACCCCCGCCTCGCCCGTCGCCTTCTCCGGCCCCCTGGACGGGCACTCCGCACTGGACACCGGGGCCGAGGCCCTCGGCGTCCTCGGCGGCTTCGCCCACGCCGCCACCCCCTGGGGCACCTTCCTGACCGGGGAGGACACCATCGCGGACGCCTTCGGTACCGACGACCGCCGGTGGCGGCCCACACCCGGCCAGCAGCGCTACGGCCTGAGCGCCGACGCCTTCGCCTACGGCTGGCACGCCCACCAGCCGCGCTTCGACCTCGCGGAGACGCCCGACGAGGTCCACCGCTTCGGCTGGGCCGTGGAGGTCGACCCCTTCGCCCCGGACGCCGCCCCCGTCAAGCGCACCGCCCTCGGGCGCCTGGCCGCCCGCGGAGCCGAGGTGACCGAGTCGCGTGGGCACGCGGTGGTCTACCTCAGCGACGACGCGCACCTGTACAAGTTCGTCACCGCCCGCCCCTGGCGCGACATGCGCGACGCCACCACCAGCCCGCTCGACGAGGGGACCCTCCACGCGGCCCGGCTGGACGCCGAGGGAACCGGTGTCTGGATCCCGCTCGTCCACGGCCGCGAGGGCCTGCGCTCCGCGTTCCGGGACCAGGCCGACGTCCTGTTGCGGGCCCGCGAGGCCGCTGACGCCGTGGGCGCCACCACGCTGCGCCGCCCGGGCCGGCCCGCCGTGCACCCCGTGACCGGCACGGTCTACTGCCCCGAGAGCGGAGGGCCGGACGGGGGCCGGGTGCTGGCCTGGACCGAGGGCGCCGGCGACCACGGGGCGGCCGTGATGAGCTGGCGGGAGTTCGTCCGCCCCGGCCAGGGCACGGACGCCGCCGGATCGGCGTTCGGCGCACCGGGGGGCGTGCACTGCGGTGTCGACGGCCGGCTCTGGATCACCACCGACGTGGGCGCCGTGGCCGACCGGGACCGCCGCGTCCAGCTGGGCAACAGCGCCCTGCTCTGTGCCGACCCCGAGACGGGCGAGGTCCGCCGCTTCCTCACCGGGCCGCCCGGATGCGCCATCTCGGGCGTGAGCTCCACCCCCGACCAGGGCACCCTGTTCGTCACCGTGCACGGGCCCGGCTCGGCCGGTCCGGGCGAGGGCGGGCCCACGGCGGACGACCCCCGGGCGGTGAGCAACTGGCCCGGTTTCGACCCGCGGGGGCGCCCCCGCTCCGCCGTGGTCGTGGTCAGCCGCCGCGACGGCGGCCGCGTCGGCACCTGAGGGCCGATCCGCACTCCACCCCACCCGCCCCACGAGCGCCGGGGCCCGCGCACGGAATCGACCGGCACGGGCCCCGTGCCACACTCCGCGAACACACGCGTCCCTCCGACCCCATCCGCGTGGAGCCCTTCATCGACCACCCCGGCCTGGGACTGGTCCGGGGAGGACGCGCAGGACCGAGGTCCGCGCATGACGAACGCCGGCGGCGACCACGGATGGTCGCCGCCGGCGTTCGCGTCCGGCCGGAGGACGGTCCGGCCGGTGGGAGGGGTCAGGCGACCCGGGCGCGCTTGGCCGCCTCGCGTTCGGCGCGGTGGCGGCGGGCCTCGTCCGGATCCAGCAACGGCGCCGCCGTCAACAGCTGACGCGTGTACTCGCTGCTCGGCGAGGTGTACACACTGTCGCTGTCACCCATCTCCACGATCTCGCCCTTCCTCATCACCGCGACCCGGTCCGAGACCTGGCGCACCACCGCCAGATCATGGGCCACGAAGATGTAGGTCAACCCGAAGTCGTCCTGCAACTCCGAGAGCAACCGCAACACCTGGTCCTGCGTCGACACGTCCAACGCCGAGACCGGCTCGTCACAGATGATCAGCTTCGGCTTCAGGATCAGCGCCCGCGCGATCGCGATCCGCTGGCGCTGACCACCGGAGAACGCGTGCGGGAACCGGTTGTAGTGACCCGGCTCCAACCCCACCCGCTCCAGCAGCTCCTGCACCCGCGCACGCACCTTCTTGCCGTCGCGCTCGCCCTGCACCTTCAACGCGGTCCCGATCGCATCCCCCACCGTCACCCGCGGGTTCAACGACGAGTACGGGTTCTGGAACACCATCTGCACGTCCCGGCGCAGCGGGCGCAGCTCACGGTCGGACAGGTGCGTGATGTCGCGGCCCTCGAACTCCACCCGGCCCCGGGTGGGCTCCAGCAACCGCATGATCATCCGCGACAGCGTCGACTTGCCCGACCCCGACTCGCCCACCACGCCCAGCGTCTCGCCCTGGCGCAGCTCGAACGAGACACCCTTGACCGCCCAGAAGTCCGTCGAACGACCCCACAGCCCGCCGCGCACCTTGAACCGCTGCGCCACATCCTCCACCCGCAGCAGAGGGGTGTCACCGGAGGAGGAGCCGCCGGGCGTGAAGGCCTGGAAGTCGGCGGGGGCGGTGGGGGTGCTGCCGGCCTTGGTGTCGCGCTCGGCACGGTCGGCGCGGTCGCTGGCGCGGCGCTGGGCGCGGGAGACCTCCACGCGGGGTACCGCGTCCAACAAAGCTTGCGTGTAGGGGTGCTCCGGAGCGGACAGCACCGTGCGCACGTCCCCGCGCTCCACCGCCACGCCCTTGCGCATCACCACGACCTCGTCCACCGACCCCGCCACCACCGCCAGGTCGTGCGAGACCAGGATCAAACCCATGCCCAGGTCGCGGCGCAGCTCGTCCAACAGGTCCAGCACCTGGGCCTGCACCGTCACGTCCAGCGCCGTGGTCGGCTCATCGGCCAGCAGCACCTTGGGATCGCACATCAGACCCATCGCGATCACCACCCGCTGGCGCATACCGCCGGAGAACTCGTGCGGGTAGGAGTTGATCCGCTTGGCCGGCTCGGGGATCCCGACCCGCTCCAGCGACTCCACCGCCCTGGCGTGCGCCTGCGCCTTGGTGGCCTTGGGGTGGTGGATGCGGTAGGCCTCCACCAGCTGGTTGCCGATCGTGTACTGCGGGTGCAGCGACTGCATCGGGTCCTGGAAGACCATCGCGATGTCGTTGCCGCGCATCCGGCGCAGCTCCTTGTCCGAGGCCGTGACCACGTTCTTGCCCACGACCTCGATCGCGCCGGTGATCCTGGCCCGGCTGCCGCGGTGCAGGCCCATCAGCGCCAGCGACGTCACGCTCTTGCCCGAGCCCGACTCGCCCACGATCCCCAGGGCGCCGCCCGCGGGCACCTCGAAGGACAACCCGTTCACGGCATGGACGTCGCCGTCCATCGTCGGGAACGTCACCCGCAGGTCGTCCACGCGGACGACGGGCTCGGTCGAGACCATGTCAGATTCCTTTGATAGTGCTGCGCCGAAGGCGTCCATAGGCGGGAAGTGTGCGGCCGGAGGCCGTCGTTCGAAGGCTGGTGGCGGGCGGCTGGAGGGCAGTGCCCTCGGGCCGGCCGCCGTCGCGTGCTAGCTCGCGATCCGCACCCGCGGGTCGACGATCGGGTAGAGGAGGTCGACGATCAGGTTGCAGAGCACGATGAAGAACGCGCCCATCAGCGTCACGCCGATGATCACCGGCAGGTCCTTGGAGACGATGGCGTCGATCGCGTACTTGCCGATGCCGTTCAGCGAGAACGTCGTCTCGGTCAGGATGGCGCCGCCCAGGACCAGGCCGATGTCCAGGCCGAAGATCGTCACGATGGGAGTGAGCGTCGGGCGCAGCGCGTGCTTGAGGATGACCCGGCGCTCGCTGAGGCCCTTGGCCCGTGCGGTACGGATGTAGTCCTCGCCCAGCGTCTCCAGCATGCCCGCGCGGGTCTGCCGGGCGTACTGCGCGGCGTGCAGGAAGGCCAGGGTCACCCAGGGCAGGAACATGACCTGGAACCAGCCGATGGGGTCCTCGCCGAGGGGCACGTAGCGCGGAACCGGGAAGAGGTTCCAGGAGTGCACCAGGAAGGCCAGGGACATCAGACCGGTGAAGTAGATCGGCAGGGACACGCCGACCAGGGCCAGGGACATGGCGATCCGGTCGAAGACGCTGCCCTTCTTGACGGCCGACAGGACGCCGACCGCGACACCGCCGACGACCCACATGACCGCCGCGCCGGCGGCCAGGGACATCGTGACCGGGAGCCGGTTGAGGATCTGCTCCAGGACAGGGGTGTTCGTGGTGAAGGAGTAGCCCAGGCACGGAGCCGCGCACTCCACGGTCTCGCGGCCGAAGGTGAACTCGGCGCCGAAGAGCAGGTCCTTGACGAAGTTGTAGAACTGGACGGCGACCGGCTGGTCCAGGCCGAGCCGCTCCACCGTGGCCTCGAGCGCCTCCGGGGTGGGCGCCTTGCCCACGTACATGGCGGCCATGCCCTGCGGGGTCACGCCAGCCCACTTGGGCAGGACGAAGAAGATCCAGAAGGTCACCATCGTCACGATGGCGAGCAGCAGCACGCCCGCGCCCAGGCGGCGAAGAATGTAAGTCAGCATCGCGGTCGGCGGCGGGGGTGTCCACGGGGCCGTGGATCCCCCGCCGCCTTCACCTGCCTTGTCGTACTAGTTCGGAACGTGGCCGGTGGGACTAACCGCGGTCGACGCCCAGGGCCATGAAGTCGTACATGGCGTAGCCGGGCTGGAAGTAGACGTTGGTCAGCTCGTTGGAGCGGTAGTACATCTGGCGGTCGAAGACCACGGGGAGGATGGCGGCCTGCTCCATCACCAGCGTGTCGATCTGGTTGTAGATCGAGGCACGCTCCTCCGGGTCCTCGGTCCGCATGGACTCCTCCCAGAGCTCGTTGATCTCCGGGTCGTCGATCTCGGCGGTGTTGTAGTTGCCGGTCTCGGTGATCGCCGCACCGTCGGTGATCGGCTGGGCGAAGCCGTAACCGGTGGCCCAGTCGGGGATCCAGCCGGAGACGCTCATGCCGATGTTGTTCTCACGGACGAAGTCCTGGGAACCGGCGTACTGACCGAAGAAGTCACCGGCCGGGTAGGTCTCGATGGTGGTCTCGATACCGACGCGGCTCAGGGCCTCCTGCAGCGCCTGGGCGGTCTGCACGTCCTTGTCGCGGCCCTCGCGGGCGGCGATGACGGTCTCGAAGCCGTCCGGCTCGCCGCACTCCTCGAGCTTGGCCTCCGCGGACTCCAGGTCGCCCTTGTTGTCCTCGGAGGGGTACAGGTCGCTCTCCGGGTCGGAACCGGGCAGGGCCGGCGGCAGCAGGTTGGTGGCGATGTCGCCGCCCAGCTCGCCGCCCCAGGCACGGTGCATGCTGTCGCGGTTGGCCGCGTACATGATCGCCTGGCGGCAGGCCACGTCCTCGATCACGGGCGTGTGGATGTTCACGTAGCGCAGCGCGCCCGAGTACAGGTTGTCCATGTTGGGACGCGCGTCCGCGTCGTCAGCCAGGCGGCTGTGCATGGCCGGGCCCACACCGGTGCCGCCCAGGTCGACGTCGATGTCGCCGTTGACCAGGCGCTCGTCGACCTCGTCCTGGCTGATGCCGAGGGTGACCTCGATGTTGTCGGGCAGCGCGCTGCGGAGCGTGTCGGTCTCGGGGTCCCAGTGCTCGTTGCGCTCCAGCTTCAGGCCCACGCCCGGCTCGTAGTCGCCGTCGAACTTGTAGGGGCCCGAGGAGAGGACGTGCTGCTGGTAGAGCTCACCGCGGTCCGCGTCGACCGGCACGGGGGCCGTCTGCGGCATGATCAGGATGTTGGGGAACTCCGAGAAGCTCTCCTTGAGCTTGAAGACCAGGGTGTGGTCGTCCGGGGTCTCGATGGCGTCGAACTCGCCGAGCGGGTCCGAGGACTCGAAGACGTTGAACTCCGGGTCGGCGTCGAGCTTCTGGGCGAAGTAGCTCGGGCCGTTGGCCAGCGTGCCGCCGTTGAAGTCACCGCGGATGATGCCGTACTTGATGTCCTGGGCGGTGATCTCGGAGCCGTCCTCGTACTTGAGGCCCTCCTGGATCTGCACGGTCCACTCGGTGAAGTCCTCGTTCGGCTCGGGCATGCCCGCGGCCGTGTCCGGGACCAGGTCGGTGGCGTTCTCGCCCGGCTCGTTGTTGTAGGAGAGCAGGGTGCGCGCGTAGTAGCGCGAGAAGTTCCAACTGAAGCCGTAGTAGGTGTTGCCGGGGTCGACGGAGTCCCAGTCCTGCGCCATGGCGTAGCGCAGGGTGCCGCCGGTGGCGTCCGAGGCGTTGACGATCTCCGTCTCCGCGAGGTTGTAGCCGGCGCCGTCGGCGCTGCCGCCGCCGGAGCTCTCGCCGCCGCCGCAGGCGGACAGGAAGATGGATGCCGCCGCGCCGAGCGCGACGAAGCCGAGGGTGCGTTTCCTCAAGGGAGTACCTCTCTACCGAACCTGATGGGGATGAGCGGACCCGCGGGTCGATCCACGTCCGTTCGGGGATGGGCGAACGCCCCGCCCCGCGCCGACGTGGGTCAGTCCGAGGTCTTGGGGTCGAAGGCGTCGCGGAGGCCGTCACCGAAGAGGTTGAAGGCCAGCACGGTGATGAAGATGGCGAGGCCGGGGTAGACGATGAAGTAGGGACCGTTCTCGTAGAAGTCGATCGCCTCGGACAGCATCTTTCCCCAGCTCGGAGTGGGCGGGTTGATGCCCACGCCCAGGAAGCTCAGCGCCGCCTCGAACAGGATGTTGGTCGGGATGAGCAGCGTGGAGTACACGATGATCGGC
Organism: Nocardiopsis aegyptia; assembly: GCF_013410755.1. GTDB lineage: Bacteria > Actinomycetota > Actinomycetes > Streptosporangiales > Streptosporangiaceae > Nocardiopsis > Nocardiopsis aegyptia. Next base: position 692,332 of record NZ_JACCFS010000001.1, read on the forward strand.
GTGACCAGGTTGGGGAGGATCTCCTTGACCAGGATGTGCCGGTTGCTGGCGCCCAGGCTGCGGGCCGCCTCGACGAACTCGCGCTCACGCAGGGAGAGCGTCTGTCCGCGGACGATGCGGGCGATGTAGGGCCAGTTGAAGAACCCGATGATGAAGACGATGATGCCGACGCGCAGCCCGTTGCCGGTCAGGCCCAGGACACCGTCGGGGATGACGCCCACGAGCGCGATGGCGAAGAGCATCAGCGGGAAGGCCAGGAAGATGTCCATGGCCCGGCTGATCAGGGTGTCGACCCAGCCGCCCTTGTACCCGGCGATGATGCCGAGGACCGTGCCGATGACCACGCACAGCAGGGTGGACAGGAAGGCGACCAGGAGCGAGATCTGCGCGCCGTAGAGCAGGCGGCTGAACAGGTCACGGCCGGTGGTGGGTTCGAGCCCGAGCCAGTGGTCGGCGCTGATGCCGCCCCACGGGTCGGTGATCGCGAAGCCCTCCGCGTCGGTGGGGTTCTCCGGGTCCTTGAAGGGCAGCCGGGTCCCCGCGTCGATGAGGTCCTGGTGGTACTCGGTGGGCGGGTAGCCGAACCACTTGACCAGCAGCGGCGCGAGGGCCGCGGCCAGGATGAGCAGGACGACGACCACGCCGGAGACCATGGCGACCTTGTCGCGCCGCAGCCGCTGCCAGGCGATCTGGCGCAGTGACCGGTTGTCCGAGTCACCGTGCTCGCTCGCGGGCTTCGCGCCGGAGTCCTCGACGTCGCTCGCGGGCGGGTCCGCCGACTCGGGGGCATGCGAGGGCGCACTCATCAGGCCACCACTCTCCACTCATACGCTTCGGCCGAGATGGAGGGCGGGAACCCGCACGTGCGCCCTGGAGGGCATGCCCCAGTGGGGCCTCACGGAGGGAGCCTGCCGGGTCTCGGCGCTGGCTGGCATAGGCGTCAGGTCGGCGAGGGCGGAAAGGTGGTCCGCCGCCGCCGGTTCCGGCTGGGCGGTGTACCCGATCTCACCCTGAGGTGTTGGGCACATCCCGCCGCCTGAACGCCCGGGCTGTTACACAGCGACCAACCTACTCGCGGATTGGCCACCTATCGTCCAATTTCCGGCCATGTAGCTAAATCGTGACAAAGTATGGCAAAAAACTCATAAGACGCCAAGCACCGCAAACTTCGTATTCATCCCACGACTGAGCTGACCTGGTCGGACGCACCGCCGGTCGCGCAGTCACGATACGTCCGGTGAAGTGACCACTGGCCCGCCGAAGCCGGGTGCTATGGCAAGTGCTATGGCCGTGGCGGACGTTTGTTATCGGTCCTCGACACAAAGAAGACCCGGCCGTAGCCGGGTCCATCCGAGGTGCCGCCACCATCACTCACAGTGACGATGTGGCCTTCCGCCGGGTCCCGCGGGAGCGTCGCGAGGGGCGCTCCCCGGTCCCCGGAGGGCTCAGTCGATGCCCCTCTTGCGCAGCAGGTCCTCGATGTCGCTGAAGTCAGAGAGGTCGTCGCCCCCGGACTTCTTCGGCGCCTTGGCGCCGACCTGGCCTGCGGGTGCCGCGGCGGGCCCGGCGGCCTTCGCGCCGCCCGCGCCCTTCGCGCTGCCCTCGCCCTTGGCGGCCCCGCGCGGGGAGGTGCCCGCGCCCCGCGCGCGCATGAACCCCGAGACGACGTAGAGGACCACCGAGACGCCCACCATGACCACACCCGCCCAGACGAGCGGGTTGAACGCCAGCCCGGCCACGATGCCCACGAGGCTGAGCACGAACTGCCAGATGGCGTTCATCAGGCCGAGCAGACCCGCGGCCAGCGGCAGCAGGGACCACGCCACACCGCGCAGTCCCGAGGCGACGCCCTTGCGACGCCACACGAAGAAGGTGATGAGCAGCCCCACGATGGTGAGGGCGGCTCCCAGGGAAAGGCCGGCGGTTGCTGTGAGGTCGTCAGGCATGGCACCAGTCTCCCATCCGGCGCCGCTCCGCACATCGGGACGATCCCTTAGGGCGAGCCCCTGGTCCGGCGCCTCGGCCTCAGGAGCCCTCGCCCGGTATCCCCCTCGTCCCCACGCTACCCGCGTCCCACGTGCCCGCACGGGGCACGGCCGGGCGGCTGTGAGGTACCGGACATGGACCGCGACGCGCGGCCCCGCAGCCGGGCTCAGGGACCCCGCGGTCCTAGTGTGATCGACAGGGTCCCCCTACAGCCACTCAGGAGTCACGCACATGAGCACGCAAGCGCAGATCGGTGTCACCGGACTCGCGGTCATGGGCCGCAACCTCGCCCGCAACCTGGCCCGGAACGGCTTCACCGTCGCGGTCCACAACCGCACCGCCGCCCGCACCGACGCCCTGGTCGCGGAGTTCGGCGAGGAGGGCGACTTCGTCGCGACCCGCACCGCCAAGGAGTTCGTCGCCGCGCTGGAGCGCCCGCGCCGCCTCGTGGTCATGGTCAAGGCCGGAGAGCCCACCGACGCGGTCATCGACGAGTTCGCGCCCCTGCTGGAGCCCGGCGACATGATCATCGACGGCGGCAACGCGCACTTCGCCGACACCCGCCGCCGTGAGCGCCTCCTGCGCGAGCGGGACCTGCACTTCGTCGGCACCGGCATCTCCGGCGGCGAGGAGGGCGCCCTGCACGGGCCCAGCATCATGCCGGGCGGCTCGGCGGAGTCCTACGCCGTGCTCGGCCCCATCCTGGAGCGGATCGCCGCCAAGGCCGAGGACGGCACGCCGTGCGTGTCCCACGTGGGCCCCGACGGCGCGGGCCACTTCGTGAAGATGGTGCACAACGGCATCGAGTACGCCGACATGCAGCTGATCGGCGAGGCCTACCAGCTGCTCCGCGACGTGGCGGGCTACACCCCGGGCCGGATCTCCGACATCTTCCGCACCTGGAACACCGGCCGGCTGGACTCGTACCTGATCGAGATCACCGCCGAGGTGCTCGCGCACGTGGACGAGTACACCGGGAAGCCGTTCGTGGACGTGGTCGCCGACGCAGCCGAGCAGAAGGGGACCGGCCGCTGGACCGTGCAGACCGCGCTCGACCTGGGGGTGCCGGTCTCCGGCATCGCCGAGGCGGTCTTCGCGCGCTCGCTGTCGGGCCACGTGCCGCTGCGCGAGGCGTCGCGGTCCCTGGAGGGGCCCACGCCCCGGGCCCTGTCGGAGGAGGAGGCCGCCGCCTTCGCCGACCGCGTCGAGCAGGCGCTCTACGCCTCGAAGATCATGTCCTACACCCAGGGCTTCCACGAGATCACCGCGGGCGCCGAGGAGTACGGCTGGGGCATCGACCCGGGCGCGGTCGCCGCCCTGTGGCGCGGCGGGTGCATCATCCGGGCCGCGTTCCTGGACCGCATCCGCGCCGCCTACGACACCCGCCCCGACCTGCCGAGTCTGCTGTCGGACGCCACGTTCGCCCGTGAGGTCGCCGACGCCCAGGACGACTGGCGCGAGGTCATGGTGGCGGCCACCCGCCAGGGCGTGCCCGCGCCGGGCTTCGCCGCCGCGCTGGCCTACTACGACGCGCTGCGCGCCGAGCGTCTGCCCGCCGCGCTCGTCCAGGGCCAGCGGGACTTCTTCGGCGCCCACACCTACCGGCGCACGGACCGGGAGGGCTCCTTCCACACCCTCTGGGGCGGCGACCGCTCCGAGGTCGAGGCCTAGACACGCGTCGGGGGCGGGTCCGCGTGCGCGGCCCCGCCCCCGGTGTCACTCCCGCGCGGGGGCTCAATCCCCGCGCCCGGTGCTCAGCGGTCGGCGACCAGGGACTCCAGCCACTCCATGTCCACGCCCACCAGGCTGTCGCGGAAGACCACGCCCTCGCGCGCGGGGATCACCACGTGGTCGGGCACGGCGACGGTCACGCACCCGGCGTCGGCCGCGGCGGTCACGCCGACCAGGGAGTCCTCGAAGGCCACGCAGCGGCGGGCGTCGACGCCCAGGCGGCGGGCGGCCCGCAGGTAGGGGTCGGGGTCGGGCTTGTTGGCGGCGACCTCGTCACCGGCCACGGAGTCGTCGAAGCTCTCCAGGCCGATCCCTCCGATGGCGGCCTCGATCAGCTCGCGCTCGGTGGAGGTCACCAGGGCGACCGGGACGCCCGCCTCGGAGATCGTCCGGACCAGCTCCTTGGCGCCCGGACGCAGCCGGGCACCGCCCTCCAGCTTGCTCCGGAACTTCGCGTACAGCTTGCGCGCGACCTGGCGCGGGCTGAGGTCGGCACCGGTCAGGTCGATGATGTACCGGGCCACGGGGTCGGCCGCGTTGCCGACGTTGCGCGCGTGGTCCTCCTCGGTCCACACCCCGCCCAGCTCGGAGACCAGTTCCGACTCGGACTCGCCCCACAGGTGCTCGCTCTCGATGAGCGTGCCGTCCATGTCCAGCAGGACCGCCTGGAGCCGCCTCCCGGTCTCGGCCGCGGACGTGTCTCGGTTCAGCGTGATCGGTTCGCTCATGCGCACGGCGGTGCTCGCGGGCCGGACGGCCACGGGTGGCACCACGCACTCCCCTCCAGTGTCGGGACTCCCCCGGTCGCCCACGAGGCGCTCAGGCATTCCTGTGTTGCTGTGTTCCTATCGTCCGGGACCGGTGGCGCACGGCCCGTGAAGCGCGACCGTCGGTGCGGCGACCGGCCGGCGAATTCTCCCCTGGAGCGCTTCCGCGCGTGTCCGCCGGCTCCGCACCCCATCGTGCGGTGCGAAACCGGTCACGTCGACCCCCGCCCGCCAAGAGGGAGGGGAATCACACACCGGTCGGATCAGTGCATGCCCGCCGCGTCGAGCAGGGTGGCTGCCGTAGGCGCGATGAGTCCGGTCAGCTTGTCGGCTCCGATCCCCGCACGCGCGCTGGCGCCGTCGAAGACCAGGCTGAGCTGCCGGGCCAGGAGGTCGGGATCGCTCGCCCCACCCTGTTCGGCCTCGGACCGGAAGAACGCTGTCAGATTCGCCTTGATCCGGTGGGCCACCCGGCTCGCGGGGTGGCTCTGGTCCTTGAGCTCGACCTGGACGGCGAGGTACCGACACCCCCGATACTCCGGCGCGCCGGCCTGTGACTCCACCTGCTCGAAGACGTGCAGGATCCGCTCACGGGGGGAGCGGCCATCGTCCGCGGCGGGCAGGAGGGTCACCACGAAGGCGGTGGCGCGCTCCTCCAGGCTCGCTGCGAGCAGTTCGTCCTTGCTGTCGAACAACGTGTACAAGGAGCGCTTGGACACCCCCGCCGCCTTGCACAGTGCCTCGACGCCGATGCCGACACCGTCCCGGTAGGTGAGCGTGGCCGCCGCCTCCAGCAGCCGCTCTCTGGTACTCGGCCTTACTTCGGTGGTCATAACGCGAGGGTAGCTCGATGCGGACACGGGCGCCGGTGCTCCCCTGCTGCCCGGACCGGGAAGCCGAATCCGCTCACCACCGCCGACTGCGCAGGCGCCGGAAGCAGGCCGGCCTGGCGGGTACAAGCGATGAAGTCCACCGATCCGCCACAGTTCACCCGCTCACAACCGACCCGTTCTGAGATCCGCGCTGCTCTTGAGGATCGCGGAGTCGCCGCTCCAGTTCTCCGGTTGAACCCTCTCCCACAGACTTCCCTTGCCGAGTTCCCTGCCCACCCGGTCCTCTCGACGGAACCACTGCTCAGCACTTCTGATCCTGTCGGGGTGAATTTCGTCGAGCAGAGCGTAGTCCCTGGTAATGATTCCGTGCTTCCACATATTCCAGAAACCCGTAAAATTATCACGGAAGGTCATGGTGCTCTTGTCGTTGGGGTCGGCATTGTATCCGGCAGGGTGATCAGCAAGACCCTTCAGGGCCGAGCTGTTCCAATAGGTGTCCGGATCCGTGTCGATGTACTGCGCCGGGTGCCCGGTGACCTTCTCGAATGCCGCGGCCATATCGGCATAGGCCATGTGTTCGATGGCGACTTCGAGGTCCATGCCGTTGGCCCGCTCCGGGTGGTCGAAGAGCCAGCGAACGTAGAAGCCGCAGTCCTCGAGCGCCACGTGGGGAACGGCTCCCCCGCCGAGGGGGACCCGCCACGTGACCACTCCGTCCTCGATGGTGGGCGTCATGGGCGTGAGCGGTGAGATCGTCATCTCGATGTAGGGACCCGAGGTGAAGACCGCTGCCCCCATCCTGTCCCTGTTCTCTTCGTTCTGAAACAGTACCCATTCGGCCATACGGCCTTTTCCGTCGTAGTGGCCGGTGCGGAACCTGGAGTCGTAGCCTGACTTCTTGAGGACGTAGTCGAGGTTTCCATAGACGAAGAAATTGATTCCTTCCTCGATCGCTATCTCGTAACTGCGGATGGCCCAGTAGGTTTCGGTCTTCTCACCGGTGTTGAACCCGTCGATGTTGAGGAACACCCCGTCACAGCCGCGAAACCCCTCCCGCAGCACGTCCTCGTCGGCGAAGGACCCTTCGAGAGCGGAGACGTTGCCGAGCGCGAGGAGGGCCTGAGCCCGGGGGGAGGCGGAATCGCGGGTGAGGAATCGGACAGAGTACTTCTTATCGGCGACGAGGGAGCGGACGATGGGCATCCCTTGAGCCCCTGTGCCGCCGATGACGAAGATGGTGGAGGTGGCGTGAGAGGACATGGCTTTTGACTCCAACCTGAGTACGCACGCGCTCAGCACACGAAGGGCCCGGCGTGTTCGAGACCGATCTGGGGCCGACTACCGGGCACCCCTGGGGAAACCGGTCGGTTTCAAGAGAATACACCGATCGGTTTCCCACTGGCAAGGACCTGCGCGGGACACCCGAGGGGCGCGGTCCGCGGGGCGGTCGGGGCAGACGGAGACGTCCCCCCCGCTCGAACACGCCCGGGCTCCCGATGAGAGTCCTACGCCTTTCCCCTCACCTCGCCCGTCACCGCCGTGACGCCGGACGCACAGAGACGACGGGGGGCGGCCATGGAAGCCGCCCCCCGACAGGTTCAGTGACCTGATGACTCAGACGTTGAAGTACGTCGCCTCCGGGTGGTGGATGACGATCGCGTCGGTGGCCTGCTCCGGGACCAGCTGGAACTCCTCCGACAGCGTCACCCCGACGCGCTCGGGCTCCAGCAGCCGCATGATCTTGGCCCGGTCCTCCAGGTTGGGGCACGCCCCGTAGCCCAGGGAGAAGCGGGCGCCCCGGTAGCCGAGCTTGAAGAACGCGTCGAGCTCGGCCGGGTCCTCCCCGGCGAAGCCCAGCTCGGCCCGCACCCGCGTGTGCCAGTACTCGGCCAGGGCCTCGGTCAGCTGCACCGACAGACCGTGCAGCTCCAGGTAGTCCCGGTAGGCGTTCTTCTCGAACAGCTCCGCGGTGGCGCGGCTGATCGCCGCCCCCACGGTCACCACCTGGAAGGACACCACGTCCAGCTCACCGGACTCCTTGGGCCGGAAGAAGTCGGCCAGGCACAGGTGGCGGTCGCGGCGCTGGCGCGGGAACGTGAAGCGCGTGCGCTCGTTGGTACCGTCCTCGTCCAGCACGACCAGGTCGTCGCCCTCGCTGTAGCAGGGGTAGTGCCCGTGGACGACGGCGGCCTCCAGCAGGCCGTCGGTCTGGATGCGGTCGAGCCACATCCGCATGCGGGGCCGGCCCTCGGTCGCCACGAGCTCCTCGTAGGAGGGCCCGTTGCCGCCGCGGGAGGCCTTGAGCCCCCACTGGCCCATGAACGTGGCGCGCTCGTCGAGGAAGGCCGCGTAGTCGGCCAGCGGGATGCCCTTGCTGATGCGGTCGCCGAAGAACGGCGGGACGGGCACCCGGTTGTCGGTGGCCACGTCGCTGCGGGCGGGCATGTCCTCGGGCTCGGTCACCTTCAGGGTGGCGCCCTTGCGCACCCGGCGCTGGCGCAGCGCGGGCAGCTCGGCGCCCTCCTCGCCGCGCTTGACGGCCATGAAGGTGTCCATCAGGCGCAGGCCCTCGAAGGCGTCCTTGGCGTAGCGGACATGCCCCTGGAACATCTCGGCCAGGTCCTGCTCCACGTAGGAGCGGGTCAGGGCGGCGCCGCCCAGCAGCACGGGGAAGCGCTCGGACAGGCCCCGGGAGTTCATCTCCTCCAGGTTCTCCCGCATGATCACCGTGGACTTGACCAGCAGGCCGGACATGCCGATGACGTCGGCGCGCTCGGCCTCGGCCGCCTCCAGGATCGCCGAGACCGGCTGCTTGATGCCGATGTTGACGACGTCGTAGCCGTTGTTCGACAGGATGATGTCGACGAGGTTCTTGCCGATGTCGTGGACGTCGCCCTTGACGGTCGCCAGGACGATCCGGCCCTTGCCGTCGTCGTCGGTCTTCTCCATGTGCGGTTCGAGGTAGGCGACCGCGCCCTTCATGACCTCGGCGGACTTGAGGACGAACGGCAGCTGCATCTGGCCGGAGCCGAACAGCTCGCCGACGGTCTTCATGCCCGCGAGCAGGGTCTCGTTGACGATGGCCAGGGCGGGCTTCTGCGCCAGCGCCTCGTCGAGGTCGACCTCCATGCCGGCCATCTCGCCGTCGATGATCCGGCGCTCCAGGCGCTCCCAGAGCGGCAGCGCGGCCAGCTCCTCGGCGCGCGAGGCACGCATGGCCTTGGCGTCCACGCCCGTGAACATGTCGATGAACCGCGACAGGGGGTCGTAGTCGTCCGTGCGCCGGTCGTAGACCAGGTCCAGGGCGACCTGGCGCTGCTCCTCGGGGATCTGGTTGATCGGCACGATCTTGGAGGCGTGCACGATCGCCGAGTCCAGGCCCGCCTCGACCGCCTCGTGCAGGAACACCGAGTTCAGCACGATGCGGGCGGCCGGGTTGACGCCGAAGGACAGGTTGGACAGGCCCAGGGTGGTCTGCACGTCCGGGTAGCGGCGCTTGAGCTCGCGGATGGCCTCCAGCGTCTCGATGCCGTCGCGCCGCGTCTCCTCCTGCCCCGTGGTGATGGGGAAGGTGAGGCAGTCGATGATGATGTCGCTGGTGCGCAGGCCCCACTCGCCGGTGATCTCGTCAATGAGGCGGGTGGCCACCCGCACCTTCCACTCGGCGTCGCGGGCCTGGCCCTCCTCGTCGATGCACAGGCCGACCACGGCGGCGCCGTGCTCCTTGACCAGGCGCATGATGCGCTGGAAGCGGGAGTCGGGGCCGTCGCCGTCCTCGTAGTTGACGGAGTTGATGACCGCGCGCCCGCCCAGCGACTCCAGGCCGGCCTCCAGCACGGCGGGCTCGGTGGAGTCGAGCATGACCGGCAGGGTGGAGGAGGTGGCGAAGCGGAAGGCGAGTTCGCGCATGTCGCGCACGCCGTCGCGGCCCACGTAGTCGATGTTGAGGTCGAGCAGGTGGGCGCCGTCGCGGATCTGGTCGCGGGCGATCTCCACGCAGGCGTCCCAGTCCTCGGCGAGCATCGCGTTGCGGAACTTCTTGGAGCCGTTGGCGTTGGTGCGCTCGCCGACCGCGAGGTAGCTGGAGTCCTGGCGGAAGGGCACGCTCTGGTAGAGCGAGGACGCCGACGCCTCGACCAGGGGCTTGCGCTGCTTGATGCCGCGGCCCTGGACGCGCTCGACCACCTGGCGCAGGTGCTCGGGGGTGGTGCCGCAGCAGCCGCCGGCCATGCTGAGGCCGAACTCGGTGGTGAAGGTGTCGTGGGCGTCGGCCAGCTCGGCGGGGGTGAGCGGGTAGACGGCGCCGTTGGCGCCCAGCTGCGGCAGGCCGGCGTTGGGCATGCAGGAGATGGGCACGGTCGCGTGGTGCGAGAGGTAGCGCAGGTGCTCGCTCATCTCGGTGGGACCGGTGGCGCAGTTGAGGCCGATGACGTCGATGCCGAGCGGTTCCAGGGAGGTCAGCGCGGCGCCGATCTCCGAACCCATCAGCATGGTGCCGGTGGTCTCGATGGTGACCTGGGCGATGATCGGGACGTCCCTGCCCAGGGCGCGGCGGGCGCGGTCGGCGCCGACGACGGCGGCCTTGACCTGGAGCAGGTCCTGGCAGGTCTCGATGAGGATGGAGTCGGCGCCGCCGTCGATGAGGCCGCGGGCGCACTGCTCGTAGTAGTCGCGCAGGTGGGCGTAGGGGGCGTGCCCCAGGGTCGGCAGCTTGGTGCCGGGACCCATCGAGCCCAGGACGTAGCGCGGCTGGTCCTTGGTGGAGTACGCGTCGGCGGCCTCACGGGCCACTCGGGCTCCGGCCTCGGCGATCTCGTAGGTGCGGTCCTCGATGCCGTACTCGGACAGGCCGCCGAAGTTCGCGGAGAAGGTGTTGGTCTCGACGCAGTCCGAGCCCACGGCCAGGAAGGCGGCGTGGGTGTCGTGCACGATGTCGGGCCGCGTGATGTTGAGGATGTCGTTGCAGCCCTCGTGCCCCTGGAACTGGTCGAGGTCGAGGTCGTGTGCCTGGAGCATGGTGCCCATGGCGCCGTCCGCGACGATGACACGCTGGGACAGTGCTTCACGGAAGTTCAGGCGAGCGCTCATAGTGCACAACTCTAGTCTCGGGGCACCGCGGGGACCCAGTCCGTCCCCGGCGGTCGCGGCACTGGATCGACCCCCGGTGCGGGCGGGTCGGGACGCTTCGGGACGGCTGTGTCCTGGGCGTTCACTGTTGGCGAGGCTACCCCATGGCCAGTATCGCCAGGTGAGACAACCGTCCCAAAATTTGTCAGGTTCCGGGTCCGGCGGGTCGCCGGGTCCCGCGGTTTCCCGGGTGGCGCGCCACCCCATAGGGTGGAGGGCGTCCGCGGCAGGAAGGGGCCACCGATGATCAAGCTCGCACGCGAGCTCGTCGAGCCTGTCATGGTGGCGGCGTTCGAGGGCTGGAACGACGCGGGTGAGGCGGCCAGTCTGGCCATCGAGCACCTGGCGGAGCAGTGGGACACCTACGACCTGTGCGAGCTGACTCCGGACGACTACTACGACTTCCAGGTGACCCGGCCGAGGCTGACGGTCGTGGAGGGCCTGGCGTCCGCGGTCGAGTGGCCGACCACGACAGTGAGAGTCGCCACTCCCCCGGGTGCCGAACGCGACGTCGTCCTGGTCACCGGCCCCGAGCCGAACATGCGCTGGCGGTCCTACACGGCCGACCTTCTGGCGATCGCCCGCGAACTGGGCGTGCGGCGGGTGCTCATGCTGGGCTCGCTGCTGGCCGACGCGCCGCACACCCGGCCGATCCCGATCACCGGGATGGCCTCGCCCGTGGAGCTCGGCGAGCGCTACGGCCTGGAGGCGACCACGTACTCCGGCCCGACCGGGATCGTGGGCGTGGCGCACGAGACCTTCGCGTCGGTGGACGTGGAGACGGTCTCCCTGTGGGCGGCCATCCCGCACTACGTCGCGCAGCCGCCGTGCCCGAAGGCGACCCTGGCGCTGCTGGCGTGGGTCGAGGACTACCTGGGCGTGCGCGTGCCGCTGGGTGAGCTGCCCGAGGACGCCGTGACCTGGGAGACCAACGTCAACGAGCTCACGGCGGAGGACGAGGACATCGCCGCCTACGTGCGCGGCCTGGAGGAGGCCAAGGACACGGCCGAACTCCCCGAGGCCTCCGGCGACGCGATCGCGCGGGACTTCGAGCGGTACCTGCGCCGCCGCGACGAGAGCTGACGCGCACCGGAACCACCGGGCCCCGGAGACTGAACTGCTCCCTGGACGTTGGACTGGAAATCCAGTTCCATCGACCAGGGAGCAGTCCCATGAGGGCGAACAGCTCGCTCACCCCTTCCCAGCGCGAGAGGGCGATAGCGTGGTTCGAGCAGGGCATGGCCGATCAATCGGTGGCGACCTCGCTCGGGGTCTCGCGCTGGGCGGTCCGGAGCCTGTACCGACGGTGGCGGATCCATGGGCCGGGAGCGCTGGTGGCCAAACAGGCGAAATAGTCCTACTCCTTCGAGTTCAAGGTCGAGGCGGTGCGCCGCCTCTTGGCGGGTGAACCCAAGACCGAGCTGGCCAAGGAACTGGAGCTGTCCTCACCCAAGCTGCTGGAAACGTGGGTGCGTACCTACCGCGACCAGGGCGAGGACGGGCTGCGCCCCAAGCAGCGGGGACGCCCGCGCAAGAGCGCGGTACCGGCTGAGGAGACCGAGCTGGAGCGGCTGCGCCGTGAGAACGAGTTCCTGCGCGCCCAGAACGCCTACCTGGGAAAAGTACGGGCCTTGAGGGAGAACCGACCAGAGTGAGAGTCCTGGCTGTGGTCGCCCTCAAGGCCGAACACCGCCTGGAGGTGCTGCTCAAGGTCTCCGGTCTGGCCCGCTCCACGTTCTTCTACCACCAGGCCCGGCTCGAGCGCCCTGACCCCCAGGCGGCGCTCAAGGCCGACATCACGCGGCTCTTCGAGCACAACAAGGGCCGCTACGGGCACCGCCGTATCCACGGCCGGCTCCTGGCCCAAGGGTGGAAGGTCGCGAAGAAGACCGTGTTGAAGCTGATGGGCCGGCTCGGCCTGGCCTGCCGGGTGCGCTGCAGGCGCTCCTACAGCTCCTACCGGGGGCAGGCGGGCGAGGTCGCCCCGAACCTGCTGGAGCGTGACTTCACAGCCCTGGGGCCGAACCGGAAGTGGGTGACCGACGTGAGTGAATTCCGAGTGGGCGAGCGCAAGGTCTACCTGTCACCGGTCATGGACCTGTTCGATCGGCAGGTCATCGCCTATGCGGCGGGGCTGTCGCCGAACCTGGAGCTGACCAATGCCTCCCTGCGGGCGGCGTTGGAGACCCTGCCCGCCGGTCAGGCGCCGTTGGTCCATTCCGACCAGGGGTTTCAGTATCAGCACGTGTCCTGGCGGCGCTTGCTGGCGGGGGCCGGGTGTGCTCAGTCGATGTCGCGCAAGGGCAACTGCCTGGACAACGCGGTGATCGAGAGCTTCTTCGGCCATCTGAAGGAGGAGTTCTTCACTCACGCCGAGTTCGACAGTGTCGAGGAGTTCACCGCGGGGCTGGAGGAGTACATCGCGTGGTTCAACAACGAACGGGTGCATACCTACCTTGAGGGCCTGAGCCCGGTGCAGTACCGGGCTCAGGCCCTGGCGGCCTAACCTTCAGTTAGCCGGTCCAACTATCGGGGACCAGTTCAACGTGCGGGGCCTTCTGCGTTACTGCTCCACATCGAGCCCGGCCGGTACGTCGCCCACGACCAGGTCGGGGCGCGGCCTGACGTATTTCACGACGTGCCGCCTCCGCCGATGTGTGACCGCCGTGTCCGGCTGGACTTCAACACAGCGGTCAGGCCCTTCCGTGACGTGCCGGGCCTGAGGTTGGTGTGCCCTCGGGCGCGGTCGTCAGTACAGATCGACTCCGCCCGTCAGCTTCACGATCCCTTGGGGGGCTGGCGCATGTACTTCGTGGGCGGAATCTTCTCTCCTCGGAGGAACGCGCCGAGGCATCGCTGGGCCTCGGCTGTCGTGACGAGCATAAGCACTTTGGCCTGGGGTTCCACTATGAATTTTGAGAACCACGCTTCGTTCCCGAACGCTGAGTAGCGGACCGCGTCAAGCTCATTGCGAAGCGTCTCGTCGGACATCCGCAGCAACGCCAGGCCGATCTTGCTCAGGTGTCCACTGAGTTCTTCATCCCATGCTCGAACGTCGGGGGACCATGTAGCGATGGCTTCGGGAGTTCCACGGTCGTGTTCGGGGCGCAGTGGGCGAGGTGGCGGTCGCGGATCTCCAGCTCTTGTTCGTCATCGATCTCGCCAATCATGTCCCGGTCGGCTGCGGACCCGGATGACCCATTCGTCCACTAAGGTTCTCCTCTTATTTTGTTTCTTGTGCCAAGCAGTCCATCTTCCGCTTTTCAGAAATGGCCAGGGACTCTAGAGGGCGAGATCATTAGTGTGATGTACATCACAAAGTGAAGTTCGTTGAAACAGTTACCGCCCGACGTCGCCCCATCATTGCAGGCCGCGGACGGTTCACTCCGACCAACAGCGCACAAAACGAACTGGTTTACATTGTGACCACATCCGGCCCCGACCTGGACACGGTGCGCACCGCCAGGAAAAATATGGCATGAAATATAAATCTATAACAAAAAAATCGAAGAGACCCCCATGAAAATGTCCTTCGCTCGCCCAGCAGCACGAACCCTCGCAGTTGCTTCTATTTTTGTTTTTACGTGGGGCACAATGAGCGGAACGGCAGCAGCCGAACAGGTCGAAATCGACCCTGAAACTCCTGTCTCCTCGACGCGAGAAATGTTGCCTCCACCGAGTCAGCGATCAACTCCAGCAACTTTGAGCGACGGGATACTGGAGGGGTCACCCAGCACCGGAGAACCAGCGGAACTCAACGGCAATGAACTCGGACCTTTCCCAAGCCCTGATGGCGTCGCACCCACTGACGAGTACTCTCCACTCTCGCCCGTCGGCGATGACGATCGTCGAAGAGTCGAAGAGTCGAAGATCCTACACTCTACCCATCATCCGCTATCGTTCTGATTCAGTTCACTGAACCAAACGGAGATAGGGGTAGATGCACCGGATTTCTATATGACAACGCAACCGTTGCCACTGCCGGGCACTGTGTTCACACAGACCATCCTGACCCGGATCTGGACGGGTGGAATACGAATTACACCATCACCCCACCATTCATGAACTCGGCTTACGGTACACCCCAAATGCGAGAGGGGTGCGGCGTCACTGCCCAATGGTCAGTAAACGGCTGGGCAGAAGACGGAAACAGCGACTTTGACTACGCCGCACTCCAACTGAACTGCCGACTCAGCGTGGGATATTTCGGCATGATCACACAACCCGGATCATATGATGGTCGATGGTTTTCCATTTACGGGTACCCAACTATCAAGCGACCCCTGTACAGCATGTGGTGGCACCACGAAAGGGTCAGTGACACGAAGCCGCATACCGTGGAGTATGCAATCGACACCAGTCCCGGGCAGAGCGGCGCCCCAGTTTTCCAACCACTCGGGCATGCTTACTCTGCCATTGCGATTCACACGACTGGGTCAGCCCGTGTCGGGGGTCATAATAGTGGCGCCAAGATCACTCCTCCCAGGCTCGAAAACTTCGCGAGCTGGCGCACTCCAACTCCCTAGTAGAACCTTGGTCGGTCATGAAACCCCGGTCGCTGATCAAAGTAATCGTGGCTGGTGCCCTGATTGGTGTGTCACTAGGTTGTAGCAACCAACCACCAGAGGAACCGGTCCAACACGACCCGGCGACTCATGATCCCAGCCCAACCCACAGATTGGGGCCAGGAACAGGGATCTCCGGCCGTGTCACCGTCAACGGCAGCACACCAACAGCCCCTTGCAGTTTGTCAGTGGAAGGGACCTCGCCCTGGGCCCCAGCTCTCCAGGAGTATGGAGTCACCACGGACGATGAGGGCTACTTTTCGTGGACTCTTCCCGAAGCGACATACACAGTGACTGCCGTCTGTGAAGAGGGAAGCGCGGAATTAACTGATGTAGTGGTCACTGAGGGAACTGTCATCACGACTGACCTCTCCGTCAACTAGTATGCGCCAATAACAGTGGCGGCAGCGACGGCATGAGAGAAAAGCAAGTCCCCGCGCTCATGCCGTCGCTGCGAGCGGCGTGTACCGCAGGATCAGCCGGGACTCCTCCCCCATCCCGAGCGCCGTCACATCCACCCTGTTCTCCCCCGGCGGAGCGGCCACAGCGTGGACCCCGGATGGGCGAGGTGCTGGTACGCGCGCACCCCGTTCAACCGGACCGACTTACGGCACGGCCGGGTGTCAATGAGCAGCTCATCCCCCAACTCCAGCCCGGTGGCGCCCTCCATCCACCGGCCCGTCGTTGTGTTCTCCAACCGGGCTCCCGGAGCGATCGGACCCCGCAGGGTCCACACCGGCCACGTTTGCACCGACCCGGCGACACGGATCCCCATGCCGGGGCCGATCGCCGCGGACCCCGGGGCTGGCCGGGTTCGCCCCTGGCACCCTCACCTGAACGTCCGCGGCCGCGCAGACGCGGGGATGGTCCGAGGACCCCGAGTGCCGTGCAGAAGGCGGCGTCGTGAGCCCCGCGGACGCGGGGATGGATCGACCACGTCCGGCGGGTCACTGAGTACCACGCTGTGAGCCCTGCGGACGTCGGGATGGACCGCGGGGGATCTCCGAGTCGAGCACGTCGTATCCGTGAGCCCCGCAGGCGCGGGGACGGGCCGGCGCCATCAAGGAGCAGACCCCGACCGTGCTCATGGCCAAGCGCCACGTGGCCCGGCGCCTCAGCATCACCGGAAAAGTCGTCGTGAACAAGGCACACGCCGTCTACCCCCAAATGCGGTGAACCTGATCTCTACCGAGAGATGCCCGAACTCCCTCCTCTTGCCCCACCTGCACAGGCTGCGCAGCGGAATGTGGAAAAACTACCGCGAAGGTCGTTTTCAGATGGTTCGATATCGGGGTACGCGGTTCCGGTCCGAAGTGGTGAAGGGAGACCGTGGCCACCGTGAGGGAACAGTGCCCAGAGCCCGATCCGGTCACCCGTCCATGGGCGAAACATACGAAAAACGGCGAACACGCCCTGGTCTGCCACGCAATCGACACCATGGAGGTCGCCTACCTGCTCTACCCGATCATCCTCGGCCCTCGGATCCGCCGAGAGCTCGACCGCGCCTTCGAACCACTGCAAGCACAAGCCCAAGACTGGGTAGCCCTCTTCTGCGGCCTGCATGACCTCGGGAAATTCACCCCCGCCTTCCAAGCTCTAGTGATCGACGTCGCCAAGAAAAGGTTCACCGAAGAAGACCACGAGATTCTGGACCGCAACGCGCCCACCAAGGCGAGGCGCAGGTGGGACACCAAGCACGGACTCGGCACGGCCGCGCACATGGAAGACATGCTCAAGGCGGCGGGAGCCTCACACGACACCGCCCAGCTGATCGGGCATGTGCTCGGCGGACACCACGGGTGGTTCCCCGGCCCAGGAGTTATTCGGGGTATTAAGAAGAAAGACGACCTCGGGAACCAAAGCTGGGCTCGGAGGCGGTCAGACCTGGTCAGGGCGGTCGCCGCATTGCGCGGGCTCGACTTTGAGACACCCAACTGGAGCCGGGTGGAGATGCCCTCTCTCGCACTGCTGGGTCTGGCCGGGCTGACCACCATCTCGGACTGGGTCGCCTCCGACTCCTCGAGGTTCGACTACGAACCCTGGCCGACAGATCTGCTCACCTACCGCGACCACGCGCGGAAGCAGGCCGAGCAAGCACTGGAGAGGACCTGGTGGACGGCGTGGCAGCTGCCCACGTGTACCGGCTACCGGGATCTGTTCCGCAAGAGTCCGCCGCGGCCCCTCCAGCAGGCTGTGGAAAAGGTACTGAATCAGTGCGCAGAACCAGGCGTCCTGGTGGTCGAGGCACCCACCGGAGAGGGCAAGACCCGGGCCGGACTCCAGGCCGCCGCCGACCTATCGCGCCGGCTCGGACTGGGCGGACTCTACCTAGCGACGCCTACCAAAGCCCTGAGCAAGCAGGCAGCGGACGACGTCCGCGAACTCATGCGCGCGACGAACTCACCCCTGGACGTCAACCTGGTCTACTCCGGCGCAGCTGCTGAACTGCGTGCCGGACGGCAAGAGGACCAGATCCGCCCCACTGCGGTGGGCGAGCACGAGCACTCCGGGGATGAGGACGGACAGGACTCACTGGAGTGGTTCACACGCAAGCGCGGACTCGCCTTCCCGGTCGGAGTGGGCACCATCGATCAGCTGGTCAAGTCGGTCATCCGCAGCGGCCACAACTACCTCGGCATGACCAGCGTCAGCAACAAGGTCGTGATCGTGGACGAAGCCCACGCCTACGACTTGTACACAGGTCTACTGGTGGACCAGTTCCTGTGGTTCTGCGGCTGGGTGGGCGTACCGGTAGTGCTGATGTCAGCCACGTTGCCGGCGAACCGGCGGGAAGAACTGCTCGAGTACTGGCACGCGGGTGCTGAAGGCAGGGCGCCCGATCCGGAGCGGACCCGCGTGGTCGAACCGGGATCGTGGCAGGTCACGTGGTCTGGTGCTCAGCGCAGCGCGCAGTCGTTTGATCTCTCCGACGAGACGCGAGGCCGAGGACCCGTTCGGGTCGAGCACGTGAGTGACTCCCCCGCCGCCATCGCCGCGCGTGTGGTCGAGCGAGTGGGTGCCGTAGGAACGGCGATCGTCGTGCTCAACACCCGGGTTCGGGCCCAGGACGTGCACGACCGGATCGCGGACCTCCTGGAGAGCGCGACACGCCGTCCGGAGCTGGTCCTGTTCACCGGAGAATCCCAGGGAGTTGCACGCACAGAGGTCGAGGCCAGGGTGCGAATGCTACTGGGCAAGGGCTCCCCGGAAGACCGGCACGCCATTGTCGTGGGAACACAGGTGTTGGAACACGGTTTGGACATCGATGCGGACCTCATGGTGTCCGACTTGTGCCCTGTCGACCTGCTGTTCCAGCGTGCGGGGCGCCTGCACCGACACGCCAGGCACAACCGTCCGCCGGGAGTGAAGACTCCCCTGTTGCTGATCGCCGACACCGACCCGGCCGAGCGCGAAGCCCGACGGCCAAGCGCTCGAACCTCCCTGGGGTTCTCCACGGGGACATCGAGTATCTACCTGCCGTGGATACTCGGCCGCACCCGTGCGGTGCTCACAGACGTCCTGTCCCGGGGCACCTGGGATCCCCTCGACGAGATCGGCAAACAGGTGCACCGGGTCTACGTGGAAGACGACCCCCTCATAGAGCCGGGGTGGGAACGGGCCTGGGAAGCCGCCGAACTCGGTTATGAGCGCAGGCGGCAATGGCTACGGTTCCAGGCGTCGGCGGTGATGGCCTCACTGGTCACAACTCCGCGGAGCCTGCTCAGGTTGACCCGGCATTCGGGACCCGGGGGACAGACACGTCCTCGCGACGGCCGAGAGCGGGACGCGAAGTGACCGACAACCGGTGGCAGGCCGACGAGCACGAACACCAGGAGACATGGTTCGTCGTCTTGCACAGCCAAGGGTCAGTTCCACCCCGCACCCGGAGCGGGACACCCGTAGACCTTGATACCGAAGAGCTCCCTGACGATATCGTCGCCCAGCTCATCGACGAGGACGTCATCGTGCTCTCCGCACCAGTGGACCTGCCATCCGACGCCCTGGGCGTGATCAGGTCCCACACGCCTATTCCACCCGCGTTCCAACGCTCCGGCTGGCTGCGCGACCACCACGTTCTGATCCTCGCTGACGGTCATTGGGAGCACGCAGGGGTGCGGGTGGCTACCCGGCCCGACCGCAGTCTGCGCATCACCGCGCAGGACGTTGACTGACGGACCTTGGTCCCTGCCCGCCTGTCTTCCACGCACGCTACGTTGGCCCCCTCACTACCCCCCGGAGCTCAGGTGCCCTCCTTCAACCTGCTGCGCGAACCGTGGCTTCCCGTGATCACCCTGCGGGGCGAACCGGAACTGCTGAGTCTTCACGATCTCCTCGCCCGAGCCCACGAACTGCGCTGTCTGCGGGCTGAAGCGCCCGTGGTCACGGCCGCCCTCTACCGCCTGCTCCTGGCTTTCCTGCACCGCGCCCACGCGAGTTCGAGCTCGGCCTCGGACGACGAGTGGACCACGCTGTGGCACCAGGACAGGTTCGACCCCCACCTACTCGCCCAGTACGGCCAGGAGCACGCCGGCGCCTTCGAGCTACTGGGTGGCGAACGGCCGTTCATGCAGTGCCCACAGCTGTCGGTGGTGGAACCGAAACCCGCAACCCATCTGCTGCTGTACCGCGCCAAGGGCAACAACACCACCCTCTTCGACCACACCACCGAGGAAGAGCGTCCAGAGCTACCCGCCGATGTGGCGGCGCGGTGGCTGGTGACGCTGCACGCCTTCGACACCGGCGGTACCAAAACTCCCTACTCCACCAAGAAGAGCTCCAAGTCCGGACTGGGCAACCACTTCGCGACCGTGCTCCTCGAAGGAGAGAACCTCAGGGAGACTCTGCTGCTCAACATGGTCGCGTACGCGCCCGGCCGGGGCCTGCCCATGTCCACCACCACGCACGACGACCGGCCGGTGTGGGAACTCGAGCACCCCCCAGGTCCCGAACCGGAGGAGGGCGTGGTTCCCCGGGGATGGACTGACCTGCTCACCTGGCCCTCCCGCCGCATCCTTTTGCACGGAAGGCAGACCGCGGAGGGAACCGTCGTGGACGGTGTCGTGGTCGCCCCCGGGTCGCAACTCAAGCCTGCACTTCAGGAAGTCGAGGCCATGGCGGCCTTCCGGAAGCTGGACAAGAAACAGCCCACGTATCTGCCTGTGCGGTTGGAGCTGTTGCGCGGAGTGTGGCGGCACGCCCGTGAACTCCTGTTGCCGTCGCAGGGCGAGGACCTCCGACGGCGGCCGCTGACCGTGGAACACGTCGCCGAACAGGTCGACGCAGAGCACCTCGACGAGAACCACATCATCACGCTACGGGTGTTCGGCCAGAAGCTGACGTCCAACCCCGGCGCGGTTGAGTTCTGGTCCGAGGAGGCGCTGCCGGTCAAGCTCTCCCTGCTGCGCGCCCGCAATCTCGACTGGCCACTGGAGCACCTGTTCGGTTATGCCGTAGGGCTGGCCGACGACGTCGGCACCGCCCTCCAGCGCCTCACCGAAAACTACAGCAAGGATCTACGAGCGACCTTCGACCCGCGCAAACACGACGGCTACCTCGCCGAACGCTACTGGCCTCGGCTGGACGCCCCCTTCGCCCACCTACTTCATGAGCTGGGCAACCTGCTCCAAACACACCGGGCGGACGACCCAGAGGGCCGAGCCAAACTCGCCCGGCATTTCGAGGAATGGCGGGCGCACGTGGACACCACAGCCAAGGAGGCGGCCCGTACATGGGTGGACGAGTTCCCGCGCACGGCACCGCGCCAGCTCCTCGCGGTGGCCCGCGCCGAGACGATCTTCCTCGGCGCCCTGCGGGACTGCAAAGAGAAGTACCAGCACGACGTCGGCCAATACACCAGGTGAGGAAACGTGTTCGCTGAAGACGACGAAGCACCGAACACCTCGTTCGAGCGACGGCGGCGGTTCGTGGAGGAGCTCTACTCACTGGGCCGAGCCCTGGACTCACCGAACCGGTATGTGGTCGCCCAAGCACGCAAACGGCTCGCGCGACTACGGCGCAGCCTGACCGACGACAGGTACGCCATCCACGGCTATGAGCTACTGCTTCCCTTCGACCTGCCTGAGCAGCAGGAGGAGCATGCCCTGTTGGTGGCCGGGGTCTTCGCGCTGAACCCGCACACAGTGAGCGACCCGAAGGCGCGGCGAACGCTGTGCTCCGCGCTGGCGGACAGCGGTTCACGGGACGCGGCAGAAGCCAGGGTGCGCCAGCTGATCGCTGCCACCCAAGGGGACGGGCTCGGCTATCGGCTCCGCCAGGCCGTCCAGCTCATCGGCAGCACGCGCCCCCGGATACCCCTGGACTACCACGCGCTCTTGAACGATCTCGTCTCACTGAACGGGGACGAGAGCAGGGCCCGGAAAGTGCGGATCCGCTGGTCTCGCGACTTCCAGCACCGAGTACACACCCGTTAGACCACCGGCAAGGAACCGAAGGCAACCTCATGATCATCGAACTGCACCTGCTCCAGTCGTTTCCCACCAGCAACCTCAATCGCGACGACCTCGGGCAGCCCAAGTCAGTCACCTTCGGAGGCGTCCTCCGCAGCCGAATCTCCAGCCAGTGCCTTAAGCGGTCGGCACGAGACCTCTTCCCCGACGTCGGCCTCACCAAGGGCGACACCGCAGTGCGCACCAAACGACTGCTGCAAAAGACCGCTGCGGAAATCGCCGAGAACAGCGAGAAGGTGAGCGAGCAGGACCAGGACGTGGTCCGCGAGGCCCTACAGCAGATGGGCTTCGGCCTGGACACCAACGACCTCACCCAGTACCTCCTGTTCGTCAGCAGCTCAGCCGTAGACAAGCTGGCGGCCTACTGCTCCAGGAACCGAGAGCGTCTTCTGAAGGACTCGGAGAAGCGTCGCATAGAGCAGGAGAAGGAGAAGGAGAAGAGCCAGGGCAAGGAGAAAGCCAGCAACAAAAAGAAGCCGACCGGCGAGACCCTGACGATGGCCAGAGAGATCCTGGACGCTCGCAAGTCGGTGGACATTGCCCTCTTCGGGCGCATGATCGCCGACAACAAGGACTTCAACGTCGATGCCGCCTCGCAGGTCGCGCACGCGATCTCCACGCACGCTGTGGGCGTGGAGTACGACTTCTTCACCGCGGTCGACGACCTCAAGCCCGATGCCGAAGCCGGCGCGGACATGATCGGCACAGTCGACTTCAACGCCGCCTGCTACTACCGCTACGCCAATCTCAATCTGGACCAGCTGCGCCTGAACCTCTTCGGCAAGGAGCCGGCCACCGACTTCGTCGACGAGGACCTCATGGAGCGGGCTGTCAGCGCCTGGCTCCATGCCTTCGTTCGCGCCGTCCCCAGCGGCAAGCAGAACTCCATGGCCGCGTTGACGCTTCCGGACACGCTCATGGTGGTGGTGCGCGACAGCGGCACATGGAACCTCGCCAACTCCTTCCTTTCGCCCGTGGCGGGTACGACGGTGATGCAGGACTCCACCGCGAGGATGTGGCAGCACTTCACCCGGCTCCGCGAGTTCTACGTGCAGGATGAGATCCGCGCGGTAGCGCTGTCTTCCGTCTCGGGCAGTCTCGACGGGCTGGACGTGCCCGAGGGCGAGCAAGCGGATTCCCTAGCCGAACTGACCGACACGGTAACGGGTGCCGTCCGTGGATAGTGCCGTACTCGCCCTGCGTATCGACGCTCCCCTGCAGTCGTGGGGGGTGCGGTCGCGGTTCACCTACCGCGACACCTCCTCAGAGCCGACCAAATCCGGGGTAGTCGGCCTGCTCGGCTCGGCCCGGGGTGTGGAACGCACGGACACCGCGCGCATCGGCGAATTGGCCCGGCTGCGGATGGCCGTGCGAGTCGAGCGTGAGGGGATCCTGGAACGCGACTACCAGGTCACCGGCAACGTGCCTACGACCAAGGGAACCGGGCACCGCAACGTGGTCAGCCACCGCTTCTACCTGGCAGACGCGCTGTTCCTCGTTCTCCTGGAAGGCGACAGGACACTCATCGAAGAGCTCAGAGAGGACGTGCTCCACCCCAGATGGCCATTGTTCTTCGGCCGTAAGGCCCACGTCCCCTCTAGCCCACTGATCATGCCCGAAGAGCTGGGCTGGGGCACAGGGGTATTCCATGGCCAGTCGATAGAAGAGGTCCTCAGCCAGCACCCCTGGCAGGAGGACCGCCAAGAGCTGAGAGCCAGCGCCGAGGAAAATACCCGGCTACGGACGGTGATTGAGGTGCCTGCCGGAGAAGACGGGGCCGAAGCCCGCTACGACGTTCCGGTGACCTTTGAAACAGGTCATCGGGAGTTCCGACAGCGGTACGTGCGTGTGGACCACCTCAGGATTCCCTGGGAGAGGGAGAAGAAGGTGGAAAGCTGACGTGCACCGGAGTAACCCCCGCCGCGCACAGCATCGCGGACCTTCCGACACGACAGGCGTACCGGGGCCGCATCGACTGAGGGAGACCAAGGTAGGCCGGTCGCCGTGCAGGTCCCAGGCCCGCAGTTACCGGTTCCGGACGGTGAGCGTTGGACTCGAACGACTTCCGGCCGAGCTGCTGCTCCAACGCCCCGGTGACTACCGCAAACGCATCCGTGAGTACGTGAAGGAGGGCCGATGCCCGTCCAACTGACCAAGATCGACCTGGACGACCGTGACCGGAACGTACGCCGCTCCACGGCCGGGGACCAGCACCGGATCCTGATGAGTCTGGTCTCCGACAGCCTGGGCGGACAGAAAGTCGATTCCCCTAGGCACAAGGCCGGTCTGCTCTTCCGCATGGAGGAGACCCGGGCCGGGCGACACATGCTCGTACAGACCAGGTGTGAACTCAACCTGGAGCGACTGCCGTCCGGGTTCAGGCCTGCCGGGGTCAAGGACCTCACACCGCTGCTCAAACACCTCAACGAAGGCGACATCGTGCGCTACCGGATCGCGGGATGCCCGATGAAGCGGCTCGGTAAGAGCTCGCGGCCGCGTGAGATGTGGAAACAGAACGGACAGCGGTTGAGCTCAGGCGCCCATGAACTCCCGCTGATCGGGGAAGCCGCTGACGCCTGGTGGAAGAACAGAGCCGAGCAGAACGGATTGGGTCTTCTCAGCTCGTATGCGACTCGCGTTGAAGAGCGCGTCGACAACAAGGGCGACCGCGGGGTACGGATGCCGGCCGTGCGCTTCGACGGGCTCGCCCGCGTGCGTGACGCCGAGGCGGTGCGCACAGCGGTGCTGAACGGCATTGGTCGTGGCAAGACATTCGGCTGCGGGCTGTTGAGCCTGGCCTACCCAGGTGGGCGATGAACGAGCCAATCAACAACTGAGTCCCGCGGATGCGGGGATGGACCGACACACAGCCCTTCCGGGTCCATGAATCCGGGGTGAGTCCCGTGGACGCGGGGATGGACCGGGATGCCGCTGCCTGTCCTGCTACGAAACAGACAGGGCTTGCGAGGCCTACGACGGCGACTGCGAGGCTCTGGTCCTCTCGTTCGAGGACGCCGAGTTCATCGAGCACGCTCGCACTGACGTTCCCGAGCTGGTCGCCCGCGTGCGGGAGCTGGAGGAAGAGAACACGTGGCTGCGAGACGACCTGGAGGACGTGACCGCGTTCTCGGCTGGCGGGTACGCGCGCCCCTTCCACGTCGAGATCCTGCCCAGCGGCGACTGGGGCATCTACAAGGAGACCCGGCACAACGACCCGCTCGAGACCCACCCCGACCACGACGCCGCCCTGGCCCGCGCCCGCCAACTCCGGGAGGAGAAGTGAAGCGCGAGACCCACGAGTATCTGGCAGCGAACCGCACCCCCGGCCACGTGCCCGGAGAGTTCACCGACTCCCTGCCCGACGTCGAAGGAACCCTCGAAGAAGTCATGGAACGCGCCTACGAGGAAGGGCGCCAGAGGCTCCAGGAGAAGTGTGAGGGCACCGACACCTGATCCCCGCCACCGTGAGGCCCGGCCAACCGCCGGGCCTTCCGCACGCCCAAACCCCACCAACACGACGCACGCACTGACACAATCAGGAGCCCAGAAGCTCCACCGGCCCCGCACTCAGCCACGAAAGACCCCCCGTGCACACCACCATCTTTGACCGCCTCAAAAACAAGCCCACCTGGACAATCGTCGCCGTCGTCGGCACCGCAATAGGGCTACTCATCCTGGAGCGAAGCGTCGCCAACAACAACCCCGACGAACAAGAGGACACAGCCGCAACCGTCCCAGGGCAAGCACCGATCGAGTCACTACCCGTCCCGCCACGCGCCAACGAGGCCCCCGAAGAGTGGGAAGCCGTCCAGAACTGGTGGGGCGACACACCCAGCTACGACCGTGTGGTCATGTGCACCGAAATCTCCGGCGACGGCGACACGGGCACCCTGGCGAACATGTCGTGGGCGGCGACCGTCGAAGACCACTGGCGGGACGGGTTGGACGACTACACGCAGGCAGAGCCGCTGTCGCTGCTGCCAGTGGGTGGTTTCCTACGGTTCCTGTGCCAGAGCGAAGGATCAGACTAGGCCTGGGCGTTCCTTGGCCCACAAGGCCATGGGGAGTCTTGTCCTGGCGGCCATCGTCTGAGTCCCGCGGACGCGGGGATGGACCGTGCACGGGGGTGCGGGCCTCTCCGAAGGTCTCGTGAGCCCCGCGGCCGCGGGGATGGACCGTAGCGGGCCAGCGCAGAACGCGACTTCTCCAGGTGAGCCCCGCGGACGCGGGGATGGACCGGCCGGCGGTGCGCTGCACCCGCTCACCGCCTAGGTGTACTGACCACGGAGGTTGGAAACACCCACCCCGCCGGTTTTGGTCCGACGCTGAGCGGTGCACCTTCGAGCGTCAAGCTCATCTCCCCAACCCGACCTTTGAACCATTGCGACGATCACCCGTGACACCAGCGCATACCCTCATGCCCCTGGAGCTGCGCACGGAGCCGGGATGAACGCGTCAAGGTCGGACAGAGAGCATGTGAACCCTCAGAAGCCAGGCACACGGAAGCCTCTGGAAAGTACTATTACCTCACCCGACTGGAAGGAACCTCGTGAGTGAGGACACTAGGAAACGGTTGGGAATCGTGTGCGAACATACCGACGCGATCCGCACCCGTCTGGGCGGGGTTCACTCGGGACCCGCGTTGCTAGACGCCGTGTTCGAATGCGCTCGCCGAGGCCAGGACCTGACGGAACCACTCAACACGCTGCACAAATCTCTGTCCGCTCTCGGCGACACCCGAGGACTCCTCGGCTTCTCCAGCGACGACCGATACACGGGCTCCCGGGATCTACACGTGGCGGGAGCGGGCGCCCTGCGCCCCTCAGATGACTCCTACGAATGTCCGCAGGGGCGGTGCTCACGAGTATGGGAACCCAATCCGTCAGAGGAACCGCCGACCTGCTCGTTTGACGATCGGCCCCTGCACCTAAAGCAGCGGCGGTGACGCGTGGGTGTCCTGTTAGCGGAGTTGGGCAAGAAACTCACCGACCGGTGGGCGTCCATGCTCGCTCTTCCCGGCGCCCTCTACCTCGCGATTGCCCTCGGCGCATTCATCCTGGGGCAGGATCACACCTGGGACCTGCGCCACCTCCTCAGGGAAATCTCCTCCTTGGCCGAGCACCCGCACATGATGACCTTCGGTGGGCAGGCTTTGCTGTTCATCGCGGTATTGGCCGGTAGTGCTGTTGTCGGGCTTGTCGCCCGGGGCTTGGGCAGGGGCATCGAACGGGTGTGGCTGACGGCAGACTGGCACCGTTGGCCTTCGCCATTGTCACGATGGATCGACCGGAGGGTCACCTCTCGGCGACGCCGGTGGCGTGTACTGCGTCAGAACCTCGAACGTGAGCGCGGCACGTCCGCGTACCCGATGGCATATGACCGGATGGCGCGCCTCTCCCCGGAAGAACCGGGTCGACCCACGTGGTGCGGTGACCGGATTCGGGCGGTAGAGGTCCGCTTGGACCGGGATCACGAGGCGGACCTGGCCGTGATCTGGCCGCCCCTGTGGCTGGTCATGCCCGAGCCATCGCGCTGTGAGATCACCAAGGCTCGCGACGCGTTGTCACGCGCCACCGCCATGGCGGCCTGGGCCCTGCTGTACCTGCCCCTGGCCCTGTGGTGGTGGCCCGCCGCACCCGCAGCCGCGACCTTGGCCGGAACCGCGTGGCTGAGGACCAGGGCAGTGACTGACACCTACGCAACCCTGGTGGAAGCGACGGTGCGACTCCATGTGGGCGACCTGGCCGCCCAGGTCAACCTGGAGCACGAGGGCACATTCAGTAAGGACCTGGGCCGTCGCCTCACCCGCCGCCTCCGCGCCAGCCTCCCACCGATCCCACGAATGCAGGAGCACCAGGAAGAGCATTGAGCGCGCACACTAACCCCCTGTCCACCGCCCTGGCGCATCTCGACCTCATCACGGGCAACGGAAGTTTGGACGCTCCCGAGAACCCCTACGCCGCGCTCGCTCCACCTGTAGAACAGGATATGGCCCGCCTGGGGCAGTCGGTCGAACAGTCACCAGGCCACGTGTGGGACTCCACGCAAGCCCGGTACGTCCTGGGTCTTTACCACTGGTTCCGATCCATGGCCGTTCCTCCGGGCGATACGCGCGAGACGGCACTCGACGAGGCCGCGGGACACCTGGTCCCCTGCTACGCCCAAGGGGGCTATGCCCTCCCGGAGCGCCTTCGCCCTCACGTGAAGATGAGTGCCCTCAATTGGGCGCTAGAGATCACCGGTGATCTCCATGTCGGCCTTGAAGCGGACAGCCACGGCTGGGCCGAAGCGCTGTGGCGACGGCTCCTCTCCGACACCCCGGAGCGCGACCCGCGTCACCTGGTCCTGCGCGAAGCCCTGGCCACTGTCTTGAACCTCCGCTGTTCCCTGCTGTACCAACGCTTCTGCCTGCTGGGGGACCCCTCCGACCTCGACGAAGCGATTAGGCAGGGACGTGGGGCGGTGGTGGAGGCCCCTGAAGGATCATCTGAAGCACGTCAGGCCCGGATCGCGCTAGGAACCGCGCTTCTGTACAAGGCCCAGATCGCGACGAGCGACACCACCCTGGACGAAGGCATTTCCGTAAGCGAGCTCGCACTGGAGCAGGCGCCCCGAGACGATCCAGGTCTTCCTCTGCTTTTGTCCATGTTGATGTCCGGGCTGGCCACGCGTGCCACCCGTTCCGGAGATATGGCGGACGCGGACAGGGCCATCTCCCTTGGTCGGACTTATGTGCCCGAAATGCCCTTCGACAACCTGGACGCGCTCCACGTCGCACTCGCTGCTGCCCTTCTGACTCGCTTCGGCACCACGGGCGACACCATCGACCTCCACGAAGCAATCGCATACGCGCAAAAGGCAGTTAGCGCTGCCCCTGAAGGCCACCCCAAAGGTGCGGCCCTGCATACGTACAGTTCCGCCCTTATCCAACGCTTCAAGATCCAGGGGGATCCAGGGGATCTGGAACAGGCACTCCAGCACGCCTACGACGCCGTGGAGGCGATTCCCGAGAGCAACCCTATCCGGATCTCTTCTGTGTCTCATCTCAGCGCCGTCCTCAGCTTGGTGGCCGAGATGCACGGCGCGCACGAGGGTTTGGAGGATGGTATTGCTCTGGCCCGGCAGGCTGTCACACTCGCACCCGAAACTGATCCCAACCGGACCTTCCACCTGCAGCATCTGATCGCGGCTCTCTGCATTCGATACCAGCGAACCGGGGACCCCGACGACCTGGACGAGGCGATTCGTCTCTCGCGGCGACTGGTCGGTGCGCTACCCGAGGATTCCCGCCACCTGCCACACGTACTCGACACACTAGCCACTGCGCTGCACTTGCGCTACAGGCGTTTCGGTGGACTGAGCGACCTCGATGAAGCAGTCCAATTTGGTGAAGATGCCATAGCTCTGAACAAGAACTCCCGAGTATCTCCATCCCTCGTCGCACGGAATTTGGCCATGGTCCTTCTTTCGCGCTTCCAACACCTCAACAGGACCTTTTATAAGGGAATGTCAGGGCCACGGCGACAGAAGGTAGTCGATAGTGTCGTGGATCTGGATCGAGCACGCATGCTCGCACATGAATCAGTGAGCATTTCCACTGACCGCTTTGAGCGTTCCTTCTGCCTCGGTACGTTGAGCACAGTCCTGATGTTCTCCGCCGAACGCTATCGCAGTTCCCGATACCTGGAAGAGGCGATCAGCTACGGGTTCCTTGCAGTGGAGGCCACAGCACCCGATTCGGAGTTCCTCGTAGAGCACGTGACGAATCTCGCGAATTGCCTGTCGCTTCGCCCTGAAATAAGCCCCGAGCACTGTTCTACAGAAGAACTCGATTGTGCGGTCGAACTGGTCGAACGCATCATGGACGATCTCCCCGACGACGACAGACGACGCACACTCGTCCTGCATCAGCTAGGCCGGACAGCCCAGCTCCGACACCAACGCAGCGAAGACCCTGACGATCTGACCAGGATGATCGACGCCGGCGTCGCCATCACCCGATCCCCCTTCGCCACACCACTCCAACGCGCGCGGGCCGGTATGGTCGCCTCCGCTCAACTCGCCGCTGTGGACCCCGATCGGGCGGCCGAGCTCGCCAGCGAGGCCGTGGCACTCTTGCCCCAGCTCGCACCTCATCGGCTCCGGCACCACGAACACCGGGACAACCTGCGCAACGTCTCCGGACTAGCAGGGCATGCCGCAGCCCTCACGCTCAGTTCACACGGTGGAGCTCACCAACGGGCAGAAAGGGCCGTTCAGCTCCTTGAAACGGGAAAGGGTGTGGTGTTCACCCAGGCCTTAGGGATGCGCGGCGACTTGAGCGCACTGCGCCGTGAGCAACCGGAATTGGCCCAGCGCTTCGAATTCCTGCGCGGTCTCCTGGATGAAGAGGGCGAGGACTCCCTTTTCTCATCGATCTCTACCGCCCAAGCACCCGACCTCGACCGACACGAGACCGCCCGGGAGTTCACTGAACTCCTCGACCAGATCCAGTCCATTGAAGGATTCGCCTCCTTCGCACGACCGCCCAGCACTGCAAATCTGAACTCCGCAGCCTCCGAGGGGCCCATAGTGATGTTCAGCACGAGCTTTCACCGCTGTGACGCACTGATCCTGACACCGGCGGGAATCGTGCACCTGCCCCTGCCTGACCTCACCCTTGAGGACATCATGGATCGTGGGAATCAGTTCACTGAGCTCGTGCGTACGAGTTGGCACGGACATACCCAGGCACAGAGGGAAGAGGCTCAGACCAGAGTCGTCGATGTGCTCGCCTGGGTATGGGACTGCATCACGGGCCCTGTCCTTCAGGCTCTCGGGTTCCACGGGCCGCCAGCGAAGGGTGAGCCCTGGCCACGCGTGTGGTGGGCACCCTCAGGTGCGCTCTCGCTGTTGCCGCTCCACGCATCGGGACACCATGATCGCTCCACCCAGGGCGGGTGGACCACGGTGATGGACAGGGTCGTCTCTTCCTACACCCCCACCGTGCGCTCCCTGCAGCAAGCGCGAAGGAGCGCCGCCTCACGGACGGAGACCACCGGCGGCAGGGCACTGGTGGTGGCGATGCCCACCACACCAGGTCTGCCGCACGACGGCCGTCTCACTCACGTGGACGCCGAGGCCGCAACCGCGGTGCGTGCCCTCGCACCCGAGGTCACGGTTCTACGTGAACCCGATCCCTCGAAGGGCACGAAAACCTCCTCGAATCACCTTCCTACCCGGGACAACGTGCTCCGCAGCCTCCCCGACCACATGATCGCCCACTTCGCCTGCCATGGGGTGAGCGAGTACGACCCCTCACAGAGCCGTCTCCTGCTGCACGACCACGCCCAGGCCCCTTTCACCGCAGACAGTGTCAATGCGGTGCAGCTCGACCAGGCCCGGTTGGCCTACCTTTCCGCGTGCAACACCTCCTCTGTTGAGGACATGCTGCTGCCTGATGAGGCGATCCACATGGCCTCGGCATTCCACCTAGCCGGTTTCACCCATGTCATCGGCACCCTGTGGCAGGTGAGTGACGACGTCGCGGTCACGGTCGCGGAGAAATTCTACGAAAACCTACGCGCCGAAGATGGCCTCATGCACCCTGACCGTGCACCCTTCGCCCTGCATGAAGCGGTACGTTCCCTGCGGGCAGGCGACGACCTGCCCCTGCCGGAGATGGATCGCACCGCCAGTCCGGTTCTGTGGGCGAGTTTCATCCATACCGGACCCTAAATCAGAAACTCCTGAGCCACGACACCATTCAAGCCCCAATAAGACAGCAAATCTCCCAACCGGAACGAAGCTGGCGCCCCGGGGCCCGGTCTTCGAGGTTCGCGATGGACGTTCGCCGAGTCCCTTCGTATGCGCCCCTACCCGAGGAGAGCGACCGGGCCTGGGAGTGGGCCACGTGTCCGCGCAGCGGTATGGCCGGGCTGCTGGTGCCCGCCGACCACGAGGGCTACCGGTGGCGGGACTTCGATTACCTCACCATCCAGGACCCCCTGCCCGACGCCGTGTGGCAGAACGCTCTGGAGGAGGCCACCGACCAGGACCGTTTCACCATCGGCCTCACGGCCTCACGGCCTACCGCGCTGAACGGGCCGACATAGCTGAAACAGCCTGGGAACCCTTGGCCGAACACGGCGACATCGACGCGATGTGCAACCTCGGAGTCTTGCGGGAGGAAGCGGGCAGGGTGAGCGAGACCGAGGACTGGTGAGTCCCGTGGACGCGGGGATGGACCTGACGATCGCCTGCGCCACCATGTCCGCATCCGGTGAGTCCCGCGGACGCGGGGATGGACCGACGGAGTGCGCCGCCACTGCACCCGCTACACCGTGAGCCCCGCGGACGCGGGGATGGACCGACCGCACCCGGAACGCCACCGAACACTGGCCCATTGGCAAAAGGAAGCGGGCGCTGCGCTGCCCAAAAACCTGGTTCATCGGTGTCAGCGATCCCGACTGCACAACGCAGGGCTGGCCACATGCGGCCCTGGGGCTTGGACGAGAGCAGGGGCCGACATGTGGCCAGCCCTGCCGTCCGCCTAGCTAGTCGGCCCGATTCGTTGAGGGGCCGGGGCAGACAGTCAAGACGGTCAGCGCCTCGAGGCGGTCGGCCCCGTTGGTTCCATCGGCCCGGACGATCTCCAGTAGGCCGATGGGGCCGGCTGCCAGGCCGGTGTTCGGGAGTGAACGCATCATCCGCACGAGTGGTCGTGCCCGCTCACAACCCCTTGGCCGTCCCCCGAGTCCTCCAGACGCTGCTGGCCGGTGCATCGGTAGCGGATCTCGTTGCGGTTGTCGCCCACGCGCACCAGGTGAACGCGCACGCACCGGACTCGTACACGCATGGACGTACACCCGTACAGCACCACGATCCGAGCAGCCGGAGGGCGTGGACGTCGAGACTCTGTCGGCCCCACTTCTCCAGTCCCGCGTACCATCGCGGTACCAAGGTGGACCATTCTGGTTCAGGTGCGTTCCACTGTGGACCAGGGCTGAACCAGAACCCTGATATCCGGCCAGCCCACGCAATCGCGGCGGGTGCTTCTCGGGACGGCCTCCGGTGTTGGCTGGTGGGGGCAGGGACTCGATCAGGGCCCACTGGTCATCGGTCAGGTCAGAATGGCAGGTCGGGCATCGCGGCATGGGGGCCATGCTCACGGCCTGCCGGCATACCAGAGCTGAGATAGGCCGGATCCCCGCCGACACACCTCCCGGACGCGGGGCCACGCGTGATGAGGACGTGTCGAGACACCTAACACGTCCCGGGAACATGTTAAGTTTATCGAAGATTCTTAACATGTTTCGCGGACACGTCGAAGGAGTTGACGCGTGCCCTGGAGCCCTGACGTTCCCTTCAACGATCTGCCCCCGCTGCCACCGGCCGACCTCGACCTGGAGCCCAAGCCCGTACTCAAGGCGACCGTCCAAGCCCGAACAGCGCTGGCGACACTTACCCAGGCCAGCCAGCTGCTGCCGAACCCCAACATCTTGATCCACGCTGTCCCGCTGCTCGAGGCGCAAGCAAGCTCCGAGATCGAGAACATCGTGACCACCGCCGACGAACTGTTCAAGCACGCCGACTCCGGCGGGGGAGACCACGCCACCAAGGAGGCACTGCGCTACCGGAGCGCGCTGTTCGCAGGAGTCGAATCGATCAGGAACCGGCCGCTCACGTCTGCGACAGCTGTCCGAATCTGCTCCGAGTTGCAGGGGCGGGAGATGGCCATTCGTGCGATGGCCAGCACGCGCATCGCGAACCCGACCACACGGCAGGTCGTATACGCCCCACCTGAGGGCGCCGACCTCATTCGCGAGAAGCTCTCAGCCTGGGAGCGATTCGTTCACGCTGAAGACGACCTTGATCCACTGGTGCGTATGGCGGTGGCCCACTACCAGTTCGAGGCGATCCACCCCTTCCACGATGGCAACGGACGCACCGGCCGCGTCATCAACATCCTGATGCTGATCGAGGCTGGTCTACTGCACGACCCGATCCTCTATCTCTCACGCGCCATCATCGCCGACAAGAACGACTACTACCGACTCCTGCGAGCCGTGACAGCTGACGGCGCCTGGATCGAATGGGTCCTCTACATGCTCGACGTCGTTCGCGACTCTGCAGAGTCGACGACGCGAAAGATCAAAGCCATCCGCACGTGTCAGGAGGACATTGCCGAGCGAGCCCGCGCTGCCACTTTCGGCGGACGGGACGCACAGTTCTTGGCCGTCCTGTTCGAGCAGCCCTACTGCCGCATCAACACTGTCGCCGACCGATGCGACGTCTCGCGCCAGACTGCGTCGTCCTGGTTGCACGCCCTGGTCAAGGCGGGGCTCCTCCACGACGTCAAGGTCGGTCGAGAACGCCTCTTCGTGAACCACGAGTTCCTGGACGTGTTGACGCGCCCTGAGTGAGCAGGCGACACCGGCCCGGGCGGCCAGGGTCGCCTGATTGACACCCTGTGAGAGCCGGGTCTCACGGACCTGAGCACCCAGCTTGGGCCACCCAGTCAGGGCAACCTCTTCAGGCATCGCATGTTCGACGCCCTCGTTCGAGAACATAGCAAGCATGTCCTCGAACGAGGACAGCGGAACCGATGGGCGGTGGACATCTTCAGGTAGCCGATGAATATGGCGGGTACGTCCACACGAATCACCGGCTCGCCCCACCGCAGCGATTCTGTGGGTTGCGTGCGGCACGGTCTGCGCAGCGGCGCTAGGTGTACTGACCACGGAGGTTGGTAACACGTGAGGCGGGAGGGCCGCCGAGCGCGGTGTGGAACCGGTGGTGATTGTAGTGATGCAACCACTGCGGGAAGGCCTCCCGTCGCTCGGCCTCTGAGGTGTAAGGGCGGGCGTAGGCCCATTCCTCGGCCAGGATCCGGTTGAAGCGCTCGACCTTGCCGTTGGTCTGGGGCCGGTAGGGCCGGGTGCGCTTGTGCTTGATGCCCTGGGCGGCGAGCGCGTCGCGCCAGGCGTGGGACTTGTAGCAGGCGCCGTTGTCGGTCAGGACCCGCTCCACGGTGATGCCCACCGAAGCGAAGTAGGCCCGGGCGCGTGCCCAGAACGCGACCGCGGTCTCCTTCCTCTCATCGGCCAGGATCTCGGAGTAGGCCAGGCGGGAGTGGTCGTCCACGGCGTTGTGGATGTAGGCGTAACCGGCCCCGGAGCGGTGTTTGCGGCCCTGGGGCCGTCCCAGCGCCCGGTGGCCTCCGCCGGCGGGGATGTTGCCGCTCTTCTTGACGTCCACGTGCACGAGCTCGCCGGGCCGGTCCCGTTCATAGCGGCGCACCACCCGGCTGGTGGCCCGGTCGGTGTGGGCCAGGCGGGGCATGCGGTAACGGGTCAGGATCCGGTGCACGGTCGAGGCGTGCATGCCCAGGTGGCCGCCGATGCGGGCCGGCCCCCACCGTTTGAGGACACGGAGTTTGATGACGCGGCGCTCGCACCGGGTGGGGGTGCGCCGGGGTGAGCGGGCCGGGCGGCTGGAGCGGTCGTGCATACCGGCTTCGCCGTGTTGCCGGTAGCGGCCGGCCCACTTGCGGGCGGTGGTGACCGCGACCTGGAAGCGTTCGGCGGCACGCCGTAGTGGCCACTTGTCGTGGACCACGCAGCGGGCCAGGGCGAGGCGCCCTGCGGGGGCCAGGCGGGCGTTGGCGTGGGTAGTGTGGGGCATCGAGGGCCTTCTGGTGGGTCGGTGTAGACGTGGTAATCCACACCGATACCGAAGGCCCTCTTCTCGTGTGTCAGCCGGGGTGGGTGTTACCAACCTCCGTGGTCAGTACAGCTAGACCGCCCCTCACCCGCCATCTGACGTCGGTCATGGGACTCGACCCGGCTCCCACAGCATGGGCGGCGGAAGGCGTGGAGAGCTCTCAGGGGCCGACCTGAACACTTACTGAGGCTTAAACGGTGGTGTCGCTTCGGGGGTAGATGACGGCTCGCCCCCGGCATGGGACAACAACACCATGCGCTACCCCCAGGGCGGCGGAATGAGCGACGCCGAGCGGCAACGCCGTCACGCCATCCGACTCCGCGCCGCCGACCTCTTCAAACACCGCACCCCCACCGCCGAGATCGCCCGCCGACTCCGGGTGAGCCCGCGCGCCGTCCAACGCTGGCACCGGTCCTGGAAACAGGGCGGAACCGGCGCCCTGGCCTCGACCGGACCACCCGCCCGCCCCCGCCTGGACACTGACGACCAGCAACGCCTGGAAGCAGAACTGGCCAAAGGACCGACCAGCCACGGCTGGGACGACCAGCGCTGCACCCTGGCCCGTATCCGCCAGGTGATCTGCACCCATTTCGACGTCGGCTACACCCTCCCCGGCGTGTGGTACCTGCTCCGCCGCATGGGCTGGTCCTTCCAACAACCCGCCCACCGCTCCACAGAGCGCGACGATGCGGCGATCCAGGTGTGGAAGAAGGACGTGTGGCCGGCCGTAAACAGACCGCGGCGGCCCGCGACGCCTGGATCGTCTTCGAGGACGAAGCCGGGCACAAGCTGAGGCCGCCCATCGTGCGCACCGGGTCCCCGCGCGGGATCACTCCGCAGGTCACCACCCCCATCGGCGGGTAGGGACGGCTGTCGGTGGCCGCCCTGTGCGCCTACCGGAGGGGGCACGCCCCGGCTGCTGTTCCGCACCCGCGACCACACCGCCAATCGGCGCTCCCCTCGTCGCCGCTCCTTCGGCTGGAGCGATGACCGCGATCTGCTCCGCGCGGCCCACCGGGTGCTAGGGGCTCCGATCGTGCTGGTGTGGGACAACCTCAACGTGCACCGCAGCGCGGCGATGCAGGCGTTCATCGACGGCACTGACTGGTTGACGGTGGTGTACCTGCCCTCCTACGCCCCGGATCTGAACCCGGTAGAGGGGGTGTGGTCCGTGGTCAAGCGGGGCGGGTACGCCAACCAGGCCTTCACCGGGATCGATCAGATGGCCCGGGTGGTCGGGGCATCGCTGCGGCGTGTGCAGAACCTCCCGCATGTCCTGGAAGGGGTACTGGCACACATCGGCCTGGCCCTCACCGAGATCACCGACAACACGCAATAAGCCTCAGTATGAACACAACACTTTCGTGAGTGCTATGTCCCCACATATTCATCCGATGCGGCTTCGCCGCATGGTGGTGAGCGACGGACTCACCACGGCCTGCCCCTCCACCCTGTGAGCGCACAGGGGCACGCACCTTTCCTCCCGGTTCGGGCGTCGCCCCTGCCTCACCGTCTAACGTGGCTGTCGTGGCCCATACCCCCGCGTGGTTCTCCCGTCTCCACACCAGGCTCGTTCGCTCACGCCCCGAATTCGGCGATGCGCCCCGGCGCACCCTTGTCGCGGTCCTGGCTGTGGGCTGGCTTATCGTCTTGGGCATCGGCGCCTGGCCGCTGCCGTCCTTCCTGTGGGAGCTGCTGCCCGACCGCTCCCGCGACCTGCTCAGCCAGGCACCCATCACTAGGGCCGCAATCGCGACCCTTGCCCTCGCCGGGCTCCTGGCCACTGCGGTGGCGGGCCGGCGCTGGAAGCTCTGGCCCACCGGGCTGGGATGGCGGATCCTGGGCGCCTGGGCCACGGCCGTCCTACTGGTCGCACTCATCGTCGCCGCCCTGTGGCTGGTCTTGGGACTGCCCGGACTGGACACCACGCCTACTGTCTCCCCCAAAGCCCTGGACGCCATCGCTACCCGCGCCTTTGCGATCGTGGCCGGCCTGGGCGGTGTGGCGCTCCTCGTCATCGCCTACCAACGCCAGAGCGGCGAGCAGACCCGCCTGTTCACCGAACGCTTCACCACCGCGGTCGCCCAACTCGGTGAGGACCAACCGGCCGTGCGCCTGGGCGGAGTGCACGCCCTGGCTCACCTGGCCGACGACGCCCCCACACCAGGGCTGCGCCAGATGTGCGTGGACGTGCTCTGCGCCTACCTGCGCAACCCCGGCCCCGATGAGCTGCCCCAGGGAAGCACCGACGACCAGCAGCAGGCCCACCACGGCCGGGTGGTCGAGCACGCCGCTATGCGCGAGGTCCGCCTGACCATCGTGCGCACCATCAGCCAACACCTGCGCACACCCACCCCGTGGCGCGACTGCCACTACGACTTCACCGGCGTCGTCTTCGAACATCACGTCAACCTCACTGGGGCGGTATGCCGGGGACAGGTGGTTCTCTCCCAGGCGACCTTTACCCGAGGTGCCTACTTCCGGGACGTGACCTTCGCCGGCGACGCCAGGTTTCACCACACGACCTTCACCGGCCACGCCAGCTTCCTGGGCGCGACCTTCACCGGCCACGCCAACTTCCGGGGCGCGACCTTCACCGGCCGCGCCAACTTCCGGGGCGCGACCTTCACCGGCCACGCCAGCTTCCTGGGCGCGACCTTCACCGGCCGCGCCAACTTCCGGGGCGTAACTTTCACCGGCGACGCCAACTTCACCCGCGCGACCTTCACCAGCTACACCGACTTTCAGGACGTGACCTTCACCGGCCGCGCCAACTTCCGGAGCGCGACGTTCACCAGCTATACCGACTTCACGGGCGTGACCTTCACCGGCCACGCCAACTTCATGGGCGCGACGTTCAGCAGGGATGTCGACTTCCGGGGCGCGACGTTCTGCCGTTACGCAGACTTTGAAGGTAAGACCGCGCGGGATACTGCGCGGGGTGTGTGTCCGCGGGGTTTGCTGACGCTGGCACAGACCTCCGAGGGCGAGGTGCGGCTGCCCCGACGGTGGTCCCATCCCGGGCGGGTACGGCTTAAGGACCCGCCACCCCAAAAACCCGAAGGCGCGGCCTGAGACCCGACAGGCCGTCGGGCTCCCTGTCCAAGGCGACCAGCACCGCCCGTACGGTGTCAGTCACCTTCCACCGACAGGGGATAGTGAGCTTGTCACTGGGTTCAGCGCTGGTTGCCGTCCGTGCAGTGCGGGCACCATCCCCATGTGGACATCCCGCGTCCGATGCTCGCGCGGCCCGTGACCACCCTGCCCACCGGGCCGGGGCCTGGTCTACGAGCCCAAGTGGGACGGCTTCCGTTGCCTGGTGGGCCACCAGCCCGGTGTCGATCGTGTCCAAGTCCGGCCGCCAGATGGTCCGGCAGTGGCCCGAACTGGCCGAGGCGCTGCGCACCCTGCCCCGCGGCCTGCTGCTGGACGGCGAGATCGTGTGCTGGCTCAACGGGGCCCTGAGCTTTGACGCGCTGCTGCGCCGCAACCGCGCCGGCCGAGACCTGGCCCGACACTTGGCCAGCGTCGAGCCCGCGTACCTGGTGGTCTTCGACCTGTTGGGCGCCGACGGCGAGGATCTGCGCGGATCTCCGCTGCGGGAGCGGCGCGCCCGCCTCGAAGAGGTCTTCGCCGCCGAGCACGATGTGCACCTGGAACTGGTGTGGCAGACCAGCGATGTCGAGACGGCCCGGGAGTGGTACGAGGGGCTCGCCGGGGTCGGTATCGAGGGGCTGGTGATCAAGCAGGCGGAGGGCGTGTACGAGTCGGACCGCCGCGGGTGGCTCAAGCTCAGGCACCGGCACACCACGGAGGCAATCGTGGGCGCCGTCACGGGGTCCGTGCACCTGCCCCGCGTGCTCATCCTCGGACGGTGGCGCCCTGACCTGGGAAAGTACGGGGTGGTGGGCCAGACCAGTCCGCTCACCGCGCCGCAGGGCCAGGAGATCAGCGCGTGGCTGCACAAAGCCGAGGACGCGCACCCGTGGGGGCCCACGTACCGGCCCGCGTGGGGAGCCGACCCCGTGCGCTACCACCGGGTCCGCCCGGAACTGGTGGTGGAGGTCGCGCCGGACACCGCGGTTTCCGGCGGCCGGTGGCGACATCCGGTGACCTACGTCAGGCCCCGCCCCGACCTGAGCCCGGACGAGGTGCCCGCCGCCACCCGCGAGCACCCGTGAGCGCAGGAGCCGGCACGGTTTGCGAACCCCCTCCCGCTGTGCGTGCGCCGAACACCTGAAATCTCCACACGCACGCCGGATGTGCCTGGGAAGCTGGAGCCCCCGAGAGGATGTGCCATGGACCAGGCCGCCCCCCAGCTCCGGTGTGTGCCGATGGGCCTGACCCTCACCGTCCCCGCCCACACCGATGCGGCCGACGCCGCCCAGGCCGTGGCCGATGGCGCTCGCATCCTGGAGCGCGAGACCGGCGAGCGCTACCCCGCCCGCGCCGACGTCGTCCTCCCCGACCTGCAACCCGGCGCCTACGAGATGATCGTCAGCGGCGCCCAGATCCCCGAAGACCACCAGATCCTGGTGCTGCTGGCCCTGATCTGGTCCCGCCGGCCCTGGGACGAGGTCGAGGTCAGCCAGGTCATCATCGACGCCCGCCGGGCGACTGTGGCGGTGTGCGCGGGCCACTGGCCGCACACCCCGGCCCCGATCGGGATGCCGATCCAGGCCGACACTGTCATGTGGGTGGCCCGCAACGGCCAGGTCCGGCGCACCCGCGGCGCCGACGACGCCGTGGTCCCGCACACCCACCTGGTCTGAGCGTGCACAGCCCGCCCCAGAGGCGAACGCTCCCGAACCCGGGCGGGCACAGGTTCATGGGCAAGGAGCCGAACGGCGCCGGTAGGCCCTCAACCCCTGGGCCGATCGGGCCGGTGAGCCGAGCGGCCATGGTGGTACTGCTCCCGGCTTCGGACGGCATCCCGTACCAGCACCAGGCCGGGCAGCAACCAGCCGGCTGCGGGAACCGCGAGCAGACCCCCGACCAGGGAACCGGTCCGGTCCCACACCTGCACGAAGACCAGGGCCACGTTCACAGCCAGCGTCCCCCACACCACCAGCGGGCGCACCAGTAGGACCGCGGGCAGGGCGCCCCGGCTCACCGCGCACCCCCACAAGATGATGAGCAGAGCCATCAGCGGTGAAATCGCCCCCACCGCCACGCCCTGGGGGTGGTCGATGAAGTGGGCCACCGGCCACACGGCGGCAGCCGCCATCGCCACGGCCAGAGCCCACGCCCACCCGGGGACAGGGTCAGGAAGGTCTCGCTCGGCATCCATACCGCCCATCGTGGCCCGCCCCGGCCGCCCGCGGTGGCGATTCTCCTGATCTGGCGTGGCCGGGACGTCCCGCCCCGGGCGCTCTAGGGTAAGGCGGGTGGACACCTTCACCACTGTGGTCATCCCCCTGGCAGCCATGCTTGTCGCCGGCCTCAGCGCCGGGGCCGCGTGGGCCGCGGCGAACGCGGCCCGACGGTCAGCCGACAGCGCCGCCACCCTGGCCGACAACGACGCCGCGCGCCGCCGAGACGAACTCACCCCCGCCTTCGCCCTGACCTGCCAGGCCCAGAGCGAGCGTCGCGCGGTGCTCACCCTGACCCTGGCCAGCCCGGTGGGACTGGAGGGCCTGGACCGGGTGGAGGTCGCCATCGCCGACCCGGTCCCCGACCGGCACCCGGTGGCTGGAGGCCCGACCCAGGAGCAGCTGGACGCCCAGGTGTGGGGCCCCTACCGGTTCGTCACCTCCACCACCGGTGTCACCGGCCACGGCACGGCCCAGGCCGAGCACGTGCGCCCCCACACGCCGGTGCACCTGGCGCTGGAGCGCACCCTCGCGCCGGCGTGGGTGGCCGACCCGGCCGTGTGGGAAGAGGAGGCCGCCGGGCGGCCGCTGCTCATCACGTTGGTGTGTCACCG
Source organism: Nocardiopsis aegyptia (assembly GCF_013410755.1). Classification (GTDB taxonomy): domain Bacteria; phylum Actinomycetota; class Actinomycetes; order Streptosporangiales; family Streptosporangiaceae; genus Nocardiopsis; species Nocardiopsis aegyptia. Next base: position 733,438 of record NZ_JACCFS010000001.1, read on the forward strand.
CGCCGGGCACGCCTGGAGGGTGGAGCGCCAGGCCGTGGCCACGCCCTGACCTGCCTATCGGGGCTGGTCAAAGGGGTGGTCTTCGGCGCCGTTGGTTGCGATGATGCACCGATGGCAGATGAGACCGGCGACTCACTCGACCTCGAAGACCCCAACGGCATCGACGTGCGCTTCATGGCCGCCTACCGCGCCTGGTACATGGCAGCTCTGGCTACCCACCAGGCATCGCAGGAGGGCAATCTCGTCACGGTGCTGGGCGCCGCCCCCGCTGAACTGTCCTGGGCGGTGGAACTGGATACGACCTGGCAGGCGCTGGCCGGGGACGCCTACCGCACCGCCCGCGATGCCACCGATTCCGCCCCCGTTCTGGCGGCCCTGCGCGCCGTCCGCGACAGCTGGGGGCTGCTGGCCGGGCTGCACCTGTGCGAGGACGAGGCCGCCAGCGCGGCCGAGGCCGTGCGCTGGCGGCCCGTGGGCGAACTCCCCCCGGCTGCGGACCCGACCGTGGCGCCCGCCTACGCCGAGCACCTCCAGGGCCTGAGCCTCAGTGAGACCACCACCGCGCTGGCGAGGCTGTTCCTGCACACGCCGCAGGTGCTCACCGGCAAGCTAACCCCGTCGAGTGGCAGGAGCAGCGCCGGTCAGCCGCTGTTGATCTCGCTGGTGTGCTCCAGGGCCGGGCGCCGCCCCTGGAGGATCGAGCGCCAGGCCGTGGCGCCCGCGGCCGCGCCGCAGACCTGCCCGTGATCAACCCGGACGACCGAAACGGCCCCTAGAGAATCCGACAGACTGCCACAAAAGATCGAGCCTAGAGATAGAGTGCAACACCGACACGTCGATGGGGCCGTGTGCGGATTTGGCCAGACAGCCCTAGCCGCAGGAGTCGTGCATGGGGAACGATTCGAACTTTGGGAAGCGTGCTACGGCAGCGATCGGAGTCATAGCCTCGGTGTTGGGTATCCTTACCTTCTTCGGGATTTCTAACTGGAACACGCTCACTTCGAAGCTCTCCGGTTCAGCTCAGCCTAGTGGCACCGAACTGTTTCCGGTGTCGTTTACTCATCAGGGTTGGACGTTGACGGCCACTTCCCGCCCGGACACTTGGGACGAGTGCGAGGAAGACTGGGGCTGCATCGCAAATATCAAAGCGCAATACACCGCCGAGGATCCTGGATTAATTGTGATGGTGTCAGTCAGTGTCTATTCCGATAGCGAAGCAGCCACACGGCATGTTGAAGAGCAACGACAATGGGAGCAGTCGAATGATGTAGGTGGATACGGCTACTCGGCAGTGAGCGGCAGCTACTCCGTCACTGCGGGCGCAATAGATTTCCAGACAAACGATCCATACACTGCGAGTTCTACAATAGGCAGACAAGTCCTCTCTAGGCTCCCGCTGGAGTAGAGCCCGATTGACATTTTCTCCTTCGTGGAGATAGCGGTAGCCGGTGGCCTGCGATATTCAGTGCGCTGGTGATCCTCGCCCGCCTCGTTCTCATCGTGGCAGGGATCCTGCGTGCCCGTTGGAAGCGGTGACCCGACGGTGAGGGCCTCCCCCAGGCCCTCAGCGGGCTCTGCCCCTTACTATGGGGTGCACAAACTGCCCAGATTATTGGCCGGTGCCGTAGAGGCCGTTCCGGGGCCCGTCTGCGGTACGGGTCGGCCTCACCACTCCACGATGTGGCCGTACTCGGCCAGCGCCCCTGAACACCCCTCAAGTGTCGTCACCGTGTGTTAATTGTGCGCACATGGCCCTTGATCGTCGTCGCGTCCAAACAGCTGTGATCGGCCACTCCGAGAGTGCCGACCCGGCGTACATGCCCCTCGACCCAGACGAAGCCGAAGCATTCCGCGACCGCGCCCGCCAGCACCAGGAGACGTTCTGGTGCGGGCATCTGCTCGGCGGGTGCGGCGGACAGCTGTCGCTGAAGATCATCCATGAACGCGAGACCGTCCCCCACTTCGCCCACCGGGCCGATTCCAACCTGTGCGCCCGCCTGCGCGAGGGCGGGGAGGGCACCCGGGGCGGGTATAGCGCCGACCACCTGTACGCCCAACGCCACCTGCGCACCTGGCTGGGCGAGCGGGCCGTGAACACCCAGGCCCAATACGTGGGCTTGGCCAAGGGGCGCGCGTGCACCGAGCTGGTCGTCCCCACCGTCGGCAAGCCCTTGCGCCTGGTGTTCACCCACGACCTGGACCGCTCCCTTCTGGACCTGGCCAAGTCCGCCGAGGCTCACGACTATGTGTGGCTGGTACGCGCCAACCAGGCCGTCACCCGCGCGCTGGTCGCCAACGGGGTCCCCTACCGGCTGTTCCGGCTCACCGACGGCGACGACCACACTCGCACCGTGCAGGTCGGGATCCGCGACGGCGCCGGCGAGGTCGTCTGGACACCGCTGGGCGAATGCGTCCTCCAGGCCGACACCCTCGTCAAGGCCCGCACCGAGGCCGCCCCCGTGCCCGTCCAGCGCCGCCCCGAGCCCCGCGAGGTGGCCGCGCCAGCGGATCCGCTGGAACAGGCACTGTCGGGCCTGCGCCACGTGCTCGATGCGCAGGACCTGGCGAACGTGCGCTCCATGGCCGGTCAGGTCCAGATGCGCCTGCGCCAAGCCCGCAACCGAGGGCTCGCTCCCCACCTGCTGGACGAAGCCCGCACCCTGCTGCAGCAGGCCAGTGACGCCCTGCCCTCCCGGGAGGTCGTCGCGAGACCCCGGCGGGCACCCGTGGTCCCCGAGCGCCGCCGTGGGGACGGGCGGCGCACGCTCCTGCCCTACCAACACGTCCGCCGTGAGGCCGACAAGTACCTCGGCAAGCTCCAGTGGGCGGCAGAGCGTGGGCTCGACCGGGCCTACAACGACAACCGCGCCGCACTGGTTGGTCTGCTCACCAGGCCCGGAGTCCCCAAGGACGTGACGGACCAGATCAAGCAACAGCTCCGGCAGTTCCCCAAGGACCAGTTCGACCGCCCCGTATCCGCCCCACCGGACAGGAAGCCGCGCCGGGCCGCCGCGCCCGAGGGCCGCGACCGCGGCCGCGGGGCGAACTCGGGCCGACGCACGGACCGGATCCGCGCCAGGGCCGACGACCTGCTCGACACCCTGCAGTGGGCGTACCAGAGCAAGATGCCCCAGACCTACGACGACACCCGCGCCCAGCTCACGGACCTACTCGGCCGGTCCAGCACCCCGCGTGAGCTCAAGGACAAGCTCCGGGCGCACCTGCGCCGGCTCCCTGACAGCCTGTCCATCCGGCCCGTGCCTGCCCCGGCTCCGCCCCCGAAGAAGCCGCAGGAATCGCCGAAGCCGGATCGGCGCAGCCGCCGTGGAGGGAAACCGGCACCCCGGCGGCAGGCCCCTGGCCCCTCGCACAGTTCGGACGCAGGGATCTTGGCCAACGCCCGTATCGATGAGCGCAGCAGGCGCCTGCTGGAACAGCTCCGGGACGCTCCACAACCGCCGACCCCTGATAGGACACAGCCCGAACGCTGACCATCCTGTGCAGACGCGTGTGCCCGCCCGCGGCTACTCTGGACCCAGGCCCCTGGCGAGGGCCCGCTTCGAGCCGCACACCCGCCCACACCGGGACCGCGGCGCACCCCGGACAAGGGCTGGCACAGCCCCCATCGCACACGACTCTGACCTGTGGCATGCCCAAGGCCCGGGACGGTGTGGGCGCCCCTGGCCGCGAAAGGGAACATCGTGCCGCACGACAAGCTCAAGGACGCCGCCCGAGCCCTGGCCGCCCGCGAGGGGCTGTCCTACGTCGACGCCCGGCGCCGCCTGGCCGTGATCGACCACCACTTCCAGCAACACATCGAGGTCGACGCCCACACTACGCTGCTGCGCGTGAGTGATGTCGCCGACCGCGTCGCCGCCGAGGGGCGCCTGAACCGGCTGCTGCTCGGCCTGACCTGGGGAGAGGGCTCGCTGTGGGCCGACCTGCCCGCCCAGGGCGGCCACGTGGGTGTGGTCGAGTCCGGGTTCGCCGGGTCGCGCGCCCTGTGCCGCCACCTGGCCCTGCAGGCCCGCGCCCACGGGGCCGACCTCCACCTCCTGGCCCCCGGCGCGGGGGCCGCCTACCCCGGCATGAACGCCGTCGAGGACCCCGAGGAGTGCCGGCGCCGCCTGGCCGACCTGGCCGCGGCCGTGCCCACCGCCCAGCGACCGGTGTTCGTGGTGATCGACAACCCGCACGCCCTGGGCGAGGACACCCCCAGCAGGGGCGCGGCGCACACCCGCATCCACCGGCTGCTCACCCGGGCCCCCGAGCACCTGCACGTCGTGCTGCGCTGTGACCGGCCTGCCCAGGCCTGGCCGGTGGAGGCGTTCGCGGTGGTGGCGGTGACCGGGGTGCTCGCGTCGACCTGGCGCGCGGTCGTCGGAGAGCCGATCTCGGAGGCGGCCACGTCCGGGCCGGACATGTGGACGTTCCTGCCCGGCCCCCACCACCAGGGTCAGGGCGTGCTCGACTGCGCGCTGGACCCGGGCAGTGAGCGGGTGGTGGCGTTCGTGCCCGGAGCCCCGAACGTGCCCACCCGAGCGCCTCGCGCCACCCCCAGGACGGGGAGACCGCAGAAAGGGACTGGGCGCGCCATGCCCGGGTGCGGATCCGCGCAGCCGTGGACCGCTACTCCCCCGAGGCCGGCGGGGCGCGGTTCGAGGCCGGGCAGGTGCTGCGCATGCACCAGGCCGGGCAGGCCGGTTACGCCGTCAGCTCCGCCTGGTGGACCACCCATCACCTGCGCGGCGCCTACAGGTTCGCCCCGGTCGAGGTGTCGATCGTGGAGGAGCTGACCGCCGACTGGCCGGTACAGCACGACCCGTCGCTCGGATAGGCGCGCCGCGAGCGCCCCGCCGCAGGGCTTCGGGCGCCGAAGCCCTGCGCTTCCCCAACGGTGCTCGGGCCGCGGGCCCCAGATCTGGGTCATCCCTGGTCAGGGTTCTGGGGCTGGCTGCCGTCGGGGTGCTCGTTGATCCAGGACAGTCCGCCCACGTCGAGCCGGACCATGGAGGCGCTGGTCAGTGCGCGCCGAGGCAGTTCGGGTCGTGGCAGGCGCCCAGGGCCGTGGATCGGTCCTGAGGTGGGGTGTCCTGCCATTCGGCGCGGATTGCCTGGAGCCGGTCCACATCCTCGGCCAGGTCCGGCATCCGCTCGCGCAGGCGATCTGCCCAGGTCGCGGTCAGCGCTCGACCGTTGGCGTACAGCTCCCCGTCGCGTCCGCCCACGGCCATCAGGACCCCGTGCTCTGACGGGGTGACCATCGCCCCCGCTCCGTCGCTGACGCGACCCTGGGCGATCAGGTCCGACGTCGCTTCCTGGGCTCGTTGCAGGGCCCTTTCATCCACCGCGGGCACCGGCGCGGCCGCTCGGGGGGCGCCCAGGGCGGACACACCGTCCTCGGGAGCGCCGGCCAGGCCGCGTCCGCTGATCTGGCCGCGTTCGTAGAAGGTGACCATCTCGGCCAGCAGCGGCATCTGGGCGCGTAGCCTCTCGGTCACCGCCGGTGTGAGCCGCTCACCGTTGGCCAGCACCTGCCCGCTCTTGCCCTCGGCCACCGGGAGCACCCCGCCGTCAGGGTCGAAGTGGTACTTCACGTCCTGGCCGGAGGCCATCAGCCCCAGGGTGATCGCCCGGTCCCAAGCCTTGGCCAGGCGCAGCATCTCCTTCTCCGGGAACGCGGGCACCGTCGATCCAGACCGGGGGGTACTTGCTCGCCGTCGTTGGTCCCGGCGTGCCTGCTTGGCCCGTTTGGCGTCGCGCCCCATCGGCGACCTCCCGGTGTCGATTCCTGAACGGGAGGTTATCGACGCAGGTCAGTGCCTGTCCGGGGAACCTCAAGATCGTGCGAGTCCACCGCGTGTTCGCCCAAATGCGCACGCGCCGCCGAACGGGTTCCCGGCCGTTGTCGAGCACAGCGTGTTGACGGCCACTCAGCGCAGATGATGACAGTGGGTGCGGCCACGGGGATGTCGCTGGTTGAGTCGGCCGTCGGCGGTCAGCACGCCAGCTTCCTCACCGCCGATGTGGCCTGGATCGAGAACATCACCGAGGTTCAGCGCCGCGCCCAGGCCGGGCGGATCACCGCCGAGGCCGCCCAGTTGGACCTGAGTCCGCGGGTGCTGTCCGAGAAGGTCGCCGCGATCTTCCAGGGCTGGCCCGACGAGTGGGGCGGACACCGCCTGCCCGGCGCGGTCGCCCCCGGACACCGTTCCCAGGACTGAGCCGGGTTCTCCGTCAACGTCCAGGTGCGCTGGCGCCACGCCTGCCAGACTTGGGCCCGCATCCGGCCCCTCCACAGGTGGCTCGGGGACGGTGTCCACCGACGAGGAGATGTGATGTCCAAAGAACGTGACGCCAAGTGCTTCGCCGACGGCGCGTGGACCACGGTCCCAGACGAGTTCTGGGCGGCCTGGCCCGAAGGCGACGGCTACGACGAGGCGTTCAAGGCCACCGGCTACGAGACGTGGATCCGTGTCGGTGACGCCGACGCGACGGCCCTGCCGATGACGCTGACCATCCACTCCCGCCAGGCCGAACCCAGGTACCTGGTATTCATCGAGGGAGCGCACTCCCACCTGGAGTGGGTCTATGCCCGTGAGCTGCCCGACGCGATGGAGCTGCTCTGCCGGTGGACCCCCACGGTCCAGTCCGCCACCGTCGCCGAGGTCATCCGCCAGTTCAACGACCCCTACGGCGAGAACCGGGACACGGTCGAACTCCTGAAGAAGCTGCTGGGCTGCGGCTGAAACCACTGCGGTCGCGAAAAGGCTGCGCGGTGCGCAACTCCGGGTCGGGTGTACCGACACCACCACCTCGGATCCCGGTGCGGTGAAGGGGGTTGGGACCTGTTCGCACCCCATAACCCCGCACCGGGGGAAGGCTGACCGGATGCGGCCACCGCCTCCTCTGTCAGGCCACGGCCCCGGGCGGGAGCCCGACCGCGCGCACCGGGCGCGGGAACATCTCCACCAGCAGCGCATACGTACCGGGCCCGCGCGGCGCGTCGCGCCGGTAGGCGGCGGTCAGCGGAATCCCGTAGTGCGTGCACACCCGCCCAGCCGTCCTCTGCGGCCCACGGACCCCCGGTGTAGACGCGCCGCGTTTGTAAGGGGTGAGAACAATGATGAGCCGAAGGAGAGGGGACCGAGTGGTGGTCTACACGATGGGAGTAGGGATGGTGGTCCTCATGCGGCTTCTGCGTCTGCATGAACGCATCCTGGTCAGGCGGATCCAGACCCAAGAGGTCCTGGCGGTAGTCCAGGCGTCGGCTGCCGGCCTCGCGGCCGTGGAGCTCACCTGGACCGCGGCCGGCACTCTCCAGGCCTGCCGTGTGATCGGCCCGGGCCCGATCTCGGTCCGCCCCAGCTCCGCGCATGCCCTCGCCGGGCGGTGAGCCCGTGTCCTCCCGCGACGATGATGTTTGGGCTTTCGCGGAGTTCCACGCGCACTTCAGCGACGATCTCTACTGGTACGCCCGCAAGCACGTGTCCCTGAGGGACGACAGTACGTTCGGCGCTGACGACCTGTGCCAGGAGACCTGGGCGAGGGTTTATGCCCAGTGGGAGGGGTTGGACCGGAGCAGCAGGAAGGCGCTGTGCAGTTACACCTACAAAACGGCGTTAAATCTCCTCATAAGTGAGCAGAGGGAGCGGGAGAAGTGTCGCGTGGAGGCCAAGGACCTGTCCGGGACAGAGCATGGGCGCGGCCGGTGGCGATGGCCGTTCTTCCCCACCCCTCGACGGTCGAGGCGCGACCAGAGCATCGCAGAGGTGATCTCCCGCCTCCCCCGTGCCCAGCGCGAGGTGGTTGAGTTTTGGCTGACCGACGACCGTCCGAGCTTCGAGAAGATGGCAGCGATGCTCGGCAAGCGTCCGAGCACGGTACGGACGCTTTGGAGCCGCGCCCGGCAAACGCTCCGGTCCCAGCTCCCTGAGCTGGCCGACGTCAAGATCGCCATGGACGAGGACGGGAGGAAGCGATGACCGCGAACACGCCCTGGGAGGCTCCTGGGCCCGACGGGCTTCTTCCGCCCATGAGCGAGGAGGACGGGAGGTTCCGTGACCGCCTGATCGCCGAGCTGGGCCTGGACTCCCTGCCGCCCTCCACCATCTCTGCGGAAGAGCGGCGCTCGCGTGAACTCGCGTTCATCCGGGAACGCGAGGTCGAGCTGCGTGCATCCGAGGAGGAGGCGGCGGCAGCAAGGGCTAGGCGGCGAAAGGTCGCTGTACGGATCCTGATCGCGATCGGCTTGGCGGCCCTGCTCCTTGCGATTGCTGCCCTGGCCGATCTTCTGCCGGTCACCACTCTGCTAACCGTCGTTATGTCAGTGTTCCCCATTCTCTCGTTCCTTCTTCATGAGAAGAGGACCGATGTGCGGGTTTCTGTCGTGCGGCTCGTTGTCTCTCTCCTGAGGCGCGTCAAGGATGGAGGGGAGGTTTCTGACGACACCTCTCGATCGACCACGAGCGCAGATTCGGAGAGGTAGCACGAGCACCGTTCGCTGCTGGTTCCCGTAGGTGCCGCCGCGGCCGTCGCGTGAGACCCCCGCCGATCCGCCAGTTCGGCCAGGGCGGTGCGTTCGAGCGCCCTAGCGTCAGCGGCCGCACGGCGGGCCCCGGACGCGAGGGCAGCCGCCCGCCTCCTGCGGTCGAGCTGGTCGAGTGCGACATGTCGGGCGCCGTTGTGTGGTCGAGGAAAGCTGCCCCCGCGGCCATCCGGGTGGGAGACCGTGGCCGCCATGGTCGACGTCTCCCAGCACATGCTGGACATCGCCGGTCGAGGCGTGCTCAGCCGTTGCTGGTTTCACCCGGTTCTGGCTCCCGATATGCGGGCCTTACCGGAGACCAGGCGGGGCTCGGCCCTGCTGTGCCTCGGTGGTGCCCTCGGACAGGGGGCGGGGTGGGGGGGTAGGGCATGCGCAGGCAGGTGCACGGTACGTCGATGACCATCTGCATCTCCTCCTCGGAGGGGGCGCTGTCGAGGGGTGGGCGGATCGCGGCGCGTTCTGGTTGGAGGGAGTGCTGGGGCTTTCTGGTCAGGCAGAGAGCTCAACGGGCGAGTCTTTTGTGGGACGCTGGGTACGGGTTCTTGGCCCTGCCGTGGGTTGGGGAGGATCTGTCTCATGGGCTTTCGGGCTCACAGTCGTGAAGGTTGCGGGGAGATAACGCTCTGGGTTTGTGCAGGTCATTTGCTGTGAGCCCCGCGGACGCGGGGATGGACCGGTGGGCACGTGCTGGGCGGACACCTCGGCGCCGTGAGCCCCGCGGACGCGGGGATGGACCGACGCGCCGCCGTTCCCGCTGCCGAGCGGCCACGTGAGCCCCGCGGACGCGGGGATGGACCGGCCCCGGCATCAAACCGGGGCCCGAAGGTCAAGTGAGCCCCGCGGACGCGGGGATGGACCGGCGAGCATCCCCGCCGCCGCACGGGCCCGGGTGTGAGCCCCGCGGACGCGGGGATGGACCTCCGCAGTTCCAGGAGTTCCTGGCCTACATTCAGTGAGCCCCGCGGACGCGGGGATGGACCGCCCAACACCTTTTTCTGCACTATGACCCGGACGTGAGCCCCGCGGACGCGGGGATGGACCGAACTCCTCGCCTCTACCCGTGGACCTGCTGTGGGAGCCCCGCGGACGCGGGGATGGACCGACCGGTGAGGAGATCGGGTTCACCGCCCCCATGTGAGCCCCGCGGACGCGGGGATGGACCGTCCGGGCTGATCGGCGACCCCGACCTGGGCAGGATCATCCAAGCGGTGGACGTGCTCTCAGAGCTACCGCTGCCCGACGTAGCGAAGGAGTGGGAAGAGACCCGGTGGGACCGGTTCGCGACCGACGACGAACAGCAGCTTCTCCGGGGCGACATCCTCACGCACACCGACATCCACCACAACAACGTCCTGGTCAGCCCGGTTCGGATGTGGGTTGTGGACTGGGAATGGCCTACCCGCGGTTCTGAGGCCATCACCCCGTCCGCGTTGGCGGTGCAGCTCGTGGCTGCCGGGCACAGCCCTGCCGGCGCCGAAGGGTGGTTGGCCAGCGGGCGGGTGTGGAAGCGCTGCGGGCGGGAGGCGTTGAACGCGTTCGCGCGGGCGAACGCGCGGATGAATCGGCGCTTCGCCGGGCTTCGGCCAGACGAGCAGTGGCTGGAAGCGATGGCGGTAGCGGCTGAGTCCTGGTCGGAGCACCTAGAGCGGAGATGAGAGGACGCTTCTGAGACACGGCCTTTGGTCCCCTGAGCGGTGCCGCCCTCCCGGGGTAGCCTGACCACGCACACAGAACCGGCCCCCGCCAATACGCCTGGCGGGGGCCGGTTTCGTGTCCGCGGCTACAGTTCTGCGGCGCGCACCGTGCCCAGAAGCGCCGTCCACTCGCTACCAGGGAACATCAGGTGTCCCAAGTCCCGGTTCTGCGTGTCACGAACGGCAGTAGTGGCGCCCTCGGCCACCTCGACACAGTCGCCGCCGTTGCCACCGCTGTAGCTGGACTTGTGCCAGCTCAACTCAGTCATTTCGCCAGGTCCTTCCCGATTTCACGGATGCGGTCGATGGACTCGCGTGGGGGCAGCGCATCCGCTTGCATCGCCCCGAACAAGCCTCGCATCTGAGCCACATCGTCACGTTCACTGCGAGCGACATCCCCCAGCGCGTGCTCCACAAACACGACCTCCACACCCGAGACGCCCATGATCCGGAACGGCGGGCACATCCCAGGGTGAGTCAGCCGCGTGGGAAGCAACTGGAAGCGAACGATCCCGCTCTCAGCAACAGCAGCGATGTGTTCCAACTGCTCGGCCATGATGGCATGTGACCCGACGGGTCGGGTTGCCACTACCTCATCCACTACAAACCATAGCGTCGGCTTACGGTCGACCAGTGACGGCAGTCGCCCCGTGCGGGTTTGGACGACCCGCTCCACCTCTTCATCGGACACACGCGGTTGCCATGCCCTGACCAGCACTTCGGCATACGCGGGGGTTTGAAGGGGGTTTGAAGCAGCCCGGGGACCAGAATGGATTGGTACTGGTGCACGAGGTCAGCCCGGCGTTCCGTCGACAAAGCGTTCTGGAACCAGTCCGGGACACTTCGGTACTTGAGGATCTCAGACCACATGCGCAACAACGCGCCGTCTGTAGTGAACACCGCCTCCATCGCGTCCACTTGGTCCCGTGTTGCTACACGAACGGCCCTTTCGATGTGGCCGACCATCCCACCGCTGACTTGGATGAGTTTCCCAAGCTCAGGCTGAGATAATCCCAGTTCAGAGCGATTTCGGCGCACCTCGTGGCCGAAGGGAACCCACTGCTTGTGAACCTTCTGTGCCATACGACAAGTCAACTACAAGATCACAACAGACGCTACCCGATTCTCCTTAAACCGACAGTTCGTTTGTAGCTATAGGGATTCGGTGGCTGGTTCTGGATAGTAGTGATCCCCGGGCCGGCCATGTCCCGGGGAGCCCCGACACAAAAGACGCCCCGGTGCCGGTTGAAGGCGGCTCCGAGGCGTAAGACCCACCTGGTCAGAGGTGAGACGCATGAAGTGTACCGATTCGCCCCCGAGGAATCCACGAGTCCTCCGCCCGCTGAATCCGGCCCTGGCCGCGGCCGTTGAGCAGCGCCGCGCGCGCCTGGGCATGCCGGGCCCCCACACCCCGCCGCTGCCCACCCCGTCCGGTATCCGGGCGCTCCTGGCGCTGTCCCGGCCGGCACACCAGCGTCAGGGGGTCCGAGCATGATCGCGACCGGCCCGCACACGGACACAGTGACCGCCCGCCACACCTTCCCCGGGGTAGCCACCTCCCTCACCCAGGCCCGCGCATGGGCGGGGGCGCGGCTCACCGACCAGGGCGTGGATGTGCCCGACGACCTGCCTCTGGTCCTGACGGAGCTGGCCACCAACGCCATCCGCCACACCCGCAGCAGCGACCCCGGCGGCACGTTCACGGTGCGCCTCATCCTCGGCCCGAAGCGGGTACGGGTGGAAGTCCGCGACAACGGGCCGCGCGGCCACCACACCCCCGCTGTTCGGCCGTGGTCGCCAACGGCTGTGAGCGGCCGGGGCCTGGCGATCGTGGAGGCGTTCTCGGCCTCTTGGGGGCCGCTGCCGGTGGTCAGCGGCGTGTTCGCGGAGGTGGCCCGCTGATCCGGTCCGGCACCCGCAACGACGTCACCCGGTTCAGGCAAGCGTTCGCGGCCACCCGGTGGCGGGCCGCCCAACACGACCTGGTCCTGGACCGCACCCAGGGGCTGTTGGGGTCGGTGTACACGCTCACCTCGTTGAAGGGGCGGCCAGCGATCCTCTACGACCTGGGCGAGGTTCACGCCCATCTGGACCGGCTGGCCATGAGCCGATCCTGATCTGGTGCGGCGGGCATGCACCCCCCCTTTCCGTTCTGCTGGGGGTTCGCCTGACGCACCTGCCCGGGTCCTCTCTGGCGGCGGACCCGGGCCCCAGAACCATCAACCCCCTGGAGACCAGTCCGGGGATCCCCGCCGGGAGAAGGGCCCGGTGGCCCCACACACCTGGGGCTGGGCGTACTTCCCCGGCCCGACCACGGAGGAGACCCGCGATGGCCACCCGCACAGAACGAACCGTCCTGCACCTCATGCGCCAGGCCCAGCACATCGGCCTGCACCCGGTGGTTGAGATGACCGGTGACGGGCAACCGTGGGCGGTGGACCTGCGGGTCATGGACGCAGAGAAGGTGGCCGCGGCGATCCGCGTCTACCCGCACGCCGGGACGTGGCGGTACGAAACCCCGGCCCGGGTCGGCGCCGCCCAGCGTCAGGGGCTGAGCAGCCGCCACCTGGCGTCCCTACCCAGGCAGATCACCCCACAGACCCTGCGACGCCTGGACCACTACTTCGCCAGGGTCACCGACCTTCGGCCCCCGGCCCCGAAGCCCCCGCGCGTGCGCGAGGACATGCTGGCGTGGATGCGACCCGGCTACTGGGACGAGCGGCTGAAGCGCCGCCGTAAGGCTTCCGCACCGTCGAGGGTGCGGGCATGACGTCGCCCCGGCCAACACAGGCCGGGGCGACCCCCGGGGGTTTCGCGGTGGCCGCCGCACCCCGGGGTATCCGCTGCATCGGAGTACTGAGGAGTATACGAATGAAGATCGTGCACACCCATGGCCGAAAGTCCCTGCCCCTGCTGCCGGACGGCGAGTGGGTCAAGGCCGAACCCTCGCAAGGGGTGTCCAACTGTGCGGCGTGCCGCCTCGCGGGCGGTCGCAGCGTGCAGATGGGCGACACGCAGAACCCGGACGCGGTGGTCCTGGTGTTCCCGGCCCGCGAGTGGGGCGCGTTCCTGGGCCTAACTGCCTGACCCCTCTCATCCGGCGCGGCGGGGCCTCCCCGTCCAGGGGCCCGCCGCGCCTCCCGGGTTCTGCTGGCTCAGGCGGGACCCGGGCCACCACCTCACCATGCAAGAAGGGACCCCCATGCAGGACACCTCACGGCCCTCTCCCGGCCAGGCCAGACCGCGGACCGTGGGCGGGCTCCTGCGCGAGCACCGGACCCGCGAGGGCATGACCATCGCCCACCTCAGCGCCAGGGCCCGGTGCACGCCCGGTGCGATCTCGGCATCCGAGCGTGGTGACCAGATCCCCACGGGAGCGGTACTGGGACGTCTGCTCGGGGGACTGGGTTTGGGCCCGGACGCGGCTGCTGAGGTCTGGCGGGCATGGTCGGCCGCGCGAGGAGGTGCTAGATAGCCTGATGATCGAAATCAAGCTCGAAGACCGGGGGCCATCCCCAACCTACGGGGAGGGCGTGAGTCCCCGCGGACTCAGGAATGGGAGCTGGTCGGGGTCGGGGCGCGCGTCCGTCACCGCCTTGGGCAGCCAGGTCCGGCGTCAAGAATGGCGGAGGGCTAACGAGTGCGGGCACCCATGACGTCAAGCCAGCCTTGACGGTCCCAGACCGGAACCCAAAGCTGGTATTGCCATACCGATTCCACGGGCCTGGGAACAGCAGCCTCTGGCTCACGGCAAGTCGATCCGCCTTGCCGGAGCATCAATAGCCGGTACTGGCTGAAAAGGCCCTCAGGGACAGGATCGCTGGGAACATCAGTTTCCGACCGGCCCCGCCCCCCTTGGAAGCGATGCCATGCCCGACCCCCTCCTTCCCGACGACCCCGCCCGCATCGGCCCCTACACCCTGCACGCACGCCTGGGCAGCGGAGGCATGGGCCAGGTGTTCCTGGGCCACTCCCCGGCCGGACTCGCCCGTTACGTACATGCCGCAGACCCTGTCCACCGATCTGACGTTGGACGGGCGGTGACCTGCGATGGATTCTTCCCGCTGATCCCGGTGGACGACCATCGCCGCCAGCCTGGTGCTGGCCGTGATCGCCGCGGTGGTGTCCTATTCGCACATGTACGAACTCGCTCTTCGGCAGAGCGAGCCGGAGTGGCGTGCGGCGCTGTTCCCGTTGTCGGTGGATGGCATGATCGTCGCCTCTTCCATGACCCTGCTCAGCGATGCGCGCCACGGGCGCAAGGGTGGTGTGCTGCCGTGGAGCCTGCTGATCATCGGCTCCCGTGCCTCTTTCGCCGCCAACGTCGCAATGGCCGATCCCACCATGTGGTCGTGGATCATCCATGCCTGGCCGAGCTTCGCCCTGATCGGCGCGTACGAACTGCTCATGCGCGAGTTTCGCACGGCCGCGAAGAGCGTACGCAGTGCTGACGCAGCGCGTACGCACTCAGCAGGCGAGACCACCGGCGCGGACGTGGAGTCGGATTCCACAGAGCACCAAGCCCGGCGGCATCTGCAGGTCGTCAAGGCAGCGGAGGCGATCGTGCCCGACCCGGGCAGGGTGGTCGGGGAGCACAGTGACCAGTGGCCGCCCAAGGTGCAACGTGATGCGTGGGAGTGGGCTCTGGAGAATCGGCGAGGGGGTGGTTCGTTGCCGACCGGTGAGGAGCTCGCGGAGCAGTTCGACCGCAAGCCCCGTTGGGGGCGGTTTGATTGGTTGCCCTCGGTGGCTTCTACTGTTTCGAGGTAGTTCAAGGGCCACGGCGACGTGCGACGACATTCCTTCAGTTCAGAGGGTTCCGCGGTTGGGAGCCATTGGGAGAGGTTCTGGACAACTTCGAATGGGCCGAGGGCTACTCCAAGCGCTTCGTCCTGGTCCACATCGACTACCGCACCCAGAGTCGCACCCTCAAGCGCAGCGCCGACTGGTACCGCGAAGTCATCGTCACCGGAGGCGTGACCCTCCGCTGGCCCTGACGGTCACGTCCGGGCCCGGCCCCGAGCGACTTCACGGATTCGCTCAGGGCCGGGCTCGGACTTTTCATGTCGGCTTGTCCCGGCACCCCAGGACGTGGTGGCGGCATTCGCCGTGGCAACCCCGACCACCAGTCGGGGACCGTGGCGCGTCTGTGCCGGTACCGGGCACGCCCAGCCTGCGTCGCGCTCGGATGTTCGGGGCCCGCCGACTGATGCGCGTGCGGGTGGTGTGTGTCCATCTCGATGTGGAATTGGGCTTTGACGTCCTTCGGAACGCGCGACGAGGCTGGCGCGACGACCACTCTCAGTGTTTCCATGCTCTTCGGGCTTTGACGTCCTTCGGAACCCGGAGACGGATACAGCTCCGAGAGCGACCTACGAGCGTTTCCATGCCCTTCGGGCTTTGACGTCCTACGGAACTGTTTCACGGCAGTGAAGAGTCGCTGATGCTTCGTAAGTTTCCATGCCCTTCGGGCTTTGACGTCCTTCGGAACCCTTGCCCGTTTTCATAGCCTATGAACTGCACTGATGCACCCCCTCTGCGCGCAACCGCACTCCGCCACGACGCAACCTATGTGCCCCAGGTAACAAATCGTGTTCGCGAGCCCGTGAACAGTACAAACACTCTGCACGCAACTCAGGGCTTTCGCCTCCGAACCGGATTCGGTGTACACGCCCCCTCCCTCACACGATCCAGAAGTCCTCCCGTTCCTCCAACCTACGATTGCCCAACACCATCACCTTGTCCAGATCCGGTATCCGTAGCGGGTACACCCGCACCTGGTCCTCATCGGGTTCGATCGCCGCCAGCAAAGCCTTGCGCAGCTCCTCGAACGCATGCGGGGAGGGAACCGCGGCCTCGAACACGCTGTACTGCACCCGGGGCCCGTATCCCGCCAGCAGCTCCGACACCGCTTGGCGGCGGTCGTCGTCAGCCACGTCGTAGCACACCAGGTAGAACCGACGCCGGTGCGGATGCTCGCCCACCACTCACCGCCATGCCAACGCCGTGTAGGTGTCCTCGCGCTCGGCGAGCACCCTGGCGATGAGGCGTGCCTGTGCGGTCAAGGCCGCCCGGTAGGACACCCTGCGGCCCAACCCCGGGTGGCGGACCAACGTCAGCATCCGCTTCTCATACGCTGCGAGGAACACCTTCAACGTCTCCGGTGCCATCCGACACCCAGTATCGGCCTCCACCGGATGGTCGAACCCCTCGGGAGCCACCTTGCCTTTCAGTACCAGGGCGGTGACCACGCTGTCCACGATCACCGGGCGGAACTCCTCCATCAGGTCCAGGGCCAGACTGGCCCTGCCCTGGTTCAGAGAGTGCAGGAATCCGCCCTCGGGGTCGAGCCCAGCGATGTGGCAGGCCACCACAGCGTCGTTGAGTAGCAAGGTGTAGCCGAAGGAGAGCATCGCGTTGACCGCATCCGGGGGCGGTCGCCGCCTGCGGTGGGTGAAACCCCAGGCCGGGTCGAGCATGCGCCCCCAGCAGGCGAAGTAGTCCCGGCCGGCCGCGCCCTCATGCCCCATCAGCTCCGCCAAGCCACCGGCCTCCAACGCTCCCGCGCGAGCCTGGACCAGCCGCTCGGCCACCACCGCCACGTCCTCTCCCGCCTCTTGCGGGGCACGGGTCGAGCGTGAGGCCCGCAACAGAGAGGTACGCAGGTTGGTGAGCTTGCCCGCGACGAACGCGCGGGCGAAGTCCAGTGCCCGGGACCCGTGCAGCGCAGCCTCGTACTGGGCCGCGCGCACATGTACGTCTCCGCCCATCGCCCGGGACAGGCGCCCTTGGAAGCGCCCGATGTCATCCAGCAGCACCAGCTCCACCCCTTGGCGCAGGGCCCGGTGCAGGAACGGGGTGCTGAACCCGACCCGGCCGACTCCCACGATCTGGCGCACTCGCTTGAGGTTGACCGACAGCAGTTTCTTCTCGCCGTGCTCGATGCGTACCCGGTCGCCGCGGCTGCGCACGAGCGCTCCGGGGGTGGTGACGTAGACAGTGGCCTCCAAAGGGGTCGACCGCTCCTGGCCCGCCACTCCGTCACGTGCTCCCACCGTGCGTCCGAGGAACCGTACTCCTTCATCGAAGGAGGCGATGTGGGACTTGTCGTCGTTGAGGTCCAGCCCCCACTCGGCCAGGATCTCGGTCGCCGTGGCGAGCGCCTGTTCGGCGTCGGTGCGTGCGTGGGCGGGAACGGCGAAGTCGTCGGCGTAGCGCAGTACTTGGTGGCCTCGGCTGAGCATGGCCTTGTCGAAGGCGTCCAGGTACAGGTTGGTCAACGCTGGGGACAGGGCGCTGCCCTGGTGCAGGCCCCGGCCCTGTCTGCGGCCCGCTTTGACCCGGTGAGCTGCACGGCCGGTGTGGCGTCCCGAGAGATCAGGTGCTGGACCAACAGGCACAGCTCGGCGTCGGGGACGAGTTCCTTGACACGGGTGACGACGGGCCAGCGGGGGATGCGTTCGAAGCAGTCGGCGATGTCAGCGCGCACCACCCAGCGGGCGCCTGCTTCGCGGGCCTGGACGAGGGCGCGTATCGCGTCGTTGACTCCAAGCCCGGTGCGGTAGGCGAAGCTCCAGGGTGAGAGCACCGGGTCCAGGAAGGGTTCGATGACCTCCAGCACGGCGCGTTCGACGATGCGGTCCCGTACAGCGGGAATCGCGAGGAGCCGGGTCCCACCCGAAGACTTGGGCACCTCGATGGCCACCACCGGGCCGGGTTCGTACTCCCCGGTCCGGAGCTGTTCGCTCAACTCCACCAGGTTGCTCAGAGCGCCCCGTTCGAACTTCTGGACCTGATCTGACTTGACGCCGTCCTACAGGTCGTTGTCGCGGACCTCGTTCCACGCGGAGAAGAGTCGTTCGCTGTCTGCGGCCTGACGGAGAAGGTCTCCCATTTCGCGGGCTCTCGAGGACTGGGCAGAATTCTTTTTTGGTTCTGATGCCCTTCAGTCTTTGACGTCCTTCGGAACGCAACCAGGGTAACGACTCTGAGGGCAGTGGCTTCGAGTTTCCATGCCCTTCGGGCTTTGACGTCCTTCGGAACTCTGCTCCTACGAAGAGCTCGAGCGTGGCCAGTTTCCATGCCCTTCGGGCTTTGACGTCCTTCGGAACTCTACTTGCTGGAGCAGATCGAGGCGTTCATCGAGTTTCCATGCCCTTCGGGCTTTGACGTCCTTCGGAACGCGAGGATGGCAAAGAGTTCGTGGCCAACCGTGAAGTGTTTCCATGCCCTTCGGGCTTTGACGTCCTTCGGAACCCTTGCCCAATTTCATGGCCTCTGAACTGCGCTGATGCACCCCCTCTGCACGCGACCGCCCTCCACAGCGACACAACCCATGTGCCTCAGATAACAAACCGCACTTACAGGCCTCTGAACAGCACAAACGCTCTGCACGCAAACCGGCCTTCCCGCACCCGAACCAAGTTCGGTGTACAAGAATGCACCTCCACCCAGTCCAAGTGGTAGGCCCAGACCCTCTGCCATCCTCACCCAACGGCATCCCCGCCGCCAGACCCGCGCCGGAAACGACCACATCCCGTTTTCCCCTGACACGCCGGGCTCTGTGTTGTTACCGTGGCTCCACCCGGTGACGGCCTCCCGCACCCCACACCCGGATACCTGCTTTCCTCACCCCTGCGAGAGCACCCCCCGAGGAGGCCGTGTGCCCACATGGTGGACACTCACCCCCACACCCCCACCACATCCCTCGGTCTCCCCGTCCCATCTGCACGCTCTGGCCTGCCACCTGCTGGAGACCCCCGCCAGCGACCACACCGCCCAGACCAAACCCTTCAGCACCGCCCTCGCCCCCATCACCAGCACCGCCACGCCCGGTACGCATCTGGTGGTGGCCTGGTTGGACGAGCCCACCGAACCCGACCTGGCCCGGCGCTTGGCCACCCCCGTGCGCCTTGGCCCGCGCACCATTCGCCTGAACCCGGTCGACCGGCACACCCAGCCCTACACCCGGTTGGCCGCCTGCCCGCCAGCTCCCAAGGCCAGGGTGGAGTTCACCACCCCCGCCTACGTCAAACGAGGCAAACGCCAGATGCCGCTGCCCGAGCCCGAACTCCTCCTCACGGGGCTCGCCCGACGCTGGGCCGCTTACAGCCCGCAGCCGCTCCCACCTGCAGCGGTGACCGAGATGTTGGAAACGGTCCACCTGGCCCGCCACGACATCCGCACCCTCCCCGCCGGATCGGGTCCACACCAGCGCACCGGGTTCGTCGGCCACGCGGTCTTCGCCCTGCCACCGGGTACTTCACGCGCTGCTCAGCGGGCCTTCGCCGCCCTGTGGACCTTCGCGGAGTTCTCCGGGGTCGGTGCGCAGACCACCCACGGGCTGGGCCACGTGCGCGTGCGCCTGCCCGGACCGCGAACGGAACACGCGCACCGCGCTGTCCGAGAAGGGAACACGAACCCCACCGGCACCGCCCGTACCCGCGCAGGTCACCCCCACCACCTCCCACAGAACGAAGACGCATGAGCGAACCCGAACCGCGTGACCTGGTCGTCATCGCCCTCTCCGGCGTGCAGCGCTACATCACCGAGTCCCGCACCACGGTCGACCTGCGCTCGGCCAGCCAGATCGTCGCCCACCTGGCCGCCGAGGCGGTCCGACACCTGTCCACCGTGCCCGGAGCACGGATTGTCTTTCCGACTTCCACCCGTGAGGACGTCAGCGGTGACGACGACGGGATGCCCAACCGCGTCGTAGCCCTCCTGCCCCCGGAACAGGGCTCGCAGGCCGCGGCCAACATCCAGACATACCTGGCCGAGACCTGGGAGGAGTGGGTGGAGGAAGTGTTCGGCGCATCCCAATACCAGTTTCCAGGGTGGCCGGTGGTGCAGTGGGTGAGCGTGCCGGGCGGGACCGGGACCTACGCTCAAGCCTGGTCCCTGGCCCAGCGCTCGCTGACCGAGCGAAAGAATGTGCGGGACTTCTCCCAGCCCTGGGACGAGCAGCGCGAACTGTGCTCGCTGTCCCCGCGCTGGCGCTCGTGCGAGGTCCCCGACTCCGCGCCGAAGCACCAGAGGAAGGAACTCCTGGCCCAGCCGAACTGGGTCAAGCGCCTGTGGCATACGACCGAGACCGGCCGGGCGTCGGGTTTCGCGTCCACCAACGCCATCGCCTCCTCCCCCTATCGGAACGCCGTACTGAAGACGTGGCAGAAGGACTCGGCACTCCCCGACCTCGTCGAGTACCTGCACTTGTGCGCCGACGCGCTGGGCGAGGACCCGGTGCGGGAGCGGCCCCTGGAATGGTTGGCGAAGGTGCCCGGCGACGAGCACGCGCGGTGGCTGCGCGGCCGGGGGGCCCGCTGGGTGTTCCCCGGCTCATGGCACGTGGAAGTGCTGGCCCGGGAGTTCTCCCGGGACGCGGCCGATCCGGGGTTCGTCCGGATCGTACGAGACGGGTGGCAGGCCGCTCGCGCCCTGGCCGAGGCGATGGGCGGGCACGGTGTGGGCCCGCCCTCACCTCACCTGGCGGTTCTGGTGCAGGACCTGGACTCCATGGGCCGGTTCCTGTCCGGTCGGCCACGGTCCGGGAGCTCTCGCCTGAGGGTGTCCGAGAAGGAGCACCAGCGCATCTCGCGGCTGCTGTCGGAGGTGGCTCGCAAGCAGCGCGCGGCCCTGAAAAGCGTCGGTGGGACCGTGGTGTACGCGGGCGGTGACGACCTGCTGGCACTGGTCCCGGCCGCCTACGCCTTGGAGGCGGCCCAAGTGTGCCACGACACCATCCCCCCGCCCCCGAACCTGCCCACCGCCAGCACCGGGCTGCTGTTCTTCCACCACGACTCCTCGCTTCGCCACGCGCTGCACCGAGCCCACGAGTTGTTGGCAGCGGCCAAGCGGCGCCCGGACAAGCACGCCCTGGGAGTGGGGATGCTCCGCCACAGCGGAGCGCACGCCGAGTGCGTCCTGGACTGGGCCGGTGACACCGGGCCGGCAACGGATCTGAAGGTGTTCACCCCCGAGGGGCCCCAGGCACGTGTGCGGCTGGCTCCGGGGCTCCTGGAGGACCTGAGGACTGAGCGGGTGCACCTGGACGGCGGGGACGCACGGGAACGGGAGCTGTTCCGACATGTCTTGCCCCTGGAAGGAGCACGCAGGGAGCTGCGGCGCCTGGTGTCGCGACACGCGCACGTGCGCACTTCTCCGGGGGAGCATCCCCTGGGCGCGAAGAAGGAAAACGAGTTGAGATCGGAGTTCGCGGACAGGGCCGCCAAGGCGTTGGAGCGGATGGCGCCTCCCGGGCGCTTGGTGGACGAGGGCGCCGTGCGGGTGGCGCTGTTCCTGCGTCAGGAGGCGTCGTGACCCACGAAGCGCACCGGCGGTGGCTGGCCCTGGTACCCCGCGACACCGTGCAGGTGCGCGACGGCCGTTCCTTCGACGCGGGGGCGGGAGGCGTTGCGCACACCGTACGCCCCTGGCCCTCCACCGTAGCCGGAGCACTGGTCCCCGCCCTGGGCGGGGAACCGGAGAGCGTGCGCGGCCCGGTCCTGGCCCAGGAAGTGGACGGGCACTGGACTCCCCACTTGCCGGTCCCCCTGGACCTGGTGCGCGAGAGCGGACGGGAGGATGTGTGGCGGCTCCGGTTGCCCGAAGCGGACCCCGGTGTCTCCAGCGACCTGGCGGCCCTCGCCCGCCCGCACGGGATCCCAGACCTGCGCTCGCTGTCGGCCCCGGAGGGGGCCGAGGACACCGAACCGCTCGCCGGCCTGGTGCCCGGTCACGTCCTGCGCTCCTACCTGCACGGTGAACTGGAGGACGACGAGGGGCTGCTGTCGGTCAGCGACCTGGAACAGCCCGAGGACCCGCTCTCCCCGGAGACCCGGGTGGGGCTGGGCCTGGATCCAAACACGCGCACGGCCAAGACAGGGCTGCTGTACACCAGCACCCACCTGCGTCTGGCCGAGGACTGGGCGTTCTGCGCCGAGGTGACCCCCACCCCGAAACAGCACCGGGCGGTGGAATCTCCCGCGGGACCGGTCCGCTTCGGCGGCCTCAGCCGCCTAGCGGACGTGGCCCCCGCCCGGGGACTGCACTGGCCTGACGCCCCCCTGGCCTACCCCGAGGGGAAGGTGCTGGTGTACGTGGCCACCCCCGCCGTGTGGGAACGCGGATGGCTGCCGCCGCTGCCCCCGAACGCGGACCTGGTCGCGGCGTGTGTGGGCGATCCCCTGCCAGTGGCCACGGCCTCCCCGGTCCAGGACCACCAGCACTTCCTCCGAACCCGGACGCTCATGTGGGCCGTCCCGCCGGGATCGGTCTACTACCTCAAATTCCTCAACCCCGACGACGCCGAGCACTGGGTCAAGCAGTCCCACCGCACCGCGCTGGGACCGGCCGCCCGCAAACGGCTGGACACGGCCGGCTTCGGAGTCGTCCTGACCGGAGTGTGGTCTTGAAGAACTACCTGCTCTACCTGTACGTGGAATCCCCCTTGCACGCCGGGGGATCCGAAACCGAGGGATCGGTGGACCTGCCCATCCAACGGGAGGCCGCCACCGGCTACCCGGTGGTGTGGGGCCAAAGCCTCAAGGGCGCACTGCGCCAGTTCGCCCGCGACGCCGGATGGGGAGACACCGACAAGGAGGGAGCCCTCCTGGACGAGGTGTTCGGCAAGATGGCCGGAGGAGACGGTGACCCCGGGGTGAACACCACCGCCGGTCTGCTGTCGGTGGGGGACGCCCAGCTCTTGGCCCTGCCGGTGCCGACCCTGCGCAGCACCTTCGCCTGGGCCACCTCCGCGCTGGCCCTGAACCGGCTGGCACGCAAGCACGCCTACGCGCACACCGGACGCGACCTGCCCGTCGTCCCCCAGGTCAAGGAGACCGAAGGCGTGTGCGCTACCGCCGAATGGCACGATCAGGGCCAGGTACTGGGCCCCTGCCTGGTGAAGGTGGACCACCCCCGCAAGGGCGAGGCCAACCGGGTGGCGGCCTGGGCCGAGTTGATCTCCAAGGAGGGGATCGGCGCTGAGCCGCACATGGCGGTCCCGGCCGCCAAGTTCCACGACGACCTGCTCGTGGTGGGCGCGGACGTGATGTCGCACCTGGTCCGCGAGTGCACCGAGCACTCGGTACGTATTCAGCTCGACCCCAGGACCAAGACCGTCAAGCAGGGCCCCTTCACCAGCGAGTACCTGCCCGCGGAGACACTGCTGGTCTCGGCACTGGCACTGCGCGAGGACCGCGGCAACCACGCCCGGCACCGGGAACGACTCAGGGAACTCCTGCACGGCGCCGTACTTCAGATCGGCGGAGACGAGACCCTCGGCAAGGGACTGGTCTGGGCCCGGCTGGTGGAGGCCCCCGATGAGTGAGACCACCAGGGTCGACCAGCGCCTGGCCAGGATCGCCCACGACATCCTCCCCGAACAGGTCAGCCGGGAACTGCGCACCCGCATGCGGCAACTGCCCTCGCGGTTGCGCGGCGGCGGACTGGCCGCCACCTACGCGTTCATCCTCTCCAAGAGCAAGAACGACCCCAAGGACAGCCTCGGCTACGCCTACCACCGCCTGGCGGCCAAGATCGCCGAACACGTGGCCGAGCGCCACCTCCTGGGCCCTTTGGACCCCGACATCAGTCAGCGGGGTTTCATGCGGGCGCTGAGCGAGGCCGACACCCGCCGCTACGCCCGGGTGTGCGCGGAGGTCGACGCCCTGGCCGTGTGGCTGAGTCGTCTGGCCGACGCCTACTACGAGGGACCGAAGGCGGGTGAGGACGATGCCCGAGAACAGCAAGGGCGGCAGGAAACCTGAGAACCCCCGGCCCACCCCCGGGGACACCTCCCGGGGCGCGGCCCACGGCCCCCTGGGCTCCCGGGTCTGGGTCCACCAGAAGCCCCACCCCAAGAAGGGGGACCGTGACGCCGCCAAGAGCACGAAGGGACCCGCACCCGGGCACACCACGCTCAAGTTCGGACGGCACCACGTGGAGCCGCACGCCAACGCCCTCGTCGTCCTGCACCGACTGGCCTTCGAGAAAATGCGGGAGCAGAAGGAGACCCAGGAACAGGGCAAACTGGAGGGCTGGCAGCCGCACACCCCGTTGCACACCTGGGCCACCGAGTGCGGCGCCGGCCAGCAGCGCAACCCCTACCTGGACGCCGTGCTCAAGCGTCGCCGGGCCCTGTTGGAACGGATGACCGCACCGCGCACGACCACCTCCGGCGCCCTCGGGCGACCACGGACCCACGTGCTGCGACTGCGGCTGGCCACCGAATGGCGGCTGGTCACCGGCCTGGGACTGCAGTACGGGGTTCTGGACAGCGGCCTGGCCCTGCACGGCACCTACGGATGGCCGGTGATCCCCGCCTCCACCCTCAAGGGCCTGGCGGCGGCGGGCGCGCGCCTGACGGAGGCCGACCAGGAACAGGTCCGCCGCATACTGGGCGACCCCCGCCCGGAAGACTCCCCCGCCACGAGCCCGCCGCAAGGGCGCGGAGGGGCGGTGTTCCTGGACGCCCTGCCGGAGGCACGAGGTGTGAGCGTGCACAGCGACACCCTCACCCCGCACCAGCAGCCCTACTACACCGACACCTTCCCAAGCGCTGAGAGCGAGCACAACAGCGGACAGGGCAGGACCGGGCCGAGTGAGCAGGTCGATCGGAACGGCACAGAAGGCAAGGGCGGGCCCAGACCCCCAGCCGAACACCACAGCCCGGTCCCGGTGCCCTTCCTGTCGGTCAGCGGATGCCTGCACGTGGACCTGTTGGGCGATGACCACGACGACCTGCGCACCGTCGCCGACTGGCTGGGCAAGGCCGGAGACGAGGTCGGCGGCGGGGGCCGCACCAGCGCCAGCCACGGCTACTTCACCTGCGACGTCATCGAAGAGGAGGCCTGGTGAGCATCCGACCCACAGGGCCACGCCCCCAAAGCGCGCAGCGCGGAACCGTTCACCTGATCACAGTCGGTGTGAGCCTGTTCGACAACCTCCAGGTCAAACAGACGGAGTTGCGCAGGACCATCGAGGACAGCGCGCTGCGCACACGTGTGGCCAGAGCCCGCGCCGAGTTCCACGACCCCGACCGGGAGACGATCGATCGAACCGAGGACGCCAGACACACCTCGGAGTGGCTTCGCGCGGTCACCACGCCCGACTCCGGCCAGGACCGCAAGGACCTGGAAGACCTGCTC
Organism: Nocardiopsis aegyptia; assembly: GCF_013410755.1. Taxonomy (GTDB): domain Bacteria; phylum Actinomycetota; class Actinomycetes; order Streptosporangiales; family Streptosporangiaceae; genus Nocardiopsis; species Nocardiopsis aegyptia. The sequence continues at coordinate 758,829 of NZ_JACCFS010000001.1, forward strand.
GACCGCGTCGACCCCCGAATGTGGCCAGCCAGGGCCAGCGCCGAACTGAGCACTCTGGCGGCCAAGAACCCTCCCAACCACGGCCCGGAACTACCGGAACACGACACCGCCATACTCATCAGCAGCGACACCGACAAGGGGCTCAGAGCCGCCCTGTTCAACGCGGTGGCCCTGGCCGGGGGCGACCTGGACCGGGTCCGCTATCTGGCCGAGCCCACGGACCGGGTGCGTCAAGAGCGCGGCAAGGTCGTCATCGTGCGGCTGCCCGGCCTGGACACGGGTTACCCCAAGGGGTTCGTCAAGGCCATGCGCGGCCTGGGCTCGCTCGGCCGCGGCGTGGACCGGATGTTGAAGGAGGACGCAGACGTGGCCTTCTTCCACCTGTCCGGCGGGTTCAAGGCGGCCCTGCCCTTCCTTCTCAGCCTGGGCGAGGCGCTGCGGAGCCTGCGCGGCAGGAGCCGGGTGCGCGCCTTCGCCCTGCACGAGCTCAGCCGCGACCTGATCTCCATCGAACTACCCCTGCGCTTCCTCTCACCGGAACTGCTGCGTGAGGAGATCTCCGGGGCCGCGGAGGACGGCACCCTGCCGCCCAAACCGGCCGGCAAGGCTCCGCTGCTGGGCTTCGCCTACGACACGGGTGAGGACGGCCTCGCCCTGAAGCTCACCCCCTTCGGCCACGCACTACGCGAACTCCTCACACTGAAACCTGAGACATGACAGCGGAGCAGAGGCGACCGGAGATTCCCAGCGGACTGGCCCTGACGCTCACGGACCAGCTCAGTGGGGGCTTGGGGGCGCTCAAAGACACCGGTCGCGACGCGATCGGTCCCGCCAACGACGAGCACGTCTGGTCCGCGGCGGAGCTGAAGGACTCACTGGCCAGGATCGCCCGCGACCAGCTGCACCAACAGGACCGCGACCCGACCCGGCAGGAGGTCCTGGAGTACCTGGACCGCAGCGCCCCCACCGTACGGGCGCTGCTGTACCACCCGCAGGACCTACTCGGCCTGCTCCCGACAGCGCTGGACGGGCGCGGAAGCGAACAGGACAGCGCTCGCTACTGGCAGGTGTTCGCGGTCTACGCCGACCTGCTGTGGGAGTACGTGAGTGCGGACACACCCGGTAGCCGCGGGCACCGCCATCTGCTGCCGCTCGCCGCCCGGACCCGGTTCCTGGCCCTGTCCGAACCCTTCCGCCAGCGCGACAGCCCGGTGTGGGAAGGAGACCTCCACGAAGGCGAACTGGCACACGTGTTCGGTCACCAGACCTGGGTGGAGCTGGTGCGCCGCGCGAAGGAAGCCAGAGAGATCTGGCGTGCCCAGCTGAACCAGTACCAGTCCGTTCCCCTTTTCGACCAGGCCTCACCGTTCATGATCGAGGACGAACTCCGCCTACTAGCGTTCGAGTCCTCCTTCTCCGGTGAGCCGCTGGTCTTGGCGGAGCCGACCGAGGCGACATCCGGACCGCAGAGGGTGCCCCCGGCAGACCGGGCGGTGCTGGAAGAGACGGTGGAGCAGCACCTACTGCCCCGGTTCGCCACCGGACATGCCTGGGCCGCGGTCACGGGGTGGAAACGACGGCCCCGTGACCGCCGTCCGCTGGTGCTGTTCGGTCTCACCGGCCTGGCCGCACTGACGGCACTGGTCCTCACCGCTGTAGCGCTGTCGGTGGACGGGTGGGGGTTCCTGCCCGCGCTGGTGGCGGTGGTCGTCTCGTACGTACTGATCGGGGTGGGCACCGTCGTCCACGGCCGGTTCTGGGCCATGCCGCTCATGCTCCGCCTGCCCGCCGCGGCGGCGGTGGGTCTGATCGTGCTCGTGGCACTGCATCCGGACTGGTGGGCATCGGTGACCATCAGCTGGCAGCTCCTCGCGCTGTTCCTGACGTTGGTGGGGGCATCCTTCGGCTACCTGGTAGTGGAGGCGCGCAACCACAACTCCGGACAGTTCCAGGCCGCAAAGGGGGAGCGCAGGAGAGACGCCGGGCGCGTGCTCGGCCGCGCCGCCTCGGTGACCCTCACCGGACTGGCACACGCCTTCCTGGTGGCTTTATTGGGCATGGCCGTCATCGCGCCGGTCTTCTCCGAGGAAGGCAGCAAGCTCACCGCAGTCTGGTACGGCCCGGACGCTTCCGCGGACCAAGAACCGGTCGCCGCGGCCGAGGACCCCGCGAACGCTCAGACAGACGGGACCGAGAAGGACCAGCCACCGCCCAACCCCCTGGCGATCCTGCTGGCCGCCACAGCATGGTGCCTGGCAGCAGGGGTCTTCTCCCAGATCCTGTGGGACGACCAACCCATCACCGCACCCCTGGCCCACCGGCGCTGGCGCAACGAAAGGTAGGCACCCCGTGGCATGGACGACCTTCCGCCTGACCGTGACGACGCCGCTGTTCAACGGCGACGACGCCACCACCGGACTGCACGCCTCCTCCATACGCGGGGCGATGCACCACTGGTTCCGGGCCCTGGCCGCCACCCGAGCGGGCAACGACGTCACGGCTCTGGCCCGGGCAGAACAGGCGGTCTTCGGCAGTACCAGGCGAGCCAGCCCGGTACGGATGCGCCTGGCCGGGCAGCCCATCGGGAACATGCTGGTCAAACCCGGCCCCAGTGCGCTCATCAGCGGTGACCAAGGCAAATGGGTGGGCTACCTGCTCGGCCAGGGCCTCACCCGGTACGACAGCTCGACCGGGAGGATGTTGCTCTCACGTCCCTACACGCGGCCGGGGCACTCCTTCGACCTGCGGCTGGGCTTCAGCGGACAGGAAGACGTGGACGCGCTGTTCCTGGCCTCCCTGTGGCTGGCCTGCACCTACGGGGGATTCGGGGCACGCACCCGCAAGGGCTTCGGCGGGGTCCGACTTGTCCACGAGGACGGAGACCTGCCCGGCCCGTGGCGAGAGCACAGTCCCAACACCCCGACCCTGGACCACTACCGGGAGTTGGACCACCTGTCCCTGGCCGGGCCGGTCAAGGACTGCGCCGACCTGTTGTGGAAGGTCATGCCCGCCCCGGCGGACGACGCCCATGACCGGGCACCTGTCTATCCGGCGCTGGGGCCGGGCTACACCACTGCGGCCCTGGGCTGGCCCCACGGTGCCACGTGGCAGGAGGTGGCGTCCGAGAGCGGTGAGCTGTACCGGCGATTCCGCGCCAGCAGGGCCCACCCGCACACCACGAAGAACTACGAGCCGAAGATCAAGACCCCCGAGCACCACACGGTCGTCCACGGCCGGAGCACGCACTTCCCACTGGGGGCGCTCGGTCTGCCGGTGAACTACCAGAGCGACGCCGTCGTGAACGTCTTCCAGGGTGAGGAACACGCACGTCGGGCCTCGCCGCTGTGGCTACGGTTCGTCGGAGGAGAAGGGGAGGAGACCCGATTGTTCTCCTTCGCGTTTCTCAACCCGTTCCTACCCAAAGGCAGTGGGGCACGGATACGGGCGGAAGGCCGAGCCGTCAAGCCTGACGGAAGCAGGCCCGTGACGGTGGACGACACCGACGTACAGAACAAGGCGGGTGCGTGGCTGAAGCTGACGCGTTTGCCCACCTGACCTTGACCAGCGCCGATCGGGTTTGATCGCGGGTGTGTACAGGAGTTGGTGCGCGGAGTCCAAAAGGCCGGTTTGCGTGCAAGGCATTATTGCAGGTAGGAGTCTTGCTCAAGGCAAGTGTGATGCAGCGCACGCACCTTTGAGGGCTTGGAGAGGCGGTTGCGTGCAGAGGTGGTATTGCGGCGCAGGTCAGAGAGCCTGTAAATAAGTAGGGGTTCCGGAGCATGTCAAAGCCCGAAGGGCATGGAAACTCCGTAGAGATGATCATGGTTTGCGGCGCAGTCCAGGTTTTGGAGAACGTCGCATTCACGTAGCCGAGGGCCGGGGCTCGTTCAAGTTCCCGGGAGGTCGGGTTCGTGGCCGATTCCGAAGAACGGCAGTGCTCGTTCGGGTAGGTCCTGGATCGCGCGGGTGGTCTTGGCGATGTTGACCGCTCCCGTCACCTTCAACACCCCGATCGCCAGGTTGCGCAGCGCGGCCATCGCTTGGGGGCACCACTGGTATGAACCGTGGAAGCGTCCTCGCCGAACGTCACGTCCCGGATGTGGTGGCTGGAGTTCTCGTCGCCCAATGGCCGCGGACCAGGGCCGCGAGCTGGGCGGGGGTGGCCTGGTGGGCGTCCAGGCTGGTGACGGCGAAGCTCGTCTCGCGGGTCTGCTTCTTGCCGGTCTGCCGCCGGCGGCGGTGGATCCGCAAGGCGAGCCTGGCGTGGGGAAAGGCGATCTCGTCGAGGCTGTCGGCGATGCCCAGGACCTTGATCGATCGGGACTCGCCCCGCCCGTGGCCGTTCTCCGAACGGGTGTGGGCTAGGGGCAACTCGTCCCAGGGCAGGGCAGAGACCTGGGCGTGCAGGGTGGGCTGGTTGGTCTTGACCACCGCCACGTGATGGGCCTTCTTGTCCTCGACGAGCCTCTTGAGGTGGCCTTGGACGGTGTGCAGGGCATCGCAGGTGACCACGTGCCCGGCCAGGTCCAGGCCCTGAAGGAGGGGAGGAAGTGGCGGGTCTCGTTCGTTTTGGCGCCGACCTCGGTCTGGGCCAGGGTGACGGGGAGGTGGTGGGTCAGGGCCGAGAGAAGGTGATGCCCGGCTTGGTCTGTGCGGGCCGAGCCTTTGAGTGCTTTGCCGTCCACGGCGATCGCCTGGTGTGCGGGCTGTACGGCCCTGTCGCCGTCAGGGGTGTTCTCGGTGGCGGCGCGGTGGCGGTCGGCGAGGTAGGCGCACACGGCGGTGTCCAGGGCGTGTGGGTCTATGCGGCACAGGACGCGGTCGATGGTGCAAGCGGCCGGGGGACGCCTTCGGCGCAGCGGGTGGGGGCGCACGCCGATCTCGTGGCCTGGCCGCGCGGAGACCGGCCACCGTTGGCCGGCAGCGCGCAGATGAAGGACTACCGGGGCGGCAAGGTCGTGAGCAGAGCCGGACAGATCCGTGCGGGCGATCCGCTGCAGACCGACCGCTTGCGTGCGGCGCTGCGGTGGTTCGCCGACGACCTCTGGGCCGAAGAGCCAACCGCCCGGTGAGCCCCGAGTGCGACCTGGGACCGGATTCCCGGATTCGCATCCGGGGTTTCTGACCTCTGATAAACGGGTCGCGTCAGGGGCCAGGACCCTGTCATGGCCCGTCGCTCCTGAGCCGACGCCGCCAGAACCGCCATCACAGGCGCCACTGTTGGAACTCGGATCGGTTCCTTTGGACGACGGCGAGGTTGTGGGCGTCGTGGGGAACGCGGGGATGGACCGGCCAAGCGCGATCACTGCGAAGACGAGCGCGCGTGAGCCCCGCGGACGCGGGGATGGACCGTGGGACGTCTCTCACCAAGACTGAACCACCTTGAGCCCGCGGGCCTAGCGCCGGTAGCTGATCGCGCTGTTCGAAGGGCTCGCCCTACAACGCCAGGCACCAAACGCAGCCACCGTCCATCGCCGGATCCGCCAGGTCGCCGGAGAGGAGGGATGGCCTGCCCCTGCGCCACCGTCCACGACGTCATCGCCTCTCTGGACCCGGCCCTGACGGCGCTGGCCAACCAAGGCAGCAAGTACTACCGGCAGGTATTCGACGCATGAGCCGGAAGAGAGACCCCAGCGCGGGCCCGACGCGGTCCGCTGGGCCCTGGCGACCGTGATCTTCACAAATCAGACCATGCAAACTTTGATTCCCGCCCGGGAAGATTCTTATCGTTGGCGCACTTTTGGAATTCTCATTTCATTTCTTGTGTATGTGCAGGTAGGAGGTGTTTCTGTTGTTCCTGGTAGCGATGTTCGGGTGATTCGTGTGGCAATCTGGGTGGTGTCTGCCAAAGGCATGAATCGGAGTGATCATGCAGAATGAGCACGCGTACCGCGCCATTGGAACAATGGGTGTTGTTCTCGTTGTCATTGCTCTGGCCCTCCTTCCCTACCGGGAGGAGCCCGAGTCATCGAGCCTGATCATCGGGATCCTCGGAGTGCTTCTAGGCGTGGTCGGGATCCTGGGCAACTATTTCCAGCGGCCCACGGGGGCGGCCGCAGACCTTGAGGGCGCAACGGGCGGGGAATCCCGAGAAGTGAAGGACTCCCACAACACCGAGAAGTCACACAACACGAAGGACTCACACAACACCGAGAACTCCTACAACACCAATAACTCACACAATACGAAGGATTCGCACAACGGCCGGAACTCCGGCTTGGCACTCGTCGTGGTCGTGGCTCTGGTTGTCCTGGCTGTCGTGGCCGCGCTCTACCTGCGAGATGAGCAGCCCGCAACAAACCAGGCAGACGAGCAGCCCGGAGAAGAGGGCCAGGAGGAGGATTCCGCAGAGCCCGCCAGCGAACCCAACCCGAACGAGGCCACCTGCGACGAGCCGACCCCCATCACCAGGGCCGGGATCGACCCTCGATCGGCCACCGTCGTCTACACCGAGGGGCTGGGGATTGTGGCCCGCTGCGGCCCCTCCGTCACCTACGCCAAGAGCGACCAGCAGGACCTGTTCGACGGCGTCCACGTGAACGTCGTCTGCCAGATCCGTGACGGCTACGAGGTGGTGGACGAGGCCAACACGACGTTCCCCGCCGACTACCCGCGTCAATCCACGGTGTGGAACCTCATCCACGACGGCCGGTGGGTCTCGGACCTGTACCTGAGCACCCCGAAGGTCGAGGGAGAAAACCCGCCTGAGGGGTACGACCTGTGCGACGGGTTGGTGCTGCCTCCTCAATAGGGCAGCCCGGGCGCCGCGACGGTCCGTGGTGCGAGCCTGCGCTGAAACCCCGGTTCAGTGCGGGTTGCCGCCCGTGGCGTCGGGCACCATCCCCATTCGGACGTGCCCGAACCGATGCTCGCCAGGACCGTCGCCGAGCTGCCGACGGGCTCTTCGCGTACTCGCGAGGCGCCTAGGGTGGGTGTCGTAGATAACGATCGATAGTTGGACATCCGCAAGAGAGGGATGTTCGCGGTGCGTGGCCGGATCAGGCCAGATTCGCTTTCACCCCTCGGGGTGGGGTCGCACCCATTAACGTTGGTGTCCCTTCCAAAACCCCCGTGCCGTCGTGGTCGGGGCCGGGCAGATGTGGAGACGTTGATGGATCCGGTGACCACGACCCTGGCCGCCACGGCGGCCTCCACCCTGGTCCAGGCCATGACCACCGACGCCTGGACCTTCACTCTCAACAAGGTGGCGGCCGTGTTCGGCGGTGGCACCACCGTCCAGGAGCTGGAACAGGCCCGCGGCCAGGTGGTCGATCACCAGGAGTTGGGACCGATGGTGGAGCAGGAGTGGCGGGGGCGGCTCACCCGCTACCTGGTCACCCACCCCGAAGCCGTCGAACAGCTGCGGGCGGTGCTGGACGAGATCGCCCCCGATACGGGCCAGAACGGCAACACCTACGGCGGCGACCACATCGACTTCTCCCACGGCACCTTCAAAGGCCCGGTGACCGGCAAGAGCGTCCACCACAGCCCGGACGGCGGGCCCGGTGGGCCGGCGCGGTGACCGGTTCCTCTCACAGCGGCGACCGTGTCAGCTTCTCAGGCAGCGTCTTCGAAGGTGAGGCCGTCGGTCAGCACGAGGAACGCCACCACAGCTCCTCCACCTCTGGCAACACCGGTACCTGATGAGCGAACCCACCCCCCTTGGCGACCATGTCGACTTCTCCCACGGCACCTTCAAGGGCCCGGTGACCGGCAAGGAAGAGACGACCGTCCAGGCCGTCAGTAACGTCCAGGTCAACATTGCAACGGAATCGAGCTCGGCCGCAGACTCATCTGGCCCAGCCCTCCAGAAGAACCTGCAGCTGAGCCGGGTCGGCAGGGATGCGCTGGCCGCCGCGCTGCGTGATTCCGCCCAGGCCATCCCTCAGCTGTCCTCTTTCCTCGAACGGTCGGAATGGTCGCGATCAGACCTCGGGCAACTCATCGAAGTGCTGAACGGTGTCACAGAGTGCCTGGAAACAGAGACTCTGGTAAGGGACCACCTGCTGTGCCTTGTACAGGGCCTGGACCTTGCAGTGGACGCCAGAGAGTTCGTCACCACGTGCATGCCACAGGCCGCCACCGCACCAGCTCTGCGTCGGGCCCTGCTCGCCAGCACGAAGGATCTCCCACAGGCAGCTCCTGAGGGTTTGTCCGAACACCTCGAGACGGCTGTCCTACGGCGCCCGGCCAACGACACACACGGCCGTACCACCCTGATGGACTTTGTCCTGAGACTGGCCCTCGAAGCAGGCGTCGACACCCGCGACCAAGCATTCGGCGCTTGGTGCCAAAACAGCGGCTACGACGTCGGCGAGCTCAACAGCCTGCGTCACCAGCTCACGTCACAGGACCGAGCCGAACGCTGCCGACTGCTGGTACACCTGCGAGGCGATCCCGACCATGACTGGCCATGCGAGGGCACTGCGTGGGTGTTCAAAGGCGAAGACCAAGAGCCTCTGGCGGAATACCCGTCCCTGCGGTGTGAAGCAAGCACCGACGGGGTCGCGATCTTGGTCGATGAGGTCCTGGAGTGGGCTCATGATCTGCCGGATGTCACGCTCTTGGAACGGGTGCACATCGCAGTTCCTGCCCGCACCTTGCTGTGCTGGCGGGCAGAAGAGACGGATGTGGGAGTCAGGCTCGGGGCAGACCATGAGGTTGTGGTCCATTGGGGCGGGCGATTGCGCCCTTCCAAACACCTGCGCAGCCTGGTACGCCATGCCCGCTACCGGCTCGAACGGATCGAACAACACCACCAGGTGTACGGCGCTGTGGATTGGGTGAGCTTGGAGGAATCCGAGTTCATGGAGAACATCAGAAAGGGTATCTACCGAGGTCCTTTGGGACTGCGATGCACACCGATCGGTCAAGAAGACCTGTTCGAGGCGCTCCTGGCACAGTTTCCCATCATGCTCTGGCCTGAGCAGACGGTGCCCGAAGGGGACGAGGTCGAGCAGGCCGTAGAGCACGAGTGGGTCACTCTGCCCGGTGGTTTCACCGGCGCCTACCGCACCGCGTGGACATGCGCCCAGGAAGAGGTCCCGCCGTTGGCGCGACTGCGAGCGGTATGGGACGACCGTCACTGGCTCACGTTCTGCCGAACGCTGAGCAGGCACAGGGCAGGAATCGCGTCGCCCAGCGGCGCTTGAAGCGGAGGACAACCAATGACCTGGCGTCCCTACTATCAGGGCAACGGAGAGCGCTACCAAGGCGACCTCCCCGTACCTCCCCCCTGGCGCTTCGCTTCGACAAAACAGTCCGCTCGGACGTTCCGCCCGCCGGACGGGCTGGCCGAGGCCGTCAACGCGGCTCTGTGCCTGCGCCGGCCCTTGCTGCTGACCGGTGCGCCGGGGACGGGTAAGTCGACCGTGGCGACCTCCGTCGCCTACGAACTCGACCTAGGAGATGTACTGCACTGGCATGTCACCTCCCGGAGCACTCTCACCGAAGCCCTGTACCGCTACGACGCTCTGGGCCGACTGGACGCAACGCGCCATGACGAACCAGACGACATCGGCCGATTCCTCCAGCTGGGCCCGTTGGGGACGGCCCTGATGGAGCAGGACCGTCCACGGATGCTCCTCATCGACGAGATCGACAAGAGCGACATCGACTTGCCCAGCGACCTGCTCAACGTCATCGAGTCCGGCGAATTCGAAATCCCGGAACTGACCAGGCATGCCCAGGAGAAGGTACAAGTACGGCTGTGGGACGGGAACACGACCGGAACCGTCCATAGAGGGCGCGTGAAGTGCACCAAGTTCCCCTTCATCGTCATGACCAACAACGGTGAACGCAGCTTCCCCCCACCGTTCCTGCGCCGCTGTATCCGCTTCGAGATGCCCGCCCCGGACGCAGACAGCCTCGCAGACATCGTCCGTGCCCACCTCGGTGACCAACTGACGCAGCAGGCAAACGATCTACTCACCGAGTTCGAGCACAGGATCGGGAGAAACGAAAGCCTCGCCACCGACCAACTACTCAACGCCCTGCACCTGGTGATCAGAGAGGCCGCGTCGAACGACGAGGAGCGCGCCCGTTTGGTCAAGCTCGTGCTCCGAGACCTGTCCAGTGCCTGAGATGATTGAGGACTTCATCCGCGCCCTGCAGCGTGCCGGTGTCGATACCGACGCCGTCGCGCTGGCAGACACGCTGTGGTTGTGCGGTTCCATGGCGGACGGCGAGGACACCAACCTCGAACCGGCGCCGACCGGTCCACGGGCCGACCCATCCGCGGGCCCGGGCAACGGAATGCTTTCCGCCGAGGAGGTCGCCGAAGACTCCCCCATCGGCTCTGTGCCGCAGGGCCGCGACGTTTTCGATTCCTCTGGCGGCGCTGGAAGCAGAGCCGCGGTCGCAGGCCATGCCGGCCGCAGCGCGGCACTGCCCAACGGTCTGGCGGTTGCTCGGGCGTTGCGCCCACTCAAGCGGAGGTTCCCCCAAGGTCGCGAGGTCGTCCTTGACGCAGAGGCCACGGTCCAGGCCTACGTGCACACACAGGATCTGACCCCCGTCCTCTCCGTGCTGCCCGAACGCTGGTTCCATCTCGACCTGGTCGTGGACCAGTCGCCGTCGATGCAGGTATGGCAGGACGTCGCCGGGGAACTGCTCACCCTGCTCCAACAGCTCGGCGCGTTCCGTACTGTCCGGTGGTGGAAACTCGACGCCCGATCGGACGCCCCAGTTCTCTGCGACCCGTCTGGTGTCACGCTCCACCCCGACCGACTGCGAGACCCTCACAGCCGGCGGCTCGTTGCGGTCTTCTCAGACTGCGTCGCTGATGGATGGTACGCACCGCAGATCTGGCGGGCACTACGCTCCTGGGGGCGGTCCACCGCCACCGTGCTGCTCAACCCCCTGCCACCCAGGCTCTGGCCGCACACCGGCCTCGACGGGACCGTAGTGCCCCTGACCGCAACAGAACCAGGAGCTCGCAGCGCCGACCTCGGTTTCACCATCCCCGTTGCTTTGCGCATGCTCGCTGCCATGTCCGGTAGTGAGAGCGATGACTGGCTTCCGTGCCCGGTGGTCGACCTCTCGCCCGCTTCCCTTGGCGCATGGGCCGGGACCCTGATGGCCATGGACACAGGCGGCTGCGAGGGAGTTCTCCTCCCTCCGGAGGGCCGCCTCTCCGATCCGGACGACGATGAGTACGACAGTCTCGAACCAGACGGATCAGAGCCCGACGGTTTCGCGCAGACATCGCCGACCGCTCAACAACTCGTCCGCGCCTTCCGCCATGTCGCCTCTCCTTGCGCCCATCGACTCGCCGTCCTGTGCAGTCCGCAAACGGACTTCTCACTGCCCCTGCTGCGAGCGTTGCAGGAGAACATGGAACCGGCCTCCGGTGTCACTGACCTGGCCGAGCTCGTCGTCAGCGGACTGTTCGAACACGCCCCTGGAACCGAGACGGGGAACGTCCGACTGCGTTTCCGGCCAGGAGTACGTGAAGAACTCCATAAGTCCCTGACGGCTGAGGACGCATGGCAGGTCCGCATCGCTCTGAGTCGCTTCGTTGAGCGGGACACAGCGCACGGAACCCATGCCGTCCTCATCGCAGACGAGAGCGGGGACAAACGCGTCCCCGATGGACTCACGTCCTTCACCACCACGGGGGCGTCGGCACAGCGGCAGCATCCATCTAAGCTCCGCCAACAGGTCGAAGATGCCCACAGCGGCGGACGACCCACGACAGTCGCTGACGTCGTGGCAAGGAGCGGCGGGAGAGCAGACGAGGAACACCAACGGCCGAACCCCGTGGCCGCGCGCGCCGAGTTCTGCGCCCGTTTGGAGACCGCGCGAGAAGAGAAGCGGCTGTCCATCAACCAGGTGGCCGCGCGCGCCCAGCTCAGCCGCGCCACGGTTGTCAACGCCTTCAACAACACCGGGCGCATCCCCTCCCGCAAGACCGTGCACGCTCTCGCCGCTGCCCTTGGCCTGGCCTCCACACCTTTGATCGCCCTGCGCGACATCACCGCAACCACGCTCTCGGCTGCTTCGACCGTCCTAGAGGGGCGTTCGGTTGCTTCGACCGTCCCAGGGCGGCGTATCGGCGCGTGGGACCCCCACGAGCTTGGCATCCACCCCGCCACTGACTCCCCGGACCACACCCCCGCAGCCGACACCATCCCCCAGCGGGGTGTCGCAGAACTGCCGGGCTATGTCCACCGCCTTCACGACACCGAACTGGACCGAGTCGTGGAGGCCGTTGCCCAGGGGGACAGTCGGATAGCGATGCTGGTGGGCGGATCCGCCACTGGCAAGACCCGCTCCTGTTGGGAAGCCATCCAACCCCTTGCACAGCGACGAGGATGGCGGCTGTGGCGGCCTGGTGACCCCACCCACGCAGAAGCCGTCCTGGTCGAGCTGGACCGTATCGCGCCTCGCACCGTGGTCTGGCTTGACGAGGCCCAGCGCTATCTCGGTGCCAGCGGCCGAGAGGGAGAGCGTGTCGCCGCGGCTCTGCGCATCCTGCTCACCGACCCCGACCGCGCTCCGGTCCTGATCCTGGGCACCCTGCGGGAGGAGTATGCCCGGACCTACACGACTCGCCCCGAACCGGAGAAGGAGGACGCACACGCCCAGGCGCGGATGCTGCTGAAGGAGTGCTTGATCAAGGTTCCTGACACCTTTGACCGGGACGCACTCGATGCAGCCAAAGCCTTGGCCGAAGCGGGTGATGACCGACTCGCTGAAGCTCTGGATCACGTCTCGGATGGTCGTTTGTCCCGGGCCCTGTCCGGAGCACCCGAACCTTCTCAGCGCCTCGCCGAGACGATCGAGGCCCACCAACGCGAACTTGAGCACTGCCAACGGGTAGGGGACACCCGCGGCGAAGCCACGGCGTGGGACAACCTCGGCACAGCTCTGCGCAAGGTGGGTCGGTTGGAGGAGGCCGTTAACGCCCATACTCGCGAACGAGAGGCCTACCACCAGCTCGGCGACGCCCCAAACGAAGCCATGGCGTGGATCAGTCTTGGTCTGGCCCTACAACAGGTGGGCCGGTTCGATGAGGCGATCGACGCCCTCATGCGCGCACGGGAAGCCTGCAACCAGCTCGGGAACATCCAAGGCGAAGCCATCGCGCTGATCGGTCTTGGTCTGGCCCTAGAGCAGGTGGGTCGGTTGGAGGAGGCCGTTAACGCCCATACTCGCGCACGGGAGGCCTACAACCAGCTCGGCGACGCCCCAAACGAAGCCATGGCGTGGAACTACCTCGGCAGGGTCTTGGCCGAGGTGGGTCGGTTGGAGGAGGCCGTTGACGCCCATACTCGCGCACGGGAGGCCTACAACCAGCTCGGCGACGCCCCAAACGAAGCCATGGCGTGGAACAACCTCGGCAGGGTCTTGGCCGAGGTGGGTCGGTTGGAGGAGGCCGTTGACGCCCATACTCGCGAACGAGAGGCCTACAACCAGCTCGGCGACGCCCCAAACGAAGCCATGGCGTGGAACAACCTCGGCAGGGTCTTGGCCGAGGTGGGTCGGTTGGAGGAGGCCGTTGACGCCCATACTCGCGAACGAGAGGCCTACAACCAGCTCGGCGACGCCCCAAACGAAGCCATGGCGTGGAACAACCTCGGCAGAGCTCTGCGCAAGGTGGGTCGGTTGGAGGAGGCCGTTGACGCCCACCAACGGGTCCGTGAGGCCTACAACCAGCTCGGCGACGCCCCAAACGAAGCCATGGCGTGGAACGCTCTTGGCCTGGCACTACAGCAGGTGGGTCGGTTCGATGAGGCGATCGACGCCCTCATGCGCGCACGGGAGGCCTGCAACCAGCTCGGGAACATCCAAGGCGAATCCGTCGCGCTGATCGGTCTTGGTCTGGCCCTAGAGCAGGTGGGTCGGTTGGAGGAGGCCGTTGACGCCCATACTCGCGCACGGGAGGCCTACAATCAGCTCGGCGACGCCCAAGGCGAAGCTATGGCGTGGGACAGCCTCGGCACGGCCCTGTGCCAGGTGGGTCGGTTCGATGAGGCGATCGACGCCCACACCCACGCCCGCGACCTCTACCAACAGGTCGGCGACGCTCACACCGAAGCGACGGTGTGGAAAAACCTGGGTGTGGCCCTGGGCAAAGCCGACCGGCTCGAGGAGGCGACCGCGTGGCTGGAGCGGGCCATCGCCCACTTCCGTGGGGCGGGTGACCGTCGCGCTCAGGGCCACTCCTGCTTCGAGCTCGGCGTGGTGCTGCACAGGTCGGGTCGGTATGGGGAGGCGGTCACGGTGTTGGAGGAGGCGGTCGAGCTGCTGGCGAACGCCGACGAACCCCACCTGCACGAGCAGGCACGGCAGGCGTTGGAGGAGGCCCGGGCCAGCACCTGACCGACCCCGCACACTCACCCCGGACCGGCCGGCCGATGGACACCAGCACGCTCGCCAGCCGGACGCGCAAGAACGGGATTCCTGGTCTCCACAGCCGAACCGCGGCCATCCGCCAGCTCATGCTCCAAGCCTCCGTACCAGTCAGCGCCCGGATGCCGACTACCACCACGTTCACATCACCGCGCCGGCCGCCGAGGCGGGACGACCATGGCTCCACTACGCACCAACGACCACGCAGAACGACTGGGGCAGGCAAAGACGAATACCGACGACTCCATGACTGGCCTGCACCGGAATCGCCCCCTAACCACGGAGGCTTCTACGCTGACCGACAGAGCCGCCCCCCGAACGCAGGAGCCCCATGAACCAGCAAGACGACCAACCTTTCGCGTGGGAACCGCTCCCGGAGATCCTGTGGGCCTGGTTATGCAAGGTGGAGGCCGCCCCGGGGTCCACCACCGAGGAACTGGGTGGAACCTACTGGCTGCGCCACCTCATGGAAGGGCCGGTCAGAGGACCCGGGCAAGATGGCCGAAGACCAGGGTTCGGCTTCGTCGCCCACCGTCCGGCCGCCGACAAGCCCCCTTCCGAAGAATGCACCTGGCACCACACCCAAGGATGCACATGGCACCTGACCGAGGCCGGTCGCGCCCACATCCTGGCCCACCGGGAGGACTACGCTCGTCTCTACGGAGACTGAGCCCAGGGCAAGAAGCCGGAACCGGCCGCAGCGATCTCGCCGCCGACCCTGTCAACGTGGTGCTGGTGGCCGAGCCGACAGGCCACGCCGACCCCAACGCCAACCGCCACTACACCCTGCCCAACCACGCCGACAACACCCTCGCGCCGGGCGGCCGTGACCTACACACTGGCAGCGCCCGAGACAGCGAAAGCACGTCACTGCGACCTCGTCAGGGGCGGGCCTGTTTTCCCTGATGGGGATGGTTCCGACGCCCTGTGGTTGAGGTGCCTCCGCAGCTGTGCGCACCGCGTGCCGCGCGCCTGGGGTGTCCCTGTTGTGGTTGCTCTCTGATTCCTTGGTGCTTTTTTGCTGACCCCCGCACGTCGCGATCCCGTCCCCTCTCGGATAGCCCCGAACCCCGACCAGGACGGCACGTCACAGAGGCGGGCGGGCGGCCCCGCTCCGCCCCTTGCGCTTGCGGTGACGCACCCGGTCGGCAGGCTCGGGAGTCGTCGCCTTGATCTTGCGTCTGCGCAGGTAGGCACGGATCTTCTTCGAGCTGTAGGCCTTGTCCGCGCGCACCCGCACCGGCCGGGTGCGCGCGGGCCCGCTCCGCCTGTGCCCGGCCACCCGGATACGTTCCATGACCGGCTCCAACTGCGGCGCATCTGCGCGCTGGCCGGCCGTGACCACCACCGACATCGGTTTCTGGCGCTGCTCGCAGGCCAGGTGGATCTTCGTGCTCAATCCCCCGCGGGAGCCGCCCAGGGCATGATCGTCGGGCCCTGTCGTTTCGTGATCCGGGCCCTCCCCTTCTTCGCGGCACCGGCGGCGTGCTAGTGGGCGCGTCGCGTACCACGGTGGAGTCCACGTTGAGGTCCCAGGTGATCAGCCCCGCCGCGTCGGCCAGGGCGCGCAGGGCGTCCAGGATTCGCGCCCAGGTGCCGTCCACACACCAGCGGCGGGAGAGGTCGTAGACGCTGTACCAGGGGTCGTAGCGTTCGGGCACATCCCGCCAGGGGGCGCCGACCCGCACCCGCCAGCGGATGCCGTCGATCAGGGTGCGCTGGGAGCGCGAGGGCGGGCAGCACGGGTCCCAGGAGCGCCCATGGGGCAGTGGTGAGGTCACCGCGCCCGGGGCCGGGCAGGGTCACAGCGAAGCCTTCGGCGGTGCTCCTTCCTCTGACTCCGTAATCCACAATGGCTTTCCGTCACCGCATGTGACGAGAAGTCCCTCTGCTGGTTCAAGGCTGGTGCGCATCACATGCAGCCAGGTGTCGCCAACCTTGGCGATCGGATGGCTGGGCGAGCGCATGAAACGATGTGTCCTGACCTGATGATGGATCGTGCGGGCATCGTCGGACCAACAGATGATAGAGAATTCATCTTCCAAGAACCCGGCGTAGCTGGCCTCGGAGTCGTTCTGTGGCTCGCCAGCGTGACCAGCTACCACCCGGTCCAACGATGTGCGGATCAAGTCGTACACGACGGGCATGGCCACGGTGCAGTAACTCGCCCAACTGATGTCATCCGCCAGAGGAATGCCGTCCTGCTGAGCGAGAATGTTCCCCGTGTCGAAATCCTCGTCCATCCGGTGCACGGTGATGCCACCAGTCGGATCACCGTTGCGAATCGCCCAAAGCAGCGGTGCCGGACCACGGTATTTCGGCAGCATCGAAACGTGGACGTTGATCACACCGAGCTGAGGAATCTCCAGCACTGAACGTGGAAGCTTCCAGGCAAAACCGAAGACGATCACAAGGTCGACCCGGTAGCTTTCCAGGGCGAGAGCGAGGCCGTCGACACTCCCCGGGAAAATCAGGTCCATTCCCTGCGGAGTGGAAGCGAGAATTGACGCGGCCGTCTCACTGGCGTCGTCGAGATTCGGCCCGCCAGAGCGAAGAGAACGACCATAGAAATAGGCAACCGGATGGTGGCCGGAGTCTGTGCACGCTGCATGAATCGTGGAGAACTCAGCGGGCCCGGACGAGATCACACCAATGCGTAGATGGGTCGACATCTCCCTGTTTCTCATGAAGTGAAGCGATGGTGCTCGATCGGCCGGTCAGATCAACGTATACTCATGGTGCGGAATTCCCAGATCCCAGGCCGATTCGAACGCCTTGACGCACAATTGTGCCACCTCATGATCAGTACTCACTTCATTCCCGACCCAGCCGCCATCCCCGGTGAAGTGGTTGAACAACACGGTCGTGCCGTCGAAGATCCAGCAGTCATTTCCAGGCAACGCCAGGCCGGAGGCGCGTTTTCGAGGTAGCCAGCGCACGTCCTCCCCCGCTTCGATGTTCTGCGGGGTGCCCTCGTGTTCGAAACGAATGTACTCGGTGACCGGTTCTGAGACGATCCGAACTCGGCGAAGCCGAACTCCACGCGCGGAGGTGGCCCGCATCAGATCGAGCCAACCGGCCTTACTCGCGGCATCCTGCTCAGGACCCCACTCGCCGGCCCGCCACTTCTCAATATCGGCTTCTTCCTCCGCCACCGCGTAGTGATCGCGCATCTCCAAATGGCAGGCTGATGCACTGCACCCATTGAAGAAGCGCTCCCAGCCCTCCGCGTCAAGAGACTCCATTCACATCATCCTTCGGCAGGTAGTTGAACAGAGACGCCGGCACGCGTACGACCGTTTCTCCGCCGGGTATCTTCATCTGCTCCAGATCGCCCGGATCGCTGACCACATAGCCCTGTACGATAAAGTCACCGCTTTCCTCGTCCCGGTACAATCGCGGCGAACCGCCCTGCCCGGTGGAGCCACCAACAAACGTAATTCTCATGCTTTCCTCTCAACGTCGCGCACCTCAGCAGGAACCAATTCGTCGGCCATAGGCCAAGCTAGCAGTCAAAGCCCCTTCAAGGAAGGAATTCTGCATCTCTCGAGCACAGTGGGTGGAATGAGGCACATGGGACCTTGCCTGGGTGATTGTCCGGTTCGGTGCGCTGACTGAGGGGTACGCCTGATTGGCAGCACAAAATAGGTGACAGGAGGGGACGTGGCAGAGATACCGAGCAGGCCAAGCCGCGGGTCGGTGCCCGAGTCCCACTCGACTCGCAACACTCTCTCAGGCTCATCAAGGAGCGTGGTCCAGGCTGGCGATATCAACGGTGACGTGCATTTCCACACCACGCCACTCACCCCGGCGCTTCGCCCGGCCCAACTACCAGGTGACGTGCGCGGCTTCATCAATCGAACAGATGAACTACGGCACCTAGACGCACTGCTGGAGGACCCATCCGGAACCCGCCAAGACGCAGAAGCGTTACGTATCGCACTTGTCGTCGGCACAGCCGGGGTAGGCAAGACGTCACTCGCCGTCCGCTGGGCACACCGGATCAAGGACCGCTTTCCCGACGGGCAGCTGTATGTCAACCTGCACGGATACGATCCTGCCCCGTCAACGATCGTCGCGGATGTCCTCGACCGGTTCCTGCGCGCCCTTGATGTGCCGGTGGATCGCATACCCGCAGGTGAGGAGCCACGCGCAGAGCTGTTCCGCTCCGTGACGGCCCAGCGGCATGTGCTCATCGTCCTTGACAACGCCGCCGCCTCTACACAGATCCGACCCCTTCTGCCCGGTTCTGCGAACTGCCTGGTAGCGATCACGAGCCGTACGCGAATGTCTGGTTTAGTAGCGCGAGAGGGGGCGCATCGTGTGAGTGTGGAAACGTTGTCGCAGGCCGAGTCTGTGCGGTTGCTGCGCACCATCATCGCCGAGTACCGGACCGACGACGATGATGATGCGGAGCTTGCTGAACTGGCACGTCTGTGCGCCCATTTGCCGCTAGCCCTGCGGATCGTAGCCGAACGGGCAGCGGCACGGCCGCGCATGCCGCTACGCGACCTCATCACAGAGTTGCGCGATGAGTCCGGATTGTGGGACGCGCTGTCATCGACCGGAGAAGGGGAAGCTGACGAAGCCGACGCCGTGCGTGCCGTCTTCGCTTGGTCCTACCGCGCCCTCACCCCACCAGCTGCTCGAATGTTCCGCCTGCTGGGACTGCACCCAGGACCCGAATTCGGCGTGGAAGCCGCCGCTGCACTGCTGACCACCACCACAGCCCGCGCCCGCCGTCAGCTCGACACCCTGGCCGGCGCACACCTGCTGGAAGAGTGCGGTCACGACCGCTACCAGTTCCACGACCTGCTGCGCGCCTACGCCATCGACCAGGCCCAGCGTGAGGAATCGGAGAACGACCGGCGCGCTGCGCTAAAACGCGTCCTTGGCTGGTATCTCCACTCGGCTGCGGCTGCCGCCCGAGCGGGATCGTGCACCTACGCCATGCCCTTGACCCTTGAGCCGCTGGGTGACGGTGTCGACCCGGCGACCTTCGATGACGCGAAAGCCGCGATCGCTTGGTATGAGACCGAGCGCGACAACCTCACCACCGCCGTCCGCATCGCCAGTACCAACAGGATGGACCGGATCGCGTGGCAGATCCCCGCGGCCCTGACGATGGTCGTCGCGGACCGCGAGCCAGCCGACACCTGGCTGCCTGCCCAACGGGTGGGCCTGGAATCCGCCCGCCGCATGGGCGACCAATACGGAGAAGCGATCACCCTCGACAACCTCGGCATCGCCTACCGACACCTGTTCCGGCTCGCCGAGGCTGAAGAGTGCTTCAGCGCCGCGCTGAGGATCTTCCGAGACCTCGGGGACACGTTCGGGCACGCTCGAGCCGCCAATGGCCTGGGTGTTGCCCACATGTTCGCGCACCATGTCGACGACGCTGAGGCCTGCTTCGAACAGGCATTGGAGCGGGCAGGTGAACTCGACAATCCCGTCTACATAGGTGCCTTCACCCGAAACCTCGGATGGGCGTCCCTCGAACGCGAAGACTCCCACAGGGCGGAGGCGTTGCTGAGGCGGTCGGCCGACATACTGGGTCACGCGCAAGAGCCATTGGAAGAGGCTGAGGCGCTCACCCTTCTGGCGGCCGTTCATCGGCAAACGGGACGCCTCACACTGGCTGAGCAGACGGCTGAGCAGGCGTTGGCCATCGCAGGGGAGGCCGATGGCACACTCTTCGAATCGCTCGCCCTCCTGGAGTTGGGCCGTATCACCCTGGCTCAGGCCAAGGGCACCGAAGCCTTGGGGCATCTTCAGCAGGCCGCCGTCTTGTTCCAGCGTGTCGGTCGCCCCGATCTTCAGGCAGCGGCCTGGGATGCGACCGGAGAGGTGTACCTCATGCTCGGGCGCGTCGAGGAGGCCGTTGCGTTCCACCAGCAGGCGTCTGCTGCGTTCCGCAGCAGGGGTGACCGATGGTCCCTGGCGCTCTCCCTGGCCCATCTCGCCGTTGCGCTGACCCAGCAGGGAGTCCTGGCCGAAGCGCGGGAACATCGCCGTGAGGCTCTTCGGCTGCTCGAAGCCTTCCCCGGCGCGGCAGCAGAAGCGAGACGGTTCGAAATAGAGGCTCAGGGCACGGCTTCTGACTCATGAGGTTCTCACCGCCGAATGCAAGCCCGCGCCTGCGACTGCTCTTGTCCAAGACGATGACGCGGGTGGCTTGCGTCGTGTGGGAAGGGCCGAGCTCACTCGCCCTACAGGTGGGTGTGTAGCCATGTCAGCGTGGTCTCGCAGGGTGTGTGACCCGCGTTTTTCGGAGTCAGAATCCTGGACTCTGGGATCACGAGACCTCAACGGAGACATCGTGGATACCCGGCACAGTTCCGCCGCAAGCTAGGCGCGGGGGTCTTCGTCAGCATCACGTGGCCGGCGTGGGGAACGCAGCAGGCGCAGAACCTGCCAGGCGCGGCGTCGACGGCGAGTGTCGCGCGACCACACCGCCGGGACGATGACGAACACCACGAGCAACAGCAGCGGCCAGCTCTCGGCCGTGCCCAGCAGTGCGACCGCCAGGTCCACGACCAGGCTGGAAGGGGCGAGTACGGGCATGGAATCCCTCCACCAGGGGTGAGCCGATCAAGGTGCGATCAGCTTCCACCCGCCCCGAGGCCGTATGGACATGCCAGGACGGCCGCGTCCAAGAGCGGCCAATCATTGACAGTCCCCCACACCGCCAGGCCTTTGCTGACAGGATGTCTGACAGTTTCTGACAGCAGCAGACACCGACCGGAAGGACTGGCGTGCCCCGGCCCTGGAAGCACCCCGACCTCCCCCCAGGCCCGCTCAGCGAGCTCAACCGCGCGCTGCACGAGCTGCACCACCGGGCCGGCTGGCCCTCCTCCCGCGAGATCCGCCGGGCCCTGGACGCCAAGGGGGTGCCCATGTCCCACACCAAGGTCCACGACACCCTCACCAAGCCGGTCCTGCCCACAAAAGGCGCGGTCGAGATGATCACCGAAGTCCTGGCCGAGAAGGTCCGCGGCGCTGACATCAACACCGAGATCGACCGCCTCCTGGGCCTGTGGCAAGCCGCCGCCCTCGACAACTCGTCCCCGTCCCCTGCTCCCGTCCCACCCGATGAGTCTGCGGCCCTACCCGATGACCCCGAGCGCCCACCGGATGAAGCCCGCACCCCAACTGACGATCCCCCGACCGCCAAGCAGGGGGGCCAGCGCGAGCTGCCACGCCAGGACAACCTCATCGAGCGAATGCGGCGCGAGAAGGCTGAAAACGGGGACACCGACGCCATGGTCGAGCTCGGCTCCTCGCTGCAGACGTGGGGCGGGGCGGCCGGGGCCGCCGAGGCTGAGTCGTGGTACCGGCGTGCCGCCGAGAGCGGCCACACCCAGGCCATGCTCAACCTCGCGGTCCTGCTGGAGGAGGAGCAGGAGGAGAGGGGGTCGGCCGCGCTGTGGTACCGGCGTGCCGAGGCTGAGTCGTGGTACCGGCGCGCGGCCGAGAATGGCCACACTCAGGCCATGGTCGGCCTCGGGGCCTTGCTGGAGCAGCGGGACGAGGATGATGAGGCTGCGGTGTGGTACCGGCGCGCTGCGGAGAAAGGTGACGCCGGCGCCATGCTCAGCTTCGCGTCTCTGTTGAAGCAGCGGGGCGATGATGAGCATGCCGAGGCCTGGTACCGGCGCGCCGCGGAGGAAGGTGACGCCGACGCCATGAACACTCTCGCGGCCTTGCTGGAGGAGCGGGAGGAGACCGAGGAGGCTGCGGTGTGGCGGCACCGGGCGGAGGAGGCATCGCGCTCCGTGCTCAGCCGGCTGGTGGACCGCTGGTTCCGAGGCAAGTCCTGATCTCCGATAGTTGTGTGGTGGGCTTCGAAGCCGATGGCGGCTGCTTGCCCCTCGCCGTAGTGCCAGGGGGCCAGGCCCTGTCAGCAGGCGCCGTGGTCGGAGCTTTCCTGGGTGTCCTGGCCCTGGTGGTGAGTGAGGACCATTCCCTGGATCGTTCCTGAGGAGTGCCGCACCCGCGGCATGACGGATCCCGGTAGGCGTAGCCGCAAAGGCCGCTCAGGCGGCAGAATCGGCGCATGCGACGTACATGGGTGTGGATCCTCGCGGCCGTGGGGGCGGCCTCGCTGGTAGTGCTGGGTGCCTCCCTGCTGCTGCCCGGGTTGGAGGAGCTCTCCTGGGCCGCGGGGACCGGGTCCTTCGTCCTGGCCGCCGCGGCCCTGGCCCTGGCTTGGCCACGCCGCACCCCTTCGGCTTCAGCGCCGGAACCCTCCCCTGCCCCGGGGGACACGCGAGTGGACAACCGAGCGGGCGATGTCCACGGCACCGTGGTCCAGGCAGGGGCCATCCACGGCCCGGTCACCGTGCACTCCCACCCCGCACCGGCGGACACACGAGTGCCGGGGTGGGTGAAGGTGGCCGTGCCCGCCGGTCAGGCCGATGCGCACGAACTGGGCGCCCACGACGCCCTCCCCGGCCCCGCCGGTGAAGGCCTGCCCCCCTACGTATCCCGGGACGTGGACAGCGAACTCGACCGCCGCCTGGCCGCGGCGGCGGAGGCGCCGCGCGGGGGGATGGTGCTGGTGGCCGGAGCCTCGACCGCGGGCAAGACCCGCGCCCTGGCCCAGGCGTTGGCCCGTACGTTGCCTGAGCGGATGCTGGTGGCCCCGCCCGAGGACGCCGACCTGCGCCCCCTGCCCACCTGGCTCAAAGCCAGCGCCAAACGCGCACCGCACGGGTGGGTGGTGTGGTTGGACGACCTGGACCGCCACCTGAGCGCCTCGGGTCTAACCCCGGTCCTGGTCGCTGAACTGGGCCAGGCCGGCGCGATAGTGGCCGCCACCATCCGCCAAGAACGACTGGACTCCCTGCGCCCCAGCGCCACCGACCCCGCCCCGGGCGCCGAGGGAGTGGGCTATGCGGTGCTCAAGACCCCACCCGTCACCGTCCGACGCGGTTGGAGCAGGGAAGAACGCGAGCGTGCCCGCACCAGCGGCGACGAGCGCCTGGTCCAAGCCGCCGCCGACGAGCGCTTCGGCGTCGCCGAGCAACTGGCCGCGGGCCCCCACCTGCAACAAGCCTGGGACAGCGGTCCCGACAGCGGGCACCCACGCGGGTACGCCCTGGTGGCCGCAGCGGTGGGTTTGGCCCGGGCCGGGGTGTCGAGCCCGCTGACCCGAGAGCAGATCCAGGCCGCCCACAGGGTCTACCTGCCCGACCCGCCGCCCCTGCCCGAGGAGACCGACCGGGCCTGGGAGTGGGCCACCCGTCGGCGCAGCGGCCTGGCCGGGCTGCTAGTGCCCGCCGACCACGAGGGCCGCCGGTGGCGGGCCTTCGACTACCTCACCACCCAAGACCCCCTGCCCGACGCGGTCTGGCACACCGCCGTGGATGTGGCCACCGATCGGGAGCGCTCCACTGTCGGTATCACCGCCTTCCTCGCCGAACGGGCCGACATCGCCGAAACAGCCTGGCGCCCCTTGGCCGAACAAGGCGACGTCCGCGTGATGTTCAGCCTCGGGGTCCTGCTGGCGGAGGCGGGTCGGGTGGAAGAAGCCGAAGACTGGTACCGCAAGGCCATCGCCCAAGACGGCGACACTGCCGCGATGGTCAGCCTCGGGAACCTGCTGGCCGGTGAGGGGCGGGCGGAGGAGGCTGAGACCTGGTGGCACAAGGCCGCCGAACAGGGCGACACCAACGCGATGAACAACCTCGCGATCTTGCTGGCTCGGACGGGGCGGATGAGAGGGGCCGAGGACTGGTTCTGCAAGGCCGCTGAACAAGGCAACACCTCCGCGATGAACAACCTCGGGATCCTGCTGGCCCGGGCGGATCAGTTGGACGAGGCCGAGCAATGGTGGCAACGGGCACGTGAGGCAGAGGGTGAGGAATGAGCATGCCCAGGTGTAGCGGACGCCGTCTGCACCCCCGGTTTATGTCGTAAGCACTGTCACAGAACCAGCTGATTCTGGCCCCCGATATGCGGGCCCCGGCAGGCCAGCGCCCTCGGGTGACGTTAACGGACGTGGCACCAGCCGCAAACGCGGCCGGTCCTCCCCGGCCGGTGGTGAATCCCACCATGGCGGTGGCCTCGTTGGCTTGGTGGGCAGGGTGTAGCGGCGGGCGGCGGTGAGGTCGGCGTGGCCCGTACGAGGTCGGTACCGAAGGTGTGGCGCAGCACGTGCGGGCCGAATGCCTGGGCCCTGGCCGGTTTCGGCGAAGGCCTGTCCGGGGTGTGGTGGACGGTGGACAATACCCTCATGTGGAAGTGGCTCTGTGCGGCGGTTCTGGGCGTTATCGCCCTCATCCTGGTCGGGTTCTGGGCGGCGCCCCGGCTCTGGCCTGATCTGGGCCTGGGGTTGGACGAGCTCAACCAGCTGGCCGGGATCGTCTCGCTGCCGGTGGGGGTGGCCTCCCTGCTGGTAGGGTTGTGGGCCCTGCGCTCCCCCTCCGGTTCTCCGGCCTCTCCTGGAGGGGTGACCAACACGATCACCGGCAACCCGACCGGGCCGACCGTGCAGGCCCACACCGTCACCGGCGGGGTCGGCAACACCACCCACCACCACGGGGGCGGGGACCACATCGACGTCTCCGGCGGCACCTTCCACGACAAGGTCGTCGGCAAGGAGGAACACCACCACCGCCCCGACACCCCTGATGACACAGGCAGCCAGTGAGCGAACCCGAACCCCGACAGACCTGGCCTTTTAAGGTGGACAACACCATCGAGGGTGATCCGTCGGGCCCCACAGCCCAGGCCGGGGTTATCCATGGCGGGGTCGGTCACACCATCCACCACCATCAGGCGCCGCCCGCCACGTCGGCGTTGTTCGCGGTACCGGCCCCACCCGACGGGTTCACCGGACGCACCGACCAGCTCCGCGAGCTGTTGGACCGCCTCGACCCCTCTCCCGCAGACAGGGCTCGGGTGCCGCAGGGGGTGGGAGCGGTGGTGTCCGCTCTGGCCGGGATGGGCGGGGTCGGTAAGACTGCCCTGGCGCTGCAGGCGGCTGCCACGGCTGCCGGGCGGGGGTGGTTCTGCGCCCAGTTGTTCGTGGACCTGCACAGCTACACCCCCACCACCCCACCCGTAGAAGCCGCAGCGGCGCTGGATGTGCTGCTGCGCCAGGCGGGGGTGGATCCCGACGACATCCCCTCAGGCTTGGAGGAGCGGTCGGCGTTCTACCGGTCAGCACTGCACGCCCTCAGCCAGGCCGATGAGCACTGTCGTCCGGTGTTGGTGGTGGCCGATAACGCCCACACCCTGGCCCAGGTCGAACCCTTGCTGCCTGGTTCGGGCGGGCACCGGTTGCTGGTCACCTCCCGCGAACGGTTGGCTGTCGGCGGCCACCAGCCCCTGGCCCTGGACACCCTGCCTGAAGACGAGGCGGTCGACCTCCTCAAAGCCCGCCTAGGATCCGCCGATGCTCGGTGCGGGGACGCTGAGGGGTTGGCCGCCCTGGCCGGGCGGTGCGGTTATCTGCCGTTGGCGCTCAAGATCGCCGCCGCTCTGTTGGCTCGCACCCCCACCGTGGAACCGGGCCGGCTCGCACAGCGGTTGGCCGAGGTCTCCCGCTTCTCGGATGGGCGCGATGATCTGGCCGCGGTCTTCGAAGCCTCCCTGACCCATCTGCCTCAGGGCCATGTGCGGGTGTTCGCCCTGTTGGGCACCAACCCCGGCCCGGACCTGTCCACCGCGGCCGCGGCCGCCCTGACCGGTCTCGGGCCTGAGGAGGTCGAGGCGGTGTTGGAGGAGCTGGCTGCCGCCCACCTGCTCACCGCCCACCCGGGGGGCCGTTGGAGCATGCACGACCTTCTGGTCGGCCACGCCCGCACCCTTCCACTGCCCGCACCCGGCCCAGATGACGGTGTGGGCGAGGACACCGATGCGCGCCATCAGGCCCTGGTGCGGCTGCTGGACTTCTACACCGCCGTGGCCGACGCGGCCGACGACCACCTGCGGGCCCTGCCCGGCCACACCCCACCCGAGCTGTTCACTGATCGGCAGCAGGCGCTGGGGCGGTTGGAGGCCGAGTACGACAACCTCATCAACGCCGTCCAGGCCGCATACACCCACGGCCACACCACCACCGCGATCCGCCTGCCTTCCATCCTGGGCGAGTACCTGAACCGCTGCAGGCGCTTCGAGGACGCCATCACCGTCCACACCCAAGCTCAAGAAGCCGCTCAGCAGGTGGGTGATGTCCACGGTGAGGCGACGGCGTGGAACAACCTCGGCTCGGCGCTGCAGCAGGTGCGTCGGTTCGAGGAGGCCATCCATGCCCACCACCGCGCCCATGAAGCCTTCCACGAAGCAGGTAATACCTACAGCCAAGCGTCGGTGTGGAACAACCTCGGCCTGGCCCTGCAGCAGATGGGCTGGTTCGACAAGGCCATCGTCGCCCACCAACACGCCCGCGACACCTTCCACCAAGTGGGTGATGCCCACGGTGAGGCGACGGCGTGGAACAGCCTCGGCCTGACACTGACTGAGCTGGGCCGATTCGGTGAGGCGATTGACGCTCACCGACGCGCCTGCGACGCCTACCACCAACTGGGGGACACTTTCGGCGAAGCGATGGCATGGGGCAACCTCGGCATCGCCTTACAGGAGGTGGGCCGGTTCGAGGAGGCTATCGACGCTCACCAACGCGCCCGCGACACCTTCCACCAGCGAGAAGACGTCCATGGCGAAGCGATGGCGTGGGCCAGCCTCGGCACCGCCCTACAGAAGACGAAGCGCACCCAGCAGGCCCGTGAGGCATTCGAGCAGGCCGTGCGGGGGTTCCGTGATACCCACGACGAGTACAGGCTCACTACCACCCAGAGGAACCTGGACCAGCTCCGGCAACGACGCTCATGGTGGCGCATCTGGGAGCGCTGACCATTCGGAGGCGGCATTTGCAGACGCGCTCGCCACTCGGCCACCTCACGGGTGCGGCGGCCGCTCAGTCTTCGCTGATCGCTTCAGGCCACCGAACGGCCGGCCCCTGGGTACCGGCGAAGGCAGGGTTGTCCCATCCCGGCGGGAGCTCGCTGTCGTTCTCCCGCACGCTCCCCGCAGTCGAGAACACACCCTCGTGAGGAGGCTGGACTACAAAGGGGCCGCACTCTTGGACCTCGTCACCGCTTAGGGTCACACGGCAGCGGTTGAGGGTGGCTGTGTCGCGGGTCTGGTCGAGCTGTCCGCTCTCGATCAGGTCGGGGTTCCGATCCATCAACCACACCCACACCGTCACCTGGACAGTGTCGGTGACCAGATCGGTGGGTTGAACTCGTGCGGTCAGTGCCACCCCGCCCTCGGAGAGCGTGGTGCATGCCTGATACGCCGTCATGCCTGAGGCCATCGGCGTCCAGTCGCTGCGGCACTGCCGCTCCTGTTCAGGTGCCCCGCCTGATCGGGGTGGGGATTGGCTGGGTGCCGTGTTCTCGGGGGCGGCGTCGCCTTGCTCCTCGAGCAGGGGAACCAGGCCGATCAGCGTGGAGATGAGCCCTGTGACCATGGAGATGATGCTGGAGATCCAGCTGAAACGCTCCAACTTGGGTCGTTCGGAGGTGTCACCGGTGCCTGCTGCTCTGCGTCGGAGAACGATCAAGACGACACCTGCCGTCAGGAGAGCCAGTCCGACGGCCAGGGCCCAGTAGGCGAACAACACGGGGGGTCCTCTCTACAGGAGGCTGGGCAGAGAACGACCTCACCCTTCCATGTTCGGCCCTCGATCACTGAGGAAATACAAGGATGTGTGGCTCGGACGGGCGGAAGGTTCGTCCTCGTGCCCCTGGTCCTCGATGAGGGTCGGCCGCGAGCTCCTGAATGAAGCTCCCGAAGTCGATGCCGCCGCCTCGCTGAGTATGCAACGGATGGTTGCTAGGAGCGGTGGCGGCGGGCGCTGCGGCCGGCCTGGCCTTGGGCGCCAGCCGCAGCCATCGGCGTTCGGCCCCTTGCTGGGTCACTCCGAGCGCCGCTCCCAGGGCCGGCCAGCTCACCTGTGGACGTGCGCGGTCCAGGGCCTGGTACTCGGCGTGGTCCAGGTCCGCGCGCATCTGCTGGATGACGGTCAGCGCATCGAGGCGTTCGGCCCCGGTGGTTTCGGCGCCCCGGGCGATCTCCAGCAGGGCGCTCACGCAGGCGCGCGTGGGCGGCGGCCGCCTCGGCGTTGGGCAGGGCATTACTCCCCTCAGGTGCAACGGTGCGTTGCGTCCCACGGTGGCGACCACACGTTGCATCGACAACGGAACGTTGCTAGCCGCTGGCCCCCGATAAGCCAGCGGTCAAAGCTCCAGGTCCGGAGAGAGGATGAGGCCTGCCCTCCGCGCGAATTCGGGGAGGTCGATGGCACCGGCGCCGTCTTGGGTGTCGAACTCGGCGAGGAGGTTCTCGCCCTCGTCCTCGACCGTGCCGTGGCCGTGCCGGAACCGCAGGTACAGGTATCTGCCAGTGGTGGTCCAGGCGTCCCACTGGGACGGGTAGGCGTAACAGGTGTGGTCGACGCGGGAGATGATCACAGGGTTTCCTCCGACCGCCGGTGAGGGCGCGGCTTCTGCTGCCCAGGGGCAAGGGGGCTACCGACGAACCTGTAGTAATCCTCCTCGACGTCCTATTAGGCAAGCCATGGTGTGGAGGCATGAGCGGATTAGACTGTGGCAACGACCCACGGGCGGCGCGAGTAACACCTGGGACTCATGGCGAACTCACCTGAACCAAGACGCAGGATCTGCCCCTCGTGCTGCATCGAAAGCGAGGAGGGGGAAACCAACTGCCCCGCATGCGGGATGCGGCTGTACCCCGACGGTCGAGTTCAGTCCATCCACGGCAGCACGGACGATGTCCTGCGCGTCTACCGCGAGATCTCTGCAACCCACCGCACGGAGAACCGACTGTCGGGCGATGTGTCAGGCACAGTCGTCCAGATCGGCTCCCTCTATGGAAACGTCTCCCTGCCGGCTACCGGCAAGACCTCCAACGACAAACCCTCGGAGGGGGAGGCCGCGTCCCCGAAGGTCAGCTTGGTCTGTTGCCTGTGCCAGGAGCACATCC
Organism: Nocardiopsis aegyptia; assembly: GCF_013410755.1. GTDB lineage: Bacteria > Actinomycetota > Actinomycetes > Streptosporangiales > Streptosporangiaceae > Nocardiopsis > Nocardiopsis aegyptia. Next base: position 788,199 of record NZ_JACCFS010000001.1, read on the forward strand.
CCTCCAGCTCCGACGTCTACCCCTTGGACGCCGAATGGCAGCGTCGACACCCCAACATGATCGGATTCTTGGCCTGCCGGTGCGCTACCGACGCACGGTGGCACTGGCGGTGCAGGTCGACCTGGCGCGGCTATCTTCGCGGACACATCCGGTCGCAGTTTGAACGCAGGTGCGTCGACTCCTTGAGTCACATCGAGGCGCCTCGCACACACGCGGTCGCGGCCCTTCGGTACCCGGCGTCGGCCTTGCTACAGGGAGCGGAAGAGTACCTGCGGCACGCTGCGAGCGACCCCCGGACTCCGAAGACGTTGACAGCCCGTCTCCATGCCTCACTCGAAGAGTGGGAAGCCAACAACACCTAAGGTGCTGTTCAGGTACGCGGGTTTGCGGCCCGATGTTCTCCGCGCCTCCGGCGCCCGCCGTCGGACCCCCGCTTGCTGTGCCCTTCGCCGGCTCACCGGTCGATGGTGAGCGCCTCCAGCGCGCGGGTTTTTGTTCGCTTCCGTGGCCACCGGCGGTGGTGTTGAGATCGGCGTGGACGACCAGCTCGGCCCCCAGGACCACGTCGACCGGCTCGTTCGCGAGGTGGACGCGGCCGCGCACAAGGGTCGGTACCGAAGGTGTGGCGTAACACGTGCGGACCGAACGCCTCGCCGTTGTCCGAGGGGCCGATGCCCGCTGCGGCGCCGAGTGCGCACACCGCGGTGCTGGCGGCCCGGGTGGACAGGCGCCGAGCTGCGGGAGTCGATCGTCATCGCTACAACCGTGGACGGCCTGATCGTGATGGCCCTGTCCGAGATCGGGCACGCCTGCCGCCATGGGGTGAAGCCTTCGAAGATCAGAGGATCGCCCTGTTGACCGGCGACGCCTATCTCCACCACGGTCTGAGCTCCGCTGGGAGGGGGTGGCCATGGCCGTGCGAACGGCCTCCGGGGCCCGTTCCGTTCGTGGTGTGATCCCCGGCACACCTGTCACAGGATCCGGGCGAGTGGTGTCTCCATGCCGAACGCTGCACAGCGAAGGGAGACACCATGAACGGCACCACCGAGGTGGTCGTGATCGGCGGCGGGTACGCGGGGGCCATGGCGGCCAGCCGCCTGACGCGGCGCGAGGACGTGACCGTGACCCTCGTCAACCCGCGCCCGCACTTCGTGGACCGGATCCGCCTGCACCAGCTGGTGGGCGGCACCCACGACGCGGTCGCCGACTTCGAGAAGGTCCTGGCCGGGAGGGTCCGGCTGGTGGTGGACACCGTGACCCGGATCGACACGGCCGGGCGCCGCCTGGCACTGGCGAGCGGCGACACCCTCGGCTACGACCACGTGGTCTACGCGGTCGGCAGCGGCGGCGCCGACCCCGACGTGCCCGGGGCGGCCGAGTTCGCCCACCCGATCGCCACCCTGGAGGACGCCCGGGGCGTGCGGTCGGTCCTCGATGCCGCCCCGGCCACCGCCGGTGTGACGGTGGTCGGCGCCGGCCCGACCGGGATCGAGGCCGCCGCCGAACTGGCGGAGCGGGGGCGCGCCGTGACCCTGGTCTGCGGCGGTGTGTTCGGCCCCGGCCTGCACCCGCGGAGCCGGCGCGCGGTCGCCGGGCGGCTCGACGCGCTCGGTGTGACCGTGCTCGCGGGCCCCGGCGCCCGGGTGACGGCCGTGACCCGCGACTCCGTGCGACTCGACGACGACCGTGTCCTGCCGTCCGACGTGACCGTGTGGACCGCCGGGTTCGGCGTACCGGACCTGGCCGCGCGCAGCGGTCTGAGCACCGACGCCCTGGGCCGCCTGCGCACGGACGAGACGCTGACCAGTGTGGACGACCCGCGCGTGGTCGCCGCCGGGGACTCGGCGGCGCCCTCCGACCTGCCCTATCGGATGAGCTGCCAGGCCGCGGTCCAACTGGGCCCGCAGGCGGCGGAGACCGTGCTCGGCCACATCGCGGGAGAGCGGCCCGCGCCCGTCACCGCCGGGTTCAACGGGCTGTGCCTCAGCCTGGGGCGGCGCACCGGGCTCTTCCAGGCGACGCGCAGGAACGACGCCCCGACCCGGTTCTCCGTCGGCGGACGACCCGGTGGGAGGGTCAAGGAGATCATCTGCCGGGGCATCCTCTGGCAGCTGACGCAGGAGGCGCGCAAGCCCGGGGCGCGCTCGTGGTGGACCAGGGACGGCGAACGGGAGGCGCTGCTGCGCGAAGGGCACGGCGCGGCCCCGACCGCGCGCTGACGGCAGCGCAGGGACGACGAGAGGGGCCCGCCATGGGCGACCAGACCACCGATCCGGCGGGTGCGGGTCGCCGGAGCGGCGTCGCGCTCACCGTCGGCCCCACCGTGGTCAACGGCCACCCCGCGCCGGCCGTCCGGGTGGACGGGGAGATGGACGGGGTCATCGCGGTCCGGGTGGAGGACGACAGGATCACCGGCCTGTACTACGTCCGCGACCCGGAGAAGCCGACCCGCGTCGGGCAGGAGACGCCGCTGTCCCTGCGCTGACGCGGGGGCCCGGTCCTAGGCGTCCGGCGCCCATGACTCGGCCTCGGCCAGAGCGGTCATGACGACGGGGACGTCGATGGCGACCACGGCCATCTCCCAGATCTCCGTGCCGGCCCTGAGCGTGAGCACCCGCACGCCGCCGAGCTGCCGCTCGGCGAACGAGGACGGTTCGCGGACGTCGATCACCTCGTGCGGGCGCGGCAGCGGCACCGGTCTGCCGAACGTGCGGAACGGCCGCCACTTGCGCCACGCGAGGCGTTCGGGGCCGGCGAGGTGCATCACCAGGATTCCCTGGCGGAAGAGGTTCCCGTCCAGCCGCAGGAAGGCGACCGAACGCAGGGGCAGCCCCTCCCGGAGGTCGCGCAGGTCCTGTTCGGCCGCGGCGGGATTGCCGCCGAGCACGCCCCACCACCATGTGCGGGGGTCGCGGAGGATGTCCGGGATGTACTGGGTGCCCGCGGTGTTGCGCGGTGGGGGAATCATGGACGGAACATACACGGCCATGTCGACGGTGGAGCCGATCCCGTGGGCAGCGCGGTCGCCCCCGCCTTCGCGGTGCTGGGCGTCGTCCGCCTGGTGCTGTCGACCGGCGCCGTCCTGGACCCGCGCGCGGCGCGGCGGGTCGCGCGTGAGCCCAGGACGGGCGGCTGAGCCGAACCGGCCGTGGGACCAGCGTCCGGCCGAGGGGGTCACTTGGCGACGGGGACGGAGACCCTCTCCTCCAGGCCCGGCTTCGTGACGTCGATCGGCTTCGGCGAGGTGTCCTTGGTGCGCACGTGGGTCGTGTAGAGCATGAGACCCACGAACGTGAAGCCGCCCACCAGGTTGCCCAGGACGGTGGGGATCTCGTTCCACACCAGGTAGTCGCCGACCGAGAACTCACCGCCGAGCAGCAGCCCGGCCGGGAAGAGGAACATGTTGACGATCGAGTGCTCGAACCCCATGTAGAAGAAGAGCATCACCGGCATCCACATGGCGATGACCTTGCCGCCCACGGTCCTCGACATCATCGCGCCCACCACACCGGTGGAGACCATCCAGTTGCACAGCACGCCCCGGACGAACAGCGTCAGCATGCCCGAGGCGCCGAACTCGGCGTAGCCCACGGTCCGCGACTCGCCGATCGTGCCCAGGCGCTGCCCGACCTCGTCGGGGTCCGTGGCGAAGCCCGTGGTGACGATGATCGCCATGAGGACGGCGACCATGAACGCCCCGGCGAAGTTGCCCACGAACACCAGGCCCCAGTTGCGCAGCAGACCCGTGAACGTCGCGCCGGGCCTGCGGTCGATCAGGGCCAGCGGAACCAGCGTGAAGACACCGGTGAGCAGGTCGTAGCCGAGCAGGTACAGCATGCAGAAGCCCACCGGGAAGAGGACCGCGCCGAGCAGCGCGTTGCCCGTCTGCACGGTGACGGTGATGGCGAGGGCCGCGCCCATGGCGAGGATGGCCCCCGCCATGAACGACCGGATCAGGGTGTCGCGGGTGGACATCGTCATCTTCGCTGCGCCCGCGTCGACCATCCTCGTGGCGAACTCGGGCGGGGCCAGGTAGGACATGCCATCCCTCCGGTGTGCGGATACTCCCCGGGTCGCGGCTTCGACCCGGGAGATTCCAGGCGAGTGTCCGCGCGGGAGGTTTCCGCGCCGTGCCCCGGAGTGGGCGCCGCCGTTACCGTCCACTCACCGCCGGTGGCCTCCGGCGGTGAGCGCGGCGCGTGCGGGCCGCGCGTCAGCCCTTCTTCTGGGCGGCCTTCGCGGCCTTGGCGGCCCGCTTGGTCTCGCGGACCTCGGTGAGGGACTGCTCGTCGACGATGTCGGCGACCGACCGCCGGGAGCCCTCCTCCCCGTAGGGCCCGGCGGCCTCGCGCCAGCCCTCGGGGCGCACGCCCCGCTGCTTGCCGAGCAGGGCGAGGAAGATGCGCGCCTTCTGGTCGCCGAAACCGGGCAGGGCCTTGAGGCGGCGGAGCAGTTCGCGCCCGTCGGGGTCGCCGGAGGTCCAGACCCGCTCCGCGTGCCCGTCGTAGTCGCCGACCAGGGCCGCGCACAGCGCCTGGACCCGCTTGGCCATCGAGGAGGGGAAGCGGTGTACCGCCGGGGTGCGCCCGAAGACCTCGGCGAGTTCCTCCGGGTCGCGCCCGGCGAGGTCGGCGGCGTCCAGGGAGCCGAGCCGGTCGGCGATCTTCTTCGGCCCGGCGAAGGCGACCTCCATGGCGACCTGCTGGTCGAGGAGCATGCCGATCATGAGCGCCAGCGGCTCCCTCGACAGCAGGGCGTCGGCCTCGGCGTCACCGGTGATGTGCAGCGTGTCGTTCATGTCCCCGATCCTGCCATCGCCGCGGGCCCGGCCCGCCCGCGACGAGCCGGGGACGCCGAGCTCGCGGCAGGCCGGTCCCGGCGATCGGGTCGCGGCCGGCCGGTCTCAGGCGCGCAGGTCGCGCCACTCCTCCGTGGCCAGGACGGCCGCCCACGCACCGGCCACCCGGGCCAGGCCGCGCCGTACCTCGTCCACCACCGCCGGAGCCAGCGGCACCGCGCCGTCCGCGTCGGGCTCCATGCGCACCGTCACCCGCAGCCCGTCCAGCACCTTCTGCCCGCGCGCGACCGCCTCGGGGTCGGTGTCCGCCCCTCCGGCCAGGACCGCGCGGATGCCGTCGCGCAGCGCGACCGCCTCGTCGAGGTCGGCCAGGGTGATGGGAATGGCTCCCTCGGTCACCAGCCGGTACTTGCGCAGGAAGCGCGCGAGGTCGGCGCGGTCGGCGAGGTGCCCGTCCGCGGAGACGAAGTCCTTGATGAGTTCGGCGGCCCTGCCGGGCCGCGTGGGGGTCGTCATGAAGGCCATGACACCACGGTTCGGCCACCGATACAGGCGAACGCGTGACTCGGTGGCCACAGGTGGCCACCGAGTCACGCGAAGAGTGCCGAAACACCCCGATCCGGTCGGCCTCAGGGCCCCACGAGCTCCCGGACGCCCTCCCGGTCCATGGGCAGGCCCAGGCTCTTGAGGCGGACGGAGAAGTTGGCGACCGTCCCCGACCAGATCTCGTCGTTGTCCAGCAGCGCCCGCAGGTAGGCCCGCTGCACCGCGGTCGGCTCGTCGGGGACGCCGTCCCCGGGCGCGCGGGCGAAGGCCAGTTCCAGCAGCGGCCCGCAGTCCGCCTCGGCCGTGTAGGCCGACGACAGCGCCGCCATCCGGCGGTGGACGGGCAGCAGGCGTTCGGCGTCCCCGGGGCCCGCGCGCTCGGCGAGCGTCCGCACGAGGGTGAACCTGACGTGGCCGCCGAAGGCCGCGGGACGGGTCCCGAACCACCGGTCCGCCTCCCATGGATCGTCCAGTGACTCGACGAGGACCCTGGTGGCCTCGGTGTTCGTGCTCAGGGCGGGTGCGAGCGCGGCGCAGGCGCGGATGGCCGGATCGGTGTGGGTGAGGAACTCGGAGGTGTCGCCGCCCGCCTCCCCCTTGGCCAGCACGATGACGGCCGCCTCGTCACGGGTCTCGGCCATGTCCGCGGCCCCGGACAGGTCCAGGTCCAGCCCGCCCAGGGCGGCGATGGCCGCGGCCGCCTCCACCGCGCGCGAGCGCAGCAGGGCGTCCTGGCAGGTGAGGAGGGGCTGGACGGCGTCGCGCAGGACGGGCGCGGCGGCGCGCAGGTCCACGACGACCTGCCACGTCAGCGCCTCCAGGGCGGGCTCCTCCCACGCGTCCTCGTCGTCGGCCAGGACCGCCTCGACGACGCGGTCGCGCTCGGCCGGTGACAGCCGGGCGCGCTCGGCGAGTGCTGCGTCGCTCTCCCCGGTGTCGGCGGACTCGGCCGTGTCCCGGAGGAAGCCCAGCAGGGCGGCGCGCAGCGGTTCGGGGCCGGCTCCGGCGTCCGGGTGCGGCCGGCCCGCGCCGGGGCGCTCCAGTAGCCCGGCGACGAACAGGACGGTCGGCACGGTCGCCGGGTAGAGGGTGCCCTGGTGCAGCATGGCGCTGTACAGGTAGTCCAGGCTCCGCGTGAGTGTGTCCGGGTCGTCGGCGAGGAGCCCGGACAGCCGCCCGGGGGCGTCCCCGGACGCACCGTAGGCGTGGAGGGTCCGGTCCCAGTCGGTCGTGTGGAGTACGTCCAGTCCTGTCTGCATACGCGCATCCTGCCAGCGGGCACCGTCGTTCCACGGGCGTGGCTACCGCCGACCCGGCCCGGCGCGCGAGTACTGTCGTCTCCTCCACCCCTGCCCCGTCACAGGAAGGTCCTCCGATGTCGATCTCCCGGCCGCCGACCACCCCGATGCGCAGGGCCCTGTTCCGCGCGCCGATCTGGATCTACCGGCTCGGGCTGGGTCCGCTGATGGGGCGCCGCTTCGTCCTGCTGACGCACAGGGGGCGCACGAGCGGGACGGCGCGCCAGGCGGTCCTGGAGGTGGTCGGCTCCAACGAGGCCACCGGCACGGTCCTGGTGGCGTCGGGGTACGGGCGCCGGTCGCAGTGGTACCGCAACATCGTGGCCGAGCCGCGGGTGATGTTCCAGGTGGGCGCGCACCGGCACCGGGGCCGGGCCACGCCGCTCCCGCCGGAGGAGGCCGGGAGGGCGCTGGCACACTACGCCCAGCACCATCCCGCGGCAGCGCGGGCGCTCCTGGGCGGGCTGGGCTTCGAGGTGGACGGCTCGCCGGAGTCCTTCGCGCGGGTGGGCGCGGACCCCGACGGCATCCCGATCGTCCGGCTGGCGCCGACCGACCCGCCGCGGTCCGATTTCCCGGACCTCTCGGACCGGTAGCCACCCGTGCCCACCGGGGCACGGTCCGCGTGGTCGGGCTCCGTGCGTGAACGACCCGTCACTGCGGGGGTTGACGGGGTGCGCGCGGGCCCGGATAGTTTTCGGGAGCGCTCCCATACGGCGGCCCCCGCCGGGCGCGCTGGGCCCGCCCGGTGGCACACCGGCTCCGTCGGCGCGGCGCCCGAACGGCCCCCACCCCCACCCCCACAGCCGGGAAAGGTCGAGGCACGTGACCAACGCACGCAAGAGCCCCCTGACCAGAGTGGCCGGCATCGTCGCCGCCACCGTCCTACCGCTGTTGGCGGCCCTGTTCGTGGCCGCCCCGCCGGCCTCGGCGGCCACCCTGACCGAGATCGACGACTTCGGCGCCAACCCCAGCGACCTGCGCATGTTCCTCTACGTCCCCGACAATGTCGCGGAGGATCCACCGATCCTGGTGGCGCAGCACTGGTGCACCGGAACCGGACCGGTCTTCCACGCCAACACCGAGTTCGCCGCCCTGGCCGACCAGCACGGCTTCATCGTCATCTATCCCTCGGTCACGCGCAGCAGCCAGTGCTTCGACGTCTCCTCCCCCGAGGCCCTGCGGCGCGACGGCGGCAGCGACCCGGTGGGCATCCGCTCGATGATCGACCACACCGTCCGCGCCCACGGCGCCGACAGCGAGCGGGTCTTCGTCACCGGCGTCTCCTCCGGCGCCATGATGACCAACGTGATGCTCGCCAACTACCCCGACGTGTTCGCGGCCGGCGCGGCGTTCGCCGGGGTGCCGTTCGGCTGCTTCGCCACCACCGACGGATCGGGGTGGAACAACGAATGCTCCAACGGCCGGATCGACCTCTCCCCGCAGGAGTGGGGTGACCTGGTCCGGGACTCCTATCCGGGCTATGACGGCCCGCGTCCGCGCATGCAGCTGTGGCACGGCAGCGAGGACGACGTCCTGCACTACGCGAACTTCGCCGAGGAGATCGAGCAGTGGACGAACGTCCACGGCCTCGGCACGGACCCCGACGCCACGGACCGGCCCCAGCCCCACTGGGAGCGGACCCGCTACGGCGCGACCGGTGACCGCGCCCCGGTGGAGGCGATCAGCGTGGAGGGGGTCGGGCACAACGTGATCACCTCGGGGATGGCCGCGCACGTGATCACCTTCTTCGGCCTGGACGAGGGCACCGACCCCGGACCCGGCCCCGACCCGGAGCCCGAGGGCGAGTGCCGGGTCACCGCCTCGACCAACGGGTGGAACACCGGTCTCACCGCCGCGCTGACCATCACCAACACCGGCGACGCGCCCGTCGAGGACTGGTCCCTGGAGTTCACGCTCCCCGAGGGGCAGAGCATCGGCTCCGGCTGGAACGCCACCTACAGCACGAGCGGCGGGACGGTCGTGGCCACCCACGCCGGGCACAACGCCACCATCGCCCCGGGCGCCGAGGTGGGCATCGGCTACCAGGCGTCGCACTCCGGAGACGCCGGCGCGCCGACCGGCTTCACGCTCAACGGAGCGGAGTGCGCCACGGGCTGACTCCGCGGCGCGGCTCCGCCCCGGCGGGGCCGCGCCCCCGGCCCAGGCCGCCCCCGGCTCCGGCCGGTTTCCCATGCAATCGCGATCAACCAGAATCGCGTCGAATCCAGCGGAAGGCGCGCGGGAGGTCGGAGGTCGACACCGGAGTCCACGCACGGAGCACGCGTCTTTCACCGGACCTCGTCACGTGCGCCTGTGGCGGGTATGCGACCGACGCACGATGCGACGTACTCGATGAAGGGTGGTGTCACTGTGGCCGACTGGTTCACGGTGGGAATCGTCTTCGGCCTGATCAGCGCTTTCCTCGGCTGGACCTCGGTCTCCTCCGTTCGCGAGGACGTCGATATCGACCGAAGCCCGGGCCTACGCGTTCCGACGACGCTCGCGTCGAAGGAGTCGTGGCTCACCGCCCACAGGAAGGCACAGCCCTACTTCTTCGGGGCCTGCCTGCTCATGTCGGTGGCCGGGGCGGCCTTCGTGGTCTGGGCGGCGGTCGTCGGTGATCCGGGCAGCGTGATCGCGCCCATGTTCGCCGTCCTGGCCGCCATGACCGTGATCCTGCTGGTGGGAGCGGTGCTGGGGGTACGTGAGGTCCGCAGGTCGGTTGGAGCCTCCGGGCCTCAGGGCCGCCTCTAGATCGCTGACCGGACCGGCCGAGGAGGCCCGGCCCCGGCGGGGCCGGGCCCGCCACCGCCTCACCGTGCCCAGGGCGGGGTGAAGGGCTCCCCCTCGGGCAGGACCGCCTGTCCGCCGACGGGGAGCACGGCCATGAGCGTGCACGGCCGATCGTGCGGATTGGCCAGGGCGAACGCGGTGTTCGGCGGCACAATGAGCGCGTCCCCCTCGGCGAGCGCGTGCTCGGTACCGTCCACGGTGGCCACGGCCCCGCCCGACAGCACGACCAGCACCTCCTCCCGGGTGAGCGAGTGCGCCTGCCCCTCGACGCCCGGGGTGAGCTCGGTGCGCCAGACGCAGGTCTCCCGAGCGCCGCGGCTGGGCGCGGCCAGACCGGTGAAGGTGGCGTTGTGCATGGTGAACGCGGGCGCGGTGCTGCTGTGGACGACCGGCATGCCGTCTCCCTCCTCGATTCATACAACCTAGTTTGTACAACTTAGCTTGTACAACTCGGTTTGTATACTGGGCGGCACGACGGCGTCGACGGGGAGCGGACATGGATCACGACCGGGACTTCGGAGTGCTGGTGGGGCGGGCCTTCCAACGCATGGTCGCCGAGTTGCACGCACACCTCGCCGAAGCGGGGTTCGCCGCCCTCGGCCAGAGCCTCGGCTTCGCGATCAAGGAGGTCGCCGCCGCCGGCGCGGACGGCCTGACCACCGCCAGGCTCGCCGCACGGATGGGCGTCACGCACCAGGGCGCCGCCAAGGCGGTGGACGAGATGGTGGCGGCCGGGTACGTCCGGCGCGTCCCCGACCCGCAGGACGGCCGCAGCAAACGGCTCGTCCTCACCGACCACGGCCGGGCGCTCCTGGCCGCCGGGCACGCGTTCCACCAGGACTACGAGCGGCGCCTCGCCGACCGGGTGGGGCCCGAGCACGTGGCCGCGGCCCGCGAGGTCCTCGCCGCGATGAGGGGCATGGAGGCGCCGCGGGAGGAGGCCGCGACCGGGCGCGCCCCGCGCCCGCTCATCTGAGGACCGCGACGGCGCGGGCTCAGCCGGCCGTCCCCAGCTCCACCGTGCGCGATCCCGTCGTGAACCGTTCGAAGGACTGCTCCCAGCGCTCCCCCGGCCAGTGGTAGGCGACCCGCCCCTCCGCCGGTCGGTAGTCCGCGGTGTACAGCGTGCCCAGGCCCTCGTCGTAGGCGGTCATGTACAGCGGAGGCCGGAGCATCGCCGCCACGTCCGCGCCCACGGCGCGCACGCGCTCCAGCCGCTCCCGGGTCCGGGAGAACCGCTCCTGCCCCTCGGGCACCGGCTCCTCCTGGTGGTTGGCGGCGCAGGCCTCCGGTGCCTCGGTCGGCGCGATGTCCGGCCCCGCGTACACGGTGACCGCTCCGCGCGGATCGGCCAGCGTGAGGTTCTGGGCGGTGCTGATCGGGATCGTGCGCAGGCGGCCGACCGCCTCGTCCGCCGTCGCGCACGTCTCCAGGAGGTAGCGCAGCACGAGGGGGACGGCGAACCCTGGGCCGTGGACGAACCGTCCGCCGAAGGTGAGGGAGACCGCCAGTCCGGCGTCGTTCATCCCGTCGAGCAGGCCCCAGCCCGCCTCCTGCGTGCCGATCACCGGCCGCAGGAAGCGGGAGTGGACGATCGTGCCCTCACAGCGCTCGGGGGCGAAGTCGTAGTTGCGCAGCAGTCGGCCCGCACCGCCGATCTGCGTGCATCCGGCGAAGGACGTCCGCATGTTCGCGAAGGTGAGGAAGCTGTCGCCGTCCGGCCGGTCCAGCTGGGCGGCGAGCCGCTCGCGGACACCGACCAGTTCCGGCATGTGCTCCGCGAACAGCGCACGGCCCCGGGCCGCGTGCTCCGGCGTCCGCCGCTCCGGATCCAGCCACCAGGACAGCTCCGGCCACCGGGAGCGCGCGTAGTCGCCCCAGCGGCCGTCGCCGCCGTCTCCGACCTCGATCGCCCCGAAGGTCTTGCTGTGGCCCATGGCCGCCCGCTCCCTCGCCTCGCACCACGTGTCTCCGGACGATCCAATCCCGTTCCGGGACGGCGCGCCAGAGGGTTCGGGGGCCGATGCCGGCCGGCACGGGAGCCCGGATTCCGCGCCCGTCCTCCGTCCACCCGACCCCGCCCAGGTCACCGGCGGCGCCGACCTCTACACTCTGACCGCAGATGACGGCTTCGTCCCGAATCACCGGGCCCCGGAGCCGTCGCCTCCCCCTGCCGGTCACGGCGCGTCGTTCGCGCCCCCAGGGGAAGGTCGCGCCGCTCCCGGGAGAGACGACCACGCATCCCACCCAGGACCGGAGCCAGGACCGACGCCGCCGCTGCCCCGCGGCGCGCCATACCCGGGATCATCCGATCACCCCGACACCGGTCGGCGGCAACGAGGCCGTCCGACCAGGGAACCGACCCATGAGTCAAGCGCACGACCCCGTCGAGCACCGATCCTTCGTCATCGTCGGCGACACCAACCTGGCGCGCCGCGTGTGCGCGTCGCTCCGGCAGGAGGCCTCCACCGTCCAGCACCTCGCCCGGCCAGGGGACGAAGACCTGCGCGAGGCGATGGCCACACCCCACGACGCCGTGGCGGTTCTGCTGCACGAGGACGCCGCCGCCCTGCGCTACGCGCTGGCCGTCGCGCACATGCGCGCCGACGTCCCGATCGTCGTGACCGTCTTCGACCGCACCGTCGCGGACGAACTGCTCCGGCTGCTGCCGCAGTGCCACGTCACCTCACCCGCCGACCTGGCCTCCCCCGCCCTGGCCGGACCCTGCGCCGACGCCGGGATCGCCGCGCTCTACGGCCGTGCCGGCCGCGCCCGCGCGGTCCGGCTCGACAGGGCGGGCACGCCGTGCGCCGAGGACTGGACGCGTCGGCGCGCGGGCTGGCGGGCCTGGTGGAGCCGCCTGGCGAGTCAGCTGCGCTCGCACGACGCGGGCACCCGCCTCATGCTCGGCGGGCTGACCGGGATACTGGCCTCGCTGCTGGCCGACTGGGTGTGGCTGCTGGGCCTGGGCCATCCTCCCGCCGAGGCGCTCTTCGACGCCGCCCGCGTGGTCTCGACCGTCGGCCCGGCGACCGACGTGCACTCGACCGCCTACCAGCTGGTGTCCAGCGTGCTCATGCTCGGCACGATCGTCTTCACCGCCATGTTCACCGCGGGCCTGATCGAGCGCATGCTCGGCCCCCGGCTGGTCGGACTGATCGGGCCCCGGACCGTCCCCCGGTTCGGACACGTCATCGTCGTCGGCATCGGGCAGGTCGGCCTGCGGCTGTGCTGCGAGCTGCGCCGCCTGGGCATCCCCGTCGTCGGGATCGAACGCGACCCGCACGCGCCGAACGTCCGGCTCGCCCGGTCGCTGGGGATCCCGGTGGTGGCCGGACACGGCGGCGACCGGGCCGTCCTGGAGCGACTGCATCTGCGCCGCGCCCGCGCGCTGGCCGCCGTCGGCTCCGACGACCTGGACAACATCACCGTGGCCATCGCCGCCCAGGGCGTCGCACGGGACACCAGGGTCGTCCTGCGCGCGGGCGAGCACGAGGCGATCGCCGAGACCCGTTCCCTGCTGCCCCTGGGCACGATCCGCGACGTGACGAGCCTGTCCGCCGCCTACGTGCTGGCCCGGCTCCGGGGCGTCCCGGCCACCGGCGTCATCACGCACGGCCACGAGGTGTCCGTGCGCCTGCCCGACGGCGGTTTCGCGCCCTGGCCGCTGGCCGCGCGCGAGGGCTGCGCGCACGTGGAGACCGCGGTCCCCGCCTGACCCCGGACCGCGGTGCACGCCCGGGACGGGACCGCTGTCCCCACTTGGGGCCCAACCGCGGAGCGCACCTCACACCGCTACCGCGATGCGTGCCTGGAGCTGGACCGTGGGCCGCACCTGGGATCGAATCCCGGTGCGGCCCGGGGTCCGGATCCTGGGGCGCACCGCGGTCGGCGCGCGAGCTGTGGTTCGGGGCGGGTTCCGCGAGGGCCGGTGCTAGAGCTCCACGCCCAGGAGGGCGTCGATGGTGGCGCGGGCCAGGGCGGGCGCGCCGGTGTCCGTGCCGTCCCCGGCCAGGGCACCCGCGACCCACGTGTCCACGGCCGCCAGGGCGGTCGGGGAGTCCAGGTCCTCGGCCAGGGCCGCGCGGACCGCGGCGAGCATCGGCGCGGCGTCCGGGCCCGAACCCAGCGCGACGGCCGAGCGCCAGCGCTTGAAGCGGTCGCACGCCACCGGGAGCTCCGCGTCGGTCCACTCCCACGGCGCCCGGTAGTGGTGCGCCAGCATGGCCAGGCGGATCACGGCCGGCTCCACGCCCTGCTCGCGCAGCTTGGACACGAACACGAGGTTGCCCAGAGACTTGGACATCTTCTCGCCGTTGAGCCCCACCATGCCCACGTGCAGGTGGTTGTGGGCGTTGGGGCCGCCCGTGGTGCTGCGGGTCTCGGCCGCGCCCATCTCGTGGTGCGGGAAGATGAGGTCGCTGCCGCCGCCGTTGAGGTCGAAGTTCGGGCCGAGCCGGTCCAGGGCGATGGCACTGCACTCGATGTGCCAGCCGGGTCGGCCGCGGCCCAGCGGGCTCTCCCAGGCAGGCTCCCCCGGGCGCTCGGCGCGCCACAGCAGCCAGTCCAGCGGGTCCTTCTTGCCGGTGCGGTCGGGGTCGCCGCCGCGCTCGCCGAACAGTTCCAGCATCTCCGCGCGGTCCATGCCACTGATCCCGCCGAACCCGGACGCCTCGACCACGGAGAAGTACACGTCGCCGTCGAGTTCGTAGGCGGCGCCGGTGTCACGGATCCGCGCGGCCAGGTCGCTGATGAGGTCGACCGACTCCACCACCCCGACGTAGGAGGTCGGCGGGATGATCCGCAGGGCGGCCATGTCGTCGCGGAACACGTCGATCTCGCGGTGCGCCAGGTCCCGCCAGTCCACGCCGATCGCCTCGGCCCGCTCCAGGAGCGGGTCGTCGATGTCGGTGGTGTTCTGCACGTAGTTCACCTCGTGCCCGGCGTCCCGCCACACCCGGTTGACCAGGTCGAAGGTCAGGTAGGTGAACGCGTGCCCCAGGTGGGCGGCGTCGTAGGGCGTGATGCCGCACGCGTACATGCCCGCGCGCGGGCCCGGATCCGTCGCCCGTATCCGACCGGTGGCCGTGTCGTGGATCCGAAGGGGGCCGCCGGTACCCGGCAGGGAGACGATGTCAGGCGCAGACCATGAACGCATACCGGGAAGACTATCCGCCCCACCCTGCGGCAAACGCCCCCCGGACGGTGGGTATGTCGGGTGATGATGACCCCACATCCGGCGGGAATAGCTCAGCGGTGCGCGGTGGAGTCCTCGTGGTCGCGCCCGATGAGGAAGGCCCCGAACACGGCCGCGGCCGCGCATCCGGCGGCCAGGACCACATTGCCCAGCCGCCAGTGCAGCAGCGCTCCGCTGACCGACACCACGTACAGGAGCCAGTAGGCGCCCGTCTCCATCAGACCCGTCGACCAGCCGGATCGCGTTCTACCGTCCGGTTCCCTCATGACTACCCCTGCCCCTGAGCGCGTGCCGCGCACGCGCGTCCGACGGCGTTCGCGCCGTCCCTCAGGAGACGCACCGATCACACAGGGGGTTGACAGTGTCACCATGTCGGACGGGTCACGGCTGCGCCGCGAGCTCCCACTCCAGTTGGTCCAGGTCGGCCTCGACGAGGTCCCGGGCGCGGGTCGGGCCGGTGTCGCCCGCGGGCGCGAACTCGGCCAGGTCGGCGCGGACCGCGCGCAGCCGCCCGCGGGCGCGGCGGGCGGGGGCCGCGGCCCGGCCGGCCACCGGCTCGACGGAGGGACGGCCGGTGCCGGCGACCTCCTCGAAGGGGGTCCGCAGCGTCCACGCCCACTCCTGGCCCTCCTCCGCGCGCGCGGTGGGGGCCGCGTGGACCAGGACGCCGACGTGCTCGGCTCTGTCGTCGCGCAGACGCACCCAGCGTCCGACGAGGGCGGCGGGGTCCGTGACGGGGCGGGCGATCGGGGTGTACGGCTGGTCGGTGGCCGGAATGGCGTTCATCGGGGGTCCTTCCGAGTCGGGTCGGGATCACGATCGGGACCGCCTTCGGCGCGGTCCACCGTGGATACGCTCCCCCACGCCGCATATGACGCGGTTTCGGGCAGGGATTCCTACCCTTTTCCGGAGCTCGTTCCACCGACCGTTCCCATCCGTATTGTCACGGTTGTCCGGCCACCCGCACCGACCAACGGTGGGAGGACCGTCCCGGTTCCCGCCTCCCACCCGCCGCTGACCCGCCGCCCGGGCGCGGGCTCAGCCCCGGTGCTGCGGGTGGTGGCCGGGCGCCGGCTGGGCCGCCGACCGGACGGCTCACAGACCGATCATCCGCCAGGCCGCGGGATCGGCGGGGGTGTCGGTGAAGGC
This sequence comes from Nocardiopsis aegyptia, assembly GCF_013410755.1. Classification (GTDB taxonomy): domain Bacteria; phylum Actinomycetota; class Actinomycetes; order Streptosporangiales; family Streptosporangiaceae; genus Nocardiopsis; species Nocardiopsis aegyptia. Next base: position 803,983 of record NZ_JACCFS010000001.1, read on the forward strand.
GTAGCGGATCGTGCGGTCGTCCAGGGCCAGCAGGGTCACCGATCCGGTGGCCCACACCAGGCCGTCGCCCAGGTCGGCGTGGGCGATCAGCCCCGAGGGGTCGCCCGACTCGTCACTGCCGGCCGACCGCGGCCTGGCCAGCGCGGCCTCGGTCACCAGGTCCGGCCAGCGGCCCCAGACCCGCGCCACCCCGTCCCGTTCCGCCAGCGGCGACGGGTCCGGCCGGGTGGCGGCGAACTCGGGTGTGTGCCGCAGCGCGCGCGGATCGGCCGGGTCGAGCCCGGTGTTGACCACCGTGCTCACCCCCACCGGCACGGGACCCGAGTGCAACCGCCGCCCGTCCCAGCTGTGCAGGTCGGCGCGGCCGGCGTCGGCCACCAGCAGGTGGAAGGGCGCGTACCGCGACAGGTCCTCCTCGGCCAGCGGATCGCGTTCGGGCACGGCGAGGGCGTGCAGGGGCAGGTCGCCCCGGCTGGCCGGGTAGCTGCCCTCCCACGGCATCCGCCCGTCCCACGGCCAGCCGTTGAGCAGCGCCGCCACCCGCGGCCCGGTCGGATCGACGGCGAGCCAGGTGCCGCCGGCCAGCCGGTCACGGCCACCGACCACGGAGGGCTGGTCGGGCCAGTGGCGCCCCGGCCCGTCCCAGGGACGCGAGCGCATCTCGTCCCTGATCGCGGTGATCACCAGCGGTGTGTGCGCCGCGGGATCGAAACCCACGATGACCGTGCACATGGTGCCCCTCACTGTCGAGCCGCGGTGGCCGGTGCGGTCCGCGACCGGTACCGACCGTCCTCCTCCCATGAAACCCCACCCGCCGCCCTCCCGCCGAGCCCGGGGTACGGCCCACCGCACCCCGGGCGCCGGGTGCGGGCACCACCCCCGTCCGGGGGCGAGCGCGCCCGACACCGGCCGGAGAGTCTTCTAGGGTGTGTTCCGTGGATGCTGCCCGTCGCGAGCGGGGCATCCAGTGGTGCTCTCGCAAGGCCGAAGAAGGAGTCAGCCCGGGGTTGGCTGTCGACTGATGAGAACGCGGCGATAGCGCCACTGGGGCACCGCGCAGCAGGGCGAGTGTCCGCGGAACGCGCCCTAGGCTGGGGCGTGCCTCACTTCGAGGTCACACCCGTGTCGGGAGCCTCCCGCGTACCCCGCTTCCCGTCCTACCTGTCGCAGCCAGGAGAAGTGCGTGCCCGAATCATCCGACCGGCCGTCAGAGCGGCCCTCCGACCGGCCCGGCGACGGCCGCCACGGCACCGACGGCGGTTCTCCTCCCCCGCCCGCCGCGTCGGTCCCGACCCTCACCGGCGACCGGCCGGACGACGGCCCCCAGGGACCGGCCGAACCCTGGACCGAGCAGGGGCTGGCCCGCGCCGCGGTGGCCGAGCGGATCGCGAGCGGCCGCACCAACGACGTGCCGGTCCGTGCCAGCCGCAGTGTCGCCCAGATCGTGCGCGGCAACGTGTTCACGCGGATCAACGCCATGATCGCGGTGCTGTTCGCGATCATCGCCGTGATCGGCCCCGTCCAGGACGGGCTGTTCGCGATGGTCATCGTCATCAACACCCTCATCGGCATCGTGCAGGAGCTGCGCGCCAAGCGCACCCTGGACAAGCTCGCGATCGTCAACGCCGCACGCCCCCGGGTGGTGCGCGACGGCGCGACCGTGCGCGTGGCCGCGCAGGAGATCGTCCTGGACGAGATCCTGGAGGTCGGAACGGGCGACCAGATCGTCGTCGACGGCGTGGTCACCTCCGTCAGCGGTCTGGAGGTCGACGAGTCCCTGCTGACCGGAGAGGCCGACCCGGTCCTCAAGCGCCCCGGCGACACGGTGATGTCGGGCAGCTTCGTGGTGGCGGGCACGGGCCGGTTCCGGGCCACGAAGGTGGGCCGACACGCCTACGCCGCCCGTCTGGCCGAGGAGGCCAGCCGGTTCTCGCTGGTCCGCTCGGAACTGCGCTCGGGCATCAACCGCATCCTTACCTGGATCACCTACGCGCTGTTCCCGATCGGCGGCCTGCTGGTCTACAGCCAGCTGTTCCTGGGCGGCCAGGTCGCCCTGGACGAATCGGTCGCGGGCGGTCAGGTCTCCGGCCCGCTCGCCGACGCCCTGCGCGGCATGGTCGCGGCCCTGGTGTCGATGATCCCCGAAGGCCTCATCCTGCTCACCAGCATCGCCTTCGCGGTAGGCGTGATCCGCCTGGGCCGGCACCGGTGCCTGGTCCAGGAGCTCCCGGCCATCGAGGGCCTGGCCCGGGTGGACGTGGTCTGCACCGACAAGACCGGCACGCTCACCGAGGCCGGCATGCGCCTGGCCGAGATCCGCGACCTGGGCGGCGCCCCCGACGGCAACGGCGCGCCCGCCTCCTCGCCCACCCTCGTGCTGGCCGCACTGGCGGGCAGCGACCCCGACCCCAACCCGAGCATGGCCGCCATCGCCCAGGGCTGCGCGGCCTCGGGCGGGCCCGCGCCGGACTGGCCGGTCACCGCCCTGGCCCCCTTCTCCTCGGCCCGCAAGTGGAGCGGCGCGAGCCTGCGCACGCCCGCCGGCGAGGAGCACTGGGTACTGGGCGCGGCCGACGTGCTCACCTCCGACGACGACCCGGCCGCGGCCGAGGCGGCCCGCCTGGGCGCCCAGGGCCACCGCGTGCTGCTGCTCGCCAGGGCCGGCGCGCGCGTGGACGCCGAGGGCGCCCCGGGTCCCGTGCGGCCCGTCGCGCTGGTGGTCCTGGACCAGCGGGTGCGCGAGGACGCCGCGCCCACCCTGGACTACTTCGCCGAACAGGGCGTGGACGTCAAGATCGTCTCCGGCGACCACGCGGCCTCGGTCGGCGCGGTGGGGCGCGAACTCCGCCTGCCCGGGGCCGAGCGGCCCGTCGACGCCCGCGACCTGCCGGGGGACGCCGACGGCCTGGCCCGCGAGGTGGAGTCGCGGTCGGCGTTCGGGCGGGTCACCCCCGAGCGCAAGCGGGACATGGTGCGCGGACTGCGCGACCGCGGCCGCACGGTGGCGATGACGGGCGACGGCGTCAACGACGTGCTGGCGCTCAAGGAGGCCGACATCGGCGTGGCGATGGGGTCGGGCAGTCCGGCCTCGCGCTCCGTGGCCCAGCTGGTCCTCCTGGACGACCGGTTCGCCGCGCTGCCGAGGGTGGTGGCCGAGGGCCGCCGGGTCATCGGCAACATCGAGCGCGTGGCCAGCCTCTTCCTCACCAAGACCGTGTACACGATGACGCTGGCCACGATCGTGGGCCTGCTCGCGGTGGCCTACCCGTTCTTCCCCCGCCACGCGACGCTGATCAACGCGGTCACGTTCGGCATCCCGTCGTTCTTCCTGGCGCTGGCGCCCAACACCGACCTGGCCCGGCCGGGGTTCGTGGGACGGACCCTGCGCCTGGCGATCCCGTCGGGGGTGGTGGCCGGCCTGGCGGCGGTGACCACCTACCTTTTGGTGCTGGGCGGGCGGACCGTACCGGACCCGGCCGACCGCACCGCGGTGGTGATCACCCTGTGCGCGACCACGCTGTGGGTGCTGCTGCTGGTGGCCAAGCCGTACGTGTGGTGGAAGGTCGTGCTGGTCGGCTCGATGGTGGGGCTGCTGACCACCATCATGGTGACGCCTCTGGGCCAGTGGTTCTTCGACCTGGACGTCAGCGACCCGACCAAGGTCCTGACCGGCCTGGCGGTGGCGGGCGTGGCGATCGTCGCGATCACCGTGATCCGGGTGGTCGACGACCGGATGACCGCGAAGGCGCGGCGCGAGGCCGATTCTGACGAACCCGCGTCAAGCCGGGCGTCGACGGGGTGACCGGGAGCGAGAGCGCGTTTACGCTGGCGGGAGACCACGGCGCTTCCCCTGTCGACCGCTGAGCACCCGGCGCGAGTGCCGCCGGAGCGTCGCGCGGCGGGGCGCGCGTCCACCGAGTGCTCCCGAGGAGGGCCGTGACACCGCAGCACCCCACCGGTCGCGCCCGTGTCGGACTGGCCCTGCTCCTGGGCCTGCTGTCGGTCCTGGGGCCGGTCAGCATCGACATGTACCTGCCCGGGCTTCCCGCGATCGCCGACGACCTGGACGCGCCCGCCTCCGTCGTCCAGCTCAGCCTGACCGCGTGCATGGTGGGGCTGGCAGCGGGCCAGGTGGTCGTCGGCCCCCTCAGCGACGCGCGCGGGCGGCGGGGGCCGCTGCTGGTGTCGCTGGCCCTGTTCGTGCTCTCGTCGCTGCTGTGCGCGCTCGCGCCGACCGCCGGCACGCTGGTCGCGGCGCGCTTCCTCCAGGGCTTCACCGCCTCGGCCGGGCTCGTGCTCTCGCGCGCGGTCGTGCGCGACGTCTTCAGCGGGGGCGACCTGACCCGGTTCTTCGCCGCGCTGACGGCGATCACCGCGGTCGCGCCCCTCATCGCGCCCGTGGTCGGCGGCGGGATCCTGTGGCTGCCCCTGGGCGGGTGGCGGGCCGTGTTCGTCTTCCTCGCCGTGCTCGGCGCCGCCGTCACCCTGGTCGCCGCGCTCGGGCTGGGCGAGACCCTGCCGCGGGAGCGGCGCGTGCCGGGCAGTGTGGGCGGGTCCCTGCGGTCCATGGGCGCGCTCCTGCGCGACCGGAGCTTCTTCGGGTACGCGCTCGTGGTCGGGCTGCTGCACGGCGGGAGCTTCGCCTACGTGGCGGGGACGCCGTTCGTGTACCAGGACCTGCACGGGGTCTCGGCGCAGGCCTTCGGTGTGCTGTTCGCCGTGAACGGGCTGGCCATGGTCCTGGGCAGCGCGTCCGTGGGGCGCCTGAGCGACCGGTGGTCGGAGCGGTCGCTGCTGCGCGCGGCGGCCGTCGCGGCCGTCGCCTCCACGGGGGTCGTGCTCACAGCGACCCTGGTCGGCGGCCCGCTGGTCGCCCTGGCGGTGCCCCTGTTCGTCTACATGGCCGCGATGGGCGCCACGCTGGCCTGTGGATTCGCGTTGGCGATGCACGGTCAGGAGCGCCGGGCGGGCGCGGCCAGCGCACTGATCGGGGCGTTCCCGATGGTGATCGGCGCGGTGGCCGCTCCCCTGGTCGGACTCGACGAGACCACGGCCGTACCGATGGGCGCCGTCCTGTTCGGCTCCGCCGCCCTGGCGCTGCTGGCCCTGTGCACGCTGACCGTCGCGCGCGCCGGCACCGGTGCGGGCGAGCAGGCGGGCCCGGGTGCCCGCGCGCGGCGTACGATGGCGCGCGGACGGCGCCCACGGGGGCGCGGGACGGGACAGTAGGAGCACACCGTGGTGGACGAGGACGACGTTCGATACCTGCGGCGCGCGGTCGGACTGGCGGCCACGGCCCTGGAGACGGGGGACGAACCGTTCGGTTCGGTCCTGGTCTCCGGCGACGGCGCGGTCCTGTTCGAGGACCACAACCACGTGGCCGGGGGCGACCGGACCCGGCACCCGGAGTTCGAGATCGCCCGCTGGGCGGGGACGCGCATGACCCCCGCCGAGCGCGCCGCGGCCACCGTGTACACCTCCGGGGAGCACTGCCCGATGTGCTCGGCGGCGCACGGGTGGGCCGGTCTGGGGCGGATCGTGTACGCGACCTCGTCCGCGCAGCTCACCGCGTGGCGCGAGGGCTGGGGCCTGCCGCCGGGGCCGGTCCGCCCGCTGGCGATCACCGAGGTCGTGCCGGACGCGGTCGTCGACGGCCCGGTCGCCGCGCTCGCCGAACAGGTCCGGAGCCTGCACGCCCGCTTCCTCGACCGCACGTGAGCCCGGACTGTTCTCCGGGCGGCGATGACCCGGGCCCCGTCGGCGCCTCAGCCGTGCCACTCACAGACCAGCACCGTGGCATCGTCGTCGAGCCTGCCGGAGTGGTAGGCCATCACGGCCTGGATCAGGCGCCGCAGCGTCTCGGGCACGGGCAGCCGGTCCGCGTCATGGCGGATCACGAAGTCCACGAACCGGTTGAGTCCGAACTCCCTGCCCTGCGAGTCCCGGGCCTCGATCATGCCGTCGGTGTACAGCACCACCCGGTCCCCCGGCTCCAGTTGCTCGTGGCACACCGTCACCGGCAGCCCCAACCGCATTCCCAAGGGATGGGAGGGCTCGCACTCCAACTCGTGGGCCTTGCCGCCCCGTATGAGCACCGGCGGCTGGTGGCCGCAGTTGACCCAGTGCAGATCACCGGTGGACAGGTCGAGTTCGCCGATGACCGCCGTCGTGAATCGGGTGCGCACGAACTCCTCGGTCAGCGCGTCCTCGACCACCCGGGGAATATCGGCCAACGGGGTGCCCTTGCGGCGATGGTTGCGGAACACCCCGACCGACAGGTTGGCGAGCAGGCCGGCGGCGTCGTCGTGACCCATCGCGTCGAAGACCGCCAGGCTGACCCGGTCACCGATCAGAGCGTAGTCGAAGGAGTCCCCGGCGTTGTCGTAGGCCGGTTCCGTGGCGGCCGAGACCGTCACCTTCGCGTTGGTGAAGGTGACGGGGGGCATGAGCATCCACTGCATCTCCGCCGAGACCGACATGGGCTTGGTACGGATCAGTCGGGCATAGGCGTCGCTGTTGGAGCGCTTGTCGACCACCAGCAGCCCCACCATCGCCGCGAGGGTCCGCATCGCCTCGACGCCGGTCCCCTCCTCATAGGCCACCCGGAGCACGCCCAGGCGCTCGGCACCGTTCAGAACCGGGACCCAGCAGCGCTGCTCCCGCCCGATGGGCACGGGTTCGCCCTTGGTGTAGGCCAGACCCGCCACCGTGCCGTCGATGCGCAGGTCCGCTCCGCCGCGGTGCGCGTCGAGTCCGTCGCCGGTCACTTCGCGCAGCACCCGCTCCTGCCGGTCGGCCAGGTAGATGCGTACTTCGGGCAGGCCGGCCCGCGCCGCCTCGCCGGCGACCAGGCCGGGGAGGTCGGTGAAGGAGCTCTGTTGGCCGGCGAGCGCCAGTGCCGCCACGGCTGCGTCGATCGAACCTCGTTCGGACATGCTGCCACCTGGGATTCAGCTCGGATCCTGTTCCTGTGGCACTACCCGCCCGGAAGACCCGCCCACCACGTCCGACACCACCTTCGCAGGCCACGTGCGGCCACCGCGGCTCTCCCTTCATGACGCCGTGGATCCGCCCTCGCGTCCGTGGGGGAGGAACCGGGCAGCCGCGAACTCCGTCAGACCCTTGCGAGGAAACCGACATCGAGGAGAAGCATGCGGCACGAGACGGGCACGACGTTCACGGTGCGTCCCGGAAGCGGCAGCCTCTGGAAGGAGGTGCGCAGCCCCGGCAGGATCGCCCTGATGGTCGTCGCGCTCATCGGCCTGGCGGTCGAGCTCGCGGCCGGCTGGTACTCCTTCGAGCAGGACGAGTCCGGCACCGGTGTCCGGTTCGTGCTGGCCATGGTCGCGCTGCTGGTCGTGACCTGTGTCGCGGTCTGCGTGTACAGCGTCCTGTTCTTCCGCAACACCCGTCTGGTGCTCACACCTGGCGAACTCGTCCACCGGAACTGGCGGGGGCGTACTCGGCGCATGCCCCGCGACCGGATCGCCGGAGTCACCAAGGCGCGCTATCTCACGGACACGGGCGGGGTACCCGACGCCGACATCCTGACCGTCATCGCCGACAGGGACGGGCGCACGATCAGCTTCGGCAGCGGATACTGGCCGCAGGAGGAGCTGGCGGAGCTGTGGCGGCGGCTCGGCGCCCCCTGCGAGCAGTGGCTGTCCCCGGACACCCCGTCGATGAAGGAGTTCCGCCGCCACCACCGGTTGCGGCTGCCCCTGTACCACGCGCACTTCCAGGGGTTCACCATGCTGGTGGGCACCGCGGTCACGCTTCCGGTCATCGCGCTGGTCGTGGTCGTGGTCTTCGCCGTCGGCTGACCGGCGACCCGGCGCCCTGTCCCCGGTTCCGGTGCCAGCACCGACGGCGACGGCGACGGCGACGGCGACGGCCGACGCGATCAGTCCTGGGAACGGTCCGTGCCGTCCTCCGGTTCGAAGTGGCCCTGGATGACCCGGCCGCCGCCCGAACCGCCGGAACCGCCCTTGCCCGGGTCGCCGCCGGGGCGGCGTCCGAACGGGTCCCCCGGACCGCCCTGACCGGGAATCCGCGCGCCCTGGGCGGCGAACTCCTCGTTCATCCGCTCCTGCATGCGGCGCATCCGGCGCTGGGCCCAGCCGGCGAACGCCCAGCGCAGGGCGGGGCGGGTGACCGGGGTGACCAGCAGCAGCCCCAGGAACGCGGTGACGAAGCCGGGTACGACGAGCAGCACACCGCCCGCCATCAGCATGAGGGGGTCGAGCAGGCCGCCGCGCGGCGGCTCACCCGTGCGCATGGCCTGGTCGGCGTCGCGGAAGGCCCTGGTTCCGGCCCGGCGCAGGAGGAACACGCCCAGGACGGTCAGCGACACCAGGACGGCCAGCGTCCAGGGCACCCCGATCCATCCGCCCACGACGATCATCAGCCACACTTCCACGAACGGAAGGGCCATCAGCGCCAACACGGCCAGCAGCGGCATCGTGAACCATCCTCAACTCAAGGGCGGCGGGGGTCTGTGGGAAGAACGTTCCCGCGTCCCTCATCGTTCCCCGCCCTGGGCGGCCCACCCCTGGAGGGCAGGACTCACGGGACCCATGGGACTCAGTCGCGCGTCCGGCGGCGCGAGACGATGACGGCCGTGAGCACGGCGGCCAGCCCCAGGGCGCTCAGGACGGCCTCGGGGGCCGCGCCGAGGCGGGTCCCGAGCGTCTGGCCCTCCATCGCGGTGATCTCGGCGACGTGCACGTCGGCCTCGGCCTCCGGCGACTCGTAGGCGATGGTGCCGTCGGGGTCCACGACCGCGCTCACACCGCTGGTGGAGACCACCACCGCCGAGCGGCCGTGCTCCACCGCGCGCAGCTGGGTGATGGCGAGCTGCTGCTGGGTCTGACCGGTGAAGTTGTAGTTGGCGTTGTTGGTGGGCACGACGATGATCTGGCCGCCCTCGGCGACCGACTCGCGCACCGGCGGGTCGAAGGCGATGTCGAAGCAGATCCCCACGGCCAGCGTGGTGCCCGCGACGTCGATCGCGCCGGGCTCCGTGCCGGGGACGGCGTCGGAGCTGACCTGCTCCAGGCGCTGCACGAACCGGGTGAAGAAGTCGCGGTAGGGGATGTACTCCCCGAAGGGCACGAGGTAGCGCTTGACGTAGACGTCGCCGGGTCCGGTCTCGGGGTCCCACACCACGCTCTGGACGTAGCGGGTGCCGTCGTCGTTGAACCGGCTCATCCCCCACAGCAGGGGGACGCCGATGTCCCGGGCGGCGGCGGAGATGATCTCCTCGGCCTCGGGATCGCGGAACGGGTCGATGTCGGTGGCGTTCTCCGGCAGCAGCACCATGTCGGGCCGCGGCTCCTCACCCGCCCGCACGGCGGCGGCGAGTTCGTGGACGCCGTCGGCGTGGTTGCGCAGCACCTGCATGCGCTCGCCCAGGATCGACATCTCCCCGACGCCCGGCACGTTGCCCTGCACCATGGCGACGGTGACGGTCTCGGCGGGCGCGGGACGGGCCACCGAGGGGGCCAGGACCCCGCCCGCGAGCACGGCGGCGGCGACCAGCACCCCGGCGGCGGCCGAGGCTGCACGTACCCGGGCCGGAGCCGTCGCGGACAGGGCGCGCAGCACCGACCACAGCAGCACGCCGCCGGTCAGGGCGACGGCGAAGGACACGAGCGCGGACGACCCCAGGGCGGCGTAGCCGACGAAGGGGGTGTCGGGCTGGGCGAAGGCGAGCTTGCCCCACGGGAAGCCGCCCAGCGGCCAGCGGGCGCGCACGGCCTCCTGGGCGACCCACAGCGCGGCGGTCCACACGGGCCACCCGGGCAACCGCACGGCGAGCGCGATCCCCATCGCCATGGGGAGGAAGTAGACGGTCTCGGCTCCGGCGATGGCCAGCCACACGTCGACGCCGAAGATGTCCTGCCACCGCACGAGCGGCACCATGAGCGTGGCGCCGGACAGCGCGCCCAGCCAGGCGGCGCGGCGCATCCGTACCCCGGCCACGGCGAAGGCGAGCAGCGCGGCGCTGAGCGGCCCCAGCCACCACAGGCCGTAGGGCGGCAGGGCCAGGAGTTGGGCCAGACCGGAACCCACCGCGGCCAGGACCCGCCAGAGGAGGTCGAAGCGTCCCCAGCGGTGGCCCAGGAGGGCCACGGTCGCGGGCGTGGGTGGCACCGCGGCCGTCGGTCCCTCCCCCGCCGTGCTCGACGGGGGTCTGTCGGAGCGCGGGGACTCGCCCTGCTCGGTGTGCTCGGCGACCACTCTGGGTTGCTCGCTTTCCGCTGGCGTGTGGGGATGCTGGCGGTTAGAGCATATGGGGGGACGCGGAAAAGGCCCGAGCCACCCTTCGGACCGGCTCCGTCCCGTCGGCGGCGAGCTCGGAAGACCGTTGTCTACTGGATGTTCGGGCCTTTTCCGGGTCCAACCCCCCGCCCGGTCGCGGTACTCCTCCCCTCACCCGATCGCAGCTGCACCTGGCGTGTGATGCAGCGTCAGATCGGACGAGCGGGGGCCGCACAACCGGTCCGTCCAGTGCTGGACTGGTCGTTAGGTTACCCAGACTCCCCGACCTCGTGCCTCAACCCGGCGGCCGTGTCGTCGGTGCCGTGTCGCGGTGGTGAAGGGGAGAAAGTGAAGAACCGTCGGACAGGCTAACGCACCTGGGCCCGCCACGCCAGCTGAGCACCGGGGGTTTGTGTCTGACCACAATCAGATCAGTACTCCGCCAACTCTGGACATTTCGATCAAGATCGTGTCTGATGTGATCAATGAAACTTCCTGGTTCGATCAACTTCGGAACCAGGGTGGTGAACAACGGGTCATCGGCCACGAGATCCCCTCACCGCACACCACGAACCAGCGGGAGCTGACCACCATGGCGGAGATCGTCCTCGACGGCGTCGACAAGATCTACGGCGGCAATGTCAAAGCCGTCAACGACCTCAACCTCAAGATCGAGGACGGCGAGTTCATGGTGCTCGTCGGCCCCTCGGGTTGCGGCAAGTCCACCGCACTGCGCATGATCGCCGGCCTGGAGGAGATCTCCGACGGCACGCTGGTCATCGGCGACGAGGTCGTCAACGACCGTCCGCCGAAGGACCGCGACATCGCGATGGTCTTCCAGAACTACGCGCTCTACCCGCACATGAGCGTCGAGCAGAACCTGGCGTTCGGCCTCAAGCTGCGCAAGGTCAGCAAGGCGGAGATCGCCCGCCGCGTGGCCGAGGCCGCCGAGATGCTGGGCCTGGAGCCCTACCTCAAGCGCAAGCCGGGCGCCCTCTCCGGTGGTCAGCGCCAGCGTGTGGCCATGGGCCGCGCCATCGTGCGCGAGCCGCGCGCCTTCCTCATGGACGAGCCGCTGTCCAACCTGGACGCGAAGCTCCGCGTGCAGATGCGCGCCAGCCTCAACCAGCTGCACGAGCGCCTGGGCGTCACCACCGTCTACGTCACCCACGACCAGATCGAGGCGATGACCCTCGGCGACCGGGTCGCGGTCATGCGCGACGGCCGCCTGCAGCAGGTCGACACCCCCAAGCGCCTGTTCGACGCGCCCAAGAACCTGTTCGTGGCCGGCTTCATCGGCTCCCCGGCGATGAACTTCGTCGACGCCGAGATCACGCGGGACGGCGAGGGCGCCGTGCTCGGCTTCGCCGACCACAAGCTGCCGATCCCGGCGAGCGTGCTGGACAGCCGTCCCGGCCTGCGCGAATACCTGGGCCGCAAGCTCATCCTGGGCATCCGCCCCTCCGACTTCAGCGACGCCGAGCTCGACGGCAACGGCGACCCGCGCATCGAGGTCACCGCCGGTGTGACCGAGGAGCTGGGCACCGAGATCAACGTCATCTTCAGTGTCGACGCCCCGCCGATCCGCCACGAGGACGCCGCCGCCCTGGCCAAGGACGCCGCGGGCGACGAGGAGGACAGCGCCGACTCCGCGATGCCGCTCAGCGAGAACAAGTCGCTGTTCACCGCGCGGGTGAGCCCCCGCAGCTCGGTCAAGCCGGGGCAGAAGATCAGCCTGTCGGTGGACGTCAGCCAGCTGCACTTCTTCGACCACGAGAGCGGTCTGGCGATCGGTCACCCCGACAACGCCTAGAACCCGCGAGAGCCCGTCCGGGCTCCCCGGGGCCGCTCCCGGCCGCCGTTCGGCGGCCGGGAGCGGCCCCGTCGTCGTCTCGCCCCGCCCGACCAGCAGGTTCGCGGGGTCGCGCAAGGCGTCGGTGTCGCCGCGAGAGTGTGGCGCGGGCCGAGTACGTGGGGCGGCGTCCGCGGCTGACCGGATTCGGTCGCCCCCGGCGACCGTGGGCGACCGGTCCACGGCGCGGGACGAGGCGCGGCCCTGACCCGCGAGGACCAGCGCGTTTGTCCCTGAAGCGCTCCGACCAAACCTGACCTCTCGGTGACAATGGTGTGCCGTGGGGTCAGGGATCCTTGTCTTGACCGTCGCGCCACCAGACCGAAGCATGTGATGGTGCGCAACCGAGCCCCCGGAGCCGCCCTCGTCCACGATCCCGCCTCCGTCCTGGACACCCTCCACGGACGGGCCGTGCCCGATCCCTACCGCTGGCTGGAGAACGCCGACTCACCCGAGACGGTCAACTGGATCGAGGAGCGCGGTCGCGAGTATGAGCGCGATGCCGCCACCTGGCCGCTGCGCAGACGCCTGGCGGAGCGGATCCGCGCGCTGGTGGACACCGACCTGTGGACCGCGCCCGTGGTGCGCCCCGGGCGGGTCTTCACCACGCTGCGCCCGGCCGGCGCCGAGCACCCCCGCCTGGTCGTGTTCGACGACGACACCCCGGGGCCGCCGCGCACCGTCTTCGACCCCGCGGCGCACGACCCCAGCGGACGCACGACGCTCGACGCCTGGGAGCCCGATCCGGACGGCCGCCTGGTCGCCCTCCAGACGTCCTCCGGCGGGGTGGAACGCGGCGGCCTGCGCGTGCTGCGCGCCGACTCCGGCGCCCAGGTCGGCCCCGCCGTCACCGGTGTGCGCTACTCCCACGTGGCCTGGCTGCCCGGCGAGAGCCCCGCCTTCTGCTACGTGCGGCGCGATGGCGCCCAGGGCGTGCGCGGAGTGTGGCTGCGCCGGGTCGCCGACGGCGCCGAGACCCTCGTGCACGCCTGCACCGCGCCCGACACCGTGCCCGGCGTGCGCGTCCTGGGCGGACGCCGGCTGCTGGTCACCGAGAGCCACGGCACCGGGCACCGCACGGACCTGTGGCTGGCCGACCTCGGCGACCGTCCCAGCCGCACCCACGGCCCCCGGCTGACCCCCGTACAGGTCGGTGAGGACGGCGAGACCGAGGCCCGGCTCGGGCCGGACGGCCTGCTGTACCTGCGCACGACCCTGCGGGCGCCGCACCGGCGGATCTGCGCGGTCTCCCCGCACGAACCCGGAGTCGAGCACTGGCGCGAGATCGTGGCCGAGGACCCCGGCGCCACGCTGGACGCCTTCACCCCCTGTGCCGGTCCGGACGGCCCCGCCCTGTTCGTGGCGCGCACCCGGCTGGGCATCAGCGAGGCGGCCGTGCACGACGCGCGCACGGGCGCCCGGCTGTACGCGGTGGACCTGCCGGGCGAGGGCATGGTGTCCACACCCGGGGACGCGCCGGACGGGACGGTGTACTTCGGGTACGCGGACGTGGCCGTCCAGCAGCGGGTGCTGTCCCTGGCCCCGGGCGACCCCGTGCCCCGCCCCTGGCCCGTCGACCGGTCGTCCCCGGCGATCACCGCCCAGGACGGAACCCCTGGAGCGGACCGGGGCGAGCACACGTCCCGGGCCCCGGGCGCGTCCGGCCGTGCCGACAGCGCGGCACACGCACAGAACGCGCCCCATGGCTCCGACGCGGCCGCGTACACGCCACACGCGCCGAACGAGACACGGCGTGCCGGCGCGGAGGCGCACGGGCGTTCCGTTCGGCGGACGGTTCTGTGGTGCCGCTCCCAGGACGGCACCCGGGTCCCGATCAGCGTCTTCACCCTGCGTGAGCACTCCGGTGCCGCACCCGAGCAGCCGCCCGTGCCCGGACCGACGATCCTGCACGCCTACGGCGGCTTCGGCCGGCCGCGCCAGTTCGGGTTCAGCGCCACCGTGCTGGCCTGGCTGCAGACCGGGGGCCGCTACGCCGTCGCCCACGTGCGCGGCGGCGGCGACGCCGGGCGCGACTGGCACCTGCGCGGGTCGGGACGCGACAAGCCGCGCGCCGTGCAGGACCTGGTGGCGGCGGCCGACGCCCTGGTCGGCGCGGGCGTGTGCGCGCGCCATCAGCTGTGCCTGTCCGGCGGCTCGGCCGGCGGCCTGCTCGTCCTGGCCGCCGCCGCGGCCCGGCCGGACCTGTGCGAGGCGGTGATCGCGTCCGCTCCGCTGGCCGACATGGCCCGGTTCGAGCGGCTGGGGCTCGGCCGGATGTGGACCCGTGAGTTCGGCACGGCCGCCGACCCCGACGACTTCGCCGCGCTCATGTCCTACTCCCCCTACCACCGGGTCCTGGACAGAGCCGTCCACGCGCCCGGCCACCGCTATCCCGACATCCTGCTCACCGGCTTCGCCGGGGACACCAGGACCGGCGCCGCCCATCCGCGCAAGATGTGCGCGGCGCTGCTGGCCGCGGCGCGCCACGACGGCCGCCCGCCGGTCCTGCTGCGCTACGAGCGCGACGTCGGCCACGGACCGCGCGCGGTCAGCCGGGCGGTCGGCCTGGCCGCGGACGCGCACGCGTTCGCGGCCCAACGAACGGGGCTGCTGCCGCGCTGAGCGCGGTGGCCGCCCTGCCCGAGAAGGTAACGGCACACAGAAAGTGAGGTGCGGTGCGAATGGACCCCATCGAGGTTGAGGTCGAGGACCTGGCGGAGGTCACCTCCCGCGACATCACCGCGGGCGGCGACAGCGACGGAACCGACGGCAGTTCCGACTTCATCTGATCCCTGCCCGCCCGGTCCGGACCCCGGGGTCCGGACCGGGCGGGTCCCCCCTCGTGGAAGGACCGCCGTGACCGACCCCGGCCAGCTGTTCACCGGACCCCTGAGCGACGTCGTGGGCCGGGAGGCCCTGACCACCCGCCTGTCGGAGGAGTTCTTCTTCGCCGAACTGGGCGCCGACGCCGTCCGCTCCCTCTTCACCTTCGACGATCTCAACGACGTGCTGACCACGTGCTCACCCGAGCCGCCGCGGCTGCGCCTGCACCAGGACGGCTCGCCCGTTCCGGTCGACCGCTACACCGCGGGCGCCACCTCCTCGCGCACCGCGCGCCGGATCGTGCGCCCCGAGGCGCTCTACCGGGAACTGCGGGCGGGGGCGAGCCTGGTCCTGGACAGCGTCGACCGGATGCACCCCGGAGTCGGTGCGGCGGCCGACGACCTCATGCGGCTGGTGCGCGAGCGTGTGCAGGCGAACCTGTACCTGATCTGGGGCGAGTCGCGCGGTTTCGACACCCACTGGGACGACCACGACACGATGATCGTGCAGCTGGAGGGCACAAAGCACTGGAAGGTGCACGGCCCCGGCACGCGCGCGTTCCCGATGAAGGACGACACCGACCACGCCCATACCGCGCCGGTGGACGCCGACGGCCGCACGCACACGATCTGGGAGGGCGTCCTGCGACCGGGCCAGATCATCCACGTCCCGCGCGGCTGGTGGCACACCGTCACGGGCACGGGCGGGGTGAGCATGCACCTCACGTTCGGCTTCACCCGGGCGACGGGGATCGACTGGGCGAACACGCTGGTGCGCCGGCTGTTCGAGGAGGAGACCTTCCGACGCGACCTGCCCCGCTTCGCCGCCGACGACGAGCGGCGCAAGCACCAGCACGCGCTGGTCGCCCGCCTGCTGGAGCTGGCCGAGGCATGGGACCTGGACGAGGTCCTGGCCGAGCGGGACGCCCGCTTCCCCCGGCGCACGTCGTTCGCGCTGCCGTGGGCGGTGCAGGACGACCCGCCGCCGCCCGGGGCGCGGGTGGAGTTCGTTCCGGTCCTGCCGCCGCCGCTGGAGCGCGAGGACGGCCGGGTGGCGGTCTCGGTGTCCGGCAAGCGCTACCGGCTCCCGGCCGTAGCCGCGCCTGTGCTGGAGGCCCTGGCCGAGCACCGGGTACTGACGGTGGCCGACCTCGCCGAACACGCCAGGGCCTCGGCCGAGGAGACCGCACAGGTGGTCGTGGCCCTGGCCCGGCACCACCTCGTCCTGGTCCGCTGACCGGCCCCGAAGCGGTCCCGCTCGCCGGGCCCCAGGGGTTGAGAGGTGAGCGCTTCGGCCCAGGGGGTCCACAGGGGGTCTATCCGGGCCGAAGCGAGGAACGAGCGGCGGCCCAAGGAAAGCACCAGGAGGGCGCCGACGGGTGTACACCGGAAGGCGCGAAGGCCCCGTCTCAAGGGCGCCCGAACCCGAGCCGGAGCGAGGAACGAGCGCAGGCGCGCGCGACGACGAAGGACCCGGCATCAAGCGCCCCGAGCACGAACGTAGGCCTCGATCCCGTCGAGGATGCGCTGGAGACCGAAGTCCAGCCCCTCGGCGGGTCCGCCGGCCGGCCCGCCCTCCGGCGGGGCCGACGCGGGTTCCTGGTCCAGGACTCCTTCGTCCAGCATGCGGGCGATGGTGGGGAACCTGTCGGGCGTCACCACCATGCGCAGCGCCCGGGCGTAGTCGCGCTCGCTCTCGGGCATGGTGGTCCCGGCCTCCGCGGCGGCCCGGCCCATCTCGACCTCCATCCGGATGGTCTCGCGCAGCGTGGCGGTGATGAGGAGCAGCATCTCCAGGGCGTCGCCGGTGCGCAGCCCGGCGCCGACGAGCTCGCGTAGTCCGGCTTCCATCCACCGCAGGCCGTTGGGGCCGCTCGGCGGTCCGGAGAGCTGAACGAACACCATCCACGGGTGGTCGCGGTACCGGCGCGTGATCGCCGCGGCCCAGTCCTCGATGCCGGCGCGCCAGTCGCCGTCCTCACGCGGCGCGGGCGGTGCGCTCCCCGTGGCCGCCTCGGCCATCAGCGTGAGCATGTCCTCCTTGCTGTCCACGTGCCGGTACAGCGACATCGTGGTGTAGCCGAGCTCCTTGGCCACGCGCTGCATGGAGACGGCCTCCAGGCCCTCGGCGTCGGCGAGGGCGACGGCGGCGTCGACGACGGCGTCCCGGCTGAGCTTGGGCTTGGGTCCGCGCCGGGGCGAGGTGCGCAGTCCCCACAGCAGGTCGATCTCGCGCGCCATCCGGTTCGGTTCCTGCTGTGCCATGTGCCACCACGTCGTCGGGATCGTCGTTGACACCCATCCTAGAACTGTGTATTACTTAAACAATAAAGCGTACTGGGTACACAGTTTAGGGAGTACACATCATGCCGAACCCGACGGAAGCCGCCCCCGCGATCAGGGCCGAGGGGGTGCGCAAGAGCTACGGGGCCACCCGCGCGCTGGACGGACTCGACCTGACCGTGCGCCCCGGCACCGTCTACGGCCTCCTCGGCCCCAACGGCGCGGGCAAGACCACCGCCGTGCGGGTCCTCTCCACCCTGCTGCGCCCCGACTCGGGACGCGCCGCCGTCCACGGCCACGACGTCGTCGCCCACGCCGACCGCGTGCGCGCCCGCATCGGACTCACCGGCCAGTACGCCGCGGTCGACGAGCTGCAGAGCGCGCGGGAGAACCTCGTCATGTTCGCCCGCCTGTACGGCTACCCGGCCCGCGCCGCCGGGGAGCGCGCCGAGGAGCTCCTGGCGCGCTTCGACCTGGTCGAGGCCGCCGACCGTCGCGCCGACGGCTACTCCGGGGGGATGCGCCGCCGCCTGGACCTGGCGGTCAGCCTCGTCCAGGAACCCGACGTACTGTTCCTGGACGAGCCCACCACCGGCCTGGACCCGCGCAGCCGCCTCCAGGTGTGGGAGTCCGTCCGCGCCCTGGTGCGCGCGGGCACGACCGTGCTGCTGACCACCCAGTACCTGGAGGAGGCCGACCGCCTGGCCGACCGCGTGGCCGTGATCGACCGCGGGCGGGTGATCGCCGAGGGCACTCCGGACGACCTGCGGTCCCGGGTCGGCGGCGACCGGCTGGACGTGGTCGTACGCGACCCGGCCGACCTCGGCGCCGTCGCCGGACTGCTCGAAGGGGCCCTGGGCGCCCGGCCGACCGTCGATCCCGCCGAACAGCGGGTCAGCGTCCCCGCCGCGGACCGCATGGACACCCTGACCCGCGCCGTGCGCGCGCTGGACGGCTCCGGTGCGCGCGTGGCCGACGTCGGCATCCGCCGCCCCAGCCTGGACGAGGTCTTCCTCGCCCTGACCGGCTCCGCCGCCCCCGCGGGCACGGCGGAGATGGTCGCGTGAGCACCTCCGCACACGCCACCGCTCCCGGGTCGGGCACCGGCCGCGCCGGACGCACCGGCCGCACCGGGTGGCGACGCTCCGCCGGACCGCGCAAGACGTGGTCGGACACGCTCGTGCTGACCCGGCGCAACCTGCGCCACATGGCCCGCGACCCCTTCGAGCCGGCCATCGCCCTCACCATGCCGGTGACGATGCTGCTGCTGTTCGGCTTCGTGTTCGGGGAGGCCATGGCCCCGCCCGGCGCCGAGGACTACCCGTCCTTCCTGGTGCCCGCCATGCTCGCGATGGTCATGGTCTACGGGATCGCGGGCACGGCCGCGGGCGTCGCCCGCGACACGGCACGCGAGGTCATGGGCCGGTTCCGCTCCATGCCGATGGCCCCGCTCTCACTGCTCGGCGCGCGCGTGCTGTCCGACATGCTGCGCGGCGCCGTCGAGGTCGTGCTCCTGCTCGGGGTCGGCCTCCTGCTGGGATGGCGGGCCGAGGACGGGGCGGTCGCGGCGGCGGGCGCCGTCGGCGTCCTGCTGCTGTTCCGGCTGGCCCTGGTGTGCCTGGGGGCGCTGCTGGGCCTGGTCATGCCCACGCCCGACTCGGTGAGCATGGTGGTCTACCCGCTGGCCTTCCCGCTCACGATGCTCTCCACGAGCTTCCTGCCCGCCCAGGCGATGCCCGCCGGTCTCGCGCCCGTCGCCGAGTGGAACCCGCTCTCGGCGGTCGTCACGGCCACCCGCGAACTGTTCGGCAATCCGGCCCTGCCCTCGGACGCCTGGCCCGCCCAGCACGCGTTGGCGGTGGCCGTGGCCGTGTCCACCGCCGTCGTGCTCGTGACCGCTCCCCTGGCCGTGCGCCGGTTCCGGTCACTGGACCGCTGACCCGCCCCGCGCCGTGCCGCGCCCGAAGCCGTCCTCCCACTCACCCTCCCCAGACCGCCCGAACCCGAGGAGTCCCGCCGTGACCACGACCACCGCCTCCAGCGCACCGGAGCGCGGCCCGCGCCGGACCCGCCCGGCCCCACGCTGGTGGGAGCGCCCCTGGATCGCCCCGCTGGCGCTGTTCAGCCTCGTCTTCCTGCTCTACTCCGTTCCGCCCTACCTCGCCCTGGACCCGGCGCGGGCACGCCTGCCCGTCCCGGACCACCCCTCCTGGTACTTCACCGCGCTGGTGACGCACATCTTCGGCGGCACCCTGCTCACACTGCTGGTGATCGTCCAGGTGTGGCCCTGGGTGCGCCGGCGGTATCCGGCCGTCCACCGCTGGAGCGGGCGCGCCTACGTCCTGGCCGGAGTCCCGTTCGTGGGCGTTCCCGCCCTGCTCATCGCCCCCTACAGCGGTTCTGGAGCCGGCGGCCAGGTCAGCAACACCGTCTGGGCCGTGCTGTGGCTGTCCTTCACCGTGGCCGGGTACGTGATGGCGCGCCGGCGCCGCTTCGCGGCGCACCGCGAGTGGATGCTGCGCAGCTTCGCACTCGTCTTCGGCATCGCGTTCAACCGCGTACTGCTCATCGTGCTGATACTGGTCATGCTTCCGCGGGTCGACACGGTGTACGGCGGCGACGTCGACGCCATGGGCCTGGCCCTCGGCCCGGCCTCGGGTTTCCTGTCGTGGATCATCCCGCTCCTGGCCGTGGAGTGGTGGCTCAAGTACCGCCGCCCGCGCCGACGAGTGCCCCGGTCCGCCTGACGACACCGCCCACCGGGCCGCGCCCCCGCCCGGACCAGCCCCTTCTCCACCCCAAGGGAGCGTCACGACACGCCGAAGATCATTGCGATCCGCCGAATCGTTAGGGTAGCCTCACTTAAGAGGCGCAGATGGAACCGTCACACCGGTGGTCACTGCGACCGCACCCACCCCGGTAACGGCTTCACGCGACGAAGGGCAGGTTCCGTGGTGACTCCTGATCCGCTCGACGCGATCCGTGACGCCTGTGCGTCGCTGCGGTTCGCGCCCCTGCCGGACCTGGTCACGTCCCAGGACCTGCACCGGACCCCGCCGGGTGCCCTGCACCGGCACCGGGCCGACGCCCTGGCCCACGACGGCTCCCTCCCGGTGCTCTTCGACAAGCTCCGCACCGAGCACGGCCCCGGCCACCGCCTTCCCGCCGCGACCGGTTTCCTGCGCGCCACCCTGCGCGAACCGATCTTCCTGCTCTCGGCCTCGCTGTATCTCACCGGCCGGGCACCGCTGCTGACCCCGCACTCCCTCGTCCTGCCCTGGGACACCGCACGCTGCCGCTTCGGCACTCCCGCGGTGGTCGACACCCGCCTCGCGGTCCTGCCCGACGACCCGGCCGCCGACCGCACGGACACCGTGGTCGCCCGGGACGAGGACGACCAGCTCAGGATGGCCGCCGAGGGGTTCGTGGCCACCGTCGGCCCGCTCGTGGAGGCGCTGCACGCCCACTCCAGGGCCGGGCGCCGCACGCTCTGGGGCTGGGTGCTCGACACTCTGCACTTCTACATGCTCAACCCGGCCCGCTACCTGGGCCGCGACGCCGAGCAGGCCTGGGAGCTGGCGTCCCGGCTCGGAGACGCGGTGGTCGAGGCCGGCGCGGTCACGCGCAAGCGGCCCCGGCTGTTCCCGTTCGCGCCCGAGCACCCGCAGGGCACGTGGGCGGTTCGCGGTACGTGCTGCTTCGACTACAAGGGCGACCCGGAGCACGGGTTCTGCACGACCTGTCCGCTCAAGTGCGACAGCGAGCGCCAGGAGACCCTGTCGGAGTGGCTGCGCGACCCGGCGCTGGCCCCCTGACCGGCTCCCGGCGACCCGTTCCCGGCGGCACGGCCGGGACAGGGCGCGGGAGGGCGCCTAGCGGAGGTCCACGCCGACGAGGATGAACATCAGCACCGACACCACGGCGCTGACCAGCATCACGACGAGCAGGGCCCCGCAGCCGATCCCGATGATCTTGCCCCAGGGCGTGGACTTCTCCTCCGGCGGCCCGTAGGCGTAGGACCCGTATCCCGCGGACGGGGTCCCCTGTCCGTAGCCGGGCCCCTGGACATAGTGCGGCGGCCGGCCGTACGCACCGCCCGGCTGCCCGTAGCCCGGCGGCTGCGTCCAGCCGGGTTGCGCGGCCTGCGGGCCGGTCGGCTGCCCTGTCGGCGCGCCCGCCTGCGGGCCCGTCTGCCCCGCCCCCGGTCCGGCCTGCGCGGTCCCGCTCCACGGCTGCCCGATGGGCGGGTACGAGCCGGGTCCGGCGCCCGGTTCGTCGGCCTCCCCGTAGCCCGGCGCGTACCCGGCGTGCTCGAAGCCCGCCTGGGAGGCGCCGCTGGGCCCCTCGGAGTACTCGCCCGTGATCGGCTCGGGCGGCGCCCCGGTGGGGTGCTCCCCCGGCGCGGAGCCCCGGGGGTACTCGTGCGGCGGCTCCCCCGGCGGCTGCGCGCCGCCCCCCATCGGGTCACCGGGGTCGCCCGGCCGCCACTCTTCGGGCGGACGGTGGTTCACCGGGTCCGGGGACGCCCCGGACCGTTCCTCGGGTCCTCGGTCGGGCTCTCGATCGGTCACTGGGACCACCCCTCACGTCCGGCGACTGCGCCCACCCGGGCCGGTGGGCCCCACAGTTGGACGCTAACCGCGTGGAGGGGACTCACACGGCAGTTCCCGGGGCGTTTCCGGTAAAGCTCCGGCAGTGTTGCGCGGGCGCCGGTTCAGGCGGCCGGCCCCGAGCGGCGGCCGGCCGCCAGGACGCGCAGCGCCAGAACGAACACCGGGGCGGTGAACAGGGCCGCGAAGAGGTTGAGGCCGCCGAAGCCCGTCTGGGCCAGCACGACGCCGGACAGGGCGCCGGCCGCGGCACCGCCGAGGTTCATCAGCAGGTCGCTGACGCCCTGCACCCGCGGACGCACCTCCGGTGCCAGGGACTCGGCCAGCAGCGCGGTTCCCGACACCAGGCCGAAGGACCAGCCCAGGCCGAGCAGCACCAGTCCGGTGGCCACCAGGACCTCGTCCTCTCCGGCCGTCCCGGCCACGGCCACGGCCACCAGCAGCACCACCTGTCCCGACAGCAGCACGGGCAGCCGGCCGAAGCGGTCGGTCAGCCAGCCGACGACCGGCGAGAAGGCGTACATCCCGGCGATGTGCAGGGAGATGGTCAGTCCGATCACGGTCAGGGCCGCCCCGTGGTGCGACAGGTGCACCGGAGTCATCGTCATGACCGCGACCATGACCGTGTGGCTGGCGACGATGCCCACGACCGCCAGCAGCGCGGCGGGGGTGCGCCCGACCACGGCCAGCGCGCCGGGTACCGACAGCGGGACACCGCCCGCGGTCTCGGGCGTCCCGGCCGCGCGGGAGGCCGCGTCGACCGCAGCCGTGGCGGTCTTCAGCGGGTCGGGCCGCAGCAGCGCCCACGTGAGGACGGCGCCGAGGACGAACCCGGCGGTGGTGAACAGGGCCGGCCCCAGCAGGTCGGGCAGGCCCAGCCACTGCGCCACCCGGCCGCTCGGCCCGATGAGATTGGGCCCCACCACGGCGCCGACCGTGGTCGCCCACACCACGACCGAGAGGTCCCGGCCGCGACTGCGCTCGGAGGACAGGTCCGCGGCGGCGTGGCGGGCCTGGAGGTTGGTGGCGGTCCCGGCGCCGATGAGCACCATGCCCGCCAGGAACAGGACGAACGAGCCCAGCACGGTGGCACCGATGACGACCGTGCCGCCCACGGCGCCCAGTGCCCAGCCCAGGGCGAGCCCCGGCCGTCGGCCGCGGCGGGCGGCCAGGGACGCCAGGGGCAGCGCGAACACGGCGGCGCCCAGGGTGATCATGGTCGTGGCCATCCCGGCCCAGGCGTCGGACCCGGTCAGGTCTTGTGCGATGAGCGCGCCCACGGCGAGCATCGCGCCCATGCCGATGCCGCCGACGACCTGGGTGAGCATGAGCGAGACGACCGTGCGCCGTTGCAGGCGGGCGCGGCGTTCCTCGGTCAGGATCTCGGTCGGCGGCGAGGTATCAGTGGACACGGGGGACCTTCCGATTCATCGGTTATGGGACGAATCGTAGTCCTTCGTCACCGGCGGCCGTAGCGCCACCTCAGGTATCCGTGCTCGCGTTCGACCTGGCGCATGTCGGTGTAGAGGTGGTCGGGGCGCTCGGCACTGATGACCACGCCCTCGCGGGGGATCACCGGCCAGCAGGCGTAGGCCCAGAACCGACGGGTGTACACGCCCCACAGGACGACCCAGGCACCCTGTTTCTGCCACTCGATGTGTTCGGCGACCCGGCGCCGCTCCTCGTCCCGTGTGTCCATGCCTTCCCAGGGCATACCCGGCACCGGGGTCGCCGAGCAGGCCGGAACCGGCCAGGGAACGGGGGTGGCGGCCGTGCCCGCGCGCGGGTGAGGGCACGCGTGCAGGCACGGCCGGGCGGGTCAGCGCCCGGAGACGAGCGTGCTGCCCGGGATCGGCTCCGCGGGGTCGTTGCCCAGGGCGACGACCTTGTTGTCGGCGTCCACGTGCACGATGTGCTGGACGTGCTCGGCGCGCTCGGCCTCGGTCACCTGGGCGTAGGAGATGATGATGACCAGGTCGCCGGGGCTGACCAGGCGCGCCGCGGCGCCGTTGATCCCGATGACGCCGGTGCCGCGCTCGCCCGTGATCGCGTAGGTGACGAGCCGGCTGCCGTTGTCGATGTCGACGATGTGGACCTGTTCGCCGTCGACGATGTCGGCGGCCTCCATCAGGTCGGCGTCGATGGTGACCGATCCGACATAGTGCAGATCGGCCTGCGTGACCGTGGCGCGGTGGATCTTGCCGTTGATAAGGGTGCGCAGCACTGATCGAGCCTCGTTTCCGATGCGTGGTGGCGACTACAGGCCCCGTGCGGGGTCCCGTGCGTCCACCATGATGACCTCTCCCCTGGTCCGCTTCGACCAGTGGGTCCCACTAACGGCCCAACACACCGTTCGTCCCGCGTGTTCCGGATCCCATGCGCGAAGGCGCCGCCGACCGCGCGAGGGCGGTCGGCGGCGTGTGAGGGAGCGGCGCCCGCCCCCGGTCAGGCGGCGAGGGCGCCCAGGAGGGCCTCCACGTCCGCGCGATGCGGCGGGTCGGCGCCCTCGGTCGTGCAGGCCAGGGCCGCGGCGGCCGCGCCGAAGCCCAGGGCGTCGCGGACCGTGGCCGGGTCCGGGTCCGCCGGGCCCCGCGCCAGCACGCCCCGTTCGGACAGGCGGGCCAGGACGGCGGCCCCAAAGGTGTCCCCCGCGCCCACGGTGTCGCGGACGTCCACGCGCACGCCCGGCACCTCCACCCGGTCGCCCCAGTGGGACGACAGCGCCACCGCGCCCTCGCCACCCTTGGTAAGCAGGAGCAGGTCCAGTTCGTGGCGCACCACCCACCGCTCGGCGACCAGGAGCGGGTCGCGGCCCGGCTCCAGCCAGGCGATGTCCTCCTCACTGACCTTGACCACGTGCGCGACGTCCATCCACTCCGCGGCCTGGCCGGCGGCCTCGGACCGCGCCACGCCCACCGCCGGGCGGGCGTTGACGTCGAAGAACACCGTCGTACGGTCCCGGTGGGCGCGGGCCCACGCTCGCAGCCGCCCCGCGCCCGGTTCGAGCAGGGCGGCGAGCGAGCCCACGTGGACGGCCTCGGTGCCCGCGCCCAGCTCCGGCAGCTCCTCGGGACGCCACTGCCAGTCGGCCGTGCCCTGGAGGTAGAACCCGTAGTCCGCGCCCCCGGTCTCGTCCAGCGCCAGGACCGCCAGCGTGGTCGGCTCGGCCGCCGCCACCGCCAACCCCAGGTCGACACCGCGCTCGGTCAGGTGGGCGCGGATCTGGCGCCCGAAGGCGTCGCCCGAGAGCCGGCACAGCAGCGCCGACTCCGAGCCCAGGCGGGCCAGGGCGACGGCCGCGTTGGCCGGACCGCCACCGGGCACCGCCCGCCACTGGCCCGGCCCGGGCCGGGGCACCAGGTCCACGAGCGCCTCGCCGCACACCACGATCACGATGCGGCTCCGGGGGCCAGGGCGCCCTCGGGCAGCTCGGCCGGGTCCAGGGCACCGGTCATCACGGCGACCGCGTCCGACATGCCGCACCCCGAGGGGTCGAGCGTGGCGACCCGCCGCCCCAGGCGCTGGACGTGCACCCGGTCGGCGATCTCGAACACGTGCGGCATGTTGTGGCTGATGAGGATGACCGGCAGCCCGCTGTCGCGCACGCGCAGGATGAGGTCGAGCACGGCACGCGACTCGCGCACGCCCAGCGCGGCCGTGGGCTCGTCCATGATGACGACCTTGTTGCCGAACGCCGCCGCCCGCGCCACCGCGACCGCCTGCCGCTGCCCGCCCGAGAGGGTCTCCACCGCCTGGTTGGGGTTCTGGATGGTCTTGATCCCGAGCTCGTCGAGGTGGCGGGCCGCTTCCGCGCGCATCCGGGGCCGGTCCAGCATGCGCAGCACCGAGCCGAGCACGCCCGGCCGGCGCAGTTCGCGCCCCAGGAACAGGTTGGTCGCGATGTCCAGGGACGGCGAGACCGCCAGGCTCTGGTGCACCGTCTCGATGCCCGCGTCGCGCGCGGCGATCGGGGTGGGCAGCCGCACCGGGCACCCGTCCACGAGGATCTCCCCCGCGTCGGGGACGATCGCCCCCGACAGGGCCTTGATGAGGCTGGACTTGCCCGCGCCGTTGTCGCCGATGACGGCGAGGATCTCGCCGGGGTACAGCTCCAGGTCGGCGCCGTCCAGGGCGGTCACGCTGCCGTAGCGCTTGACCAGGCCGCGCGCCGCCAGGACCGGTTCGGCGGACTCGTGCGCTGCCGCGGTGGCCGCGGGGCCGGTGGTGGTCTGGTTCATCGTCGGGCCTTCCTGATCCACTGGTCGAGGGACACCGCGAGGATCACCAGGACGCCCACGGCGAAGTTCTGCCACAGCACGTCCACTCCGGCCAGCGACAGTCCGTTGCGGCACACGCCCACGATGAGCGCGCCCATGACGGTGCCGATGATGAGGCCGCGGCCGCCGAAGAGGCTGGTGCCGCCCAGCACCACGGCGGTGATGCTGTCGAGGTTGTCCATGACGCCCGCCTGCGGACTGGCCGAGGCGATGCGGCCGATGAGGATCCACGCACCGACCGCGTAGACCAGGCCGGCCACCGCGTAGACGCTCAGCAGGATCCGGTTGACCCGGACCCCGGCCAGGCGCGCGGCCTCCCGGTCGTCGCCGGTGGCGTAGACGTGGCGGCCCCACCGGGTGCGGTGCAGTGCGTAGGCGAGCAGCCCGCAGATCGCCAGCATGAGCAGCGACCCGTAGGTCAGCCGCATGCCGCCGACGGTGAGGACCTGCCCGGTCCACATCAGCACCGGCGACATGTCCGTGCCGCGCACGGTCTCACTGCGCGAGAACCACAGGTTCAGCGCGAAGAAGATATTGAGCGAGCCCAGGGTGACGATGAACGGCGGCAGCTTGACCCGGGTCACCAGCACGCCGTTGAACAGGCCGCACGCCATGCCGCAGGCCAGTCCCACCAGGAGCGCGAGCGGACCCGGCACCCCGAAGTCGGCGGACAGGCGCCCCATGACGATGGAGCACAGCACCATGATCGAGCCGACCGACAGGTCGATGCCCATGGTCAGGATGATGAGCGTCTGCCCGAGGGCGAGCGTGCCGATCACGGCGGTCTGCTGCAGGATCAGTGAGATGTTCGTCGGGGCCAGGAAGTTCGGCGCGATCACCGAGAACGCCACGATGGTGAGCAGCAGGACGCCCGCGGGCCCCAGGGTGGCCTGGGCGTGCAGGAGCCGCTGCGCCCGGTCCACCAGGGTGGGCGGCCTGACGTCCTCGGCCAGGACGGTCGGTGGCGGCTGCGGATCGGAGGTCGGCACCCGCGAGGTGTTCGATGTGGTCACGGTGGTTCAGCGTTTCCTTCGTGTCGTCGCGTGCGTGGGCGCGGGTCAGCCCCAGCAGTTGTCCAGGCCCCAGGCGCTGTCCTGGCTCTCCACACCGTCCATCGGCTGGTCGGTGATCAGTTCGACCCCCGTGTTGACGAAGTCCAGGCCCTCGGTGGGCTCGGGGGTCTCGCCCGAGGCGGCGTACTCGACGACCGCGTCCACGCCCTGCGCGGCCATGTCCAGGGGGAACTGCATGGACGTGGCGCCCAGGATCCCGCTCCCGACGTTCTCCACGCCCGGGCATCCGCCGTCCACCGACACGATCACCACGTCCTCGGCGACGCCCGCGGCGTTGAGCGCCTCGTAGGCGCCGGCCGCGGCCGGCTCGTTGATCGTGTAGACGAGGTTGATGTCGGGGTCGCGCTGGAGGAGGTTCTCCATCGCGGTGCGCCCGCCCTCCTCGGCGCCCTCGGTCACGTCGTGGCCGACGATGCGGTCGTCGTCCTCGTCGCCGATCTGGCCGGGGTCGGCGATGTCCACGCCCAGGCCCTGGAGGAAGCCCTGGTCGCGGGCGACGTCGACGGCGATCTGGTTGGGGTTGAGGTCGAGCATGGCCACGCGCGGGTCCACGCCCTCGGCCTCGAAGTGCGCTGCGGCCCACTGGCCGATGTACTCCCCGGCCAGGAAGTTGTCGGTGGCGAAGGTGGCGTCGACCGCGTCCTGGGGCTCGGTCGGCGTGTCCAGGGCGATCACCATGATCCCCGCCGCGCGGGCCTGGTCCAGCGCGGGCACGATCGCCTCGGAGTCGTTGGGGGTGATGAGGATGCCGTCGGCGCCGGCGGCGATGAGGTTCTCCACCGCCTGGACCTGGGACTCGTTGTCGCCGTCGTAGTCGCCGGAGAAGGACTGCAGCGTCACGCCGTGCTCGTCGGCCGCCTCCTCCGCGCCCTCCTTCATCTTGACGAAGAACGGGTTGGTCTCGGTCTTGGTGATGAGCCCGACCAGGACCTCTCCGTCCTCGGCCCCGGCGTCGGAACAGGCCGCGAGTGAGAGCGCGAGCCCGGTTCCCGCGGCGGCGGCCAGTGCCCGGCGGGTCCACGGTGCGTGCGTCATGGGGGACTCCTTCGTCGGCGTCCCGCTGCCCGCGGGACGAGGGGTGAGGTGTGCCTCGTGACGCCAGTCACCGAGACAACGATGTCCCGAAAGTTTCATCGAGACAACGCACGTATGTCAACCCCTGGGATCTACTGAGTTCAGCGCACCGAAGAAGTCCGACAGCACCCGTTGACAACGTTGACTCGCCAGAGGCAGGGTGATCCACATCACCGACCCCCGGTCGCCCACCGACACCCCTCGAAAGCGCCCCGCGGACGAGTCAGCGCCGACTCCCGCAGGCCACGCCGGGGCGCGGTTCGCGGTGGGACCGACACACTGACGCGGGGGTCGAGATCGGAGATCCCTCATGCACCGACGACCACGCCCCGACCTCCGACACGCGCCCCGGCGCCCGGCCCGGCACCCCGGCCGACCCGCCGCACGGTCCGCCACGGTCGCCCTGGTCACCGGCGCCGCCCTGACCCTCACCGGCGCGGCCGCCCCCGCCGCCGTCCCCACGGCCGGATCCGCCACCGCACCCGCCGCACCCTCCACCGGATCCGACCACCCGCACCGGCCCCGGATCCACTTCACCCCGGAACAGAACTGGATGAACGACCCCAACGGGCTCATCCACCACGACGGCGTCTACCACCTGTACTTCCAGTACAACCCCGAGGGCGACCGCTGGGGCAACATGTCCTGGGGGCACGCCACCAGCACCGACCTGATGACCTGGGAGGAGCAGCCCTTGGCGCTGCCCTACACCGAGGACGAGCACGTCTTCTCCGGCGGCATCGTCTTCGACGAGCACAACACCAGCGGCCTGGGCACCGCGGAGAACCCGCCGCTGGTCGCGCTGTACACCAGCGCCTACACCGGCTCCTCCGAGCGGCCCGGCATCCAGGCCCAGTCCCTGGCCTACAGCCTCGACGGCGGCTACACCTGGGAGCGGTACGAGGGCAACCCCGTCCTGGACATCGACTCGGGCGAGTTCCGCGACCCCAAGGTGTTCTGGTACGAGGAGGGCGGCTACTGGGTGATGTCCACGGTCGTGGCCACCGAGCGAAGGGTGCTCTTCCACCGCTCGGACGACCTCGTCGAGTGGGAGTTCCTCAGCGACTTCGGCCCCGCCCACGCCGACGGCGGCGTCTGGGAGGTCCCCGACCTGTTCGAGCTGCCCGTCGACGGCGACCCCGACGACACCCGCTGGGTCCTCATCGTCAACCTCAACCCCGGTTCCGTCGCCGGCGGCTCGGGCGCCCAGTACTTCGTCGGCGACTTCGACGGCACCAGGTTCACCCCGGAGCACCTCGTGGACTCCGGCCCGCCCGACGGCGAGGTCTTCGCCGACTTCGAGAACGGCTACGGCGGCTGGGAGGTCGTCAACGACGTGGACGGCCAGGGCGGCGACGGCCCCTTCGGCACCGCGCCCGCCGCCGGGACGCTGCCCGGCCAGCACCCCGTGGTCGGCTACGAGGGCGAACACCTGCTCAACGGCTTCGTCGGCGGCGACGCCCCGCGCGGGCACGCCACCTCGCCCGAGTTCACCATCGACCGCGACTTCGTCAACCTGCTCGTCGGCGGCGGCCACCACCCCAGGACCGGCGAGGGAGGCCACGCCTCGGTCGACCTGGTCGTGGACGGCGAGGTCGTACGCACCGCCACCGGCCAGGACAGCGAGACCCTGGACTGGGTCTCCTGGGACGTCGCCGACCTCGTCGGCCGGACCGCCCGGCTGCGCGTGGAGGACGACGCCACCGGCGGATGGGGGCACGTCCTGCTCGACCACGTGATGTTCTCCGACGACCCCGTGCCCGGCCTGGCCGACTACGACTGGCTCGACTGGGGCCGCGACTACTACGCCGCGATCTCCTACAACGACACCCCCGACGACGCCCGCGTCACCATGGCGTGGATGAACAACTGGCAGTACGCCGAGAACACGCCCACCTCGCCCTGGCGCGGCGCCATGGCCCTGCCCCGGCAGCTGGAGCTGGAGACGGTCGACGGCCGGCCCCGACTGGTCCAGAACCCGGTCGACCAGCTGGAGTCGGTCTACGGCGACCCCGTCTACGACCGCAACCGCGCCCCGGTGCACGCGCGCGGTCTCGACCTGCCGCCCGCCGAGCCCGGTCGGGCCTACCAGGTCGAGCTGACTCTGCGGCCCGGCCGGTCCGAGGAGATCGGCCTGCGCGTGCACGAGGGCGCCGACCAGGCCACCGTGATCGGCTACGACACCGCCGCCCAGGAGCTGTTCCTCGACCGCTCCGACTCCGGCGACACCGGCTTCCACGACGCCTTCCCGAGCCGCAGCGCCGTCCCACTGCCCCTGGACGACGGGAGGCTGCGCCTGCGCGTGGTCGTGGACACCTCCTCGGTGGAGGTGTTCGCCGCCGGCGGCCGGGCCACCCTGACCGACCTCGTCTTCCCCGGTCCCGACGCCAACGGGATGTCCGTCTACACCGACGGCGGCCCCGGCTCGGACGAGGACGTCACCGTCCGTCCGCTGGGCCCCGGTCCCGGCGGTGCGGCAGAATGAGTCCGTCCCCCCGCGTACCCGGACGGCGATGAGCCCCGGGGCGGCACCGCGAACGTGCCGCCCCGGCCCCACCCGCCCGGGGGCGCTGCCACGGTGTCCGGAGAGTAGATGCAGGTGTCGGTGAACCAGAGTGACAGGGACCAGCGGGCCACGACCGGAGATCCGGTGCGCCGGGCGACCATGCGCGACGTCGCGGCGTTGTCCGGGGTGAGCATCAAGACGGTCTCGCGGGTCATCAACGGTGTCTCCACCGTCTCCGACGACCTGCGCGACCGCGTCACCCGCGCCATCACCCAGCTCGACTTCCAGCCCAACCTCGCCGCCTCCAGCCTGCGCCGCACCGACGGCGCCACGCGGCAGATCGCCCTGCTACTGGAGGACGTCGCCAACCCCTTCTCCGCCACCCTGAGCCGGGCGGTGGAGAACGTGGCCCGCGAGCACGACACCCTGGTGTTCGCGGGGAGCCTGGACGAGGAGCCCCAGCGCGAACTGGAACTGGTGCGCGCCGCCACCCTGCACCGGGTCGACGGGATCATCATCGTCCCGGCCGCCCCCGACCACGGCTACCTGCACCGCGAGATCCGCACCGGCACACCGGTGGTGTTCGTGGACCGGCCCCCGCGCGGACTGGCGGCGGACGCCGTCCTGGCCACCAACACCGAGGGCGCCCGCGAGGCGGTGCTGCACCTGGCCGACCACGGGCACACCGAGATCGCCTTCCTGGGCGACGAATCCTCCATCACCACGGTCGGCGAGCGCCTGACCGGCTTCCGCCGGGCCCTGGCCGAGCGCGGCCTGCCCGAACGCCCCGACCGGGTGGCCCTGGACCTGCCCGATCCCGGGACCGCGGCCCGCGCGGTGGCCGCCATGCTCGACTCCGCGCACCCGCCCACGGCCCTGTTCACCGCACAGAACCTCGTGACCATCGGCGCCATCCAGACCCTCCAGGCGCGGGGGCTGCACCACGACGTGGCCGTGGTCGGCTTCGACGACTTCCCCATGGCCGACCTCCTGGCGCCCCGGGTGACCGTCGTCGCCCAGGACGTGATGCGCATCGGCACACTGGCCGTCCAGCGCCTCTTCGAGCGCATCACCGGAGACGACGGAGCGCCCAGGGAGGAGCGGGTCCCGACCACGCTGATCGCCCGCGGCTCCGGTGAGATCCCCCCGCCCGCAGGCTGACCACGGTCGGGCCCGGGGCGCCGCCCGCGGCCTGAACACGCCCGGCGGCGGACACGCTCCGCGTCCGCCCACCGGCACAAAGTCAGAGTGACTCAGGTCACCCGAACCCCTTGACAAGCCCCCGACAGCCCGCCGAACATAGCTGTGTAATCCATTACGTAATCGATTTCAGGAGTTCTCGTGGCACGTGCGACCTACGCGGAGATCGCCGAACACGCCGGTGTGTCGACGGCGACCGTCTCCCGTGTGCTCTCCGGCCGCGACTACGTCCGCCCCGAACTGGCCGAGCGGGTGCGCGCCAGCGCCACCGCCCTGGGCTATCGCCAGAACCGCGCCGCGCGGACGCTGCGCACCCAGCGCGCCGACGCCATCGGCCTGGTCCTGTCCGACGTGGAGAACCCGTTCTTCGCGTCCGTGGCCCGGGCCGTGGAGTCCGTGGCCTCCGCCCGCGACCACGCCGTCCTGCTGTGCAACACCGACGAGCACATCGAGCGCGAGAGCGCCCACCTGGACCTGATGATCGCCGAGCGCGTCGCCGGCGTCATCGTGGCCCCGGCCACCGAGGACCCGGCCGCACTGTCCCAGCTCACCGAGGAGGGCGTGCCCACCGTGCTGGTCGACCGCCGCGCCGACGGCGACCCCTTCGACAGCGTGCTCATCGACCACCGCACCGGTGCGCGCGACCTGACCGAGCACATGCTCGGCCACGGCCACCGCCACATCGCCGTGGTCATGGGCACGACCGAGGGCACGCCCAGCCGCGAGCGGCTCACCGGCTGCCGGGAGGCGGTGGCCCGCCACCCCGACGCCCGCCTGACCGTCCTGGAGGGCCGCCCCGCCGACGCGATCGGCACCGCCGGAACCCTGGAACTCGGCCGCCGCCTGGTCCTGGACCTGGCCGGCCGGGACACCGCGGGGCCCACGGCGGTCTTCTGCGCCAACAACCTGCTGATGCAGGGCTGCCTGTACGCCCTGCGCGAGTCCGGTCTGCGCGTGCCCGACGACATCGCGCTGTGCGGATTCGACGACCAGCCCATGTTCGACCTGGTCGAGCCGCCACTGACCGTGGCGGCCCAGCCCACCGAGGCCATCGGCCGCACCGCCGCCGAACTGCTCTTCGACCGCATCGCCCGTCCCGACGGCGAGCGCCGCGTCCACGTCCTCGACCCCGAGTTGAGGGTCCGCCGCTCCTGCGGCTGCCCGTAGGGCGCCGCAGCGCACCTCACGTCCCCTCACGGGACCGCACATCCCCCCGACAGCCACGTCCACGAGGAACCACATGGCCACCCACGCATCCGGCTCCCGCCGCCCATCATCACTGACCGGCCGGCCGGTCAGTCGCCGCACCCTGCTGTCCGCCTCCGCCCGCCTGGGACTGGGCACCGCCGCCCTGGGCACCCTGGGCACGGCCCTGAGCGCCTGCTCGGGCGGCGGCGACGGACCCCTGTCGTTCTGGCAGTGGTACGCGCCCCAGGAGGGCGGCACCTACGCGGTCGAGGCCCAGAGCAGCTGGTTCACGACGCTCGTCGAGGACTGGAACGCCCTCGGCGGCCGACAGGTCGAACTCACCTACATCCCCGTGTCGGAGTACATCGAGGGCACCCAGCTCCAGTCGGCCTTCGCCGCCGGGGAGGGGCCCGACATCTTCGTGATCAGTCCGGGTGACTTCCTGCGCTACCACAACGGCGACGTCCTCTACGACCTGACCGACGCCCTCGGCGAGCGCGGCACGGCCGACTTCCACGCCTCGGCGCTGGCCACCCGCACGGTCGGGGACCGCCTGTTCGGCCTGCCGATGGAGGCCGAACCGGTGACGATGTTCTACGACGTGCGGGCCTTCGAGGACGCGGGACTGTCCGAGGGCGACATCCCGGGCACCTGGGACGAGCTGCTGTCGGTCGCCGACCGGCTCACCACCGACGACCGCTACGGCCTGCTGTTCGAGACGGCCCCGAACGTCTACCAGAACTTCACCTGGTACCCGTTCCTGTGGCAGGCCGGCGGCGGCGTGGTCGACGAGAGCGGCCTGCTCCCTCGGTTCGACTCACCGGAGACCGTGCGGGCGCTGGCCCTGTGGCAGGACGCGATCGAGTCGGGCGTCGCCCCGCGCACGACGCAGGGCGGAGGCGGCGGCGACCTGGTCGCCAACCTCGCCGGCGGCTACGCCGCGATGGTCCCCATGGTCACGGCGGGCGGCTCGTTCCTGGAGACGGGAGCGCCCGACTTCGAGTACGGGATGTTCCCCCTTCCCGTACCGGACGCCGGCACCGACCCGGTGACCGTCCTGGGCGGCTGGTCGTTCTGCGTCAACTCCCAGGGCCGCGACCCCGCCGCGGCCGCGGAGTTCTGCGCCTGGGCGCTGGCGGGCGAGGAGAGCACCGAGCGGATGGCCTCCTGGGCCTTCGACGCCAAGAAGAGCCTGCCCGTGCGCGCCTCCGTCATGCGGCACGCGCAGGAGAACGGCCTGTTCGGCGAGGACGAGCTGATGTCCTACGCCGCCTTCGAGGCCGCCGGCTTCGACCCGGACGACCCCACCGACGGCACCACGCCACTCGGACGGGGCGAACCGCGCTTCACCCCCGCCGTCGCCCAGGCGGTCACCGACGCCATCCAGGCCGTGCAGCTCAGCGGCGTGGAACCGGGGATCGCGGCGCAGACCGCGCACGAACAGATCGCGGTCGAACTGGAGAACTACAGCGGCGCACCGTTGGGATCGTGAGATGAACGCCTTGATGGAACGCAGGAGGGCCCCGTCGGGGCCCGGGAGAGCCCGGAGGAGGGGCGCGCCGAGCGCCGCCGCGCCGGGACGCATGTCGGCCCGGGAGCGACGCGAGGCACTGACCGGCTACGCGTTCGTGGCCCCGTCGGCCCTGGGCGTCGGCCTGTTCGTCCTCCTCCCGATGCTGCTGGCCTTCGGGCTCAGCTTCACCTCGGTCAACAGTTTCGGCCAGATCGACTTCGTCGGGTGGGACAACTACCGGCGGATGTTCGCCGATCCGCAGTTCGCGCACAGCATGCGGGTGACCGCCCTGTACGTCGGGGTGTTCATGCCCGGCGTGTACCTCACGGCGCTGGGCATGGCGCTCCTGGTCAACGGTGACCTGCCGGCGCGGGCGTTCTTCCGGACGGCGTTCTTCGCCCCCTACTCGGTCAGCCTGGTCGTGGTGGCGCTGGTGTGGCGCTACCTGCTCTCGGACCGCATCGGCGCGGTGGGCACGGTGCTGCGCTCCGTGGGCGTCGCACCGCCGTCCTTCCTCGGTGACCCCGACGTCGCCCTGTGGACCGTGACGGGGATCAGCATCTGGTTCCTCGTCGGGTTCTACATGATCATCCTGCTGGGCGGGCTCCAGGACATCCCCCGGGAGCTGTACGAGGCCGCCCGGCTGGACGGCGCGGGGCCCTGGCGGACGCTGGTGGACATCGTCCTGCCGATGCTGCGGCCCACGACGTTCTTCGTCCTCATCCTGGCCACCATCGCCGGGCTCGCCGGGTTGCAGGCCTTCGACCTCGTGTACGTGATGACCCAGGGCGGGCCCGACCGCTCCACGAGCATCGGCATCTACTTCATCTACGAGCAGGCCTTCCGGTTCGACCAGTTCGGCTACGCCTCGGCCGTGGCGACCTGGTACGCGTTCGCGCTCATCGTGCTGACCGGGGCCGCCTTCCGGCTGACGGGGGGTGGACGCTTTGGCCACGACGACCGCTAGGCGCACCCGCCACACGCGCGGGGCCGGACCGGGACGGGCACGGCGACGCGGCCTGCGCGTGCGGCGCGCCGGACTGCTGGTCCTCGCCGCCCTGGTCGCGACCGTCCAGCTGTTCCCGCTGGTCGCGATGGTCCTGGGCGCGCTCAAGGGCCCCGCCGAAGCGGGCTCGCGCCACCTGGTGCCCCGCGAGCCCACCCTGGCCAACCTCGCCGCCGTGTTCGACCACGTGCCGTTCGGCCTGTACCTGTTCAACAGCCTGGTCACGTCGGTGGCGGTCACCGTCCTGGCGGTCGGGTTCGGCTCGATGGCCGGGTACGCCCTGGCCCGGCTGCGCTTCCCGGGCCGCGAGTGGGTCTTCGGCGCCTTCTTCGCGACCCTGCTGGTCGCGCTGCCCGTCATCATCGTGCCGCTGTACGTGGTCGTGACCCGAATGGGGATGGGGAACACCTACGCCGGGCTCATCCTGCCGGTGGCCTTCACCGCCTTCCCCGTGTTCCTGATGCGCCAGTTCTACGTCCGCTTTCCCCGCGACCTGGAGGAGGCCGCCGACCTGGACGGCGCCGGGTACGTCCGCCGGTTCTTCTCCGTCGTCCTGCCGCTGAGCCGGCCCATGCTCGCCGCCCTGGGTGTGCTGACCTTCCTGACCACCTGGAACGGCTTCCTCTGGCCGCTCATCGTGGCGCGGGACCGGTCGCTGTGGGTCGTCCAGGTCGGGATCGCCACCTTCCAGAACCAGTACGGCGGCGACTGGAACCTCGTCATGGCCGCCTCCCTGCTCGCCGCGTTGCCGACGCTGCTGATGTTCGTCCTGCTGCAACGGCAGATCGTCGAGTCCGTCGCGACCACGGGCCTCAAGGGCTGAGGCCCGCCCCGACCGCACGCACCGCACCAGCCACCTCCACCGCACGCATCGCATCCACCCAAGGAGAGAGCAACGATGCCGACACCATCCGTGTCCACGCCCGCGTCCGCCCTGCCGACCGCCTCGGGCGGCCCGTCCCCCTTCTCCATCGGCGACGACCTGCTCGGCCGCGCCGCGAAGCGGCGCGACGCCCGCAGCGCCCGCGTCTCCAGCTGGGACCGCACCGGCGGCAACGAGGACGCCTTCGTCGTCATGCCGGGCGAGACGGCCGTCCTGGCCGACCTGGAGGGACCGGGCGCGATCACCCACCTGTGGCTCACCCAGACCTGCCGCCGCGTCCTGGGACCCGGCCTGATCGACCCCACGCTCGCGGGCGTGGCCATGTTCGAGATCCACAACGCGCTCGGCCTGAACTGGGAGATCACCGACCCGGACTACTACCGCAAGGTGATCATCCGGATGTACTGGGACGACCAGGAGACCCCCAGCGTGGTGGCGCCCCTGGGCGACTTCTTCTGCGTGGGCAACTCCATCGCCGGGAACTTCTCGTCCCTGCCCTTCACCGTCTCCGTCAAGGAGGGCGAACGGCTCAAGTTCGGCGGGCCCGCCGCCTTCAACTGCTATCTGCCGATGCCCTTCAACAGCCGGGCCCGCATCGAGGTGGAGAACCAGAACGACGTCCCCTACGTGCAGTACTACTACGTCGACTACGAGCTCTACCGCGAGCAGCTCCCCGGGGACGTGCTGTACTTCCACGCCCACTGGCGGCGCGAGAACCCCTGCGACGGCTGGGGGCCGGACCTGCAGGTCAACAGCCTGGAGACCCAGGTGCCCAACCTCACCGGAGCGGGCAACTACGTCATCCTGGAGACCGAGGGCGCCGGCAACTACATCGGCTGCAACCACTCGGTCGCGCACTTCCCCGGCACCTGGTGGGGCGAGGGCGACGACATGATCTTCATCGACGACGACACCTGGCCGCCCAGCATGCACGGCACCGGCGGAGAGGACTACTTCAACCAGGCCTGGGGCATGCAGCGCAACGCCTACCCCATGTGCGGCACCATCGTGCACGAGGAGGACGTGCCCGGCTACCAGGTCAGCTACCGGTGGCACCTGGCCGACCCGGTGCGCTTCGAGGAGCGGATCAAGGTCACCATGGAGCACGGGCACGCCAACCACCTCGCCGACGACTGGGCCTCCACGGCGTACTGGTACCAGACCCTGCCCGGCCCCGGGCTGGAGATCCCGGGGGTCGCCGACCGCCTCTCGCGCATCCCCCAGTCGCCCCCGCGGGGGCCGGCCGCCGGCGCGGGCGGCGCCCACGGGTCCGCTGGCGGATACGACGCGCACCGCGCCGGCCTGCCGGGCGAACTCCTGGAGATGATCCGCGCCCGCGACGACCGGATGGTGGAGTTCGAGGCCAAGCGCGCCCAGTGGTTCGAGCGCCGCGCCGCCGACAGCCGCGAGCGGCAGCGCGCCAACGCCGATCAGGCCGCGCGGATCCGCGCCGCGTTCCTGGGCCGCCGGTGACCGGCGCGGCGGGGCGGTCGGCCCCGCCCGCCCCGGACCTGGACACGCCCCGCTACCACGTCACCGGCGAACGCAACTGGATCAACGACCCCAACGGCCCCCTGCACCACGATGGCGTGTACCACCTGTTCTTCCAGGCCAACGTGCACGCCCCGGAGTGGGGGCCACCCTCGTGGGGCCACGTCAGCTCCACCGACCTGGTCCGCTGGCGGCGGCACCCCGACGCGCTGGCCCCCGAACCGGGGCGGGCCGACGCCGACGGGTGCTGGTCCGGGTGCGCCCGGATCGTCGACGGCCGCCCCGTCCTCTACTACACCGGCGTGGTCGGCGACGGCGACGACCGTGTGGAGGCGGTGTGCCGGGCCACCGGATCGGCCGACCTGACCGCCTGGGCCAAGGACCCGGACGGGCCGCTGGTCGCCGGCCCGCCGGACGGACTGGACAGCGGCTACCACCGCGACCCCTTCCTGTGGCACGACGGACGGGAGTGGCAGCTGATCTTGGGCTCGGGAACCACCACCGGCGAGCGGCACGGCACGGTCCTGCGCTACTCCTCCCACGACGCGGCCACCTGGCACTACCGCGGTGAGTTCTTCGCCGCTTCGCGCGAGGCCGGCGGCATCGACCTGGGCGAGCACTGGGAGTGCCCGCAACTGCTGGACCTCGGCGACCTGACCGTGCTCCTGCTCAGCTGCCAGGACCCGAAGGCGCCCCGCCCCCTCCTGCACACCGTCGCCTACACCGGGCGGATCACCGGCGGCGCCTTCCACGCGCACGGGCCGCCGCGCCTGTTCGACCACGGCGACGCCCTGTACGCGCCGGCCGCCGCCGTGGACGCCGCGGGGCGGACTCTGGTGTGGGGCTGGGTACAGGAGCCCCTGGCCGAGCACGACCGGGCGCGCGCCGCCAAGGTCGGCGCGCTCACCCTGCCCCGCGTCGTGGACACCGACGGAGCCGGGCTCCGGGTCCGTCCGGCGCCCGAACTGGAAGGGCTGCGCACCGACCTGGTGCGGAGCGGACCGGTCCCCGACCCGGCAGGTGCCCCGGGCAGCGTGCTGTGCCCCGCCGCACGGCAGATGGAGATCGAGGTGGCGGTGGAGCGGCCCCGCGGCCGGTACGGGGTACGGGTGGAGCTGTCGCCTGACGGGACGCGCGCGCTGACCGTGGCGGTCGACGCCGAAGCGGTCACCGTGACCGGCCCGGCGCCGGACGAGGGGTGCCGCGCGCCGTTGGACGCCGCGGACCCGGCGGCCCTGCGGATCTACCTGGACGGATCGGTGGTGGAGGTCTTCGCGGGCGACCGGGTCGCCCTCACCCGCCGGATCCACACCACCGGCACCGCGCTCGGCGCCGTCCGCGCCTTCGCCGCCCACGACGGGACACGGATGGACTGCGCGGTCTGGCGGCTGTCCGCCACCGCCGTCGACGAGGCGCCGGACGAGGCCACCGGCGCCTGACCGGCGTTCGGCCCGGGGCCGGCGCCCCGGGCCGAGCGGCCGCGACGGCCGCCGCAGGTCACCGGCGTTCCCTGGCAGGGCCCGCCAGGGCCCGGGGCAGTCCCGCCCCGGGCCCGGCCCGACCGGTCCTAGGTGAGCGAGGTGTAGGCCACCACGCCGCGCCGGACGAGGTCGCACGCCCGCCGGGCGGTCGTACGCACCTCGGAGTCGCCGGAGGCCCCGGCGATCTGGCTGAGCATGTCCACCAGCATCTTGGCCGTGCGCACGAAGTCGCCCGCGGGCATGTCCGCCTGGCGCAGGATCGCGTCGAGGCGGTCGCCCCGCGCCCAGCGGTGCGCCGTCCACACGAAGCCCAGGTCGGGCTGGCGCAGGAACGACACCCGGTGGCGCGACTCCACCTCGTGCAACTCGCCCCACAGCCGCACCATCTCCGCGAGCGTCTCCTCGATCCGCCCGCCGGGCAGCCGCGGGTAGGCGTCGTCGTTGCGGCGCGCCTCGTAGACGAGCGAGGCCACGCACGCGGCCAGCTCGGGCGGCGTCAGGTCCTTCCAGACCCCCCGGCGCAGGCACTCGGCGACCAGCAGGTCCAGTTCGGAGTAGACCTTGGCCAGTCGGCCGCCCTCCTCCGAAACCGTGTCCCCCGACAGGTACTCCAGGTCCTCCAGCACCCCGCACACCCGGTCGAAGGTGCGTGAGATGACGTGCGAGCGGCCCTCGACCCTGCGGCGCAGGGCGTCGGTCTCCTTGGCCAACCGGAAGTAGCGCTCGGCCCAGCGGGCGTGGTCCTCGCGCTCGGCGCACCCGTGGCAGGGGTGCTCCCGCAGCTGCGCGCGCAGCCGCCGCACCTCGGGGTCCTCGCCCTGCCCGCGCGGCCCGCGCTCGTAGGCGGGGTCGGAGCCCTGCTCCTTGAGCTTGTTGCGCAGGGTCGAGGCCAGGTCCTGGCGCGAGCGCGGGGAGCGCGCCGAGAACGACTTCGGGACGCGCATCCGCCCCGAGGCCTTCACCGGCACGGTGAAATCGGTGGAGTTGATCCGCTTGACCTGCTTGTCGACCGTCAGCACCAGCGGCGCGGGCGGGTCGTTGCGCAGCCCCGGGTCCAGCACGACGGCGTGCCCGGAGAAGCGGCCCGAGGGGATGCGGATGATGTCCCCCGTGCGCAGCCGCTCCAAGGACTCCAGGGCCTCGTCGCGGCGCTGGACCGACCGCGTCCGCGACAGCACGGCCTCCCGGTCGCTGAGGGCGCGGCGCAGCCCGGCGTACTCCATGAAGTCGCCCAGGTGGCACTCGGCGGCCTGCGCGTAGCCCTCCAGCGCCTCCTCGTGCTTGCGCAGCTGCTTGACCAGGCCCACCACGGCGCGGTCGGCCTGGAACTGGGCGAAGGACGCCTCCAGCATGTTGCGGCTGCGCCTGCGGCCGACCTGGCCGACCAGGTTCACCGCCATGTTGTAGGACGGCTGGAAGCTGGAGTTGAGCGGGTAGGTGCGCGTGCCGGCCAGGCTGGCCACCGACTCGGGATCGGTACCGGCCTGCCACACCACCACGGCGTGGCCTTCCACGTCGATTCCCCGGCGCCCGGCCCGCCCGGTGAGCTGGGTGTACTCCCCCGGGGTGAGCTGGGCGTGGGTCTCGCCGTTCCACTTGTCCAGCTTCTCGATGACCACGGTGCGGGCGGGCATGTTGATGCCCAGCGCCAGGGTCTCGGTGGCGAAGACCGCGCGGATGAGCCCGCGCGAGAACAGCTGCTCCACGACCTCCTTGAAGGCGGGCAGCATCCCGGCGTGGTGCGCGGAGATCCCCGCCTCCAGGGCGCGCAGCCACGCGTCGAACCCCAGCACGGTGAGGTCGGCGGCGGGGATGTCGGCGCACCGGGACTCCGCGTACTCGCGGATCTCGGCGGCCTCCTCCGGCGTGGTCAGGACCAGGCCCGAGGCCAGGCACTGGCGTACGGCGTCGTCGCAGCCGGCCCGGCTGAAGATGAAGGTGATCGCCGGCAGCAGGCCCTGGTCGTCGAGCTCCTCGATCACCGTCGGCCGCTGGGGCGGCGCGAACCGCGAACGGGGCCGCGGCGGGCCGCCCCGCGCCCGCGACTGCGGGTGGCGGCGCCGGTCGGCGAGCTGGGTGACCCGGGCGTCCTCCTCGGCGAACCGGGTCAGACTCGGGTTGATGTGCAGCGTGCGCCCGCCCACCTGGATCTCGCGGGGCCGCCCGCCGCCCTGGCGGCGGCGTTCACGCTTGCGCTTGCCCTTGCGGCCCTCCGGCTGTTCCTCACGGGCCTCACCGGTCTCCTCCGGCACGTCCACGAACAGGTCGTGCATGCGGTGGCCGACCATCACGTGCTGCCACAGCGGTACGGGCCGCTTCTCATCGACGATGACCGTGGTGTCCCCGCGCACCTGCTGCAGCCACTCGCCGAACTCCTCGGCGTTGCTGACGGTGGCCGACAGGGCGACCATGCGCACCGACTCGGGCAGGTGGATGATCACCTCCTCCCACACCGCGCCGCGGAACCGGTCGGCGAGGTAGTGGACCTCGTCCATGACGACGTAGGCGAGTCCCCCCAGCGTCGATGAGCCCTCGTAGAGCATGTTGCGCAGCACCTCGGTGGTCATCACGACCACGGGCGCCTCGCCGTTGACGCTGTTGTCACCGGTCAGCAGGCCGACCTGCTCGGCGCCGTACCGGCGGACCAGGTCGTTGTACTTC
Organism: Nocardiopsis aegyptia; assembly: GCF_013410755.1. GTDB lineage: Bacteria > Actinomycetota > Actinomycetes > Streptosporangiales > Streptosporangiaceae > Nocardiopsis > Nocardiopsis aegyptia. Next base: position 846,166 of record NZ_JACCFS010000001.1, read on the forward strand.
TGGTTGGACAGCGCCTTGATGGGCGTGGTGTAGAAGCACTTGGTGCCCTCGCCCAGGGCCAGGTGCACGGCGAACTCGCCGACCACCGTCTTGCCGGACCCGGTGGGCGCGGCCACCAGGACACCGTGCCCCTTCTCCAGGGCCTTGCACGCCCGGACCTGGAAGGGGTCGAACTCGAACCCGTAGAGGCCCTGGAAGGCCTCGATCGCGGCGCTGGAGGCGCTCTTGCGCCGACGGAAGGCGGCGTACCGCTCAGCGTGACTACTCATAGGGCACCCAGCGTCTCAGATCTCATCACTGAGATCCTATGCGGGACGCGGTGCGGAGCCGTTAGGACAGCTCCAGCAGTTCGACGGACTTGGGGACCACTTCGCACTCCAGGCGGGGCGGACCCACGCGCTCGCCGTCGGCGTAGGCCGCGCCCGCCGCTCCCTCGATGGTGACCGTGCGGCCGCGCTCGACCACGACCTCCTCCAGGCTCGTGTGGCTGCCGTTGAACACGCGCGGGAACAGCCGCAGGAACCGGCCCAGCGGGGCCTGGCGGGCGAAGACCACGTCGAGCAGCCCGTCGTCGGGGACGGCGTCCGGGCACACGTGCATACCGCCGCCGTAGGCGCTGGTGTTGCCGACCGCGACCAGCATGCCCGGCTCGGCGATCCGGCGCCCGTCCACCGTGATCTCGAAGTCGATGGGGGTGAAGGCGCGCAGCTCGGCCAGGAGCCCCACGAGGTAGCCCGCGCGGCCGATCCCGAACCGGAAGCCGTTGACGCGCTCGTTGACGCGGGCGTCGAATCCGCAGGCCAGCACGCTGAGGTAGTGGCGCCGGGTGCCGTCGGCCAGCCTCAGGCGCACGCAGTCGACCGAGCGGCCGCGCCCGGCCAGGATCGCCTCGGCGGCCCGACGCGGCGGCAGGCGGCGCGAGGAGAACGCGCGGGCGATGTCGTTGCCTGTGCCCGCCGGGATCACCGCCAGGGGGACACCGCTGCCCACGACCGACTGCAGGGCCTGGTGCACGAGCCCGTCGCCGCCCACCGCGACCAGGGCGTCGGGGCGGTCCGCGACCGCCAGTCGGGCCAGCCTGCGGCTGTCCGCGGCCGAGTCGCCGCTGTAGACGAACACGCGGGCGCCGGCCTCGCGCAGCGCCTCCTTCAGGCGCACCGCGGTGACCGCGGCACGGCGCCGGCCGGAGGCGGGGTTGACCAGGAGGGCGATGTGGGGGGTCATGGAATGGGGACCTTGCTAACCAACGGGTGCGGGAGTGTGCGGACGCGTGGAGGCCGCCCGCACTCCCCCGCGCCCCGGGGGTACGTCAGGAGCGGGCGTCCTGCCCCTGTTCCTGCTCGGCTTCCTCGCGCTGGCGGCGATGGTACTCCTCCATCGCCTCCGGCGTGTTCAGCGGGGAGGGCACCCAGGCGACGTCGACCTCGACCTCGCGGTTCTGGATGCGGCGTTCCTCCTCGGTGAGGTACTCCTCGGGAATGTCGAACTCGCCGTCGCGGGCCCCCAGGACGAAGGCCTCCCACTCCGCGGGGGTGAAGAACAGCGTGCCCTTCTCCGGGGCCTTGCCGTCGCGGACGGCGCGGAAATCATCGTCGAACCGGGCCACCTCGACGACCGCTTCGGAGTCGTCCTTGGACAGCGAGGAACGCATCCACACCGCGTGTGTGGTGTCGTGCCACTTCTCGTTGCCCATCGCCTCGGGAGGGAGCTCCCGCTTGGCCTCGGACCGCTCGCTCATCGTGCTTCCTCTTCCCAGTCACCGGTCCGACCCGGAGGCCGTTCCCCGGGCCCGGTGGGCCCTACGGTCGCCCACTGGGCCCGACCCTAGCGGTTCCGGCCCGCTCCTCAGGTCCGCTTTCCGGTCTCCGGTCCGGCCTCGGTGTCCTCCAGCGGCGAGAGCTCCTCGTCGAGTTCGGAGATCTCGTCGTCGTCCAGGCCGGCGTAGGGGTCCTCGCGGCGCTTGCGGCGGTCGTTGAGGAAGGCGAACAGCTCGGCGAGCTCGAAGAGGATCACGAGCGGGACGGCCAGGGCGAGCATCGAGATCGGCTCGGCCGGGGTGATAATCGCGGCGACCGCGAACGAGGCGAAGATGATGACGCGGCGCCACTTGGCGATGGCCGCGTGCGGCAGGATCCCGGCGATGTTGAGCAGGGCCACCAGCAGGGGCAGGACGAACCCGAGGCCGAACATGCCCATCATGACGACCATGTAGTCCAGGTACTCCCCGATGGTGAGGAACGTCAGCGCGTCCTCGGGCAGGAAGCCGAACAGCATGGTCAGGGCGAGGGAGGTGACGAAGTAGGCCAGGACCGCGCCGCCGATGAACAGCAGGCCGGCCAGAGGGGCGAAGATGAAGGCGTACTTCTTCTCGCGGTTGTGCAGGGCCGGGGCGACGAACGCCCACAGCTGGTAGAGCCAGAACGGCGCGGAGACCAGGGCTCCGACGAACGCCCACACCTTGAAGGCGACGAAAAAGGCGTCGAAGGGGCCGGTGACGATGAGCGAGCAGCCCTCGGGGTCGACCGCCTCGGACTCGGGCAGCGAACAGTAGGGCGCCTTGAGGATCTCCCAGACGATGTCGTAGACGAAGTACCCGACCACACCGCCGAGGATGAGGGCGATCATCGCCTTGGTGAGGCGTCCGCGCAGCTCGCGCAGGTGCTCCATGAGCGGCATCCGGGCCTCTGGGTTCTCCCGGCGTCGTGCCGTCATCGTGCCGTCACTTTCCTGTCTCCTCGGGGCCGCGCACGCGGCCACCCCCTGACAACCGTCCGGCGCGGCGCCGCGTGGCGCCGCGCCCCCAGGGCCTGGCCCTGTCGGTTCCTACCGCCCCTGGTCGCCGGACACCGCCGCGCCCCGGGGGCGGACCCGCTCAGTTGCCGTAGGTGTGACGGGTGGGCTCGCCGGACTCGTGGACGATGCGCTGGCCCGCGGGCAGCTGGGGGTAGCCCTGCTGCTGCTGGGGGGCGTCGGCGGGCGCGGAGGCCTGGGGGCCCTGCTGCTGCCGGCCGGCCTGCTGCTGCGTGTCGTCCTCGGTCGACTCGTTGTCGTCGTCGACCAGGCCCTTGCTCTCGGCCTTGAGGATGCGCGCGCTGCGACCGAGGGAGCGGGCGAGGTCCGGAAGCTTCTTGGCTCCGAAGAGCAGCAGGGCCAGGATCACCAGGATGGCGATGGTAGGTCCGTTAAAGGGTCCCATGGTTCAACCTCTCTCTGGGGCGCGACCAGGCGCCTTCGATGGTACGCGCATGCGCCGCGGGGCCATCACGCCCCCGCACCGCTCCGGCGGACGCGCTCGCGCAGGGCGGCGCCGCTCGCCTGGTAGTCGCCCGACGCCCGGTTCACCTGTGCGGACAGTGCGCGTGCGGCGCCGCGCACGCGCAGCGCGAGCGCACCGACGGCGGCTCCGGTCAGAACCACCACGAACAGGACAGCGAGGACGATCACGAATTCACCATATCCCTTTCGGGATGACCTACACCCCACGCCTCCATGAACATGTGCGCCTCACTCCGGCGACGAAGTGGTCTCGACCAGGGAAACGGGCGTTTGGGCCGGTCGGTAGTACTCCAGGGTCCGCAGGGCCTCGGCCCGCACCTCCTCCGCCAGGGCCGCCGGAGCCGCCACCCGGCACTCCGGTCCCAGGCGCAGCGCCAGCCGCGCCACCCAGGCCGGCGCGGGCGTGCGCAGGGTCGCGCGGACACCGCCGCCCTCGCGTTCGAGCACCGACTCGCAGACGTAGTCCTCGGTCACCCAGCGGGCGGAGGGCTCCAGGTCCAGGGTGACCAGGGCGTCGCGGTCCGAGCGCTGCAGGACGCCCGCGGACAGGTCGCGGCGGCCCACCCCCTCGGGTACCTCGGCCGCGTAGGGCAGCACGGTGAGTTCCAGCACCCGGTCCAGGCGGAACAGGCGCACGTCCTGGCGCAGGCGGCAGTACCCCTCCAGGAACTGGTTGCCGTCCTGCACCACCAGCCCCATGGGGTCCACCTCGCGCTCGGTGACCTGGTCCAGGTAGCCCGAGAGGTAGCGCAGGTGCAGCCGCTGGCCGGACTCCAGGGCGTCGGCGCAGCGGCGCTGCGTCAGGGCGACCTGCTCGTCCATGTCCATGCGGACCTGCACGGCGTCGACCAGGGCGCCGGCGGCGGCACCGGCCGCGGCGCGCAGCTTCTCGCCCACCCGCTTGAGGGCTCCGCCCTCCAACCCCTCGGCCTCGGGCAGGGCCTCCAGCAGAGACACCCCCACGACCAGGCTCGCGGCCTCGTCGGCGGTCAGCCGCAGCGGCTGCGCCAGGGTGTCGGCGTTGCCGAGGATGATCTCCCCGGTCTCCCGGGCCGCGTCCAGGTCGACGTCGATGAGGTCGCCGGGGGTGTAGCCGGGCAGGCCGCACATCCACAGCAGGCCCAGGTCGGCCACCACCTGCTTCTCGCTGAGCCCGAAGTGGCGGGCCACCTCCTCCACCCGCAGGTCGCGACCCAGTGCGTAGGGCACGAGCATGAGCAGGCGGCGCAGCTGGTCGGAGGAGCGCGGGCCGCGCGCGGGCGCCACCGCCTCGTCCGGGACGACCGCGTCCTCGGGTTCGCCCGGGGCGACCTCGTGCTCGGCGGTGGCCGCCAGGTGGGCGGCGACCGCGGCGCGGGCGTCGGCGGGCTCGACCAGTTCGGCGCGCGAGCCGAAGGAGGCCACCGTCCGCACCAGGTCGGGGGTGTCGACGTAGGGGTAGTTCAGGGTGTCCCATCCGACGCCGCCGCCGTCGCGCTCTCCGGGCACCACGCGCAGCGCGCGGCGGCGCAGTTCGTGCGCGGAGTCGGTGCGCACCCGCACGGTGGCCGAGCGCTCGGGCTCGGCCCTCTGGGTGGCCACCACCGAACGCAGGTCGACCCCCTCGGGCACCTGCACGTCGGGGCCGCCGCGCAGCACGTCCACCTCGCCGCGCACGCGTCCGAGCCGGAAGACCCGGCGCGCTCCGCGGCGGCGGTCGTGACCGACCACGTACCAGTGGCCGTTCTGGTTGACGATGCCCCACGGCTCGATCTCGCGCCGCTCTGAGCCGGCCTGGCCGGGCTTGCGGTAGTCGAAGGCGATGGGGCGGCGGTCGCGTACGGCCTGCCACACCGGGCCGAAGGAGGGCTCGTCGGTGCGCATGGCCGGGGTCAGGCCCGGAGCGGCCTCGGTGTCCACCGGGACGCCGGCCGACCGCAGCTTGAACAGGGCGTTGGCCGCCGCCTCGCCCAGCGAGGCGTGCCGCCAGGCGCGCGCGGCCAGGCCCAGGACCAGGGCCTCGTCGGGCAGCAGTTCGATCTCGGGCAGCTCGTAGTCGCTGCGGGAGATGCGGTAGCCCTCCTCACCGCTGACCGCGTCACCGGTGCCGACCTGGATGGGGATACCGCTGTCGCGCAGCTCCCGCTTGTCGCGCTCGAACATGCGCTTGAACGCCGACTCCGACTCCGCCTCGGCGTAGCCCAGCACCGTCTGCCGGATCTCCTGCGCGGTCAGATGGCGGCGCGTGGACAACAGACAGATGACCAGGTTCAGCTGGCGTTCCGTTTTCCTGCGCGACATCGCCCGCACCCTTCTCGACACTCGGTGGACGACCGGCCGGACACGCGAGGGCGCGTCGTCCCGACACCGGCTCAGCATCGAAGGTACCGTGCCCAGCATGATCCGGTGGCGCCGTGGAGAAGTCCGTCAGGTCCTGCCCTCCTGGCCGGGGGTACGCGTCTGCGAGGTGGACGTCCGTCCGCGCGGGGACGACGACCCCGCCCCGCGGCGGTGCCGCGCACTGGCCTACCCCGACGTCGTGGGCCGCCCCGAGGTGGGCGACGAGGTGCTGCTCAACACCGGTGCCCTGGATCTGGGGCTGGGCACCGGCGGATACGCGCTGGTCGTGGCCGTGCCCGACCGGCTGCCGCCCGACGGCGAGGGGCCCGGGCACCTGGTCAAGGCCCGCTACACACCGCTGCAGACCACCGTCCTCGGCACCGACGAGCAGGACTCGCCGCACCACGGCCGGCTGCGCGCGGCCACCGGGGTGGACAGGATGCCCGTGGTGGTCGCCGACCTGCACTCGTCGCTGCCCGCGGTCGTGGCGGGCGTGCGCGCCGAGAACCCCGACGCCCGGATCGCGTACGTGATGCTCGACGGTGGAGCCCTGCCCGCCGCCTTCTCACAGCTCGTGGGAGCGCTGCGACAGGAGGGGCTGCTGACGGGCTGCGTGACCACCGGCCAGGCCTACGGCGGCGATCTGGAGGCCGTGACGGTGCACTCCGGGCTGCTCGCCGCCCGCCACGTGCTCCGCGCCGACCTGGCCGTGGTCTGCCAGGGGCCGGGCAACCTCGGCACGGGGACGCCCTGGGGGTTCTCCGGCGTGGCCTGCGGAGAGGCCGTGAACGCGGTCGGCGTGCTGGGCGGACGCCCCGTCGCCGCCCTGCGGATCAGCGAGGCCGACCGGCGCGAGCGCCACCGCGGCGTCTCCCACCACAGCCTGACGGCCTTCGGCCGGGTCGCCCTGGCCAGGGCGGACGTGGTGGTCCCCGCCCTGCCCGGGCCCTTCGGCGAACTCGTGCGCACCCAGACCGCCGCGCTGGGCCAGCGGCACGCCCTGGTCAACGTGGAGGTGGCCGGACTGGAGGACGAGCTGCGCGCCCTGCCGGTCAAGGTGTCCACGATGGGCCGGGGACTGGAGGAGGACCGGCCCGCGTTCCTGAGCGCCGCGGCCGCCGGCCGGCACGCCGCCCGGTTGTTCGGGCGCTCGGGCGCCCTATGACGGGGCCTTCGCGCCCTCCGGTGTACCCCCTCGTTCCTCGGGGATCCACCTCCAGCCACTCCAGGACCCGTCGGCGCCCTCACTGCGCTTTCTCTGGGCCGCCGCTCGTATCCTCGCTTTGGCCCGGATAGACCCCCTGTGGTCACGGTGAGCGGGTCCGTGCGCCTTTGAGATGGGGCCTTCGCGCCCTCCGGTGTACCCCCTCGTTCCTCGGGGATCCACCTCCAGCCACTCCAGGACCCGTCGGCGCCCTCACTGCGCTTTCTCTGGGCCGCCGCTCGTTCCCACACCGTCGCCCACCACCACCCTCAACGGACGCCTCCGGCGCAGCCCTTCCTGCTTTGGCCCGGATACACCCCCTGGGGTCACGGTGAGCGGAACCGCTCCGGCCTCTGCTCAGACACCCGAGAACGGCGCCCTCGGGGCGCGGGACTGTAACGGTAGCCCTCGGCTCAGGCGCGGAGCAGGTTCTCCGGGCTGGGCGCCTGGCCGGGGACCGGCGCGCGCTGGGTGGCGTCGAGCATGTGCGTCGAGGGGGCGTCGAAGAACGCGCCCGGCCGGAACATGGCCAGCGAGGTGGGCTCGGCCCGCACGCCCTCGTCCACGCGCAGGGCGTCGGGGACGAACACCGTCCCGTCCCCGCAGGTCACACCCCAGGTGCGGCCCTGGCCCGCGGCGACGACCTGCCCGGGCGCCCCGCCCGGCACGGACTCGTCGAGCCGCCCCGAGCACAGCGTGATCCGGGCGCCCCCGAACATCGCGAAGGCCCCCGGGTAGGGCTCGGCCAGCGCCCGCACCATGCGGTCCACGTCCCGCCCGGCGGCGCCGAAGTCCAGGTGGCCGTCACTGGGACGGCGCCGCGGCCACACCGACGAGTGACCCGTCTGGCGCCGCCGGGGGGCGGTGCCGGCCAGGACGTCGTCCAGGTGGCGGACCAGCAGGTCCGACTGCAGGCGCGCCACCATGGAGTACAGGTGGGTGGCGGTCACGTCCGGGGCCAGGTCGAACCAGGTCTGGTCGATGATGTCGCCGGTCTCGGGCTCGGCGTCCAGATGCAGGAGCGTGACCGCGCTGGCCCGGAAGTCCCGCAGGATCGTCCAGGTGATGGGCGCGCGTCCGCGTCCCACCGGCAGCGGCGTGGGGTGCAGGCCCACCGCTCCCAGCGGCAGGGCGGACAGGACCTGTTCGTGGACGATCTGCGACCAGCCCGCGACGACCATCAGGTCGATGGCGTGGGTGGCGAGGGCGTCACGGGCCTCGTCGGAGTTGATGTCGGCGACCCGCAGGTGCGGCAGGCCGTGGTGCCGCGTCACCGCTTCGTAGTCGGCGTAGCCCGACCGGTGCGCGAGTTCGGCCGGGTAGGACAGCACCAGGCTCGGCGGCCTCCCCCGGGCGCACAGCTCCTCCAGTGCGGTGATGCCCAGGCTCAGCCCGGACACATAGCAGTAGCGACGCTGGTCAGCCATGGGCTCCCCCTCGCTCCAGGACCGTTTGCCCCGACTCTACGCACCCGGTCCGGCGCGCCGCGGACCACCCGCGGTCCGGGCGTGTCCGCCCCCGGGGGACACCGAACGCCCGGCCGGGGCGGCCCGGCCGGGCGTGGTGGGGTGCGCGTCGGGGCGCGCGCCGCGGCGGTTACTCCTCGGAGCCCTCCTCCTCGCCCTCGGAGGGCTCGGCGCTGGGGTCGGCGCTCGGCTCCTCGGCGGGCGGCGGGTTGTCCACGGCGCCCAGGATGTCGATCACGAAGACGAGGGTGCCCACGGGTCCGCCCATGGCCTCCTCCTCGGTCTCGCCGTAGGCCATGTCACCGGGGACGACCAGGAGCAGGCGGCTGCCGACCGACTGGCCGACCATGCCCTCGTCCCAGCCCTCGATGACGGCGCCCGCGCCGATCGTGGTGTCGAACGGGTCGCCGGCCCGGCTCCACGTGGAGTCGAAAGGCTCGTGTGCGCCGTTCTCGTCGGCCTCCCAGCGCACGCCCGTGTACTGGACGATGACCTGCTGGCCCTCCTCGACCTCGGGGCCGTCGCCCTCGATGAGGGGCTCGACCACCAGGTCCTCGGGCGGGTCGGTCTCGGGGATGGTGATCTCCGGCTGGCTGTGGCCCTCCTGGACCACCTCCGGGAGGTCGCCGCCGCCGTTCGAGGTCTGCTCGCCGGGCACGACCGCGCCCTTGTTGAAGCGGTCCATGACGTCGAGGACCAGGACGCTGGCGCCCTCGGGGGCCGGCTGGCCGGCCGCCTCGGCCTGGGTGCGCTCCTCCTCGGTCAGCGGCGGGAAGACGAACACCGCCCGGCTGCCGACCGGCTGGTTGACCAGCCCTTCGGTGATGTACTCGGGCATCTGCTCCATGCGAACGAGGTCGGGCGCGCCCGTCTCGTAGCTGGACTGCCCCTCCACCAGCTCGCCCTCGCCCGGGGCGGTCCACTGGTACTGGGCGACGTTGGCGACGAGCAGGTCGTCGTTGCGCACCAGCTCGTCCTCGCCGGATCCCTGGCTGACGATGCCGGAGATCTCCTCGTCCGGCGGCTCGTTGTCCGGGAAGGTGACCTCCGGTTCCTCCCCGACATCACCGCTCACCTCGGGCAGGCGGGGGTCGAGTTCGTCCTCGCCCATGCGCATGAAGGCGGGAGTGCGCCACTCGTCGGGGATGGATCCACAGCTTGAGACCGCCAGCGCGATGGCGGTCAGTGGCACCGCGAGGGCGGCAGCACGTCGGTGCATGAGTCACAACCTCTGATTTCCGGCTCAGGACAGAGTCACACTACCGAAAAGAGGGAGTTCGGCCACCCTTGGCCATGCTCGGAGGTCACGCGGGCGCCACCCGCCCGTCACCCGTCGTCGCCGCGAGGGCCGCCCCGCGGGGGATCGGCCCTCGACGGCCGGCCGCTCACATCCCGGCGATGAGCTTCTCCACCCGCTCGTCCACCGACTTGAAGGGGTCCTTGCACAGCACCGTGCGCTGCGCCTGGTCGTTGAGCTTGAGGTGCACCCAGTCCACGGTGAAGTCGCGACGCTGTTCCTGCGCGCGGCGGATGAACTCGCCGCGCAGCCGGGCGCGGGTGGTCTGCGGGGGCACCGACTTGGCCTCGAAGATCTTCAGGTCGTTGACCACCCGCTCCATCTGGCCGCGGTTCTGCATCAGGTAGAACAGGCCGCGGTCGCGGTGGATGTCGTGGTAGGTCAGGTCGAGCTGGGCCACCCGGGGCGAGGACAGGGACAGGTCGTGCTTGTCGCGGTAGCGCTCCAGCAGCTTGTACTTGGCCACCCAGTCGATCTCCCGGGAGACCAGGTCCAGGTTCTGGGTCTCGACCGCCTCCAGGGTGCGCTGCCACAGGTCCAGGACCCGTTTGCCGACGGCGTCGGTGCCGTGGCGGTCCACGTAGCCCTGGACCTTCTCCAGGTACTCGCGCTGGATCTCCAGGGCGCTGGCCTCGCGGCCGTTGGCCAGGCGCACCTTGCGCCGACCGGTCATGTCGTGGCTGACCTCGCGGATGGCCCGGATGGGGTTCTCCAGGGTGTAGTCGCGCATGACCACCCCGGCCTCGATCATCCGCAGCACCAGGTCGGTCGAGCCCAGCTTGAGCAGGGTGGTGGTCTCGCTCATGTTGGAGTCGCCGACGATGACGTGCAGGCGGCGGAACCGCTCGGCGTCGGCGTGCGGCTCGTCGCGCGTGTTGATGATGGGCCGCGAGCGCGTGGTCGCCGAGGACACGCCCTCCCAGATGTGCTCGGCCCGCTGGCTGACGCAGAACAGGGCGCCGCGCGGGGTCTGCAGCACCTTGCCCGCTCCGCAGATGATCTGGCGGGTGACCAGGAAGGGGATGAGGACGTCGGCCAGGCGGCCGAACTCGCCGTGCCGGCCCACGAGGTAGTTCTCGTGGCAGCCGTAGGAGTTGCCCGCCGAGTCGGTGTTGTTCTTGAACAGGTAGATGTCGCCGGCGATGCCCTCCTCGTGGAGGCGCTGCTCGGCGTCGACCTGCAGCCCCTCCAGGATCCGCTCGCCCGCCTTGTCGTGGGCCACCAGGTCCAGCAGGCTGTCGCACTCGGGGGTCGCGTACTCGGGGTGGCTGCCCACGTCCAGGTACAGGCGGGCCCCGTTGCGCAGGAAGACGTTGCTGCTGCGCCCCCAGGAGACCACCCGCCGGAACAGGTAGCGGGCCACCTCGTCGGGCGACAGCCTGCGCTGCCCCCGGAAGGTGCACGTGACTCCGTACTCGTTCTCCAGCCCGAAGATCCGTCGTTCCACGCGGACTCACCAACTTCCCGTCACCGGGGTGTGAACGGCGGGGCCTCGCCGTCCACACCCGCGCCGCGACACGTCCCCGCGCCGCATCGTGATCATTGTTCGCAGGTCACTCGTTGGCCTCGTCCTCGGTGGTGGCGCCGCCGCCGGAGGCGGTACGGGCCGCCGCCTGGCCCTCCTCGATGAGGGTGGTCAGGCGCCGTCCGTGGATGCGGCGGAACTTGCGGTGCTCCCTGGAGCGCTCCAGCACGGCGACCTCCAGGTTGGCGGCCTCCAGTTCGCGTTCCTCCCCGTTCTCCCTGGCCAGCGCGTGGGTGGCCGTGTTGAGGGCCGCGCTGAGGGGGGCGTCGGCGGCGAAGCGGTCCTTCAGGACCGTTCCGACGTGGTCGGAGGAGCCGCCGACCGCGACGAAGCCCTGTTCGTCGACGATGGAGCCGTCGAAGGTGATGCGGTAGATCTCGTCGTCGTCGGCGGTGTCCCCGACCTCGGCGACGACGATCTCCACCTCCCACGGCTTGAGGCTCTCGCTGAAGACGGTGCCCAGCGTCTGGGCGTAGATGTTGGCGAGCTGGCGCCCGCTGACGTCGCGCCGGTCGTACTGGTAGCCGCGCACGTCCGCGAAGCGGACGCCCATCAGGCGCAGGTTCTCGAACTCGGGGTAGCGGCCGACGGCGGCGAAGCCGATCCGGTCGTACAGTTCGCTGATCTTGTGCAGGGTGCGGGACATGTTGTCCGCCACCATGAGTATGCCACCCTCGTACTGCAGGACGACGGCGCTGCGGCCGCGCGCGATGCCCTTGCGCGCGTAGTCCGCCTTGTCCTTCATCTGCTGTTCAGGGGCGACGTAGAACGGCATCGACACCGCGGATCGTTCCTTCGCTACTCGGGGAATGTCTGGTGTGGGGCGGGGCAGGTCAGCTCAGGCTGGCGGTGGGTCCGTCGGGGTCGGCGGCCCGTCCCTCGACCACCTCCGTGGCCAGCCGGGCGACGTCCTCGGCGGGGATCCGCCGGTGCCCGTCCTCGGTGATGACATCGATGAGCGGGAAGATCTTGCGGTGCAGGTCCGGTCCGCCCGTGGCGGAGTCGTCGTCGGCGGCGTCGTAGAGGGACTCCAGCGCCACCTTGATCGCGGTGGTCTCGTCCAGGTCGTCGGTGTAGAGCTTCTTGATCGAGCCCCGGGCGTAGACCGAGCCCGAGCCGATGGAGTGGTAGCGGTGCTCCTCGTAGCGGCCGCCGACGGCGTCGTAGCTGAACACCCGCCCCTGCGCGGTGTTCTCGTCGAACCCGACGAAGAGCGGGATCATCACGAAGCCCTGCATCGCCAGGCCCAGGTTGCCCCGGACCATCTGGGCGAGCTTGTTCGCCTTGCCCTCCAGGGTGAGCGAACGGCCCTCCATCTTCTCGTAGTGCTCCAGCTCGACCTGGTACAGGCGGGCCAGCTCGATGCCGAACCCGGCCGATCCGGCGATCGCCACGGCGGAGAACTCGTCGGTGCGGAACACCTTCTCCATGTCGCGGTTGGCGATGACGTTGCCCTGGGTGGCCCGGCGGTCGCCGGCCAGGAGTACTCCCCCGGGGAAGGTCAGGGCGACGATGGTCGTCGCGTCAGGGGTGAGGTGCCCGGCCGCACCGCTCTCGGGCAGCCTGTGCCCGGGCAGCATCTCCGGGTGGACCGACGTGAGAAACTCCGTGAATGACGAGGTTCCCGCACTCATGAACGCGGCGGGCAACCGTCCGCCCTCGAACCCTGCGAACACGCGACTCCCTCCACTCGCGCCCCACCCCGGCGTGGGGGCGGGTGGGGCGCCTGTTGTTCTTGTCTGCGGCGGCCGAGCCGTGCGCCCGGCCGTGAAACCGACCCTAGTCCCGCGCACAGTGGGGCTGGTGGTGCCCGAGTGCGCTGTCAGCGAACCACCGCGGGCGGCTACTGTCCGCCCTTCTGGACGAACTGCCGCACGAAGTCCTCGGCATTGCTCTCGAGCACGTCGTCGATCTCGTCGAGAATGTCGTCGACGTCCTCGTCCATCTGTTCCTTGCGTTCCTGGACGTCCGCCGCGGCCTCGGTCTCCTCGACCTCCTCGTCGCGGCGTGAGGCGTGCTTCTGACCGCCGGTGTCCTTCGTCGCCATCCTCGCTACCTCCCGTTCGGGGCTCTCGCCCTTATCTTGGCCCAACCACGAGCGGCTCAACCCACTTCCCGTGGCCCGATACTGGCTAGTTACCTGGGGCGGCCTCCCCGTCACCGCCGGGGTCGGCCTCCCCGCCGCGGCGAAGGGAGAGGTCCGCGGCCGGAGCCGCACCCCCATGGGCACCCGCCACGGGCGGGCGGGGGTCCCCCGCACGCGATCGCACAGGTCGCCGCCGTGACGGACCGGGACCGGCGTGTCCGGGCCTGGACCGGCCGTGCCCCGCGGCGCGGGACCGGTGGAACGGGACCTCGCCCCAGTGGCCACCCGGGACCGGCCGACACCCGATACCCCTGTCCACATTCGGCCATTCTGCCCCTCTGGACAACATCGGTCACAGTGGACGCGCGCACGGCCGCCGCGGGCGAGGAGGAGGTCAGCCCGGCCGCGGCACGACACCGCGAACCGTGGGCCGCCGGAGTGCCGCGCGACCCGGCGCGCGTGATCCGTTCGGGAACCGAGAGGGCCTATCGCCGCACAGGGTGTGTACCTAGGGTGGGGCCTCGTTGACCGGAACGTCACGGTCGACAGCGCGGGGCCGGGCCCGGCCCGAGCCCCCGCGGCGGGGCCGGAGACCCCCGTGGTCCGGCCCCGGCCACCCCCATCCACCCCCGAAGAGAGTAGGGATCCCATGAGATCCTCCGTGATCCCCATCGCGGTGGTCGGCGCCGGCGCGCTCGCGCTCGGCGCCGCCCTCGCGGTGGTACCGAACGCGGGCGGAGAACCCGTCCCGGCCGAGACCGTCGCCGACGAGCAGGCCATGACGATGCAGGACGCGCTGGAGCAGGACCTCGGCCTCACCCCGTTCGGGGCCGAAGAGCTGCTCCGTGCACAGGAGGAGGCCCTGGCCGTCGAGGCCGAGGCGGCCGAGGCCGCAGGCGAGGCCTACGGCGGCTCGCTGTTCGACGCCGAGACCCGCGAACTGACCGTCCTGGTGACCGACCCGGCCTACGTGGAGCCGGTCGAGGCCGCGGGCGCGGGAGCCGAGGTCGTCGACCACGGGACAGACGGCCTGGCCCGGGTGTCCCGGGAACTGGGCGAGGCCGGACCCCCGGACGGCGTCGTGGGCTGGTATCCGGACATCGCGAGCGACACCGTCGTCATCGAGGCCCTGGAGGGGGCCGACACCGGGTCCCTCGTCGAGGCCGCGGGCGTCGACGCCTCCGCCGTCCGGGTCGAGGAGGTCGACGAGCGGCCCGAGACCTACGCCGACATCGTCGGCGGGCAGGCCTACTTCATGGGCGGCGGCCGGTGCTCGGTCGGCTTCGCGGTCACCGACGGCGCCGGCGCGCCCGGATTCGTCACGGCGGGCCACTGCGGTACGGCGGGCACCCCGGCCGAGAGCGGTGACGGCACCGGCTCCGGTGTCTTCGAGGAGTCCGTGTTCCCGGGCAGCGACGGCGCGTTCGTGCGCGCGACGTCGAACTGGAACCCGACCAATCTCGTCGAGGGCGCCGACCAGGCCGTGACCGGGGCCGAGCAGGCTCCCGTCGGTGCGGCCGTGTGCCGCTCGGGCTCCACGACCGGGTGGCACTGCGGCACCATCGAGGCCCGCGGCCAGACGGTGACCTACCCGCAGGGCACCGTCGAGGGCCTGACTCGCACGGACGTGTGCGCCGAGCCCGGCGACTCCGGCGGCTCGTTCGTCTCCGGGTCGCAGGCCCAGGGCGTGACCTCCGGCGGCTCGGGCGACTGCACCAGCGGAGGGACGACCTTCTACCAGGAGGCCGGCCCGCTGCTGAGCGCGTGGGACCTGAGCCTGGTCACCGGCTAAGGACCCTGGAGGCGTCAGCTCACCCCACCGGCGCCCCCGGCCGCGAGAGCGGCCGGGGGCGCCGTCGTGTACGGGTACGGGCACGACGGACCGGCGGCGCGGACATCGGCGTGTTCGCTGTGCGCACGCCCGGCAGATGCTCTGCACGGGCACCGCTGTCAAGCCCGGGGGGTGCGGCCCCGACCCCCGGCGGCCCGGGGCGGTCCGGGCGGCGGCCGGCCCCACCCCTCTGACCTCAGGTATGACGACGGTGTATCCACGCGGTCACGATCGGTACCCCGTACCACTGGCCGCATCCGGCCAGAAATCCCCCCTTGCGCACACGCGGTGCTCTCACTCCGTCACTACGCGCACCCGATAACGCAAGGTCAACCACTCGATGGCTACGAGTAGTCATCACCAGAAATCCAGTGACCCGATCACCCCATCTCGAACTGAATGATCCTTCTCAAAGCGGGTCTTTCGCCCACCAAAGTGTCGACCTAAGGTGGTGAATCGTTTACCGGATGTATCGGTGAATATCGGGAGTGAAAGGAACTCGCTTCCGATAAGGGGACAGCGCCCCACCCAGGCGGTGCCCCCGTTCCCCCGCCAATCCCCCTTGGAGAGTAGGGATCAATGCGACCCTCCCCCGTTATCTCCGCCATCGGCACCGGCGCCCTGGCGTTCGGTCTCGCCCTCACCATGGCACCGGGAGCCCTCGCGGCACCGGCCGCCGCGCCTTCGGCCCCCACCCCCGACGACAACGCCTCCAGCATGCTGGAGGCACTGGCCCAGGACCTCGATCTGTCCACCCCACAGGCAGAAGAGCTCCTTGAGGCGCAGGAGGCGGCACTGGACGTCGACGCCGAGGCCACCGAGGCCGCGGGCGACGCCTACGGCGGCTCCCTGTTCGACATCGACACCCGTGAACTCACCGTCCTGGTGACCGACGCCGACGCCGTGTCCGCGGTCGAGGCGGCCGGCGCCGAGGCCACCGTCGTCGACCACGGCCTCGACGGACTCGAAGAGGTCGTCGAGGACCTCAACGCCGCCGACGCCCAGGAGGGCGTCGTGGGCTGGTACCCGGACGTGGAGAGCGACACCGTCGTCGTCGAGGTCCTGGAGGGCTCCGACGCCGACGTCGACGCCCTCGTCGAGGCCGCCGGCGTGGACGCCTCCGCGGTCCAGGTCGAGGAGGTCGACGAGCAGGCCGAGACCTACGCCAACATCGTCGGCGGTCTGGCCTACTACATGGGCGGACGCTGCTCCGTCGGCTTCCCGGCCACCAACAGCTCCGGCCAGCCCGGGTTCGTCACCGCCGGCCACTGCGGCGACGTCGGCACCCGCGTCACCATCGGCAACGGCACCGGCGTCTTCGAGCGCTCGGTCTTCCCCGGCAACGACGCGGCCTTCGTCCGCGGCACGTCCAACTTCACCCTCTACAACCTCGTCTACCGCTACAACTCCGGCGGCTACCAGTCCGTGACCGGCACCTCCCAGGCACCGATCGGCTCGGCCGTGTGCCGCTCGGGCTCCACCACCGGCTGGCACTGCGGCACCATCCAGGCCCGCAACCAGACCGTCCGCTACCCGCAGGGCACCGTCTACTCGCTCACCCGCACCAACGTGTGCGCCGAGCCCGGCGACTCCGGCGGTTCGTTCATCTCCGGCACGCAGGCCCAGGGCGTCACCTCCGGCGGCTCGGGCAACTGCTCCTCCGGCGGCACGACCTACTACCAGGAGGTCGCGCCGATGATCAGCTCGTGGGGCGTGAACATCCGCACGAGCTGAGCCACCCCGTCCCCGCACCATCCCCCGACGTCCCCGTCCGCGCCGCACGCGGGCGGGGACGTCCCCTTTGTGCGCCCCCTCGTCCCGGGCGCGGCTCAACCGGCCCCGTGCACGACCTCCCCGTCCAGGACGGTCAGCCACGCTCCCACCGTGCGCAGCCGGTCGGCGTCCATCGTCTCCACGTCGGCGTCGAGCACCACCAGATCGGCCAGGTATCCCGGCCGCAGCGCCCCCAGGCGGTCCTCCACCCCGAGGGCGTGGGCGGCGTCAAGGGTGTGCGCGCGCAGCGCCTCGTGCAGCGTCACCGCCTGGTCGGCCCCGATCTCCAGCCCCTCCCGGGTGGTACGGCACACCGCGTTGGCCACGGTGTCCATCGGGCGCAGGCTGGAGACGAAGGAGTCGCTGGACAGCACGGGCCGCAGCCCCAGGTCGATCTCCTCGCGCATGGGCTGGAGCCGGTGCGCGCGCTCCCCCAGCCGGCGCAGGAAGTCGCCGCCGCTGTCGTGCAGGAAGTTGGGCTGGTTGACCGGGATCACCCCGTGGTCGGTGAAGCGCTTGGCCTGCTCCGGGGTGGGATAGCCGCAGTGCTCCACGCGCGGGCGCGCGTCCGGTCCCGAGACCCGCGCGGCCGAGGCGATCGCGGCCAGGGTGTGCTCCATGGCGGCGTCGCCCTGGGTGTGGATCGCCACCTGCCAGCCCTCGCCGGCCGCCCGGGTGACCAGGTCCACCAGCCGGTCCGGGTCGTGGTAGAGGCTGCCCGCGAACTCGCCGTGCTCGCCGTAGGGGACGGAGAACTTCGCGGTGCCGCCGAGCAGCGTGCCGTCGGAGTAGAACTTCATACCGGTCAGGCGCAGCCAGTCGTCACCGAAGGGACTGGCGAGCCCGGCGCTGGTGAGCGCGTCCAGCTGGTGCGACAGGGGCATGCCGAAGGTGCGCAGCGGCAGCGTCCCCGCCGCGCGGGCGGCCCGGTACACGCGCAGCTCGCGGGCGGAGACCTGGGGGTCGCACACCGTGGTCACACCGGCGGACAGGTACGGGCCCGCCGCGTCGGAGAGCCAGCCCAGCAGCTGGTCGGCGGGCAGGGCGGTGTGGAAGTTGGGGCCGTGGCAGCCGATGTCCACCGCCAGCGGCAGCAGCAGCTCCATCGCCGAGTCCAGGACCATGCCCGTCAGCCGGCCCGCCTCGTCGCGGACGAACGAACCCCCGGCCGGGTCGGTGACGTTCTCGGTGATCCCGCTCCAGGCCAGCGCCGCGGAGTTGACCACCGCCTGGTGGCCGGAGACGTGGTAGACGATCACCGGGTGCTCGTCGGTGGCCTCGTCCAGGTGGCGGCGGGTGGGCCGCCCGCCCGGGTACTTGGCGTCGTCCATGTGGAAGGCGCGGATCCACTGGCCCGCCGGGGTGCGGGCGGCCTCCTCAGCGACCACGCGGACCAGGTCGGCTGCGCTGCCCACCCGCGGGTAGCCCGCGTCCACGGCCGCCAGGGACTCGGCCGTGGACAGCAGGTGGTTGTGGGGGTCGATGAACCCGGGGATGACGGTACGGCCGCCCGCGTCCACCTCCACCGCCCCCGGCCCGGCCGCGGCACGAGCCTGTTCGGCGGTCCCGGCGAGGCGGACCCGTCCCTCCCGCACGGCCACGGCGGCAGCCCGGGGATTGGCGTCGTCCATGGTCAGGACGTTGGCATTGTGGATGAGCAGAGCGGACACGGGCGAGTTCTCCTCCTCGTGGCGGGGCCGCCGGCGTTCCGGCGGCCGGGGGATCTCAGGCGGACAGCAGTTCGGCGTCGCGGTGGCGCGGTGCCCGGTGCAGGCACACGATGCTCACCAGCGCCATCGCGACCAACAGCCCCACGACGGGCAGGATGCTGCCGGTCGCGGCGAACAGCGCCGTGCACACCAGCGGCGAGAGCCCGCCGAAGAGGGCGCCGGCGACCTGGTAGGCGATCGAGATCGCCGTGTAGCGCACCCGCGGCGGGTACATCTGGGCGAGCACACGGGCGATCGGCCCGTAGACGGTGGCCATCGCCAGGCGCATGACGCACAGCATGAGCAGGATCAGCGCGGTGCTGCCGGTCGACATGACCAGGAACTGCGGCAGCGCGAGGACGGCCACGGCCGCCAGGCCCACGGTGACCACGCGCACGGTCCCGAAGCGGTCGCCCAGCCACGACACCCCCAGGGTGGCGACCAGCTCCACGAACGCCGCCAGGGTCAGGCCGTTGAGGATGACCTGTTCGCTGATACCGACCTCGGTCACCCCGTAGGCCTGCAGGAACGTGGTGACGACGTAGTAGCCGCCCACCGCGACCGGCAGGACGCCGATGCCCAGCAGCAGCGAACGCCAGGAGGTGCGCACGGCCTCGCGCACGGGCAGGCCCTCGGGCTCGCCCGTCCCCTCCTGGACCGCGGCGAAGACCGGCGACTCCTCCACCTTCAGGCGGATGAACAGGCCCACCAGGACCAGCACGATCGAGGCCAGGAACGGCAGGCGCCAGCCCCAGGTGTAGAGCAGGTCGGTGTCCCAGGCGGTGATGAGGCCGAACGAACCGGTCGCCAGCAGCGCGCCGGCGGGGTTGCCGAGCTGGGCGAAGGAGCCGTAGAAGGTCTTGTGCCTCTCCGGCGCGTGCTCCACGGCCATCAGGACCGCGCCGCCCCACTCGCCGCCCACGGCGATGCCCTGGACGAAGCGCAGGACGACCAGGAGCAGGGGCGCGACGAACCCGACCTGCTCGTAGGTGGGCAGCAGGCCCACGCAGAACGTGGCCGTGCCCATCATCAGCAGGGTGACGACCAGGGCCGACTTGCGGCCCAGCCGGTCGCCGAAGTGCCCGAAGACGATGCCGCCGAGCGGTCGGGCGAAGAAGCCGACCGAGAAGGTCGCGAACGACGCCATCAGCCCGACGACGGGGTCGACGCCCTCGGGGAAGAACATCGTCGCGAAGACCAGGCTCGCGGCGGTGGCGTAGATGTAGAAGTCGAACCATTCGATGGTCGTGCCGACGAAGGCCGCCGTCGCCGCCCGCGCGGGGTGGGCGGACGTGAGGGATGTGCGGTGTGTCATGGGTCCTCCGTTCGTGGCGCCGGGCCACGGCTGTGATGGTGCGACGGTAGTCACCACCCGGCACCGCGTGCAGGGCCGAACTGCACATGGCACCCTGTGACTGATGTGCACATCGCACAACACGGGGAGGCCGACGTGATCACCGTTCGCGACATCACCGGGGCGCCGGACCTGGAGGTCCGCGCGGTGGCGGGGCGCGCCGGGCTCGACCGGCCGATCCGCTGGGCGCACGTGACCGAGCTGCACGACCCCGTCCACTGGCTCCGGGGCGGCGAGCTCGTCCTGACCGCGGGCCTCGGCCTGGGCGCCGCCGCCGACGACCAGCGCGCCTACGTCCGCCGCCTGCACGACGCCGGATGCGTCGGGGTGGGCGTGGCCCTGGACGATCCCGGCGACACCGTCCCGCCCGCCGTCGTCGCCGAGGGCGACCGCCTGGGCCTGCCCGTCCTCGCCGTGGAGGGCGAGACGCCCTTCATCGCCGTGGTCGAGGCGGTCGCCGCCCACCACGCCGCCGAGCGCGGCCGGGCCCAGAGCCGCGTGCTCACCGCCCAGGACGCCATGGCGCGCGCGGCCCTGCGCTCGGGGCCGGCCGGGGTCGTCACCACCCTGGCCTCCTCGACCGGAGGGCGGTCGCTGCTGCTGGACCGCAACGGCATGACCAGCGCCGCGTCCCCGGCCGCCGAGCAGCCCTGGCACCGGCTCGTGCGCTCCACGGTGGCCGGCACCGCCCGGCGCCCGCGCGGCATGGCGGTGCTCGACCATGAGGGGGCGGCGGTCCTGCTCCAGAACCTGGGTCCGGCCGGACGGACCCTCGGCTGGCTGGCCCTGCACTGCGGCGCCGAGGTCACGGCGCACACCAGGATGCTCGCCAACCACGCCGCGTCCCTGCTGGCGGTGGACCTGCTGCACTCGCGTGACACCCGGCGCGCCCTGCACCGGCAGCGCGCGCCCCATGTGGCCGCGGCGGTCTCCGGCCGCGCCGCGCCCCCGCTCACGCTGCCCGACCCGCCCTGGGAGGTGGTGGTCCTGCCGTGCGAGGACCCCCGTGCACTGGTCGACGAGGCGGCCGACGCCCTGTCCGACGTGCTCGGGGCCACCGACGCGGCCGACCGCGCGGGACTGTGCGCGCTGGCCGACGCGGTCGTGGCCGTGCTGCCCGCGAGTCCCGGACCGCGTACGGGCTCCGGACCGCGCGCCGGGGCGGAAGCGCACACCGACCCCGGACCGCGCACGGACACGGAAGCGCGCACGGGTACCGGACCGCACGCCGGGGCGGGGCCGCACGCCGGGGAGCGCCTGCTGCGCGCGCTGGCCCACGCGCCGAACGCCCCGCGGGGCGCCGGCGCCTGCGGTGCGCGCGGGGTTGCCGACCTGCCCTCGGCGCTGACCCGGGCCCGCCAGGCCGCGTCGGAGGGCTACCGCAACACCGACGAGGCCGACGCCTGGGACCTGTTCCGTTCGGCGGTGCCTCGGGAGGGCGCGCGGGCCTTCACCGACTCCGTGCTCGGACCCCTGCACCAGCACGACCGCCGCCACGGCACCGACCTCGCGCACACGCTGCTGCACTACCTCGACCACGGGGCGCAGGTCGAGGCCGCCGCCCGCGACCTGGGCGTGCACCGCAACACCCTGCGGTCCCGGCTGCGCACCGCCGAACGCGTCCTGGGCCGCCCCCTGGACGCCCCGCGCACCCGCCTTGAACTGTGGACGGCTCTGAGCCTGGCGCCCATGCCCTGCCGCGACCGGACCTGGCACGCCTGACGTCCGCGGGACACGCCGGGGGGAACATTCGGGCAGTGGCCCGTGTCACAGTGGTATGGATCCTCGGGCCCCGAACCGGCCGCCCCCGAGTACTCCGCGCCACCGGCTCACCTTCCTGGTGGCGGCGGTTCTGGCCGTGCTCGTGGCCGCGGCCGGCGGCACCGCGCTGGCGTTCACCCTCTCGCCCCTGTGGACCCAGTCGTCCCAGGTGGTCCAGGAGTCCGCGCCGCCCCCGGAGGAGCAGGCCGAACCGCCCACCCGGCCCTCCGCCTCCGAACCCGCGACGGACACCGACACCGCCGGAGCGGTCCCCGAGTCGGTGCCGCCGGAGGCCTACACCGGCAGCAGCACCCGCGTGGGCACGCTGCTCCTCCAGGTCGAGCGGTGCTACACCGACACCCACATCACCGACGGCTTCGCGTTCGAGGACGACGCCCCCGAGGGCATGGAGTTCCACATCTACCGGCTCACCGTCACCAACGAGGGCAACGCGCCGACCACCTTCGACACCGAGGGCACCACCGGGACGACCACCGACGGCCGGACCCTGCACAACGATCAGGACGCCGAGTTCACCGTCGCCTGGGACTACTTCTGGGACGACATCGAACCGGGTGCCTCCGTGACGTCCTACGTGCTGTTCACCGCGCCCACCGGGACGGAGTTCACCGAGGTCCTGGTCTCCGGCGAAGGGCTCCTCGAACCCGACGAGTAGCCCGCCCGGGCCCGGCCCGGCACCGGTCAGCTCGGCCAGGTCGTCGAACATCCGCGGCGGGTAGCCCGGCCGCGCCCGGTCGTAGAGTTCGGCGTCCTCGGTGAAGGTCGCGCGCCCCCGCACGCGCTCGGTGTCGTCCACGCTCGCGCCCGACCGAGGACGCTGCGGGGCGGGCCGGAACCGCCGCCACGACCGTCCCCCGTGCGTGCGGCGGGCTCAGTTGCGGCGCCGCCGGCCCGCGACCGCGCAGCCGAGCGCGGCGGCCAGGCACAGCAGACTCGCGGGGACGAACACCAGCTGGGCCAGGCCCGCGCCGATGTTGGCGCCGATGACCGGGGCCGTGGCGATCGCCCACCAAGCGCCCGCCATCAGCGCGATCGGCACCAGGCATCCGACCGCCAGCCCCCAGACCGGGCGCATCCGTCCCCCGGCCACCGCGCGCACCAGCAGCACCGCCGCCACCAGCGCCAGGACCAGCCCCAGGGGGCCGATCACCGCCTCCGCCCACCCGGGCAGCGGCAGGGGTTCGACCGCGTAGTCCGCCTCGCCCAGGGCGAAGCCGCCGGCGCGGGCCTCCTCCTCGGGAGGCGTGCGCACCAGCCACCAGGACGCGGCCGCGGAGCCCGCGAGCAGGACGGCGGCCCACGCACCGCCGACGGGGGAGAAAGCGGACGATGAGCGCGGGGAGGTGGTCTCGTTCATGCGGCCATCGTGCCGCGCCGCAGCGCGCGCCGCCTGAGTACCGGCACTCATGTCGCCCACTGCGGCGGCCGGGGCCGGGCGTACCCGGTCCCGGCCGTACCTAGTCCCGGCCCGTGCCCGCGAGCACCGCGACCAGGTCGGCGGCGGTCGGCGAGTTGTCCAGCAGGGCGCCCACGTGCTCCTTGGTCCCCCGGGTGGGCTCCAGGGTGGGGACCCGCTGGAGGGAGTCGTAGCCCGGCAGGTCGAAGATCACCGAGTCCCAGGACGCCGCCGCGACCTCGTCGGCGTACTTGGCCAGGCAGCGGCCGCGGAAGTAGGCGCGGGTGTCCTCCGGCGGCTCGGTGACCGCGCGCTGGACCTGCCGCTCCTCCAGCAGGCGCGTCATGCGCCCGCGGGAGGCCATCCGGTTGTAGATCCCCTTGTCCGCCCGCACGTCCGAGTACTGCAGGTCCACCAGCTGCAGGCGCGGGTGCGACCAGTCCAGCGAGTCGCGCGAGCGGTAGCCCTCCAGCACCTTGAGCTTGGTCACCCAGTCGAGCTCGCCGGACAGGCCCATCGGGTCCGAGCCCAGGCGGGTCAGGACCGACTCCCAGCGGTCCAGCACGTCGGCGGTGTCGGGGTCCACGTCGGTGCCGAACTTGTCCTCGACGTACTTGCGCGCCTGGTCCAGGTACTCGCCCTGCAGCTCCAGCGCCGTCATCCGCCGCCCGTCGCGCAGCCGGACCCGGTGGGTCAGGCCGGGGTCGTGCGAGACGGCCCGCAGGTCGGCCACCGGGGTCTCCAGCGACAGGTCCACGCTGAGGAACCCGTCCTCGATCATCGACAGCACCAGCGCCGTACTGCCCAGCTTCAGGTACGTGGACAGCTCGCTCATGTTGGCGTCGCCGATGATCACGTGCAGCCGGCGGTACCGGTCCGGGTCGGAGTGGGGCTCGTCGCGCGTGTTGATGATGGGGCGTTTGAGCGTGGTCTCCAACCCCACCTCGACCTCGAAGAAGTCCGCGCGCTGGGAGATCTGGAACCCCGACCCCTGGCCGTCCGCGCCGATGCCGACCTTGCCCGCCCCGCACACGACCTGCCGCGAGACGAAGAAGGGGATCAGGTGCCGCACGATGTCGCCGAAGGGCGTCGACCGGCTCATCAGGTAGTTCTCGTGGCACCCGTAGGAGGCGCCCTTGTTGTCCGTGTTGTTCTTGTACAGCTGGATCGGTTCGATGCCCGGCGTCGCGCCCGCGCGCGCCGCCGCGTCCGCCATCACCCGCTCCCCGGCCTTGTCCCACAGGACCGCGTCCATCGGGTTGGTGACCTCGGGCGCCGAGTACTCCGGGTGGGCGTGGTCCACGTACAGCCGCGCACCGTTGGTGAGGATGACGTTGGCCAGCCCCAGGTCCTCGTCGGTGAGCTGCGTGGGGTCGGCGACCTCACGCGCCAGATCGAACCCGCGGGCGTCGCGCAGCGGGTTCTCCTCCTCGAAGTCCCACCGCGCACGCCGGGCCCGGGCGGCCGACGCGGCCAGGTAGGCGTTCACCACCTGGGTGGAGGTGACCATCGCGTTGGCCCCGGGGTTGCCGGGAACGGAGATCCCGTATTCGGTCTCGATACCCATAATCCGCCGCACACTCATGATGAGAGGTTATCCGCCGTGGGCCGGTCTTGAACGCTTCAGCGCCGATTGTGGCTGAAGTGCCGTCCTCCCGGGCGTTTCCCACCCGCCACCCACCTACGCCCCGGGGGCGCCGCGCGAAAAGGGGGCCCGCCCTCAACCGAGAGCCTCCGGCCCCAGCCCTTCACACCCGCCACCCGCCTTCGCCCCGGGGGCGCCGCGCGAAAAGGGGGCCCGCCCTCAACCGAGAGCCTCCGGCCCCAGCCCTTCACACCCGCCACCCGCCTTCGCCCCGGGGGCGCCGCGCGAAAAGGGGGCCCGCCCTCAACCGAGAGCCTCCGGCCCCAGCCCTTCACACCCGCCACCCACCTTCGCCGCCTCGACGTATCGGCAGGTGGGAGCGGCTTCTCCGGCAGGCGGAGGGAATGTGCGCCGAACCCGGGGAACGAAGTCCGGGCCATGGTCGCGCGGCCCCCGAAAAGAAGCCCGGGACCGGCGGTGCCGTTACCGTTCGCGGCCCGCGTGATCCCCGCGCAGAACACGCGCGACCAGATCGCCGCGCAGCGCCCCGAAACCCGTGGCCGCCCACACGCTCTCCTCCGCGGGCACCTCGAAGTAGGGGACCTCGCGGCCGTCGTGGCGCGCCGACAGGACCATGGGCCGCCGCCGGTCGCGGACGGCCCTGGCGCACGGGCCGCACAGCGGCACCGAGACGTGCCTGCTCCCGCCGAACTCGCGCCACCGCGTCACCTTGGTGTCCGTCCCGTGCAGGGGGTTGGCGTAGCAGTGCGAGCGCAGCGGCGCCGAACGCCTGCGCGCGGCCGGTCGGGTGGCCCGTTCCAGGTGGTCCTCGGCCATGTCCAGCAGCACGAGCACTCCCGCGACGTCGACCAGCTCCGGTTCGGCGGGCAGCGCGTCGTGGATCCGCCGGGCCGCCGCGTGCGCGTCCAGGGCCTCCTGCAGCGCTCCGAGCGCGTCGTCCTCGCCGGCGAGCGGCACGGCGCCGCTCAGCCGTTCGCCCAGCTCCACCAGCTCCCGTGCGGCCCGGTCCGACAGGTCGTCCCTGCGGGCGCGGTCGGCGTTGTCGAAGGCGGCGTGCTGGGGCAGCGAGGGGACCCGGCGGGGCCGGCGCCAGTAGTACACGCCCGTACCGAGCCCGCCCAGGGCCAGGGCCGCCACGATCCAGGGCAGCAGCATGGACAGCGTGGCCCAGCCCCAGCCGAGCGAGTAGTACCAGTCGAAGAATCCGCGTTCCCGCTGGTCCTCGGCGGCGGAATAGATCCCTTCGGGGTCCTCGGACAGCGCGACCTCCACCGCGCGCTCCACCTGGTCGGCGGCCGGAGCGTCGTAGTCCATCTCGCGCGAGACCGTCGCGGCGCCGTAGAAGGCGTTGCCGGGCGTCTCACCGCCCGCGGCGGTGAGGTCGTGCCCGGACAGCCTCCCCCCGTCCAGGACCAGGTAGTGGCCCTCGCCGCCGATCCTGTCGTGCACGGCCGCCGCCATCACGCCCGGGTCGCCGTTCCAGTCGCCCCCCTCGATCAGCGGGACGGCGAGCACGCGCAGCGGTACGCCGGACTCCTCGATGCGGTCGCTCCACTCCTGGGCGAGATCCTCGGGGAGGGCGCCCGCGAAGGAGGGGTCCACCAGGACCGGCGACTCCTCCAGCGCGGCCACGACCCGTTCGGTCGCGTCCGTCTCCTCCGGGGCCGTGTCGGCCAGGCCGACCCCCGGCGCGACGGCCACGAGGGCGGCGGCCAGTGCCACCGCGGCCACGGCCGAGCGGGATCGGACGCGTCTGCGCTCAGTGGACACGGGACTCCCCCATCAGGTCTTCGGTGTCGAGTCGGCCCCTGGCACCGTAGCCGGTGGTGACCCACAGGCGGTCCAGTTCCAGGTGCGGTCGGCGCCCGCCCGAGGGGGCGGCGACCAGGAGTGTGCGGCGATCACGTCCCCGGTCCGACAGCAGCTCACAGGAGGCGCACCGGGCCTGCCGCCGCTCGGGCCAGAGCTGGTCGGTGGGGCCGTACAGGGCCGATGGGCCGTGCAGGGGGTTGACCATGCAGACCGGGACGTCGGCCGAGGCGGCGGTGTCGGGATCGGGGTCGAGCCGGCGCACCACCCGGTCCGCCAGCACCACGACCCCCACCAGGTCGAGTTCGTCCGGTTCCCCGCCCAGGACGGCCAGGGCCGTGTCGGCCTCCCGCATGGACCGGTCGAGCCCGGCGTGGTCGGCCGATGCCGCCTCCAGCGCCTTGGCCGCACGGCGCACCGCCCGGTCGGCGCGCGGGCGCAGGGAGCGCCCGGGGACGGTGTCCATCCTCACCCGCGCGCCGAGCACCGCCCGGACCAGCCCCAGGACCGCCAGTGCGGAGACGGGCCCGACCACGAACAGCGCCGTGCTCCACTCACCGGAGAGGAGCATGGACAGCCGGGAGGGTTCCGGGTACGGATCGGCCCTGTACTCGACCTCGCTCGGTATGTCCGGACGCTCGCCGGGGGCGGCCGACGCCTGGTCCACGACGTCCATCAGTTCCTCCAGTGCCCGCCCGGTCGTGAGGTCGAACCGGTAGCCGGTCACATCCCTCAGCGGGCTCACGACCTCGTCGCCGAGCGTGGCGCCGAACAGGGCCGCCCCCAGTTCGGGGTCGGACCCGTCCGCGTCGTCCACGACGACGAAGACGCCGTCCTGGTCCATGACGTGGTGGAGCGCGTGCGTGAAGATCTCCAGGTCGCCGCCGGACTCGTCGGAGTCGGCCATGGGCACCACCGCGACGTACACCGGCAGGTCGGTACCGGCCAGTCGCTCGGCGATCCCGGACAGGTCGCCCACACCCTCTCCCACCCGGGGGTCCACGTACAGGGGGTCCTCCGACAGCGCCGCGGCGACCCGCTCGAGCCGGGCCGTCGAGGCGACGTAGGGGGCGGTGTCGGGCGGGGTCGGCCCCACCCGCTGTTCGTCCTCGGGCAGGGTCGCGGTGTGGACGTGGATCACGGCGGCGGCCAGGGCGAGGGTTCCCACGACCGGGGCCAGGATCCGGCCCACCGACAGAACCCGGTCCCCGGGCGGGCGGCCCGCCAACCCGGCCTGGGCGGCCCGTCCGCGCCGTCCGTAGCGGATCGCGGACAGGAGCGCCCACAGCGACGCGGTCAGCCCGACGACGGCCGCGGTGGTCTCACCCAGTGCGGCCGGGCCGCCGCTGGTCTGCAGCCCCAGCTCCCGGAGGCGCTGCTCCATCCACCAGCCGGCCGGGAAGCGCGTGTACCACGGCAGTTCGGCCCGCTCGGCCAGGTCGGGGGCCGTGAGCGTGTCCACGTAGACGTCGGCCTTGGTGTCCAGCGGCGTGTGGTAGGTCATCAGCCGTTCGAGGGCGACCACCTGGTCGGCCTCGCGCAGCGGCAGGTCGACGCCCCGGCCCAGTGCCTGGACCCGGGACTCCCCCGGTTGCAGGAGGACGTAAAGCCCGGGCTCGCCCATCCGGTCCTGCAGGGCGGCCAGGAGGCTCACGTTCGACGCCGCGTCATCGACGTCGGCTCTGGCCACGACGTAGTAGTCCACACCCAGTCGCCCGAACGACTCGTGCAGGCTCCGCTCCAGCTCCACCGGGTCGTAGTCGCCGAGGAGCGTGTCCTCGACCACCACCGCCGCGCCCTCGGGCCGCTGCTCCAGGAGTCCGACGTAGTGCGCGGCGACGCTCGTCCGCTCCTGGGGCGGCTCTGTGTCGGCGTGCGCGGGGCCGGCGAGGGCGGCGGCGCCCACGAGAGCGGCCAGCAGCGGCGCTGTCAGGAACCACAGCGCACGGCGCGGCGCGCTCACCCGGGATGGAGAATGCATTCCACCAATTTACGGCAGTCCTACCCATCGCTGACCTGCGGGTGGGCCGTCCCGGCCGCCACCCGCCCCCGACGGCCGCGCGCGCGAGGGGCCCGCCGGACATCCCGGCGGGCCCCTCCCGGTGCGTTGTTACAGGTACTGGCCGGTGTTGGCGACGGTGTCGATGCTGCGCCCGGCGTCGGCGCCCTTCTTGCCGGTCACCAGGGTCCGGATGTAGACGATGCGCTCGCCCTTCTTACCGGAGATGCGTGCCCAGTCGTCGGGGTTGGTGGTGTTGGGCAGGTCCTCGTTCTCGCTGAACTCGTCGACGCAGGCCTGGAGCAGGTGCGAGACCCGGATGCCCTTGGCCTGGGCGTCGATGAAGTCCTTGATGGCCATCTTCTTGGCCCGCGAGACGATGTTCTCGATCATCGCGCCGGAGTTGAAGTCCTTGAAGTACAGGACCTCCTTGTCCCCGTTCGCGTAGGTGACCTCCAGGAAGCGGTTCTCCTCGCCCTCGGTGTACATCCGCTCCACGACCCGCTGGATCATGGCGTCGACGGTGGCCTTGGCGGAGCCGCCGTGCTCGGCCATGTCCTCGTCGTGCAGCGGCAGGTCGGGGGTGATGTACTTGCCGAAGATGTCGCGGGCCGCCTCCGCGTCGGGCCGCTCGATCTTGATCTTGACGTCCAGCCGGCCGGGCCGCAGGATCGCCGGGTCGATCATGTCCTCACGGTTGGAGGCGCCGATGACGATGACGTTCTCCAGGCCCTCGACACCGTCGATCTCGCTGAGCAGCTGCGGCACGATGGTGTTCTCCACGTCGGAGGACACGCCCGAGCCGCGGGTGCGGAAGATCGAGTCCATCTCGTCGAAGAACACGATGACCGGGGTGCCCTCGGAGGCCTTCTCCCGTGCCCGCTGGAAGACCAGGCGGATGTGCCGCTCGGTCTCGCCCACGTACTTGTTGAGCAGCTCCGGGCCCTTGATGTTGAGGAAGAAGCTCTTGCCGACGTCGCGGCCGGTCCGCTCGGCGACCTGCTTGGCCAGCGAGTTGGCGACCGCCTTGGCGATGAGCGTCTTTCCGCACCCGGGAGGCCCGTACAGCAGCACGCCCTTGGGCGGGCGCAGCTGGTGCTCGTAGAACAACTCCTTGTAGAGGTAGGGCAGTTCGACCGCGTCGCGGATCATCTCGATCTGTCCCGACAGGCCACCGATGTCGGTGTAGGCGATGTCGGGGACCTCTTCGAGGATGAGTTCCTCGACCTCGGACTTGGGGATCCGCTCGTAGACATAGCCCGAACGCGGCTCCAACAGCAACGAGTCGCCCGGTCGGACCGGTTCGTCGCGCAGCGGATCGGCCATGCGCACGATCCGCTCCTCGTCGTGGTGGGAGATCACCAGTGCGCGCTCGCCGTCCTCAAGGATCTCCTTGAGCATGACGACCTCGCCGACGGTCTCGAACGACTCCACCTCGACGACGTTGAACGCCTCGTTGAGCATGACCTCCTGGCCCGGGCGCAGAGCGTCCAGGTCCACGGAGGGACTGACGTTCACCCGCATCTTGCGACCGTTGGTAAAGATCTCGACGGTCTCATCCTCACGCGACCCCAGGTAGACGCCGAACCCGGACGGCGGTTGCGCCAGCCGGTCGACCTCCTCCTTCAGTGCCACGATCTGCTCGCGCGCCTCCTTGAGAGTGGAGACGAGCCGCTCGTTCTGTCCGTTGGCAGCGGCGAGGTTGGCCTGGGCCTCCCTCAAACGCTCCTCCAGAAGGCGTACATGTCGGGGCGAATCGGCGAGCTTACGCCGAACCACGCTGAGTTCCTTTTCCATGTAAGAGACCTGTGCCGTGAGTTCAGCGACTTCACGGTCCTGGTCGCTCTGACGCTCGTCGTCGCGCTCGGCCACGTCCGCCACCTCCCTATGAGAAGGACGACTACTCGGGAGCCTACCTACCCCCGCCCAATTCCTAACCTCCCAGTGGTGAGGAGTGTCCTAGCCCTCATCGAGAGGTCTTGCATCAGGCCAGGTCACAGTGGTAGCGGATGACCCGACGTAATGAGAAAGTAACCTCCGTGTCTGGTTCCGGGCAAGTCCTCGGCGACGGCCGCGGCACCGCTCCGGCGCACGTCGGCGGGCCGCGGAGCACACGACGGAGCCCGCCCGGGCCGGCCCGGGCGGGCTCTCGTTGATCCTCTCGACGGCCGGACGGCCGGACCGCGGCTACCGCGCGTCGTCGTCCGGTCCCCCCGCCGGCGGGGCCGCTTCCGGCCCCGGCGCGGTGGTCGTCCCGGCCGGCGTCGCCGTCTCGGTCCGCGGGGCAGTCTCGGTCTGTGGAGCCGCTTCCGGCTGCGCGACCGCGTCCGGCTCCGCCGCCCGCGGGGCCGCCTCGGCACCGCCGCGGCCGTCCCGCTCCCGCGCGGGGGTGAAGTCCTTGCCGTAGGCGCCCTTGGCCGGCCGGCGCCGGCGCTCGGGTGCCTCGGCCCCGTCCGCCAGGCGCCGCGCGACCACCAGGAACCCGGTGTGCCCGATCATGCGGTGGTCCGGGCGCACCGCCAGGCCCTCCACGTGCCAGGTGCGCAGCATCGTCTCCCACGAGCGGGGCTCGTAGAAGCGCGGGTCCTCGCGCAGCTCCTCCACCACGCGCGAGAGCTGGGTCGTGGTGGCGACGTAGACGCACACCAGACCGCCCGGGATCAGCGCGCCGGCCACCGCGTCCAGGCACTCCCAGGGCGCGAGCATGTCCAGGAAGACCCGGTCCACGTCGGTCTCGTCCAGGCACTCCACCAGATCGCCGACCGTGAGCTTCCACGCCGGGTGCGGCCCCCCGTGGAAGCGCTCCACGTTCTTGCGGGCGATCTCGGCGAAGTCGGCCCGGCGCTCGTAGGAGTGCACCATGCCCTGCTCACCGACCGCGCGCAGCAGCCAGTTGGACATCGCCCCCGAACCGGCCCCGGCCTCGACCACGCGCGCGCCCGGGAAGATGTCCGCCTCCACCAGCACCTGGGCGGCGTCCTTGGGGTAGACGATGGTCGCGCCGCGCTTCATCGACAGCGTGTAGTCGATCAGGAGCGGGCGCAGCGCCACGTAGGCCGTGCCGGTGTTGGAGCGCACCACGCTCCCCTCGGGCTGACCGATGAGGTCGGCGTGGTCGACCTTGCCCTTGTGCGAGTGGAACGTACCGCCCTCGCTCAGCGTGATGGTGTGCATGCGACCCTTGGGGTCGGTCAGCTGCACGGTGTCGCCGTCGGTGAAGGGGCCGCGGCGCCCATGGATACCGGTCAACGTCGCTCTCGTCTTCCCACGTCGCAATTGGTCGGGCCGACCGCCCAGCGTATCGGTCCGCCACCACCCGCCGGACCGGCCCGGACCCGCCACGGCCGCCCCCTCGCGCGGAACACGTGCGAAAGTCCCCGCACCAGGGCAGGATCGAGTGCGGTGGGGCGCTCGCGGCCCCTTCGGCACGAGAACCACACGAGGACCAACGGGAGACGACGACCCATGTCACAGCTGACCACGGGCCTGGGGATCGACATCGGCGGCAGCGGCATCAAGGGCGCCCCGGTCGACCTCGCCGCCGGCGAGTTCCTGCAGGAGCGCCTGAAGATCCTCACCCCCGAGCACGCCACCCCCGCCGCCGTCGCCGAGATCGTCGGCCGCATCGCCGAGCACTTCCCCGTCGCCGAGGGCGCCCCGCTGGGCGTCACCTTCCCCGGCGTGGTCCAGAACGGCATCGTGCACACGGCCGCCAACCTGCACGGCCACTGGGTGGGCACCGACGCGCGCGCCCTGTTCGCCGAGGCCACCGGGCGGTCGGTGCGCGTACTGAACGACGCCGACGCCGCGGCCCTGGCCGAGGCCCGCTACGGCGCGGCCAAGGGCGTGCGCGGCGTCGTGCTGTTGACGACCCTGGGCACGGGGATCGGCACCGCCCTGGTCGTGGACGGACGCCTGGTGCCCAACACCGAGTTCGGCCACTTGGAGATCGACGGCCACGACGCCGAGAGCCGCGCCTCCTCCGGCGCCAAGGACCGCGAGGACCTCTCCTACCACGAGTGGGCGACCAAGCGCCTGCACCGCTACTACCGGGTCCTGGAGGACCTGGTGTGGCCGGACCTGATCGTCGTCGGCGGCGGGGTGAGCCGCAAGGCCGACAAGTTCCTCCCCCACGTGGACATCCGCACGCCCATCGTGGCCGCGTCGCTGCGCAACTCCGCGGGCATCGTCGGCGCCGCCCTGGCCGCCGCACAGGACGCGGACCGGGAGAACGGGCGGGACAGCGCGCTGGAGACCGGGCGGGGCGCGGCCGCGGACACCGCGCGCGACGCGGCGGCGGGGGCCGTGGACGGCCTCGCCTGACCCCGCCGGAGCGGGCGGGGCGCGGAGGAGGGCGCGACCCGAGGGGCACCGGGGGTCGGGGTGCCACTCGGGTCGCCGGGGGGAGAGGACGGGCGGGACCGGACACGGCCCCGTGCAGAGGGAGACTGGGTTTCGGGGAAGGCCCAGGCCCCGCCCGTCGCCTGGGCGCGGACACAGCACGCGCCCGTCCAGGGATGAGCGCGACGGCTCGGGTTCAGGGAACGTCGGCGGTCGTCATCGCTCACGGAACACGGTCAGAGGTCGGGCGCGGTCACGCCGCGTCGGGCGCGCCGTCGCAGGAGGACAGCGCCCCGGCGATCCGCCTGGCGGCGTCCCCCGTTCGGGTGACCGGGGACAGCGGGACCCCCGCCAGCGGGGCGGGCACCCCGTCCTGGAGCGGCCAGCGCATCCACCACCACAGTCCGCCGCGGTGCGGGCGCAGCAGCGCGCGCTGCGGGCGGCTGCTCGGGCCGGCGTCGACCACGCCCGACATCCGGTCCTCGCGCACCTCCACACCACGCGAGCGCAGTTCGGCGGCCAGCCCGCGCAGCGCTCCGCCGACCAGCTCCACGCGATCGGCGCCGTCGGCGGCCGTTCCCGTCAGGGCCCGTGCCTGGACGGTGTCCGCGCCGCGCCCGAACCCGGCCGCGGCCGGACCCGGTTTCCCCAGCGGTGGGGTCTCAACGGTCACCAGACCTCCCTTCCCGATGTTCCCGTGCAACCGGGGACCAATGTCCCTTGAACTCTGCCGCATCCAGGGGACGGGAACGTGACCGTATGCGGATCACGCATCACCCCTTGTCATTCACCGTCGTTCGGTAAGGAGGGCCCTCACCGACCAGGCGGGTCCCGCGAACTCGACGCTTCCGCCACGAGTTGTTGACACATAGCCACCAAGGGCGGCCGGAATCCCTAATCTGGGCTCATGCCCCAACGAGACGGCGTTCCTCCATCCGACCTGTGGTCACGGCCCCGCATCGCGGCCGCGCTGGCGACCTGCGACATGGCGACCGTCATCGAGGGCGTGCGCAGCGCGCGCGGATGGTCCCAAGGCGAACTCGCGCGCGCGGTCGACTACTCCCAGAGCTGGGTCTCCCGGGTGGTCAACGGCCAACAGTCCCTCACGGTGAGCCAGGTGCACGACCTCGCCCAGCGGCTCGGCATCCCCCTGCACCTGCTGCGGTTCGGCGGCGGCACCCCGCCGGACGGCGCCACCGCCCCCAAGGAGGTGGACCCCACGAGACGCCGCGACTTCGGACGGGTCGTCGCCGCGGGAGCCCTCATGACGACCACCGCGCCGCGGGTCGCGCCCACCCACACCCGCCACGCGGTCAACGAGACCACCGCCCCCGCCCTGCGCTCCATCACCGGCGGGCAGCGCCGGATGGACGCCACCTCCGCCGCCCGCCACCTGCTGCCCAGCGCGGTGGCGCACGTGCACCTGGCCGAGCAGATGCTCGCGAACGCGCGCGGGACGCCCTTCCTCGCTCCCGTCAGCGCCGCGGCCAGCGAGGCCTCCGGCTTCGCCGCCTGGCTGCACGCCGACCAGGGCGACATGGGCTCGGCGCGCATGCACTACCGCACCGCCGTCGTCCGCGCCCGCCAGACCGGCATCCGCCTGCTCGACGTCTACATGCTCGGCTCCCTGGCCGCCTTCGAGATCGACACCGCGGAGGACCCCGAACTCGGCCTCGGGCTCGTCCGGGAGGCCGAGCACGTCCTGGGCCGCACCGCCCACCCCACCGCCAACGCCTGGCTGGCGTGCGTGGGCGCCCTGGCCCACGCCGGGATCGGCGACCGCTCCTCGGCCGCGCACGCCCTGCGCCGGGCCGAGCGCGAGGTCGCCAGACCCGGCAACTGCGATCCGCCCTGGCCGTGGGTGTTCGCCTTCGACGAGCCCAAGGTCGCCGGCTACCGCGCACTCGTCGACGTGCGGCTGCGGCGCCCGCACGACGCCCGCCAGGCCTTCGCCGAGGCCTTCGCCCCCTCCGGCGCCAGTGCCAAGCAGGCCGCCGTCCTCCAGGTCGAACTGGCCTCGGCCCACGCCGACGCGGGCGATGTCGACGAGGCCTTCCGCCTGGCCCAGGAAGCGCTCGCCACCGGCATCGAGTTCGGATCCGAACGCGTCATCGGCCGTGTGCGCGGCTTCCGGCGCCGCTACACCGGCCCCTACGCCGCCTGCGTCCGGGAACTCGACGATCAGCTGACCTCTCTCATGACCGGATTCTCCGCCTGTGGGTAGAAACGCGGCGAGCAGAACACCAGGGAGGTTTCGTGATCCGTATCGGCATCACCGGACACCGCGGCCTGACCCCGGGCCTGGACCACACCATCGCGGACATGATCGCCGCGCACCTGGCGCCCTACGGCTGTGACATGGTGGGCCTGTCCTGCCTGGCCGACGGCGCCGACACCGTCTTCGCCGAGGCCGTCCTGGCCGCGGGCGCCCCGCTGGAGGCCGTGATCCCCGCCACCGGCTACCGGGAGGCCCTTCCCGAGGAGCACCACCCCACCTACGACCGGCTCCTGGCCCGCGCCGTCCTGGTCCACCGGTTACCCCACCAGGCGTCCACCTCCGACGCCCACATGGCCGCCGGACGCCACCTGGTCGACCACTGCGACCGACTCGTCGCCGTCTGGGACGGCGAGCCCGCCCGCGGCCCCGGCGGGACCGCCGACGTCGTGGCCTACGCCCGCTCGCTCTCGCTCCCGGTCCACGTCCTGTGGCCCCAGGGGGCCCGCCGCTGAGGCACCGCCCGGCCCCCGCCGCGCCCCCGCGCTCAGCTCCTGGTCATCGCGGCGTTGACGTCCATCGCCCGCAGCACTCCGACCACACCGCCGTCCTCCTCCACCACGAGGTACTCCGGCAGCGGACGACGCGAGAGCGCCTCCATCAACGCCTCGCCCTCCAGACCCACCGGCACCAACGACTCACGCGTCACCGCACGCGCCACACTCGACACCGGCACCCAGGAGCGGCGCGCCTCCGTGATGGCCCGCGCCGCGGCCGGGTGCACGATCGACACCGGCGTCCCCGCGGAGTCGGTGACCACCACCGCCTCCGCACCGGCCGCCTCCGCCCTGCGCTCGGCCTCCGCCAGCGGGGTGTCGGAGACCACCGAGACCGACCGCCGCACCAGGTCCCGGGCCCTGAGCCCGGGCACCCGCGCACGCAACCGGGCGCTCTTGAGCGCCTCGGAGGCGCCCATCCACATGAACCCGCCCAGCACCACGCCCCACACGACCGCCCACGGCCCCGGCGTACTGCCCGCCGAGGCCGCGAACAGCCACGGCAGCGCCACGACCACCAGCGCCAGCACCCGGCCGCCCCAGGCCGCCACCACGCTCCCGGTGTAGGCGCGCCCGGTCACCTTCCACACGCCCGCCCGCAGCAGCCGCCCGCCGTCCAACGGCAGCCCCGGCAGCAGGTTGAACACACCCACCAGCAGGTTGGCCACCCACAACTGGAACAGGAGCTCGCCCGTCACACTGAACGGCTCCGCGAGCGAGGCCAGCGCGAACCCGCCCGCGGCCAGCAGCAGCGACAGCGCCGGACCGGAGAACGCGATCCAGAACTCGCGCCCCGGGGTCTGCGCCTCCCGCTCGATCTCCGAGACCCCGCCCAGGACGTACAGGACGATGCGGCGTACGGGTAGCCCGTACATCCGCGCCACCACCGAGTGCGCCAGCTCGTGCACGAGCACCGACGCGTACAGCAGGACCGCGAAGACGAACGCCAACAGGTAGGCCGACGGACCCAGCGGCAGCCGCGTCTGCACGATGCCGCCGTAGACCAGTGTGATCAGAACGGCCACGATCCACCACGACGACGTGACGTAGACCGGAACACCGAAGGGCCGCCCCAGCAGTAACCCGGGCCTCTTCGAGCGTCCGGCGGGGCGGGGCACGGCGGGGTCGCTTCCGTTCGTCACTCCCTCAGCCTATGGGCCCCGCCCCGACCGCCCCCCACCACCCGACCGGCAACGGCCAAAGCCCTCCCCCACGGCGCTCCTGCGGTCTACACTCCACTGTCGGCTCCGGCGCACGCACGCGGGCCAAACCCCTGGGACCCCCCGGAACCCCCCCACACCGCAGCCAGGAGACCGCATGGGATCCGAGACCGAGCCGCACCGCACATTGCGCGGCCGCTACGCACTGCGCGCCGAAATCGGCCGCGGCGGCATGGGCCGGGTCTGGTCCGCCCACGACCACCAGCTCAACCGGACCGTCGCGGTCAAGGAGATCCTCCTGGGCCCCGGCGTCGACGAGGCCGAGCGCACCCGCGTGGCGGCCCGCGCCCACCGCGAGGCCCAGGCCGCCGCCATGGGCGGACACCCCAACATCGTCACCGTGCACGACATCGTCGAGGACGACGGGCGACCCTGGATCGTCATGGAGTTCCTCACCGGGCGCTCCCTGCACGCCCTCGTGCGCCAGGACGGGCCGTGCGGGCACGAGCGGACCGCCGCCTGGGGACTCGACCTGCTCAGCGCCCTGACGGCCGCCCACGACCAGGGCATCCTGCACCGCGACGTCAAGCCCGAGAACGTCATGGTCACCGACTCCGGGCGCGTGGTCCTCACCGACTTCGGCATCGCCACCATCGCCGACTCCACCGCCCTGACCCAGACCGTCGGGGTGGTCGGCTCCCCCGGCTACCTGGCCCCCGAACGCCTCGCCATGCGCCCGGCCTCGCCCGCCGGCGACCTGTGGTCCCTGGGCGCCACCCTGTACTTCACCGCCACCGGCGTCTCCCCCTTCCACCGCGACGGCCTCCAGGCGACCCTGCACGCCGTCACCGCCGAGGAACCGGCCGACACCCTGGGCCCCGGCCCCCTGGGCGAGGCCGTGCGCGGCATGCTGGCCAAGGACCCCGCACGGCGCGCCGACGGCGCCCGCTGCCGGACCCTGCTGACCGCGGCGGCCACCGCGTCCACCGCCCGGCGGCACCCGGTGCCGGCCCCGACCGCCCCTCGGACCCCGCAGGACCCGCCGGTGCGGCCCGCCCCTCCCGGCGCCGCCGACACCACCGCGCCCGTCCCACCCGGCGCCGCGCCCACCCTGACCGTCCCGGCACCGCCGTCACGGCGCACCGGGCCCAGCTGGCCCACGGTCGTCCTCGCCCTCGGCCTGGCCACGCTCGTCGCCGCCACCGCCCTCATCGTCGTCCTGGACCCGCTGGGCGACGACGGCACCGCCCTGCAATCGGAGCCGGGCACCTCCACTCCGCTCCAGGCCGACGCCGGCGACGACAGCGCCGCCGACGACCCGGACGCCGCCCCCGGGGAGACCGCTGCGGCGCCGGAGGAGGACGACGACCAGGACGGGGACGGCACCGCACCGCCCCAGGACGGCGCCGAACCCGCCGCCGAGGGGATGACCTGGACCGCCGACCCCGACGGCTTCCACGTCCTGGTCCCCGACGGCTGGACCCGCCGCACCGACGGCAGCAGCGTCTACTACGACTCCCCCGACGCCGACAGCTACCTCCAGGTCGACCTCGCCTCCCACCCCACCGACGACGAGTACCAGCACGTCCTGGACCAGGAGGACGCCGCCCTGAGCAGCGGCCGCCTGCCCGACTACACCCGGGTCGGGGTGCGCGACAGGACCGCGGGCAGCGACTACCACTCCGTCGCCGCATGGGAGTTCACCTGGGACCGGGGCGACCAGGTCCGCCACGTCCTGGCCGTCAACATCGCGGTCTCCCCCGGCACGCACTGCACCATCGCCTGGGCCGCCCCCGCCGGACAGTGGGACTCCCAGGACGCCCCGCGCACCGCCGCCGTGGAGTCCTTCCTCCCGCCCGCCTGAGGCGTCCGCGGATGTCACGGTCCTCTCGTAGGCTCGGACCATGAGCTCCGTGCCCCTTCCGACCGCGCTGTCGCCCTCCCGCGCCGCCGACTTCCTGCAGTGCCCGCTGCTGTTCCGCTTCCGCACGATCGACCGCATCCCCGAAGCGCCGAGCGCGGCCGCCACCCGCGGCACGCTGGTCCACGCCTGCCTGGAGCGCCTCTACGAACTCCCCGCCGAGACGCGCACCGCCCGCACCGCCGTCGCGCTCGTCACCCCGCAGTGGGACCGCCTGCGCGCCAAGCGGCCCGAACTGGAGGAGATGTTCGCCGACGACGCCGAGCGCGACACCTGGCTGGAGTCCGCCCGCGACCTCGTTCGCCGCTACTTCGACCTGGAGAACCCCACCGCCCTGGAGCCCCGCGAACGGGAGATGGCGCTCAAGGTCGCCCTCCCCACCGGCCTGAACCTGCGCGGCTACGTCGACCGCCTCGACGTCGCCCCCTCCGGGCAGATCCGGGTCGTGGACTACAAGACCGGCAAGTCCCCGCACCCCCGCTTCGAGGACAAGGCCAAGTTCCAGGTCTACTTCTACGCCGTCATGATCTGGCGCGACCTCGGCGTCGTCCCCACCCGCCTCCAACTCGTCTACCTCGGCGGCGAGGGCGCCGTGCGCTGGTACGACCCCACCGAGGACGAACTGCGCGCCGTCGAGACCGAGATCACCGACATCTGGGCGCGCATCGAGGCCGCCGGCCGCACCGGCGAGTGGGCGCCCCGCCGCAGCAAGCTCTGCGGGTGGTGCGACCACCAGGCGATCTGCCCGGAGTTCGGCGGCACTCCCCCGCCGCTCCCGACGGCACCCACCGGCTGACCCCGCCCGCCCGTCGCCCACCATCGCCCGAGCGGCGAAACCCACGGGACGGGCTACCACCCTCAACCGACGCCTCCGGCGCAGCACCACCCGCCCGTCGCCCACCATCGCCCGAGCGGGGAAACCCACGGGACGGGCTACCACCCTCAACCGACGCCTCCGGCGCAGCACCACCCGCCCGTCGCCCACCATCGCCCGAGCGGGGAAACCCACGGGACGGGCTACCACCCTCAACCGACGCCTCCGGCGCAGCACCACCCCGCCGATAGGGCACAATCGCCCCTGTGCCCGTCTCAGTGCTGCTCGTCGACGACCAACCGCTCGTCCGCGCCGGATTCCGGCTGATCCTCGAATCGGCCCCCCACCTGTCCGTCGTGGGCGAGGCCTCCGACGGCGACCAGGCCGTCCACGCGGCGCGGAGCCTGCTGCCCGACGTCGTCCTCATGGACCTGCGCATGAACGGGACCGACGGCGTGGAGGCCACCCGCCGCATCACCGCCTGGGCCCGCGAGGGCGGCCACCGCGTGCACGTACTGGCCCTGACCACCTTCGACCTCGACGAGTACGTGGTCGAGGTCCTGCGCGCCGGGGCGACCGGGTTCCTGCTCAAGGACGCCCCGCCCACCGAGCTGGTCGCCGCCGTGGAGGTCGTCGCCGACGGCGCCGCCGTCATCGCCCCCGGGGTCCTGCGGCGCCTGCTGGACCGGTACGCGCCCCTGCTGCCTGCCCAGACCCCCGCCGCCCCCGCGCCGCCCGACCCGCTCACCGACCGCGAACGCGAGGTCCTGCGGCTGATCGCCCGCGGCTGGTCCAACACCGAGATCGCCGGCCACCTCGTCCTGGGCGAGACCACCGTCAAGTCCCACCTGGGTCACATCCTCGCCAAACTCGGCCTGCGCGACCGCGTCCAGGCCGTCGTCCACGCCTACGAGACCGGGCTCGTGCGTCCCGGAGAGGACCGGCCCGGTCCCCGGCCGCACCCGTGACACCGCGCCCGCGGACCGGCCGCCCCCGCCGGGAAACCCCCGGCGCGTCGTTGTCGGACACCGCCGCGCCTTGACAGGATGATCCGGTGACCGAGTTCACCGGTACCCGGTGCCGCGGGAGGCGAACCCCGCCCCCGCCCACCGCGTCCCCTCTGGGGTCTTGAACGAACGCACTGGCCGACGCGGGGCGCAGGCGGGGAGGGAACGGAGTTCAGCGATGCCGGACAAGCGGGGGCGGCCGGTTCCGCCGAGCGAGGACCGCATGCTCAGCCGCATGCGGGACTGGCGGGCGGCGCACGAACGCGAGCTGACGCCCGACGGGTTCGACGAGGAGGAGGACGTCTCCCTCCCCGACGCCCGGGCCATGGACCTGGTCCTGCGGGTCGGCGAACTGATGCTCGCCAGCGGCGAGGGCACCGAGGCCGTCAGCGAGGCCATGCTCAGCCTGTCCGTCGCCTTCGAGCTGCCCCGCTCGGAGGTCTCGGTCACCTTCACCACCATCACCCTGTCCACGCACCCCGGCGGCGACCACCCGCCGGTGACCGGTGAGCGCGTGGTGCGGCGGCGCACCCTCGACTACTTCCGCGTCAACGAGCTGCACACCCTCGTCCAGCAGTCGGCGCTGGGCCTGCTGGAGCTGGAGGACGCCGCCGCGCGGCTCAGCCAGATCCGCCGCGCCCGCATGCCCTACCCCAACTGGATGATCGCCATCGGCTTCGGCCTGATCGCCTCCAGCGCCAGCATCATGATGGGCGGCGGCGTGGTCGTGGCCGCGGTCGCGTTCCTGGCCACCGTGCTCGGCGACCGCACCTCGGTCTTCCTCGCCCGGCGCGGAGTGGCCGAGTTCTACCAGATGGTCGCCGCGGCCGCCGTGGCCGCCACCATCGGCGTCGGGCTGCTGTGGGTGAGCTCCGAGCTCGCACTGGGCCTCCAGGCGGGCGCGATCATCACCGGGAACATCATGGCGCTGCTCCCCGGGCGCCCACTGGTCTCCAGCATCCAGGACGGCATCAGCGGCAGCTACGTCTCCTCCGCCGCCCGCCTGCTGGAGACGTTCTTCATCCTGGGCGCCATCGTCACGGGTGTGGCCGCCGTCGCCTACACCGCCCAGGAGATCGGCGTCGCCATCGACCTGGAGAGCCTGCCCTCGGCCGGCACCTCCATGGAGCCGCTCGTGCTCGTGGGCGCCGCGGGCATCGCCATGGCCTTCGCGATCTCCCTGGCCGTCCCGCCCAGGATGCTGCCCGCCATCGGCGTGCTCGGCGTGATGATCTGGATCATCTACGCCTGGCTGCGCAGCGCCACCGACGTGCCCGCCGTCGTCGGCACGGTCGCCGGCGCGATCGCCGTGGGCGTGGTCGGCCACTGGCTGGCCCGCTACACGCGCCGGCCGGTCCTGCCCTACCTGGTCCCCTCCATCGCCCCGCTGCTGCCCGGTAGCATCCTCTACCGGGGCCTGATCGAGATCACCCAGGGCACGGCGGTCTTCGGGCTCCTCAGCCTCGTCGAAGCGGTCATGGTGGCCCTGGCCCTGGGCGCGGGCGTCAACCTCGGCGGAGAGCTCGTCCGCGCCTTCCAGCACGGCGGCCTGGCCGGAGCGGGCATGCGCGGACGTCCGGCGGCACGCCGGACACGCGGCGCGTACTGAGTCCTTTTTCCACCGGCACGGAATCGGAGAGAACCAACCCCGGCCAGGGCGTATCTCACTGGTTGAGAGCGAACGACGACGGTGGGACCACCGGATTCGGCTCAAACCGCAGCAGCATGTGAAATGAGCCACTACTCTTGGCGTCAGCTCAGTGTCGAGCACGGAAGAAAGGCCATCCCATGTGTAGCCACGAACCTCCCTGTCCGTCCTTCGAGGACACCGACCGCGAAGCCGCGCGCGTCGTCTCCAGCCACCCCGAACAGGGCTGGAGCCTGCTCTGCAACGGCGTCGTCCTATTCGACGACACCGGCGAGCTTCTCCCCGACGGGGCGGTTGTCGCTCCGCACCGGCCGCACGTGGCGGCCTGACCGGCTCCTCGACCGACCCGCGGCTCCGCCGCGCAGCCCACCCTCAAGGGTCGGAGCACCAGGCTCACCGTTGGGGGTGGCCGTCCTGTGCGCGGTCGGCCGTCAGCCCTGCTCGGGCCAGCCCTCGGGCAGGACGTCCTCCCCGCCCATCGCTGCGCGCAGCCGCCGCCGGAAGTCGGCGTGCACGTCGGCGCCCCACACCAGCCCGCTGGGCGTGCGCAGGGCCTCCTCCATGGCCGCCCGCAGCGCCGCGGGACGGGACTCGCCCTCCGCCACCGGCACCGCCAGCAGGGCGTGCATCTGCGTGACGACCGCGAACAGCTCCCCGGCCAGCACGGGCGCGCTCGACGTGGCGACCGCCTCCTCCAGGTAGCGGTCCCACCACGGCTCGGCCGCCTCCTCGCCCTCCTCCGCCTCCCCGGCCTCGGCCGAGGGCGGGGCGATGGCACGGCGCAGCCTCCGGTGCACGGCGTCGGCGGTCTCGGGGTCCCGGTCCGCCAGACCCGCGTGCCACACCCGCTCGGCCGCCTCGGGCTCGCCCCGCAGGGCCAGCAGCCCGGCCAGGAGCTCCACTGCGGCCCCGGAGGTACCCGGTTCCGGGAGGGACCCCTCGCGGTCGTCCGCGGGCGGTTCCACGACCGCGCCGAGGTCGGCGATGGCGTGTTCCAGGTGGGCGGCGGCCCGCAGCAGGCGCAGCCCCGGGTCGTCGGCGACCGAGAGCCCGCGCTCGACGGCGGCGGCCGCGGCACCGGGCATCCCCTGTTCCAGCAGGCGCCCGGCCAGGTCACGGGCGGCCTCCACGACGGTCGCGGCGTGCAGGCGGCCGATCGGCTCGGGCTCGGGCGGCAGGGCGAGCGCCCGCTCCCAGTCGTCCTGGGCCCCGGCCGCGTCGCCCCGCGCCTCGGCCGCCCTGGCGAGCCCGTAGTGGGCGACGGCGGTGTAGTCCGGCGCGCCCAGGTCCAGGAGGCGCTCCCACACGCGTTCGGCCTCGGTGAGCTCTCCGTCCTGTTCCAGGGACAGGGCGAGGTGGTAGGCGGCCCGCGGGGCGTAGCGGGCGTCGCCGGTGGCCAGGGCCCGGCGCGCGGCGGCACGGGAGGCCTGCGCGTCGCCCCGCTGGTCCTGGACCACGGCCAGCCCGAGCAGCGCGCGGGCCTGCACGGCCGGGCGGGGGTTGGCCGCGACGGCCTGCTCGTAGAGCTTGGCGGAGCGTTTGAGGTGGCCGTTCTCGGCGAGGTC
This sequence comes from Nocardiopsis aegyptia, assembly GCF_013410755.1. GTDB lineage: Bacteria > Actinomycetota > Actinomycetes > Streptosporangiales > Streptosporangiaceae > Nocardiopsis > Nocardiopsis aegyptia. The sequence continues at coordinate 889,826 of NZ_JACCFS010000001.1, forward strand.
CTGGGCCTGGTCGCACAGCGCCGCCGCGTCCACCCCGGAGGGGGCGTCCCGCTCCGGCGAGTCCGCGGGGTCGGTCGCCTCAGGGGCTTCGGCGGGGCCGGAGCGCGCGGGACGTCCGGACGTCGTGGTCATGGGTCCGCTTTCCTGGGGTCGTGGAGGGCGTCGCCGCCACTCTAACCCGCGGCCCCGTACCGGATGGCGGCCTGCCGGCCGGGTGTCGACCCGTCCCGCTCTCCTGGGTTGGTTTCGGTCGGGGCGAAGCCCCTCCCCCACCATGGCAGGAACACGAGCGCGACCTTTACGACGTAGATTCACATAACGGACACACGAGGGGGCGCCGACCGTGTCGGCGCCCCCTCACATCACTGCGCGCGCGGCGGCTAGAGCTCGAAGGCCTCGGGCGGCGGGCACGAGCAGACCAGGTTGCGGTCGCCGTAGGCCTGGTCGATCCGGCCGACCGGCGGCCAGTACTTGTCCTGGCGCAGCGACGACAGCGGGTAGGCCGCCTCCGCCCGGGTGTAGCCGTGCTCCCACACGTCGGCGGTCAGCGCCTCGGCGGTGTGCGGAGCGCCCCGCAGCGGGTTGTCGTCGGCGTCCCACTCCCCCGACTCCACGCGGGCGATCTCGCCGCGGATGGCGATCAGCGCCTGCACGAACCGCTCCAGCTCGGCCAGGTTCTCGCTCTCGGTGGGCTCCACCATCAGCGTGCCCGCCACCGGGAACGACATCGTCGGCGCGTGGAAGCCGTAGTCCATCAGCCGCTTGGCGACGTCCTCGTTGCTGATGCCCGTGGCCTTCTGCAGCGGGCGGATGTCGATGACGCACTCGTGCGCCACCAGACCCTCCGCACCCGTGTAGAGCACCGGGAAGTGCGGCTCCAGGCGCTTGGCCAGGTAGTTGGCCGACAGCACCGCGGTCTCGGTGGCGGCGCGCAGGCCGTCACCGCCCATCATCCGCACGTAGGCCCAGGAGATGGGCAGGATGCCCGCCGAGCCGAACGGCGCCGCCGAGACGGGCCCCACGCCGGTGTGCGGGCCGGCCTCGGGCTGTCCCGGGTGGTTGGGCAGGAAGCCGGCCAGGTGCGAGCGCACCGCGACCGGGCCCACGCCCGGACCTCCGCCGCCGTGCGGGATGCAGAAGGTCTTGTGCAGGTTCAGGTGGCTGACGTCCGCGCCGAACTCGCCGGGCTTGGCCCAGCCCAGCAGGGCGTTGAGGTTGGCGCCGTCCACGTACACCTGGCCGCCGGCCTCGTGGACCAGCCGGCACACCTCGGTGATGGTGTCCTCGTACACGCCGTGCGTGGACGGGTAGGTGACCATGATCGCCGCCAGGTCGTCGGCGTGCTCGGCGGTCTTGGCCCGCAGGTCGGCCACGTCCACGTTGCCGTTGTCGTCGCACGCCACGACCGCCACCCGCATTCCGGCCATCACCGCGCTGGCGGCGTTGGTGCCGTGCGCGGAGCTGGGGATGAGGCACACGTCGCGGTGGGCCTCGCCGCGGGAGCGGTGGTAGCCGCGGATGGCCAGCAGCCCGGCCAGCTCGCCCTGCGATCCCGCGTTGGGCTGCAGCGAGACCGCGTCGTAGCCGGTCACCTCCGCCAGCCACGCCTCCAGGTCGCGCACGACCGCCACGCTCCCGGCGGCCTGGTCCAGGGGCGCGAAGGGGTGCAGGCCCGCGAACTCGGGCCAGGTGATGGCCTCCATCTCGGCGGTCGCGTTGAGCTTCATCGTGCACGAGCCCAGCGGGATCATCGTGCGGTCCAGGGCCAGGTCGCGGTCGGACAGGCGCCGCATGTAGCGCAGCAGCGACGTCTCGCTGCGATGGGTGTTGAACACCTCGTGGGTCAGGTAGTCCACGCCGCGGGCCAGGTCGGAGGGGAGGCGGTCGGCGGACTCGTCCACGCTCAGCCGGATCCGCGAGGAGCCCCGCTCGGCCTCGCCGAACGCGGCCAGCACCTTCTCCAGGTCGGCGGCCGAGGTGGTCTCGTCCACGCTCACGCCCACCGTGGACTGGTCGACGGCGAGCAGGTTGTAGCCGGCCTCCAGCGCCGCCTCCACCACGCGGCCGGAGCTGGGCACGCGCACGCGCAGGGTGTCGAAGTAGGCGGAGTGGACGACCTCGAAACCGCGCTCGGTCAGGGCGTCGGCCAGCGCCACGGTGCGGGAGTGCACCTGGCGGGCGATCGCGCGCAGCCCGTCGGGGCCGTGGTAGACCGCGTACATCCCGGCCATGATGGCCAGCAGTACCTGGGCGGTACAGATGTTGCTGGTGGCCTTCTCACGGCGGATGTGCTGCTCACGGGTCTGTAGGGCCAGGCGGTACGCGGGGCGGCCGGCGTTGTCGACCGAGACGCCGACCAGGCGTCCGGGCAGCTGGCGGCGCAGCTTCTCGCCGACCGCCATGTAGCCGGCGTGCGGGCCGCCGAACCCGAGCGGCACGCCGAAGCGCTGGGTGGAGCCCACCGCGATGTCGGCGCCCAGGTCGCCCGGGCTGCGCAGCAGGGTCAGGGCGAGGATGTCGGCGGCCACGACCGCCATCGCGCCGCGCTCGTGGGCGGCGGCGACGATCGGGCTCGGGTCGCGGACCACACCGCTGGAGGCGGGGTACTGCACCAGGACGCCGAAGGCCTCGGCGTCGGGCAGCCCGTCGGTGAGGTCGGCGACGACGACCTCGATCCCCAGGGGTTCGGCGCGGGTGCGCAGTACCTGCAGGGTCTGCGGGAAGACGTCGGAGTCCACGACGAACGCGTTGCCCTTGGCCTTGGAGGCGCGGCGGGCCAGCGTCATGGCCTCGGCCGCCGCCGTGGCCTCGTCGAGCAGGGAGGCGCCCGAGACGGGCAGGCCGGTCAGGTCCGAGACCATCGTCTGGAAGTTCAGCAGGGCCTCCAGCCGGCCCTGGGAGATCTCGGGCTGGTAGGGCGTGTAGGCCGTGTACCAGGCGGGGTTCTCCAGGATGTTGCGCAGGATGACCGGCGGGGTCAGGGTGTCGTAGTACCCCAGGCCGATCATCGAGGTGCGCACGGCGTTGCGGGCGGCGAGTTCCTTCAGCGCGGCCAGGGCCTCGGCCTCGCCGAGCGCCTCGGGCAGGTCGAGCGGGGCGCCGGTCCCGGGAGCGGTGAGGATCGACTCGGGCACGGCCGCGGACATCAGCTCCGCGGTGGAGCCGTAGCCGACCGTCTTGAGCATCTCCTGGACCTCGGCCGGCGTCGGGCCGATGTGGCGGTCGGCGAAGACCCGGGCGGGAGCGCCCATGTTCCATGACTGATCGGGCACGGAGACCTCCTGGTGACAGGGCCGAGATGCTCGGCGGTGTTCCTCACGGTCTCCCCCTCTGTCACCGGGCACGGCGGTGCCGGGCTTCAGAGCGGCCTCTTCCACGCGGTCCTGGTGCCTGAGAGGTTACTGGGGAGTATTGCCCCGTCGGCGCCCCTGCCGGGGTCTCTCCCGCGTGGTCTTGTCAGCCTGTTGACGCAGTTCGTTCGTACACACGGACAAGGCGAATGTCAGGATTCGTCCCTGCCGTGACTACGACCGTACTCGATCGCCGGGCGCGTCGCCGAGTCAGGGCTGGTGTGTCGGTCGCCCCACCGCCGCCCGCTTCGCAGGTCAACCCGTCCGGCGCTCCCGCCGGCGCCGCGCCAGCTCGTCCACGGGCTGGGGCGCGGGCAGGTCGGCCCGCTCCTCCGCGGGGACCACGCCGAGGGCCTCCTCCAGCTCACGCCAGACGTTGGCCAGGGCCAGGCCGAACATGCCCTGGCCGCGCTGCATCAGGTCGACGACCTCGTCCGGTGTCGTGCACTCGTAGACGCTCACGCCGTCGCTCATCAGGGTGATGCGGGCCAGATCGGGGGCGGGCCTGCCGCGCAGGTGGTCGACCGCGTTGCGGATCTGCTGCAGCGAGATGCCCGTGTCCAGCAGCCGTTTGGCCACCTTCAGCAACAGGATGTCGGGGAGGCTGTACAGGGGGGCGTTCTGGGCACCGGACAGCACACTCGGTTCCACCAGGCCGGTTCTGGCCCAGTAGTCGAGTTGGCGGTAGGTGATCCCCGCGGCCGTACACGCCGCTGGGCCCCGATACCCGACGTCCATAGGCAGCGCCACCACGTCCTCTTCGCACAGCAGGCCCTGCTGCCCCGCTAGCCGCAGCGCGGACCGCCTGTCATGTGGCTCCCGCTTGCCGCTCGCTACCGCCACGCCGACCTCCGGCCTCTCGTCCCACGGCGGCATCGACAGGGGATATCCACTTGGGGAATGGGTGCGCCATGGGTCCCACAGCACTGACGGTAGGACGGCCGACCGGCATGGTCAACGACAGCCCCCGGCGCGTCGCCAAGTACCCGAAGCACGGACCGTCGCGGTGTCCTCCGCACGGGCCCGTCCGCACGGACCGACTGCGTCCCCGACCGTTCCGGTCACTTCCCACGCCCAATCTATCACTGGCACGGCTGACAAAGCCGCAGGTCGCAGCCGTGTCATGCCTGGTGGCACCTGTGGCACCAAGCAGAAGGGACCCACCATCGGCGGGTCCCGTCGGCACTACTCCGTCCGTCGGCCGAAGTCCTCGGGCGAGATGTTGTCCAGGAACTCCCGGAACGCCTCCACCTGGTCCTCCTGCTCGTCCGGTATCGGCATCCCGGCCTCCTCGATCACGTCCTCGTGGGCGTAGATCGGCGTACCGGTGCGCAGGGCCAGAGCGATGGAGTCCGAAGGACGGGCACTGACCTCCACGCCGTTGCTGAAGACCAGTTCCGCGTAGAAGATGCCGTCACTGAGCCCGGTGATGTTCACCGTCTTGAGCCCGGTGTCGAGGGCGTCGAGCACATCCCGGAACAGGTCGTGTGTGAGGGGCCTGGCGGGTGCGACGCCCTGCTGCGCCAGGGCGATCGCGGTCGCCTCCACTCCGCCGATCCAGATCGGCAGGTAGCGGTCCCCATCGGATTCCTTGAGCAGGACAATCGGCTGGTTCGAGGGCATCTCAACCCGGACGCCGACGACCTCCATGTGCTTCACAGCGGCTCCGTCCCACGAGTCGTCATGCCAAATGGGCGCTCGTCCCTGCTCCCCCGTTGGATCAGGACCCGAGGGCGAAATCGGCACCCTTCGATACAAAGCTCTCCGGAGGCGGGGGGCCGCAAACCTGATCGGCCCGCCCGCCCTCCACCGAGAGCCCGCGACCGGCACCGCCTCAGCGGCGCGGCTTGGTCAGCAGGACCATCCGGAACTTCCCGATCTGGATCTCGTCCCCGCCGCCGAGTTCGGCCTCGTCGACCGGCTCCCGGTTGACGTAGGTGCCGTTGAGGCTGCCCACGTCGCGGACACCGAAGCCGTTGCCGCGGCGGAAGAACTCCACGTGGCGCCGGGAGACGGTGACGTCGTCGAGGAAGATGTCGCTGTTGGGATGGCGTCCGGCGGTGGTGACATCGCTGTCCAGGAGGAACCGGCTACCGGCGTTGGGACCGCGCCGGACCACCAGCAGCGCCGTGCCCGCCGGCAGGGCGTCGGCGTTGCTGGGGTCGTCACCACTGAGCTCGTCGCCCGAGTCCTCATCCTCCAGGGCCTGTATGCCCGAGATGGAAATGGTGGACGTGACATCGCCGGCGGCGTCCCCACCCGCACTGGGTCGTGGGCTCTGCTGTTCTGGCCTGCGGACGGGAGTCCCGCAGTGGGAGCAGAAACGGGCATCATCCGCAACGGCGTGACCGCACTGCGTGCAGTAAACGCTCGACATAGGTCGGCTCGGCCTCCTACCGCACGGGGCGGTGCTTGATTCGGCTGGTCGGTGGCACGCCGCGGGCACCGCGCGGACCCTCGGCCCACACACCGCCCGGAGCGTGGTGAGACGGTCCCCAGTCGCGGCGACGGGACGCCTCACACGGTCGGTCGCTAGGTCTCATCCCCCAAGTTCCGCTTCTTGTCACCCGGGTCGGGACGTCCGCCGCTGCCGGGAGGCCCACCCCGGGTGGCGACTCGGACGCCGGGGAACACTCGACTTTAAACCATATCCCTGTCCAGGAAGGGATTCGCTCCTCCTCGGCCTGCCGCGGAAGCCCTGGACACCCCCGCGACCCCTTCGGCCGACACGGCACCCGGGGCACCGCATCCGCCGGTGGCCGACCTCGGACGAGATGGACACCTGTCCTGATGCTGATGCGCTGAACGGCCGTTTGGTTCTCCCCCTGCCGCAACGAATTCGAAAGAACTTCACGGCACCGCGACAACCTGCTGATATGTCGAGTTTAGCCGCAGAGCGGCCATCGCGTCGGATACTCTGCGTACCGCCTCGTACACACAACGCGCGGGTGCGGACGGCTCCCGCCCGCACCCGCGCGTACGCGCCTATCCCTCCGCGCGCTCCACGACCGCGGCCCACTCGTCCAGCAGCCGCTGCGCCGTGTCGGAGTCAGGACCTTCGGCCCAAAGATGCGTGACCGCCTCGGAGGTGTCGGGCAGCACCAGGGCCCAGCCGCCGTTCGCCTCCAGCACCCGGACGCCGTCCGTGGTGTCCAGCTCCCGGTCGCCCGCCGCCTCGACCACGGCGCGCATGACGCTGCCCTTGACCGCCCAGGGGGTGGGGACGGAACGGCGCAGCAGGTGCGCCCGCGGGATGGCCCGGTCGATCTGGCTCAGCGATCGACGGGTCCGCGCCACCAGCCCCAGCAACCGCACGAAGGCGGCGATGCCGTCGCTGGTGGGGCTGAACTCCGGCAGGACGAACCCACCGCGCCCGTCGGCGGCGAAGACCACGTCCTCGGCGCCTCCCTGCACGGCCTTGGTGAGCTCGTCGGTGGCCGTGGCCGTCCAGTGCACCGCCACGCCGTGCGAGCGGGCGACGGTCTCGGCGACCCGCGTGGTGGTCACCGGCAGTGCCACCCGGCCGCCGCCCCGCTCGGCCGCCACCAGGTCCAGGACCACCAGCAGCGCGCGGTCGTCGTCGACCAGCTCACCGTTCTCGTCGACGATGGCGAGCCGTTCGGCCACAGGGTCGAACCGCACCCCGAAGTCGGCCCGCGAACTCGACACGAGCTCGCCCAGCCGCTCCAGGTCGCGCATCTTCTTGGCGACGGTGTCGGTGGGCGAGACCTCGTCCAGGCGGTTGTTGACGGTGAGCACGTCCACGCCGATCCGGCCCAGCAGCGACGGCAGGATCAGCGAACTCGTACCGCCCGCGCAGTCGATCACCACCTTGAGCTCGGCCTCGGCCACCCCGGAGGCGTCGACCGACGCCAGCAGTTCGCCCGTGTACCTCTCCACCACGCGCGAGGGCTGGGTGAGCTCGGCGATCTCGCCCGGGAAGGCACGGCGGTACTCCGCGCGGGAGAACACCCGGTCGAGTTTGCGCTGGGCGCCCGGGGACAGGTCCGCGCCCCGGTCGTCCAGGAAAAGGATGTCCACCGACTCCGGATCCCCGGGGGTGGTCCGCAGCGCGACACCCCCGCTCACACCGCTCTGCGCGGTGTGGAAGCGCGCCACCGGCAGCGGCACCACCTCCAGGTCGCGCACGTCGATGGCCGCCGAGGTCAGCGCGCTGATCACCGCGCGCTTGAGGGTACGGGCCGCACGCGAGACGTCACGGGAGGTCGTGACGATCGCGCCCTTCTTCAGGGTCGTGGCGAAGGCGTTGGCCAGGCGCACCGCCAGCTCGGGCGTGATCTCCACGTTGGTCAGGCCGGACACGCCGCGGGGGCCGAACAGCGAGCGCTGCCCGCGCGACTCCCAGATGACGTTGTCGTTGACGACGGCGCCGGCCTCGATGGTCTTGAAGGGGTAGACCTTGACGTCGTTGTGCACGTACGCCTCGGGCTCGATGACGCAGTCCTCGCCGACGACCGCGCCCTCCTCCACACGGACCGCGGCCATGATGTCGGTGTTCTTGCCGATGACCGCGCCCCGCAGGTTGGCGCCGCGCCCGACGAACACGTTGTCGTGCAGGACCGTGCGGTGGCAGAAGGCGTCCGCGCGGACCACGGCGTTGCTGCCGACCACCGTGAACTCGCGGAGTTCGGCTCCGGCCTCGACCTTGGCGTAGTCGCCGACGTAGAGCGGACCCTTCAGGACCGCGTTGGGGTCGACCTGGGCTCCCTCGCCGATCCACACGCCCGGGGAGACCTCGAAACCGTCGATCTCGACGTCGACCTTGCCCGAGAGCACGTCCGCCTGGGCGCTGAGGTAGCTCTCGTGGGTGCCCACGTCCTCCCAGTAGCCGTCGGCGATGTAGCCGTAGAGGGGTTCGCCCTCCTCCAGGAGCTCGGGGAAGACGTCGCCGGACCAGTCGACCACCTCGCCCGCGGCCACGCGTTCGAGGACCTCCGGCTCCATGATGTAGATGCCGGTGTTGACGGTGTCCGAGAAGACCTGGCCCCACGTCGGCTTCTCCAGGAACCGCTGGATCCGGCCCTGCTCGTCGACGATGATGATGCCGAACTCCAGCGGGTTGGGCACCCGCTTGAGGGCGATGGTGACCTTGGCGCCGCTCTCCTTGTGGAAGCGGACCATGTCGGTCAGGTCGATGTCGGTCAGCGCGTCCCCGGAGATGACGAGGAACGGTTCGCCGCGCAGGTACTCCTCGGCGTTCTTGACGCTGCCCGCGGTCCCCAGGGGGACCTCCTCGGCGACGTAGTCGAGCTTCATGCCCAACTCCTCGCCGTCGCCGAAGTAGTTGCGGATGAGGGTGGCCAGGAACTGGACGGTCACGACCGTCTCGGTGAACCCGTGTTTGCGCAGCAGGAGCAGCACGTGCTCCATGATGGGCTTGTTGACCACCGGCAGCAGGGGTTTGGGCTGGTTGGCGGTCATGGGCCGAAGCCTGGTGCCCTCGCCGCCGGCCATCAGGACCGCCTTCATCGACGGTGTGTGGACCGGATGGGACTCGCTGTTGGACGTGGTCATCGCCGGTACCTCCGTACGACGCCGCCGTCGAGCCGCCCGGCGAGGGAATGGGGTTCGGAGCGCGCACCGTCGCGCGCGGTGGGACATGTGCTTCTCATGACGGAGATGACACTCCCTTTCGATCCGACAGGACTCGCGGTGAGCCGGTCCGCCGGTTCGTGGTCGCTCAGGGACCGGTGTGCCCCTGACCTGCGCGGCCCGGCCGGTCCGGGCCCCGTGGTGCCGCGCCGGGGTCGCCGTCCGCGGTCTCCGGAGCGGTCGGATCGGGTCGATCCGCGCTCGTTCCGGGTGCGGGGTCGCTGTCGTCGGCACCCCCGCGGATGCCGGGTCGATCAGCGCCTTCGTCACGGCGGGTCTGGGCCATCAGGCGCAGACCCTGTACGGCGTAGAGCAGTCCGGCCCACCAGTACAGAGCCGTTCCCCACAGTGCAAACGCCCAACCTATAATTCTCGCCACATCGGCGACGATCGAGGCGTACACCGCGATGAACAGCAGCGGGAACGAGTACAGAAGACAGAGTGTGGCGGCCTTGCCCGCGAAGTTCACCGGCAGCGGCCCGTAGCCGAAGTGGCGCAGCAGCGGGAGCGCGCCGAGGATGAGGACGTCGCGCAGCACGAGGATGGCCATGAGCCACCACGGCACGATGTCGCGCACGACCAGGCCGAGCAGCGCGGCGAAGATGTAGAGGCGGTCGGCGAGCGGGTCCAGGACCGTGCCAAGACGGCTCGTCTGGTTCCACGCCCGGGCGATCTTGCCGTCGAGCCAGTCGCTGATCCCGGCCAGCGCCAGGACGAGCAGGGCCCACCAGTCGGCCTGCGGTCCCAGGATCAGCCACAGGAACAGAGGTACGCCGAGCAGGCGCAGCATGCTCAGGAGGTTCGGAACCGTCCAGATACGGTCGCTGACCTCCGGGCCGGCCACGTCGTCCCCCGCCTCACGTCTGCTTTCTTCCGCGGATCGCCCCATAGGGCCACGATAGCCTCTCGTCTTCTTTGGGCCTCCGCCTGTGTTTTCTTTGGGCCGCCGCTCGTTCCTCGCTTTGGCCCGTGCTCGGGGCGCCCGGTAGACGGGGCCTTCGGACCTTCCGGTGGGTCCGCTCGTTCCTCACGGACACACCTCCAGGCCCTCCAGGACCCGTCGGCGCCCTCGCTGCGCTCTCCGGCGCCCTCGCAGGCTCGGACGCGGGGCGCCGAGTAGCCAGTGTTCTTCGTCGTCGACTTGTCTTGCTCGCAAGCTCGCTGCGGCCCCGTCTCCTCCTGCAGAACACTGGCGCGCCCCTCGCGACACCCCCTGTGGCCGAGGCAAGGAGGACGCCTAACCTCCCCCCCCTTGGGTCGAGGGAGGACGTTCCGTGCGTCCTCAACCCCCTGCGCACTCCGCGGGAATGGCCTACGGGCAGTCCCCGTGGGTCGTGGCGCGCCCCTCGCGAACCCCCCTGTGGCCGAGGCAAGGAGGACGCCCTACCTCCACCCCCCTTGGGTCGAGGGAGGACGTTCCGTGCGGCCTCAACCCCCTGCGCACTCCCCGGGGACGGCCTACGGGTGACCTTCGGGGAGCGACCGCGCACGGGGTGCGAGGAGACTCACTCCTTGCGGTTCTCGCCGATCTCCTCCTCGATCGGGTTGACCGGGCGGGTCTCCTTCATGGTCTCCGCCTGCCCGGACCTGGTCTGCTCGTGGCGCTGATGGCGGCGCGCCTCGGGGATCCGCGCGTCCGTCTCGGACTCGTCCATCGGCACCGAGCGCATGACCTCGTCTGCGTTGCCGTAGTCGACCGGCGGCATCGCCATGAGCGCCCGGAGCTGTTCCTCGTCGGCGCCCAGATCCGCGGCACGGTCCACGATCCGGTCCTTGTCGGCGGGGAAGGGCACCTCTCCCAGTATCGTGCGCAGGCCCCTGGCCCCGTGTTCGGTCTCCATGTCACGTCCTCCCGACCGTGCGATGTGCGGGCACGTTGACGGACTACCCGGCCGCCTCGGCACCCAACCACGGTGTGAGCTGGGAGGACTCCGCTGTGGGCCTCAGGCGGGGGCACCGGTGTCCAGGTGGGCGGCCAGCCGCCGGAGGCGCGCGGCGCCGGTGGGCTCGGTGTCCTGGAGGGGCACCTCCACGGTCCCCTGCGCGGCGAAGCGCTCGCGGGTGGCCGCCAGGGCGGCGGCCGTGTCGGGACCCGCCGCGCCCTCGGGCGGGATCTGGTTGACCACGACCCGGTCCAGCGCGAACCCGGCCCCGGCGAGCTGGTCGACGGCGCGCGCGGTCTCGGCGAGCACCATGCGCCGGGGCACGGTCACCAGCGCGACCACGGCGTCCTCTCGCAGTCTGGCCGAGGCCCGCTCCAGGCGGTGGCGGCGGGCGTGCAGGCGGCGCAGCAGGGGGTCGTCGTCCTCCTCCGGACCGGACCGGCCCACCACGTCGGCGAAGGCCTCGGCGCGGTTGGCCCGCTCGCGCTGGCGGGTCAGCCCCACCACCCAGGGCGTGAGCAGGGTCGGCAGGTGCAGCAGCCGGAGCAGGTGGCCGGTCGGCGCGCTGTCCACGACCAGGGCGTCCCAGCGGTCACCGACCTCGTCCATCCGGTCGATGAGCAGGTCGGCCAGGGCCGACTCGGCCATGCCCGGGCTCGATCCCGCCTGGTCCAGGTGCCGGTGGACGGCGGGCATGACCTCGGTCGGCACGGCCTGGCGCGCGTCCTCGGCGACCTGGGCGATCCTGCGGCGCACGGCGGCGTCGGCGTCGGGCTCGCAGGCCCACAGCCGCGGGGCGACCTCGGCGGGCTCGTCGGACAGCGACGCCTCCAGGGCGTCGCCCAGGGAGTGGGCGGGGTCGGTGGACAGCACCAGCACGCGGAGGCCGGTGTCGGCCAGTGCCAGTGCGCGGGCGGCGGCCAGGGTGGTCTTGCCGACGCCGCCCTTGCCGCCGACGAACGTGATCGGGGCGGTCAACAGCAGCCTCCCGGAGCGCCGAAGTCGTCGCGGCCCAGCCGCTGGTGCCAGGAGTGCAGGTCGGCGACCATGTACGGGATCAGGTCGAGGGTCTCGTAGGCGACGGGATTGTCCACGCCCAGGGTCTCCAGCATCAGCAGGGCGCGCAGGGTGTCCTGCTGGTGGCGTGCCTCGCGTTGGCGCGCGTGCCCCCAGCGCGCGTCGAAGACCTGCTGGTGGAAGTCCTCCACGCGGCGCCAGGCGGAAACGGTGCGGTGCCAGGCCCTCCCCAGCGGGGAGGACCCGGCACCGCGGTGGTCGGTGTTCACGGGGTGGGCTCGGTGTCCTCGGTCGTGGCCGCCTCGGCGGTCTCCTCCGCCTTGGCGGTGGAGCGGTCGGCGAAGGCCTTGCGCAGGGCGATGGCCGCCTCGACGGTCATCCACACGGCCAGGCCGAAGATGGCGATGTCCAGCGGGGCCAGGACGAAGCGCTGCATCGGGTCGTCCGAACCCAGGAAGCCCATGAGCTGGACGACGAGGGCCCACGAGGTCATGGCGACCAGGAAGACCAGCGGGACCAGGACCACGATCGGGTTGCGGCCGCGCTTGGTCACCCACACGGCGATGACGGCCAGGGCCAGGCCGGCGGTGAGCTGGTTGGTCGTGCCGAACAGCTGCCACAGGGTGCCGGCCGCGAAGTTGCCGGGCACCAGGGCCAGGGCGAAGGGGATGAGCACGGCCAGCAGGGTGGAGACGGTGGCGCTGCGGGTCAGGAAGGTGAACACGCGGTGCACCGTGCCGCCCTCGGACGCCTTGTCGGCGACGATCGAGCTGATCTCCTGGACGGTGTAGCGCTGGAGGCGGACGGCGGTGTCCAGGCTCGTGGCCGCGAAGCTCACGATGACGACGGTCGCGAAGACCAGGCCGAGGTTCTCCGGGACGCCGATGTTGCCGGCGAACCCGGCCACGCCCTGGACGAACTTGCCGGCGGGCCCGGTACCGGCCGCGGTCCAGTCGACGTAGATGTCGGACCAGGCCATGCCCTGGTTGGCGGAGAAGACCATGATGCCGGCGGTGCAGGCCAGGATGGAGCAGACCGCGAGCGTGCCCTCGCCCAGGGAGCTGAGGTAGCCCACGTAGCGGGCGTCGGTCTCCTTGTCCAGCTGCTTGGACGTGGTGCCCGAGGACACCAGGCTGTGGAAGCCGGAGACGGCACCGCACGCGATGGTGATGAACAGCAGCGGGAAGATCGAGGGCGAGCCCTCCGGGAGGTCGCCGCGGAAGGCGGGCGCCTCGATGGTGTTCATGCCGACCACGACCCCGGCCATGATGACGAGCAGCGCCAGCATCATCTGGTGCTGGTTGATGTAGTCGCGGGGCTGGAGCAGCATCCACACGGGCAGGCGCGAGGTGAAGAAGGTGTAGGTGAAGATCAGCACCAGCCACACGAACGCGGGCTCCACGCCCAGCGCGCCGGCGACGGGGTCGACGGTGATCGGGAACATCTCGCCCAGCGGGATGCACGCGTACACGATGACCAGCGCGATGACCGAGGGCAGCAGCGCGGCCGTGCGGCGGCGGTAGACGACCTGGCCGACGCCGATCGCCAGCGGGATGGTCACCAGGACCGGCAGGACCGCGGACGGGTTGTCGATGAACAGACCCGCGATGATGACCGCGAACACCGCGTTCACCATGGTGACCAGGAAGAAGATGATCAGCAGGAAGAGGATCCGCGCGCGGGCGCTGATCACGTCGCTGGCCAGCGAGCCGATGCTGCGGCCCTTGTGCCGCACGGAGACGACGATCGACCCGAAGTCGTGGGCTCCGGAGGCGAAGATCGTGCCCAGGACCACCCACAGCAGCGCGGGCCCCCACCCCCAGAAGACGGCGATGGCCGGTCCCACGATGGGCGCGGCCCCCGCCACGGAGATGAAGTGGTGCGCGAAGACGATGTGCTTGTTGGTCGGCACGTAGTCCACGCCGTCCTTCAGCGTGTGCGCGGGTGTGACGAAGTTCGGATCGAGCCCGTACACCCTCTTGGCCAGATAGACCGAGTAGAACCGGTAGCCGAGCGCGAACAGCGCCAGGGCTCCGAGGAGAACGGCTACAGCGGGCATGGGGGAACCTTCCATCTCGCACCTGAGCGTGCTCGTGGCCGGGCGGGTGCTTTGTCCTGGGCTTTGCAGTACAGTCCCGAGAAATTAACATGAGGCACACATCACAGAAAAGGTGCGCCGTGAACGATTTGGCCTCGGCTTGGCGTCGGGCCCCCACCGGTGAGCTGTGCTGGCTCTCTCCGGACGGGCCGACCGGCGTCCCCGTCGTACCCCTCCTGGGCGAGCACCCGTGCGTGGCCCTGCCCCTGGCCCTGCTGCCCGAGGTCGACTCGCTGCTGAACCGGGCGGCGTTCTGCGTGTCCGCGCCGGCGGGCGAGGACGCGCCGACGCTGGTCGCCACCGGGCGGGTCCGTGTGCACCTGGACCCCGAGGGCCGCGAGTTCGGCGGAGACCTGGTGGAGCAGGAGGTCGTCAAGCATCCGCCGTCGCGCCTGCGCGTGGGCAGCCTCATGGCGCGCCGGGAGAACTGGTGGTGGATGGCCCGGGCCATCGTGACGATGGTCGACGTCGACCGGGTCCGTGAGATCCCCGCCCGCAGGCGCGCGGGTGACGCCCTGCTGGTGCGCGAGCGGGACTCCGACGTACGCGTGGACGTGGTCACCGCCCGCGACTGGTCGGCGGGGGCGGGCTCGTCCGTGGAGCTGTGGTCGCGCGACGGCGCCGACGTCGAGGGACACGGCGAGGAGGCGCTCGTGTTCTCCCACCAGGCCAGCCCCGACTTCGAGCGCTGGGAGCGCTGGAGCCGCTACGGAACGCTGACCGGGCAGGACCTGGCGATCACCGACGCCGATGGAGCTCCCGACCCCGACCCCCGGCCGTTCGGGCTGGTGGAGCGCTACCGCAACCACCGCGAGGTGGTGCGGGCCTGCCGTGCGGGCTTCACGACCGTGCGGCGCCGGCTGGCGACCTGATCCGGCCGCGCGGGCGGCGTCACGCGAGGGCGAGGACGCGGTCGGCCTCCCGCCGCCCCGAGAGCAGGGCGCCGTGGACGGTGGCCGTGTGCTCGATCTCGGTGGCCTCCCCCGCGAAGAACAGCCGGTCGTCGACGGGCCGTCCCAGGGCGAGCCGGTCCGTGTCGCCCGCGCCGACCGCGGTGTAGGAGAAGCTGCCCCGGGCGAAGGGGTCGTCGGACCAGTGGGTGAGGTAGTGGGCGACCGGGTCCGGTGCCTTGCGGAACATGCCGCGCAGCGAGGCCATGGCGTGCTCGACGACCTCGCTCTCCTCCATCCGCGCCAGGAACCGGGCGGCGCCGCCGCCGTTGCGCGTGGCCAGCACGGGAGCGCCCATCACCCGCTGTCCGGCGTACCAGTGGAACCAGGTGCCCTCCTCGGTGCCCAGGTTGACGATCACCTCGGCGTCACCCCAGAAGACGTCGTCGAAGAGCAGGAAGAGCTTGTCCATCCGGCCGGTGCCGAGTTTGCGGACGGCGTCCTGCTTGTCCTCGGGCAGCGCCGGCTCGAAGGACACCCGGCCGGTCTGGAGCACGCCCAGCGGCAGTGTCACCAGGGCGCGGTCCGCGGTCAGGGTCACCGGCCCGTCCGGGGTGGCGGCGCGGACGGTGACGCCGCGGTCGTCGTGGGAGACGGACTCGACCACGTGCCCCAGGCGCACGTCCAGCCCCTGGGCGAGGTACTCGGTGAGGCGGCTCATGCCCTGGGGGAAGACGACGTCGTCACCGCTGAACTCGTGCACGGCGCCCACGGCGGAGAAGGCCACCTCGTCGGCGCTGGCGCCGTGGTCGGCCTCGGTGAGCCGGTGCACGATCTCGCCCGCGTCACGGGCCCGGCCGCGCACCAGGTTGGCGTCGTGCAGGGCCTGCGCGATGCCCTCCTCGATCGACTCCTGCGGGTTGGATCCGACGTTGGCCCAGTACATGTGCTCGTGCAGGAGGTTGACGTCCTCCATGTTGCGGCGGTGGCGGTCGAAGAGCAGGCGCCGGCCCTTGGGGTCGTAGGCGGTCTCGGTGGCCCGGTTGAACACGGCGGTGGGCACGCCGGCCTCGCGTACGAGGTCGGCCAGGGGGTTGTTGCGCTCCCCGCGCATCCAGGAGGCGCCCACGTCGATGGTGACGCCCTCCCAGAGGTCGACGGAGTGGATGCGCCCGCCCAGGCGGTCGCGGGCCTCGACCACGGTGACGCGCTCGCCCTCGTCCGCGAGCCGGTCGGCGGCGGCCAGTCCGGCCATCCCCGCGCCGACGACGATGGTGTGGCCGCGCCCCGGCTCGGCTTCGCGGCCGCGCGGCTCGCTCCCGCGGTCGGTGTGTCCTTCGGCGGGTCCCTCCCCGGCGGACTTCTCGCTCATGTCCTCGCTCAACGCGCTTTCCCCTCCACGTCGGTGACCCGCAGTGAGACCCTAGTCGCGCAGTGTGCCCCGCGCGGGGACGACACCCCGGCGGGGCAACGGTGTGTGCTCCGGCCCGGCACCCCCGGGTCCGGTGACCGGACCGGGGATGCCGTGACCGCGGACCCGGGACGGGGACGGCTCACCGGGGAGCGGGACCGCCGGGCTCGTCCCCGTCGTCCATCTCGATCCGCTCGCGCAGGCGCTCACCCTCGACGTGCTCGTCGTGGGAGACCTCGTGCTTCCTGACCCTGACCTCCTCGACCGGGACCTCCCTCTTGGAGACGACGGGGCGCTCCTCGTGGAGGACGAACCGCTCCTCGCTCTCCGCCATCCCCCCGGGGTCCTCCACCTGGGAGGGGTCGGTGATCGGGCGGCGCTCCACCTGGATCTCCTCGTGGTGCAGCGGGACCGTCTCGTCGAAGTGCTCGCTCTCGACGCTCTTGTGGATCCTCGCCTGGCCGCTCTCGCGCCTCTCGACGCCGATGTCGACCTCCTCCTCGTGGCGGACCATCCGGATCTCTTCGTCCTCGGAGGCACCGACCCAGTCCCCCCGCTCGCCGGCCATGCCGGCACGCGTGGCGGAGCCCTCGCCGGCCGCGCCCTCCTCGGGCATACCGCCGCGGGAGGCCGCGCCTTCCTCGGGCATCCCCTCGCGCGTGGTGGAGCGCTCGGCGGCGCCCGCGCCGGCGCCCGTCATCCGGTCGGCCTCGCCGCCCGCCTGACGGGGCACGCTCCCGTGCCTGGCGAAGTAGTCGGTGATGACGGCCTTCTCCTCGTCGGTCAGGTTGTGGCCCCCTTCGACGTTGGGGGCGTCCTTGACCGTGGTCTTGTCGTAGGGGACCTGGATGTCGTCCTCCACGTTCCGCGATCCCTTGAGGGGGACGAGCGTCTCCTTCATCCCGAACAGGCCGGTGTGGACCGACACCCAGGTCGGCTCGTTCGTCCGCTCGTCCAGGAAGACCTGCTTGATCTTTCCGATGTTCTGGCCCTGGTCGTCGAGCACGCGATGCCCGACGAGTCCCTCGGCCGCGATGTGGCGCGCCACGGTGACCTCCCTGCCCTCGGGTTCCGTCCGGAGGAACGGCCGCTCCTACCGGGCTCTACGCGTGGGGCACTACCCGGCTTGACCAGGCAGGACAGATCTTCTGTGCGGAGATGGCACAACGTGAGCCACATGTTTGCCCCGCACCGGGTTCCAGTGGTCCGCGTCTTGCCTCGGTTGACGCCGATATGGACACACCGGGGACGCCCTCGGCCGCGGCCGAGGGCTGCGGCGGGGGGCTTCGGCCGGGCTCGCCGCCGGTCAGGCGCCGTGCGCCTCCACCATGGCGCCGCCCCGGGCGACCACGTGTCCGGCGCGCACCACGGCCCAGCGGTCGGGCACGTCCACCACGATCTGCGGCAGGCACTCCCCCTCCACCAGCAGGAAGTCGGCGGGCGCGCCCCGGGTGAAGTCGGCCCGGGGCAGGCCCAGGAGGTCGGCACCGTCGTGGGCCGCGGTGAGGTAGGCCGCCGACAGGTCCTCGTCCAACCGCGCGCCGCGGCACCGGGCGAGCAGGTGGGCCCGGTGCAACATGTCCGCGTTGCCGAAGGGACTCCAGGAGTCGCGCACGCCGTCGGAGCCGAGCCCGACGCGCACGCCCCGTTCGAGGAGCACGTCGGTCGGCAGGACGCTCCGGGGGCTGGGGGCGACCGTCGTGAGGCCGACTCCGGCGTCGGCGAGGTCGTCGGCCAGGCGGCGCAGGGCCTCACCCGTGTCCTCGGGAACGCGGAAGGCGTGGCTGACGGTGACCCTGCCGCCCATGTCCAGGGCCCGGGTGCGCTCGATGATGCCGCGGATGGCGGTGAGGCCGGGCTCGCCCCGGTCGTGCAGGTGGATGTCGACGCCGACCCCGTGGAGGTCGGCGATGCCGAACACCAGGTCGAGCTGGCCCTGGGGGTCGTCGTCGAAGGTGCCGGGGTCGATACCGCCCACGAGGTCGACGGCGCCGGTCCGGGCCGCCTCGTCCAGCAGGGCCTCGGTACCCGGCGCCCGGCGCACCCCGTGCTGGGGGAAGGCCACGATCTGCACGTCCAGCGCGTGCGCCAGGCGTGCGCGGACCTCGCCGAGCGCCGCCACACCGGCCAGGCCGAAGTCGGGGGCCACGTCGGCGTGCGCGCGCATCGCCCGGGTCCCCTGGGCGACCGCGTGCGCCATCAGCCGCCCGGCGCGCTCCTCGACCGGCGTGTCCAGGGCGCGGAACAGGTCGGCGTCCTGTCGCGCGAGGTCGGCGATGCCCTGGGCCGGCCGCCGTGTGACCCAGGGTTCGCCCCAGGTGGTCTTGTCGGGGTGGATGTGCGCGTCCACGAGGGTCGGCAGGGCGATCCGGCCGCCGCAGTCCACCACGTGCGCCTCGCCGAGCGGCGTCTGCGCGATCCTGCCGTCCACGACCACCAGGTCGACGGGCGCGCCGCCCATGGGCCGGACGTCGCGGTAGACCGTCGTGCGGTACTGCAGGGACATGGTGGGCCTCTCCAAGGGACGGCGGTGCTTCCACATCGTGATCGATGACGTTCGCGATACGGCAGCATCCTAGGGCGTGTGCCGTGGACACCTCCGAGCGCGCCGATGCCCTCCGGGCGGGACGTGTCCCGTTGTCCGTACGATCCGGTACAACATGAGCACCCGCCTCCGCTCCCCCACGACCCTGGAAGAGGACTCCGTGACGACCCACGGCTCCGGCCACGCCGGCCACCCGCCTCCGCCGGATCTGCTCTGGGCCCACGCGGGAGCGCTCGCGGCGCTCGCCTCCGGGAAGGCGGACCCCTTCGGCCTGTTCCGCCTGGAGGGCCCGGCCCTGTGCTTCGACGACGGCGGGAGCAGCGACTGGCGGCTGGCCTGGTGCGGCCGCGGGCGGGCGGTCCTGGTGGGCCACGACCGCGACGCCAGCGACGCCACCCGCCATGACAGGCGGCCGGTGGACCTCCTCGACGGGGCACCCGACTGGCTCCCGTGGTCCTGGGTGCGCGACCGGCGGTTCCGCGAGAACATCGGCTTCGTGTACTGGTGGGACGGGGGCGGATGGGAGCACACGCCCTACCCCGACGACTGGGAGTCCGACGGCGCCTCCTTCGCCCGGTACACGACGACCGACCGCGCGGCGGCGGAGATCGTCGAGACGGTCTTCGACGGGTACGCCCCCGAGGACGAGGACGGGAACGACCCCCTCGCCGAGCCGGGCGCCGCCCTCATGGCGCACGCGCGCCGGGGCACCGTCGACGCCCGCGCCCTGGCCGATGTCCTGTCCGTCCTGGACCGCATCGACGAGGACGAGAGCGGGGACGCGGACGTTGATGACGGCGGCGACCACGGCCCGCGGTGGGACGCGGAGGCCGCACGGGAAACGGCGCGCCTGCTGGGCCTGACCCCCGGCTCCGAGCGCCCGCTCCTCCCGCCCGCGGAGGGGCGCCCGCCCCGCGCACCGCGGCCCGTGATCAGCGAACGCGAGTGGTCCCTCCTGGTCGGCGACGCCATGGCCCGCTCCCCCGAGCTGGACCGGCCGCCGGTCGCGGCGACCCCCGCCCTGGAGCGCGTGGTGGCCCGCGTGCGCGACCTCGGCCTGGCGCACCCGGGCGCCGCCACCCTGCACTACGACTTCCGTGGGAACCGCAGGATCACGGACGGCACCGGCACCCTGTACAAGGAGTACGACACGGAGCTGTTGGAGTGCCTCGCCGCGCTGCGCGAGGACGAGGGCGACCCCGAACGCGGCCGCTGGCTCGGCCTGCGGCTGCGTGTGACGCGGGACGGGGTCGAGGCGCGGCGCCGCTTCGACGGCCCGCCCGACGGCGGCCTCGGGTCGACACCGATCGACGAGGTCGGCGCGCTGCACCACCTGCGCCGGGAGATGGACCGGCGCGCCCCGGCCTGGCGTCCCTCCTGGGCGGACCTGTTGTCGTGGGAGACCCTGTGCCTGCCGCCCGCCCCTCCCCCGCGCACGAGCCCCGCACGCCCCACGGATCCCCTCGACGAGGACGCCGAGCGGGCCCTGCTCGCGGACGTGCACCGGTTCCTGACCGAGCGCCGCACGCCCGGATGGCGTGAGGTGGAGCTCGACGCCCGCTGCCTGGTCGGCTACGAGCGGCTGCGGGTCCGGGTGGCCGGCGAGGACGGGCAGGTCCGCGGCGGCCCGGTCCCCTTCCGGGTCCCGTACCTGGTCCGGCGGCTGAGGTCGGGCCTGTACCGGCCCGGGCGCGGTACGTGGTTCGGGTTCCGGCTGGTGTGCGGTCCCGGGGCCGGGGAGTTCCGCGCCTGCTACGACTTCGACGCCGAGCCGGCGTTCGACCTGCCGCCGCTGGACTTCGGCTACGCCCTGGACGTCGCCTACTTCCCGCGCTCGGCGGAGCACACGCCCGCGTGGCTGGCCCAGCGGACAGCCGGGGCCCGGACGGACCGGACCCCGGCTCGCTGACCGCCGGTGGCGCGTGTCAGCAGGTGTTGTTCTGGCTGTTGTTCCAGGTGATGTTGCGGACCACGGTGTTGACGGCGCACGGGTTCTCGTTGATCGCCGTGTCGGTGAGCGTCAGGTTCTCGAAGGTGATGTCGGAGGTGTTGGCGAACTCCGAGCGGGCGGCGATCCGGATGCTGCCCGGCCCGGCGACCGATCCGCCCTGGCTGGCGACGGTCACGTTGTGGCAGTTCTCGATGAGCATGGCGTTGTTGCCGGTGTTGGCGATGTCGACGCGCTCGATCACCGCGCCCCCGCTCTCGGAGACGCAGAAGATCCCGCGGCCGCCACCGCGCGCGCGGACCTCGCCCACGCGGATGTTGGTCTCGTAACCGCCGTTCAGGCGCCCGTTGCGGTTGGCCATCCGGAACGCCGCGTAGCCCGTCCCGGTGCCGGCGCCCTCGGCATCGACCCGGCCGACGGTCGCGTTGACGGTGTCGTTGAGCAGCAGGCCGGAGTAGGCCGTGTCGCGCGCCGTCACCGTCCCGATGGTGAGCCCGTCGACGCCGTAGGTCTCCACGCCGTGGTTGCCGGTGCCGGAGACGTAGACGTCGTCGATGCTGATGTCGCGCGCCTCACGGACCGCGTCGTTGTCGCGGCTGTCGATGCGCATGCCCAGACCGCCCGACAGGCGCAGGTCCACCTGGCCGAAGTGCACGTTCTCCGACGTGCGGACGTAGACCCCGAAGTACGGGTTGCCGGTCACGGACAGGTGGGGGACGGACACGTCCTCGGCGTGCCTGATCCGCACCGCCGCGTTGTTGCCACTGGGCGTCCCCGTCACGTTGATCGTTCCGCACACCTCCAGCGAGGTGTGGCTGGGCAGGTCCAACGAGGCGTTGGCGGGCATGGAGCCGGAGCCGCGCACGACCACGCGCTCCTGGGAACCGCGCCCGGGCGTGAGGCCGTCGACGGCCGCGCGCATGGCGGACAGCATGTCGCCGCCGGTGTAGAGGGTGTCGGAGCCGCGGCGCGCGGTCCAGGTGGAACCGTTCTGCACGGCCTCGGTGGTGGGGGTGCCGGCGCCGCAGTCGTCGCCGGATCCGCCGTCGACCTCGACCAGCGTCCACACCTGCGCGGCGCCGCCGTGGTGCTCGAACTGGGACAGCCGGCCGCCGGGCTCGGTGCTCCAGTCCCACACCTCCAGGGCCTTGCCGCTGTTGCGGTTGACGAAGGAGACGCCGCCGCCGGTGTCGACCGGCAGCCACTGCTGGTTGGGGTTGCCGAGGTCGGTGTACTGGCGGATCTCGGCGCCGTCCTCGGTGGAGTGCTCCCACACGTCGATGGCCTTGCCGCTGTTGCGGTTGACGATGCGGTAGTAGCCGTCTCCGGCGGGGACGAACCGGAACTGCTGCCAGGGGCGGTCGGTGCGCTCCCACTGGACGATTTCGGCACCGTCCTCGGTGGAGCCGCCGGTGACGTCGGCGACCAGGCCGCTGTGGTGGTTGCGCAGGACGTAGTAGGCGCCGGTGTCGATGTCGGCGGCCTGGGCCGGGCCGGCCGTGAGGCTCGTGAGGCCCACGGCGAGCAGGAGGGCGACGGCCGCGGAGAGCGCCCGGCGCAGGAGGGATCGGGGGGACGGGGGTGGGGGTGGGGGGATGGAACGCACTGTGGCTCCTCGCGTTCGGCCTCCGGGCGGGGGTCGCCCGAAGGTGACTGGGGGTACGGGAGCGCTCCCAGAGTGTGCACACGGTGAAGGTAACACGGAAAGCGCCTTCCCGAAACGGGGGCAGGGCGGGGACGGGGTCCCGTCCCGGGCAGGTCGTGCCGGGACGGGACCGGGACCGTCAGGGGGTCAGCAGGAGTTGTCCTGGCTGTCGTCCCAGGTGATGCCGCGCAGGACGGTGTTCACGGCGCACGGGTTCTCGTTGAAGGCCGTGTCGGACAGCGTGAGGTTCTCGAAGGTGATGTCGGAGGTGTTGGCGAACTCCGAGCGGGCGGCGATCCGGATGTCGCCCGGCCCGGCGATGGTGCCACCGCGGACGGTGACGTTGTGGCAGTTCTCGATGAGGGCGGCGTTGCCCCCGGTGTCGGCGATGTCCACGTTCTCGATCACCGCGCCGCCGCTCTCGGAGACGCAGAAGATCCCGCGGCCGCCGCCGCGCGCGCGGACCTCGCCCACGCGGACGTTGGTGTCGTAGCCGCCGTTCAGGCGCCCGTTGCGGTTGGCCATCCGGAACGCCGCGTAGCCGGTCCCGGTGCCCGCGCCCTCGGCGTCCACGCTCCCGACCGTGGCATTGACGGTGTCGTTGAGCAGCAGGCCGGAGTAGCCGGTGTCGCGGGCGGTGACGCTGCCGATGGTGAGGCCGTCCACGCCGTAGGTCTCGACACCGTGGTTGCCGGTGCCGGAGACGTGGACGTCGTCGATGCTGATGTCGCGCGCCTCGCGCACGGAGTCGTCGTCGCGGCTGTCGATGCGCATGCCCAGACCGCCCGACAGGCGCAGGTCGATCTGTCCGAAGTGCACGTCCTGCGACGTCCGGACGTAGACGCCGAAGTACGGCGTCCCGGTGACGGACAGGTGGGGGACGGAGACGTCCTCGGCGTGCCGGACGCGCACGGCGGCGTTGGCGCCGCTGGGTGTGCCGGTGACGTCGATGGTGCCGCACACCTCCAGCGAGGTGTGGCTGGGCAGGTCCAGCGACGCGTCGGCGGGCATGGAGCCGGAGCCCCGGACCACGACGCGCTCCTGTGAGCCGCGCCCGGGGTCGAGACTGTCGACCGCCGCGCGCATCGCGGCGAGCATGTCGCCGCCCTCGTAGACGACGTCGCCGCCGTTGCGGGAGGTCCAGGTGGAGCCGTTCCGGACGGCCTCGGCGTCGAAGTCGCCGTCGCCGCAGGCGGCGGCCGCGGTTCCGGCACCGTCCGCGGCCTCGGCGGGGGCCGCGTCCTGGGCGCCGCTCTGGAGTGCGGCGGGGTCCGGGGCGGTGGGCCACTGCGCGGCCGCGGCGACCACGCCCAGTCCCAGCGCGACGGCGGCGGCCGCGCCGACCAGTGTGCGGCGCGGTCTCCCGCGGCCCCCCCGACGCCCTCCGGCGGGGTCGCGCCTCGCCGGGGTCGTGACGTGCGGATGTCATGGGTACTCCTTCGTGCCGGCCCTGGAGGGGCGGGGCTCCAGGGGTGGACGACGGGCTGTGATAGCGCTCACAAAGCCCGTGGAGTCTGGGAAACTAGCATGGAAAGCGTATTCCCGATACGGGGGCACCACAGGGCCGCAACGCCTGCGCCCCAAGGGATCCGTGGTTGACTGGCGTTCGTCCGCCCTGTACGCCAGGTCCGATCGACGGCGCGTCGAAGGACCTCCCCCACCGCGTTTGGGAGCACCATGCCACCGACGGACGCCACCCCGGCCTGGGTGGAGATGCGGCTGCCCGCCTCCGCCGAGGACCTGCCCCCGACCGCGCCCCGCGCCATCGGCCGCTACCGCCTGCTCAAGCGGCTGGGCGCGGGCGGCATGGGCGTGGTGTACGCGGCGGCCACCCCCGAGGGCCGGGCCGTGGCCGTCAAGACCGTGCACGCGGAGTACGCGGAGAACCCCGACTTCCGGGCCCGGTTCGCCCGCGAGGTGGGCCTGCTCCGCCGGGTCGGCGGGGCCTGCGTGGTCCCGCTCGTGGACGCCGACGTGACCGCCGAGCGCCCGTGGCTGGTCACTCCCCTGGTGGAGGGCCCGACCCTGGGCGCGTACGTGCGCGAACACGGCCCGCTCGAACCGCACCTTGTGCGGGGCCTGGCCGTCGGCGTCGCCGAGGCCCTCGTGCGCGTCCACGGACAGGGGGTGGTCCACCGCGACCTCAAGCCCGCCAACGTCATCCTCTCCCCGTCGGGTCCCAAGGTCCTGGACTTCGGTATCGCGCGGGCGATCGACGAGACCGCGCTGACGCGCACCGGTTCCGTGGTCGGCTCCTCCGGCTGGATCAGCCCGCAGCACTACCGGGGCGAGCCGGCGACCTTCGCCGACGACGTGTTCGCCTGGGGTGCGCTGACGGCCTACTCCGCGACCGGGCGGCCGCCGTTCGGCGGCGGGGCGGCCGACGCCGTCGCCTACCGGGTCCTGCACGAGGAACCCGACCTGGCGGGCCTGACCGGGCCGCTCGCCGCGCTGGTCCGCCGCGCGCTCGACAAGTCCGCGGCGGCCAGGCCCGGCGCCGCCGAGATCGTCCGGGAGGCCAGCGGCGGACACGTGTCGTCCGCCGAGACGGCGACCCGGGTCGTGACGTCCCTGCTGCGGGACGACTGGTCAGGGCTGCCGGAACCGGCCGTGCGCCGGCACCGCGTACCGCTCGCGCCGCGCCGCCCGCGCGACCGGAGGGGGCGCGGCCGGGCCCTGGCCGTGGGCGCCGGTGCGGCGGCGCTGCTCCTCGCGGTCGTGGCGGGGGGCTGGTGGCTCGGACGGACCGCACAGGGCGAGGGCGGGACCGCCGGGGACGCGGCACCCCCGGCGACCGGGGAGCCGGTGGCGGAGTCCGCGCCCCCTGAGGTGGTCACGACTCCGGCCCGGGTGGGCTGGTCCGCCGAGCCCGATACCCCGCGGCCCGGTGACGACGCGATCGGCCTGTACCCGTTCCGGTTCAGCGAGGAGCGCAGCGACCCGATCTCCGGCGCCCACGACGCGGACTTCTCCGGGTCCGCACCGATGTGGGCGCGCGTGGCGGAGGACGCGGAGCTGTACTGCGCCGCCGTGCTCTGCGAGCACGCGTCGGTCGGCGACGAGGCCTACGGGGAAGGGAGTCTCGACGCGTCCGGCTACGGCACGATCCCGATCGAGCGCGAGGACCTGTACGAGCACTTCGACGCCTACCGCCCGAACGCCCTGACCCCCGAGGTCTTCGTCGTCGCGGAGGTCGAGTACACCGTCGGCGCGGACGGCGTCGCGGAGATCACCCGGCTGGCCGAGCACTACTTCCCGTGACGCCCAGGGCCGAGGGCGTGCGCCGGCCGACGATCGCCGGGGCCTCGTGGACCAGGTCGTCGTCGGTGATCGCCTCGACCATGAAGAGCGCGAAGTCCGTCCGCCGGGTGATGTTGCTCGCCAGCGCCGGATCGCCGACGTGGCGGCGCCAGATCGGCAGCCCCTGGCTCGCGCCCTCCTCCAGGTCGCTGCCGCGCACGACCGTCCACCGGGTGTCGCTGGCGTAGATCCGGCGGCACGCGCGCACCTGGTCGTCGACGTCGATGACGCGGGCCAGCCGGGCCAGCACGGTCACGATCCGCATGATCACCCGGGACCAGAACGAGTACACGTCGTGTTCGTCACGCGGCACGTGCCAGCCGCAGGAGAACACCAGCCGCGCCCCTCGGGGAGCCAGGTCGAGCACCGCCTGCGCGGTGCCGGTCGAGTAGCCCCGCACGCCCCACGGGACCAGGACCGTGAGCACGGCGTCGCATCCCTCGACCGCCCGCGCGATGACCTCCCGGTCGTCGGTCTGCCCCGGGACCACGGTGACGCGGTCCGCGAACTCGGCCAGCTTGCCGACGCTCTGTTCACGGCACACGCCCACGACCTCGTAGTCGCGTTCGAGGGCGTGCCGGACCATGTGCCGCCCGAGCTTGCCCGAGGCCCCCACCACGCAGACCCTCGTCCGGCGCCCGCCGCCGGCCTCGTCGTGTTCCCGTCGCCCGTCCATGTCCGCTCCTCCCATCGACCTTACACCCGTAAGGCTGTACTCGGAGGCTATCCTTACACCTGTAAGACCGTCAAGGACGAGTGGCGGAGCACCGAGCGGAACACGGAGACCTCACCAGTGGCATCGACCCCCAGGCGACGACAGGAGTCCCGCCCCTCACTGAGCCGCGCGCGCGTCCTCGAAGGCGCGGTCCGCGTCGCCGACGAACGCGGCGTCACCGCGGTGAGCATGCGCAAGGTGGCCGAGGAGCTCGGGGTGGAGGCGATGTCGCTCTACCACCACGTGGCCAACAAGGACGAGGTCCTGGACGGGATCGTCGACCTGGTCTTCGCCGAGATCGAGCTGCCCCGGGACGAGCCCGACTGGAGGGCCGCGATGCGCCGGCGCGCCTCGTCCGCCCGGGAGGCCCTGCTGCGCCACCCCTGGGCGCTGGGCCTGATGGACTCCCGGCGCACCCCCGGCCCGGCGACGCTCACGCACCACGACTGGATGATCGGCCGCCTGCGCCAGGCGGGATTCTCGCTGTCGCGGACGGCCCGGGCCGTGTCGACGCTGGACGGCTACGTGTACGGGTTCGTGCTCCAGGAGTCGAGCCTGCCCTTCCGCACACCCGAGGAGCTGGAGGGCGTGGCGACCGCGATGGTCGACGCGTTCCCGGCCGGGGGCTATCCCCACCTGACCGAGATGATCCGGGCGCACGCCCTGAGCCAGGGCTACGCCTACGCCGAGGAGTTCGCGCCCGGCCTGGACCTGATCCTGGACGGCCTCGAAACACTCCGGAACGCCCCCTGTTGACCACGAGGCCGTGGTGAACTGCCTAGCGCGTGAGGGCGAGCGCCAGGGAGGCGACGGCCAGGGCGAGGTAGGCGCCCGGGAACGCGATGTTGGACAGGACACCGGCGCGGACGTGGGCGGCCACGGCCCCCAGGTAGAACGCCACGAGCCCCGCCGCGGCGGCGGCTCCGAGGGCGGGGAACCAGAGCAGGCCGAGGAGCAGCCCGGCCGCGCCCGCGAGCTTGAGCACGGCCAGGAACGGCAGCCACGAGCGAGGCACGCCCACCCTCGCGGAGTTGGCGAGGACGAAGTCCGCCTTCAGGAGGTCGGCGGCGGCGATGCCGGCGTTGGCCAGGATCGTGACGAGGGTGACGGCGGCGTGGACGGTGGGCACGGGTGCTCCGATCGTGGGCGGCGGGAACGCGGGGGCGGGAGGCAGGTGCCCCGAGGCGGCCTCAGGGCTCGACGTGCAGCAGGGCGAGGCGACGCGGGTCCGCGACCACGTCGTAGTGGACGATGCGGCCGCCCTCGACGCGCAGGGCCAGGGCGGCCCACAGGCCCTCCTCCGACCGGACCGCGATCCCCGGCCGGCCGTCGATCGTCGCCGTCCGCGCGCGCCGGGCGCGGTCCCGCAGCGCCCGGGTCTCCCTGATCACGGCGGGTGCGCCCGTCACCCGCTGGGCGGCACCGGGTGGGAGGGCCTGCGGATCGGCGGTTCTCGTGACGTCCGGGTCCAGGAGCAGGACGAGGGACTCGACGTCCCCCTCCTGGGCCGCCCGCAGGAAGGCCTCCGCCACCCGGCGCGCCTCGCCCGTCCCGGGCCCCGGGGCGTCCGCCGGTCGGCGCACGCGTCCCCGCGCCCGACTGGCCAGCTTCTTGGCCGCGTCGGTGGTCGTGCCGAGCACGTGGGCGACCTCCGCGAAGGGCACGCCGAACCCGTCGTGGAGGACGAGGGCGACGCGTTGGGGCGGGGTGAGCTCGTCGAGGACCACGGTGAAGGCCTCGGTCAGCTCCCCGGCCAGCAGGGCGACCTCCTCCGGCCCCTCGGCGCCCTCCGCCGGGCCCAGGGGCAGGTCCGCGGGTTCCTGGGGGTCCTCGCGGGCCCGGCGCAGGACGTCCAGGCACAGCCGCGTCACGACGGTGGTCAACCACGCCGGCACGTTCCGCACCTCACCGAGGTCGGCGCGCGCGTACCTGATCCACGCCTCCTGCACCACGTCCTGGGCGTCGGCGTCCGACCCCAGGACGCGAAAGGCCACCGCGAGCAGGTGCGGTCGCTCGCGGTGGAAGACCGCCGTCCGGTCCGCGCTGCTGTCCACCGCGGTCAGGTCCGCGCTGCTGTCCATGGTCCCTCCGGGCGGCGTCGAGTGCTGTCCCTGTCCACTCCACCGACGCACGGGCCACCCGAAAGGTGACTCCGGCGGGCGGTCATCCGCGCGTGCGCGGCCGGACGGGCCGCGGTGACGACGGCGCGGGACCGCCGTGTCAGCCGCGTGCCGAGTCGGGCTCCGCGGGCACCACCATCTCCGGTCGGCCGCTGACCAACAGCCACACCGGCAGCACCGCCAGGCACAGTACGGGCAGCAGGCCCAGGTCGGGAACCACGGTCACCGCGATGAACAGGCTCAGCCACCCCAGCCGCGTGACCGCCGCGAGGATGCCCACCACCGCGGACGCCACCGCCAACGACACCGGGACGGCCGGCACGAGCTTCGCGGCCAGGAGCCCCAGCGCGACCCCGGTGAACAGGACCGGGAAGATCCGCCCGCCGCGGAACCCGCAGGAGGCCGCGGTCAGCAGGGCCGCCATCCGGACCACGATGATCACCACCAGTGCTCCCACTCCGACCTCGGAGCTCCGGGCGGCCAGCTCCCCCATCTCCTCCAGGCCCTTGAACATGGTCAGCCGTCCCCCGAGCACTCCCAGCAGCCCCAGCACCAGGCCGCCGGTGCCGACCATCAGGACCGGGTGCCGCAGGCGCCGGAACCAGCCGGTCACCACGGGGAAGGCGTAGACCAGCGCCAGCCCGACCACACCCCCGACCAGGGCGATCACCGACCCCGACACCACGTCCCCCGCGCTCGGGCCCGGGTAGGGCGGAAGGGAGAGGGACAACGCGTGCCCGGCCAGCGCGTGCGTCGTCACCGCCGCCGCCCCCGCGGCGACGAGCGGAAGCACCAGCCGGTCCCACAGCGGCTCGTCCCGGTCCCCGGCGGCCATCTCGGACAGCAGCAGGGCGGCGGCCACGGGGGTGGAGAACAGCGCGCCGATGGTGGCGGCGGTGGACAGTCCGACCCAGGCCTGCCCCGGCGCGGCCGGCACCAGGCGGCGACCCGCCCAATAGATCAGGGCGACGTTGACCGCGATGACGGGGTTCTCCGGCCCCAGGCTGACCCCGCAGGCCAGCGCGAGCACGACGGTGATCAGCAACCCGGGCACGGCCCGCGGTTCCAGGGGCTCCGTGACCAATTCCACGGTGGCCGGCTCGGGGCCGGCGTGGCCGGGGGCCTTCCACACCACCAGCCCCACGGCGATCCCGGTCAGGGTGAGCACGCCCACCGTCCACAGGGCGCCCTGCCCGTCGATGCCGGCGGCGCCCGGCAGCACCGTCCACACCCACTCCTGGAGGAGCGCGGCGACCGCTTCGACGGCCAACAGGACCAGGGCCGAGCCGACCCCGACCACCAGCGCGGGGACCACGAGCGGCAGCAGTCTGCGCGCCAACGGGACCGGACCGCCCGTCGTGTCCCGTTCCTCCCCCACCCGTGCACTCCCTCCAGCGCGCAGCACGCCGTGGTGCCATCGTGCAGGCGGCCGGAGCGGGCGTGGCCGGTGACACGGCAACGGGCGGGCAAAGATGCATCGCCCGCCCCTCGGTCACGCCTCCACGTGCGCGGCCAGATGGGCGAGGGAGGAGGCGAACGCCGTCTCGTGGTCGGCCTGGGAGATCCCCGGGGGCACGCCCGTCGCCTCGATACTCACCAGCGTGCCCTCCGCGCCCTCGTCGAGCCGCCAGGTCATCGTCATCGTCCCCGCGAAGTCGGGATCCGGGGAGTCGAACACGATCCGCTGCACGACGCGCTCGCCGGGGACCAGTTCGACGAACTCGGCCTCGGCGGCGTCGGTCGACTCCGAGGTCTTGCCGTGCCCGGCGGCCGGGTCGTCATAGGTGAGCACCAGGTCGAACCCGCCCCCGGGCCACGGTTCGAACCGGGTGATCCGGCCGGTCATGCCCTCCGGCGGCAGCCACGCCTCCAGCGCGTCCCGCTCGGTCATCGCCCGGTAGACCTCCGCCACCGGCGCGCGCACGGTCCTGCTTCCCCGGTCGACACGCTCCTCCGCCATGTCCGCCGCCCTTCCTCGAAGTCCCGCCCCGACGCTAGCGAACGGCGGTGACAGGGCGGCGGAGGCCACGGATCCGTGTCCCGGACCGCTGCGACCAGCCGATCTGGACACGGCCGTGCGAGCCTTGCCATGATGGCGTCCATGAACCTCCACCGAAGGGTCGATGCCGCGTAGGCCGCCCGGGCGCCTGCGCGCCGAAACGACGATCCCCCGGCGGCCCCACGACCCCGCCCTCCCGCAGCCGAAGATCAAGGGCCTGTCGTGGCGGACCGCGGAACAGATCGCCTGGCTCGAACACCGGAGCCCGCATCTGTCCCCGGCCATGACCCACCAGGCCCTGCTGGTGTGGCGGCACTTCGTCCTCACCCACCACCACCGTTCGTGGGTCCCGCCCGACAGCCCCGGCTGTGGCGTGTGGGGCTGCTGCTTCAAGCCCCGTCACGCGCGCAGCATCCTGTACCGCGTGGCCCACGACCTGGGCGGCGTGCCCGGGCGTGAGCTGCGCACGCTCCTCAGGAGGCTCGACCGGCTCCTGTGACCGCCCGCCGCTCCGCCCGCGCGTCACACCGCCGGCGCGCCGCTGGATCCGCCCGCCGTCCCCCTGTCGGCGGAACGACCCGGCGGGGCACCGCGCTCAGCCCCGCGCGGGCCACGGGGCCGCGCCCGCCTCCAGGGGCAGGCCCAGGAGCACCGATCCCAGGCTCTTGCCGTGCGTGTCCAGGTACAGCGACGTCGTCACCGTGTCCTCGCACGCGCGGGCGCACACCAACAGCAGGGCGGGCAGCCGGTCCAGCCGGTGCACCGTCACCGGCCCCCTGACCCGCTCCCCCAGGAAGTCCGCCACCCGCTCGGGTGTGGCCGTCTCGCACAGCACCGGATACCACGCGGGGTCGTAGGGGATGAGGGCGATCGTGTTGAGGTTGCCCTTGTCCCCGGTCCTGGCGTGTGCCACGTCGTACAGCCGAACGCTCATGCCCCCTCCTCCGCCGCGAACACCACGGTCCCGGTCTCGACGTCGCCCCGCGCGATGGTGGTCGAGAGCACCCCGATGACCTCGCGGGTGTCCACCCGCGTCCCTCCCCCGCCGGAGGGCCCGGACGTGTACAGGGCGGCCACCTCCTCGGCCACCGCCTCGGCGGCCGAGCGCTCGCGGGCCAGCCCGGCCACCCGCAGGCGGCACTCGTGCGGTTCACCGCGACCGCCCCCGCTCCCGCCCCCGGCCCCGCCGCCGTCGCCGCCGTGACCGTCCGCGCTCGCCCCGGACAGGGCGTCCACACCGATGACCTCCACCCGGAGCCGACCGACCGCGTCCCCGAGCCGCTCGCGCACGACCTCGCCCGCCAGCCGCGCCCGGGCCAGGGCGCCCGGCCCCGCGTAGGAGATCTCCCCCTCCCCGCGGAACCCCGCGCGGTGGCCCACGCTCACCTTGAGGTCCTCGGGCCGGGGCGCGCCGCGCGCGCCGCTCACCCGGACCCGGTCGCCGCCCAGGTCGTCGACGGCCGCGCCGGTCATGTCCAGGGCCACGTCGGGCGTCAGGTAGGCGCGGGGGTCGGTGACCTCGTACAGGAGCTGCTCGATGACGGTCATCCGGTCCACGCGCCCGCCGGTGCCCGGCGTCTTGGTGATGACCGCCGTTCCGTCCGGGGCGACCCGCGCCAGCGGGTATCCCAGTCGGGCCAGGTCCGGGACGTCCTTGCGGCCGGGATCGGCGAAGAAGCCCCCGGTCACCTGGCCGGCGCACTCCAGCAGGTGCCCGACGAGGGTCCCGGCCGCCATCGCGTCGGTGTCGTCGGCGTCCCAGCCCAGCGAGTGCGCCAGCGGCGCCAGGAACAGGGACGGGTCGGCCGCCCGGCCCGCGATGACCAGGTCCGCGCCGCCCCGCAGGGCCGGCATCAGCGCGTCGGCGCCCACGTAGGCGTTGGCCGAGACCAGCTCCCCGTGGGCGTCCAGTGGCAGCCCGTCCTCCCAGGCGGGGGCTGAGGTGTCGATGCGGTCGAGCACGTCGTCCCCGTGGACGGCGGCGACGGTGGCGGGCACGCCCAGCTCCCGGGCCAGGGCGTGCGCCATCCGCGCGGCCCCGACCGGGTCGGCGGAGCCCGCGTTGGTGACGAGTCTCGTGCCCGTGCGCCGCAGCGGCTCCAGGAGCAGTTCGAGGCGGCGGCGCAGCATCGGGTCGTAGCCGGGCCCCGAACCGCTGACACCGCGCAGGGCGGCCAGCGACACCGTCCGCTCCCCCAGGCACTCCAGGACGAGGTAGTCCAGGCCGCCCCTCTCCACGAGGTCGACGGCGGGCTGCGCGCGGTCGGCGGCGAATCCCGCGCCGCAGCCGATGACCAGGTCGTCGGTCACGAACTCCTCCTTGTGTGTCGTCGGTCCGGATCGTGGGCGCGGCCGCCGGTCAGCCCGCCCAGAGCGGGATCACGCCGGTCGCCAGGGCGATGGCGAGCATGATCAGGCTGACCAGCCACGCCCACGGGAGCAGGAAGCGGATGTGCGCGCCGATGGGCACGCCCGCCAGGCCGGTGAGCAGGTAGAACGAACCGGTCATCGGGCTGATCGGGAAGCCGACGGTCTCCTCGCCGATGATCGAGGCCTGCGCGATGCTCTCCGCGCCGACACCGAAGGTCGCGCCCACCGCCGACAGCACGGGCATGACCGCGAAGTAGTACGCGTCCGGTCCGAAGAGCAGGCTCAGCGGCACGGCCAGCACGCCGACGAACAGCGGCAGTCCGGGGCCGATCGCGGCGGGCATCGCGCCGGTCAGGGCGGTGGCCATCGCCTCGATCATGCCGCTGTTCTCCATGACCCCGAGGAAGACCCCGGCCGCCAGGAGGGTGCTCGCCATGAGCATCGCGCCGCGTGCGTGGGCGTTGACGCGCTCGGTCTGCGCCGACAGCCCCGGGTAGTTGACGACCAGCGCGATGACCAGGGCCAGCATGAAGAGCAGTTCGGGCGGCATCACACCGGCGATGAGCGCGGCCACGGTGGCGACGGTGAGCGCGACGTTGAACCAGTACACACGGGGCCGGCGCAGCAGCGCCGCCTCGGAGTCCTCGACCGGACCGGGCGCGGTGCCGCTCCCGTCCCCGCCCGCGGAGGCCGGCCGCGGCCCGGCGGTCGCACCCGCCCCGGCGACGGCCGACGCACCGGCACCGGCACCGGCACCGGCACCGGCGGGAACGGTCTCGCCCTCGGTCCCGGTCGCCACGGCGGCCAGGCGGGCCCGTTCGCGGTGGCCGATGAGGAAGGCGATGGCCAGGCAGGCCAGGACGCCGACCGCCTGCGCGGGGATGAGCGGGATCCACAGCTCGTTGGCCGGGACACCGGTGGCGGTCGCGGCGCGCGCGGTCGGTCCGCCCCAGGGCATGAGGTTCATGACGCCCGCGCCCAGGCCGGTGAGCGCCGCGAGGACGACCCTGCGCATGCCCAGCGCGTCGTAGAGGGGGATCATCGCCGGGATCGTGATGAGGAACGTGGTGGCGCCCGCCCCGTCGAGGTGGGTGGCCATGGCCAGGACGACGGTGGCGACCGCGATGGTGACCGGGTTGCTCCCGGCGAAGCGCAGCACGCGCCGCACGACGGGGGCGAAGAGGCCGGCGTCGCTCATGACCCCGAAGTAGAGGATCGCGAAGACGAACATGGCCGCGGTGGTGGCCACCCCGGTGATGCCGTCACCGGCGAACGTGCCGATCTCGGCCGGGGAGAATCCGGCGACCAGCGCGGCCGCGACGGGGACTCCGATGAGCGCGACGACCGCGCTCACGCGGTTGGACAGCAGTAGGACGAGTACGACGCCGATCGTGGCGAAGCCCATGGCGGTCAGCATGCGGCACGTTCCTCCAGTGAGATGGCCCGGTGGGGGGAGTGACTCGGGTCACGGGGACCATGTTTCCCGCACGTTTCCCCCCGTGTCCAACATCAAAGGGGCAACCACTTATGCTCTGGATGCATGGACCTCTCCCTGCGGCAGCTGTCCGTCCACGTCGCCGTGGCCCGGACCGGAAGTTTCACCGAGGCCGCCCGTGACCTGCGGGTGGCCCAGTCCTCGCTGAGCCGGACCGTGCTGGGGATGGAGCGCGCGCTGGGCGTCCGACTCTTCGACCGGACGACCCGCCGCGTGGTCTGCACGCCCGAGGGCGACGAACTGCTGGCCGTCGCCGAACGCGTGCTGGCGGTCCACCGGGCGGAGATGACGGGGTTGGAGCGCTTCCTGGGCGGGTCCCGGGGCACGGTGACGGTGGCGACGCTGCCGTCGGTGGCCGCGTCCCTGCTCCCGCCGGTCATCGCCCGCTTTCGCGAGAGGGCTCCGGAGGTGGACGTGCGCATCCTCGACGGGATGTCGCGGACGGCACTGGAGCGGCTGGTGGCGGGCGAGTGCGACCTCGCGCTGGCCGTGGCGGAGAGCGTTCCCGAGGACCTGCGCGCCCGGGCGCTGTTCCAGGACCGCTTCTACGCCGTCCTGCCGAGCGGCCACCGGTGGGCGGGCAGCGACCGCCTGCGCTGGCGCGACCTGGCCGAGGAGCGCTTCATCGCGATCGGCACCGACTCCAGCGTGCGCGCGGGGACCGAGTTCGGGTTCGCGCGCGCCGGGGTGCGCCCGGCCCGCACGATCGAGGCGGGCACCGTGTCCACGGTCGGAGGTCTGCTGGCCGCCGACCTGGGGGTGTCGGCCCTGCCCTCCCTGGTGGGCGCCCTCATGAGCTTCGCCGACCACGTCCGGGTGCCGCTGGTGGAACCGGTGGTCGACCGGCGGCTGAGCGTGGTCACCCACCGGTACCGGCGGCTGGCCCCGGCCGCGCAGGCACTGCTGCGGCTCCTGGGCGACCTGCGCGCACAGGGGCACCCCCTGCCCGAGGAGGTCTCCTGGGCCGGGGGTGCCGGGTGAGGAACGAGCGACAGAGGAACGAGTGACAGGGGTGCCGGGCCGGCGGGGCCTGTGAGACCGGTGGGACCGGTGGTCAGACCTTGCGGTACTGCGGGACCCAGGCGCCGTCCTCGACGACGTAGTCGCCGAACAGGGCCGGGGCCTCCTCCTTGAGGGTCTCGCCGATGCGGTGGAAGAGCAGGCGGATCTCCTCCTCGGCGCCCGGCGCGGTGCGGGCCTCCAGGGTGTGCCGCAGGGTGCGCACGTTGGCGGTCCACACCAGGCCGGTGGCCACGCCCTCGGGGGCGAAGCGGCGCATGAACGACGTCTTGTGCTTCTTCTCGGCGAACTTCACGCCGTCGTCGTCCAGGCCGAAGTGGTCGGCCATCCAGAGCTGGAACTCCTCCATCTGCTGGAGCATCGCGGTGGCGCGCTCCATCAGCTCGGGGTCCTCCTCGGCCCAGTCCGGGAACCAGAACGGCAGGTCGCTCAGGCGCACGAAGCGCAGCGACTCCTGGGAGACGGCCACGCCGGGCCGGTGCCGGATGAGCTCGTGGGTCAGCACGCGCGAGACGTTGTGCAGCACGAAGCTGAAGCTGATGTGCTCCAGGACGGATCCGTGCAGGCTGGCCAGGATGTTGCCGAGGTAGGCGTCCTGGTCCTTGCGCACCCGCGTGACGTTCGGGTTCAGGCCGGGCTCCCAGGAGCGGTAGCACAGCCGCCCGGCGAACTCTGCGAGGTTCTGCGCGTCGTTGAGGTGCAGGTCCAGGTCGCCGCGGTCGAACCGCTCCAGCCACGCCTGCCCGCCGACCTCCTTGAGGTAGTCGGCGATCACGTCGTAGTCCACCTGCGGACGCGCTACCAGACGTACCTGCGGCTCGACCTTCTTCACAGCACCCTCTCCTCGTGGCTCCCCGCCCCGTGGCACGCGTCAGTGCCGTGACCTGGGGTCCCGGTCACGGACGCGCGCATGGGGCTGGGCCGATTGGCCTTCCACGAGGGTACACGGCCCGCCGGGACCCGCTCACGGGGCCGGGAAGCCGCCCGGCCCGCCGCACGGGCGGGCCGGGCGGTGCCATCCGGGGCCCGCCCGTCAGGTCATGGTGAGGACGACCTTGCCCGCGGTGCGTCCGGTCTGGCTGTGTTCGTGCGCCTTGGCGGCGGCCTCCAACGGAAACGTCTCGCTCACGACCGGGCGCAGCTTCCCCGCCTCGGCGAGCGCGGTGATCCCGTCCAACTGGACGTGGTCGGGCTCGACGCAGACGGTGGCGCCGCGGACGCCCGCCGCGTCGGCCGCCTCGACGATGGTCTCCTGTTCGAGGGGATTGGACACGCCGACGTACCACCCGTCCGGCCGCAGGACGCGCAGCGACCGCTCCAGGTAGTCGCCGCCGATGGGGTCGAGCACCACGTCGACCCGACCGACCGTCTCGGTGAAGTCGGTGCTGGTGTAGTCGACGAGCTCGTCCGCGCCGAGCTCGCGCAGCATCGTGTGCTTGGCGGCGCTGGCGGTACCGATGACGTGGGCGCCCCTGGCCTTGGCGATCTGCACGGCCAGGTGGCCCACCCCGCCGGCGGCGGCGTGCACCAGGACGCGCTGGCCCGCCGCCACCGCGGCGGTGTCGACCAGCGCCTGCCAGGCGGTGAGCGAGGCCAGCGGCAGGGCGGCGGCCTCGGTGTGGTCGAGTCCGACGGGCTTGCGGGAGAAGCGCCGGGCCGGAGCGGCGACGTAGTCGGCGTAGGCGTCGGGCACGTCCGGATAGTTCGGCATCCCGTAGACCTCGTCGCCGACCGCGAACCGGCTCGACCCCTGGGAGACGGCCACGACCACCCCCGAGACGTCGAACCCCTGGGAGAAGGGGGGTGTGAGCCAGTACCCGTGCTGGCGAAGCTTCCAGTCGACCGGGTTGACGCCGGCGGCGTGCACGCGGACGAGGATCCGGGTCGCGCCCAGGTCGGGCACGGGCACCCGGGCGACCTCCAGGACCTCTGGACCACCCAGTGTCCGCTGCTGAACGATTCTCATCTGCTCTGTCATGCGCCTCAGCCTTCCGGATAAGGTATCCGCTGGCTAGAAGGCACCTGAAAGTGAGGTAGGTACCTGATGTATACCACCCCTGAACTGCGAGAGCATGGCGGAGCGGACGCCTACTTGCGCAACTGCGTCTCCCGTGAGGTCCTCGACCTGTTGTCGAGCAAGTGGGTGTGCCTCGTCGTGGGCGCGCTCGCGGACGGACCGCTGCGCTTCGGGGCGCTGCGACGCCGCCTCGACGGCATCACGCAGAAGATGCTCACCCAGACCCTCCGCGAGTTGGAGCGCGCCGGCCTGGTGGACCGCCGGGTCTTCGCCACCACCCCACCGCAGGTGGAGTACTCGCTGACACCGCTGACACGGGACCTGGTGGTGCTCATGGAGGCCTTCCGGGTGTGGGCGGAGCAGCACGGGGAGGAGATCCGCGAAGCCCGCGAACGCTACGACGCACGCGCGGCCGAACCGCGGCGCGTAGTGAGCACGCCGTAGGGCGCGAGCCCGCGCGGCCACCGCTCCTTCCGGGCGCGGGCCGGGGCCCGCCGCCCCGTTCGCAGCCCCGGCCGGACGGTCGGCGCCCGCGGCGGAGCGCTCTCGCGGGATGGGCGGTTCGCACTGCCGGGTGTGGGCGCGGCGACCGCGTCCGAACGGGGAATCGGCGCTCAGGCGGGGCGACGGCGGCCCGGCGTCACCACGGGCAGCGGCCCGTCAGAAGCCGAAGTACCCACCGGGGGCGAGGATGAGCCCGACGACGATCGCGACGATACCCCAGAGCATCTGCCCCCGCAGGAGACCCAGAACACCGGCGACGATGAGGATGATGCCGAGAATCAGTAGCAAAGTACCCATACTTCATCACTGACCGGTTACAGGTTGATCAAACATCGACCGCCGACGTTTCGATCTCGAATCCCGAGGAAAGCGGCCCGCACGCGGACGCACCGCGCGCGGGCCGACCGCCGACCGGCCGCCGACCAGCCGCGGGTCGAACGCGGTTCAGGCGCGCGCGGGCACCGCCCAGCGCCGGGCCAGTTCCAGGACGCGGCCGACGATGCCCTCGCCCACCGGCGCGGTGAGGATGGACTCGGGGTGGAACTGCACACCGAACCAGCACGCGGACGCGTCCTCGATCGCCATCACGACCGGCTCGTCCTCGTCCAGGACGGCGGTCACCTCGTAGTTCTTGACCAGGTCGGGCAGCGTGTACGTGGAGTGGTAGCGCGCGGCCGGGAACCGGCCGTCCTCGCCCAGCCCCGCCAGGACGTGTCCGCCCACCCGTCGCCCGCCACCACCCTCGACGGACGCCTCCGGCGCGGTATCTCCCAGCAACCGCACGCGTCCGGGCTTGCCGTGCACGGGTTCCGCCAGCGTGCGCAGCTCGCCGCCGGAGTGCTCCACCATGGCCTGCATGCCCAGGCACACGCCGAACACCGGAAGGCGGCGGGCCGCGAGCTGGTCCAGCAGCGCGGACATGCCGAAGTCCACCGGCAGCCCGGGTCCGGGCGAGAGCACCACCAGGTCGGGGGCCAGGCGGTCGAGCACGGACGCGTCGAAGCCGTAGCGGACGGTGGTGACCTCCGCGCCGTGCCGCCGCACGTAGTCGGCCAGGGTGTTGACGAAGGAGTCCTCGTGGTCCACGAGCAGCACCTTCATGCCCGTGCCGGGCAGCGCCGCCGCGGGCGCCGGCGCCTGCCCCGGCTCCTCCCCCGCCTCGGCGGCCCGGTCGTCCTCCTCTCCCTGGGCGAGCGTCTCCAGCAGGGCTCGCGCCTTGAGGAAGGTCTCCTTCTCCTCGGCCTCGGGGTCGGAGTCGTAGAGCAGGGTCGCGCCGACCCGCACCGCGGCCACCCCGTTCTGGATGTGCGCGGTGCGCAGGGTGAGGCCGGTGTTCATGGAGCCGTCGAAGTTGATCACGCCCACGGCGCCGCCGTACCAGCGACGGGGGCTGGTCTCGTGCTGCTCGATGAACCGCATCGCCCACGTCTTGGGGGCTCCGGTGACGGTGACCGCCCACATGTGGCTGAGGAAGGCGTCCAGGGCGTCGAAGTCGCGGCGCAGGGTCCCCTCGATGTGGTCGACGGTGTGGATCAGGCGCGAGTACATCTCGATCTGGCGGCGCCCGATCACCCGGACGCTGCCCGGCTCGCACACCCGCGACTTGTCGTTGCGGTCCACGTCCGTGCACATGGTGAGCTCGGACTTCTCCTTGACCGAGGAGAGCAGCTCCTGGATGTTCTCCGCGTCGCCGAGCGCGTCCTCGCCCCGGCGGATGGTGCCGGAGATCGGGCAGGTCTCCACGCGCTGCCCGGTGCCGGGCTCGCCGCTGACCCGCACGAACATCTCCGGCGAGGCACCGACCAGGTACTCCCCCTCACCGAGGTTGAAGAAGAACTCGTAGGGGGCCGGGTTGCGCTCGCGCAGGCGCTCGTAGAAGCGGGCGGGCGAGGAGCAGCGGGCGTAGGTGCGGTGGCCGGGGACCACCTCGAACAGGTCGCCGCGGCGGAACTTCTCCTTGGCGTCGGCGACGATGCGCGCGTAGGAACCGGGCTGCGGGCCCTCCGGCACGTGCGCGGCGACGACCGGCGGGGTGGGCTCGGTCTCGCGGGCCAGGCCCTCGGTGGTGGCCGCGGCGTGCTCGTCGTCGCCGGGGACGGTGAACTCGTAGGTGTAGCGCACGCACGTCTCGCGCTTGCGGTCGCGGACCACGAGGGCGTCGGGCAGGTGCAGGACGAGGTCGCGGTCGTCGGGGTCGCGGTCGATGTGCCGCTCGATCGGCTCGAACTGGAAGGCCAGGTCGTAGCCGAAGGCCCCGTAGAGGCCGAGGTTGGTGTCCTCGGGGCTGCGCAGGGCCGCCACGACGGCGCGGATCCCGGTGAACACGCTGGGACGGCGGCTGCGCTCCTCCTCGGTGAAGAAGACACCGGGGTCGGGCTCGGGCACGGTGACGGCGACGTGGCCGGTGCCGCGGTCGGCGTCGGTGCCCACCTCCGCCAGGGCCCGGGACACGACGGGGAGCAGGACGCGTCCGCGCGCGTTGAGGGCGGTGGCGGTGATCCGGCGCCCGCGGGTGCTGATCTCCAGGCACGGGTCGACGTAGCCCAGGTGCCAGCGGTCGTAGCGGCCCGGATACTCCATACCGGAGGAGAGCACGCCGCCGCGGCGGTGCTCCACGGAAGCGACGAGGTCGGTGAGGACCTCGGGGTCACAGGGGGTGGAACTGCGGCGGACGGTCACGCCGCCCGCGGTGCGGTACGTGATGGTCTGGACGTCGCTGGGGTTCACGGCCGGTCCTTTGGCGCTGTGGTCGGTCGGGTCGGGTCACGCCGGCCGGGGCCGTGAAAACACGAAACGACCGCCGGTCCGGGGCGGTCGCTGCTCTCGGGTACTACGAACCTGCGCCGCCTAGGAGCGGCGCCACCACTGGGCCTGGGTGGTCGGGTCGGTTCGCATGGCCCCGAGTGTAGCGGCTGCGGCGGGCCGGAGCCACCGCGCGCACCGGATTCCGTGCCGCCGGTTCGCGGAGTCGCCCTCGCCGTCGCCGCCCCGAGCCGGCCTCGGCACCCGCTCAGCGCGGGGGTCCCGACCAGCGGTAGCGGCGCTCGGGCCGGCCGGCCGTGCCGTAGCGCAGCCGGACCTCGACGCGGCCGGAGTCGGCGAAGTACTCCAGGTAGCGCCGGGCGCTGACCCGGGAGATCCCGGTGGCGGCGGCGCACTCCGTCGCCGACAGGTCCTCGCCGCCCTCGCCGCCGCCCCCACCCCCGAAGGCGTGCTCGCGCAGGGCGCGCTCCACGAGGGCGGCCGTCGGGCTGGTGAGCCCCTTGGGCATCGCCTTGGCGGGCCTGGCCGTGGGCCGGGCCGCGCCGAAGGCCCGGTCCACGGCGTCCTGGTCGGCGGCCTCCCCGGTCTCCAGGTCGCGGCGCAGCCGGGCGTAGTCGCGCAGCCGCTCGGTCAGCAGGGCGGGTTCGAAGGGCTTGATCAGGTACTGCACCGCCCCGCCGCGCAGGGCCTGGCGCACGGTCCCGCTGTCCCGCGCCGCCGTGATGACCAGCGCGTCCACCTCCGGCAGGTCCTCGCCGCCGCCGGGCGCGCGCAGGGCGCGCAGCACCTCGATGCCGTTCATGTCGGGCAGGTAGATGTCGAGCAGGACCAGGTCCGGGCGCAGCCGCGCGACCATCTCCAGGGCCTCGGCCCCGGTGCCGGCCTCACCGACGACCGTGAAGCCGGGGACGCGCTCCACCAGGCCGCGGTGGACCCGCGCGACCATGAAGTCGTCATCGACGATGAGCGTCCTGACCTGCGTCGCCGGGGCCCGGTCCGCGGTCGCCTCTGGCGCGTTCAACGTGTACCTCCGGTGGGGTGCTGTTCCGGTCGGCCCGGGGTGCTCGGCATCAGGTCTCCTCCTCGGGCGCGGGCGGGGTCTCGTACAGGACGGCGGTGAACTGCGAGCCCGTGACGGTCGCCGTCCCACCCCGGCGCGCGCAGACCAGGCCGACGATGGCCAGCCCCAGGCCGCGCTTGCGCCCGGCTCCGTCCTTGGTCGTGTAGCCGTGCTGGAACACCTCGCCGGCGAGTTCGCTGGGCACGCCGGGTCCGGAGTCGGTGACGGCCACCCGGACCGGGTCTCCTCCGCCGCCGACGACCTCGACCTCCACCCAGGGGGGCGCGGCGCCGCCGGCGGTCGGGGCGACGGCGTCCAGGGCGTTGTCGACCAGGTTGGCCACGACCGTGACCAGGTCGTCGGACAGCTCCGCCGAGACCGGCTCCAGGCGGGTCCCCGGGGAGACCCGCAGCCGGGTGCGCTGCTCGTCGGCCAGGCTGGTCTTGGCGATGAGCAGCGCGGCCAGCGACGGGTCGTTGACCCGGCCGGTGACGTCGGCGCTGAGCTGGGCGCGGGCCCCGCCGACCTGGCTGACGTACTTGGCCGCCTCACCGTACTCGCGCAGCTCCAGCAGCCCGGAGATGACGTGCAGCCGGTTGCTGAACTCGTGGGCCTGGGCGCGCAGGGTCTCGGTGGTGGTCTGGCTGGTGTCCAGTTCGTGCTGGAGCTCGACCAGGTCGGTGCGGTCGCGCATGGTGGTCACGGATCCGGCGGGGCGCGCGTCGGTGACCAGGGGCATGCGGTTCAGGGCCACGAGCCGGTCCCCCAGGGCGACCACGGTGTCACGCCCCTGGACCCGGCCCAGCAGCACGTCCTCCAGCTCGCCGCCCACGCCCAGTTCGGTCAGGGTGGAGCCCACGCAGTCGGCGGGCAGGCCGAGCAGGCGCACGGCGGCGTCGTTGGCCAGCGTGACGCGGTGGTCGGCGTCCAGTCCCAGGACGCCCTCCTTGATGCCGTGCAGCATCGCCTCGCGGTGCTCGACGAGGCGGGCGATCTGGTCGGGCTCCAGGCCCAGGGTCTGGCGCTTGACGCGGCGCGACAGCAGCAGGGAGCCGGCCACGCCGAGCACACTGGCGATGCCCAGGTACACCAGCAGGTTGGGGGTGGCCAGGACGAGGAGTTCGCCGGCCCCGGGGTAGTCCACGCCCGTCAGGACGACGCCGAGGATGGTGCCGCCGTCGCCGATCACTGGGACGGCCGCGGCCACGGCCCGGTTGCCCTCGATCTCGGTCACCCCGGTCCAGGCGCGGCCCTCCAGCGCCGAGGCGATGCCGGGCGCGCCCTGGGGGCCGCCGTCCCGGGGCCCGGGGTCCAGGGTCAGGGCCCGGCCCTCGCTGTCGTGGATGACCAGGTGGTCGGCGCTGGAGAGCACCCGCACGCTCTCGGCGGTCGGCGCCAGCACCTCCAGCCGCCCGTCGGCCTCCAGGCCGGCGCGGACGATGTCGCGCGCGGCCGTGCTCTCGGCGACCGAGAGCATGCGGCGGCTCTCGGTCTGGCGCAGGCGGGCGTCGGACTGGGCCAGGGACACCGCGGCGACCATGACCAGCACGATCACGACGATGCCGAGCTGCAGCGCGAGGAACTGCCCGGCCAGCGTCGTTCGCGGCGCCCCGAACCTCATCCGCGGACCGCCCCCGGCGTGCGTGTGACCACAACGACCACAACGTTCCTTACGACCATTGCCCGCACAAAAGACACAACACTTTTCACCCGTGTTTCCCTCTGCTTGCCTGTGCGTTGCCTCACACGACAACCGGAACATACCCGGCCGCATCCCCTACGGAGAAATCATGCTCCGCATGACGAAGACGCACGTCAATCCCAGTGCCCCCGGTTCGGGCCCGTCCCGCCGGACCCTCGGCCTCCGCGCCGCGGCCGTCGCCGCGGCCCTGCCGCTCGTGCTCGCCGCCTGCGGCGGCACCGACGAGGGCACCGTCGCCGAGGACGGTACCTGGTCGCCCACCCAGCCCATCGAGATCACCGCACCGGCCGCCACCGGCGGCGGCTGGGACACTCTCGCCCGCACCAGCGCCCGCCTGCTGGAGGAGCAGGAGCTGGTGGACGATTCCGTGCAGGTGGTCAACAAGCCGGGCGCGGGCGGTGCGATCGGCTGGGGCTACATCGCCAACAACGCCGCCGACCCGCACAAACTGTTCGTGACCAGCCCGCCCATCCTGCTGGTGCCGATGGCCGGTGACTCCGACTACGACCACGAGGACTTCACCCCGATCGCCCGCCTGGCGACCGACTACATGGTCTACCTCGTGCCGGCCGACTCCGACGTCGAGACCTTCGCCGACCTCGCCGACCAGGCCGGGTCCGGCGACTTCAGCGTCGGCGGCGGCTCGGGGCCGGGCAGCATGGACCACGTCGCGCTGGCCGGTGCCCTGGAAGCGGCCGGAGCCGACGCGACCCAGGCCAACTACATCCCCTTCGACGGCGGCGGCGAGGCGCTGACCTCCCTGCTGGGCGGCCACGTGGACGCGGCCGTGGTCGGCGTCGGCGAGGCGCTGGGCATGCTGGAGTCGGGCGACGTCCGCGCGGTCGGCGTCTCCTCGGAGGAGCGCGTCGACGCCGTGGCGGACGTGCCGACGCTGGTGGAGCAGGACGTCGACTTCACGTTCGACATCTGGCGCGGCGTCATGGCCCCCTCGGACCTGACCGACGCCCAGGTCGCCTACTACGAGACCCTCTTCGCCGACCTGATGGAGACCGAGGCCTGGCAGACCGAGTCCGCCCGTCTGGGCTGGACCGACGCCTACCAGGACAGCGAGGAGTTCGGCGCGTTCCTGGACGAGACCCGCGACGAGTTCGCCGCGATCCTCACCGAGGTCGGTCTCCAGTGAGCGAGAACACC
The DNA here is from genome assembly GCF_013410755.1 of Nocardiopsis aegyptia. Lineage (GTDB taxonomy): Bacteria > Actinomycetota > Actinomycetes > Streptosporangiales > Streptosporangiaceae > Nocardiopsis > Nocardiopsis aegyptia. The sequence goes on from NZ_JACCFS010000001.1 coordinate 934,446, forward strand.
ACCGCGCGCCGCGACGGCGCGCCCGCGGAGGGGGCGGCCCAGGGCCGCCCCCGCAGGCCCTGGGCTCCGCGCACGCCGATCCTGCCCGAGCGGGCGTTCCGGTTCTCGCCGCGCACGCTCGGGATCGCGGTCGGCCTGTTCGCGATCGGCTACCTCGTGCTGGCCTTCCAGATGCCCGCCTACACGGCGGTGGAGGTCCCGGTCCAGCCGTCGACCCTGCCGCGCTGGCTGGGTGTGGCGCTGCTGGTCCTGGCGGTGCTGCTGTTCTTCCAGCGCAAGCCCGAGGAGACCGTCGCCGAGAGCGGCGGGGAGGCCGCGGACGAGCCGCGGGAGGGCGGTGAGCCCCGGCTGGGCCGCCTCGACGACCCCCGGCTGGAGATCGGCCTGTTCGTCGGCGCCCTGATCGCCTACATCGCCGTCTTCGAGCTCCTGGGCTTCATCCTGTCCACCGCCCTCTACCTGGGATCGATGACCTGGTACCTCGGTTACCGCCGACACCTGGTCAACGCCGTGGTCGCCCTCACCCTGCCGTTCGCGTTCTACGCGGGAATGACGTGGGGCCTGGACGTGACGCTGCCGAGCGGCCCGCTTCCCTTCTGACCTGAGACCAAGGAAACCCTCTCATGGGCATGCTCGACCAACTCATGTACGGCTTCGGCATCGCGCTGACGCCGGAGAACCTGCTCTACGTCTTCATCGGTGTGCTGGCCGGAACCATCATCGGCATGCTGCCCGGGCTGGGCCCGATGAGCGCCATCGCGTTGATGATCCCCATCGCCTACGGCATGGACCCCACGTCGGCGATCATCATGCTGGCGGGGGTGTACTACGGGGCGATCTTCGGCGGATCGACCTCGTCCATCCTGCTCAACGCCCCGGGCGTGGCCGGTACGGTCGCCACGTCCTTCGACGGCTACCCGATGGCCCTCAAGGGCCAGGCGGGCAAGGCCCTGGCGATCGCGGCGATCTGCTCGTTCGTCGGCGGCACGATCAGCGTCGTGGGGCTGATGGCGATCGCCCCGAGCCTGGCGTCCTTCGCCGTCAGCTTCGGCCCGGTGGAGTACTTCGCGCTCATGGTGCTGGGGCTGACCGCCGTGGTGTCCCTGGGCGGGCGCAACCTGGTCAAGGGCCTGGTCTCGGCCGTGGTCGGGGTGATGATCGCCCTGGTGGGCATCGACTCCCAGACCGCGATCGTCCGCTTCACCTTCGACCTGCCGGAACTGTACGAGGGCGTGGAGTTCCTCATCGTGGCGCTGGGCGTGTTCGCGCTGGCCGAGGTGCTGGTGATGCTCAACCAGCGGGGCAAGGGCGGCGTCCGCAAGGGCGTGACCTCCCTGCGGCTCTCCCGCCGCGAGATCGCCCAGATCACCCCGCCCGCGCTGCGCTCGTCGGTGCTGGGCTTCTTCACCGGTGTCCTGCCGGGCGCGGGGGCCACGGTCGCCTCCTTCCTGTCGTACTCGATGGAGAAGAAGATCGCCCGGGACGGGGACACGTTCGGTGAGGGCAACCCGAAGGGCGTGGCCGCGCCGGAGGCGGCGAACAACGCGGCGGCCGTGGGCTCGTTCGTGCCGCTGATGACCCTGGGCGTACCGGGTTCGGGCACGACGGCGATCCTGCTGGGCGCGCTGATGGTGCTCGGCGTGCAGCCGGGCCCGATGATGCTGTCGCAGAACCCGGACATGTTCTGGGGCGTGGTCGCCTCGATGTACATCGGCAGCGTGGTGCTGCTGATCCTCAACCTGCCGCTGATCCCGCTGTTCGCCAAGGTGCTCAACACACCCAGGACGATGCTGGTCCCGCTGGTGGTCGTATTCTGCGTGGTAGGCGTCTACGGGCTCAGCTTCAGCGTGTTCGACCTGGGCCTGCTGGCCGCGTTCGGCGCGATCGGGTTCCTGATGCGCCGCAACGACTTCCCGGCCGCGCCGCTGATCCTGGGGCTCATCCTGGGCGGGCTCATGGAGACGAACATGCGGCGGGCGCTGCAGATCTCCGACGGCGCGTGGTCGGTGTTCCTCACCGAGCCGATCTCGGCGGGGCTGCTGGCGGTCGCGGTGCTCTCGCTGCTCCCGGCCCTGGTGCGCGTCCTGCGCCGGCGCCGTACTCCGGTCGAGCCGGCCGGATCGGCCGCGACGGCCGACACCGGGGACGAACCGGAGGGTACGCGGGACGAATCCGAGGACGGTTCCGCGACGGCTCCCGTGTCGGGTTCCGGTTCCGGGGCCGACGGCCGGGTTCCACCGCGGGACTGACCACGACGACAGGAAGCGACGGGCGGGGTGGACGAGCGCAACGGGACGGCGGGGCGGCGCGGGCCGAGCCGCCGCGCCGTCCTGGCCGGCGGACTGGCCGGCGGACTGGCCGGCGGACTGGCGCTGCCCCTGGCGGGCTGCCAGGAGCCGGGTCGCCAGGACGCGCTGCGGATCATGGTGCCGACCCCGCCCGGCGGCGGGTTCGACCACACCGCCCGGACCCTGGCCTCGGTGATCGAGGAGATCGGCGCGGTCCCCGACGTCACCGTCTTCAACCTGGCGGGGAGCACGGGGACCGCCGCGCTGGCCCGGCTGGTCTACGAGCGCGGGGCGGCCGACCTGCTGCTCCAGATGGGATTGGGCCTGGTGGCCAACACCCACGTCGACACCGCCGCCGACTCGGTCACCGAGGCCACGCCGGTGGCCCGCCTGATCGAGGAGCCCGAGGCGCTGATGGTCCCGGCCGACTCCGAGTACGCGACCATCGGCGACCTGGTCGCCGCCTGGCAGGCGGACCCGGGGGCGATGCGGATCGGCGGCGGCTCGACCCCCGCGGGTCCGGACCACCTGGTGACCATGCTGCTGGCCGAGGAACTGGGCATCGACCCGGGCGCCGTGGTCTACCACTCCTACGACGGCGGCGGTCCGATGCAGGCCGCGCTGATGGGCCACGCGCTCGACTTCGCCGCCGCGGGCCCCAGCGAACAGCGCGCGGCGATCGACTCCGGCCAGCTGCGGGTCCTGGCGGTGACGGCGGCCGAGGCGGACCCGGGGCTGGACGCGCCGACGCTGCGGGAGGCCGGGATCGACCTGGAGTTCATGAACTGGCGCGGGCTGCTGGCCCCGCCCGGGCTGGACGAGGACGATCTCGCCTGGCTGCTCGCGCTCGTGGAGCGGGTGCACGCGTCACCGGAGTGGGCGGAGCGCCTCGCGCGCAACCGGTGGACGGACGCCTACCTGGCCGGGGAGGACTTCGCCGTGTTCCTGGCGGAGGAGGACGAGCGCACCGGGCGCACGCTGGAGCGGATCGGGCTGGCCGACGGGTGATCCGCCGCTGCCGCGGTGACCGTCCGGGGAGTGGGAGCCGCGCCGGCGCGGAATCGCGTCCCGGCGGGTGGTAGGCTCTGACACTCAGCACTATCTTCAGTGTAATCAGAGCTTACTGCGGCAAGGATATCACCTTAATGGAGAGTCGTCAACCGGGGTCACCCTCACCGGAACAGGAGGCCCTCGCACACGAGCAGACGAGGGTCAGCGCGATGTACGCGCGCCTGGACGCACTGCGGGAGTACACCGCGGACCAGCTCGCCGCCGCGCACCTGCAGGACCGGAGCGGGTACGCCGCCCTGGTGGAACGCGAGTCGCGCTCCTACGAGCAGGCCCGGCGGCGGGCCCGGCTCGGCGCGGTCGAGGAGGGCCTGTGCTTCGGCCGCGTCGACCTCGCCACCGACACGGAGACGATCTACATCGGACGGATCGGACTCCGCGACGCCGAACACGAGACCATCCTCGTCGACTGGCGCGCCCCGGCCGCCCGCCCCTTCTACGCCGCCACACCGAGTGACGCCGCCGGCCTCGCCCGCCGACGCCACCTGCGCGTACGCCACCGGCGCGTCATCGGCCTGGACGACGAGGTGTTCGACCCCGACGGCCTGACCGAGAGCGACCGGCACCAGCTGGTCGGCGAGGCCGCGCTGCTCGCCTCGCTGCGCCGCGGCCGGACCGGGCGGATGGCCGACATCGTGGCCACCATCCAGGCCGAGCAGGACCGCGTCATCCGCGCACGGCTGGCCGGGGTGCTCGTCGTCCAGGGCGGACCCGGCACCGGCAAGACCGTGGCCGCCCTGCACCGCGCCGCGTACCTGCTCTACACCCACCGCCACGTCCTGGAGCGCCGCGGCGTCCTGGTGGTCGGGCCCAACCCGGCGTTCCTGCGCTACGTCGGCGACGTGCTCCCCTCGCTCGGAGAGACCGACGTGGTGATGCGCACCGTGGGCGAACTGTTCCCCGGCGTCGAGGCCCGCGAGCACGACCCGCACGCCGTCGCGCGCGTCAAGGGCTCCCCGCGCATGGCCGAGCTCGTGCGCGCCGCCGTCCTCGACCGCCAACGCACGCCGCTGGAGGCGTTCGGCGACGACGAACTGCGGGTGCGCACCGACGCGGGCGTCCTCACCGTTCCCGCCGAGACCGCCGCGCACGTGATCGCGACCGCGCGGGGCCTGCGCCTGCCGCACAACGCGGCGCGCAAGTACGCCGTCACCACCCTGCTCCGGGAGCTGGCACGGGCGGAGTCCGTCCTGCTCGGACGGCCCGCCGAGGAGGAGGACCTGCCCTTCATCGGCGAGCGGCTCTGGTTCGTGGACGCGATCCGCGCGGCCATCGACGCCCTCTGGCCCCCGCTGACGCCCGAGCGGCTGCTGGCGGAGCTGTTCTCCGACACCGAGGCGCTCGACCGCGTCGGCCCCCGGGCCGGCCTGTCCGCGGACGAGCGCCGGGCACTGGCGCGCGCGGCCGACGCCCCGTGGACGGTGGAGGACGTTCCCCTCCTGGACGAGGCCGCCGACATCCTGGGCTACGACGACAGCGCCGAGCGGGCCCGGGAGCGCCGCCGCGCGGCCCGCGAGGCGGAGGAGGAGCGCTACGCCCAGGGGGTGCTGGAGTTCACCGGGGCCGACGACCCCCTGCTGGACGCGCGGGTCCTGGCCGAACGCCACCGCGACACCGGACCCGGCCTCACCACCGCCGAACGCGCCGGCCAGGACCGCGAGTGGACCTACGGCCACGTCATCGTGGACGAGGCGCAGGAGCTCTCGCCGATGGCCTGGCGCGCGGTGATGCGCCGGGTGCCGACCCGTTCCCTGACGGTGGTGGGCGACGTCGCCCAGACGGGCAGCGCGGCGGGCGCCCGGTCGTGGCTCGACGCGCTGGAACCCTTCGTGGGCGCCAACCTGCACGTGGAGCGGCTGCGGGTCAACTACCGCACGCCCGCGCCGATCATGACCGCCGCCGCGGACGTCCTGCGCGCCGCCGCCCCGGACGAGGAGGCGCCCGAGTCGGTGCGCGAGGAGGGCGACCCGCCGCGCGCGGTCCGCCTGACCGGACCGCTGGCGGAGTCGCTGCCCGCGGTGGTCGCCGAGGAGCTGCGGGCGATCGGCGAGGGGCGGGTCGCGGTGATCACGGCCGACCGCGACGTGGCGGCCGCGGCGGCCGCCCTACCGGACGCGGGGCGCCCCTACGCCGGGGGTCCCGGGCGCGACGCCCTGGAGAACCCCGTCGTCGTGGTGACCGCGACCGAGTCCAAGGGGCTGGAGTTCGACTCCGTGGTGGTCGTGGAGCCGGACCACGTGTGGCAGCAGCCGCGCGGCGCCAACGACCTCTACGTCGCCGTCACCCGCGCCACCCGCCGCCTGACCGTGGCCCACTCCCGCGACCTGCCCGGCGTGCTGAACCGACTGGCGTGACCCCCGGCCCGGCTCCGGCTCCGGTTCCGCCCGGGCGGAGCCGGGTTCAGCACTGGGCCGGGCGGTCGACGGCCAGGGTGTCGACGAGCAGCGCCGCGACCCGGCCGTCGGCGGCCCTGCCCAGCCACACCGGGCAGGTGCTGACGCCGTCACCGACGAAGGCCGTCACCAGGTTGCCGCCGGTGACGGGTTCGCTCAGGGTCCTGGTCCACGGACCGGCGTCCCGGGCCCGCTCCCCCGGCTCGGCGAACCGGGCCGGCCCGGGGTCCTCCGTGTGGACGATGCCGTGTGCCAGGCGCGACAGCACGTACACGCTCTGCCGGAACTCCAGCTCCTGTTCCAGGGAGGGGCTGATCGCCTCGGCGAACTCCTGCCCGGTGACGGTGCCGGGGGCGTCCAGGAAGGCCTGGGCGGCCTCCCGCAGCTCCCGTTCCCGGTCGGCCAGCGCCTCCCGTTCGCGCGGCGTGTAGCCGATGACGAGGTCGGGGTGCGTGTCCGGATCGGTCAGCACCTCGACCAGGTGGGGCAGGCACGCGGCGTCGCACACGCCGACGAGGCCGCTGTCGCGGTCCACGTCCACCCCGTGGAACCGCCCCTCGCGCAGCTCCTCCAGGCTCTCGCCCGGGCGCAGCGCCATCTCCCACGCGTCGACCGGGACCCCCACCAGGTCTGCGACGTCGACGCGCAGCCCCGCCACCACGGCGGACTCCCCGTCGGGACCGGTCTGGCGCAGCACGGACACCCGCACGGGGTGCTCCCCCACCGGGAGCGGGACCGTCAGGGCCTGCTCCGGCCCGGCGAACCCCAGGCCCTGCGGGTTGCGGAGCAGCACCCGCCCCGTGGGCAGGACGAGGGTTCCGGCATCGTGCACCTCGACGGTGCCCGGCCGCCGGTCGCGCGCGCCCCGGTAGCGCCGCCCCGGCCGGAAGAGGCCGTCGACACCGAGCGGGGCCAGCGGACCCGGGGGTGCCCAGGGAGCCGGAACCGCGTCGCGGTCGGGCACGGCGTCGGCGTCGCGCAGTTGCACGCCCGCGTCGGACAGGCCGGGGTGCAGTGCCACGAGCTCCTCCCACCGGCCGAACCCGGGGGCGGGCAGGGTCGTGAGGGCCGCCAGGTCCTCCTCCAGCCACTGGTGGGAGGAGGTGTGCCCGCCGCCGGCGAAGTCCTCGCGGTAGACCGACCAGTTCCCGCCGAGCACCTCCACGCTCCGCAGGAGCGGGACCCGGCCCGAGGCCGCCTCCTCCGAGGAGGGGTCCGCCCAGCGCCGGCTGTAGGTGAGCGCGAGCCCGCCGTCCTCCTGGCGCGTGTAGCGGTGGTGGGTGCGTCGCGCGCCGGCGGCGTCGAACAGCCAGACCCCGCAGTGCCCGTGGGCCCACGCGATCTCCAGCAGGACCAGCGGCGCGCCCGCCGCGTCCCGCACGAGCACCGCGTACTGCGTGCCGGCGGCGTCGCGCCCACGTGCTGTGGTGGCGTCCAGCACGCCCACCACGCGGCCCGGCTCGCCCTCCCACCCCTCGCAGTACACGACGTGACAGGGCTGCGGTGTGCTCATGCTGCGTCCTCGGTCCGGGGGAGGTGTCGCGAGGAACCTACCGCCCCGGTCCGACACCCGCTCCCCGCCGGGGTGCCGTCGCAACCGTCCCGGGGGCCGCCCGCCACCACCCGCCGCCGCCGACCGTCCTGCGACCGGGGGCACGGTTGAGCCGCGCGTCGGTGAGACTTGTCATGGGTGCGGTCGGGGGGAGGACTCCGGCGGGAATGTGACGTGTCAGCACGGCCTGTCGAGCGGGATTCGGCCCGAACCGACCCGGCGAACGCCCGGAGTTTCCGAATACGTGGCACCTCGACGGCAGAAAGCGTCCGAATCGTCACCCAGAGGGTGCACAGTAGGAGAATGAAGCGCTGTGATTTCTGCGAACTCCCCATCGGCGAGGGCTGTGCGTGCTCGCTGCCCCGGGACTACATCGGTCCCAGCGGGACGGGGACTCCCTTCTCGACCGTGAGCCGGCACCCGGGCAGGGACGCGATCCTCATCTCCCTGCGGGGTGTGGCACACCGGAGCGGGTGCTCACACCAGTCCGACTCCGAGGTCAGTGCCCCGCTGTGGGGCTGGATCGACGCACCGGACCCCCAACTGTGGCGGCGCATCAGCGACGCCTCCCCGCTCAAGGCCACGGGAGGCAACACCGAGCGCACCGCCACCCGGCGCTGCCGCACCTGCGACCGCTGACGGCCCCGGCCGCTCCCGGAGCCGTGTGTCCACGGCGTTCGACGCGGGCGCGGCCGCCCCCGGCGACCTCCACGCTTCCGGCCGATCGGCCGCGACGCCGGGCTCCGGCGTGCCCGCGAACCGTCGATGGAGGCTGGAATACTCCACGTATGCGCCTCCCGCTCCCCCCGCACGCCGTCCAGGAGGGCAAACACGCCCGTGCCGGCCGGAGCCGGCAGGCCTGGCGGGAGTCCCGGCGTGGGTGACCCGCTGCCACCGCTCCCCCGCCCGGTCAGGGGCGTCCACGTCCGCGCCGTCCTACAGACGGCCTGCCCGGGGTACTTCGCCCTGGTCTGGCTGGACGCCGAACCCGGGCACGGCGGCACGGACATGGAGTTCGCCGACGGCCTCCCCGACACCAGCCCCCGCGAGTTCCTTCCCGCCGAGTTCCGGAGCGCCTTCGCGAAGGGCGTGCGGGAAGGGCTCGCGCGGCTCGGCGGCGGGAGATCCCCCTACGCCGTGCGGATCGTGCTCCGCGACGCCCTGTGGAGCGAGATCGACTCCAACACCCGGAGCTTCGAGGCCGCCGGCGGCTACGCCGCCACCGAGATCCTCGCCTGCGTCCGCGAGGGCCGCGACCCCCGCCCCGCCGGACTCGGCGCGAGGCCCGACCGCCCCGCCCCCGCCATGCCGAGGGACCACCGCCGGGCGCGCACGTACCCGGACGCCGGTCCAACCGACTGACGGTCAAGCCACCGGGATCATCGGGTCCGCCTCACCCTCCGGTGTACGCCGAAAAAACGCAGAACTCCTTGGCCACATTCGGCCAATCAGGAACCGACTGTAATCGAACTGACTTTCGACCATGTCCTTCCATTCTCTGCTTTGCCTGTTCAGGACACCTCGAATCCACTCGGAGCAAGGCACTTCTTATTGCCTGACACTAGGCACCACCAGCACACCAGCGCCTTTCAGACGTTTACAACGCACAAGAGTGATAGAAGTACGAAGCGAACAATGGAATGGGGTGGACATCGCTGAATGAGATCCCGATCCTCGCCACACCCCCGGACGAGGATTCCGGCGCGAGGACACTCAATCGATACCGGTGGCAGTCTCGCGTGGCCGCACGTGACCTTCTCTCCCTCGTGCTCCATGACCTGCACGAACAACGCAAGGGCCCGACCTCGACCAAGCGTGCGCTCATCAGCGAGTGGCACGAGGACTGGATCATCGTCAACGGTGACGACCAGTGCGTGGTCTCAGCCAAACACCGTGAAGCCGATCAGAATGCGTGGACTTGGGCCACTCTGATGAGCGACGGCGGCATCCCACGCCTGTACCGGAGCTTCCGCGGCCTCGCCGAGGGGACCCGATGCCGCCTGGCGACCAACAACGCGATCACGACCGGCAGGGAGACACACGCTCTTCGCAATACCTGTCTGCTGGACCACGAGGGTAGCGCGAGCCCGCGCGAACACGTCACCACGGCCGAACGCACCACCCTGGTCCGCACACTGGCACGGTATCTCCAGGTGCACCACGACAAGGCGGGCCTGACCGAGGAGGAATCCCGGGGCCGCTCCGGCCATGTGAACCAGTGCCGCCCCTCCCCCTCCCTCGTCGCTTCCGCGGAACGCTTCCTGGACTCGCTGGCGCTGGACACGGGTATCCCCGACCGGCGGACCATCGTCGACAGCGGCCCCCTGAGGTATGTCAAACCCGTCCTTGAACAGCTCGGCCACCCCACGATCCGCGTGGAGGCCGTATGGGAGGCCCTGACCGGCTACGTCGAGCAGAGTATGGAATCGATGCGACCCCATGAGGACGGTGGACTGGCCGAACTCGTCCGTTTCCTGAGGGAGGAGCATCCCCGCCCCGGGACCGAGGCTCTGGAGCGCCGCACCATCACCACCGACCAGGCGTTGAGGGTGATCGACCAAGCGGTAGCCACACCTCGGCTCTTCCTCGCCCCGTCCCTGCCCTTCCGGCACAAGGTGTCGGTCAAGATGACCTTCGGCGGCCTCGAGGCCAATCACGTCCAGCGGGCCGAGGACCGGATGCTCAGGTGGCGCAAGTCGTGCGCGTCGGAGGTCGACGACTCCCCGGGCAACCACGCCCAGCTCCTGGAGTTCGGGGACGAACTGGAGGACCAGGTCGACGACCTGCACCTGGCCCTGCGAAGGCAAGGGCTGGAGGGAAGCGAATTCGGAATGCGCCTGTGGCACGACGCCACACGCCTCCCACCCGAGGACCTCCCTCCCCTCCCCTTTCGTCTGACGCGCTCACTCCTGACCGGGGCGCTCGCGGACGCCTCCGACCAGTGCCGGGTCTGGTTCACGCCGTACAGGTTCGACGCGGACCGGATCCTGCTCGAATCCGCCCGCGTCGACGACGGCCACGACGGTGCGAACGCCGACGAGGAGGACACCCCGTGAACCACCCCGTTCCGACCCGCAACCGCGCCTATTTCCTCCAGGACAGGACCTACCACGAACTGCGGGTGCTCCTGCTCGTCCGCTCGGTGGCCGATGTTCCCTCCGGCCCCGGCCACGTCGACGGTTTGGGGCAGTTGGCCAAACTCGACTTCCTCGTGCGATACCCGCTTTTCGCCGCTCGCGTCCTGGAGGAACTCGACCCGGCGGACCCGCGGCTCCACCACGAGGACGCCGACGCACGAACGGTGGAGGCACCCATGCGCAGGCACCGGTACGGCCCGTGGGACGAGCGCTACTACACCGTCGTGGGCGCGTTACTCGGGCGAGGCCTCCTGGTGAGAGGAACCGAGGGGCGGTCCCGGATGACCCTTGCCGCGAACGGACCCGGTCGCGAGGTCGCCCGAGCCGCGTCCCGGACTCCCGTCTGGATGCCGGTGGCCGACCGCTGCACCGCCGTGGCCGAAGCGGCGCACCGTCTCAGTGGAAACCACCTCGGCCGGCTGATCCGGGAGCGCCTGTCACTGGACGAGGACCACGACTTCGGAGACGTGATCACGTGAGCACCCTGTTCCGCGTCGAGGCGCTCGACCTCCACACCGAGCAGTCCACGTCCGACCGCCGGGAATTCACCACAGGGCTCAATCTCATCATCGGTTCCCCCGGTTCCGGCAAGAGCACCATGATCGAGCTGATCAGGTTCGGTCTGGGCATGAGGGCACAGCGGACCCCGGTGGTGGAGGGGTCCGTGCGGCGGGTATCCGTGGAGATCGTGGCGGCCGACCGTCGGCTCCGCCTCTCGCGGAGCGTCCACACGCCTGGAGTCGTCTTCGTCGAGGACCTCGACACGCAGGAGGATCTGGGAGAGTTCCCCGTGGCCCCGGAGGACGAGCGGGTCCGTGTCGGCACAGCGCTCCTGAGGTGGCTCGGAATCCCTGCCGATGTCGAGGTCAACGTGAACGGTCGGCGCAAGGTCCTGACCTTCGACCACGTGTGGGAGTACATGCACGTGCCCCAGTTGGAGATCGACCACAGCATCGCCCGCCATGACGCCGCATCGCTCACTCCCCGGCGCAAGCGTGTCTTCGACCTGGTGTTCGGTCTGATCGATGAGCGGTTCCAGGAACTGGACGACAGGGTCGCGCACGCCAAGGCCAAACACCGCGAGGCTCGTGGACGGCTGGAGGGCGTGGAGGCGTTCGCCGAGAGGGCGGACCTGCCCTCACCCTCCGAACTCGAGGACGAGTTGCGCGAGGCCGAACGCCAACGGCACCGTGTCACGCGTGCCCTGGAGAGGCTGAGGTCCTCCCTCGGTGCACGCGACGACCGCGTCGTGGCGCTGCGCGGCATGCTCTCCTCCACACAGAATGCGGTCAGTACGGCGAACGAGGCTCTCCGCCTCCTGGACCAGACGCAGCGACAGCGGCGGGACCGCCTCGATGAGCTGACGGCGTCGCTGACCCGCGTTCGCCGTGTCCGGAGTGCCGACACGTTCCTGTCTCCCATCGAGTTCAGCCAGTGCCCGCGCTGTCTGCAATCCTTGGACGAACACCGCTCTTCTCCGGGTACCTGCCGGTTGTGCCTACAACCGGAACCCGGGACGGAGGTGACGCGGGCGCCCAGAGCCGGCCATCGGCATGGAGACGGGCAGGACGCCCTCCCCCTCGCCGTTCCGGACGAAGCGGGTCCCCAGGAACTCCAGTTGTCCGACCAACTCGATGAGATCCGGATACTCCTGGAGCGGGGGGAACAGGAGAGGCGGGTGCTCGAATCGCATCGTGACGAGCTCTACGAGGGCCTGCACGAACTGGAGGAGGAAGTCCGGCTGCTCACCGCCGCACTCGGTTTTCCGGGTTCGGAGGAACTCGCCCGGGTGTCGGAGGAAGTGGCCAGAGCCGAGGCCGAGGCCGAACGCATCAGCTCCCTGATACGTACCGTCCAGCACATGGCCAGTTTCACCGCAGAGAGTTCGGCGGCCGAAACAGCCCTGCGCTCAGCCCGGGAAGAGCTCCAACACCATCAGGACCATCTCAGGCGGACGTCCAGGGGTCTCTTCGCCGACCTCACCACTCTCTACGCGGACTTGTTGAGAGACGTCAACGCGCCCAACGTTCGGGACGCACTGATCGCCTCCGACGACTACCTTCCCTACATCGACGGAAAGAAGTTCGACGCCGTCAGTATCAGCGGGGGCAACCGCGTCCCCTTCATCGTGAGCTACTGGCTGGCCCTGCATTCGGTCGCGCTGACGAGCCCGAACTATCCCCTGCCCGGGTTCCTGGTCCTGGACAGCCCACAGAAGTCACTGGGCCCGCTCCAGGAACTCAGCAAGAACATGTACCGGTTGATCCAAGCCATGGCCGAGGAACGGGACGAGACCTTCCAGGTCTTCGTGCTCGACACCGACCTGCCTTCGGATTTCACACCGGATCAGGATCCGCTCTGGCTCGACTACGACCATCCGGGTATCAGGTCGATCCGCCACCCTGGCCCGACACACCCGCTTCGCACGCTGGAGGGCGAGCGGGTCGACGATACCGGCGCCGACTAGCGCGGCCTCACCGGCGTACGAACCGGGTGGGCCCTTCGAGGAGAGTGAGCGCCCCGTCCACGTCGGCCAGGCGGGCCGACAGGGTGCGCTCGGCCAGGTGCCTGGGCAGCGCCGCGTTGAACTTGAGCCCGTCCAGGGCCCGCACCCCCACGTCGGGCAGGATGACGCGCTCCCGCGCCGCCTCCCTGGCCGCCGACCACGTCCGCGGATCCAGATCGGCGTTGAGCCGCAGGCACGCGTCGTTGGGCTGCTGCTTGGGATCGGCGGCCCGCCCCAGCGTGGCGGCGAGCGTGAGATTGGCCCGGGCCCCTGCCCAGGTCCACCAGCGCAGGTCGCCGTTGCCCGCTCGCACGATCACCGACCCTCCCGGGTGCACCAGATCGGTGTGACCGTCTCGGGCCTCGGCCAGGGCGTTGACCGCCCGGCGGGTGAGCTTCGCCCGGGGGTCCGTGCCCAACAGCACTTCGCGGACGGCACGCGTGAGATGGAAGGACGCCCCCAGGTGCCCTCCCGAATCCCACTTGGCCTTGCCGCCACCGCCCTCGACGGGTTCGACGAAGCACCGCTGCCGGCGCCAGTCCACCCAGGTGACCATCCAGGTGCGTCCGGCCAGCAGCAGCCGGCGCGGCCCGGCCTGCTCCTCGTCGGCGGCCAGGAGCGCGGGGTCGATGCGGCCGATCTCGGTGCGCCCGTGCAGTGCGGTGAACTGCGGGGGCGCGGTGAACACACTGGTGAGTTCCATGAAGTGGCGGTGCCCGAAGCGCTTCTCCGCCTCGGGGCCGATCATCATCAGGCCGCCGTCCAGGTCGATGAAACCCTCGCGAATCAGATGGGCGGCGATCGGCGCGCCCTGGTGGAACGGTTCCAGGTCCCCCCACCACTCCGGCCACAGCCGCTCCCCCACCTCCGGTTCCTGCAGGCACAGCGCCAGAAGCTGCTGGGCGACGATGTGCCGCGGCTCTGGCGTGGGCACCACGGGCTCCACCCAGTGCTGTCCCCACAGGTGCAGGAGCCCGGCCGCGTCCAGGAGCCCGGACGTGTCCACGGCCAGGAACAGGCAGTTGCGCTGTGTCCCCGTCCTGCGTCCGGTCCGGCCGATGCGTTGCAGGAAGGACGCCACGGTGCCGGGTGCATTGATCTGGATCACCCGGTCCAGGTCACCGACGTCGATACCCAGCTCCAGCGTGCTGGTGGCGACGATGACGCAGTCCCGGGCCTCACCGAAGGCCGCCTCGGCGCGGCGGCGCTCGTCCAGGGACAGCGAGGCGTGCGACAGGAAGGTGGTCACGCCCAGCTCGCGCAGCGCGTGGCCCAGTTCCTCCACGTACGCGCGCGAGTCGCAGAACACCAGGCGCTTCTCCCCCCGGTGCAGGGAGGCGATGACCTTGGCCGCGTTGCGCAGGGAGCCGACGTAGTCGAGTTCGACGTCACCGGGCGGCGGCTCCTGCGGGACCCGTCCCGGCTGCGGGAACCGCACCCCGGGAGCGATCACCCGTCCGGCCCGCTCGCCCGCCATCGACCCCTGCAACCAGGTGAGCAGGTCGTCGGGGTTGCCCACGGTCGCGGACAGCCCCACCCGCTGGACGGGGCGCCCCGCCACCCGGCTCAACCGTTCGAGGACGGCGAGCAGGTGCCAGCCCCGGTCGTCCCCGGCGAAGGCGTGCACCTCGTCCACGACGATGCCGTGCAGGTTGGCGAAGAACGCCCGGTGGTCGACCTTGGTGCTCACCAGCATCGACTCGACCGACTCCGGTGTGGTCAGCAGGATGTCGGGGCGCCGTCGCAGGATGCGCTGGCGTCCGGCGTGCGAGACGTCCCCGTGCCAGAGTTCGGCTGTGCGCCCCATCCACCCGGCGTAGGCCTGCACCCGCGGCAGCAGGTTGTTGAGCAGCGCCTTGATGGGGCACACGTACAGCAGCGACACCCCGTCCCCCGACCGCCCGGCCATGGCGGTGAGCAGCGGGAAGAGGGCGGCCTCGGTCTTGCCGCCGGCGGTGGGGGCGAGCAGGACCGCGTCCTCGCCGTCGATGAGAGGGGCCAGCGCCTCGCGTTGCAGGGGCCGCAGTCCCGGCCATCCCAGGGTGTTGACGATGTGGTGGGCCAGGGTGGGGTGCAACAGGTCCAGGCTGCTGGGCCCGGATCCCGGCCCCGGAGCCGAAGGCGGGGTCACAGGTCGAGTTCCACCTCGTCGGCCGTGGACGCGCGCTGCACGTGGGCTCCGCGTTCGACCTCGGTCAGCTCGCTGCCGCCCACCGTGAGGCTGTAGTGCCGACGCGGGTCGAAGTCGGGGTTCTGGTCGACGCGGTCCATGACGTCCACGAGCTTGCGCAGGTACAGCCGGGGCGCGATGCCGATCTTGCCGCCCAGCTCCCCCGCCACGGCTTCGGCGAAGCCGAGCAGGTAGCTGTCGTCGATCCTGCCGCGCACCCGCTGGGGGTCGTCGGCTCCGTCCGCGTACAGCTCCCGCACGGCCACTCCCAGCTCGTGCAGCTTGTCCAGGTCGAAGCCGCCCAGGCGGATCTGGGCGGCGTGCAGGTTGTCGTGGCCGGGGTCGGGCAGGAAGTCGGTGTGCAGGCGCTGGGCCAGGGGCGCCAGGCGCTGCACCCCCTGGGGGCCGTCGTAGAAGGCGGGGGTGCCGGTGATGACCAGGTACAGCCCCGGGAACCGCCTGTCGGCGATCTCGTCCAGGAGCTGGCGCAGCGCGTTGAGGCCCTTCTCCCGAGTGTCGGTGCGGGCGCGCTGGAGGGTCTCCAGCTCGTCCAGGACCACGAGCAGGCCGGGGTGGCCGCAGTCGCGCAGCAGCACGAGCAGGCCCTTGAGGGCGGCCAGGGCGCCGAAGTGGTCCAGGTCGCCCTTGATCCCGGCGTAGCGCTTGGCCGCGGCGGCGACGTTGGGCTGACCGCCCAGCCAGGCGATGAGCGCCTCGGCGACGGCCGGTTCGTCCTCGGCCTGGGCCCGGTGGTAGCCGCGCAGCGCGGCGGCGAACCCGGGGTTGGCCGCGGCGACCTCGGTCAGGCGGCGCTCCAGGAGCTCCGTCACGGCCTGGTTGAGCGCCGGCTCGTCGCTCTCGTCCACCGTGCCCTCGGCGAGCACGTCCTCCTCCAGCGAGTAGAACCAGTTGTCCACGATCTCACGCAGGGCGCTGGCCGGCTGGGTGGCGGTGGTGAGGCGTTCGGTCAGGCGCCGGTAGACGGTCTCCAGCCGGTGCAGCGGGGTCTCGGTCTCCGAGATCTGGATCTCGGCGACGGCGAAGTTGGCGCGCTTGGCGCGCTCGCCCAGCCATCGGGCGAAGAAGGTCTTGCCGGACCCGTACTCCCCGCGCACGGCCCGGAAGTCCGCCCCGCCGGTGGCGACGTGGCCGAGCTGTCTGTCCAGGGCGCCGACGAAGCGTTCGAGCCCCACGGCGAACAGGTCGAGTCCGCCGTGCGGAACGGTGCCGCGGCGCAGGGCGCCCACGACCTCTTCGCGACGGGCCGCGCTGACGGGGTTCACGGTCACCTCTCCTCGGGGAACTGCTGCCGGAGCAGGGCGGTGTTGAGTTCGACGCTGCGGTCGCCGTCGGTGAGCGTCAGGACCGGGTACGCCTCCACGTTGAGGACCTTGCCGAGCATCTTGAGGAAGCGCACGGCCCGGGGGTGGCTCTCGGGGCCGCCCGCGGCGCGGGAGGCGGCGCTGACGGGCAGGCGCGGGTGCGTACCGCCCACGGCTTCGAGGGCGTCGATGAGCGCGGCGACGTGCTCGGCCGCGGGTGCCTTGGGCACGCGGGCCAGGCTGGCGGCGAAGACGGGCGTGGCGGTGGTCCTGGCGCCCAGGCCGCGCGGGGCGGCGGCTTCGACTCCGAACAGCGCGGGGATCTGCTCCAGCACGGCCCGCTTCCTGGGTGCGCGCCCGGCCGGCTTGCCCCTGTCCGGGGCGGCGGTGGAGCGCTCGGCCGGTGTCCGTCCCGCCGCGTCCGCCGGTGCCGCCGGGCCCGCCTGTGTGCCCTCCAGCGGCTGGGTCCACCACACGGGTTCGCGGTCGGCGGCATCGAGCCGCTGCCAGCCTTCGGGCACCGGGTTCTGGGACCGCGGGTCCTGGCCGCGCCGCGCCCCGTCCAGGACGGGCACGAACACGAGCACGGGGATGACCATCTCGGCGGCGGAGAACCCGCCGTGGTAGCCCTCCTTGCGGTCGGTGTAGCGGATGTCCTCCCGGTAGGGCACGACGAGGGTGCCGTCGCCCTCCAGCACCCGGTCGCCGGTGGCCAGGACCTCGCCGTCGCCGGGCTCGCCGGTGCGGTAGCGGGCGGACTCGCCCGCCCGCGTCTTGGCGCCGTCGCCGCGGTCCCACACGTGCCCGTGGTCGGAGGTGAGCACGACGGGGCGTCCGGCACGGGCGGCGGCGTCCAGCAGCGACCCGAGTTTGCCGACCTGCTTGACCTCCCAGGTGGACTCGTCACCCTCCCTGCCGCGCGAGAGCGCGTCGTCGATGGTGTTGAGCACCACGGCCACGACCTTGTCGGTGACGTCGATGTCCTGCTGCACGGCGCTGGACAGGTGGAAGCCCGCGCCGACCTCCAGGTCGCGCTGGTGGTAGAGCACCGCCTGGTGAGCGCCGAAGGCCGGGGCGGCCCAGAGCTCGGCGAAGCCCGCGCGTTCGCGGTCCTGTTTGCCGACCGTGAGCCGTCCGGTGAGCAGGGAGGCCCGCGAGCAGTTGGTGGTGGAGGGGACGGTGGCGAGCGCGCCCTCACGCGCGCCGGGCCTGCCCCGGCTCCCGGCGCGGACGACCTCGGTGAGGCGTCCGCCGGCGTTGACGCTCTCCGCGAGCTGGACGGCCACCTCGACGCTCATCCCGTCCAGGACGACGATGAGCGGCGCCGACCCCTTGGCCAGGGGGCGGGCGATCTGGTGCTGGAGGTTCTCGACGCGCAGCAGGGTGTCGCCGGGGCCGTGTCCGCTGTTCCACCGGTTGAGGGCGGTGGCGAAGCCGGCGTCGACCGCGGCCCTCCACCGGCGGACCCTGCGGTAGAGGGTGTCCAGGGCCTGGGCGAAGGCGGGGACGTCGCTGCGGTGGTGCCAGATGGCCGAGGCGGCGCGGTCGGCCCATCCGGTGTGGTGGACGTGGACCTGGAGCCATCCCCGGGCGTTGGCGGGGGTGTCGGCTCCCAGGGGGGCGTCGGCCGTGCCCAGGGCGAGGCGGCGCAGGAGCCGTACCGCGTCGGTGGCGGCCCGCCCCTGCTCCTGTTTGTGGCGCGCGCCGTGGCGGCGGTGGTCGCGCAACCGCACCAGCGCGGTCTCGACCTCGCGCAGGTCCTGCGGCCGGGGCGGGTCGGCGGAGGTGTCCTCGCCCAGGGCGAGGGTGATCTGGCGGCCCAGGTCGGCCAGGCGCGTGTGCAGTCCGGCGTCCAGGAGCCGGCTGGCCTGGGCCACGGGCGCGGCGTCGAGCTGGAAGAGCAGTTCCTCGGTGCGGCGGACGGTCTCGTCGGTGTGGTCGCCGTCGGTGCCGTCGAGCATCCGCAGCAGGGCCGCGGTGCAGGCTCCGGCGAACTCCCTCAGGTGGGCGGGGTCGGGTTGGCTGGTGCCGAAGTAGCGTTCCTGGGCCCGGATGAGGGCGTGCTGGGCCGCACGCGCGGACTGCGACCGGTCCGCCCCGTCCTGGTGTGCGGCGTCGGCGAGTTCGGCGAACGCCAGGCCGATGGGGATCGCGTCGAGGGCGTGCCCGCGGTCCAGGAGCGTGAACAGCACGCGCGGCACGGCGCCGAGTTCTTCCTCCAGTGCCGAGCGCAGGCGTTCGCTCTCCGCGTCGGGCAGATGGGTGAAGGCGGTGACCGAGGCGGGGTTGCGGGTCCACTCCAGCAGTGCGGCGCTGTCGACCTGCTCGCCGGGGTCGCGGCCGAAGCGCACGGACACGGCGATGGACAGGGCCTGTTCGAGTTTGAGCACGCCGGTGCCCAGTTTGAGGGGCTGGGTGGCGCGGATGCTGCGCAGGGTGTCGGCCAGCCAGACCCAGGAGCCCGAGTACAACCGCGGGTCGATGCGGGTGACCTTGAGTTCGCCGCGCAGCAGTTCCCAGTTGTTGAGGCGCATGACCTCCTCGCCCAGGAAGCTGCCGAGGAGGGTCTCGCCCAGGTCGGCGGCTTCGAGTGGCGTGAGCACGACCAGGTGGTCGACGTCGTCGCCGAGCCGGCTGAGGGCGTGCACGACGGCCAGGACGCTGTCGGCGGCGGCCACGCGCACGGTCAGCTCCCGGGTGCCGCCGTCGCTGGTGTCGACACTCAGCGGAAGGGTGTCGGGACCGTCCCAGTACGGGTCCGCGGACAGGGCCAGCGCCCGGGCCCGCGTCCGGGGATGGCCCTTGTCGACCCGGCGCTGCTCGGCGTCCAGGGCGCGTTCGAGGGCGTTGGCGACGGCCTCGGCGTTGACGCGCCCGAGCGCGGTGGCGGGGCGGGCCCGGCCGGCGCCGCGGGGGGCGGTGCTCACTCGGCCTCCCGGATGGTGATCTGGATGCTCTTGCCCTCGGGGATGTCGAGCCTGGCGCGCAGTTCGGCGACGACGGAGTCGACGTCGGCGCCGTGGGCGACCGTGATCCAGGTCTGTTCGGCGGGTGCGGGCAGGGTCGGCTCGTCCGCGGCGGTCACGCCGGTACCGTGCGGCACCCCGGTGGCCCCGGGCCTGGCCGGAGGGGGCGTGGGCGCGGGGTCGGGGGCGGGCACGGGGGTGGGCGCGGGCCTGACCGGAGTCTTGCGTACGAGCAGTGCGGTCACGGCGCTGTCGGCGGCGCTGATCGCGGTGGCGAGCTTCTGGCTGCTCTCGTTGCGGCGGGCGGCCTCCTGGAGCCGGTCGAGGATGCGCGCGGCCTCTCCGGAGGTGTCCCCGCCGTCCTGGATGAGGGTCTCCAGGGAGCCGAGCAGTTCCCACTTGGCGGCGGACAGCGCCTGGGCGAGGTTGCCCGCGCCCGCCATGCTGATCCGGTACACGCCGCCGTCCTCGGGCAGGTCGGCCTGGGCGAGGGCATTGACCAGAGCGGTGTCGTCGGCCAGGCCGCTCAGGCGGCCCAGGAGTTCGTCGGCGGTGCGCGCGGTGACCAGGCGCGGGGCCTGCTCGTCCAGCCCCAGCACGTGGGCGTGCCTGGTCAGCTCGCGCAGCAGGTGCTCGCTGCCCGAGCGCAGCCGGTGGGCCTGTTCCTTGAGCTGTTCGGCCAGGCGCTGCACGGACCGCGCGCTGAGCAGGGGCTGTGCGGTCAGGCCGAAGACGCGCTGGGCGCGTTCGTCGGCCCGCTGGAAGTCCTCCTCGCTGGGCAACTCCTGGCGGCGCAGCACGATGTCGTCGGACAGGCGGCCGATCTCGGCTCCGGTGTAGCGCTTGCCCGCGCGGATCCAGGCCCGGTCGCTCTGGACCGCGTAGACCATGACGAGCAGGTCCACGATGTCCTCGGGCAGCCCCTGGCCGTCCTCGCGGGCGCGGATCCACGCCTTGATCTCGTCCACGCGCACGTCGGTGCTCGTGGGCCGGTTGACCTTGAGGAACCGGTCGATCTCCTGGCGCCACTCCTCGCGCAGCACGAACACCTCGCTGACCGTGGCGATGCGCAGCGGCTCGGCGACGCGTTCGAGCAGGGGCAGGTCGGTCTTGGGCGCCTCGTACCGGTTGAGCCGGTCGGCCTTGGCCTCCTCCACGGCCTTGAGCACGGCGGACAGGTCGGCGCGGCGCAGCGGCGTCCTGCCCTTGGCGCTGGACAGGTTCGGGTGCTCGGGGTAGAGGCTGTCGAGGAGCTTGTGGGTGATGCGCTCCAGGGCGGCGGGGAACTGGCTGCCGGCCTCCAGGGCGATGGTGAGCCCGTCCGGCAGCGGTTCGATGTGCGGCTCGGCGCGGGCGCCGTAGTCGGTGCTGTCGGGGGCGACCTCGGCGAGGCCGTAGGCGCCGCGCAGCAGGCCGGTGATCTGCGCGACGAGCTGGCTGCGCTGGTTGTCGAGCTGCGCGCGGGCCTCGCGGCGGTCGTCACTGCTCCAGTCGGGCGCCTTCTCCTCGATGACGTCGGGTTCGAGCAGGTAGTCCATCATCAGGACGCGGCGGGCGTCCTCCAGCCTGCCCGGGGACAGGAAGGTGGGCAGCCACGCCACGGCGGGGACGGGCCCGCCGAACTCCTCGCGCAGTTCCTGGATCCGGCGGCGGTCGTGGGAGGGGTCGTGGTGGCTGTCGTCGAAGGGGTAGTCGATGACCACCCTGACGGCATTGGCGGCCAGCGGCTTGAACGCCTCGCGTCCGAGGTCGTCGCTGGAGCGCACGTTGCCGAAGACCAGCTCGACGACGCGCCGGGTGCCGCGCCAGACCACGTCGGCGCGTTCGGCGCCGGGTTCCAGGCCGAACTGCTCCCACAGCAGCTTGTGCAGGAGGCGGCGCAGGGCGTGGTCGTTGGCGGCCTGGTAGGCGCTGCGCATGAGGGTCTCGGTGTCCACGCGCAGCAGGTTGAGCGAGACGGTGGGGTTGTCGGCCTGGGCGCCCACGCGCACCTCGCCGAACTGCGCGGCCATGTCCTGGAAGAACTTGGTGGCCGCGGCGACGTCCTGGCGGGGGCGTCGGGCCTTGACGATGCCCTGGTTGAGCGCCATCGCGCGGTCGACGGTCAGGTCCTTGAGCGCGGGGACGTTGGGGGTCAGGGCGCTCAGCAGCAGGGTCTTGACGAGCAGGTCCTCGCGGCGGAAGGGCGCGCGCACGTCCAGTGCGGCGGCCGCGGCCTCGGTGGTCTGGTTGCGCTCCAGCAGCCAGGGCCGGACCTTGTTGCGGTAGAAGGTGCTGATCTTGGCGTACTCGCCGCTGAGGTGGTCCTTGAAGGGCTTGTCCTCGCCCTCGATGAGCACGTCGAAGACCGAACCCAGCGGCACCATCTGCCCGACGGGCAGGGTGTCGCGGTGGTTGACCAGCAGGTGGAGCAGGAGCTTGATGGCGCTGCGCTGCCGCTGGAGGGCGTAGGACATGTCCACCATGACGTGCAGCAGCGCCGGACTGAACGGGTAGAGGGCGCGGAAGTCGTCCCAGGTGCTGGTGTCGGCGCCGCCCTGGCTGTCGAGCAGGGTGTCGCGGACCTCCGCGCGGCTGTTGCGCGTGCGTTCGAAGGCGGCGTCGATCTCGGCGGCGGCCCCGTCACTGAGCGGCCGGATGAGGCGGTGGCGGACCACCTCGGTGAGGTTGGCGTCGGCGAGCTTGATGTGGCCGAAGCGGCCGTCCCAGTAGCTGATGGTCTGGGAGATGCCCTCGGTGCCGCCGCCGAGGCCGACCAGGTCGCGCAGGTCGCGCTGGCGGGGCACGAAGCTGATGATGGGCGCGGGCCGGTCGCTGTGGGAGGACTCCACGAGCTTGGAGATCTTCTGGACCTCGCTGCTGATGCGCCCCTCGTCGCCGATGAAGGCGGTGAAGCGCAGGATCAGCTCGTCCAGGAGCAGGATGACGCCGTCGACACCGAGGTACTGCTTGGCGTGGCGGCTGATGGCGGACAGGCCCTCGTCGATGCTGACGTAGGCGTTGGCGGCGTCGCCGATGGCGTCGGCGTAGCGTTTGAACGGTCCGCCGAGCAGGGCGCTGATGAGTTCCTCGCGCAGGGTGCGTTCCGCGGGGTCGTCGGTGTCGGGGTGGACGGCGAAGGCCTGGTCGAGGGTCTGGCCCGTCCACGCGGAGGGGCCGGCGAAGGTGCCCCACACCCCGGTGTCGTCACCGCCGCCGTCGCCGCTTTTGCCACGGGAGGGCAGTTGGGCGATGAACGCCTCGTCGCCCAGGGAGGCGCGCTGTTCGCGGGCGTCGGCGAGCAGACCGTCGGCGCGGTAGACGGCGGGGACGGGCGCGTCGGGGAACTGTTCGCGGACCTGGCGCACGTAGCCGCCGAGGATGTTGGCCTCGATGGACACGGTCTGTTCGACCATGTGCGCCTTGACCTCGATGAAGTTCATGTCCGCCAGCCAGGCGTCGTGCTTGGCGAGGACGTCGGCCAGGCCCTGCTTGTCACGGGCGGCGGGGTGGTGGTCCAGGACCGCCGAGAGCACCGCGAGGAAGTGGCTCTTACCGGCGCCGAAGGAGCCGTGCAGGTAGGCGGCCTGGGACTTGTGGTCGGCGACGGAGGTGCGGATGGTCTCCAGCGCCTTGTCGAAGGACTCGGCGAGCTGCGGGGTGACCACGTACTGGTCGATGGCCTGGGCCTGGCGGGTCGAGGTGCTCTCGGTGAGCTTGACGACCAGGTCACCGTCCTGGACCGACTCGGGGATGTCGATCAGGTCGCTGATCACTCGGCTCTCGCCGCCCTGACCGGGGGAAGCAGTCGTCATCGCCTGGGTGCGCCTTTCTGCCTTCGGTGCGGCTGGAGACCGTGCGAGGCCGGGCCGGACGCGGCGCGTGCCGGAGCGGGTGTCCTGTGGCTGGGACACGGTTCCAGGTGGGTGGCCAGGTGTTCCAGCCTATGCCCGCGTAGTGACATCGAAAGCCCGTGGAACTCGGCTGTCCTGGAGCGGGGCCGCCTCGCGTGGGGGTGGCTGGAGCGGCTGGCGGTGGGGGTCTTGTGTCGGGCGAATGTTGGGGCTGACGCGGGCACAGAGGGGGACGGTCGAGGGCCGGTGGTGGTTGACAGCCCCCGGCCCCGGCACCTGGCCTGCGCGGCGAACACGGTCCCGGCCCGGAGCGCGGCTCCGGACCGGGACACGGCGGTGTCCCCCTATGCCTTCCTGGCCCGCCCCCGCCTGGGCGCGGGCGGGCTCCAGCTCGTCATCTGCGAGTCGGTGATGCCGGTGGCGTCGCGCAGCTCGGTGAGGTCGGTCCTCAGGTGGTCGGCGGGGGTGTCGCCGTACTCGTCGACGGCGGTGTGCCACTGCTCGACCCAGGGCAGCAGCTCGCGGAGCCCGGCCAGGAGCGGCACCATACGGTCGCGGGTGTCGTCGTCCTTGCCCCAGCCGAGTTCTTCGAGCCGCTCGTGGGCGAGGGTGCCCAGGGCGTCGGCCTGCTGGGCGTGGTCCCAGCCCGCCCAGCCGAGCAGGAGGGTGGGGTCGGTGTCGGCCTCGGCGCCGACGTAGGAGACGAAGCGCTCCTTGGGCACGTCGAGCTTGCCCCGATTGGACCAGTACTCACCCTTGCGGAAGTCGGCGGAGGTGTACTTGGGCGGGACGGGGATGTCGAGGCGGTGCTCCTTCTCGCCCTCAGCGAGGTCGGCGTTGAGCCTGTCCTCTTCGCGCTGGAGGTCCCACACGTGCTCCCAGATGGCGCGCTTGCGCATGCCAGTGTCCTTGTAGCGCAGGGCCGCGAGGTAGGGCACGTGCTCGGTCTTGACGATCTCGGCGATGACGTCGGCGAAGTCCTTGCCGGAGTCGTAGAGCGCGGCGACGTCGGCGGCCTCGGGGAACAGGTCGCGGACGCGGTTGGCGAGACCTCGGACGGAGAGGGGTCGTGCGCGCTCGTCGCCGTAGTCGTCGGTGGTGAACCAGAGGCGCCGGTCCTCGCACTTGTCGAGGAGCCAGGACTTGAGGGCGGCCTTCTCCTTCTTCTCCCAGGACTCGGACTGCCAGCGACGCTTGTACTCGGGACGTTCGAGGAGGTTGATGTTCTTGTCGGACTCGATGAGTTCGATGCGCTTGGCGACGACCTGCTTGTAGGCGTCCGGCCAGTGGGAGGGGACCTCGGTGATGGGCGTGGAGCCGTGACGGTTGAACCACTCGGTGGTGGCCTCGCCTGCGGCCATCTTGCGGGCCAGCACGATCTCGAAGGCCCGCTCACCGAGGTTGATCGAGGGGACTTCAGAAGTATCGGAGATGGTCAGCTCAGCAAGCTGGGCGTCCGTGATGAGGTCGTAGCGGTGGTAGACGTCCCAGTCGAGTTCTTCCTGGAGCGCGATCATCCGCTGGCGGGTGGCGACGTACTCCGCGTGAGAGTCCTTCAGGAGGTCGGCGGTAGGGGTGCTGGACTCGATGAGAGCAAACGGTTCCAATGAGGAGAGCTTCTGGGCGAGGGAGTCAATTTCCTTCGACCGTGCGAGAGGGAGCTTCCGAGGGAGCGGGAACTCCTGAAGCTTAGTTCCAGTGAACTCGTACCGGTTCTCCCATTCCTCATCCTGCACACCTCGGCCAATACCGCTGCCACCCTTCGGCTGACTCACCTGCTTGAGCCAGAAGCAGGCCGCCGACGAGTTCAGCACCCCTAGCAGCTCCAGGTGCCGGTCTTCTGTTGCCCCCTCTGGCAACTTGATAACCGAAACAGAATGCCGAAAAAGAACCTCTCCCCTTTCATAGACAAAACTATTTTGAGTAGCGACCAACGGAAAGGCAATCACGCCATGATCGGAAAGTCGCGACGAGTAAAACTCCCGCCATTCATACCACGAGGCCCCGCGATCTCGCAGAGAGACACTGAACCTCTTTCGATCAAAAAGCACCTTCTTTAGAGGCCAAGCGAAGTTAACTGTTGGCGCAATAGAACTTTCGTCGAGAACTTCCCAATTATCCTCATCATATGCTCCCCAAATTCGCGAAGCAAGCAGCACGGACCAATCGCGAACATCCGCCCCCTCGATGCTATCAAAAATCTTCACCCCCCTCTCCACGAGAGCTTTGCTTGACCCGATATAAAAGGCCGACTCCTCTCCAGTAATTACCGCCAATCCAATCTCATCCACATACCCAGAAAACTTCTCGTTACCTTTTTCGAGAGCGCCAACTAGATCCATGGACCCGCCGCCCGACATACTCCACGGATGCTCATTGAACGTGGCCCAAGCCAGATCGCTACAACTCACCCATTGGGATTCACTGTCACCTTTACGGGAGATCTGTTCAACAATCGACGACCACACCAGTCCTACAGCAGGAGTCTCAGGCTGTCCGGGCTCACCCCGAATCCCGAGGACCGCACGAATCGTTCCCGTTTGTGACGGGACCATATTCCTACCCATGAGAATCGCCGTGGGGGTGCCGTGTCCTGGAATATAGGCTCCGGATGTGTCGATCACCTTAGTCAGGCGCACTCGATTTCGAAAGAACTCCTCGATCAGCTTCTTGCCGAACTCGCGTTTCATGAAAGAGTTCGCCGTGATCTGGCCAACGAAGCCCGCCCCGATCCTGTCTCCACCCGCCCGTTTGGCTAGATTGAAGAAGCGCTCTGCGAAAGGAACGGACAGTGCGTAGGTGCCTGAACATGTGGAATACCGGCCCCGGTAGTTCTGGTTCTCCTGCTTGTCCTTCACTGTAATATAGGGCGGGTTACCAACCACGGCGTGATAACTCACAGCACCCAAGAGGTCAAATTCGTCCGAATATTCTGCCACGTCTTCGGTCGAATAGCGGTGAACGTCATAGGAACCGAACAAATCCTCCTGCCTCTGGGGCGCCCCCCGACCGTGTATGAGGGAATCGCCGGTCGCGACGACAATCGGCCACTCGGGGTTGCTCGCGCTCAGAACAGTGATTCCGCCTTCCTTCATCGCGGCGATGAGAAGGCGGAATCGTGCGATCGCTACCGCGTAGGGGTTCTTGTCGACTCCGTGGACGCTCCGCAAGCTCCGACTGATCAGATCCCAGTCGGAGGCACCGGGCTCAGTTTCGCGCCACTTGCCCAAAAGGCGACGGAAGGCACCCAGAAGGAAATGCCCTGAGCCGCATGTCGGATCGATGATCCGGAAGCCTGTATTGTTCTCCTGGTAAATCCTGTTCCCGTCAAGACCGAACTCCTTGATGGCGGGTTCCAGGGTGTAGTCAAGGATGAACTCCTCAACGAACTCAGGAGTCTGGAGTAGCGCGTACTTCTTCCGCGTCGCTTCGGACATCTCCTGGTACAGGTCGCCGAGGAAGCGGGTGTTCCACTCCGGATCCGTGAAGTCGTGGACAAGGTGCCCGTCCTCCCCCACCTCTCGCCAGAACTCAATGAGCTGCTTGGCGGCCTGGTGGGACGGTGTGATCGTCCACATGGGGTTGTGCTTCTTGTCGAACAGTCCTGCCATGACCGAGGACACGCTCATCTGCTCGAAGGCGTGTTCCAACCAGTCACGGTCAGTCCGCTCTGGCGCGTCAGGGTTCTCACTCCGGCCTCGCAGTACCCAGGCTTCCTTGAGCTCCTGGGAGACGCCGTAACGGTCGCGCTCGTCCTTCGCTCCAGCGATGAACGGCTGTTCGAGGAGCCCGTTGTCCTCGCAGAATCGGATGAAGACGGTGGACAGCACCCACGCAACCGCGGCCTGAGTGATCTGGCCTTCCCGCCACTCCCCCACAGCGACGGACGTCCGCGCCGCATCGCGAGCCTTCTGATACTGACGCTTGAGGTAGGCGTCGAAGCTCTCCGGCGCACCTGATGGCCCCATTCCCTTGATGGCGGTCGGATCCTGCGCTCGTTCCCGTAGGTCATCCTCCAAGAGACGCGCCTGCTTTTGGAGGTCCTTGAGCAGCTTCGTCTGATCGACCACGGGGTCTCCAACCACACCAGAGGGACGGGGTACCTTTCCATTCTCACGCCTTAAAGCCCCTGCTCGCACCGAGAACCGGCTTTCGGTAGGGGCTTCCCGGTTCGAGAAACGGTCGACGGCGGGGGTCGTGCCGACCACCCCCGCCGACAACCAGTGCCCAAAGTCGACCTCAGGCGGGGACGGGCAACTCACCCAGCAGACGGGTGAGGGTTCGAGCGTCGGGCACCTCGGTGAGTCCGCTGGAAGACGCCACCCAGTACGAGAGCGTGGCCTCCCCGAACCACACGACCAGGCGCGGGTGGTTGGCCTGCACCGACGCAGCCAGTGCGTGTTCGCCCGCGTATTCGGCGAGGTGGCCGCCAAGGCGGGGCAGCCCCTGGGCCCGCCTCGCTCGGCACGACGGGTGGCCACAGGATGGGCACGCGGGGCCGATGAGCGGGCCGCGCCGGGGCAGGGTCGGAAGGGTGCGGTAGAGCGGGTCGCTGGAGCGCCGGGGCGCGGGGATAGGATGCTTTATCGATCCTGCCTTCTAACAGTTGGTCCTGTGGATTTCAGGGTTGTGTTGGGGCCCGGGAGAGCGCGGCAACGCTCTCCTGGGCCTTCGTCGTGTCGACAGGTGGTCGCTACGGCTGGCTGTTCCAGCGACTGCCTGCCAGGTCGTAGGCGAGGAAGAACCACACCTGGCGGAAGTCGGCCACCCCGTTGTCGCCCCAGTCGGTGGCCAGGGCGTCGACCATGGCCAGGCCGCGTCCGGACTCGGCGTCCGGATTCAGGCCGTCGGGAGCGGCGGTCAGCGGGAAGTCCGTCGAGATGGCCTTACTGCCCTGGTCGTGGCAGGTCAGCTGAAGCCCATCGCGGCGACGGACACACCGCAGCGTGTAGGTCCCGAACGGCTCCCCGGAGCGGCTGTGGCACAGGGCATTGTTAGCCAGTTCGCTGCCGAGCAGGGTGAAGAGGTAGCGGTAGTCGGTGTCGCGGTGGTCGGCACAGGTGTCGAGGAAGGCGCGCACCAGCGGCATGAACTGGACCGACGAGCCGAAGTCGTAGCAGCGGACGCGGTAGGCGCCGCGACCGGAGTGCGGGTTGAAGTAGTGGCGGCAGCGGCGGGGCACCAGCTCACTGAGGGGCACGGTGACCTCGGGCAGCACCGGCATGGGGGCGATTGCGGGCATGACGAACAGACTCCTTCGCGCTCGGGAGTGGAACGGGGGTTCGGTGTGCCCGCAAGGAACAGCTCAGCCTTCGAGATTCCCGGACAGGGGAAGGGGCACGGCGTAGCCTGACCAGCGGAGACTCTTCGTGAGCCTTCGGTCGCCGACCACACTCCCATCATCATCCGGAGATTCTCTGAAGTCAACTCATTTGGAGAATCTCTTGCAATTGTTGGTAGGTTGTCCCCATGAAGCACTCCTTCAGCCCCACCATCCGGCGCCGACGCCTCGCACGCATCCTTCGTGATCTTCGGGAAGAATCCGGCGACACTCTCGACGCTGCTGCGAAGAAGTCAGGCGTCCCCCGTGCCACGCTCGGCAAGCTGGAGACTGCCGCGATCAAGCAGATTCGCCCAGCCCACCTCGATGCTCTCGCCAAGCTCTACGGCGTCGGCAAGGAGGCGTGGGAGAGCATGCACCAGCTCGCCAAGGACGCCTCAGAGCAAGGATGGTGGTCCAAGTACAAGGATGTCTTCAGCCCCACCGGGCTCGCGTCCTTCGAGGTTGAAGCCTCGTTTGTCCGCGTATTCGAAGCGCAGGTTATCCCGGGCCTACTACAGACACCGGACTACACCCGAGCCGTGTTCATGGGGGCGAACTCCTACTCTGAGGACCGCATCCGACGTCACGTCGCTGCCCGGATGGAGCGTCAGGACATCCTCGAACGTCTCTATCCGCCCGAGTATGCCGCCGTCATCGATGAGGGAGTCCTCCGCCGACAGGCTGGAGGGCCGAAGACCATGCGCGAGCAACTTCACCACCTTGTTCAGATGGCCGAACGACCGAACATCGCCATCCAGGTGGTCCCGTTCTCGGCTGGCACATACGCCGCGAACCTCGGCAGCTTTCAAATCATGGAGTTCTCTGAGCCCAACGACCCGACGATCGGGTACGCGGAGACCCCGACATCTACCCTGTACGTGGAGAGTCCCGAAGAAA
This sequence comes from Nocardiopsis aegyptia, assembly GCF_013410755.1. Classification (GTDB taxonomy): domain Bacteria; phylum Actinomycetota; class Actinomycetes; order Streptosporangiales; family Streptosporangiaceae; genus Nocardiopsis; species Nocardiopsis aegyptia. The sequence goes on from NZ_JACCFS010000001.1 coordinate 963,901, forward strand.
TACGTCGATACGATGCCATGTGGCGCGAAGCCAGCGCCGCTGCCCTCAGCGTGGCCCAAACCGTAGACTTCGTGCGCAACGTGGTCGAATCACTAGAGGATGGATCGTGACTGAGCTGGTGTTCCGGAAGAGCAGCTACAGCGGGGCTGGGGAGAACTGCGTCGAGGTCGCCGACCTCCCCTGTGGTGCGGCCGTCCGGGACTCCAAGGCCCCCGAGCGCGGCCACCTGCCCTTCCCCGCCGCCGAGTGGGACGCCTTCCTCCACGCCGCCCTCACTCAGCGCCCGTAGGCCGCCCAAGCACCGAGCCGGTTCCCAAGCCCCGCGCGGGCCGGGGAGCCGGCTCCTCGGTTGGTGGCTCCTCGATCACCCGAGGTGGGGAGCCGCCCCCTGGACCGCATGTCCTACCCGCAACCGCTGGGTGTGGTGCATGGCCAGGCCATCCAGCTCCTCCGGGGCGAACCAGCGCACCTCGTGGGACTCGCCACTCACTCTCAGCTGCCCGCCCACCAGCGCCGCACGGAAACACACATTGAACTGGCGGCGCACCTCACCGTCGCTGTAGGCGATGATGTGCCGGGCATCGGTGTAGGTGCCGACCAGGCCGGTGACCTCCACGTCGTAGCCGGTCTCCTCCCTCACCTCGCGCACGGCGGCCTCGGGCAGGCTCTCGGTCATCTCCATCACACCGCCCGGCATCGCCCACAGCCCGTTGTCAGTACGCCGCTGCAACAACAGGCGCCCGGAGCCGTCGAAGACCGCCGCGCTGGCTGCCGTGACCAGGCTGTTCGGGACCGGCGCGGCCGGGTCGTCGTAGTACTCAGTCCGAGCCATCGGGGATCTCTCCAGTCAGGGGGCGGGCGGTACACCATACGGCGTCCACACTGGCCGCGTGCGCGTCGAACAGCCCGTTGTCGGTCATCCGGTGCAAGTGGAACAGCGGGTTCCCGTAAGCATTCATGCCGTAGATGTGGGTGTTGACGTACATTTCTCCATCTGCACGATAGACCGAGTTGTACAGCGTGGTCGCTTGCAGGGCGATGTCCACCCCGTCGACCCCGAGAAGCGGCCGGTAGTGCATATGTGCGAGTCGGCAGCGCGATTCGATGCCGTGTCCGAAAGCCTCCTCCTCACCTCGCGTACGGACGGCGTCGCACGCGGGGTCCCCGATCAGAATGCGAATCCGTACTCCTGCCCTCGCCCGGGAGCGAAGCAGACCGTTCCAGTCAGAAATCTGCTCGTGCAGGAAGAGTGCTGCGTAGACCATGATGTCCACGGACTCCGTTGCCTGGTCGAACATGGTCTTCCATGTCTCGATCGGAACGTCAGATCGCTGCCGGTAGACCGCCACGAGGTCCGACCCGACGGGTCCGGACACCTCGGACCGGCCGTTCAGTGTCGGCCACAGATGGCGTACCTCCACGCCGAGGACGCGCGCCACCGCGTGGGCGTTGCGCAAGCGTGGCACCCGCCCCTTGTTGACCCACCGCTCGATCGTCTTGGGGTCGGTACCGACCTGCTGAGCCAGGGAGGCCGCAGTGTGCCCCGAACGCGCCAGCGCGATGCGGAGTCGTTCATTGGACATAGGGACGTTTCTACCGCACTCGAACGTCCTCGGGCGTCCCCTTTGCGTAGTGGCAGCGTCCGTGCGGGTGCGTGATTCTGAAAGCCCCGAAAGAACGGAGTCTGCACCGATGGCGGACCAGAGCCCACCGACCAGCGACAACGACGTGTTTCCCGATCTCGATGAGGAACTGATCGAGATCGGCGACGCCGTGAACCTGACGGAGGGAACCAGCTCAAGGAGCGGCACCGAGGACAAGCGGTACAAGTACCAGTAGATCTCGGGACGGGGCGGCACGACGGATGCGTGCCGCCCCCAGAAGGCACAACGGGAGAATTCGTGCATTTCTTCGGAGGAACGTTCACGACGGGCGGCGGTGAGTCGTGGATCCCCGAGAAGACCCGCTGGTCGTTGAGACAGCCCTCGGCGCATGTATGGACGACCGGAGTCAGGGATCGGATCCAGATCGCGGAAGTACCGTCCCGGCGACGGTGGGCTGTCGTCATCGGTGCCCACGGCGTGAGCGAGTCGGAGCTGACAGGCTGGCTGAGAGGGACGTCCCCTACCGCGCCCGCCACCTGGCCGGGCTCCTACACGGTCGTGCTGGGCGACGGCCCGAGAACCTCCGTCTTCGCCGACCCGGCACACGCCATACCGATCTACTACACCGAGGTCGACGGTATCGTCGTCTGGGCTTCGTCCAGCCACGCCCTGTCAGGGCTGTCGAAGGCGGGCATCAACACGGACTGGATCTGCGCCCTGGTGTGCGACCCGGCGGGGTTCGCACCAGCCGACCGCTCGGCCTTCGACAACGTCTCACTCGTACCGGCCGGCCATCGCCTGGAGCTCGGCACGGCAGGAGCCCCGATCGTCCGACGTTGGTGGAGTCCTCCGGCCCCCATCCACCCACGCGGTGCCTCAGACGGGTTCCGGCGCGCCCTCGGTGACGCTGTGGACGTGCGTCTCCGCATGGGAGAAACGGTCTCCTGCGACCTCAGCGGAGGGCTCGACTCGACCTCGCTGTGCCTGCTGGCGGCGAGCCGGGCGCAGCCTGGGCAGCGCATCATCGCCTCCACCGTCCACCCTCGGAACGTCGACCGCGGCGGCGATCTCGACTACGCGCGTGCGGCAGCGGACGGACGCGCGGGCATGGCGCACGTGACCATCCCCTTGGCGGACGACGCGGCTCCCTTCACCGGGATCGAGGGCGGTCCCGCGGTGGACGAGCCGGCGCCCTCGACGATCACCAGCGTCCGGCACCGGCGCGGCTACGCACTGGTCGCCGCACACGGAAGCACGATGCACATCAGTGGCGACGGTGGCGATGCGCTGTTGATGCAGGGGCCTGAACACACGTCGCGGCTGCTGAGACGGGGCCGACTTCTTCGGGCACTTCGCGACCTCCACGGCTGGGCCAGGATCAATCGTGTCGGCTCAGCCCGTCTGATGACGGACATCATCTGCTCCAGGCGGGAGGACACGCATCCGCACCCCTGGCTCACGCTGCGGCCCGCCCACGAGGCCCGGCACTCCTCCGTGGGGAACCGGGCCAGGACCTCGAAATCGGATGCCGAACTCATCGGACTGGTCGGCATCGGGCGCACCGCGCGGGCCGACGTGCAGCTCGCCGGTCATGTGGGCCTCCGGTTGGAGACGCCCTTCCTCGACCGAGCCGTCGTCGAAGCGGCGCTGAGGTTCCCCTTCACCCACAGGGGATCGCCGTGGGAGTACAAGCCCCAGATCACCACCGCCCTGGTCGACGTGCTTCCTCCCGCCGTACGCCGACGATGCGCGAAGGGCGGGACGGACGCCGACCACCACCAGGGCCTGCGCATCAATCTGACCTCAGTCCTCAAACTCGCGGACGGATGGCTGGCCGGCCATGGGATCATCGATCCACGCGTGCTGCGGTCGGAGCTACGGAGAGCTGCGTCCGGTCGCCCGACGGCGTGGGGGCTGATCGAACCGGTCATAGCCGCAGAGGTCTGGGCCCGCTCCGTCGAAGCGGGCCGAGCGCCCGTCTGGTTCAGAGAAGCGGAGCGGAGTGGAGTGCGGGCATGAGCCTTCCGAGAATCCTGGTGCCCGCTCCACGGATGCGCTTCGTGTGCTTCCCCTCCGTCACCGTGGGGCTGGATGTCGACGACGGTTCCGTCCATATGCTCACCGGAAGGTCGGCGGCGGACGTGTCCGACCTGGCCGCAGCCAACGGGGATACCGGGACCGTGGTGACCGACGGCGGACGTGCCGACGCCCTACGGCGACTGATCGGTCGTCGCTGGCTGATCGCCTCCTCAGAACCCTCCAGGTGGCGAAGCGTGCAGCGTGCGAGGCCACAGCCACCCAGTTGGGGAACCAGGGAATCACCTGCCGCTCTGTCCCCTGTCGGTTCGGCCCCGCTGCGGTGGTACCTGATCGGCTCGACCGCGCTCGCCGTGGTGCTGATGTCCCGTCATTCGGGGCCCACGCGCACTCGCCTCGCCCGGATCAGGAGCCTTGCGCTGGGACCGCGCCGACAGTACAGGACCGACGTGGCCGAGGCTGGGAACGCCGTCCGCGCCGTGCGCGGGGTTGGCCGTGTCCTTCCGCTCCGTGTCGCCTGTCTCGAAGAGGCCACCGCCTCGGCACTGGCCCTGCGCTGGACGGGGTACCGAGCCCTCTGGAGGCACGGGGTCGCCACCGATCCGGTCCGACTGCACGCCTGGATCGAGGTCGACGGGCACCCGGTCGGAGAATCCGACGACATCACCGACTACACACCATTCGAGGAGCCGTATGAGTGACACCGCTGCCCCCCTCCTGTGGGCCGAGACCGGCGGGGTGGCGCTCGGGCCGCTGCGCGGCGACCTGGCCCGTGAGTACTGGCGGTGGGAGAACGACCCCGGCGCGGTGCTCGGGTACGGACGCCAGGTTCCCGAGAGCCCCGAGTCCCGGGCCGAAGGGCTGGAGCACCAGTTGCGGGGCGCACCCGACCAGGCACGGTTCACCGTCTACGACCTGAAGGGCGACGAGCCCCGGCCGGCGGGGCTGGCGAGCCTGCTCATCGACCACCAGGTGCGCACCGCCGAGTACGTCCTCGTCGTCGCTCCCGAGGCGCGCGGGAAAGGCGTGGGCACCGCGGCCACGCGCCTGACCCTGGACTACGCCTTCCACGTCACCGGACTGGACATGGTGTGGCTGAAGGTGCTGGAACCGAACGAGGCCGGGCGCCGCGCCTACGCCAAGGCAGGCTTCCAGGAGGTCGGCGTCCTGCGCAGCGCGGGGCAGTGGCGGGGTCGCCGCTGCGGAGAGGTGGTCATGGACGCCGTACCCGAGGACTTCATGGGGGCTTCCGCGTTCGAGACCGCGGACTGAGGGCGGATCTCACCCGCATCGGCAGTGGTGGCCGGGCGCCACGCGCGACGTCCACCACCGTTCCGTGGCTGTACGGCCCGGAGCCGGACGAGCTGGACCGAGCCGGTGTGGGCGGTGCGGGGCGGCTGGATCGGGACGATCAGGGCTGCGGGACCGGGCGGCCCCGGCCGCAGGACCCCCGCAGTCAGAGCACCGATCCAGCGCCACCGACCAGGCCCGGACACGGAACCTCACGCCTGGTCGAGAAGGCCGCGCACCAGAACGTGAATGTCCGTCCACGGGTTCCGGTCACGCGGATGGGCGACGCCCCTGTACCGCTCGGCCAAGCGTTCGGCCCGCCTGATCGCTTGCCGCTGCGGGTCTCCGAAGAAGTGCGCGGGATCGAAATCCTTCTTGCCCGTATAGCAGCACTTCAGTCCCTTCATCTTCTCAATGGCGGCGTTCGTGTCCAGATATCCACTGACGTCGTCCCGGTGCAGAAGCAGCCAGAGTTCGAAGCAGGGGTTCGCGTAGGCGATATGGATTCCGCAATCCCGCGCCAGACCCATCGCCTCGTCCAGGGAGTCGTGCGGACGCGGCGCCTCGACGTCGATCACACACCACACCTCGTTGTACCGGTCGCCCTGGTCCCTGCGCCTCCGGTGCGCGGAGCCCATGCGCTTCTGCGCGGCCCTGACCAGCTTGTACGGCTCACCGTGCTGGGACCCGACCTCGATCGACACGTTCGAGAAGCGCTGACGTCTCTTCATCTCGGTGAAGTAGGTCGTTCCGCCGTACGTATCCTCACAAAAGAGGAGATACCTGCTTCTGGGATTCCTCGTCCCAATTTTCTTCGGATTGAGGGGCTTGTTTCGCTTCTGCCTGTTCAGCGCCACACCGGCACATTACCGCACGTTCAGCGACAAGGCGGGCGAGTTCACGACCCACATCGCCATCAAAGGTGGGCACTGCGGAATATGCCCCCAAAAGGTATTTTTTGACCACGTCGTCGCGGTCATCACGCACTTTGTACTCGCGCAGCGCCACCAGCTCCGTCGCCCCATCCGTCCCCTTCTCCGTGAACCACGCCTGATCCCTGGTCAGGTAACCGTAGGAGCGCCGACTCAGCAGCGTGACGTCATGGGTGTTGAACACGAGCTGCGCTCCGCAGGGGTTGGTCTCCGGTTCGGAGAAGAGCCGGACGAGTTGGCCGGCCAGGTTGGGGTGCAGCCGCGCGTCCAGTTCGTCGACCACGAGCACACGGCCCTTCGCCAGCGCCCGGACCACCACGCCCACCAGCGCCAGCCAGGTGTGCGTGCCACTCGATTCGGCCCGGTACGGCAGTTCCACGGTTCCACCGGGGGACCAGTGCGAGACGACGATCTCCGGTGACTGGCGCCAGCTCTCCTCCGTGACCGGAGGGCCGTCCGGATTGAGCAGGCGAAAGACCGCCGAGGCGTGTGCCCTGGCCTCCTTCGGCAGTTCCCTCTCCTCCGAACGGATGTCGGAGATGCCGAGATCGGCGTACTGCGTCAGGAGGTGGCACAGCTCTTGCTCGGGCCCCGCGAGCATGCGCAGGGTGAGTTCCAGGCGCACGCCGCCGTTCTCATCGAACGCCATCGTCATCTGGTCGACCCAGTCGTAGACACGGGTGAGCAGCGGGTGGTTCCCGGCCGCGCCGGCCGACACGAAGAGACTGTTGGCCCGCACCGATTCCCACACCATCCGGGTCCGGTTGCCGAAGCCTCTGCGCAGGCCGGGGCCGAGCTCGATCTCCTGTGGACCCCGGCGCTCGAAGAGGACCCGCATCCGGCCGCGCGGCCAGCTGTACAGCCATTCGGAGGCCACCGCGCGGTCATCCACCGCGAAACCGTACTCGTGGCGGACCCCGTCCAACACGAAGTCGAAGGCGAACTCCGACGGGCGCGCCACCGCGGCCTCGTCCAGGGCGAAGGGGACGCGCCCGGTCCCGCCCCGGGGATTCCACCGATTGTGCGAATATCGGACGGCGTCGCGCGCGTAGGCCATCGCCCGCATCAGTTTCGACTTGCCCGAGGCGTTCGCACCGAACACACCGACCACGGGCAGCGCCTTCAGCTCCGTGCCCGGAATGTCCCGCACGGCGAGGTCGTCGTGTTCGTCGGCGGCGACCAGGCTCAGCTCCTGCTCGTCCCGAATGGATTCCCAGTTCGCCACACGAAACTGCAGCAGCACGGCCGCCACCTCCCAGAGGACTCTGTACCGGGTTCTGACGCTAGTTACCGTAACCCGTGAGCGCTGCTTTCATGTGTCATTGAGTATTGATTCTGGAGAATTTTTCCCTGTGCCGCAGTGGGACCGACACCCACGTGTACACTCCGAAGTCCGACCACAGGCCGAGCCCCGGTTCCCCGCTACGAACCGGCCTCCCTCCTCCCCCGCCCAGACGAGGGATACGGCTCGGCAGACCGCTGCGCCGATCATGCCCGGCTCCACTTCCAGGGCCGGCGCTGCGGCCTGGTCACACGGGGCTCCGCTCAGGCCTCGGTCCGCACACTTTCCGCACGACCCGTCGGGCACTCCGGCACCGTGAGTACTCCGGCCTTCCCACCCGCAAGGACCGTCCGTGATCAAGCGCATCATCTCTGTCCGGGACTTCCGCTGCTACCAGAGCTGGAAGCCGCACCGGAAGGCCGCCTTCCATCGACTCAACCTTGTCTACGCCCCCAACGGCACGGGCAAGAGCACCCTCGCGGAACTGCTCAGCGGTGTCCCCCGGGACGAGCAGTGGTCCCACGGGATGCGCGTGGAGATCCAGCCCGGAGACGACCCGTCCCAGACCGTGACGGTGGACGGACCCGAGCACTGGATCTGGGACAACGTGCGCCTCTTCAACGCCGAGTACGTCCGCAGGAACCTGAGGTTCAACGCCGACGACGGCGACACCGCCGGAGCGGACGCGCCGGCCTTGCTGTACCTGGGAGAGAAGGACGTCGAACGGCAGGAGCGCCGGAAGCAGGCCCAGCAGGAGATCGAGCGACTGACACAGCTCCTGAAGGAGTCGCGGAAGGAACGCGACTCGGCGGACAGGGAGGCCGGAGACCTCTGTACCGCTCTGGGGCGCCGGGTGAACGACACCCTCAGGGGCAAGGCACCCTGCTTCAGTCGGCAGTTCGACAAGCGGCACGTGGTGAACGCCCTGGCCGAACCGCCCCCTGCGTGGGCGGAGCTCCACAGCACCCACGAGCAGGACCGGGCACTGCTGAACACCGCCTCCGCGGAGCAGATCCCCCCGGTCGACCCCGACCCGCTTCCCGTCGGGGACGTGCTGTCACAGACCTGCGCTCTCCTGGCACGTACAGTCGCCTCGGAGGCGGTCGCCGGCCTCCGGGACAGGCCCGACCACGAAACCTGGGTCAGGCGAGGCCTGGAGCTGCACGCGGACCTCGACACCTGTGCGTTTTGCGAAGGCGATATCACTCCCCAGCGGAGGGAACGACTGGACCGCCACTTCGACGAGGCCTACACACGCCTGCTCCGGGATCTCGATGAGAGCCTCAGGCAGATCCGACGACTCAGGGACCGCGCCAAGGAGTTCTCCACCGCCCTGCCGCACGAGGCGCAGTTCTTCGAGGATCTCAGGGAGGAGTACGCCGGGGCAGCCAAGGAGATCCATGCCGCGCTCACCGCACTCGTGGACGACCTGGACAGGATGTCCGAGCTGCTCGAAGAGAAGAAGACGGCGATGTTCGCCGACCTCAACCTCCCCGTCGACGTCGTGCCGGGAAAGATCGACACCTCCATGGTCAACGGGATCATCGGCGAGCACAACGACCGGACCCACAGCCTGGAGAGCGGCCGGGCCGAGGCGGCCGAGCGCCAGTTCCAGCGCATGCTCAGGGAGATCAGGGAGCCCTGGGGTCGACACCGGGACAGGGCCGCGGAGCTGACCGCGCGGATCGATGACGCCGAGGGGGCGCTGCGCAACAACCAGGAAATCCTCCGCCAGTCCCCCGCGGAGGGGTTGGACCCCCACCACCTCGTGTCCACGCTCAATACCGACGTCAACAGCCTGTTGCGGCGCGCGGACCTCACCTTCGAGTACCACGGCGACCGCTACCGCCTGCTGCGGCACGGCACACCCGCACGGCACCTGAGTGAGGGCGAGAAGACCGCGATCGCCCTGGTCTACTTCCTCGTGAGCCTGACCGGGCACGGGCAGGACCTCCAGCGCACCATCGTCGTGGTGGACGACCCCGTGTCCAGCCTTGACGACCAGGTGATGACCGGGGTGCAGTCGATGCTGGTCAGCCAGCTCGACCCCCTGAGCCCGCAGCCCCCCTGCCGACAGCTCTTCGTCCTCACCCACAACGCCGCCTTCCTGCGCATGTGGGCCAAGGAGCTGACCCGGGGCAGGGGAAACCGCAACCCGAACAAGTTCGTGCCGGTCACCGCGAGCCTGCACATGATGAAGTCAACCCGCAGGGGCTCCACGACCGAACCCGGATCGCGCCGCCCCGAACTGACCCCCGTGGACCTGGCGACCAAGAACATCGAGGTACTGGAGTCCGAGTACCACCGGCTCTTCTACCAGGTCGCCCACGACCTACTGGAGTCGTGTGCGTCCATCGACGTGGAGGCCGACCTCAGGCTGATCACCGAGTCGTCCAACAGCACCCGGCAGCTGCTGGAGCACTTCCTGGAATTCAGCTACCCCAACCAGGCGGGCAAGTTCGTCAACGTCGTCGAACACGCATTGAAGAACGAGCCGGTGCGGGCGCGCCGCATCAGCACCCTTCTCAACAGCAACTCGCACCGGAGCCCCGACCCCGAGGGAAAGGAGCTGTTGAGCGACGAAGCGCGGGGGGCGATCACCGACGTGTTTCGACTGATGAACGAAGTCAACCCGGGACACTTCGATGGCATGTGCAACCGCCTGGGCATCGGCGAGCACACGGGCATGCTGCTCTCGGACTGAAGCCATATATGGGGCCCGAAGGTCAACCACCCATGCCAACCGACCTTCAGGCCGATGCTGCCCGAGATGCCCAGCCTCCTCCGGACTCACCCGCCACACTCATCCCGCCGGTTCGTTCGCCCGGGGTACCGCTCCGGGCGAACGGATGTCGGGAAAACCCCTACATCGACCGTCCCCGACTGTTTAACTGGCCTTCCCCTCCTTCCCCACCACCCCTGTCCCCTCGCGGCCAAGGCGGTCAACGACGCATGCCTTCCCCTCCCTCCTCCGACGACCCATCGTCCAATGCGGGCTTCCTGCGCCAGATCGGCGCGCTCATCGCCCCGTTGGCCAAGAACAGCGACGCGCCCATCGGGGACCTGCGACACCTGGCAGTAGCCGAGAAGGTCTTCGACGCCTACGCCACCGCGCTGGCTGAAGACGGACTCTCCAAAGGGGACCTCCGGGAAGCCTGTGATGAGGTGTGCGACGAGCAGGCCTTCGAGCAGCGATTCGGCACCTTCACCTCGCTCGAGATGCTCAAGCCGACGACCGACAAGCCCCACCACGGCCGATATTTCCTCGATCCCAACAGCATGGCCGTCCTGATCGCGGTGGAGCGTCTGCGTGACCACGGTGGGATCTCAGAGCTGCTCGGCCTCCTGGACCGGACCCGGGCGGACCTGGAGCACGGCCGCGCGAGCGAACACGAGATCCGAGACGCCCTCCGGCAGTCCCAACGGTTCCTCAACGTGTTCACCGACTACCTGCGCCACATGATCCGGTCCCGTCCGCTCAGGGAACTCATCGAGGAACGGCGGCGCAGCAGCCGCGAGGACGCCCTGGAACGGGCCCAAGTGGTGCACGGCCTGGTCGCCGAACGCTTCCGCCACCTCGACCGGATGGCACTCGACCTGGTCATGGCCGCCGAACGCTACGTCGAGGCCTGTTCCGAACTCATCCACCACCTGCATGCGAATGGTGTGCACGCCCGCGACCTCGGGATCCTGCGCTACGACCAGTACCGGGACGCCTCCCTCACCGCCTCCATCGAGGACCTGTCCGCGGTGTTCGACGACATCCTCGTGGATCCGCCCGAGCCCGGGGTAACCGCGATGGCGGTCGCCGACGCTGTGGAGAGCCTTGCCCCGCGGCGACCCGAGACAGGGCCGCCGCCACGTCCGGAGGCCCCTCCCCCCGCCGACGACCCCCTCGCCGGGATCGAACGTCGGCGGAAGGCGGATCGACGCGTCAGTCGCGACCAGGCGGAGCTCGCACTTCACGAACAGGGAAACGGTGACCTCACCGCGCTCATGCGCCGACTCGGTTGGCCGGGACTGATCCTGCTCCTGGCAGACCTGTTCAAGGCCTGCGGGCCGGACCAGCCGTTCCTACTCGAAACGGCCGACGTACTCCTCGTCGAGCCAGGCTCGGAGGTGACCTACCTCTCGCCTGTGCGGTTGATCCGAAACCCCAAGGAAGCCGGCGACGTGTTCGGTCCCGGAACCGACGGCTCCCACACGGCCCCGCCCGATACATCGGAGGAAGCATGACAGACGTCGATCCGGGTGCCCTGGCCCTGGCCAGGATGCGGGCCCGAGGCGCTGATCTGCGCATCGATGGCACCGACCCCGAAACCGTCCACCGCAGCGCGCGGGCCGCCGGACGCGTGGTGCTCGACACCACGGTCGCAGGCCTGCCCGCCCACATCCTGGGCTGGCAGGAAGGGCATGAACCGTCACTGGAAGAGGGTCCGGGCGTCGAGCGCCGAAGGGCTTCCCGGATCGACCTGGAGGTCTTCGCCGCGTGCCTCGGCTGCTGCTGGCCCGACCGGGTCAGCCATCCCTGGCCGGGGGTGCCCCGGGCCAGGGAGGATGTACTGATCGCCGTCGGCTGGGCCAGGGAGCGGGACAGCCAGCAGGACGTGTCCCGCTACAGATCGGCCCTGGAACGGCTCGACCGGGCTCAGTGGGTGGAGTATGACGGCACCCACATCCACCTGGGGCCACGGGTACGCACATGGAACCGCGCTGAGGTCGACCTGCTGCGCGGGGTGTTCGACCGCCTGCCGGGACTGCCCTTACTCGAAGAGCCCGCCCTGTGAGCGGGGACGAACACCCTCCCCTGCATCTGGAGGATCTCGCCCCCGATCAGCGGACACGGGTGCTGGACGCGCTCGCGGCCGTGGAGACCTACGACCTGCCGGTCCCGGAAGTGGACTTCGCGGCGCTGTCCGACGCCGGTCTCCGGGCCCATATCGAGGCGTGCCTGCACGCGCAGGGGCGTGTTCTAATCCGGCACGAGGGGCGCGGGTACACCTCCGGCTACGCCGACCCGGTCACCGACGCACTGGTCCGTGAGGGACCGGTCTGCCTCGACAAGGAGGAGCGCGCCGTGCTCGCCGTGATCCTGCTGCGCTGCGTCGCCATGCCCCGCTCTCTCAACAGGGACGTGGGAAAGACCTGGCTCGACGCCGTCCCCACCACGCGTCGGGAACTCAAGGAGTCCCAGTGCCTGAACAGGATCGTGGACGGCGTCCTGCCCCGGCTGTACGAACGAAGGCTGATCCGCTACGTCGGTCAGGGACGTGGCGGCATCGTTCCCGGCCACCAGTTCGCCCGGCTCACCCAAGCGGCCTCCGACCGGCTGTGGGACCACCTCAACCTGGTCTGCGAACCCGACGGGCTCATGGCCACCCACATCCGTCGGCGCCTGGATCAGGGACTCTCTGCAACCAGTGGTGCCACGGCAGCCGATCCACCCCCTTCCACGCACGAGGACACCACGCCATGACGTCAACGCCATCGCACACGGCCCCGCCGACGGACGGTGACAACCGGACGGGACGGGTCGGCCACCGTCGGCTGACCGCGGTGCAGACCTTCGACATCGGCCGCCTCACCACCCACCCGGTCCCGCTGGTCCCGTCGTCCTTCATCGCCGTCTCCGGCGAGGGCCCCAAGGGGGACTCCAACGGTTCCGGCAAGACCACCTTCCTCAGCGCGGTCTCGCTCCTGCTCGCCGACCCCCAATGGAAACTGGACCGGGACGGACGGCACGCACGCGGACTCCTGTTCAACCCTGAGGCCGCGGGAACCGGCGCGACACGCTCGGGGTTCGGCCGCGGCTACGTCGTCGGGGTGTTCGACGCGCCCGGCGGCAGCGACCCGATGACCGTATGGGTGCGGGTCGCCGACCAACCGCCCTACGTCCAGATGCGGTGGACCCACGGCGTCCATGTCGCGCGGGCCCACACCGACCAGGAACGGGCCGACCAGGCGGACGAACTGTGGAACGGCATTCCCGCCAAGCAGGGCAGCGGCGCCAACCGCATGGGAACCGTGCTCTACGGGATGGCGCCCCGCTGCCTGGCCTACCTCGACACCTCCGTCCGACCGCTGGTGCCCTCGCTCCTCTCCCAGCAGATGACCGCCATGGCCCCCGACGCCATCGGCGACGCGCTGCTCGCGCTAACGGGCCAGTCGGGCCTGCTCACGCGTGAGGTCGACCGGCGCAGCGAGTACGAGACCGCCGCGGAACAGCTCCGGCAGGCCGAGACCGACGATCGGAGGCTGCGCATCGAGGAGGAGGCACATCTGGAGGCCGTCCGCCGCCGTGAGGAGGCCCGCAGCATCCTGCTCGACGCGGAAGGCGCGTGGAAACTCCACCTGGCGTGCGGGCTGGTGGAGAAGCGCAAGGAACACCGCCGGGCCGAGAGACGGCTCAAGGAAGCGCAGGACGCTCTGCGGGAAGCGGAGCGCCAAGCCGACCGAACCCGCCGCCGACTCCAGGAACTGCAGGGGGACACGTCGCTCGCGGCACGTGCGGACGGGGCGGCCAGAGAACGGGAAGCACTTCGGGAGAAGCTCACCATCCTCGACCAGGATGTCGGCCGGCTGCGCCAGGAGCTTGAGCAGCTCACCAAGCGGCGACGCGACCTGCTCGATGCCACCCGTCACCACGACGGAGCTTCCCTGCAGCAGTGCCGCACGGACGTCGCGCGAGCCGAGGAACACCACAACACCGCACTTGTGCGACACCACGAGGCGTGTGCGGTCCTCACCGACGCCAGTCGGGTCCTGGAACTCGTCCGTGCCGGACACGACGGACGCACGGGTGAGGCGATCCGGTATCTGGGCGAGCACGGTGTTACCGCACGAGGAGTCCTGGATTCGGTTGTCCTCGAGGAATGGTCCCGACCCGAGTGGGAGGCGCACCTGTGGCGGTTCCGGGACTCGGTCGCGGTGCACGAGGCGGACGCCGAGAGCGCGATCGACATGCTCCGCGACCTCCCGGGGGTGTCGGTGGTAAGCCTTCCCGGCCCGGTATCCACCACCCCGGCCCCCCTCTTCGGAGGGCTCAGCGCGCCCGAGTGCTTTCGGCCCTTCCTCACTGCTGTCCGATCGCGCTACGGCCATGAGACCGATCCGGACCGGTCCCGGGACGGCGGTCTCGACGAGTGGGTGATCGGCGGATTCAGCGAGCCGCTGACCGGCAGGGAATCCCGCGTGGCCACGGCGCTGGCCATCTTCGAGGCCGCCGAGCAGCGGGAGCAGGACTCGCGTGAGGCGCGGTCAGTGGCCTCACACGCCCTACGCCGACACGGAGAGCGCGTGCGCGCCGCCGAAGCCGCGGAGGTGCTGGGCCGATGCCAGGCCGAACGGAGGGAAGCCGAGGGGCGGCTGTCGGAGGCCGCTGCCCAGGTCCAGAGGATGCGTCGCGAGTGGACGCGGACCGACCTGCGCCACACACAAGCACAGGCGGACCTACACGCCCACGAGCTGACCACCGCATCGCTCGACAAGGATCTTCGGTTCCAGGACCAGGAGATACGCCGTCTGCGCTCCGAGCGCCACAAGGCCGATGCCGCTCTCCATCATGTCGGACTCCGGGCCTGGGAGAGCGCCTGGCCCGACGGGCTCGGCACCGCCGAAGACTACGTCGACCGGACGTGCCCCCGTGGTGAGCCCCGGACGTCGGATCACTGGTGGACCCGCGCGGACCACCAGATCGTGACCGCGCTCGCCGAGATCCGCGGGGACAGGCATACGGCGTCCCAGCCCCTGGTTGAGCTCTTCCAGGTGCCCAAGGAGAAGAACCAGGTCGTTCCCGACCACGGATCGGCCCTGCTCGCGTTCACCGAAGCGATCCGCCCCTTGTTCGAATTCCTCGAAGAGTGCCGCGA
This sequence comes from Nocardiopsis aegyptia, assembly GCF_013410755.1. Lineage (GTDB taxonomy): Bacteria > Actinomycetota > Actinomycetes > Streptosporangiales > Streptosporangiaceae > Nocardiopsis > Nocardiopsis aegyptia. Next base: position 978,914 of record NZ_JACCFS010000001.1, read on the forward strand.
ACGCGACGACCTCACCAAGGACAGCATCATCCGCGACCAGAGGGAACGTGAGGCCAGGCTCGTCACCTCCCGAAAGGAGGTCGACGAGCAGCAGGGACGTCTGGAGCAGATGCGGGCCATGATCGTCGAATCCGTGGAGATGGCTCTGGACAGCATCAGCACCGAGTTCGACCGGCTCGACCGGGATCGGGACGGCGGCTACGGGGCCCGGCTCGACGTGGACATCCAGGACCCCTCGGTCACCGGTTCGGTCTGGAAGGTCAACGCCACCCCGAAATGGCTGCGTTCCCCCCAGGGCACCTACGTGTCCTATCAGGAAGTCGCCAACGGGGCCCAAGTGAAGGTGTTCGCCATCCACCTGGTGTTGGCTGCGCTCCTCCACGACAGCGGCTCTTCCGGTCGAGTGCTGATCCTGGACGAACTCGGCAACAGTCTGGGTGACGAGAACCGCAAGCACGTCCTGCGATCGCTCCAGGACGTCGCAGTGCGGCGCGGCGTGACGATCCTCGGCACCTGTCAGGACAGCGTCATCCACGACGCGGTGCGCCACTGCGGCCAGGTCGTCTGGTTCAACCACGCCTCGGACAGCGAGGTGTACAACCGGCCTACCCGGACCTGGGGTTCTGATCCGAGTGGAGGACACGTCGAGCGTGTGGCCGCCTGGCTACGCGCCGGACGTCCCGTGTCGGGCTGACGCCAGGACGCCTGCGAGGAGCTCCGACAGAACAGGGAAGACGTCGCCGTGCTGGACCTGCTGTTCGAGCCCGAGCCCGGCCAGGTCCGGCTCGGTGGCGATGAGTTCGGCGACATGTCGGAGCTCCTCGGGCGCCTTGGCCGCGAGGATCCGGGCCTTGCCCGCGTCGGCCCTGCGGCGCTCCTGCGAACGCGATCGGTGCGGGCCCGCCCGCCACGCCTCGGCGGTCATCGCCACCGGGTACACGGCGCGCCCGACACGCTCCCTCAGGTTGGTGATGATCTCGATGCCGTGCGCGTCCAGATCTCCCCAGACCGCGATCGGCAGCGGGGAGAGTCTTTGGAGCAGTTCCACGAGTCCGGTACGGGCGTAGCCCGCCCCCCAGACGCAGATCCATGTCCTCGTAATCTCGGGATCCTGACATACCCGGTAGAAGGTCCCGACGTTCTCGATGACGAACACACCATCGGCGTCGGCCCGTTCGAGTCGGCCCACCATGTGCACACCTCGGGAGGGCAGACCGCTCCACGGCGGTGTCCGTGAGGCATCGATGGCGGTCTCGCCGTTGAACCACCGCAGTGGTCCCCGTACCCGGATCTCGTGGTCGGGGAAGTCGAGCAGGTCGGAAATAGCGCGCTTCATGAGGTTCTCGAAGGCGTGGACGCGGGCTGACGTCCACACCTCGTGGGTCCCCTTCCGATGCCCGTGGGAAATGGACAGCGTCTCGTCGGGGATCGGCCGCGGCCGGCGGTGGGGGTCGGTCCACCACCAGTGCGCCACTCTCAGGACGAACTCGTAGGTCTCCCACGCTCCGGCGCGGGTGGCGGATCCGGGTGGAACGGTTGCCCGCCCGTGTGCCGCCAGGAGTTCACGCTCGTGCTGGAGTTGCGACACCCCCTCCATGAGCCGAAGCAGCTCGGACCGGGTCTGTGCCGGGTCGGTGCGTCTCAGCAGCTCCAGACGGCGCTTACCGGCCGAGGCCGCCCAGGCAGAGGTGAGGTGGAGGCTGGTCTTCACCCCGACGATCATGAACTCCCGGTCCGCCTCGGCCTTGGCCTCGACGACGCCGCAGCGGACCAGGGTGTCTGCCCTGTCCGCCGCGTGCTCGCCCCAGCGCTCGGTGACGCTCTTCCAGGATCGGCGGCGGTGTTTCAGCAGCCAGGCGAGTTCTTCGTGGGGGAAGCCCGCAGGAGGATCGGTCCCGTTCGGTGGGTCCACCGCGGTGAGGAGCACATGGGGGTACTTGAGCCTGCCCGAACGGTCGACCCGCCGTCGCCCGGGTGGGTAGCGTACGACCGCGCGGATCCCGTGGGCCAGCCCTTCGAGAGGGAGTTCCTCTTGCTCCAGGTCCGGCGTGGGCACGGTGTCGGCGGAATCATCCGTGTCCGTCACATCGACCTCACGAGCAGGTCCTCCATCCCGTGGATGTTCTCGGCGGGGAAGGGACAGTCGTCAGACTCTCGGAGCCGCCGGATCGCGGTGTCCGGATCCTTGGTGAACATCACCACGGCCAGGGAGCGGGTGGCACGGGAACAGGCGACGTAGAAGAGCTTGCGTGTACGCTCCGCGGTGTCCTCCTTTTCCTGGCCGATGTTCCTGCGGTCCGCGTCGCTTGGTTCCCTCAGCCCGAGGAGCTTTTCGTAGGAGTACTTGTTCCACTTGCTGCGGTGGTCCTCCAGCAGCACCAGCACCCGCTCGAACTCGGCGCCCTTGACCCCGTGCTGTGTGCCGTAGGGCGACCGGCCCCTGAGGTAGTCGTGGTAGGCACGGAGTTGACCGGCCGGGCAGGCCAGGAAGAACCCCATGGCCTCGGCCAGCATGGCGAGTCGATCGCGCCGGGTCTCCTCGGTAGGCCCCGCCGGCTCGTCGTCCGGTTCCGGGCCCTCGGTCCGAATCCCTTCGAGGAAGTCGAAGTCGTCGTGTCTGCTCAGGTGAGACTTCAATCGGGGGTCGAGCGGAATGATCCCCTCCCGCAGGGCGTACCGCAGCAGGGCGACCACGGGTTCCTGGCTGTCCGACGCGAGGAGTCCGGTCAACGTGTCCGTGGCCTCTTTCACCTCGGTGAGGGTCTGCGCCGGAGCGTCACCGTCCATGAAGGTGTGCAGACGCGGTGAGAAGGAGCGGAGCATCGCCAGAGCAGCGACCCCTTTGCGGTCCTCGACCGCCTCGACGAGGGGGATGAGCCGGTCGAGAACGGGTTTGAGGCTCCAGTGGGTCCCCTTGATGTACTCGTCCCTGAGCTGCTCCCCGGTCCTGCCCTTGGCCTTTCGGAACGCGCTGTCCAGGTCCTCGAAGCCCAGCCTCAGCGCGGCCAGGCGGTGCTCCAGGACCAGGATCTTGAGGTGTTGTCCATCCGTCCCCTGACTCCACAGCGCATCCCCTTCGCGGACAGCCAGGTGGTCGCGCACCTGATCCACCAGGGAGTCGTCCTCCTGGGCGGACGGCAGCACGAACAGGTCCGCGTATCCAGGGCGAGGGCTGTGTCCCTCTTCCTCTCCCAACACCTGCTGCAGGTCCCCGTCCTGAGGTGACTGCCCACGGATGTGGTTGATGACGCGGAGGACCGGCGGCGGGCAGCGCCAGTTCTGGCGTTTGCGGATCACCGTCCAGGTTTCGTCGCCGGTGACCAGGCCGCTCCCCTGAAGATAGATCCGTTGCATCGGATCGCCGAAGAACCCGACGCAGAATCTTCCTCGTTCCTGGTACTCGACGTACTTCAGGGCTTCGACCACCCGGGGATCGGTGTCCTGGCTCTCGTCCACAAGTACATAGGGGAAGGACTGGGCGACGATGGCGGCGAGTCGCGGATACCCGATGATCATCTCGGGAACCATGCGGAGGATTTCGTTGTGGCCGAGGAACCCCTTCCGGTAATCCCGCGTCGGCTGGTAGCTGAAGCGCGGAGCATGGCCGTCCAGTCGTTCCCGGGCCTCGACGTACTTCGCTGCGGCCTCGGGACTCCTCTGCTCGATGACGCGGTCGATGTCCTCACGCACCCACGCGCGGATCATCCCCTGGAACGGGCTCACGACTCCCCACAGGAAGCTGTGGATGGTGGACACGTGGAAGAGCGGATCGGCGTCGACCCTGGCCGTGATCTCCTCAACGGCGGCATTGGTGTAGGTGATACAGGCGACTCGTCGCCGTCGGCCACGCAGAGCCGTGCCTTGCTCGCGACCGATACGACGAAGGGCCTTCACCAGCGAGGCGGTCTTGCCCGAACCTGCCCCGGCGATCACCACGAACGCCCTTTTGACGGGGTCGTCGATGATCGAGGTGATCTGCTCGTCCGCCTCGGTGGAACCGTGCCCGCCGCCCGTCTTCACAGTTCCACCTCCTTGTCGAGTTCATCGTTCAGCCACGTGAGCCCGTCCTGGATGTATCGAGGTGTCGTCCACTCGGCCTGCGCACAGAGGTCAAAGAAATACAGGGCGAGGTTGGTCTTCCCCTCCGGCGGCTTCTTGACGAATGTGTGCACCTGCCGCACGAGATCCTCGGGAGAGGACCCTGTCGTCGGCGTGAATCCGATCTCCTGGCCGTACTTCTGGATCCAGGGGAGGTTCTCCAGGATGAGGGCCTCCTCGAAAGTCCGGCCGGCCACACTGTGCTTCTCGCCTTCCCAGGTGAACTCCTGCTCGGTCTGGTAGGCGACCCGCACGTGGGAAAGCACCGGTCCCTCCCCGTGTTCGACCGTCTTCTGACGCTCGGGCAAAGCCAGGAGTTCCGTGATGGTCCGCTTCTTCGGCAGCCACTGGATGAGGGTCTGGTTCGCGGTCACCGCGTCTTCGGTCGCCGTCGGGCAGGTCTTCTTCTGGCCTCCCTCCGGCGGCTGGACCACGCTGTCGAGATCGGTGATCACCAGTGTGGGGAGTCCGAGAAACGCCACGAGTGGCTCGAAACGGTGGGCATGGGATCCACCCACCTCCAGCAGTGAGATATGCGCGCTGGCGAGGTGGTTCAGCTTCCTCGGATGGTTGTCGACCATCAGTGGCAGGAGGATCCGTTCGGCGTCGCCCTCCACGATGACCACCGCGTCGGCGAAGAACAGGTGGCAGTTGGTGATCTTGAGGAACCTGCGGAGAAAGTGCGTGTCGTCGGACCGCAGCCTGGACAGGTCCTTGACCTCGCACTCCGGCACGCCGAGGGAGGAAGTACGGCGAAAGTACCTGATCGGGTCGAACTTGGAGTCGTAGATGATGTGGGGCGAGTGGGTCGTCACCATGAGCTGGGTGTGGAAACCGTCGTCCTCGTCCACATCGACGAACTCGCGCACCGTCCTGAGGAAGGCCTGTTGGAGCTGGGGGTGCATGTGCGCTTCGGGCTCCTCGATCACCACCAGATGGACCAGGGGCCGCTTACCGCGGTTGGAGGCCCACCTGCGGTGCATCTCGTGGATCTCGATGAGCATGAAGAGGAAGTTCTTGTACCCCAGGCCGTTGTAGCGCTCGGGAAGCTGATGGGACGGGTCCTCCATACCGGAGGTGAACTGGTAGTAGACCCACGCGCTCTCAGCGAGCAGACTCTCACCGGACTGCCGGCTCCGCACGCTCAGGCGCGGATTGCGTACCCCTGGGCCGGCGACCTTGTGCAGGCGGTCGAAGATGTCCTCGAACTTGTCCGCGAGGTAGCTTCCCACCTGTACTTCCGACGCTTTGACGGCCTGGTGTGCGGCGTGGTCGACGTCGTCCGACGCCGAGTAGCTGAGAAACCTCCGCACGTGCCGGGACAGGTCGCGCCCCTTGGAGTTCAGGTCGTCGGACAGAAAGCGCTGGGCGTCGACCATGTCCACATGGATGAGGCTGTCGATGAACTCGTGGGCGGCAGCAGGCGAGTCGCACACCCGACCGACGCTGTCACTGTCGTCGCACTCGGCTCCTTCCCGCTCGAAGGAGGCCGGATCGATCACGTGGTAGCGGAACCTGTACGCGGAACCCATCTCCCGGTCCATATACTCGCGCAGGTCCTCCGGCCACGGCTCGAAGACGTCTCGCTCACTCGGGGGGAGCGAGTTTCGCGCCTCTACGGCCTTCTTCCGGCTTTCGGTGAATCTGGCAGCGAGATCCTCACGCGGGGCGAATTCGAGTCGCAGCGCCACACGGCCGATGTCCTGCCCGAGGTCGTGCAGGCTCATCAGCTCGACGACCCGGTACCACTCCTCCTTCTCCACCTCCAGCAGGAGGTCGAGCCGGATTTTGGGCAGAGTGGCCACGGCCTCTTCATCGAGGTTTTTCACCCCCTGGAAACTGTCCCAGCAACCCGAGTTGAAATCGTAGAAGGTGAGATCGCTCTTTCTGCGCCCGAAGAAGAAGCGGAAGACATGAGTCATCGATGTCTTTCCGCTGTTGTTCGCCCCCACGAAGACCGTCGCGTCTTTGTCAAGGTCGACCTTGACCGAACGCAACCTTCGGAAATTCTGCACACGAACAGAGGAGATGCGCACACTCGCCCCAGAGAAGAACGGACTTTCACGATATCCGAGATACGACCACGCACGCACACAGGAGCGCAGGGTCACCAGTCGAACGACCGATGATGGTGAGCTTAGCGCGTACCCTTCAGTAACGTTCCCTTATCCGAAGACTCCGCCCAATTCGGTTATCGACCCCTGTACCTGCAGAGAGAAATTTACAGTCACTTCGGTCAACCGAAAGCCGACCGGCGCGTCTGCCGGTCGGCTGCGCTTCGGATGAATCGATCGACCGTTGACGGCCTTCACCCTGCGGGGGCGGCCTCCGGGGCGGTGAAGCCGCGCGGCAACAGCACCTGCTCGCTGTCGGAGATGATGCCGACCGGCTCCCCGTCCAGGGTGGCGGCGCGCTGCGGACCGCGCATGGGGCACAGCAGCCACAGGCCGTACGGGGCCCGATCGGCCTCGCGGGCCTCCTGGACCAGGGCGCCCAGCAGGGCGCGGCCCGACTCGTACCGGGCCAGCGGGGTCGCCCGGTACAGGAACACCGCGCCCTCGCCCGTGGGCGCCTGCGCGCTCGCCCCGCGAACCCTCTCCCCCAGCCTGTGGAACACCTCGTCGAGCATCCGGTTGAAGGGTTCGGGGCGGCTGTTGTCGGCCTCGGCGAGGATGTCCCAGTTCAGGGCGCTGCCCATCCCCTCCATCACCTCGTCGATCACGTGGACGAACTCGGTGGACACGTCGAAGGGCACCACGCCCCGCATGCCGCCGAGGATCGTGGCGGACCGCTCGGTGTCGGGCAGCCAGGTCCTGAGCGCCCGGAACCCGCCCTGGCGCACCGCACGCTCCAGGCGGGCCCACGCCTGGACCGAAGCCTCGTCGGCCCGGCCGGGCTCGTGGTGGTGGCCGGTGTGGGTGGAGGGCTGGTAGGTGGTGAACTCCGGCTCCAGATACCAGCAGACGGTCTCGCCGACCCGCTCCTCCTGGAGCTTGGGGTGGCGCTGCCTCAGCAGTGCGTGGAGCTGTGCGCGGGTGGGCTCGGCGAGCGCGGGGAAGCGCGACCGGACCCGGTCGCGGATCTGCTCGGGGGTGATTCCCGGCTTGCCGAGGTAGCCGATGGCCTGGGTGATGCGCAGGGCCCGCTCCAGGTCCAGGTCGGCCGGGTAGAGCTCCAGCCGCGGGGTCGCCTCCGCGCGCTCGGAGGCGGCCGCGGCGGTCTGCACGAGGGCGGGGTCGGAGAAGGGCTCCAATCCCTCGGGGGTCTCCACCGCGCGCAGGGCGTCCCGCACCGCCACGGGTCCGGGCAGGGCGTCGGAGTCGCCGACGGCGACGAGTTCGTCGGCGCGCCGGCCGAGCAGTTCGGCGTAGTCGAACAGGTCTCCCTCGACCGGGGCGAGCGGGTCGTTGTCGACGACCTGGGCCGCGATCACCCTGCGCGGGTAGCGGCGCACGACGAAGCGCTGTTCGGTCAACCGCTCCTCGTACTCCACCACGGCGCGCACCGCGGCCAGGGCGTAGACCAGGCGCTCCTCGGTGTCCAGGGTGGAGCCGCGCATGGAGAGCAGTTCGGAGGCGATCTGGCGGACCTCGCGGACCCGGTGGTGGCGCGAGAGCACGTCGACCACGTCGTCGCGCACGGAGCTGAGCAGGGAGGCGTTCTTGCCCCAGTGGGAGGCGGCCTCGGCCAGGCTCTCCTCCACCCGTCCCGGGGTGATCTCCAGCCGCCGGGCGACCTCCCGGTAGGTGGGCCACCAGTCCAGTCGGCCCTGGCGGTCCTCGGGCAGGCCGACCAGTTCGCGCACGACCCTGACCCACCACCGGTTGGCGTCGGTGGTCTTGGGCAGGAGCTGGCGGATCACCTGGTCGAGCAGGGCGTTGCGCTTGGCCTCGTCGTCGGCGCCGCTGGGCAGTCTGGCCTTGGACGGGACGGCGTACTCGGCCACGTCCAAACGCTTGCGCCAGGAGGCGGTGGCCTGGCGCAGCTCGTTGCGGATCACCCGGGTGGTGCCGCGCATGTGGGTGATGTCGCGGACGGGCCTGCGCAGCAGCTCCCCCACGGTCTCGCACCGCAGGACCCGCTGGACGATGTCCACGGCGAGCGGGCTGAGGCCGGACAGGTGGATCGGGGTCTCCACCGTGGCGCTCTCCCGGTTGCGGCGGCGGGTCTCCTCGTCGTCCTCGGGCGGCTCGGCGGCGGCACCGGCGAGGAAGGCGGCCTCCCAGGCGGCGCGCATGTCCTCCAGGGAGGCGAAGCGCTCATCGGTCCGACGGTGCAGGGCACGGCGGAAGAAGGACGCCAGCGCGGCGCGGCTCTCCTTGGGGAAGGCCTCCTCCGTCAGACGGGGCGTCTGCACGTCCTCGGCGAGGAACTCGGGGTCGATGCCGTCCTCGTCCCAGACCGGCAGCTCCCCGGTGGCCATCTCGTGCAGGGTGGCGGCGAGGGCGTAGCGTTCGGCGAACTCGTCGTAGGCCCGGTCCTCGGAGAGGAAGGGGTCGAGGTAGCCGCGGGTCCCGGCGGAGGTGTTGTCCAGCGGGGCCCGGGACAGGGAGAAGTCGAAGAGCACCAGCGCCCGGGCGCGCTTGCGCGTCTCGCGCACGCCCAGGTTGGCGGGTTTGATGTCGCGGTGGAAGACCTCCCGCTCCTCCAGGTGCTCGACCGCCTCGAACAGGTGCAGCCCGAAGGTGCGCAGTTCACCGCTGGTCAGCACGCCCTGGCGGGACAGGTAGTCGGCCAGGGTGCTGCCGCCCGCGCGCTCCAGCACCAGCACGGTACGGTCACCGATCTCCCGCAGGCCCGGGTCCGCGCCCTTCTCGACCGAGGACACCGCCACGATGCGGGGGTGGGAGCCGACCTGGTGCAGGACGCCGGCCTCGCTGCGCACGGCGCGGACCGCGGAGTCGGAGCCGAGCGCGACCTTGAAGACCACCTCGCGGTCGGTGGCCGGGTTGTACATGAGCACGGCCCGCGCGGTGGCCCCCTTGCCCAGGACCTCCTGGACCCGCCATCCCTGGGTGATCTCGTCGCCGCGCCGGGCCTCCAGCGGGTCGGTGGTGACCTCGGGCAGGGTCAGGCGCTCCTCGACCTCGTCGAGCATGCGCAGGAAGGCCTGCACGGTCGCCATCCGGTCGCTCGGAGAGCGCTGGGTGCACTCCCGGACCAGCGTGTCGAGCTGGGGGATGATGTCGTCGCTGGCCTCGGCCGGGGTGAGGCAGTCGTGCTCCTGGATCTTGCGGCTGAGCTCGGCCCGGTCGGCGGCCGGCGGCCGGCCGGTGAAGACGAGGTAGGTGAGCGCGCCCAGGCCGAAGAGGTCCTGGGCCGCGGCACGGCCCGCGAAGTCGGGGAACTCGGGAGCCAGGTAGGGGGCGGCGGCCTTCTCCACGTGCGCGGCCAGGGCGCGGCCGCCCAGGGCGGCTTCAAGGTGCAGGGTGGCCCCGCCGCTGCTGGTGGCGCCGCCCCGTAGGCGCAGGCTCTCCCGGGAGGCCACCTGCCAGTCGGCGATGTACAGGCGCGGGTAGTGGCCGTCCATCTCCACCCACACGCTGCGAGCGGCCAGGGCGCGGTGGTAGAGGCGGTTGCGGTGGGCGTGGTTGACCGCCTCCCCGAGCTGGCGGACCATCACCATCCGGGTGTCGACGTCGAGGTCCTCGCCGTGCTCGGCCATGAAGTGGTCGAGGCGCTGCCAGGACGGCCGGTGGCGGAAGGCGATCGCCGGTCCGACATCGGTACCGCCCTCCTCGATGAGCCCGAAGTACTCGGCCTTGACGATGCCCTCGTGGGAGATGCCCTCCAGGGACATGTACTCGCGCTTGGCGGCGCGCTCCACGGAGCGGCGTTCGTCCTCGGTGGCGTTCTCGCCGTAGTGGTACAGCCGCACCCGGCTGGTGCCGCCCAACCGCTGGTGCTCGGCCTTGTAGTCGGTCCAGGTGGGTCCGCTGTCGAAGGACCGCTTCTCCAGGGTGTACTCGCCCAGGTTCAGCGCCCGGTCCATGGGCATGATGCCGATGGTCTCCATGAGGCGGGTGACATGGCGCAGGAAACCCGGGTCGACCCTGCTGTGGGGGACGTCGAGCAGGCCGTCCGACACCCCCGGCAGACCGGTCTGGTCTGTCAGGCCGTTGCGGCCGTAGACGTTGGCCTGCTGGACCTCGTCGAACTCGCAGCGCAGGTCCGGGGCGGAGAGGAAGACCCCGGCCTCGATGAAGGGGACCCGCACATTGCGCAGCCCGAGCTTCTTGACCGCCCACTCCAGGCGGTTCCTGAGCTCCTTGGCCTTGAGGTCGGTCAGGTGCAGGGGGTTGCTGAAGGTGCGGCGGTGCCCGTCCCGGTCGACGAAGGTCCATTCGCTGCCCCGGTTGACGGCCCGCCCGGGGTGGCTCTTGATCTCCACGAGGTAGGCGCCGGTGGGGGTGACGGCGAACAGGTCGCACTCACGGATGCGCTGGTTGCGGGCGGTGAAGGTGAACCCGGTCCAGGCGCGGTAGTTGCCGGCCGTGGGGAACTTCTCCCGGATGTGTTCGAGGGCGGCCTGCTCCCACGGGAACTCCGAGGGCCTGCCCCACCACCGGTTCGACATCCACCGCTCCCTCTCCAGTTCCGCGCCAGCTGACCGCCCACTCAGCATAGGGGTGCTGTGCGACGGTCGCGATGGGCCGAATATCCGCGGACGCGCTCCACGTGGTGCCCGTGGGTAGGGGGCTCCGAAGCCGTTCGGGTGGGGTGACTGATGGGGCGCTCGGAATCATCCCAGGAGGTTGACGGCGAAGGCGACCACGGTGACGGAAGAGGTGAGCGGTCGACGTTCACTCCGCGGGACGGGAGGTTCTTCGGCCGACGACCACCATGACCACTCCGGCGACGAGGCCGACCAGCCCGAGCGCGGCTCCGCCGATCACCCCGACGATGCGCCGGTTGTACGTGGCGTCCATGGTTCCGGCGCGCGCCACACCGTAGAGCATGTCGGCCGGCTCCCCACAGGCAACGGTGTGGGTCCCGGGCTCGGACGTGTCCAGCGGACGCGAGAACATCCAGAGCTCATCGGTCTCGTACACGATTCCCGTGATGACGTTGTCGACGCGCTCCTCGGAGGGGCCGTAGTGCCGGCAGGTGAAGGAGTTGTAGTCGGTGCTCCAGAGTTCCCACTCCTCCTGCTCGTCCTCGGCGACCTCGAAGGTCATGGATCCGCCGCCTTCGGTCTGCGTGACGAAGTCGGGCACGCGGAAGGGCGCCGTCATACCCCACACGGCCATCAGCGCACCGGCCGCCAGCGACGCGACGATGGTCAATGCTCCGATACGGGTCCAGGGTCGTGGAGTGCGACCCGGGGCGCCAGTGGCGGGGGCGGGGCGATGTGATTGAGGGGAACTCATGGGCCAAAGACTGCCATATCGCGATGACACAGCGCGATTCGACCGAGGTGCCGCCGACTCCTGGTGACCACGGAGATTTCGCGGGATGTGCGGGTGCCGGGTCCCCGGAAACCCCGCGCTCGGGCCGGGCTCAGAAGTGGACCGAGAGGCACACCAGCCACACGCCTTCGTCGAGCGCGTCGATGTACGCGCCCGCCCTGCGGTAGTAGGCGTCGGACTCCTCCATCGCGCCCCTTCCGTCGAGCCACTGCCCTTCCAGGGTGACCAGTGAGGTGCCGGTGACCGCCCTGTCGCGGTCCCGCGCCACGAACTCGTCGAAGGCGGAGCGGATACTGCTGACGGGCTCGTCGTTGACAGGCCCGAAGAGTGGATGGTCTCGGCGTCGCTCAGCGATGAAGGCGGGCCAGTGTCGCCAGGCCGTCTCCTCCGCCACCGCGCGCATGCGCTCCAAAGCGAGCAGGTGTTTGGGGCCGCCGTCACAGGCCGCGTACTCCGCCAGAGGGCTGTCCTGTGGGAAACGGCGAGGGTTGACCAGGTCGGCGCTGCCGTGCGCGGTGCTCAGGTAGCGACCGGACCAGTGGCCGCCGACCATCCAGCCATCGCACCTGCTGTGGCGCTCATGTATGCCGTCCGACTCGGTATCCGGGTGGTACAGGAAGGGCCGCATGACCCTGTCCAACTGGTTCTCGAGGCTCTTGGACCGGTCTCGGCGCAGGGCGACGACGGCGGGCTTGTAGGACACACGACCTCCATGACTCAGCGCTTCAGCCTCAGTGCCGAACGTAGTGATCGCTGGTGACAAAAGAGGCCCGAAGCGTTCGCGACCCTTGCCGTGCGACGGTTCAATGGACGCATGCCCTCCTTTACACGTGAAGACCTCCTCGAAGTGGCCGGTGCGACGTCCTACCACCGGGGCGTCGACTACGTCTCCCGGGTCGACGGAGTGACCCTCGACGGGGACACCGTGCGCGGGACCGTCTCCGGCACGTACACCTACCGGGTCGAGCTCACCCCCGGGCGGCGCGAGCTGGAGTGGGACTGCGACTGCCCGTGGGCGGAGGAGGGCAACTTCTGCAAGCACTGCGTGGCGCTGGGCTTGGTGTACCTGTTCGACACCGAGCGCGGTGTCGAGGTGCCCCCGGCCCCGGACCTTCGGACCTACCTGACCACGCTCGGGGCCGACGAGCTCGTGGGGCTGGTGCTGGAGGCCGCCGACTCCCTGCCCGGGTTGCGGCTGCGGCTGGAGGTACGGGCGGGGATCTCCGAGGAGGGCTCCGCCCCCGCCTCGGCGCGGGCGCTGGTCGACGAGGCGCTGCGGATCGACGACTTCGTGGAGTACGGGCGGGCACGGGAGTACGCGCAGGCGGTCCACGGGGTGGCCGACGAGTTGGAGGCGCTCCTCGGGGAGGGCTCCGGTGTCGAGGCCGAGGCGTTGGCCCGGCACGCGATCGGTGTCCTGGACGAGCACGCGGGGCTGGTGGACGACTCGGCGGGGCATGTGGGCGGTGCCGCGGCGAGGATCATGGACGTGCACGTCAGGGCCTGCGCGGTGGCGGAGCCGGATCCGGCGGAACTGGCGGGGTGGTTGCTGCGGCTGCAGCGCGAGGGTTCGGGGATGCCGGAACCACTGTTGGAGTCCTACGCGGACGTGCTCGGCGAGGAAGGAATGGAGCGGTACCGCGAGGAGCTGTTCGAGGGCGGCCCCGGTGACGCAGGTAGCGGCTGGACCGAGCACTTCCTGCGGTCGGAGTTCGCGCGGGTGGTGAAGGACACCGACCTGCTGGTGCGCGTGTACTCGTCCGCGGAGAACGTGCACTACGCGGGAATCGTGCAGGTCCTGGACGCGGCGGGTCGGGCGGAGGAGGCACTGGAGTGGGCCGGGCGGGGCCTACGCGAATCCGGGGGCCGCCAGGACGACCGGCTCGTCGAGTACGCGGTTCGGGCCCACCGGGAAGCGGGACGGGAGGAGGAGGTCCAGGCACTGCGCTGGGAGGCCTTCGAACGCTCCCCCGAGGCGCGCACCTACCGGGCGCTGCGCGAGGAGACCCCCGCACCGGGATGGCCCGCGGTACGCGCGCAGGCACTGGCGGTGCTGCGCCGGGCCGCGGCCCGGCGGCGGTCCCCGGGCTTCCCGTGCACTCTGGTGGAGGTGCTGGTGGACGAGGCGAACGCCGAGGAGGCCTGGGAGGCCGCCGCCGAGCACGGCTGCGACGACCGCCAGTGGCTGCGGGTGGCCGCTCTGCGCGAGACCTCCCACCCGGAGGACGCGATCGGGGTGTACATACCACGGTTGGAGGCGAAGGTCAGGCTGTCGAACACGTCGCTGTACCCGGAGGCGGCGGAGCTGGCCAGGAGAGTGCGCGAACTGTACGAGCGTCTGGGCCGGATGGACGAAGCGGAGTCGTTCACGAAGGGACTGCGGACCGAGCACCGGCGCAAGCGGCGGTTCCTGGCCGAACTGGACCGTGTGGGCCTGGGCGGCTGACTCGCACAGGGTGCGCTCGCGATGCACCCCCGGCGGCCGGGATCGGTTCCTCGGGCATCGGCCCGTCTCAGCGCAGGGACGGGGAGCCGCAGCACTTCTTGTACTTGCGGGTCGAACCGCACCAGCACGGCTTGTTGCGCTCGGGCGGCCAGGGCAGCAGTCGAGGTGAGTCGTCGGGGAGTGTGGCTTCGGCCCACTCACCGGGGGTCAGTTCGTCGGCAGGGTCGAGGGCCTGTTCTACGGCGTAGGACGCAACCTCCTCAGCGTCGGCCGTCACCACGGCGAAGAGGGTGCCGGGGCGCTGTCGAACCGCCTCGCGCAGTTCGCGTTCGGCCTCCCGGTAGTGGTCGTCGTCCGCCGCCTCGGGATCGATCAGGCCGAGTGCGCGAGCCCGGGCGAGGGAGCCGCGGGAGTAGACGACCCTGAGGCCGCGCACCTCGGCGGGCGGGGCGGCGATCTCGTCGTCCCAGCCGGGAAGCCCGCCGTCGAGGTGGGAGAACTCGTCCCAGTCCTCCTCGAAGTCGACAACGTCCTCGGCCGCGGGCAGGTCCTTCGCCGCCGACAGGGCGGCGCGATCGTGCTCGTCCTCGGCCATCCCGAGCCGTTGCCGGACCCGGGCGCGGCCCAGCAGCGGCATCAGCACGAAGTGGCCGGCGCCGACGAGGCCGGCCGCGGGACGGGCGAGGTCGTCACGGGAGGCGATGTTGTAGCAGTGCAGCGCCTCGTCGAGCCTGCCGGACTCCTCGAAGTCCTCAGCGACCAGGAGGGCCGGACCGGGGTCGAGGTGTCCCGGGCGCAGGAACTCCTCGATCATGGTCTCGGCCTCGTTCGTCTCACCGTCCTCGCGCAACCGCAGGACCAAGGTGTACGAGGCGTACTGACCGGCCTCCTTGGTCGGAGGGTGGGCGCGCAGCGACTCCAGCAGACGCCGGGCCACGTCGGGGCGCTCGATGTGCTCCAGGTGCTCGACGGTGTCGAGCAGGATGTCACCGGCCACGTCCGGGTGCTCGGAGAGGTCGTCCAGGATCTCCTCGGGAAGGTTCAGCTCCTGGACGGTCTCCCAGAGGCGGGGATGGAGGCCGGCCGGGTTCTGAGGGGCCGAGCTCCCAGCGGCCGGGGTCGCTTCTGAAGGGTGCACACTCGCCATGGTCCAACGCTACGTCCGTCACCGATCCACTGTGGCCGATTCGCGCGGACCCGCGTACCGGAGGTGATGCGGGTCGCACGCGGCGCGGCCCTGCTACCCCGGCCCGGGACCGGGTCCTGCCTCGGGCGCCAGGTCGGCGATCAGGTCGGCGAGCTGTGTCTCCTCCTCGACCCGGTGCCCGTGCGCTTCCATCGCCTCGGCCAGCTCCGGGTCCCACGGGGTCGCGAGCGGCTTGCCGGAGAGCGGGCGCCCGGAGGCCGACACCGCCGTCAGGTAGTCGGAAGCACCGAAGCGCCAGGGGTGCCAGTCGACGCGGGTGCGTACCGCGTCGGCGATGCGCACCCCGCCCCAGTCGAAGTCGCCGTGCAGGCGCACCCGCGCCCCACCCTCGACTGCCTGCCCCAGAAGGGTCAGCGCCGCCGCGCTCGGCTGCCCTTGGAGGCACACCAGTGGGGCGCAGCCGGCACCGAGCCGGTCGGCCGCCGCGGCGAGGACGGCCGGGTTCTCGCACACGGAGACCACCACTCCAGACCAGTCGGGGCGCGGCCGGTCGCGGACGAGCTGGCGCAGGGTGAGCACGGCGGGCTGTCCCGCCTGGCCCAGGGCCGCCAGGGCCCTGCCGGTGGCGGTCACGGTGTCCCCCGGCAGGTTGAGCGCCAGCACGGTGGAGGACAGTTCGTCCTTGAGTACCCCCACGCTCGCCCACACGCGTCGGCGCCAGGCGGCTCCGCTGCCTTCGGGTTCGCCGGAGACGGCCCGCGCAGCACCCAGGACCAGGCCGGACGCGGGCCTGTCGTCGTCCAGGGCGTGCGCGTCGCCCAGGACGCGGGCGGCGAATGCCGACAGCGCCACTCCGTTCTCGGGCAGTTCCGCCACCGCCAGCGCCACGGCGCGCAGCAGGGCTCCGGCCTCGTCCGGGCCGGAGGTCATGCGGCGGACCCGGCCGTCGGCGCGCACCCGGGAGCACCAGGCCTTCAGGGGCTCGTCGCGCGCACAGACCTGTTCCAGGGGTGCGAAGGCGGCGTTCCATGCGCGTTCGCGCTCGGCGGCCTCGTCCCGTCGGGGCCGGACCGGCCCGGTCAGGAGCACCACGGCCGCCGCCAGGCCGTCCGGGCTGGCACCGCTGGAGCGCAGCACGGCGTCGACGGCCGTCAGGGGGACGCTCAGGGACGTCCCCGTTCCGGGGCGCCGACCGATCAGCGTCTCCACGGCCGCGCGTTCGTCTTCTCCCGCCCCGGTGAGAGTGAGGGTTCCGGTCAGGGGCCTGCCGTCCGCCAGGCGGCGGCGCAGCCGGGCCAGGAGGCGGGCGGTCTCGGGCGTGCCGAGCAGGCGGCGCAGCCTGGGCAGGTCGGGGCCGCTCAGCTCCACAGGCCCTCCTGCGCCGCTCCGGGGCCGGTACCGCCGTCGGTGACCTCCGCCGCGCTCTCCGCGGCGCCCGCCGCGACGCTCTCCGGATCGGCGGCCAGGGTCCGCTCGTGGCCGTCCCACTCCCAGCGGGTGACCAGGACCGCAGGGACACCGTCCACCCGGGACAG
Source organism: Nocardiopsis aegyptia (assembly GCF_013410755.1). Lineage (GTDB taxonomy): Bacteria > Actinomycetota > Actinomycetes > Streptosporangiales > Streptosporangiaceae > Nocardiopsis > Nocardiopsis aegyptia. The sequence goes on from NZ_JACCFS010000001.1 coordinate 995,549, forward strand.
CTGCGCGATGGCCAGGCCGGGCACCTGCGGGTAGCAGCCCCATTCGCGTTCGCTGGTCATGGCCACGTCCAGGTCGAAGGCGCGCAGCAGCCCCAGGCACTTGGCGCGCGAGTCGTCGTCGACCCCGGCGAACGCCTCGTCCAGCGTGATGAGCCGGGGCGCGTGCGGGTTGGCGGCGGTCGCGTAGTAGGAGGACGCGGCCGCGAAGAGGGGGACCGACGCCGACAGGACGCGTTCGCCGCCCGACGCCGGGCCGGTGGCGCTGTTCCACTGGCCGTGCTGGTGGCGCTCGACGACGAAGCGGTGCCAGGAGCGGTAGTCCAGGGCGCGGGTGAGGCGGTCGAACCAGGAACCGGTGGGGTCCTTGGCCCGCTCCTGCTCGATCAGGCGTTGCAGGAAGTCGCCGACGGCCGCCCGGTCGCCGGGCGACCAGGCGTCCGCGCTCTGCCGCAGCAGCCGGTCGCGGGCGGTTCCCACCCCTTCGGGGGCGTCCTTGCGTAGTCTCCACGACAGGCGCAGGAGCATGCCCGTGCTGGTGGGACGGTCCTTCAGCTCACCGTTCATCCGCAGTACCTGGCGTTCGGCGGTGTCGATGAGTTCCTGGAGGGTTCCGGCGACCTCCGTGAGCAGGTGGTTCTCCAGCACCTCGCGTTCGCGGGCCGAGAGCAGTTCCCGGCGGGCAGCGACCTCGGCGGCCAGCGCGTCGGCGAGTTCGGGCACGGGCTGTTCGCGGCCCTGGAAGGTGACGCGAACGATGATGACACCGGCCACCGGCCAGGAGGCGGCGCCGTGTCCGTGCCGGGAGAGGGCGTCCTGGAGGTTCTTGAACTGCTGGGACAGGCTCTTCTGGAGCCGTTCCCACATGTGCTCGGCGTCGTCGGTGCCGCCGAGTTCGCGTTCGACGGCGCGGGCCAGCCGCACGGCCGGGTCGGCCGCCCAGGACTGGTCGGCGTCGAGGACGGCCAGATCCGGCAGGGCCACCTCCAGCAGCCCGGTGGCGACGAAGGCGCGCAGGCCCTCGACGGCCTCGGCACGCGACTCCACGGCCTCGGTGATGTCGGCGTCGAGTGTCTCGACGCGGCCGGCCGCCCGGCCCCGGCGGTCCAGCGCGTCGGTGCGGGCCGACGCAAGGCGCTTCTCCTCGGCACGGGAGCCCTTCAGGTCGGCGGCCACCTGCTCGAGCAGGCGGTTGAGTTCGGCGACGGCCGCGCCGACGGTCTGGCGCAGGGTGGTGTGGCGCTGTTCGGCCTCGCCGGCCTCCAGACGGGCCTGTTCGGCGCGCTCGGCCATGTCGGCGGCGACAGCGCGGGTGCGTTCGGCCTCGGCGTGCTCGTCGGCCAGCAGGCGCTGGGCGTCGGAGCGCACGCGCGCGGCGGGCCACAGTCCGGCCAGGGCGACACGGTAGGCGGAGAGCGCGTCGCGCAGGGCGGCCAACGTGTTGGGGTCGGTGGAGGTTCCCAGCTCGGCGGCGTTGTCGGCGAGTTCGGTCTCGGCGTCCTGGCGGATCCGGCGGGTCCGCTCGACCCGGTCCGCGCGCTCGTCGCGGCGGCGGCGCAGGGCGACCATGGAGCGGACACCGTCGGCGACGGCGGCGTGGGCGGCTCGCAGGGCGGTGTCGTCGGGCAGTGCGGCCAGTTCCGCGCGCAGTGCACCGCGCCGACCGGCGAGGGTTTCGAGTTCGAGTTCGACGGCCTGGACACGGTCGGCGATCTCCTGGAGTTCGCCGGCGATCTGCGCGAGACGTTCACGGCGGGCCTGTTCGCGCGCGCCCTCGCCCAGGTAGCGGGCGCCGTCCTTGGCCCAGCTGCCGTGGAGCGCGCCGTTGCGGAAGGAGCCGTCGGTGTCGATCCAGGTGGTGGCTTGGGAGGCGGGACCGACGCCGATCCCGTGGAGCAGCGCGAGAACGGTGTCGTGGCCGACCGCGCGGGCACCGGGGTCGTCGGTGTCGATCGCCGGGTGGAGCAGTGTGCCCAGGTGGGGGCCGCGGACCGGGTCGCCGGGGGCGGCGTACACGTCGTGGGTGCCCGGGTCGTTGAGGGTTCCGTCCGGGTTCACCCAGGCGTCGAGCAGGCCCGAGGCCTCCAGGGCGGCCTCCACCAGGGCGCGCCGGGCGGGGTCCAGGTGTTCGGCGAAGTCGACGAGTTTCCACAGGGGCGCACCGGCACGGCCCGGTTCGCGGGCCGCGGTGCGGGTGTGGGGTGCGGGTGGTGCGGAGGGGCCGCCGAGGGCGAGTGTGTCCCGCTCGACTTCCAGGCGTTCACGGTCGCGGAGCAGGCCGGCGCGGTCCTGGCCCAGCGCGGCCTCCTCCGCGGCGAGTACGGCTTCGACGGTCTGGGCCGCCTCCTGGCAGTGCGTGCGCGCCGGGTCGGGACCGTCCAGGGTGGCCGCCCAGGCGGCGACCAGGTCCAGGGTGCCCGCGAGCCCTTCGGGGCGCAGTTGAACGCAGCCGTCGAGGTGGTCGCGGACGGCCAGCACGTGCGTCTCGGCGGTCTCGGCGAGCCGCTGCTCGGCCTCGGCGCCGCGGTCGGCGGCTTCGGTGAGTTCGCCCTCGGTGTCCGCCAATCGCTGGAGCGCGGACGAGTGGTCGGCCCTGGCTTTCTCGGCCGCGGTGAGCAGGGCGGCGGTGTGGTCCAGCGCGCGGGTACGGCGTACGACGAGCTCCTCAGCGGACTGTTCGGCCCGCGCCACGTGGCCAGGAGCCCCGGCGGGTCCGCCGGTGGAGGTGGAGGAAGTCCGGCCGGAACTTCCGGTGGCGTCCCCTCGGGTCGCTCCCCGGTCCAGCCCCGTGTCCGGCACCGCGCCGAGGGCCGCGTCCGGCCCCGGGTCGAGGGCCGCGTCCACGCCATCGCGGTGGTCCACCTCCACTCCCGCGCTCCGCGCTGCCCGCGCGGCCCGGTCGCGGGCCGTGCGCAGGTCCTCGGTTGCGGTGTCGAGACGCTGCTCGGCCTGGGCGCGGCGGTGTTCGGTGCGGGCGGCGTCCTGGCGGGACCGCGCCGCGTCGGCGGCGGCCTGCTCGGCGCGTTCGGCGGACCGGAGGGCTTCGACCCGGGCGCTGTCCAGGTCGCGGGCGCTGTCCATCTCAGGGCTGCGGCGCAGGCTCTGGTCCTGCCCCTGCAGGCGGGCGACGCGTTCGGCCAGGTCGGCCGCACGGGTGTCGACTCGTGCCAGCTCATCCTCGGCTTCGACGCGGGCGGCCTCCGCCTCGTTGCGGGCGGTGGTGAGCCGCTCGTAACGGGAGTGTTCGAGGCGTGGGGGTCGCGCGGCCCGGCGGGCGGCGGCCCGGGCGTAGTCGCGGTAGTGGACGAGGAACCCGGAGGCCGCTCGTTCCGCCTCGGCCATGGCGTTGAGCTCGGTCTCATCGTCCTCCAGCTCCCGGTAGGCCTCGGCGACGTCGGCGACGACCGCCTGGTCCACCGGCGGCAGGGACTCGGTGAGCGCCCTGGACAGGGCCGATTCACTGGGACGTTTGGACAGCTGGGGCTGGCGCAGTTGGACGAGCAGGTCGACCAGGGCCCCGTAGCGCTGCTCTCCCAGTCCGAACAGGGCCTCGTCCACGGCCCGCCGGTAGTCGCGCGCACGGTCATAGACGGTGCCGTGGCCCTGGACGGCGTCGGCGAGGCGGTCGCGGGACAGGGCCGTGCGGGTGGCGTCCAGAAGGCTGAGCTGACCGTCCCGGGGCCCGATCCGGCGGGTGGTGGTGAAGTACCAGTGGCGGGCGATACCGCGGCCGGAGACGGCCTTGAGGCCGCAGCCCAGGGTGCGGAACTCGGTGCTGCCCTCGGCGGTGCGGCGGCCGAACTCGATCCAGGCGTAGCCGAGCCGCTCGCCGTGCGGGTACTCGCCGCCCAGCAGCAGGTTCCACTCCATGCGCTTCTTGGGGTCGCCGTCGGGCTCGACCCGGTGGGCGGACAGGTCGCCGTCCAGGAGGAAGGGCAGGGTCAGCGCCAGGACCTTGGACTTGCCCGTGCCGTTGTTTCCGCGCAGGAGCAGGCGGCCGTCGCGGAACCAGAACTGCTCGTCCTCGTAGTAGAAGAGGTCGATCACGCCCACACGCAGGGGCTGCCAGCGCTCACGTGCGGGTCCGGGGAGCGGTGCGGTCACGGGGTCCCTCCCTTGGGCGTGGTGACGGTGGGGGCGGCGACCGCGTAGCGGGCGAGGGCCGGGCGCCCCGCGACCGCCGCGCGCCCGTCGACGGTCGCGGGTTCGACCAGGCCCAGGGCTCGGAGCCGGTCCAGTGCCTGGGCCACCAGTTCGGGTTCGTTGCCGGGGGTGCGGGCGGACTTGGACCAGTACGAGGCATGCTCGACGGCCAGTTCGCGGGTCCGGGCGTACAGGTCGTCCAGGGTGACGGGCCCCTCGGCGGCGGCCAGGTGCTCGGCCAGGAGAAGGGTGGCGTGCCCCTGGGTGCCCTGCTCGGGCATGCGGACGTCGGTGAGGTCGTCGTCGGGATCGACCATGGCGATGCCCTCGGCCCTGACCTCGGGCACCAGCCCGGTGAGTTCGGTGATCCTGCGGGTGAGGGCGCCGCGCTGACTGGTGAGGTAGGCGCGCTCGGCGTCGGTGAGCGCGTCGTAGTACAGGACGGGGTCGTCGATCAGGCGGCGGGTGAGGCGGTGCCGCACGGCCGTGTTGCGCAGGTCGTCGCTGTCCAGGTGGTGGGCGACGGAGTCCTCGGCCAGCGAGCGCAGCCGCGCCCCGGGATCGTTGTCGGTGATGGTGGAGGGGCCACGTGCTCCGACGAGCATGCCCGCCAGGACCCGGCGGTCGACGTCGTACAGGACGTCGCCCGAGGACCGGACGAACGCGTCCTCGTCCCCGGCCACACGGTCGAGCACTCCCAGGCGCAGCAGCAGGCGGACCACGGCCACCAGATCCAGGCGCTCGTCACGGGTCGTCAGGGTGAACGCGATGTCCTCCAACTCAGGCGCCGCCGCTTCCAGGATGACCTGTTCCGACAGGCGGCCCAGAGCGATCTGCGCCTCGGCGCGTTCCAGGACGGCCAGTGACAGGCACAGCAGGACGTAGCGGCGGCGATCGAAGGCCAGGCGCCCCCGCCCCTCCTCACGTGCCGGGTGGGTGGGGTCGTGCGGATCGCCGGGGACCTTGCGCAGGCGCACCGTCTCGGCGTCCACGTGCAGTGCCCACCCGGTGTTGCGGTCGAACCAGTCGCGCAGCGGGGCGGCGTGCTCGCGCACGAGCCGAAAGTCGGCGTCGTCCCCGCTCGCCCGCAGGAGCGGGCGGCGCAGCAGCACCCGGGCGGCCCGCTGCAAGCGCTTCGGGTCGGGTGCGGGGGTGGAACTCCCTACCACGCTGTCGTTCCTCCGGTCACGTCGATGATGCGCACCAGGTGGTCGGGGCCGGTGAAGGTTCCGCCGGGCGTGTGGACGGTAGCGGTCCCTCCGCCGGCGATGGCGCTCAGGTGGATCTCCATCGTCCCGTCGTTGCTGGTCGCCGTGGTGCGCGTGGTCCGCGGCCCCCAGCGAGCCAGGGCGTCACCGAGCAGTTGCAGGAACAGTCCGAAGGAGAGGGGGTCGAGTTCCGCCAGTTCGGAGAGGCGCACGGTGCCGTCCGTGGCCAGCCGGGCGCGGGCCGCGGCGATCTCGCGTGCCTGCTTGCGCGCGAGTTCGGCCAGGTAGCGGCGTTCCGCGCTGCGGTCGACGACCTTGCGTGCGCGTCCGCGCCTCTCGTAGCTTCCGGTGCGGCGCAGACGCGGACTGATGGTCAGCGGGTCCGCTTCGGCCCAAGGGGTGCCGGAGGGAACCTGCTCGTGGTCGCGGGCCTCCAGGGTGGCGGCGTCCACGGTCAGGTGGCGGGCCGGGTGGAGTCCGAACGCGGTGCGCCACAGCCGGTGGCGGGCGTCGTCGTCGGGCGCCTCGGCGAACCACAGGGCGAGGGTGCGAAAGTCCGCCGACCGGTCGGAGCGGCCGGCGCGCCGTTCGTTGATGACCGACACCACCCGCAGGAGTTGCGGAATGGCACTTCGGGCACTGACCCGCAGTCGCTGGGACTGGGCCGGCCGGTCGGGCGTCGAGACGAACCAGGAGCGCAGCCCCTCCCAGCGCCGCCCCCAGGTCTCCAGGGCCTCGTAGAACTGCGAGGAGTCCTCCAGCGGGTCTGCGCCGCCCTGGCCCCCGGGTGCGGCGTCCGCGGCCTCGCGTAGGGCGGCCATCCGCAGCAGCCGGCCGACCGGCCCCGAACCGGTCCCGTCCGCGTCGAGTTCGTCGAGCACACCCGCGATCTCCGCTCCTCTGGTGATGAGGTCGGCGATGAACCGTTCCAGGTAGGAGATCAGCCGGTCCTTGTAGGCCAGGAAGGCGTCGACGTCCGCGTCGTGCAGGTCGATGGTGCGCTGGAGCGAGCTCATGAACGCGCGGGCGTTGTCGGCCAGGCCGGTGAAGCGTTCCACGAGTCCGCGCAGGGTCAGGTGGGTCACGGCCGGGTCAGGATCGCCCTGCCCGGCCAGTTCCAGCAGCGCGCGCAGTTGGGTGGCGATGTCGGCCAGGGCCACGGCCTGGAGGGCCCCACGCCGGCCCAGCGCCTCGTCGTAGGCCGTGAGTGCCCGTTCGACGGCCTCGCCCTCCCGGGTGAGCTGGTAGATGTGGCGGCGCCGGTAGAAGTCCTCGACGGCGGTGACCCGTTCGGTGTCCGGGTCCTGGCGAAGGTTGCCCCACAGGGCGAGCTTGTCGAGGGCGTCGGCGACGGGGTCGGACGTGGCCGGGCGCAGTTCCTCGGGTAGGCCCCCGTGGACCTCCTCGGGCCGCAGGTGAACCCGGAACTGCTCCTTGGCCTGGACGAACACCTCCATCACGGCACGGTAGAACGCGGAGTTGGGCGCGTTCAGATGAGCGAAGGCGGTGTAGTGACCGGTGGACGCGTCCGGTTGCCCGGAGGCGCCGGGTCCAGAGGGGCCAGAGGGGAGGGTCGAGGCCATGTTCACCAGAATCAGTGATCGCTCGGCTGGGGTGGGTGGGTCGCCAGATCCCAGACTAGACGGACGAACCGTCCGTCTGGGCCGGGTCGGAGCGATTCCGCACGGCCGTGGCGGGTGGGGGCGGGGTCAGCTCCAGGGGAGGGCGGTCCAGAGGGCGGCGAGGAGATCGGTGGTGCCGCGACCGAAGCGGGCGCCGGCCTCCAGGCCGGTGGCGAAGAGCGCGAGCATGACGAGGGCGACCAGCACGCGCACGGGCCATCGGCGGGTCGCCGGTGCGTCGGGTTCGGAGGGCTCGGCGGCCGGGTCGAGCCAGGAGCGGTCCAGGCGGGCGATGTCGCGGCGCAGGTCCTGGACCTCGGTGTGGTAGAGGTCGCGCTCCTCGCGGACCCGCTGGAGCTCGGCACGTTCGGCGCGCACGGCGGCGCGGGCGTCGACGATGTCGATCCGGGCGCCCTCGGGGCCGCGTTTGGCGTGCCAGCGCTCCAGGCGCGACAGGGGGAGGTCGACATACTGGGTCGGCCAGTTGTCGTCGCCGCCGGTCTCGTCGGTGTCGTCCAGGTCGGGTTCGGTCTCGGCGGCGTAGTCGGCCGCCGGTTCGGTGGTCAGGGGAAGCGGAGGCGCCTCGGCGGGGGTACGGGCGGGCGGGTCGGGGATCGGGGGTTCGTCGCGGGCGTCGTCCGCGGGCGGAGTTGCGGCTCCGGGCCACGCCTCCTCCCGGCGGTCGGAGGGCGCGTCGGCGGCGGAGCGCGCACCGGACTCGGGCAGGTGGAGGTCGGGGGCGGAGCGGGTGTCACGCGGTTCGGGGGCGTCCGTGCTCCGGGCGTCGTCTCTTCCAGCCGCGGCTTCGTTCGGGCCCGGGCCGCGATCGACGCGACCGGCCGTGTCCTTCGCAGAGCCGGCGTCGTCGGCTCCGTCGGCCGCGCGGTCACCGGGCCACAGGGGTTCCGAGGCGGCCCGGGTGCGGGTGCCCGGGGCGTGGCGCGGGCGGGCCGCGGCGATGCGCGGGCGCACCGGGCGGGACGGCACCCGGCGGACGAGGTCGTCGGACGCCCGGCGCGGGCGGTGCGGTCCCGTCGAGTCCGGTTCCGCGGGGTCCTCCTCCCCCGGCTCCTCGACCTCCAGCAGCTCCGGCAGGTCGTCGGTCTCCCCTGTCACGGCCCCGGCCGCGTCCTCCTCGGGCGCTTCCGGCTCGGGCGCTTCCGGCTCGGCCGCCCCGGGCGACGGCTCCGGCTCCGGCTCCGTCGCCGGCTCGTCGGCGGTCGGCAGGGGTTCGGGTTCAGGAAGGTCGTCGGGGTCGGCGGCAAGGGGCCGGGCGCGGGGGTCGAACCAGTCGCACAGCAGGTCGCGCCGGTCGGCGAAGGTCGCGGCGTCGGGCACCCCGCGCTCGCGCAGCTGAGCGGCGAGCACGGTGCCGCCCTCCTCGCGCAGGACCGTCACCAGGCCCTCGGCCACCCGGCGGAAGTCCGGGGGCACGGGGTTGACGAAGGGCGAGCCGCCGCGGTCGCCCACGGGGGGACCGAAGGCGATGTGCTGGCCGTTGTCCTCGCCCAGGACGGGGTCGTAGGTGGAGAACGACCACGCCCAGCCCGCCGCGGGGATGGCACGGGGCGGGGTGAGCACGTCGTGGAGGATGCGGTGCACACCCCACAGGAAGCGCATCTGGACCGCCTGCCACAGGTCGGCCCGTTCGGGTGCCAGGGCGATGTGGACCGGCAGATCCGGGCGGGCGAGGGCGGCGGCCACGGCTCCGACGAGCAGCGGTTCACCGCCGACGGAGGTCTCGGCGGCCTTGCGGTCGCGGGTGCGCACGGCTCCCGGGGCGGCGGTGCGCTCCCAGGGCTCCGGTGCCGCCAGGGACCGCATGGTCTCCCAGCCGGGCACGGGCGGGCGACGCGCGGCCGGGCGGGTGTTGGGGTTCTCGTGCAGGGAGAGGACGCGGGGCAGGGTCAGCCCGTAGGAGGGACCCACGATCGCCCAGGCGTGTGCGTCGCGGACGTCGCCGGGCCACCGGTAGACGAGGGCGGACTGGCCGTCGGGGTAGTCGTGCGCCCACAGGGTCTCGGGCAGGTCCGCTGGGTCGGTGTCGGGCAGGGCCGAACGGTAGTCCGCGGTGAGGGCGGGTACGAGGCGGTCGCGCCAGGAGCGCAGGACGGGGTGGTCGCGCTCGGAGAGGGAGGCGGCGGCCGGGCCCGGTCCGGTGCGCCCCAGCAGCGTGGGCTCGGCCCAGGCGAAGTGGATCTGGTGGTACGTGCTGTCGGGCAAGTCGCCCCTCCCCGGGTACGCGGGCCGAGGCGGCGCTTCCGTCCGCCGCCTGGAGGGCGTGCCCGGCGGGCACACCCCCTCGCGTACGTCGGGGCCGCCTCCACTGCGCACGCCCTAGGGAAGGTATCCGGTGCAGGCGTGGCGAAAACAGCGGGTTTGCACATTCATGCCCGTTTGGGGTGTTTGCGAAGAACCGTGACCTGCCCCGGTCACACCCCCGGCCCACACGCCCGGCCGGGCGCGGTCCCACCCCGTCCGGCCACCCCCGACCGGTCACGCACCCGGCCCCGTCCCGGCCGGGCGCGGTCCGTCCGGCCTAGCCGGCGTCGGCCAGGCGCTGCCACTGGTCGCGGGTGAGCGTGAGGTCGGTGGCCTCGATCGCCTCGTCCAGCTGCTCGATGCGGCTCACCCCCACCAGGGGCACGATGCGCGGGTCGCTGTCCATCAGCCAGGCCAGCACCACCTGGTTGCGGGTGGCGCCGGTCTCCTTGACGACCTCGTCCAGGACCGCCAGCCGGGCCGGGGTCCCCGGGTGGTCGTAGGCCGGCTCCAGCTCCTTGTCCTCCCGGGTGTAGGCGCCCCACAGCAGCGACGTGTAGGCCACCACGGTGTGCTCGCGTCCCTCGACCGCCTCGGCGCGCACGAAGTCGAGCAGCTCAGGGGTGATGTGCATGTGCCCCATCGCCTGGAGCGGCACGTCCATGCGCGGCTGCAGGTAGCTGTAGCGGTACTGGAGCAGCCGCGGGCGCGGCCAGGCGTGGTCGGCGGCGATGGCGCGGGCCCGCTCCAGACGCCAGGTGCGGTGGTTGCTCAGCCCCACCTCGCCCAGGGTGCCCTCGGCGACGAGCTTGGCGAACGCGCCCATGGTCTCCTCCAGCAGGACCGTGCGGTCCTCCTGGTGGGCATAGAGGGCGTCGAGCCGGTCCACGCCCAGGCGGTCGCGGCTGCGCTCGGCGGCCAGGGCCACGGTCGCCGCCGAGAGCCCCTCCTTGGTCTCCAGCCCCGTCCCGGGCACGGTCGGCTGGGCGCCGAGCTTGGTCGCCACGAACACCTCGTCGGTGATGCCGCGCTCACGGCGCCAGCGGCCGAGGAAGGTCTCGCTCTCGTGCCCCTCGAAGCCCTCCACCCAGAACTGGTAGCAGTCGGCGGTGTCCACGAAGGTGCCCCCGGCCTCGACGAAGCGGTCGAGGAGGGCGGCGGAGGTGGCGTCGTCGGTCTCGCTGCCGAACTTCATCGCGCCCAGGCACAGGGCGCTGACGCGGCGGTCGCCGATGGTGGTGTAGCGCATCAGAGGGCTTCCTCTACGGGTCGGGAGGTGTGGTCGTCCGGGGTGGAGACGGATGCCGGGGCAGGGGTTGGGGCGGGGGCGGAGTCGACGCCGCCGTCGGCGAGGACGCCGAGGTAGTACTCGATCTTGTGCTGGATCGCCGCCTGGCGGACACGCAGCTCGGCGATGTGCTCGTCGAGCCGCCGCTGGTGGCTCTGGAGCACCTCGACGCGCTCGGGGATGGTGTGGTCGCCGGCGCGGACGAGTTCGGCGAACTCGCGCAGCCGGGCGATGGGCATGTCCGTGTCACGCAGGCAGCGGATGAGGTGGAGCAGTTCGGCGTCGTCGGCCCGGTAGCGCCGGTGGCCGCTCGGCGCGCGGTCCACCTGGCGCAGCAGCCCCGCCTTCTCGTAGTAGCGCAGGGTGTCCAGGGTGAGGTCGAACCGCTCGGCCATCTGGCCGGGCGTGTAGTAGTCCATGTCCGTAAGCATGGGACCTGGAGCGCACTCCAGGTCAAGTCGTTTCGGTGGGAAATCCGCTGGTTCAGCCGGCGCCGCGGATCGCGCCCACGACCGCGAGGGTGAGGTCGTCGATGATCTCCGCCTCGTCGACCTCGGGGTGCTCCAGCCACCACTCCCCCGCGGCCTGGACCATGCCCACCACCGCGTGGGCGACGATCTGGGCGCGCACGCGCGCGGCGACGCGCCCTTCGGCGACGAGCTGGTCGGCCAGCTCCTCGCCCAGGCGGCGCACCATCATGCCCAGGTCGCTGCGGGTGCGGGAGTCCTCGGACGTGGCGCGGTCCATGAGGAACCGGTACAGGTTGAGGTTCTGCGAGATCATCGACAGGTAGGCGCCGACGGTGGCACGGGCGCGCACGTCGAACTCGGTGTGCTCGTGCAGCTCCGCGCGGATGCGCTCGATGAGGGGGTCGACGTGCCGTCCGGCCAGGGCCCGGTAGAGCCCGCCCTTGTCACCGAAGTGGCGGTAGAGGATGGGCTTGCTGATGCCCGCCTCTGCGGCGATCGCCAGCATCGAGGCGTCGGGGCCGTCGCGCTGGATCACCCGGTCGGCGGCGTCGAGGATGGCACGGCGCCGTTCGGGATCGCGTCCGCGCCCGCCCCGACCCTTGCGGGGCCGGGGGGAGTCCGGTCGCGGGGGTCCGCTGTCGGTCGGGGCGGTTGCGTGCGAGTTCTCCATGGCCACAAGGGACCACGGTAGCGGTTCGGGCCGGGAGCGCGGCGGTCAGCGCTGGATCGTGATCCAGGTGGCCCAGGCCCGCGCCAGCAGGGTCCCGTCCTCGTCGTGGAGGGTGGTGCCGGTGCGCACCTTGCGGCCCTCGATCCCGTGCAGGTGCCCCATGACCACGTGGGTGCGGCCCACGCGGGGCGCGGCGAGGACCTGGGCGGTGAACCGGCCGAGGACGGCGGGGCGGCCGACGACGTCGGAGGACCAGCCGCCGGGGCAGTCCAGCGCGGCCCAGACCTCGTGGAAGGCGGCGCTGCCGGACCCGTCGTCCACCGAGGGGGTCGGCGTCCAGGTGCAGGCCACGGTGCGGCCGACCGCGTCGGGTCCGTACCCGGGGCGCACCTGCCCCGCGAACAGGCGCAGCCCGTCGCCCTCGGCGCGGTCGGGGCCGCAGCTGTAGCAGCGCGGGAAGGGGTGTTCGACCAGTCCGGGGTAGCGGGCCTCGGCCGCACGGGCCTCGGCGACACCGACCGGTTCGCCTGGCACGGCCGGCTCCTCGGGGAGGTCGACCGCCGCCGCCTCGGCGACCAGGTGGCCCTTGTCGGTGAGCGCGGGGTCGGTCAGGCGCAGCCCGGGGCCGGGTCCGACCTCGACCGTCAGGGGGTGGTCCAGGGGCGGCGGGGTCCGCAGGGTGACCTGCACGGCGGGCCCGCCGACCGTGCTGAGGCGGGCCGCGAGGAGACCCGCGCTGTAGCCGCCGTTGCCCGATCCGTCGGGGCCGTTGTAACCGGTGGGGATGATGATGCTGGGGGCGCCGTTGCCCGGATTGAGGTCCATACGCCCAGCGTAGAGGGAGCCCCCGGAACGGCCCGCGCCCGGGCGCACGGGCGGTCGCGGGCCCGGGCGGGCGGCCGACGCGATCAGCGGTCCGCTGTGGCGGGTCGGCCTTCCGACGAGGACCGGGACTCCGGAGTGGTCCGGGACGGGGCGGCCGTTCGCGCACCGCGCCCCAGGAGCGCCCGCAGCAGGCGCGCCCACGGGCTCCAGCGCGCGGGCGTGCGCACGCTGCCGGCGACCGCGGTCTCGGCTCGGTCCAGGAGGTCCTCCAGCAGGGCGTCGTGCAGGGGTCGGAAGACCAGGGGCCAGCTCACCAGGGCCGGCCCGTGCGTGCGCATGGCCAGCAGATGGGCCAGCACGGTCCCGCCGCGCGGATCGGGCCGGACGGTGAACTCGTGGAAGCCGTCGAAGCCGCGCGGGCCGCCGAAGCGCAGGCGCAGCCAGTGACCGGGGACGTACTCCTCCACCGTGTAGCGGACGGGGCCGTGCCCGCCGGCGGCGCCCACGGCGAGCGGGCCGTCCAGGACCACGGCGGGCCAGGCACCGTGCGGCCAGAGGCGGTCGTCGTCCGAGGCCAGGGTGTCCAGCAGGGCACCGACCTCCTCGGGGGAGGCGTCCAGGTGGCGTTCGTGGGTGTTGTACACGGGCATGGCGACTCCATTATAGAGAGGTGTCTCTAAAACAAAGTAGAGCATAGTCTCCAGAACATGGGAAGACCCGCACGGTTCAGAACCGAGGACCTGGTGACGGCCGCGATCGGCCTGGCCGCGGAGGGCGGTCCGGCCGCGGTGACGATGGCCGCCCTGGCCCGCGCGACCGGAGCGCCCAGCGGATCGCTCTACCACCGCTTCAGCGGGCGCCCCGCCCTGCTGGCGGCCGTGTGGACGCACGCCGTCACCGACTTCCAGGCCGGATGCCGCCGCACGCTGGCCGCCGATCCCCCCTCGGCGGCGGCCGAGGCCACCGCGCGTCACGTCCTGTCCTGGAGCCGCGCCCGCCCGGACTCCGCCCGGGTCCTGCTGCACCGGCCCGCCGACTTCGACGAGGCCCACTGGCCCGAGCCCGACCGGGAGCTGCTGCGCACGGCCAACGCCGAGGTCGGGACGCTGCTGGCACGGCTCGCACGCGAGCTGCGCGAGCCGGAGGAGACGGCGGAGGCAGCGCTGGAACGCGTCCGGCTGGCCGTGGTCGACCTGCCCCTCGCCCTGGTCCGCCGCCATCTGCTCCAGGGCCACGGCGTCCCCGCCGAGGCCGAGGACCTGGCCGCCGACGCGGCCCGGCGCCTCCTGACCCCCCGAACGACGTAGCGCCCGCCCCGGCGGAGAGCCGGAACGGGCGCGGAGGTGCCGTGCAGAGCCGAGAGGCCCTGCGGCGCGGTGGATCAGCCGGTCTCGGGCAGGGCGGCAGCCACGAGGTCGCGCCCCCCGTGGCCCGCGCGGGCCCCGCGGGCCGTCCACCTGGAGTCGTCGACGTGGAATTCCACATTCGACGACCGCACGAACCCGTGTCCTTCCTGTTCACAGCACCGGGCCACGTAGCCGGGGCCGGAGGCGCACTCTCGTCCTGCTCCAGAGCTCGGTAGCCTTGACCAACCCCTCGACAACAAGGCGGTCACGTCGTGTGGCTTCTCGTCCGCATCCTTCTGGTGGTCTCCTCCCTCGTCCGCGTACTCCGGACACCGAAGCCCACCGCACGAGCGGACCGGCCCACGGAGGAACCAGTACGCCGCATCGAGTTCTGGGCCCACATCGCGACCTCGACAGCCACCGTCGTGACCGCGCTGATCGCCATCGGAGCACTGGTCCTGTCGAACGGAACGTTCCAGCTCCAGCAGGAACAGCACGAAGGCCAACAGCGGCAGATCGACATGCGGCTCGCGACCCTCGTGTCATCGTGGAGCACCGAGGGGGCCGACGGTCCTCGCACTCACATCCAGAACGCCGGACCGCACCCGGCCCGTGTGGTCTTCTCCGAGTCCTATACGAGCGAGCAGCTCTCGTACGAGGAAGTCACGCAGGACACGGACACGCCGAGGGAACCGAGGAACCTGGGCGAGAACCCCTGGGGAGTGGCGTTGAACCAGGTGATACCCCCCTGCACGACCCTCTCCTTCGATTCGACCGAGGACCCCGACTTTCAGACCATGCGGGAATACGGCGTCTACCAGGACTTCCTCGCGATGGGAGACGTGCGCGGCCTCTGGTGGGTCCTGCCCCCTATGTCCTCAAGACCACAGGCGACGAACGCCCTGGGCGCCACCGATACGGAGGGGAGGAGGGTTCGGTACTTCAGCTGGGCCGTCAAACATTCCGACGATCTGAGGTCGAGACCGCTCCCCGGCGAGACGACCGTGAAAGTCCTCATCCATCTGGGCACCGACCCGGACACCCTGAACATCGCCACCGAACCCTCGCTGACCTGCGGGACGTGACGTCCGAGGGCTCGGTACGCAGTGCGCCGGCGGAGTGACTGCCCTCGTGGCGGACCGCCGCTCCGCCGGCGCCGTGACGGACCCCGGTTCACCGCACGGGCAGGCCGGTGATCTGGCGGCCGATGATGAGCTTCTGGATCTCGCTCGCGCCCTCGAAGATGGTGAAGATGGTGGCGTCGCGGTGCCAGCGCTCCACCGGGTACTCGCGCGTGTAGCCGTTGCCGCCCAGGATGCGCACGGCGTTCTGGGTGACGAACGTGGCGGTCTCGCTGGCGTAGAGCTTGCTCATGGAGCCCTGGGCCCGGTCGAAGTCCTTGTTGTTGCGGGCCATCCACGCGGCGCGCCAGACCAGGAGGCGGGCGGCGTCGATGCGGGTGGCCATCTCCGCGAGCAGGAAGGCCACGCCCTGGTTGTCGCCGATGGGCCTGCCGAACTGCTCGCGCTGGGTCGAGTACTCCAGCGCGTACTCATAGGCGGCGCGGGCGCAGCCGACCGCCATGGCGCCGACGCTCGGCCGGGAGGCCTCGAAGGTCTTCATCGCGGCCTGGCCGTTGGAGCGCTTGCCCTCGCGGACGCGGGCGAGGCGCTCGTCCAGCTTCTCCTTGCCGCCGAGCAGGCACGAACCCGGCACCCGGACGTCCTTGAGCACGACCTCGGCCGTGTGCGATGCCCGGATGCCGTGCTTGGCGAACTTCTGCCCCTGGCTCAGCCCCGGGGTGTTCGGCGGCACGATGAACGTCGCCTGGCCCCGCGAGCCGAACTCGGGCTCCACGGATGCCACGACCACGTGCACATCGGCGATGCCGCCGTTGGTGGCCCACGTCTTGGTCCCGTTGATCACCCACTCGTCCTTGGCCTGGTCGTACACGGCCCGGGTGCGGATCGCCGAGACGTCGCTGCCCGCGTCGGGTTCCGAGGAGCAGAACGCCGCGAGCTTGACGTCGTCGGCGGTGCCGAACATCTGCGGTGTCCACTCCAGCAGCTGCTCCTGGGTGCCGTTGGCGGCCACCGACACGGCCGCCAGGCCGGTGCCGGTCAGCGACAGGGCGATGCCCGGGTCGCCCCAGTAGAGCTCCTCGAAGGCGACGGGGATGCCGAGCCCGCTGGGCTCCAGCCACTGGTTGGCGAAGAAGTCGAGGGAGTAGAGGCCGATCTTGGCGGCCTCCTGGATGATCGGCCAGGGGGTCTGCTCCCGCTCGTCCCACTCGGCGGCGGCGGGGCGGATGACGTCGGCGGCGAACCCGTGGGCCCAGTCCCGGACGTCGCGAACATCCTCGCTGAGTTCCAGGCTGAAGGCGGGGGCGGTGGCCTCACTCATGCGCTTACATCCTTTGTCGGCCCCTCCGGGGGGAGGGGCGGCCATTAAGTGTTACCAAGGGTAACACGCATGGCCGCGCGCGACCCGAACCGTGAACGATGCGCACACACCTCGGCGCGTCCACGGCTCACGCGGTCAGAGACCTGACCCCTCGCCGGTCGGGGACGCCGCGCCCGACGGCGCGTTCGAGGGGGCGGGCTCCGCGTCGGGGGTTCCGGTCCGCTCGGGCGTGGGCTCCGCGCCCTGGGACGGACCCGGGCCGGGCCCCGCGTCCTCGGACGGCCCGGCTCCCTCCGAAGGCTCCTCGTCCGGCGACCCGGGCCCCTCGGGCGAACCGGGCTCCTCCGGCGGCTCCGATCCGGGCGGCGAGGGTTCCCCCGGCCCCTCAGGCCCCCCAGCCCCCTCAGGCCCCTCAGTCGGGTCCGCCGGGTCCGACGGGCCGGGCTGCGGCTCCGCGGCCGGAGGATCAGGTCCCTCACCGGCGCCGGGATCCGTTCCCGTGCCGTCCCCGGACGGCGGGGCGTCGGGAGTCGAAGGCGCCGGGCCCGGCTCCGGCGCGTCTCCCCCGGTCTCCGCGGACGTTGCGTCCCCGCCCCCGGTCGGCTCCTCGGAGACGTCCGGAACCGAGGAACCCGACACCGTCCCCGTCGCCGCGCTCAGCCGAGGGGCTTCCGAGACGGCCTCCTCCGGGCCGGTCGTGGGGGCGGGCACCAGCGGATCGGGGTCGGCCAGGGGGACGGTCGCCGCCGCCGGGGAAGCCGGCCCTCCGGAGTCCGGAAGCGTCTCCGTGGCCACGTAGAGCAGGGCGAAGGACACCGCCGCCCCCGCGCCGAGCGCTCCCACCGCGGCGACCGGGTGGGCGTTCGGGGCCCGCCGCCGCCCTCCGGCGCGGGCGACCGGGTGGGCGCTCGGCGCCCGCCGCCGCCCTCCGGCGCGGGCGACCGACGGCAGCGCGGCCGCCCCGGACCGCAGCCGCGAGGCGGTACGGCGGCCCCATCCGCGCACCGCGCCCACGAAGGCCGCGCCACCGCCCCACGGAAGCCGCCATGGGAGCCCCCAGGAGAGTCCCGCACGCGCGTCGCGCCGCGACCCCCGTGGACGTCCCCGCCGGACGACGTCCGCCACGCGCGGGACGTGGGCCCGCTCGACACTGCGGCGCACGTCGTCGAGCTTGCGGTTCACGGCGGCCGCCGGCCGCTGCCCGTGCCGCATCAGCCACACGATGGCCGTGACCGTGGCCGCGACGGCGACCACGGCCACGGTGGCGGTCACCGTGACGACGTACATCGGATCGATGTCCATCAGCCTCACCCCACACGGGTGATGGTTCCCGACTCCGACCGCGCACCGAAAGCCCATTGGTCAGAGATTTGCCAGGTCGGAACCGTCTTATCGCCTACCGTGCGCAACCGTGCGCGAGCCGGCGGGCGCACACACGGGACGGGCCGGAGCGCTCGGCTCCGGCCCGTCCCCGATGACACCGGCGCCGCGCCGCCGGCCCGCGTACGCCGCTCACGCCTCGCGGCTGTGCTTCTCCAGGAAGGTGTAGACATCGTGCTCGTCCACTCCGGGGAAGGTCCCCGAGGGCAGGGCCGACAGCACGTGCGAGTGGGCGCGCGCCGACGGCCACACGTTGCCCTCCCAGCGGGCGGCCAGGTCGACGGGCGGCCGCACGCAGCACTCGCCGTTGGGGCAGTTGGACTTGGTCCGGTTGGTCGTCTCCCTGCCTCGGAACCAGCGGGACTCCTTGTAGGGCACGCCCAGGGTGATGGCGAAGTTGCGCTCGCGGCTGGGGTCCACGTGCGCCACGCACCAGTGCGTGCCGTTGGGCTTGTCCGTGTACTGGTAGTAGATCGAGTAGCGGTCCGGGGAGGCGAACACCTGGCGCCCCGACCACTGGCGGCACATGCGCTGGCCCTCGATGGCGCCGGAGTCGTCGGTCGGGAAGACCAGGCCGTCGTTCTCGTAGGCCTTGTAGATGATGCCGGTCTCGTCGTTGCGGATGAAGTGGCAGACGAGGTCCAGGTGGCGGTGGGCCAGGTTGGTGAACCGGTGGGCGGCCATCTCGTAGGAGACCGAGTAGACGTCGCGCAGATCCTCCACGGACAGGTCGCGGGCCTGCTTGGCCTCCTGGAGGTAGGTGACGGCGGTGGACTCGGGGATGAGGACGGCCGCCGCGAAGTAGTTGGCCTCCACCCGCTGGCGCAGGAAGTCACCGAAGTCGCGGGGCTGGCCGTGGCCGAGGATGACGTGGCCCAGGGTCTGCAACAGGATCGTGCGGGGGCTGTGCATCCCCAGGGTCGTCTCGCGCTTGAGGTAGATGCGCCGGTTGACGTGGTCGGTCAGCGAGCGCACCGAGCGGGGCAGGTCCTGCACGTACCTGAGGGCGAAGCCGTGGTGGGTGGCGATCGCGAGGATCTGCCCCTGCGAAAGGGGGCCGGCGGTGTAGTTGACGGCCGCGAGTGTCTCGGCGGCCGCCTTCTCGATGTTCTCGAAGTAGTTGCCGCGCTCGCGCATCTGGCGGCGCAGGTCGGCGTTGGCCCGCCGGGCCTCCTCCGGGGTGGCCGTCGGCTTGGCGTGGCGCCGCTTGAGCTCGTCGTAGAGCCCCACGATGTGTTCGAGCACGTCGTTGGGGACCCGCTTGCCGACCTTGAGGTGCGGCAGGTTCAGCGCCTGGTAGAGGGGGTCGCGCTGGGCCTCCTCGACGGTGATCTCCAGCTGCGCGCGCCGGCTCGGGGGCTGCTTAGACAGAAGTTCCTCGACCGAGACACCGAGGGCGGACGCCAGGGACGTGAGCAGGGAGAGCTTGGGTTCACGTTTGCCGTTCTCCAGGAGGGAGAGCTGCGAGGGGGCCCGCCCCACGCGTTCTCCCAGGTCAGAGAGGGTCAGACCGCGTGCTCGGCGCAGGTGGCGGAGCCGCTGCCCGAAGGTAACGAGATCTAGGTCACCCGTCAAAGACGGTATTTCTTCAGCACCAAAGTACGCCATGCGTTCATAGTACGGAAAGAATCCACGATCTTCACACGATTTCTGGTGGAAAAGTCTTGGATCTTGCCCAAGAATCATAGTTACCGGCGGGGAACATACCGCCCAGGGCTCACCCCCTGGCTCTGGTTCGGCCTCCCTCGACCGGTGAGAACACCTTGGGGACTACACGTAAGGCGGGAACGAACATGGGCACCAGCGCTCGACGTCAGGAAGCCAGCGCCGAACTCCAGCGGGACTGGGAGACCAACTCCCGGTGGGCCGGGATCGAGCGCACCTACTCCGCCGACGACGTGGTCAAGCTCCGCGGCTCGGTCACCGAGGAGCACACCCTGGCCCGCCGCGGTGCCGAGCGCCTCTGGGACCTGCTGCACACCGAGGACTACGTCAACAGCCTCGGCGCCCTGACCGGCAACCAGGCCGTCCAGCAGGTCCGCGCCGGCCTCAAGGCCATCTACCTCTCGGGGTGGCAGGTCGCGGCCGACGCCAACCTGTCCGGCAGCACCTACCCGGACCAGAGCCTCTACCCGGCCAACTCCGTCCCGGCCGTGGTCCGCCGCATCAACAACGCCCTGATGCGCGCCGACCAGATCACCTGGGCCGAGGGCGACGACAGCGCCCCCGAGTGGCTCGCCCCGATCGTCGCCGACGCCGAGGCCGGCTTCGGCGGTGTCCTCAACGCCTACGAGCTGATGAAGGGCATGATCGCCTCCGGCGCGGCCGGTGTGCACTGGGAGGACCAGCTGGCCTCCGAGAAGAAGTGCGGCCACCTGGGCGGCAAGGTCCTCATCCCGACCGGCCAGCACGTCAAGACGCTCAACGCCGCCCGCCTCGCGGCCGACGTCGCCGGCGTCCCGTCCCTGGTCATCGCGCGGACCGACGCCCAGGCCGCGACCCTGATCACCAGCGACATCGACGAGCGCGACCAGCCCTACATCACCGGCGAGCGCACCGCGGAGGGCTTCTACCGCTTCCGCAACGGCGTGGACGCCTGCGTCGCCCGCGGCCTGGCCTACGCCCCGCACTCCGACCTGCTCTGGATGGAGACCGCGACGCCCGACCTCGAGGTCGCCCGCGACTTCGCCGAGCGCATCAAGGCCCAGTACCCGGACCAGATGCTGGCCTACAACTGCTCGCCGTCCTTCAACTGGAAGCGGCACCTGGACGACGCGACCATCGCGAAGTTCCAGCGCGAGCTGGGCCACATGGGCTACAAGTTCCAGTTCATCACGCTGGCCGGCTTCCACTCGCTCAACTACTCGATGTTCAACCTCGCCAAGGGCTACGCCCACAACGGGATGACCTCGTACGTCGAGCTGCAGGAGGCCGAGTTCGCGGCGGAGGAGCGCGGCTACACCGCCACCCGCCACCAGCGCGAGGTCGGCACCGGCTACTTCGACGCCATCAGCACGACCATCTCCCCTGAGGCCAGCACCACGGCACTCACCGGCTCCACCGAGGAAGACCAGTTCTCAGCGGCTCACTGAGCCTGGTCTTCGTTCCCAGACGGTCGTCCCACCCCGCTTTCGTGGCTGGGGCGGGGCGGGACGACCGTCACCCCCTAGCCGTCGGCCATGCGCGGTCCGTGTCACACGCGCATGGCCGGCGGCTTGCTCACGTCCTCCCGGAGAACACGCGCCTTGAGAACACGCGCCGCGTTCCCCGGGTTCCGTGCTTCCGCGGGGCGCCCCGCCTAGGGTGGCCGTGTCCGAGGACCCGTCACCGAACGGTTGGAGCCCCGTGAGATCCGACGACACCGCCAAGGACCCGCTCCTGACCGCGCGCCGCCTGCTTGCGGGCGGCGCGATCGCCGCCTTCGCGGTGTTCGGCACCGCGGCCTGCGAGGACTCCGGCGACGACGAGCCGGCCGTGGAGCAGGAGGAGGACGCGGAGGACCAGGAGGAGGGCGGCGAAGAGGGTGGCGAGGAAGGCGGCGACCAGGAGGACGACGACGAGGTCGGCGGCTACTAGCCTTCGCTCTCCCGTCGCCGCGCTCCCGGCCGGGGGCGGTCGCACGCCCTCCCGCGCAGCACGTAGATTCGACGCGTGAGCGACAAGACCCACGACGAGGCGCGGGCGGCCGGTGCCACCGCCCCCGCCCCCGCAACGCCCCTCGCCCCGCGCGTGCTGCGCTGGGAGATCCTGTGCGTCCTGGCCCTGTCCCTGGGCGCGGCGGCGGTGTCGTCGACCATCTCCTTCGTCGGCGCCCTGACCGCCACCGAGAGCCTCGCCGAACAGACCGCGAGCCTGGTGAACCCGCGCGCCGTCGAGCGGCCGTGGCTGGACCTGTCCTACCAGATCTACGCGGTGGTCTTCGCGCTGGCGCCGGTGGCGCTCGTGCTGTACCTGCTGCACCGGACCGGCGACTCGGCGCGCACCATCGGTTTCGACGTGCGCCGTCCCGGCCTGGACCTGGGCGGGGGCGCCGCGCTGGCGGCCATGATCGGCCTGGGCGGACTGGTGGTCTACATCGTCTCCTGGCAGCTGGGGCTGACCCGGACGATCGCGCCCAGCACCCTGGACGGCAACTGGTGGGACTCCATCGTGCTCGTCCTCCAGGCCGCCAAGAACGGCGTCCTGGAGGAGGTCGTCGTGGTCGGCTACCTCCTGCACCGGTTCGGGCAGATGGGCTGGTCGCCGTGGAAGTCGGTGCTGGCCAGTTCCGTGCTGCGGGCCTTCTACCACCTCTACCAGGGCGTGGGGATGTTCTTCGGCAACCTGGTGATGGGCCTGGTATTCGGCTGGTTCTACCTGCGCTACGGCCGGGTGATGCCGTTGGTGGTGGCGCACACGGTCATCGACATCGTGGCGTTCGTGGGGTCGGTGTACCTCATCGGCCGCCTCGACTGGCTTCCGGTGTGACCCCTTCCGGGGCGGCCTGTCCGGCGGCCTCGCGGGCGGCGATCGCGTCCTCCAGGTAGCGGGGGCGCGACAGCAGCAGTCCGACGACCAGGTTGACCAGGGTCAGGGTCACCAGCAGGGCCAGGGGCGCGTGCCAGCCGCCGCTGAGCTCGTGCAGGAGCCCGAACAGGAACGGGCCCGCGCCGCCCATGAGGTAGCCCAGGCTCTGGCTGGTGGCCGACATGGCCGCGGTCCCCGGGCCCGTGCGGGTGCGCAGGGCGAAGACGGTCAGGGCGAAGACGAAGCTGCCCATGCCCACGCCGACGAGCGTCGTCCACACCCACACCCCCGACAGGGGCGCGAACCACATCCCGGCGAAGCCGGCCAGGTAGGCGGCGGCGAACATGACCACGATCGGGCTCGTGTTGCGCATCCGCGTCGCCAGGGTGGGCAGGACCAGCGACATCGGCACGCCCAGCAGCGTCAGGTACGACAGGGCCAGACCCGCGGACTGCGCGTCCATCCCCTGGTCCCGCAGCATCTGCGCGTACCAGCCGAACATGATGTAGGCGATGGAGGACTGGGTGCCGAAGTAGAGCACGGCCTGCCGGCCGATGCCGGTGCCGAGCACCTGGCGGAAGCTCAGGTGGCGCCCGGTGCCGCCCCGGCGCGGCTCGGCACGCAGGGTCAGGAGCCAGGGCAGGGCCGCCACGAGCGCGAAGAGGGCGTAGGAGCCCAGCGCGAGGCGCCACTCGCCCGTCGTCTGTTCCACGGGCACCGTCGCCGCGGCCGCGATGGCGGTCCCCGCCGCCAGGGCCGTGGTGTAGACGGTCGTCATCAGGCCCACGCGGTCGGGGAAGTGCTCCTTGACCAACGCGGGGAGGATGACATTACCGATCGCTCCACCGGACAGTGCCACGGCGCTCAGGACGAGGAAGAGCCAGGGGTAGGGCGCGAACGCGCGGGCGACGAGCCCGACGAAGAGCGCGGCCAGGGCGTAGACCAGGAGGTGGTGCTCGCCCAGGCGCCTGCCCAGGGCCGGAGTGAGCCCGCCGAAGAGGGCGAAGCACAGCACGGGCAGCGTCGTGAGCACGCCGGCGCCGACGGCGGTCATGCCCAGACCGTCCGTGACCTCCCCGAGGACCGGACCTACACTGGTGATGGCGGTCCGCAGGTTGAGGGCGGCCAGAGCGATACCCGCCGCCACCAGCAGGAGCACACCGCGCCGGGGACGGGAGGAAGCGGTCCCCCCGTGCGGGGAACCGCTCTGTTCGCCGGTGTTCGTTGCGGAGGTGACGCTCATGGGAGACGGCTCACATATTCGTAGGATGACCCGATGTACTTCATGAGGATAACGCATTGCCGTTCGCCGTCATTTCCAGCCCACAACTGGTCTAAGCTCCGGCCTAACCGATCCGTACCCATGCGCTGGCCCTGTCATCCGGCGACCCGCCCCTAGGAGGTTACGCGTGCCCCTCGCCTCGACACGCCGGACCGGTCTCGTCGACCAGGTCATCAGTCAGTTACGAGCCCAGATCGACTCGGGTGAATGGGGCGTCGGCGACCGCATCCCCACCGAGTCGGAGCTGTCCGACCAGCTCGAGGTGGGCCGCAACACCGTCCGCGAGGCCGTCCGCGCCCTCGCCCACGCCGGTCTCCTGGAGATCCGGCAGGGCGCGGGGACGTTCGTGCGCGCCTCCAGCGAGCTCGGCGGTGCCCTGCGCCGCCGGCTGGAGCGCTCACGCCTGCGGGAGAACCTGGAGGTGCGCCGTGCGCTGGAGGTGGAGGCCGCGCGACTGGCGGCACTGCGCCACAGCGACGAGGACATGGCGGGCATCGACCGCGCCATGGCCCTGCGCGAGGAGGCCTGGCGCGAGCGCGACATGGGCACGTTCGTGGAGGCCGACTTCACCTTCCACCGGGCGGTCGTCAACGCGACGCACAACACCCTGCTCATCGACCTGTACGACGACATCGCCCAGGTCGTCTACGCGAGCATCGCGCACACCGCCTACGGGCAGAGTGCGGAGGCCGCCGACCGCCCGTCCTCGGCGACCGAGGGCATCGACCACACGGGCCTGACGGAGGCGATCCGCGCCGCCGACGCCCCCGCGGCCGCCCGTGAGGCCACCTGTTACATCGACGAGCTGCTCTCCCTCACCGAGGACTGAGCGGCTCGCCACGGCCCGAGCCACACCCGCTCCCCCTCCGGGCCGCGCCTGCCGGTCGGGGCCCGCGTCCCCTCAGGAACAGGGCCCCGACCGCCCGCGCCCCTCGCCCGGCGGCCGCCGGGCGCGAGACGTACCCCCACCCCGGGAGCCCGGGCGTTGGCGCGCCCTGGGCGGAGACCCCACCCCGGAAGCCCGGGGCGCCGGCGCTTCCCACGCCCCACGAGTCTTGGGCCCGCTCGGCGTACCGGACGGGCCCCACGCCGCCTGAGCCCAGGACCCGCTCGAAGGGTCGGACGGGCTCCCGCACCGAATGGCGCCTTTCGATTCGCTCGACGTACCGAACGGGCCCCACGCCGCCTGAGCCGTCAGTCGGTCCCGTAGGCGTCGCCGAGGGCCGGCAGGTGCCCGCCGCGCGCCCGGAGCGCGGACAGGCCCTCGACCACGCGTGCGGCGGGATCACGGCGCCCCAGGCGGTGCATCCGTCCGAGACCCGGCCGCGTGCGCTCCTCGCTCGCACCTTCCCAGCCCGCGACCCGCGACGGGTCCAGGCCGAGCAGGTCCAGCGTGCTCTCCCCGGCCGCCACGGCGTCGACGAGCGCGCGCTCGCGGGTCAGACTGCTCATCGCCTCGGTGATGATGGCGCTGACCTGGGCCCGGGGCAGGCAGACCACGCCGTCGTCGTCGGCGACGATCCAGTCGCCCCGCCGCACCGGCAGCGGCGCGGGCCCGTTGGCCGTCATGCTGATCTGCTGGCCGACCGCTCCCCCCGCGTCGTGTCCGGCCTCGCGCACGGCGACGCCGGCGCTGAAGACGGGCAGCTCGCAACGGGCGATGGCGGCGATGTCGCGCACG
This sequence comes from Nocardiopsis aegyptia, assembly GCF_013410755.1. GTDB lineage: Bacteria > Actinomycetota > Actinomycetes > Streptosporangiales > Streptosporangiaceae > Nocardiopsis > Nocardiopsis aegyptia. The sequence goes on from NZ_JACCFS010000001.1 coordinate 1,020,632, forward strand.
CACCCGTCCAGGACGATCCCGGCCACGCCCCGCGTGCGCGCGGCGACGGCGAGGATCTCGTCGACGTAGCCGTACTCGGAGTCACCGGCCACGTCCACGACCAGGGCGGATCCCGGGGGCGCCTGGGCCACCGCCACGTGCAGGGCGAGGTTGTCACCCGGTGTGCAGCGGACCGGGAAGGCGGTCGCGGCCAGCGTCGCCCCCGGCCAGACCGAGAACAGGTGCGTGCCGAAGGGGCGGCCGCCGCACCGGGCGAGCCCCACCGTTCCCACCGCCGTCAACGTCTTAGCAAGCGCCACGTCAGCCTCCCACTACACCCGCGCCTGGTGCGGTCGGCTCGCACCGACCCCCTCTATACTCACGGGTAACTTAAGCGTGACGCAAGGCATACGTCGCGGAAACATGTAAAAATGCTACCGGTGGTTACAGACAAACCCCGGGCATCCGCGCCCGTTCACCGGGCGCACACAGGGGGTCGCCGCGCCGGTCACCCCGGCGGCCACCCCATCGGACGCTCGCCGCCCCTGCGCTCCTTGCGCACCGACAGGTGGTCCCAGGTCTCCACGTACGAGACCCCGGGCGTCGAGCGGACCGACTCCAGAGCCTCCACCAGGCGGTGGCGATCCGGCGCGGTCAGCGTACCGATGACGTCGTAGCGCCCGAAACCGCTGGCCAGGAAGGAGATCCTGGTCAGGTTCGCCAGCGCGGCGCCCAGCGCCCCGGCGTCACCTCGGCACCTGAGCCCGAACCCCAACTGCTCGTTGGCGCCCACCGCCGAGGGCTCCACCAGCGCCGTCACGTGCACGACGCCCGCGTTCAGCAGCCGCACCACGCGCGAGCGCGCCGCGGCCTGCGACAGGCCCACCTGGCGCGCCAGGTCCGCGTACGAGGACCGGCCGTCCCTGAGCAGCCGGCGCACCAGCCGCCAGTCCAGCGCGTCCAACTCGATGTCGCGCAGTTCCCGCACGCTGCTGTGGGCGTCCTTGAACACCGACGTGGCGCGGAAGACCTCCGCGCCCTCCACCCCCGGCAGCGACCGCAGCTCGGCGAGCTCCTTGGTGAGGGCCGCGTCGTCGGCCACCCGCACCTGCGCCACGGCCGGGAACCGCCCGGCCGACTGCGCGGCGAAGGTCACGGCCTCGCGCTCCCCCAGCTCCTCCATCAGCGGCCCCACGGGGCCATCGACCCGGAAGGACACATGACCGAGCACCTCCATGCCGACCACGCCGGCGTGCAGCACACCGACGATCCGGATCGCCCCCGACTGCACGAGCTGGCGCACTCTGGCGCGCACCGCCGTCCGAGACAGTCCGACCCCGTCCGCCAGGGCCTGGAACGTCGCTCTGCCATCCCCCTGCAACGCGCGCATCAGCGCCGCGTCAACCGCATCCAGCACTATGGTGCCTTTCGTTCCCATGACGCCGCCCTTCCCCCGGACGGCGCCCCCTCCTGCGGCCAGATCATCGCAGTTGTCGCGGCTCTTCACTACTGATCGCGAAAGAAATCGGTTGATTCACCCCTTTGAGCGGCGCGAACAGGTCGCCCAATCCCCCATCGGGTACCTACAGACCACATAACAGACTTGTATAGAACGTCCCTATGGCGGGGACGTCCGTACGTAGAACCGCGACAAACCGCCACACTGATGTTCTGGGACCGCACGCGCACCGGGCCGGGAACCGGGACGCACCCTCCGTGCGTGTCCAGGACAGGGATAGCGTTCGACGGTGCCCGGCCGCCGTACGGTGGCCGAGAGCGGGATGTCGGCGGGGACCGCGCACGGGCCCCGCGAGTGGAGAGGACACGTCGGTGACAGCGGAGGACGAGCAGCGGGACGGGGCGCCCGCGCGCCCGACGACGAGGCGGGCCCTGCTGTGGACCGCCGCCTCGGTCCCGCTCCCGGGCGTCGCGCACCTGCGCATGCGGCGGCGCCTGGCCGGGTGGGTGATCCTGGGGACCTACCTCCTCGGCCTCGTCGCGCTGGGCGTGTGGGCGATCAGCCTCGGGGTCCGCGACGGCGACGCGCTGACCGTGGTGGCCGGCATGGCCGTGCAGAGCCGCTGGCTGCTGGGTGCGATGGCCGCGGTGTTCGTGGTCACGGTGCTGTGGATGGCCGTCATCGTGCACTCGTGGGTGATCACCCGGCCCGAGGGGGCGGCGCTCGGGCGGCGCGTGGTCGGCGGCGCCGTCGTGCTCGTGCTGTGCCTGACGGTGGCGGTGCCCTCGGCGCTGGCTCTGCACGGCGGCTACACGGCCTACACGACCATCTCCAACGTCTTCGGCGGGCCCGAACGCCCCGACATGCCCCCGCACGACGCCGCCGATCCCTGGAACGGGGCCGAGCGGGTCAACGTCATGCTGATCGGCTCGGACTCCGCGGACAACCGCTACGGCGTGCGCACCGACTCCATGATGGTCGCGAGCGTCGATCCGAGCACCGGCGACACGGTCCTCATCGGCCTGCCGCGCAACCTGGAGAACGCGCAGTTCCCCGAGGACAGTGCCCTCGCCGAGCGCTACCCGGCCCCCTACGGCTTCGACGGCCTCCTCAACGACGTCTACCAGGCCGTCGCCGAGGAGCCCGGGGAGCTCGCGTTCAACCCCACCGCGCCCGACCCCGCCGCCGACACCCTCAAGCAGGTGATCGGCTACAACATCGGCCTGGAGATCGAGTACTACGCGATGGTCGACATGATGGGGTTCCGCGACCTCATCGACGCGGTCGGCGGGATCGAGGTGCTGATCGAGGAGCCCATCCCCTACGGCGTGCACGGCGGGGTGCTGGAGCCGGGCCTGCAGCGCCTCGACGGTCACGAGGCGCTGTGGTACGGGCGCTCCCGGGTCGCCTCGGACGACTACGGACGAATGGGGCGCCAGGGCTGCCTGATCAAGTACGTCGCCGACCAGGTGGAGCCGACCACCATCCTCACGAGCTACCGCGAGCTGGCCGGTGCCACCGCCCGCACCCTGACCACCGACATCCCGCAGACCAAGGTCCCGGCGTTCATCGAGCTGGCCGACAGGGTCACCGGCGAGGGGTCGATGGAGACGCTCCAGCTCTCGCCGCCGCAGGTCAATACCGGCAACCCGGACTGGGAGGCGGTCCGCTCGCTGGTCACCGTGGCGATCACGGGCGAGGAGCCCGAGGGCGACGAGCTGCCGGAGGACGCTTCGGAGGAGCCCTCCGACGGAACCGGCGCCGAGGGCACCGACACCGAGCCGGAGGCGTCCGAGACCGAGGACGACCGGACCGAGTGGCAGGAGTACACCGGCCTGGAGGAGCCCGAGCCGGCCGACCCGGGCCGCCAGGTCGGCAGCGACCCCATGGACCTGAACACGCTCTGCCCCTGAGCGTGTGAGGCGAAACCGCCGCGTCCCCGACTGACCACCTCCGGTCAGTCGGGGACGCGGCGTTGTGGTGTGGCCACCGTCGGTGTGACCCTGACCCGGTGACCACCGCGCAGCTCTGGACACTCGTGGCACTCGGCGCCTTCCACGGCCTGCACCCCGGCATGGGCTGGCTGTTGGCCGTCTCCCGCGGCCTCCAGGAGGGCGGACGCCGGGAGGTGCTGCGCTCCCTCCCGGCGATCGCCCTGGGCCACGCCGCCAGCGTGGGAGTCGCGGCGGCGGCCATCACGCTCACCGGTTCGGCGACCGCCTCGGTTCTCTTCCCGGTCGCGGGCGGCGCCGTGATCGTGCTGGTGGGGCTGTTCATGCTGCTGTCGCGACGACACTTCCACTGGCGTGAGGTCCGCCTGTCGCTGAGGCAGCTGACGGCGTGGGCGTTCCTCATGTCGTCCGCGCACGGGGCCGGGCTCATGCTGATGCCGGTCCTGGCCGGCCGGCTCGGGCAGGCGCACGGCGGCGGACACGGCCACCACGAGGTGACCGCCCCGGTGTCGGAAGAGGCCGGGAGCGGTGGGGCGGGCGGGGAACCGGGTGCGGCGGAGGCCCCTGGCGCAGTGGGCGGCACCGGGACGAGCGGGACGCCCGAGGCACCAGCGACGAACGAGGTGCCGGAGGCGAGCAACACCGGGGCGGGTGGTGCTTCAGGGGCGAGCGGGGCACCAGAGTCGAGTGGGGAACCAGGGACGAGCGGAACATCAGGGGCGGCCGAGGTGGTCGGTGACACGTGGAGCCTGTGGGACGCGACTCTGCTCGGCGCCGGGGCGACCGCCGTCCACTCCCTGGCGATGCTGGTGGCGGCGGGCGTCGCTGCCCTGATCGCCTACGACTTCGTGGGCGTGCACGCGCTGCGTTGGCGCGGGGTCACGATGGACCGGATCTGGGCCGTGACCCTGGTCCTGGGCGGGCTCTTCGTCCTGTGGTCGGTCTGGTGAGCACCCCGTCGGCCCGCGCCCGCCACGATATGTGACGGTAGCCACACCCCGTTCCTGGGCACAAGCAGGCCATGTCCGAAATCTGGTGAGTCCTCCAGGAGTTATGTGTCTGGGAGCAGTGCCGCGCGGTCACGACCGATGCCGTCGGCCAGCACACACAGGGGGCATGCGCATGGCACACAGACCGGCGGGACACGGGCGCCGATGGAACGGACTCCTGCTGTCCGTGGCCGTCCTCGTGGTGTTGGGCGTGGTCGCGGTCCTGGCGACCCGCTGGGTGGCGCAGCGCACGGCGCCGCCGATCTCCATGCCTTGGGGTCCCGACTGCGCCGTCACGACCGACGAGGGCCAGGTACGCCTGGACCGCGACCAGGCGCAGCGGGCCACCACCGCGGCCGCCGTCACCGTCCAGGGTGACTCGGCTCCGGTGGAGGCTCCGAACACCGACGACATTCCCGACGACGTGATGACACGCCTCGTGGAGGGCCCCGCGGACGACGCCGGGCCGTCGCTGACCTGCCGCTCCACCGACAACCCCGATCTCGGGGTGGAGAACGAGCTGGAGCCGTCCGGGCTGACGCCGCGCGCCCAACAGCTCCACGACGGCCTGGTGGAGCACTTCGCCGACCTGAGCCTGGGCGGCTATGAGCCCGGCGGCTACGACACGGGCCACGGCGAGAACTCGGCGCACTACGAGGGCCGGGCGATCGACATCTTCTACCGGCCGGTCGACGAGGACAACCGGCGGGCGGGGTGGATCATGGCGCACTGGCTGATCGCGCACGCCCCCGACTACGAGGTCGCCGTGATCATCTTCGACGACCGCATCTGGAGCACGACCTTCCCGTCTCTGGGCTGGCGGCACTACGAGGCCGACCCCGACAACGAGATCCTGCGCCACCTGGACCACGTGCACGTGGACGTCCAGCGGGGTGAGGAGGCGCTCGACGTCGGCTGACCGCGGTCGGGGCGGGGTCGGCCGATCGCGACGGCCGGCCCGGCCCCGACCACCGCGGCTCAGTCGTCGAGCCGGAAACCCACCTTGAGGCCCACCTGGTAGTGCGCGATGGCGCCGTCCTCGATGTGTCCGCGGACCTGGGTGACCTCGAACCAGTCGAGCTCGCGCAGCGTCGCGGCGGCACGGTCGATGCCGTTGCGGATGGCCTGATCGATCCCCTGCGGCGAGGTTCCGACGATCTCCGTGACGCGGTACGTGTGGTGGGACATCAGTGACCCCCTGCGTAGTCGGTTGCACGGTCGCGGCGAGGCGACCCTCCGTCACCTGCCTCCCCGGAAACGGCCTCGGCCACACGGAAGGCGTGCAACCCGGTGGGCACTGTCACGTTCGCGCGCGTGCACCTCTTGACCTTTTCCAGAAGGCGTGATTACCCGGGATTGAAGCACCTTTGACCCAAGGAATCGGCCTTCCTCGGGAGGAAATCACCCGTACGGCATGGGTGAACTGTCAGATTAGTCCTGACCTGGGACTAAGGGCCCATCAACGGTGGGACTCTCCCGAGACAACGTCGTAACTGACTCTTGACGTACCCCGGGGGGCGTCGGTGTACATTGGGTTCTAGCGCTTCGGTCCCCCGTCGAAGCGCGGAGCGATGTTTCGAGCCCCCGTTGAAACATCGCGCACGACGCCGGGTGGTTTGCCCCCGTAACCACCCGGCGTCGCCTATTCTCCGGGCGAGTCGGCGAATACCCGGCTGTTGCCACGCCTTGACCCTCGGCCCGGATTTCCCCATGGGGTTTTGAACCTCCACGAGCCTCCGGGCCCGACCGCGGTGGCCGTGTCCGGCGGACGTGCTCGTAGCGGACGCGTTCGGGGCCCGTCCCGGGCGCACGTAGGGTGAAGGCGCGGGTGGACAACCCGCTCCAGCCCCCGAACGAGGAACGATCTGCTTTGGGTGACTCCGGACCCGCCGTCGAGACGCAGTGCTCACGGCGCGACTGCCGCGCTTCGGCGACCTGGGCCCTGGTGTGGAACAACCCCAAGGTCCACACTCCCGACCGCCGCAAGGTGTGGGTCGCCTGTGACGAGCACCGCGAGTACCTGAGCTCGTTCCTGGACGCCCGCGGCTTCCTGCGCGAGGTCACGCCCATGGCGGAGTTCCAGGGCTGAGCGGGGGCGCGCCCGCTCAGGACGCGCCCCGGCCGGAGGTCCCGGCCCTCACATCACCGCGAGGCGCCACGCGGCCAGGCGGACGGCCTCGTGCCCGGTCTCCCCGGCCCTGGTGAGCAGGTCCGGCCAGGGACCGGCCCAGCCGGCGGACCGGCCGCAGCGCTCGATGATCTCCAGCGCGACCAGCCCCCTCATCACGCCCTCGCCGCCGCTGCCCGCCTTCGACCTCTGCAGCAGGCGGGACACGGTCCTCTCCAGGACGTCCGCGGGCACGCGTTCGTCACCGCCGTAGCGCCCGTGCACGGGATCGACCAGGACGTTCACGAAGACCTCGGTCCGTCGCGGACAGCGGGCGAGCAGGCGCGCGCCGGTCAGGAGCCGCACCGACAGCCACTGCCACGTGGGGGCGGCCTCCTCCTCGCCGCCCGCGCGCACTCGGCGGTGGATTCCGTTGGCGACGACCCGCACCGCCTCGGGCGCGAGTTCGGGACGGGCCGCGAGGTGGTCCAGGACCCGCCCGGCCTGCAGGGAGACCCCTTCGTCACCGCCCGAGTCCTGGCGGGCCGTTACGGCCTCGATCAGGTCGAGGACGCGCACCAACCGCGCGGCGGCCTCGCCGCGCTCTCCGACGGGCAGCCGGCGGGGGATGCCCTCGTCGGGCCCGGGAACGGCGTCGATCAGCCGGACGGCCACCTCGGCGACCCGGTCACGGGCGGACCCGGAGTGCACGAGGGCCTCGAACGCGCTGACCGCCTGGAGGCCGGGAACGTCCAGGTCGCAGGCGGCGTCGACGATCTCGTCCACGTTCCGGTCGGACCAGGGGGCCCAGCGGGCGGTCCAGCCGGCCAGCCGCCAGTGGTGGCGCTCGGGCGCGGGCAGGGCGCTCACCACCGCGGCCGCCTGTCGGCGGCGGTCCGGCGGGCACACGCGCGGCGGGACCTGGAGGACGGCGGTCTGCGTCTCCAGGTCCGTGAACCCGTCCGCGTGGGCCGCCAGTGCCCGCACGGCCTCCGGATGGTCGGCGGCGCGCATGAGGGATCCCGCCACGGCGGCGCGCACGTCCCGGTGCAGCCCCGGCACGGCCAGCACGCGGGCCAGGTGCCCGACGCCGCCGGGCGGACGGTGGTGCTCCAGCAGCCGGGCCGCGCTCTTGCGGAGCGTGATCTTGGCGGGTCCGTCCAGGACCCGTGCCAGCACGGGGCCCAGCCGGGACGGGGGCACCCGTTGGGCGCACCTGCCCAGGGCGGGTCCGGCGGCCCGGGACTGGGGGCCGTCGGCGTGCTCCAGGATGCGCTCCAGCGCGCGTTCGGGTGCGTCGCAGCGGCCGAGGGCGCGCAGGGCGGCCTCGCGGAGGACGACGTCCGGGCTCGCCGCGAAGGGGGCCAGCCGGTCCAGGGTGCCCGGGAGGGTCCCCAGCTCCGCGATGGCCGACTCGCGTTCGTCCGGTGTCCGGTCGGAGTCGGCGGCGAGCGCCTCCAGGTGGGCCGCGACACGGTCGCGCACCCGGTCCGGCCAGGCGCGTGCCGCACGCGGCGGGATCGGCGGCACCCACACCCGCCCCTCGGCGCGGCGGTGCTCCTCGGCCGCGTCCAGGACGCGTTCCAGGACGGCGGGCGCGGCGTCGCGGGCCAGGACCTCCCAGACCGCCGGGATCCGCGCGGTGGCGGGATCGGCGTCGAGCAACCCGTGCGCGCGGCGGGCCCGGTCCGGATGGGCGAGGTACCAGCGCGCGGCCCAGAGCGCCGTGCCGGACTCGGGGTCGTGCAGGACCGCCGGGACCAGGTAGTTGTCGGCGAGATCGCGCAGGTGTTCGGCACGGTCGCCCAGCTCCCAGGCCAGCCGGACCGCGAGCGCGTGGGCGCCCCGAGCCTTCTCCGCGTCGAGCGCCGGGCGCAGGCGCCGGTACAGGTCGTGTTCGCGTCCGGGTGGCAGGACCTGGTCCAGATAGCGCTCGGCGACGTCCTGGCGCCGCCGCCCGCGCAGGCACCACCACGGCGGTGCGTGCTCGGGACGCCCCCACTTCCCCAGGCCCTGGACGCCGAACCGCTCCATGAGGCGGGCGTACACGTCCAGTCCCCAGCCCGAGGCGGCCGGGTCGGCCGCCGTCCGCGGGTGGCGCAGGACCCGCGCGGCCAGGTCGCGCAGGGCTCGGCGGGTGTCCGCCGAGCAGTCGCGCGCCTCGACGGCGGCGGTGAGCAGGCGAACGAGGGGCCTGCCGTCGTCGGGCGCGGCGTCGGAGCCGTCCGGGGTGGCCAGGCCCGCCCTGGCCATCAGGACCGGGTGCACTCCGCACAGGGCCCGGATCAGGGCCCGCCGGACCGGGTCGCGTTCGGCCCGCGTACGTTCGACGCGTTCGGTGAGTACGCGTGCGAGCCGATCGGCGTCGCCGGTCCGGGCGGTGGCCTCCACCAGTCGGCTCAGCCCTCGGGCCCGGCGGTCGGTGTCCCCGGAGGAGGCCGCGTCCTCCAGGCGGGGCGCCGCCTCGGCGTAGGGAAGGAAAGCGACCGCGTCGAGGTCCGCGTTCGGGTCCGTGCGGGTGGAGCGCACCTGGAAGCCGCCCATCCAGTCCAGCGCGCGCCGCGCCTCGCGGGCGGCTTCCTCGGGCGACAGGAGCTCCAGGTAGGGCAGGAGCGCGGTCGCCGACCGCGCTCCCGCCGTGCTACGGAAGCGGTCGATGTGTGCCTGCCGCGTCTCGGGCGGCATGGCGCGCAGGACCTTCAGCACCGACGCCTTGTCGAAGCGCATCGATCGGCGCAGGAGCCGCACCGACCGGTCGCCGCCGCGCAGCGCGGGGTAGTGCACGGGGTAGTGGTGGGGTCCGCCCTCACCGTGCCGGGCGCGGTGCGCGTGCGGGAACGTGAGCCGGTTGAGGTCGCGCTCCTTCAGCGCCCCGGCCACCTCCTGGGGGCGGACCGGGTCGAGGGCCTGGAGCGCCCGCCACAGGGGGGACCACCTGATCTGGTCCGCGTCCTCTCGGCGGACGAGGTCGAGGACGACGTCCGAATGGCGTCGGGCGAGCCGGCGCCAGGAGCGCACGGCGTGCGCGAGGCCGGGCAGGTGGTCGGCGACCCGCTCGGGTGAGCAGGCGGGCAGCAATGCGGCGGCCTCGGCGTCACCGTACTCGTCGCGCACACGGGCCAGCAGGCCGTCCGCGAGCGCGGTACGCCTGCCGTGGTAGAGCGTCCGGTACAGGGCGCGCCGCAGTCCGGTCGGGGCGTCATCGAGCAGGGGTGTGACGGCGTCGTCGGGAACCAGGCCGACCCCGCGCAGAGCGCACCGGCGCACGGCCGTGTCGGGTCCGGACAGGTAGCGGGTGAGGGCGGCGGTGTCCCGCGCGGCGGTGGCCATGTGCACGGCGAGGTACCCGTGGCCGCCGGTTTCGAGCTGCCGGAGGATCCCGGCGAGATGGGGTGTTCCCGCGTGGTCGCGGGCGTAGAGCGCCAGACGCGTCGTCCGCTGGGCGGAGGAGAGGTCGGCGAGGGAGGACAGGAGCTGGGTGGCCGACGCGTGCGTCGGCGCGGTGGGGCTCAACGGCCCGGGCGGATTCCGCCCTTCCTGATCGTCATGGCGCTCATGATGGCCGACGGGCCGGTGTTCCGCAAGCCCGGTCAGCTCTGCGCCGCCCGTTCAGGGTCCATCCCCGCCGGTCACATACCGAACCCCGGGCCGCCGACCCGGCATACCTCACCACTGGGCGAGTCAGCCGCGTGCACACCCGACGACAGTGGCGAGCAGGGACGTCCACTCGGAGGCTGGGAGCACCAGCGTCGCGTGGCGTGGGTACTTGGAGTCGCGCAGCTGGGCACCACCGGTGGCACTTCGAGCTTCCACGCAGTTTCCGGTGTTCGGGGAGTACGAGCTCTTGGACCATTCCGACTTCATTGGAGACCTTCCAGGATCGCGGGGACCACCAGGCGGGGTGTCACACCTGGTCGCGGACCCCGGCGAGCAGGGCCACCCACTCACCACCGGGCACGGACAGGTGCCCGGCGTCACGGTTCACGGTGTCGCGCACATCAGCGCCGTGGACGTGTTCCCGCACCTCGACGCAGTTGGCACCGTTCGCGCTGTAACTGCTCTTGTGCCAATCGGAAATCATCGGGCGAGACCTTCCAGAACATCACGCGTGGCCATGTGCGGCAAGGATAGCGCGAGCGCGTTGCGCACCAGCTCTGAGATGCGGGGAAGCACCGAGTCGGAGTAGATGGCGTTCCCGTCGACATGGTCCGAAGTCGCCACCTGACGGCCGTCCACCAACCGGAACATCATCAGCGGCGACGTCACGCCCAAGAGGATGGACCCCTCCGGCACCAAGTGCAGGCTGACGCGTTCCGGAAGGTCCAGAAGGTGTTGCGCCTGCGCCCTGCCCACGTCGTCGGGCACACCCGTCAGCGCCGTCATGGGGAACACTGCCGACACGTGGGCGGTCAATTGTTCCAGCCGTGCGCTCCTCAGGCGCGCGAGGCGCTCCACATGATCTTCACTCAGCAGGGGCTGACCACTCCGGAAGACCAAGCGCGCGTATTCCAAGCACCACAGCAGCCCGGGAACGGCGACAGGCCCGATCAGGTCCACACGCGCGGCCATCTCCTCCAGACGTCCGATGTCCCTGAGGAAATGTGGCAACTCGCCGCCGTTGATGTGGTTCTCCCACGCCGTCACGACGTCCTCACCCACCCCCAACGCCTCACCCAGCGCCACCACCACATCGCGGCTGGGCATCACATGCCCGTTCAGGTATCGAGAAAGCGACGCCTGAGATATGCCCGTGCGGCGGGACAGAGCGGACTGGGTGAGCCCGGACAGGTCGAGGGACTTCCGGAGGTGCCGGGGGAAACTCATGGAAGCATCATCCAGCAGCGTTCCCCTCCTTGTCCCACGAATCCGGAAAACCAACGACGAGTAGAGGAAACCCCCAGGCAGAGCGCACCGTGGTGACCATGGAAGCTCTCAGGAATCTCGGCGCGGCGTTCGCGCACCGGCAACTGCTCAACTACCGGCGGGACGACACCCTCGTCGTCAACGACCCCTACCTCCGCCAGCGGGTGGAGATCACCGCGTACGGCCACTGGTACCGGTGGACCGGCCCGGACGGTACGCCCCAGCACAGCGACATCCACGCTCCCGGCCCCACCGTCGACCGGATCATCGACCAGTACGCCGGGCTCCACCTCGGAACGGGCGCTACGTGACCGGCCGCGACGACGACCGCCCGCCCCCGCGCAGCGGGATAGCGCGCGTCCTGACCCTCGAAGAATTCGCCCGGCTCATACGTCCCCGTTCCCCGGAACCCCCGCGACCAGTCCCGCCCGTCCCACCACGGCTGCCGCGTCGCAACTCAGACCGGCGCCGACGCGGGACCTAGCGTTCCGCGGGTCGTTCGGGGGGTGAGCCGGCTGTCAGCCGTCGTCCCGCAGATTCCCTTCGAGGTCGCGGCGGGCGCGGGCGAGGTCGTCAGGAGTGTCCACGTCGAACGCGGCGTGGCGGTCGGTCAGAGGAACCAGTCGCGGTGAGAGCGGACCGAGCAGACCGTACAGCGACCGGCCGCGATAGTTCCCCAGGGCCTCCCGCACGGCGGCGGTGCGCCAGATCCCGGTGAGCCACTGCTCGCGGCCGTCGTCGTCGACGAACACCGCGCCCGCCGTGTCCCCGGTCCCCTCGCGGAGGGCGTCGGCCAGGACGTCGAGGTGGCCGGGGGTCAGGTGCGGCAGATCCGCGGCCAGCAGCGCGAACCACTCCCGCTCCACGTACGGCAACCCGGCGCGCAGGGCCGGGACCGGCCCGGAACCGGGCGGGTCCTCGCGCACGTAGCGCGCGCGGGGGCTCTCGCGCGGCGGCCCGACGACCGTGACACCGGCGTCGGGGCTGTGGGAGCGGACCACCCCGGCGACCCGCTCCACCAGCGTGCTCCCGCCCACTGTCAACCCGGGCTTGTCGACGCCGCCCATGCGGCGCCCCCCGCCGCCGGCCAGGACCACCGCGTCCAGGCCGGGGCGCGTGCTCTTCGCTCGCTCGCTCACGTCCCCAGCATGGACCACGTCGGCACCCGGTGGACGGCTCAGCCCTTGACGCAGATCACCTGGCGCAGGTGGGCGGCCACCTCGACCAGGTCCGTCTGGGCCTCGATCACCGACTCCAGGTCCTTGTAGGCGCCGGGGATCTCGTCCACGACTCCCAGGTCCTTGCGGCACTCCACGCCCTTGGTCTGCTCCTCCAGGTCCGCCTTGGTGAAGGTCTTGCGGGCCTTGTTCCGGCTCATCCGCCGACCCGCACCGTGCGAGGCGGAGTTGAACGACTCCGGGTTCCCCAAACCCTTGACGATGTAGGTTCCCGTCGCCATGGAACCTGGAATAATTCCCCACTCACCGCGGCCCGCGCGGATGGCGCCCTTGCGGGTCACGAGCACGTCCACGCCGTCGTAGCTCTCCTCCGCCACGTAGTTGTGGTGGCAGGAGATCCACTGCACGAAGCCGGTGCCGGGGATCCGCTCGGCCACGGCCGCGCACGCCAGCCCCATCATGACGTCACGATTGCGCCGCGCGTAGTCCTGGGCCCAGAACAGGTCGCGGCGGTAGGCGTCCATCTCCGGAGTCCCGCTGAGGAAGACGGCGAGGTCCTGGTCGGGCAGGTCCTGGTTGTGCGGCAGGCCCTTGGCCCGACCGATGTGGTGGTCGGCGAGCTCCTTGCCGATGTTGCGCGACCCGGAGTGCAGGACGAGCCACACGGTCCCCTCGTCGTCCAGGCACACCTCCAGGAAGTGGTTGCCTCCCCCGAGGGTGCCCATCTGGCGTAGCGCCCGCTCACGACGCGGGTGGACGGCGTCGGCGAGGTCGTCGAACCCCTGCCAGAACGCGTCCCACCGCTTGCTGCGCAGACCCGGGACCCGTGCGGGGTCGACCGGCTCGTCGTGGGCGTGAAAGCCGACGGGGATCGCCGCCTCCAGCGCGTGGCGCAGCCCCCGCAGGTCGTCCGGCAGCCGGGACGCGGTCAGGTCGGTGCGGACCGCGGTCATGCCGCAGCCGATGTCCACGCCCACGGCCGCCGGGCTGACGGCGTCGCGCATGGCGATCACCGACCCGACCGTGGCGCCCTTGCCGAAGTGCACGTCGGGCATCACGGCCAGGCCGTGCACCCAGGGCACCCGGGTGACGTTGCGCAGCTGCTCCATCGCAGCGCCCTCGACCTGCTGCGGGTCGGCCCACATCCGGATCGGTACGCGGTCCCCCGCCACTTCGGTGTACGGCATGTCGATCCACCTCCCTGCTTCGTGATCCCGGCTCGTCGCGCTTCATCAAGCCAGATCCCGATCGGCGGTGGCAACGGGTTTTCGGTCCCTGCGTCGCTCTGCCGTTCGATCGCCCGGCCGCTCAGCCGCCGATCGCCGACATCGGACGCGCGGGTTGCAGGAACGAGGGGTCGTTGATCCCGTGGCCCGGCAGCTTGCTCGCCACGGCCGCCTCCCACTGCGCCACGAGCGCGTCGTCGTCGGCCCCCTCCCGCAGCAGGGTGCGCAGGTCGGACTCCTCCCGGGCGAACAGGCAGTTGCGCACCTGGCCGTCGGCGGTGAGCCGCACGCGGTCGCACGCCCCGCAGAAGGGCCGGGTGACCGAGCCGATGACGCCCACGGTGGCCTGCTCCCCGTTGGGGAAGCGCGTACCGCGGATGTGGAAGAGCTCGGCGGGCGCGCTGCCGCGCGTGTCGGCGTCGGCGGCGTCCAGCTCGAACTCGGTCTCCAGCAGCGCGAGGATCTCGTCGGCGGTGATCATGGTGTCGCGCCGCCACCCGTGCTGGGCGTCCAGCGGCATCTGCTCGATGAACCGCAGCTCGTAGCCGCGCTCGACGCAGTAGCGCAGGAGGTCGGCGGCCTCGTGCTCGTTGGTGTCGCGCATCAGGACGGCGTTCACCTTGACCGGGGTGAGCCCGGCGCGGGCCGCCCCCTCCAGGCCTTCGAGGACGTCGTCGAGCCGGCGGCGGCGGGCGAGCTTCTCGAACACGTCGTGGCGCAGGGTGTCGAGGGAGACGTTCACGCGGTCCAGCCCGGCCTCGGCGAGCGCGGGCGCCATGCGGGCGAGCCCGATCCCGTTCGTGGTCAGGGCGGTGTGGGGCCGGGGTTCGAGCGCGGTGGTCCCGGCGATGAGGCCCGGCAGGCCGCGGCGCAGGAGGGGCTCGCCCCCGGTGAAGCGGACCTCGGTGATGCCGAGGCGTGTCACACCCACGCCGATGAGGCGCAGGAGTTCCTCGTCGGTGAGGAGTTCCGGCTTGGGCAGCCACTCCAACCCTTCGGGGGGCATGCAGTAGGTGCATCTGAGGTTGCAGCGGTCCGTGAGCGACACACGCAGGTCGGTCGCACGTCGCCCATAGGAGTCGGCCAGCACGGGCGTCACCCTCTCCAGTCCGAGTTGCCGGGTGGGTTGTACGCGAGGTTCCCACCCGAGGGATACCCACTAGTAAGCGTAAAAGATCCCCTTTCACAATGAGTAGCCTTAATCACACCTTATGCCGTATTTCGTGGCTAAACACGAGAGTTGGCCGTCTTGTCTGGGCGACCTGCACGAACCTCCCACGTGATCGTTATGCCACTGATGCACGGATGCGGAGATCGCACCTCGATTCCCAGGAGCCCCGGTGGCCCCACCTCGCACACCTGCGCGGCGGGGGCGCCGCCCCGTAGGGTGACCGTCCTGAGGGGGCGATCCCACGACGATCGTCGCAGCAGCCGGTACGGAAGCGGAGGCAGGACACGGTGATCACGACACGCGAGTGGGCCCTGGCGGGCGGACCGGACGGATCGGGGCGGCTCGCCGCGCGCGCCTGGGTCTCCACCGACACCGAGCCCACCTGGCTGGCCGTCCTCGTCCACGGCTACGGCGAGCACCTGGGCCGCTACGAGCAGGTGGCGGCGGACCTGGTCGCGGCGGGAGCGGTCGTCTACGGCGCCGACCACCGCGGGCACGGGGGCTCCTCCGGTGAGCGGGTGCTCGTCGACGACTACGCGGGCGTGGTCGAGGACGTGCACCGGCTCGTCACGCAGGCGCGCACCGCCTACCGGACGCTGCCCCTGGTCATGATCGGCCACTCCATGGGCGGCCTCATCGCCGCCCGCTACGCCCAGACCCACCCGGGGGACCTCGCCGGCCTGGTGCTGTCCGGGCCGGTGCTGGGGCACTGGCAGGCCCTGGAGGACCTGGCCGCCGCCGAGGAGATCCCGGACGCTCCCATCGACCCCGACACCCTCTCGCGCGATCCGGCCGTGGGCGCGGCCTACGTGGCCGACCCCCTGGTGTGGCACGGCCCGTTCCGGCGGCCCACCGTGCTGGCCATGCTCCGGGAGCTGGACCGCGCCCGCGAGGCGGGGTGCGTGGAGTCACTGCCGCTGCTGTGGCTGCACGGATCGGACGACGCGCTCGTACCGATCAGCGGGACGAAGGCCGGCATCGAGACCCTCGCGGGGCCCGACTTCGCCGCACGGGTCTTCCCCGGCGCCCGGCACGAGATCTTCAACGAGACCAACCGCGACGAGGTGATGGCTGAGGTCGTCCGCTTCGCCCACCGCGTCACCTCGTAGGCCCGGGCGAACGGGCACAGTAGGGCGCCCCGCCCGCCCGGCTCCAGCGGACGGCCGCCGCAGCGCCGGATGGGCAGGCCTACCGCATCGGCAGGGCACACCGCTCGCCCGCCCCCAGTGGACGGGCCGACACACGGCCCGTCCACCCGTCCACTCAGACGTAGAGCTGGCCGCGCGGCTGGGCCGGGTGGGCCAGGGTCTCGGCGTAGGCGCGCGCCAACCGGTCCACCGCGTCGGCCAGCACGTCGGGCGGCTGGGTGTAGGCCAGGCGCAGGTACCGCTCCAGGGTGCCGTCGGTGCCGAACACCGGCCCGGCCGCGGGGTGCACCCCGTACCGGACCGCCGCGGCCGACAGCGCCGTCGCCACGGGCTGGGGCAGGGTCGCCCACAGCACCAGGCCGCCCCCGGGCACGCTGGGCCGCCAGTCCGGCAGGCGCTCGCGCATCGCGCGCAGCAGCGCGTCCCGGTTGCGGCGCAGCTGCCGGCTGCGCTCGGCCCGGATCCGGAGGACGTCGGACATCAGGTGCGTGACGACCAGCTGCTCCAGCACGGCCCCCGCGATGTCGAAGCGCTGGCGGACCGCCATGAGCCGGGCCACCATCGGCGGCGTGGTCCGCACCCAGCCCACCCGTAGTCCGCCCCACAGCAGCTTGGCGACCGAGCCGACGGTGAACACGCGCCCGTCGGTGTCGTAGGCCGCCACCGGCGCGGGCAGGTCGCCGGAGTCGATCGCCAGCTCGGCGACCGACTCGTCGATGATCAGGTGGCTGCCGGCGCGGCGCGCCTCCCTCACCAGGACGCGGCGCTCCTCGTCGTCCATCAGGGCGCCGGTCGGGTTCTGGAAGTCGGGGATGAGGTAGGCCAGGCCCGGGCGCCACTGGCGGAAGGCGTCGGCCAGGTACTCCATGTCCCAGCCCTGGGGCGTCACGCCGACCGTGCGGATCCGGGCGCCCCGGTGGCGGGCCGCGTCCACCGAGTGCGGGTAGGTGGGCGACTCGACCAGCACGTCGTCGCCGGCCTGCACCAGCAGGTCCATGAGCAGGGCCACGCCGTGCTGGGCACCGCTGGTGACGAAGATCTGCTCCGGCGTGGTGGGCAGCCCGCGCTCGACGTAGCGGCGGGCGATGGCGTGCCGGAGCTCGGGGAGGCCGTACGGGTAGTAGCCCAGCCCTCCCACGTGCGCGGCGAGCTGCTCGGAGGCCTGGAAGGCGGCGGCGCGCAGCCCTTCCACGGCCGGGGGCGCGGCCACGCCCAGGTCGATCTGCTCGGCCGCGGACGGAAAGGGCGCCGACTCCCCCGAACCGGAGTCCGGCAGCACCGTCCAGCTCCCCGCCCCCTGACGGCTGTCCAGGAAGCGGTTGTCGCGCAGCCAGGCGTAGGCGGCGGTGACGGTGTTGCGGCTCACACCGAGCGCGGTGGCCAGGTCGCGTTCGGCCGGCAGGCGGGTGTTGGTGGGCACGCGCCCGTCCAGGACCAGGCCGCTGACGGCCCGGGCGATGGCCAGGTAGTAGGGGCGTTCCACGGGCGCCTCGCCGATCAGGCGGGCGAGCAGGCGCCCATTGATGCGCCGCGTGCCACCGCCGGTGCCCGTGCGGTCCATCGTCCGCTTCCCCCTGGCCATGGATTCCCCGTTCGCGCGCGCATTCAGTCCACTTCAGCGTATTGGCCCTTCACGAACCGCGCCACTTCCGCCACTCTGACGATGCGGCCCGAGGAATGGCCTCTGATCCGATGACAGGATCTCTCGCGCGGTGTCCCGCCCACGCCGTCCGCACCGACGCCTCACCCCGACCCCGGCGCCCGCACCGACTCCCGACCGTGAAAGGCACCGGACCCCGCCGTGATGATCACCCCGATCCTGCCCCGCCCCCGCCTCCAGCGCCTCGTGCGGCTCTACGTCGGCCTGGTGCTGTACGGGCTCAGCGGCGCCCTGCTGATCGAGGCACGGCTGGGATCGATGCCCTGGGACGTGCTCCACCAGGGCCTGGCCCTGCGGTCGGGACTGTCCGTGGGCACGTGGAGCGTGATCGTGGGCGCCGCGCTCATGCTGCTGTGGATCCCGTTGCGCCAGAAGCCGGGGCTGGGCACGCTGAGCAACGTGGTGGTGATCGGCGTGGGCGTCGACGTGTTCATGTGGCTGATGCCGACGACCGAGTCGCTGGTGCTACGGGTGGGGCTGCTGGCCCTGGGCGTGCTGGCGTGCGCCGTGGCGACCGGCTGCTACATCGGCGCCGGACTGGGCGCCGGCCCGCGGGACGGGCTCATGACGGGGCTGGCGGCGCGCGGGTGGTCCGTGCGGCTGGCGCGCACTGTCATCGAGATCACGGTGGTGGTCACCGGAGTGCTCCTCGGCGGTACGGTCGGGGTCGGGACTGTGGTGTTCGCTGTCACTATCGGACCACTCGCGCAGGTCTTCATTCCGATGTTCCGAATGACTGAAATGCCGTCGGACGAACCGAAATCATCTCACCGTTAGCCGACCCGTCATCAGCACTTGATCACCGCGTCATAACTTCTGCCCGGACAAACTCCCGCAATGCATCCCATACCACGCCGACCCTGCAAATGCACGTGCACTTGCGGGTAGCGCGACCCCAGGGAAGAGGGGAAGATGGGGACCGCGGTGAACGGAAGGACCGTGTTCGGGCGGGTTCCGGCAATCCGGCCTTTTCGGCTGCCCTCACCTGGGAATATACCGGGTACCAGGCGAGCCGTAGGGCCGGAGAGGGGACGAGGCCCGGACGGCGCCCCTTTCCGACGGCGGACGGGTGTCGGCCGAGCGGAACGGGTGAGAGCCCCGACGGGGGAGCGCACACGGGCGTGCGCGACGTGCTCCGCGACGAAGCGGCACCCCCCGTCCCGACGACGGCACTCGCGCCAACCGCAGGAACAAGGACGACGTGATGGGGGTGAGCCGCGTGCCCGGCTGGATTGAAGACTACGCAATGATCGGCGACATGCAGACCGCCGCGCTGGTCGGGCGCGACGGTTCCATCGACTGGGCGTGTCTGCCGGATTTCGACTCCTCGGCCTGTTTCTCCGCCCTGCTCGGCGACGAACAGAACGGAAGCTGGTCGCTGCGCCCCGCCGACGGTGAACCGAACTCCACCCGGCGCCACTACCGGGGCGAGACGCTCATCCTGGAATCGGAGTGGGACACCGACACCGGATCGGTCCGGGTCATCGACTTCATGCCGCCGCGCGGCGGCGCCCCGCACATCGTGCGCATCGTCGAGGGCCTGAGCGGCGCGGTCGAGATGCACACCACCATGCGGATCCGCTACGACTACGGGCACGTGGTGCCCTGGATGCACCGGGCCGGCACCGAACTCGTCGCCATCGCGGGCCCCGACGCGATCTGGCTGAGCGCCCCCGTGGCCCTGCGGGGACACAACTTCACCCATGACGCGAACTTCACCGTCACCGCCGGCCAACGCGTGCCGTTCGTGATGACCTGGCACCCCTCCCAAGTGGAGGAGTCCGATCATTTGGACGCTGAGAAAGCGCTCTCCCGCACCGAGCGGTTCTGGGAGAAATGGGTCAGCCAGTGCACCTACGACGGCCCCTACCGCGAGGCCGTCATCCGCTCGCTCATCACCCTCAAGGCCCTCACCTACCGACCCACCGGCGGTATCGTCGCGGCACCCACCACCTCCCTCCCCGAGGAGATCGGGGGCGTGCGCAACTGGGACTACCGGTACTGCTGGCTGCGTGACGCCACCATCACCCTGGAGGCGCTGATCCGCTCCGGCTACAAGGACGAGGCCCTCGCCTGGCGCGAGTGGCTGGTCCGCGCCGTGGCCGGCGAACCCCAGCTCATGCAGATCATGTACGGCATCCGCGGCGAGCGGCGGCTGACCGAGTGGGAGGCCGACTGGCTGCCCGGCTACGAGGCCTCGCGCCCGGTCCGCATCGGCAACGCCGCCGTCGGCCAGTACCAGCTGGACGTGTACGGCGAGGTCATGGACGTGCTGCACCTGGCCCGGCGCTCGGGGATCCGCGGCGGCGACCACCTGTGGGGGCTCCAGCGCTCCCTGGTGAACTACCTGGAATGGTGCTGGGACGAGCCCGACGAGGGCCTGTGGGAAGTGCGCGGTCCCCGCCAGCACTTCGTGCACTCCAAGGTCATGGCCTGGGTGGCGGCCGACCGCGCGGTGCGCAGCATCGAGGAGTTCGGCAAGGAGGGCCCGGTCGAGCGCTGGAGGGCCCTGCGCGACACCATCCACGCCGAGGTCTGCGAGTACGGCTACGACCCCCAACGCAACACCTTCACCCAGTACTACGGCAGCAAGGAGCTGGACGCGGCCCTGCTGCTGATCCCCGAAGTCGGCTTCCTCCCCTACGACGACCCCCGCGTGATCGGCACCATCGAGGCGATCCGCAAGGACCTGATGGTCGACGGCTTCGTGCTGCGCTACCGCACGGACCTGGAGAACTCCGCCGACCAGCTGCCGGGCGACGAGGGCGCCTTCCTGGCGTGCAGCTTCTGGATGGCCAACGCGCTGCTGTCCATCGGCCGCCAGGAGGAGGCCAAGGAGCTGTTCGAGCGCCTGCTGTCGCTGCGCAACGACCTGGGCCTGCTGGCCGAGGAGTGGGACCCGCGGCTGGGCCGCCAGGTCGGCAACTTCCCCCAGGCGTTCAGCCACGTGCCCCTGGTGACCACCGCCCTCAACCTCGCCGACCGTCAGGGCGGCTGGCGCGCCGAGTGACCCCTCCGGTCCCGTAGGCGTCCCCCGACCGCCCCTTCCTCGGGCGGCTGCCCCCATGTCCCTTCTCCCCCGTGACCGCCGCGCCGCGCCCCCGTGGCCGGATCGGTCACGGGGAGGGAGCGGTCACGGGGAAGGAGGCAGTGAAGGGGAAGGAGCCGGTGACGGATCGTCCGAAAGGGCCGTGGATGTCGGGAGCTGGCGCTAGTGTTCTGGCCATGTCTTCCAGGGACCTGAACGAAATCATGGACAACGGTTGGGCGAAGGCCCTCGAGCCGGTCGCCCCGCAGATCGCCACGATGGGCGACTTCCTCCGCCAGGAGATCGCCGAGGGGCGGACCTACCTGCCCGCCGGCGAGCACGTGCTGCGGGCCTTCCAGCAGCCCTTCGACGACGTGCGCGTGCTCATCGTGGGCCAGGACCCCTATCCCACCCCCGGCAACCCGGTCGGCCTGAGCTTCTCCGTCGCCCCGGACGTGCGCCTGCCCGCGAGCCTGCGCAACATCTACAAGGAGATGCAGGACGACCTCGGCACCCCCATGCCGTCCAACGGCGACCTGACGCCGTGGACCGAGCAGGGCGTCCTGCTGCTCAACAGGGTGCTGACGGTCGCTCCGGGCAAGGCCGGATCGCACCGGGGCAAGGGCTGGGAGGCCGTCACCGAGCAGGCGATCCGCGCGCTGTCCGAGCGCGGCAAGCCGCTCGTGGCGATCCTGTGGGGCCGCGACGCGCGCAACCTGCGCCCGATGATGCCGGGCGTGCCGTGTGTGGAGTCCGCGCACCCGAGCCCGCTCTCCGCGCGCAACGGCTTCTTCGGCTCCAAGCCGTTCAGCAGGACCAACGCGATGCTGGAGGAGATGGGCGCACAGCCCGTGAACTGGCAGCTGCCCTGAGGCGTCACACCCCCTGCACCCCCACCAGAACCACGGACTCGGTACCACCCTCGGGTACCGGGTCCGCCCGCGTTCCACCCCTGATGCGGAAAGGCCCCCGCGCCGATGGCCAAGCAGCTCATGTACGCCGACGCCCTGCGGATTCTCGGCAAGAACGACTCGGAGGTCCTGGACCTGGCGGAGAAGCTCACCGACGGCGGCCTGGGACTCGTGGGAGTACCGGACCTGTTCGGGGCCCGGGGCGCGTTGGTGAGCAAGGGCCGCCAGGCCCTGGAGGGCATCCGCGGCAAGCTCAAGGGAGAGAGCCGCCTGTCCCGGACGGAGAAGATCGAGGCGGCCTACCAGGTCCTGGTGGTCGTGGCGTTCTTCGAGGCGGTGGAGGAGTCACTCGAGAGCGCCGGAGCACCCTTCACCCTGAACGACCTCGACATCACCGCCGACGAGCAGACGGCTCTGCTCGGGATGTGCACACGCTTCCGCTACTCGCTCTCGAGTCAGGGCAGCGAGTGGGAGGGAACCAGCTCGGGCCTGGTCATGCTCACCGACGAGTTCCTCGGGTTCCTCCCCGGCCTGGCCGCGGTGGAGCGGCACGGCATCACGGGGGGCGGCCACCCGGTCCTGGCCCGCCTGTCCCGCGTGCTGCCCGACCTGTCCGCGGAACGCCTGGCCGAGTCCTACCGCCGGCTGGCCGCCGACATCCCGGAGTTCGGCATGTGGGTGCACCTCGACGAACACGCCCGGACGCGGCGGGCCCTCGGCACCGGAATGGGCGAACTGCGTCGGCGACTGGACGCCATCGGATCCGGCAGGGCGGTCGGCGCACGCCGCCGAGAGCTCAGCGACGGTTACCAGGCCGTCCTGCGCAAGCCCGTGCTCGGGTCGGACGATGTCCCCGCCTGGATGGCACTGCCCAGCCTCGGGGACTGCTACGTACCGCCGCGGGGATGCGTCGCCTTCACACGACGCAGCAGCGCGCCCTCCACGGAGGACTGGTGGGCGGAACAGACGACGGTCGAGGACCTCCAACCGTTCATCGCCGCCCACCTGGTCCACCCCGCCTGCACCAGTCGGCCGACCGTGCTCCTCGGGCACCCGGGCTCGGGCAAGTCGACGTTCACCCAGATCCTCGCGGCCCAGCTCCCCGCGTCCGACTTCCTGCCGATTCGGGTGGAACTGCGGGCGGTGCGCCCCAACGCCCCCATCCACCTCCAGATCGAGGAGGGCCTGGCCGCCGCACTGCACACGCACGTGTCCTGGCGCGAACTCGCGGAGTCGGCCGACGGCGCCCTGCCGGTCGTCATCCTGGACGGCTTCGACGAACTCCTCCAGGCCACCGGTGTCGACCGCTCCGACTACCTCGAACGGGTCCAGGAGTTCCAGCACCAGCAGGAGGCCATCGGCCAACCGGTGGCCGTCATCGTCACCAGCCGTACCGTCGTCGCGAACCGGACGCGGTTCCCTCCCGACACCACGGTCATCCGGCTGGAACCCTTCGGTGAGGAGCAGATCGGGGAACTGCTCTCGGTGTGGAACCGGGCGAACGGCCGAGCCTTCTCCGACGCCGGCCTGGCACCGCTCACCATGGACGTCCTGGCCCCGTACCGCGAACTCGCCGAACAGCCCCTGCTCCTGCTCATGCTGCTCATCTACGACGCCCGGGACAACGCGCTGTCCCGGGCGTCGGGCACGCTCTCGCACGGGCAGCTGTACGAGCGCCTGCTCACGATGTTCGCCCGGCGCGAGGTCGACAAGCTCCATCCGGGCCTGGGCGGCCCCGCGCTCGACCGGGCGGTGGAGGACGAGCTGCGCCGCCTGGAGATCGCGGCGATGGCGATGTTCGCCCGGGGCCGGCAGAGCGTGCACGCCGACGAACTCGACCGCGACCTCTCCGTCCTGATGCCGGAGGCCGCACAGCGCCCCACGGACGCCGACCTGCACGGGCAGATCGCGCCCGCGCACCAGGTGCTCGGGCGGTTCTTCTTCGTCCACGAGTCGCGGGCCCAGGCGTCCGGCTCGGCGGCGAGCGTCTTCGAGTTCCTGCACGCCACCTTCGGCGAGTACTTGGTGGCCCGGGCGGTCACCTCGGCTCTGGACGAATTGGTCGAGGACCGCGCCCGGTCCCTGCGGCGGCGGGGCGGCCCCCAGCACCTGGACGACGGCGAACTCCACGCCCTGTCCTCCTTCGCAGCCTTCGCCGGGCGGGAGAAGGTGGTGGACTTCCTGGACGAGCGGCTCAGGCAGCGGTCCGCGGACGACCCCGACCTCGTCGGGGAGTACACCGCACTGCTCATCGAACTGTTCCAGGAGGCGCCCTTCCCCGCGCCCAACCGTTCGTACACGGCCTACGAGCCGCAGCGGCTCGCGATGTCGGCCCGGGAGGGCCGCTACACCGCCAACCTGGTCACGCTGCTCGTCCTGGTCGCGCGGCGGCCCCTGCGGCTGGAGGAACTCTTCCCCGACGCACGGGACCGCTGGCACGCCTGGCGGGCGACCGTGGCGCAGTGGCGGGCACTGCCGTCGAGCCAGTGGTTCGGCGTCATGGACACCCTGCGCATCCGCCACCACGGTTATCTCGAGGGCCGCGACGCGTTCACCTCGATCGAGCGCGAGGACCGCTCCCCCGTCGTCGTCGGCGAGTGTCTGGGCTTCGAACTCCGCGCCGACGTGGACACCGATCCGTCCGTGGCCGACCCGTACCAGGTCACCGTGCCCTGTCTCTCGGTGACCTCCGAGCTGCTGCGCTCCATGGCGCTGCAGGCCAACAGCACCGCGTCCCGTATGAGCCTCATCCTCCTGCCGTACCTGAAGCACGTCTCGCCCGATGTGGGCACGTGGCACACCGACCAGGAACTCGGAAGCGCGTGGATCGAGGCCTATGAAGTCCTGCGGCTGCGTCTGGGACCGGCCGAGGAGAAAGCCCACGACCGAGTCGACTCCTACCGTCGTCTGCTCCAGCAGCCCCGCTTCGGCGAGGTGCAACTCCTGGCGCTTCGGCAGGCCGCCGAGGACCTGGCCCTGCTGCGGCCCGGTTCCCATGAGCGCTCGACGCTGGCCGAGGTCGTGCGCCACTACCTGACCGAAGAGCTCCCGACCACGATCGGCGACTCACCCGTGCCCGCCGCGTTCCGGCCGGTCCTGACCCTCCTGCGGCACCAGCTCCCCGATCTCGAACGGATCGAGAGCGAGTTCCGGCACCGCTGAGCACCCCGACCCGCTTCCCGACCTTCCTCCCTCCTCCGACGGAAAGGCATCCCTCCCTCCATGGCGAAGCAGCTGACCTACGCCGACGCCCTCAAGACGCTCGGCGGCAACGACTCCGAGGTCCTGAACCTGGCCGAGAAGCTCGCCGACGGCGGGCTCGGGCTCGTCGGCGTCCCGGACCTGTTCGGGGCCCGGGGCGCGCTGGTGAGCAAGGGACGCCAGGCCCTGGAGGGCATGGCGTCCAAGCTCAAGGGCGAGAGCCGCCAGACCCGCACGGCGAAGATCCAGGCGGCACACCACATCCTGGTCCTGGTGGCGTTCTTCGAGGCGGTGGAGGAGTCCCTGGCGGCGATGGACGCCCCCTTCACCCTGGCGGACCTGGAGTTCACCCGGGAGGAGCAGGTCCGGCTCCTGGACCACGTCCTCACGCACTCCGGCGCCCTGCCGGTCCCCTCCCTCGGCTCCGCCTGGGCCCCGCGCTTCTTCTCCGACTTCCTCTTCCGGTACTTCACCGACGTCCTGCTGGGGCTCGCCGTCGCCGAGGAGCACGGCATCACCTCCGCCACCCACCCCCTGTTGGAGGGGCTGCGCGAGGTCGTGCCCGACCAGGCCGCGCGGCGCTATCAGGAGACCTACCGCCAACTGGCCGCCGAGATCCCGGAGTTCGGGATGTGGGTGCACCTGGACGAGCACGAGCACACCCGCCGGGCCGTGGGGACCGGGCTCACGGAACTGAAGCGCGCCCTGGAGGAGATCGGCTCCCGGCGGGAGGTGGCGGGCCGGCGGCGGGAGCTGGCCGCCGGGTACCGGGCGGTGCTGCGCCAACCCGTCCTGCGCTCGGACGACGCCCCGGCCGGACTCGTCCTGCCGCCGCTGGAGGACGCCTACGTGCCCCCGCGCGGGCGCGCCGGATACGCGGTGCGCAGCGGCACCCCCTCGGCGGAGGAGTGGTGGGAGGCGCTGCCGGTCGACGACGACCTGCAGGGCGCGGTCGCCGCCCACCTCGTGCACCCCGTGGCCACCGAGGTGCCCACCGTGATCCTGGGCCACCCCGGCGCGGGCAAGTCCAAGTTCACCGAGATGCTCGCCGCCCGGCTGCCCGCCGCCGACTTCCTCCCGATTCGGGTGGAGCTGCGCTCGGTCCCGCCCAACGCCCCCATCCACGTGCAGATCGAGGAGGGGCTGACCGCCGCGCTGCACACCCGGGTGTCCTGGCGCGAACTCGTGGAGTCCGCCGACGGCGCGCTGCCGGTCGTCATCCTGGACGGCTTCGACGAACTCCTCCAGGCCACCGGTGTCGACCGCTCCGACTACCTGGAGCGCGTCCAGGAGTTCCAGCGCCAGCAGGAGGCCATGGACCAGCCGGTGGCGGTCATCGTCACCAGCCGCACGGTGGTCGCCGACCGCGCCCGTTTCCCGGACGGCTCGATGGTGATGCGGCTGGAGCCCTTCGACGACGTGCACATCGAGCGGATGCTGGCGGTGTGGAACCGGGCCAACGCCCACGCCTTCGCCGCGGCCGGGCTGGAGCCGCTGACCGCGCGGGACCTGGCCCCCTACCGGGAGCTGGCCGAGCAGCCCCTGCTGTTGCTGATGCTGCTGATCTACGACGCCGAGGACAACGCCCTGCGGCGGGCGTCGGAGACCCTCTCGCACGCGGACCTGTACGAACGCCTGCTCACGATGTTCGCCCGGCGGGAGGTCGACAAGCACCGGTCGGGGCTGGGCCGGGACGACTTCGACGCGGCCGTGGAGGACGAGCTGCGCCGCCTGGAGGTCGCGGCGCTGGCGATGTTCAACCGGCGCAAGCAGAGTGTGAGCGCCGACGAGCTGGACGAGGACCTCGACGTCCTCATGCCCGACGCGGCCGTGCGGCCCGAGGACGCGGACCTGCACGGGCGGATCGCGCCCGCGCACCAGGTCCTGGGGCGGTTCTTCTTCGTGCACGAGTCGAGGGCCCAGGAGGTCGACGGGGCGGCGAGCGTCTTCGAGTTCCTGCACGCCACCTTCGGCGAGTTCCTGGTGGCCCGGGCCGTCCTCGCGGCCCTGGACGTGGTGGAGGAGTCGCGGCCGCGTCCCTCACGGCGCCGTGGCCGGGGCCGGGTGACCCGGCCGGACGACGGCGAGCTGTACGCGCTGTCCTCGTTCGCGAGCTACGCCGGACGGCAGAAGGTCGTGGAGTTCCTGGACGAACTGCTCCGGCGGCGTCTGGAGGAGAACCCCGGGATCGGCGTGGACTACGCCTCGCTGCTCAATGAACTGTTCCGGGAGGCCCCGTTCCCGGCGGCCAACCGCTCGCTGACCGACTACGAGCCCGTCCGGCTTCCGTACACCCGGCGCGAGGCCACCTACACGAGCAACTTGTTGCTGCTGCTGTGCCTCGTGCGTTCGGAGCCGGTGGACGCGCGGGAGCTGTTCCCCGGCGCGTCCGAGCCCCACCAGGAGCTCCAGCACGTCACGTCGATGTGGCGCACCCTCCCCGGCTCGGAGTGGTTCAGCATCGTGTCGACGCTGCGCGTGCGCCACCTGAACGGCTGGGAGGACGACGGCCCCGTCACCGTCATCGAGCGCGAGGACGGCTCCCCCGTCGACATCGGCGAGTGCCTGGGCTTCGAGATCCGGGCGAACCATGAGGCGACCCCGTCGCTGACCGACCCCTACGGCATCACCGTGCCCTACGAGACCACCACATCGCGCCTGCTGCGGTCGATGGCGATGCGCGTCAACGGGACAGCGGCGCGCTTCACCCTGGGCATGCTCCCCTACCTGCGGCACGTCTCCACGGACCTGGCCACCTGGTACCTGGACCAGGACTCCAGGTCCGCATGGATCGAGCTGCACGAGATCCTGAAGCTCCGCCTGGAACCGGTCACCGCCGACCCGGACGGTCGTCTGGACACCTACGGGAGACTCCTCGGCCAGCCCTCGCTCGGCAGGATCGAACTCCTGGTCCTGCGCCAGGCGGCGGAGGACCTGCCGATGCTGTCGCCGGAGCGACGCGCCGACCTCGTGGGCACGGTGCACTCCTTCGTGCGCGGCCTGGAGTCCGCCGTGGTCGGCAGCGCACTCGGCCTGGATGCGGTGCTGCCCGTTCTGGAGGCCCTGCGCAAGTACGACCGCGATCTTCCGACCCACAGGGTCCTGACGCTGGCCGCCGAGAACACGGCCCATGCCGCTCTTCCCGGAACCGACCCCTTCGCCATCGCGCCGCCCACGGGCCGGCTGCCCTACAACAGCGCCGGGTACTACGGGGACGACGGCCGGCTCGACGTCAGATCCCGGCCGCGTCCCTGACCCGTTCGACCAGGGCCGGGACGACGTCGCCGATGGGATCGTGCAGCACCGCGCTCGCGAAGTCGTCGTAGGGCGTCGGCTCGGCGTTGACGACGACCAGGCTCGCCCGCGCCATCATGGCCACGTCGCACAGCCCCGCCACCGGGTGCACCGACAGGGACGTCCCCACGGCCACGAACACGTCGCACTCGCGTGCGGCCTGGGCGGCGCTCTCGATGACCTCCGGGTCGAGCCGCTGGCCGAAGGAGATGGTGTCCGACTTCTGGATCCCGCCGCAGCGCAGGCACTTGGGGTCGGACTCCTCGTCCAGGCGGGCGAGGACCTCCTCGGCCGGGGTGCGCAGGGCGCAGCGCGTGCACCGGACCCACAGCAGGGTGCCGTGCACCTCGATGACCTCGTCGGCCGGCGTCCCGCCGCGCTGGTGCAGCCCGTCGATGTTCTGGGTGATGAGCGCCCGGAGCCGGCCCGTCCCGGCCAGACCGGCCAGGGCGCGGTGCGCGGCGTTGGGCTGGGCGCTCCACGCCTGGTGCGAGCGGCGGGCCAGCCACACCTGGCGGCGGACGGTCACGTCGCCCATGTAGGTGTCGAAGTCGGACAGCGCCTCGGCGCCGGGGTCCTTGGTCCACACGCCCTGGGGTCCGCGGAAGTCGGGGATGCCCGAGTCGGTGGACACGCCCGCTCCGGTGAGGACGGTGATGCGGCCGGCGGAGGCCATCAGTTCGGCGGCCCGCTCGAAGCCCTCGGGGTCGGCGAACAGCGTGGAGTCGGTGGTGATCGAGGCCATACCTCATTGTTGCAGCGGCTTTCACCCGGCTTTTGCCCGGCACGGCGGTCAGGAGCCGGTGATGGTCTCCTGAACGCCGTACCCTCGGTGCATCCGGGAGCCATCGGGCGAAATGCCCGGCCGATGCGCACGAGAAGGGCAAAGGGTGCGAAAATCGACACAATCATGAAGCAGCCCTCCTACATCCTCGTGGTCAACGGGACCAAGGTCCAGCGCCCCGTGTTCGTCCTGGGCGCACCCCACTCCGGGGTCGCGGTGATCGCGCGTGCCCTGTCCCGTGCCCCCGGCTTCCACCTCGGCGCGGGCGCCTCCGGCGTGCTCAACACCGTGTACGCGGTGGCCAGACGGCCCTCCCTCGCCACCGAGAAGGTGTCGGCGACGGCGACCCTGCTGCGCGAGGCCTACGCCGAGGCCTGGCAGCTCACCCCGCTGACCTGCCCGCAGTGCCCCGGTCCTTGGGCCCGGGTGCCCGCCAACACGTCCGCCGAGCCCTGCGAGCACAGTGCGCGCGTGAGCCGGTACGGGGACGCGAGCCCCGACCTGCTCTACTGCGCCCCGGCCCTGTACGCGGCCTTCCCCGACGCCCTGTTCGTGCAGATCATCCGGGACGGCCGCGACGTCGTCACCGCGATGATGGAGGACGAGCGCTCGCTCGCCTGGCTCAAGCCGAGCTTCATGAAGGTCGACCACGAGTTCCCCAACCACTTCTTCGGGTTGGAGGACGAGTCGGACCTGTCCGCGTTCTCCGACGGCTCCACGCCCGCCAAGTGCGCGATGCGCTGGCGGGGCGCGGTGCGGATGTCGGCGCGCCTGCGCCGGGAGATCGGCCCCGAGCGGCTGCTGACCCTGCGCTACGAGGACGTGCACGGCGGCGAGGTCGACACGGCCGAGCGCCTGCGCGCGTTCACGGGGGCGCGGGTGTCGGCGACCGAGCTGCTGACGGACCGGTCCTGGGGCATCGGCGCGTGGCGCGAGCGCCTGACCCGCGACGACCACGGCGACGTCCACGAGGTGGCCTCGGTGGAGCTGTCGAGGCTCGGCTACGCCTGAGCCGTGGACCCCGTGGGTCCCGTGC
The DNA here is from genome assembly GCF_013410755.1 of Nocardiopsis aegyptia. Taxonomy (GTDB): domain Bacteria; phylum Actinomycetota; class Actinomycetes; order Streptosporangiales; family Streptosporangiaceae; genus Nocardiopsis; species Nocardiopsis aegyptia. Next base: position 1,050,618 of record NZ_JACCFS010000001.1, read on the forward strand.
ACGCGGTCACGAGCGCGTCGGCCGCGGCGCGTGCGATGCGGGCGGCGCCCTGGACACCCGTCACGTTCTGGGCGACGACCGCGCCCTCGTGCAGCATCGCCAGGGCGTCGGCCAGGTCCCGCGGGTCGTCGGCCCCCGTCCGGGCGGCCAGGTCGGTGTAGAGCGCGCGCAGCCACCGCTTCTGCTCGGCGGCCACGGCGCGGCCGGGGTGGTCGGGGTCCGCCAGCTCGGCGTAGGCGTTGACCATGGCACAGCCGCGCGGGTTCTCCTCGCCCATCCACGCGTCCAGGGCGTCGTAGGTGGCGGCGATGCGGGCGCGCGGGGTGTCGTCGGCGCGCTCCAGGTAGCCGGTCAGATGGGCCCGCCAGCGGGCGTCGCGCTCGCGCAGGTACTCGACGACGAGCCGCTGCTTGGAGCCGAACCGGTCGTAGATGGTCTTCTTGGTGACCTCCGCGCGTTCGGCGACCAGTTCCATGCCGACGGTGTTGATGCCGCGGGTGTAGAAGAGGTCACCGGCCACGTCGAGGATGCGGCGCGCGGCCGGGGTCAGGACGACCGTCCGGTCCTGGGACCGGGGCTGGGCGACGGTCATGGCGGGTCCTTCCGTCGGTGGGCGTGCTTCGGTGCCGGGTCCGGTCCGGCGGGACCGGCCCGCTACATCGCGAGTATACCGACCGGTGTGGTTACCTGCCAGGGAGGGCGCCGGTCCGCGGCGCCCGGAGTCGAGGGAGGTTGCCGTGCCGCGTTCCCTGGTACCCGCTCTACTGGCCGCAGGACTGGTGGTGATGTGGAGTTCCGGCTTCGTCGGAGCCGAGCTCGGCACCCGCCAGGCCCCGGCCACGACCCTGCTCGCCTGGCGCTTCCTCGTCGTCGCCGGGCTGCTGGCGGCCTGGTGCCTGTACCGGGGCGCCCGGATGTCCGGACGGGACCTGGCGCTGCACGCCGCGCTCGGCGTGCTGGCGCAGGGCGGCTACCTGTACGGGGTGGTCGCCGCCGCCCAGACGGGGGTCACCGCCGGCACCAGCGCCCTGGTGGCGTCCCTGCAACCGCTGGTCGCCACCGCGCTGGCGGTGCCGCTACTGGGCGAGCGGGTGCGCTTCCGGCAGATCGCGGGTCTGGTGGTGGGCCTAGGCGGCGTGGGACTCGTGGTCGGTTCGGAACTGCTGCGGCCCGGTTCCGCCCCCTGGTGGGGCTACGCGCTGCCGTTCGGCGCGATGCTCTCGCTGGTGGCGGCGACCCTCCTGGAGCGCCGCGCCCGCCCCGGCGGGTCCGTGGTGACCGCACTGGCCGTGCAGTGCGCGGTGAGCGCGGTCCTGTTCACGGGCCTGGCCGCCGCCACCGGAACGCTGGCGCCGCCCGCCACCGCGGGGTTCTGGGCGGCCGTGGCGTGGGTGGTGGTGCTGTCGACGCTCGGCGGATACGGGCTGTACTGGGCGAACCTGGCCCGCTTCGGCGTGGCGCGCGTGTCGGCCCTGCTGTACCTGACGCCGCCCACCACGCTCGTGTGGACCTGGGTGATGTTCCGGGAGGCGATGGGCGTCGGCGCGCTGGCCGGGACCGCGGTGTGCGCGGTGGCCGTGGCCCTGGTGCTCCTGCCGTCGGGGTCGCGGGCGGGGCCGCGAGTGCCTCACCGGGCCGGGGCACGGACCGGAACGGGAGCCGGGACCCGCCTTGGCGGCGAGGCAGGGACGGGAGCCGGAGCCCGACCCGGAAACGAGGCCGGAACCGGGGCACGGGCACGGGCCGCACGGGGCTAAGGACCGGCCCTCTCGCTCTCCGCGGCGGGCTCCCGGCGGCCGAAGGGGCCGGTGACGAGCGACTCGTCGATCTCCTCGACCAGTTCCCACGCCTCCTCGTCGTCGAGGGTGTCGGCGTCGCGCATGTCCGGGACCACGGCCGTGCAGACCACTTCCACGAGCGCCGCGGCGTCGAGCAGGTCGGTGACGCCCACGACCGACATCGGCGGGTAGTAGCGGCCCATGTGGCGGCGGTAGACCGATCCCAGCGTCCGGAGGTTGACCCGGTAGGAGTTCATGGCGGTGGTGTACACGTGCATGCTCACCACGTGCCCGGGCTCGGCGCCCGCGGAGCGCAACGCCTCCACCGTGTTGGCCAGCGCCTGGTCGAACTGCTGCACCACGCTCTCACCGACGACCGCCCCGTCGGGGCGGCGCGCCGTCTGCCCACCGATGTGGACGGCGCGCCCGGGTGTGACCACGAGCGCGTGCGCGTACCCGACCGGCTCGGACAGGGACAGCGGGTTGATGATCTTGTGCGGTGTCAGGTCCACCGACGGCCCCTCTGCTTCGTCACGGAGCGCCCCCGGGGCCGCGGCCCGACACGACGGCCCCCGCGGGGAGTGCGGCCGTGGGACGTGCGGATACGATGGGCGCATGTCGATCACTGTTCTGCTGTCCGCTCTCGCGCTCGTCGCCGTCCTGGCGCTGTTCGCCGCCATCTTCATCGGCGGGGGCGTCTACGTCGGCCGGCTCCGCCGCAAGGGCACCGAGACCGTCCTGGCCGACGCCCGCAAGGTGCGCGAGCTGCGCGACTGACCCGGCGGGCGGCGCGTCAGTCGCCGTCGAACGCGTCGGGGTCGGGGCCGTAGCGGCTGTCGGTGTTGAGCCCGCTGACACGGTCCATGTCCGCCTCGGCGAGTTCGAAGTCGAACACCTCGAAGTTGGACCGGATCCGCTCCGGGGTCACCGACTTGGGGATCACCACGTTGCCGAGCTGGATGTGCCAGCGCAGCAGGATCTGGGCCGGCGTGCGCTCGTACTCGGCGGCGACGGCGGTGACGGTGGGGTGGTCCAGGAGCCTGCCCTGGCCCAGAGGGCTCCAGGCCTCGGTGACGATCCCGTGCTTGGCGTGGAAGCCGCGCAGGTCCGCCTGGGTGAGCAGCGGGTGCAGCTCGATCTGGTTGACCATCGGGGCGATGCCGCCCTCCTCCATGACCCGTTCCAGGTGCGCGGGCTGGAAGTTGCACACGCCGATGGCACGGACGCGCCCCTCCGCGTAGAGGCGCTCCAGGGCCTTCCAGGTGGGCACGTAGAGGTCGCGCGCGGGCAGGGGCCAGTGGATGAGGTACAGGTCCAGCCGGTCCATCCTCAGGCGCTGGAGACTGGCGTCCAGCGCGCGCAGCGTGGCGTCGTACCCCTGGTCGGGGTTGGCCAGCTTCGAGGTGACGAACACGTCGTCGCGTTCGAGGCCCGACCGGCGCACCGCCTCGCCGACGCCCGCCTCGTTGCCGTAGGCGGCCGCGGTGTCGATGCTGCGGTAGCCCGTCTCCAACGCGGTCGACACGGCGTCGACCACGTCGTCGTCGCGCACCTGCCAGACACCGAACCCCAGTTGCGGGATCCGCAGTCCGTTACTCAACGTGATGCCGGGAACCGTCATCGCTCTTCATCCCCCGTTGACCCTGAGCGCGAGTTTCATCCTGGTTCTTGTGGCGTGGCAGCCCCCTGCCACAGTCGCATACTGCCACGTCGGAGCCGGACCGGCGCGCAGATAGGCCGTCCCTGTGCGCGCTTTTTACTCCCGTGACCCGCGGCCGCCCGCCCGCCGCCGAGCGTTCGCGGCCGCCGCGGGCCGCCGCCATCGGTCCGCCCGGAGGCGCACACGGTACGCTCGGCCCCGTTCCGCTGCGGAGAGGGGTGGGCCGATGGGCCGCGAGGAGCGCGCCCTCGTGGGCGCCGAGCTGGCGCGCGACCGGGCCGCCCTGGTGGACCGGATCGTCGCCGAGGTGTACGAGCGTGTGCCCGCGTACCAGGCCCTGCACGAGTCCCAGTTGAGCGAGGTCCGCGCGATCGCCGCGTGGCTGGTCACCCGGTCGCTGGAGCTGTGGGCGGGCGGTGCCTCCGGGCTGGCCCCGGAGGACGTGGCGCGGCTGCGCGGCGTGGGCCGGGCCCGGGCGGCGGACGGCCGCTCCATCGACGCCGTGGTGCGGGCCCACCGGGTGGGGTCGGCGGCGGCGGTCCGGCTGGTGGCGGAGGCCGCGGCCGACCGGCTCGACGCCGCGGACGTGTTCGCTCTGAGCGAACTCTGGCTGACCGCCGTCGACCAGATCTCGGAGAGCCTGTCGGTGGGCCACACCGAGGCCGCGCGGATGCTGGACGCCGACGTCGAGCGGGCCCGGCGGACCTTCCTCGACGACCTGCTCATCGGCCGCCAGTCCTCGCGCGGCGCGGTGCGCGACCGGGCGCGCATCCTCGGCATCACCCCGCCGGACCCGGCCGTGCTGGTCGTGGCCGAGCCCGCGCCCGACCCCGCCGGCGCCATGGCCCTGCTCGACCTGATCGAACCCACCGGCGCCGACCCCCTGCTGACCACCCGGGCCGGACGCGCGGTCCTGCTGGTCGCCCCCGCGGACGCCGCACAGGTGACCGCCGTGCTGGGCGGGCGCCCCTGGCGGGGCTGCGCGCTCGCACCACGGGCCCTCACCGGCATGTCCGCCGCCTACCGGCTGGCCGACGACGCCCTGGAGACGGCGCCCCCGCACGCCTTCGGCGAGCACGGCGTCCTCGGGGAGGCCGACGCGTGCGTCCTGGCCCTGTTGAACGGCGGACCGGTCACTCCGGAGGCGGCCCGTCGGGCGGCGCTGGGCCCGCTGCTGTCCGGCGCCCACTCCCACCTGCTGGAGACGCTGCGCGCCTACTTCCGGGCCGGTGCCGCGACCACGGCCGCCGACGCCCTGCACGTGCACCCGCAGACCCTGCGCTACCGGCTCCGCCAGGTGCGGGAGCTGACCGGCCACGACCCGCACCGCCCCTGGCCGCGCTTCGTCCTGGAGACCGCCTGCGCCATCGCGCCGTGATCCCCGCCGCACCGGGCGGCGCCCCCCGGGCGACGGACGCCCGCACCCGGCCGGAGGCGAATCTCCACCGACGTTTGGTCCGCAGATGGTGTCGGTTTGCCGTCCCCGAGACGGTCGGTGTCCGAGACTGGGCGGCGGGGCACGTCGCTGTGCTCCGGACCAGGTACCGCATGCGGAAAGGGAGGCACCGTGACGAGCACGGACCGTTCGACGGAGACGCCCAGGCCACGCAGCAGCCAGCCGTGGCTGCACCAGAGGGGGAAGGAGATCCAGGAGTTCGGGTCTGTCCGCCAGCTGCCGGTCGGGTTGTCCTACAACGCGCGGATGTACTCGTGCCAGCGCCTCAACCAGGTCCTGGCCGACACGCAGATCCTGCACAGCCTGTACAAGAAGCACCACTGGCTGATGCGGGGCCAGACCTTCTACCAGCTGCACCTGCTCATGGACAAGCACGCCGACGAGCAGACCGCGCTGGTCGACAGCATCGCCGAGCGCGTCCAGACGCTGGGCGGCGTGGCCGTGGGGGATCCCAGGCACGTCGCGGAGATCACCAACGTCCCCCGGCCCCCGAACGGTGTCGAGGAGGTGCCCGCCATGCTCTCGCGCCTGCTCGAAGCGCACGAGACCATCCTGGAGGACGCCCACGACGCCGCGGCCCGCACGCAGGAGCAGGGCGACGACGGCACGAACGACCTGCTGGTGTCGGACGTGATCCGCACCGGGGAGCTCCAGGCCTGGTTCCTGGCCGAGCACCTGGTGGACACGCCGATCGTCCACTCGTGAAGCACCCTGTGAGGGGTCGGACCGGCGCGGTCCGACCCCTCAGCCGTGTCCGGGGCCGCGAAGGCGCCGGGCCCACCGAAGACGCCGGGGCCCGCCTCGGGCTAGGTCAGCGTCAGCACGAGCTTGCCGGCGACACGTCCCTCCTCGCCCTGCTCATGCGCCCGTGACGCCTCCTCCAGGGGGAAGGTGCCGCTGACCACCGGTCGCAGCCGCCCGTCCTCGACCAGGGCGGTGATCGCCTCCAGCGCGGCGTGGTCGGGCTCCACCACCACCGTGGTGCCGCGGACTCCCCGGCCCTCCTCGACCGCCGCCGCGACGATGCCGTCGACGTCGAACGGGTTGGACAGGCCGATGTAGAGCCCACCCGGGGCGAGTGTGCGCATCGAGCGCTCCAGGTAGTCGCCGCCGATCGTGTCGAGGACCACGTCGACGCCGCCCACGACGTCGGCGAAGTCCACCGCCCTGTGGTCCACGAGCTCGTGCGCGCCCAGGTCGCGCACCAGGTCGTGCTTGCCCGCACTGGCGGTGCCGATCACGCGGGCGCCCCGGGCCCGGGCGATCTGCACGGCGAAGTGGCCCACGCCGCCGCCAGCGGCGTGCACCAGTACGCGCTGACCCTCGTGGACGCCGGCCGCGTCGACCAAGGACTGCCAGGCGGTGAGCGCGGCCAGGGGGATCGCCGCGGCCTCGACGTGGTCCAGGGTCGCCGGCTTGCGGGCGAAGTGCCGGGAGGGGGCGGTGACGTAGTCGGCGTAGGCGCCGGGCCGCTGGGGGAAGTTCGGCATCCCGTAGACCTCGTCGCCCACGGCCAGGCGGGTCACGCCGGGGGCGACCGCCGTGACGACGCCGGAGACGTCCCAGCCCTGCGCGATGGGCAGCGAGTACCAGTAGCCGCTCGTCCGCTGCTTCCAGTCCGTCGGATTGACCGCCGCGGCGTGGACGCGCACCTGGATCTCGGTGGGCCGGGGTTCGGGCCGGGGGGCCTCGACGAGGCGCAGGACCTCCGGGCCGCCGAGCTCGTCCTGCTGGATGATGCGCATGTGCTCTGTCATGGGGACCAGGCTGCCGGTTAAGGTACCCGTTGTATAGAAGGCACTTTCGAGACCTATAGGTACCCCATGTATACGACCCCTGACCTGCAAGCATTCGGCGGCGCCGATGCCTATCTCCGCAGCTGCGCCTCACGGAGTGTGGTGGAGCTCATCTCCAACAAGTGGGTGTGCCTGGTGATCGGCGCGCTGGCCGCCGGGCCGATGCGGTTCGGCGCCCTGCGCCGTCGGCTGGACGGCATCACCCAGAAGATGCTCACCCGGACCCTGCGCGACCTGGAGCGCAGCGGACTCGTCGGCCGGGAGGTCTTCCCCACCACCCCGCCCCAGGTGGAGTACAGCCTGACCCCGCTCGGGGAGGACCTGGGCGTGCTGATGGGGGCGATCCGGGTCTGGGCCGAGGAGCACATGAACGAGATCACCGAGGCGCGCACGGACTACGACGCCCGGGTCCAGGAGCCCGTCCGCCCGCTCTGACCCGCCCGACCCCTCCGACAGCACGACCCCTCCGACAGCACGAATCCCCGTCTCCCCCGGTCTCGGCGTACCGACCCCTGGCCCACCACGGAGTGCAAACGGTTGTCGTCGCCGTTCGGGCGATCTCGCCCGCCGCGTGCGGCGCGGCAGCCGCGCCGCCTGATCGATCGATCCGAATCCTGCGCAAATGGGCTCGCGGGTCTTGACGTTTCCCCCTGGTTTCGGGGAGGGTCATGCAATCGGTTGCAGAGCCGTTCCCGGCTCTGGAAAGCGCTTCCCCCGAGAGAGACCCCCATGATCCGTCGCAGCTTCCTCGCCGCGTCCGCGGCCGTCCTCGGCGCCCCGCTGATCGCCACTCCCGCCTGGGCCGCCCCCGGCCGGGCACCGCGCGTCTTCGTCACCGGCGACTCCACCGCCTCCACCTACGCCGCCCACGAGGCGCCCCGGACCGGCTGGGGGCAGGCCCTGGAGCTCTTCCTCGGCCACGGCGCCACCGTCGACAACCGCGCCCTGTCCGGCGCCAGCTCCAAGAGCTTCGCCGACCTGGGCCTGCTCGACGGGGTGCTGGCCGACATCCGCCCCGGCGACCACCTCCTGGTCTCCTTCGGGCACAACGACTCCAAGTCAGCGGACCCCGACCGCTACACCGAGCCCTGGAGCACCTACCAGGAGCAGCTCACCGTCTACCTCGACGGCGCGCGCGAGCGCGGCGCCCACCCGGTCCTGGTCACCTCCGTCGAGCGGCGCCGCTTCACCGGCGACGGCGCGCCCCGCGAGTCCCACGGCGACTACCCGGCGGCCATGCGCGCCCTGGCCGACCGCGAGGACGTGCCCCTGGTCGACCTCACCGCGCTCAGCCTGGAACTGTGGGGCGAGCTGGGCCCCGAGGGCACCAAGGGCCACTTCCTGTGGCTGGACCCGGGCGCCCACGCCAACTACCCGGACGGCGTCGAGGACAACACCCACTTCCAGGCGCACGGCGCGATCGAGGTCGCGCGCCTGGTCGCCGCCGCGCTCAAACGGCAGCGCGTCCTGCCCCCGTACCTCGTCCGCCGACTGGGCGACGACCTCCCCGACTCCGCGGTGACCTGGCCCGCCGAGCGCCCGGTGCGGACCCGGGTCGCGTGACCGCGGAACCCGCCCCTGCCCCCGCTCCCCCGAAAGGACCACCCGTGCGCACCTCCCCGACCACGGCGCTGAGGCTCGCGGCCCTGCCGCTCGCCCTCGCCGGCGTCCTGGGCGCCTCCGCCATCGCGACGGCGTCCACGACCACCGCGCCCAGCACGACGGCCGCCGTCACCACGGCCACCAGCACCAGCACCACGACGAGCACGGCACGAGAGGCGACCGTGAGCACCGACGACAGCGCGCCCGTGATCACCGTCGAGGCCGACGGGTCCGGCGACTTCTCCAGCGTCCAGGAGGCGGTCGACGCCGCACACGCCGGTACCACCGTGCGCATCGGCGCCGGCGTGTACCGCGAACCCGTGGTCGTCGCCACCTCCGACCTGACCCTGGTCGGCGCGACCGGCGACCCGCGGGACGTGGTCATCACCTACGACCGCGCCTCCGGCCTGCCCAAGCCGGGCGGCGGGACGTGGGGGACCTCCGGCAGCGCCAGTGTCGTCATCTCCGGCGACGACGTGCACACCCGCGACCTGACCTTCGAGAACTCCTTCCTGCGCGAGGAGCACCCCGAGGTCACCTCCACCCAGGCGGTGGCGGTCCGCACCACCGGCGACCGCCTGGTGTTCGACAACGTCCGCTTCCTGGGGCACCAGGACACCCTCTACGCCAACTCGCCCAACACCGAGAGCACGTCCCGGCAGTACTACCGGAACTGCTACGTGGAGGGGGACGTGGACTTCGTCTTCGGCCGCGGCACGGCCGTCTTCCACGGCTGCGAGATCCGCTCCCTGGACCGCGGCAGCGACAGTGACAACGGGTACGTGACCGCGCCGAGCACGCCGCCGGAGCAGGAGTTCGGCTTCCTGTTCACGGAGTCCTGCTTCACCAGCGACGCGCCGGCGGAGTCGGTCTACCTGGGCCGCCCGTGGGTGCCCAGCTCCGCCCCCGACGCCCGGCCCCAGGCGCTGATCCGCGACTCCTGGATGGGACGGCACTTCAAGGAGCAGGGCTGGATCGAGATGTCCTCCGGACACGACTGGCGCCAGTTCCAGCTGCGCGAGTTCGACAACCACGGCCCGGGCGCGCTCACCACGCCGGACCGCCCGCAGATGAGCGCGGAGGAGGCCGCCGGCCACACCGCCGAGGCCTACCTGGCGGGGGCCGACGGCTGGAACCCGGTCCGGGAGCCCGCCCGGCCGGTGTGCACGGCCCGCGGCCGGTAGCGACCGGCAGGGACCCAGGGGCCGGCCCCCGGTACGCGGACGGAACCCGCGTGCCGGGGGCCGCGTCGTGCTCACGGCCCCGTGCCCGACCGGCCGCGCGCGAGCAGGGACAGGTAGTCGTCGAGCGGCCGACCCGCCGCGAGCATGGCGCGGCTCCGCCGGGAGATGGCGGCGCGCCACTGCCGGAGGAGGTCGTCGAGGGCGTCGGTGCCGCCGGCGGACCGCAGCCGCGCCACGAAGTCCGCGATCCCGGCCAGCCCGTAGCCGCCGCGCCGCAACTGGACGGCCGCGTGGGCGTCGCGGACCGCGTCCGGCGGGTAGAGGCGGTATCCCGTGGCCGGGTCGCGCTCGGGCCGCAGGATCCCGGCGCGCTCCCACTTGCGCAGCGACGCCGGGTGCATCCGGAGCCGGTGGGCGAGCGCTCCGATGGTCACCCCGCCCGTGTGGGGTTCCGGGTCCGCTGTGAGGGCGCCGAGCGCCTCGGTGACCTCGTCGAGGGTGCGGCGCTCCTGGAGGAGGTCGGCGTGCGCCTGGTCGATCAGCCGGAACAGGACCGCCTCGTCGTCGCGTCCCGCGGCCCGCATGACCTCCGCCGCCGTCCCGTGCCCGAATCCGGCGCGCAGGGCGAGGAAGGCGCGCAGTGCCTGCGCGTGGACGGCCGTGTAGCGGCGGTACCCACTGGCACTGCGTTCGGCCGACGGCAGGATGCCCTCGTCCTCGTAGTTGCGGACCGCCTGCGCGGAGAGCCCGTGCTCGCGGGCGAGATCGATCGGTCGCATGAACCCTTCCTTTGAGACTTTCGAGGCCGAACACCGACCCATCGGCGGAAAAGTCTCAACCGAGTGTTCAAGGATACGGTCGAAGGTGGTCGATCGCTTCGAGGTGAGGATCTGTGATGTCCCTTTCTGACTACGGCCTGCGCGCCGACCCGGGCCCGGCGGTGGGGCGGCTCCTGGACACGTGGGGGCGCACGCCCCTGGTGCTGGGCGTCGGTGAGCCGACGCACGGCGTGGAGAGGTTCCTGCTGCTGCGCAACGAGGTGTTCGCCCACCTGGTGGAGCACCGGGGGTTCCGGTCCTTCGCGCTGGAGACCGACTGTGTGACCGCCGCGGCCGTGGACGACCACGTCACCGGCCGGACGGACGAACTGGACTTCGACACCGCCTTCAGCCACGGGTTCGGCGCCTTCGCCGGGAACCGGGCCCTGGTGGCGTGGATCCGGGAGTACAACGAGGGTCGCGAGCCCGGGGAGCGGGTCAGGTTCCACGGGATCGACTCACCGCTGGAGATCACGGGTGCGGCGAGCCCCCGTGCGTCCCTGGAGGCCGCGAGCGGATACCTGCGCGACCACCTCGGCCGCGTTCCGTCCGACGCGCTCGCCGTCGTCGACGACGCCGCCTGGGAGGACCCGGCGGCGATGATGGACCCGTCGGCGTCCGTCGGCGACTCCCCCGAGGCGCACGCCCTGCGGGTGGCGGCCGACGACATGATGGGCGTGTTCGAGGCCGAGGCCCCGGGACTGCGGCGGGCCGACTCCGACGAGGGGTACGAGCGCGCGCTGCTGTTCGCCCGGACGGGGCGGGGGCTGCTGCGCTACCACGCGGCCATGGCGTCGCACGCCCCCGACCGGGTGGCGCGCATGCTCGGGCTGCGGGACGCGATGATGGCGGACCACCTGATGGCGATCGCCCGCACCGGGGCGCCGTGCCTGGTCTCCGCGCACAACACCCACCTGCAGCGCACCAGGTCGACCGTGAACTTCGGGGGGACCGACCAGCACTGGTGGAGCGCCGGGGCCGTCGTCGCGTCGCTGATCGGGCGGGACTACGCCGTCATCGGCACCGACTCCGACACGGTGGCCTCCGATGAGCCGAGCCTGCAGGCCGCGCTGGCGGACGCCGCCCCGGACCGCGCGCTGTTCCCGATCGAGCGGCTGGCCGACCTGTTCGACCTGCGCCCGGCCGCGTCCGCGGACCACCGGTACATCCCGCTCTCCGGGCTCGACGGTGTCGACGCGGTCGCCTTCGTCAAGGGGATCGGGCTGGACGAACTGCCGAAATCCTACTGACAAAGAACCACGAATCCGGAGATTGCCGGTCTTCCCGACCGGTTGTGCATGACTTACCTTCGTGTGGTGACCATCACCCGACCGAAGGGGCTTGCTTGGCAGCCATCACTCTGGATCAGGCGCGTGCTCTGATCGACGGCGCTCTGAAGTACGCGGAAGCCAACGACCTCCAACCACTCACCGTCGCCGTGCTGGACCCCGGCGGGGTCCAGGTGGCCCTGGCCCGGCAGGACGGTTCGGGACTGCTCCGACCGGACCTGGCGGTGGCCAAGGCCTGGGGCGTGCTCGGGCTCGGCATGACCACCCGGGCGATCGCCGACCGGGCGCAGCAGTCACCGGAGTTCTTCACCTCCGTCGCGGCCCTGGCCCAGGGACGCATCGTCACCGTGCCCGGCGGCGTCTTCGTCCGGGACGCCGAGGGCACCCTGCTCGGGGCGGCGGGGGCGACCGGCGACACCTCCCTCAACGACGAACTGAGCCTCGTCGCGGGGATCCGCTCGGCCGGACTGTGCCCCGAGACCGGAGGCTGAGTTCTTCTTGGGCCTCCGCTCGTTCCTCGCTTTGGCCCGTGCTCGGGGCGCCGAGTAGCCAGTGTTCTTCGGCCTCGTTCGTGCTGGCGCTCGCAAGCTCGCTTCAGCTACGCCCTCGGCCTGCAGAACACTGGCGCGCCCCGAGCCAACCCCCTCAGATTGAGGTAGGTCGAATCCTGCACGTTCACCCCCTGGGGTTGGGCCTGCGCGTCTCGTCCTGCGGGACGCCTGGGGATAGAGGTGGGCCGTCCGCGACGCCGAGGGCACCCTGCTCGGGGCGGCGGGGGCGACCGGCAACACCTCCCTCGTGCCGAAGCGATCCCGCCTGCCTCACCCACCCGGGGGTTGAAGGTACGCGGTCCCACTCACGGGGACCACAGGGGGTCTGTCCGGGCCAAAGCGAGGAACGAGCGGAGGCCCAAAGAAAGCACAGGTGTGAGGGACGCGCCGGTGCCTGCAGGAGGAGCCGAGCCGGAGCAGGAAGGACTGCGCCGTAGGCGTCCGTTGAGGGTGGTGGCGGGCGACGGTGTGGGCACGAGCGCAGGCGCGGGCGACGACGAAGGCCCCGGCGTGAAGCGCCCCGAACACTTCAGACGCCCCACCTGGCGCGGATCGAGCGGTCGGCCCAGGTGAAGAACACGTCGATGACGATGCCGATGAACAGCACGATGACGACGTAGCTCAACAGCTGCTCGGCGTCGTTGAGCTGGCGGGCCTGGCTGAGCGCCCAGCCGATGGAGTTCTGCTGGTTGATGATGACCAGCAGCTCCCCCGCCATGAGCGAGCGCCAGGCGAAGGCCCAGCCCTGTTTGAGCCCGGTGACGAACATCGGCAGCGCCGCCGGGACGATGAGCAGGGTGTAGCGCTGGACTCCGCGCAGGCCCATGGCCTGTCCCGCGCGCATGAGCTGGCGGGGCACGTAGTCGATCCCCGAGATGAGCCCGCCCGCGATGGAGGGCGCCGCGCCCAGGATGATGACGAACATGATCGCCGACTCGCTGATGCCGTACAGCAGCATCGCGAACGGGAACCACACGATCGACGGCATGGTCTGCAGGCCGGTGATCAGCGATCCGATCGCCACCCGCAGCGTCTTGACCTGCGAGACCGCCAGACCCAGGAGCACGCCGACCACCAGGGCCAGCGCGAAGCCCGCGAAGGCCCGGCGCATGGTGACGCCGACCGCCTCCCAGAACCCCGGGGAGGTGATCTCCTGGGCGATGCGGGGCAGGACCTGGTCGGGCCCGGGGAAGACGTAGACCGGCCGCCACCCACTCCACACCACGGCCTGCCAGGCCGCCAGCACGATGGCCACGGCCACCAGTTTGGGCCACGTGGCCGCCCAGAGGGCGCGAACCCTCGGCAGGAGGCCGATCCGCTGCCCCTCGCCCGGCTTCATCTCCAGGGCGTCGAGCCCCTGGATCTGGCGGTCGCGCACGGAGGACTCACCCGGCATGGCGCGACACCTCCACGCGCAGCCGGTCGGTGATCTCGGCGGCCTGGGAGGCGATCTCGGCGGAGTCGATCCGGCGGGGCCGGCGCCCGTTCACCTCGAACTCCTCGATGACGCGGCCCGGGCGGCTGGAGAGCAGGATGACCCGGTCGCCGAGCCGCACCGCCTCGCGCACGTTGTGCGTGACGAACAGGATGGTCAGGGACTTCTCCCGCCAGATCCGCTCGACCTCGTCGTGCAGGATGTCGCGGGTCATCGCGTCGAGCGCGCCGAAGGGCTCGTCCATGAGCAGGACGTCGGCGTCCTGGGCCAGGGCGCGGGCCAGGGCCACGCGCTGGCGCATGCCGCCGGAGAGCTGGTGGGGGCGCTTGTGCGCGAAGCCGCTCAGCCGGACCAGGTCCAGGAGCTCGGTCACCCGCCGCCGGCGCTCGGCCTTGGGCACCCCGTTGACCTTCATGGGCACCTCGATGTTGCCGCCGATGGTCAGCCAGGGGAAGAGCGAGGCCTCCTGGAACATCATGGCCACCCGGTGGCCGCCCACGTCCACGGTGCCGACGGTGGGCTCCTCCAGCCCGGCGACGAGGGAGAGCAGTGTGCTCTTGCCACAGCCGGAGGCCCCGACGATCGCGACGAACTCACGCGGCCGCACGGAGACGGACATGCCGTCGATGGCGGTCAGCGCGCCGGTACCGTGCCCGAACACCTTGGTGATCCGGTCGATCTCGACGGCGGCGGCGCGCGTCCGGGCCGGGCTCTCGGTCGTGACGCTCACTTGTCCTCCTGGGGTCCGGTGATCTGGTCCCGTCCGTCCTGCGCGAGCAGGTCGTTGAGCGGTTCGAGTGCGTACAGGCCGTCCAGGTCGACGGGGTCGAGCAGACCGACGGACTCGGCGTGCTCGGCTCCGGCGGCCAGGGACGGGGCGATGGGGTCGACGGTGAAATCCAGGCGTGCGAAGGCCGACTCGACGGTCGCGTCGGGCAGGCGGCTGCCGGTGACCTCGGCCAGCTGGTCGGCGGCGGCCCGCCGTGCCTGGTCGGGGTGGGCGTTCATCCGGTCGACGGTGTCCAGGTGCGCGCGCAGCAGGCGCTCGACCCGGTCGGGGTGGGTGTCGAGGTAGTCGGCGCCCACGACGAGGTTGGCGGTGACGAACGCGCCGCCGGTCTCGGGCCACAGGTCGGCCTCGTCGACCAGGAGATGGCCGTCGTGCTCGCGCAGGAGGCGGCTGAGGTGCGGTTCGGGCAGGAAGGCGCCGTCGATCTCCCCCAGGGCGAAGGCGTCGACGATCTCGGCGTTCTGCTGGGGGACGATGGACAGGTCGCCGCCGCCGGCGGTGTCGAACTCCCACCCCTGCTGGGCGGCGAAGTGCCGCAGGGCCACGTCCTGGGTGTTGCCGAGCTGGGGTGTGGACAACGTGGTGCCGACCAGGTCGTCGACGTCGTCGATGCCGGGGCGCACGACCAGGCCCGCTCCGCCGGAGGTGGAGCCGGCGACGACGCGCAGCGCGGCGCCGTCGGACTGCGCCCACCCGTTGATGGTCGGGTTGGGGCCGATGAAGGCGGCGTCGACCTCTCCGGAGAAGAGCGCGTTGACCAGGTCGGGACCGGCGTTGAAGGTCTGGACGGTGACCTGGGCGTCCTCGCCGAGCGCGTCGGCGTAGGCGCCGTCGTGGTCGGCGACCAGGGCCGGGGCGTGGGTGATGTTGGTCAGGTAGCCCACGGTGAGGTCGTCGCCGTCGTCCGGGCCGCCGAGGGCCGCGCAGCCGACGGCGGCCAGGCTCACTGCCAGGGCCGCCGCGGCGAGGACGGGCGTTCGCACACGCATGGGGGCACTCACCTCGCTGGTCGACGATTCCAGGAAAACTCTACTTAAGAAGTAGGTTTTGTGGAACCCGGACACTCCCACCCTGTGGGACCGGACCAGTGATCTGAGTCACCCCAGGTGGGGGCGGCGGAGCCGGTCCGCTCCGCCGCCCGCCACGGGCTACTTCCGGGGGTCGACCTGCAGCTTGCGGCCCCGGCCGGCGCGGAAGGCGTCGACGGCCGCGCCGTAGTCGTCCAGTGCGAAGGTGTCGGTGACCATGGCGTCGGCGTCGACCACGCCCTTGGCCATGAGGTCCACCGCCCGCCCGTAGCTGTGCAGGACCGCCATGCTCCCGACCACGGTGACCTCGTCGTTGTAGACCCGGAACGGCGAGAACGTGGCCGAGGCCTCGGCCGGGGCCACCCCGAAGACCTGGAACGTGCCGCCCCTGGCCACCCGGGTGAGCCCGTCCTCGATGGCGGCGACCACGCCCGTACAGTCCACGACGACCTCCCAGTCCGCCCGGTCGAGCGCGTCCGCGCCGGGTGCCACGGCGTCGGCCGCCAGGCGTTCGGCGACGGCCAGGCGGTCGGTGTTGGGATCGACGACGGAGACGCTGGCCGCGCCGGCCGAGCGCGCCAGCTGGGCCATGAGCAGCCCCATCGTCCCGGCGCCGTAGACGAGGTAGTGCTCCCCCACCCGTCCCGGGAGCAGGTCGAAGCCGTGCACGGCGCACGAGAGCGGTTCCACCAGGGCCCCGTGGGCGAAGGGCATCGTGTCGGGCATGCGGTAGCAGGAGGCCGCGGGCGCCACGGCGAACTCGGCCGCCGCGCCCGGCGTGGTGACGCCGATCGCGTTCCAGCTCGCGCACAGGTTGCCGCGGCCCACCGCGCACTTGGCGCACTCCCCGCAGAACAGGGACGGGTCCACCGCGACACGGTCGTCCACGGCGAGCCCGGTGACCTCGGAGCCGACGGCGACCACCGTCCCGGCGAACTCGTGTCCCGGGATGATCGGGTAGGGGGTGGGAGCGAACTCCCCGTCGAGGATGTGCAGGTCCGTGCCGCACACCCCGACCGCCGCCGGGGCGACCACCACGTCCCGGGGACCGGGCGCGGGGTCCTCCACCCGCTCGACGGAGTACTGTCCTGGTTCACTGACGACGAGTGCGCGCATTACTTGATGGCTCCTAGGGAGAGGCCGCGGACCAGCCAGCGTTGGGCGGCCCATCCGGCGATGATCACGGGCAGGGCCGCCATGGTGGAGGCGGCCGAGAGCCGGGCCCAGAACAGTCCCTCGCCGCTGATGAAGCCGACGAGGAACACGGGCACGGTGGCGGCCTGGGAGGCGGTCAGGTTGACCGCGAAGAAGAACTCGTTCCAGGCGAAGATGAAGCAGATGAGGGCGGTCGCGGCCAGGCCGGGCGCGATCATCGGCAGGATGACGCTGCGCATCTCCCGGATCCGGCCGGCGCCGTCCATCCGGGCGGCCTCCAGGACCTCCTCGGGCAGCTCGACCAGGAAGGACCGGATCATCCACACCGCGATGGGCATGTTCATGGCGGTGTAGACCAGTGTCAGGGTCCGCACGTCGTCCAGGGCGCCGAGATTGCGGGCGATGACGTACAGCGGCAGGATCATCGCCACCGGCGGCAGCAGCTTGGTGGACAGGAAGAAGAACAGCGAGTCGCGCCACTTGGGGATGCGCACGAGCGAGAGCGCGTAGGCGGCGGGCACCGCCAGCACGATGGCCAGCGCCGTGGACAGCACGGAGGCCTGCAGCGAGTTGAGCAGGTAGGGAACGAAGTCCCGGCCGAGCACGGCCGCGTACTGGTCCAGCGTCGGCTCGAACCAGAAGGTGGGCGGGTCGGTGGAGGCCTGCGACTCCTGTTTGAAGCCGGTCAGGAACATCCACAGCACGGGGAAGAAGAACAGCACGCCCACCACCCACGCCAGCAGGCCGAGGCCGAAGCCGGGCCCGATCCGGCGCCGGCGGCGCGGTCGCGGAGCGCGCGGCCGGACCGGCTCCTGTCCGTGGTCGGGGCGCCTCGCGCCCACGTCGGTCACGGTCGTCACGACTCCTCCTCGAACAAGCTGGAGACCACGCGCAGCGCGAACATGGCGATGACGAGGGTGGCGGCGACCACGACGACCCCGGCGGCCGCCGCCTCGCCCACCTCGAAGGCACGGAAGGCCTGGAGATAGATGAAGTAGGGCAGGTTGGTGGTCGCCTGCCCCGGCCCGCCCTGCGTGATCATGTAGATCGCGTCGAAGGTCTGGACGATGTAGATCGTGCCGAGCAGCAGCGCCAGCTCCAGGAAGCGGCGCAGGTGCGGGAACGTGATGCTGCGGAAGGTCTCCAGCGGCCCGGCGCCGTCCACACGTGCCGCCTCCAGCACCTCCGGCGGCTGGCTCTGCAGCCCCGCGAGCAGGATGAGCATCATGAACGGCGTCCACTGCCAGGCCAGCACCAGGATGATCGACAGCAGCGGGAAGTCGTTCACCCAGTCCACGCGCACGCCGAACGGTGAGATCACCCAGTTGAGCAGGCCGTACACCGGGTGGTACATCGAGGTCTTCCACAGCAGCGCGGCGGCCACCGGCATGACCAGGAACGGCGTGATCATCAGGGTCCGCACGACGCCGCGGCCGAGGAAGGCCCGGTCGAGCAGCAGTGCCAGGCCCAGTCCCAGGACGAGGGAGAGCAGGACGGCGCCGGCGGTGAGCAGGACGGTGTTGACGACGGCGTTGCGGAAGAGCGGGTCGCCCAGGACCGCGCCGTAGTTGGCCAGTCCGGAGAAGCCGCCGGACTCGGGCCGCAGGAGGTTGGAGTCCTGGAAGCTGTAGTAGACGGTGAACAGGAACGGGATCTGGGTCAGCGCGATGACGAAGAGCAGTCCGGGCAGGAGCGGGCCGCGCCGTCCCCAGCGCTCGCCCCGGGTGAGCTCCCGCGGGGCGGGCGCTCCCCGTGCCGTGCCCGGCGTGGTCTGAGCGGTCATGGTCGGTCCTCGCAGGTAGGTTCGGGCATCGGCGGCCTCAGTCCCGGTAGCCGCCGGACTCGGCGGTCTCCTCGGCGTACTCCTGTGACGTGGCCAGCGCCTCCTCGACGCTCTGCTGTCCGGCGATGGCCGCGGAGATCTCCTGGGAGACCCGGGTACCCAGGTCCTGGAACTCGGGGATCGCCACGTACTGGACCCCCGTCCACGGCTGCGGGTGCAGGCCGGGCTGCTCCACGTCGACGTTCTCGATCGCCTCGAAGGTGGGCCCGGCGAAGGCCGCGGCGGCCTCCTGGTACTCGGGGATGTCGTAGGTGGACACGCGCGCGCCCGGGGGGACGCGCTCCCAGCCCAGTTCCTCGCCGACCAGGCGGTGGTACTCCTTGGAGGTGGCCCAGGAGACGAACTCCCAGGCGGCCTCGGGGTCGGTGGAGGTGCTGGGGATCGACAGCGCCCACGCCCACAGCCAGCCGGCGTGGTCGGTCTCGGCCACCGGGGCGGCGACGTAGCCGATGTCGCCGACGACGCTGCTGGACTCGGGGTCCTCCAGGTTGCCGGCGGCGACCGTGGAGTCGTAGAACATCGCGGCGTCGCCCTGGGCCATCGTGGTCAGGCACTCGGTGAAGCCCGCGTTGGGCGCTCCGGCCTGGCCGTGGTCGCGCACGAGGTCGACGTAGGTCTGGACGGCCTCCTGGACCTCGGGCGAGTCGAGGTGGGCGTTCCACTCCTCGTCGTACCACTGGCCGCCGTGGGTGAGGATCACCGTGTTGAGCGGCGCGAGCAGCTCCCCCCAGCCTGGCACGCCGCGCAGGCAGATCCCCGCGGTGTCGGAGTCGTCGAGCTCGGCGGCGAACCCGGCGACCTCCTCCCAGGTCGGCTGGTCGGGCATCTCCAGGCCCGCCTCCTCGAACAGGTCCGTCCGGTACATGAGGAAGGAGGACTCCCCGTAGAAGGGCGCCCCGTACATCTGGTCGTCGTAGGACAGGGCCGAGCGGACGGTGGGGATGATGTCGTCGATGTCGTACTCGGGGTCGGCGGCGTACTCGTCCAGGCCGAGCAGCCAGCCGTTCTCCGCCCAGATGGGCACCTCGTAGGTACCGACCGTCACGACGTCGTACTGCCCGCTCTGGGTGGCGATGTCCTGGGTGACGCGGTCGCGCAGCTGGTTCTCCGGCAGGACGACGAACTCGACGGTGATGTCGTCGTGCTGGTCGTTGAACTCGCCGATCAGGGACTCGATGTCCTCCATCTGCGGGTTGGCGACCGTGGCGACGGTCACGACGCGCTCGCCGCCGCCGGAGGCCTCCCCACCCGCTCCGGCGCAGGCGGTGGCCATCAGGACGAGTCCGGTGGCGGCGGCCGTGAGGGGCAGGCCCCGCGGTGGCGTGCGTGTGGACATGTCTTCCTCCCGAGGGATACGGCGGCCGTCGCCGACCGCCGGATGCTCATATGAGCGATTAAAGGATCATTCGAGCGACGTGCGGCTCATTTAAGTTGTGAGGGGTGTCACTCGTCAAGGTCGACTGCCATAATGAGCGGAGAAGCGCTCATCTGAGCAGAACCGAGGAGGTGTGGATGGCCACCCGGCCGACGTTCCGACCGGCGGAACTCATCCGCGCGACGGCGATCGCGCGGCGGTACTACCTCGAAGGCGAGTCCAAGGTCCGCATCGCCGACGACTTCGGCATCAGCCGGTTCAAGGTGGCGCGCATCCTGGACGAGGCCCGCGACGCCGGGATCGTGCGCATCGAGATCTCCGCCCCCACCGAGATCGACGCCTCCCTCTCCCACGACCTCCGCACCGCCTACCGCCTGCACGAGGCGGTCGTGGTCGACCAGGCCGGCGACGACGAGACCGTCCGGAGGAGCATGGGCCGGATCGCCGCGGAGTACCTCACCGAGATCCTGGAGGAGGGCGACACCCTCGGCCTGGCCTGCTCGCGCACGCTCAACGAGATGACCCTGGCACTGGGCGAACTGCCGCGCTGCACGGTCGTCCAGCTCACCGGCGTCCTGCCCGGCGGGGTGGAGGAGAACTCCGTGGAACTGGTCCGCCGCGTCGCCAGCCTGGCCCGCGGCCCGGCCTTCCCCATCTACGCCCCGCTCGTGGTCTCCGACGCCGCCACCACCCGCGCGCTGCGCGCCCAGCCCCAGGTCGCCGACGCCATGCAGCGCTACGGGCACCTGTCCAAGGCCGTGGTGGCGATCGGCGCCTGGACCCCCACCCGTTCGCTGGTCCGCGACGCCCTCCCCCTTGAGGAGGGCGCACGGCTGGAGGAGCAGGGCGTGCGGGCCGAGGTGTGCGCGCGGACGGTGGACGCCCAGGGCGCTCCCACGGCCCCGGGGTTGTCCGAGCGCGTCGTGGCCATCACTCTGGAACAGTTGCGCGCGGTTCCCGAGGTCGTCGCCGTCGCCGGCGGTGCAGGAAAGGCCGAGGCGATCCGCGCCGTCCTGCGCACCGGCGTGGTCGGCTCGCTGGTCACCGACGTCGCCACCGCGCGCCTGCTACTGGAACCCGGGGGCGCCTGAGCGCCCACCGTCCACTGTTCACCCCTCACCCACCGGAGCGGAAATGGCCCTGGTCGCCGGAATCGACAGTTCGACGCAGTCCTGCAAGGTCGTGGTCTGCGACGCCGACAGCGGCGCGGTGGTGCGCGAGGCCCGCGCACCGCACCCCGACGGAACCGAGATCCACCCCGACGAGTGGTGGTCGGCGCTGACCGACGCCTCCGAGGGACTGCTCGACGGAGTGGCCGCCGTGGCCGTCGCCGGGCAGCAGCACGGCATGGTCACCGTGGACGGCGACGGCGAGGTCGTCCGTCCCGCCCTGCTGTGGAACGACTCCCGTTCGGCCGCGGCCGCCGACGACCTGGTCACCGAGCTCGGCGGACCCAAGGCCTGGGCCGACGTCATCGGAAGCGTGCCCGTGGCGAGCTTCACGGTCACCAAGCTGCGGTGGCTGGCCGAGCACGAGCCCGAGGCCGCCGCGCGGGTGGCCGGGGTGATGCTCCCCCACGACTGGCTGACCTGGCGCCTGGGCGGCCGGGGCGAGGCGACCACCGACCGAGGCGACGCCTCGGGCACCGGCTACTGGTCGCCGCCGGAGGGCGCCTACCGCACCGACCTACTGGTGCGCGCCTTCGGGCGCGAGATCGACGTGCCGCGCGTGGCCGGGCCCGCCGAGGTGGTCGGCCGCACCCCGTCCGGGGCGCTGATCGCGCCGGGCACGGGCGACAACATGGGCGCGGCCCTGGGCCTGGGGCTGCGGGCGGGTGACGCGGCCCTGTCGCTGGGCACCAGCGGCACGGTGTTCGCGGTCAACGACCAGGCCACCCGGGACCACAGCGGCACGGTGGCCGGCTTCGCCGACGCCACCGGCCGGTTCCTGCCGCTGGCCTGCACGCTCAACGCCGCGCGGGTACTGACCGCCACCGCCGCGATGCTCGGTGTCGACCTGGCCGAGCTCGACACGCTGGCCATGGCCGCCGAGCCGGGTGCCGAGGGCGTCGTGCTGCTGCCCTACCTGGACGGCGAGCGCACGCCGGTGCTCCCCGACGCCGCCGGTTCGCTGCACGGGCTGCGCCGCTCGAACATGCGGCCGGAGAACATCGCCCGGGCGGCCGTGGAGGGCATGCTGTGCGGCCTGGCCGACGGGATGACCGCGCTGACCGACACCGGTGTCCCGGTGCGGCGCGTCCTCCTGCTCGGCGGGGGCGCGCGTTCGGCGGCGGTGCGGGCCATCGCGCCGACGATCCTGGACGCGCCGGTCGTGGCGCCGCCCGCCGCCGAGTACGTCGCGATCGGCGCGGCCCGCCAGGCGGCCTGGGCGCTGGCGGGCTCCGAGGAGCCGCCGGTCTGGGACACCGCCGAGGCCGGACCGGCCGCGGAGCCCGCGGTGGTGCCCGAGGTCCGCGAGCGCTACGCGAGCGTCCGCCGGGCCGCCCACGGCGTCTAGCGACCGCTCGGCGGTTCCTCCGTCGACGCCGCGCGAGGGGGCCGGGCGGTGGCCCGGCTCCCTCGCGGCCGGCGGGCGTGGCCGGTCCGGCGGGCCGGGGTCAGTCCCGGGAGCGGAACGTGTCGGCGCCCGGGCCGTGCAGGCCGTCGAGGGCCGTCCGGCGGCCCGAGAGCGCCAGGAGGAGGTCCAGCGTGCTGCCGGTGACGACCGGTCCGTCGCCGATGTCCACGCCGCTGTCGGAGGCGTCGAGTCGCAGCCCGGCCGCCCGCTCCTTCCCGCCGCCGTAGGCGACCGGCGTGCGGACCTGGACCCGGAGGGCGCGGACGACCGCCTCGGTCGGGTAGGCGCGGGTGATGCCGAGCGGGCGGCGGACGTCCTCCCCGTGGACGACCTCCTCCACGAGCCGGGTGTCGAGGGGCGCCGGCGGGGTCGTCGTCCGTGACGCGACCTCCCGCAGCCGCGCCAGCGTGTCCGCCGGGCCGTCGCCCCGCTCACGGGCGATGCCGCGCTCGTTGAGCCGGTGGAAGTCCATCCGTGCCCGCAGCAGGTCGGCGAGGAAGCCGAGGCGTGTCGCGCGTGCCGAATCGACCAGGTGCGCCGCCACGTCGTGGACGGTCCAGCCCTCGCACAGCGACGGCTCCGCCCATCGTCGCGGCGGAAGGCCGGCCAGGTCCGCGATGAGGGCCCGACGTTCCGCGTGCACGAGCTTCCACACGTCGTTCACTGTGCCACCTGATCCTGGGAGCCGGGCAGTTTCCAGACTGAGGAGTCTGACTTCTCAGACATTAGACTGGCGAGTATGGTTTCCGCAAGGAGGTCGTCCGTGCGCCCAAGCTCCGTCCACAAGCGCGAGGCCGCTCTGGAGGCGGCCGAGCGGCAGTTCCTCGCGACCGGATACGAGTCGGTCACCATGGACTCGATCGCGACCGGGTCCGGCGTCGCGAAACAGACGCTGTACAGCCATTTCGGCAGCAAACGCGCGCTGTTCCTCGAACTGGTCGCCTCGAAGACCGCTGCGGCGAGCGACCAGGTGCTCGCCGAGCCCCCGCCCATCGACCGCCGCACCGATCCGCGCGCCGTCCTGCGCGAGGTGCTCGTCTCCCAGCTCGGGACGGTGCTCACCCCCGCGCTCATCGGCCTTCGCAGGCTCGTGATCGGCGAGGCGACCCGGTCCCCGGAACTCGCGGCCGCGCTGTACGAGCACGGCCCCCGCACGGCGGTCACCGCGCTCGCGGCGATCCTGCGCCGGTGCTCGGACCTCGCACTCCTGCGCGTGGCCGACGCCGAGCGGGCCGCGACCCACCTGAACTGGCTCGTCATGGGCGAGCCCGTCAACCGCGCCATGCTGCTGGGCGACGACGCGGCGTACATGGACGACGCGGAGATCGGCCGACACGTCGACGACGCACTCGACACCTTCCTCCCCAGCGTGACCCCTCCGGGCGACCCCCTGTCCTAGCGTGAGGGGGGAACCCGATCCCCGACTCCGAGAACGGTGAGCATGACCGAGAGCACCGCACGCCGGCTGGGCCGCTCCGACCTCCTCGTGTCGCCCCTGTGCCTGGGCGGCAACGTGTTCGGCTGGACCGCCGACGAGGACACCTCCTTCCGCGTCCTGGACGCCTACCGCGACGCGGGCGGCACCTTCGTCGACACCGCCGACTCCTACTCCGCCTGGGCCGAGGGCCACACCGGCGGCGAGTCCGAGACGGTCATCGGCGCGTGGCTGGCCTCCCGGGGCCGCCCCGACGACCTGGTGGTCGCCACCAAGGTCAGTCAGCACCCCGAGTTCCCCGGCCTGTCCGCCGACAACGTCCGGGCCGCCGCGCACGCCTCGCTCAAGCGCCTGGGTGTGGACGCCATCGACCTCTACTACGCGCACTTCGACGACCCGCGGACCCCGGTCGCGGAGAGCGCCGGGGCCTTCTCCGCCCTGGTCGACGAGGGCAAGGTGCGCGCCATCGGCCTGTCCAACCACAGCCCCGAGCGCATCACCGAGTGGCTGGACGTGTGCCGGGACCGCGGCCTGCACGCCCCGGTGTGCGTCCAGCCGCAGTACAACCTGATGGAGCGGGCGATCGAGGCCGACCTGGTCCCGCTGGCCCGGGAGCGGGGCCTGGCCCTGCTGCCCTACTTCGGGCTGGCCCGGGGATTCCTCACCGGCAAGTACCGGCCGGGCGGCGGCGACGTGGACAGCCCGCGCGCCGGCAGGGCCCGCGCCTATCTGGAGCGGCCGGAGGGTCCGCGCGTGCTGGCCGCGCTCGACGCGATCGCCGCGGAGCGGGACGCCGCTCCGGCGACGATCGCACTGGCGTGGCTCGTGGACCGGCCCGGAGTCGCCTCGGTGCTGGCCAGCGCCCGCGACCTGGACCAGTGGTCCGCACTGCTTCCGGTCGGCGAACTGCGGCTCACCGACCAGGAGAAGGCCCGGCTGGACGAGGCGTCCCACGCCGGGGCGTGATGGCGACCCCCACCAAGTCATCACGTAGGGTAATTAAAGAACTACCGTACGCACGGGGGACGAGAACCGATGACACACGACTTTCCCGACGGCCACGGCAACGAACCTGGCTCGTTCGACGAGTTCCTCGCCCGGTTCCTGGGCGCGCGCGGTCCGGTCCGCCGGGTGGACCTGTCCAAGCTGATGAGCGCCGACGCCCGGCAGGTGGCCGACAGCGGCGTGCGCCGGGCCCTGGAGGCCGGCGGCGCCGACGTCGACACCATCCACCTGATGTGGTCGCTGCTGCGCTATGAGCCCACGCGCGACCTGGTCCAGCGCACCGGCGCCGACCTCTCCACCCTGGGCGACGTCATCGACCACGCGGTCGCCCAGGCGCCGCGGTCGGTGATGCCCGGCACCGCCCGGCTCACCCCCTCGGCCAAGCGCGCCCTGCTGGACGCCCTGCAGATCGCGCGCGCGACCGGCAGCTCCAGCATCACGCCCGAGCACCTGCTCTTCGCCCTGGCGGTCAACCCCTCCGGGGCGGTGGGCCAGCTCCTGCGCGACTCCGGTGTCACGCCCGAGTCGCTCCAGCAGTCGGCCGGGGCCGTTCCCGCCCCCGAGCAGTCGGAGGGAGAGCCCTCGGACACGCCCACCCTGGACGAGTTCGCCACCGACATGACCGCCCTGGCCCGCGAGGGCCGGCTGGACCCCGTGGTCGGCCGCGACGACGAGGTCGAGCAGTGCATCGAGGTGCTGGCCCGGCGCCGCAAGAACAACCCGGTGCTCATCGGCGACCCCGGCGTGGGCAAGACCGCCATCGTGGAGGGCATCGCCCAGCGCATCTTCGACGACGACGTGCCCGAGACCCTGCGCGGGCGCCGCCTGGTCCAGCTGGACCTGGCCGGGGTGGTGGCCGGAACCCGCTACCGGGGCGACTTCGAGGAGCGCCTGACCAAGATCGTCGACGAGATCCGCGACCAGGCCGACCACCTGCTCGTGTTCATCGACGAGATCCACACGATCGTGGGCGCCGGTGCCGCCGAGGGGTCGGTGAACGCCGGGAACATGCTCAAGCCCGCGCTCGCCCGCGGCGAACTGCACATCATCGGTGCGACCACCGTGGACGAGTACCGCAAGAACCTGGAGAAGGACGCGGCCCTGGAGCGGCGCTTCCAACCCATCCTGGTGCCCGAGCCCTCGGTCGCGGACACCATCGAGATCCTGCGCGGCCTGAGCGACCGCTACGAGGCCCACCACCAGGTGCGGTTCAGCGACGAGAGCCTGGTCGCCGCGGCCGAACTGTCCGACCGCTACATCACCGACCGCTTCCTGCCGGACAAGGCCATCGACCTCATCGACCAGGCGGGTGCCCGGGTCCGGCTGCGCCTGCGCACCTCCAGCTCGGCCCTGCGCGAGCTGGAGGGCCGGTTGAAAACCCTGGAGGAGCAGAAGGAGAAGGCCGTCCAGGAGGAGGACTACGAGCGCGCCTCGTCCCTGCGCGACGAGATCGCGCAGGCCAAGGGCTCGGTGCACCAGGCGCGCGGAACCGGGTCCTCGGTCCCCGAGGTGGGCGGCGACGACGTCGCCGACGTGGTCGCGCGCAGCACCGGCATCCCCGTCGCCCAGCTCACCCAGGAGGAGCGCGAACGCCTGGTCAACCTGGAGGCCAACCTGCACGAGCGCGTCATCGGCCAGAACGAGGCGGTCACCGCCGTCTCGGAGGCGATCCGCCGCTCGCGCGCCGGGCTGGGCGACCCCGGCCGCCCGGTGGGCAGCTTCCTGTTCCTGGGGCCGACCGGCGTGGGCAAGACCGAGCTGGCGCGGGCCCTGGCCGAGACCCTCTTCGGGTCCGAGGAGGCCATGGTCCGCATCGACATGAGCGAGTTCCAGGAGCGGCACACCACCAGCCGCCTGACCGGGGCCCCGCCCGGGTTCGTCGGCTACGAGGAGGCCGGACAGCTCACCGAGGCGGTGCGGCGCCACCCCTACTCCGTCCTGCTGCTGGACGAGGTCGAGAAGGCGCACCCGGACGTGTTCAACCTGCTGCTCCAGCTGCTGGACGACGGCCGGCTGACCGACGGGCAGGGGCGCACGGTCGACTTCCGCAACACGGTGGTCATCATGACCAGCAACCTGGGGTCGGAGGCGATCACCGGCGGCGGGCCGATGGGCTTCACGGCCGAGGGCCAGATGGACCCCGACACCGAGCACCGCGTGATGCGTCGCCTGCGCGAGGAGTTCCGCCCGGAGTTCCTCAACCGCATCGACGAGGTCATCGTGTTCCAGCAGCTGGGGGCGGAGGAGCTGGCCCAGATCACCCGGCTCATGCTGGAGCGGACCGAGCAGCGGCTCAAGGCCCAGGACATCACCGTGCGCTTCACCGACGAGGCGGTGGGCTGGCTGGCCGAGCGCGGCTACCAGCCCGCCTACGGCGCCCGGCCGCTGGCGCGCACGATCCAGCGCTCGGTGGGCAACCGGCTCTCGCGCATGGTGCTCGACGGCCAGGTCGTGGCGGGCGACCACGTCCTGGTCGACGTGGACACCGACGAGCAGCTGCGGATCTCCACCGTGGCGGCGTACTGAGCGGCGGGGGCGACGACGGGGGCGCGCCGGCGACGGCGCGCCCCCGCGCTCCCGGCGGGCGCGAGCGCGCCCGCGCGGGCCCTCCGGTGCCCGCGGTCACGGCTCAGGCGTCGGCCTCGCGCAGGCGGGCACGGATCCACTCCCCCGCCGGCTTGAGCGATCCGGTCCCGGTCCAGGGCCCGTCGGCGGCGCAGGTGCCCGGTTCGAAGACGGCGCCCGAGCGGAAGTCGTCGGAGAAGTTCCAGTTCACCCAACTGATGCCCTCCTCCTCCATGAGGTCGAGGTAGGCCCGGGCGGACGCGAAGTCGTCGGGCCCGTCCCCGGTGGACTCCTGGGTGCCGAACTCGGTGACGAACACCGGGATCTCCCGCGCCGCCGCCCGCAGTTCCTCCCGGTAGGCGGCGCCGTGCGAGGCGGCGTAGAAGTGGAACGTGTACATGATGTTGTCGGCGTCGACCGGGTCCGCGGTGATCTCGGTGTGGTCCGCCCCCTCGGACACCCCCAGGGACGACCAGGCGCGGGTGCCCACGAGGACGACGGCGTCGGGGTCCTCGGCCCGGACCGCCGGGACGACCTCCTCGGCGTAGGACCTGATCGCGTCCCAGGACACCCCGTTGGGCTCGTTGGCGATCTCGTACAGGACGTTGTCCTTGTCGGCGTGGACGGAGGCGATCTCCCCGAAGAAGTCCAGGGCGGGGCCGGTGTTGTGGTTCGGGTCGCCCGGGGTGAGCATGTGCCAGTCGACGATCACGTACAGGCCGCGCTCACTGGCCTCCTCGATGAGCGCGTGCACGCGGTCGGTGAAGCCGCGGGGGTCGGTCTCGTAGCCGCCCTCCTGCACGTACATCGACACGCGCAGGACGTCGGCCCGCCAGTCCTGGGCGAGGGCGTCCAGCGAGGCGTCGGTGAGGCAGTCGCCGTACCACTGGAGCCCGTGCGAGCTCATGCCGTTGAGCTGGACGGGCGAGCCGCCTTCGTCGCAGAGCCGGACGCCGCACACCGCCAGGCGTCCGTGCTCGTCCACCGGGGTGGCGGGGGCGGCCGCGGCCGTGGCGGCGGCGGTCGGGCCCGTTCCGGCGGTGGCCACGGGGACGGCGGCCAGGGCGAGGGCGGCCGTTCCGACCAGGGCGGCGCACGCGCTCCGCCGGCGTTCGCGGGCGGGGGTCGGGGGGATTCTCACGCGGGTCCTCCGGAGGGGTCGTCCGGGCCGCGTCGGCGCCACGGAAACGAGAAGGAGTCCTTCCTGTGACCGGCAACCTAGGAGCCGGTCACTCAGAAGTCAAGACCCCTCACGCTCCGGATAGGGCGCGGGGCGCGGCGGCCTTCCGCCCGGCCCCTTCGCCCGGTTCAGACGGGCTCGGGCTCCGGCTCGGGTCCCGGCGGCTCCGGCGCCGGCGGCTCCGGGGGCGGAACGGGCTCCGGCGTCGGCGGGTGCGGATCGGGCGGAACCGGGCTCGGCGGGAACGGATCCGGCGGCAGCGGGTCGGGGTACCGCAGGGCCGGTGCTCTGGTGTGCATGGAACGTCCTCCTTCGATGGGCGCGTGGGGCGCCGGGCGCGAACGGGTGGTCCGCGCTCCGCACGACCGGTCAGGCGCGTTCGAGGCGCCGTAGGCGGGGCAGGACCTCGTTGGAGTAGAACTCGAAGAAGCCCTCCTGGTCGTCGCCGATCTGGTTGATGTAGACCTCGTCGACGCCCGCCTCGACGAAGGGCCGGATCGCGGCGACGTGCGCCTCGGGGTCGGGACCGCACGGGACCTTCTCCGCGACCATCTCGGGCGTCACCAGGGCCTCGGTCAGTTCCTCGAAGTGCTTGGGCTGCGGCAGCACCTGCAGGGACTCGCCCGCGAGCGCCTCGGTGGGCCACCGGTCGTAGGCGATCCGCCGGGCGGTGTCGGCGTCGGTGCTCCAGCACACCTTGAGGCCCGCCTGCACCGGACGGCCCGGTCCGCCGTGGGACCGGAACGCCTCGATGGGCTCGGTGTCGGGCGACAGGACGATGAGCCCGTCCGCCGCCCGCGCGGCCAGGTCGACGGCCTTGGGCCCGAACGCGGACATGTGGATGCCCGGCGCGTGCTCGGGCAGCGTGTACAGGCGCGCGGTGTCCACGGTGTAGTGCTCGCCCCGGTGGGTGACGACCTTGCCGCTCCACAGGTCGCGGATCAGCCCGATGGCCTCCTCCAGCATCGACAGCCGCACCGACGCGGGCGGCCACGGCTGCCCGAGCACGTGCTCGTTGAGCGCCTCGCCCGTGCCCACACCGAGGGTGAAGCCGCCGCGGACCAGCAGCGCCGAGGTCGCCGCCGCCTGCGCGATCACGGCCGGGTGCACACGCGTGGTCGGGCAGGTCACCGCCGTGGTGACGGGCAGGTCGGTGGCCTCGCCGATCGCGCCGATGACCGACCACACGAAGGGGCTCTCCCCCTGGGCGTCCACCCACGGGTGGAAGTGGTCGGAGATCCACAGGCCCTCGAACCCCGCGTACTCGGCGCCCCTGGCCTGCTCGACCAGATCCCTGGGGCCGTGCTCCTCCGTGGCGAGGAAGTATCCGAAGCGCGTCATGCCGACCTCCCCGGATCGGGTTCGGATGCGCCGCCGCCGGGTGGCGCGCTCCCGGCGCGGGCGGGCTGGTTGAGGCGCCGGGCGGCGTCCTCGTTGAGTGCGGTGAGCGCGTCCAGGACCTGTCCCGGCACCCCCTGGACCGCCGCCTCGGTGCCCGGCCGCTCCTCCGGTTCGGGCGGCACCGCGGGCAGGAGCCATCCGGCCAGCGCCGACACCCGCTGCGTCAGGCCCGGCGCCAGGCCGTGCGCGGCCATCCCCAGACGGGCCGCCGGGGTCAGGACGACGTAGCCGTGGCCGCGGACCGTGGCGCGCACGACGCGGCGCGCGGCCCGGTCGGCACTCATCGACAGCAGGGGCAGCCCCGCGCACAGGGCGAACCAGGCGTACTCGCGCTCCGGGGCCCCGGAGAAGAGGACGGCCCGGTGCGAGCCGGTGCGCATGAGGCCGGGAACCACCGTGGTCACACGGACTCCGGTGCCCAGGCTCTCGGCGGCGAGCCCCTCGGAGAGCGCGACCTGCGCGGCCTTCGCGCAGGCGTAGGGCCACAGGTGCGGCGGCGCCAGGTGGCCCCCGATGGAGGTGATGGTGACGAGTGAGCCCTGGGACTCCCGCAGCCGTTCCCAGGCGGCGCGGGCGACGTGGTACGGGCCCCAGAACATGACGGCCATGGCCTCCTCCAGGTCCGCGGTCGTCATGGTGGCGCGCGGTCCCACCCGCAGCACGCCCGCGTTGTTGACCACCACGTCCAGGCCGCCGAGCCGCTCGGCGGCCTCCTCCACCATGGCCCGCGCCTGTTCGGGATCGGCCAGGTCGCACTGGATGCCGTGCGCGCGGATCCCGCGTCCGGCGAGCCCGGCGACGGCCCGGTCCAGCCGGTCGCGGTCCCGGCCGCACACGGCGACGGACGCGCCGTAGGAGCCGAACTCGCGGGCGAGCCGCAGCCCGAGCCCTCGGGAGCCGCCCGTGACGAGGACGGCCCTGCCCCTCAACAGGGTGGCGCGGCGGTGCTCGGCCAGCACCGAGGCGGAGACCCCCGCCGCCGCTCCGGCGACCGCCCACGGGACCAGCTCCACCGGGCGTGCTCGGCGGCGTCGCCGCCGGCGCCGGGACAGGGCCCAGCGCCCGGCGGCCAGGGCCGCGGGTAGCGTCCACCGGATCATGGGGACCGCCCCCAGGAGGCGGTCGGCGTGGTGCCTGCCGTGGCCATACCACTCCCCCGTTCGTCGTCGGTCCGCGTCGGTTCGTTCGCGTCCGGTCCGCGCCCCGTGCGAGTGTTCGGCTACCCGTGCTCCTCGCGCGAAATCGCGGCCGGGGCCTGTACGGCGCCCTAGCGCCGCGCCTCGGGGTAACCCTCCGGCGGCAGGCCCTGCCTGGGCGCGGTGGTGTCCTCCCCGACCGGCGATCCGCCCTGCGGCGGCCCCGGGGTCTCCGGCTGGAAGGCCTGGTCGCCCTCGGAGGGCTCGGCTCCCTCCTCCAGTCCGTGCAGGCGCTGGTGCAGGATCTCCAGGACTCCGGTGCGGTTGCCGTGGTGCTCCTCGTAGGCGATGAGCTCCCTCATCTGTTCCTCGTCGAGCGAGCGGATCCGGTGCTGCAGCGTGGCGATCGGCAGACCCTCGTAGTCCGGGATCGGCGGCGTCTTCCGGTTCATGGATTTCACTCCCGCCTTGGTGTGCTCGGCCTGTGGCGGTCCTGTGTACGGCCGGCTGTAGGGGTACGGCTACCCCTCGGCCGCGACCCGTAACCACGTGCCCGCTCCTTCCGATTCGCTTCGACGAACTCGGGTAGTCGCACCCACGACGGACGCCGACACGGATCACAGAAGGGTGGTGCGGACAGGTGGACAACGTCTTCGTGGTCGGCATGGAGGAGCACAACCGCCAGGTCCTGCTCAGGACCCCGAGCGCCGAGCACTGCCGCTTCCACGAACTGCTGCCCCTGGAGGAACTGCGCGACGACAAGGTCGACATCGAGGAGATGCTGGCCAAGGCCAGGCGGATCCTGGACGGCTTCGACGGCTCGGTCGACGCGATCGTCGGCTACTGGGACTTTCCCGTCACGCTGATGGTGCCGATCCTGTGCGCGGAGTACGGCCTCCGGTCCCCCGCCCTGGAGTCCGTGGTCAGGTGCGAGCACAAGTACTGGAGCAGGCTCGAACAGAGCAAGGTCATCGACGAGCACCCGGCGTTCGCGCTGGTGCAGCTCGACGACACCGAACCGCCCGAGCTCGGGTTCCCGATGTGGGTCAAGCCGGTGAAGTCCGCCTCGTCGGACCTGGCCTTCCGCGTCGACGACGACCGTGACTTCGAGGAGGCCCTGCGGAAGCTGCGAGAGGGGATCGACCGGATCGGAGTCCCCTTCGAACAGATCCTCGCCCACGTGGACCTCCCACCGGAGATCGCGTCCGTGGGCGGCAGGAGCTGTCTGGCCGAAGCGGCCCTGCACGGTGTCCAGGTGGCGGTCGAGGGCTACGTGCACCAGGGCGAACCCGTCGTCTACAGCACTCTGGACTCGGTCGACTATCCGGGCAGCCCGGCCTTCCTGTGCCACCGGTACCCCTCGGAACTGCCGGAGGAGGTGAGCCGCCGCATGGCCGAGGTGGCCACGAAGGCCATCCGCCAGGTCGGTCTGGACAACACGCTGTTCAGCGTCGAGTTCTTCTACGACCCGGTCGAGGACCGGCTCGACGTCGTGGAGATCAACCCCCGGCACTCCCAGGCGCACGCCGAGCTGTTCGAGCTGGTGGACGGCATCCCCAACCACGAGCGCATGCTCCGGCTGGCGCTCGGGCGGAGCCCCGACCTGCCCGCCGGCGGCGGGGAGTACGCCGTGGCCGGCCAGTGGTTCCACCGCAGGTTCGGGGAGGACGGCGTCCCCGTGCGCGTCCCCACCGACGAGGAGGTCCGCGAGCTGGAGGAGGCCCTGCCGGGCGTCTCGATCGAGATCGTCCCCGACCGGGGCGTCCCCCTCACGGAGCTGGACGCCCAGGACAGCTACAGCTTCGAGCTAGCCAAGATCACCATCGGCGCGCAGGACGGCGTGGCGATGCGCGCCAAGTACGAGCGCTGCGTCGAGGGGATGCGGTTCGAGTTCGACACCGACTGAACACCGAACGGCGACCACACGCTGAGGAGGTCGACTCATGCAGGTGGTGGAGGAACTGCCCTACGCCGTCCAGGAGGACGAGCACTTCTGGATCCCGATGTCGGACGGGGTCCGCCTGGCCGGCCGCTCGTGGCGGCCGGCGGAGGCCGACACCGGTCCGGTTCCGGCGGTCCTGGAGTACATCCCCTACCGCAGACGGGACCTGACGTCGGTCCGCGACTCGATGCACCACCCCTACATCGCCGGGCACGGGTACGCCTGTGTGCGCGTGGACCTGCGCGGCACCGGCGATTCGGAGGGCGTGCTCACCGACGAGTACCTCGAACGCGAGCAGCGGGACGCCGAGGAGGTGCTGGCCTGGCTGGCGGAACAGCCCTGGTGTGACGGCCGGACCGCCATGCTCGGCCTGTCCTGGGGCGGCTTCGCCGCGTTGCAGGTGGCGGCCCGGCGCCCGCCCAGCCTCGGCGCGATCGCGATCAACTGCTTCACCGACGACCGCTACGCCGACGACATGCACTACATGGGCGGCTGCCTGCTCTCGGACAACCTCGCCGAGGCGGGCACCATGTTCGCCTACTCCACCTGCCCACCCGACCCGGCGACCGTCGGCGACCGGTGGCGGGACATGTGGCTGGAGCGCCTGGACGCCGTGGACCCGTGGATCCTGAACTGGCTCCGCCACCAGCGGCGCGACGACTACTGGCGGCACGCCTCGGTGTGCGAGGACTACTCGTCCGTGCGCTGTCCCGTGCTGGCGGCCAGCGGCTGGGCCGACGGGTACTCCAACGCCGTCCTGCGCCTGTTGGAGCACCTGGACGTGCCCCGCCGGGGGCTGGTCGGCCCCTGGTCGCACCGCTACCCGTACCTGGGGCGCCCCGGGCCGGCCATCGGCTACCTGCAGGAGGTCGTGCGCTGGTTCGACCACTGGCTCAAGGGCGAGGACAACGGTGCCGGCGAGGGGCCCGCGCTGTGGGCCTGGATGCAGGAGAGCGTCCCGCCCGCGACCGCCTACGAGGACCGCCCCGGCCGGTGGGTCCGCGAGGAGTCCTGGCCCTCGGACCGCGTCGAACGCACCGTTTACCCCCTGTCCCGGTACCGGATCAACGCTCCGAAGGACGAGGCCGGGACCGACTCCCTCACGGTGAGCTCCCCCCTGACCGTGGGCCAGTTCGCGGGCAAGTGGGCGTCCTACAACGCGCCGCCGGACCTGCCCTACGACCAGCGGGAGGAGGACGGCGGCTCCCTGGTCTTCGACTCCGACGTCCTGTCCGAGGACGTCGAGATCCTGGGTTCGGCCGCGGCCGAACTGGACGTCAGCGTCACCGAGCCGGTGGCCATGGTCGCGGCCAGGCTGTGCGACGTCGCGCCCGACGGCAGCGCCACCCGGGTGACCTTCGGGCTGCTCAACCTCACCCACCGGGAGAGCCACGACCACCCCGAGCCGCTCACACCGGGCGAGCGGTACCGGGTGACGGTCACCCTCAACGGTGTCGCGCAGGTCTTCCCCGCCGGCCACCGGATCCGGCTCTCGCTGTCCACCTCGTACTGGCCGCTGGCGTGGCCGCCGCCGCGCAAGTTCCTGATGACCGTGCACCCCGAGGGCAGCAACCTGACCCTGCCGGTACGCCCGGTGTCCGCGAACGAGGACCCCGCCCCGCACCCGTTCGGCGAGGCCGAGGCGGCGCCGGAGATCGCCCACGAGCGCAGGGAGCCGCCCGAGCACCGCTGGACCGTCCACCGGGACCTGGTCGACACCCGGTCGTCCCTGGAGATCGTCAAGGACGGCGGGATCATGCACTTCGAGGGCGTCGACCTGGACGTCGGGCGGCGCGCCTACGAGGACTACGACTCCGTCGCCGCGGAGTTCACGTCGCCGCGCGGGCGGTCGTCGTGGACGATGCGCTTCGCCCGCGGCGAGTGGCGCACGCGCACCGAGACGCACGCGTCGCTGCAGTGCACCGAGGAGGAGTTCCGCGTCTACGCGACCCTGGACGCCTACGAGGGCGACGAGCGGATCTTCTCCCGCGAGTGGTCCGAGGCCGTGCCGCGCGACCTGATGTGATGCCGCGGGGGCGGCCTCACCGGAGCCGCGGACGGCTCCACCCGGACGAGGAGGGAAAGGAGTGGACCATGAGCATCACCGAGCAGATGCTGGAGACCTACCCCGGATCGATGACCGGGGTCGACCGGGCCCGCCTGCGGGCCTGCATCGACGCCTGCGCGGCGTGCGCCGAGGCCTGTGACGCGTGCGCGGACGCGTGCCTGAGCGAGCGGTCCGTGGCGGACCTGACCGTGTGCGTGCGCACCAACCTCGACTGCG
Source organism: Nocardiopsis aegyptia (assembly GCF_013410755.1). Lineage (GTDB taxonomy): Bacteria > Actinomycetota > Actinomycetes > Streptosporangiales > Streptosporangiaceae > Nocardiopsis > Nocardiopsis aegyptia. The sequence goes on from NZ_JACCFS010000001.1 coordinate 1,085,903, forward strand.
CGGAGGTGTGCGAGGCCACCAGGCGCGTGCTGACCCGGCAGACCGGGTCGGACGCCCGCGTGCTGCGCGCGGTCCTGGAGGCGTGCGCGAAGGTGTGCGCGGTCTGCCGGGCCGAGTGCGAGCAGCACGCCGACCAGCACTCGCACTGCCGGATCTGCGCCCGGGAGTGCCAGATCTGCGAGCAGGCCTGCCGCGACCTGATGTCGACCCTGTAGGTCCGGGCCGCCGGAGGGGGGAGTCGACGATGGAGTGGCCGATCGCGGTAGTGGTGTCGGTGACCGTTCCGATCGTGCTCATCCTGATCGTTCTCGCGGTCATCCGCTGGGACCGGCTCCGGGCGCAGCGAGCCGTGCGCTCGGAGGAGTACTGGGAGGAGGGTCCGGACGGGCGGCGGTATCCCACGGGGTGGGACCGGCGCCTGCCCCGGGGCCCCACCGAGGCCGATCCGCACGAGGGCGAGGAGGGGCGGGAGGACCCCGAGCCGCCGGGCCGCTGACGCGCGGCGGCCGGTGCGGCCGGCACCGACCGCCGGGGTGCGAGGATGGACCCGATCGTGTCCCGTGGACGCCTCGAAGGGAAGCCTCGCGTGAGCTACGTCGCCGCACCGACCCGCTACGACACCATGCCCTACCGCCGCTGCGGACGGAGCGGGCTGCGCCTGCCCGCGCTGTCCCTCGGCCTGTGGCACAACTTCGGCGACGACCGGGGGATCGAGGTCCAGCGCTCGGTCCTGCTGCGGGCGTTCGACCTCGGAGTGACCCACTTCGACCTGGCCAACAACTACGGCCCGCCGGCCGGCGCGGCCGAGGTGAACTTCGGCCGCGTGTTCGCCGGCGACCTGCGCCGCTACCGCGACGAGATCGTCGTCTCGACCAAGGCCGGGTACCACATGTGGCCCGGCCCGTACGGCGAGTGGGGCTCGCGCAAGGGCATGCTGGCCAGCCTGGACCAGAGCCTGGGGCGGACGGGCCTGGAGTACGTGGACGTGTTCTACAGCCACCGGCCGGACCCGGACACGCCCCTGGAGGAGACCATGGGCGCGCTGGACACGGCGGTACGCCAGGGCAAGGCCCTGTACGCGGGCGTGTCGAACTACTCCCCCGAGCAGACCCGGGAGGCGGCGCGGATCCTGCGCGGGCTGGGTACGCCGCTGCTCATCCACCAGCCCTCGTACTCGATGTTCAACCGGTGGGTGGAGGACGGCCTGCTCGACGCCCTGGACGAGGTGGGCGCGGGCTCCATCGCCTACTCGCCGCTGTCCCAGGGACTGCTCACCGACCGCTACCTCGACGGGGTGCCCGAGGGTTCACGGGCCGCGGGGTCGAGCCCGTTCCTGACCGCCGACCGCCTCACCCCGGCCGTGATGGGGCGGATCCGCGCGCTGAACGCCATCGCCGGGCGCCGCGGCCAGACCCTCGCCCAGATGGCGCTGGCCTGGGTACTGCGCGGCGGCCGGGTGACCTCGGCGGTGATCGGCGCGAGCAGCGTCGCCCAGCTGGAGGACAGCGTGGCGGCCGTCGGGCACCTGGACTTCACCGACGAGGAGCTCGCCGAGATCGACCGCCACGCCCGCGCCGACTGACCGGCCCGCAGGCCGGGTGGGGGTCCTAGACCCGGTCGGCGGGGAAGCCGCCGGTGGCGACCGGTCCCCAGCGCCGGGGCGTGACGCGCACCAGGGCCTTGCCCTGGCGGCGCATGGCAGCGCGGTACTCGTCCCAGTCGGGGTGCTCGCCGGAGATCACCCGGAAGTACTCGACCAGCGGCTCCACCGCCGCCTCGCCGTCCAGGACCTCGGCGTCGCCGTCGACCTGCACCCAGGGGCCGTCGAAGTCGTCGGAGAGGACGACCACGCTCGCCCGGCCGTCGCGTGCGGCGTTGCGGGTCTTGGCGCGCTCGGGGTAGGTGGACACGACGATCCGTCCCTGGGCGTCGACCCCGCACACGACCGGTGAGGCCTGCGGGTCGCCGTCGGCCCGCCGGGTGATGAGCAGGGCGCGGTGGCGGGGGCGCACGAAGTCCAGCAGGCCGTCGAGGTCGACCCGGGTGTTGGTGGCGATCGAAGGGCTCATGCTCTCGCTTTCGCAGCTCGCGGACTCCCGCGCCGCTCGGGCGCGGACGCCGCACAGCCTATCCCGCCGGGCCCGCGCCACGGCTCCGTACGTCGCCGAACGCTCGGCCGGGATACCCGGCCGAGCGTTTCGCGTGGGCGCCCACCATCGAAACCAGCAGCCCCATTGCACGCCACCATTCACAGGAACTGGCCGACTTCGGCCATAAATCCATGAACCAAACGGGCGAACAGCGACTCGATGCGGCCACGCGGTTTTCCTTCTTTTATTCTGGCGAATGGCCTATCTTCAATTCCCCCATGGTCGAGGCGCAGGCCACGTACATCTACCTCTACGAGCACGACGACTACAAGGGCGGGTTCTACCGCACCTCCGGGAACGACAGCAACCTGTCCAACAACTGCTGGAGCGGTTCGGGCTGCCGCGGGGTCAACGACAACGCCAGTTCCATGAAGAACCAGTCCAGCCCCGCGTCCTTCTACAAGGACTCGGGCTATCGCGGACCGTCCTACTACGCCCAGGCGAATTCGTCCGACAAGGACCTGACCAACAACGGGTTCGACAACAACATCAGCTCGATCTACATCTGGTGATCCACCGGGGAGGCCGGGCGCCCAGTGCCCGGCCTCCCCGCCCCCGTTCCCGTGGACAGGAGCGACGAATGAACAGACGAGGCCTTCTTCCGGCCGCGGGTGCCCTGTGCGCCGCCCTCGCCCTCGGCCTCACCGCCTGCGGCGCCGGAGACGACGCCGGCGGGGACGCCTGCGGGGACGGCTTCCTGCCGGCCGGGGAGCAGGCCCGGGCGCCGGCCCTTCCCTTCGAGGAGCACACGCTCTCCCCCTTCGAGATGCGCACGCTCCGCTACGCCGAGGACCTGCTCGTGCGCGACTGCATGCGCGCGCACGGGATGGACTGGGAGGTGCTCCCGGCACCCGACGAGGACACGACCGACCCGCCGCACCGGCGGCGGTACGGCGTCATCGAAGCGCGGATGGCCGAGCGGTACGGCTACGGCCCGGTGCCGAGGTCGGCCGACGAGGTCCTCCTGTAGGAGATACGGGAGGGACGCGAGAACCTCCCGGCCACCGAGTACCGGGCGGCCCACGCGGACGAGGGCGGCGCCGGATGCCTCCAGGAGGCGCAGGAGGACGTCATGGCCGGGGTCCCCGACATGGACGAGAATGTGTTGAACTCCTACATCCACACGGCGTTCGAGACCTCCAAGAGCGACCCCGCGGTCGTGGAGGCCTTCGCCGACTGGAGCGCGTGCATGGCCGAGCGGGGCTTCGACCACCCCACCCCCGCCGAGGCCGAGAACGACCCGCGGTGGGCGGACCGGGAGGGCGACCCCTCGGCAGCCGAGATCGAGGTGGCGACGGCGGACACGGCCTGCAAGGACGCGGCCTCGGTGGTCGAGGCCTGGCGCGACGCGAAGGCGGCGGCCCAGGACGGCCTGATCGAGGAGCACACCGCGGACTTCGCGCACTTCGCCCGGGTGAAGGAGGAGCGGACGGAGCGGGCACGAGCGGTGATCGAGCGCTCCGTGCCCTAACCGGAAACCGTCTCCAGAGCGGCGGGCAGGCCGAAGCTCGGGAAGAGCGAGACGTCGAAGAACGCGGCCACGTGGGCCACGCCGCTCCCGGTCAGGTCCAGGACCTGGAGGTGGAAGGCGCGGTGGACGCCGTCCGCGCCGCGCATGTAGAGCCCGAAGGCCGGCTGGCCGTTGGCGGCGGCCGGGAGCATCCGCATGTCCCCCGGCCCCCTGGCCGGGCAGTTCGACCGGATGAGGCGGCCGATGTGCTCGGCGCCGCGCACCCACGAGGTGTAGGGCGGCATCTCCCAGACGGCGTCGGCGGTGAACATCGACGTGATCCCGCTGATGTCGTAGTTCTCGAACGCCGCGACGTAGCGGTCCAGGACCTGCTTCTGCTCGGCCCTGGGCAGCTCCACCCGGTCCTCCGCCGGGGCGGACCTGGCCAGCTGCGCGCGGGCGCGCTGGAGCAGGCTGTTGACCGCCGGGACGGAGACGCCCAGGATGTCGGCGACCTCGGCGGCGCTGAACCGCAGCACGTCCCGCAGGACGAGGACGGCCCGCTGGCGCGGTTGCAGGTACTGCAGTGCCGCCACCAGGGCCAGCCGGACGCTCTCTCGGGCGGCGACCACCGTGCCGGGGTCGCCGTCCGCGCCGACCAGGGCGTCGGGCACCGGTTCCAGCCAGGGCAGCTCGGGGCGCTCGCCGAGCCGCCCCTCGGGCTCGGCGGGACCGCCGAGCCCGGTGGGCAGCGGGCGCCGCCCGCGCTGCTCCAGGGCGGTGAGACAGGCCGTGGTGGCGATGCGGTGCAGCCAGGTGCGCAGGCTGGACCGCCCCTCGAAGCGGTCGTAGGCCCGCCAGGCGCGCAGATAGGTCTCCTGCACCAGGTCCTCGGCGTCGTGTACCGAGCCGAGCATCCGGTAGCAGTGCGCGTACAGCTCCCGCCGGTAGGGGTCGGCGAGCTCGGCGAAGTCCTGGTCCGCTCCGTGGTCCACCATGACCGTCACGCTACGCCTCCTGTAGGACAGAACACACGTTGCCGAACGGGTCGGCGAACCACGCGACGGCGGGTCCGCCGTCGCCGCGGGCGATGCCCCTGGCGTCCTGGTCGAATCCCTCGTAGCGCAGCGTCGGCACGCCCGCGTCGGCGAGCTCGTCGACGGCGGCCTCGACGTCGTCCACGACCAGGTTGAGGACGGTGAACACGGCCGGGACGTGGTCCGGCTTCGGGTAGACGAGGACGCTCCGGCCCTCGCCGAGGTCGATCTCGATCAGCCCCTGCTCCTCCATGCCGGCGACCGGACCGACCTCGAGGCCGAGCGTCCCGGCGTAGAACGCGCGGGCTTCGGCGGTGTCCGGGACGGCGAACGACCCGAACACGTGCGTGGCGGTGACCATGGCTTCTCCCCCTGTGTCAGGCGCCGCTCTCCATGGCGGCGCGGTGCTTCTCGCTGAGCTGGATGATCTGGACGTAGTTGCCGTCGGGGTCCAGGGCGGTGGCGAAGAGGCTGCCGTCCCGGTCCTCCAGGGGCGCGAGCCACTCCGTGCCCGCGGCGTCCATGCGCTCGGCCACGGCGCGGGCGTCGCCGACGTCGAAGTTGATGATGGCCCTGGCGGGCTCGGCGGCCCTGGCGGCGACGTCGGAGCGGTGGTCGATGAGCAGGTGGAAGTGACCGAAGCGCAGCACCCGGTAGCCGTCCACGTCGTCGTCCTCCTGCGGGTCCAGTACGGCGGCGTACCAGTCGTGCAGGCGGGCGGGGTCGTGGGTGGCGAGCAGCATGCTGTCGAGACTGGGTCGGCGGTTCACGGTGTCCTCCGGGAGGGGTCGACGGTGAGTCTGTCCTGTTCGACCCTCGGGGGACGCGGAACTCATCGGGGTCAAACGGAAAAGGACCGAAAGCGTGCTCCGCGTTGACGGAGGCCGCCGACCCGCGTTGATAGCGTCGAGCGATCGACTGACGACACAGGGGGACAGCCGATGCGCGCTGTGGTCTTCGACAACTACGGGACCTTTCCGTCGCTCGCCGAGGTGCCGAGGCCGCGTCCGGGCCCGGGCGAGGTCCTGCTCCGCGTCGCGGGCGCCGGCGCCTGCCACTCCGACGTCAGCGTCTACCGGCACTTCGAAGAGGGGCAGCCCGGCGCCCAGAAGCCGCCCTTCGTCCTGGGGCACGAGAACGCCGGGTGGGTCGAGGAGCTCGGCCAGGGGGTCACGCACGTCGATGTCGGCGGCGCCTACCTCGTCTACGGGCCGGTCGGCTGCGGGCACTGCCGCAAGTGCGCCCGGGGGCAGGACACCTACTGCGAGAACGTCGCCACGATGCCGTACCTGGCCGTGGGGCTGGGCCGCAACGGCGGGATGGCCGACTACATGGTCGCCCCCGCCCACCACCTCGTACCGCTGGGCGACGCCGACCCGGTGCTCGCCGCTCCGCTGGCCGACGCGGGGCTCACCCCGTACCACGCGGTCAAGCAGGCGCTGCCCCACCTGGCGGGCGGCGGGCGCCACGCCCTGGTGATCGGGCTGGGCGGGCTCGGGCAGATCGCCGTGCAGATCCTCACCGCCCTGACCGGCGCCACGGTCATCGCCACGGACACCAAGCCGGACGCGCGTGCGCGCGCGGAGCGCCACGGCGCCCGCACGGTCGCGCCCGGGGAGCACCAGGCCGAGGAGATCCGCGAACTCACCGGCGGGCGGGGCGTCGACGCCGCCTTCGACTTCGTGGGGGTCACGCCCACGATCTCGACGGCCGCCGCCACGATGGCGCAGGGCTCTCGGCTGACGGTCGTGGGCATCGCGGGCGGCACGCACGAGTGGTCGTTCTTCACCAGTCCCTACGAGTCCTACGTCACCAGCACGTACTGGGGGACGGTCGAGGACCTGTGGGAGGTCGTGGACATGTTCCGCGCCGGGCAGATCGCGCCGGAGGTCGAGCGCTACGGCATGGACGACGCCCTGGAGGCCTATCGCAAGCTGGAGGCGGGCGAACTGTCCGGACGCGCGGTGGTGGTACCGAACGACTCCTGACCCGGGCCGTGTCGGCGCCCGGCCCGTGCGCGGGCCGGGCGCCGACCTGTCGCGCCCCTATCCTGGACAGTGCGAATGCCTACTACCCAAGGCCTCCACCGGTCCGCGGCGGCCGGGAACGGCCGTGCCAGAAGGGCCTGTCCATGCGGATCTCGGAACTGAGTCGGGTCACCGGTGTTCCGGCTCCGACGATCAAGTACTACGTCCGCGAGGGCCTGCTGCCGCCGGGCGAGCGCACCAGCCGCAACCAGGCCCGGTACGGCGAGGACCACGTCCGCCGGATCAAGCTCGTGCGCGCCCTGGTGGAGGTGGGCGGGCTGTCCATCGCCACCGCCCGCGACGTGCTGGCCAAGGTGGACGCCCCCGAGCACGACATGCTCACCGCGGTCGGCAAGGCCCAGTTCGCCATGAGCACCCCGCCCCAGCGCCAGGACGGCGACGAGCGGGACTGGGCGAGGGCGACGGAGCGGGTGGACGACCTCGTCGAGCGCCGCGGCTGGCGGTCGGTGCCCACCAACCCCGCCCGCGGGACGCTGGCCTCGGTCCTGGTGGCCCTGGAACGGCTCGGCCAGCAGGACAAGCTCGACCTCCTGGACGTCTACGCCGAGGCCGCCGAGCGCGTGGTCGCCGCGGAGATCGAGGTCCTGCTGCGCCGCCCCGACGTGGACAGCATGGCCGAAGGCCTCGTGGTGTGGACGGCGCTGGGCGATGTCGTGCTCAGCGCTCTGCGGCGCATCGCCCAGGAGAACGCGGCCACCCCCCGCCTGGCGGGGGTCCCCGCCCGGGACACGGACGGGGAGGACGGAGGGGGCCGGCAGGACGGGGAGAGCCGCGAGGACGGGAAGCCCGCGCCTGGAGCGTAGGGCGCCGGTGTCAGAGCCCGCCGGCGCGCCCGGCGAGCCGGTCGGCGCTCCGGTCCGGGGCGGCGTAGGGCGCCGGGTCCTCGCCGTCCTCCTCGGGCAGCCCGTACCTGGCCCACCAGCGCGCCAGCGGGGCCGGGGACCACCATGCCCAGTGGCCGAGCAGGCGCATGGTCGCGGGCAGCAGGAGTCCCCGCACGACCGTGGCGTCGACCGCGAGCGCCACCACCAGGCCGACGCCGATCATCATCAGCACGCTGATCCGGGTGAGGGCGAACGCGGCCACGACCACGCCCAGGAGCAGGGCCGCGGCGGTGATGATGCGCGCCGTGTGCTGGATGCCCCGGGCCGTGGCCTCCACGGGGTCGCCCTCGCGCAGGTAGTGCTCGCGGATGCGGGCCAGGACGAACACCTCGTAGTCCATGGCCAGCCCGAAGGAGATCGCCGCCACCAGCAGGGGCATGTTCGCGTCGATGTAGCCGGTCGGCTCGAAGCCGAGCAGCCCCGACAGCAGGCCGTACTGGAAGACGAGCACCATGGCGCCGTAGGCGGCGGAGAGCGAGAGCACGTTGAGCGCCAGGGTCTTGAGCGGCATGACCACCGATCCGAAGGCCATGAACAGCACCGCGAAGGTGATCACGGAGACGATGGCGGCCATCCACACCAGGCGTTCGCCGATCATGTCCAGCATGTCGGCCACGCCGAAGGGCCGGTTGGTGAACAGCACCTCGGCGCCGTCGGGCGGCTGCACCGCCCGCAGCGCCTCGGTCATCGGCCGGGAGTCGGGGCCCATCGGGTCCATCGTGTAGTAGAGCGTGATCCGGGCGAGGTCGTCGCGGGTGCCCGTGACGGAGCCGCGGTGGATGCCCTCGACGGCCACCAGTCGCTCGGCGAAGGCGTCGAGTTCGCGCCCGGCCGCGGGGGTCCGCGCGGATCCGGGCATGGTGACCACGGCAGTGACGATCTTGGTCGGGTCGTGGCCGAAGTCCTCGACCAGTTCCGCGGTGACCACCTTGGAGTCGGTGCCCTCGGGCAGCGCCCACTCGGCCGGGCGCGCCCAGTTCGCGCCGAGCAGCGGGGACCCGAGCAGGACCAGCGCGGTCGAGAGCCCGACCGTCCACAGGACCGGACGGCGCATGACCGCGTGCGCGGTGCGGTACCAGCGGTCCTCGTCGGCGCGGGCGGGGCGCGCAGCGCGGTCGGCGCGGGCGGGGCGGAACCGGCGCAGGCGCGGCAGCGGCACGGGCAGCGCGTTGACGCGGTGTCCGGCCAGGTGGAGCAGGACCGGCAGCAGGGTGACGGCCGCCAGGACGGCGAAGACCACGACGCTCACCCCGGCCCAGGCCAGGGAGGTCAGGAAGCGCGACGGGAAGACGAGCAGGCCGCCCAGGGTGGCCGCGATGGTCAGGCCGGAGACCACGACCGTGCGCCCGGCCGTGCCCATGGTGCGCGCGACGGCCTCGTCCACCGCCTGGCCCCGCGCCAGCTGCTCGCGGAAGCGGGTGACGATGAGCAGGGCGTAGTCGGTGGCCAGGCCCAGCCCGAGGACGACCACCACGTTGATCGCGATGGTGGACAGCTCCACGAGGCCGCCGACCGCGCGCAGGACGGCCAGGGAGCCGACGGCCACGAACACCGCGACGGACAGCGGCAGGAGCGCGGCGACCACGCTGCGGAAGACGAAGACCAGCATGACGAGCAGCAGCGGTGTGGCGACGAGCTCGATCGTGCGCAGGTCCTCGGAGCTCATGCCGTTGAACTGGTCGTTGACCGCGACCAGGCCGCCGAAGCGCTCGTCGAGCCCCGGGGCCGCCAGCAGAGCCGGGTAGTCGTGCTCCTGGTAGGCCTCGACCCGCTCCTCCTCCGATGCCCCGGCGAGCTGGAAGGACACGTAGGTCTTGTGCCCGTCGGCGGTGGCGAGGTCGGCCGAGCCGGTGGACCAGTAGGTCTCGTGCCAGTCGTAGGTGTGGGCCGGTACCCGCTCCACCGCCTCCTCGACCAGCTCCCGGAACTCCGGGTCGTCGACCGTGAGCTCGTCGCTCTCGTAGACCACGACGACGTCGGCGGTGTGGCGCCCGAGGCCGTCCTGGAGGATGTGGTCGGCCCGCGTGGACTCGGCCCCCGGGTCGTCGAGGCCGCCACCGCCGCCCAGGGTGCCGCCCGCCCCGGCGCCCCAGACACCGCCCGCGACGACGAACAGGACGGCGGCGGCCAGCACCCACCACCTGTGCCGGACGGTGAACCTGCCGAGTGTGGAGAACATGGGTCCCTTGCCTCTCGCTGGGCGACCGGTCGTTATTGATAGCCATACTATCCACTATCGGTAGTAAGACTATCCATAATTGGCGCACAGGACGCCCGCGGGGTCCGGCGATACGCTGCGTACCCGCACACCGACACCGAGGGGCACGATGACCACGTCCGCACAGCCCGAGCCCGACACCTTCGACCGCACCCTGGAGGAGCTGCGCGCGGCGACCGCGCGCCTGGTGGCGACCGCACGGGCCGCCACTCCCGACGAACTCGGCGCCGCCTCCCCGCTGCCCGGGTGGTCGCGCGCCCACGTGCTGAGCCACGTCGCGCAGAACGCCCTGGGCCTGCGCAACCTGGCGACCTGGGCGAGAACCGGCGTGCGCACGCCGATGTACGCCGGCCAGGAGCAGCGCGACGCCGACATCGACACGGGTGCCCGCCAGGACGCCGCCGCCCTGGTCCGGCAGGTCGTGGACACCGCCGCCGACCTGGACGCGGACCTGACCGCCCTGCCGCCCGAGGCACTGGCCGGCACGGTCGAGATGCGCGGCGGACTGCGGGTGCCCGGATCCGCCCTGGCCTGGCTGCGCCTGCGGGAGATCGAGGTGCACCACGTCGACCTGGACCTGGGCTACGGCATCGCGGACTGGGACGCCGCGTTCGCCCGGCGGGCCGTCGAGGGCCTGGTGGACGTCTGGCGGAGCCGCGACCTGCTGCCGCCCGTACGGATCACCGCCACGGACACCGACCTCGACACCGTGTCCGGCTCGGGCGCGACGTCGGTGCGAGGCACCACCGCGCACCTGCTGGGCTGGCTGCTGGGCCGCCCGGGTGCCGACGTACGGCTCCAGGGCCCGGCCGTGGACCTGCCCGCGCTCTGACCCGGCGCCTCAGGCCGTCCGGCCGGTCCGCCCGCGGGCCTGGTGCCGGGCGGCCTTGGCGCGGTTGCCGCACCCGGCCATGGAGCACCAGCGGCGGGTGCCGTTCTTGGACGTGTCGAAGAAGCACAGAACGCAGTCGGGGTTGGCGCACCCCCGGATGCGGTCGGGGGCCCTGAGCAGGTCGAGGTAGTCGTCGGCGGCCGTCCACGCCGGACCCCAGGAGGGGTCGTCGAACTCGACCTCGAAGCCGGGCACGCCGGGTCCACCCCCGGCCCCCTCCAGGAGCCGGCGCCGGACCCACCCGTGGGCGAGGGTGTCGTTGAGGGCGGCGCGCGCACCGGGATCGCCCGGGTCGGCCATCAGGCGCGACAGCGCGCCGCGGACGCGCAGGAGGCGGTCGAGCGCGGCGTTGTCGGCGTCGAAGCGGGCGTCCAGCCCGGTCTCCGCGAGCCACTGGCACAGGCCGTCGAGCGAGACCAACAGGTCCTGGAGCGCTCCGCCCACCACCCAGCGGGTGTTGAGCAGATCCATGGCCACGGGTTCACCGACCAGCGGCCGGGCCCTGCGTTCCCCCATGTGTCCTCCCCCGCTCAGCGCCGTGTGGATGGTACCAACCCTACCTCGCTAACCCTTGAAAGTCTTTTGAGTGGTTGACACTGCGCACGACTAACCCTTAAAGTCACTTTCAACGGTTACGGCGATCGGGCTGTGACCCCCAGCAGAAGAGGCACACCATGGCCGCGTCCACCGCCACCACCGGACACGTCGGACTCAACGTCACCGACATCGAGCGCTCCCGCGACTTCTACAACCGCCTCCTGAGCCTGGAGACGATCGGCGAGGGCAAGGAGGAGGGCCGCGAGTTCGCCCTCCTCGGCCGCGACGGCCGACTCGTCGTCACGCTCTGGCAGCAGAGCACGCACGCCTTCCGCACCGACTCCGCCGGCCTGCACCACCTCTCGTTCCAGGTCGAGACCATCGAGGAGGTCCGCCGGACCGAGGCCGAGCTGCGCGCCGCCGGTGTGGAGTTCGCCTACGACGGCGTCGTCCCGCACGGCGAGGGAGCCGCCTCCGGCGGGATCTTCTTCCACGACCCGGACGGCATCCGTCTGGAGATCTACGCCCCCTCCGGCGCCGAGGACGCCGAGGCTCCCACCACCGAAGCCCCCACCTGCGGGTTCTTCTAGAACGACCGGCACGGAACCACAGAGAGGAGGAGCCATGGGCTCCTACCACCGCGGCGAGCTCGCCGTGCAGGAACGGGCCGCGCTCTCGCAGCAGGCGGGCCACACCGCCCGCGCGATCCGCGCGTCGGTGCCCGACGTGGCCGCCGACTTCCTCACCGCCCGCACCTTCCTGGTGGTGGGAGCGGCCGACACCGACGGGCGCACCTGGTGCTCGCTGCTGACCGGGCCGCCCGGCTTCCTCCAGGTCCCCGACGACGGCACGGTCGACGTCGCCGCCCTCCCGCACCGCGGCGACCCGCTCGCCGAGCGGCTGCGCCAGGGCCTTGTCCCCGTCGGGGCCCTGGCGCTGGACCCGGCCCGCCGGCGGCGCATGCGCCTCAACGGCACCAGCCGACCGCACGGCGCGGGCCTGCGGTTGGCGACCGAGGACGTCTACGCCAACTGCCCCAAGTACATCCAGAAGCGCACCCCGGTCCCCGCCGCGGCCTCCCGCCCGGAGCCCGTCCACGGCGACGCCCTCACCCCCGACCAGCAGGCCCTCGTCCGGCGCGCCGACACGTTCTTCGTCGCCACGCGCTCCGACACCGGGCAGGCGGACGCCAGCCACCGGGGCGGCGGCCCCGGGTTCCTGCGCGTGCACTCGCCCACCCTGCTCAGCTGGCCGGACTACGTCGGCAACGCCATGTTCAACACGCTGGGCAACATGTGGGTCGAACCCCGGGCGGGGCTGCTCGTCCCCGACTGGGAGACGGGCGACCTGCTGCAGCTGACCGGGCGCGCCCGCGTCCGGTGGGTGGAGGGCTCACCGACCCGGGAGCGGTCGGTGGAGTTCACCGTGGACGCCGTCGTCGCCACCGCGGGCGCCGGTCTGCTCGCACCGGAAGCACCCGAGTACTCCAGGGCCAACCCGCCGGTCGACCTGACGGCCTGACGACCTGACGCACCGACCCGCACAGCCGGTCGAACTAGCACCGCGACCGGTCGTGCCGACCCGCCCCGGTGCCGCCCGCGCCCGGTCCGCCTGCCAGGATGCGCACAACACGACGAGCAGGAGGACTCACATGGACCTGGGGATCGCAGGCAGGGTCGCACTGGTCACCGCGGCCAGTTCCGGCCTGGGGCGGGCGATGGCCGTGGCGCTGGCGGCCGAGGGCGTCAACGTGGCCGTCACCGGTCGCGACGAGGAGCGCCTCGCCGCGACCGTGGCGGCCTGCGCCGAGCACGGGGTGTCCGCGCTCGCGCTGGCCTGGGACCTGGCCGACCACGGCCGGGCCGCCGAGGTCGCCGCACACGTGGCCCGGGACCTGGGACCGGTCGACATCCTGGTCAACAACACCGGGGGCCCGCCGCCCACGCCCGCCCTGGGCCAGGACATCGGGCTGTGGCAGGACCACTACGCGTCCATGGTCCTGCCCGTCATCGCGCTCACCGACGCCGTGGTGCCGGGCATGCGCGAGCGGGGGTGGGGCCGGATCATCACCAGCACCTCCTCGGGGGCGATCGCGCCGATCCCGAACCTGGGGATCTCCAACACCCTGCGGGCGTCGCTGCACTCCTGGTCCAAGACGCTGGCCCGGGAGGTGGCCGCGGACGGCGTGACCGCCAACGTCATCGTGCCCGGCCGCGTCGCCACGCCGCGCACCGACTCCCTGGACCGGGCCCGCGCCGAACGCGAGGGCCGCACGGTCGCCGAGGTGGAGGCCGATGCACGCGCCACCATCCCCGCCGGGCGCTACGGCCGCCCCGAGGAGTACGGCGCGGTCGCCGCCTTCCTGTCGAGCCGGCAGGCTGCCTACGTCACGGGCACCGCCGTGCGCGTCGACGGCGGGCACCTGCCCACGGCGTAGGACCCCCGCGGCGGGACGCGCTCAGGACGCGTCCCGCCGCGGCGGCCGGGGCACGAAGGCACTCGTACGGCGGGCGTACTCCGCCCAGCCCGGCCGACCGGCCATGTGCTCGTCGAGCAGGCGCTGCCCGGATCCCTTGGTGAGCAGGAACGTCATCACGAGGGGGGCCGGGAGCGTCAGCAGGACCCACCAGGATCCGGACGCGACCAGGAACAGGCCCCACCACACGCACGCGTCCCCGAAGTAGTTGGGGTGGCGCGTCCACGCCCACAGCCCGCGGTCCATGATCCGGCCGCGGTGGTCCGGGTCCGCCTTGAAACGGCGCAGCTGGGCGTCCCCGACCGCCTCGAAGAGGAACCCGAACAGCCACAGGGCCGCACCGACCGCGGCGAGGCCGCCGAGCGGACCGGAGGCGTGCGCCGAGACCTGGACCGGTAGGGCGATCAGCCACACCAGGGCACCCTGGAGGAGGTAGACCACGCGCAGGGCGTAGAGGTCCCTGTTCCCGGGGGCGCGCGAGAGCAGGCGGTCGTACCGGGGGTCCTCGCCGTGTCCGCGGCTGCGCCGGTGGATGTGCGCGGCCAGGCGCACGCCCCACACGGCGACGAGGGCGAACAGCAGCCAGGCCCGCGTGTGGTCGGCCGTGGCCGTGGACAGGCTGACCGCGGCCACCAGTACGAACCCCAGGCCCCAGGCCACGTCCACGACGCTGTGCCGGCCCACGCGTCGGCCCACGGCGAAGGCGCCCAGCATCAGCACCGCCAGAGCCAGCGCGCTGAGCAGGCCCGTGAACAGGAACGCTCCCACTCCGGTCACCGGGAGCGCTCCAGCACCAGTTGCTCCACGTCGATCATGCCGGCGCGGAAGCCGGCCTCACAGTAGGCGAGATAGAAGGACCACATGCGGCGGAACGTGTCGTCGAATCCGAGGTCGGCGACGTGCTCGGCGGCGTCCTCGAAGTTCTGGCGCCACAGCCGCAGGGTGTCGGCGTAGTCGGCGCCGAAGGCGAGCCGGTCGGCCACCCGCAGCCGGGTCCGGTCCCGCAACTGCTCCTCGATGGCCGTGACCGAGGGGATCAGTCCGCCCGGGAAGATGTACTTGTGCATCCAGGTGTAGGAGGTGCGCGAGGCGCGCATCAGGCCGTGCTCCATGGTGATGCTCTGCAGGCCGACCCGCCCGCCCGGGCGCACCAGGCGGTCGAGCCCGGCGAAGTAGACCGGCCAGTAGCGCTCGCCGACCGCCTCGACCATCTCCACACTCACCACCGCGTCGTAGGTGCCGACGAGGTCGCGGTAGTCGCGCAGCTCCACGTCGACCCGGTCGGCCAGACCGGCCGCGGCGACGCGCTCGCGCGCCAGGTCGCGCTGCTCCGTGGACAGGGTGACCGTGGTGACACGGGCCCCGCGACGCGCGGCGCGCACGGCCAGCTCGCCCCAGCCGGTACCGATCTCCAGCAGGTCGGTGCCGTCCGTGACGCCGGCGCCGTCCAGCAACCGGTCGATCTTGCGCCGCTGGGCTCGGGCCAGCGTGTGCGCGGCGCGTTCCTCACCGTCGTCGAACAACGCGCTGGAGTAGGTCATGGTGGGGTCGAGGAAGGTCGCGAAGAGGTCGTTGGACAGGTCGTAGTGGTGGCTGATGTGCCGCCGCGCGCCGCTGCGCGTGTTGCGGTCCGAGGACGGCCGGCGCCGCGGCAGCGTGAGGTGCCGCAGGGGCCGCAGCGGCCGCGGGACCAGGTCCTCGTAGCCCTGCGCGAGCACGGTGAGCAGGCGGACCAGCTCAGGGGAGTCCCACTCCCCCGCCATATAGGACTCGCCGAAGCCGATGAGTCCTCCGACGGCCAGGCGGCGGTGGAAGGCGTCGGCGTCGCGCACGCACAGCACGGGCGGCCCGGCCTCGGCTGGCTCCCCCTGCCCCGCGTGCAGGCGGATGCCGGCCCGCCGGGCGGCGTGCGAGACCAGTGCGCGAGCGACGGGGACGCGCGGTCCCCTCGCCGGGACCCGGGCCACGTCGGGCCAGCGCCGGGCGTCCACACCGGGTGCCCTGAGCGGGGTCGTCGTGTCGTCGGTGGTGTTCATCGCGGTTCGTCCGTCCGTTCTCTTCGCGTTCGGTCGTGGGCGCGCGGCGCGTGGACCGGCAGGCCGCGCAGATAGAGCCCGATCCCCTGGCGGCGGATCCGCAGCGCGCCGACCAGCGGGGCGAGGGGGTGGCGCAGCGCCAGCCGCAGCAGCGCGCCGGGGGTGGCGGGGCGGTGCACGCCCCGCACCGAGGCAACGAAGGGCGGCCGGTCCCGCCGGTGCAGGGCGACGGTGAGGGCGACCTCGTCCCCGGGAAGCGGGAGGCTGAGCCGGTAGTGCCCCTCGACCCGGTTGAACGGGGAGACGTGGAAGCGCTTGTCGGCCTCGGCCCTGCCGCGCCCGTCGACGTCCAGCAGGTACCGGTGGCGCCCGCCGTAGGTGTTGTGGACCTCGGCGATGACCCGGACCAGGTCGCCCCCGCGGTCGTGGCACCAGTACACGGTCAACGGGTTGAAGACGTGGCCGAGCACACGGGCGTGGGCCAGCATCAGCACGCTCCCGCCGCCGAGGTCGACCCCGTGCCCGGCGAGGTAGGCGTCGATGTCGGCCCGCGTGGACGGTGCGTCCCCCGCGCCGTGGTCGGCGGCGTGGAAACCGCTGAGCAACCGCAGCGGCCAGGGCGGGCGCGGCAGGTCGTCGAGGTCGACCAGCCAGTAGTAGGTGCGGTAGGCGAAGGCGTGGCGCACCGGTTCGGCGCGCACGTGGCGCACAGTGGACTCGTAGAGCGCCGGAACGCCGGGTGTGCTCACCAGCGCACCCCCAGGCTCTCCGCCGCCACGGCCCCCGAGCGGCACCCGTCCTCGTGGAAGCCCCATCCGTGGTGGGCTCCGGCGAAGGCCACCACGCCGTCGTTCAGTTCACCGAGCCGCCGCTGGGCGGCGACGGAGGCGGGGGTGTACACAGGGTGGGCGTAGTCCATGGCGGCCACGACCCGCTCGGAGCCGACCGCGCCCCCGTCATTGAGCGTCACCACGTACTGCTCGTCCCCGGTCAGGTGCTGCAGGCGGTTCATGTGGTAGCTGACGCGGACCGGCGCGGCGTCGGGTTCGCACGAGGACAGCCGGTGGTTCCAGCTCGCCCACGTGGCGCGGTCCCGGGGCAGGACGCCGGTGTCGGTGTGCAGCAGGGTGCGGTTGCGCGAGTAGCCGAAGGCCCCCAGCACCTCCTTCTGGACCGGGGTGGGCGATGCCAGCAGGGCCAGGGCCTGGTCCGCGTGGGTGGCCACCACGGCCGCGTCGAACTCCAGTTCCTCCGATCCGACCCGCAGCCCCACCCCGCGGTCCGTACGCGCCAGGGCGGTGACGGGGGCGCCGGTGCGCACCGAGGCCAGGCCCGCGACCACCTTCTCCACGTAGACATGGGAGCCGCCCTCGACCGTTCGCCAGGACGGGGAGCCCCACACGGAGAGCATCCCGTGGTGGCGCAGGAAGGCGAACAGGTAGCGGGCCGGGTAGTCCAGGGCCGTACCCGGCGGGCACGACCACACCGCGGACACCAGCGGCAACAGGAAGTGGGCGACGAAGTACCCGTCGAAGCGGTAGTGGCGGGCGAAGTCGCCCAGAGTGGGCTCGCGGACCGGCGAGGGCGGGCCGGTGTCGAGCGTGCGCCGGGCGGCACGGTGGAAGCGGGGCACCTCGGCCAGCATGCGCAGGTAGGCGGTGCTGCGGCGGGACCGGTTCGGCGCCAGGGCCGGCAGGCCCCGCGCTCCCGCGTATTCCAGGCCGCACCCGTCGCAGCTCACGGACATGCTCATCTCGGTGGGGCGGGTCGGCACCCCGAGCTCGTCGAACAGGCGCAGCAGGTGGGGGTAGGTGCGCCGGTTGTGCACGATGAAGCCGCTGTCGACGGACAGTTCCGCGCCCGTCGCCGTCGCCACGCGGTGGGTGTGCGCGTGCCCGCCGAGGCGGTCGTCCGCTTCCAGGAGGGTGACGTCGGCTTGTCGGCTCAGGATGTGGGCGGCCGTCAGTCCGGAGATCCCGGAGCCGATGACGGCGATCCTGCGGCGGGGGGCGGTGTGGCCCGTGACCATGGGTCCTCTTCACTCGTTCGCACCTGTCGTACACGGGTGATTCGTCACGGGGGCGCGGGTCGGATTGCCCCGGTTATGTCACGGATTGATCACGACATGTGGGCCGATCCACACCCGCCGGTTCCTGGACACCGGCGCCGAGGGGGCCCACCCTGGAGGCATGCGACCGCACCTGTCCCGACCCTTCAGCCGTGCCGACCGCTACCTCTACGAGAAGGTGACGGCGATCGGACCGCCCGCGCTGGACCCGGTGACGCCCCGCTTCGTCCAGGCCACCGACCACATGGCGCCGTGGCTGCTGGTCTCGGCCACGCTCGCGGCCGTCGGCGGGCCCCGCCTGCGCCGGACCGCGCTCCGGGCGATCGCCGCCGCCGGCGCCGCCAACGCCGCCTCCTTCGTGGTCAAGAACCTGGTCACCCGCTCACGCCCGGACAGCTCCCGCGTCCCGAGCGCCCGCCGGCCCTACCGCACCTACGGCAACTCCTCGTTCCCCTCCGGGCACACCGCCGCCGCGGCGGCCTTCGCCGGGGGGATCGCCGTCGACGCGCCGCGCCCGCTGTCCGCCGTCGTCTGGGGCATCGCCGGCGCCGTGGCCCTCTCCCGGGTGCACAGCGGCGTCCACTACCCCGGCGACGTGGCCGGGGGCCTGGCGATCGGCGCCGCCACGGCCGTGCTGTCGCGGGCCGCGCTGCCCGCCCGCCCCGAACTGGTCTCGGGCGCGCGCACCGTCCCCGAGGGCTCGGCCGGGGGCGACCCCGAGGGCTCCGGCGTGACCGTCGTGGTCAACCCCCGTTCCGCGGGCACGGGCATCGGGTCGCCGAGCTTCGGTGACACCGCGGACCGTGTCACGCGGTCCCTGCCGAAGGCCCGGATCGTGCCGCTGACACCCGACGACGACATGGCCGCGGTGATGGACGAGGCCGCCCGCACCTCGCGGATCCTGGCGGTCTCGGGCGGCGACGGCACGGCCAACGCCGCGGCCCGCGCCGCACTGGAGCACGACCGGCCCCTGCTCGTCCTGCCGACCGGCACCCTGAACAACTTCGCGCGCACCCTCGGCCTGACCTCGGTCGAGACCGCGCTGCGGGCCTACGCGAACGGCCACCTGGCCCGGGTCGACGTGGGCGAGGCCGACGGCCGGGTCTTCCTCAACACCGCGACGTTCGGCTCCCACCCGCGCCTGGTACGGCGGCGCGACCGCTGGGCGCCCAGGATCGGCAAGTGGCCCGCGTTCGGACTCGCCCTGTGGCGGGACCTGCGGGAGGTCGAACCCACCCCGACCCGGATCGACGGCCGGCCGACCCGCGTGTGGTGGGCCTTCGTCGGCAACTGCCGCTACCGCACGCACGGTCGCGTCCCGGCGATGCGCGAGCGGCTGGACGACGGGCGCCTGGACGTGCGCGTGCTGGGGGCCTCCCGGCACTCGCCCCGGTGGCACGCCCTCACGGACATCCTCTTCGACCGCTCCCGGGGAGGGGACGGGTACTCCAGCCGGCTCGCCACCGAGCTCACGCTCTCACTTCCGGCCGGACACCGGCACATGTCCCTGGACGGCGAGGTGTGGGAGTGCGGGGAGACGGTCCGGTTCACCAAGCGGCCCGCCGCCCTGCGCGTCATCGTCGCCGACACGCCCTGAGGCCGTGCCGGTCAGTGGCCGAGGACGTCCTGGTGCTCGATCACACCGAAGGGCCCGGCGTGGACGTCGACGCGCGCTTCCTCGCGCCGGTGGGACATCACCAGCAGGGACCCCTCGATCTCCTGGCCGGCCCGGTCGAACACGGCCCAGGAGATCCGCCCCAGGGACAGGGCGCCGTCCTCGGTGTCCACCCGCTGTTCGGGCCTGGGCATCAGCAGGTCGGAGTCCACCACGGTCAGGTCCAGGTCCGCGGGCAGGTCCTCCGGGTCCTCTCCCGCCGGGGGGCGGCCGGAGACGAGCGTGAGCGTGTACCGGACGAAACCGATGGCGCCGTCGCGGTGGACGGAGTCGATCGAGAGCCGCCAGACCCGCCCGCCCTCGGCCCACTCGCGTTCGGTGGACGCGCCCACCTCGCCCTCGGGTTCGGGGGCATCGGCCTTCTCGCGCCACACGAGCGGCAGGGGGTCCGCCGGTTCGGGGACACCGTCGGCCACGGGGAACGTGACCGGATCCGCCCCTCCCGCCCGACGCGATGACCCGCCGCCGTCCACGACGGCCACGTCCCGGTACAGGGCCGTCCCGTCGGGGGCCAGGACCGTCACGGTCCCAGGCTCCCTCCGCAGCCGCGGCGCGTCCACCACGATCTCGTGCGTGACGTCCGGCTCCCACACGAACTCCTCCTCCGGCCGGCTCCCCAGGTCCGGGTCGGGCCCGTAGTACAGCTGGTGGTCCGTGTCCAGAACACGGATCCCGCTGGCGGAACCCTCACCACCGGTGAAGTAGTCCGTGCCGAACGAGGCCGGTTCGTCGTCCTCGTTCGTGAAGTGCACGGTGGTGCGGAGGCGGTCCTCCAGCGCGGCGACCTCCACGACCTCCAACCGCGCCCGGATCGCGGCCCCCGGGGGTCCGAACACCCCCTCGTGCACGTCCTGGTCCAGGTCGGGATCGACGCAGCACGGCGAATCCTCGGACCGCAGCAGCGAGCACCCGCTCACCGCCAGGAGAACCCCCACGACACCCGCGATCCACCGCGCACCCATGCCGCCGCCTCCCCACCGGTGCCGGGACGCGGACGGCGCCTCGGCGGCCGAAATCCCCGGACTGTGTGAAATCGCCGCAAACGTACGCCAAGTCCGCCGTTCCTCGCGAACGAGCACCCACGCGGATGATTCGCTGTCCGTGACGAGGCCTCACCACGTGCGACGAGAGGGGTGCCATGGCGCCGGAGACCGACGAGCGGCCGCCGCACGGACCCCCGGGCGCGGACGGCTCCTGGTGGGCGTTGGGCCTGTCCGTCGCGGTGGTCGCCGTGCTGGTCACGGGGTGGCCCCTGCTCGACGCGGCCCTGCCCGACACCGAGCCCGTCCCGTCCGGCCGCACCCTCCAGGTGGGCTCCAGCCAGGAGGTCGAGGCGCGGTTCACCCTCCGCCAGGACGGCTGGGACCTGCACTCGGGCACCAGCACCGCGGAGCGCGTCTACCACTTCAGCCGGGGCCCGGCCGAACTCACCCTGACCACGGTCACCCCCACCACCGCCGTCCCGCCCACCGCCCCGGAGCTGTGGCGGGGCCTGGACCGCACGCTGCGCGCCCGGGACGGCTCCGCCCGCCTGGGCGCCCCCGACACCACCACGGCGCAGGACGGCACACGCGGCCTGACCGGCACGCTGACCAGCGACACCGAATCCGGCACCGCCGTCCTGTACCCCTCCCCCGACGGCCGGTTCGCCGTGTCGATGACGCTCGCCGGACGCGACGCCACCCGCGCCGACCTGGCCGCCGTGGACGACGTCCTGACCTCGATCACGTTCCACCAGGAGGACGTATGAGCCGCGCCTTCCGCGTCACCCGGCCCGCGGACGGGTCCGTCCCCGCACCGCGCCGACGCGTCTCCCGCGCCCGCGCGGCCGGCTCGGACGCGCCCCGCGCCGGCGCCCCCGGTACCGGGGCGGGCGTCCTGCCCCACGCCCGCCACGCCCGCACAGCCGGGCCGCGACCGCCCGCGCTCGCGGCCACCGCCGCCATCGCGCTGGGGTGCGCCGCCGGACTCCTGGTCCTGGTCGGCCAACTGTCCGGCTCCACCCGGGTCTTCCCCGGCGAAGTGGCCCTCGCGTTCGTTCTGGCCGCCGCCACGCTCGGCTTCGGGTTCTGGCTCTTCCGGCGCATCCGCCCGGTCCGCGCACCCGACCCGCTCCCCTGCGCGACCGCGGCCCTGTGGGGCCTGACCGCGGCGACCGGAGCGGGGGTCATCGCCAACTCCGCGCTGGGCGGCGCGTGGTCCGCCGTCCTGGGCCTGGACCTGGCCACCGCCTGGGGTGCGGCCCTGACCGCGCCGTTCAACGAGGAACTGCTCAAACTCGCGGGCGTCGTCCTCGTGGCGGTCGCCTTCCCCCGCGCCCTGCGCGGCCCGGCCGACGGCTTCGTCCTGGGCGCCCTCGCCGGCCTGGGCTTCGAGGTCACCGAGAACCTCATCTACGCCGTCAGCGCCATCGTCGAGTCCGGAGCCACGGCCGGCGCGCTCTCCGTCGTCCAGTCGACGGTCCTGCGCGTGGGGCTGACCGGTCTGGGCTCGCACTGGGCGATGACCGCCGTCGCCGGAACCGCCGTCGGCCTGCTGACCCCGGTCGCCTGGCGGCCCGGACCGCGCCGCGCGGCCGCCGCGACCGGACTGGTGCTGCTGGCCATGGCGATGCACTGGCTGCTGGACGCGCCCCTGTTCGGGAACACCGTGCTGGTCATCATGGCCAAGGTCCTGGTGATCTTCGCCGCCGCGATGCTCGTCTACCTCGCCGCCCGGTGGGACCACCGCCGCCGGGTCCGGGCGGCACTGGCCGCCGGGGGCGCCGCCGCGGGCCTGCCCCGCTCGGCCTCGCTCGCCCTCGCCTCCCGCGGGGGCCGGCGCCGGGAACTGCGGCGCAGCACCCCCGGGGAGCTCGCGGGGGTCCAGGACCGCCAGCGGCGGCTGCTCGACGACGCCGAGGACGCCGCCGCCCACCTCGCGGGGTGAGGGGCAGGCCGGAGCGGGGCTCCGCTCAGGGACGGTCCGCTCTGGCGGGGCTCCGCACAAGCGGGCTCCACTCGGGCGCGGTCCGTTCAGGGACGGATCCACCGGTGCAGCAGCGTTCCCCCGCCCTCCAGCAGCAGGCGCGGCACCAGTTCCTGGTCCACACCCGCGCCCGCGGTGATGCGCTGCTCCGCCCCCGCGGCCAGCACCGGCACGACGGTCAGGCACAGCTCGTCGAGCACGCCCTCGGCCGCCACGTCCCGCAGCAGCCGCGGGCCGCCCTCGCACAGGATCCGGGACATCCCCCGCTCGTGCAGCGCGTCCACGGCCGCGACCAGGTCGACCTCCGCCTCGCCCAGCACCAGCACCCGCTCGGGCCCCAGCGCCGCACGCGCCCGCTCCAGCGCCGGCTCACCCGCCTCCTGGCAGGTCAGCAGCCACACCTGGCCGCGGTCGGTCTCCTCGGCCGCCAGCAGCGGCGGCACGTGCGCGGTGCGGGTCACCACCGCCAGCGCCGGATGCGCCGCGCGCCCCTGCGCCTCGGCCCGCGCTCGCCGCGCGCCCGTGCGCGGCGTGGGGCGGCGGTAGCCCTCGGCGCGCGCCGTCCCGGCACCCACCAGGACCACGTCGGCCAGGTCCCGCAGCAGCGTGAACACGACCAGGTCGGCCTCGGTGTTGATCGTCCCGGTCCGGCCGTCGTTGCCCGCGGCGGCCCCGTCGAGCGTGGCGACCATGTTGGCCCGCACCCACGGCCGCCCGACCGTGTCGGGGTAGGCGTACAGCGCCTCCAGGACCGAGTCGTCCACCGGATCGCCGGGCTCGGCCGCGCCGGGCGCGACGTCGTTCATCAGCAGTCGCACGACCACACCGCCACCGTGTACATGACCCCGAACGGGTCGTCGGCATAGAGCACCTCGGACCGGTAGGACGCGCCGCCGCGCGCCACCGCGTCCGCCATCACTTGCAGGGCGGCCCGTCCGGCCACCCACAGCTCCGCGGCCAGATCCGGCTCCAGCCCCGACAGGGCCGACGGGTCGGCCCCGGCCAGGGCCCGCCGCACGCGCTCGTCGAAGTCGAAGGCCCTCTCGTCCAGGTGTCCGGGCGCCTTGACCCCCCGGCGCGCACTGCCGTCGCCCATCACCAGCAGCCCGACCCGCTCCGGGCGGTCGGCGATCGCGCGCGCCAGCTCGGCCACCGCGTCGGGGCCGGCGCCGAAGGCCACCGTGTACATCTCGACCGGGACCGCACCGCCCACCGCGTCGAGCAGCCGGCCGGCGACCCCCAGGCTCAGCGGCAGCGCGCCCTCGGCCGAACGCGCCCCGGCCCCGCCGAAGGCCCCCACCGGCGCCGGTCCCGGCTCGTGGCGGCCACCGGTGTCGGCTCCGCCCACGACCACGACCACCTCCGGCCCGAGCGCGACCAGCGACGCCAGCGCCTCCTCACAGGCCTTGCGCAGCTCCGCGGCGACGTCCTGCCCACCGGTGAGCTCACGCAGCAGCAGCGGCGGATGCGGACAGACAGCGGTTCCGACGATCATCGAGTCCCCTCTGACGCTGAACACGCCCTACGCCAAGCCTCTCACTGCCCGTGAGGGCGGCCGTACACCCCTGATCGTGGCGACCATGTCCAGGACCTGGCGGGTCTCCACCACCTCGTGGACCCGGTAGACCCGTGCCCCGTGCCAGGCGCACACCGCGGTCGCCGCCAGCGTGCCGGTCAACCGCTCGCCCACGGGCAGATCGAGGGTCTCACCCACGAAGTCCTTGTTGGACAGCGACACCAGCACCGGCCAGCCCGTCGCCGTCATCTCGTCGAGCCTGCGCGTGATCTCCAGCGAGTGCCAGGTGTTCTTGCCGAAGTCGTGGGCGGGGTCGATGAGCACCGACTCCGCGGGCGCCCCCAGCGCCACAGCCCGCTCGGCCAGGGCCACGGTGGAGTCGATCGCCGCGCGCACCACGTCGTCGTAGTGCAGCCGGTGCGGCCGGGTCCGCGGGGTCACCCCGCCGGTGTGCGTGCACACCAGCCCGACCCCGAACTCCGCGGCCACCTCGGCCAGCTCCGGGTCGTACCCGCCCCAGGCATCGTTGAGCAGGTCGGCGCCGGCCTCGCACACGTCCCGGCCCACCGACGCCCGCCAGGTGTCCACACTGATGACCAGGTCGGGAAACTCCTGCCGCACCCCCGCGACGAAGTCGACGATCCGGCGCTTCTCCTCGTCCGCGCCGATCTCCTCACCCGGAGCCGCCTTGATACCGCCGATGTCGACGATGTCGGCCCCCTGGGCCACGACCCGGCGCACACGCTCGAACGCGGGCCCGTCGTCCCAGGTCGCCCCCCGGTCGTAGAAGGAGTCCGGGGTCCGGTTGACGATCGCCATCACCAGTGCCGCGTCCGGGCCGTAGTCCCGGCCCCGCAGTCTCAGCACGAATCGGCCACCTCTCCCTGGTGCCACTCGGGTGCGGGCGCCACCTGGCCCGCGGGGCCCCGCTCGACCACACTCACCGTACGTGTCATCGTCCGCCCGCCCGTGTCGAACTGGCGCACCTCGACCGCCTCGCGCCCCTGCCCGAGACCGACCCGGCGGTCGGCCACGGCCAGCAGCTCGGTGGCCATCGCCCCCAGCCCGCGCAGGCTCTGGTGCCGGTGGGCGCGCCGGCCCATGTCCACCTGGGCGATCGCGTCGGCCCCGCGGCCGAGGTAGGTGTCCACCAGCACGGCCAGCTCCACCCCGTAGCCCGTGGGCACCGGCAGGTCACGCAGGAGTTCGCGGCGCACCGCCCACTCCCCCGACAGCGGCTGGACCACGCCCGCCAGCTCCGGCCAGCGCAGCGCGATGGTGGGCCGGGCGACCAGCTCGGTGACCCGGCCGCCCTCGTTGGTGCCCGCCCCGGCGCCGGCCTGGTCCAGGACCCGGTCGTAGAACGCCTTGACCAGGTCCACGCCCGGCTCGGTCAGCAGGGGGCCCAGCAGACCCGACACGAAGTGGGTGTCCCACTCGACCAGGTCCGCGTCCATGAACGCCACGACGTCACCGGAGGTGACGAAGAACGACTTCCACATGGCCTCGCCCTTGCCCCGGTGGTGGCCCAGGTCCGGGCGCACGTCCATCACGCGGTGCACCCGCGCTCCGGCGGCGCGGGCGAGCGCGCCGGTGTCGTCGGTGGAGTCGGAGTCCATGACGACCAGCTCGTCGACCAGGGGAACGTCCTCCACCAGTGCAGCGCGCACGCGGGCGACGATGCCGCCGACCGTCGCCGCCTCGTTCTTGGCCGGGATGACCAGGCTGACGGTCGTCCCGCTGCGCCGCTTGAGCTCCGCGAGCCCCTCGACCGTCCAGTCCGACCACCGGTAGGTCCGACGCCCGAACCATTCGTTGTCCACAGTGCCTCCCCCAGCCGAAACACTAGGGCACACTACTGGGCGCCCTCACCGGTGAGGCGGCGAAGGGCGGACGGGGCGATGAAGTCCTTTGCCGGCGCGGAGTACGGCGACATCTCCCGTGCGGTGTGGAACACCGCCCTGGACCAGCGCCGCCGAGCCGTCCAGCGGGGGCAGCGCGGATACGACCAGCCGTTCTGCGGCTACCACCTGCAAGCCCGCCGGCTCGCCCATGCCAAGGACGAAGAGGAGTGGCTGAGGGCGGCACCGTCCCACGTCCTCCAACAGACGCTGAAGGATCTGGACCGGGCGTGCTCCGACCACGGCACGTTCCACGTCCGCTGGCGGGCCGAGCACCGTTGGAAGCCCCCGTTCCGCTTCCCCGACGGGTCGCGCATGGGCGTCGAACGGCTCGGCCGCACATGGGGACGCCTCAAACTGCCCAAGCTCGGGTGGGTCCGGTTGCGGTGGTCCCGCGCCCCGCAGGGCACCATCCGGTCCGCCACCGTCTCACACGATGGCGCCCACTGGTTCGTGTCCCTGCTGTGCGAGGACGACCAGAGCACCCCCGAGCAGCACGAGCGCCCGGACAGCGCGGTCGGCGTGGACCGGGGTGTGGCCGTGGCGGTGGCCACCTCCCAGAGCTGCAACCCGTGCGGGCACCACGCACCGGACAACCGAGAGAGCCCATCGGTGTTCAGGTGCGGCGCGTGCGGGCACACGGCTCATGCGGACGTGAACGCGGCCAAGAACACCCTCACGCTCGGATGGGCTAGCCCTTCGGGGTGAACCGTGCCAGCCTGCTGAGACCGCTGGAAGTCAAGAAGTCCGTGTGCGTGCCGGCGGTGGTGCACGCGTGGGCCCCCGCCACC
Source organism: Nocardiopsis aegyptia (assembly GCF_013410755.1). Classification (GTDB taxonomy): domain Bacteria; phylum Actinomycetota; class Actinomycetes; order Streptosporangiales; family Streptosporangiaceae; genus Nocardiopsis; species Nocardiopsis aegyptia. The sequence continues at coordinate 1,112,549 of NZ_JACCFS010000001.1, forward strand.
GCGCCGGCCCGCGCGCACTCCACGGACGGCCTGCCCTCCAGCCGGGCGTACAGGAAGGCCGCGACGAACGAGTCGCCCGCGCCGTTGGTGTCCACGACCGGGGCCCCGGGGTCGGCGGCGGGCACGTGCACGGGTTCCGCCCAGCCGCGTTCGAGCACGTGGCAGCCCTCGGCTCCGTCGGTGGCCACGACCAGCCCGGCCCGGCCGCGCTCCAGCACGCCGCGCATCACCTCGCCCACCCGGCCGTGGATCGCGGCGGCGCTGAGGAAGACCAGGTCCGAGCGCAGGGCGTAGTGCAGGTGGTGCTCCTCACGGCCGTCCCAGTCGTGCAGGTCGGTGGAGCTGGGCACCCCCAGCCGCTCCAGGTCGTCGTAGACGTCCCGGTTGTGTCCCATGATCGACATGTGCACGTGCCGGGCGCGCTCGACGAACGGCAGGTAGAACTCGCGGGGCAGCCTCAGGTCGGCCGGGTGGCGGCCGTCGAAGAAGGAGAACCTCCGGCCCTGGGCGTCGACCAGGTTCACACCCCGGGGCGTGCCGTGCGGTGAGACCACGTGGCTGAAGTCGAGCCCGCGCTCGGCGTAGGCGTCCAGGACCATGCGCCCCTGGACGTCGTCGCCCAGGAAGTCCACGAACTTGGTCGCCAGCCCCAGCGCGTGGCAGCCCAGCGCCACCCCGTTGCCGGTGTGGCCCACGTAGTCCAGCACCGGCGGCACGAACACCGAGTCGCCCTCGGGCAGGGCCAGGGAGTCGACACGCACGATCGTGTCGACCCCCGCTCCCGCGACCACGAGCACGTCGTAGTCGCGGGGTCCGGTACTGATGGCGTTGGTCGGCACTGTGCCTCCGGGCTCAGGTCGGCGGGTCGGCCGCCAGCCTGCCACACCGGGCCGAGGCCCGTTCGACCAGCCAGTCGAACAGCGCCGGATCGCGGCCCATCTCCGGATGCCACTGCACGCCGAGCACGTCGGCGGTGTCGGCGTACTCCAGCGCCTCCACCGTGCCGTCGCCGGCCCAGGCCGTGGCGACCACGCCCTCGCCCAGGACGTCCACGGCCTGGTGGTGGTAGGAGGGCGCGTCCAGGCGCGTGCGCCCCAGGACGCGCGCGGTCCGCGACCCCTCCGCCACCGTCACGGGATGGTCGTCGAACACCCCCGTCGTGCGGCGGTGCCCGTCGTGCCCCACCCGGTCGGGCAGGTGCTGCACGAGCGTGCCTCCGCGGGCCACGTTGAGCAGCTGCATGCCCCGGCACACGCCCAGGACGGGGATCCCCCGCTCCAGCGCGGCCGCGAGCAGGGCGCTCTCCGCCCCGTCCCGCGCCGCCTGCACCCCGGCGGTGTGCTCCTCGGCCTCGGCGCCGTACAGGCCGGGGCCGATGTCGCCGCCGCCCGCCAGCAGCAGCCCGTCCAGGCGCGCCACGGCGTCGGCGACCCCCGTCAGCGGGGGCAGCAGGACCGGCACGGCCCCGGCCGCGGTGACGGCGTCGGTGTACGCGCCGGGCAGCAGGACCGCGGGCATCTCCCACACGCCCCAGCGGGCGGTCTGGGCGTAGGCGGAGACACCGATGATCGGTGGCACGTCTGCGGCCCTCCTATTCCGGGGTGACGTAGGCACCGGAGATGCCCCCGTCGACGAGGAAGTTGGACCCGGTGATGAACGAGGCGTCGTCACTGGCCAGGAACGCCACCGCGGCGGCGATCTCCTCCGCCTCGGCGAAGCGCCCCAGCGGGACGTGCACCAGGCGGCGGGCCGCCCGCTCGGGGTCCTTGGCGAACAGCTCCCGCAGCAGCGGGGTGTTCACCGGTCCGGGCGAGAGGGCGTTGACGCGGATGCCCTCGCGGGCGAACTGGACGCCCAGTTCGCGGCTCAGCGCCAGGACGCCGCCCTTGCTGGCGGTGTAGGAGATCTGGGAGGTCGCCGCGCCCATCGTGGCCACGAAGGAGGCGGTGTTGACGATCGAGCCGCGCCCCTGCTCGCGCATGTACGGCAGCGCGTACTTGCAGCACAGGAAGACCGACGTCAGGTTCACCTCCTGGACGCGGCGCCAGGCGTCCAGCCCGGTGGTGAGGATCGAGTCGTCCTCGGGCGGGGAGATCCCCGCGTTGTTGAACGCCACGTCCACGCTCCCGCAGGTGCGCCGGACCGTCGCGAACAGCTCCTCCACCTCGGCCTCGTCGGTGACGTCGGCGCGCAGGAAGCGGCCGCCCACCTCCTCGGCCACCCGCTTGCCCGCCTCCTCGTCCAGGTCGACGGCGACGACGGTCGCGCCCTCGTCCGCCAGCCTCCTGGCGGTGGCGCGGCCGATGCCGCCCGCGGCTCCGGTGATGACGGCGACGCGCTGGTCGAACCGGTTCATGTGCGCTCCCTCAGGTGTCGTCGGAGACGAAGACGGTCTTGGTGTCGGTGAAGGCGTCCAGCGCGTCGGGCCCCAGCTCACGGCCGATGCCTGACTGCTTCATGCCCCCGAAGGGTGTCCAGTAGCGCACCGCCGAGTGCGAGTTGACGGACAGGTTGCCGGCCCGGACCGCGCGCGAGACCCGCAGCGCGCGGCCGACGTCGCGGGTCCACACCGATCCGGCCAGGCCGAAGTCGGAGTCGTTGGCGATGCGCACGGCGTCCTCCTCGGTGTCGAAGGGCAGGACCGAGACCACGGGGCCGAAGATCTCCTCCCGGAAGGCGGGCTCGCCGGGGTCGGTCGTGGTCAGGACGGTGGGCGGGAACCAGAACCCGGGACCGTCCGGCGCGCTACCCTGGAAGGCCACCTTCGCTCCGTCGACGTAGCCGGCGACGCGGTCGCGCTGGGCTGCGCTGATCAGGGGGCCCATGTCGGTGGCCGGATCGCCCGGGTCGCCGACGGTCACGGCCTCCACGGCCGGGCGCAGCAGGTCCATGAAGCGTTCGAGGACCGGGCGCTGGACCAGCAGCCGGGAGCGGGCGCAGCAGTCCTGGCCCGCGTTGTCGAAGACCCCGCCGGGGGCGGCCGCGGCGGCCTTCTCCAGGTCGGCGTCGGCGAAGACGATGTTGGCGCTCTTGCCGCCCAGTTCCAGGGTCAGGCGCTTGAGCCGGTCGGCGGAGGCCGCCATGATGCCTCGCCCCACCCGGGTGGAGCCGGTGAAGGCGATCTTGGCGACGTCGGGGTGGCGTACCAGGCGGTCCCCTGCCACGGGCCCGGCGCCGGGCAGGATCTGCAGGACGCCGTCGGGCAGCCCGGCCTCGCGGGCCAGCTCACCGATGCGCAGGGCGGTCAGGGGTGTCAGCTCGGCGGGTTTGACGACCACGGTGTTGCCCGCGGCCAGTGCCGGGGCGGCGCCCCAGGCCAGGACGGGCATGGGGAAGTTCCACGGGACGATGACGCCGACCACGCCGAGCGGTTCGGCGAAGGTGACGCTCCACCCGCCGGGGACGGGGATCTGGCGTCCGGCGGCGCGTTCGGGCGCGCCCGCGTAGTACTGGAAGACGTCGCGGGCGTTGCCGGCCTCCCAGCGGGCCTGGCCGATCGGGTGCCCGGCGTTGCGCACCTCCAGGCGGGCGAGTTCCTCACCGTGTTCGTCCAGGGCGGCGGCGACGGCGCGCAGCAGGCGCGCGCGCTCGCCGGGCGCGGTGTCCCGCCAGGCCGGGAAGGCCGCGGCGGCGCGGGCGACCGCCGTGTCGGTCTCCTCGGCCGAGGCCAGGCCGACGGTGGCCAGGACCTCCTCCGTGGCCGGGTCGACCACCTCGTGCTCGGTCCCCACTGTCTCCCCCTGTTCGTCGGTGCGGTCGTGCGGTTGTGCGGGCGCACGGGCGTTCCGTCGCGCGTCGGTGCGGGCGCTGCGCGGTGCGGCCGCGCGGCGTCACATCCGCTCGAAGCCGCGGAACATCTCCCAGTCGGTGACGGCGGCCTCGAAGGCGGCCAGCTCCACCCGCGCGTTGTGGGCGTAGTGCTCCACGACCTCCTCCCCGAAGGCCGTGCGGGCCAGCTCGCTGCCCTCCCACAGCTCCAGGGCCTCGCGCAGGGTGGTGGGAACCGTGGGCAGCCCGGAGGCGTAGGCGTTGCCGGTGAGGGGCGCGGGCGGCTCGATGCCCTTGTCCACGCCGTGCAGTCCGGCGGCGATGAGGGCGGCGGTGGCCAGGTAGGGGTTGACGTCGCCGCCGGGGACGCGGTTCTCCAGCCGCAGCGAGGGTCCGTGGCCGACCAGGCGCAGCGCGCACGTGCGGTTGTCGGGCCCCCAGGCGACGGCGGTGGGGGCGAAGCTGCCCGGGACGTAGCGCTTGTAGGAGTTGATGTTGGGCGCCAGCAGCAGCGTGAACTCGCGCAGGGCGGCGAGCTGGCCGCCCAGGACCTGGCGGCCCACCGCGGACATGCCGCGCCCCTCCGCCATGACGGGAGTGCCCTCGTCGTCGCGCAGGGACAGGTGGATGTGGCAGGAGTTGCCCTCGCGGTCGTTGGGCTTGGCCATGAAGGTGAGGGACATCCCCTCCTGGGCGGCGATCTCCTTGGCGCCGTTCTTGTACACGCTGTGCTGGTCGCAGGTGCGGACCGCCTCGGCGTAGCGGAAGGCGATCTCGTGCTGGCCCAGGTTGCACTCGCCCTTGGCCGACTCCACGTACAGGCCGGCGCCGGTCATCTCCCTGCGGATGCGGCGCAGGAGGGGCTCGACGCGGGCGCCGCCCAGGACGGAGTAGTCGACGTTGTACTGGTTGGCGGGGGTGAGGTCGCGGTAGGCGCGGTTCCAGGCCTGCTCGTAGCTGTCTCGGTAGACCACGAACTCCAGCTCGGTGCCGACCAGGGCGTGCCAGCCGCGTTCGGCGAGCCGTTCGCGCTGGCGGTTGAGGATCTGGCGGGGCGAGGCGGCCACGGGGCTGCCGTCGTGCCAGGTGAGGTCGGCGGTGACCATGGCCGCGCCCTCGGCCCAGGGGGTGCGGCGCAGCGTGGACAGGTCGGGGACCATCGCGAAGTCGCCGTAGCCGGTCTCCCAGGAGGACATCGCGTACCCGTCGACGGTGTTCATGTCCACGTCCACGGCCAGCAGGTAGTTGCAGCCCTCGGTGCCGTGGTCGAGGACCTCCTCCAGGAAGAAGCGGGTGGACAGGCGCTTGCCCTGGAGCCGGCCCTGCATGTCGGTGAAGGCCACCAGGACGGTGTCGAGGGTGCCCTCGGCCGCTTCGCGCCGCAATTCGTCCAGGGACAGTGGGGGGCCGCCGTGCTCGTTCACCTGGGACTCCTTGTCCGCGCCGTGTCCGGCCACCGACGCCTTTGGTTTGGTCTCAGACCATTCATCGGTCATGCAACCAGCGAGGTACCCGCCTGTCAATAGCGTGTTACTCCCCTTGACAGCTCGGACCCGACCGGAAGACCATCTCCGGTAATCCAAAAGGACTGGCGATGAACCAATAAGAGCATCGTTGGTCCTGCCAGGCCACGGGGCAACCGAACCGAGGGAGCGCCCATGTCCGACACCAACGACCGCCCGGTCCAGATCCAGGGGGCCGAGTACGCCGCCGCCGGGGACGACTACCTGCGCCGGCGCCAGCTCAGACGCGGGGCCGCCGGCTGGGTGCTGCTCGCCGGACTGGGCGTGGCCTACGTCATCTCCGGCGACTTCGCCGGCTGGAACTTCGGCCTGGCCGAGGGCGGCTGGGGCGGTCTGCTCATCGCCACCGTCCTCATGGGCGCCATGTACCTGTGCATGGTCCTGGGGCTGGCCGAACTCGCCTCCACCCTGCCCACCGCCGGAGCGGGCTACGGCTTCGCCCGGCGCGCCCTGGGGCCGCTGGGCGGCTTCGCCACCGGCACCGCCATCCTCATCGAGTACGCCATCGCCCCCGCCGCCATCGCGGTCTTCATCGGCGGCTACGTCGAGGCGCTGGGCCTGTTCGGGCTCACCAACGCCTGGCCCGTCTACCTCGTGTGCTACGCCGTGTTCGTCGGCATCCACCTGTGGGGCGTGGGCGAGGCACTGCGGGTGATGTTCGTGATCACCGGCGTGGCTCTCGTGGCGCTGGTCGCCTTCGCTGTCGGCATGGTCCCCCGCTTCGACGCCGCCAACCTGTTCGACATCGAACCGACCTCCGCGCTGGGCGCCAGCGCCTTCCTGCCCTACGGATTCGCCGGCGTCCTGGGCGCCTTCGTCTTCGGTATCTGGTTCTTCCTGGCCGTCGAGGGCGTGCCGCTGGCCGCCGAGGAGGCGCGCGAACCGCGCAAGGACATGCCGCGCGGCATCATCGCGGCCATGTGCGTGCTGATGGTGACCGCCACCGCCATGCTCGTCCTCGCCCCCGGCGGCGCCGGCGCCGCCGCCCTGGCCTCCTCGACCAACCCCCTGCCCGAGGCGCTGCGCGAGGCCTACGGCGGCGGCACCGCCCTGGCGAGCTTCGTCAACTACGTGGGGCTGGCCGGACTGGTGGCCTCGTTCTTCTCCATCATCTACGCCTACTCCCGCCAGCTGTTCGCGCTGTCGCGGGCGGGCTACCTGCCGCGCCGGCTGTCGGTGACCGGCAAGCGCCGCACCCCCTACCTGGCCCTGATCGTGCCGGGGACGATCGGGTTCCTCCTCGCGGTGACCGTGGCCGACGGCGACCGGCTGATCAACATCGCCGTGTTCGGCGCCACCGTCTCCTACGTGCTCATGATGGCCTCGCACATCGTGCTGCGCCGGCGCGAACCCCACCTGGAGCGCCCCTACCGCACCCCCGGCGGCGCGGTCACCACGGGCGTCGCCCTCGTGCTGGCGGTGTGCGCCCTGGCCGCCACCTTCTTCGTGGACATGGTCGGGGCAGCCGTCACCGCGGCGATCCTGGCGGTGTTCCTGGCCTACTTCTGGTTCTACTCCCGCCACCGCCTGGTGGCCGACGCCCCCGAGGAGGAGTTCGCACTCATCGAGGAGGCCGACTCCGAGCTCAAGTGAGCCGGAGCCGGGGTCGGCCCCGCCCCCTCCCCGACCGCTGGTGAGGGGGCACCGCCACGCCGACCCGCCGCGCCGACCCGCCCCGACGCCCGGGGCGGGAGGGCGCTCCACCGGACAGGCCCTAACCTGAGGGAGGCAAGAGCGTCACCGAACGTGGAGGGCACTGGTGGTCAGGACCAACGCCGAGCCCGACGCCGACGCCGGGCCGGCCGCCGAGGCCGTCTTCCGCCCCGTCCGGGCGGGCAACGCCTTCGAGGAGACCGTCGAACGGCTCCTGTCGGCGATCAAACTGGGCGTGGTCGCGCACGGCGACCGCTTCCCCGCCGAACGCGAACTCGCCGGCCGCCTGGGCGTCAGCCGCATCACCCTGCGCGAGGCCATCCGCGCGCTGCAGGAGGAGGGCTACGTCGAGTCCCGGCGCGGGCGTCTGGGCGGCACCTTCGTCACCTACGTACGCCCCCGCCCCAGCCGGGCCGAGGCCCGCCGCGTCCTCAAGGACATGCACGTCGACCTCGACGACCTGCTCACCTTCCGCCGCGTCCTGGAGACCGGCGCCGCCGTCCTGCTGGCCGAGACCGGTCTGACCCCGGACCAGGACCGCCTGCTCACCGAACGGCTGGCGCGGGTCGACGACGCCGAGGTCGACGACTACCGCCGCACCGACACCGTCTTCCACCTCACCATCGCCGAACTCACCGGCTCGCCGTCGCTGTCCTCGTCCCTGACCGAGGTGCGCATGCGCGTCAACGACCTGCTCGACGCCATGCCCATGCTCGTCAAGAACCTGGAGCACAGCAGCGCCCAGCACCTGGCGATCGTCGAGTCGATCCGCTCCGGCGACCCCGAGGCGGCCCGGCTCGCCGTACGCGAACACCTGGAGGGCAGCGAGGCCCTGCTGCGCGGCTTCCTGACCTGAGCGCCGCCGGGCGCGGACCCTCGTCGGTCGGCCCCGCGGCCGGCTCGGCGGTCAGCGGTCATGAGACGGTGACGTCGACCTCCATGCCCTGCTCCCGGTGGTCGCCGACCGAGCAGTAAAAGGTGTACTCGCCCGGTTCCAGGGACACCGCCCCCTGAGCGCTCTCCCCCGGAGCCGTCACCGGGATCACCTGCTCGTCACCGAGCTCCTCCACGACCAGGTCGTGCCCCATCGTGCCGACGTTCTCGAAGTCGATCTCGATCGTCCCGGCGGGCAGACTCGTGGGGATCCCGTCGAAGGTGTACTCGTCGGCCGCGACGCTCAACGGCTCGGCGGCCGAGGTGTCACCGGGCTCCTGGGTCTCCACCGGCGGCTGCATCTCCTCGGTCGCCTCCGCCGTCGCCTCCGGAGACGGCTCCTCCGGCCCGGCCTCACCGCCCCCGCAGGACGACAGGCCGAGCGCTCCGGCCACCACCAGGACCGACAGGGTCAGACGGGACATGGGCACGGTCTCCTTCGACGAACGACGGTGAGCCCCGGGCCGGTCACCCCCCGGAGCGGACGGATCACACACCGCCCCCACCCAGGTCTACCGACACGGCGCCGCTCCCCTCCGGACCGCCACGCCGTCGATCCCGCGCCGGTCCGCGCCGCACCGGCCCGCCGGGCTCACTCCGCCGTCACCGTGATCTCCATGCCCCGCGCCCGGTGATCGCCGACCGAGCAGTAGAAGGTGTACTCACCCCGCTGGAGCAGGGCCACGCGGCCGGCCGCGCTCTCGCCCGGCGCCGTCTCCGGGACGACCACCTCGTCACCGAGTTCCTCCAGCACCAGGTCGTGCTCCACCGAGCCGGTGTTGTCGAGGACGAACTCGACCGTCCCCACGGGCAGTGTCTCGGGAAAGCCCTCGAAGGAGAACTCCTCGGCGCTCACGTGCACCGTCCGCGCCACTTCCCCGCCTTCTCCTTCCCCGTCGGACTTCTCCACGTTCGGCGTCTCCTCGGGTCTCTCCACCGCGTCGGGCGTCTCCACCTCCCTCTGGTCGTGAGCGCTGTCCCTCGAACACGCGGCGGGCCCGAGCAGGCCGCCCCCGAGCAGAACCGCGGCCAGCACCGCGGCGGTCACACGTGACATGGATCCGTCTCCCCCGATGGTTCCGAAGTGAGCGCTCCCGACCGGCCGCGCCCTCGGCGAGCACGCCACGAAGCGGGCGCGGCCACGCGCGCCGGTGCCCTCAGGCCTACCCGGACCGCGACCGCCCTGTCAGCAGCGCCACGCGGACCGACCAGGGATGATTCGCCTCCGTCCGACCGGGGCACGGTCCTAGGACAACGACCACGCCGCTCATCCACCAACGGTGAGGAGGCCGACATGAAGTACGACGAGTTCCTCAACAAGGTCCGTGAACTGGGCGAGTACGCCGACCGCGACGAGGCCGAACACGTCGCGCACTCCGTGCTCGGCACGCTCGCGCCCCGACTGCCCGCCGATGGGGTGGAGCACCTGGCGGCTCAGCTGCCCGAACCGCTCACCGAGCCGCTGCACCGGGGCGAACTCGAGAACGCCGAGTCCTTCGGCGTGGAGGAGTTCCTCGACCGCGTGGCAGCCGCCACCGGAGCGCGGCCCATGACCGCCGAGTGGGACGCCAGCGCCACGCTCACCGCCGTCGCGGAGAACGTGTCCGGAGGCGAGCTCAACCAACTGCTCAGCCAGCTCCCCTCCGAGTTCGCGACCCTGTTCGGCCACCCGGAGCTCAGCGGCTGATCCGATCCGGCCCGCCGGCGACCGGTCGCCGGCGGGCCGTGTCCTGTCCACCGCACGCGGCCGGTCACTGCCCGTCCGCACCGAACGTGAGCAGAAACCACTCGGCGGCGGCGTCGGAGACCTCCTCGATCGCCCCGCGTTCCTCGAACAGGTGCGTGGCGCCGGGAACGACATGGATCCGGTTCGGTGCCGAGAGCCGGTCCGCGGCCTCCTGGTTCAGCTGGAGGACCTCCGGGTCCGCGCCGCCGACGATCAGCAGCGTCGGCGCCTTCACCAGTTGCAGCGCCTCCGTCCCGGCCAGGTCGGGGCGGCCGCCGCGCGAGACGACACCGCGCACCCGGTCCGGGCGCTCGGCGGCGCTGCGCAGCGCCGCCGCGGCCCCCGTGCTCGCGCCGAACAGCCCGACCCGCAGGTCCGCGGTCTCCTCCTGTGTGGCCAGCCAGTCCACCGCTCCGGTCAGCCGGCGGGTGAGCAGACCGATGTCGAAGCGCTGCTCCGCGGTGAGCTCGTCGACGCGGCCCTCGTCCGGGGTGAGCAGGTCGAAGAGCAGGGTGGCCAGCCCCCGCCGGTGCAGCTCCTCGGCCACTGCCATGTTGCGCGGGCTGTGCCGCGAACTCCCGCTGCCGTGCGCGAAGACCACGATCCCCGTCACGCCGGGGTAGGTCGCCAGGTACCCGCCGACCTCCACACCCGCGGTCGCCACGGTCACCTCGTGCATGGTCATGGTGCACTCCCCTCGTCAGGACCGCCGCTCATCCGGAACCGCCGCTCATCAGGCCCGCTGAAGGATCCGACGCACCTCGGCGTCGTCGACCTGGGGGAACCTGTCGTACCAGAGGCTCACGGCCCGGAAGTCGGGCGGTGTGGACAGGCACACGACCCGGTCGCACACCTCCTCCAGCGCCGTCACCGCGTCGGGCGCCCCCACCGGGACCGCCAGGACGACCGAGGAGGCGGCCGCGCGTTCGCGCACCTCGGACACGGCGGCCAGGGCGCTCATGCCCGTGGCCAGGCCGTCGTCGACCACGATGATGTCGCGCCCCTCGATCTCCGGTTCCGGCGCGTCACCGCGGTAGGCCGCCACCCGCCGCCGGGCCTCGGCCTGCGCGTCGGCCACCCGGCCCGCCAGGTCGCCCTCGGTGACCCCCAGCGCGACCAGCACCCGCTTGTCGAACAGGGGCGGCCCCTCGGCCGTGGTCGCGCCGATCGCCGCCTCCGGGTTGCCGGGGGCACCGATCTTGCGGACCACGATGACGTCCAGCGGCGCGCCGAGCGCCTGGGCGACATGCTCGGCCACGGGCAGCCCGCCGCGCGGCAGCGCCAGCACCAGCGGTCGCTCAGGCTCCAGTTCGGCCACCGCTCCGGCCAGCCGCCCGCCGGCCTCTCCGCGGTCTCGGAACACCGTCCTCACCCCATTCGCCGTCAGCACACGACGACCGGCGGGGGCCGGGCCGTGCCGCCCCTGTTCGGCCGGATCAGTGTCGTGCACGAGCCCTCACCAACGCGCTACCCGAACCTCCTCCGCGCACACCTGCCCGACCGGCGCCGGGGACACGCCCTCCGATCGCACCCGTCTGTCACGACCATCGGGCACCATGCCCCCATGACCGAGCACCAGCACCACGCCATCGACTACGTCGAGATCGCCGCCACCGACCTGGAGCGCGCCAAGCGCTTCTACACCGACGCCTTCGGGTGGCGGTTCAACGACTACGGCCCGCAGTACGCGGGGATCCAGAACCCCGCGGGCCCGGACGCCCCCGAGGCCGGCGGCCTCACCACCTTCGGTGAGGTCCGCGCCGGGGGCCCGTTCGTGCTGCTGTACTCGACCGACCTGGACCGGTCCGTCGACGCCGTGCGCGCCGCCGGGGGCACGGTGGTCAACGGGCCCTACGAGTTCCCCGGGGGCCGCCGATTCCACTTCACCGACCCCAGCGGCAACGAGCTGGGCGTGTGGTCCCCCGCCTAGGGCGGCGGGCGGACCGCACCGTCGGCACCGTCAGCCGGGCGGGCGCAGCGCGGCGGCGACCGCCACGCGGTTCCAGGTGTTGATGGCGGCGATCACCCACACCAGGCCGGCCAGACCGGCCTCGCCGAAGTGCGCCCGGGCCGCGGAGAGGACGTCCCCCGGGACTCCCGAACCCGGGATCAGGGTCATCGACTCGGTCAGTGCCAGCGCGGCGCGCTCCGCCCCGGTGAACAGGGCGCTCCCGCGCCAGTCCGCGAGCGCGTCCAATCGGTCCTGTCCCTCTCCCGCGTCCCGGGCCGCCCGGGTGTGCATGTCCAGGCAGAAGTCGCAGCCGTTGATCTGGGAGGCCCGGATGCGCACCAGCTCGCCGAGCACGGGATCCACCCCCTCGCGTGCGGCGGCGTCGAACTTCGCCATCGCGGGGTAGACGTCGGCCACCGCCGTCAGGTCGACGCGCGGCGCCCTCACGCCGCCTCCTCGGGACGGCGGCCCTGCACGGAGTAGATGACACACGAGCTGGCCCTGAACGCCGGATCGGCGAGCAGCGCGCGGACGTCGGCGAGCTGCTGGTCGGTCATCCCCTCGCGGACGAACTGGTCGCGCAGGTGCCGGGTGTGGTGGGCGATCAGGTGCACTCCCGGCGAGTCGGCGTCCCACAGCTCCAGCCTGGGCCTGGGGTCGACGTCGGTCAGTCCGGCCCGGCCCATGGCCGCGGCGGCCTCGCGCCCCCAGGCCGGGTCCGCTCCGGCGCGGTCCATCACCCGGATCTTCGCCTCCAGGAACGTCTCGTAGAGCTTGCCCGCCTCACGGTCGGGCATCAGCAGCCCCGGTCCGTAGGTGATGTCGAACTCGTCGAGCTGGAGCACGCCGCCGGGTTTGAGCGCGCGCACCAGGCGGTCCAGCACCGCGATCCGCTCGGGCAGGTGCAACAGGACCAGCCGGGAGTGGATGAGGTCGAACGCCGCCTCGGGCAGCGGGTCGCGCACGATGTCGTGGCTCAGGACCTCCAGCCCCGCCACGGCGGGAATGCGTTCCGGCTTGATGTCGGTGGCCGTCACATGTCCGGTGGGGCCGACCCGCCGGGCGAGCCACGTGGCCACGCTGCCACCGCCCGCACCGACCTCCAGGCACCTCCAACCGGGTCCGACGCCGGTCTGGGACAGGCGCTCGGTGGTCATCGCGTCGTAGGCCGCGGCCAGGAACCGGTGCTGGTCGAAGGCGTGCTCGCTGTGGTTGTCGAAGACGTAGCGCGAAGCGTCCGCGCGACCGTCGGGCGCGGGGGTGGTGGACTGCACGGGATCCTCCTCGGATGCGTGGGGCGGGTGTTGGGGCTCGGCCCCCGCGCGGGCGGCCGCCATGCGGGTCAGGGTGGCGGTACAGACCTTGCCCGTGGGGCCGAGCGGGAGTTCGGGCAGGACCAGGAAGCGTTCGGGCAGTGCTCGGCGGTCCAGCCCGCGCTCGTGGAGCAGGAAGGCGGTCAGGGCGGCCGGGTCGGGCGGGTCGGCGGCGCTCCTGGGCACGACACAGGCGCACAGGCGCTCGCCGAGGTCGGGGTCGCGGACCGGGACGCAGTGGGCGTCGGCGACACCGGGGTGGGCGCTCAACCCGCGCTCCACCTCGGCCGGAGAGAGGTTGACGCCGCCGCGGATGACCACGCGCCTGATGCGGTCCAGGACCCAGAGGGTCCCGTCCTCGTCCATCCGGCCCAGGTCGCCGGTGCGCACCCACCCGCCGGGGGCCCGGCGGGCGGCGTCGAGTTCGGGCGCCGCGACGTAGCACAGCGGGCTCATCGGGCCCAGGGCCCAGATCTCGCCCGTGCGGCCCGCCGGGACGGGGTGGCCCCGGTCGTCGCGGACACTGATCTCCGCCACGTCGGGGTCGGGCCGCCCGGCCAGTCCCGGTGTCCAGCGGTCGGGGTCGCGCCCGGTGTGGCAGTTGACCCCGTCGGTCGAGCCGTAGACGTTGACGACCGGTCGGCCGAAGCGCCGGGCACAGGCGTCCCGGACCTCCTGGAGCAGCGGTGCCCCGCTGGCCACGACCACACGCAGCGACGACAGGTCCCTGTCCCCCGCCGACGGGTGTTCGGCCATGCGGCGCAGCATCGTGGGTACGCCCGTCAGATGGGTGGGGCGGTGCCGCTCGACCGCCTCCAGAGCGGCCTCGGCCTCGAAGCGGGGCAGCACCACGAGCGTGCCGCCGTGCCGGGCCAGTGTCACCGGAACGCCGCACGATCCGAAGGAGGACGCCAGGGACACCAGCACCAGGTTGCGTACCGGACCGGAGCCCGGGTGCAGTGCCGCCACGTAGTTGCCGCGCCCGCCCGCCATGGCGTTGTGGGAGTAGGCGACCATCGCGGGCGCGGCCTCCGATCCCGAGGAGACCAGGATGCGGGCGGGGGCCTCCGGATCGGGGCTCGCGGGACGCCGGCGCGCCACCCGTGCGGCATCGGGCGCGTCCAGGGAGCGGGCTCCGGGGACGGCGCGGCCGAAGGTCCACAGCTCACACCGGGGCGGCAGCGCTTCCCGCCGCGCACCCCCGTCGACCGTGCCGGGACCGGTGACGAGCGCCGCGGCGCGGGCGCGTTCCAGCAGCTCCGTGACGCCGCGCCAGGGCCGGCCGTCGGGGATCGGCAGGGCCACGGCCCCGATCGCGGCGATGGCCAGTTCGGCCACGACCGCCTCGCGTCCGTTGGGCAGCAGGACGCCGATGATGTCGGCCCGGCCGCGTCCGGCCTCGGACAGGGCGGTCGCGGCGCGGCGCACCGCCGCGTCCAACCCGGCGTAGTCGAGGGTGCCCGCCGCGTCGATCACCGCCGCGCGGCCGGGTGCGTCGCGCACGTGCTCGCTGAACAGCGCGTACAGGTCCCGGCCGGGGCACACCCCCCGCGCGGTCCAGCGCGAGCGCAGTGCCCGGGGGACGCGGTCGGCCAGGACCACCCCGTTGGCCGAGGTCCAGGGAGCCGGTACGGGTGTCTTCACGAGGCCTCCTTCGCAGGTCGGCCCGCGGCCGGCTCGAAGGTCCACGGCGCACGGCTGAAGGCGGTGCCCGCGGCCGCGCCCGTCTCGAACGCGGGCGCGAAGGCCGGGTCCGCGGCCATGGCGGCGAGGTCGACCGTCACGGACGCCCCCGCGGAGCGGTCGCCGGCGCGCCGCCGCGGGGCGGCGGCGTCCCCGTTCCCGGTGGTGTCACCGTTTCCGGCGGCGTGGCCTTTCCCGAAGGCGTCCCCGTTCCCGGTGGTGTCACCGGTGCGGGACCCCCGGACACCGCCCGTGGGCGGCGCTGGGTCACGGGGGTGGGCCGAGGCGCGCAGCAGGCGGGCGGCGTCGACCAGCGCGGTCTCACTCCGTACACCCGTGCCCGTACGCGCCAGGGCCAGCAGCGCCGCGACGGCCCCCTCGGCGCCGATGATGCCGCCCAGCACGTCCGTGATCGTCATCAGCGAGGGCGCCGCGGGTCCACCGGGCCCGTTGACCAGCGCCGCCACCCCGCTGTGCGCCTGCACCAGGAAGTCGGTCCCCAGGGGCTGGGGCGCGGGGAGGGCGTCGGCCCACCCTCCGGTGTGCACGTGGACCAGCGACGGGTGGTCGGCCGCCAGGACGTCGGGGCCCAGGCCGAGCCGGTCGGCCCGGCCGGGCGGCCAGTTGTGCAGGAACACGTGCGCCGACGCGATGAGTTCGCGGGCGGTGCGGCGTCCCCGGTCGGTCTTGAGGTCGGCCTCCACGGCGTCCTTGCCGCGGTTGAGAGCGAGGAAGCGCGCGGAGTACGGACCGGCCATCGGCGGGACGCCCCGCATGGGGTCGCCGCCCGGCGGTTCGACGCGGACCACCTCGGCGCCGAGCAGGCCGAGCAGGTGTCCGGCGAGCGGTCCCTGCACCCGGGTGGTCGCCTCCACGACCCGCAGCCCGGCCAGCGGGGCGCGCTCGCCCGGGGCCAGCGGCGGCAGCGTCTCCCCGGTGGAAGGGCCGCCGTGGGCGCGCAGCCGCCACGGGGAGTCCGGCGCGGGTCCGTCCGGTGCGTCCGCCCCGCGCACCGCCACCGCGCTGACGCCGGTCTCGCGCGCCGCGTCGAGCACGTGGGCGAAGTCCAGCGCGGCGACCGTGTCCCCCAAGGCGGCGGGCAGGGCGCACGTGGCGGTGGCGAAGCGCTGCTGGAACGCGGGCCACCCGGCGGCCACCGCGCCCGAGGAGGCGCCCAGGCGGGTCCACAGCCGCCACCACGCGTCAGCGTCGAGCGTCTCCAGTTCGAAGAGCACGCCGTCGGCCGAACGGAACGGCGGAGTGCTCCGGGCGCCGTGCCTCGGGGCCGGGCGGGCGACCGCCCCGGGTCCGGCGTCGGTGGTGGGGGCGGTGGCCGCCGCGACGTACTGGGTCAGTGAGAGCAGCGCCGCCTGGGCGACCGACGTGGTCACCGACAGTGCCGCGCCACCGCGTGCGCGCGCCAGGGCCGCGGCGGTGACCGACTGGGCGGCGAGCACCCCGGCGCACACGGAGGCGAAGTCCACGCCCAGGGTGCGCGGGGCACCGACCGCCCGCCCGTGCACGTGTGCGATCCCGCAGGCCGCCTGGACGTCGCTCTCGCCGTGCAGGGGCACGGCGACCGGGCCGGACCAGGAGATCCGGCACTCGGGCGCGGCGCCGTGCGACGCGAAGGGCGGCCCCGTCAGGCCGATCCATCCCGTCGGAGCTTCGCGCGGCGGCGGGTCACCGGACTCCTCGACGGCACAGCCCAGTGCGCGCAGCCGCTGCACGGCGATCCGCAGCGCCGGGGAGCCGCCGCGTGTGCGCGCCCGCTGCCCCGCCAGGGGCGGTGCGGCCCCGGACGGCGCACGACCGGCCGCGGCACGCGGCGCGGCCGGCTGCGCGGGGCGTCGCCCGGCACCGGGGGTGCGGTCCGTCCTCAGGTCCATCGTCCCGTCCCATGGGTGTCGGGTGCCGCGCCGATCCGGTCGCGCAGCACCGACCGGCGCACCTTGCCGGTGCCGGTCCGCGGCACGTCGTCCCACGCCATCACCACGGGGTCGGCCAGAGGCGGCAGGTCGGTGACCGCGCGCCGCCACGCGGACAGGTCGAGCGCACCGTCCTCGGTCACCGCCACGGGCAGGGAGGGCAGGCCGGGCCGGCCCAGGACCACGCACTCCAGCACCTGCGGCAGGCGGTCGGCGACGACGTCCTCCAACTCCAGGCAGCTGCCCTCGGGAATGGCGTCCACCTCGCGGTCCACGAGCCGCACGCTTCCGGTGCGGGTGAGGGCGCCGAGGTCGCCGGTGTTCCACCACTGGCCCACCCACTTGGACCGCCAGCGCTCCTCCTCGCCGACGTAGCCCAGGCACAGGGCCTCGCTGCGACAGAACACCAGGCCCGCGTCCCCGCGGGGCACGGGCCGCAGGGTGCGCGGGTCGACCACCCGCAGACTCGTCCGGGTGGGAATCGGACGGCCGATGTCACGTGTGGTGGGGTGGCGTCCGCGCTCGGCCGCCATGGCGCGCCGGGTCAGGAAGCGGAACGTGAGCGGGCCGGTCTCGCTCTGGCCCCAGCCCTGCATCCAGACGGGGTGGCGGCGCCGGGTGGCGTTGAGGAAGGCGCGCACGGTGGGCGGGTGCATGGCGTCGAAGGTGCTGATGAAGAGCCGCACCCGCTCGAACGGTCCGCCCGGCCCCCCGGTCCGGTCCTGCCAGCGCACGTAGGTCGCGGGCTGCGCCTCGAACGTGGTGGGCCTGTGCCGCTCCAGGAACGGGCCGGCCTCGGCCCAGTCCGAGGACGAGACCGCCAGGAGCCGGGCGGGGGCCAGCCAGAGCACGCTCGCGGTCCAGGCGAGCGCGCGACCGTGCGCGAAGGAGACGGCACCGGCCACCGTGTCGTCGGGCCGGCTGCCCAACAGCGGCCAGCGGTGCGCCTCGAAGCCGGCCAGGCGCCGCATGATCGTCCGGGTGGAGTGCACGACCAGCTTGGGAACTCCGGTGGTGCCGGAGGTGTGCATGACGGCCAGTGGCGCGTCCAGGGGCGGGCGGCGCGGCGGCGGAGCGGCGGCTCCGCGCACGTCGTCGGTGGACAGCGCGCCCTCCGCCGTGCCGTCCACGACCAGGGTCCGGGTGGCGAGGGAGGCCAGGTCGGTCCCGCCCTCCCGGCACGCCGCCAGCAGCGCGGTGTCGGTGACCAGCAGCGCCGGTTCGAGTCGCTTGAGGAGGGTTTCCAGGACGGAGGGGTCCAGGTGCGCGGACAGCGACGCCGGCACCGCTCCCACGCGCGCGGCGGCACAGGAGAGCACCACGTAGTCCCAGTGGTTGCGCTTGGCGATCGCGACGCGGTCGCCCAGCCCGACCCCGGCCGCGACCAGCCAGCCGGCCACCTCGGCCACGAACTCGGCCAGGCGCGGAACGTCCAGGTCGCCGCCCAGGTCCGGCGCGATGTCCATGGGCCGGCTGAGATGCACGGCGGTGCCGTGGCCACGCGCGGCCAGATCGTCGAAGAGGGTGCCCAGGTGGATGGGTTTGGTGAAGGGTGTCATCGTTCCTCGTGAACAGTCGGTCGGGCGCCCGCGCGTCCGGAGGGGGCCGCGGACCGGGACAGGTGGCCGAGCACGCGGTCGGCGGCCAGGGCGGCGGAGGAGACCGCTCCCTCGCTGCACGGGCGCAGCGCGATCCAGTCCCCCGCGTACTCCACCGGTGCGGCCGGGCGGTCGGCGAAGGCCGCGCGCGCCGCCAGCGCGCGGGGCGTCGCCTCGGGCAGGCCGTACCGGAACCGGTGCACGTGCACGCTCCGGACACGGGCGGACAGGCCGGGGACGAGGCGCTCGGCACGGGCGAGCAGGCGCTGCGCCACGTGCGCGTCGGGCATGTCGAGGAGCTCCGCGGTGCCCTGGGGCGAAGCGACGAGCGAGACCAGTCCGCGGCCCGCGGGGGCCCGGCCCGGATGTTTGTTGTGGTCGACGGTGATCACGTTGACCAGCGGGTCCTCGTGGGCGGGGACGAGGGTGGCGAAGCCGCCGCGCACGCCGCGCGGGGCCGCCGGCCGGTCCAGGACCAGGCTGAGGCGCAGCATGGGCGTGTACCCGCACGCCCGCAGGTAGGCGCGCTCGACCGGGGACGCCTCGGTGTACAGTCCGGCCGCCACCGGGGCGGGTACCGCCAGGACCGCCGCGCGGGCGGTGACCTCGCCCTGGGGCGAGGCCAGGCGGACCCCGCCCCGGTCGGCGTTGACCGCGGTCACGGTGTGCCCGGTCCGCACGTCGAGCCGGTCGGCCAGTGCCCGGGCGAGGGTGTCCATGCCGTCGCGGTAGGTGTGCCAGTCGCCGGTGCTGCCCGAGGCCGCCAGGTGCGCGGCGAACGGCGCGGCGGCCGAGCGCTCGGCGTCCCAGCCGAAGAAGCCGGCGGCCAGCGGCCGGATGAGCCGGTCGCCCAGCTCCGGGTGGTAGTCGCGGAGCAGGTCGGCGACGGTGGCCGCGCCCAGGGGCGAGAGTTCGGGACGGTCCGGATCCGGTCCGGCGCGCCGCACGGCGGTCAGGAGGCGCAGCAGGTCCGCCCTGGCCCGTACCGACAGGCCGGCACCGGTGAGCAGGCCCAGGGGGCGGCCCGCGCGGGGGCGGGAGCGGCCCGCGTGCCAGACCGAGAGGGCGCCCCGCACCCGCGGTACGGCTCCCCGGCTGCCGTCGAGGCCGAGTTCGCGGATCAGCCGCCAGGTGGCCGGGTAGCCCCGGGCCGAGGGCAGCATCTCCGCCCCGGTGTCGATCAGGAATCCGTCGGAGCGCAGGGTGCGCATCCGACCGCCGACCGCGTCGGCGGCCTCCAGCACGCGCACCGAGTACCCGGCGCGGGCCAGGTGGTGGGCCGCCGCCAGTCCGGCCACACCCGCCCCGACCACCGCCACGTCCGGTGCGGGGCTCACCCGACGGTCCCGGCCAGGAGCGGGGCGACCAGGTTCGCGCTGATCAGCAGGACCACCGTGACCCGGTGGGTGTGGATGGCGATGCGGCGGGCGCGCAGGATGTCGTCGCGCACGAAGCCGATCCACAGCTGGGTCAGGCGCATGGCCAGGATGGGCACCAGGGCGATCGGGAACCACCAGGGCGCGATGCCCAACACGGTGGAGCCGTGGATCAGCATGCTCTCGACGGCGGTCATGGTGATGATGAACGCCGTGTTCAGGCGCGGGGGCACGATGGCGGCGACGGTGACGCGTCCGGCCCCGCGGTCGCCCTCGATGTCGTTGGTGTTGGAGTAGAGCCCGAAGACCATGGGCCCGAACCCGAACAGCAGGGCCTGCACCACGACGAAGCCGGTCACCTCTCCGGTGAGCAGGCCGTAGGGCACCAGCACCCAGCCGATTCCCAGGCCGATCAGGAAGACCTCCTGGAACCCCCGGTAGCTGATCTTGAGTCCCCAGGAGTACTGGATGGACGCGGCCACGCACACGGCGGCGAGGATCAGGGCCCACAGCGGCCGGTGCGGTGCCACGGCCACCACCAGGGCCCACAGCGCGACACTCGCCACGGTCGCCCACCGGGCGAAGCGCAGCGCCTGCGGTTCGGTGAGCGTTCCCGCGACCAGGGGTTTGCGCGCCAGGCGGCGCCTGGCCGCGTCCGACCCGTAGTTGGCGGCGTCACTTCCGTCCCGGTACCCGGTGACGTCGTCGAAGGCGACCATGGCGGCCACCACGGCGATCTCCGCCGCGAGGATGAGCGCGAGCAGGCCGAGGGCACCCGGTTCCCACCGGGCGGCGGGCACCAGCATCGCCCACACCAGCGGAAGGCCGATGTAGTAGTCGTAGATGTCGAGCTTGGCCAGGCGCGCGTAGGCCGCCGCGGTACCGCGGGCGGGAGCGGGTGTGGGAGCGGGTGCCGCACCGTCCGGCCTGTGGGTGATCTGGTCGGTCATGGCGTCTTCTCCCTGGAGGCGGCGAACGCGCACACGGTGTCGGCGATGTGCTCCACCTGGGCGTCGCTCAGATGCGGGTACAGCGGCAGGGCGAGGTTGCGCCGGGCGGCCGACTCCGCGTGGACGGGGCGGACGCCGCCGGCGGCGTAGGGGACGAACGCGGGCTGCTCGGGCAGGGCCCGGGGGTAGTACACGTGCGAGTCGACGCCGTGGGCGGCCAGGTGGTCCACGAGGGCGTCGCGCCGCTCGGCCAGGACCGCGTACACGTAGTGGCAGCGCCCGTCTCCGCCCACCGGCGGCGCCACGATCCCCCGGTCGGCCAGGGGCGCGAAACGGTCGGAGTAGTAGCCGGCGATCTCCGCGCGCCGGGCCAGGCGGCCGGGCAGGCCGGCCAGGCGGCGCAGCTGGAAGTCGGCCATGACCTCGTCGAAGCGGCTGTTGTAGCCGACGCGGTGGTGGCGGAAGCGGTGGACTCCGTCCTGCCCGTGGTTGCGCAGCATGCGCACGTCGGCGGCCAGCGACGTGTCACCGGTGACCACCGCACCGCCCTCGCCCGGCATTCCGAACGTCTTGACCTGGACGAAGGAGTAGACGCCCGCGTCGCCCCACAGGCCGGCGGGACGGCCGCGGAGCGTTCCGCCCTGGGCCACCGCCGAGTCCTCGACCAGGCGCAGGCCGTGGCGGTCGGCCAGCGCGCGGAAGGCGGGCATGTCCGCCATGACGGAGAACATGTGCGCGGGCATCAGTGCCTTGGTCCGCTCGGTGATGAGCGCCTCGGCCGCCGCGGGGTCCGCGGTCAGGGTGCGCGGGTCGATGTCGGCGAAGACCGGACGGGCACCGCGGTTGGCGACCGTACTGGCCAGGGGCGCGCAGCCGAAGGCGGGCACCACCACCTCGTCGCCCGGCCCCACGCCCATCGCCGCCAGGATCAGGGTGAGGGCGGAGGTCCCGCTGGAGCAGGCGACGACGTCGGCCGCGCCCAGGTCCTCGCGCAGCGCGCGTTCCAGGCGCGCGGTGCGCTCCCCGAGGATGAACTTCTGGTCGGTGCCCGTACCGATCGAGTACACCGCGTCCAGCAGGGCCGCGCGGTCGTCCTCGAACAGGTCGGGGGGAAAGAAGCGGATGGTCTCGGCGGTCACCGCGGTCACCGTCGCCTCCCGGTGAAGAAGTCCTCGATCCCGTCGCACACCCGGTCGACGTCGGCGTCGGCCAGGTCCGCGTGCAGGGGCAGGGCCAGGGCCGCCGCGCACGCCGCCTCGGCGCGCGGGAAGTCCCCGGGCCGGTGTCCGAGGTGGGCGAAGCAGGGTTGCAGGTGGAGGGGGGTGGGGTAGTAGACCTCGGTCGCGATACCCCGGGCGCCCAGGTGCGAGGCGAGGGCGTCGCGTTCCTCGACCTCGATGAGGTGGACGTAGCTGACGCGGTTTCCGCCGGGGTGGGGCGGCACGTCGCCCGGTACCGCGAGCACACCGGGGACCGCGCGCAACCGCTCGTCGTAGCGAGCGGACAGCTCGGCTCTGCGGGCGATGTCGTCGTCGAGGCGGCCCAGTTTGGCGAGCAGGACGGCGGCCTGGATGTCGTCCATCTTGCTGTTGTAGCCGGAGTGGACCGTGGGGTTGGAGATCCCGGGGAAATGGTCCAGCGTGCGGCCGCTCCGTCCGTGGTGGCGCAGGGCCCGCGCGGTCTCGGCGACGGTGTCGTCGTCGGTGAGCAGCGCTCCGGCGTCGCCGATGGCGCCCAGGGTCTTGGCCGGGAAGAAGGAGAGCACACCGCCGGCGCCCAGCAGTCCGGCGTGCGTGCCGTCCTGACGCATGCCGACGGCCTCCGCGCTGTCCTCCACAACGGTCAGTCCGCGCCGTCGCGCGACCTCGTGCACGCCCCTGATGTCGGCCAACCGGTCGAACAGGTGCACAGGCATGACCATGCGGGTGCGGGGCGTGGCCACGGCGTCGACGGAACGCGGGTCGATCCCGTATCCGCGCTCCTCGATGTCGGCGAAGACCGGGACGCCCCCGGCGAGCACCACGGAGGTGGCCGTGGCGACGAAGGTGTAGGCGGGCACCACGACCTCGTCACCGGGCCGCAGGCCGGCCGCCCGCAGGAGCAGGACCAGGGCGTCGGTACCGGAGTTGACGCCCACCACGTGGGACGCGCCCGTCCAGCGCGCGAGTGCGCGTTCGAACTCGGCGACGCCCGCTCCGTGGGAGAACTTGCCCCTGTCCAGCACTCGCGTGCAGTGGGCGCGGATCTCGGGCCACAGGCGTGCGAACGTGGCGGCCTGTGTGAAGAAGGGGACCGGAGCGGCCCCGGACCCGTCGCGGGACAGGGTCTCCTCGGAGGGTGGGAGTGTTCTCTCCACGGTTCCATTCCTGTGCGTGTCGAGCAGCGGAGGCGGCGTCCCCCTGTCGGGGGCACGTGGACCGTGGCGGGGCCGGACCGGCCGGCCCCGCCACGGAGCTCGTCGGATCAGGCGCCGAGCAGCGGGATGTCGTTGCGGCCGAGGTGGTAGTCGCGGACGGCGTCGACCAGCTCCGACACGGAGAGCTGACCACTGCCGTCGGCGTCCAGCTGGCGGAACGCCTCGTCCGCGGCGCTCTGGTCGAGGCCGATGGCGTCGAACCACTTCGCCATCTCCGACGGGCTGACCTCGCCGTCGTTGTCGGTGTCCAGGACGTTGACGATCGCCTGGATGGTCGGGGCCACGACCGAGGAGAATCCGGCGTCGCCCTTGCTGATGATCTCCTGCTCGGCGACCCGGAGGAACTCCGCCTTGTCCATCCGGTTCGTCCCGGCCGCGTTGGCCAGGTGGTCGAACATGGCCAGGTAGGCCCGCTTGAGCTCGGTGCCGGCGGCGCTGCCCTGCGCTCCCAGAGCGTTGATGATGCCGTCGGCCTCGCTCTCGAAGTCCGAGCGCTCGATGACGCCGTTGCCGTTCGAGTCCCAGAGGCGGAAGCGCTCTTCGAGACGGGTGTTCTCCTTGACTCCAACTGCCATGACACATTTCCTAACTGTTGAATTCAGGCAGCCCTTTTAAAGGCACCTACGACGAATGCAGAATTACGTGGGAGGCCATCGGAATTCCGACGGCGTCTGCAATAGAGATACTACCTGCCACTCAGCCCGCAAAACAGCCGCCCACAGGATTTTCTTGCTGTTTTCTGCAACCGGACGACGAAGTCCATTCACAGTGATAAACAATTAAGAAATATTCGGACAAAGGGTCGCCGCCGACCCTTGGCCGACGGCTTGCGGATCGGCCTCGGCCCCGCCCTGCAGGAACTGCAGCGGCTCGCCCGGACGCAGCCCCAGATCCCGGCCCGTCCGCACCGGATCGGCGTGGACGAGCACGTTGTAGTGGTTGGGGAAGTGGCAGGCGTCGAATCCCAGGAGCACACCGACCCGGCGCGCGCCGACCCAGAGCTCGTCGCCCCGGTCCAGCACGCCCGCGCTGGTGATCTCGGCGAATCCCAGGAAGCCGACACGGTCGATACGCGTCCCCTCCCGGGTTCCGGTGTGGTCGGTGAGGACCAGTTCGTGGACCTCGCCCGCGCGCACGCACCGGCTCGCGAACGGTTCGAGCCGCATGCCGCGCTCCGTACGCCGGTGCACGAGCACCTTGACCAGGGTCGCCGTGACGGCCCGCTTCGCCCCGTCCTCGTGCGGGTTCATCCGACCACCTCCTCCGCGACCGGCTCCTCCAGCCGGTAGGCCTCCTCCACGAGCCGCAGGGCCGCCAGGCCGCCGGCCCCCTCCTCGGATCCGCACCGGACACGCCGCTCGAACGCGTCGATGATCCCGTCGTACTCGTGCCAGAGGGAGTCCTTGAAGCCGGGGTGGCCGGCCAGCATGTCGGCGGTCAGCGTCCGACCGTCCGCCAGCCGGGCCTCGACGTCCTTGCGCTCGCCCGCGTAGGACCAGTCGAGCAGGACCCTGGCCCGAGCACCGCCCGCGCGCAGAGCGATGTCGGCCCGCCGGTCGGTCCCCCCGCCGTCGCGGACGATCCGTGCCGAGACGGCTTCGGCCGGGCCGAGCAACAGGTCGACGAGGTCGAAGGCGTTGGGTCCGTTGTCGGCGACGCATCCGCCGCCGCACCTGCGCGCGTCCAGGTACCAGGTGTCGGTACCGGCGTGCTCCTCGATCCTTTCGAGGTAGCGCACGGTCAACTCCGCGACCCGGGCGCCGGCCAGTGCCGCGCGCAGCCGCGCGACCTCCGCGTTGTAGCGGCGGTGGAAGGCGGTGAACAGGGGCACCCCGCGCTCGCGGGCCAGCGCCGACAGCGCCTCACCCTCCGCGACGTTCAGGGCGAGCGGCTTCTCCACGCACACGGCCACCCCGCGGGCCAGGGCGTCGGAACAGACACGGGCGTGCACGTCGTTGGGCGCGGTCACCACGACGGCGTCCACCCCGCCCTCCTCCAGCAGCCGCAGGTGGTCGGTGTACCCGGGCACCGGACCGGCGTGGGCGGCCAGCACCGCGGGATCGCGGTCGCACACCGCCACCAGCCGAGCCGTCGACGACCCCTCCAGTGCTCGCAGATAGAACCGTGAGATCACGCCGAGGCCCACGACCCCGACTCGCAACGGGCGCGTCATCGCTCCTCCAAGGGCTCGGGCGCGGCCAGGCCGGCGCGCGTGGCGACCCCGGCCAGTTCCGCGTACAGGTCGGCGTCGAGCGGGACACCCGAGCGCAGGCACTCGCGCGTCCGCTCGTGCTCGTGCCACCCCGGATAGCGCACCGGAGCGGACGGGTCGACGGCGGGGCAGTCCAGCAGCGCGCCGAACAGCCCCTCGGCGTCGGCCGCGGTGCCGTCCCGCAGTGCTCCCGGAGCGACGGCCGCCACGAGGAAGCCGATGTCGTCGTCGCGGCCGCTCGGGCCCCCGTCACCGGAGAGCGCGTCGGTGCTCGGGCCCATGCCGGCGCCGGGCACGAGGGCGGCCAGGACCTCCACCATGAGGCCGAGGCCGAACCCCTTGTACTGCCCGGCCTCGCCGCCCAGCCACATCAGGTGCGCCCGGCCGGCGTCGAAGGCGCCGGGATCGGTGACCGGCGCGCCCGCGTCGTCGCGCAGCAGTCCTTCGGGCAGCACGCTCCCCTCGCGGGCCGCCTGGCGGACGCGGCCGGTGGGGGCGGCCGTGGTGCTCATGTCGAGCAGGAAGGGCGGGTGGGCCCCGGCCGGCGCCGCGACGCTGAGCGGATTGGTGCCCAGCATCGCCACAGCGCCGCCGGGGGGACGGGCGATGCGCTGGCGGCCGCAGTTGCTCGCGACCAGCCCGATCATGCCCTGGTCGACCGCGCGCAGCGCGTGGTGACCCGCACAGCCCAGGTGTGTGGCGCCGCGGACCGCCACCACGCCGATCCCGTACACGGCGGCGCGCTCGACGGCCGTGTCCATGGCCGCGCCCGCGGCCCACAGGCCCAGGGCCCGATCGGCGTCCAGGAGCAGGGCCGCGCCGCGGTCGCGCAGTGTGCGGGGCCGGGCGTTCGGGTCGACCCGCCCGTCGTCGAACAGGGGGAGATAGAGACGGGTCAGGTTGGCGAGTCCGTGTGAGCGCATCCCGGCGAGGTCGCCGTGGCACAGGGCCCGGGCGGCCTCACGCGCCCTGTCCGGTGCCAGCCCGCGGTCGGTGAAGACGGCCGCGGTGAAGGCGAGCAGGTCGTCGTGGCGCACACGGACGGTCGGCGGCCGTTCAGGTGGGGGTGACGAGGTCGGTGGTGCTGTGGGGGCAGTGGGGACGGTCGGGTTCACGGGCCTCCTCCGTTCAGCGGTACGGCAGGGACGGCAGGCGCGCGGGCCTGCGCCCGGTGGTGCTGTGGGGGCAGCGGGGACGGCTCGGTACGCGAGCCGACAGGCAGGTGCGGTGGGGGTGGTCGCGGGCATGCGGCGGCGGCCGGGGTGGTCGTGGGCGGTCGGGCCATCGCGTGGTCGGGGCTGGTCGAGGGCGGTCGCTTGGTCGGGGGGGGTGGTGGATGGCCGGGGCGGGCGTTTCTCCTCGGTCGTCGGGTCTCCGGTCGGGGATCGGTTTCACCGGCACCCGGTCGTGTCGTCGGAGAAGGCGAGCAGCAGTCGGGTCACCGCCGCGGCGAAGGCGTCGAGTTCGTCGGCCCGCGCGTACTCGCCCTGGGCGTGCGCGTTGTTGGCCGACAGGTCGCCGGGGCCGAGGACCACGGTGCAGGCGTCGGCGACGTCCGCCATCCAGATGGCGTCGCAGGTGAAGGCCGGTTCGTCGGTCGGCCAAGGACGGATCCCGGCACCGCGCAGGAGCGCGTGTCCCCAGGAGTCGCGGTCGTCCAGGACCGGCAGGCCGCGTTTGAGCCACTCCAGCCGAGTGATGTCGCGTGCGTCGGCGGCGGTGCGGGCGAACAGCGCGGTATCCCCGAAGGCCTTGGTGAACGCGTCCAACCCGTGGTCCAGGGCCTCGTGCACGGCCGCCTCCAGCAGGCGGCCGGCCGCGGACGAGGTGTAGGAGAGGTTGAGCAGCAGTGCCCCGCTCCCGTAGACCCTGTTGTGCAGGTCGCCCGTGCGCAGTCCGGCCACGCACACGGCGCCCCGGGACGCCTCGTGGTCGAGTGCCCGGCCCAGGTACTGGGCGAGGAACCCCAGGAGCACGCTGGCGTTGTGCCCGTCCGCGGGGCGGTCGTCGATGGTGCCGGTGCCGTCGACGGTCACGCGTGCGGTCATCGCCGCCGTGCTGCGCGGCAGGAACCGCAGCCCGGTGGGCTCGCAGAAGACGTTGAGCCGGCCGGTGTGGCCGCGTTCGACCAACGGCCGGGTGCCCAGGACGCCCATGGCCCCGCCTTCCTCTCCCGCCACGGCCTGGATCAGCACACCGACCTCGCGCCCGAGAGCCGGGCGCAGCGCCCTGGCGGCGCGGACGCCGGCCAGCAGCGCCACCGCGGGCCCCTTGGCGTCGATGGCCCCGCGTCCGTGGAAGGACGTGCCGTCGAAACGGACCGGCTCCTGCCCGGCGACGGTGTCCACATGCACGTTGAACATCACCGTGCGCTCGGTCGGCAGGTCGGGCCCCAGCCGCAGGACGAGACTGGGCTGGTCGGCGAGGAAGCCGGGCGCGTTCCGTGCCTCGCGCACGGGAGCGGGGACGTCCGCGCGCTCCAGGTCGGCGGGGTCGGGGCAGGCGTGGAAGAGCGTGCGAAAGCCCGTCTCGCCCGCGTGGCGGGCGTACTCGCGCTGCGCCTCGCGCAACCGCGGCGGCGGTCCTTCCGGGCCGGTCTCCAGGGGACCGGCCGTGGGCAGCCGCAGCAGGCGCAGCAACAGGTCGTGGTCGGCCGGCGTGAGCGCCGCGGCCGCGGGGGCGGGCACGGAGCCGGGCGCGTGGTCGGGCTCGTGGCTCATCCGGTCCCTCCTTCGTGCGGGACCGCCGTGTCCGTCTCCGCGCCGACCTGGTCCAGGAGGCGTTCCAGCGCGCGACCGTGGGCCTCGAAGCCGGTGCCGTCGCCCTGCCCGGCGCCGGAGCCCTCGTGCGGACGCAGGCTGATGTGCGGTTCGATGGACAGCGCCCCGTCGTAGCCGTGCCCCGCCAGTGCCTGTAGGACGTCGACGACCCCGGCCTGGCCGGCGCCCGGCAGCACGTACTCCGCCGTGCCGTCGGGTCCGGCCACCGCGTCCTTGACGTGGACGTGCACGACGAGGTCGATGAGGGAGCGCAGCATCGGCGGCACGGCGTAGCCGTGCGCGACCCCGTTGCCGGTGTCGAGCAGCAGTCGCAGCGCCGGACTGTCGACGCCGGTGACCAGATCGAGCATGCGCTCGGCGTCCTCGCCCGCCCACCCCGTACAGTTCTCGTGCGCCAGTACCAGCCCGGCGTCCTCCGCGCGCAGAGCGAGCTCACGCAGCCGGGTCCGCGCTCGTGCCCCCCACTCGGAGGCGGGCAGGCCGCCCGAGGCGTAGGACATCACACGCACGAGGCGGGTGCCGAGGAGGGCGCAGCGCCGGGCCAGGACGTCGAGTTCACGGACGTCGACGGCGAAGTCGCCGGTGACCGGCCGGGACCAGTCGCCGATCTTGGACGCGACGCAGACCACGCCGACACCGGCCGCGTGGATGCGCTCCGCCGTTCGGGCGAAGGCCCCGTCGTCCATTCCGGCCACGGGGACCCCACCGACCGTCCGCAGCTCCAGGAGCTGCCAGCGCAGGCGTGCCAGTGCGGCCAGTTGGCCGCCGAGGTCCGGGGCGGCCTCGTCACCGATCCCGGCCAGGGCGGGCCGGAAGGGCCTCCGTGCGTGGGCGGGCGCGTCGGCGGCGGACTCAGCCGATGCTGGGGACACTGTGCGCCTCCTCGGTCGGACGGGTCTCGGATTCCCGCACGGCGCACAGGTCCTTGGCCTCGGTGAGCAGCCGCACGGTGTCGACCTGCACCGGCAGCGTGCCCGGACCGTAGGGGGACCTGCGGTAGCGGGCGTAGGCACTGACGAAGAACGCGGGCAGCGCGTCGTCGGCGAACACCGACCGCGAGGTCTCGTGCCCGGCGACGGCCACGCGCAGTTGGGCGGTGTGGTCGGTCTCGCCGCAGGGGTAGTGGCCGGTGAGGGTGGCTCCCTCGAACTCCAGGGTGATGCGGCGCTCGCGCACCGGCGAGGTCAGGTCGGAGTCGATCTCGGTGCGCACGCCGGAGTGGTGGTCCAGTCGGAGCCTGGCACGGCCCAGGCGGGGCAGGCGCATCCGCTCGGTGGCCATGTCCTCCCAGGCGGCGGTGACGAGCCGGGCGCCCCCCGCCAGGGAGAGGGCCACTGCCAGCGAGTGGGGGACCTCCACGTCGAAGGCGGTCGGGTGTCCCGGGGCCTGGGCGCTGCGGGTGAAGCGCGGCTTGTTCTGCACGACCCGGATACAGCGCAGCCGCCCGTGGTCGCGTCCCTCCACCGCGGTGCGCAGCCGCCGGGTGAGGGCGCTGTCCAGCCACTGGGTGCTGACCGTCAGGTCCAGCCCCCAGCGGCGCCGTACGCGCGCCACGGCCGCGAGTCCGGCCAGGTCCAGGGCCAGAGGCTTCTCCACGATGATCTTGCGGTACCCGAGCCGGCCCAGGCGGTCGAGCATCCCCGAGCGGAGGTGGGGCGGGGTGCACAGGTGGACGACGGAGCGGTGCGGCGGAGCGCGTCGGACGGCTTCCTCCAACGAGTGCGCCATGACGGTGCCGGGGACCGGCTCCGGGCCGAGGAAGGGGTCGAAGGCGGTCACGGGTCCCGGTGCGACGAGGTCCGGAGCCACCGCGCGCGCCTTGGCCAGTGACGGCAGGTGCAGTCCTTGCCCGGACCTGCCCAGACCGACCACGAAGCTGTGGAGCATCCTGGACAACGCCTTTCCCGGTCGAGTGCGGTGATGTTCTCCGTGCGAGCGAAAGGGACGCACGGAAACGGCGCGGGAAACCGGTGGAGACGACCAGGGGCCATATCTCCACCGGCTCCTCGCGAACCGCATTCAGAATCGTCCAGCACACCGGGAACGTCAAAGGGTCGAACCCGGTCATGGGACCGAAATCCAGAAAACGGATCCGTGGATAAGGCTTCTATAATTCACTACAAAAGAAGCCTTCTACTTCATCCACATGAAATCCCATGAATTCAAGCGAATCAGGACATGTCAGTCACGCCACGGAGATGCTGAACATCCCGCTGGGCGGAGCGTGCCAGCCGTGGTCGGGCGCGACCGTGACGCCGGGGCCCCAGCAGGCCGGACCGGCGTGGATGTAGACGTCGGCGTCGGTCCGGTTGATCACGACGTGCGCGGTGGGCGGCAACTGCCGGCAGCTACCGGACGCGGGGTCCTGGTAGGTGGTGAGCTCCTCGAACTCGGTGGTGAAGACGATGACCTCGCCGGTGGCGGCGTGGGCGGGACCGGTGCTGACGAGCACCGTCACGGCGGCGGCCGCGAACGTCGTGGCGATCGCTCGGCACAGCTTCATGGAACCTCCTGGGCGGCTTTTCGTGTGCTTTCGACGCGCCCCGGACCACCTGGTGCCGTCTGCGCCGAGGTGGGGGGCGACTTCATCGTTTGCACACGAAGAGACACACGTCAATCGCCGTGTGTGTCGATCGGGGGATTTCGGACCCGGGGAGGCGTGGGCCGTCGGTCAGGCCGGGGCGGGGACGCGCTCGTCCTCGGGGACCGGGCCGGGCGCAGTGCCCGCACCGAAGGGGGCGCCGCCCAGTTCCTCGCGCCCGTGGGCGGTCAGCCACAGGCGGGGGTCGGGTCCGACCGCGACCACCCGCGTGGGGTTGATGGCGGTGTGGACGTAGTAGTAGTGCACACGGATGTGGTCGAAGTGCGTCGTGTCGCCGAACCCGGGCGTCTGGAACAGGTCGCGGGCGTAGGCCCACAGCGCCGGGTACTCGGCGAGCTTGCGGACGTTGCACTTGAAGTGGCCGTGGTAGACGGCGTCGAAGCGCACCAGCGTGGTGAAGAGCCTGATGTCGGCGATGGTGACGGCGTCACCGACGAGGTAGCGGCGCGTGGCGAGGCGTTCCTCCAGGGCGTCGAGCCTGCGGAACACCCCGGCGACGGCCCGGTCGTAGCGCTTCTGGTCGGGCGCGAAACCGGCCCGGTAGACACCGTTGTTGAGGTCCCGGTAGATCTCCCGGCCCAGGGACTCGATCTCGTCGCGCAGCGCCGCCGGGTACAGGTCCGGGGCGCCGTCTCGCGTCAGGCCGCCCCATTCGGTGGCCATGTCGAGGGAGAGCCGGTCGTAGTCGTTGGAGACCAGGTGCCCGTCGGCCGTGTCGACCAGTCCCGGGACACTGACGCCGCCGGTGTAGCCGGGATCGCGGGCCAGGTAGGCCTCGCGCAGGGCGTGGATGCCCAGGACCGGGTCCCTGTCGCCGGGGCTGCCGGTCTCCTCGGTGAACACCCAGTGGGGGTCGCCCTCGATGATCTCCTGGCGGGGGTCGGTGACGGCCAGGGAGACCGCCTCCTCCAGACCCATGAGGCGGCGGACGATGACGACCCGGTGCGCCCAGGGGCAGGCCCGGTTGATGACCAGCCGGAACCGCCCGGGCTCGGCGGTCCGGTCGAACCGCCCGTCCGCGGTCACCCTGTCGGCGAACGCCGCCGGCTCCCGTGTGATCTCCTCGGTGGGGATCTGGTTGGCCCTCATTCTGGCTCCCTCCGGTACGGCCGGCACCCGGTGCCCGCCGGGCCATGCTACAGACCCCCTTCCCGCGGCCCCTCGCACCGGCACCGGCCCGGGCTCCCCTCCGGGAACGCAGAAAAGGGCCCGTCCGACGACGAGCCCTTCGTGACCTGCTACTTCTCTGTCGGGACGGCGGGATTTGAACCCACGACCCCTTGACCCCCAGTCAAGTGCGCTACCAAACTGCGCTACGTCCCGGCCGCTGGGCGGGCGCCGTCTCCGGCCCCGCCAACGGGTAAAACCTTATCGCATTCCCGGAGTGGCTCGAACCGCCAGCCGTCGGGCGCCCGCCCCCTGGCCGCCCCGGCCGGACCGCCCACGCGTCAGGGGACCAGCCCGTCGACCTGGTCGATGTACTCCTCGCCGGAGAGTACGACGACGGTGCCCGGGACCGGGACGACACCCTCGATCGTCGGCCCGCCCGGAGCGGCCGCCACACGGCCGACGGTCCCGGCGGATCGAACCGCGCGCCCCGGGGCCGGCCCGTCAGTAGGACGAGATGTGCACGTGGTCGTAGTGGTTCTCCGTCACGCTGCCGCGGTCGCTCATCGCCACCCACTGGCCGCTGGAGGGCTGCCAGATCCGCTGCTCCCAGATCACGTACTTGACGCCGAGCCGGCTGGCGTTGTCGATCGCGTACTGGGCGATGGCGTTGCCGGTGGAGCGGTTGCCCGCGCTCGGGTGCGTGCCGATCACCGCGACCATGAAGTCGCAGGCCTGACCCGTCCCGTGGTCGTCGGCGCTGTTGCGCGCGCAGCCGACCTCGTAGGGGACGCCGACGTTGAGGATGACCTCGTCGCGGATCGCGGCCATGCGCGGCGTCGCGCCGTCGAAGCCCCAGCCCTTGACGCTCTCGGGGATGGTGCCCGACGTGGCCGAGGACCCGGTCTCCGGTTCGTCGGGGACCTGCTCGGCCTCGTAGCGCTCGATGGCCTCCTCGACCTCCTCGCGCTGCTCCTCCAGGGTCTCGATGAGGTCCTCGGCCTCGGTGAGCTCCGCCTCGGCCTCCTCCGCGGCCTCCGCCCGCTCGGCCTGCAGGTCCACCAGCTCGGAGATCTGCCCCGACTGGGTGCGACCGAGCTGTTCGACGGTGGCCGTGTCCTGGAACATCTGTTCCGGGGAGGAGCTGAAGAACATCTCCAGGGCGGGGTCCAGGCCGAGGCTCTTGTACCGGGACGCGGCGATGTGGACCACGCTGGAACGCGAGCCGTCGAGCTGTTCCTCGACCTCCTCCAGATCGGCCTCGGCGCGCTCGGCGCGCTCCTTGATCTCGGTGAACTGCAGGAGCTCACCGTCGTAGGACTCCTCCAGGTCCTCCGCCCGCTCAGTCAGCTCGTCGATGTCGAGGTCTTCCACGTCGGGTTCCGCGTGGACCGCCGAGGGAGCGACGAGCACGGCGGCCAGCGCCAGCGCCAGGACTCTGGCGCCTGCACGCGATCCTCGGCGGCGCGAGGCATCGGCAGGGGACGGGACGGGGGTCCGGTTCATGCGAGCTCCATGGGTCGTACCGCGAGCGAGCCCGAGACGTGAGAAGCCACTGGGGGCGGGGCGGAGGGAGCCCGGCGCCGGCTCACGCTACTCACGGCACCAGCGTTGAGGTGCCATCGGGTCGGCGGGTGCACAGGAGACAATACGAGATCTTACCGTCATATACCTAATGCCGGTCATGTCCCCCATCGCCACCAGGTGTTCCACACCCTGCACAGGCCGTGTTCCGCGGTCGGGGCGGCACACGGCGGCGCCGCGGCCGGCCTCAGATCCGGTGCGTGCCACCCGTCCCACCGGCAACGCAAAGAGAGGCCCGCCTGTGGCGGACCTCTCCCTGACCTGCTACTTCTCTGTCGGGACGGCGGGATTTGAACCCACGACCCCTTGACCCCCAGTCAAGTGCGCTACCAAACTGCGCTACGTCCCGGCCGCTGGGCGAGTGCCGTCTCCGGCCCCGCCAACAGGTGAAACTCTACCGCACGATCCAGGGCGCTCACACCAGGGTTTCCGGCCCCGGCGGGGCACCGGGCCCTGTGACTCCCGCTGCGCCCACGGCGGCCCGGGGGGCTCCCGTCGGCCCAGTTCCCCCGGCACCGTAGCGACGCCAGAGCGACGCCATACCGGCCCCTCCTGCTCCTACGGCTCCACCGGGCGTTCAGGACCCTCCAGGCTCCGCCGAACCCTCCAGGCGCTCCAGGTGGGCGACGGCCTCGGCGATCTGGTGCTCGTTGAACACGGCGACGCCCCGCTCGGCGAGCAGCCGGGCCGTGACCCCCGCTCCGGGCACCTTGCGGCCCTCGAACGTGCCGTCGTAGACCTCCAGGGACCCGCACGAGGGGCTCGACTCCTTGAGGATCGCCATGACCGCACCGTGGGCCTGGGCGGTCGCGAGCGCCGAACGGGCGCCCGAGACGAAGTGGTCGCTCACGTCGACCCGGTCCGGGGTGAGGATGCGCGCCCGACCGTCGAGGACCGCGTCGGCGTCGGCGCCGGGTTCGATCTCGGCCGGGGGCCGCGGCACCGCCAGTCCGCCCGCGATCTCCGGGCAGTGCACCACGAGCCGCCCCTCCGCCCTCCAGCGGTCGAGCGCGCCGTCCTCGACCGTCTTGGTCCGCCCGTCGTAGCGGACCCGCCGACCCATCAGGCAGGCACTCACGAGCACCTTGAGCATGCGTTCCCCTTCCACGCCTACCGCCACGCTACCGCCGTCACGACACGGGCGATGTCCACGATGTTCTTACTTATGGTGATTAACTATGTGTTCTGAGTGACACTTCCGAGGGGGTAGACGTGAGCGACCACCAGAGCCAGCGGCCACCAACGCTCGTGACCGAGCATCGGACCACACGCAAGGCCGTCACGGCCGCCGCCATCGGCAACGCCACCGAGTGGTACGACTTCGGCGTCTACAGCTACCTCGCCGTCACCATCGGCCTGGTCTTCTATCCGTCCCAGTCCCAGGGCGTCCAGCTCATCGCGACCTTCACCACCTTCGCCGCGGCCTTCCTCGTGCGCCCCCTCGGCGGCCTGTTCTTCGGCCCGCTCGGCGACCGTGTCGGCCGCAAGCAGGTCCTGGCCTTCACGATGCTCCTGATGGCGATCGGCACCTTCTCGATCGGCCTCATCCCGTCGGCCGCCACCATCGGCGTCGCCGCACCGCTCCTGCTGCTCGTCGCCCGCATGGTCCAGGGCTTCTCCACCGGCGGTGAGTACGGCGGCGCCACGACCTTCATCGCCGAGTACGCGCCCGACCGCCGCCGCGGCTTCCTCGCGTCCTGGCTGGAGTTCGGCACGGTCAGCGGATACGTCGGCGGCGCCACGATCGTCACCGTCATGACCCTGCTGCTGGGCTCGGAGACCATGACGGACTGGGGATGGCGCGTGCCCTTCCTGCTCGCCCTGCCGCTGGGCGCGGTCGGCCTGTACCTGCGGCTGAGGCTGGAGGAGACACCGGTCTTCGCCCAGGACACCGAGGGCTTCGCCAAGGACGCCGAGGGGCACCGCCGCAAGGGCCAGTTCAGGGAGACGATCCTCGGCCAGTGGCCCGCGCTCCTGCTGTGCGTCGGGCTGGTCATGGTCTTCAACGTCAACAACTACATGGTGACGGCCTACCTGCCCACCTACCTCGACGCCGAACTCGGCTACAGCTCCACCCTGGGCCTGGTCATGACGCTGACCGCCATGGCGTTCATGCTCGTCGCGGTGACGTTCTTCGGGCGGCTGAGCGACCGCGTGGGCCGCAGACCCGTCCTGCTGTCCGGGTGCCTGTTCTCCATCGCGCTGTCCCTGCCGGCGTTCTGGCTCCTCCAGCGCGGCAGCCTGGTCGCGGTCGCCCTCGGCGTGCTCGTCCTGGCCGTCACCCTGGTGCACTTCTCCGGCAGCGCCCCGGCCTCGCTTCCCGCGCTCTTTCCCACCAAGGTCCGCTACGGAGCACTGGCCATCGGGTTCAACGTCTCCGTCGCGCTGTTCGGCGGTACGACACCGCTGATCGCCGAGTCGCTCGTCCAGTCGACCGGCAACCTGTACTCACCGGCGTGGCTGCTCATGGTCGCGGGCGCGGTCGGCCTCGTCGTGGTGTGGCGGATGAAGGAGAGTGCTGGGCGCCCGCTGCCGGGGGCGCCGCACATCCCGGTCCCCGACCGCGATCCCGCGCTCTCCGCCCAGCTGCCCTACCCGAGGAAGGGAGCGGACGGGGAACCCCTCCCGCGGCCGAGCAACGTCCGCCGCCTGCCCACCGACGGCTGACCCGGGAACGGGATCGGACCACCGGGACCCGGACACACGGCGGGGGCGCCTCCCCACGGGAGGCGCCCCCTCTGCGCGTCGTCGGCCGGCTCAGCGGCGGCCGCGCGGCTTGCGGTCCGGACGCACGCTTCCCTTGGAGGCGCGCCCCGGGGTCGCGCCCTTCTTCTCGCGGATGCGCATGCTGATGTGCAGCGGCGACCCCTCGAACCCGAAGTCCTCCCGCAGGCGGCGCTCGATGAACCGGCGGTAGTTCTCCTCCAGGAAGCCCGTCGTGAACAGGATGAAGTGCGGCGGACGCGCACCCGCCTGCGTCGCGAACAGGATCTTGGGCTGCTTGCCCCCGCGCACCGGAGGCGGCGTGGCCGCCACCAGCTCCTTGAGCCAGTTGTTGAGCTGACCCGTCGGGATGCGCTGCGCCCACCCGGCCAGGCTCGTCTCGATCGCCGGGACGAGCTTCTCCATGTGGCGGCCGGTCTGCGCGGAGATGTTCACCCGCGGGGCCCAGGAGACGCGCGCCAGCTGGCGGTCGATCTCCTTCTCCAGGTAGATCCGGCGCTCCTCGTCGAGGATGTCCCACTTGTTGAACGCCAGGACCAGGCCGCGCCCGGCCTCCACGACCTGCTCCACGACCCGGATGTCCTGCTCCGCCAGCGGCTCGCTGACGTCCATCAGGACCACGGCCACCTCGGCCCGCTCCAGGGCGGAGCCGGTGCGCATGGTCGCGTAGTAGTCGGCCCCCTGCAGGGCGCGGAACCGGCGGCGGATGCCGGCGGTGTCGATGAACTTCCAGGTCTTGCCGCCGAGCTCGATCAGCTCGTCGACGGCGTCGCGCGTGGTCCCGGCCACCGAGTCCACGACGACCCGGTCCTCACCGGCGAGCCGGTTCAGCAGGCTGGACTTGCCCACGTTGGGCCGCCCCACCAGGGCGATCCGGGACGGGCCGTCCTCGTCGTCCTCGTCGGTCGAACCCTCCGGGGTCTCGGGGAAGGCGGCCACGACGGCGTCGAGCATGTCGCCCGTGCCGCGCCCGTGCAGGGCGCTGATGGCGAAGGGCTCCCCCACCCCGAGGTTCCACAGGTCCAGGGCGTCCGACTCCTGCATCTGCCCGTCGACCTTGTTCGCGGCGAGGACCACCGGGCGCTTGGTCGAGCGCAGGACGCGGGTCACGGCCGCGTCGGCGTCGGTGATGCCCACGGTCGCGTCGACCACGAACAGGATCACGTCGGCGGTCTGCGCCGCGTACTCGGCCTGGCGCGCGACCATCGCGGCCAGACCGGTCACGCTGGTCTCCCAGCCGCCGGTGTCCACGAGAGTGAACTTCGCGTTCTGCCACTCGGCGTCGTAGGCGACGCGGTCGCGGGTCACGCCCGGCACGTCCTCGACCACGGCCTCACGGCGGCCGATGATGCGGTTGACGAGGCTGGACTTGCCCACGTTGGGTCGCCCGACCACGGCCACGACGGGCAGGGGCGGCGCCGTGCCGTCCTGCTCCTCGTCGAAGCCGACGTCGGACATGTCGAAGTCACTCATGTACTGCTCTCCC
Organism: Nocardiopsis aegyptia; assembly: GCF_013410755.1. Lineage (GTDB taxonomy): Bacteria > Actinomycetota > Actinomycetes > Streptosporangiales > Streptosporangiaceae > Nocardiopsis > Nocardiopsis aegyptia. The sequence continues at coordinate 1,149,862 of NZ_JACCFS010000001.1, forward strand.
GGTACGTAGGTTCCCGCGCGCCCAGGATGCGTGCCGCGAGAACGTGCATGGTCGGTGTCCGCGCTCTGTCGCGCGGACGTACCGCACGGATGCCGACGGCACCCGTGTACTGGCCACGGGGAAGAACCCCCGTGGATGTTCGTCTGTTCCCCCGAAAGGGGTGATGACGGGTGGTGTGACCGGTCTTACCGGCGAGAACGCCGGAACGGGGGCCGACCACCACGCCCGCCCCCGGGGACACGGCTCCGGGACGGGGTCCCGAGCCGGGGACCGCTACGCCTGGCGCGCCTGACCGGCCTCGTCGGCCAGCTTCACGACCAGGCCGATGACCTCGTCCAGGCTCAGCCCCGTCGTGTCCAGCTCGGTGGCGTCGGCGGTCTGGGTCAGCGGCGAGTGCGCCCGGCTGGAGTCCAGCTTGTCACGCCTGGCCAGGTCGGCCTGCGTGGCGGCGACGTCGCTGGTGCGGACCTCCTTGCTGCGCCGCATCGCACGGGCCTCCGGGCTGGCGGTCAGAAACAGCTTGACCGGAGCCTCCGGCGCGACCACGGTCGTGATGTCACGGCCCTCGACCACGATGCCCGCGCTCTCGCGCCGGGCCGCCTCGATGACCTCGCGCTGGGTGCGCACCAGCAGGGCGCGCGCCTCCGGCACGGCCGAGACGGCGCTCACACTGCCCGTGACGTCCTTGCCGCGGATCTCGGCGGCCACGTCGCGGCCGTCGACGGTCACGGTGGGCGCGGACGGGTCGGTGCCCATCTCGATGACGGGCTGTTCGACGAGCGCGGCCACCGCGGCGGCGTCCTCGACGTCCACCCCGTGGTCCAGCATCCACCAGGTCAGGGCCCTGTACATGGCCCCGGTGTCCAGGTAGCGCAGATCCCGCGCCCGGGCGACGCCCTTGGCCGTGCTCGACTTGCCCGACCCGGAGGGACCGTCGATCGCGATGACGATGCCCTGGTTGCCGTCCTGCACGCTCACTGCCGCTGTCTCCCCGCTACCGTTACCGCCTACCGACGCACCAGCCTACCGTGGCGGCGCCCCGCCCGAACCCCGTCCGCTCACGCCCCCGCGTGCACCGACCAGCCGTCGTCGGACAGCGCCCGGGCGAGCGGGTCCACGGCGGCGGGCAGCACGTACAGCTGGGCCACGCCCAGCGGCAGGCCGGGTGTGTGCTCGATACGGACGTCCTCGATGTTGACCCCGGCGTCGGCCGCGACCGCGAACATGCGTCCCAGCACCCCCGGCTCGTCGGGGATCACGACGGGGAGGACGGTGTAGTCGGGCAGCTTGACCCCGCCGTGCTTGCCCGGCAGCCGCTCCTGGCCGGAGCGGCCACGGGCGAGGAGGTCGCGGACCGGCTCCAGGACGTCGTCCCCGGCACGGTCCGCGGCCCCGGCACTGGTCCCGGCCTCGTGGCCGTCACCGTCACCGGCCGCCTCCCGGACCGCGCCCAGGGCGTGCAGCGCGTCGGCCGTCGCGGCCAGGTCGGCGGCCATCCCGCGCAGGACGTCGGCGACCGGGACCGCGTTGTGCGTGAGGATCTCCGTCCACATGGCCGGGTCCCCGCCGGCGACGCGCGTCACGTCGCGCACACCCTGCCCGGCGAGGGTCAGCGCGGTGTCGTCGCCCGACAGCAGCCGGGCGGCCACCGCGGAGGAGGCCACGTGCGGGGCGTGCGAGACCAGTGCGACCGCGCGGTCGTGCGCCTCGGCCTCCAACACCAGAGGGTCCGCGCCGCACAGCCTCGCCAGCTCGGCGACGGCGGCGACGGCCTCGGAACCCGCCTTGCCCGTGGGGCACAGGGCCCACGAGCGCCCGAGGAAGAGGTCCGCCCGGGCCGCTCCGGGCCCGTGCTTCTCCCGGCCGCCCATGGGGTGGCCGGGAACGAACGTGGCCATGTCGCAGCCGAGCCGCTCGGCCTCGGTGAGCACGCTCGCCTTCACGCTGGCCACGTCGGTGTACACGTGCGCGAGACCGCGGTCCTGGGCGCCGCGCAGCACCGCGGGAATGACCGCCGGCGGCGCGGCGATGACCGCGATGTCGACGGGACGGGACTGCGCCGACTCGTCCAGGACGCTCCCGGCCCCGAGGTCGCACGCCAGGCGCACGGACGCGGCGTCCGGGTCCGACAGCAGGACGTCGACGCCCCGGTCCCGCAGGGCGAGCGCGATCGACGTACCGATGAGCCCCGTCCCGACCACCGCGACGCGGCGCACTGGCGGCCGGTGGTCCGCGGCCTCGTCGGCGCCCTTGCTGTTACCCACTGCTCTCCCGCTCTCCGACGTGCGTGTGTCCTCCCAGCGTAGGTCCTCACCGGGCAGGACGGCCTCCGTGCTACTGCGCGATGTCCAGGCGCAGCGCCTGCGCGCCGCGCAGGTAGACGTGCTGGACCTCCGACCGCGGCCGGTCGGTCTCCACGTGCGCCATCAGGCGCACCACGCGCGGCAGGGCGTGCGGGACGTCGATCTCGCTCGCGCACATCAGGGGCACGTCGGCGAAGCCGACCTTGCGCGCGGCCAGGGCCGGGAACTCGGAGGTCAGATCAGGCGTCGCCGTGAACAGTACGCTGATCACGTCGTCGGTGACCAGCTGGTTGCGGCGCATCACCTCGGAGACCAGTTCGGCCGTGGCCTCCAGCACCTGCTCGCGTTCGTCCGCGTCGACCTGTACCGCACCGCGGATGGCCCGTACCGCCACGTTCGATCCCGCCTCATCCTTGCTCTGTCCGGCCGTCCCCCGGAAAGGGAACGGCGGCCACCGGCACGGAGGGAGTCCGCGCGGTGACCGCCGTCAACTGTATCTACAGGCCCGCGGCCGCGTAGAGTTCGCCCACCTCACGCGAGGTCAGTGCCCGCATGGTTCCCTGCTGGAGGGTGTTCAGGTCGATGGGACCGACCTGGGTGCGGGCGAGGTCGGCGACCGGGTGGCCGACGGCCTCCATCAGGCGGCGCACGATGTGCTTGCGCCCCTCGTGCAGGCGGATCTCCACCATGGCCTTGGGCGCGTCGTTGTCGACGATGCGGAACGAGTCGACCTCGACCGGGCCGTCGTCGAGCTCCACGCCCTTGTTGACCTCACGGACCACGCGCTGGGGAACCGGGCCCGGCACCATGGCCACGTAGGTCTTGACGACCTTGTAGCGCGGGTGGGTCAGGCGGTTGGCCAGTTCACCGTCGTTGGTCAGCAGGATCAGGCCCTCGGTCTCGGTGTCGAGACGACCGACGTGGAAGATGCGCTCCGCGGTCTGGCCGGTGTAGTCGGCCAGCGTCGGACGGCCCTCGGGGTCCCACATGGTGCTGACCACGCCGCGCGGCTTGTTGAGCGCGAAGTAGAGCTTGTCCGGAGCGGTGACGACGCGCATGCCGTCGACCCGGATCTCCGAGGCCTCGGGGTCGACCCGGGCGCCGAAGCGTCGGACGACCTGTCCGTCCACGGAGACGCGGCCGGCGGCGATCATCTCCTCGCTGGCGCGGCGGCTGGCCACGCCGGCGGCGGCGAGGGCCTTCTGGAGGCGGATGCCGCCCTGGACGTCGGTGTAGGAGTCGCGGTCCTCGCCCAGGTGGTCCTCGTCCTGGGGGTTGTAGTCGGCACGCAGCGCGCTGAGGCGCTCGCGGGCCGCCTTGGACAGCTGGCTCTCCTTCGTGACACCCGCCGCGGGGGCGGCGTCACGCTTCTGGGGCCGGTCGTCCGAGCGGCGGTCGTCCCGCCGGTCGCGGTCGCCGCCGGAGGTCCGGCGGTCGTCGCGCCGGTCGCGCGGACCCCGGCTGCCACCGCGGTCGTCGCGCTGGTCACGAGAGCCCTTGTAGCCGCCACGGCCGCGGTCGCCCGAGAAGGAGCGACGGTCATCGCCCTGCTCGCGCGGACCCCGGTAGCCGCCGCGGTCGCGGTCACGGTCTCCGCCGAAGGAACGGCGCTCACCGCCCTGGTCACGGGAACCCTTGTAGCCACCACGGTCATCGCGACCCTGATAGCCACCACGGCCACGGTCGCCCGAGAAGGAACGGCGCTCACCGCCCTGGTCGCGCGAACCCTTGTAGCCACCACGGTCATCGCGACCCTGATAGCCGCCACGGCCACGGTCACCGCCCTGGTCACGCGAACCCCGGTACCCACCACGGTCACGGTCGTCACGACCCTGGAATCCACCACGGTCGCGGTCACGGTCAGCACCGAACGAGCGACGCTCACCGCCCTGGTCGCGCGAACCCTTGTAGCCGCCACGGTCATCGCGACCCTGATAGCCACCACGGCCACGGTCATCACGCTGGTCCCGCGAACCCCGGTAGCCACCGCGGTCGTCACGACCCTGGTAGCCGCCGCGGCCACGGTCGCCGCCACGGTCGTCGCGGCCCTGGTAACCGCCACGGCCACGGTCGCCACCCTGGTCACGCGAACCCCGGTACCCACCACGGTCACGGTCACCACCGAACGAACGGCGCTCACCGCCCTGGTCACGCGAACCCTGGTATCCACCGCGGTCGCGGTCTCCGCCGAAGGAACGGCGGTCGTCTCGGTTGCGGGGGCCCCGGTCGCCGCGGTATCCGCCGCGCCCCCGGTCGTCGCCCCTCTCGCCGCGGCCGCCCTGGCCGCCGCGCTTGTCGTAGTCGCCGCGCTCACCGCGCGGGGCGTCGTCCCGCGCACCGCGGGAACTGTCGTTAGGTGTGCTCACCGGTGTCGTCTAGACCTTCGATGTCGTCGGGGAGGAACGGCGCCAGATCAGGCAGCTCGTCGAGGCCTCGCAGGCCCAACCGTTCCAGGAAATAGGAGGTGGTCCGATACAGCAGCGCACCGGATTCGGAATCGTGTCCGGACTCTTCGATCAGGCCCCTCAGTACGAGGGTACGCATAACCCCGTCGCAGTTGACACCGCGTACGGCGGAGACCCTGCCCCGGGAGACCGGCTGTCGGTAGGCCACGACCGCCATCGTCTCGAGTGCGGCCTGGGTCAGCCGCACCTCCTGCCCCTCCTTGAGGAAGTGCTCGACGACGTCGGCGCATTCGGGCCGCGTGTACACGCGCCACCCTTCGGCCACCGCCCTCAGGTCGAAACCCCGCCCCTGCTCGGTGTATTCCCGGGACAGGTCCTCCAGCGTCCGGGTCACCACGTCCAGGGGGACGTCCAGGGCCCGTGCCAGCTCGTACTCCGACACCGGCTGGTCCACCACCATCAGCACAGCCTCCAGGTCCCGGCGCAGGGTGGCGGGCGCGGAGAGATCACCCACATCGGTCGCGCCGTCGGCGCTCATTCTGCCTCCACGGTGTCGTCGTACTCGGTGTCCACCTCGACCTCGGCGTCGCCGCCGGTCCAGGTCACGATGAGCTCCCCCAGCGGCTCGGGCTGGTCGAAGGCCACGTTGCTCGCCCGGTACAGCTCCAGCAGGGACAGGAAGCGGGCGACGACCTCGAAGGTACCGGTGCAGCCGTCGGTCAGCTCGACGAACGTCAGTCGCCCGTGCTCGCGCAGCGCCGCCACCACGAGCTCGCCCTGCTCCTTGACGGAGGTCTTGGTCTGGTGGATGTGCGTGACCGGGACGCTCGGCGGCTCCTTGGGGGTGAAGACCATCCCCGCGAGCGCGGCGAACTCCTGCGGACCGAGCTTGAACAGCACGTCCGGCCGCATCGCCGCGAACCGCTCCTCCAGCCGCACCGCCCGCGCGTACCTGCGCCCCTGCGACGCCAGCCGCTCGCGCATCAGGGCCGCGACCTCCTTGTAGGCGCGGTACTGCAGCAGGCGCGCGAACAACAGGTCGCGGGCCTCCAGCAGCGCCAGGTCGCCCTCGTCCTCCACGTCGCCGCGCGGCAGCAGCCGGGCCGCCTTCAGGTCCAGCAGGGTGGCCGCGACCAGCAGGAAGTTGCTCGCCTGGTCCAGGTCCCAGGCGTCCCCGTGCGCCCGGATGTGCGCGATGAACTCATCGGTGACCTTCGACAGCGACACCTCGGTGATGTCCAGCTTGTGCTTGGAGATCAGCCCGAGGAGCAGGTCGAACGGTCCCTCGAAGTTGTCCAGGTGCACCTGGAAGGCGTGCTCGTCCACCTCGTCGGCGTCGTCGCCCCCGTGGGCCCCCTCAGCCGCCATGACCGCGGCCCCGCGTCGTCTCACTCATGAGTCAAGGGTGTCACCGGTCGGATCCGACCGGTGACACCCGTGTCCTTCCGTTCCCGGACCGGCACCCCCTCCGATGCCAGTGCGGGTGTGGTCAATCCTCGCTCAGTCGCCTGACCAGCATGCTGGTCTGGCCGTTCTCCTCGAAGTCGGCCAGCAGGACCGCGACAGCCTCGCGGACGAGGCGGCCCCGGTCGGCCGAGAGCCCGTGCTCCGCGCGCAGCGACAGCCGGGTCTGTTCCAGGGCCAGCAGTTCGGGCCCGGAGATGTAGACGGTGATCTTCTCGTCGTGGCGCTGGCGTCCGCTCGGCTTGGGCGCACCGTCCGGCTGGGCGATGATCCTGCGCTTCCGGCGCGCCGTCGTCTCGGGCGGACTCTTCTGCTCCGGTGCCGTGTACTGGCGTTCGGTCTCCACGGGCGCCGCGTCCTCCGCGCCGCCCGAGGGGCGGAAGAACAGCTCGTCCGCCCCCGGTAGGGTCACGCGCCGTGACCGCTGAGAGGCCACCTCGCCAGCACCTCCTTGGCCAGATCCCGATAGGCGTTGGCCCCGGCCGACGACGAGTCGAACCGGGTGATGGGTTCGCCCGCCACGGTGGCGTCCGGGAAGCGCACGGTGCGGTTGATGACCGTCCCGTACACCTTGTCGCCGAACCCGTCGATGATCGTGGACAGCACCTCACGCGCGTGGAGCGTGCGCGGGTCGTACATGGTGCCCAGGAAGCCGTCGATGACCAGGTCCTCGTTGAGGCGCTCCTGGACCTTCTGGATGGTGTCCATCAGCAGCGCCACACCGCGCAGTGCGAAGAACTCGCACTCCAGCGGCACGATGACACCGTCGGCCGCGGTGAGCGCGTTGACGGTCAGCAGGCCCAGCGACGGCTGGCAGTCGATCAGGACGACGTCGTAGTCGTCGATGACCGGGCGCAGCGCGCGGCCGAGCATCTGCTCGCGCGCCACCTCACCGACCAGCTGGACCTCGGCGGCCGACAGGTCGATGTTGCTCGGAATGAGGTCGAGACCCTCGATGTCGGTCTTGAGCAGGACGTCCTCGACCGTCACGTCCCGCTGCATGAGCAGGTTGTAGACGGTCAGGTCCAGTTCGCGCGGGTCCAGCCGGCCGAGGCCGACCGAGAGCGCTCCCTGCGGGTCGAAGTCGACCAGCAGCACGCGCCTGCCGCACTCGGCGATGGCGGCGCCGAGGTTGATGGTGGTGGTGGTCTTACCGACGCCACCCTTCTGATTACACAGTGCTACAATCCGTGCCGGGCCGTGTTCGTCGAGCGGCTCGGGCTCCGGATAGGTCCGTTCCGGTCTTGTCGTGTGCAGATCCGCCCCCGTGTTGCGTGTCGTGCCCCAGGGGTTGGTCACCGGGTCGACGAGGTCCCCCTCGCCGACGGGTGCGGTGTTCGCAGCCACGTCGTCCTCCGACCAGTTCACAACCCTGGACCTCCCCTACGGACCGGCCACGGCCCGAAGGGATGCCGTGCCCCTGCGCCTGGCCGCCGTCGGAAACTCAATATGTCGACAGCAACGTACCGCCGTGCGGCGACTCTAGAACGCCGACACGGCGCACATCAACGTAAACCTGTCGGTAGAATCCCACGCCTTCGTCCCGGGGGGAAATCGAACCAGCGTCCCACGGTGCCCACTTCCCCCGCACAGCAGGCCTTTTCGCATCGTTCGGCCAGTTCAGCGGCGCGCTCGGGGATGACTCGACGCATAGACCTCGCGCAGGTGCTCGACCGTGACGAGTGTGTAGATCTGCGTGGTGGTGACCGAACTGTGCCCGAGCAGCTCCTGGACGACCCGGATGTCGGCGCCCCCGTCGAGCAGGTGCGTGGCGAAGGAGTGCCGCAGGGTGTGCGGCGAGACGCCCCGCACCCCGGCCCGTTCGGCGACCGCGCCCAGGACGGCCCATCCGCCCTGGCGGGTCAGCCGGCCGCCGCGCGCGTTGAGGAACAGCGCCGGGCCTCCCCGCCCCCGGGCCGCCGAGGCGGCCAGCACGGGACGGGCGCGCACGAGGTAGGCGGACAGGGCGCGGCGGGCGTAGGAGCCGAGGGGCACCACGCGTTCGCGTCCGCCCTTGCCGCGGAAGCGCACGAGTCCCACGGCCCGTTCGGCGGCGACCGCGTCGGAGACGTCGTCGACGTCCAGGCCCACCGCCTCGGAGATGCGGGCGCCGGTGCCGTAGAGGACCTCCAGCAGGGCGCGGTCGCGCATCGCCAGGAGAGCCGCGCGGTCGCCCGTACCGGCGCCACCGGCCCCTGCTACCGCACCCGGCCCGCTGGACCTACCGGCACCGACCCCGCTGGGCTCGCCGGCACCACTGGGCCCACCGGCCGAACCGGCGTCTGCGCCACTGGACCCACCGGCCCCGTCGGTCTCCGGCACACCGGCGCTCTCCGGCTCCCCCGGCGCGACGCCGGCCAGCGGCCCGGCCGCGTCCAGGAGGCGCTCCACGTCCTCCAGCGGCACGGCCTTGGGCAGCCGCATCGGCGGGGACGGCGGGGTGACCTCCGCGGCCGGGTCGTGGTCGGCCCAGCCCTCGCGCACGGCGAAGCGGTGCAGGCCGCGCACGGCGGCCAGGGCGCGCCCCGCCGAGGCGGCGCTGAGCGGCACGTGCTCCTCGTCGCCCTCGCGCAGGACCTGGAGGAAGCGGCCGACCCGGGCCCCGTCCACGTCGGCCAGGTAGGCCACGCCCGAGGCGGTCAGGTGGCGGGTGTAGCGACGCAGGTCACGGCGGTAGGCGAGCAGGGTGTTGTCCGCCAGGGCGCGCTCGGCGCTGAGGTGGTCCAGGAAGGCGGAGCTCACCTCCGCCAGCGGTGCGGCGACCTCGGCGGCCTCGGCGTCCTCGCCCACGGCTCAGCCGCCGGCGGGGTCGCGCAGGGAGGCGAAGCCGTCCGCGGCGGCGGCCTGGGCGGCCAGGACCCCGATGACCGTCGACGCGTTGTGCAGCCGACCGGCCATGACCAGGCCCACGGCCTCGTCCAGGGGCACCCACTCGGCCGCCAGGTCGGTCTCCTCGTGCTCGCGGACGAAGTCGATCTCCTCGGCGGGCACCTCGGACAGGTCGCGGGCGAGGTAGACGTGGATGCGCTCGTCGGAGAAGCCCACGGTGGGGAAGAAGTCGGCGAGCTCGTGCCACCGCCCCGCGCGCAGCCCGGCCTCCTCGACCAGCTCGCGCTGGGCGGTGAGCAGCGGGTCCTCGCCCTCCACGTCGATCATCCCCGCGGGCAGCTCCCACATGGTGTGCCGAACGGCGTGCCGGTACTGGCGCAGCAGCAGGATCCGGCCGTCGTCGTCCAGGGCCAGGGCCGCGGCGGCGCCGGGGTGGACCATGTAGTCGCGGGCGGCCAGGGACGTGCCCTGCCCGTTGGCGCCGGGCATCACCACCCAGTCCGTGCGCATCCCGCACTTGGGGCCCTGGTAGCGCACCTCGGAGCGTTCGACCGGCCACGCGTCGGGGGCGTCCGCGAGCTTCGCGTCCGCCCCCGTGCGACGGCCGTCCGGGTGGGTGTCACTGGCCATGCGTTCGCCTCTCAGGCTCGTGTCCCCCACCCGGATCCGGCTCAGGAGTTCCTGTGCTCCAGTGCGGCGGAGACCAGACCGCGGAAGAGCGGGTTGGCCTTGGTCGGGCGGGAGCGCAGCTCCGGGTGCGCCTGCGTCGCGATGAAGAACGGGTGGACGTCCCGGGGCAGTTCGACGTACTCCACCAGCTTGCCATCAGGCGAGAGCCCGGAGAACACCAGGCCCGCCCCCTCCAGCTTGGCACGGTAGGCGTTGTTGACCTCGAAGCGGTGGCGGTGGCGCTCGGAGACCTGCGCCTCGCCGTCGTAGACCTCCCGGGCCAGGGTGCCCTCGCCCAGGTCGGCCGGGTACATGCCCAGACGCATCGTGCCGCCCATGTCGCGCTCACCGGCGACGACGTCCTCCTGGTCGGACATGGTGGCGATGACCGGGTCGACGGCCTTGTCGTCGAACTCGGTACTGTTGGCGCCCTCCATGCCCAGGACGTTGCGGGCGCTCTCGATCACCATGGCCTGCAGGCCCAGGCAGATGCCGAGCAGCGGGATCCGGTTCTCGCGAGCGTAGCGGATGGCACCGAGCTTGCCCTCGATACCGCGGATGCCGAATCCGCCGGGGATCAGGACGCCGTCGGCGTCGGCCAGCTCGGCCGCCGCGCCCGAGGGGCTGGCGCAGTTGTCGCTGGCCACCCAGCGGATGTTGACCCGCGTGTTGGTGGCGAACCCGCCCGCACGCAGGGCCTCGCTCACCGACAGGTAGGCGTCGGGCAGGTCGATGTACTTGCCGACCAGGGCCACGGTGACCTCGTGGTCGGGCTGGTGGACGCGGCGCAGCAGCTCGTCCCACTCGGTCCAGTCCACGTCCCGGAACGGCATGCCCAGGCGGCGCACGACGTAGGCGTCCAGGCCCTCGCGGTGCAGCACCTTGGGGATGTCGTAGATGGAGGGCGCGTCGGGGGTGGAGACCACGCCGGCCTCCTCCACGTCGCACATCAGGCTGATCTTGGCCTTGAGGCTCTGGGTGATGGGGCGGTCCGATCGGCACACGATGGCGTCGGGCTGGATACCGATGCTGCGCAGGGCCGCCACGGAGTGCTGGGTGGGCTTGGTCTTCATCTCCCCGGACGGGCCGAGGAACGGGATCAGGGAGACGTGCAGGAAGAAGCAGTTGTCCCGGCCGATCTCGTGCCGGATCTGGCGGACCGACTCCAGGAACGGCTGCGACTCGATGTCGCCGACGGTCCCGCCGATCTCGGTGATGACGATGTCGACGTCGGGGGCGTCCATCGCGTAGATGCGGGACTTGATCTCGTTGGTGATGTGCGGGATGACCTGCACCGTGTCACCGAGGTAGGCGCCCTGGCGCTCCTTGGCGATGACGCTGGAGTAGACCTGGCCGGTGGTGACGTTGGCCGACGCCGACAGCTCGGTGTCCAGGAAGCGCTCGTAGTGGCCGACGTCCAGGTCGGTCTCGGCCCCGTCGTCGGTGACGAAGACCTCACCGTGCTGGAAGGGGTTCATGGTCCCCGGGTCGACGTTGAGGTAGGGGTCGAGCTTTTGCATGGTGACCCGCAGGCCGCGCGACTTCAGGAGTCGTCCCAGGCTGGAGGCGGTGAGGCCCTTGCCAAGACTGGAGGCGACGCCGCCAGTAACGAAAAGGTGCTTGGTACTCGCGGCGGATGCCAAAGTGTTGCTCCCGTGGGTTGAGTGGCTACGGCGGGCTCGGGATGAACTGAGCGGCCGTGCGGCGGTCCGGTGCGAGGCGGTCTGGGATGCGCCGAGACGGCGCCGGACTCCACGGGGCACCAGGATAACAGGCCACCCGTGCCTCCACACCAGCGAACGCCGAAGCGGCCGGTCCTGTTCCCCACCGCGACCAGCGGCGTCGCCTGCCCAACGGGGGTTGGGCACGCTCCCGTGGCACCCGGTGTCACGTCCGCCACAGCACCACCGTACGGACCCGAGCCCGCCCCGGGGACCCCGGAACACGCTCGGCGGTCCGCGCTCCCCGGAGACGGGAACCGGGCGGCTCAGGAGCGGTCCGGGCCGGAGTGGCAGCCCGACCCGCCGTCGGAGCAGTCGGAGCAGCAGCCGTCCTCCCCGGTCAGCTCGCCTCCGACGAGCGCGGACGCCGCGGACCCGCAGCAGGCGTCGCCGCGCCAGGCCTCGACACCCTCCCGGACGGCCATGACCGCGATGAGCAGCGCGACGACGGGGTCGGCCCACGCCCAGCCCCACAGGGCGTTCAGCAGCAGCCCGCCGAGCAGGGCGACCGAGAGGTAGGCGCACAGCAGGGTCTGCTTGGAGTCGGCGACGGCCGATGCCGACCCGAGCTCGCGGCCCGCCCGGCGCTGGGACAGGGACAGGGCCGGCATGATCACGACGGAGAGCGCGGCGAGCACGATCCCGACCACCGAGGGGTCGGCCTCCTGGGCGCCCAGGAGGGAGCGCAGCGCCTCGACGGTGACGTAGGCGGCGAGGGCGAAGAAGGCCAGCGCGATGACGCGCATGGCCTTGGCCTCGCGGGCCTGGCGGGTGCGCGCGTCACGGGCGGAGAACTGCCAGGCGACGGCGAGCGCGGAGGAGACCTCGACGAGCGAGTCCAGGCCGAAGCCGACCAGGGCGGCCGAGGAGGCCACTCGTCCGGCCCAGATCGCCACGACGGCCTCGCCGAGGTTGTAGACGATGGTGGCGGCGACCAGGAGGCGGATCCGGCGGGTCAGGACCGCGCTGCGCTCCGCGGAGAGGACCATCAGCACGCCCCCGTCTCGTTCGCGCAGGCCTGGCCGGCCTCGTCGGCGCAGGCCTGGTCGGTCTGGACGGCGATCACGGCCGAGCGCAGGTCGTCCAGGGCGTGCGCCAGCCGCGGGTCGGCGAGTTCGTAGCGCACCCGGCGCCCCACGGGGACGGTGACGACCAGCCCGCAGTCGCGCAGGCAGGACAGGTGGTTGGACAGGCGCGTCCGGCTGATGCCGAGTTCCTCGGCCAGCTCGGCGGGGTGGGCGGCGCCGTCGCGGAGGACCAGCAGGACCCGGCAGCGGATGGGATCGGCCAGGGCCCGGCCGAACCGGGCCAGGGCGTCGATGTCGGTGGCGAGTTGCAGCATGGCTCCACGATACACAAAGTCCTGAATCCAGGAAATGGTGAATTCAGGGAGCGTGATCGACATGCCGAGCCGGTGGCCGCCGAGCGGCAGTGCTGCTCGCTCCTGGACCTGCGCGCGGACAGCGACGCTGCGGGTGCCCGCCCGCGTGTGGGCGCGGCCCCCTCCCGTGGCCCGGGCCCGGGCGCCGCCGACCGAGCCCTGCGCCTGTTCACCGGCCACCCGCCCGCCTGATCCCTGTCACCGTGACACGCCGCTCGACTGAGCGGACAGTACACAGCGGGGGCCGCCCGAAGGCGGCCCCCGCTCAGGCCCGGAAGGCACATCCAGATCGGCCCGGGAACCGCCCCAACAGCCCCAATCGAAGGGGGAACCCCCCGGACCGGGCACGGCCCCGGCTCAGGCCGGGAAGGCCCCCGCGCGGCCCAGGTAGGCCGGGGGCTGCTTGTCCAGGCGCTCGCCCATCCACGCGCCCAGCTCCGCCGCCCCGGACAGGCTCACGCCCGTGTGCAGCCCGCTGCGGTGCAGCATGTACAGCAGGTCCTCGGTGGCGATGTTGCCGGTCGCCGCCGGGGCGAACGGGCAGCCGCCGAACCCGCCGAGGCTGGAGTCGAGCACCCGCACGCCCGCGTCCACCGCGGCCATGGCGTTCGCGTAACCGGTATTGCGCGTGTTGTGGAAGTGACAACGCAGCGTACGACCGTCCGCCACGGCGCCGACGGCGCGCAGCAGCTCGGAGACCTCACGTGGCACCCCGACACCGATGGTGTCGGCCAGGGCGATCTCCACCGCCGAGGTCCCGGTGATCCGGTTGACGACCTCCACCACCTGCCCGGCCGGGACCTCACCGTCGAAGGGGCACCCGAACGCGGTCGAGACGGTCACGCTGAGCGGGATGCCCGTCCCCTGAAGGTCGGTGTCGATGTCGGCCAGGGCGTCGAGCATCTCGTCGACGGTGCACCCCTGGTTGCGCGTACAGAACCCGTCCGTGGCCGGCACCGCGACGTTGACCTCGGAGACCCCGGCGGCCACCGCGCGCTCCAGACCGCGCCGGTTGAGCACCAGCCCGATGTGCGAGACCCCCGGCTCCCGCCGGACGCCCGCCATGATCTCCTCCGCGCCCGCCATCTGCGGCACGCGCTTGGGGTTGACGAAGCTGACCGCCTCGATCCGGCGCACCCCTGCGGCCACCGCACGGTCGATCAGCCGGATGCGGTCGTCCACGGACAGCACCGTGGACTCGTTCTGCAGGCCGTCGCGCGGCCCCACCTCGACGATCTCCACGTGGTCCGCGCCCTGGGGCCCATGGTCGTTCGCACTCATCGCCTCGCCTCTCCACGCCTCGTCGCGTCCTGCGGAACAGGCTAGGCCGTTCGCGGTCGATCCTCACCCGCGGCCCCCGGTGCGGCCCCCGGCGTCCGAATCGGGCACGCGCGCCGGCGCCCGGCGCGCCGTCAGCGCAGGGCGAGGGCGGGGCGGACCTCCCAGGTCGTCCACACCGGCCGGTAGCCCATCCGGTGCCAGAAGGGGCCCGACAGCGGGTTCATCGCCGCGTAGTTGAGCACCGAGGCGCCCACGCCGTGGCTGTCCAGCGCCTGGTGGGCCTGGCCGACCAGCGCGGTGCCGATCCCGTGGCCCCGTTCGTCGGCGATCACGACCCCGTAGCCGATGTGCGCGATCGGGCGTGCGTTGACCAGGGACTTGGCCCAGCGGGAGCGCTCGGGCGGGGACACCCACAGCAGCCCCACGGCACGCCCGCGCCGTTCGGCGATCCAGATCCAGGACCGGGAACGCTCCAGCGCCCGCGCGGCGACCTTGCGCGTCTGCTCGGCGGTGTCGGGCTGCAGGAACACCCCGCCGAAGTGCTGCTCGTAGCGGTGCTCCTCCATGAGCAGCGCCACGACCTGGGTCAGGTCGCTGCGGTCGGCGAGGCGGATGGTCACGTCGCGCGGCGGCAGCGACGGGGGGACGCCCCGGCGGCGCTGGCGGGCCGCGAGCACGGTGTAGGGCTGCAGGCCGTGCCGCTGGAGCGGGATAATCCCGCACACGTCGCGCGCGGGCCAGCTGACCAGGGCGGCCGACTCCGAGCCGGTACCGGTCGGCAGGTCCTCCAGCTGGTCGCGCCAGCTGGTGAGCAGGGAGTCCAGGGCGCGGCTGGGGTCGGGGCCGCCGACGATGGGGGTGAGCCAGTGCTGGTCGGGCACGCCCCAGATCCGCCCGACCTCGCCGGGCTGGTACCAGGTGTAGTGCATGGTCCCCGCGGCGACGGGGCGCCCCTCCTCGTCGCTGACGGTCAGGAGGGGGTAGGAGTCGCGGGCGATGTTGACCGGCGCGGGAAGCAGGGGGTCGGCTTCGGCCCAGCGCTGAGCGGCGGACCGCACCAGCGGGTCCAGGCCGACGTCGCCCCCGGGCGACTCATCATGTCGCACCCGCGCGACATATCCGCTCATCCACCCCTCCCCTGGCGGGTCCTCACCTCACGCGCTCGTTCGCCCGGCCGTCTCCGGGGCGTCGCGTTCGGGGCCCGTCGCCGTCGCGACGACGCGTCCGGGCCGAACCACCGCATGCGGAACGGATCGACCGTACCGCTTCCGCAGGGGCCGGGCGCGCGAAATCGTCACTGAACACCAAGAATTCACTCAGCGTAGGCGTACCTGTCCGTACCGTGTCATCTCGCCCGAATGTGGGAAAGCAGACGCGCACCACCGTAGCCGATCGAAGGTCACTCTCGGATGGAGGGTCGGGAAAGAGACCGACACGGCCCGTCCGCGCCACAGGGGTTCGGGGCCCGGACGCCACCGGTGCACGTTCCGGACGCCCTCCGATCGCGGCCCGGACGCCCTCGGATCACTCGCCGGCGGAGCCGCCCTCGACGACGGTGGTGTTGCGCCCGTGGTTGATGACCTCGGGGTCGCCCGAGGCGAAGGCCACCTCGTTGTCCACTCCCACCAGCACGATCTTGTCCGCCGAGCCCACGTTGACCGTGGTTCCGCGACCGGTCGCCTTCACCAGGCCGCAGGCGCCGTCCAGGACGACGTGGGCGTCGTCGGCGGTCACCACGACCTCGCGGTTGGCGCAGTCCTCGCGCACCTCGGCGCCGTTGTCCACGATGACCAGTTCGTACTCGTCGTCGACGGCCCGCTCGGCCTCCTCCTCGCCTCGGTCGCCCACTCCGGGCCGGTGGGCGGCCCCCTCGGCCTCCTCGGTACCGCCGATGGCCAGGCCGCAGCCCGCGAGCAGGGATCCGAGCACGACGATCCCGCCCGTGGCCGCCAGAAGTCGAACCCTCATGCGTTCCCCCACCGCCGGACACCGGCAAAAACGACATACACCGTGAACAGCCCCAAGCGTATGTCACGCGGAGGTAACTGCGCGACCCGATCGAGCCTGAAATGTGCTCGTTACGTAATGGGAAGACGCAGCTCACAGGAGTCCGCGAGGCCGGAACCCCGGCCCCGGCGGGCCCCGGTCACTTCACCCCGGCGGCGTCCATCCCCCGGAGTTCACGCTTCAACTCACCGATCTCGTCCCGCAGCCGGGCCGCCAGCTCGAACTGCAGGTCCGCCGCGGCCTGGTGCATCTGCGCGCTCAACTGGTCGATGAGACCCGCCAGCTCGGCCCGCGGCATGGCCGCGACGTCCGTGCGCTCACCCAGCGCCGGCACCGGCGCGCGCTCGCCCTTGGCCCCCGCCTGCCGGTACCCGGTGGCCATGAGCTGCTCGGTGTCCACGTCCTCCCGGTTGAGGGAGTCCAGGATATCGGCGATCTGCTTGCGCAGCGGCGTCGGGTCGATCCCGTGCTCGGTGTTGTAGGCGATCTGCTTGTCGCGGCGGCGGTTGGTCTCCTCGATCGCCGCCCGCATGGAGTCGGTGACGTTGTCCGCGTACATGTGCACCTGGCCGGCCACGTTACGGGCCGCACGGCCGATGGTCTGGATCAGGGAGGTCTCCGAACGCAGGAAGCCCTCCTTGTCCGCGTCCAGGATCGCCACCAGCGACACCTCGGGCAGGTCCA
This sequence comes from Nocardiopsis aegyptia, assembly GCF_013410755.1. GTDB lineage: Bacteria > Actinomycetota > Actinomycetes > Streptosporangiales > Streptosporangiaceae > Nocardiopsis > Nocardiopsis aegyptia. The sequence continues at coordinate 1,166,606 of NZ_JACCFS010000001.1, forward strand.
GGCCCTCACGCAGCAGGTTGATGCCCACCAGCACGTCGTACTCGCCCACCCGCAGCTCGCGCAGCAGCTCCACCCGGCGCAGCGTGTCCACCTCGCTGTGCAGGTACCGCACCCGGATGCCCATCTCCGCGAAGTAGTCCGTGAGGTCCTCGGCCATCTTCTTGGTCAGCGTGGTCACCAGCACCCGCTCCCGGCGCTCGGCCCGCTCGCGGATCTCGTGCACCAGGTCGTCGATCTGCCCGTCGGTGGGCTTGACCAGCACCTCCGGGTCGATCAGCCCGGTCGGACGGATCACCTGCTCCACGACGTCGCCACCGCTCTGGCGCAGCTCGTAGCGGCCCGGCGTCGCCGACAGGTACACCGTCTGCCCGATCCGCTCGGTGAACTCCTCCCACCGCAGCGGCCGGTTGTCCATCGCCGACGGCAGCCGGAACCCGTGGTCGACCAGCGTGCGCTTGCGCGCCGCGTCGCCCTCGTACATCGCACCGATCTGCGGGACCGTCACGTGCGACTCGTCCAGCACCAGCAGGAAGTCCTCGGGGAAGTAGTCCAGCAGCGTGTTGGGCGGACTGCCCGGCTCCCGGCCGTCGAAGTGCCGCGAGTAGTTCTCGATGCCCGAACACGACCCGAGCTGGCGCATCATCTCCAGGTCGTGGGTGGTGCGCATCCGCAGGCGCTGGGCCTCCAGCAGCTTGCCCTGGCCCTCCAGCTCCGCCAGGCGCTCGCCCAGCTCGGCCTCGATGGAGGCCACCGCCCGCTCCGTGCGCTCCTCGCCGGCCACGTAGTGCGAGGCGGGGAAGATGAACATCTCCTGGCTCTCGCCCAGCACCTCGCCGGTCAACGGGTGCAGGGTCAGCAGCCGCTCGACCTCGTCACCGAACATCTCGATGCGGATCGCCAGCTCCTCGTAGACCGGGATGATCTCGATGGTGTCCCCGCGCACCCGGAAGGTGCCGCGGGTGAAGGCCACGTCGTTGCGCGAGTACTGCATCTCCACCAGGCGCCGCAGCAGGTCGTCGCGGTCCACCTCCATGCCCACCGACAGCTGCGCCATCCGGTCCACGTACTCCTGCGGGGTGCCCAGGCCGTAGATGCACGACACCGACGCCACCACGATCGTGTCCCGCCGGGTCAGCAGCGAGTTCGTCGCGGAGTGCCGCAGGCGCTCCACCTCGTCGTTGATCGACGAGTCCTTCTCGATGTAGGTGTCGCTCTGCGGGACGTAGGCCTCGGGCTGGTAGTAGTCGTAGTACGACACGAAGTACTCGACCGCGTTGTTCGGCAGCATCTGCCGCAGCTCGTTGGCGAACTGGGCGGCCAGCGTCTTGTTGGGCTGCATCACCAGCGTGGGCCGCTGGAGCTGCTCCACCGTCCACGCCACCGACGCCGTCTTGCCCGTACCGGTCGCCCCCAGCAGGACCGTGTGCCGGTCCCCCGCCCGCACCCGCCGGGTGATCTCGGCGATCGCGCCCGGCTGGTCCCCCGCCGGGGTCATGTCGGAGACGACCTCGAAGGGTGCCTCACTGCGCTTGATGTCGCTGACCGGTCGCACGTCGTCGCCCTCTTCTCGCATCGAACGGTGGGCCGCCCCGCGCCCACGTGTCCCTCTCCCCCAACGCTACCGACCGCCACGGACATCCCGAGGGGCGCCGAACGGATCCCGCGATCCACCGAAGGAGGGCCGAACACCCCTGACCGGGAGGGGCCCGCGCGGTTACCATCGAATCAGCGCCGAGCGCCGCGAATGAGGTGTCCCTCGTGTCCCACCCCTCCAGACCGACATTCTCACCGGACCTGCCGCCAGGGACCGCCAGACGCCTGCGCGGCCACGCCGACCAGCTCATTCCCGCGGCCAAGGGCGCGCCCCGCCGCCGGACCTGGCGCCGCGCGGCCGCGGCCACCGCCGGCGGATGCGCCGCCGCCTCACTCCTCGCGCTCCTGGTGCCGTCCGCGGGACTGCTCCTCGGCGTCCTGCTGTGCCTGGCGACCACGGCCTTCCTCCTGGGCCTGGTCTCCCGCAAGGGCTCCTACAGCGACGACTGGGGCGACCTGGTCATGCACGGCACCTGGGCGCTTCCGGCCTCCATCGGCGGCGTCGTCGGCCTCACGCTGGTCCTGGACCAGGTTCTGGGCCCCCTCCACGCCCTGGTACCCGGCGATCCGGCCCTGGCCGCCCTGTACCTGGTCGCCGGCGCGGGCGGCGCCGGCGCGATCATGCGCCCGGGCATGGTCCCCCGGCTGGCGGCCGAGCACTTCGACCAGTACGTCCTGCCCGAGGACTTCGGCCGCCCCCACAGCTACGTCACCCGCCAGGAGGAGCCCGAGGCCCACCTGTTCGCCCAGCTCCAGCAGGCCACCGACCGCGTCGAGGAGGGCATGCGGGTCCTCGGTGACTCCTTCGACCCCGGACACACCCTGTCGCTGCTGCGCGAGGAGGAGTGGACGCTGTCCCAGGAGCTGCTGCGGCTGCGCACCCTGCGCCGGGAACTGGCCCAGCGGCGGCGTGAGGCCGTCTCGACCCAGGTCACCAGGGCCCTGGCACCGCAGGAGGAGGCGGTCGCCCGCGCCCACGAGGCGCTCACCGACCGCGTGGGCGTCCTGGTCGGCTACGGCGAACGCGTCCACGAGGCCGTCACCGCGCACCGGGAGTGGGAGCAGTGCCAGGCCATCGCCGACCGCGCCGGGGACTACGCCGACCTCGCGCTGACCTCCACCCGCGACCCCGTGCCCGCCGAGGACCTCGACGACGGCCTGCTCAGCGTCCGGGCCGCCCGCACCGTCCGCGAGGAACTGGTGCGCAAGGCCGTCGACGCGGGCGCCTCTCTGAGCGAGTCCCTGCACCGGCGGGACTCCTAGCGTTCGATGCCCTGATCCGGTCCGCCGATCCCTGCGCGCATGGACCTCGTCCTCGCGCCCTGCCGCGCCATGAGGGCCCACGGCCCGGGGCGGCGCGGGGCGACACGCGGCCGGGGGCGGCCCACGCCAGGGCTGTGTGGGCCCGCCGCCGCCCTCAGGCGGCCCGGGCCAGCAGGGCACGCCACAGCTCGGCGACGCGCTCCCGCAGCTGCTCGCGCGTACCGGAGTTGTCCACCACCAGATCCGCCGCGGCCAGCCGCGTGTCCCGGTCGGCCTGGTTGCGGATCCGCGCCCACACCTGCTCGCGCGGCATCCCGCGGTCGGACGCCACCCGCTCCACCCGGACCTCGTCGGGGGCGTCCACCACGACGACCACGTCGTAGAGCGCGCCCAGGTCGTTCTCGACCAGCAGCGGCACGTCGTAGACCACCACGTCGGCCCCCGACTCCACCGCCCGCTCCATGAGCTCGGCGCTGCGCTCCCCCACCAGCGGGTGCACGATCGCGTTGAGCCGGGCCAGCCGGTCCTGGTCGGCGAAGACGATCTCGCCCAGCCGGGCGCGGTCCAAGCGCCCGTCCGGGGTCAGCACCTCCTCGCCGAACTCCGCGACGACCGCGGCCAGCCCCGGGGTGCCCGGCTCGACGACCTCGCGGGCGATGGCGTCGGCGTCCACGATCACGGCGCCGTGCCCGGCCAGTGCGGCCGACACCGCGCTCTTGCCGGAGCCGATCCCTCCGGTCAGTCCCACCTTCAGCATGGACACGACCCTAGACGGCCGCCTCCGGCCGCCCGACGCCGCCCCGCCCGCCGGGTCGGCGCGCGCCGGCCCCGGCGCCGCGGCCGACCCTCACACCTGGGCGGAGCCCGCCGCCGCCCCGGAGGTGCCCGGTCCGGTGCCGCCCGCCCCGGAACCGTCCAGCTCCTTGCGCATGTGGACCATGACCAGGTGGTCGGCCAGGCGCTCGCGGTGCGTCTCGGTGTAGCCCTGCGCACGGTACAGGCGCTGGTTGTCGGCGCTCTGCGCCCCCGTGAACAGGGTCAGCGCCGCCAGGTCCGGGCGGCGCCTCAGCAGCTCCTCCTCCAGGCGCACCAGCAGCGCCCGGGCGATCCCGCGCCGGCGCTGGTCCGGGGCGACCGCCAGACGGCCGACCACGCCCGTGGTGCCGGTGACCGACGCCCGTCCCACACCCACGATGCGGTGGCCCTCCACGGCCTTCAACAGCAGGGCGTCCTCCTGCGCCAGGAGCTTCTCGACCCTCGACAGGCCCTCGGTCAGCGGCAGGATGAACGGGTCGCCATAGGCCTGCGCCTCGTCGACGAACGCGGCCCGCTGCAACGTGAGGATCTCCCCCGCGTCGGCGGGAACGGCCTGGTGGATGTCGAACACGGCGCCTCCTCGCGCGCCCCGCCCTGGGGCACACCACGACCCTAGGGCGTGCCGTGCCGGTGCCGCACGCGACGGGCGGCATCCGCACGAACCGCACCCCGGACCCGGCCCTGGACACGGCGAAGGGCCGCCCCCTGCCGGGGACGGCCCTTCGCGGCGATCATCGGATCCTCACGGACCCGTCATGCTCAGGCCTCGCCGCCCGCGAGCTTCTCGCGGAGGGCGGCCAGGGCCTCGTCAGAGGCCAGGGCACCACTGGAAGCGGTCTCGGTACTCGGCGTGCCGGCGCTCTGGCCACCACCCGTGTACTCCTCTTCCTCCTCCGGAGCCGGGGCGTTCGCAGCGTCGGCCTCGGCCGCGCGGGCCTCCTCGACCTGCTTGCGGTGCGCCTCGAAGCGGGCCTGCGCCTCGGCGTAGCTGCGCTCCCACTCGTCCCGCTGAGCCTCGAAGCCCTCGAGCCACTCGCCGCTCTCGGGGTCGAAGCCCTCCGGGTACTTGTAGTTGCCCTGCTCGTCGTAGTCGGCCGCCATGCCGTAGAGCGTGGGGTCGAAGTCCACCTGGTCGGGCGAGACGCTCTCGTTGGCCTGCTTCAGCGAGAGGCTGATCCGACGGCGGTCGAGGTCGATGTCGATGATCTTGACGAAGATCTCGGTACCGACCTGGACGACCTGCTCGGGCACCTCGACGTGGCGCTCGGCCAGCTCGGAGATGTGGACCAGGCCCTCGATGCCCTCCTCGACGCGAACGAACGCACCGAAGGGAACGAGCTTGGTGACCTTACCCGGGACGACCTGGCCGATCTGGTGGGTCCGGGCGAACTGCTGCCACGGGTCCTCCTGGGTCGCCTTCAGCGACAGGGAGACGCGCTCGCGCTCCATGTCCACGTCCAGGACCTCGACCGTGACCTCCTGGCCGACCTCGACGACCTCGCTCGGGTGGTCGATGTGCTTCCAGGACAGCTCCGACACGTGCACCAGACCGTCGACGCCACCCAGGTCCACGAAGGCACCGAAGTTGACGATCGAGGACACGACGCCCTTGCGGATCTGGCCCTTCTGCAGGGTGTTGAGGAAGGTCTGGCGGACCTCGGACTGGGTCTGCTCCAGCCAGGCGCGACGGGACAGGACCACGTTGTTGCGGTTCTTGTCCAGCTCGATGATCTTCGCTTCGAGCTCGCGGCCGACGTAGGGCTGCAGGTCGCGGACACGGCGCATCTCGACCAGGGAGGCGGGCAGGAAGCCGCGCAGACCGATGTCGAGGATGAGACCGCCCTTGACGACCTCGATGACCGTGCCGGTGACGACACCGTCCTCTTCCTTGATCTTCTCGATCGTGCCCCAGGCGCGCTCGTACTGCGCGCGCTTCTTGGACAGGATCAGACGGCCTTCCTTGTCCTCCTTCTGGAGAACGAGGGCTTCGACCTGATCGCCGACGGCAACGACCTCACCGGGGTCGACGTCGTGCTTGATCGACAGTTCCCGAGAGGGAATCACACCCTCGGTCTTGTAGCCGATGTCGAGCAAGACCTCGTCTCGATCGACCTTCACGATGGTGCCCTCGACAATGTCACCGTCGTTGAAGTACTTGATGGTCTCGTCGATCGCCGCGAGGAAGGCTTCCTCGGACCCGATGTCGTTGACCGCTACCTGGGGTGTCGAGGTGGCCTCGGTGCTGCTCGTCATTTGTGGGTGGACTCCGGATACGGACAGGTTCAGAAAATGGGCACGTCTAGGGTTCGAGCCCGTCGATCCGTCGTCCAGAAGAGAGAAGCAGGGCCACGGGGGGACGAACCGCCCATGACCACCAGCCGCCGGGTCCAGAGTGTTGACCGAAGCGGTGCGACCTCACCATCACCCAAGGAGACGGCAGACGCCCGCACGAACCCACAACGCTCCCGCCAGAATATGAGACAAGGGCGTCCTGGTCAATCGGAACCCAGGACCGCCAACCCGGCGTAGGCCTCAATGGCGGCAATTTACCCGAGCATGGTGGTCGAGATCAACCGCGCACACGCCCACGTCCGCACGGGTCCGCGCCCGCTCGCCGGCACCGCGCGGACGGCGCGGGAAAAGAACCGGAAAAAGTCGCGGCCGACCGGCCGCGGGGACCCGGCGGGTCACTCCATCGGGGGCCGCGAACGCGCCCGCTTGATCTCCCCGCGGCGCCGCTTGGCGTCCAGCCGGCGCCGCTTGGCGCCACGGCTCGGCCGTGTGGCACGGCGTTCCCGCGTCGGCGGCGCCATCGCCTCGGCCAACAGGGCCGCCATCCGCTCCCGGGCCTCGGCACGGTTGCGCACCTGCGACCGGTGGGTCTGCACCGACACCGTCAGCACCCCGTCCACCAGCCGCCCGGACAGCCGTTCCAGCGCCCGCGCGCGCCGGGTGGACCCCAGCGCGGCGCACCCCGCCACGTCCAACGACAGCGACACACGCGTGTCCGAGGTGTTGACGTGCTGCCCGCCAGGGCCGGAGGAACGAGAGAAGCGCCACACCAGGGCGTCCGCGGGGACGGTCACCGAACCGATCGTCAGGCCTTCTCCGACGGTCACCGCCCCCACCTCGCTTCCGCTCCTGCCGGAGCCTCGCAGTCTCCTCTGCACCAGGGCTCCGGACGCGGAGAACAGGGTTCTTCGTCGTCGACTCGCCTGGCTCGCACGCTCGCCGGCGGCAACGTCTCCTCCTGCAGAACCCTGTGCGCCCTCCGCTGACCCGCGCCCGCTCAGTGCGCGGCGTCGTGCCAGTTCTGGCCCCGCCCGACCGACACGCCCAGCGGGACACGCAGATCATAGGCCGTGCCCATCTCGTGCGCCACGAGGTTTTCGACCGCCTCACGCTCACCCGGGGCGATCTCCACGATGAGCTCGTCGTGCACCTGCAGCAGGACCCGCGACGCGTGCCCGCCCTCGGTCAGCGCCGCGTCCACCTGCAGCATCGCCACCTTGATGATGTCGGCCGCCGACCCCTGGATCGGAGCGTTGAGCGCCATGCGCTCCGCCATGTCCCGGCGCTGGCGGTTGTCGCTCGTCAGATCCGGCAGATAGCGGCGCCGCCCCATGATCGTCTCGGTGTAGCCCACCTTGCGCGCCTCGTCCACGACCGAGCGCAGGTAGTCGCGTACCCCGCCGAACTCCGCGAAGTAGTCCTCCATGAGCTTCTTGGCCTCGTCGGGGGCGATCCCCAGCTGCTGCGACAGCCCGTAGGCGCTCAGCCCGTACGCCAGCCCGTAGCTCATGGCCTTGATCTTCGAGCGCGCCTCGGCGTCCACGGCCTCCACGTCGAGGCCGAACACCCGTGCCGCCATCTGCGCGTGGAAGTCGTACCCGCTGTTGAACGCCTCGATCAGCGCCGGCTCCTGCGACAGGTGCGCCATGATCCGCAGCTCGATCTGGCTGTAGTCGGCCGTCAGCAGCTCCTCGAACCCCTCACCGACCACGAACGCCCGCCGGATCCGCCGCCCCACGTCCGTGCGCACCGGGATGTTCTGCAGGTTCGGGTCCGTGGAACTGAGCCGCCCCGTCGCCGCCACCGTCTGGTTGTAGGTCGTGTGGATGCGGCCGTCGTCGCCGACGGTCTTGATGAGGCCCTCGACCGTCGTGCGCAGCTTGGTCTGGTCCCGGTGCCGCAACAGCTGCTTGGGCAGCTCGTGGCCGGTCTCCTGCTCCAGCCACGCCAGCGCGTCGGCGTCCGTGGTGTACCCGGTCTTGATCTTCTTCGTCTTGGGCAGCCCCAGCTCCTCGAACAGCACCTGCTGCAGCTGCTTGGGCGAACCCAGGTTGAACTCGCGGCCCACCACCCGGTGCGCCTCCTCCACCGCCAGGCGGGCCGCCGCGGCGAACTCGCCCTGCAGCTCCTCCAGATAGGCGCGGTCGGCGGCGACGCCCACGCGCTCCATCTTCGCCAGCACGTCCACCAGCGGCAGCTCCACACCGTGCAGCAGGTGCGTCCCGCCCCGCTTGTCCAGCTCGGCCGAGAGCACGGCCGCCAGGTCGCGGGTGGCCGCCGCGCGCACCGCCAGCTCGTGCGCCCGCCCCGAGGGCTCCTCCGCCGACCCCAGGTCCAGCGTCATCTGGGCCCCGTCGCCGCCCTCCTGGAGCTCGCGCCCCAGGTACTTGCGGGCCAGGTCGACCAGGTCGAACCGGCGCTGCCCGGGCTGGACCAGGTACGCGGCCAGCGCGGTGTCGCTGACCACCCCGCGCAGGGCCCACCCGTGCTCGCCCAGGGCCAGCAGCGCGCCCTTGTACTCGTGCACCGACTTGGGCCGCTCCGCGTCGCCCAGGAACGCCGCCAGCGCCTCGGTGTCGGCGGCGTCCATCGCCGTGGGGTCGGCGTACACCGCCGCGCCGCCGGGCACACAGATCGCGAGCCCGTCCACACGCCCGGTCCCCTGCCCCCACACGCCCTCGATCGCCAGGCCCGCGGGAGCGGCCTCCGTCACACCCTCGGCCGAGGCGTGGCGCACCAGCCACGCCGCCAGCTCGCCGGTCCCCGCCACGGTGAGGTCGATCTCGAAGCCGTCCTCGGCGCCGGCCGCGGCCGCGTCGGGCTCCTCCTCCCCCGTGCGCAGCACCGCGTAGAGGCGCTCACGCAGGTTGGAGGCGAACTCCAGGTTGTCGAACAGGGCGTCGATCCCCGCACGGTCGGCCTCGCCCATGACCAGGTCGGCGGCGGTCACCCCCAGCTCCACGTCGGTGGCCAGCTCGTTCAGCCGCTGGTTGCGCAGCACGTCGTCCAGGTGGTCGCGCAGGTTCTGCCCGGCCTTGCCCTTGATCTCGTCGGCGTGCGCGATCAGCTCCTCCAGGGACCCGTACTTCTCGATCCACTTGGCCGCCGTCTTGGGCCCCACCCCCGGCACGCCCGGCAGGTTGTCGGCCTTCTCCCCCACCAGAGCCGCCAGGTCGCGATACCGCCGCGGGCTCACCCCGTACTTCTCCTGGACCGCCTCCGGCGTCATCCGCCGCAGGTCCGACAGGCTCTTGCCCGGGTACAGGACCGTGCACGCCTCCGTCACCAGCTGGAAGGCGTCCCGGTCACCGGAGGCGATCAGTACCTCCATGCCCGCCTCGCCGCCCATGTGCGCCAGCGTCGCGATGACGTCGTCGGCCTCGAACCCCGGCGCCGACAGGTTGGCCACACCGACCAGCCGCATCAGGTCCTGGGTCAGCGGCACCTGGGAGGGGAACTCCTGCGGCGTGTCCGAACGGCCGTCCTTGTACTCCGCGTACTCCTCGTGCCGGAACGTGGGCCCCGACAGGTCCCACGCCACCGCCACATGCGTGGGCTCCTCGTCGCGCAGCAGCTTCACCAGCATCGACGCGAAACCGTAGACGGCGTTCGTCGACTGTCCGGTGCTCGTGCCGAACTTGTCCACCGGTAGCGCGAAGAACGCGCGGAAGGCCATCGAGTGGCCGTCCAGGAGGAGCAGGCGCGGGCGCTGCCCGCCGCCACCGCCGGAGGAGGCCGCACTGCCGGCCCCGGCACTGGCCTGGGATGTCTGGTCGGGGGTCTCTCGCTTGGTCACCACACACCGAATCCTAGGATGCGAAGCAGACACTCCGCGGACATCCGCACCAGAACACCGACCGTGCCGCCGCCGGCACACCGCCGCGCCCGGGCACACCACCCACAGGAAGGGTTCCCATGACCACAGAATCCGAGACCCGCTCGCTCCTCGACACGGGCGCCCTCGCCGGAGGACTCGGACAGCGGATGGGGATCGAGATCTCCGAGGCCTCGGCCGAGCGCGTCGTGGGCCGCATGCCCGTGGACGGCAACACCCAGCCCTTCGGACTCCTGCACGGAGGCGCCTCCTGCGTACTGGCCGAGTCCCTCGGCTCCGTCGGCGCCACCCTGCACGCCCAGCAGTTCGACCGCGTGGCCGTCGGCATCGAGATCAACGCCACCCACCACCGCTCGGCCACGCGGGGCCACGTCACCGGAACCGCCGTCCCCGTCCACCAGGGCCGCACCCTGTCCACGTGGGACATCACCATCACCGACGACGAGGGCCGCAAGGTGTGCACCTCACGGCTCACCTGCATGCTCCGCGAACTGCCCCAGGGCTGACCGCGGCCCACCGCGACCACCCGCCCGCGCACCCGGCCGGCACCGCGCCCGCCCCCCGAACCGCCTTGACGGCCGGGCTCCGCCATGCCCGCGCATCGCGACAGTTCGCAATGCTCCGTGTGCGCCCCGTTCCCTTCTGTCCAGGGAGAACACCCCGCAGACCTCAGATGACTACAGAGCCATAACAGCATGACGGCGAGTCGGCACCAACGGTCCGACAACGCTTCCGAGCTCGGACGATCCGTGATTAAGCTCCGCTAACGCTCCTGATTAAGTCATGCCACACAACTCGGGCATCAGGACGCAGAAGACCATGGCCCCTGCGCGACGGCACCACGTGCGTCGCCGGTTGAACGGAGTGACCACCATCATGGCAAGCAAGAAGGTCCTAGGCCTCACTGCCGCCACCGCGGCCCTGGTACTCGGACTCACCGCGTGTGGCAACGGCGGCGGAGAAGACGGCGGCGGCGACGGAGGCGGCGAGGAGTTCACCTACGGAATCCTCTACCCGCAGTCCGGCAACCTCGCCTTCCTCGGCCCGCCCCAGATCACCGCGGCCGAGTACGCGATCTCCGAGATCAACGACGCCGGCGGCATCCTCGGCACCGAGGTCCCCGACATCGTCGAGGGCGACGAGGCCGGGGACAACGCCCAGGCCAACCAGGCCGCCAACAACCTGGTGGCCGACGAGGTCAACGCCGTCATCGGCGCCGCCGCCTCCGGCATGACCCAGGCGACCTACGACACCATCACCGGTGCCAACATCGTCCAGTGCTCCGGCTCCAACACCTCGGCCGCCCTGAGCGACATCGACGACAACGGCTACTACTTCCGTACCGCGCCCAGCGACAGCCTCTCCGCCGTCGTCATGGCCCGCAAGATCGTCGAGGCCGGACACCAGAGCGTGGGCCTGGTCGCCCGCGGCGACGACTACGGCGCCGGCTACGCCGAGAACCTGCAGACCGAGCTCGAGGCCCTGGGCGCCGAGGTCGTGGCCAACGAGACCTACGACCCCGAGGCCACCACCTTCGACTCCGTCGTCGGCGGCATCACCAACGAAGAGCCCGACGCCGTCGCCCTGATCGCCTTCGAGGAGGGCGCGCAGGTCATCGCCCAGATGCTCGAAGGCGGCATCGAGGGCGAGCAGCTCTTCATCACCGACGGCCTCAACGACCCGGAGCTCGGCGCCACGGTCAACGAGAGCGACCCCGACGCCATCAACGGCGTCACCGGCGTCGCCCCGTCCGCCGACAACCCCGAGTTCTCCGAGGGCCTGTCCGAGTTCAACCCGGAGCTCGAGGTCACCCAGTTCGCCCCGCAGGTCTACGACTGCGTGACGAGCATCGCGCTGGCCGCCGAGGCCGCCGGCAGCGTCGAAGCCGCCGACTACGTGGCCGAGCTGCCCAACGTCACCCGCCCCGAGGGCACCGAGTGCACCACCTTCGCCGAGTGCCGTGACCTGCTCGCCGACGGCGAGGAGATCAACTACCAGGGCGTCAGCGGCAACATCGACTTCGACGACAACGGCGACCCGACCGCCGCCACCTTCGAGATCTTCGCCTTCGGAGACGACGGCCACGAGATCCTCGCCTACGAGGAGCACTCGCTGAACGACTAGCGAGACCCCGCCGGGCGGCACACGCCACCCGACCGGACACCCAGAGCGCCCCGGGACCACCGTCCCGGGGCGCTCTTCACGTACGGCGCCTCAGCGGCCGACCACACGGCCACCGGGACGACCGCGCGGCACGTCCCGGCCCACGACCCGCCCCACGTCCCGCACATGGTGGTGACCGTCATGGGCGTTGTTCAGAACCACGTCCCCGGCCCGCAGCGCCCCCCGCGCCGCGTGGCGCAGCACCACGCCCGCCCTCAACGCCGACACCGCCGACTCGCGCCAGTCCGCCACCGCCCGCTCCAACGACCACAGCGCCCCGGACAGGGACAGCCCCTCATAGCCACGCGCCCGCGCCAGCAGATCCGGGTCGTACCCGCCCACCTCCACCTCCCCCGACAACCACGCCCCCGCCAACCGCTCGGCCCAGATCCGCAGATGGTCACCCACGTGCCCGACATACGCCGCCGGCCCCCACGCCAACTCCGCACACCTCTCCCGCCCCGAACACCCCGCCAACACCTGCGCGAAGCGCACGGGCAACTCCTCCACCACGCGCACCGCCTCCCACGGATCCGACGACCACTCGAAACCACACTCCCCGCACGGGTCCCCGTACAGGTCCGCACCCCACGCCTCCACCGGCCCCGACACTCCGGCCACCTCCTCGTCCCACGACGAAGGGCGGGACCCGAAGGCCCCGCCCCTTGCACACCGCACCCGGATCAGCCCTTCGCGAGCGTCCCCAGGTACAGCTCGATCACGTTCGGGTCGTTCAACAGGTCCCGGCCCGTCCCCGTGTACGCGTTGCGACCCTGGTCCAACACATACCCGCGGTCACAGATCTGCAGGCACCGGCGGGCGTTCTGCTCCACCATCACCACCGACACACCCGTGGAGTTGACCTCCTTCACCCGCTGGAAGACCTCCTCCTGGTAGATCGGCGACAACCCCGCCGTCGGCTCGTCCAACAACAGCACCGACGGATCCATCATCAACGCACGGCCCATCGCCACCATCTGGCGCTCACCGCCCGACAACGACCCCGCCTTCGCCTTGCGGCGCTCACCCAGCAACGGGAACAGCCCCGCCACCACCGCGAACCGCTCGGCGAACATCTTCGGCCGCAGGAACGCCCCCATCTGGAGGTTCTCCTCGATCGTCAGCGACGGGAACACGTTCTGCGTCTGCGGCACGTACCCCACGCCCCGCTCCACCAGACTGTGCGCCGCCAGACCCGCGATCGAGGCCCCCCGCAGCGTCAGGTCGCCCTCACGCACCGGGATCAACCCGAAGATCGTCTTGATCAGCGTCGACTTGCCGGCACCGTTCGGACCGATGATCGCCACGACCTCGCCCTCGGTCAGCGTCAACGTGCACCCGTTGAGGATGTTCACCCCCGGCACGTAACCCGCGACCATGTCCCGGGCCAGCAGCAGGTAGTCGTCCGGACCACCCACCACCGCGGCCTCACCCGCGTGCTCCAGCACCTCCTCACGGTGGTGCTGCACGACGGCGACGTCCTCGACCCCGTCCGCCGGGCTCTCGGCCGCGTCCGGACGCAGGTCCCCGTTCTCACTCATCGGCACTCCCGACCTCGTCCACGTCCTGGGCACCCAGGTAGGCGTCGATCACCTGCTTGTTCGAGCGGATGTCCGACGGCGTGCCCTCCGCGATCACCTGCCCCTGCGCCAACACCACGATCCAGTCGCTGATCCCCATGATCACGTCCATGTCGTGCTCCACGAAGAGGACCGTCTTGCCCTCGTCGCGCAACGACGTGATGTGACCCAGCAGGGACTGCACCAACGCCGGGTTCACACCCGCCATCGGCTCGTCCAGCATGATCATCGCCGGATCCGTCATCAGAGCGCGCGCCATCTCCAACAGCTTGCGCTGACCACCGGACAGCGAACCCGCCATGTCCTCGCGCTTGTCGATCAGCTTGAAGCGCTCCAACAGCTCCAGCGCCCGCACCGTGTTCGCCCGCTCCTGGCGGCCCCACACGTTCCGCAGGAACGACCCGGCCATCCGCTCACCGAACTGGCCCTGCGCACCCAGCAGCATGTTGTCCAGCACCGACATCCGCGTCAGCGCCTTGGTCAGCTGGAACGTCCGCACCATCCCGGCCCGGGCCACCTTGTGCCCCGGCTTGCCGTTGATCTTCGAACCCTGGAACGTCCAGTCGCCCTGATCCACCCGGTCGAACCCGGTCAACAGGTTGAACAGCGTCGACTTGCCGGCACCGTTCGGACCGATCAACGCCGTGATCGTCCCCCGCTGCACCTCCAGCCGACGCACGTCCACGGCCGTCAGACCACCGAACGAACGACGCACACGGTCCGCGACCAGAATCGGATCCGACTTCACCGAACCCGGCTCGGGCACCGCGCCCGCCATCCGGTCCACCTCGACGCCCGCGGAGGAACCCATCTCGTCACTTGACATTGATCAACATCTCCTTGCGGTCGCCGATCAGGCCCTGCGGCCGGAAGACGATCAGCAGCACCAGCAACAGGCCCACGAAGGCCAACTGGATCGCACCGTAGTCCGGACCGTCCAGGAACGGCAGCCAACCCATCGAACCCATACCGCGCAGCACACCGTCGGTGAAGTTCATCAGGAACCAGAACGCCATCGCACCCAGCACCGGACCGAACACACGGCCGGCACCGCCCAGCAGCAGGATCACCCACAGGAAGAACGTCACCTGCGGCTTGAACTGGTCCGGCTGGATCGAGGCCTGGTACACCGCCAGCATGCAGCCGGCCAGCGCACCCACCAGTCCGCCCAGGACCAGGATCTGCATCTTGTACGCGAAGACGTTCTTGCCCAGGCTGCGCACAGCCTCCTCGTCCTCACGGATGCCCTTGATGACACGCCCCCACGGGCTGTGCATCAACATCCACACCAGGCCACACATCAGAGCCACCAGGCTCCACGTGACCACCAGCACCCACATGTGGTTGCCGTTGTAGGACAGAGCGCCCCAGCCGTACCGCTCACCCGCGTCGAACGGGTTGACCGCACGGAAGTCGTCCGACAGGTTCTGCAACCCGTACACGCCACCGGTCAACGGCTCGGCGAACCCCGCCCGGTACACCAGGCGGATCACCTCCGCCGCCGCGATCGTCGTGATCGCCAGATAGTCCGCCCTCAGGCGCAGCGTCGGGATGCCCAGGAGCAGCGCGAGCACGAACGCGCACGCCAACCCCACACCGAAGCCCACCAGCAGCGGCAGGTCGAACAGCGCCACACTGATGCCCACGCCGTAGGCGCCCACCAGCATGAAGCCCACCTGACCGAAGTTCAGCAGGCCCGTGTACCCGAAGTGCAGGTTCAGGCCGATCGCGGCCAGCGCGTAGATCGCCGCGATCGGACCGAACGCCGACCGTGTCGACTCCGCGAGGATAGAAACCACGTCCATCGTCTGCCTCCCCTAGCCGACCCGCTCGCGCCGACCGAGCAGGCCCTGCGGCCTGACCAGCAGCATCAGGATCATGAGTGCCAACGCCCACGCCTGCATCATCTGCGTCGGGAACCACAGGGTCGACAGCATCGCGACGAGACCCACCGCCAATCCGCCGACCATCGCACCGTAAGCCGTACCGAGACCGCCCAGAATCACCGCGGCGAACATCAGCAGCAGCAGACGGAAGCCCATCTCGTACTCCACGATCTGGTTCAGCCCGTAGAGCACACCGCCCAGCGACGCCAGACCGCCGCCCAGACCCCACACGTACAGGGTCACGCGGTCCACGTTGATACCGGACGACTCCGCGAGGTCGCGGTTGTCCGACACCGCGCGCATCGCCTTGCCGATCCGGGTGAACTGCAACAGGCAGGCCACCGCCACCAGCACCACGACCGCCACGGCCATGATCACCAGGTCGCGCGGAGGCATCGAGATCGGCCCGAAGCTGATCTCCTCCTGGATCTGGTACCCGGCGTAACGGCTGCGGCCCGCACCGAACAGCACCAGGATCAGGTGCCGCAGCACCAGCGCCACACCGATCGACACGATGAACATCTGGATCAGAGCCACGTTCCGGTGCCGCAGCGGACGCCACACGTACTGCTCCATGCCGGCGCCCAGCACCGCGCCCATCGCCACCGCGACCACGGCCGCGGCCCACAGCGGGACCTGCCAGCCCACGGAGTCGCCCAGCAGGCCCAACAGCGTCGCGAGCGCGATGCCCAGCATGACGGACGCCCACTGGGCGATCGCCAGCGGCATCCGCGCGATCCGGCCGTCGAGGAAGGCGCCCAGGAACACGGCACCCGCCAGCCCCAGGAAGATCGCCAGGAGGGAGTTGCCCAGACCCGCCGCGCCCGTGCTGAACAGCAGGGCGATCATCGCGCCGAACGTGACCATGTCACCGTGGGCGAAGTTGATCATCTTCGTCGTACCGAAGATCAGCGACAGCCCGATCGCCGAGATGGCGATGACCAGGCCGTAGAGCAGGCCGCTCGCGGTGAGCTGCGCGAACCGGTCACCGAACGACCCGGAGGTCGCCGGGGCCTCGATCGACTCGTCGTCGGCGGCGGCGGACCCGTCGTCCGCCGCGTCCGTCTCCTCCGAGGGAGAGGCCGTGCTGTCCGCGTCCTCGCTCGCTCCGGCTTCCTCCAACGCCAGGATGAGCGGGCGCTCGTCGCCCGCGGCGACCTCCACCTCGGACTCACCGTCCACGACGATGGAGCTCTCCCGAAGCGCGAACTCGCTGGGGATGGACTCCTGGTCCACAACGACACGGTAGGTGCCCGGTTCGGGCAGCTCCGCTTCCCAATTTCCATCAGGGCCGGTTTCGACCGCCGCGATCTCGTCCTCACCCGAGTAGATGGTGATCATGATGCCTTCGACACCCTGATCACGATCCTGCGGATCGAGGATCTGACCGTACAGCGACTCACCGCCCTGTTCGTCTGCCGTCGCTGCGGGCCCGGGGATCACGAGGATTGCCGTGATCAGGGCCAGCAGCACGGTCGCGAGGCGTGTGCGCACGCGCGCTCCTTGCGCATCTGAGGTCCGCGGTGCCGTATGCGCGCATTCGACACCGTTGTCCTTACTGGTCGGTGCGGTGAGTTTAGCCCGGTTTAGCCAGGTCATTCAGCATCCCTAAAGCCACGTGACCCAACCGTCACCCCATCGTTCGGAAACGAGACCAAAACGGGACCGGGACCCCGTTGACCCTGGACGGATGTCCTGTTTTCGACGCCACGGGGTAGCAGTCTGCACGTTTCCTCCGGCAAGCCCTGGACATGAGGAAGGGGCCGCATCCCTTCGGATGCGACCCCTTCACAGGTTTCGTGTCGCCGAACCGGCGCTCCGGCCTCAGTCCTGCTGGCCACCGAGGGTCTCGACCACGGTCTCGGCGACCTTGCGCATGGTCAGGCGCCGGTCCATGGAGTTCTTCTGGATCCACCTGAACGCCTCGGGCTCACTCATCCCGTGGCGGCTCTGCAGCAGACCCTTGGCCTGTTCGACCAGCTTGCGGGTCTCCAGGCGCTCCGTGAGACTGCTGACCTCCGACTCCAGCGCCGCCAGTTCGGCGTAGCGGGAGGTGGCCATCTCGATCGCCGGCACCAGGTCCGACTTGTTGAACGGCTTGACCAGGTAGGCCATGGCCCCGGCCTCACGCGCCCGCTCCACGAGCTCGCGCTGGGAGAAGGCGGTGAGGATCACGACCGGGGCGATGCGCTCCCCGGCGATCCGCTCGGCGGCCGACAGGCCGTCGAGCACCGGCATCTTGATGTCGGTGATCACCAGGTCCGGTTTGAGCTCCTGGGCAAGCCGGATGGCGGTCTCCCCGTCCCCGGCCTCGCCGACGACGGCGTAACCGTCCTCTTCCAGCATCTCCTTGAGGTCCAGGCGAATCAGGGCCTCGTCTTCCGCGATCACCACACGGCTCTGCGTCCTCGTCACGTACACGAGGTTACAGAGATCCGCTAGGATGCAGGACGTCGGGCCCGGCAATGCACGTCAATCGTGATGGCACTGTTGACGGAGCGTCGCCGGATCGACCAAAACGGACAAGTTGGAAACTTGACCCAAAGAGGCCCTGATACCCCAACGGCAGAGGGAATGGTCTCAAACACCATCAAGTGTGGGTTCGAATCCCACTCAGGGCACAATAGCCACCCCACGGGGTGGCTCTTCTGCTGTCCGGGGCCCTAGCTGTACTGACCACGGAGGTTGGTAACACGTGAGGCGGGAGGGCCGCCGAGCGCGGTGTGGAACCGGTGGTGATTGTAGTGATGCAACCACTGCGGGAAGGCCTCCCGTCGCTCGGCCTCTGAGGTGTAAGGGCGGGCGTAGGCCCATTCCTCGGCCAGGATCCGGTTGAAGCGCTCGACCTTGCCGTTGGTCTGGGGCCGGTAGGGCCGGGTGCGCTTGTGCTTGATGCCCTGGGCGGCGAGCGCGTCGCGCCAGGCGTGGGACTTGTAGCAGGCGCCGTTGTCGGTCAGGACCCGCTCCACGGTGATGCCCACCGAAGCGAAGTAGGCCCGGGCGCGTGCCCAGAACGCGACCGCGGTCTCCTTCCTCTCATCGGCCAGGATCTCGGAGTAGGCCAGGCGGGAGTGGTCGTCCACGGCGTTGTGGATGTAGGCGTAACCGGCCCCGGAGCGGTGTTTGCGGCCCTGGGGCCGTCCCAGCGCCCGGTGGCCTCCGCCGGCGGGGATGTTGCCGCTCTTCTTGACGTCCACGTGCACGAGCTCGCCGGGCCGGTCCCGTTCATAGCGGCGCACCACCCGGCTGGTGGCCCGGTCGGTGTGGGCCAGGCGGGGCATGCGGTAACGGGTCAGGATCCGGTGCACGGTCGAGGCGTGCATGCCCAGGTGGCCGCCGATGCGGGCCGGCCCCCACCGTTTGAGGACACGGAGTTTGATGACGCGGCGCTCCCGCCGGGTGGGGGTGCGCCGGGGTGAGCGGGCCGGGCGGCTGGAGCGGTCGTGCATACCGGCTTCGCCGTGTTGCCGGTAGCGGCCGGCCCACTTGCGGGCGGTGGTGACCGCGACCTGGAAGCGTTCGGCGGCACGCCGTAGTGGCCACTGGTCGTCGACCACGCAGCGGGCCAGGGCGAGGCGCCCTGCGGGGGCCAGGCGGGCGTTGGCGTGGGTAGTGTGGGGCATCGAGGGCCTTCTGGTGGGTCGGTGTAGACGTGGTAATCCACACCGATACCGAAGGCCCTCTTCTCGTGTGTCAGCCGGGGTGGGTGTTACCAACCTCCGTGGTCAGTACACCTAGCACGGGCGTGTGCGCACGACGGGCAAAGGTTTGTCATAGGTGTGAGCAAGCCTTGACCCTATGTACTCATCGCATGTCCGCCGGTCGGCGGTCTCCCTGTTGGACTCCGGCATCTCCTACAGCGAGGTCAGCCGACGCCTCGGCATCAACCGCTCCACACTCCGCCTCTGGCGGACGGACCGCTCGCTCATCGAGAAGTACCGCGACGATGTCTGCCCTCGGTGCGAACCCCTACCGAGGCCTCCCGCTCCCGCCGATATCTATGCCTACCTGCTCGGCCTCTACCTCGGCGACGGCTCCCTCAACCTCGCCGGTGACGGCAGCAAACTCGTGTGGCGGCTGAGGATCCAGTGCGCTGACGCGTGGCCGGGACTCATAGAGGAGTGCGCGAACGCGTTCCGGACCGTGCGTCCGGCCGGCGCGGTCGGTCGAGTGCAGGGACAGGGAGCGACGGAGGTGCACGCGAACTGGAAGCACTGGCCCTGCTTGTTCCCTCAGCACGGCCCGGGCAAGAAGCACGACCGGCCGATCATTCTGAGCCCATGGCAACAGGAGATCGTCGACGAACACCCTCAGCCCCTGGTTCGCGGACTGATCCACTCGGACGGGTGCCGCACGGTCAATCGCATCCGGCGGACAGGATCGAACGGCGCCCGCACGGTCTACGAGTATCCCCGCTACCACTTCACCAACGCCTCCACCGACATCGTCGGCCACCTCACCTCGGCCCTCGACAGGCTCGGCATCGCCTGGAAGAGCCACACGAAGGCGACAGCCGGATGCAGCGACCAGACCGTCGTCTCCGTCTCGCGGAAGGAGGCCGTGGCGCGGATGGACTCGTTCGTGGGGCCCAAGTACTGACCCTCCCCCTGGGCCTCGCACGTGCCCCGGGGTACTAGCCGGAACCTCCGTAACTACCCGGCCAGTTCGACCCCAAATGGGCCTTTTGTCACTTTGGGCGCTCCCAGCGCGGCGAAAGCGGTCACATCACGGCCACAACCTGAGTACAACCCGTGGGTTCGGTCGCTCCGCCGCCCCGGCGTCACCGATCCTGGTTGTGTAGACGGCGAATCCCCCACGAGAGGAGCAGCGGGTGCTGACCGCGGTGGCCGGCGTGATCGGCGCACTGGTGATCGGTTCCTGGGTCGTGGTGGCCTGGGGCTCGCGACGGCGCCAGCCGTGGCTGCTGTCACCGTTGGCGCTACTCATCGTCGTGCTCGTGGCCGTGGACCTGCCCGGCTGGTCGTTCATCCCCGTGGCCCTGCTCGTGGCCGGGTCGTTCGCCGAGCTGGTGCTCGGATCCCGCGAGTCCCCCGCCGTGCGGACCAAGGACCCCGACGCCCCCCTGAGCACCGAGCGGTGGGCGGCCGCCGTGGCCGCGCCGTTCCGGGTGGCGCTCGCCGAGCCCTGGGACGTGGTGGCCAGACCCACCCTGCGGCGCCGCTACCGCCGCCTGTTGGAGCGCCAGTGGGCGGTCACCGACCGGGAGTCGCTGCTTGCGGCGGTGCACGCGCTGCTGGAGGAGTTGCACTCCGGGCCGTCGCTGGACCTCGTGGTGGACCTGAACGCGGGTTCGGCCTGGTCGCGGCTGCCCCAGGACCAGGGCGGCACGGCCACGGGCGAGCGGGTCCGGTTGACCGTCGACCAGGTGGCGCGGCTGCGGGTGGTCACCGGGGTGACGGAGGCGGACGAGACGGTCATCATCGGCGCCTACCAGTGGTGGAAGTCGGTGCACGTCATCCGGCTGGTGTCGGGCGGGGCGACCCTGGACTGGCTGAGCCCGGTGGAGACGCAGACCCTGCTGCGGCGGGTGGCGTCGGACCTGCAGCGCCGGTACTCGTCGTGGCAGGACCTGTCGACGGCGTTCCACGCGGGGTATCTGCTGTGGCCGGAGCGCGGTGCGGGCGCCGACCAGGGCGGCACGGACGGTGTGTGGACGGCTCTGGGCCTGTTGACGGAGGATCCGCAGAGCCCGTGGAACCTGTTGCCGTGGGACATGCCGCTGGAGCGGGTGATCACCGAGAGCGGTGTGCCCTCGCAGCAGGAGCACTAGGGCGTATCCGCCGCGCTGGGGGGAAGGCCCCTGGAACGGCTCGGCCGCACCTGGTCCTGTCCCGGTGGGCGGCGCGGCTCATACGCCGTCCCTGACCGGACAGGACCTGATGCGGCTCGTCACGTACGGGGCTCGTGGGCCCCGTCGTCGGCTGGTGTTACTGGTTGCTCAGCGCGACGGCGTCGCCGAGGCGGTGGACGCGCAGCGCGTTGGTGGAACCGGTGGTTCCGGGCGGGCTGCCGGCCACGATGACGATCTTGTCGCCCTTGTTGTAGTCGCCGAGTTCGAGGAGTTCGCTCTCGACCTGGCGGACCATGTCGTCGGTGTTGTCGACCCAGGGGACCTTGTGGGTCTCCACGCCCCAGGTCAGGGACAGCTGTCCGACCGTGTGGTCCTCGGTGGTGAAGGCCATGAGCGGGATCGGGGACCGGTAGCGCGCGAGGCGGCGGGCGGTCTCACCGGACATGGTGAAGGCGACGAGGGCCTTGGCGCCGACGGTGGCGCCGATCTCGGCCGCGGCGCGGGCGATGGCGCCGCCCGTGGTCTCGGGTACCCGGTTGAGGATGTGCGAGGCGCGCAGGGACTCCTGCTCGGCGGCGCCGACGATGCGCGCCATGGTCTCGACGGTCTCGATGGGGTACTGGCCGACGCTGGTCTCTCCGGAGAGCATGACGGCGTCGGCGCCGTCGAGGACGGCGTTGGCGACGTCGGAGGCCTCGGCGCGGGTGGGCCGGGGTGATCCGATCATCGATTCGAGCATCTGCGTGGCGACGATGACGGGTTTGGCCTTGTCGCGGCAGCGTTCGACGGCGCGCTTCTGCACCATGGGGACGTTCTCGAGCGGCAGTTCGACGCCGAGGTCGCCGCGGGCGACCATGACGCCGTCGAAGACCTCGATGATGTCCTGGAGCCGTTCGACGGCCTGGGGCTTCTCGATCTTGGCGATGAGGGGGACGGTGATGCCCTCCTCGTCCATGATGCGGTGGCATTCCTCGGCGTCGGCGGGGCTGCGCACGAAGGACAGGGCGACCATGTCGACGCCCTGGTGGAGGGCCCAGCGCAGGTCCTCCTCGTCCTTCTCGGTGAGTGCGGGGACGCTGACGGCGACGCCGGGGAGGTTGAGTCCCTTGTGGTTGGAGATGGTGCCGCCGACGATGACGCGGGTGTGGACGTCCGTGCTGGTGGTCTTGGTGCATTCCAGCGCGATGCGGCCGTCGTCGATGAGGACGCGGTCGCCGGGTCGGACGTCGGCGGGGAGTCCCTTGTAGGTGGTGGAGACGCGGGTGGCGTCGCCGGGGACGTCTTCGGTGGTGATGGTGAACTCGTTGCCGTTGACGAGTTCGACGGGTCCGTCGGGGAAGGTGCCGACCCGGATCTTGGGTCCTTGGAGGTCGGCGAGGACTCCGACGGGGCGTTGGGCGGCCTCTGCGGCGGCTCGCAGGTTCGCGAGTCCGGCGCGGTGGTCGTCGTGGGTTCCGTGGCTGAGGTTGACTCGGGCGACGTCCAGTCCTGCGGCGACGAGGTTGCGGAGTACTTCCGGGCTCGACGTGGCGGGACCGAGGGTCGCGACGATTTTTGCTCGACGTGTCACGTCTATCACTTTAGAGCGTGTGGGGGATGGAGTGGTCTAAACCAGGTTGCGTTTGGACGTACCTCTGGCTGCGGTGGGGCGAACGAGTGCTGGTGTCGTAGGGGTTTCGGGTGGCGTGGCGCGGCTGGGATACGTTGCCGATGTCGTTGGCGGATCTTCGGGTTTCGGGTGGTTTGTGGTGTTTGGGCGTGGCGAGGTCCTGGCGGCGTTGACGGCGGAGGCGGGCGCCCTGGAGGGGGTGCTGTCGCGTCTGTCGGAGGCGGAGGCGGTGGTGTCGACCCGGTGTGAGCCGTGGGACGTGGCGGCGCTGGCGGTGCACACGGTGGGGGCGCTGACGCGGGTGGAGGCGATGTTGGACGAGGTTCCGCCCGGGCCGGAGGTGGACCCGGGGACGGGTCTGGTGTCGGCGGCGGGGTACTACGCGCCGGACGTGCGGTTCTCGCCGCGGGTGAACGGGGAGCGGGTGCGGTCGGCGGTGGAGGCGGCGGCGCGGCGGGCGGACGCCGCGGAGCCGGGGCGCGTGCTGCGGGAGCGCTGGGCGGCGCTGGGTCCGCGTCTGGCGGCCGAGGACGGCGCCCGCCGGGTGGTGACACGGCATGGGGATCCCATGCTGTTGACGGACTTCCTGGTGACGCGTGTGGTGGAGCTGGTGCTGCACGGCTGGGATCTGGCCGACGCGTTGGGGCGGGAGCCGTGGACGTCGGCGGAGGCGTTGGGTCTGGTGGTGCGTCTGGTGTTCGAGGGCGCGGACCGGGGCGCGGTGGAGCGGGTGTTTCCGGGGGTGTGGGCCGGTGGTGCCGCGTCCGAGGCGGCGGTGCGCGCGGTGACGGGGCGTTCGCCGGCGGGATCGGGTGGGGAGGCGCGGGCGGCGTTGGAGTCGGCCGGGGTGCGGTTCCTGGCGCTGGGGTAGGCACCCGTCCTCGTGGCGGCCGGTCCCACGGCGCCCCGTCCTCTGGGCGCCCTGCCCTGGCGGCGCCCTCTCCCGCACGGTCCTGGCGGCTCCTGCCCTCTGCCCGCGTCCCCTGGCTCTTCCTCCGAGCTCTCCTCCGCCCTTCCAACCCCGTTCCTGCCGGGTCGCGGCGCGCCGGGGTCAGGCGTCGCGGCGGGGGTGGGGCAGGTAGCCGGCGACGCGTCCGTAGGCGCGCAGGATGCGCAGTCGCTGGATGGTGCGCATGCCTTCGTGCTCGGTGGTGGCGGTGGGATCCCAGTGGTCCCAGAGGGCGTCCCAGCCGCCGTCGGGGCGCTGTTGGCGTTCGAAGACGTCGAGGCTGCGTTCGATCTCGGCGTCGGTGAAGAGCGGGCGGGCGATGTGCTGTGGGTTGGTGGCCAGGTCGAGTGGTGTGTGGACGCGGCCGGTGGTGCGGGGGTGGACGTCGATGACGGCGCGGATCATCGTGGAGAGCCGGTTGATGGCCTGGATGGCGCGTTGGCGGTCGTCGACGTACTGGAGGAAGGTGCACACGCCGACGGCTTCGTGGGGGTTGGTCCAGGCGAGTGTGTCGATGTGCTTCCAGCAGTAGGCGGTGGCGGCGTCGCGCCAGGGGTGGCTGATGTGGCTCTTGTGCAGGTAGCCGGTGATGAGCGCGGTGATGCCGAGTTGGGCGCTGAAGTCGGTGGCGTGCAGGTACCAGGGGGCGGCTTCGCTGTGGCGAACGGTGGGCAGGACGGGTGGGACTCCGCCGTCGGCGTCGCCGGCTCCGGCGAGGTACTGGCAGATGCCGTGACCGAGGTGTGGGGGGATGGGGCCGAGTTCGTCGAGGTAGTGCAGGGCGATCACGGTGGCGGCGGGCTGGCTGGCGTGGCCGCGCAGGTCGGGATCGAGTCCGTTGCCGTAGCCGCCGTCGAGGTTGCGGTAGGCGGCCAGGGCCGAGCGGATGGGTGCGGTGGGGCCGTTCTGGAACAGGTGGGCGAAGCGCTGGCGGTCGATCAGACGCGCGTTGCGCATGGCGAAGTGTTCCGCGGCGCGGAAGGAGTCCCAGGTCACGACGGTCATGGTTCGACGGTACGTGGGGGTGCTCGTGGGGTGAATAGTCCCGGGGGCAATATTCGTCTTTACCCGCGGGGTGCCGGTTCGGGCGTGTCGTCGCTGGTGGAGAAGGGCGGCGCCGGCCCGGGGGCGCGGGGGTGCGGGGTGTCTCAGGCGGGGGTGTCCTGCCGGGCGCGATGTCGGCGCAGGGTGAGCAGGGCCAGGCCGGTCCAGGACAGGACGACGACCGCGCCGACGCCGGCCTGGACGGTGACGAGGTGTTCCTCGGGGTAGATGACGCCGGTGAGGTAGTGGTCGATGAAGCCCTCGTCGGGGAGTCCGGCCTGGCCGGCGTTCTCCCGGCCCCAGTTCTCGACGTAGGTGAGGGGGCAGATCCAGCCGACGACGCTGATGCTGAGTCCGTAGAGGGCACAGCCGAGGTGGATCCAGAAGGTGCGGGGCCACTTCCAGGCGAGGAAGCCGCCGATGGCCATGTAGAGGATGAAGGCCGCGTGGACGACCATGGCGGTGTCGCCGATGATGCGGTAGATCATGCGCCTGTCCTGGGGTGGGGGGGTGGGGGGGCCCAGGGGCGGGGGGAGGGTGTGGTGGCGGGTGCGAGCCGCCCCGTTGCGCGGCTCGTCGTCGTTGGTGTCGATGCTGCCCGGCGGACGTCGGTGGGACGTCGCGTCGGGGTCACGGGTGGGCAACGTCGCTGTGCGTGTGCGGTCGGTGGCGTCGGTGGGACGGCGCCGGGCGCGGGGGTGGTCCCCCGCGCCCGGTGCGCGTTTCCGCTTTGCTGCTGTGCCGCGTTGCCGCGGCCGTGTCCTACACGAGCGGGCGCTCGGTCGGCGGGATGGCCACGGGCAGGGTGGTGTCGTCGGTGAGGTAGCGGTCCACGCCGGCGGCGGCGGAGCGGCCCTCGGCGATGGCCCACACGATGAGCGACTGGCCGCGGCCCATGTCGCCGGCGCAGAAGACGCCGTCGACGCTGGTGTGGTAGTCGGCGTCGCGCTGGACGTTGCCCCGGCCGTCGAGGTCGACACCGAGCGCCTCGATCATGCCCTCCTTCTGGGGGCCGACGAAGCCCATGGCGAGGGTGACGAGGTCTGCGGGGATCTCGCGTTCGGTGCCCTCGACGGGTTCGAAGCCCTTGTCGGTGCGCTTGACCTCGACGAGCTTGAGGGCGCGGACGTTGCCGTCCTCGTCGCCGAGGAACTCCAGGGTGTTGACGGAGTAGATCCGCTTGCCGCCCTCCTCGTGCGCGCTGGTGACCTTGTACAGCATGGGCATGGTGGGCCACGGCTGGTGGTCGGGGCGCTCCTTGGGAGGCTTGGGCATGATCTCGAGCTGGGTGACGGACGCGGCGCCCTGGCGGTGGGCGGTGCCCACGCAGTCGGCGCCGGTGTCGCCGCCGCCGATGACGACGACGTGCTTGCCCTCGGCGTGGATGGGGGCGCGTTCGATGTCGCCCTCCTGCACCCGGTTGGCCAGGGGCAGGTACTCCATGGCCTGGTGGATGCCCTTGAGTTCGCGTCCGGTGGCGGGCAGGTCGCGCCAGGCGGTGGCTCCGCCGGTCAGGACGACGGCGTCGTGGTCGGCGCGCAGCTGCTCGACGGTGAGGTCGACGCCCACGTCGACGCCGGTGCGGAAGGTGGTGCCCTCCGCGGTCATCTGGGCGAGGCGGCGGTCGATGTGCCGCTTCTCCATCTTGAACTCGGGGATGCCGTAGCGGAGCAGGCCGCCGACGCGGTCGGCGCGCTCGTAGACGGTGACGTCGTGCCCGGCGCGGGTGAGCTGTTGGGCGGCGGCGAGTCCGGCGGGGCCGGAGCCGACGACGGCGACCTTCTTGCCGGTGCGGGTGGTGGGCGGCAGGGGCTTGACCCAGCCTTCCTCCCACGCGCGGTCGATGATGGAGACCTCGACGTTCTTGATGGTGACGGCGGGCTGGTTGATGCCGAGCACGCACGCGGATTCGCACGGGGCGGGGCAGAGCCGTCCGGTGAACTCCGGGAAGTTGTTGGTGGCGTGCAGCCGTTCGATCGCCTCGGCCCAGTCGTGGGTGTAGACGAGGTTGTTCCACTCGGGGATGAGGTTGCCGAGCGGGCATCCGTTGTGGCAGAAGGGGATGCCGCAGTCCATGCAGCGCGAGGCCTGCTTGGTGACGGTTCCTCGGTCGAAGTCCTCGTGGACCTCGCGCCAGTCCTGGATGCGCACGTCGACGGGGCGGTGTGCGGGGAGCTCGCGCTCCGTGATCTTCAGGAAACCCTTGGGGTCAGCCATGTGTTCTTCCTCCTCTCGTGTTCGCTGACGCTCAGGACTGCGCGGAGGCCATGACGGCCTCGTTGACGTCGCGGCCCTCGCGCTCGGCCTCGGCCTGGGCGAGCAGGACCCGCTTGTAGTCGCGCGGCATGACCCGGCTGATCCGGTCGAGTCCGGCGTCGCCCTCGGCCAGGAGGCGCTCGGCGACGGCGGAGCCGGTCTCGGCGCGGTGGCGGGTCAGGACGTCGGTCAGGAACGCCCGGTCCTCGTCGGTGAGGGGTTCGATCTCGACCATCTCGCCGTTGACGCGGTGGGTGTCCAGGTCCAGGACGTAGGCGACGCCGCCGGACATGCCGGCCGCGAAGTTGCGTCCGGTGCGTCCGAGGACGACGGCGCGGCCGCCGGTCATGTACTCGCAGCCGTGGTCGCCGATGCCCTCGACGACGGCGAGCGCACCGGAGTTGCGGACGCAGAAGCGTTCGCCGACGACGCCGCGGAGGTAGATCTCTCCGGAGGTGGCGCCGTAGCCGATGACGTTGCCGGCGATGATGTGGTCCTCGGCGACGAGGCGCGAGTCGGCGTGGGGCCGTACGACGAGTCGGCCGCCGGAGAGGCCCTTGCCGACGTAGTCGTTGGCGTCGCCGGTCAGTCGGAGGGTGACGCCCTTGGGGACGAACGCTCCGAAGGACTGTCCGGCGGAGCCGGTGAAGCTGACGTCGATGGTGTCGTCGGGCAGGCCGTCGGCGCCGTAGCGCTTGGTGACCTCGTGCCCGAGCATGGTGCCGACGGTGCGGTTGACGTTGCGGACGGGCAGTTCGAGCCTGACGGGCTGGCCGAAGTCCAGGGCACCCTCGCTGAGCTGGATGAGGGTGTTGTCCAGGGCCTTCTCCAGGCCGTGGTCCTGGGAGCGCGTGTGGGCGCGGTGGTCGCCGGCCCACGGCTCGACCTCGTGCAGGATGGGGCTCAGGTCCAGGCCCTGGGCCTTCCAGTGCTGGACGGCGTCGGTGGTGTCGAGCAGGTCGACGGCGCCGATGGCCTCGTCGATGCTGCGGAAGCCGAGCTGGGCGAGGTACTCGCGTACCTCCTGGGCGATGAACTCGAAGAAGTTCACGACGTACTCGGCCTTGCCGGAGAACCGCTCGCGCAGGGCGGGGTTCTGGGTGGCGACGCCGACCGGGCAGGTGTCGAGGTGGCACACGCGCATCATGACGCAGCCGGAGACGACGAGGGGCGCGGTGGCGAAACCGAACTCCTCGGCGCCCAGGAGGGCGGCGATGACGACGTCGCGGCCGGTCTTCATCTGGCCGTCGGTCTGGACGACGATGCGGTCGCGCAGGCCGTTGAGCAGCAGGGTCTGCTGGGTCTCGGCGAGGCCGAGCTCCCAGGGGGTGCCCGCGTGCTTGAGCGAGTTCAGCGGCGAGGCGCCGGTGCCGCCGTCGTGGCCGGAGATGAGGACGACGTCGGCGTGGGCCTTGGACACACCGGCGGCGACGGTGCCCACGCCGGCCTCGGAGACCAGCTTGACGTGGATCCGCGCGGACGGATTCGCGTTCTTGAGGTCGTGGATGAGCTGGGCGAGGTCCTCGATGGAGTAGATGTCGTGGTGCGGCGGCGGGGAGATGAGCCCGACGCCGGGGGTGGAGTGGCGGGTCCGGGCGACCCACGGGTAGACCTTGTGGCCGGGCAGCTGTCCGCCTTCGCCGGGCTTGGCGCCCTGGGCCATCTTGATCTGGATGTCGTCGGCGTTGCTGAGGTAGTGCGAGGTGACGCCGAAGCGGCCGGAGGCCACCTGCTTGATGGCGCTGCGGCGCAGGTCGCCGTTGGCGTCCGGTGTGAAGCGGGCCGGGTCCTCGCCGCCCTCGCCGGTGTTGGACTTGCCGCCGAGGCGGTTCATCGCGATGGCGAGGGTCTCGTGTGCCTCGGCGGAGATGGAGCCGTAGGACATGGCACCGGTGGAGAAGCGCTTGACGATCTCGGAGACGGGCTCGACCTCGTCGACGGAGATGGGTTCGCGCACGCCCTCCTTGAGGCGGAACAGCCCGCGCAGGGTCATGAGCTTCTCGGCCTGGTCGTCGACCTTGGAGGTGTACTCCTTGAAGATCTCGTAGGCGCGGGTGCGGGTGGAGTGCTGGAGCTTGAAGACGGTCTCGGGGCTGAACAGGTGCGGTTCGCCCTCGCGGCGCCACTGGTATTCGCCGCCGACCTCCAGGCGCCGGTGCGCGTTGGGGTTGGCGGTGTGGGCGCGGCGGTGGCGGATGGCGACCTCTTCGGCGAGGACGTCGAAGCCGACGCCGCCCAGGCGGGAGGTGGTGCCGGTGAAGCAGCGGTCGATGACCTCGCGGCCCAGTCCGAGGGCCTCGAAGATCTGGGCGCCGGTGTAGGAGCTGACCGTGGACACGCCGATCTTCGACATGATCTTCAGGACGCTCTTACCGTAGGCCTTGACGGTGTTGCGGACGGCGGTGTCGGCGTCGATGCCGCCGATGGTGCCGCGCTCGACCAGGTCGCGGACGGTGGCCAGGGCCAGGTACGGGTTGACCGCGGAGGCGCCGTAGCCGACCAGGAGGGCGACGTGGTGGCACTCGCGGACGTCGGCGGCCTCGACGAGCAGGCCGACCTCGGTGCGGGTCTTCTCGCGGACGAGGTGGTGGTGGACGGAGCCGGTGAGCAGCAGCGACGGGATGGGGGCGCGCGTGGCGTCGGCGCCGCGGTCGCTGAGCACGAGGATGCGGGCGCCGTCGGCGATGGCGGCCGAGACCTCGTCGTTGAGCTCGTCCAGGCGGGCGGCGAGGGCGTCGCCGCCGCCGTCGACGGGGTAGGTGCCGTCGACGGTGAAGGTCTTCAGCGCCGGGGTGGTCCGGCCCGCGGCGACGATGGCGGCGAGTTCGGCCTGGTCGACGACCGGGGTGGGCAGGACGAGGCGGCGGGTGTCGCCGGGTTCGGCCTTGAGGAGGTTGCCCTCGGCGCCGAGCAGGGTGGACAGGCTGGTGACCATCTCCTCGCGGATGGCGTCCAGCGGCGGGTTGGTGACCTGCGCGAAGTTCTGCGAGAAGTAGTCGAAGAGCTGCCGGGAGCGGTCGGAGAGCGCCGCGACGGGTGTGTCGGTGCCCATGGAGCCGATGGGTTCGGCGCCGGTGCGGGCCATCGGGGTGAGCAGGATCCGCAGGTCCTCCTCGGTGTAGCCGAACACCTGCTGGGCGAGGTTGAGTTCGGTGACCGGGGCGGGCTGGGCGTCGGGCAGGTCGCCGAGGCGGACGAGGCCGGCGTCGATCCACTCCTGGTAGGGGTGTTCGGCGGCGAGTTCGGCCTTGAGCTCCTCGTCCTCGATGATCCGCCCCTGGGCGGTGTCGACGACGAAGATGCGGCCGGGCTGGAGTCGTCCCTTGCGGACGATGGCGTCGGGCTCGATGTCCAGGACGCCGGCTTCGCTGGCCAGGACGACGAGGCCGTCCTCGGTGACCCAGTAGCGGCCGGGGCGCAGGCCGTTGCGGTCCAGGACGGCGCCGACGAGCGAACCGTCGGTGAAGGACACCGAGGCGGGTCCGTCCCAGGGCTCCATGAGGGTGGAGTGGAACTCGTAGAAGGCCCGGACGGCCGGGTCCATCTCGGTGTGGTTCTCCCACGGCTCGGGGATCATCATGAGCACCGCGTGCGGCAGGGAGCGTCCGCCCAGGTGCAGGAGCTCCAGGGCGTCGTCGAAGGACGCGGTGTCGGAGTCGTCGGGGTCGACGATGGGGAAGATCCGGTCGAGGTCGCCGGGGATGAGGTCGGTGGCGAGCTTGGCCTCGCGGGCCCGCATCATGTTCCGGTTGCCCTTGACCGTGTTGATCTCACCGTTGTGCGCGACGTAGCGGAACGGGTGGGCCAGGGGCCAGGACGGGAACGTGTTGGTGGAGAACCGGGAGTGGACCAGGGCCAGGCCGGAGGCGTAGCGCCGGTCGGACAGGTCGGGGAAGAACGGCTCCAGTTGCGGGGTGGTGAGCATGCCCTTGTAGGCGATGGTGCGCGGGGACAGGCTCGGGAAGTAGACGTCGGTCTCGTGCTCGGCGCGCTTGCGGACGCAGTAGGCGTAGCGCTCCAGGGCGATGCCGGTGAGGCCCTCGGTGGCGGTGCCCGCGGTGCCGGTGATGAAGAGCTGCCCGAAGTAGGGCATGGCCTGCCGGGCGGCGGGGCCGCTGTACTGGGGTTCGAAGGGCAGTTCGCGCCAGCCGAGGAGGGTCAGGCCCTCGTCGGCGACGATGGTGTTGATGGCCTCGACGGCGGCCGCGCGTTCGGCGGCGTCGGAGGGCAGGAAGGCGATCCCGGTGGCGTAGGCGCCGGCCTCGGGGAGCGTGAAGTCGCAGACCTCGGTGTAGAGCTCGTGCGGGATCTGCGTGAGGATGCCCGCGCCGTCGCCGTCGTCGGGGTCGGCCCCGGAGGCTCCGCGGTGGTCGAGGTTGCGGAGGACCGTGAGCGCCTTCTCGACGATGTCGTGGCTGCGACGTCCAGTGAGGTCGGCGACGAAGCCCACACCGCAGGCGTCGTGCTCGAAGGCGGGGTCGTACAGGCCCTGGGAAGTGGTTTCCGCGTTCGTTCGGACGGACGAACGCCGCACCTGAGCAGCAGGCATCTACCCTCCTGTCGTCTTTCGTCGGCTTCGTGAAAAGCGCATCCGGGACGACATTGGCCCTGCTGCGTGATCGAGTTGTGTCGCCCGTGAGGGCGGTGGCCCGTCGGGTGGGCGCCTGTCCGTCACCGCGTGTGTCCACGTCCTCGTGGCGCCGGTGTCGGCTGGGTCGCCCTCGTTCGGGGCAGGTTCTCTTATACATGCTGGTCCAGCCGCGATGCGAATCGCAGGTCTAGACCAGGTGCGGCCGCGCTCCGTCGTTGGTCACGCGGTGTGCCGCCTCGTCGAGTGAGGTGACACGGTCCCTCTCGGACCCGTGTGTCCGATGAGAGCTGGCTTTGCCGGTTTTTCCACGAGGGAACCCCGGTAAACCTCCCAAAGTGGATAAAGCCACCGACCGGGGACGGTGGTCTCAATCCGGGCATGCGAACGGCGAGGACCGCGATCACACATTACCCCGCTGTTAACGCCGCACCCAAGTGGGGACGAAGTCTGTGCGGGGGTGATATCCCCCTCATCGTTCGCCGGCCCTCTGACCAGGGCACCGGCGGACCGGCGCGAACGTGGGACGATCGCAGCATGGCAGGACATCCGACTTCTCCGGGCGCCGACGACTCCGGCGCCGCGCGCACCGACGACCTCACGGCGGGCGCGATGGCACCACCGCTGCCCCCGCCGGCACCGCCGCTGCCCGAGGCGGCACCGCCGCTGCCCGATGCGGCCTACCGGCTGCTGTACGCGCACGGTGTGGACGCCCCGCGCCCGCGCCGCGTGCTCGCGCTGCTCTGCGACGGGCGCTGGTGGAGCCCCAACGACCTCGTACGCGCCAGCGGTGTGGCGCACTCGGTCGTGGCGGGGCTGCTGCGCGGGCTGGACGAGGCCGGTGAGCTGGTCGCCGAGGCCGGGGAGGGCCGGGGACGCGTCCGGCTGGCCAGGCCCGCCGACTACCGCGGCGCCGCCCTCGACGACCTGGCCGACCCGGTGGCCCACATGGTGCCGCGGCACGCCCGCAACGCGGCCGAACTGGCCCGCGCCGTCATCGAGGGCCCGGAGTCGGACCTGGACCTGGACCACGTCACCGCGACCGCCGACACCGCGCTGCGGCGCGCCCTGTTCCTGGCCACCCGCTTCGACCTGTCCGACCGCACGCTGCTGTGCGTGGGCGACCACGACCTGACCTCGGTGGCCCTGGCCCTGGTGTGCCCCAGCGCCCGCACGGAGGTCGTGGACGTCGACGAGCGCGTGCTGGCCCACATCGACGCGCTGGCGGCCTCACTGGGGCTGTCGGTGCGCACGCACGCGGCCGACCTGCGGTTGGGGCTGCCCTCGACGGTCCGGGGCACGGCCGACGTGGTCTTCACCGATCCGCCCTACACCCCCGACGGGGTGGAGCTGTTCGTGCGGCGCGGGCTGGAGGGCATGGCCGACCCCCGCAAGGGGCGGGTCCTGCTGGCCTACGGCGCGAGCGAGGCCACGCCCCGCCTGGCCGCGACCACGCAGGCCCGGCTGATGCGCATGGACCTGCTGGTGGAGTCGATGTGGCCGGACTTCAACCGCTACCAGGCGGCGGAGTCGATCGGCGCCGCCTCGGACCTGTACGTGCTGCGCCCGCTCTCGCGCACGCCGCCGGGCGGCACGGACGAGGTGGCACGCGTGTACAGCCAGGGCGTCAACGCCAAGGAGGCCAGGGGCGGTCTGGACGCGGAGGCCGCGCTGCGCGTGACCGCCGCGGCGGCCGAGGACCGGGGCGGGGACGCCGGCCCCGGGGAGCCGACGCTGGTGGGCGAGTGGCCCGCCGAGGTGACGCGGGGCGGACGGGTCCGGCTCTCGACGTGGATGGACTCCCCCGCCCCGGCGGCGGAGTACGCCGTGGTCAACCTCACCGGCGGCTGGGAGCGGCCGGCGGCGCGCGCGGCGCTGGCGGCCACCACCGGCACCGTGTACCTCCTGGTGCCCTCCTCCGCGGCGTGCGCGCGCGACGAGGCGGGCCAGCGCGCCCTGCGCGCGATGGTGGAGCCGCGCTTCCGGGCGCGGTTCCTGCGCGGCTTCGGCCGGTCGGACCTGACCGCGGTCCGTCTGACGCGGCGCCCGGAGGGCGAGGCCGGGTCGGCGGCCGACCGGTTGCTGGCGCACGTGCAGGAGCGGGCGCACGGGACGCTCACGTCCACGCTGCGCGGCGGCCTGATCGAGGTGTCGGCCTGGCAGGGGCGGCCGGTGAACAAGCGCACGGCGCGGCACGCGGTGGCGTCGGCGCCGGGGTGGGTGTCCGGGCACGGCCTGCTCGACCTGCCCGAGCACCGGTTCGCCGAGCTGCGCGGGGTGGCCGAGGACCTGCTGGCGCAGATCGAGGAGGCGTAGCGGGGTTCCGCGGCGGGTCCGGGCCCCGGTCCGGGCCCGTGGCCCGTCCACGACGCCGACCGCCGACCCTGACGGGGCGGCGGCCGGCGTGGTGTCGCGGTCTACTCGGTGCCGGTCGTGCCGGTGCCTCCGGTGGTTCCCGTTCCGTCGGTCGTCCCGGTGCCGTCGGTGGTGCCCGTCCCGTCGGTGGTGCCGTCCGGAACGGTGCCCTCGGTCGTCCCGGTGCCGTCCGTGGTCCCCGTGCCCTCGGTGGTCCCGTCGGTGCCCTCGGTGCCCTCGTCCTCACGGAGGTTCACCATGCGCCGGTAGAGCGGGTCGCGGAAGTTGGCGAGCGCGACCAGTGGGCTGGACAGGCTGACCCGCTCGTCGACCGACTCCGAACCGGTCGGCTGCACCCACACGACCACGAGGTAGTGGCCGCTGATGATGGCGTCGGCGGCGCTGTAGCCCTCACCGAGCCGGTTGAAGGGGTCCTCGCCCGAGGGCGGCACGACGAATCCCGTCGTGGGCGCCGCCTCGGCGTCCTCTCCCCCGTCCTCGGCCGGCGCGGCGTCCTCGGGTTCGGCCATCGCGGCGGCGACGGCACGGCTGCCCTCGACGTCGCCGAGGTTGAACACGGCGGCCACACCGAAGTAGGTGTCGGAGACGTAGGTGGCGCGGCCGGCCTGGACGCAGTCGGCCGCGGCGAGGGCGTCCTGGACGTCCTGGCCCCACACGGCCGCCGAGCAGTCCTCGGTCAGCGCGGAGTCGCGCAGCGTGAACTCCAGGCTCTGGCTGGAGATCTCGGCGTTGTTGCGCTCGAACAGCTCGCTCTCGTTCAGGACGCGGGAGTCGTCCTCACGGGAGGCCAGGACGGTGTTCATGTCGCCGCTGTCGACGATCTGGTAGGCGGCCGGACGCGCCTGGACGGGCGCGGATCCGCCCTCGTCGGAACCGGATCGCAGGTAGAAGACGACTCCGACGCCGATCAGCGCGACGACCAGCACCCCCACGAGGGTGAGGAGCAGGGGCCGGGCGCGCCGCGCCTCCTGCTTCCTGCGGCCTCCGGCGCGGCGGCGTCCTCCCGCCCGCCGGGACCGGCCGTCGTCCTCGACGGCGGCCGTAGCGTCGGGCTCGCTGCTTTTCCTGCGACGTCCCACGGAGCCGGACGCCGGCGGTTCGGAAGGGGACACCATGGACCTTTCCTCGGGTCGGGCCGCCCGCGTGCTCGCGGACGGCCCGTGTTCGCTCGGGCGGGAGGCGGGCCTGGCCCGGCCTCCGCACGACCCTGGCGGGCGGGTCGATCTGTCCGAGATCCTATCGGGGCGCCCGAGGCGCCCGGACAGGCCCGTCCCACCCGCCATCCGCCCCGACGACGCGGGGCGGACAGCACGTCGCCCGCCATGCGCCCCGTGGGCGATGGCGGGCGACGAACAAGGCAGGCAGGAGCCGAAGGCTCTCCGTTGAGGGCGGTAGCCCACCCCCCGCCATGCGCCCTGTGGGCGGTGGCGGGCGACGAACAAGGCAGGCAGGAGCCGAAGGCTCTCCGTTGAGGGCGGTAGCCCACCCCCCGCCATGCGCCCCGTGGGCGATGGCGGGCGACGGGTGGGCTACTCGTCGGCGCGGCCGGTCGCCACGACCTCGTCGTAGACGTAGCGCACCGCGTTCATGGACGCCACGCTCAGCGTCGCCATGTCCGAGTTGTCCCCGGGCTCGGCGCCATCGGTGCGGGCGACCCAGAACACGGCCAGGTAGTGGCCCATGACCTGGGTGGTGGCCTGGCTGTAGCCCTCCTCCAGGGCCTGCACGTCACCGGTCTGCGAGAGCACGAACCCGGCGCTGTGCTCGGGGTTGGTCGGGTCCAGGACGGTGGCCACGTCCGTGGCCGCGTCGCTGTTGGCCAGGTCGAACAGCGACACCTGGGCGACGTACTCGCCGTCGGAGTCGGTGTAGACGCCGGTCGCGCCGTTGACGCAGTTGGCGTCGACCAGGCTCTGGCCGAGGTCCTCGCCCCACACCATGGAGGTGCAGGAGTCGGTCACCGAGCTGTCCTGGAGTTCGAGGGAGAGTCCGTCCAGCTCGATCTCCTCGACCGGGCCGAACACGGCGTCGGCGGTCATCGGCTCGTGCCCCTCGGGGCGCTCGTTGATGGCCCCGAAGACGTCCTCGCGGTTGCCCTCGGACAGGTACAGCTCCGGTGTGAGGGTGCCGTGCCCGTCGGGCGGGATCACCACGGCCTGGTCGCCGCCCTCGATCACGCCGTCGGAGGTGGTCGTCAGCTGGAAGATCAGCAGTCCCAGCAGCGCCACCAGGGCGACACCGAAGGCGCCCAGCAGCACGCCCAGGGCGGCGGTGCCGCGCTTGCGCTTGCTCTGCTCGGCCAGCGTGTACACGATCTGGTTGGGGCGGTCGCCCAGGACGGAGACCTTCTTGATGGCGGAGGCGGAGAAGGCCGAGACCTTGCCCACACCACCGCGTGCCCCGGCCGACTGCGCGCGCGAGCCGCCGCGGCGCCGCCGGGAGGCGCGCCGCGAGCCCCTGCGCCGGGGCTCGCCGCCGGCGCCGTCGTCGGGGGCCTCGTCCTGCTCCTGGTCGTCGTACCCGTCGTCGTGGCGCTCGTACGCGTCGGCACGGGTGTGGGTGTGGCCGTACTCCGCGGAGAAGTCCTCCTCGGGGTCGTAGCCGTCGGTGCCCGTGTCGGGCCCGAGGTCGTCGGGGCGGTCGTAGGCCCGGTCGGCGCGGCGTGTACCGCCGCGCCGGCCTCTGCGCCCGGACCGGGGCTCAGCTCTGCTCACGGTCTTTCTCAATCGTCAACCCGGGGTCTGCTCGAAGGTGCGGGGAGCACCGCTGGGTGTGGCCGGACACGGCCGCAGGTCCAGATGTTTCCCCTGCGCTACTCGGGCTTGGTCCCGGAGTCGGTGCCCGTGTCCTCGGATGCGCTCTCGGTGGAGCTCTCGGTACTAGATCGTTCAGGGCTCGGGTGGTATTCCGTCCCCGCCCCCTCTGAGCTGCCGTTCTGTGTCCCGATCTCGGAATCCTCGGTGTCCACGGCGCTGTAGACGGTGCTGTCGTCGGCGACATCACTCTCGGGTGTGGCGCCGAACACCTGGGTTCCGGCGTCGTGCCCGTGCGGGACGACCGCGGTGGAGAACCGGTCCAGTCGGCGGCCGGCCCACACGAAGTAGGCCAGTGCGCCCAGGAAGACCGCGATGGAGGTCCAGTTGTTCAGGCGCATGCCGAAGAAGTCGTTGGCCGGGTCGATGCGCAGGTACTCGATCCAGAACCGGCCCACACAGTAGCCCATGACGTAGACGGCGAACAGCCGGCCACCCGCGAGCCGGTCCTCGTAGCGGCGGCCGAGGAAGACCAGCAGGGCGCTCAGTCCCACGCACCACAGGGACTCGTAGAGGAAGGTGGGGTGGTACAGGGTCTCGCCGGGGATCATGCCCTGGCGCAGGCCGCCCTCGGGGTAGGGGTTGATGCGCAGGGCCCAGGGCAGGTCGGTGGGGGCGCCGAAGAGCTCCTGGTTGAAGTAGTTGCCCCAGCGGCCGAGGGCCTGGGCGAGCGGAATGGTCGGCGCGATGGCGAAGGAGAGCTTGGACATGGACAGTCCGCGCTTCCTGGCGACGAGCCACACGCCCACGGCGCCCAGCGGGACGGCACCCCAGATGCCCAGGCCGCCCTCCCAGACGTAGAGGGCGCGGATGGGTTCGCGGCCGGGCCCGAAGTAGAGCTGGGCGTCGCTGATGACGTGGTAGAGGCGGCCGCCGATCAGGCCGAGGATCACGGCCCACACGGCCATGTCCATGATGGTGCCGCTCTCGCCCCCCATCCGGGCCCAGCGGCGTTCGCTCCAGAACACCGCCACGATGACCCCGGCGAGGATGCACAGGGCGTAGAAGTGGATCTCCAGGGGTCCGATCGGGATCGAGTTGATCTCGGGGCTGGGAATGGCCGCGAGGGCGCGGCCGTACTCGGCCGCGCCCTCAGAAGCTGTCGACGACACAGTCACTGCTCTGCTCTCGGGTTCGCCCCGCGCGCGGGGGTGGCTACTGGGCTGGGTCCGCCGCACCCCCGTCGTCCAGCGGCTCGGTCTGGACCTCGCCGGCGTCCGCCTCGGCGATCGCCTGGGTCAGGCCCCTGACCGTCATGGCGGTGTCATTGGAGAGCAGCTCGCCGTTGATGTAGACGGCGGGGGTGCCGCGGAACGCGTTGTCTCCGCTGTAGCGAGTGTAGATCGTCCCCGTGGCATCGATGATCTCGCCGGTGTAGGTGCCCTCCAGGAACGAGGGGTCGTGCCCGTGGTCGGCTCCCCAGGAGATGAGGTCGGTCAGGACCATGGTGCCCAGGGTGTCCTCGCCGATCTCCGCCATGGCCGACTCGGTCAGGGCGGGCAGGTAGTCCTGGGTGAACTGCTCGACGACCTCGGCCTCCTCCTCGACGCGGGCGTCGAAGGCCTCGGCCTCCTCCTCGGTGCCGCCGGCCTCGCGGAACCACTCCTGGAGGTCCGCGACGGCGAAGCCCTCCTCGCCCTCGGCGGGCTGGTGCTCGAACAGCAGGTCGTTGTACTGGACGAAGACGCCCGCGTCGGCGGCGGCCCGGGCGGCGGCCCCGCCCCGCAGGGAGTTGCTGCTGATGGGCGCCGGCTGCTGGGCGAAGATGCTGACCGGGCGGAAGTGGACGATGGCCTCGCCCTCGGCGGCGCTCTGCTTGAGGGTGTCCCCGTTGAGCAGCTCGAACTGGCGGCAGGCGGGGCACTGGTAGTCGGCGTAGACCTCCACGACCGGGGCCTCGGCGCCCTCCTGGGCCATGACGACGCTGCCGTCCTCCTGCAGGACCTGCGGCGGCAGGGCGCCCTCGAATCCGCTGTCGCGCCGGTCGGCGGTCAGGACGGCGTAGCCGACGCCGACGATGAGCAGCACGACGGCGGCGGCCGCGCCGACCACGAGGAGGGTCTTCCTGCGCTGCGCGGCGCGCTTCTCCTTCGCCCTCTGCTCCTTGAGCCGTTCGCGCGAGCGCTTGCGCGCTTCACTCCCCATGTTTTCCTCTGTTTCTGGACGTGCGGTGTCGGTCGGTCGCCGTGGTCGGGGGCGCGTCAGCGGAACAGGCCGAGCGCGCGGTCGACGGCGAAGGGTGAGCGGGGCCAGATCGCGATGACGGCGCCCAGGGCGGCGAAGCCGATGTCGCGGGCGATGGAGAGCCCGTAGGAGGTCTCGCCGGGGGCGACCTCTCCCCCGCCGCCGAAGCAGCCGCAGTCGATGCTCAGGCCGCGGGCCATGGCCGAGACGATGCCGGCGATGAACGCGATCATGAGCAGGGCGCTGACGGCGCCGGTGTAGCGGGTGGCCAGTCCGACCAGGAGGAGGACGGCCAGGGCGATCTCGAAGAGCGGGAGGGTGTAGCCGATGAGTTCGGCGATCTCGACCGGGAAGAGGTCGTAGGCCTCCACCGCCTGGATCGACAGCGCGGGCGGGTACTTGGAGACGGCCGCGTAGAACAGCACTCCTGCGAGCCCGAGGCGGCAGGCGAGCGTGATCCAGGGCTGGACGGCCACCCATCGTGAGGGGGGTGCGGGTGGCGCGGTGGTCTCGTCTGCGGTGTCCATCGTGGAGCCTTCGCGGAGTGGGTCGGTTCGGGGGCGACGCTGAGGATGCCTGTCGTATCGCTCAGGGTAGTGATCCAGATACTACTCGTCATGGCACCCCGGTGGCACTCGGGTGGCGGGTCCGGGACGCGTCCGGAGGCTCCCGCCGCGCGCCGTTTCCATCCCACCACCGATCGGCCCCGCGCGGCGGCCGATTCGGACCCGGCGGGGAAGGATCTCACGGGATTCTCACCTTCTTAACCGCCCTCTTGCCCGTTTCCGGTGCGGCTGGTCCCGGGTCGGCACGAACGACGGTGGCCGCCCCCGAGGGAGCGGCCACCGTGGTGCGGAACGCGTGCGGTCAGCGGCGCACGCCCGCCGCGAGCTCCTGGGCGAAGGAGCGGACCGCGGTCAGCGCGGTCTCCAGGTCGGGGGCGTCCAGGACCCGCTGGCAGAACCCGGCGCCGACGATGACGCCGTCGGCGTAGGCGGCGACCTCGGCGGCCTGGGCCGCGGTGGAGATGCCCAGGCCCACGCAGATCGGCAGGCCGGACTCCGCGGTCGTCTCCCGTGCCCGCCGGACCAGGGTCTCGGCGGTGTCGGCGACCTGCGCGCGGGTGCCGGTGACCCCCATGAGGGAGGCGGCGTAGACGAAGCCCGAGCAGGCGTCGGTGGTCAGCGCGAGGCGGCGGTCCGTGGAGGAGGGCGCCACGAGGAAGATCCGGTCCAGGCCGGCCGCGGTGGAGGCCTCGACCCACTCCTGGGACTCC
This sequence comes from Nocardiopsis aegyptia, assembly GCF_013410755.1. Taxonomy (GTDB): domain Bacteria; phylum Actinomycetota; class Actinomycetes; order Streptosporangiales; family Streptosporangiaceae; genus Nocardiopsis; species Nocardiopsis aegyptia. The sequence continues at coordinate 1,206,941 of NZ_JACCFS010000001.1, forward strand.
TCGGGGATGAGGTCGGGGGTGATGACCCCGGCCCCGCCCGCCTTGGCCAGCCGGTCGGCGAACCGGCCGACCCCGTAGCGCTCGATCGGGTTCCAGTAGGACATGACCACCGCGGCGGCACCGGTGGCGGCGGTGGCCTCGACGACGCGGAACACGTCGTCGGTGGTGGTGCCGGCGGCCAGCGCGCGGTCGGCGGCGCGCTGGATGGTGGGGCCGTCCATCATCGGGTCGGAGTAGGGCAGGCCGACCTCGACGACGTCGCAGCCGCCCTCGACCATGGCCTCCACGATCCTGACGGAGGACTCCACGTCCGGGAACCCGGCGGGCAGGTAGCCGATGAGGGCGGCGCGTCCGGCCGCCCGGGTCTCGGCCAGCGTGGTCTGCAGCGTGGTGGCGGTCATCGCGCCTGTCCTTCCGGGTCCGAGTCCATGAGGCCGAAGTAGGCGGCCGCGGTGTCGACGTCCTTGTCCCCGCGTCCGGAGAGGTTCACCAGGATCACGGCGTCCGGACCCAGGCGCTCGCCGAGCTTGCGGGCTCCGGCGAGGGCGTGGGCGCTCTCGATGGCCGGGATGATGCCCTCGGTACGGCACAGCAGCCGGAAGGCCTCCATGGCCTCGGCGTCGGTGATGGGTTCGTAGTGGGCGCGGCCGGTGTCGGCGAGGTGGGCGTGTTCGGGACCCACCGCCGGGTAGTCGAGTCCGGCGGAGATGGAGTGGCTGGGCAGGGTCTGCCCGTACTCGTCCTGGAGCAGGTAGGTGCGGGCGCCGTGGAAGACACCCGGGCTGCCCGCGGTGATGGAGGCGGCGGTGCGCGAGGGTCCCTCTCCCCCGGCCTCGAAGCCGTACAGGGCGACGCTCTCGTCGGGGATGAACGCGGCGAAGATCGCGATGGCGTTCGAGCCGCCGCCCACGCAGGCGGCGACCGCGTCGGGCAGTCGGCCGGTGAGGGCCTGGACCTGATCGCGTGCCTCGGCGCCGACGACGTAGTGCAGGTCGCGCACGAGCTTGGGGAAGGGGTGCGGGCCCGCGACGGTGCCGAAGAGGTAGTGGGTGTGGTCGACGTTGGCGACCCAGTCGCGGAACGCCTCGTTGATGGCGTCCTTGAGGGTGCGGCTGCCGATGGTGACGGGGACGACCTCGGCGCCGAGCATGCGCATGCGCGCGACGTTGAGCGCCTGGCGGCGGGTGTCTTCCTCGCCCATGTAGATGACGCAGTCCAGGCCCATGAGCGCGCAGGCGGTGGCGGTGGCCACGCCGTGCTGGCCGGCCCCGGTCTCGGCGATCACGCGGGTCTTGCCCATGCGCTTGGTGAGCAGCGCCTGGCCGAGCACGTTGTTGATCTTGTGCGAGCCGGTGTGGTTGAGGTCCTCGCGCTTGAGCAGGACACGTGCCCCGCCGCAGTGCTCGGAGAAGTTGCGTGCGTCGGTGAGGGCGCTGGGGCGCCCGGTGTAGGTGCGCAGCAGGTCGTCGAGTTCGGCCTGGTAGGCGGGGTCCTGGCGGGCCTTCTCCCATTCTGCCTCGACCTCGTCGAGGGCGGCGATGAGGGCCTCGGGGGCGAAGCGGCCCCCGAAGCGGCCGTAGTGCCCGTGCGCGTCCGGCACCGGCTGGGTGTTGCTCATGCGAAGGTCTCCTACAGACGGGGCCGACCGCGGCGGCGTCCCGGGGCGTGCCGCGGGGTCCGCGGACCGGCCGTCCGCGCGCCACCGGGCTCGGGCGGCGCGGTCGGGCTGGGCGTGGCGTGTGCCGTGGATCGTGTCCGCCGCGGGCCGGTGGGAACGCGGCGGGAGTGCTGCTGGAGCGTCGTGCGGCGGGGCGTGGTCTCCGTGAGACGGGCCCCGGGGGCGACGCGGTGCGGGGAACCCGCGGATCACACGTGCGGGTTCCCTAGAGCCATCGCCGGCGGCGGCACAGGTGTGCCGGTGCCTTCACCGCCGTGGTCGTTCCCATCGGGCCGGTCCTCAGTTCCTGTCGCGCAGCGCGGGGTGCGCGCCCGCGGTCACCAGGTCGGCCACGGCCTCGCGCGGGTTCCGTCCGCGGACCAGGCTCTCCCCGACGAGGACGGCGCCGGCCCCGGCTCCGGCGTAGGCCAGCAGGTCGTGCGGGCCGCGAATCCCCGATTCTGCGATCTTGACACAGTCGGCGGGGATGCGGGGGGCGAGCCGGGCGAAGGTGTCCCGGTCGACCTCCAGGGTCTTGAGGTTGCGGGCGTTGACGCCCACGACGGTCGCCCCGGCGTCCAGTGCGCGGGCGACCTCGTCCTCGTCGTGGACCTCCACGAGCGGGGTCAGTCCCAGGGAGCGGGCGCGCTCCACCAGGGAGACCAGGGCCTCCTGGGGCAGTGCCGCGACGATGAGGAGGATCGCGGAGGCGCCGAAGACGCGGGCCTCCCACAGCTGGTAGGAGCTGACCACGAAGTCCTTGCGCAGCAGCGGCGTGTCGACGGCTTTGTGGACCGCTTCGAGGTCGGCGAGGCTGCCCTGGAAGCGCCGCTGTTCGGTCAGGACGCTGATCCAGGCCGCGCCGCCGGCCTCGTAGTCGCGGGCGAGGGCGGCCGGGTCGCCGATCGAGGCCAGGGGCCCCTTGGAGGGGCTGGCGCGCTTGACCTCGGCGATCACGTGGACTCCGGGGCGGCGCAGCGCGGCTTCGGCGTCCTTGGGGGTGGGCACCGACTCGGCCAGGGCCTTGAGGCGGTCCAGCGGGAGTTCGGCCTCCCGCGCCGCCAGGTCGGTGCGTACCCCGTCGAGGATCTCGTCGAGCACGCTCACCAGTTACCGCTCCCTACGTGATTTGGCCGGTCACGGTGGTCGGACCCGCTTCGGGCGGGGTCCGCGCGCGGCGTGACCGGGAACCGCCGACGCACCGTGTGTGGCCATCGTATCCATCCCGGAGGCTGGTGGGGGCGTCGCCCCCGCCCACAGGCCGTCAGTAGTACGTGGGGGGCGCGCTGGCCGCGAGGACCATCGCGACGATGAACAGGATGACGTAGATGGCAGCGACCACGGCTCCGATGATGAACAGGATCAGGCCGATGATCCCCAGAATCTTGGCGGTCTTGGCGGCGCCCTCGGCACCCGCGTAGTCGCCCATCTCCCACTTGCTGTTGATCTGCAGCGAGAAGACGAGGCCGATGATCCCCAGGAGCGGGATGCAGCTGAGGATACCGAGGATGTTCCACACCAGGTAGTTCTTCGGCGGTCCGCCGGCGGGCGGCATCTGCCCGTAGCCGGGGCCCTGACCGTAGCCGCCGGGGGGCGGTGGCCCATAGCCGCCGGTGCCGTAACCACCGGCTGGGCCCTGGTGTCCGTAGCTCATGATTCTGCCTTCCTGGAGGAGTGCTGTCCCTCTACTGGGACGTACGCGGGGGTGTCACGGTTCAGCGTGCCGCAGAGTGGGGGCTGCCTGGAGCCCGTCACCATCCGGGCAGCAGCGGCACCCCTGGCGCGAGGAAGTCGAACCAGGGCAGATTGCGCAGGATCCAGTGCGCGGTGATGACGGCGAACATCCCCCACAGGAACCATCCGGGCGTGAGTTTGGGCGGAGTCCTGGGCGGCCTGATCGACCACACGAACCAGCGCCCGTAGGCCCACAGGATGTAGGGCAGCAGCAGGAACAACAGGGGGTTCATGCTCACGGCCGCCGTGATGTCCATCTGCGTGGTCAGCGCGATGGCGCGCATGGTGCCGCAACCGGGGCAGAAGGTCCCGGTGAGCAGCAGCCACGGGCATGTGGGGTAGATGCCCGGCTGGTTGGGGTCCACGAAGTGCAGGAGGGTGGCGCCGAGCAGACCGGCCGCACCCAGGCCCGCGGGCCACACGACCGGGGGAAGGGTCGAGATCCGCTGTTGGAGGCGTGCGATCCGCGAGGGGGCGGCCGTCGGCACCCCGCCATGGACGCGCTCAGTCGGTTCGTCCTGGTTTGCGTACACGTGGGCCAGCCTACGGGGTGGAGGTGAAAGTTCTGCCCCCGAACGCCTCTGCGTACGGGGGCAGACATGACTTCGGTGACGCTCTGCTAGTAGGAGTAGGTCGACGTCGTCGCGGCAGCACCGATGACGAAGGCCCAGATGATCCAGAAGATGATGTACAGACCGATCGCGATGCTACCCAGGATGAAGGCCAGCTTGGTGAACTTCTTGGCCTGGGCCTGGGCCTGCATGGCGCCGGCCTGGTCGCCGCGGTTCCACAGGTCGTTGACCTTGGTCGCGTTGATGATGGCCGGGATGGCGAAGGGCCAGCAGCAGAAGATGGCGACGATGGCCCAGGTCAGACCGTTGTCGGGCGGGGTTCCGCCGCCCATGGGGGCACCGTAGCCACCGGAGGGCGGGCCGCCGTAGCCGCCACCGGGGGGCGGACCTGGGTTGCCGGGGGGCGGGGGACCATAGCTCATGATCGGAACAACTTTCCTGAAAGGGACAAGGGGTTTGCACGCGGCGTGCTGTGTGCACACCGGCCCAACTTGGGGCAGGGTTGGGTCACCGGACGAGAGCCGCGGGCAGTAACGAATGATGCCAGATCGGCGAGACATTCACCTGCTGAAACATACGCGGCGGACAGGGCCGGTGGAGAGAATCTACCTGCCCTATGCGACCTTCGTCCATTTTCCGTTACCCAGTCGTTGTGAGCTGGGCAAACGCCGCGGGGCGCGATGGAGTCAGGCCTTGCCCGCGGTGGTGGAGGGCGTGCGGGCCGCCTCCCACTCCTCGCGCGTGGGCGGCACCGGACGCGGCTCCTTGCGGCCCAGGCCCGCCTTCTTCATGACCCCGGCGATCACCGCGCACACGACGCTGACGCCCAGGGTGAGGGCGGTCCACAGCAGGAAGTCGCCGCCCATGATGATGGCCACACCGCCCACGGTCCACACGGCCAGCCAGGACGCGGTGAGGAACCAGGCGGACAGGGTGTTGCCGTGGTCTTCGTGGTGTTCGTCGGCCATCAGCTGTTCTCCTTCGGTTCGGCTGGCCGTCGTGCCAGCGGAGCGGTGGCGGTGCCACCCTCGGGTGCGGTGCGGTCCGCGCCGTCGGCGGGCCCGTCGGTGCGCCCGGGGGCGTCGAGTGTGGGGTCGTCACCGGCGTCCAGGGATCTCCACAGGTCGGAGGGTGTCTCCGCCTGGTGCTGTCGCGGTGCGGCGTCCCGATCGTACCTGGTGCCCATACCCGGCCAGGCGGGGGCGCGTACGGTCGCCAGCAGGCCGCTCACCACCATGGCCGCTGCGCCCGCCACGGCCATGGCCGGGCCGAGCGTGCCCAGGTCGGGGTCGGTGGCGAGCCGCGCGGCGCCGCCGGACGCGGCGGCGTGCGAGGCGACGGTGTCGGCGAGCGTGCCGGGCCGTGTGGCGGACCACACCGAGACCAGGACGAGCGCGCCGCCGGCCGCGGTGAGCAGCCCGACGGCGCGGCGGACCCAACCGCGGGCGGCGTACAGGCCGGCGATCGCGGCCAGTCCGGCCCAGCCGACGCCGGTGGGCGTGCCGGTCAGGTCGGCGCCGGTGAGGTCGACGGGCGACGGCGCGACGGGGCCGGGCACCTCCAGCTCGCCGGTGACCCAGTGGCGCCCGGCGGCGGCCAGCAGCAGCGCCGCCCCGGCGAGCATGGCCAGCGTGGTGATCCCGTACTCGCGACGGCCGCGCGCACGGTCGGAACTCACAGCAGCCGTCCCGCGTCGAAGCACGTGTGGTCGCCGGTGTGGCAGGCGGCTCCGTGCTGGTCCACGCGGACCAGAAGCGTGTCGCCGTCGCAGTCGAGTGCGACCGACACCACGCGCTGGGTGTTCCCGGAGGTGGCCCCCTTGACCCAGTACTCGCCGCGGCTGCGGGACCAGTACGTGGCCGCGCCGGTGGTCAGGGTGCGGTGCAGGGCCTCGTCGTCCATCCACGCGAGCATCAGGACCTCGCCGCTGTCGTGCTGTTGCACGATGGCGGGGACGAGTCCGTCGGGGTTCCGTTTCAGCCGTGCGGCGATGCCCGGGTCGAGGCTGGTGAGACTCATGCATCCAGATTATGGGCGGCTCGGGGGCGCCCGGCACCGGGGCGGCGTTGGCGTCGGCGCCGTCGGTGGGTGCCGCCGTGGCCGGTTAGAGTTCGTGCGACCGCCGCCTCGCCGCCCGCGAGGGGACCGCACACGGGAGTGGGGAGTTCCTTGACCGCCGAGTCCCTGTCCGCCGACCTCTCCGGCATGCCCGCTGCGCTGACCGCCCTGTCCAGGCGCTTCCCGCGCTGGGATCCGTTCGCGGCGCTGCCCGCGCTGCTGGACGACGAGCCCGCGTCCGTGCGCCTGCTGGGGCTGGGGCCGGCCCGCCACCTGTGCGAGACGGCCGCCGCACGGCTGCGCCGCGCGGGGGTGGGCGCCAGCGCCGACTTCTCCTCCTCGGCGGAGGAGCCCCCGGCCGGACCGGAGACGCTGGTGGTGGGGGTGAGCCTGGGCGGCGGGCAGCGCGAGCTGTGCACGGTGCTCGACCGGTACGTGGCGCGCTCGCCGGTGATCGTGCTGGCGCCCGACCCGGACACCGTGGTCGCGCGCTACGCGGACCTGCTGGTACCGCTGCACGCCGGCGAGGAGGCCGGCGGGCTGGGCTGCCGCGCCTACCAGCACGCGATGGCGCTGTTGCTGCTGTTGGGGCACCGGTTGGGCGCTCCGGCGTCCGGGAGCGCGCAGAACCTGCCGGGGCTGCTGCTGCGCGCCGCCAACGCGACGGGGTCGCTGTTGGAGAGCGCGCCCGAGTGGGTGCCCGAGGCGGCCCGGATCCTGGACTCCCCGCACGGGGTGCACATGGTGGCGCCGTCCGAGCGGTTGGGGTCGGCGTGGCAGGGGGCGCAGACGGTGCGGCGGGGGCCGGTGAGGGTGGCGCACGTGTGCGAGACCGGCGAGTGGTCGCACACCGACCGGTACCTGGCGGCCGTGACGGACTACCGGGCGCTGCTGTTCGCCGGATCGGCCTACGACGAGCGCTTCGCCGAGCACCTGGGACAGCTGCGGGGTGCGTTCGTGGCGGTGGGCCCCACCCCCGGGCACGAGCGCGTGCCGGGGGCGGAGCTGACGGTGCGCTATCCGGGCGACGGGGACGCGGACGTGAGCCTGTTGGTCGAGCCGCTGGTGGCGGAGCTGGTGGCCGCCCACTGGTGGCACGCCTCGCCCCGCTGATCGGGGCGGCGGGCACGAGGCGCTCCCTCCGGCCCGGACCGGGGGGAGCCACCCGGCCTGGCGGCGCCCCTCAGGCCGAGGAGTGCACCCAGGAGGCGTAGAGGTCGGCGTAGACCCCCGGCCGGTCGACGAGTTCGGCGTGCGCGCCGCTCTGGACGATGCGTCCGTCGTCGAAGACGAGCACCCGGTCGGCCGCCTCGGCCGTGGAGAGCCGGTGGGCGATGGCCACGGACGTGCGGCCCCGCGTGAGCCGGTCCAGGGCGCGCTGGATGCGCACCTCGGTGTGCGGGTCCACCGCGGAGGTGGCCTCGTCCAGGACGAGCAGGTCGGGGTCGGCGACGTAGGCGCGCACGAGCGCGACGAGCTGGCGCTCCCCCGCCGAGAGCGACTCCCCCCGCTGGCCCACGGGGGTGTTCAGCCCGTGGGCGAGGCTGCCGAGCCAGTCGGCCAGCCCCAGTTCGGTGATGGCGGCCTCCAGTTCGGCGTCGGTGCTCTCGGGCCGCGCGAAGCGGATGTTGTCGCCGAGCGAGCTGTCGAAGAGGAAGCCCTCCTGCGGCACCATGACCACACGGCCGCGCAGCGAGGTGAACGCCACCTCCCGCAGGTCGACGCCGTCGAGGCGGACGGTGCCCTGCGCGGGGTCCATGAGCCGGGTCAGGAGCTTGACGAAGGTGGTCTTGCCCGAACCGGTCTCCCCCACCACGGCGACGCGGGTGCCGGGCGTGATGGTCACGTCCACGTCGTCCAGGACGACGGGGCCCTCGGGGTAGGAGTAGGTGACGTGGTCGAAGCGCACCTCGACGGGGCCGCGCGGGAGCACGTGGCCGGCCTCGCCGGGGTCGGCGATGTCGGGGACGGTGTCCAGGACACCGAGGACGCGCCGCCAGCCGGCGATGGCGTTCTGGGCCTCGTTGAAGATCTCGGTGGCCATCATCATGGGCTGGACGAACAGCGTCATCAGGAACAGGAAGGCGATGAGCTGGCCGGCGGTGAGGCCGCCGCCCAGTCCGAGCCACACCCCCACCAGGACCACGGCGGTGTTGCCGACGGCGGCGACGATCTCGGCGAAGGGCGAGACCGCCATGGACAGGCGCTGGGCCCGGACCTGGGCGGTGCGGGTGGCCAGCACGGTGGTGTCGATGCGTCCGGCGGTGCGCTCCTCGGTGCCGTGGGCGCGGATGACGGCGGCGCCCATGACGGTCTCGCCGACCGCGCCGAGCATGTCGCCGGTGCGCTCGCGGACCTTGAGGTAGGCCTTGGACAGCAGCTTCTGCAGCCAGCGCACGCCGAAGAGCAGGGGCAGGAAGCACACCCAGACGACGATGGTCAGCTGCCAGGAGTAGACGGCCATGAGGATGGTGGCCACGAGGAGCTGTCCGGAGCTGACGATCAGGAGCAGGCCGCCCCACTGCATGAACGTGCTGATCTGGTCGACGTCGCTGGTGACGCGGGAGACCAGGGCGCCCTTGCGCTCGCTGTTCTGGGTGAGGACGGACAGGTCGTGCACGTGCCGGAAGGCCTTGCGCCGCAGGGTGGCCAGTCCGGACTCGGTCGCCCGGTACAGGCGCAGGTTCATCAGGTAGGAGCAGGCCATGGTGACCACGAGCAGGCCGGCGCAGGTGGCGACCATGCGGGTGACGAACGCCAGGTCGGGTCCGTTCGGTCCGGTCAGGCCGTTGTCGATGATCTGCTGGACGGCGACGGGCACGATGATCTTGCCCGCGGTGGCGACCACGGCCAGGGCCAGGGTGACCCACAGGCCCTTGGCGAACTCCGGGGAGAGCTGGAGCCCGCGGCGCAGGGTGCCCACGGCGGTGTCGGTGGAGCGGTGCAGCGACAGCACGGAGCGGCGCCGGTCGCCGTCCTCGGGGGCGCGCTCGTCGGAGCGGGTCGGGGCTGGGGCGCTCATCGGCGGGTCTCCTCCGTGGTCGTGCCGCCGTTCGCTCCGGCGCGTGCGGTCGGGTCGGTGGGGGAGGTGTCGACGGGGCGCGGGTCGAGGGGCCCCGGTTCCTCGGGGACGGGATCCTGCGCGGCCTCGGCGGAGGCGCGCTCGTAGGCGGTGACGAGCTTGGTGTAGCCGGGCGAGGTGTGCAGGAGTTCGTCGTGGGTGCCGCGGGCCAGGACGCGTCCGCCTTCGAGGTAGACGACCTCGTCGGCGAGTTCGATGGTGGCGCGGCGGTAGGCGACCACGACCACGGTGGCCGAGTCGTCGCGTTCGCGCAGTCCGGCCAGGATCTGGGCCTCGATCTGCGGGTCCACGGCGGAGGTGGCGTCGTCCATGATCAGCAGTCGTGGCCGGCGCACGATGGCGCGGGCCAGGGCCAGGCGCTGGCGCTGGCCGCCGGAGAGGGTGGTGCCCTTCTCCCCCAGTCGGGCGTCGAGGCCGCCGTCGAGTTCGCGCACGAAGCCGTCGGCCCGGGCCAGGCGCAGGGCGGCCCACACCTGGTCGTCGTCGAGGTCCCGGCCCAGGGTGATGTTGTCGCGGACGGAGTCCTCGAAGACGAAGGTGCCCTGGGGCACGAGCGCGGCGTGGGTGGGGATCTGGTCGCGGGCCAGGTCGCGGACGTCGACGCCGTCCAGGGCGACGTGGCCGCTGTCGGGGTCGACCAGGCGCATCAGGACCGTGGTCAGCGTCGACTTGCCCGAGCCGGTGGGCCCGACCAGGGCGACGGTGCGCCCGGGGGCGATGTCGAGGTCGACGCCGTTGAGGACGGTGGTGCGCGCGCCGGTGGCGGTGTCGTCCATGAGGTCGTGCACGGCGCCGTCCTCGGTGTAGGCGTCGGCGTAGGAGAAGGTGACGTCGCGGGCGCTGAGCGCGATGCCGGTGGGGGTGTCGTCGAGCGTGCGGTCCCCGTAGGCCATGGCGCCCTCGGCGCGCAGGACGGACTGGACGCGGTCCCATCCGACGACGCTGCGGGGCAGGTCGCCCAGGATCCAGCCGAAGGCGCGGATGAACAGCGCCATGAGGGTGAAGAGGTAGGCGATCTGGACGAGGTCGCCGGGGTCGATGGCGCCGGTGGACAGGCGCCACATGCCCAGCAGGAGGACGGCCAGGACGCCGAAGTTGGGCAGGGCCTCCATGAAGGGGTCGAACAGGGAGCGCATCCGGCCGACCTGGATGAGGGCGTCGCGCAGGCGGTGGGCGGCATGGGTGAAGCGTTCCGTCTCGGTGTCCTCGCGGCCCAGGCTCTTGACGACGAGGGCTCCGTCGAAGGACTCGTGGGCCACGCCGCTGACCTCGGCACGCAGGGCCTGGGCACGGGAGGCCATGGGTGAGACGCGGCGCTGGTAGACGACGTTGGCCACGGCCAGGACCGGGAAGACGACGAAGCCGACCGCCGCCAGGACGGGGTCGGTGACGATCATGGCGATGCCCGCGGTGAGGAGCATGAACACGCTGCCGACCGCCATGGGCAGGGGCGCCAGGGGCGACCAGGAGGCCTCGACGTCGGCGTTGGCGTTGGACAGCAGTTGTCCGGTGGGGTGGCGGTGGTGCCAGGACAGCGGGAGGTCGAGGTACTTGCGGGCGACGGCGCGGCGGTAGCGGGCCTGCATGCGGAACTGGTGGAGTCCGGCGAAGAGGCGCCGCAGGGCGAGTCCGACGGCCTTGCCCAGGCCCACGCCCATGAGCAGGGCGGCCGCGGTGAGCAGGGCGGCGGCGGTGGTCCGCCCGTCCTCGAAGGCGGGCAGGATGGTGGCGTCGGTGAGGTGGCCCATGACCGAGGCCGACCCGACCGTGACGAAGGCGTGCAGCATGGCGCCGGCCACGGCGGTGAGGAAGACCAGGGGTTCGGTCCGCGCGGCGACCCACATGACCCGCAGGCCGCGCGCGAAGACGCGGGTGTGGCGCTCCGGCCCTTCCGGCCCTGGAGCGGGGGCCTGTCCGGACGCGGCGGCGTCGGCGCCTTCGCCGGGTGGCGCGCTGCCCTCCCCCTCGCTCCGGTCCCGCGTCGTCGTCCCCTGCGCCATGCGCCCCCCGTTCTCGTCGTGCGGTCGGCCGGATGAGGTCGACCGGGCAGCGGCCCCGGCGCGCGGCGTTCTCCGGGCATGCCGAAACGGGCCGTGCGCGTGCCGGGTCAACCTATCCAGCGGTAGCGACAGGTTCCACCGGTTTGTTTCAGCGTCGGCCGCTGCGGGGCTATTCCGTCCAGGTGGCGGGCGCGGTCAGCCTGTGCGCGGCGGGCCGGGGCGCGGTCATCCGGGGCGGGCGGGGTCGCGCGGCGTGGCGGTGAGGAGTTCGCCGCCGTCGTCGGTGACGAGCGCGGTGTCGGAGATCGCGTACGTGCCCACGCGCGGGTCGAGCACCCAGGACTGGATGTGGAAGGTCATTCCGGTGCGCAGGGCGGTGTCGTGGCCCGGGCGCAGGCCGTCGACCCGGCCCGACATCCAGCTCGGCAGGAACCCGAGGCCCACGGAGTACCCGCAGTGGTGGCGCTGGTAGGTCCGGCCCAGGCGTGCCTCGACGGTCCCCTTCCAGTCCCGGTACACGTCCTGTGCCGAGCGGCCGGGCCGGAGGCCGGCCGTGATCGCGTCCAGCCCGGCGTGCGCGATGTCGGCGGCGGCGCCGCCGGGGCCGGTTCCGTGCGGGCGGAGGGTCCGGCCGAGCGGGGCGTGGTACCGGGCGACCGCGGCGGAGAGTTCGAGGAAGAGCGGGTCCTCGGGCGTGACGGGGTCGTCGGTCCAGGCGACATGTTCCTGCCTGATCCGCCGGACGGGTCGCGCGAGCGGGACGAATCCGGGGTAGTCGCCGCCGGCCGAGAGCATGGCGTCCAGGACCGCGCCCACGATCTCCCCGCCCGCGCACCGGCCCTCCGCGGCGGCGATACCGGCCCGCATCCCGAGGTCGGACAGCCGCCCGGCCTCGCGCAGGCAGGCGATCTCGTGGTCGCTGCGCACCGCCTGGACCCGGGTGAGCAGACCGGCGACGTCGACCCACTCCGGCGATCCGAGGCGCCGGTCCAGGCCCCGCCACACGGTGACCGGGAGGGACAGGGACTCGGGCTGGCAGCCGAGGCGCTCGTCGCCCGCGAGCGGCGGGAGGGTGCCGCACACCGCATCGCACGGGTCCTCGCCGTCCGTGTACCCGGCGAAGGCGCAGTCGCCCGCCTGGGCCGCCGCCGTGGGGGCCTCCATCTCCCGTGCCACCAGCGTGGCCGTCGCCGACCGCGTGTCCAGGACCAGCGCGGTCAGGACGAAGTGCCCCTGGTTGTGCAGTCCGCTGAGGTAGTACACGTCCTCGGGCGCGGTGATGATCGCGGCGCCGATCCGCCTGCCCGCCATCGACTCCCGCAGCCGGGCACGGCGCCGCTCGTACTCGTGCGGGGGGATCCCCTCCGGTGTGGCCACACGACCTCCTCGGACACGGCTGCGGTCACACCCACACCGATACCCGGGACGCGGAGGCGGCAGACCTGGCCGCGGCGCGAAGCCGGCGGAACGCGGCCGGTGGCGGGATACGGCGGGACCACCGCCCGCGGCGAGTGGCGGGCGGCGGAACATGCCTAGCGGTCGTAGTCCTGGTAGGCGATGAGCGCCCGGAAGGTGGCGGGGCCGGTGATGCCGTCGACATCGGTGCCCAGGTGGTCCTGCGCGCCGCGGACCGCTCTCTCGGTCGCGGGTCCGTAGAGGCCGTCGGTGGCCAGGTGGAGGGCGTACTTGGCGTTGAGCAGGCGCTGGATCGCCTCGACCACGGGCCCGCTGGAGCCGCGCCGGTAGAGGCCGAAGGTGTCGTCGCTCAGCAGGTCCCAGGTCTGCTCGTCCAGCCGCCCGGTCTGGCTGATGCCGCCGTTGTCCTGGTAGGCGTTGACCGACGCCTCCATGTGCCCGTCGAACGGGATGGGGTGGTCGTAGTCCATGTGCGGGTCGTAGCCGTGGTGGATGAGCAGGAGCTTGGCCGCGGCGATGTCGACGTCGGCGTCACCGGTCCCGTAGTCGGGCCAGGGCTCGGTCGCGGCGGCGGGCGTGGGGACCGGGGCGGCGGGCCGGTCGTGGGCGGAGGCCGACGCGGTGCCGGCCAGGGCGACGGCCAGGACCAGGAGTCCGGCGGAGAGCAGGGCCGCCAGGCGGCCTGTGGGGGCGGTGCGCGTGGTGGTGGACATGAGAGGTGTTCCTTCCCCACGAGGATGATCCTCGTTCACCACCTGGGATGATCGGCGCGGACGTGTTGTTCACCACATGTTCGGCGAGCATGGCGCGGGGGCCGTGCCCGGCCGGGCACGGCCCCCGCCGTGTGGAGCCACCGGTCGTCGTCCCCAGCGGCCAGGTCTCGTCGTCGAGCCGTCCGGTCTCCTCCAGGCCGCCCGCGACCCGGTGGGCGTTGACCGGCCACGGCGGGGAACGAACGTTGTGTCCACGCCGCGTGGACCGGGAGGCCGGTCCCCAGGTGGTGCGCTCAGCGCACCGGGTGTCCGGCCTCCCGCAGGCTCCGCTTGACGTCCTCGATGGTGAACTCCCCGAAGTGGAAGACGGTCGCGGCCAGGACCGCGTCGGCGCCGGCCTCGACCGCGGGGACGAAGTGCTCCACGGCCCCCGCGCCGCCGGAGGCGATCAGCGGCACGTCCACGCGGGCGCGCACGGCCCGGATGAGCTCCAGGTCGAAGCCCTCCTTGGTGCCGTCGGCGTCCATCGAGTTGAGCAGGATCTCCCCCGCGCCCAGGTCGGCGGCGCGCTCACACCACTCCAGGGCGTCGATGCCGGTGCCCCGGCGCCCGCCGTGGGTGGTGACCTCGAACCCGCTGGGCGTGGGCTCGCCGCCCTCGCGGACGCGGCGCACGTCGGCGGAGAGCACCAGGACCTGGCGGCCGAAGCGCTCGGCGATCTCCGAGATGAGCTCGGGCCGGGCGATCGCGGCGGTGTTCACGCCGACCTTGTCCGCGCCCGCGCGCAGCAGCTGGTCGACGTCGTCGGTGCTGCGCACGCCGCCGCCCACGGTCAGGGGGATGAACACCTGGTCCGCGGTGCGGCGCACCACGTCGTAGGTGGTCTCCCGGTTGCCGCTGGAGGCGGTGACGTCCAGGAACGTGAGCTCGTCGGCGCCGCCGTGGTCGTAGGTCCCGGCGAGCTCCACCGGGTCCCCCGCGTCGCGCAGGTTCTCGAAGTTGACGCCCTTGACGACGCGGCCCGCGTCCACGTCCAGGCAGGGAATGACTCGGACGGCCAGGGTCACCGGTTCACGTCCTTCACGGTCGCCAGGGCGTCCTCCAGGGTGAACGCCCCCTCGTAGAGCGCGGTCCCCATGATCGCGCCCTCCACGCCCTCGGGCACGAGCGTGGCGATCGCGCGCAGGTCGTCGAGGCTGGACACGCCGCCGCTGGCCACGACCGGCTTGTCGGTGCGCTCGCACACGGTGCGCAACAGGTCCAGGTTGGGCCCCTTGAGGGTGCCGTCCTTGTTGACGTCGGTGACCACGTAGCGCGCGCAGCCCTCCGACTCCAGGCGCTCCAGGGTGGCGAACAGGTCGCCGCCGTCGCGCGTCCAGCCGCGGGCGGCCAGGGTGGTGCCGCGCACGTCCAGGCCGATGGCGATCTTGTCGCCGTGCTCGGCGATGATCTTCGCGCACCACTCGGGGTTCTCCAGCGCGGCGGTGCCGATGTTCACGCGTCGGCAGCCGGTGGACAGGGCGGCGGCCAGGGACTCGTCGTCGCGGATGCCGCCGGACATCTCGACCTTGACGTCCAGGCGGCCGACGATGTCGCGCAGCAGGTCGCGGTTGTGTCCGCGGCCGAAGGCGGCGTCCAGGTCCACGAGGTGGATCCACTCGGCGCCGGCGTTCTGCCAGGCGGTGGCGGCTTCGAAGGGGTCGCCGTACTGGCCGCCGGAACCGGCCTTGCCCTGGACGAGCTGGACGGCCTGGCCGCCCGCCACGTCCACGGCGGGCAGCAGTTCGAGGGCGGGGGTGGTCGGGGTGGTCTCGCCGGTCATCGTGCCTTCTCGTACTCGGTGGGGTGGTCGCGCTACAGGGTGGCGGCCCAGTTGGCCAGCAGGCGGGCGCCGGCGTCGCCGGACTTCTCCGGGTGGAACTGCGTGGCGCTCAGCGGCCCGTTCTCGACGGCGGCCACGAACGGTTCGCCGTGTTCGGCCCAGGTGACCCGGGGCGGGTTCACGCGCGGGTTGTGGGAGGCGAGCTCCCAGGTGCGCACGGCGTAGGAGTGCACGAAGTAGAACCGGTCGTCGGGGTCGATGCCGTCGAAGAGCACGGAGTCCTCCGGCGCGCGGACGGTGTTCCAGCCCATGTGGGGCAGGATGGGCGCGCGCAGGCGCTCGACGGTGCCGGGCCACTCGCCGCAGCCCTCGGTGGCCTTCTCCTCGGCGTGCACGCCGGCCTGCTCGACACCGCGGTCGAAGAGGACCTGCAGGCCCACGCAGATGGCCAGGACGGGGCGTCCCCCGGCCACGCGCCTGCCGATGACGCGGTCGCCGCCGGCGGCCCGCAGGCTGGACATGCAGGCGCTGAAGGCGCCCACACCGGGGACGACGAGCCCGTCGGACTCGAGCGCCACGCGCGGGTCGGAGGTGACGGTCACCTCGGCGCCGGTGCGCTCCATGGCGCGCTGGGCCGAGCGCAGGTTGCCGGAGCCGTAGTCGAAGACGACCACGTGTGCGGGCATGGGAGTGCTTCCCTTTCTCGAGGGGCCGGTGTCTACAGGTAGCCGAGCCGGAGCACGCCGGCGGCCACGGCCAGCGCCGTGCATCCGCCCAGGGCGACGGCCAGGACCCGGTTGGTCTTCCACAGGGCGTAGGTGCCTCCGGCCAGGAACCCGGCCAGCACGATGAAGAACAGGCCCCACAGCTGGTGGTCCATCTACAGGGCGCCCTTGGTGGACGGGATCCCGCTCACGCGCGGGTCGTTCTCGGTGGCCGTGCGCAGGGCGCGGGCCAGGGCCTTGAACTGGCACTCGACGATGTGGTGGGCGTTGCGGCCGTAGGGCACGTGGACGTGCAGGGCGACGCGCGCCTGGGCGACGAACGACTCCAGGATGTGCCGGGTCATGGTGGTGTCGTAGTCGCGGCCGATGATCGGCGCCATGCCCTCCGGCTCGCTGTGCACGAGGTAGGGGCGGCCCGAGACGTCGACGGTGACCTCGGCGAGGGCCTCGTCCAGGGGCACCTTGGCGTCGGCGAAGCGGCGGATGCCGCGCTTGTCGCCGAGGGCCTCGCGGAAGGCGGCGCCCAGGGCCAGGGCGGTGTCCTCCATCGTGTGGTGGGAGTCGATGTGCAGGTCGCCCTCGGTGCGCACGGTGATGTCGAACAGGCCGTGCTTGGCGAGCTGGTCGAGCATGTGGTCGAAGAAGCCGACGCCGGTGGAGACGTCGGCGACCCCGGTACCGTCGAGGTCGATCTCGACCCTGACCTTGGTCTCCTTGGTGGCGCGTTCGACGCGTCCGATGCGGCTCATGGTGGTCCCTCCTGGCGTTGAGGATAGGCGGCCGTCAGGCCGTTCGTTGCTGGTGGCACGTGGGCGGTACTGCGGCCGAAGGCCGTCCGTTGAGGCTGGTGGTGGGCGGCGGGCGGTCGGTCAGCGGCCGGTCAGCGGCCGGTGGCCGCGAGCAGGGCGGTGCGGAAGGCGGCCATCTCCTGCGGGGTGCCGACGGTGACGCGCAGCCAGCCGGGCGGGCCGACCTCGCGGATCAGCACCTGGTGGTCGAGCATCGCCCGCCACACGCTCGTGCGGTCCTCGAACTCGCCGAACTGGACGAAGTTGGCGTCGGAGTCGGCGACGGCGAAGCCGTGCCCGCGGAGCCAGGCGACCAGGGCGTCGCGTTCGGCGCGCAGGTCGTCGACGGCGCCGAGGAGCTCGTCGGCGTGGTCGAGTGCGGTGAGCGCGACCACCTGGGTGACCGCGGACAGGTGGTAGGGCAGGCGGACCAACTGGAGGGCGTCGACCACGGCCGGGTGGGCGGCGAGGTAGCCCACACGCGCGCCGGCCAGGGCGAACGCCTTGGACATGGTGCGCGAGACGATGAGCCGCGGGTGGTCGTCCAGCAGGGTCACGGCGCTGGGCGTGTCCTCGCGGCGGAACTCGGCGTAGGCCTCGTCCACGACCAGGACCCCGGGTGCCGCCTCGGCCAGGCGCCGGATGTCGGCGATGTCCACGGCGGTGCCGGTGGGGTTGTTGGGCGAGGTGAGGAAGACGACGCTGGGCCGGTGCTCCTCGATGGCGGCCAGGGCGGCCTCGACGTCGACGCGGAAGTCGGCGTCGCGCGGGACCGGGACCCACGCGGTGCCGGTGCCGCGCGAGATGATCGGGTGCATCGAGTAGGAGGGCTCGAACCCCATCGCGGTGCGGCCGGGGCCGCCGAAGGCCTGGAGGATCTGCTGGAGGACCTCGTTGGAGCCGTTGGCGGCCCACACCTGGGCGGCGGTGAGCCCGTGGCCGAGGTAGGCGGCCAGGCCCTCGCGCAGGCGGACGGCGTCGCGGTCGGGGTAGCGGTTCAGGTCGAGGGCGGTCTCGGCGACCGCCTCGGCCAGGGCCTTGGCCAGGCGCGCGGACGGCGGGTGCGGGTTCTCGTTGGTGTTGAGGACCACCGGCACGTCCATCTGCGGCGCACCGTAGGGCGACTGGCCTTTGAGGTCGTCGCGCAGGGGCAGGTCGTTCAGGCTGAAACTCACGTGTGTCACGCTCGTGCTCGGTTGTGGGCCGGTGGGTTGTGTGGCCGTCGGTCCGTCCGTTCGGGCGGACCCGTGGTCCTTCGATGAGGACGACGGCGGGCGAGCCGGTGGCCGTGCGACCACCCCTCCGGGCAGACCCGTCGGACCGTGGTGCCCGATCCTGAGGGCCGCGACGTCCGACTTCTGTGGTCACCTCCGTCACGCGATGCCGGACGCATCCGGGGCGCGTGTGACGACGGTGGTCGCGGTGACCGCATCCCGCACCTCCCGGCGGGGCCGTCGGCCTCAGCCCCGGCTCGGGTCCGTCCGCGCGGACACGGCCTCGCCGTGCGCGGGCAGGTCCTCGGCCTCGGCCAGGGCGACCACATGATGGGCGACGTCGGCCAGCGCGTCGCGGTCGTAGTCGACGATGTGCACCCCCCGCAGGAAGGTCTGCACGCTCAGGCCACCGGAGTGGCAGGCGCAGCCGCCGGTGGGCAGGACGTGGTTGGACCCGGCGGCGTAGTCCCCCAGGGAGACCGGCGAGTGGTCGCCCACGAAGATCGCGCCCGCGTTGCGCACGCGGTCGGCGACCGCCCGGGCGTCCTCGGTCATGATCTCCAGGTGCTCGGCCGCGTAGGCGTTCACGATGGCGAGCCCGTGGTCGAGGTCGTCGACCAGGACGATGCCGGACTGGGGCCCCGCGAGGGCCTCGCGGACGCGGTCGCCGTGCTTGGTGGCGGCGACGCGGACGGCCAGGCGCGCGGTGACGGCCTCGGCCAGGGCCTCGTCCGGGGTCACCAGGACGGAGGCGGCGACGACGTCGTGCTCGGCCTGGCTGATGAGGTCGGCGGCGACGTAGTCGGGGTCCGCGGTGGTGTCGGCCAGGATCGCGATCTCGGTGGGGCCGGCCTCGGCGTCGATGCCGATGACGCCCTTGAGCAGGCGTTTGGCCGCGGCGACCCAGATGTTGCCCGGGCCGGTGACCATGTCGACGCGTTCGCACTCGCCCGCGCCGTAGGCGAACATCGCCACGGCCTGGGCGCCGCCGACGGCGTAGACCTCGTCGACGCCCAGCAGGGCGCAGGCCGCGAGGATGGTCGGGTGCGGCAGCCCGCCGAAGTCGCTCTGCGGCGGCGAGCTGACGGCCAGGGAGCGCACCCCCGCCTCCTGGGCGGGAACGACGTTCATGATGACGCTGGACGGGTAGACCGCGCGGCCGCCCGGTACGTACAGGCCGACCCGGTCGACGGGGATCCACTTCTCCGTCACGGATCCGCCGGGGACGACCCGGGTGGTGTGGTCGGTGCGGCGCTGGTCGCGGTGGACCAGGCGGGCGCGCCGGATGGACTCCTCCAGCGCGGCGCGCACGACCGGGTCGAGGCCCGTCAGGGCGGCGTCGATCGCGTCCTTGGGGACGCGGATGTCGGTGAGCCGGACGCCGTCGAAGCGTTCGGTGAGGTCGATCAGTGCCTCGGTGCCGCGATGGCGTACGTCCTCGCACAGGGGCCGCACGCGGTCGACGGCGGCCGCCACGTCGAGTTCCGCCCGCGGAAGGGCTTCTCGGGGGTCGCCTTGGGTGCCTCGGAGGTCGATTCGACTGATCACGGCCCCAGTCTAGGGTGCTCCGCCCGTCTGGTGGGTGGCGGTGTCCGAATGATGGACACCACATCCGCGCGCGACCGGTGCGACCGGGGCGAACACCGCCGGAGGGGCATCGGCGAACACCGCCCCGCATACCGGACGAATAAGTGTCGCCTTACTTTGGAATACCTAACCTCAGCGATATTGCGAAAGGCTTGCCTAACTAATTCCGGCACACCCGGGCGCGTTTCGCATATTGCTTTTGTTTGCGTTATCGTAGGGCCATGACTTCAGGTAAGAGTTCGGATAGCGGTCTTTCCAAGTTCCACCGTCTCCTGGTTGACCAGGTGCGACACGAGTTCACCGCTTCGCACCAGTACGTCGCGATCGCGGCCTGGTTCGACAACCAGGACCTGCCGCAGCTGGCCCGGGTGTTCTACGAGCAGTCGCTCGAGGAGCGCGACCACGCGATGATGATCGTGCGTTTCCTCCTGGACAGCGACATCGACTTCGCCATGCCGGGTGTGGACGAGATCGAGACGCATTTCACGTCTCCGCGCGATCTCGTCGCCCTGGCCCTGCGCCAGGAGCGCGAGGTGACCGACCAGTTCCTGCGTATGGCCAAGGTCGCCCGCGACGAGGACGACTACACCGGCGAACAGTTCCTCCAGTGGTTCATCCAGGAGCAGACCGAGGAGGTCGCCACGATGTCCACGCTGCTCAACGTGGTGGACCGCTCCAACGGCAACCTGTTCGACGTGGAGACCTTCGTCGCCCGCGACATGCCCAGCGAGGACGCCGGCAGCCAGGGCGCCCCTGGCACGGCCGGACCGTCGGTCTCCTGACCGCACCAGAATCCACGGCCACCGGGGGGTGGCCCGTCCACGCGTCCCGGGGTGTCGGCACGGCCGGTCTTTGAGGGGAGAACCGGCCGTCCCGCCCCGGGACGCTCGCGTGTGCCCGGTGCGGGGCGCTGTGGTGCGCCCCGCCCGGGACGGCGACGCCCGTAGCGCGTCGTGACCGGCATACTGGGGGTATGCCCGTGGCACTGCCGATCTTTCCGCTGAACACCGTGTTGTTCCCCGGTATGAGCGTCCCCCTGCACATCTTCGAGCGGCGCTACCGCCGCCTGGTCTCGGAACTGCTCGACACCGATACCGACACCGACACCGCGTCCTCCGCCGCCCGGGAGAGCGCGCGCGGACCGCGGCGCTTCGGGGTGGTGTGGATCGAGCTGGGCCACGAGGTGGCCAGCGAGTCCGGGCAGGGCGCGGGCGGCGCGGAGACGGGCGTGCCGACGACCGGCGGCTCGCACACGTCGCTGCCCCGGATCAGTGCGGTCGGGTGCACGGCCGTGGTCCGCGATGTGCGGCCCTACGGCGACGGGCGCTACGACCTGGTCGTGGAGGGCGGTGCCCGGTTCTCGGTCACCGACCTGTCCGAGGTGGACCCCTCCTCCCCCGACGAGTACGCGAGAGGCTCGGTGTCGTTCCTGCCCGAGCCCCTGGGGCCGGACGTGGAGGAGCACGCCGAACGGGTCCGGGACCTGTACGAGGTCTACTGCGAGCGCCTGGCCGCGATCGGCATGGCGCCCGAGACCTCACCCGACCTGCCCAAGGACCCGATCGCCCTCTCCTATTCGGTGGCGGCCTCGACGGTGCTGGACCAGGCGGAGAAGCAGCGGCTGCTGGAGGCGGAGGACGCCGCGACGCGGTTGGCGGTGGCCGCGCGCTTCCTGCGCAGGGAGAACCGGATCGTGGCGGCTCCCACTCTTCCCAACCTTCCCGCGGGTCCCTTCCTCAACAACGGCGTCTCGTTCAACTAGATTGCTGGGCGGGCCGGGAGTGCGTCCGGAACAGTCGGGTCGCGCTCTCCCGCCGGAAGCAGACCCGCGCCCAGGCGCGCCGACACCACCAGGGGATCCATGAGTGCACAAGCCACGCCCGCGACCGTGGCCGCCGGGCGGACCAAGACGACCTTCACCCTTCATCCGTACTCCGCCGACGGCGACGGGCACTCCTACGGGGCCGACGCCGCCGACGCGCTCGGTGTCCCGCACGCGCAGGTCTTCAAGACGCTGATCGCGGAGGTGGACGGGGTCTTCACCGTGGGGGTCGTCCCGGTGAGCACGACACTCAACCTCAAGGCACTGGCGGCCGCGGTCGGCGGAAAGAAGGCGACGATGGCGGATCCGGCCCGCGCGGAGAAGATCACGGGGTACGTGCGCGGCGGCATCAGCCCGCTGGGGCAGCGCAAACGGCTGCGGACGGTGGTGGACTCCTCGGTCACGGGCCTGCCGTCGGTGTTCGTGTCCGCCGGGCGGCGCGGTTTGCAGATGGAGCTGGCACCGCGGGACCTCATCTCCCTGACCGAGGCCGTCACCGCGCCGATCGGCGCGCTCTGACCCGATCCGACCCGGCCCGGTCCGGGGCCGGAGCGTGTGTACCGACTGTTGCCGCAACCCCTACCCAGGGGTAGCTTTGTGACATGGGCAACAGTGAATCCCCCGCCCGTTCCGTCCCCGACATGTTCCTCTCCCGCGTGCGGGAGTCGGGTGACCACGAGGCCTTCAGCTTCCCCGTCCCCAACACGACCGGCGCTCCGGAGGAGTGGAGGTCCCTCACCTGGTCACAGACACTGGACCGGGTGCGCAACATCGCGCTCGGCCTGCACACGCTCGGAGTGACCTCCCAGGCCAGGTGCGCCATCGACGCGAGCACCAGGATCGAGTGGATCCTGGCCGACCTCGGCGTGTTGTGCGCCGGCGGTGCCGTCACCACCATCTACCCCTCCTCCACTCCGCCCGACTGCGCCTACATCGTCTCCGACTCGGGGAGCATGGTCGCCTTCGCCGAGGACGCGGAGCAGGTGGCCAAGCTCGTCGACCAGCGTCCGAGGATGCCGGGGCTGTCCAAGGTCGTGGTCTTCGACGGCGAGGGCGACGGCGACTGGGTCATGACGCTGGCCGAACTGGAGGCCCGGGGCGCTGAGCTGGCCACGGAACAGCCCGACCTGTTCGACGAGCTCGTGGACGCGGTCCATCCCGACCACCTCGCCACGCTCATCTACACCTCCGGCACCACCGGTCGGCCCAAGGGCGTCCGGCTGGACCACGCCAACTGGCTGTACGAGGCGCAGGCGGTCCACGACCTCGGGGAGGAGGTCAAGGCGCAGGGCCACGACCTGATGACCGGTGACGACGTGCAGTACCTGTGGCTGCCGCTGTCCCATGTGTTCGGCAAGTACATGCAGGTCAGCCAGTTGCGGATGGGGTTCCGGACGGCGGTGGACGGGCGCGTCGACAAGATCGTCGACAACCTGGCGATCGTGCGGCCCACGTTCATGGCGGCGGCGCCGCGCATCTTCGAGAAGGTCTACAACCGGGTGGTCATGCAGGCCAAGGAGGGCGGCGCCGCCAAGTTCCGCATCTTCACCTGGGCCGTGGGCGTGGGCGACCGGGTCGCCCGGGTCAGGGAGCAGGGCAAGGAGCCCACGGGCCTGCTCGCCCTCCAGCACGCGGTGGCCGACCGGCTGGTGTTCAGCAAGCTGCGGGCCAGGTTCGGCGGACGGCTCAAGTTCTTCGTGTCGGGCAGCGCGCCCCTCGCCCCGGAGATCGGACGCTTCTTCTACGGTGCCGGCGTGACGATCCTGGAGGGGTACGGGCTCACCGAGACCAGCGCGGGCTCCTTCGTCAACCGACCGGGCGACGTGCGTTTCGGCACCGTCGGGCTCCCCATGCCGGGCACGGAGGTGCGGATCGCCGAGGACGGTGAGGTGCTCCTGCGCGGCGGCGGTGTGATGCGCGGCTACCACAACCTCTCCGGTGCCACCGAGGAGGTGCTCACCGAGGACGGTTGGTTCGCCACCGGCGACATCGGTGTCCTGGAGGACGGCCGGCTGCGGATCACCGACCGCAAGAAGGAGCTGATCAAGACCTCCGGCGGCAAGTACGTGGCGCCGCAGGGCATCGAGAGCCGGTTCAAGTCGGTGTGCCCCTACATCAGCAACTTCATCGTGCACGGCGACCGGCGCGCGTACTGCGTGGCGCTGGTGGCCCTGGACCCCGAGGCGATCGAGGTCTGGGCGGAGGACAACGGCCTGGGGGCCCTGAACTACTCCGGGCTGGTCGACGAGCCGAAGGTGCGGCAGATGGTGCAGGAGGCCATCGACGTGCTGAACCGGGACCTGCCGCGGCACGAGACGATCAAGAAGTTCGCCATCCTGCCCCGCGAGCTCTCCGTGGACGAGGGGGAGATCACGCCCAGTCTGAAGATGCGGCGGAGGGCGGTCGAGGACAAGTACCGCGACCTGCTCGACGCCATGTACGAGGACTCGGTCCGGACCGTGTGACTCGGGCGGCGGGTCAGGCCTCGTCGGGCCGCGTCTCGCCGTCGGACGGGCCCCGGTGGGCGGGTGGGCGCGAGGCGGGTCCGCCCCGCGCCGGGGCCTGCGGCGTGTCGGGGGTCCGCTCGGCCTCCGCTGCGCGTCCGGTGGCCTGGTCGGCAGCGGGGCCGGGGGCGGGGGGTGATGCAGGGGTGGTGACGCCGGGGCTCCGCACGGGTGTCCGCTCCGGCACCCCGGGCTGGTCACGGCGGATCGCACTGATCAGGTCCAGCAGCGCGTACTGCAGGACGAAGACGAAGGGCCAGGCCACCAGGAAGGCGGTGGCACGCAGCCGGAGTCCGACCTCGACGGTCTCCCCCGGTTCGGCCGCCGCCAGCGCCGCGTGCAGCGGGGCGTCCAGGGCCGTGCCGATCCGCCAGGTGAGCAGCGTGGCCGCGACCGCGCCCGCGAACCCGGCCAGCAGGCACACCATCCGCAGGTCCTGGGACACGCGCCGCGCCAACGGGAACTGCACCATGTAGGCGACGTAGCCGGTGACCAGCCCGGCGATCGCGGTCATGACGACGAAGTAGCCCTCGCCCGCGAACACGGCCTGGCTGGTGCCGGTGAAGACCTCGCCGTCGCCGAGCGCGGTGCCCTCGGCCCGGACGGGAACCAACCCCCACCACAGCGGCCCCAGGAGAGCTCCCAGCAGCGCCACGCCTCCGAACAGGCACGCCCCCACGATCAGTCGGCGTTGTGCCCCTGCGGGCCGCCCGTCCTCGGTCATCCGGTCCTCCCCGTCCCCGTCGCCCCGAAAACCACTGGCTGCGGGGCATGGCCGGAAGGAGAATACCGGCATGAGCGACATGAACAGCCCCGTCACCCTGTCCGCGACCCCGCGTGTCGACCCGCCGATGGCCGCGGACGAGCGCACGATGCTCCTGTCCTGGCTGGACTGGCACCGGGCCACGGTGCACGCCAAATGCGCCGGCCTGGCGGCTGAGCTGTCCTCGGCCACGCCCCTGCCCGCGTCGCCGCTGATGAGTATCGGCGGCATCGTCTCCCACCTGCGCTGGGTCGAGGCGTACTGGTTCGAGGTGGTGCTCCTCAACCAGCCGCATCCGGCGCCCTACTCCGTCGACGATCCCGACGGCGAGTTCCGGGTCGGCTTGCACCGACCGCTCAGCGAGCTCCTGGACGAGTACGACGCCCAGTGCGCGCGCTCCCGGGAGATCACCACGCGGCTCGAACTCGGCAGTTCCGCCCGGGCCGTCACCGACCATCGAGGGCGCACGACCCTGCGGTGGGTGCTGCTGCACATGATCGAGGAGACCGCCCGGCACAACGGGCACCTGGACCTCCTGCGTGAACTCGCCGACGGAACCACCGGCGAATAGGTTCGCCACCGTGACGACCGGATCGTCCCCTTCCGTCCCCTCGGCCGCACGCCTCGACCCGCCCGTGGACGCCGACGAGGCCACCATGCTGAGCGCGTGGCTGGACGCGCACCGCGCGACCGTCCACCGCACGTGTACCGGTCTGGGCGCCCGGCACGCCGCGGCCACTCCGCTGCCGGGTTCCCCGCTGATGAGTATCGGGGGGATCGTCTCCCACCTGCGCTGGGTGGAGCACGCCTGGTTCGAGATGCTCCTCCTGGGTCTTCCCAGGCAGGGCCACGCCGCCGCGGACGCCCCCGACGCCGAGTGGCGCCGCGGCACCGAGATCCCGCTCCCCCGGCTGCTCGACGAGTACGGAGCCCAGTGCGAGCGGTCCCGGAAGGTCACCGCGCGACTCGACCTGGACACCCCGGCGCTGCGTGCGCGCAGCGCTGAGGATCCGACCACCCTGCGGTGGGTCCTCGTGCACATGATCGAGGAGACCGCCCGGCACAACGGGCACCTGGATCTCCTGCGCGAACTCGCCGACGGAACCACCGTCCGGTAGTTCCCGCCCCGCACACGCGAGGGCGGGGAAGAACGCCGGTGCTGCTCACCATCGCGACGCACTCCCCGTGCACGGGAGCGCGGGAGGACACCATCGCGAGATCCGCATGGGGGTACGGCGGTGCGGTAGCCGGCTCCCGCGCTACCGATCCCTCACACGGACGGAAGCGGGCCGGCGCGGGGACGGATGGTGATGGCTGGGCTCAGGCGACGGGTCGGCGCCGACCGGCGCGCGCCCGGTTCCCGCAGGCCACCGTGCACCACGCCTGATCCCGGCGCGTGCGCAGGAAGTACATACCGCAGCTGGGCGCGTCGCAGCGCCGCAGGCGTTCGCGGCCCTCCCCCGCCACCAGTTCGAGCGCGCGCCGGGCCAGCGCGGCACGGGCGCCGCCGCCCGCCTCCGTGTGGCCGAGCCGACCGTCCGCTTCCAGACGCACGGTGACGGGAGCCTCGGCGGCCAGGGCGTTGAGACCCTCGCGCGCGTGGTCGGGTACCGCCCCTCCCCGCGCCACGGAGTCCACCGCGGCGCGGACGAGCGTCCGCAGGGAGCGCAGCTCCGCGGTCGGCTCCTCCGCGAGCGCGCGGTCGCCGAGCCGTGCGCGCCACACGGCGCGCAGGCCCGGGTCGGTGAGGAAGTCGATGTCACCGTGCCCGGGGCCGGCCCCGACGACCACGGTGTTGGTCAGGTCCAGAACCGGGTGTTCGTGGCCGATCCACGGCATGTCGTCGAACTCGCGCAGCGCCATAGCGCCAACCTACCGGATTCGCCCACCTGAATCCGTGATACCTTCACGTCACGGATTTGGATGATCGAATCCGTGACTAACGAGCAGAGGGACGGGTCAGCCATGACACTGGAGTACGTGCGCTTCGAGACCGACGACGCCGAGGCCCTGGCCGCCGGCCGCGACGCACTCGTGGAGCGCTTGAGGGAGCGGTACGGCTCCGGTTTCGTCAGTGCCCAGCTGGTGCGCTACGACGACGGCAGCATCGGCGACGTCATCCTGTGGGCCACCCGCGAGGAGGCCGAGCGCGCGGCCAAGGAAATGCCGACCGATCCGGCCGCCGCCGGTTTCTTCGGTCGGATCACGACCGTCCACGAAATGCGCCACGCCGAAGTCCTGCACAGCGCGTGAGTCGGGCGCGCCGGACGCCTCCCCCACGGACGCCGTGACCGACACGAACGGTGCCCGCGGGCGGAGATCCTCCGCCCGCGGGCGCCGTCACGTGTGGGGGCCGCGGCACGGCCGCCAGACCGTGGTGTCCCGGCGGGTCAGTCCTCGTCCTCGTCGACGCCCGTGTCAGGGGCGCCCGGGGCGGCCGGTTCGGGGGCCTCCTCGGCGAGGATCCGGTACAGGCTCCTCGTCGAGTCGCCCAGGAGCCGCTTGGCCCGTTCCACCTGCTCGTCCGTGCCCGCCTGCACGACCTGCGCGGCGGCGGCGCTCAGCTGGTAGGCGAGAGCACTGATCTCCTCGTAGCGGGACCGGCTGTCGGCGTAGGCGTCGGCCACCGCCTCCCAGGGCGGGGTGAGCCCGGCGGCGTTCTCCTCCAGGTAGTCGACGCCCTCCTCCGTCAGCCGGTAGGGGCGTCGGCGGCCCTCGCCCTCCTCCTGGACGACCAGGCCCTCGTCCTCCAGCTGCTGGAGCATCGGGTAGACCGAGCCGGGGCTGGGGCGCCACATCCCGCCGCTGCGCTCGCGACCCTCGCGGATGATCTCGTAGCCGCTGCGCGACTCCTCCGCGAGCAGCAGGAGGATGCCGGTACGCACGTCACCGCGCTTGGCGCGGTGTCCGCCGCGGCCGCCGCGCCCGCCTCGGCCGGGCCCGAAGCCACCGCCAGGGCCGAACCCGCCGAAGCCGGGGCCGTGGCCGTGACCGAAGGGCCCGCCTCCCCACGGCGGCACGCCGGGAGGCGTCTGGGGCGGCGGCGGTCCGAACGGAGGCTGGGGCGGGGTGGGCGGGGGTGGGCCGAACCGGGCCCGGTGCTCGTGCGGCCCCTCGTCGTGATGGGCCTCGTGGTGGCCGCGCAGCCGGTCGCGGGGGTCGTCGCCCGGGGCCCAGCCCCAGAATCCGCGCGAGCGTCCGGGACGGCCGGAGCGTCCGCCGCGCGCGTTCCAGGACCAGGGGCCGGGAAGTGCCATGGCGCTCATGGTGTTCTCCTTAGATCGATATAGCGCGACTGTCTTACCGTGTCGCGATAGCTCAAAGATATATCGCTAACTCGATCGTGGCAAGCGCGAGCACGAAAAAAGTCCCCGCGTGCCGCAAGGGCACGCGGGGACTCGGGGTTGTGGGTCCGGCGGTCAGTAGTCGACCGCGTACGCCCCCAGCAGGCTCTTCATCTCACCGTTGAACTCCGGGGAGATCCGCACCGTGTACCGGTCCACGGCGTAGATCCGCGAGCGGACCGGGTTGTCCACCCGGATGCGGACCGGGGTCTCGCCCTTGTGGGTGTCCAGCACCTGGCGCAGGTCGGCCACGAGCTCCGGGGTGAGCCGCTTCTCGTCCACGGTCAGCAGGACCGGCGGCTCCCCCTCGGTGACGTGGGAGATGTCCAGGATCGACATCTCCGAGGCGAACATCGAGTACGTGCCGTCGCGGTCGTTGAGCCGGCCCTTGACCGTGACCGCGGTGTCCTCCAGCAGGGCGTCCACGTACAGCGGGTACGTCTTGGGGAAGAACAGGACCTCCATCGAGGCGTCCAGGTCCTCCACCGTGGCGATCGCCCACTGGTTGCCCGCCTTGTTGGTGCGCTTGTCCACCTTGGAGATCAGCCCCGCGATCCGCACCTCTCCGCGTTCGCGCGCCATCTCCCCCGCCACGACCTGCGCGATCGAGGTGTCCCGCGAGCGCGCCAGCACCCGCTCGGCTCCGGCCAGCGGGTGGCTGGAGACGTACAGGCCCAGCATCTCCCGCTCGAAGGCGAGCTTGGTCTTGCGGTCCCACTCCTCGTCGCCCCAGTTGATGTTGAGCCCGATGGGGGTGGAGTCCTCGTCGCCCTCGCCTCCGCCGAAAAGGTCGAACTGGCCGTGCGCCTCCTGCTTCTTGGAGCTGATCATGCCGTCCACCGCGGTCTCGTGGTGGCGGTACAGCTCACGGCGCGGCTGACCCAGGGAGTCGAATCCACCCGCCTTGACCAGGGACTCGATGACCCTCTTGTTGCAGGCGGCCAGTTCGATCTTGGACAGGAAGTCGGTGAAGGAGCTGAACTTGCCCTTCTCCGTGCGGGTCTTGATGATCGAGTTGACCACGTTCGCGCCGACGTTGCGGACCGCGCCCATACCGAAGCGGATGTCCCGGCCGACCGGGGTGAAGCGCAGACCCGACTCGTTGACGTCCGGCGGCAGCACCTTGATGCCCTGCGCGCGGCACTCGGCCAGGTAGACCGCCATCTTGTCCTTGTCGTCACTGACCGAGGTCAGCAGCGCGGCCATGTACGCGGCGGGGTAGTTGGCCTTGAGGTAGGCGGTCCAGTACGCGACGAGAGCGTATCCGGCCGCGTGCGACTTGTTGAACGCGTACCCGGCGAAGGGGAGCATGACGTCCCAGATCGCCTGCATGGACTCCCGGGAGAAGCCCTTCTCGATCATCCCGGCGGAGAACTTCTCGTACTCCTTCTCCAGGGCCTCCTTCTTCTTCTTGCCCATGGCCCGACGCATCAGGTCGGCGCCGCCCAGGCTGTACCCGGCCATCTGCTGGGCGATGGCCATGATCTGCTCCTGGTAGACGATCAGGTGGTACGTCTCGCCGAGGATCGGGTCCAGGGCTTCCTTGAGCTCGGGGTGGATGGGGGTGACGTCCTGGCGCCCGTTCGACCTGTCGGCGTAGTCGTTGTGCGCGTTGGCGGCCATCGGGCCGGGCCGGTACAGCGAGATCACGGCCGTGATGTCGCCGAAGTTCTTCGGCTCCATCCGCTTGAGCAGGTTGCGCATCGCGCCACCGTCCAGCTGGAACACGCCCAGGGTGTCGCCCCGCGCCAGGAGCTTGTAGGCCTTCTTGTCGTCGAGGGGGACCTTGGACATGTCCAGGTCCACGCCGTCGGCTTCCTTGATGCTCTTGACCGCGTCATCGATGATCGTGAGGTTGCGCAGGCCCAGGAAGTCCATCTTGAGCAGACCCATGTCCTCGCACTGAGGGTAGGGAAAGCCGGTGATGATGGCGCCGTCGGTGTCGCGCTTGTGCAGCGGGATGACGTCGAGCAGCGGATCGCGGGACAGGATGACGCCGGCGGCGTGGACGCCCGTACCGCGGGTCAGGCCCTCGATACCGCGCGCCGTCTCCATGACCTTGGAGACCTGGGGGTCGTTGTCGACCAGGTTGCGCAGCTCCGTGGTCTCCGGGTACCGCTCGTGGTCGGTGTTGAAGACCGCGTCCAGGGGGATCTCCGCCCCGCCCACGGCGGCGGGGAAGGCCTTGGTGATCTGGTCGCCCACCGAGTAGGGCATACCGAGGATGCGCGTGGAGTCCTTCACGGCGGCCTTGGCCTTGATGGTGCCGAAGGTGAGGATCTGCGCGACGCGCTCCTCGCCGTACAGGCGGGTGACGTAGTCGATCATCTCGGTGCGCCGACGCTCGTCGAAGTCCAGGTCGACATCGGGCATGCTGACGCGTTCCGGGTTGAGGAACCGTTCGAACAGCAGGCCGTGCGCCATCGGGTCCAGGTCGGTGATGCCCAGGACGTAGGCGATCATCGAGCCGGCGGCCGAGCCACGGCCCGGTCCCAGCGCGATGCCCTCCCGGCGCGCGTACTGGCAGATGTCGGCGACGACGAGGAAGTAGGCCGGGAAGCCCATCTCGTTGATGATGCCGAGTTCGTAGTCGACGCGCCGACGGTACTCGTCGCTGACCCCGTCGGGATAGCGGTTGGGCAGGCAGCGCTCGACCTCCTTCCGCAGCCAGGACGACTCGGTCTCGCCCTCGGGGATGGGGAAGGCGGGCATGAGGTCGCGGTGGGCGAACACCGAGTCGTAGGCGTCGGGCTCGATCCGCTCGGCGATGAGCAGGGTGTTCTTGCAGCCCTGGGCCCATTCGTCGAAGTTCAGCAGGCCCCGCATCTCGTCCGGGGTCTTGAGGTAGTAGCCCGAGCCGTTGAAGCGGAAGCGGGTGGGGTCGTCCAGGTTCTTGCCCACACCCACAGCCAGCAGCGCGTCGTGCGCGGAGGCCTGGCTCTCGTAGACGTAGTGGGAGTCGTTGGTCACCAGCGGCGGGATGTCCAGCTCGCGGCCGACCTTGAGCAGGCCGTCGCGGACCTGCTTCTCGATGTCCACGCCGTGGTCCATCAGCTCCAGGAAGACGTTCTCCTTGCCGAAGATGTCCTGGAGCTTGGCGGCGTACTCGATGGCCTCCTTCTCCTGCCCCAGCCGCAGCCGGGTCTGCACACCGCCCGACGGGCATCCCGTGGAGACGATGATGCCCTCGCTGTTCTCCGCCATGAGGTCCAGGTCCATCCGGGGCTTCATGTAGTAGCCCTCCATGGACGCCAGCGAGGACATCTTGAAGAGGTTGCGCAGCCCGGTGGCGTTCTGCGCCAGCATCGTCATATGGAGGTAGCGGCCGCCCCCGGAGATGTCCTTGCCGCCCTCGGCCGCGGCGTCGTCGGAACCGCTGGCCCGACCCCAGAACACCCGCTTCTTGTGGAAGCGCGACTCCGGCGCGACGTAGGCCTCGATGCCGATGATGGGCTTGACGCCCGAGCCCTTGGACTGCTGGTAGAACTCGTACGCCCCGAACATGTTGCCGTGGTCGGTCATGGCGACCGCAGGCATCTCCAGCCGCGCGGCCTCCTTGAACAGGGGCTTCAGCTTCGCGGCGCCGTCCAGCATCGAGTACTCGGTGTGGACGTGCAGATGGGTGAACGAGTCGGCCATGGCTCGGGTGCCCCCAGGAGGGTGGATGGACTGGTGATGCTCCCGAGCCTACGACTTTCCCACGACTCTCGCGGCCCCCTGTGGACAACCGACTGGACTCGTGCCACGAAGACACGAGCCCAGCGGTGAGAGGGGGTCCTGGATCAGGATGTTGTTCTCACGGGCGTAGTGGCGGACGAAGGCGTCCATCTCCGA
This sequence comes from Nocardiopsis aegyptia, assembly GCF_013410755.1. Classification (GTDB taxonomy): domain Bacteria; phylum Actinomycetota; class Actinomycetes; order Streptosporangiales; family Streptosporangiaceae; genus Nocardiopsis; species Nocardiopsis aegyptia. The sequence goes on from NZ_JACCFS010000001.1 coordinate 1,238,576, forward strand.
CTCGGCCATGAGGACACATGACTCGCGACCCGTACCCACAGGCGGTCACAGGACCTTCGGGCATCTCGGGCGCCTGCTCACAGAGTGGCGGTGACCACCACCCGCCGTTCCCCGACCATGCGCACCGCTTTGGGACGTGCGTCTCACGAACAACATGGACGAAACTCGCTCACTGACCGAGCGAAAACCGTTCATCGAGGTTTCAGAAGGAGTCAGCCGCGCCCAGCGGACGTGAGGAAGGCACTCCACTCACTCGCGCCAAAGGAGAAGTAGCCCAAGCCGGGGTTCTTGGAGTCGCGAAGATGCATGTGGCACGCACCCTCCGCCACCTCCACGCAGTCGCCGCCCTTGCTCCCGCTGTAGCTAGACTTCCACCAGTCCGCCGCCACCTCCACGCACGCGCCACCCTGGTTGCTGCTGTAGCTCGACTTTCTCCAGCCGAAATCCGCGGACGTCTTCCTCATGGTTCTCCCAACATGCTCGCGATCATCTGCAGGGACTCCTCTACGGACAGCGCCTTCTCACAGATCGCGTTGAAGGACAGCATCCGTTCGGCAACCTCCTGCTCGATGGTCGTGATGTGCGCGGTACCTGGAGCTTCGGCGTAAACAGCGCGCTCCTCAGGCAGCTGAAGTATCACCATCATTCCACTCAGACCCGCGTGCGCCCGCCGCTCGAATGGCATGACTTGGATCTTGATACGCCTATCACGCCCAGCGACCACGAGCCTCTCAAGCTGCGCGCGGAAGACCGAATCGTCGCCTACCGGACGCCGGAGCACCGCTTCATCCAGAACGAACCAGAGCAGCGGAGGGGTGTCCGAGCGCAGAATCTCCTGACGCCGCAAGCGTCCCTGAACCTGCCGTTCGACCTCTTCATCGGTCATCGGCGGGTAGTACGAACGAAGCAGATCCCGTGCGTAGTCCTCGGTTTGGAGCAGGCCAGGTACGGTCTGGCTCGCGAACTCCATGATGACTTTGGCCTCGCTCTCAAGCGCGGCGTAGGGCCTGAACCAACTCTTGTAGACGTCATTGGCGCTTTCTAAGAGGGGCAGTATCCGGCCGAGGGCGCCCCGGTTTCCAGCACTTCGTCGCAGTATTCGGTGAACTTGGACGTGACCGTGTCACCCTCGCGGGCGTCCAGCGGCGACCGTTTGGCGGTCTCGATCATCGAGACCATGGACTTGGAGTACGGGATCTGATCGGCGAGCAGCGCCTGCGTCAGACCCGCTGCCTCGCGATGGCGCTTGAGTTCGCTCGCGTAGTACCTGAGCGCGAGTGGGGTGGCGCCCTGCGACTCGTCCGTCTCTTCCTCAGGAACAATGTGCAGATCGGTCACAGCGGCACTCCGGGAGGGGGTGAGGGGTGAAGTCACCGGCCATCGCGGTGACTCGGCCTTCTCAGCGTAGTTCTACGTTCACTGTCGGTGGGGGCTTTCCACAGGCCGAGTTCGGTCACCTGGTCACCGTTCCTTCATCCGTGGTCACAGCGGATGGCGCCTGCCCACAGCCCTCCGCACGCCCACCCGGCATTTCGGGCGTGAACCCACAGCTCTCGTGGTGAGCGGGAACCGGTAGCGCAGGGTGACGTTCGTGTCCCAGCCTCAGTGCATGGAGAACAACAGCACGCGCCAGTCCATCCTTCTGGCGATCACGCCCGAAGCGCTGCGCGCCGAAGCCGATGCCCTGGCCACCGAGGAAGCCCCACGAAGGTTCGCGGTCTTCGCGATGGACGACGACGAGCAGGACGGCGTCATCCTCGCGTGGGGTCAGTACTTCGGTGACGGCCGTGTCGTCCTCACCGGGGACGCCGCGCCCATCCACGGAAGGTTCGGCTCCCTTCGCTCCGCCCTCCGTGTGTGCTCTCGCGGTGACACTCAGACGTACGTGTCCTGGGTCGATCCGGCACCGAAGCCGGAGGCGGTTCCGAGCATGCGGACGACCCGTGCCGACGCGGCGGTACCCGACCTCCAGGCCATCGTAGGAACGGGGGAAACGCTCTGACGGGGCGAGTCAGCGGGGTCGGAGGGTGCGGGCGAGGTCGCGCAGCCAGGGCTCGCGGAAGGCCGGTTCGCCGGTGAGCACGCGATGGATCCGGGAGCGGGCCGCGGTCGTGCGGCCGTGCCGGTAGACCGCCACCGCCTCGGCCAGGGCCGCCCTGGCGCCCTCGTCGTGGCGGGGAACCGTGACGTCGGGGTCGGCCCAGCGGGTACGCCGGAACGACAGCGCGGTCTTGGGCTGGTCGTTGCCCAGGTAGCGCCACAGCCACATCGGGATGGAGACGTTGCGTACGGCGCTGGCGGGCAGTTCGCGCACCCAGTCCTCGTGCTGCTGCCACCGCCAGGTGTTCGGGCTGGTCTTCCCCCGCGCCGTGATCCCCACGTACCGCAGCTTGGTGCGGATCACGCTCCACGAGGCGCGCTCGTCCTCGATCCAGTCCCGCAGGTGCCGATGCAGGTTGGTGAACGTGGACCCGTGCAGGACGAGGTCGACGAGGACCACCGGTCTCCTACGGCGCGCAAGGCGTTCGGGCGACAGCCCCGACGCGGTCAGGTTGGCTCGGAGCTGGGTCCGCTCGGCGGGGTCGAGACCCTGGCCGTCCAACCCGTACAGCGACAGGGGCAGCTGGTCGAGGCGGTCCTGGTGGGGTGCGTCGGACAGAGCGCCGCTGAGCAGGTCGAACAGGCTGTCGGGTGAGCGGCCCACGAAGAACAGATCGCCGTCGGCACTGCGGGCGAGCACCTTGGCGGCGCAGTCGGTCAGCTCGTCGAGATAGGCGGGGGCGGTGTCGTGCCCGTCGACGAGGGAGCCCAGGCGGTCCCCACGGGCGAGGTCCCACCGGAACGGACGAACGGGTTCGATCGGATCCATAGGTGCCCATTGAAGCAAGGCGGAGAGGCCGGTCCAAGGCCTTTTCGACGCCTGCGGACACACGCTTCGCCCTCCGGGCGGTACCGTTCCCCCACTCCCCGTCCGCGCGAGGATCCCGACCATGCGCCACGCCGGTTCGACCGCCACGATCCTGCTGGCGTCGTCCGGGGTGCGCGCCTTCCCGCCCGCCCCGGGAGCGTCGCCGTCGGTGCCGCCGCCCCGCCGGAGGGCTCGGCGCGGGCGTGTTCCGGCCCGCGCCGGACGACCCGCTGTTCCGGCTCACCGGGGACCATCCGTTCCCGAGCTCCGACCACAGCCTGGTGTGGGTGGACGTGCGGTGCCGGTGAACCGGCCGCCCACGGTGGAGGACCCCTACTCGGACCGGCGCTCGGCGTCCTCCTGAGCGGCGGCCAGACCCGCGCTGATCACGCTGTCCATGATGGCGGCGAGTCGGTCGACCCCCAGGCGCGGCGCGTGCTCGGCCATGCGCTCGACCAGTTCGCGCTCGCGGTGCGGGTCGCGGCCGGCGAAGTACCCGACGGGCTTGAGCCGCTGCACCTGGGCGGCGACGAGCGCACGGCGCTCCAGGAGCGCGGCGAGTTCGGCGTCCATCCGGTCGATGCGGCCGCGGAGTTCGCGGATGCGCTCGTCGGGCGCGGGGGTGGCGGTCGGGATGTGCACGGTGGCCTCCAACGGGTGTGAACCGGGTGCGGCCGTCCGTTCCGCCGGATCGCGTGCGTGGGGAGCGTCGGCCGCCTGGAAAACGAAAGAGCACCGGGGCCGGGTGGCCCGAGTGCTCTGTTGCCGACGTTCCCTGATCCGCCTACGTGAGCGCGGCCGACGGGTGCGTCGGCTGGCTAAACACATAGATGCGGTGGGTCATGAGGATGACTGTACCGTGCCCGGGCGCCGCTTGGGGGTCGTGGGGCGCGTGTTCCCTCCCACGCACGGGAGCGGGAGGCGGGCGTGTGCAGTGGGGGCAGGGTGGGGCACAAGGGGCGTTGTGGGGAGCAAGCGCCGTGGGGCCGCGAGGACGGGTGGGCGCCCGCGGGGAACGCGAGGGGCCCGCGACACCGGAGCGGCGGCCCCGGGGTCCGGGGTCCTACTCCGGGATCTGGACGCGGATCATCAGGGCGGTCGCCTCGGCGGTGACCTCGCCGTGGGCGCGGATCTCGCCGGAGACGAAGACCTTGCGGCCCTCGGTCCGGTCCACGCGGCCGATGACCTCCAGCGGGGTGAACAGCGGCGTGGGCCTGCGGTAGTTCACTTCCAGCTTGGCGGTCAGGCCGGGACTGGTCTCGACCGCGGAGGCGCTGCCGACGGCCTGGTCCAGGAGCGCGGCGACCCAGCCGCCGTGCGCGAGTCCGGGCGGTCCCTGGTAGATGGTGTTGAGCGTGACCTCGCCGCGCAGCCCACCGGGGACGCGTTCGAGGAAGAGCGGCGGGGCGACGGGGCTGGTGTCACCGGAGACGATGTTGGTGATGGTGCCGTACTCGGTCGTCCCGTCCGACATCGTGCGCTCGACCATGGTGCCGATCTGGCGGCGGTCGACGTCGAGCCGACCCGTGAGGTCCTCGACGACGGCGGCGGCCTCGGCCAGGGTCTCCCGGTCGGCCCCGGTGTTGGCGACCACGTCGATGAGGTCGTGCACGCGGGAGACCAGGGAGCGCAGTTCGGCGGGGATGGAGCCGTCCTCGACCACGGGGAGACCGAAGGACCGGGGGTCGGGGGCCTCGGCGACCGGCTGCGTGTGGACCGTCATGTGTTCCTCGTCGGATCGGTGGTGCTGGGGCGTGGAGTCACCCACACCGAACCGAATCCTACTCGGTAGTATCCGAGGGAGACATCTCCGGGACGTGCGCTTCCTGTCACACAGGCCGTGACCGGTCAGTCGAGCCGACGCACCATGTGCAGGTGCGGGATCCCGGCGTCGAGGAACTCCTCGCCGTGCGCCGTGTAGCCGAGCCGCTCGTAGAAGCCGAGGGCGTGCGTCTGGGCGTGCAGCTCCACCGAGGAGAACCCCCGCTCGCGGGCCCGCTCCTCCACCGCCCTGACCAGCGCGGCCCCGGTGCCCGAGCCCCGCCCCTCGGGCAGCACCGCCAGGCGGCCCAGCAGGCCCGACACCCCGCCCGTGCCGCCGTCGGCCGCGCCCTGGTCCACCAGTCGCACCGTGCCGACCGGCACTCCGTCGAGCAGCGCCAGGAACTGGTCCGCGACCGGGTCCCGGTCGTCCCACTCCTCCTCGATGGGGACCTCCTGCTCGGCGACGAACACGGCACCGCGGATGACGAACACCGCGGCGAGGTCGCGGGCGTCCTCGGCCAGGCGGATCACAAGTTCATTCGTGCTCATCCCCGCAGGCTAGCGGGTGCGCCGACGGCGGGCGACCGGGGACCGGCACCGGCCGGCAACCCACACGAGGGGATCTAACCTGGACGTATGGGCCAGCCCAGGGACGTACACCCAGCCGTCGAGGATCCGCGCGCGGAACACGCGCGCTACTGGCGCTTCCCGGGCCTGCCGGGCACCGAGCTGCTCACCGCCCGCTTCGTCACCACCTCGTTCGTCCGGCACACGCATCCCACGTACACCATCGGCGTGATCACCGACGGCATCGAGGAGTACTCGCACCCCGGGGGCCGCGCACGCGTGGGCCCGGGCGGACTGGCCGTCGTCGGCCCGGGCGAGGTGCACACCGGACACGCCGGTGTCCCCGAGGGCTGGGGCTACCGGGTCTTCTACCCCTCCCCCGAGGTCGTCGAGGGCATCGCCGGTGAACTCGGCATCCGCGGGACGCCCGCCTTCACCGAATCCGGCATCCACGCGCCGGAGGTCGCGCGGATCCTGGTCAACGCCCACCTGGCGGCCGACCACGGCGACCCGCTGACCGCCTCGTCCCTGACCAGACAGGGCCTGGGGCTGCTGCTGCGCACGCACGGGCGCGGAACGTCGGCCGAGCCCACCGCGCACTCCGCCCGCCCCGAGGTGGAACGCGCCCGCCGCGTCCTCGCCGCCCGGCTGCTGGACCCGCCCACCCTGGAGGAGCTCGCCGCCGAGGTCGGGATCGGCCCCTTCGCGCTCACTCGGGCCTTCCGCAGCGTCCACGGCCTGCCCCCGCACGCCTACGTCAACCAGTTGCGCGTGGACCGCGCCCGCGCCCTGCTGCGGTCGGGCCATCCGCCGGGCGACGTCGCGGTGCGGGTCGGTTTCGCCGACCAGCCGCACCTCACCCGTCACTTCAAGCTGCACCTGGGCGTGCCGCCCGGCGCCTACCAGCGGGCCCTGCTGACCTCCTGACGGGCGGGCCGCTCCCCGCGCACGACTGCCGCGAACCCGTGCCCGTGCAAGAACGTTCAAGACACCACCGGTCCGCACTTCCTACGGTGCGTCGAGTGAGAACCTTCGCTCTGCTCAAGTCGCCCGCCGTGCGCGACAGCCTGGGGATCGGTGTCGCCGTGGGCGCCGCCGGCCTGGCCTTCGGCACGGCCGCGGTGGCCGCCGGCCTGTCCCCCGCACAGGCCCTGTTCCTCAGCCTGTTCGCGTTCACCGGCGCCTCCCAGTTCGCGCTCGTCGGCGTCATCGCCGGCGGCGGCAGCCTGGTCGCCGGGGTCCTGGGCGCGCTCCTGCTCGGTGCCCGCAACACCCTCTACGGCCTGCGCCTGGCCGACCTCCTCGGCTGGCGCGGTGCCAGGCGCGCCGTCGCCGCGCACGGCGTCATCGACGAGACCGCCGCGGTCACCCTGGCCCAGTCCGACCGGGCCTCGGCCCGCACGGCGTTCGTGACCACCTACGCGGTGCTCGGCTCGTTCTGGGTGGTGACGACCCTGGCGGGCGCGCTGGCCACCGAGCGCGTCAGCGACATGAACGCCTTCGGCCTCGACGCGGTCGGCCCGGCGATCTTCCTCGGCCTGCTGTGGCCCCGGCTGCGCGAGGGCGGCGGCCGGGCGTGGCTGATCGCCGTCGTGGGCGCCGGCGTCGCGCTCGCCGCCACCCCCCTGCTGCCGCCGGGCGTACCGGTGCTGCTCGCGGCGTCCGCCGCCCTGATCGCGCTCATCCGCCCGGTCGGCGCCGCGCCGACGGCCGTGGCCGAACCCGCCGAGGAGGCCCGCGCATGACCCTGTGGATCGCCCTCGTCGCCACCGCGGCGGGCTGCTACCTGCTGAAGTTCGCGGGCCTGGCCGCGCCGCGGCGCCTTCTCGACAACCCCTGGCTGCAGCGGTTCGCCACCGCCGTCCCGCTCGCGCTGCTCGCCGCGCTCATCACCGTGGAGGCCCTGCGCGGCGACGGCCAGGCCCTGTCATGGGACACCGCGCGCATGGCCGGGCTCGGCGCGGCCGTGCTCGCCCTGGCGCTGCGCGCGCCCTTCCTGGTGGTGATCGTCGCGGCGGCGGCCACCACCGCGGGCCTGCGGGCTCTGGGCCTGGCCTGACCCCGCGCGGGGGCGGCCCCAGGTACGGGGTTCTCGCGGGGATCCATGTCCGGTGGCCTGGTCCCACCCGGGGGCGGCCCCCTGCGTCCTTGACCGGTACCGGGGCGGGTGCCAGAGTCGGCCGCACGCGCCCCGGCGCGCCGAGTGGACCTTGCAACGACGGAAGGACCCGCCCTCATGACCCCTGCCCGCCGCCAACCCCCCACCGACACCGCCGCGCACGCGGCCGTGGAGGTCCTGGCCGCCGCCGGGATCCGACGGTGCTACACCGTTCCCGGCGAGAGCTTCCTGGAACTCGCCGACGCCATCGACCGGCATCCCGGGATGTCCCTGGTCTCCACCCGCCACGAGAACGGCGCCGGGTTCATGGCCGAGGCCGACGCCAAGCTCACCGGGGTGCCCGCGGTGGCCGCGGCCACCCGGGGCCCCGGCGCGGCCAACCTCGCCGTGGGCGTGCACACGGCCATGCAGGACTCCACCCCGATGATCGTCTTCCTCGGCCAGGCCGAGACCGAGCGACTCGACCGCGAGGCCTTCCAGGAGGTGGACCTCACCGCGTTCTACGCGCCGATCACCAAGTGGTCCACGACCGTGCACCGCGCCGACCGGTTGGCGGAGATCACCGCCAAGGCGATCCGGATCGCGACGACCGGGCGGCCGGGGCCCGTGGCCATCGCGGTGCCCGGCGACCTGTTCGGTCAGCGGGTGGGCCGCCAGGACCCGCCGGTGCCGTTCCAGGTGCCCCGTCCCCCGCTGTCCGGGGACGACCGCGACCGGCTGGCCGACCTGCTGGCCCGCGCGGTCCGCCCCGTGATCATCGCGGGCGGCGGCGCCCGCGCGGCCAGGGAGGACCTGGTCGCCGTCGCCGAGCGCTTCAGTGCCGGGGTGTACGCGGCGTGGCGGCGCCAGGACGTCTTCCCCAACGACCACCCGCTCTACCTCGGCCACCTGGGTCTGGGGTGCCCGCCCGCGACCCTGGACGCGCTGCGCGAGTCCGACGCCGTCCTGGCGGTCGGCTGCCGGTTGAGCGAGACCACCACGCAGGGCTTCACACTCCCGAGGGGCGGCGCCCGCACGAAGGTGGCGCAGATCGACATCGATCCGGGGCAGGTGGGAGCCACCACCGACCTGTGGTTCGGCGCGGTCGCCGACGCCGGGGAGGCCCTGCGCGCTCTGGCCGCGTCTCCGGTCCGGGCGCCCCACCGCGACTGGAGCGCGGCCCGGCGGGCGTGGGTGGACACGGCCACGGTCCCGCCCGGGGCGGCCGATCACCCCGGTCCGGGCCTGCACCCGTGGTCGGTGGTGGAGGGCATGCGCGAGGCCCTGCCCGAGGACGCCCTGATCACCAACGACGCGGGCAACTTCGCCAGTTTCCTGCACAGGGGATGGTGGTTCCGCCATCCCCGCACGCAGCTGGCCCCCACCAGCGGGGCCATGGGCTACGCCGTGCCGGCGGCGGTGGCGGCCAAGATCGCCGCCCCGGAGCGCACGGTGGTGGCGGTGGCCGGTGACGGCGGGGCGATGATGACCGGCCAGGAGCTGGAGACGGCCGTGCGCGAGGGCGCACCGATCACCGTGGTGGTGTTCCAGAACGGCCTGTACGGCACGATCGCGATGCACCAGGCCCGCGAGCTGGGCAGGATCGCCGGCACGCGGATCAGCGGACCGCTGGACCTGGCCGGGTTCGCGCGGTCGCTGGGGGCGCGGGGCGCGACGGCGCACACACGCGCGGAACTGGAGAAGGCGCTGGTCGAGGCGGTGGACGCCGATCTGCCGACCCTGGTGGACGTGCGCACCGACCCGGACGTCATCAGTCCGTCCGCCACCCTGTCGGACCTGCTGTCCGAGTAGGGCCGAAGGCTCCCGGCCGAAGGATCGCGTCCTCCACGGCGGACGCTGTCCCTGACCGGCCGGGCGCCCGGGTCCGAGTAGGCGCGCGGCCGTCCCGGTCCGACCGGGGCGGCCACGGCGTGCCTCATTCGGTGTAGGTGGCGGCGGCCTCGCGCAGCGCGCGGACGGTGGCCCGGATGGCGGGCCGGCGCGAGGCGTCGGTACGCCAGAACACGTAGACCTGGCGTACCAGCGCGGGCTGGACGGGGACGATGCGCACTCCCTCGGGCACGGTCCCACGGCCCAGCCTGGGCATGACGGCGGCGCCGATCCCCGCGGCGATGAGCGCGAGCTTGGTCTGGTGCTCCTCGACGTTGTGCACGATCCGCGGTTCGGCGCCGCGGGAGCGGATCATGTCGTGGAGCCAGTCGTTGCAGATCGAGGCCTTGGACCAGCTGATCCAGGGCAGGGTGAGGATCTCGTCGATCTCCAGCAGCTCGCGGTGGGCCAGGGGGTGGTCGGCGGGCAGCGCGATGTCACCGATGTCCTCCATGAGCGAGGCGCGGCTCATGCCCGGGGGCAGTTCCAGCGGCGAGCCGACCCAGTCGATGATCATCGCCAGGTCGGCGTCGCCGCGGACCATGGCCGGGAGGCTCTCGTGCGGTTCCTCCTCGTGCAGTTCCAGGCGCAGCCCGGGATGGGCCTCGTGCAGGGCGTTGAGCGCGTGCGGAAGCAGGCCGCGCACGGCGGTGGGGGTACCGGACAGGCGCAGGTGGCCGGTGACGTCGTCGCGGTGGGCCTCCAGTTCGGCCTCGGCGCGCTGGACCATCGACAGGATGCGTGCGGTGTGCTCGACCAGGAGTTCGGCGGCGTCGGTGAGGCGCACGCCCCGGCCGTTGCGTTCGACGAGGGGCTGGCCGGTCTCGCGTTCGAGCTTGGTGAGCTGCTGGGACACGGCCGAATTGGTGACGTGGAGCGCCTGGGCCGCGGCACTGAGGGACCCGTGCACGGCGATGGCGTGGAGGACGCGGAGGCGGTCGACACTGAGCATGTAAGGGATGCTAACTGGTGCCTTAAGAAAAGCGAAGTAGACCTAAGATGTGGGACCACGGTAGAACCAGACCATGTCCGTTCTCGCTCCGTCCGGGGCCTCGCCCGGCACCGCCTCCCGGATCCTGTCCGACTGGCGCGCCAAGTTCGTCCTGCTGGCCCTGATCTGGGGGCTGAGCTTCCTGTTCATCAAGGTCGGAGCACAGGCGCTGACCCCGCTCCAGCTGTCCCTGGGCAGGATGCTCTGCGGCGGCCTCCCCCTGCTGGCCGTCCTGGCCCTGCGCGGTGGACGCGTGCCGCGCTCGCCGCGCCTGTGGTGGCACCTGTTCGTGACGGCGCTGCTGCTCAACACGATCCCCTTCACCCTGTTCGGCTACGCGGCCCAGCTCATCCCGTCCGCGCTGATGGGGATCGTCAACGCCTCGACACCGCTGTTCGCCGTGGTGTTCTCGATGCTGCTGCTCAGCGACGAGCGCCCCGACCTGAACCGGATCCTCGGCCTGGGTGTCGGCTTCCTGGGCGTGCTGACCGTGCTCGGCGTGTGGAACTCCCTGGGCGAGGTCGCCGTGAGCGACCGCGACGCCCAGCTCGGCATGCTGTTCGTCGTCGGCGCGACCGCCTGCTACGGGATCGGAACGCCCTACCTGCGCCGCTTCGTCGCGGGCAGCCCGCACGGCGCCCTGGAGCTGAGCACGCTCCAGCTCCTGCTGGGCGCGGCGCCGCTGGTGCTCCTGGCGCCGGCGCTGGACGGGGTGCCCACGGGGGTGACGTGGCAGGTGGTGGTCTCGGTGGTCCTCCTCGGCTCCCTGGGCACGGGGGCCGCCTACATCCTGCAGTACGCGATCGTGCGCGCCGCCGGGGCGACGGTCGCCACGACGGTGACCTACGTGGTGCCCCTGGTCGCTGTCGTCGCGGGTGTGGTCCTCATGGGAGAGAGCCTGGCCTGGAACCAGCCGCTGGGCGCCGTCGTGATCATCGTGGGCGCCGCCCTGTGCCAGGGCCTGCTGCGGGTCCGACCCGTCAGGCCGACGGACGGCCGCTGATCCGCTCCGCGCTCGCGGGCCCCTCGGCGGCGATCCACGCCTCCGCCCGGGGCACCCGGTCCCGCACGCCCTGCTCCCTCAGCCGCCGGACCACCGGATCGGTCCGGACCCGGCCCGGCGCACCCGGACACGGCTCGGGGCGTCCGGGGTGTGCCCGAACGCCCCGACGGCCACGTGGCGGGTCAGTCCTCGCGCAGGCCCTCGACCGCGGCGGCGAGGTCCTCGGGGTAGGTGCTGGAGAACTCCACCGGGCGGTGCTCGGTGGGGTGGTCGAAGCCCAGCCGTACCGCGTGCAGCCACTGGCGCCGTACGCCCAGCCGCTCGGCCAGGGAGGGGTCGGCGCCGTACAGCAGGTCGCCCACGCACGGGTGCTTGAGCGCGGCCATGTGCACCCGGATCTGGTGGGTGCGGCCGGTCTCCAGCTTGATCTCCAGCAGGCTGGCGGCCCGGAAGGCCTCCTGGGTGTCGTAGTGCGTCACCGAGGGGCGTCCGCCCGCGACCACGGCCCAGCGTCCGTCACCGGCCGGGTGCCGGTCGATCGGCGCGTCCACGGTCCCCCGGAGCGGGTCCGGGTGGCCCTGGACGAGCGTGTGGTAGCGCTTGTCGACCGTGCGCTCCTTGAACGCCCGCTTGAGCACGCTGTAGGCGGTCTCGCTCTTGGCCACGACCATCAGGCCGGTGGTGTTGGCGTCCAGCCGGTGCACGATCCCCTGGCGCTCGGCGGCCCCGCTGGTGGCCAGCTGCACACCGGAGGCCAGCAGCCCTTCCAGGACGCTCGGCCCGGTCCAGCCGACCGTGGGGTGGGCGACCACGCCGACCGGCTTGTCCACCACGATGATGTCGGTGTCCTCGTGCACGATCTTCATGCCGGGAACGGCCTCGGCGCGGGGCACCGGCGCGGTGGGCGGCGGCGGGAGGGTGATCTCCAGCCAGGCGCCCGCCTGCACGCGGTCGGACTTGCCCGCCTCGGAGCCGTCCACCAGGACGCTGCCGTCCACGATCAGCTCGGCGGCACGGGTCCGCGAGAGCCCGAACAGCCGGGCGATCGCGGCGTCGAGCCGGTCGCCCTCCAGCCCGTCGGGCACGGGCAGGCTACGCGTGTCGCTCACTGGCCCTTCCCTTCGGTGGAGTCGTCGGCCGGGTCCGCGCCGCCCCGGCCCTTCTTGGACTTCTTGGCGTCCCGCGTGTCCTCGACGATGGCCCCGTCCATGCCCAGGCCCTTGAAGGTCAGCACCACGACGAGGATCGCGCCGACCACCACGCAGGAGTCGGCGATATTGAACACGGGGTAGTTCGGCAGCCGGATGAAGTCCACGACCGCCCCGTGGAAGGGAGCGGGGTCGCGGAAGAAGCGGTCGACGAGGTTGCCCGCGGCGCCGCCCATCATCAGTCCGAGCGTCACGCCCCACCACACGCTGCGCACGCGTCGGCCGATGTAGGCGATCGTGAGGACCACGCAACTGGCGATGATGGTGAACACCCAGGTGTAGCCGGTGCCGAGCGAGAACGCCGCGCCGGTGTTGAACACCAGGGTGAACTGGAGGAAGCTTCCGATCACGTCGACGCTCTCGCCCTCGCTGAAGGTCGCCAGGACCCACTGCTTGGTGGCGAGGTCGACGAGGATCGCGGTGAGAGCGACGAGCAGCAGGAGCACGAACCTGCGCGGCCGCGCACCCGTGTCGTCGTTCGTGGTCATGTTCTGGTCCCCAGAGGGCTCTACCTCAGTCAGCGACGCTCCTCGCGCTGTTTGCAGGTCACGCACAGGGTGGCCCGTGGATAGGCCTGCAGGCGCGCCTTACCGATGGCCCGGCCGCATGACTCACAGACCCCGTAGGTTCCCGCGTCCATCCGTTCGATCGCCTGCTCGCTCTTGGCGAGCAGGTCACGTGTATTGTAGGCCAACGCCAGGTCGTGCTCGCGCTGGAAGGCCTTGGCTCCGGTGTCGGCGGGGTCGTCACCGGCGCCCTCCACGGGGTCGGTGAGCCGCTCGGCGAGGGCGTTCTCGGCTTCGCGGATCTCCTCCCTCGCCGCGGCGACGTCGGTCTCCAGCTGGTCGCGCACCTCGGAGATCTCGTCGGCCGTCCAGGGATCCTCACCCGGTCCGACCGGCAGTCCGGCGATCTTCGTGGCCTTCATCGCACTCCCCCTCCCAACGGGGCGCCACCGGCCCGTACCCCCGCTGAACTGCGAGAGCTCCCCCTCGGGCGGTGCCGCGCATGGTGCCGGAAGCTTAGGCAATCCGCGGCCGCATGGCAATCATCCCCACGGGGCGCCCTCGGCCCCCGCCCCGTCCAGGGCGCGGTGGAAGCGGACCCTGTGCACGTACACGCCGTTGATCGGGCCCGACCGCTCGACCCCGTCGTCGGCCCGCCAGCCCTGGGCGGCGTAGAAACGGCGGGCCCGGTCGTTGGCCGAGAGCACCCACAGCACCGCCTCGGTGTACCCGCCCGCCCCGAGGGCGTCGGTGACGGCGCCCATCAGCCGCTGGTTCACGCCGGTGCCCCACACCTCGGGCACGGAGTAGAAGGCGGCGACCTCCGGCACGTCCGGGGTGTCCTCCAGCGGCCCGAAGCTGGCGAAGGCCACCATGTCCCCGGCCTCCTCGGCGACGAGCATCGCCTCCCGCGGCCAGTCCGCGTCGCCGATCCACCGAGCCCAGCGGTCCGCCCGGCGGGCGGTGTCCAGGCCGTCCAGGTAGCTCTGCGGCATGATGCCGCGGTAGGCGGCCCGCCAGGAGCGGACCTGCACGCCGGCGACGGCCTCGGCGTCCTCGACCCCTGCTCGGCGAATCGTCATGGCGCCATCCTGTCGCCCCGGCCGCCCCCCGACAAGGGGCACGCTGCGCGGAACCGGAACCGGAACCGGAACCGGGCGCGGAAGGCGGCACGGGACGCGGGGCGCCGGGGCACGGAACACCGACCGCCCCGCGCGGAACCGACCGCGGAACGCGCCGGCCTACTCCGCGACGGCGAAGCCCCCGTAGTCCTCGGCGAGCAGGCCCAGATGGGGCTCGTCGAACACCGCCGGGCCGCCGTGCGGTCCGGTCAGCACCTCGATCACCCAGTCCGCGTCCTCGGCGTCGTCCTCCCCGGCGAGCATGTCGCGGTGCACCCGGCACGGCTCGTAGCCCTGCTCCTGGAGCTGCTCGGCCAGCTCGACGGCATCCTCACGGTCGGGCAGTGTCACCAGCACCGCGCCCCGCGAACCCTCCGCCATGACGGCCCCTCTCCGAAATGGCGCGGTGGGCCCCACCGCGCTGCGTTATCCTGGCTCCCAGATGGTGTCGATGGGGACGAGTAGTGCTGGCCCCGACCGGACGGACCACAGCCTAGAGGGCCGGGTCCGGCCCAGCGACCCGGGGATGGTGGGAGCCCGGGGGCATGACCAGCGCGAAGATCACCCCGGAGCCGCCGGAGGAACGGGCCGCCGTGCGCGCCCCAGTAGAACCGGCACCAGCGCAACGAAGAGGGATCCGCGACAGGCCGCCAGGCGGCCCGCGCGCGGTTCCAAGGAGGGTGGTACCGCGGGGCCCCGGCCTCGTCCCTCCGTCAGGAACACCCCTGATGGAAAGGTACGACGGTGGCCAACGACCCCCGGCCCGCATCCCGCGCGCTGCCCCAGCTGCCCGCGCAGATCGACCTGCCAGCGACGGAGCGCGAGATCCTCGGCCGCTGGTCGAAGGAGAACGTCTTCGAGCGCTCGCTCGACCAGACCCGCGGCGGCCCCAACTGGGTCTTCTACGAGGGCCCGCCCACGGCCAACGGCCAGCCCGGCGTCCACCACGTGGAGGCCCGCGCCTTCAAGGACGTCTTCCCGCGCTTTCGCACCATGCGCGGCTTCCACGTCGACCGCAAGGCCGGCTGGGACTGCCACGGCCTGCCCGTCGAGGTCGCCGTGGAGAAGGAACTGGGCCTGACCGGCAAGAAGGACATCGAGACCTTCGGCATCGCCGAGTTCAACGACCGCTGCCGCGAGTCCGTGCTGCGCAACGTCGACGCGTTCACCGCCATGACCGAGCGCATGGGCTACTGGGTCAACATGGACGACGCCTACCGCACCATGGACCCGCAGTACGTGGAGTCCGTCTGGTGGGCGCTCAAGCAGATCTGGGAGAAGGGCCTGCTGGTCCGCGACTACCGGATCAGCCCCTACTGCCCGCGCTGCGGCACCACCCTGTCCGACCACGAGCTCGCCCAGGGGTACGAGACCGTCACCGACCCGTCGGTGTACGTCCGCTTCCCGGTGACCTCCGGTCCGCTGGCCTCGCCCGAGCACCCCACGTCCCTGCTGGTGTGGACCACCACGCCCTGGACGCTGGTGTCCAACACCGCGGTCGCGGTGCACCCCGACGTGGAGTACGTGGTGGCCACGGACGGCAACGAGCGGCTGCTGGTCGCGCGCCCGCTGTTCGAGAAGGTCCTCGGCGAGGGCTGGGAGCTCACCGGGGAGAGCTTCGAGGGCGACGAGATGGAACGCTGGAACTACCAGCGGCCCTTCGACCTGGTGACCTTCGACGAGCCCGCGCAGTACATCGTGCTCGCGGACTACGTGACCGTCGAGGACGGCACCGGACTCGTCCACCAGTCGCCCGCCTTCGGTGCCGACGACATGGCGGTGTGCCGGGCCTACGGGCTGCCCGTGGTCAACCCGGTCCGCGCCGACGGCACGTTCGAGGCCGACCTGGACCTGGTGGGCGGAGTCTTCTTCAAGACGGCCGACAAGACGCTGGTCCGCGACCTCAGGGACCGCGGCCTGCTCTACCGGCACCAGAACTACGAGCACTCCTACCCGCACTGCTGGCGCTGCCACACGGCGCTGCTGTACTACGCGCTCCCGTCCTGGTACATCCGCACGACGGCGGTCAAGGACGAGCTGATCGCGCAGAACGACGTCACCAACTGGGTGCCGGAGAACGTCAAGGAGGGCCGCTTCGGCGAGTGGCTGCGCGGCAACGTCGACTGGGCGCTGTCCCGCAACCGCTACTGGGGCACGCCGCTGCCGATCTGGGAGTTCCCCGACGGCCGGCAGATCTGCGTGGGCTCCCTGGAGGAGCTGGGCCGCCTGAGCGGGCAGGACCTGTCCAACCTGGACCCGCACCGCCCGTACGTGGACGACATCGTCATCCCCGACCCTGACGCCGACCCCTCCCTGCCCGAGGACCAGCGGGTCGCCCGACGGGTGCCGGAGGTCATCGACGCCTGGTTCGACTCGGGGTCCATGCCGTTCGCCCAGTGGGGCGCGCCGCACCGGAACGCGGAGACCTTCCAGGAGAACTTCCCGGCGCAGTACATCTCCGAGGCCATCGACCAGACGCGCGGCTGGTTCTACTCGCTGCTGGCGGTCAGCACGCTGGTGTTCGGCCGCAACTCGTTCGAGAACGTGGTCGTGCTCGGCCACATCCTCGCCGAGGACGGCCGCAAGATGAGCAAGCACCTGGGCAACGTCATGGAGCCCATCCCGGTGATGGACCGGCACGGGGCCGACGCGCTGCGGTGGTTCATGCTGGCCAGCGGCTCACCGTGGACCGCCCGCCGGGTCGGCCACGCAGCCCTGGAGGAGATCGTCCGCAAGGTGCTGCTGACCTACTACAGCACCGTGTCGTTCTTCACCCTGTACGCCAACGCCGGCGAGGGCTGGGACCACTCCATGCTGGAGAAGGCCCCGGCGCCGAAGGACCGCCCGCTGCTGGACCGGTGGCTGCTCTCGGAGCTCAACGAGGTCGTCCGCGACGTCACGCAGGCCATGGACGCCTTCGACACGACCACGGCCGGGCGACGGCTGACGGCGTTCGTCGACGACGTGTCCAACTGGTACGTGCGCCGCTCCCGCCGCCGGTTCTGGGGCGGGGCGAGCACCCCGGAGGGCGCGTCGGCGTTCGCGACCCTGTTCGAGGCGCTGGAGACGGTCACGCTGCTGATGGCGCCGATCGTGCCGTTCCTGACCGACCACGTGTGGTCGGCGATCCGCCGTCCGGACGCGGCGGACTCGGTGCACCTGGCGTCGTGGCCGCGGGTGCGCGAGGAGCTCGTCGACACGGAGCTGTCCGGGCACATGGCACTCACGCGGCGCCTGGTGGAGCTGGGGCGTTCGGCGCGGGTCGACTCGGCCATGCGCACCCGGCAGCCGCTGCCGCGCGCCCTGGTGGGCGCTCCGGGGTTCGCGGAGCTGCCCGAGCAGCTGCGGGCGCAGATCTCCGACGAACTCAACGTGGCCGGGCTGGACTCGCTGTCCTCCGTGGGCGGCGACCTGGTCGACTACATCGTCAAGCCGAACTTCCGGTCGCTGGGCAAGCGGTTCGCCAAGCGCACGCCGCTGGTGGCCAAGGCCGTGCAGGCCGCCGATCCGGCCATGCTGGTGGAGCAGGTCCGCGCCAGCGGCTGGGCCCGGGTGCAGGTCGAGGACGAGCCGGTGGAGGTCAGCGCCGACGAGCTGCTGGTCACCGAGCAGCCCCGAGAGGGCTGGGCCGTGGCCTCGGAGTCCGGGGAGACCGTCGCCCTGGACCTGGAGCTGACGCCTGAGCTGCGCCGTGCGGGTCTGGCGCGCGAGATGGTGCGCATGCTGCAGGAGGCACGCAAGAACAGCGGGCTGGAGGTGTCCGACCGGATCCACGTGTGGTGGTCGGCCACCGACGCGGGCACGGAGCAGGCGCTCGTGGAGCACTCCGAGACCATCGCCGGCGAGGTGCTGGCGGACGCGTTCGTCGCCGGTGAGATCACCGGGGACCTGCACACGGCCTCCTCCGAGGAGTTCGGTGTGGCGTTCGGGTTCCGCCGGGCCTGATCCGAAGCGAACGGGCGCCGCTCCGGTGGGAGCGGCGCCCGTCGTGTGTCCGGGGGTCAGGAGACCTGGTCGGGATCCTGCCTGCGGGAAGAGTCGTCGGGGGACGAGGGCTCGTCGTCGGGGTCCAGGATCGCCGCGTAGGCCACGGGTGAGTCGTCGTCGGTGTCCGCCACCGGCACCCGGTAGGAGAAGGCGGCCGTCTCGTCCGCGTCGCCTTCGGCGGGCTCGGGGGGCTCGGAGGGCTCGGAGAGCTCGGAAGTGGGGACCCGGTAGCTGAACCCACCGGCACGAGCTCCGGCTCCGGAGGCCTCGGCCGTCTCCGATGCCTCAGCAGGTTCGGCGGTCCCGCTGACGTCTACGGTGTCCCGGGACCCAGCGCGCTCAGAAGTCCCGGCGTCCGGCTCGTCCGCGTCCTCGGTCGGCTCCGCGTCGATCTCGCTGACCCCGGTGTCCCCCTCGACCTCGGCGGGCTCGGCGGTGGGAACCCGGTAGCTGAACCCACCCTCACCGGCATCGCCCTCGGACCCGGCGTCGCTGGCGGTGTCCGAAGCCTCAGCAGGCTCAACCGACTCGATGGTCTCGGCGGTGGCCCGAGCCCCCGTCGGCTCACCGGGCTCAGCGCCATCCTGCACCTGATCCGTGTCGAACTCGACGCGCTCGGCAGGCTCAACGGACTCGAAAGTCTCCACGGTGTCCGAAGCCTCAACGGGCTCAACGGACCCAGTAGTCTCGGCGGACTCAGAGGTCCCCGGGTCCGCCTCGTCCTCAAAGGGCTCGGCGGTCGGGACGCGGTAGCTGAACGCGCCCCCATCGGAATCGGCTCCAGTGTCCGTGGACTCCACGGCGTCCCAGGCCTCAGCGGGTTCAACCGGCTCGGAGGTCTCCACTGTGTCCCAAGCCTCAGCGCGCTCGGCGGGCTCAGCACCACCCTGCGCCTCGTCCGTGTCGAACCCCACGATCCCGGCAGGCTCAACGGCCTCGGAAGTCTCCACGGGCTCAGAGGTCCCGGCCTCCACCTCGGCCTCGGCGGGCTCGGAAGCGGGAACCCGATAGCTGAACGCGCCCTCACCGGCGCTGGCCTCAGCGGTGTTCCGAGCCCCGGTCGGCTCACCCGGCTCAGGAGTACCTTCCGTCTGGTCCGCGTCGACCTCGACGATCCCGGCGTCCGGTTCGACCACGGCGGAGCCGGTCGGGGACGGTACGTCGTCGTCTGCGCCGTGGCTACCGGCTTCGGTGTCGTCCGGGTACGCCTCGACGTCGTCGGTGGCGTCAGCGGTCGGGACGCGGTAGTTGAACCTCGGGGCCTCGTCGGCGTTGTCGTCCGGGACGTCCGCGCGGTCGGCAGAATCCGACTTCTCCGCGGTATCCGCCGCGACGCTCTCCTCGACGTCACTCGGGACGTCCGCATCGAACGCGGTGAACGTGCTCGCCCCGGCGGGGGTCTCGTCGGCCGGAGTGGGAAGGCCGGCCTCGTCGGCCGCGTTCGGCTCGTCCGGCCGGGACGGGGTCCAGTCGGAGAAGGGCTCCGTGCCCTCGGTCCCCGGTTCCGCCGCCGCCCACCTGTGGTCCTCGGTCCGGCCCTGGTACGGGATCCGGTAGTCGAACCGTTCCGGCTCCGGGACGGGCCGGGTGTCTTCACCGGGCCGGTGTCCGTGCGGGCGGGCCGGGTCGGGGTCAGGCGACCCGGTGGCCGTTTCCGGCCACTCCCCCGTGACTGGTGTGAATCCAGTACTTCCGTGCTCCGACACAACACTGTCCCGCACCGGCCCATGAGCCGGTGCGGGTACGCGCCCTGAATCCTCCGGCCCGTAGTGCGCTCCCGGTGGCGTCGCCGCCGTGCTGGCCACGGCGGGGACGGACGACTTCCCCAAACCGTCCGTCCCGGTACGCGTCCGATCCTGTCCCGCCGCACGTATCCCGCCTTGTATCAGCGCCGCCAGGAGCAGCAGGACGCTGATTCCGCCGAGCCCGAGTGCGAAGTACACCAGGGTGGTCTCGGCCAGGAGGAGGGCAGCCGCGATGGTGGCGATGGCCGCCAGCACCGCCACGGTGGCGAGGATGCTCAGGATCACGGATCGACCAGGGCCTTTACACATGTGGAGCCGGAGTCTTCAGTTGTTCGGAGCCGCATGCCGCTGCGAATCAGCGACGCTCGTGGGGGGCCTCACCCGGGTGGAACCCACCGTGCTGCGCGGGCTCGGGCTGGCCGAACGGGTTGCCGCCGGGGCCGTGCTGCTGGAGCGCGGGCGTGCCACCGGTCGGGGGAGCCATCGTCTGGAAGCCACCCGTGGTGTTCGGGTTGGCCTCAGCGGGCTTGCCCTCCTCGTTGAGCTCACGCAGCTGGCGCTCGAAGTAGTCCTTCAGGCGGCTGCGGTACTCACGCTCGAAGTCCTTGAGCACGTTGACCTTGTGCTCGAGCTCCTCGCGCTGCTGCACGAGGCTGCCCATGACCTGGCGGTGGCGCTCCTGTGCGTCGCGGTCCAGGTTCTCCGAACGCGCGCGGGCCTCGCCGATGATCTGGTCGGCCTGGCGACGAGCCTTGCCGAGGATGTCCTCGGACTCGTGCCGGGCGCGGCCCAGGGTCTCGTCGGCCTCGCGGCGGGCGTCGGAGATCGCCTGGTCGGCGGTCTGCTGGGCGAGAGCCAGGACACGTGCGGCCGTGTCCATGTTCTCCTCGCCGCCCATCGCCATGTTGGCGCCGGTCATCTGCATCTGCTGCTGCGGCGCCGGCTGGGGCTCGACCGCCTGGGGAGCCTGGACGGGCTCGGGGCGCATCTGCTCCATCTGCGGCTCCGGAGCGGCCTGCTCCTGGGGCTGCTGGAAGTCCTGCATGCCGGCGTTGGGGACCTTGCCCCGCAGGCACTCGGCGAGCTTGCCGCGCAGTTCCTCGTTCTCCTGGATCAGGCGGTCGAGTTCCGACTCGACCTCGTCGAGGAAGGCGTCGACCTCCTCCTCGTCATACCCCGGCCGAAGCCGGGTTGTACTGAACTGCTTGTTCCGCACATCGGCGGGTGTCAGCGGCATGTTCGTCTCCTTGGCGCGCTTGGAGTCTGTCCGTAGGGACGCTACCTGATCGTGACCTTACGGCAATCCAGATCATGACCAAGACCACATATCGGAACCCGAGGCACAACAGCCGCCTCCGGTTCCACCTGACTAGATGAAGGCCCGGATGAGGAACATCAGGATGTAGACACCGAAGAAGAGGACCAGGACACTCAGGTCGAGTGCGATGCTCCCCAGGCGTACGGGCTTGATGAACCTGCGCAGGAACTTCAGGGGCGGGTCGGTGATCGAGTACACGATCTCGGCGAGCACGAGAACGAACCCCCGAGGACGCCAGTCCCTGGAGAAGGACTGGACCATCTCCAGAACCACCCTCGCGATCAGCACGAACAGGAAGAGCTGTAGCGCGAAGAGCAGCCCGGACAGGACGTAAATCACGGTCGTTCCTCGACCCAATCTCTGGACGGATGTGATGGTCTAGCTCTGGTTGAAGAACCCTCGCTCGGCGATCCGCGCCTTGTCTTCGGCGGTCACCTCGACGTTGGCCGGGGACAGCAGGAACACCTTGTTGGTCACGCGTTCGATACTGCCATGCAGACCGAAGATCAGACCAGCCGCGAAGTCGACGAGACGCTTGGCGTCGCTGTCGACCATCTCGGTCAGGTTCATGATCACCGGCGTGCCCTCCCGGAAATGCTCTCCGATAGTACGCGCCTCGTTGTAGGTGCGTGGGTGGAGCGTAGTGATTCGCGCCAGGTCCGCGGTCGAGGCCGTCATGGTGGTGCCACCGCGTCGGTCACCTGCACCCAGGTAGTCGCCGGCGTCCGTCACGTCGTCGCCCCGTACTTCCTCGCCACGTGGAGGCTCGGCGTCGCGGTCACGCTGCTGCACCTCCGCGCCCTCGTCGAAATCATCGAACTCATCATATTCGTCCGCATAACGGTGATCGTAACGGTCGTCCTCCACGAGGCCGAGGTAGACCGCCATCTTGCGCATCGCGCCGGCCATCTCATGTCCTCCGTCGTCCCCGCGGCCCTCACACCGCAGCCGACTGTTCAACATCACCCGTCCGGCCCGTGTGAGCGGGATCGACGCCCTTTCGGGCGAACTCCACAGACGGGCTCCAAGGTCTATGTGGGGACATTACCCCACGATCGGCCCGCGGTCGCCGAGCAACGCCGTGCCGAGCCGCACGTGTGTCGCTCCCCGCGCGACCGCCGATTCCAGGTCCGCGGTCATCCCCGCGGACACCATCGTGGCCCGAGCGTAACGATCGCGGATGCGGTCCGCGACTCCTTTGAGCCGCGCGAACGCCTGCGACGGGTCCCCGCCGAGCGGGGCCACGGCCATCACACCGCCGAGCGTGAGCGCGTCCTGCTCCTCCACGCGCGCGGCCAGCTCCAGCGCGTCGGCGGGGTCGACCCCGCCGCGCGGACCGATGACGCCCGCACGCGAGTCCTCGTCGAGGTTGACCTGGACGAGGCAGGTCAGACGCCTGCCGGCCGCCTCCGCCCGCTCGCCCAGGGCCCGTGCCAGCTTGGCGCGGTCCACCGAGTGCACGACGTCGGCGTAGGAGGCCACCGAACGCGCCTTGTTGGTCTGGAGCTGACCCACGAAGTGCCAGGTCAGACCGAGGTCCGCGGTCTCGGCGGCCTTGGGCGCCGCCTCCTGGTCGCGGTTCTCGCCCACGTCGGTGACACCGAGGGAGGCCAGAATCCGGACATCACTGGCGGGGTGGGTCTTGGTGACCGCAATCAGGGACACCTCGGAGGGGTCCCGGTCGGCCTTGAGGCAGGCGGTCTCGATCCTGGCCCGTGCCGCGTGGAGGTTCGCCCGGACCTGTTCGACGCGTGCGGGGTCGGCGTGTGACACGGTGTCCCTTCTCATGCCCCGGGGCGGAGCACTCCCTGATGTACGAGGTGGCTGGTGTGAATGGCGTGAACGTTGGGGCCCACGGGACCGTTCTACCCGAGATCGGGCCTGCCCGTTCCCGGCCGTCCTGGCAAGACCCGTCGGGTGGCCGGACGTGGCCCCGGCATGGCCGGGTGTGGCCGGGTGTGTCCGGGTTCACCCGGTGCGAACGGGTTCGGTCGGAGGCGTCCGGGTTCTGGTGCGGGCCCGATCGTCAGGTGCGCCACACGAAGGACGCGAACCGGCCCGTCGGCGCCTCCCGCCGGTGGGAGAAGAGCTCGGGGCTCTCCAGGGTGCAGCGGCCGTCGCTGGAGATCTCGGTGACGCCCGCGCGGCGCAACTGGGCGGTGACGGCGGCGAGCATGTCGACGCCGGTGGTGCCCTGGCGGGTGGAGCACGCCGCCTCGGGCGTGTCCCGGGCGGTCTCGGCCTGTAGCGCGGGCGGAACCTCGTAGCACTTGCCGCAGATGGTCGGACCCAGGTGGACGCGGACGCGGTCCGGGCGGGCGCCCTGTTCCACCATCGCCTCGACCAGTCGGACGGCCACTCCCCCTGCGGTGCCCAGACGTCCTGAGTGGGCGGCGCCCAGGACCCCGGCCGCCCCGTCGGCGGCCAGGACGGGCAGACAGTCGGCGGCCAGCGAGGCCAGGACCAGATCGGGCCGGGAGGTCACCACTCCGTCGCAGGTCCCCACACCGCCGGGACCGGTGGCCACGAGCACGTCGGTGCTGTGCACCTGGTTCATCCACACCACGCGCTCGTGAGAGAAGCCGAGACGGGCGGCGGCACGCTCCCGGTTCTCCATGACCGGTGCCCGTTCGTCCCCCGACCCCAGACCGAGGTTCAGCGACGCGAACGGCGGCGCGGACACGCCTCCGTCCCGTTCGGTGACGGCGGCACGGACACCGTGCCCCAGATCGATGACGTTGCCCATACGTGTGACCTTCCGACCCGTCTCCCACCACCGCCCCGGAGGGGCTTCGCCCAAGGGCGGGGCTACCACCCTCAACCGAGAGCCTACGGCCCCCTCAGCAGGGAGACCCGCGGCCAGGGGGACCGTGAGCCTTCGACTCCGACGATGCTACCGGCGGCCGCGCGCCGACCGCGGTCGGCGGTCCACCTCACCGGGCACGCCCGCCGGGCATGCGAACGGGGCTCCGCCCCATGGGCGGAACCCCGTTGCTCGCTCCGTTCGGAAGCGCCTACTTCAGGAACTCCGGCACGTCCAGGTCGTCGGGGTCGTCGAAGATCACCCGGCGCCGAGGTGTGGGCACCTCGCCGCGACGGTCCGCCGACGCGTCCGACACGGCGTGGATGTGGTTGGGCTGGCCGTCCTGCCGCTCCTCGTACTGCTCCTGCGGCTCGGGCCGCCGGGCCTCCGGCTGCGCGGGCTCGGGAGCGGGGCCCCCGTAGGTGAAGGTCTCCGCCGGCTGGGCCTCGGCGGCACCGTGCTCCGGCCCCGCCGGCGCCTCCGCGGTCGGCTCGGCCGCGACCGGCTCCGACTCGGCCGGAGCGGGCGGCGTGGCCGGCGCCTGGTACGTCGGCGCCGGCTCGGCCGGACGGCTCACCGGCGGCGCCACCGGCCGTGCGGTCTCCTGCTCGGGGGCAGGAGCGGGCTCGGCCGGTCGGGACGGCGCGATCCACGGCATGCTGCTGGCCGACGCCCCGCTCGCGCCCGCGGCGGTGGACGCCGCCTGGGCGGACGATCCCTCCCGTCCGGACGTGACGCCCCCGGTGGGGGCGGCGGCCTCAGGAGGGTCCACCGGCCGGTGCTCCCGGGCCACCCCTCCGTTGACCTCGGGTTCGTCGAAGCCCGCGGCGATGACGGTCACACGGACCTCGTCGCCCAGAGCGTCGTCGATGACGGCGCCGAAGATGATGTTGGCCTCGGGTGCCGCCGAGTTCGCCACCAGCTGGGCTGCCTCGTTGATCTCGAACAGCCCCAGGTCGGAACCGCCCTGGATGGACAGCAGGACCCCGTGCGCCCCGTCGATGCTCGCTTCGAGCAGTGGCGACGAGATCGCCATCTCCGCCGCCGCGACCGCACGATCGTCCCCTCGCGCGGAGCCGATGCCCATGAGCGCCGATCCCGCCCCGGACATGACCGACTTCACGTCGGCGAAGTCCAGGTTGATCAGGCCCGGTGTGGTGATCAGGTCGGTGATGCCCTGCACACCGGAGAGCAGGACCTGGTCGGCGGCCTTGAACGCGTCCAGCACGCTGACCTGGCGGTCAGAGATGGACAGCAGCCGGTCGTTGGGAATCACGATGAGTGTGTCGACCTCCTCGCGGAGCATCGCTATCCCCGACTCGGCCTGCGTGGCCCTGCGCTTGCCCTCGAAGCCGAAGGGCCGCGTGACCACACCGATCGTGAGGGCGCCCAGGGACCGCGCGATGTTCGCGACGACCGGGGCGCCGCCGGTACCGGTGCCGCCCCCCTCGCCCGCGGTGACGAAGACCATGTCGGCCCCCTTGAGGACCTCCTCGATCTCCTCCCTGTGGTCCTCGGCCGCCTTGCAGCCGACGTCGGGGTTGGCTCCGGCTCCCAGGCCGCGCGTGAGTTCTCGTCCGACGTCGAGCTTGACGTCGGCGTCACTCATCAGCAGCGCCTGGGCGTCGGTATTGATGGCGATGAACTCGACGCCCTTGAGCCCCTCTTCGATCATTCGGTTGACGGCGTTGACACCGCCGCCGCCGATGCCGACGACTTTGATGACCGCGAGGTAGTTCTGCGGTGCTGCCACGACGAGGGGCCTTTCCGCTCGCATACGCCGTTCCGTCACCGTCTCCGATGGCGCTGGGCCACCGGATACGCCTCTGGTTCGGCATCCGGTTCTACAGTGTGCGTTTCGGGTGAACCCGCCGCCGCGGGCGCCGGTGGCGCCACGGCTCGGGCCCCGGGGCCACCAGGTCCGTTCCCGCGCCGGTTCTGCCTCCCGGCGAGGCCCGTCCTCTCGACGGACACCACGGTCTCGCGTACCCCAAAAGCGTGTTTTGTTGCTTTGTTGACGTTGGTTGTGCTTCCCGACAGTAAGCGGACCGCCGACTACGGGCAACCGATGACGAGGTCAGCCTAACGGCGTATAACGCAAGGAAGCGAAGTGCGCACTCGGCGCGTCGCGTCTGGAATGTCCTCGTCGGGTGATCGGTGACCCCGCGCAGCGGTCGCGCGGTGACCCTGAGGCAGCCGCACCGCCTCTCTCGGCCGATACCCGAAAGTCTTGCCCCGTACCATGATCGCCCTTCACCGGACGATGGCCAGATCCGGAGTACCGACGTCGTAGACGCGGTCCTCGGCGGGCGGATGCTCGCGCATGAGAACCCGCAGGATCTCGCTCTTGTCCCGGGTGCGTTCGGGATCACCCCACTCCACGAGCGCGCCGTTGCCGAGTTCCACGGAGATCGCCTCGGTGTCGGTGGCGTCGATGAGCTGGATCTGGGCGAGCAGCGAGTCCGGCGCCTGTTCGACGATCTCGGCGGCGGCCCGGACCGCGTCACTACCCTCGATCTCGCCCGTGACCCGGACCAGCGGATGGGTACCGGGCCGTGTCGAGGAGTCCTCGATCCGCACGCCGTCCGCGTCCACCAGCCGGTACTCCTCGCCCACACGGATGGCCAGCAGCGGGCGGCGCTCGACGACCTCCACCCGCAGGGTCGCCGGCCAGCCGCGCTTGACCGTCGCGGACTCGACGAGGTCGAGGGACTCCGCCCGGGCGGCGCTGCGGTCCAGGTCCACCCGGATCAACGGCGTGCCCGTCCGTACGTCGACGGCGTCCACGACCTCCTCGGAGGAGACCCGGTCCAGGCCGGTGACCGTCACACCGCGCACCACCAGCAGACGGGAACCGAGCAGGACCCAGGTGACGACGCAGACCAGGGAGACGACGAGAAGCGCCACGAAGGCGACCTTCCACGGATCGGACCTGGTCCGCGCGGCCGGAGCAGGTGCGGGTGCGGTGGCCTCGTCCTGGTCAGTGCTCATCCGATGCCTCTTCTTCTTGTCCGGCGTCCTCGCAGGCCCACGCCGTCGCCCGCCACCACCCTCAACGGACGCCTACGGCACTGCCCTCTCCCAACGCGCACTCGGGGCGCCGGGGAGCTGGCCCCCCAGTGGCACCCCAGAGCTGAACGGCCTACGCCTCACCCGGGCCCCACATACCCGTCCGGCATCACTGGGTCCGTGGGACCCCACGGACCCAGTGGTCCCATGGGTGGGACCCCGACTTCAAGCTTCTGGAGACGCGCGTGCCCCGTGTGTCCTCACGACCGAGCTCCCGATCGCGGAGTTCCGCTCGGAGGGACCCGTCAGGAGAGGGCCTCGACGATCTGGGGGCCGAGTTCCGTGACGTCTCCGGCGCCCATGGTGAGCACGATGTCTCCGGGGCGGGTGAGGTCGGCGACCGCGCGCACGACCTCCTCGCGGCCCGGGACGTAGTACACGTGGTCATGGGAGACGCGCGAGGTGATGAGCTCGCCGGTGACCCCGGGTTCGGGGTCCTCGCGGGCCGCGTAGACCTCCATCACCACGACTTCGTCGGCGAGGCTGAGCGCGGCGGCGAACTCCTCGGCGAAGAAGCGGGTGCGGCTGTACAGGTGCGGCTGGAAGAGGGCGACGACGCGGCCTTCGGGGCGGCCCTGCTCGGCCGCCTCGTCCGCCAGGGACGCCAGCGCGGCGCGGGTGGCCCGCAGGTCGGCCTCGATCTCCGTGGGGTGGTGGGCGTAGCTGTCGTAGACGGCCACGCCCGCGGCCTCGCCCTTGGGCTCGAAGCGGCGCGCCGCACCGACGAAGTCGGCGATGCCCTCCACGGCGACCTGCAGGTCGTGGCCGAGCTCGTCGGCCACGGCCACGGCCGCGGCGGCGTTGAGCACGTTGTGCAGGCCCGGAACGGCCACCACGCCCTCGATCGGGTCCTCGGCGTCCGCGGTCTCCAGGGTGAACTCGGTGGCGAAGCCCCGTGCGCTGATCCGGGTGATCCGGTAGTCGGCGTCGGCGGCCTCGCCGTAGGTGCGCACCCGCTTGCCGCGCTCGCGGGCCAGCTCGGCGACCTCGCGGGCGCCGGGGTCGTCGATCCCGACGATCACCGTGCGCTCGACCCGGTCCACGAAGGAGGCGAAGTTGGCGTGGATCTCCTCGATGCCGCTGTAGTTGTCGAGGTGGTCGGCCTCGACGTTGGTGACCACGGCGATCTTCGGGGAGAGCATGAGGAAGGAGCCGTCGCTCTCGTCGGCCTCGGCGACGATCGCGTCGCCCGTGCCGGCGTCGGCGCCCAGGCCCGTGGTGACCAGCTTGCCGCCGATCACGTAGCCGGGGTCGGTGCCCAGGTGCTGGAGCACCACCGCGATCATCGAGGTCGTGGTGGTCTTGCCGTGGGTGCCCGACACGGCGACGCCCTCGCGGCCCAGCAGGAGCGCGCCCAGGGCTGCGGCGCGGGGAAGGACCCGCAGTCCGCGGCGGTGGGCCTCGACGAGTTCGGGGTTGTCCTCGCGGATCGCGGACGAGACCACGAGCGTCTCGGCCGGGCCGAGGTGCTCGGCGCGGTGGCCGACGTGGACCGTCGCACCCATCGCCTCCAGCTCGCGCAGGGTGTCGCTGTCGCGGGCGTCGCTGCCCGAGACCTCCACCCCGGACTGCAGCAGGACCCGGGCGATGCCGGACATGCCCGCGCCGCCGATCCCGATGAAGTGGGTCCGGCCGAGCTTGTCGACGGGGACCGGTTCGGTCGCCTGCACCAGGCTCATCGTGCGTCCTTCCCGTCGTCGTAGAACGCCTCGTCGTCGGCGTCGTCGTCCTGGATCGGAATCTCCGGCGTGGGATTGTCGCCCCTGGCGATCGCCAGGACCTCGCGCGCCAGCGCCTCGTCGGCGTCCCTGCGGCCCATGCGGGCGGCCGCCTCGGACATGGTCACGACGCGGTCGGTGTCGGTGAGCAGCGGGATGAGCTCGCCCGCGATCCACTCCACGGAGATGTCGGAGTTGTGGACCATGAGCCCGCCGCCGGCGCTGACGATCGGTTCGGCGTTCTTGGCCTGCTCGCCGTTGCCGATGGCCAGCGGCACGAACGCGCCCGGCAGGCCGACGGCGGTCAGTTCGGCGCAGGTCATCGCCCCGGAGCGGCACATCGCCACGTCCGCGGCGGCGTAGGCCATGTCCATCCGGTCGACGTAGGGGACGGCGACGTAGGGGATCCCGTCCTCGGTCAGGTCCTGGGGCTCGTCGGCGTTCTTGGGGCCCACGACGTGCAGGACCTGCACGCCCCGGTCGCGGAAGTAGGGCCGGGAGGCGAAGGCGGTCTCGTTGAGCCGCTGGGCGCCCTGGGAGCCGCCGAAGATCAGCAGCGTGGGCAGGTCGTGGCGCAGCCCGAAGAACGCACGGGCCTTGTCGCCCATGGCGAGCCGGTCCAGCGTGGAGATCTGCCGGCGCAGGGGGATGCCGATGAAGCGGCCGTTGCGGATCTGGGCGTGGGGGTGCCCGGTGTACACGTGCGGGGTGAGGCGGGCGCCGAGCCGGTTGGCCAGACCGGGCAGCGGATTCGCCTCGTGCACGACCGTGGGGATGCGGCGCCGACGCGCGGCCAGGTAGCCGGGGGTGGCCACGTAGCCGCCGAAGCCGACGAGGATGTCGGCCTGGAGCCGGTCGAGCTGGTCGCCCGCCGCGCTGAGCGCGCCCGCGAGCTTGCCGGGCACGGTGAGCAGTTTGGGGGTGAGTTTGCGCGGAAGGGGGACCGCGGGGATCAGGCCCAGTTCGTAACCGCGCATGGGCACCAGCCTGGTCTCCAGGCCCCGTTCGGTGCCCAGGCACAGGATCTCCGTGCTCGGTTCGAGCCGCCGCAGTGCGTCCGCAAGGGAGAGTGCGGGCTCGATATGCCCGGCCGTGCCGCCTCCGGCGAGGGCTACCCTCATCGTCGCCTATTCCTCCTTGGCCGGTCGCCTGCCGGGACCGGTCCGTTCCTGTGCTTGGCCGTGGTCGTCCCGCCGCGGGGGTCCGGCGTCCGCGGACCGCGCGCCGTGACGGGACGCCTGGAGGTGGTGTTCGCGGCCCGATCCCTGAGGGGGGACGCGATCTTGTCCAGGCCAAGCCAGCTTAGAGCCCTTTGTGCCCAGCCGGGACCCCGGGCCGCCAGGGCTTTCTGTGCCTGGGGCTCGGTGCGGGCCAATGAGAGCAGGACGCCGAGCCCGATCATGGTCGGGATGAGCGACGATCCGCCGTAGGAGACCAGGGGCAGCGGGATACCCGTCACGGGCAGCAGGCCGATGACGGCCGCGATGTTGATCATGGCCTGCCCGATGATCCAGGTCACGATGGCGGCGGCGGCCAGGCGCGCGAACGGGTCCGTGACCCGGCTCGCCACGCGCAGCCCGGCGTAGCCCAGCACACCGAACAGGCCGAGCACGAGCAGGGTGCCGATGAGGCCGAACTCCTCACCGATGATGGCGAAGATGAAGTCGGTCTCGGCGAAGGGCAGGAAGCCCCACTTCTCCCGGCTGGCGCCGATGCCCACCCCCAGGATGCCGCCCGTGCCGAGCGCGTACAGCCCGTGCAGGGACTGGAAGCCAGCTCCGGTCGGGTCGGCGCTCGGGTCGAGGAAGTGGGTCACCCGCCGGAGCCGGTACGGCTCGATCGCGATGACGATGACGGCCAGGGTCAGGACGAGCCCGATCATGGCGACGAAGAGCCGGCCGGGCGCGCCCACGACCCACACCAGCCCCAGGAAGGTGAGCAGCAGGACCAGGGTGGTGGACAGGTCCGAGCCGATGAGCACGAGCAGCGCGAGCAGGCCGCAGCCGGGCAGCAGCGGGAAGAGCAGGTGCCGCCACTCGGTGA
This sequence comes from Nocardiopsis aegyptia, assembly GCF_013410755.1. GTDB lineage: Bacteria > Actinomycetota > Actinomycetes > Streptosporangiales > Streptosporangiaceae > Nocardiopsis > Nocardiopsis aegyptia. Next base: position 1,269,315 of record NZ_JACCFS010000001.1, read on the forward strand.
GTTCGCGCAGTTCGTCCTTGCGCGCCAGGATGTTGGCGCCCCACAGGGCGAAGGCCAGCTTGGCGGGCTCGGAGGGCTGCATCACCACGCCGCCGACCTCCAGCCAGCGCACGGCGCCGTTGACCTCCGTGCCCTGGAACGCGGTGATGAGCAGGAGGGCGACGGACACGATCATCGCGGGGTAGCCGACCAGGCGGAACACCCCCGGCGGCAGTTGCGAGGCGACCAGCATGAGCGGCAGGCCGATGGAGGCCGACACCGCCTGCTTCTGGAACATGGAGAAGGCCGACCCGGTCTCGGTGATCGAGTTGACCATGGTCGAGGACAGCACCATGACCAGTCCCAGGGCGATGAGTATCACGCCGCTGCCCAGGACGAGGTAGTAGGAGGTGAGGGGGCGGTCCAGCGACCGCACCCACGCGTGCCACACGGGCCTGTCCCGGCCCCCGGTCACCGCACGCCCCTGGGTCACCCGAGGAACCGTCGTCGTCGCCATCCACACCCTCCGCACGATTAGCGCCTCAATACTGGCGTACCGGCGGGTCGGGAACCGTGGACATTTCCCGCGTGTTGGCCATCTTTGGCGCGTTGCGGGGTGGTGGCGGGCACACGACTCACCGCCCGCGCGCACTTCGTCACGCACGGGCGGCGATCGACTACTCAGAGCAGGCGGTGGACGGCCTCCGCGAAGAAGCGGCCCCGCTCGGGGTAGTTGGTGAACATGTCCATGGAGGCGGCGGCCGGCGCCAGCAGCACCGTGTCGCCCTCCTCGGCCAGGGCGGCGGCCTCGGCGACCACCGTGTCCATGACCGTGGGCCGCCCGGGTGCGTTCCCGTCGGGCCCCTCCACCTCGACGACGGGCACGTCGGGTGCGTGCCGGCCCAGCGCCTCCCGGATCCGGGCGCGGTCGCGGCCGATGAGGACGGCGCCGCGCAGCCGGGGCGCGGCCTCGGCGACGAGTTCGTCGACCTCGGCGCCCTTGAGCAGGCCGCCGGCCACCCAGACCACGGAGGCGTAGGAGTTCAGGGAAGCGGCCGCGGCGTGCGGGTTGGTCGCCTTGGAGTCGTCCACGTAGTCGACCCCGCCGACCGTGGCCACGTGCGCGATGCGGTGCGGTTCGGGTTCGAACGCGGCCAGGCCGGCCTTGACCGCGGCGGGCGCGACGCCCACCGAACGGGCGAGGGCGGCGGCGGCGAGCGCGTTGGCCACGTTGTGCGGTGCCGCCGGGCGCACGTCGGCGAGCGTGGCGAGCTCCTCTGCGCTGCTGCCGGGGTCGGCGACGAAGGCGCGGTCCACCAGCAGGTCCTCGACCACGCCCAGTTCGCCCGCCCGGGGCGTGTCCAGCCGGAAGCCGACGAGCGGCGTGTGCGGATCGCCGTCCTCCTCGGCCAGGCGGACCGACCAGGCGTCGGCGGTGTTGACGACGCGCACGGTGCCGCGCGCGAAGACCCGGCCCTTGGCCCGGGCGTAGGGATCCAGTCCCCCGTGCCAGTCCAGGTGGTCGGCGGCGACGTTGAGGACGGTGGCGGCGTGGGGTCGCAGGCTGCTGGACCAGTGCAGCTGGAAGCTGGACAGCTCCACGGCCAGGATGTCGTGGTAGCCGCCGTCGGCGTCGGGCAGGACCGCGTCGATGATCGGGGTCCCCACGTTGCCGACGGCGAGCGCGTCGCGGCCGTCGGCGCGCAGAACGGACTCCAGCATGCGCACGGTGGTGGTCTTGCCGTTGGTGCCGGTGATGGCCAGCCACACCTGGTCGGCGGGCTTGAGCCGCCAGGCGAGTTCGACGTCGCCGATGACCTCGACCCCGGCCTCGGCCGCGCGGACCAGCAGCGGGGAGTCGGGCCGCCAGCCGGGCGAGGTGACGACGAGGTCGCAGTCCTCGGGCAGCGGGGTGTCGCCGAGGACGACCTCGGCCCCCTCGGCGGTGAGTTCGGCGGCGATCGGCCGGGTGGTGTCGTCGTCGCGGCCGTCGACCACGACGACGCGTGCCCCCCTGGCCAGGAGGGCGCGGGCGACCGGGGGTCCGGACACGCCCAGGCCGGCGACGCAGACCGATCGGCCCTTCAGCAGGGTGGCGAAGTCGGTTCGGGGGGAGGGCTGCGCCGAAGGCGTCCGTTGAGGGTGGTGGTGGGCGACGGGTGGGAGGGGTTCGTGCGGCATGGTCCTACCTCGGCATCCATTCCAGGTAGAACAGGCCGATCGCGGTGGCCACGAACAGTCCCTGGATGATCCAGAAGCGGATCACGATCGTGGTCTCGGCCCAGCCCCTGAGCTCGAAGTGGTGCTGCAGCGGCGCCATCCGGAACACGCGTTTGCCGGTGAGTCGGAACGAGGTGATCTGGATCATCACCGACATGGTGATGATGACGAAGAGGCCGCCGATGAGCAGGAGCAGCAGCTGCGTGCGGGTGGTGATGGCCAGGCCGACGATGAGGCCGCCCAGGGCGAGCGAACCGGTGTCGCCCATGAAGATCTTGGCGGGCGGGGCATTGAACCACAGGAAGCCGATGCACGCGCCGAGCGCGGCGGCGGCCACCACGGCCAGGTCCAGGGGGTCGCGGACCGTGTAGCAGTTGTTGGCCAGGTAGGACACGCAGGACTGGCGCAGCTGCCAGTTGCCGATGATCACGTAGGCGACCAGCGACAGGATGGTGGCGCCGGTGGCCAGGCCGTCGAGTCCGTCGGTCAGGTTCACCGCGTTGGAGAAGCCGACGATGAGGAACAGGGCCCAGGCGATGAAGACGACCACCATCAGGGGCGGCCCGAAGTCGCGCAGGAAGGACAGGCTGGGCGCGGCGGGGGTGTAGCCGTACCCGTTGGGGAACATGGTGACGCCGTAGGCGAAGCCGACGCCGACGATGGCTTGGCCGACCATCTTCGCACCGCTGCGCAGGCCCAGGCTGCGGCGTTTGTAGATCTTGATGAAGTCGTCGAGGAAGCCGACGCAGCCCATGCCGACGAACAGGAACATCACCAGCAGGCCGGAGGCGGTCGGCCCGGTCGCGGACGGCTGGACGATCCAGAGCACCAGGTGCGAGCCGAAGTAGCCGATCACCGCGCCGAGGATGATGACGATGCCGCCCATGGTGGGCGTGCCCTGCTTGGTCTTGTGGCCCTCGGGGCCGTCGTCGCGGACCTCCTGGCCGAACTTGAACCGGTAGAGGAGCTTGATCAGCGGCGGCATCAGCGCCATGGACAGGATCAGCGACAGCGCCGCCGCGATGGAGATGCCGATCACTGGACATCACCCTTGGTGATGTGGTCGATAACCCTTTCGAGCGCTGCCACCCGAGATCCCTTCACAATGACGACGTCTCCTGTGCGTATCCGGTCGCGCAGTGCCGAGGCCGCCGCCTCCGCGTCGGCTGCCCTGACGGTCTCCCCGTCCCACTGCCCCGCCCGGGCGGCGCGTTCGGCTCCGACGGCGATGCCCTCGGCCTCCGCGCCCACCACGATCAGGTGGGACACGCCCGTGCGGGCGGCCAGTTCGCCGACCTTCTCGTGTTCGGCGCGGCCGTCCCCGCCGAGCTCGGCCATGTGGGCCAGGACGGCGATGGAGCGTCGCTCGCGGGCGAGCGCTCCCAGTGTGGTCAGCGCGGCCCGCATGGACTCGGGGTTGGCGTTGTAGGCGTCGTTGACGAAGGTGGCACCGTCGTGTTCGGTGACCTCCATCCGCCACCGGCTGGCCGGTGTGGCGGCTTCGAGCGCCTCGGCGACGGCGTCGGCGTCCATGCCGAGTTCCTCGGCGACGGCGGCCGCCGCCAACGCGTTGTGCACCTGGTGGGCGCCCACGAGCGCCAACCGCACCGGGGCCGTGCGACCGCCCAGGTGAAGTGTGAAGGAGGGCGCGCCGTCATCGCCCAGGACGACGTCGGTGGCGCGCACGTGCGCGTCGTCGGCCAGCCCGTAGGTGACCACGCGCGCGGCGGTGCGCTCGGCCATGGCGCTCACCCGGGGGTCGTCGGCGTTGAGGACGGCCACGCCGCCGCTGCCGCGGTCCTCGCCGGGGGGCAGGGACTCCACGAGCTCGCCCTTGGCCTTGGCGATGGCGTCGCGGCCGCCGAACTCGCCCATGTGGGCGCTGCCGACGTTGAGGACCACACCGATCCGGGGCGGGGCGACGCGGCACAGGTGGGCGATGTGCCCGATGCCGCGCGCGGCCACCTCCAGGACGAGCTGCCGGGTGCCGGTGTCGGCCCGCAGCACGGTCAGCGGGTGGCCGATCTCGTTGTTGAACGAGCCGGCCGGGGCCACGGTCGGCCCGAGCCGCCCCACGACCTGGGCGATCAGGTCCTTGGTCGTGGTCTTGCCGGAGGAGCCGGTCACGCCGATGACCTCGGTGGCCTCCGCTCCGCGCCGGGGGTCGCCGAGTTCCAGGGCCACGTGCCGGGCGAGCCGGGCCAGCGCCGCCACGACCGCGTCGTCCCCGCCGTCCACCAGCAGGTGGGGCACGTCCACGGGGCGGGAGGCGAGGACGGCCGTCGCACCGGCCTCGACGGCCCGTCGGGCGAAGTCGTGTCCGTCGACGCGTTCGCCGCTCAGGGCGACGAAGAGCGCCCCCGGAGCGGACTGCCGCGAGTCGATGACGACGGGGCCGTCGACGACGGCGTCGGGGCGCGCTGATCCGCCGATGGCGGCTTGGGTGATCTCAGCGATCCGATCGAGCGTGAGCGCGATCAAATCCACTCCTCATGTCAGGCCGGTCCCACGGCGCCGCTGGGGCTGTAGGCCACCCGGCCGGAGTCAGGTCAGGGGATGGCACCGCGGGTGCCGTGCGCGCTGTGCCGTACGGGCATCACCACGGGGCCGGCCTGAGCCGAGCCCGCGGGCGCCACCGTAGGCGGCACGTGTCAGGCTGCGATTGCCGGACCTACCTTAGAACATGTTGGGGTCCCTGGCGTCCCCACGGGGCCGGTGTGGAGCAATATGAGCCAGTTCGTGACCGTCCATGCGCTGGGACGTCACAGCTCACGCGCCCGTCGCCGGGCGCGCACCGGGGTGCGGGAGGCGTGCCCGCTCCCCCGGCGCGTGCGGCCGCCCGGCCGGGGCGGCGCGGTGTCAACCCAGGTCGGGCGCGCGGTGGATGTCCTGGAGGGCGACGCCCAGGCGCTCGCGGGCACTCACGCTCAGGTGCCCCTCGATGGCCTCCCGCAGCACCTCGCGGTCGTCGAAGGGCAGGACCTCACCCCTGACGTACTGGCCGGTCTCGTGGCCTTTACCGGCCACGACGACCACGTCCCCGGGGCCGGCCCGGTCCACGGCCAGACCGATCGCCTCGGCGCGGTCGAGTTCCACCGTGACCCGCGCCCGCTGGTCCTCCGGCACCTTGACGACGCCTTCGAGCATGGCGGCGGCGATGGCGACGGGGTCCTCGGTGCGCGGGTTGTCGTTGGTGACGATGAGCTGGTCGGCCAGCCGTGCGGCGGCCTCGCCCATGAGCGGCCGTTTGGCGCGGTCGCGGTCCCCGCCGCAGCCCACGACCATGGTGAGGCGGCCCCGGGTCGTGGCGCGCAGCGCGGTGAGCACGGCCTCGATGGCTCCGGGCTTGTGGGAGTAGTCCACGAGCGCGGTGAAGTCCTGGACCGCGCTGGGCACCGAGTCGACCACGACCTGCTCCATGCGTCCGGGCACCCCGGGCGCGGCGGCCACACCCGCGATGGCGGTCTCCAGGGGCAGGCCGGCCTCGACCAGCCCGACGATGGCGGCCATCGCGTTGGAGACGTTGAAGGGCCCGGGCAGGGCGACGGAGGCGTCGGCCTCCATCCCACCGGGTCCGACGATGCGGAAGGTGCTGCCCGCGGCGCCCAGGTCCACGTCCACGGCCTGCCAGTCGGCGGCCATCCCGTTGTCCGGCCCGGCGTCGGACTGGCCCTCCACGGCGAACGTGGTCACGGGCACGGCGCCGTCGCCGCGCACCATGTCCACCAGCGCGCGCCCGAAGCGGTCGTCGGTGTTGACCACGGCGATGTCGCAGTACTCCGCGGAGAACAGGCGCGCCTTCGTCTCGAAGTAGTCGCGCAGGTCCGAGTGGAAGTCCAGGTGGTCCTGGGACAGGTTCGTGAAGATCGCGACGTCGTAGCGCGTCCCGCCCACCCGGCCCAGCGCGAGGGCGTGGCTGGAGACCTCCATGGCCGCCGCGTTGACACCGCGCTCGCGCATGACGGCGAAGAGGCCGTGCAGGTCGGTGGCCTCGGGGGTGGTGAGGGAGGAGGCGACGCGTTCGTCGCCCACGCGCATCTCGACGGTGCCGACCAGGCCGGTGTTCATGCCGGCCGCGCGCAGCCCGGACTCCACCAGGTAGGTGATGGTGGTCTTGCCGCTGGTGCCGGTGGTGCCGACCAGGAGCAGGTCGTGGGCGGGGTCGTCGAAGACCCAGGAGGCGGCCGTGCCGAGCGCGGCGCGGGCGTCGGGGACCACCAGGACGGGCAGGCCGGTGGCCGCGGCCCGGTCGGCCCCGGCCGCGTCGGTGAGGACGGCGGCGGCTCCGGCCTCGGCCACCTGCGCGGCGAAGTCCGCGCCGTGCGCGCGGGTTCCGGGGAGGGCGGCGTAGAGGTCGCCGGGGCGGACCTTGCGTGAGTCGTGGGTGATGCCGCGGACGTGCACCTCCTCGCCGGGCACCTCGGCGGTCTCGCGCGCGCCCGGTTCGGGGCGCAGCAGGGTGGCGTCCGGCCCGAGCAGCGTCGCGAGGGCGGACAGCGGACGGAGTTGAGTGTGTTCTGGTCGCATTACCGGTGGCACGAGTGGAGGTTAACGGCTGTGGAGGACCGCTCGGTAATTTCCACGCTGCGATGAGGGAGGAATCTCCGAACTGGCATTTCACCCAGGTTACGCCCGAGGCCCCCGGATAGCCTCGATCACATGGAATCCATGGCCGGGTCCCCGGAAGGGGAGGTGGCCGTCCCCCTGACGGATCCCCAGGGGGTCGGCTCGGGGCGCGCCAGTGTTCTGCAGGAGGAGACGGGGCCGCAGCGGCCCCGCTCACGGCGACCCCAGGGGGTGAATGGTGAACGGGACCACTCGCGGGAACCGCAGGGGGTGAATCCGGGCCAAAGCGAGGAACGAGCGGCGGCCCAAGGAAAACACGGCGAGGGCGCCGACGGGTCCTGGAGGACCTGGAGGTGCGCTCCCGAGGAACGAGGGAGTGCACCGGAAGGACCGAAGGCCCCGTGTACAGGCGCCCGAGCGCTGGTGCTGGACGGCGGTCTGGCCACGCGCCTGGAGGCCTACGGCCGCGACCTGGGCGGCGGGCTGTGGTCGGCACGGCTGCTGGCCGAGGAGCCCGACGTGATCCGCCGGGTGCACCGGGACTACTTCGAGGCGGGCGCCGACGTGGCCATCGCCGCCGGGTACCAGGCGAGCGTTCCGGCGTTCACGGCCCGCGGGTACGGACGGGCCGAGGCGGAGCGGCTGGTCGTGCGCTCGGTGGAGCTGGCGCTGGCCGAGCGGGACGCCTTCGGGTCCGGCCTGGTCGCCGCGGGTGTGGGGCCCTACGGCGCGGCGCTGGCCGACGGCTCGGAGTACACCGGCGCCTACGACCTCGACGAGGACGGCCTGTACCAGTGGCACGCGGAGCGCTGGCGGCTGCTCGTCGGCGCGGGGGCCGACCTCGTCGCCTGCGAGACCATCCCCTCCCTGGCGGAGGCGCGGGCGCTGGCCCGGCTGGTCCGGGAGACGCCGGGCGTACGGGCGTGGATGAGCTTCTCGTGCCGCGACGGCGGGCACATCAGCGACGGCACGCCGATGCGCGAGGCCGTGGCCGAGCTGGCTCCGCTGCACGCCGACGGCGGACTGGTGGCGGTCGGCGTCAACTGCACGGCGCCCCGCTTCGTGCCGTCCCTGGTGCGTACGGTCGCCGAGGCGGGCGTCCCGGCGGTCGCCTACCCCAACTCCGGCGAGGTGTGGGACGCGGCGGCGCAGCGCTGGACGGGCACGGGCGAGCCGGAGGAGTTCGGGGCCGAGGCCCGGCTCTGGCGGGAGGCCGGGGCGGCCCTGGTCGGCGGGTGCTGCCGGACCGGCCCCGAGCACATCCGGTCGGTGCGCGCGCACCTGTCGTGAACGGCGGAGGCGGACGGCGCCGAGCGCGCCGTCCGCCTCCGCGGCCGTCGTGGAACCGGTCCCTCACTCCTCCAGGCGGATCGCCGGCGGCTCGGTCTCCGTCGGCGGCACCTTGAGCGACTGCAGGGCGAAGGACATGATGTCGTTGAACACCGGGCCCGCCGCCTCGCCGCCGTAGTAGGTCTCCTGGGGGTTGTGCAGGACCACCTGGACGACGACCTCGGGCGCGTCGGCCGGGGCGAACCCGGCGAAGGTCGCGGTGTAGCCGCCGTCCTCGTAGGTTCCCGTCTCCGGATTGATGCGGTTGGCGGTACCGGTCTTGCCCGCCACGCGGTAGCCGTCGATGCGGGCCTGGGGTGCGGTGCCCTCGTCGCTGGTGACCGCCTCCAGCATCAGGGCGAGCTGGTCAGCGGTCTCCTGGCTGACCACCCGCCGCTGCTCCGGGTCGTCCGAGGGCGCGAACTCCCCGTCCGCGTCGACCGTCCCGGCGACGATCGTCGGGTCGGCCCGCACACCGCCGTTGGCGATCGTCGCGTACACCGACGCCATCTGCGTGGCGTTGACCGAGAGGCTGTGGCCGATCGACACCGACGGCAGCTGGGTGCCCCACCAGTCGTCGGGGTCGGTGAGGATGCCCGCCTCCTCGCCCGGCAGGTGCAGCCCGGTGGGCTGGCCCAGACCGAAGTCCTCCATGAAGGAGTGCAGGACACCGGCTCCGACCTGGTCGGCGATCTTGATCGTGCCCACGTTGCTGGAGTGGGCCATGATGCCGTTGACGGTCAGGCGCTGGGTCTCGTGGTAGCTGGAGTCCTTGAAGGTCTGGTCGTAGTACTGCTGGGCGTAGGGCACGGTGTAGACGGTGTCGGGGGTGGTCACCCCCTCCTCCAGGGCCGATCCGATGGTGATGACCTTGTTGGTGCTGCCCGGTTCGAAGGTCTCGTGCACCGCCCCGTTGGACCACTCCTCCGGCCCGGTCGCCTGGATGTCGTTCTGGTCGTAGCTGGGGTAGTCGGCCATGCCGATGATCTCGCCGGTGGGCAGCATGGCGATGGCGCTGCCCCCCTCGGCGTCGAGTTCCTCGACCCGCTCGGCGAGCACCTGGGCCATGTGGAACTGCAGATCCCGGTCCAGGGTCAGGCGCACGTCCTGGCCGGGCACCGGATCGCGGACCAGACCGCCCGCCATGGGGATCTGGGTGCCGTCGGCGCCCACCTCGACCTGCCGCTTGCCGGCCTCGCCCGCCAGGGTGTCGTTGAGGTAGCCCTCCAGACCCTCCAGGCCGTGGCCCTCGCTCCCGACGAAGCCCACCAGGTCGGCGGCGCCGGTCTCCTCGGGGTAGACGCGGTTGTAGTCCACCTGGGCGCCGACGCCGGACAGGCCCAGATCGCGCAGCTCGCCCCACGCCTCGGGCGTGACCTCGGTCGCCACCACCTGGTAGCGGCTGGGCCTGGCGTCGACCTTGGCCTCGACCTCGTCCTCCTCCAGCCCGAAGCGGGTGACGAGTTCGTCCACGAGCTGGTCGCGCTCGTCCTCCTCGACCTCCTCGGGGTCGACGAAGACGGTGCGCACCTCCACCGACAGGGCGAAGGGATGGCCCTCCGCGTCGGTGATCTGGCCGCGCAGCGTGGGGATGTCGATGGTCTGCAGGCGCAGGTTGGAGGCGGCCTCGGCGTAGGTCTCGGCGTCCAGGCCCTGGATCTGGACCAGGCGGCCGGCGAACAGGAGGATGACGACCGCGATCAGTGCCGCGCCGAGCTTGAGCCGCTTGCGCGGTTCGCCCCGGCGGAAGGTGCGCCGCAGCAGGGGCGGCGGCGGAGGCGGTGGCGCGGTGCGGCGGCGCGGCGCGGCGCCCTCCCCGCCCCGGCGTACCCGGCGCGGGCCGCCTTGGGCGGCCCGCGCCGCGGCGGACGCGCGCGTACCGCCGTCCGGGCGGCGCGGTTCGCGCTGGGGACGCTTACTGGGCCTGGACCCGGAGCGCCCGGACGCTCCGGGTCTGCGGGGGTCGCGGGGGCGGCGGTCCCGGGGCGTGCTCAATCACCGCTCCCAACGCTCCCGGACACCCGGCCCTCGTCGAGGTCGAGGAAGAGCGGGCCCTCGCCGGGCTCCATGCCCATCTCCTCGGCCTCCGAGGCGATCCGCTCGGAGGTCTCCAGGTGCGCGACGCTCTCCCGCAGCTGCTGCTCCTCGTAGGACAGCTCGCGGTTCTCCGCCTGCAGGCTGGTGATGGCGAAGGCCTCCTCGGCCACGACGCTGCGCAGGACGAGCAGGCCGACGAGCGCTCCGCCGAGCAGGCACAGCACGAGCAGGACGAAGGGGATGCGCGGTGCGCGCCCGCCCCCTCCGCTCTCGCGCGGTGCCCGCGTGGTGGTCGCCGGGCGTGCCGGAGCGCGCTTGGGCGCGGCCTTGGGCGCGGCCTTGGTCGCCGGGCGCGTCCTGGTGCCCGCGGTGCCGCGCGAGGAGGCACGGCGGGTGTCCGTCCTGGTGCTCATGTGGTCTCCCTACTGCCGCGACGGCCTGCGTACGCGTTCGACCGCCCGCAGACGGGCGGACTGCGCACGCGGGTTGCGTTCGTTCTCTTCCTCCGTGGGGAGCTCGGCTCCCCGGGTGAGGAGCCGGAGTTCGGGCTGCCGGTCGGGGAGCGGGACGGGCAGGTCCGCGGGGGTGGTGTCCTTGGCCAGCGCGGCGAACGCCCGCTTGGTGATGCGGTCCTCCAGGGAGTGGTAGGACAGCACGGCGATGCGGCCGCCGACGGCGAGCCGGGACAGGGCCGCGGGCAGGGTGGCCTCGAGGATGGACAGTTCCGCGTTGACCTCGATGCGCAGCCCCTGGAAGGTGCGCTTGGCGGGGTGGCCGCCGGTGCGTCGGGTGGCCGCGGGGATGGCGTCGCGGACCAGCTCGGCGAGTTCGCGGGTGGAGGTGATGGGCGCCTGGGCGCGCCGGCGCTCGATCGCCCGGGCCACGCGGGAGGCGAAGCGCTCCTCGCCGTAGGCGCGCAGCACCCGGGTGAGCTCGCCGACGGGGTAGGTGTTGACGACCTGGCCGGCGGTGAGCTCCTGGGTGCGGTCCATCCGCATGTCCAGGGGCGCGTCGTGGGCGTAGGCGAAGCCGCGGTCGGTCTCGTCGAGCTGCGGTGAGGAGACTCCGAGGTCGAGCAGGACCGCGTCGGCCTCGGAGACGCCCGCCTCGTCCAGGGCGCGCGGGATCTCGGAGTAGACCGCGTGGACGAAGTGGGTGCGGTCGGCGTAGGACGCGAGCCGGGCGGCGCTGCGCTCCAGGGCGGTGGTGTCGCGGTCGACGCCGACCAGGCGCATGGTGGGGCAGGCCTTCAGCAGCGCCTCGGAGTGCCCGCCCAGTCCCAGGGTTCCGTCCACCAGGACGGCGCCGGGCGCGCTGAGCGCGGGCGCGAGCAGTTCCACGATGCGGTCGAGCATGACGGGTACATGGAGCGGGTCGATCCCCTCGCGCGCGGCCCGGATGCGGTCCTCGATGTCACCGGAGCCGTGCTCACGGTGTGGCCCGCCGTCTGCCTCGGATGGTGCCCGCCGCCCGTCGTCCCCCATGCGCCGCCGTTCCTCCACGCTGTCACCGTCTCCCCCTGAGTCGCCGCGGTAGCGCCGATCGTGCGCTCCGCGGTGTCCTTCGCGTGGCCCGGCCGGGTTCCGGCAAGGCCGTCCGGACACGGCCGCTATTGTCCACCTTCCGGCGGGTTCGCGTTCACCACCTGGCACCGGGGAAGTCGCGCCAGCTCGTGTGTGCCGTCTCCGGAGGCCGTTGCCGGACTCCGACTTGCAAGGGTGTGGACTTCGTGCTGGTGGTCCCGGCGATGGCGCCGCCGGGTTCACAGCACCCCGGGCAGCACCTCCTCCGACAGTTGCGCGAAAGCCTGTTCCTGCTCGGCCTCGTAGTCCGACCACGCCTCGTCCGCCCAGATCTCCAGGCGGGTGTTGGCCCCGATCACGACACAGTCGCGATCGAGCCCCGCGTAGGCGCGCAGCTTCGGCGGGATGGTGATCCGGCCCTGTTTGTCACAGGACTCGTCGGACGCGCTGGCGAAGAGGATCCGGCTGTAGTCGCGAACCGCCTTGGCGGTGACCGGGGCCGAGCTGAGCGCGTCGGTGACGCGCTGGAACTCCGCCGTCGGGAAGACGTAGAGACAGTGCTCCTGGCCTTTCGTGATCACCAACCCCCCCGACAGTTCGTCGCGGTACTTCGCCGGAAGGAACAACCGTCCCTTCTGATCGAGGCGAGGCGTATGAGTGCCGAGGAACACAGTGGCACCCCCCTCACCCCGAAGTGGAGAATTCACCAGCTCCACGATGCTCCACCTTACTCCACTCCGCCCCACCGTCAACAGCTTCAATCCCGATTCACGCCGCAAAGAATCGATAAATGCGCAGGTCAGCGAGGTGGAGCGGAGTGGAGCGCCCTGGCGCGCCCCTGAGCGCCCACGGCAGCCCGGCCCCGAGCCCGCTGACGTGGAGCGATGCCGCCACCACGCGCGGGCGCACGCGCGCGCGAGACGCCGGGGATTCGGGGCGGGCCGGAAACCCGGTTCCACCGATTCACGGGTCGCCCCGCGGGAGGCGGCCGCGAATGAGGAGTGGGCGATTCGGGCCCTTGGGCCTCTTTGGCCGACCACCGACGCTCGCGGCCCACCGGACACCGCGGGGAAAGGGGGCCGGGGCAGAACCTCGACAGCGGACGGAGCGTCACAATTTCGGCGGATGCGAAGTATCGCTCCACGCCGCTGACCGAGCCGGTAGCCTCGGTTCGACCATCGGTACACGAAGACCAGACGGAGCGGAGGTTCTCGTGTCACTCAACACACACCACGGCGGCCGCGGGGGCGGTGTCCAGGACGGCGTCGGCGAGGTCGTCGCCGTCGCCGATCGGATCAGGACCGCCATCGAGACCGTCATCGAGGGCAAACCCGAGGTCCTGCGCATCGCACTGACGGTGCTCCTCGCCGAGGGCCACCTGCTCATCGAGGACGTCCCCGGCGTCGGCAAGACCATGCTCGCCAAGGCCCTGGGCCGCGCCGTGGACTGCTCGGTCCAGCGCGTCCAGTTCACCCCCGACCTGCTGCCCAGCGACATCACCGGCGTCAGCGTCTTCCACCAGGACCGCCACGAGTTCGAGTTCAACCCGGGCCCGGTGTTCGCCAACATCGTCCTGGGCGACGAGATCAACCGCGCCTCCCCCAAGACCCAGGCGGCCCTGCTGGAGTGCATGGAGGAGCGCCAGGTCAGCGTCGACGGCCAGACCCGCGCCCTGGAGCGGCCGTTCATGGTCGTCGCCACCCAGAACCCCGCCGACATGGAGGGGACCTACGCCCTGCCCGAGGCCCAGCGCGACCGGTTCATGGCGCGCGTCTCGGTCGGCTACCCCTCGCCGCAGTCCGAGCTGGACATGATCGACTCGCACGGCTCGCGTTCCCCGCTGGACTCCCTGGCCGCGGTCACCAACGCCGAGCGCGTCCGTCACCTCGCCGACCACGTGCGCTCGGTGCACGTCGCCCCCGGCATGCGCCGCTACGTCGTCGACCTGGTCAACTCCACCCGGACCAGCCCGGAGCTGCGCCTGGGCGCCTCGCCCCGCGCGACCCTGCACCTGGTGCGCGCCGCCCGTGCCTACGCGGCCCTGGACGGGCGCCACTACGTCGTCCCCGACGACGTGCAGGCGCTGGCGGTCCCCGTGCTGGCGCACCGGCTGCTGCCCGCGCCCGAGGCCCAGATGGAACGGCTCACCGCCGAGCAGATCGTCGCCAAGCTGGTGGCGCGCCTGCCGGTCCCCGGCCCGAACTGACCGACCGCGCCCCGCGGCGCCCACGACGCCCGAGAGAGGGCCCATGCGCCCACCCGCACCCACCACCCGGACGCCGACGGCGCAGCCCCCTCCCGACCTCTCCCACCACCCCCGACGGACACCCCCGGTGACCCCAGTGACCCCGGCGCAGCCTTCCCCGCCCGCCTCCCACCACTCCGCGCCCACCCCCGCCGCGCGACCGCGCCTGCGCCGCCGACTGACCGCGCGGGGCGTGTGGATGCTGGTCCTGGGCCTGGTCGCGCTGGTGGCCGGATCCGTCCTGGGCCAGCGCGAACTCGTGGGCGTGGGCGTCCTGCTCCTGGTGGTACCGCCGCTGGCCGCACTCACCGTGATGGGCGCGACCGCACGGATCGCGCACAGCCGGTCGGTCCTGCCGGCCCGGGTCACCGCCGGGCACGACGCCCGGGTCCTGGTGCGGGTGGGCAACTCCTCGCGGACGTGGCCGGTCTCCGCGCTGTTCGTCGAGGACACCCTGCCGGCGCCGCTGGGCAGCGAACCCCGCTACACCATCGGCCACCTCGGCCCGCGCGCGGCCCGCGACGTCACCTACCTCGTACGCCCCGCGGTCCGCGGCAGCTACCCCGTGGGGCCGCTCCGGGTCGGTGTCGCCGACCCGCTCGGATGCGTACGCGTCACCCGCGACGTCGGCGCGCCCTCGCCTCTGCTCGTGACCCCGCCGGTCGTGCCGCTGGACGCGCTGGGCGAGGCCGACGGCTCCCAGGGCGAGCAGTCCCCGCGCCGCTCGGTGACCGGCGTGGGCGAACAGGACCCGGTGCCGCGCGAGTACCAGCACGGCGACGATCTGCGCCGCGTGCACTGGCGCTCCACCGCCAAGCAGGGCGAGCTGATGGTCCGCCGGGACGAGCAGCACTGGCGGGAGAACATTTCCATCCTGCTGGACACCCGCCGGAGCGCCCACCGGGGCGAGGGCCCCGACGGTTCGCTGGAGACCGCGGTGAGCGCGGCGGCGTCGGTGGCCGTGCACCTGATCGACGGCGGGCACGAACTGCGCTTCCTGACCGAACGGGGCCGGATGCACACGGCCGACGCCGCCGGCGTGCTGGACCGCCTGGCCGTCACCCGGGCCTCGGACTCCCGCGGCCTGTTCGGTGGAATCGACCAGCTCGGCGGGTCCCGCGGCGCCTCCTCCAGCCTGCTCGTCGCGGTCCTGGGCGCGGTCTCGCCCGAGGAGGCGGCTGCGCTGTCGACCGTGGGCGGCGGGTCCACACGGGTCGCCGTGCTGTGCGAGCACGGCGCCTGGCCCACCCGTCTCCCACCACCACCCTCAACGGACGCCTACGGCGCGGTCTCCGCCCCACGTCTCCCACCACCACCCTCAACGGACGCCTACGGCGCGGTCTCCGCCCCACGTCCGTCCTCGGCTCCCGCGCTGCCGGAGTCGGTCCGCGGTGCGCGCGACATCCTCGCCTCCGGCGGCTGGCGCGTCCTCGTCGTCTCCTCCGTCTCCCAACTGCCCGCGCTGTGGCGCCGCGCGACCGCCGGCGAGGGCGCCGCCCCGTACCCGCCCCGGGAGGGTCGGCGTTGAGAACACTGATGCCCCTGGCCACCCTCGTCTGCCTGCTGACGGCGATGCCGCTGCTGGGTTCGCTGCTCCTGGGCCCCTGGTGGGTCCCGGCGGTCGTGCTCATGATCGCGGTGACCGCGGTGTCGGCGCTGTACCGGCTGACCCGCTGGAACCTGCTGCCCGTGCCGCTCCTGCAACTGCTGGCGGCCGCGGTGCTGATCACCCCGATGTTCGCCGCCGGGGAGGCCCTGGCGGGTGTCGTTCCCACGGTGGACAGCGTCGCGCACCTGGCGCGAACGCTCCAGCGGGGCGTGGACACCATCTACACGAGCACACCGCCGGTCGCCGCCTCCGCCGGGATCACCCTGATCATCGCGGTGGTGTTCGTGGTGTTCATGATCACCGCGGACTTCCTGGCGGTGACGGCGCGCTGCCCGGGCATGGTGGGCGGCCTGCTGCTGGCGCTGCTGGCCGTGCCGCTGCTCATGGGGGGCGAGGCGCTGGCGTGGGGCCCGATGGCCGCCGCCGCGGCGGGGTTCCTGGCCCTGCTGGCCGCGGACATGTGGGTGCGGGGCCGCGAGTGGGGCCTGTACGTCCCCGACGACGGATCGGGAACGCACGTCGTGGGCGGGCTGCGCCGGATCGCGGTGACGGCGGTCGCCGTGACCACCGCGATCCTGTTGGCCCTGGCCCTGCCAGCGGCGGTCCCGAGCCTGCGCAGCGACGTCTTCTACGACCTCGCCGACGGTACCTACATCGGCAGGAACGGGGAGACCATCACCACCACCAATCCGGTGGTGTCGCTGCGGCGCGCCCTGGACGCGCCCGCCGACCGCACGGTGCTCACCTACCGGTCCACCAGCGACGACCCGGACTACCTGCGCACGTTCGCCCTCAACGAGTTCGACGGCGTGAACTGGACGATGACGCCGGTCAACGCCTCCGGCGACAGTGAGGCCTCCGGAGAGCTGCCGCCGCCCGCGGGATGGCCCGAATCCGCGCCCGAGGAGACGGTCACCACGCGGATCTCCATGGACTCCGACACGCCCCGGGTGGACTTCCTCCCCCTGCCGTACTGGGCGAGTTCGGTCGACGCCCCCGGCCAGTGGTTCATCGATCCCGAGACCCACATGGTCTTCACCACGGACAGCCCGACCACCGGTCTGAACTTCACGGTGGAGTCCGTCGAGAACCGGCCCTCCGGGGACGACCTGGCGGCGGCCGGGAGTCCGCGGTCGCTGGGCGGCGGCCAACTGGACCTGCCCGACGGGCTGGACCCGGCCGTGGAACAGCTGACCGAGCAGGTGACCGCGGACGCCGACACCCCCTACGAGCGCGCGGTCGCGATCCAGGAGTACTTCACCGACGGGCCGTTCGTCTACGACCTGACGCCGCCCGCGGTGCCCGACGGTGTGGACCCGCTGGCGCACTTCCTGCTGACCGACCAGGTGGGCTACTGCCAGCAGTTCGCGAGCGCCATGGCCGTGATGGCACGGCAGGCGGGTGTCCCGTCGCGGGTGGCCATGGGCTACACCGCGGGCGAGAACATCGAGGGCGACCGCTGGGAGGTCACCGCGGGCGACGCCCACGCGTGGCCGGAACTGTACTTCGAGGACGTGGGCTGGGTCCGCTTCGAGCCGACCCCGGCGTCGCAGAACGGCCAGGGCTCGGCCACGGTGCCGGACTACACCTTCGGTGGCAGGGCGCCGGGCGCCGATCCGGCCGAGCCGCGCGACCCCGGTGCGGAGGAACCCGAGCCGCCGGAACCCAGCACGCCCGACGACGAGCCGTCGGAGTCGCCGCGGGAGAGCGAGTCGCCGGAGGACGAGGCGTCCGCGCCGATGGCCGGCGGCGGAGACGACGACACCTCGGACACCGACCTGTCGTGGCTGCCGGCCGCGGGCGCGGCGCTGGGGGGCGCACTCCTGCTGCTGGTGCCCGCGCTGGTCCGGGTGGTGGTGCGCTGGACGCGGCTGTCCGGACTGCCGGGCGCGGGGCCCGTGACCGGTGCCCACACCGCCTGGCGCGAACTGCGCGACACGTGGCTGGACCTGGGCGGTACGTGGGACCTGGCGGAGAGCCCGAGGGCGACGGCCCAGCGCCTGGCCGGTCACGACGCGGGGACCCGTGCGGCCCTGTGGCGGCTGGCGCTGGCGGAGGAGTCGGCGCGCTACGCTCCGGCGCCCGCGGACGGCGCGGGACTCCAGGACGACCTCCGCACGGCCCGCTCCGGCCTGATGTCGGCGGCCTCCCGGGGAGCGCGGCTGCGCGCGGTGCTCCTGCCCCGCTCGCTCGCCCCCTGGACGGCCCCGCGCCCCGCCCCGGCACCGGCCTAGACGTCCCGGGTCCCGGGCGGGGTCCGGGTGCGCCGCCCGGGCCCTGGCGGCGAACAGCCCGGGCACCGCGCGCACCGGGGGTTCCGGGTGGCGCCGGTCCAGGCACACGAACGTGGTGGGGGCCGCACGGTGACCGTGCGGCCCCCACCACGTGAGATTCCGGAACCCCGTGGTCCCGGTTCGAACGTCCCCGCCCCGTGCCCTGGAGCACGGTCCTCTTCGCTGGTCGGCGGGAGACGGACCGAGCTACTCGTTGCCCTCCTGGCGACGCCGCCAGCGCTCCTCGAAGCGGTTCATCATGCCCGGACGGCTGCCGCCGCCCTTGCGCCGCTGCCGTGGCTGCTCCGCGGCCGCGGTCGCGGCCTCACCGCCACCGCCGGCCGCCTTGCGCCAGGCGTTGGCTCCCCACAGGAAGCACGCCAGCATGACGATGAAACCGAGGACGCTGATGAGCACTTGCATGACCGGGTTGCCGATCAGGAGCCCGGCCAACAGCAGGACGACGCCGATGACGAATCCGAGACCGGCCTTGATGATCCAGCGCTTGTAATGGACCGCGGGGTTCGTTTGCCGAACGGTGTTCGCGAACTTCGGGTCCTCGGCATACAGCGCCCGCTCGATCTGGTCGAGCATGCGCTGCTCGTGTTCAGAGAGCGGCACGGCGCCTCCCTACGACAGTCCCCGGTTGGGGTGACGGGTACTGATGAACAGTCTCTTGGTCAGTGGTATGCCCAGAATACGGTGCACTAGCGCCTGCTGGAAAGAAAAGCTGCGTGTGTACCTGGCCCACTACGGCCACGATACCCGCGCCCTGTATCGGAAACACCAGCTTCCATGCCTCTCTGCTACCCCTGACTGCGATCCTACTGTTGGAACGCTTCACGGTGACCGGAAGTTGCCGCATCATACGTCGTTTTCGTCACGTTTGGCCAGCACTGCCGACTGTATCGCGCCCTGCCCGAATCGCGCCGTAACGCGGTCCATCACACGCTCCACGTCCCTCCAACCGGTGTCCTCCTCCCCCAGTGCCAACTGGCGGTGCGCCTGGTCGGCCGGGGTGACGCCTTCGACCCGCACCCCCACCAGCCTCAGGCGTACCCTTTCCATACCGGCGGCGGCGTACAGCTCCCGCGCGACGGCGCTGATCTCCCGGGCCACGTCCGTGCTCTCGGGCAGGGTGCGCGACCGCGAGATCGTGGAGAAGTCGGCCCGGCGCAGCTTCACGCTGACCGTGCGCCCCACCTGCTCGGTGGCCCGCAGCCGCCGCGCCACCTTCTCCGAGAGCCGGAGCAGTTCCCGGTTGATCACGTCCGGGTCGCCGACGTCGACGTCGAAGGTCTCCTCCGCGCCGATGCTCTTGTCCGGCGACTCCGGGACGACCGCGCTGGTGTCGACGCCCCGGGCCAGCTCGGACAGCCGGGTGCCCGCCTTGGTTCCGAGCTCCATCCGCAGCAGGTCCGGTTCGACCCGGGCCAGCGCCCCGACGGTGCGCAGGCCGAGCTTGACGAGGGTCTGCTCGGTCTTGTCGCCCACGCCCGGCAGGGCGCCCACGGGCAGCGGGTCCAGGAAGTCCCGCACCTGGTCGGTGGGAACGAGCAGCAGGCCGTCCGGCTTGCAGTGCGTGGAGCCGAGCTTGGCGGTGAAACGGGTGGCCGCCACGCCCACCGAACAGGTGAGCCGCTGCTCGGACCGGACCCGCTCACGGATCATCGCGGCGATGTGCACGGGGCCGCCCAGCCGGCGGCGGGCCCCCGAGACGTCCAGGAAGGCCTCGTCCAGGGACAGGGGCTGCACCAGCGGTGTCACGGACCTCAGGATGTCCATGACCGCCTCGGAGACCTCCCGGTAGGCGCGGCCGTCGGGCGGGAAGACCACGGCGTCCGGGCACAGGCGTGTCGCCCGTACCATCGGCATCGCCGAGTGCACGCCCTTCGCGCGGGCCAGGTAGTCGGCGGAGGAGACGACACCGCGCGGCCCGGTCCCGCCCACGATGACCGGACGGCCGCGCGCCTCGGGGTTGCGCAGCTGTTCCACGCTCGCGAAGAACGCGTCCATGTCCAGGTGCAGGATGTGGCAGTCGGTGTCCGGGCCCGAGCCGTCCGTGGGGAAGTCGGCGCCCAGCGGCACGATGCCCTCGGAGGAGACCATCCCCCGCAGGGCCGCGCCGCGTTCCAGTTGCCGTCGACTCACTTCTACTACGACCTCGCAGGATCGGCCGGGGCGCCTCTGGCGAACGCCCTGGTGAGGCGTTTGCCCACCAGCTTACGTCGGACTCCGGAACGCGGGGGCCGGGGTCAGGGGCGGTGGGCGACGGCGTGGAGCTGGGTGGCGATCCCGATGAGCTCGGGGTGCTCGGCCGCGGCCCGCTCCAGCTCGACGAGGCGCTGTCCGGCCTGCGCGTCGCCCTCCCAGGCGTGCCCGGGGAGGACGTCGGCGAACGCACGGACGCCGCGGATGCTCTCCTGCTCCAGACCGGCTCCGCCGATCAGCGCCAGCAGCTGCTGACGGGTGAACCGGCGCGGCATGGGGTCGCTCTCGCCCCACCGGCCGTCGGGGTCCACGAGGAGCCGGTGGGCGTCCTCGATGTGCCCGGCCAGGGCCCGGTGGAGGGCGCCGGCCACCGCGTTGGTGACCAGAACGCTGACCGCGCCGCCGGGCCGGGTGATGCCGACCACGTCGTGCAGCGCGGCGGCCGGGTCCTCGACGTACTCCAGGACGTTGTGCACGAGCACCAGGTCCGTGCTGCCGGGCGTGAACAGCCCGGACAGGTCACGCGTCTCGCCCTGCACACCGCGTACGGTGACACCGCGCTCGGCGGCTCGGCGCTCCAGCGCGGCGAGCGAGTCGGGGCTGGGCTCGACGACCGTGACCCGGTGGCCGAGTTCGGCGAGCGGGACGGCGGCTCCGCCGGTGCCCCCGCCCGCGTCCACGATCTCCAGGGGTCCGCCGTCACCGAGCCGGGCCAGCAGTCCCTCCAGGGCGTCCCACACGACCGCGGTCCGCGCGGCGTTGGCCGCCCGCGCCGGTCCGGCCGTGCCTCCGGCGCCCGAGCCGCCGCTGTCGGCGGTCGCGGTCGCAGTGCTCCTGTCAGTCACCTGACGTCCCCTCCATCACTGTGCCCGGCCCCGCCGGCCCCTCGTTCGCCGATGTCAGAGCGCGAGCGTCGCCTTGTTCTCCATCAAGCGTGACAGAAGTCCGCTGACGAAGTTCGGCGACTCGTCGGTGGACAGCTCCTTGGCGACGCCGACGGCCTCGGCGATGGCCACGCCGTCGGGGATCTCGTCGTCCCAGAGCAGCTCGAAGGCGCCCATCCGCAGGATGTTGCGGTCGACGACGGGCATCCGCTCCAGGGTCCAGCCGATGGCGTAGGTGCCCAGGAGTTCGTCGATGCGCGCGCGCCTGCCGTCGACGGAGCGCGCCAGGTTCTCGGTGAACTCGTTGATGGGCGGTTCGGGCTGGGCACGCCGACGCTTGATGACCTCCTCGACGGAGATGCCGCGGACCTCGGACTCGTAGAGGACCTCGACCGCGCGCCGCCGCGCCTTGCGCCGTGCTCCGCTCATCAGTTGACTCGCCCGAGGTAGTCGCCCGTGCGGGTGTCGACCTTGATGCGCTCGCCCTCGGTGATGAAGAGCGGCACCTGGATGACGGCGCCGGTCTGGACGGTGGCGGGCTTGGTGCCGCCGGTGGAGCGGTCGCCCTGGACGCCGGGGTCGGTCTGGGTGATCTCCAGCTCGACGGCGGCGGGCAGCTCGATGTAGAGCGGGTTGCCCTCGTTGGTGGCCACCGTGACCCGGGTGTTCTCCAGGAGGAAGTCCTTGTCGCCGCCGACGACCGCCTCGCCGACCGGGATCTGGTCGAAGGTCGTGGTGTCCATGAAGATGAACGAGTCGCCGTCGTGGTACAGGTACTCCATCTCACGGCGGTCGACGCTGGCGAACTCGACCTTGGACCCGGCGTTGAAGGTCTTGTCGACGATCTTGCCCGTGAGGACGTTCTTCAGCTTCGTGCGGACGAACGCGCCGCCCTTGCCCGGCTTGACGTGCTGGAACTCCAGGACATTCCAGAGGACGCCGCCGTCGAGCCGCAGGGTCGTGCCGTTCTTGATGTCGTTCGTCGTGGCCACTTCGGTCGTCTCTCCAAGGGGTCTGACACGTCGGTCACCGGACTCGCGCGGTCCGGTCGGTGATGAGTGGGGCGTGGTGCGGGCACCTCGGGGGTGTCCCCCGGTGCACCAGTGCGAATGTCGCCCGACTGCAGTCTAGTGGCTTCGCGGTACTCAGGCGTCGCCCGTGACCGCGCGGTAGGCCTCCGTGAGCTGTTCGTCGGTGGGGCCGCTGAGGATGGCGGGCTCGGCCAGGCCGTCCAGGACCACGAAGCGCAGTGTGGCGCCGCGCGCCTTCTTGTCCACGCTCATCGCCTCGCGCAGCCGGGGCCAGGCCTCGGCGGCGTAGGAGGTGGGAAGTCCCACCGAGGACAGGATGGTGCGGTGCCGTTCCACGAGGCCGGCGTCGATGCGGCCGGTGACCCTGGCGAGCTCGGCGGCGAAGACCATGCCGATGGCGACGGCGTAGCCGTGCCGGAAGGTGTAGTTCTCGGCGCGCTCGACGGCGTGGCCCAGGGTGTGGCCGTAGTTGAGGATCTCGCGCCGGCCGCTCTCCTTGAGGTCGCCGGAGACGACGTCGGCCTTGACGCGGATGGCGCGCTCGACGAGTTCGCGGGTGTGCTTGCCCTCGGGGCTCGTGGCGCCCTGGGGGTCGTCCTCGACCAGGTCGCAGATGACGGGGTCGTCGATGAATCCGGCCTTGACGATCTCGGCGAGTCCGCCGATGTAGTCGGCCGTTGGGAGGCTCGGCAGGGTGGCGAGGTCGCACAGGACACCGGCCGGCGGGTGGAAGGCTCCCACGAGGTTCTTGCCCTCGGGGGTGTTGATGCCGGTCTTGCCGCCCACGGCGGCGTCGACCATGCCCAGCAGTGTGGTGGGGACCAGGACCGAGCGCACGCCGCGCAGCCAGGTGGCGGCGACGAATCCGGCCAGGTCGGTGGCGGCGCCGCCGCCGACGCCGACGACGGCGTCGCTGCGGGTGAACGCGTGCCGTCCCAGCCGCGACCACAGGTCGGCGGCCACGGCGGCGGTCTTGGCGGCCTCCCCGTCGGGCACGGGCATGGGCCGGACGGTGTATCCGGCGGCTTCGAGGACACCGACGACGGGTCGGGCCACGACTCCCAGGCCCTCGGGGTGGATGACGGCCACCTGGGCGGCGTCGCCGACCAGCGAGGGGAGTTCGGACAGCACTCCGCTGCCGACCACGACGTCGTAGCGGGAGGCGGGTTCGCCCACCCCGATGCGGGTCACGCTCACTTGTGGGACCTTCCGGCGTCCTTGAGGGTGGGCAGGATGGCGTCGACGACCTCTTCGGGGTGGAAGTCGGTCGTGGGCACGGTGACGGTGGCCAGGGACTCGTAGACGGGCAGGCGGTCGTTGAGCAGCTGACGCAGCTTGGTACGGGGGTTGCCCGCCAGCAGCGGGCGGGCGACGTCCATGCCGACGCGCTTGGCCAGTTCGCCGAACTCGACCTGGAGGTAGACCACGTGGTGGTCGGCGAGGTCGGCGCGGGTGTCCTCGTCCAGGACGGCACCGCCGCCGACGGCGATCACGCCCTCCCACTCGCGCAGGCCCTCGGCCACGATCTCGCGCTCCAGGGCGCGGAAGGCCGCCTCGCCGTCCTCGACGAAGATCTCGCTGATGGGCTTGCCCGCGCGCTTCTCCACCTCGGTGTCGGTGCACAGGAGGTCGACGCCCAGCCGATCGGCCAGCGCCCGACCGACGGTCGACTTCCCCGATCCGGGAGAACCGATGAGCACCGCGATCGCTCTAGCCACGCTTAGCCTGCCTCGTAGGGTCCATCCCCGCACGCGCGGGGGTCCTGCCGGGTATGTGTGCTTCCCTGTCTAGCAGAACCGTCGCCCCAGCGTGCGCGCGGGCGGTGATCGTTGAGGATCACAGGTCCCGGTGGACCTCGCGGCGGTGCGCCACGCTCAGCACGAGCACCACCAGCTCCCCGTCGCAGATCGTGTACACGATCCGATGGTCGCCCACCCGGACGCACCAGGAGTCCGTGTCCCCCTTGGGTGGAATGCTCCCGGCCGGACGCGGCTCGGCCGCCAGCTCGCGGACCTTGCGGGCGATGCGGAGCCGGACCGGTTTGTCCAGCTTTCCGAGTTGCCTGAGCGCCTGGTCCTCGAAGGTGACGGAGTACGGCCCGTTCACCGGCCCAGCTCGTCTTCGCTCAGCCCGATCTGGCGCATCGCCTCGTCGAAGGGCACCGTCGTCGAGCGGCCTGACTTGATGTCGGCCAGGCGTTCGGCGGCGATGCGGGCGTCGCGCTCGTCCAGCAGCTCCTCGTAGTGGTCGACCATGTCGGCCGACCCGGACCCCGCGCGCCCCTGAACCGGGGTCCGCCAGGATCCGGGGGTGGAGACGACGGCGGCCCGCCCCGTGCGTGAAAGGGGCGGGCCGGAGCGCGAGTGCTAGCGGATCTCCAAGGAGTCCAGGTAGCCGCGCAGGTTGCGGCCGGTCTCGGTGACCGAGTCGCCGCCGAACTTCTCCACGGCGGCCTCGGCCAGCACCAGGGCGACCATCGCCTCGGCGACCACGCCGGCCGCCGGGACGGCGGTGACGTCGCTGCGCTGGTGGTCGGCGCGCGTGGCCTCGCCCGTGGTGACGTCGATCGTGTCGAGCGCCTTGGGCACGGTCGCGATGGGCTTCATCGCCGCGCGCACGCGCAGCGCGTCGCCCGTGCTCATCCCGCCCTCGACGCCGCCCGCGCGGTTGGTCCGGCGGCGCACGCCGTCCGGGCCGGGTTCGATCTCGTCGTGGGCGGCCGATCCGCGGCGCGCCGCGGTGCGGAAGCCGTCGCCGACCTCCACGCCCTTGATGGCCTGGATGCCCATGAGGGCACCCGCCAGGCGCGAGTCCAGGCGCCGGTCCCAGTGCACGTGGCTGCCCAGGCCGGGCGGGAGCCCGTAGGCCAGGACCTCGACCACGCCGCCGAGGGTGTCACCGGACTTCTTGGTGTCGTCGACCTCCTCGACCATGCGGGCGCTGGTCTCGGGGTCGAAGCAGCGCAGCGGGTCGGCGTCGATGGCGGCCAGGTCCTCGGGGCGAGGTTCGGCCGAGCCCTCGGGCACGGCGACCGGACCCATGGACACCACGTGGCTCAGGATCTCCACGCCCAGTGCCTGGCGCAGGAACTGGCGGGCCACCTCGCCGACGGCCACGCGCGCGGCGGTCTCGCGGGCGCTGGCGCGCTCCAGGATCGGCCGGGACTCCTGGTGCCCGTACTTCTGCATGCCGACGAGGTCGGCGTGCCCCGGCCGGGGCCGGGTCAGCGGCGCGTTGCGCGCCACGCCGTCCAGCTCCTCGGCGGGTACGGGATCGGGAGACATCACCTTCTCCCACTTGGGCCACTCGGTGTTCCCGACCTCGATCGCGACCGGACCCCCCTGGGTCAGGCCGTGTCGGATACCCCCGATGACGGAGACCTGGTCCTGCTCGAACTTCATCCGGGCGCCTCGTCCGTACCCGGCGCGGCGGCGGAGCAGCGCGGCGGCGATGTCGTCAGAAGTGACGGACACACCGGCCGGGAGGCCCTCCAGAATCGCGACGAGTGCCGGCCCGTGGGACTCCCCTGCGGTCAGCCAACGCAACATGGTGATGATCTTCCCACGGATGGCGAGGCCGCGTCGCACCCGGGTTCAGAGATGGACCACCAGGGGTGCTCCGACGAGGACGGTGACGAGGGTGGCGCAGAGCATGAAGGGGCCGAGCGGGAAGGGCTGCATGGGCCTGAGCCGCCGCAGCGCCAACAGCACCAGACCCACGGCGGAGAAGGCGGCGAAGGCCCAGAACACCGCGACCAGCGCGCCCATGGGCCCCGCCGCCCAGCCCGCGTACAGTCCGGTCAGGCCGGACAACTTGACGTCGCCGAACCCGAATCCGCGCGGGGAGACCCGCCACAGCAGCCAGTACAGGACCGTGACCAGGACCATGCTGACCAGAGCCGCGCCCGCGCGGTCCAGCCCCTGGCCGGTGGGCGGCAGGAACACCGCGGCGGCGAGCAGGAGGAAGGCGATGGCGTAGCCCGGGCCGACCAGGGGGTCGGGCAGGCGCAGCACCCGCAGGTCGATGACGGACAGGACGGCGGTGAGCGCCGCCAGCCACAGGACCGCGAGCAGGTCGGCGGGCGACCAGCGCGGTTCCGTGGCCGCGACGATCCCCACGACCGCGAACAGCGCGCCGGTGGCCACGACGACCGCCAGGTGGGGGCGGATGACCTGCTCGCAGTGGGGGCAGGCGCCGCGTCTGCGGAACGCCCGCGAGGCGACGGTCGGTGTCCAGGGGACGAAGGCCAGTTCGGCGCGGCAGAACGGGCAGCGCGGTGGCGGCGGCCCCTCGTCGTCCTCCGCCTCGGCGGGGGCGGGCGTGGTTCCCGCGACGCTTCCGCCCTCGGACGCCGGCGCCGCGGCCTCACTCTGGCCCGCGGGCGCGGTGAGCGTTCTCGGCGCCCCTCCCGGCAGCGGGTCGCCGGAGGCGTCCGCGGCGCCGAAGAGGTGCACGAGGCGGCCGGCGGTGTGGCCCACGCCCAACCCGAGCAGGGCCAGGCAGGCGATCGCCGCGACCGTCCACAGTGTCGGGTCCAGGCCGAGGGTCGAGGGGGTGGTCATGACCGAAAAATACCGGTCCACGGCGCCGGAGGACAGGTGCACGCGCGGGCCTGTGGACAACTCCGGTACACGGCCCTGTCGCGGCCGGCCGGTGCGCGGCCGGGACGGGTCGCAGCCCGGAACGAGGCGCGGGCGGGGGTCAGTCCCGGTCGCGCCGGGCGCGCACGACGGCGCTGAGCTCCACACCGCCCGGCAGCACGTGCCGCAACTCGGCGGCCAGCCGGTCGGCGACCCGGCGCAGCGACTCGTCGTCGCGTTCCTCCAGCTCCAGGCGGATGCCGATGTCGGCGCGCTCGGAGGGGTGCACGCGGACGCGCTCGATACCGAACTCGGCGTGCGTGACCCGGTAGATCAGGGCGAGGACCTGCGGGTCGTCCTTGGGGTCGGGGGCGGCGCCCTGCTCGGCGAGCAGAGTGAGGAAGCGCCCCTGGATCGTGTAGGGCATCGGCCCGGACACGTCCAGGACGAGCGCGTCGGCGCCCTCCTCCACTGCGGCCTGGCAGGCGTCCTTGGCCGTGAAGGGCACCGGCCGGGCGTCGGCGCGCCAGCGCCGGACCGCGTCGACGCTGGTGAAGGCGAGCACGCCGCGCCGCCCGTCCTTGCCCGTCATGACGGGGACGGCCACCTCGCTGTGCTTGTCCTTGGTGAGCCCGCCGACGCCCTTGCCCGTCTCGGTGGCCACCGCGACCACGGGGATGAGGAGCCGGGAGCGGCTGAGCGCGTCCAGGACCTGTCGGTCGCCGGCCCGTCCCGCGGCGTGGTCGCGCAGTCGGGCCTCGACGTCCGGGTCGACACTGCCGTCGTCGTCGCGGAAGTTCTGGGCGCCGATGATCGATGGTCTGCTCACGGGCTCTGATCTCTATCTGTGGTCGGGTGAGGGCGGGCGGTGCTCCGGCCGGCTCACGCCCGGTCCGATTCCAGGACCCGGACGATGGCGGCGAGCTGGTCGACCTGCTCGGCGGAGAGCCGGTCGAAGATCAGCGAACGCACCTGGGCGGCGTGTCCGGGCGCGGCCGCGCGGAGCAGGTCCGCGCCCTCGTCGGTGAGGACCGCCCAGAGTCCGCGGCGGTCGTCGTCGCAGTGCTCGCGGCGCACGTAGCCGCCCCGTTCGAGCCGGGCGACCTGGTGGGACAGGCGGCTCTTGGACACGATGACGCTGTCGGCCAGCGCACGCATGCGCATGCGCCGCTCGGGCGCCTCGGACAGGTGGGCGAGGATGCCGTACTCGATGAGCGACACCCCGTTCCTCTCGCGCAGATTCCGTTCGAGTTCGTCGTAGATCCGCGTGTTCATGCGGAGGAACCCACGCCAGACGTCCTGTTCCGCGGCGTCGAGCCACACGGCTTGCTCCATGGCCTCCATCCTAGGTCGCCCCGCGCGGACGGGGGCCCCGAACGGCGGGTGCGGACACCTCCCCTGGGGGACACCGGTCGCGCCCTTCCGTCCGGGTGCGTCCAGGTGTGTCCGGTGCCACCGGAACAGGGGGCGCGAGGCGCTTGCGTGAGCCGGTACGGCCACCTAATCTACTTCCAAGGAAGATACTTCTCCAGAACTTTGTTACTGGTCAGCACCAGACACGAAAGGTCCCCGTCGTGGGACCGCGCAACCCACAGGGAGACTCCATGGCAGCGCAGGAACTCAAGGCCGGCACCTGGAAGATCGACGCCGCCCACTCGGTCGTCGGCTTCTCCGTCCGCCACATGATGGTCAGCAAGGTCCGCGGCCGCTTCGAGAAGTTCGACGCCACCCTCACCGTCCCCGCCGACCCGACGCAGGCCTCGGTCGAGGCCGTCATCGACGCCGGGTCGATCAACACCGACAACGGCGACCGCGACAACCACATCCGCTCCAAGGACTTCTTCGACACCGAGAACTTCCCGGAGTTCACCTTCCGCTCCACCGGCATCGCCACCAAGGGCGAGGACTTCGTCCTCAACGGCGAGCTGAGCATCAAGGGCAACGCCCGCCCGGTCGAGCTGGCCCTGGAGTTCAACGGCTCCACCCTCGACCCCTTCGGTCTCGTCCGCGCCGGCTTCACCGCCTCCACGACGATCAGCCGCAAGGACTTCGGCGTGGACATCGAGATGCCGATGGACGGCGGCGGCGTGGTCGTCGGCGACAAGATCACCATCGACATCGACGCCGAGTTCACCCACCAGGGCTGATCCCGGCCCGCGGACGGCACCCCACGGGTTGACGACACATCGTCATCTCCCGTGCCGTGCCTCGGCTATCGTCAGTGGGGGAGGGCTTCGTGCCCTCCCCCACTGTCGTGCGCCCCCTCTCCCGTCCAGGAGGACCCGTTGCCGTCCAGCCCCTTCTCCCCCGAGGTCGTCGCCGCCGTCACCCGCCACATGAACGGCGACCATCCCGAGGACACCCTGGTCATCTGCCGTGCGCTGGGCGGACGGCCCGAGGCCACCGCGGCCCGGATGACCGGCCTGGACGGTGAGGGCGGCGACTACGCGGTCACGGTCGACGGCACGGAGGAGACCGTCCGGATCCCCTGGTCCCGGCCGCTGACCGAACGCGCCCAGATCCGCGCCGAGGTCGTGCGCATGTACCAGGAGGGGTGCGCGCGCCTGGGCCTGGCCCCGCGCGGCGAGCACTGACCGACCCACCGGGGTCGCGAAGGGAACTCCGAGGCGCCTCCGGGAGTCCTATGGGACACGGGGGAACGGCACGGTCGGGATCCGGGCGAGGAGCGCCGCACCGAGGCGGTGGGCACGCCTAGTCTGGAACGACCACCCATCCCCCGCACGCCCACGACACGAACGCCTCTTCCGAAGGGTGGCTCCGACCACCATGGTCACGCCCGAATCCGGTGACGACAACGCTCCGACCCGACGGATCGACCCCGCGGCGCCCGCGACGCCCGCGAGCAGGACCGGGCCCACCGTCCGGACCGGCCCGGGGGCCGGCGCCACGCGGTGGGTCACCCGTGTGTTCCGGCCCGGCGGCGGGCGGCGGGACGGTGTCGACGCCACCCGCGTGGCCGAGCCCGGAGCCGGCCCCACCCGGGTCGCGGGCCCCGCGGCCGACCGCACCAGCGTCCTGCCCGGAGGCTCGTCGGCATCCGCCCCCGCGACCGCCAAGGCGCCCCGGCGCACGCTCGGCGACGCCGGGACGAGCGGTCCGGCTCCCTGGTGGCGCACCCTCCTCGGTCCGCTCGTCGACTGGCTGAGCCGACTCCTGACCCGTGTGGTCGTCGGTCCCGCCGGCGACCTCGACTACGCCGTCCCGGCGGAGCTGCGCCGCCGCTACCAGGTACTCGGCCACATCGGCGCGGGCGGGGAGGCCGTCGTCTACCGCGCCCACCCCACGGGTGAGCCCGAACGCGAACTGGCCCTGAAGGTGTACCGGCCCGGGCACGACATCAACCGCGAACTGCTCGACCGCCTGCGCGCCCGCGGCACCGCGTCGCCGCACACCCCGGCGGTCCAGGGGTACGGCACCGCGGCCAGCTCCTGGGGCGAGGACCTGGCCTGGGAGGCCCAGGAGTTCTTCGCCCTGGGCTCCCTGCGCTCGGTCATCGACGAGGCGCCCCTGGAGGACGAACGGGCGCGGGCCGTCGTCGCGGCCGTCGCGGAGTGCCTGCACCACTGGCAGGACGAACTCCAGCACAACCACACCGACGTCAAGCCGGAGAACCTGCTCGTACGCTCGCTGGACCCGCCGGTGGTCGCGCTCACCGACTTCGGCGGCGCCGTGCGCGCCACGATGAGCCGCGTCTACGGCGGGCTCGCCATCACCGAGGACTACGCCGCCCCCGAGGTCGTCGAGGGCCGGCGCGAGGCGCCCGCCGCCTGGTGGTCCCTGGGCGTGATGGTGCACGAGCTCGTGACCGGCCGCCGCCCCGCGCGCGGCGGCAACTGGCTGACCGCCCGCAACACCGAGGTGGACATCTCCGCCATCACCGACGAGCGCTGGCGGCTGCTGGCCCGCGGCCTGCTCGCGCCCACGCCGTCGGCCCGCTGGGGCCACGACGAGGTGGCGCAGTGGCTGGCCGGCGAACGGCCCCAGATCCGGACCGTGCGGCGGCTGCGCCCGATCGAGTTCGCGGGCACCAGCCACGACGACCCGCCGAGTCTGGCCTTCGACCTGCTCGACCGCTCCGACACCGGCGCCCTGTGGCTGCGCAGCCACTGGCCGCAGCTGCGCACCTGGCTGGACCGGGAGGTCAACGACTACACGTTCGACCGTGCCTACCTCACCGGGCTGGAGCACGACCCGGAGCGCGTGCACGTGGCGATCAGCGCCCTGGCCGCGCGCTACGTGCCCGGCATGCCGCCGCGCTACCGCGGGCACGAGATCAGCGCCGACGGCCTGCTCGCCCTGGCCACCGGGCAGGCCAGCCGGCACGCGCTGGTGCGGGAGGCCGTGGAGTCGGGCGCGGTGGGGCTGGGCGCCCAGCACTGGTGTCCGCACCCCGAGTGCCGCTCGGGCGGCTCGGGGCGGTGCGCCCTGCTCGAACGCGTGCAGCACGAGGTGCCACTCCTGATGCGCCGGGTCGGTGAGACCGTCGACCGGCTGGTGGGCTCGGGGCCCGACGCGCCCCGGCGGCCGGCCGCGCACGAGACCGACGCCGTGTGGGCCCAGGCGGTGGAACTGGTCCTGGTGCCCGAGAAGGCCTCGGAGCACCGCTCCCTGCTGCGCCGCCAGTCGTGGCACCCCACCCAGCGCAGTGCCGCCCCGCACGCCCCGTGGTGGGCTGAGCAGCGGCGGACGGCGCTGCGCGACGGCTCGGGCGTCGACGCCCTGGCCACGCGGGGCGCGATGCTGACCGCGCTCGTGCTGCTGCCCGAGGCGGTGCGCGTCGGTGGTGTCGTCAGTGCGCGTGAGCGCGCGGACGGGCGCGCCCGGCGCCAGGACCGGTGGGCCTCGCTCGCCGGTTCGGCACGCGAGCGGTGGGCCGGCGCCAAGGAGCGGCTGGCGACCGCGAAGCAGCGCCGCGTGGAGGCCGCGACGGTGCCGACCAGGCCGGACGTGCCGGTGGAGCCCGGCGCCTACGGGAACCACGGGGAACAGCAGGCGCCCGACACGACGCGCACGCGCCGGGAGCAGGAGCGCGCCCAGCGCCGGGTCGACCGGACCATGAGCCAGATCCAGCGGGCGATGTCCGCGGGCAAGTGCCGCCGCTTCGCCTACCCGGCGGCTCTGCTCGGGCTGGTGGACGGGCTCGGCCGGTCGCTGCGCCCCGCGGACGGCTTCTACCCCGAGAGCGAGTTCGTCACCTCGGCCTACACCGGGCTGCTCGACGCGAGCAACGGTGCGGTGCTGGGGTGGCTGTCGGAGGTCACCGGTTCGGTGACGGGGCTGCTGCCCGGGTCCATGGGCGCGTCCTGGTGGTGGCCCGTGCTGCTGGCGGTGGTGCTGGTGGTCCTGGGGCGTACGGCGGGGAGCAAGCGGCCCGCCACCCGGGCCCGGCGCCGCCTGGCCGCCTTCCGGCTGGCCCTGGCGGGGTCGCTCCTGATGGTGGTCGTCCTGCTGTCCACCGGTCTGGTCGCTCTGGGATCGGGCGTGCTCATCCCGTTGGACGGGCTGCTCGGCTGAACCGCGGAGGTCGGGCGCGGCCCCGCGCGAGGGGCCGCGCCCGACCCGGTGTGAGCGTGAACATGCCCTGGTGGGCTATGATCTCCCGGTTCGGCGCACGGCCGGACTCCGAGCCGAAAAGGGTGACGTGTGGCTGAGGTGATCGAGCTGCGCGCGGGCGACTTCCACGCGCGCGTCGACCGGTCCGGGGCGGGACTGCAGTCCCTGACCTGTGGTGGTCGCGACCTGGTGTGGCCCTACACCAGAGGCAGCGGCCCGGTCGCCTTCCAGGGCCAGGTGCTCGCCCCGTGGCCGAACCGGGTCGGCGAGGGCCGGTACGCGTTCGGCGGCCGCGAGTTCCAGCTGGAGATCAACAACGCCGCCACCGGCACCGCCATCCACGGCCTGGTCCACGACCGGGAGTGGTCCCCCGCCGCGGTCTCCGACGACGCGGTGACCCTGCGGCTGGTCTTCGAGGGCACTCCCGCCTTCCCGTTCCCCCTGGACCTGAGCATCACCTACGCGCTGAGCGAGGCGGGTCTGACCGTCACGACCACCGCGTCCAACCCGGGTTCCGGTCCGGCCCCGTTCGGGCTGGGCTTCCACCCCTACCTCACGCTGGGCGAGCCGCTGTCGGAGCTGGCCGCCCGGGGCGAGGTGGAGGTGGAGATCACCGCCGCCGCCCACCAGCCGGTCGACGCGCACCTGCTGCCGTCGGGGCCCCCGGAACCCGTGGAGGGCAGCGGGCTGGACTTCCGCTCGCCGGGGCGCGCGCTGGGCGACACGGTGCTGGACACCGCGTTCACCGACCTGGCGCGCGACGGGGACGGACGCGCGTGGATCCGGCTCATCGGGCCGGAGCACCGGGTGGAACTGTGGTGCGACGCCTCGTTCGGCTGGTTGCAGGCCTTCAGCGCCGACACGCTGGGCGGCGCCGCCCACCGGGCGCACCTGGCGGCCGAGCCGATGACCTGTCCGCCCAACGCCCTGGCCACGGGACGGGACCTGATCGTCCTGGAGCCCGGGGAGTCCACCGAGCACACGTTCGGTATCACCACGTCCGACAGCTAGCCCGTCCTCCGCGGTACCGCGGGGCGGCCCTCCGCCGCGCCGCGGTCCGTGCCCGGGCGGCGGGGTGTCAGGCGCGGTCGAGCATGTCGCTGAGCCGCGCCAGGTCCTCCGCGGTGTCGATGTCGTCCGGGCTGGCGATGTCGTCACACGCCACGGTGGTCACCAGGTGGGAGTAGGCGCGCAGGAACGGGCGCGCTCCCACGTCCTGTTCGGCCATGGCGTGCACCGTCGACCAGTGCTCACGTCCCAGCATGACCGGATTGCGGGGGTTGCCCGCGTAGGTGGCGACCGCGGCGCGGGCGCCCCGCTCGTACTCGTCGATCAGCCGCCGCACCGCCAGGGACGTCACGAGCGGTTGGTCGGCCAGCGCGACCAGTACCGCGTCCACGGTGTCGGGCAGCGCGTCGATCCCCGCCCGCACCGACGACCCCATACCGGTCGCCCAGTCCGGGTTGTGTACGGTGCGGGCGCCCGACACGACCGTCTCCGCCGCCCCGAGCACCACCATGACGGGATCGCAGCCGCCCTCCGCCAGCGTGCGGATCCCCCGGTCGACCAGGCGCTCCCCACCCACCTCGACCAGCGCTTTGGGACGGCCGAGCCGGCTCCCCGAACCCGCCGCCAGCAGCAGGCCCGCCACGGAGGCCGGCCTTCCCCTGTTCGTTCCTTCCACGTCCCCACTGCCCATGACGAGATGATGTCACGCGGTCGCCGACCGGGTTGGGGACCTCGGTCACTCGCCCGGTGAAATTCCCCGACCGACTTTCACACTCGGTCGTGACCAGCGCGTTCCCGGAGCGCCGCTTTTCGGTTCACTTCTGAACGTGACCGAATCCGGCCGGAACAGGCTCCGGATCCGGTGTCTCGCGGTGAATGCGCCCCGAGGTCTCGCGCAGGGCCCGTCCACTGCCGCCCCAGCGCACCTGGACCAGTTCGGCGGCGATCGACACCGCCGTCTCCTCCGGGGTGCGCGCTCCCAGGTCCAGCCCGATCGGCGAGTGAAGGCGCTCCAGCTGCTCCTCCCCGACCCCCGCCTCGCGCAGCCGGTCCAACCGGTCCTCGTGGGTGCGCCGCGACCCCATCGCGCCGATGTAGCCCGCGCGGGTGGCCAGAGCGGCCTTGATGACCGGGACGTCGAACTTGGGGTCGTGGGTGAGCACGCACACCACCGTCCGCTCGTCCACCTGGTCGGCGATCTCGTCGAGGAACACGTGCGGCCACTTGACCACCACCTCCTCGGCGGTGGGGAAGCGCTTGCGCGTCGCGAACACCGGGCGGGCGTCGCACACCGTCACGCGGTAGCCCAGGTAGGTGCCCAGGTCGGCGACGGCCGCGGCGAAGTCGATGGCGCCGAACACCAGCATGCGCGGAGCGGGGGTGAAGGACTGGACGAACACCTCCAGCTCGTCGCCGCGCCGCTGCCCGTCGGCCCCGTAGCGCAGCACCCCGGTGCTGCCCTGGGCCAGCATGCCGCGCACGTCGTCGTCGAGCGCGTCGGCCAGGCGTCCGCCGCCGGCGCCCAGGTCGCCCTCGGCGTGCGTCGGCCACACCACGCGCCGCATCCCGACCCGGTCGGCGCCGGAGGGGTCGGCCACGACGGTGGCCACGGCGACCGGCTGGTGCTCGTCGACGGCGCCGATGACGGAACCGAGTTGGGGGAAGGTGTCCCGGCTAATGGGTTCGACGAACATGTGGAGGGTTCCGCCGCAGGTCAGGCCGACGCTGAACGCCTCCTCGTCGCTGTAGCCGTAGGTGCGCCGCACCGGCTCGCCCGTACGGATCGCCTCCAGCGCCTCCTCGTAGACGGCGCCCTCGACACACCCGCCCGACACGCTCCCGGTGACCTCCCCGGACGCGCTGACCAGCATGGCCGCCCCCGGCCCGCGCGGCGCGCTCTTGTCCGTGTCGATGACCGTGGCCAGCGCGAACGTCTCACCCGAGGCGTACAGCCGCGACACGGCCGCTCGGATATCCCTCACGCGACACCCCTTCTTCCGCTCGTCCCGCGTCCCCCGGCGCTCGCGGAGGATGAGCGCGGGCCTCGCCTTCCACGTTATGTGCCCCGCACAACAGAAGGGGAGTCGCCGTTCACTCAAGAAACGACGACTCCCCTTGTGCGTCTCTACGAACGCTCAGCCGCGGTCGGGCTCCCGGCCCTCGCCGCGCTCGTGCAGCAGGGCCCGGAAGTCCCTGAGCTGGCGCCGGGCGAGCTCACCGTCCGCGCTCTGGATGCCCATCACCGCGAGCGTGCTGCCGTCGGACAGGTCGACCGAGGGCCAGGGCTCCCCCTCGCGCATCTGCGCGTCGATGATCTCGGGCCAGGCCAGCACGTGGGTGCGGATGCTGTTGACGATGGTGACGTTGTGCCGGGTCGCCACCAGGCGCGGGCGTCCGAGCAGGTGGAGGACGGCGGCGATGACCAGGCCGAGCCCGAACAGCATCACCCGGTCCTGGAGCCGCCAGTCCGGGGGCAGGGTCGCGGAGAGCACGCCCATGGTGGCCACGATCAGCACGGCCAGGCCGTAGGCGACCCAGCGCATCGCACGGGGGCGCCACGTCATGGGCAGCGCCGGCTGCTTGGAGACCTCGTCCACCGCTTGTTCCTCAGTCCGCACCAACTGCTCCGCTCCGAGCCCCGCCGGCGTCCGCCGTCGGGAGGGTTCCGCCTCGTCCGTCATCGCCGAGACCGGTCCGGCGGCCACGGGATCCCTCGCGGCCGGTCCGTCCACGCACGCGCGGGACTCAGCGGCGCAGCCCGCGCAGGGCCACCGCGGTGTCCAGGGCGGCCAGCGCCGCCTCCGCACCCTTGTCCTCGGCGCTGCCCGGCAGGCCGGCGCGGTCCCGCGCCTGTTCAAGGGTGTCACATGTGAGCACGCCGTTGCCGACGGGGGTGGACTGGCGCAGGGCGACCTCGGTGAGCCCGTGGGTGACGGACTGGCACACGTAGTCGAAGTGCGGGGTGCCGCCCCGGATGACGGCGCCCAGCGCGATGACGGCGTCGTGCTGGCGTGCCAGTTCCTGGGCCACGACCGGGATCTCCACGGCTCCGGCGACGTGGACGACCACGGGGTCGGCGGCGCCGGAGGCCTTGACCGCGGCCAGGGCGTTGGCGAGCATCGGCTCGACGATGGGCGCGTTCCAGCGGGTCACGACGATGCCGACGGACAGTCCGGCGGCGTCGACGTCATCGGGCTCGGGGCGTCCTTCACCACTCATGTGCGGGTCTCCTTCGTACGGCGGGTTCGAGTCGGGTGGGGGCCGGGCGGGACCGGGGCCGCGCTAGCGCGCGATGCCGGACAGCACGTGGCCCATGCGGTCGCGCTTGGTCCGCAGGTAGGCGATGTTGTCGTCGGTGACGAAGGACGGCATGGCCACGCGCTCGCTGACGCGCACACCGTGCCGCTCCAGTCCCTCGGCCTTGGCCGGGTTGTTGGACAGCAGACGGACCGAGGTCACACCCAGGTCGGTGAGGATCTGGGCGCCGGCCCCGAACTCGCGGGCGTCGGCGGGCAGGCCCAGGCGCAGGTTGGCGTCGACGGTGTCCACGCCCTGGTCCTGGAGGCTGTAGGCGCGCAGCTTGTGCAGCAGGCCGATCCCCCGGCCCTCGTGGCCGCCGAGGTAGACGATGACGCCGCGCCCCTCCTTGGCGATGTCGGCCATGGCGGCGTCGAGCTGCTCGCCGCAGTCGCAGCGCTGGGAGCCGAAGGCGTCGCCCGTGAGGCACTCCGAGTGCAGGCGGGCCAGGACGTCGGTGCCGTCGGTGAGGTCGCCGTGGACCAGGGCGACGTGCTCGGCCCCGTCGGCGGTCCCGGTGAAGCCGATCGCGCGCCACTCGCCGTAGCGGTTGGGCAGGCGGGTCTCGACCTGGCGGGTGACCAGGGGCGGGGCGGCCTGCTCGTCGGTGAGCGTGTCGCCCAGGGCGACGCGGTGGGCGGCGAGCTGTTCGACGGAGACCAGCTTGAGGCCGTGCTCGTCGGCGAACTCGCGCAGGCGGGGCAGGCGGGCCATGGTGCCGTCGTCGTTGACGACCTCGGCCAGGACCCCGGCGGGGCGCAGCCCGGCCAGGCGGGCGAAGTCGACCGAGGCCTCGGTGTGGCCGCGGCGGGCCAGCACGCCGCCCGGCCGGGCGCGCAGGGGCAGGATGTGGCCGGGCCGGACGAAGTCGACGGGGCGGCTGTCGGCGTCGGCCAGCAGGCGGATCGTGTGCGCGCGGTCGGCGGCGGAGATGCCGGTGCTGACGCCCTCGCGGGCGTCGACGGTGACGGTGTAGGCGGTGCGCAGGCTCTCCTCGTTGCGCGCCGTCATCAGCGGCAGGTCGAGGCGGTCCAGGTCGTGGCCCTCCAGCGGGACGCACACCACCCCGGACGTGTAGCGGATCATGAACGCCAGGAGTTCCGGCGTGGCGAGCTCGGCCGCGAAGATGATGTCGCCCTCGTTCTCGCGGTCCTCGTCGTCCACGACGACGATGGCGCGCCCGGCGGCGAAGTCGGCGACGGCGTCCTGGATCGGGTCCAGCACGACGGCCTGCTCGATCCCTCTGGTGTCCGGGCTGGTGTCGGTGACGGTCATGGCCGCTCCCTGGGAGTGCGTGGGTGGTTCGGTGCGTGGTCGGTGGTGGGCGCGGCCCCCGGACGCCGTGGGTGTCGGAACCGCACGGCCGGAGGGCGGCCGTGGCCCTAGGCGGCGGCGTTACGGGCGGCGGTGACGGCGGCGATGCGCTCGACGTACTTGGCGATGACGTCGACCTCGATGTTGACGGTGGCGCCGACCGCGAGGGAGCCCAGGGTGGTGGCCTCCAGGGTGGCGGGGATGAGGCTGACCTCGAAGTACTCCTCGGCGGCGCCGGGAGCGCTGACGGCGGAGACGGTCAGGCTGGTGCCGTCGACGGTGATCGACCCCTTCTCGACCACGTACGGGGACAGCTCGCGGGAGAGCCCGAACCGCAGGACGTCCCAGTTGTCGCCGGGGTCGCGGGAGAGCAGGCCGGCCGTGCCGTCGACGTGGCCCTGGACGATGTGTCCGCCCAGGCGGCCGTCGACGCGGGCGGCGCGTTCGAGGTTGACCGGGGAGCCGGGGGTGAGGGCGCCGAGGGAGGAGCGGTCCAGGGACTCCTTCATCACGTCCGCGGTGAAGGTGCCCGAGCCCAGGTCGACGACGGTGAGGCACACGCCGTTGACCGCGATGGACTCGCCGTGCCGGGCGTCGGAACTGACCAGGGGGCCGCGCACGGTGAGCAGGACGGCTTCACCGGCGGCACCGGCGGGTTCGATGGAGACGACCTCGCCGAGTTCTTCCACGATTCCTGTGAACACGCCTTCGCATTCCCTTCACCTGTAGAGGCTCCGGGGCAAAGGGTGTGGAACGGGTCCACGGCGGGGTCGGCGACACGGCGCACACGGGGCGCAGCGGTCGGACCGGCCCGACACGCGCTGCCTCCCATCCGGACTTTCACCGTCGGTACCGGAATTCCACCGGTTCAACCGGCCGATGGCTTCGGCCGGGTCGCGGACTGTCACCGCCGGTTCGGACTTTCACCGACCCCGGAGCACGCGTCTGACTTTCGTCTCAACGATCATGATCTTAACCGTTCGATCACCCGGCCGCATAGCCGGTGTGACGGGAGTCATGCGCGGTCAGGACCGGTGGGCGTGTCGGCGTCCCGGTCGGCCCGGGCGGCCAGCCCGCCGCGGACGAACATCTCCGGAGCGGCGAAGGTCGCCCAGAACGCGAGCGCGGAGTAGACGGCGTAGGCGGCCACCGCCGCGGCGAGCCCCGTCAGGTCGCGGAAGAGGAGGTGGCCGACGACCTCGAGGAGCAGGACCACGGAGATCCCCAGGGCGAAGCGGCCGGCCCGCGCGGTGAGGGTTCCGGCGGCGCTGAAGCCGCCGCGGCGGTCGAGCAGGGTGAGGCCGGTGACGCCGCCCAGCAGGGCACCGGCCGCGGTGAACAGGCTCTCCAGGCTGTGCCCGGCGGGGTCGGCGGGCGTGGAGCCGATCCAGTCCGCCGGAGGCGCCCAGTCCGCGCGCACGCCGAACTGCCACAGGACGGCCAGGACGCACGGGAGCAGGGACGCGAGGACGAGGTAGAGGGCCCAGCGGCGTGTGTCGAGCCCGCGCCACCAGCCGAGGACGCGGTCCTCCCAGCGCAGGGCGGCCCACAGCACGGCGCCGCCGAGCAGGAGTCCGGCCAGGACGTCGCTGACGAAGTGCACGCCGAGGTAGACGCGGGAGAGGCAGATCAGCGCGATGAGGACGCCGGCGGCCCACATCCAGCGCCGGTCGCCGGATTTGGCGCCGAGGTAGCCCCACATGACGGTCGAGCCCTGGGCGTGGCCGGAGGGGATGCCGAAGCTCGACTCGGTGGAGTGGGTGGAGACATTGGCGCTGAACCAGTAGGGGCGCGCGCCGTAGAACAGGGACTTCAGCAGGGTGTTCAGGGTCGTCGACGCGATCAGGACGACGAACAGGCGCGCCCCGACACTGGCGTTCACGCACCAGAAGACGAGCGCGACCAGGATGATGAAGGCGGTCTGCGAGCCGATGGCGGTGATGAGCTCGAAGGGGACGGAGAGCCAGTCGCCCAACCCCTGGAACCAGAGGATGGGTGTGGTCTCCGCCTCCCAGAGCACGTCCATGGCCAGTTGCTCGGAGGTCCCAGCGTTCAACGCGTACTCCACGGGTCCGCGCCTGGCAACGCGCTCACGCCGCGCCGCTCCCCCGGTTCGCGCCCGCGCACAGGGGAAGACGGAGCCGCGACCAAGCGAAATCTACGACTGTCGAGCGGTCATCCTAGGGCGGGCGCGGCCCGGGGGCCAGTGCCGTGGGGCAGCGCGCCGGGATCGTTACGGCTTGGCGGCGGCGACGGCGAGGTCGCGCAGGGACTCCACGGCCTTGGCGGGGTCCTGGGCGCCGTAGACGGCCGAGCCCGCCACGAAGACGTCGGCTCCGGCCTCGGCGGCGCGCTCGATGGTCTCGGTGCTGACGCCGCCGTCGATCTGGAGCCAGACGGAGGCCTCGCGGCTGTCGAGGAGCTCGCGGGCGCGGCGGATCTTGGGCAGGACCAGGTCGAGGAACTTCTGGCCGCCGAACCCGGGCTCGACGGTCATCAGCAGGAGCATGTCCATCTCGCCGATGAGGTCCTCGTAGGGGTCGACCGGTTCGGCGGGGTTCAGCGCGAGGCCCGCCCGGGAACCGTGCCTGCGGATCTCCCGCAGGGTGCGCACCGGGGCGCCGGCGGCCTTGGCGTGGATCGTGACGCTGCCCGCGCCGGCCTCGGCGTAGGCGGGCGCCCAGCGGTCGGGGTCGTCGATCATCAGGTGGCAGTCCAGCGGCGTGGAGGTCGCCTTGAGCAGGGATTCGACGATGGGCAGGCCGAGCGTGAGGTTGGGCACGAAGTGCCCGTCCATCACGTCGACGTGCAGCCAGTCGGCTGCGGGCGAGACGGCGGCGGCTTCGTCGGCGAGGTGCGCGAAGTCGGCGTTCAGGATGCTGGGTGAGATCTGGATGGCCACAAACCGCAGTCTAGCCAGCTCGCGCGCGTCCCCTTCCCCGCCGGGTGCGGTGCGCGTGCGGGCCGGGGCTCACCGCCGCAGCAGCGCGGCCAGTTCGCGCGTCCGCGGCCAGCGGCCCCAGGCCACCAGGGCGAAGACGACGCCGAGGATCGTCGTCTGCACCGCGAAGACCTGGTAGCCGGGCGTGATGAGGTTGCTGGCGGTGGCGCCCACCATCACTCCCAGAAGCCCCAGCGCGGCCAGGCCGGACAACCACGGGATCAGCAGGCCGACAGCGCCGGCGACCTCGACGACGCCGGTGACGTACCGCAGCCACTGCCCCAGGCCGATGTCGTCGAACAGTCGGACCGAGGCCTCGGTTCCGAGCAGCTTGCCCCCGCCCTGGAACAGGAAGAAGGCCGCGAGCAGGATCTGGACCGCCCACAGGATGATGTTCAGCGTGCGGCCCCGCTGCGGCGGGCCGCCCTCGGTGTCGCTCGGGCTCACGTATCCGTCCCCTCCTCGGCCTGGGAGCCGTCCGCCGGCGGTCGGGTCCGGGTACGGCCGGCGCCGGCGCCTCTCCCCTGCCTTCCTTCCCACGACGGAGGCTCTCCACCACACCTGGCGCAGGACAGGCCCGATCCGGCCTGATCCGGCCCGATCGGGTCCGATCCGGCCGGACCCGCCTCGGTCAGACCCGGTAGACCCCGGGTCGGGCCCCGGTCCTGCGGAACAGGGCCAGGAACATGGCGTCGGTCCCGTGGACGTGCGGCCAGAACTGGACGTACTTCCCGTCCGGTCCGGCGGCGAGGTCGGGGACCTCGTCGAGGTAGTCGGCCGCGCGGAGCAGCGTGAGGTCGTCACGCTCGCCCAGGACCCGCTGGACGATCGCGTCGGTCTCGTCCAGGTGCGGCGAGCACGTCACGTAGGCGACCACGCCGCCCGGGCGGGCCGCGTCGGCGGCGCTGGTGAGGAGATCGTGCTGGAGCGGCGCCAGATCGACGACCGACTGCGGGGTGCGCCGCCAGCGGGACTCCGGGCGGCGGCGCAGGGCGCCCAGGCCCGTGCACGGCACGTCCGCCAGGACCCGGTCGAACGCGCCCGGCCGCCAGGCCGGCCTGGTCCCGTCGGCGGCGACGACGCGTCCGGCGTCGCGCGGGGCGCGGCGCACGGCGGAGGCCACCAGGCCCGCGCGGGCGGGCAGGGTCTCGGCGGCCAGCAGGCGGCCCTCGCGCCGGCCGGCGAGCGAGGCCAGCAGGCCCGCCTTGCCTCCCGGGCCGGCGCACATGTCGAGCCAGAGCCGGTCGTCCCCCTGCGCGTCCACACGGGTGAGGGCCAGGGCGACGAGCTGGCTGGCCTCGTCCTGCACGGCGGCCCGGCCCTGGCGGATCTCGCGGATGCCCGCCGGGTCGCCCTCGGGCAGGTAGGCCGCGAACGGCGAGAACCGGGCCTCCTCGGCCCCGGCCGCGACGAGGTCGGCGACCGTGGACCGGCCCGGCTTGGCGACGAGGGTCACGCGGGGCCGCTCGTTGTGCGCCACGAGCAGGCGCTCGGTCTCGACCAGTCCGGTGGACGAGTGCTCTCCCAGTGCCCGCGCCAGCGCCTTGACCACCCAGCGGGGGTGGCTGTGCACCACGGACAGGTAGCCGCTCGGGTCGCGTTCGCGGTCCGGGGCGATGACGGTGGTCCACTCGTCCAGGTCACGGGCGGAGACCTTGCGCAGAACGGCGTTGACGAACCGGCCGCGGTGGTGTCCGACCACGCGCCGGCCCAGGTC
Organism: Nocardiopsis aegyptia; assembly: GCF_013410755.1. Lineage (GTDB taxonomy): Bacteria > Actinomycetota > Actinomycetes > Streptosporangiales > Streptosporangiaceae > Nocardiopsis > Nocardiopsis aegyptia. Next base: position 1,311,653 of record NZ_JACCFS010000001.1, read on the forward strand.
GACGGTCGCGCTGACGGCCGCGTGCGGGGGGATCTTGGTGGACAGGAGCTGGTGCGCGCCGAGCCGGAGCACCGGCAGCACCTCGCGGTCCACCGAGGCGAGCGTGCGGTCCACGCAGGCTTCGAGGATCGCGTCGTAGGTCCCCTGGCGGCGCAGTGTCCCGTAGGTGAGCTCCGTGGCCAGGGCGGCGTCGCGCCCGCTCATCCCCCGCTCGTTGAGGAGCGCGGGCAGGAGCAGGTTGGCGTAGGCGTCCCGCTGCTCCACGGCCGCCAGCACGTCGTAGGCGACCCTGCGGGCCGGGTCGCGCGGCTGGGGCGGCCCGGCCTTGCCCTGGCCACCGCCCTGATTCGGCTTCCCTCGTCGGGGACGGCGGTACGGGGATCGGGACTGCTCGCTCAACGTGTAACTGCCTCAACAGAGCCGGGGAAGGGTCAGCACGATGCTATGCCAGCTCAGCGGCCGAGGCGGTCGTCTTCGGTGGGACGCACGCCACGCGCCCAGTCCACGGCCGCCATCGGCCGCTTGCCCTGCGGCTGCACATCGCCGAGGACCACCGGGTGCGTGCTCGTCCCGACGATGACTCGCTTCTTGTCGGCGTGCAGCTGCCCGGGATCGAGCACCGGGGTGTCGGCCTCGGGCAGCGGCGTGACCGGGCCCAGCTTCAGCCGCGCGCCACGGAAGGTGGTCCAGGCGCCCGGCGCGGGGGTGCACGCGCGGGCCACGCGGTCCACGCGCCGCGCCGGCGCGGTGAAGTCGACCTCGGCGTCCTCGGTGGAGAGCTTGGCGGCGTAGCTGACCTCCGCGTCCTGCTGCTCCACCGGGCTCAGCGTCCCCGCCTCGATCCCGTCCAGCGTGCGCTTGAGGAGTTCGGCGCCCGAGTGGGACAGCCGCTCCAGCAGGTCACCGCTGGTGTCGGTGGGCCGCACGTCCTCGGCGACGGTCCCGAAGACCGGTCCGGCGTCCAGCTCCTTGACGATCCGGAAGGTCGACGCCCCGGTGACGTCGTCGCCGTGCAGCACCGCGTGCTGGACGGGCGCGGCGCCGCGCCAGGCGGGCAGCAGGGAGAAGTGCAGGTTCACCCACCCGTGGCGGGGGATGTCCAGCGCCGACTGGGGCAGCAGCGCCCCGTAGGCCACGACCGGGCAGCAGTCCGGCGCGATCTCGGCGAGCCGCTCCAGGAACTCCGGGTCGCGGGCCTTCTCCGGCTTGAGGACCTCGATCCCGGCGCTCTCGGCCAGCTCGCCGACCGGACTCGCCGCGACCTTCCGTCCGCGTCCCGCGCGGGCGTCGGGGCGGGTGACGACGGCGACGACCTCGTGGTCGGAGTCGATGAGCGCCCGCAGCGACGGCACGGCCACCTGCGGTGTTCCGGCAAAGACAAGCTTCATCAGTCGGGGTCCTTCCACTGGCCGGGGTCCGTCCCCGGAGCTCGCCGCGCACCGGGGCGGGGGTGGCCGCCGGACGCCGTCGCGAGGCAGCACGGAGCCCGGCGGGCGCGGTCTGTCGGTTCCCCAGTTCTACCAGCCGCGCTCGCGCGCCCCACCGCGAACGCGGAGAGGTGTCGGTGGATTCTGGTACACCAGAGATGATGACAGCGCAGCCCGGCCCGTCCGACCAGCCCGATGACGCCCTTTTCGACCTGGCGGAGCTGGTGGACCCCAAAACCGCGGCGAAGGCCAAGGCCGAGCAGGCCGTCCGCCCGGCCCCGAAGCGGCCCGCCGGGCGGCTCTCGGTCGCGCGCGTCATCGTGGACACCCCGCTGCCGCACCTGGACCGCTACTTCGACTACCGAGTCCCCGCCGACCTGGACGAGGCCGCCGTCCCCGGGTGCCGCGTGACGGTGGTCTTCAAGCACCGGCAGCTCAGCGGTTTCCTCGCGGAGCGGGTCGAGCGGTCGGAGTTCCCGGGCCGACTGGCCTACCTGAGCTCGGTGGTCTCTCCGGAACCGGTGCTCGCCCCGGAGATCCTGGACCTGGCCAGGGCGGTCGCCGACCGGTACTCCGGCACGTTGAACGACGTGCTCCGGCTGGCCGTCCCACCGCGCCGGGCGCGGGTGGAGAAGGAAGCAGATCCGGCGGAGGCGGAGCCCGGGGGCACCGAGGCGGAGGCGGAGCCCGCGGACACGGAGGCATCGGCCGGGGACGCGGTGGCGAACTCGGGCGAGGACGCCGAGGAGACCACCCGGAAGGAGTGCGCGAGCCCTTGGGACGCCTACCCCGACGGCCCCGCCTTCCTGCGGGCCCTACGGGAAGGGCATCCGGCCCGCACGGTGTGGGACGCCCTGCCGGGGCCGGACTGGGTCGACGCCGTCGCGGCGGCCGCCGAGGCGGCACTGGACGGGGGCCGCGGCACGGTGATCGTGGTCCCCGACAGCCGTGACGTCCGAGCGGTGGACGCGGCGCTGACCCGGCGCCTGGGCGAGGGCAGGCACGTCGCGCTGCCCGCCGACCTCGGCCCCACCCCCCGGTACCGACGCTGGCTGTCGGTGCGGCGCGGACGCGTCCAGGTGGTGGTCGGATCGCGCACGGCCATTTTCGCCCCGGTGCGGGACCTCGGCCTGGTCGTACTGTGGGACGACGGCGACGACCTGCACGTCGACCCGCACACTCCCTACCCTCACGCTCGCACCGTGCTCGCGATGCGCGCCCACCGCGCCGGGGCCGGAGCCCTGATTGGCGGCCGTACCCGCACCACCGACGCCCAACTCCTGGTCGAGTCCGGGTGGGCCGGATCACTCACCGCCGACCGCGCCACGCTGCGCCGCCTCGCCCCCCAGGTGCGCGCCGCCGGGGACGACCGCGAACTCGCCCGGGACGAGGCGGCCCGCACCGCCCGGATCCCCAACCTGGCCTGGCGCACCGCGCGTGAGGCGTCCCGCACCGGCCCCGTCCTCTTCCAGGTGCCGCGCCGCGGCTACCTCAACACCCTCGCCTGCGCCGGGTGCCGCGAGCCTGCGCGCTGCGACGGCTGCCGGGGGCCGCTGTCGATCAGTACGGCCCATGCCATGCCCTCCTGCACCTGGTGTGGCCGGCTGGCCGGGCAGTGGGCGTGCCCGGAGTGCGGGGTGACCCGGATGCGCGCCGTCGTCGTGGGCGCCCGCCGCACCGCCGAGGAGCTGGGCCGCGCCTTCCCCTCGCTGACCGTGCGCACGTCCGGCCGGGAGGAGGTGCTCACCGAGGTCGACGACCGGCCCTCGCTGGTCGTCGCCACGCCCGGCGCCGAACCCGTCGCGAAGAACGGGTACGCGGCCGCGGTGCTGCTGGACGGCTGGGCGCTGCTCAACCGGATGGACCTGCGCGCGTCGGAGGAGGCGCTGCGCCGCTGGCTGAACGCCTCCGCCCTGGTCCGCCCCGGCGGCACCGTGGTGGTGTCCGCGGACGTCGCGCTCCCCGTCGTACAGTCCCTGGTCCGCTGGGACCCCTCCGGGTTCGCCGAACGCGAGCTGGCCGAACGCCGCGAGTTGGGCTTCCCGCCCGCGGTGTCGATGGCCTCGGTCACCGGCGCCCCCGAACACGTGCGCGAGCTGCTCGACCAGGTGGACCTGCCCGAGGGCGTCGAACTCCTGGGCCCGGTCCCCGTGGCCCCGGACCGCGCGGCGGGCCCGGAGCGGGGTGCGGCCGAGGCGTCCGCCGAGAGCGGCGGGGCGCGGCGCGAGGACGGCACGCATCCCCGGGAGCGCGCCCTGCTGCGGGTGCCCCGGAGCGGTGTCGGCGCCCTGGCCCGCGCGCTGAAGGTCGCCGCCTCCGCACGCAGCGCCCGCCGGGACGAGCACCTGGCCCAGGTCCGCGTGGACCCGCTGCACGTGGTCTGACCGGCGCCCGCTCAGCGGCGGTCGGGCGGCAGGGCGCGGTACAGGTCGCGGATGAGCGCCACCTCGGCCCCGTGATGGATCAGCTCCCGGTTGAGGTGCAGCACCAGGGCGACCATCGGGAAGTCCGACCACTGGGCCGACTCCGCGCCGCCCACCGGGGCGGCCAGAGCGTCGTCGTCCATGGACTGGATCTGCTCCGACCAGGCGAGGTAGGCATGGCGCAGGCGCTGTTTGGCCTCGTCGACGTTGCCGGGCCAGTTGACGGTGTCGCGGGTGTAGGTGCGGTCGCCGAAGTGCCAGTTGATGCGGGTCTCCAGCACGTCCACGACCAGGTGGCCCAGCCGCCAGGCGATGGTCGTGACCGGCGGCGGATCGGGTTCGGGACTGGCGCCGTCGGGCCGGAACCGGCCGTCCTCGCCCCGGCTGACGGTCCATGCTCCGGGCACCGGCTCCCACAGGTACTCGTCCTCGGTCAGCCCCTCCAGCCGGGGCCAGAGCGAGAAGTCCCAGTAGAACTGCACCTGCGCGAGGATCTCGCCGTTCCACCTCACCGCCATCGCGGTCCCCCCTTCGTCGTGCGGGCGCGTCGGCCCCGCCCTCCACCTCAACGGAGCCTTCGGCCCAGCCCACCCGTCTCCCACCATCGCCCCGCGGGCCACGTCGTGGAGGGGCGGTGCTACCACCCTCAACGGAGCCTTCGGCCCAGTCCCCCTAGGATCCCCGTTCCCTGGGCGGACACGTCCTCGTCCGGGTAGGGCCACCACGTGAGGTCGGCGACCCCTGGTTCGATGGGGTGGAAGGGGCGGAAGGCGCGCTCGACGGTGCGCCGGGGGGCGGTCGAGGCCAGGGCGAGGTAGCCGCCGCCGCGCATGAGGGCGTGCAGGTCGGCGATGTGGGCCGGCGGGTCGTCGGCGGTGAAGGGGCGGGTCATCAGAACGGCGACGGGCTCGTCGAAGTCGACGAGCCCGGAGGTTCTGAGGCGCCGCGTGAGCGCGCCGTCGCCGGAGCCGTCCCCGGTGATCACGGTGGTACCGGAGGAGGACAGCATCCCGGCGGCGCCCCGCGGCGCCACGTGGACGAGCCGGGCGTCGGCGCGGGCGGCGCGGACGCGTTCGGCGGTGCCGGGGGCCGGACAGCCCCAGTCGACGAACTGGGTGACGCCGGCGTCCGCGCACAGGAAGTCGATCACGCGTCCCAGGAAGGCCTGGTGCAGTCGGGTCTCCTCGGACACGGCGGGCTCGAGGGGCCGGGCACGGGCGCCCAGGCTCACCACGCGCGAGGTCTGGAGGGGGATCTGCGCAGGCGGGTGGCAGGCGGCCGTCATGCGGCCCGGTTTCGGCCCCCGGACATCCGTCACGTACTCGCTCCCCCAGCCGGTTCGCTCGCGGGAGGCAGGACGGTCCTCCCGCGCGGACCGATCGGGCCCCGGGGTATCGCGCCTTGCCGTCAGGGCCCGATCGTACCGCCTGGGAACGTGATCCCCCACACACCCCTGAGTGTTATGCGCCCCATTTCGCCGTTTGTGGCTCCCTGGGGCACAAGAGGTTCGGGTGGCGCCCCGCCGCGTCCACCGGAGGGTCAGACGCCGCCGCCTCCCCCGCCGTCTCCTCCTGCGCCGCCGCCTCCCCCGCCGTCTCCCCCAGCGCCCCCGCCCCCGGCGTCGCCACCGAAGGAACCGCCGCCCGCCCCGTGGTAGCGCCGCCTCGGTCCCCTCCGCCACAGTTCGTCAGCGGCACGGGCCACAGCCTCGCGCTCCGCGTCTCGACGGAGGTACTCGCTTTCGATCCGCTCACGCTCCTTCCGTGTCCTCCGCCACGATTCGGCGACGGCGCGTGCCCGGGCCTCGGCCTTCGCGTCCCGACGCCGCTTCTCGCGCGCGATCCGTTCGCGCTCCGCAGGCTGTTCGAGCAGCAGTTCGGCGTGATCGTCCAGCAGCGCCCCGGCCAGGTCCACCAGACGCGTGTACCGTCCGGCCCTCGTGCCCACGGCGGACCTCAGCTCCTGCCTCAGGGCGTCACGGCAGCGCGGGTCCTGGAGTCGGCGGCCGCAGACCATCCGGGCGAGGCCGAACTTCGGCCGGGCGGCCCACCGGTCGCCCCGTTCCCCGTGCGGACTCCACTCACCGGACAGGACCCGATCCAGGGCGGCCGCCTCCCGGGGCCCCGCCCTCCGGCCCGCCAGGATCAGTGCCGCGATCAGCACGGCGGTTCCCAGGAAGGCCGTCACCACCACCGCACCCGGGCCCCGGTCCGGGGGCGCCAGGGCCACCGACAGCCCGAAGTACGCGAACGGGACCAACGCGAGGGGAACATCGGGAACGACACCGGTACGACTGATGTGCCGGCAGCGCGGACGAATCCGCCGCCGTTCCCACCGGATGAGCCTCTCCACGGTGAGTGTCAGGTCCCGTGTCGTGCCGGAGAACCGTGCGCCGCGCTGCCAGCCCACGCACTCCTTCACCAGGTCGCGAGCCGGATGCTCCGTCAGGTCCAGGCCCTTGCGTGCGGACAGTCTCCAACGCACAGGCCCCTCCGGGGTCCCGGTGCGCTCCTGCCGGACGTCCAGCAGCCGGTGCGCGGCGAGGTCGACCAGAAGCGCGACCGCGCGGTGGAAGTCGTGTCCCCCCAGCGGGCCCGCGCCCGTCCGACCCCTGTCGACCGCCTCCCCGCTCCCCCAGAAGGGGACGTCTTGGGGACGGAGCCGCTCCAGCCGCCTGAACCACAGTGCCCAGGCCGCGGCCATCACGAGCAGTCCGGCCGCCAGCAGCACCAGGTCCTGCACCACACTCCACTCCACTCGGGCACCTCCGCGCGGGGTCGTGCCCGGGGCGCGCGCCGCGAACCCCCGATGGCCCGCTCCGGCCACGCGGGTGTCACAGGACGTTGCGGGGGTCCGGGGCAGGGGCCAGGCGGCCGTCGCAGTCGGCGTACTCCCACCGGGGCCCGTGCGCGACCAGGTCGGCGACCGCGCCGACGAGCCGGTCCACGTGCTCCACGGTCGTGCCCACGCCCAGGCTCGCCCGCACCGCCTGCGCGTGGCCGTCGGCCAGCAGCGCCCGGGTGAGCTGGTGGGCGCAGAACAGCCCGTCGCGGACACCGATGCCGTACTCCGCCGAGAGCGCCGCCGCCAGCAGGTCGGCGGGCAGTCCGTCCACGGTGAAGGACACGATGCCCACGCGCGGGTGCCCGTCGCCCCACAGCGCCAGCTCGCGCACGCCGTCGATCTCCGCCAGGCCCGCGCGCAGCCGTTCCAGCAGCGCCGACTCGCGGATGTGCAACAGTTCCTGGGCGGCCGGGGTGAACGCCTCGCAGGCGGCGGCCAGAGCGACGGCGCCCAGCACGTTCGGGCTGCCCGCCTCGTGCCGCGCGGGCAGGTCGTTCCACACGACGTCGTGCTCGGTGACCAACTGGGTCGCGCCCCCGCCGGAGAGATAGGGCGTGGCCGCGCGCAGCCAGTCGGCGCGGCCGGCCAGCACGCCGGAGCCGAACGGCGCGTAGAGCTTGTGCGCGGACAGGGCCACGTAGTCGGCGCCCGTCTCCGAGAGGCTGAAGGGCAGGTGCGGCACGTACTGGGCGGCGTCGACCACCACCTGGGCGCCCTCGGCGTGCGCGACCGCCACCAGCTCCTCGACCGGCCAGATCTCCCCGGTGACGTTGGAGGCGGCGGTGACGCACAGAAGGGTGGGGCCCTCGGGCGCGGCGCTCAGTGCCGCGCGGGCGGCCTCGACCGCCTCCTCCGGGGAGGACGGCAGGGGCAGGCGCTCGACCCGTCCGGCCCGGGAGGCGGGGTGCTCCCAGGGCAGCAGGCTCGCGTGGTGCTCGGACTCGAAGACCACCACCGTGCAGCCCTCGGGCACCGACCGCGCCAGCAGGTTGAGCGCGTCGGTGGTGCCGCGTACGAACACCACCGCGTCCGCGGGCTCGGTCCGCACGCCCAGGAACCGCGCCACGCTGCGGCGGGCCCGCTCGTAGGCGTCGGTGCTCACCTGCGAGTGGTGGCCCGCGCCGCGGTGCACGCTGGCGTAGTAGGGCAGGGCCGCGGCCAGCGCGTCGGCGACGGCGGTCAGGCACGGGGCGCTCGCCGCGTAGTCGAAGTTCGCGTACTCCACGCGCTCGCCCGTGACCAGCGGAACACCGCCCTCGGCGGCGACGATCGTGCACTCGGCGGAGGGCACGGCGTGCGCGGTGCGGGCGGCGGGAGCGGTGTGGGTAGGGCTGACGGCGGTCATGGGGCACCTCTTCTGTGGGTCGTGGGACCCACAGGGGTGCCGGAAACGGCAACGCCTCAGGGGTCCGCGCTTGTCTGACACGGTCGTGTCGGGACCTGGTCCTCACCCGGGGCACCCCACCGCGGATGGAGGGTTGCCGACCAGCTAGCCGGGGCTTAGCGCTGGTACTCGTGACCTGCTCAGGAGGCTAGCACAGCGTCGCGGACGGTCAACCCCGTGTCCGGGTGTGGCCCGCGACACCCCCCCGCTTGACACTCCGCGGACCCGCTGCGCCATACTGAGCCCACTGCCTGCCCTCACGCCGCGGGTGTCCGGTTCCCCCGGCCGCCCTCCAGGCGCGAGACTCCAGAGCGTTGGAGTTTTCGCATGCCTGCCCGCGAGCGAGAGGTGAGTCCGTTGCACGGCGACGACCGAATTCAGCAGTTGTTCCGCGACCCCAGAGTCGTCCTGATCTCCGGCTACGCCCGTCTGCCCGACTCGGTGGCGAGCCACTCCCAGTACCAGCGGCTCGGCGTCGTCCTCGCGGTCGACAGCTCCGACGGCCGGATCGTCGCCGCGGACACCACCCTCCTGACCGACCTGGCCAAGGACTTCTTCCGGGCCCTGGTCGAGGGCGCCTCGGTCACCGAGGACATCGCCGAGATCGTGCAGCGGGTACAGACGAGGTACGCGGGCCAGTCCGGTGCCGCGCTGACCACCGCCCTGCGCCGCTGCCTGGAGACCTACTACCAGATGCGGGACGGCGACCAGCTGCCCGGCGACCCCGACGGCAAGGAGTGACCACGCCCGTGACCGACACCCCATCCAGCACCGCGCCGCTGCCCCTGGCGGGGGTACGCGTGGCCGACCTGTCCCGGGTCCTGGCGGGCCCCTACGCCACGATGCTCCTCGCCGACATGGGCGCGGAGGTGATCAAGGTCGAGCAGCCCGGACGGGGCGACGACACCCGCGCCTGGGGGCCGCCGTGGGCGGTCCGGGCCGAGGACGCCACCGGCACCACCGACCCGACCACCACGGCCGACGCGCCCGGCTCCGCGGACGAGCACCCCGGGGAGTCCGCCTACTTCCTGTCGGTGAACCGCAACAAGCGCAGCCTCGCGGTGGACCTGAAGGACCCCGACGGCCTCGCCGCCGTCCAGGACCTGTGCGCCTCCTGCGACGTGGTCGTGCAGAACTTCCGGCCCGGGGTCGCCGAGCGGCTCGGCCTGGGCTACGCGGCCGTCCGGGCCCGCAATCCGGCGGTCGTGTACTGCTCGGTGAGCGGGTTCGGGCCGGAGCACGAGCCCAGCGGCCGGCCGGGGTTCGACATCGTCGTTCAGGCCGAGAGCGGGCTGATGGCCACCACCGGCCCGGCGGAGGGCCCGGCGAGCAAGGTCGGCGTGGCCCTGACCGACGTCCTCACCGGACTCAACGCCGCCGTGGGCATCCTGGGCGCCCTCATGCGGGCCCGGGCCACCGGTGTGGGCGAGGACGTCAGCGTGTCCCTCATCAACTCGACCCTGTCGGGCCTGGTCAACCTCACCCAGCAGGCCCTGGTCACGGGCGAGGAGCCGGCCCGGATGGGCAACGCGCACACCACGATCGTGCCCTATCAGGTCTTCCCGACCGCCGACGCCGACATCGTCGTCGCCGCCGGCAACGACGCGCTCTACCGTCGGCTGTGCGCCGCGATCGGCCGCGACGACCTGGCCGCCGACCCCCGCTACGCGACCAACCGGGGGCGCGTCGCCCACCGCGAGGAACTGGTCGGCGCGCTGACCGACACCCTGCGCTCGCGCGGCGCCGACCACTGGATGACCGTTCTCGTGGACGCGGGCGTCCCGGTGGGCCGCGTGCGCGGCGTGCTCGACGCCCTCCGCACCGCCGACGCGGGCGGCGACGACGTCCTGCGCACCGTGGAGCACCCCACCGCCGGTCTGCTGCAACAGGTCCGCGCCGGCTTCCGGCTGGAGGGCTCTCCCCCGCCGCTGACCGCGCCGCCCCTGCTGGGGCAGCACTCCCGACGGCTCCTGGCCGAGCTCGGGGTGAGCACCGAGCGCATCGACGCCATGGTCAAGCGCGGCACCGTCCAACAGGCGGACGTGTGAACCGCCCGATCCGACCCGCCGCCGCCCACGGCACCGACCACCGGCCCGCCGGGCCGACCGCACCACGAAGGGACACCCACCGATGAGCTACTCCCAGCGCCGGCCCTCCGCCCCGGACCCGCGCGACTTCCTGGCCGTGGACGCCACGCTGTCCGACACCGAACGCGACGTCCGCGACGCCGTGCGCGGCTTCGCCACCCGCGAGCTGCTGCCGAACGTGGCGGACTGGTTCGAGGCCGGGACGCTGCCCGACCCGCGCGGCCTCGCCAAGGCCTTCGGCGACCTCGGGGTGCTGGGCATGCACCTGGAGGGCTACGGCTGCGGCGGCTCCAGCGCGGTCGCCTACGGGCTGGCCTGCCGCGAGCTGGAGGCGGTCGACTCCGGGCTGCGCAGCTTCGTGTCCGTGCAGGGCTCCCTGGCCATGGCCGCCCTCCACAAGTACGGCTCCGAGGAGCACAAGCGGGAGTGGCTGCCGCGCATGGCCGCCGGCGACGCGATCGGCTGCTTCGGCCTGACCGAGCCCGACTCCGGTTCCGACCCCGGCTCCATGCGCACCCGCGCCCGCCGCGACGGCTCCGACTGGGTGCTCAACGGCACCAAGATGTGGATCACCAACGGCTCGGTCGCCGACGTGGCCGTGGTGTGGGCCGCCACCGACGACGGCATCCGCGGGTTCGTGGTCCCCACCGACGCCCCCGGCTTCTCCGCCAACGTCATCCACAGGAAGCTGTCCCTGCGCGCCTCGATCACCGCCGAGCTGGTGCTGGAGGACGTGCGGCTGCCCGGCGACGCGGTGCTGCCGCTGTCCAAGGGCCTGGGCTCGCCCCTGTCCTGCCTGAACGAGGCCCGCTACGGCATCGTGTGGGGCGTGGCCGGAGCCGCGCGCGCCTGCTACGAGGCGGCCCTGGAGTACGGGCTCACCCGTGAGCAGTTCGGGCGGCCGATCGCGGGCTTCCAGCTCACACAGCGCAAGCTGGCCGACATGGTCGTGGACGTCAACCACGCGAACATGACGGCGCTGCGGATCGGCCGGCTCAAGGACGCCGGCGAGTGCCACCACAACCACGTGAGCTTCGGCAAGTTCTCCTGCGTGGCCGCCGCCCAGCGGGTGGCCGCCGCCGCCCGCTCCGTGCACGGCGCCAACGGCATCACCCTGGAGTACCCGGTGATGCGGCACATGGTGAACCTGGAGACGGTCGCCACCTACGAGGGCACCGAGGAGATCCACGCCCTGAGCATCGGCCAGGCCGTGACCGGCCTCTCCGCCTTCCGGTGACCGGGGCCCGCGCCCCGCGCGGGTATACCGGGGTGCGGTGGCCCGCCGCCACCCTCCACCGATTTTCGCGCGAGGCTGCCCGACATTCAGTCAGCGTGTGAATCGCGCCCTCTCGAACTCTGAACCGAATCGTCGGTGGCCTGTCGGAGGATGCGGAGCACCTGGGCATGCAGCGACCGGTCCTCCTCCTGAGCGAGGTGTTTGAGTGCGGCGTGCAGTTCTTCGGGCAGCCGTAGCGTGATCTGCTTCATGGGCCCAAGGTAACCCCGCGTCAACCCGAAAGTAGGCTACATAGAGCCCATAATGATGGTAAAATGATGGCATGCCCAGGTTCAGGTTCAGGTTGCACCCCACGCACGCACAGTTGGTGGTGATGCTCGGTCACTGCGCGCAGGCGCGGCATACCTGGAACCTGGCGTGGGAGGTCAACCGCACCTACCGCAAGGGCGGGGCCCGCACCGCCAAGCCAGTACGTTGGGCGGGTATGTGCGCGATGCTCACCCAGGTGCGCCGCACCCCCACCGACGACATGAGTGCAGAGGAAGCCGACTACTTCGCGTGGGTGTCCTCCGGCAACGCCGACATACAACAGCAGGCGCTCTAGGACTTCGACCAGGCGTTGGCGGCCTTTCTTGGCGGTTCGCGCGGCTGCCCCCAACGGCGTAAGAAGTACCGTAACGAGGGGTTCCGCGTCATCGGTACCGGACGCGTCCCGGTGTTCGACACCTCGGGCGAGCCGGTGTTGAACGCCAAGGGCAGGCAGGTGCACGCCCGGCAGGTCCTCGTCCAGAAGCTCAACAAGAAGTGGGCGCAGGTCAAAGTGCCCGGGTGCGGATGGGTAAAGTTCCGCAACACCCGACCCGGCCTGCCGGACGCCAAATCGTTCCGCGTCACCTACCGGGCTGGAAAGTGGCACGTGGCGTTCGCTGTCATCCCAGACCCGGTCGATGCCCCCGGCAACGGCGAGACCGTTGGGATCGACCGCGGGGTAGCCATCACCGCCGCCTTGTCCGACGGGCGGGTTCTCAACTGCCCGCATTTGTCGGTGAAGGAGCGCGCCAAGCTCCGCAAGCCCCAGCGGCGTGCCTCCCGCACCGGGAAGGGCAGCCTCCTGTGCAAGGCGGAACACACCGAAGCAGCACGGCTGAAGGCGAAGGAGGCCAACCGGTGCAAGGACTGGTGCGAGAAGACCTCCACCATGCTCGCTCGGTCCTTCGACACCATCAGGTTCGAGAAGCTGCACATCAAACACATGACCCGCTCCGCTAGGGGAACCGTTGACGAACCGGGGAAACAGGTCTCCCAGAAAACCGGTTTGAACCGCGCGATCCTCGCTCAGGGGTGGGGACTCCTCCGCCAGCGTACCGAGGACAAGGCCCCCGGCCGGGTCGAGGACGTCCCGACCGCCTACACCAGCCTGCGTTGCAGCGACTGCCATTGGATCGATAAGAACTCTCGCAAGAGCCAAGCGAGGTTCGTCTGCTCCAACTGCGGATTCACCTGCAACGCAGACTTGAACGCTTCCAATAACGTCGCGGCAGGACAGGGCGGTAACAGCCGTCCCCGGCATTCAGCCGGTGCCGGAGGGATGACCAGGCGAAGCCTGCGAGTGTCCGTGAACCCCAGCAACGCCATCTCGCCTTGAGCTGGAGCCGGCTGGAATCCCCGTCTCTTCAGGGAGGGGAGGATGTCAAAATGGGAGGCATCCGATCGAGAGGGTTGCCGAGATGGTCAACGAGCCGGCGAAGCGGTTCGAGATGACGCGGTTGCGGCGTACGGCCAATGCCGTCATCAGCAACTTCGTCAAGTACGGGGCGTGCCCGCCCGAGATGCACCTGCTCACCACGCGCGGGCGCAGGTCCGGGTTCCTGCGCACCGTCCCGATCAGCGTCCTGGACAGCGAGCGCGGCCGCTGCCTCGTCGCCCCGTACGGGGAGGTGGACTGGGTGCGCAACCTGCGCAAGGACGGGTTCGCCACCCTGCGCCAGGGCGGCTGGATCGAGCTCATCAGCGTCCGGGAGCTGGAGCACGAGGAGGCGGCGCCGCTGCTGAGGGAGTACCTGCAGCACCCGAGGGCGGCCGTGGTGGGACCGTACTTCGACACCCCGCCGGAGGCACCGGACGAGGCGTTCGTGGACGAGGCCGCCGCGCACCCGGTGTTCGCGATCGTGCGCTCCACCACGATCCGGATCTGAGCGGCCCCCGGGTCGCGAACCGCGCCGCCCTCCGGCGCCCCCTCGGGGGCCGGGGGCGGCGTCCTCAGTTGCGGACGCGGTAGACGTCGTAGACGCCGTCGACGCCGCGCACCGCGCGCAGCACGCTCCCCAGGTGCGCGGGGTCGGCCATCTCGAAGGTGAACCGGCTCTGCGCGACGCGGTCGCGGCTGGTCTGCACGGTCGCGGACAGGATGTTCACGTGCTGGTCGGAGAGCACCCGGGTGATGTCGGACAGCAGCCGGGAGCGGTCCAGCGCCTCCACCTGGAGCGCCACCAGGAACATCGAGTCCTCGGTGGGCCGCCACTGCACCGCCACCATGCGCTCGGTGTCCAGGGTCTTGGCGTTCACGCAGTCCGCGCGGTGCACGGACACCCCGTTGCCGCGGGTGACGAAGCCGACGATGTCGTCGCCGGGCACGGGGGTACAGCATTTGGACAGGCGCACCCACACGTCGGCGTCGCCCTCGACCACCACGCCCGGGTTGCCGGTCTTGGTCCGGCGGACCGCCGTCCTGCCGGGCAGCGCGGACTCGGCGATGTCCTCGGTGTGGCTCTCCAGCCCGCCCATGGAGTCCACGAGCTTGGACACCACGTTCTGCGCGCTCACCTGGTGCTCGCCCACCGCCGCGTACAGCGAGTCCACGTCCGGATAGCGCAGGTCGCTGGCCAGGGCGATGAGCGCCTCGCCGCTGAACATGCGCTTGACGGGGAGCTCCTGCTTGCGCATGACCTTGGCGATCTCGTCCTTGCCCTGCTCGATCGCGGCCTCGCGGCGCTCCTTGGTGAACCAGTGCCGGATCTTGTTGCGGGCGCGGGCGCTCTTGACGAAGTTCAGCCAGTCGCGGCTGGGCCCGGCGTCGGGGTCCTTGGAGGTGAGGATCTCCACGGCCTCGCCGTTGTGCAGCTCGTTCTCCAGCGGCACCAGGCGGCCGTTGATGCGCGCGCCGACCGTGCGGTGGCCGACCTCCGTGTGCACGGCGTAGGCGAAGTCCACGGCGGTGGCGCCCTGGGGCAGCGAGATGACGTCGCCCTGCGGGGTGAAGACGAACACCTCCTGCACCGACAGGTCGAAGCGCAGCGACTCCAGGAACTCGCCCGGGTCCTTGGTCTCCTGCTGCCAGTCGATGAGCTGGCGCAACCACTGCATGTCGGTGGTGCCCTTGGCCTTGGGCTCGGAGGCGCCGGTGCGGTCCTCCTTGTACTTCCAGTGCGCCGCGATGCCGTACTCGGCGCGGCGGTGCATGGCGCGGGTGCGGATCTGCAGCTCGACCGGGTTGCCCGAGGGACCGATGACCGTCGTGTGCAACGACTGGTACATGTTGAACTTGGGCATCGCGATGTAGTCCTTGAACCGCCCCGGCACGGGGTTCCACCGCGCGTGGATGGTTCCCAGGGCCGCGTAGCAGTCGCGGACGCTGTCCACCAGGACCCGTACCGCGATGAGGTCGTAGATCTCGTCGAAGCCGCAGTTGCGGGCGATCATCTTCTGGTAGATCGAGTAGTAGTGCTTGGGCCGCCCGCGCACGGTCGCCTTGAGCTTGGACTCGCGCAGGTCCGCCGAGACCGCCTCGATGACCTCCTGGAGGTAGACGTCGCGGCGCGGGGCGCGCTCGGACACCAGGCGGGCGATCTCGTCGAAGCGCTTGGGGTAGAGGGTGGCGAAGGCCAGGTCCTCCAGCTCCCACTTGATGGTGTTCATGCCCAGCCGGTGGGCGAGCGGGGCGAAGATCTCCAGCGTCTCGCGGGCCTTCTTCTCCCGTTTGGCCTTCGACGGGAGGTAGCGCAGGGTCCGCATGTTGTGCAGGCGGTCGCACAGCTTGATGACCAGGACGCGGATGTCGCGGGCCATGGCCACGACCATCTTGCGGACGGTCTCGGCCTGGGTGGCCTCGCCGTACTTGACCTTGTCCAGCTTGGTCACACCGTCGACGAGCTCGGCGATCTCGTCGCCGAAGTCGGACCGCAGCTCGTCCAGCGAGTACTCGGTGTCCTCGACGGTGTCGTGCAGCAGGGCGGCGGCCAGGGTGGCCTCCTGCATGCCCAGTTCGGCGAGGATGGTCGCCACGGCCAGCGGGTGGGTGATGTAGGGGTCGCCGCTCTTGCGCTTCTGCTCGCGGTGGTGGTGCGCGGCGACCTCGTAGGCGCGCTCGATCAGCCGCACGTCCACCTTCGGATGGGTGGCGCGCACGGTCTTGATCAGTGGTTCGAGCACCGGGTTCATCGTTACTCCCCGCTGGGCGCCGAGTCGGGCGAGTCGCCTGCGGACCCGCACTGTGGAGGGCGTGGTGGAAGGGGTGGACGCCGGGCGCCCCGGGGTCCCCGCCCCGGAGACGTCGGAGGGCGCCGCATCCGTCGCGGCGCCCTCCGGGCGGTCCCCCTGTGGTCTTTCGCTCGCCGACACACGTGTCTCGTCGGTTCGCGCGGGCGCACGGGTCCCGTCGGCCTGCCCTCCCGGCGCGTCCGGGCGCCGGGCCCCGGAGGCGTCCGGCCGCGGTCCGCTCGCCGATACGGCCCCGGTCGAAACCACTTCGTTGGGCATGCCTACCTCCCGCGGTCCGTCCGGTCGCGCGGGCGTCTTCGACGTCGAAGGCGTCGCCCGGTTCCACCGGTACACGTGCGTGTCGTCAAGGGCCAGTCTCCGACGTGGCCGCCGCGGTGTCTCCCCCACGGACCGCCCCCGCGGTCGCGGGAGGCGATCCCCGTCTGCTGGTCGCGGTCCGACGTCTCCCACGTGACCCTGTGTGACACGTATCACCTGGGGTGTGACCCCCAGTGTAGGAGTAGATCAACGATGGCGGGCCCTCTCCCATTCCCGTCGGGTACGGAGAGGGTGGAACGCGGATCGTCGGTTCAGACCGAGAGGAGGCAGTGCGGCTCCACGTCGGGCAGCTTCTCGCGTCCCTGGAGCGCGGCGAGTTCCATCAGGACGGAGAATCCCACGACCGTACCACCCGCTCTGCGGACGAGTTCCACCGCGGCCCTGCCGGTGCCACCGGTCGCGAGGACGTCGTCGACGATGAGCACACGGCTGCCGGGGTGGAGCGCGTCGGCGTGGATCTCGACGGTCGCGGTCCCGTACTCCAGATCATAGGCCTGGCCGATGGTCCGCGAGGGCAGTTTCCCGGCTTTGCGCGCCGGGACGAAGCCCGCGCCCAGTTCCAGGGCGACGGGGGCGCCGAAGATGAACCCGCGCGCCTCCAGTCCGATGACGTGGTCGACCCCGGTGTCACGGAAGGGCGCGGCCAGCGCGGACACGGTCGCGGCGAGCGCGTGCCGGTCGTTGAGCAGCGGCGTGATGTCCTTGAACAGGATGCCGGGTGCGGGGAAGTCGGCCACGTCGCGGATGCGGGACTGGATGAGCTCCAGGTCCGGTACGGCGTCGGCGGTGTCGGTGGACATGCGGGACCTCTGCGGTGGGATTCGGGTGCGGGTGGGCCCCACACGGCGGTACCGGCCCCCGCGCGGGGACCGGTACCGAAGTCTGTGGGCCGTCGGAGGGCGGACGCGGCCGCTCCTCCGGGCACGGTCCCCGAGGGGGACCGGGCGGGATCAGCTCTGCGGCTTGTCGTCGTCGCCGAAGTCGGGGCGGTCCTCCACCGGAGTGTCGTCGGCGGCCGGAGTGATGACCTCGCCGATGCCGGCCTTGAGCATCCGGATACGGGTACCCGGGGAGATCTCCAGCACCACGTCGGTGTCGTGGATCTCGACGACGGTGGCGAAGATGCCCGCCTTGGTCATGACCTCGACGCCGGGCACGAGGGCCGACTGCATCTGGTTCTCCTGCTGGCGGCGCTTCTGGTTCGGCCGCCAGAACAGCAGCCAGAAGACCAGCAGGATGAGCAGGAACGGCAGGATCATGGAGAGCAGCCCGCCCGTGGGCTCTCCTGCGGCGGCGAGATGGTAAATGCCCTGCACGGGGGCGTCCTTCCTGACGTTTCGTCGTGTGGCCGACGGATCCGGGTTCGGACACCGCGTCGACCACCTTGAGCATGCCACCCGGTTTCATCCCGGGTCGCACCCGTCACCTGTAACGTTCGACGGGCCCGACACGTTCCGCGTGTGCCGTAGAGACATCCGCGGGGTGCGCGGGGCGGGGCCCCGCGTCGGCTGGTGGACCAAGCTTACGTGGCGCGGGTCACCGTCGGCCCACCGGCGGAGATCGGTGTGTTAACGATCGCCGGTCAGGGCCGCGCGGTGCCCTGGCCACCGGTGCCGTTCCCGCCGGAACCGTTCGCCCCGGAGCCGTTCACGTCGGCGGCCGCGCCGAAGGCGGCGTCCGGCGGCGGGGTCAGCCCCATGTGCGCCCACGCCTGCGGGGTGGCCACGCGCCCGCGCGGGGTGCGGGCCAGGAAGCCGGAGCGGACGAGGAAGGGCTCGGCCACGACCTCCACGGTCTCCGCCTCCTCCCCCACCGACACCGCCAGCGTGGACAGTCCGACCGGCCCGCCGCGGAAGCGGCGCAGGAGGACGTCGAGGATGGCGCGGTCGAGCCGGTCCATGCCCAGTTCGTCGACCTCGTAGAGGCGCAGCGCGGCCCGCGCGGTCTCCAGCGTGAGCCGGCCGTCGCCGCGCACCTCGGCGTAGTCGCGCACGCGGCGCAGCAGCCGGTTGGCGATCCGGGGCGTACCGCGGGAGCGGCCGGCGATCTCGCGGGCGGCGTCGTCCTCGATGGGCGCGCCGAGCAGTCCGGCCGAGCGGTGCAGGATCAGTTCCAGCTCGTCGGGCCGGTAGAAGTCCATGTGGGCGGTGAAGCCGAAGCGGTCGCGCAGCGGCGCGGGCAGCATCCCCGCCCGGGTGGTGGCGCCGACCAGGGTGAAGGGGGCGATCTCGATGGGGATCGCCGTCGCGCCGGGCCCCTTGCCGACCACCACGTCGACCCGGAAGTCCTCCATGGCGACGTAGAGCATCTCCTCGGCGGGGCGGGCCATCCGGTGGATCTCGTCCAGGAACAGGACCTCGCCCTCCTGGAGGGTGGAGAGCACGGCGGCCAGGTCGCCGGAGCGCTCGATGGCCGGCCCGGAGGTGATGCGCAGGGGCGCGCCGAGTTCACCGGCGATGATCATGGCCAGCGTGGTCTTGCCCAGCCCGGGCCCGCCGGACATCAGGATGTGGTCGGGGGCGCGGCCCCGCCGCTGGGCGCTGTGCAGGACCAGGGAGAGCTGTTCGCGGACGCGTTCCTGCCCGACGAACTCGGTCAGCGCCCGGGGGCGCAGGGCGCCCTCCAGCTGCCGCTCGTCACCGTGCGCGTCGGGTGAGACGGCGTCGCGCTCGTAGGCCGACGGCTCGTCCGTGGGTTCCATGGGGGCCGGTCTCCTTGCTGGGACTGTTCGGTGGGTGCCGCGCACACCCTAGGGCGGGTGTCCGCCATGCGCGCCTCAGGCGCGGCTGAGCCTGCGCAGGGCGCTGCGCAGCAGGACGGCGACGTCGGCGGTGTCCTCCGCCTCGGCCGCCACCGCGGAGGCCGCGGTCTCCGCGTCCTTGGCCGACCAGCCGAGGTTGACCAGGCCGGAGACCACCTTCCCGCGCCAGGCGTCGTCGGGGGCGGGGGCGGGTTCGGCCGTGCCGGGCAGGGTGCCGTCGGTGAGGATCGGGCCCTCCAGTTTCCCGGCCAGCTCCAGCACGATGCGCTGGGCGCCCTTCTTGCCGATCCCGGGCACCCGGGTCAGCGCCGCGGTGTCCTCGGTGGCCACCGCGTGGCGCAGGCCGGCCGGGCTGTGCACCGACACCATGGCCAGTGCCAGCCGGGGCCCGACGCCGGAGGCCGTCTGGACCTGCTCGAACATGTGCTTCTCCTCGTCGTCGGCGAACCCGAAGAGCGTCAGGGACTCCTCCCGGACGACGAGGCTGGTGGCGACGGTGCCGGTCTCGCCCACGCGCAGGCGCGACAGGGCGGAGGGGGTGCACTGGACGGTCATGCCGACCCCGCCGACGTCGATCACGGCGGTGCCTGCGCCGCGTGCGGCCACCCGGCCGGTGAGGAACGCGATCATGTCGTGGGGGCACCCGAGGGGGTGCCCGCCTCCTTCCTGGGGGCGGGTGTCACCGGCCCCGCGCCTGGCGGGCCAGCTCCACCTTGCGGGCGAAGTCCTGCTGTGCCTGGGCCACGCGGGCCTGGGCGCCGCCGCGCCAGATGTGGCAGACGGCGAGGGCGACGGCGTCGGCCGCATCGGCGGGCTTGGGGGGAGAGTCGAGTCTGAGGATACGCGCGACCATGTGCCCGACCTGCGCCTTGTCGGCGCGGCCGCTGCCGGTGATGGCGGCCTTGGCCTCACTGGGCGTGTGCAGGGCGACGGGAAGCCCGCGCCGGGCGGCGCAGACCAGGGCGATGCCGCTGGCCTGGGCGGTGCCCATGACCGTGCTCAGGTTGTGCTGGGCGAAGACGCGCTCGACGGCGACGGCGTCGGGCCGGTGGAGGTCGAGCCAGGCGTCGATGCCGCGTTCGATGGCCACGAGCCGCTGGGGGAGGTCGTCGTCGGGGCTGGTCCGGACGGCGTCGGCCCCGAGCAGGGTCAACGGACGGCCGATGGCGCCTTCGACGGCGCCGACACCGCACCGAGTGAGCCCTGGGTCGATCCCCACCACGCGCACCTGCGCCACCTCTCTCGAACGTTCGTTCGCACCATGCTAGCGGCGCCCGCCGACGCCCGCCGCCCGCCGCCCCGGGCGTGTCCGGAGGTGCGTGCGTTCAGGGCGCCGGGGCGGGAGTGCCGGGCCGGGGCGGCGGCGCGATGCCGTCGGTGATCATGCCAAGTCCCTCCTCGAAGGCGTCGTCGCCGTCGGGGTCGCCGCCCTCCCGCAGTGCGGCGGCGAGGGTCGGGACGCCTTCGGTGAGGACGGTGCGCTGTTCCTCGGACATGAGCTCGGGGGGCATGGCGCCCTCGTCGGCATGGCGCCGGTGGTCGGCCTGCCGCTGGAGTGCGGAGCCGAGCACGTAGTGGTCGAGCAGGGCGCCGGCGCGCAGGGCGCGGGCCGGGGTGAAGCCGAAACCGACCAGGACGGCGAGGTCGGCGTCGATGGTCGCGAGTGCCGCCGGTCCGGTCCGGGCTCCCGCGACGACGCGGGCCGCGTCGCGGTGTTCCAGCAGGAGTGCGCGCTGTTCCCGCGCCCGGCGCGCGATCCAGGCCCGCCAGTCCTCGCCCGGTTCGGGCGGACTGTGCGGTACCCGCAGGTGCTCGGCGAGCCGGTCCAGGAGCTCTTGCTTGTTCCGGAAGTGCCAGTAGAGCGCGGGCGACTTCACGTCCAGGCGTTCGGCGAGGCGCCGCACGGTCAGCCGGTCGAGCCCGACCTCGTCGAGCAGTGACAGCGCGGCCTCGACGATCGTCCGCCGGTCCACGGCCCACCTCCCCTCTGACCCACCGGGCGGAGCTTAGCATCGCTAAGGTACCTTAGCAGTGCTAAGGATTTAGCACTGCTAAGGAGCCATGCGACCATGACCCCCTTCCCTTCCACTCGGACCCTTCTGGCCTGCGGTTTCGCCGTCCCGCTGTTCGTGGTGGTGATCCTGGCCGAGGGCGCGTTGCGCCCCGACTACGAGCCGCTGCACCGCTTCGGCAGCGAACTGGCCCTCGGCCCACGCGGGTGGATCCAGACCGCGAACTTCGTTCTCACCGGCCTGGCGATCCTCGCCTTCTCCGTCGGACTGCGGCGCGCGATGCCCTCGGGCCGTGGCGCGCTCGCCGTCCCGTCCCTGACCGCGGTCGTCGGTGTGTGCGCGATCGTCGGGGGCGCGTTCCCGGTGGACCCGGACGGTGCCCGGACGGCGGCCGGAGCGATCCACGGCGCCAACGTCGTGCCCTTCCACCTCGCCCTCTGCGCCGCCGCCGCGATCATGGCCGGACGCCTGGCCGCCGAGCCCCGCGGACGCCCGTGGGCGTGGTACTGCGCGGCCACCGCCTTGGCGACACCGGCCACGATCGCCGTCGCGCTCGCGCTCGCCGACACGGGGGCGTTCCACGGCCTGTGGCAGCGGATCGGCCTCACCACCGGCCTGGGCTGGTGCGCCGCCATGGCCTGGTACCTCCTGCGCTCCGACGGCCGAGCCGCCCGAGCCACACGACAAGGGGATGGACGGAATCCGCCCGCGGTGCTAGGTTGATCTCAGCAAGAGAAAAACTCACTCTGAGAACAACCGGAGGGCCACGTGACCGGCGAGCGGACACCACGGCAGGACGACGGCGAACGCCGCTTCCTGGACGCCTACGACCCCGGCGCCTACGCACCCGCCGCGGTCACCGTGGACGTCGCCGCCCTCACCATCCGCGCCGGTGTCCCCCACGTGCTGCTGATGCGCCGGACGGCGCGTCCGCAGCTCGGCTGGTGGGCGCTGCCGGGCGGGTTCGTCCGGGCCCAGGACGGACCGGACGGCCCCGCCGACCCCGACCTGCCCGACGCCGCCCTGCGCGTGCTGTCGCAGAAGACCCCGCTGCCCACGGAGCTCCACCTGGAACAGCTCGGCACCTACGGCGCCCTCGACCGCGACCCGCGCATGCGGGTGATCTCCGTGGCCTACGTGCTCCTGGCGCCCGACCTGCCCGACCCCGACACCGACGCCGACCGGGCCGCCTGGATCCCGTGGTCCGTGCTCGGCCACGGCATCGGCGACAGCCGAGATCGGGGCGGGCACGGCGGCGGTGACGACGATCGGGGCGGCCGCGCCGAGATCGAACTCGCCTTCGACCACGCGCGCATCGTCGCCGACGCGGTCGAACGCGCCCGCTCCAAGCTGGAGTACACGGCGCTGGCCACCGCCTTCCTGCCCCCCGAGTTCACGATCACCGCCCTGCGCGAGGTCTACGAGGCCGTGTGGGGGCGCCCGCTGCACGGGGCCAACTTCCACCGCAAGATCCTCGCCACCCCCGGGTTCGTCGAGGACACCGGTCGTCTCGCCGACCGGGGCGGCTCCGGCGGCGGACGCCGCGCCCGCCTCTACCGGCCGGGCGGTGCCGCGTTCCTGCACCCCCCGCTGCTGCGCGGCGCCCAGTCCGCCCCCGCCTAGCCCCGGCCCCCGGCACCCGCCCGCCCGTCCCCGATCGATCCCCAGGAAGGCACGATGAGCACGTCGCACGACACCGGCCGATTCGACGCGGCACTGCGCTCCATCGCGCTGGCCGCGAACCCCGAGGCCCTGTTCGGGCCGGTCCGGGCCGGCGGTACCGTCCCCCCGGCCGCGACCGCCGCGTACCGGCGGCTGGCCCGACGCGTCCACCCCGACCTCGTGCCCCCGGCGCGCACCGCCGAGGCGACCACGGCGTTCACCCGCCTGACGGAGCTGTGGGGCCACTTCCAGGACATGGTCGCGGGCGACCTGCGCTTCGGCGACCCCACCCTGGTCACCCGCGCGCACACCTACCACGTACGCGGCCCCCTGGCCCGCGGCGACGTGGCCGACCTGCACGGACTCCGCTACCAGGACGGCTCGGGCCGGGACGCCCGGTGGCGGGACGCGGTACTCAAGCTGCCCCGGTCGCCGCACGACAACGACCTCATGCGGGCCGAGGCCACCGCGCTCGCGCGCATCCGCGAGCGCGGCCACGAGCGCTACCGCGCCTTCGTCCCCGAACTCGTGGAGTCGATCCGCCACCGCGACGCCGGGACCGGGGTCGAACGGCGCGCCAACGTGCTCACGCGCCTGTCCGGCTTCCACTCCCTGGCCGCGGTGCGCCGTGCCCACCCGGACGGGGTCGATCCGCGCGACGCCGCCTGGATGTGGCGGCGCCTCCTGGTCGCCATCGGCAACGCCGCCGCGGCCGGGGTCGTGCACGGCGCGGTCGTGCCCGAACACGTCCTGATCCACCCGGAGCAGCACGGCCTGGTGCTCGTGGACTGGTGCTACTCGGTGACCTCCGCTGCCGCGCACACGGCTCCGCACGTTCCCGCGATGGTCGCCCACCGCAAGGACCTCTACCCGCCCGAGGTGGCCGACCGGCGGCCGGCGGTGCCCGCGACCGACGTCTACATGGCGACCCGCTGCGTCGAGTACCTCACCGGGGACCGCCTGCCCCGGCGACTGCGCGCCTTCGCACGCGGCTGCTCCCTGCCCGCGCCCGAGCGGCGTCCCGGCAACGGGCTCGCCCTGCTGGGTGACCTGGACGAGGCGCTGGAGAGGGAGTTCGGACCGCGCCGGTTCCGGCCCTTCCACATGCCGACCGCTCCCCCGCGCGACGCCGGGCACGCGGCCCGGCCGTCCTGAACCGCCGTACGGCACCCGATCCGCACGACACCCGATCCGTACGGCACTTCCGAACCACCCGCACCACGCGCCCCCGCCCCGGCGCCCCCACCACCCCGAAGAAGGAGAGCCCCATGGGCAGCAGCAACTGGTCCACCGACGCCTACCACGCCCGCCAGGCCTACAACGCCTCCGTCGGCTCCAGCGGTTTCGGCTACACCGACAACGTCGCCTCGTCCCTGCCCCGCGACCAGTGGAAGGTCCACCCGTCGCTCGACCCGCACGGCGTCACCGTCCGCGAGAGCCGCGACTCCGACGCCCACCCGAACTCCCTCGCCATCTCCGTCCTGTTCGACGTCACCGGGTCCATGGGCCGCGTGCCCCGGGGCCTCCAGGCCAAGCTGCCGGACCTGTTCGGCCTGCTCCTGCGCAAGGGCTACGTGGCGGACCCCCAGATCCTGTTCGGCGGGATCGGTGACGCCACCTGCGACCGCGCCCCGCTCCAGGTCGGCCAGTTCGAGTCCGGCAACGAACTGGAGGACGACCTGGACCGCATCCTGCTGGAGGGCGGTGGCGGCGGGCAGGCCACCGAGTCCTACGAGCTGGCCATGTACTTCATGGCCCGGCACACGGCCATGGACTGCCTCGACAAGCGCGGACGGCGGGGCTACCTCTTCATCATCGGCGACGAGATGGCCTACGGCGCCGTCAAGGCGCGGGAGGTGCGCGACGTGATCGGCGACGACATCGGGGAGAACATCCCGTTCCCGGTGATCCTGGCCGAGCTGCGCCGCCGGTTCGAGGTCTTCTTCGTCATGCCGACGGGCAGCCACTACTTCCACGACGACCGGGTGCGCGGCTTCTGGGACACCCACATGGGACAGAACGTCATCTACCTGGACGACCTGGACGCGGTGTGCGAGACGATCGCCGTCACGGTCGGCCTCGGTGAGGAGGCCATCGACCTCCAGGAAGGGCTCGAAGACCTCGCCGAGGCGGGCTCCGACGCCGGCGACGCGGTCGGCAAGGCCCTGGCGCCGATCGCCGCCTCGCGCGGCTCGGTCGTGGTGGCGCCGGCCCTGGACCGGCTCGCGGCCGACGGCGGCGGGGCCGACGGAACCGGGACCGGCGGCGGGGTGAACCGGCTGTGAACCGGGCACCAGGCGGCTGGGCCGACGAGCACGCGATCGTCGTCGACCTCGGCTTCGGCGACGCGGGCAAGGGCGTGACCGTCGACCTGCTGTGCGCACGGCGGCGCTACGGCGCCGTCGTGCGCGCGAACGGCGGCGCCCAGGCCGCGCACAACGTCGTCGCACCCGACGGGCGGCACCACACGTTCGCGCAGTTCGGGGCGGGCACCCTAGCGCCGGACGGACCCGTGCCCACCTACCTGTCGCGGTTCGCGGTGGTGGACCCGTTCGCGCTGGCCGCCGAGGCGCGGCACCTGTCGGCGCTCGGGGTCCCCGACCCCTTCGCCCTGGTCACCGTGGACCGGCGGGCGCTGATCAGCACCCCCTGGCACCAGGCGGCCAACCGGGCCCGCGAGCTCGCCCGGGGCGCCGACCGCCACGGCTCGTGCGGGATGGGGGTGGGCGAGACCATGGCCTACGCCCTCGCCCACCCCGAGGACGCCCCGACCGCGGGCGACTGCGCGCATCCGGCACGGCTGCGCCGCAAGCTGCGCCGGCTGGCCGAGCACCTCGCCGAGGCGGCGGGCGCCCGCGACGCGAGTGCCTGGCAGGAGAACCCGGGACAGGCGGGCGCCGAGGAGGAAGGCTCCCGGAAGCAGGGTGCCGAGGAGGCGCCGAACCTGGAGGAGTGCGTGGCGGCCTACGCGGCGTTCGCCCAACGGGTGCGGCTGGTGGACGAGGACCACCTGGCGCACCTGCTCGCCGCGGCCCCGGTGGTGTTCGAGGGGGCCCAGGGCGTGCTGTTGGACGAGTGGCACGGGTTCCACCCCTACACCACCTGGTCCACGACCACCACGGCCAATCCGCTGGCGCTGCTGGCCGAGTCCGGCCGGCCCGGTCAGGCGCGCCGGATCGGGGTCGTGCGCACCTACACCACGCGCCACGGCGCCGGGCCCCTGGTGACCGAGGACCCGGTGCTCGGGGCGGTCCTACCGGAACGGCACAACGGGAATCACCCCTGGCAGGGGCCGTTCCGAGTCGGCCACCTCGACCTCGTGGCGCACCGGTACGCGCTCGCGGCCACCGGCGGGGTCGACTCGCTGGTGGTCACGCACGCCGACGCCCCGGGCCGGGTCCGGGCGGCCACCGGAACCGGGCCTCTCTGGTGCACGGCCTACACGGGCGCCGCCGGCACGCCGTTGGCGATCGCTCCTCGGGCCGTGCCGGACCTGGCCCGCCAGGAGCGGGTGACCGCCGCGCTCATGGCGGCCCGGCCGGTGCTGGAGGCGATGCCGGGGGAGCCCGTGGCGGCGATCGGCGACGCCCTGGGGCTGCCGGTGGAGGCGGTGTTCTCCGGCCCGATGAGGGAGGACGCGCGCGTGCCGTCCCAGGTCTGACCGTCCGCGACGAGCGGCGCCCGTGCGACGACCGCCGTGTTCTCAGACCACGGTCAGGTGGTAAATGGTGTCCACCGGAATCCCTGACCCGGGTCCGCCTTGATCTCCAGGACGTACCCGCCGGGGCTCAGAGGGGCGACGCCCTCATCTGCGCTGATCCGCCACGTACCGTCGTCCGGCACGACCTCGCCCATGGCACCCCTTCTCCGGTCGGACCGTCCCCTGTGGACGCCGTTGTCGCGTGGATCATGCCGATATCGTGCGCTTCGGCTTCGCTCGGGCCTCCCCCCGGCACCGTGTCGTGCCCGGAGGGGGACGGGGCGCGGCGCTAGCATGACCGGGTGGCTTCCATCACCGATCCCCAGGTCCGCGACTTCCTCCTCTTCGGCACGCGCACGGGCAAGCTCGCCTTCACCGCCTCGGACGGGCGCCCGCTCGTGGCACCGGTCTGGTTCGTCGTGGAGGACGGCACCATCGTGTTCAACACGGGGAGGGCCACGGCCAAGGGCAGGTCGATCCTGCGGGACCCGCGCCTGGCGATGAGCGTGGACCTGGAGGAGCCGCCGTTCGCGTTCGTCCAGGTCCAGGGCCTGGCCGAGGTGTCGGAGGACCCCGACGAGCTGCTGCGCTCGGCGACCGTGATCGCCGCCCGCTACATGGGTGAGGACCGGGCCGAGGAGTTCGGCAAGCGCAACGGCGTCCCGGGCGAGCTGGTCGTACGGCTCCGCCCGACCAAGGTCATCGCCCAACTCGACATGACCGCCTGAGCGGAGCGGCCGCGGTCAGCCCGTGCGCAGCTCGTGTTCCAGCGGGGTACGGAAGGCGGGGGTGACGCGGGTGTCGCCGAGCCATGCCGTCAGGCGGGCGGCCTCGGCACCGACGGCGGACCGGCCCTCGGCGCCGATGTCGGACAGCAGACGCCACACGACCTCGCCGTCCCTGCGCTGGGACCACGCGCCGACAATGCGGCCGTCCCACCAAACAGTGGGGCCGATGTTGCCGTTGCGGTCGAAGAGCGCGGGCACGTGGTCCGGCTCCAGATAGAAGTCCCGGCCGCGCCAGCCCATGGCCGTGGGGTCCAGGGACGGTAGCAGAGCGGTCGTGGGGGCTTCCGGCCCGTCCGCGCCGGGCCCGCGCTCGTCGTCGTTCGGGGCGAGGTAGCCGGTCGCGCCGTCCAGGTCGGCCTCCCGGGCGCCCGCGTCGGCGAGTGCGCGGCGGGTGGCGGTCAGGGTCCACCCCGTCCACCACTTGATGTCGTCGAGTGTGGCCGGACCGAAGCGGGCCAGGTAGCGCAGGACGAGTTCGGCCTTGGCCGCCGCCTCGTCCAGGCGCGGCGTGTCCTCGCCCTCGGGCGCCGCCGACCAGCGGAACTGCGAAGACGTCCAGGACCCGCGCGGGCGCCCGCGCCGGATGCGGCGCTCGGCCGCGAGGGTGCGCAGCAGGCGTCCGGAGGCCGCCTGGCTGGACGCGTAGCGCTTGCCCGCGTCGGTGTGGACGCGCTCGGCGATCTCCGGAACGGCCGCGCCGAGTTCCGCGGCGGTGGCCTCGCCCAGCTCGCGCAGGGCGGCGATCACGGCCTCCTCGGCCGCTTCGTAGCGCTCGGCCGTCCAGCCGAGCCCGTCCAGGAGGAACTTCTGGGCTCCCCTGCGCTCCTTGGCCGCAATGGCGCGTCCGGTGGACTCGTGGACGGCCTGTGCCAGGTGGTCGGGGACCACGAACATCGTGCGACGCATCGCCATCATCCGGTGCAGACTGCGGTCGTCGTAGAGCGCCCGCTCGACCGCGCCGACGCTCGGCTCGCGCATGCGCGCCCGTGCGGAGAGGTAGACCGACGCCGGGTCGGTGGCGTGCAGCCCGATCAGGGACGCGGCGACCTCCTCGACCCGGTCGGCCCGGGTGTCCGGCGCCAGCAGGTGCCGTCGGACCAGGCGCGTGCGGCGCTCCTGGTCGCTCACGTGCGGACGTGCGCTGCTCATGGGGTCTCCCGGGCTCGGACGCTTCGGCGTGCGAAGACTACGCCTCCCCCACGACATCGCCCCCGCCCGTGAAGGGCGCGCGGGACCCCGGACGCCCCGGAAGCGGCGGACGGCCCAGCGACCCAGCGGCCCAGAAAGCACCGGGCGCGGCCGACGGCCCGGAAGGGGCGGACGTGGCGGGCGGCTCGAGAGGAGCCGGCCGAGGCCGACGGGGCCGACGCCTCACAACGGACCGGGCGTGGCCGACGGGTCGGGGGAAGCGCCTGGGGCCGACGGGGCGGGGGGCTCCGGCGGGACGGCGTGGTCCAGGAAGGCCCGTGCCGCGGGGGTGAGCGGTCCCCGCCTGCTCACCAGGGCCACGTCCAGCGCGTCGGCCGGTTCGATGTCGAGCACCAGCACGCCCGCCCGCTCGGCGAGGCCGCGCCAGGCGTCGGTCACGACCGCGACCCCAGCGCCGCCCAGCACCAGGGGCAGGATCGACACCCGGTGCTCGGTCTCCACCGCGATCTCGAACCCCACCCCCGCCTCCCGCAGCCCGTCCACGAACCGGCGCATGCCCGATCCCTCCTGGCCCACGATCACCCGCCGGCCCTCCAGGCTCGCGCGGCCCACGGTCTCCCCCGGCGCGAAGGGTCCCCCGGGCGGCGCCAGCAGCACGAACCGCTGACGGACGACCGGGTGCACCCGCACGTCCGCCGTGACCAGCGGACCCGACGTCGCCACCAGCCCCAGCTCGCAGGCGCCCGTCCGGACCATCCCGACGATGTCGCGGACGGAGAACGCCGCCCGCACCGCCACCGACACCCGCGGATGCCGTGTGGCGAACCCGCTCACCATCGAGGTCAGCGGTTCGATCGCCTGCGTGGGCAGGGCGGCGACGTCCACCCGCCCGCGGTGGAGTCCCTGCACGGACTCCACCGCGGCCCGGGCCAGGTCCAGCCCGCGCACCGCCTCCCGCGCCGGTTCGACCAGCGCGTTCCCCGCCTCGGTGAGCACCACCCTGCGCCCGATGCGGTGGAACAGCTCCGCGCCCAGGTCGCGCTCCAACGCGCGCACCGACTGCGACAGCGACGGCTGCGCCACGTACAGGGCCGCGGAGGCACGGTTGAATCCGCCGTGGTCCACCACGGCCAGGAAGTACTCCAGCTGCCGGACGTCCATCCCGCCAGCCTAGACGCCTCCTTATAGGCCGCGCCTATCAGCGTGATCGCCGACCGGTCTTGGACGCCGGGCCCGCCCGCCTGCTGGTATCGGGGCATGAACCGACTTCTGCCCGCCGAGTTCTCCACCCGCACCGTCGACGCCGACGGCGTGCCCGTCCACGTGCGCACCGCCGGGCACGGGCCGCCCGTCCTCCTGCTGCACGGCTACCCGCAGACCCACCTGATCTGGCACCGCGTGGCGCCGGTGCTGGCCGCCGGGTTCACCGTGGTGCTCACCGACCTGCGGGGGTACGGGGACAGCGGCAAGCCCGCCTCCGGACCCGACCACGCCGCCTACGCCAAGCGCGCGATGGCCCGCGACCAGTACCTCGTCATGCGCGAACTGGGCTTCGACCGGTTCGCCGTCGCGGGCCACGACCGCGGCGCCCGGGTCGGACACCGCCTGGCGCTCGACCACCCCGAGGCGGTCACCGCGTTCGCCGCCCTGGACATCGTGCCCACCCGCTACGCCTTCGAGCACGCCGACGCCGCGTTCGCCACGGGCTACTACCACTGGTTCTTCCTGACCGCCGGCCACGGCATCCCCGAGCACCTCATCGGCCGCGACCCGGAGTTCTGGGTGCGCACCCGGATGAACGGGCGCCACCACGGCGGGACCGCCTTCGCTCCCGAGGCCGTGGACGAGTACGTCCGCTGCTTCTCCGACCCGGCGGCGATCCACGCCTCCTGCGAGGACTACCGGGCCGCCGCCACGATCGACCTCGAACACGACCGCGCCGACGCCGGCCGCCGGCTCGACTGCCCGGTGCTGCTGCTCTGGGGCGAGCACAGCTTCGTGGGCCGCCACTACGACGTGCCCGCGGCCTGGGCGGAGTACGCCTCGGACGTGCGCGGCCACGCCCTGCCCTGCGACCACTACGTGCCCGAGGAGGCCCCCGAGGCCACCGCGCGGCACCTGGACGCCTTCCTGCGCGCGACCGCCTCCCCCGCCTGACCCCGGCCCGCCCCCGGGCCGCCCCGACCCGCACCACCCGCTTCCCGAACGGAGTCCCCATGCAGCAGTACCGCGTCGCGATGATCCCCGGTGACGGCATCGGCACGGAGGTCCTTCCCGCCGCCCGCGCCGTCCTGGACCGGGTCGCCGCCCACCACGGGTTCGCCCTCGTCTACGACGACCTCGACTGGTCGTGCGAGCGCTACCGGGCCACCGGCGCCATGATGCCCGAGGACGGCCTCGACCGGATCCGCCACCACGACGCGATCCTGCTCGGCGCCGTGGGCTATCCCGGTGTGCCCGACCACGTGTCCCTGTGGGGCCTGCTCATCCCCATCCGGCGGGCGTTCCGCCAGTACGTCAACCTGCGCCCGATCACCGTCCTGGAGGGCGTGCCCAGCCCGGTCTCGCGCGCACGGCCCGGCGAGGTGGACTTCGTCGTGGTGCGTGAGAACAGCGAGGGCGAGTACTCCGAGATCGGCGGCCGGATCAACCGCGGCTTCCCGGAGGAGACGGCCGTGCAGGAGACCGTGTTCACCAGGGTGGGGGTGGAGCGCATCCTCGACTACGCCTTCGACCTGGCCGCACGGCGCGGCGGCCGGCTGACCTCGGCCACCAAGTCCAACGGCATCGTGCACACCATGCCGTTCTGGGACCAGCTGGTCGCCGAACGCGCCGCCGACCACCCGGGCGTCACCTGGGACCAGGAGCACATCGACGCCCTGGCCGCCAAGATCGTGCTCGACCCGGCCCGCTTCGACGTCATCGTCGGCTCGAACCTGTTCGGCGACATCCTCAGCGACCTCGCGGCGGCCGTGGCCGGCAGCATCGGCATCGCGCCCTCGGCCAACCTCGACCCGACGGGCGCCCACCCCTCGATGTTCGAACCCGTGCACGGGTCGGCCCCCGACATCGCCGGCCAGGGCGTGGCCAACCCGCTGGGGGCGATCTGGTCGGCGGCGATGATGCTCGACCACCTCGGCCGGCCCGAGGCGGGCGCGCAGGTCATGGCGGCGGTGCGGGAACTCCTGGCCACCTCCGGTGTGCGCACGCGCGACCTCGGCGGCGACGCGGGCACCGGGGACTTCACCGACGAGCTCCTGAAGCTCCTGCCCTGAGGAACCCCCCTCCGGCCACGGGGAACACCCCGGACACGCCTGTGCCCTCCCCGGACGCGGGGAGGGCACAGGCGTGGCGACGGGTCCTCAGCCGATCTCGGCCATGACCTCGTCGGGGATGTCGGCGTTGGTGTAGACGTTCTGGACGTCGTCGGAGTCCTCCAGCGCGTCCACGACCCGCATGACCTTCTTGGCGGTCTCGGCGTCGACCGGGACCTCCATGGTCGGCAGGAAGCTGGAGTCGGCGGACTCGTAGTCGATGCCCGACTCCTGGAGCGCGGTGCGGACCGGTACCAGGTCGGTGGCCTCGCACACGATCTCGAAGGCCTCGCCGATGTCCTCGACGTCCTCGGCGCCCGCCTCCAGCACCGCCAGCGTCACCTCGTCCTCACTCGTGCCCTCCTTGGGCACGATGACGACGCCCTTGCGGTTGAACATGTAGGACACCGAGCCGGCGTCGGCCATGTTGCCGCCGTTGCGCGTCACCGCCACGCGCACCTCGGAGGCGGCACGGTTGCGGTTGTCGGTCAGGCACTCCACCAGCATCGCCACGCCGCCGGGGGCGTAGCCCTCGTACATGATGGTCTGCCACTCCGCGCCGCCGGCCTCCTCACCGGAGCCGCGCTTGCGGGCGCGCTCGATG
Organism: Nocardiopsis aegyptia; assembly: GCF_013410755.1. GTDB lineage: Bacteria > Actinomycetota > Actinomycetes > Streptosporangiales > Streptosporangiaceae > Nocardiopsis > Nocardiopsis aegyptia. Next base: position 1,343,860 of record NZ_JACCFS010000001.1, read on the forward strand.
TTGTCCTGGGGCACGGAGTTCTTGCGCGCCTTCTGGATGGCGTCGTAGAGCGTCGGGTTCCCGTCGGGGTCCCCACCACCGGTACGCGCGGCCACCTCGATGTTCTTGATCAGCTTGGCGAAGAGCTTGCCGCGCTTGGCATCGATGACGGCTTTCTTGTGCTTGGTGGTGGCCCACTTGGAGTGGCCGCTCATGCTTGTCCTTTCACGATGTCGACGAAGAGGCGGTGGATGCGCGCGTCGCCGGTCAGTTCGGGATGGAAGGACGTGGCCATCAGGCCGCCCTGTCGTACGGCGACGATCCTACCGGCCTCATCGGGGCCGGGGACGCTCCCGAGCACCGTGACCTCGGGCCCCACCGACTCCACCCACGGCGCCCGGATGAACACCGCGTCGAACGGCTCCGCGCCCACGCCCTCGATGTCCACCGCGGCCTCGAAGGACTCCGTCTGGCGGCCGAAGGCGTTGCGCCGCACGGTCATGTCGATGCCGCCGACCGTCTCCTGGTCGGCGGTGCCGCCCAGCAGGTGGTCGGCCAGCATGATCATGCCCGCGCACGTGCCGTAGGCGGGCATGCCCGCCGCGACGCGCTTGCGCAGCGGCTCCATCAGCCCGTAGCGCAGCGCGAGCTTGGACATGGTGGTGGACTCCCCACCGGGCAGGACCAGGGCGTCGACGGTGTCGAGGTGGTCGGGGCCGAGCACCTTCACGGCGTGCACGTCCAGCTGGTCGAGCACGTGCAGGTGCTCGGCGACGTCGCCCTGCAGGGCGAGGACGCCGATGGTGGGTCTGGCGGTCAAGAACGGCCTCACTCGTGGTCGGAGCATGGTGTGGCGGTGCCGGCGCGGGAGGGACGGCCGCGCCGGCGGCGGTCCTGCTACCAGCCCCGTCCGGCGTAACGCTCCGACTCGGCCAGGTCATCCAGGTTGATGCCCACCATGGCCTCGCCGAGCCCGCGCGAGACACGCGCGATGACCGCGGGGTCCTCGTAGTGCAGCGTGGCCTGGACGATGGCGTCGGCGCGCCGGGCCGGGTCGCCGGACTTGAAGATTCCCGAGCCGACGAAGACGCTCTCGGCGCCGAGCTGGCGCATGAGCGCGGCGTCGGCCGGGGTGGCCACGCCGCCCGCGGAGAACAGCGGCACCGGGAGCTTGCCCAGGGTCGCGACCTCCTTGACGATCTCGTACGGGGCGCGCAGCTCCTTGGCGGCGCCGAAGAGCTCCGGCTCGTCCAGGGTGCCCAGGCGCTTGATCTCGGAGCGGATCGACCGCATGTGGCGCGTGGCCTCGACGACGTTGCCGGTGCCGGCCTCGCCCTTGGAACGGATCATGGCCGCGCCCTCGGCGATGCGGCGCAGGGCCTCGCCGATGTTGGTCGCACCGCACACGAACGGGACGGTGAACGCCCACTTGTCGATGTGGTACGCCTCGTCGGCGGGCGTGAGGACCTCGGACTCGTCGATGAAGTCGACGCCGAGGGACTCCAGGACCTGGGCCTCGACGAAGTGTCCGATGCGGACCTTGGCCATGACCGGAATGGAGACCGCCTCGACGATGCCGTCGATCATGTCCGGGTCGGACATGCGGGCGACGCCGCCGTCCTTGCGGATGTCGGCGGGGACCCGCTCCAGGGCCATGACCGCGACGGCACCGGCGTCCTCGGCGATCTTGGCCTGCTCGGCGTTGACGACGTCCATGATGACGCCGTTCTTGAGCTGCTCGGCCATGCCGCGCTTGACGCGCTGTGTACCGACGGCGTTGTCGGTGGGGTTCGATGCGTTGGTGGCCACGGTGGTGGACTCCCGTCCCGTCTGAGTTGTGCGCAGAGTTGTGGTGGTCCCCCGGGAGGCGGCGCGGGTCTCGCGCGGAGGGCGCGCGGACTCCGTCGGGGCCGCGCGCCCTGGGGTCTACCAGGCCCCCATGGTAGTTCCTCACCCTCCGGGGTGGTTTGGCCAGATCGGTGTTTTCGCGGGTCCTGCCCTTACAGGGTGTCCGGTTCGACCATGGAGGAGGGCGTGCGCGGCGCCCGGTCGTCGATGTCGAAGTAGTCCGGCAGCGGCGCCGTGCCCGCGAGCCGGAACAGCCGCACCGGGCGTGACCGGCGGGCCCTTCGGGTGTCGGACACGGCATCGTTGTAGAACGTGCGCGCCAGCTGGACGCTCCTGCCGGCCGCCGCCACCGCGGCCAGCCGCTCCCGCACCTCCTCCGAGGAGGCGCCGGCCACCGCCCCCACGGGGCCGTTCCCGGGTTCGACGGCGGCGCGCAGAGCGCGCGACAGCCGGCTCTCCGCGAGTTCGCGGCGCGCCTGCCGTCCCGCCGCCTCATCCGACGGACCCCCGTGGCGCCGCCCGTCCCCGCCGGCGGCGAGCGCCGCGGTGGCCGCGGCCATCAGCTCCTCGACCGGCGCCGGGACCTGGCCGTGGTCGCCTCCGCGCGGGTCGTCGGCCGCGCGCACGCGGGCCGCCACCAGGTCCAGCACGGCCGCGCCGCGCCTGCGCAGGGCCTCCTCCAGGGCGGCGCGGGCGATGTCCACGCGCACGTGGAGCCGGTGCAGCCGGGTGGCCCGCCAGGACAGGTACACGCCCAGTGCCAGCGCGGCCAGGACCGCGGCGGCGACGGTGACGGTCACGGCGAGCACGGTCACACCTGCCCTCGGCGCAGCAGCGCGGTGGCGCTGGGCCCGTTGTCCAGTCGGACCCCGGACGGGTGGCCGTGCCCGGTGCCGTCCCACATCAGGACGGTCTCGTACACGCGCGCGACGTCGGCGGCGACCGTTCCCCAGTCGTAGGCGCGCACGGCCAGACGCGCGGCCGCGGACAGCTCGGCGCGGCGGGCGCGGTCGTCCAGCAGGGCCCCGGCGCGGGCGGCGAGGTCGTCGGCGTCGCCGGCGGCGAACAGCTCCCCCGCCCCGCCCCCGTCCAGGACCGCGGCGAAGGCGGGGATGTCGCTGGCGACGATGGCCGCGCCGGCGGCCATCGCCTCGGTGAGCACGATACCGAAGCTCTCGCCGCCCAGGTTGGGCGCGCAGAAGACGTCGGTGGAGTGGTAGGCGCGGACCCGGTCGGCCTCGCTCAGGCGCCCGAGCACGGACACCCGCGGGCGCAGGTGCCCGGGGACGTCGGCCAGCGCGGTGTCCGGGTCGCCCGGCCCCGCGACCATCAGCCGCAGCCCGGGGCGGTCCTCGGCCAGACGGACGAAGGCCCGTGCCAGGGTGGCCAGGCCCTTGCGCGGTTCGTCCACCCTGCCCAGGAAGCCGAGGGAGCCGCCCTCCCCCGGCCAGCCCGCCAGGGGTTCGGCGCGCGCGAACGCGTCGGCGGCCACGCCGTTGGGGATGAGGACCGCGTCGCCGCCCAGGTGCTCGACCAGGGTCCGGCGGGCCGCCTCGGACACGGCGATGCGCCCGTTGATCTTCTCCAGCGCCGAGCGCAGCGCGCCCGAGCCCACCGCCATGGCCCGCGACCGCGGGTTGGCGGTGTGGAACGTGGCCACCAGCGGCCCGTCGGCCGCCCAGCACGCCAGCAGCGAGACGCTGGGCGCGGCGGGCTCGTGGATGTGCAGCAGGTCGAAGCCGCCCTCGGCGATCCAGCGCCGGACCCGGGCGGCGGTGCGCGGCCCGAAGGCGACCCGGGCCACCGACCCGTTGTAGGGCACCGGCACGGGGCGCCCGGCGGGCACGAGGTGGTCGGGCACGGCAGCCCCGGTGTCCCCCACGGGCGCCAGCACCGACACCTCGTGGCCCATGGCGACGAGCGCGTCGGCGAGGTCGCCGACGTGCTGTTGCACACCGCCCGGAACGTCCCAGCTGTAGGGACAGACCAGACCGACGCGCATGCCCACGCTCACCCTCCCCGTTCGATCCGTTCGAGCTCCCGTGCCCGGTCGGCGTCGTGGTCGGCGCTGAACACCGTCTGGAGCATGTGCCAGTCCTCGGGGTGCTCGGCGATGGCGTCCTGGAACACGTGCGCGAGCGCCTGCGTGGTGTCCCGGACGCGGTCGCTGCGCTGGGCGCCGGGGGCGACGGGGATCTCGTCGTGGACGCGGATGTTCCAGTACGGGCCGTCGTACCAGAGGGACACGGGCATGAGCGCGGCGTCGGTGTTCATGGCCAGGGAGGCCGGGCCGGAGGGCATGCGCGCCTTCTCCCCGAAGAAGTCGACCTCCGGGCCGCCGCCGTTGATGTCGCGGTCGGCCAGCAGGCACACCAGTCCGCCCTCGCGCAGCCGCCGGGCGAGGGTGCCCACGGTGCCGGAGCCGCCGCTCAGCGGCAGCACCTCCATCCCCAGGGACTCCCGATAGGCGGTGAACCGCTGGAACAGGCTCTCCGGCCGCAGCCGCTGGGCCACGGTGGTCAGTGTGTGGCCGCGCAGCGCGATCCAGGCCCCGGCGTGGTCCCAGTTGCCCATGTGGGGCAGCGCGGCAACGACGCCCCGGCCGGCGCGCAGGTGGCCCTCCAGGACCTCGATGCCGCTCTGGCGGGTGTGGCACACGAGGTGGTCCGATCCCATGGCGGGCAGCCGGAACATCTCGTAGTAGTAGCGCATGTAGGAGCGCATGCCCGCGCGCGAGAGCGCGCGCAACTGGGCGTCGGTCGCCCGGGGGCCCAGCAGGCGCCGCAGGTTGCGCTCCAGGCCCCGGGTGGCGTCGTCGTGCGTGCGCCAGGACCGGTCGGCCATCTGCCGGAACACCGCCCGGCCCGCGCGTTCGGGCGAGCGGCGGACCATCGCCCATCCGGCGGAGTAGGCCAGGGCGGCCGTGCGTTCGTCCACGTGGTGTCCCCTCCTCCCCTGTGCGGCCTCAGGTCCCGGTGCCCGCGTCGGACCCGGAGTTGCTCTGCTCGTCGGCGTCGGAGCCGGTGTCGGAGGCCGTGTCGGAACCGCCGGAGTCCTGCTCGGACTCCTCACCGCGACGGAGGCCGGCCAAACGGGGATCGCGGTCGTTGAGCCGGGCGCGGGTCTCCATGAGCCGCTGCAGGACCGTGACGAGGCTGAGCCCGGCCAGCAGCCACAGCCCCCCGGCGAGGATGTAGGGCACGCCGAACTCGCTGACGCCGACGGCGACCAGGATGATGATCAGGCGCTCGGTGCGCTCGGCCATGCCGACGTCGCAGTTGACGCCCAGGCCCTCCGCGCGCGCCTTGATGTAGGACACCATGAAGCCGGTGATGAGGCAGAACAGCGTGAGCCCGGCGAGCAGGGGGTCCTCACCTTCGCCGATGAACCACCACAGGAGGCCGGCGAGGATCGCGGCGTCGGCGACGCGGTCGAGGGTGGAGTCGAGGAAGGCGCCGAACTCGCTGGCGGTGCCCTTGGCCCGGGCGACGGCGCCGTCGAGCATGTCGAACAGGGCGAAGACGGTGATGACCACCGAGCCCGCGTACAGTTCGCCGCGCGGATAGAAGTACAGCGCGCCCGCGACGACGCCCACGGCGCCGATGACGGTCACGATGTTCGGCGTCAGGCCGATCCGGGCCAGGCTCCGTCCGAGCGGAGCGGTGATCCGGGAGATCAGGGGACGAAGGATTCTCAGCATGTCTTCTTGTGATCGTAGGACGGGAAGGGTCGCGGGGGTGGGAACCGCGCCCGGTGGGGGCGGCGCGTCGTCCCGCCGCCGAGGGGCCGCCTTCGGCCCCGCCGCGCGCCGTACGGGCGGGCGTGCGTGCCCGGGTCAGTCGCGGGGCCAGTGGTCGGCCAGTGCGGCGCGGGTCCGCTCCAGCATCTCGGGCAGGATCTTGGTCTGTCCGATGACGGGCATGAAGTTGGTGTCGCCGCCCCAGCGGGGCACGATGTGCTGGTGCAGGTGCGCGGCGATGCCCGCACCGGCGACAGTACCGAGGTTCATGCCGACGTTGAACCCCTGGGGGCGGTAGGCGGCGCCGAGCGCCCGGATCCCGGCCTGGGTGAGCGCGGCGACCTCGGCGGTCTCGTCCTCGTCCAGTGCCGTGTACTCGGACACGTGGCGGTAGGGGCACACCAGCAGGTGGCCGCTGTTGTAGGGGTAGAGGTTGAGGACGGCGTAGGCGCTCTTGCCGCGCGCGACCACGAGCCCCTCGGCGTCGGGCAGCCCGGGCGCCCGGCAGAACGGGCACCCGTCCTCGGGACGTGAGCCGCTGGGCTTGCCCTCGCCCTTGATGTAGGCCATGCGGTGCGGCGTCCACAACCGGTCCCAGCCGTCCGGGGTCCCCGTGCCCGCACCCGGGAGGTCGCTGGGCCCGTCCTCGGGCCGCTGGGAGCCACCGCTCATCGCTCGTCCGTTCCGTCGTCCGGGTTCGTCGTCCTTCGGACCCAGCATAGGAGCGCCCGCGGGGAACGGCGTCCGCCCGCCTCCGGCCGGCCGGGCACGGGTCGGCGGGCGGGCACGGCCCGGCTCACAGGCCGAGCAGGGTGCGCAGGTGGCGCGGGGGCGGGGAGCCGTGGGCGAGCATGGCGTCGTGGACCTGGCGCGCGTCGGCGCCGGGACGGGCCGCCGACAGGTCGCGGGCCAGGTCGGCGACCTCGGCGTAGCCCACGTAGTACGTGGACAGCTGGGCGCTGGTGAGCTGGGCGCGCCGCCACTTGCCGACGGCCTCGCCCTCCTCCTGGTGGCCGCGCTCGGTGAGCAGGGCGATGGCCTCGGACTCGGTGAGGCCGCGGGTGTGCAGGCGCACGTCCAGGATCGCGTTGAGGATGACCCGCAGGCGCATCTTGAGCTGGACCAGGCGCAGGGCGAGGTCCTCGCGGCGGGAGGCCTCGCCGGTGCCGCCGTTCCACCCGTGCCGGGCCATCAGCTCCTCGGTGTAGACCGCCCAGCCCTCCACGAAGGTGCCGCTCCACAGGACGTTGCGCACGCGTGTGCCGCCGTCGTGGCGGGCGGCGTGGGCGAGTTGCAGGGCGTGTCCGGGGACCGCCTCGTGGACCATGAGGTTGCGCAGCATGGCGCCGTTGTACTCGCGGAAGAACGACGCGCGCCGCTCGGCCGGCCAGTCCTCGGGCGGCGGCGCGACCGCGACGAGGGTGGGCTGGTCCCGGGCGGCGGGGTCCAGGGGGCCCGGGGCGTCGCAGTAGGCGACCGAGACGCCCTGGCGCGACCGGGGCATCGGGATGATGCGCACGGGGTCGTCGTGGACGGTCACCAGGCCGAGTTCGCGCACCCGGGCGTCCAGGTGCTCCAGCGCCCGCGTGCACGAGGGCCGCACGGTGTCGGCGTCGGTGGCGGTGCCGGCGGCCAGGCCGGAGAGCACCTCGGCGACCTGTCCGGGGCGGCGCGGTCGGCCCTCGTACTCCGCCGCGGCCTCGGCGATGGCCTCCTCCGTGGCGAGGAGGTCGCTCTCGGCGCGGACCAGCAGGGCCTCGGGGGAGACCTCGGAGTCGAGCGTGTACCAGAGCTGGGCGGCGAAGTCCCGCTCGCCCAGGCGGGGGTCGGCGGTGGCGGTGTCCAGGCGCGCGCGCAGCCACGCCTCGTGCTCCTCCACCGCGGCCAGCCCGGTGCGGGCCGCGTCGCCGACCCGGCCGCGCAGGCCGGGGTCGCGCTCGGCGAGCGCGGGGACGTCGGTGGTGAGCAGCTCGCGGGCGCCCGCGAGCTGGGCCAGGGCCGTCTCGACGTGGACGCGGGGCATCCCGGGCCCCTCGGCCAGGCGGGCGCGGGCGGTGGCGAGGTGGTCGGGCAGCCCGGCACAGCGCGCCGCCAGGGCCTCCAGGCGCTCGGGCAGCGGGAGGACGTCCCGCTCGACCAGGGCCAGGACGGCCCCGCCCGGCGAGTGCAGCAGGGGGTTCCAGGTGTGCGGGCGCAGCTCGGTGAGGTGCCACAGGTCGGCGCTGACCTTGGAGCGCAGGATCTCCAGGTCGACCAGGTCGCCCTCGGGGATGAGGTCGCCGTCGATCTCGTCCAGCGACCCCAGGGCGTCGGCGAGCAGGGCGACCCGGGAGGCGTCCGCCCCCACCGAGTGGTCGGACAGGCGGGCGGCACCGCGGGTGTCCCCCAGCTCCAGGGCCCACTCGGGGGCGTCGGCGAGCAGGGCGTCGAGCACTCGCTCGGCCACCCGTCGGAACCTCTGGGTCATCGCGGCCGCATCGGGATGCGAGGGAGAACTCATGGATCCATCATGCCAGCACGGGCGCCCGGTCCCCGCCGTGCGGGAACCGGGCCGTGCTCGTGCGGGACCCCGGCCCGGGTGTCAGCGCCAGGAGTTCTGGCCCCCGGTGGAGGTGGGCTGTCCGGCCGCGCCCTCGGGGTCCCCCACCGTGATGGCGTGCTCGACGAGGGTGATGAGCGTCGACTTGGTGGAGGCCTTGTCACGGGCGTCCACCTGGACGATCGGGATCTCCGGGCTGAGGGTCAGCGCGTCCCGGACCTCGTCGGCCGCGTGGGGGTAGTACCCGTCGAACCCGTTGATCCCCACGATGAAGGGCAGACGCGCCTCTTCGAAGTAGTCGATCGCGGGGAAGCAGTCCGCCAGACGACGGGTGTCCACCAGGACGACGGCACCGATCGCGCCCTTGACCAGGTCGTCCCACATGAACCAGAACCGGTGCTGTCCGGGGGTGCCGAACAGGTACAGGATCAGGTCGGAGTCGAGGGAGACACGGCCGAAGTCCATGGCCACGGTGGTGGTCTGCTTGTCCGGCGTCTTGGCGAGGTCGTCGACCCCGACACTGGCGCTGGTCATGACCGCCTCGGTGGTCAGCGGCACGATCTCGGAGACGGAGCCTACGAATGTCGTCTTCCCGACACCGAAGCCCCCGGCGACGACGATCTTGACCGACGTCATCGCGTTCCCCCCAGCACCGCCTTCCTCGGCTGGGCTAGAGCTTGCGAAGTCCACTGAGCACCCTTTCAAGCAGGTTGGTGTTGGGACGGGCCTCGTTGTTGAGCGAAGACCTGATCTGGACCAGTCCCTGCTCGGACATGTCCGCCACAAGCACCCGCGCCACACCGAGAGGCATCCGCAACAGCGCGGAGATCTCCGCCACGGAACGCCATTCCCGGCACAGATCGCTGATCGCCTGCCATTCGGGCGTCAGCGTCCCAGACTCGTTGCGAGCGGCCGCGGTCGCCGAGATCAGAGCTTCCAGGGGAAGCTGGGACTTCGGCTTGGTACGGCCCTTGGTGACCGCGTAGGGGCGCACGAGAGAACTGGGCGCGCTGCCCCCCGCTGGTCGTTGGTCAAACGGTTGTTGCATTGGTCGAGGAACATCTCCGCCGCCCGGAACGGCCGGCACTCCCCCGGTGGGGGGACCGCTCGGCTGTTGCCCGAACCACGAGGCGCTCCCGGCATCTCTACTGTGAGGTGCCACCACTTCCTCCTGTCGGTGGTGGATCAGTGGATTCCCGAGGTGCGCGCCGTTGGAGTCAGCGCCCGCCCCGCCCGCTCGACGAGCAGTGTCATCTCGTACGCGACCAGACCCAGGTCACTCTCGGCCGCGGCCAGGACCGCCAGACAGGAGCCATCGCTGATCGCCATGATCAGCATGAGCCCCCGCTCCATTTCCACGACGGTCTGCGCGACCGCGCCACCCTCGAACACCCGGGCCGCGCCCTGCGTGAGGCTGGACAGGCCGGAGGCGATCGCCGCCAGCTGGTCGGCCCGGTCCGCCGGGAACCCTGCCGACGACGCCAGTGGAAGGCCGTCTGATGAGACGACGATCGCGTGGGCGACGTCAGGCACCCGGTCGGCAAAGTCAGTGATCAACCAGTTGAGCTCGTTCACCTGTCGACTCATCTGATCTCCTGTCCAAGTTCGCCGGCTGGTCTTACGGCACTGCTACCGCCGGCACGGCATGTGACAGCACTGCCTCTGCGAACTGCCCGGCCCCTCCCGTGGGGGACGCCGGGAGCCTCGTGTGGTGTTCTCGTCAAGCGTCGGGTGTCGCGCGTCCGAGAAGCTCGGTAGATGCTATTGCATCCGGCTTCGAGGAATAAGGGGGACCCCGTCCCACCAGGTTGCACTGACGTCACTCCTCAGTCGGGCGGTCGCCGAGTCGGTTTCGGCCGTCCCGAACACCCTTTTGGAAACCAGAGAATCGGTTGCGAACCCGGTCGGCACTGCGCGTGGGCATCTGCTTGAAGTTCTCCGGCTTGGGGGCGGTCCCCGGGACAAGGTTTGCCTTGGGAACGCGTTTTGGCAACCCCGAGGTGGTGAGACCACCCGCGAGCGGCTCCGCCGCGGTGCGTGCGGCCTTCCACCCGCGGTCCGCCGCGGAGTTCCACTCCTGCTCCGATCCGGCGCTGCCGTTGGGCTGCGGAGCGGGCTCCTCCCTGGTGGCCTGTGCGGCGGCCGGACTCGGCGAGTCGGCCCCGACCTGCGGGATCGGCCCGGTCTCGGTGGTGTCCACCGTAGGTCCGCCAGTGCGGCGCTTGAACCAGTTGGACTCGATCGCGTCGAAGATCGGCAGCGAGTCGTTGTCGTCTCCGCCCGGGGTCGGGGGCACGACCGTGTTGTTCGGCCCCTGAGTGCCCCCGTAGCGCCGCGAGAGGTAGGCCGTGGACCCGTAGCCCTCCCGGGAGTCCGAACCGCCGGAGCGCCAGTTCCCGTTGCCGGCCTCGGGCGCCTCGGGCGCCTGCGGGGCCGGAGCCTGGTGCGAGGCCTGCGGCTGCGGCGGCTGCTGCGCGCCGGTGTCCCAGGCCGAGGACACCGCGGGGAACGTCTCGGTGTCGTCGGGACGCGGCGAGGCCGGTGCGGCCCCGTGCCGGTCGAAGGACCCGGTGCCGTTGGCGCCGCCGTCGGCCGGGGCGGAGCTCGCGCCGCTGAAGGCGTCGTAGGACTCCGAGGCGTCGAGCGGCCGGCGGAAGGCCCCGGTGTCCGTCGTCGGACGGCGGAAGGAGCCCGTGTCGGCCGGTCGGCTGAAGGAGTCGGTCTCGGGCCGGCTGAAGGACCCGGTGTCCGAGGACCGGCCGACGGACCCGTGGTCGCCGAAGGGCGTGGAGTCGCCGGTGTCGGCGCGCGGAGCCGGGTCGAAGAGGCTGCGGCCGGTGTCCTGCGCCGGTGCCTCGTCCTCCGGGACGTCGTAGGGGTCCACGACCGGCGAGGTGCCGGCCCCGTTCCCGGTGACGCCGCTGCCCGCGGTGGGCTGCCACGGCGAACCGGAGGAGGTGTCGTTGCCCCACAGGTCCTGGCCGCTCGGCGGGTGCTCCTCCGAGCGCGCGCCGCCGGGCTGGCGCTTGGGCAGGCCGCCCAGGTCGCCCGGACCGGCGGTCGTCTCGCGCGTCTGCCAGGCGTCGCCGGGCTCGGCCGCGGCCGGGGTCGAGGCGAAGGCCGCCTCGGCGTCGGCGTAGGTGTCGGGCGCCGCCGAGGCCAGCTCGGGACGGGCGTCCGCGCCGCCGAGGGCGTGCTGGCCCTCGACCGGCGTGATGAGCAGGTCCGGCGGGAAGATCACGATGGCGGTGGTACCGCCGCCGTGCGCCTCCCGGAGCTGGAGCCGGACGCCGTGGCGGTGCGCCAGGCGCGAGACCACGAACAGGCCCATGCGGCGCGAGACCGCGACGTCGATGACCGGCGGGGCGGCCAGGCGGGCGTTGATCGCCTCCAGGTCGTCCGGGGCCATGCCGATACCGCTGTCGGTGACGTCGACCTGCACGCCGCCGTTGTCGAGCGTCTTGGCGCTGACCAGCACCTCGGTGTCGTGCGGCGAGAACGACGTGGCGTTCTCGACCAGCTCGGCGACGAGGTGGATGACGTCGTTGACCGGGCGGCCGAGCACCGAGATATGGGACGGGGCGCGGACGTTGACGCGCTCGTACTGCTCCACCTCGGAGACCGCGCCGCGCAGGACGTCGACCAGCGGGACGGGCTGGGCCCACTTGCGGGTGTTGTCCTGACCGGACAGGACCAGCAGGTTCTCGTTGTTGCGGCGCATACGCGTCGCGAGGTGGTCCAGTTGGAAGAGGTCGGACAGGCGGTCGGAGTCCTGCTCCGACTGCTCCAGGCCGTCGATGAGGCGTAGCTGCCGCTCCACCAGGGTCTGGCTTCGGCGGGAGAGGTTGACGAACATCGCGTTGACGTTGCTGCGCAGCGCGGCCTCGTCGGAGGCCAGCGTGAGCGCGACGCGGTGGACGTCGTCGAAGGCCCGGGCCACCTCGCCGATCTCGTCGTGGGTGTCGACCTCGATGGGCGTGACCCGGACGGAGTCGGGGGCGGTGCCCGCCTCCTGCATCCGGTTGATCGCCTCGGGCAGGTCGCGCTCGGCGACGCGGCGGGCACCGTCCTCCAGGGTGCGCAGCGGGCGCACCAGGGAGCGGACCACCAGCGAGGTGAGCACGAAGACCGCGAGGAGCACCAGCGCGACGACGATGAGGTCGCCCAGTGCCCGCATCATGGCCTGCTCGCGCAGGTCGCCGGCGGCCGCGGAGATGCCGTCGGCGATCTCCTCCTCGACCGTCTGGAGGCGGTCCAGGGCGGTGTTGGCGATGACCGCGTAGTCGTCGGGGCCGTCGTTCTCCGTCACACCGGTCAGGTTGTCCCCGCGCTCGGCGCGGTACATGACGCGCATGCGCATCGTGGAGACCTGGCTGACCTCCAGGCCGGTGAAGTTCTCGTCGAAGACCGCCCTCTGGGACGTCGAGGCCGCCTGGATGAAGTTGGAGATCTCATTCTCGTAGCGGGCCCGGCTGGAGTCGATGGCCTCGGCGATACCGCCGGTCATCGTGTTCCTGGTGAGCGAGTGGCTCATCAGCGCGGTCTCGTAGGAGAGCTGGTCACGAGCGCTCGACAGAGCGGTGAGCGCGCGCACGCCCTCACGCAGCTCGGTGTCGTCGGTCTCGTCGGCGATCGTCTGGTTGAAGTCCGCCAGGGCCCGCGAGATGGTGCGGTACTTGGTGACGACCGGCAGCACCGTGATGCGGGTCTCGTTGACCTCGTCGCGCAGGTTGCTGAGGGTGCCGAGCTGGCTGTTCATGGTGGACAGCCGGGTCTGGGCCAGGCCGCCGTCCATCTCGCCGATGTCCTCCAGCTGGGCCTCCAGGCTGGTCTGGAGGGACTGCGACGCGGCGCGTTCCTCGTCCAGGGCCTGGCGCAGCTGGTCGGAGCGGCGCTCGGGGTCGGCGTTGTCGGAGATGTAGATCGCGCTCGCGGTGCGCTCACGGCCGAGCTGGTTGGCCAGCTGCACGATGAGCACGCCGACCTCGGCGCGGCTCTCGATGTGCGCGTGGGTGACCGTGGAGTCCGCGGCCTCGTAGACCCTCAGTCCACCGAGCGCGAGCGCCACGGCGGTGGGGATGACGATGAGCGCCACCAGTCGGGACCGCACCCGCCAGTGACGCGGCCGCCACCACTTGGCTCTGCGCCGTCGCGGGGCATCGGCATGTTCGGCCTGCGCTGCCTCGCTCTGCGCGCTGGCCCCGTTGTTCGTCGCTCGTGTCGACACGGACCCTCGCAACCTTTCGTGTCACCGCCTCGAACGGCTGTTGAACCCAGGGATTGACCGCTCCAGACCGAAGACTCCTTCTTCGGAGGAGAACCGGTATAGACCACTTGGTCCACCAGAGGAAGCGGTGGGAATGTGGGGAGATGTGAGACTGTCCGCCGGACTCGCCTGGGAGGAGAGGCGCCGCACACCCGAAGTCCTGCACTGGGTGCACGTGCGGTGGATAGCGTACCAATGGGCGCGAAGGGCTCGCTTCGACCGTTTGGCGGCCTTCGGCAAGATCATCCACGCTGACCCAGGGACATAATGCCCCTCCCGTCGGCATTATGACCAATTTTCCAGGTCAGACAGGGTGACCGAAACCCACACCGGCCATCAGGTAACTATTTGGACACACCCCCAACATCCTCATCAAGACCGCCTCGACATGACATCGTGACAAGACGTTGACGCAGGTCCTGAGGAGGATGCGGGAATGCGAGCCGACCCATGCCCGAAGGCGAACACGCGCGGTGACACGAGCGAACCGCAGGGTTCTGAACGCCCTTTCCGCCGGCCCGCGCCGGGAGGGCGGTTTTCGGTCACGGTCGTGCTCCCCCTCGGCGCCGCGGTCGTGCTCGCGCTGACGTCGGCCGCCCCGGGAGCGGCCGATCCCGACACCGTGCCGGAGGCCGCACTGGGCGACGTGCGCGTGGAACTGGCGGAGCTGCGCGCGGGGATGGAGACCCTGCGCCGGACCGCGACGGAGCGGATCGAGCGCTACCGGAGGGAAAGCACCCGGCTGGCCGAGCTGACCGAGGCGCGGGAGGCGGCCGAGGAGCGCGCCGAGAGCGCGGACGGGCACCGCGCGCGGGCGCGCACGGCCGCCGCCCAGCAGGCCGCCACGGCCTACATGGGCGGCGACCTGAGCATGGTGCACGCCTGGACCGGCCCGAACGGGCCCGACGAGCTGCTGGAACGGGGTGCCTACCTGACCCTGCTCGGTGAGCACCGCACCGCCGACCTGGACCGGGCCGAGGCCGCGCGGATCGCCACGGGCACGCTCGCCGAGGTCGCCGAGACCGTCGAGGAGGAGCAGGCCGAGGCCGCCGAGGCCGCGCGGACGGCCCGCGAGGAGGCCGAGGCCGCCGTCGCCGAGCAGGAGGGCTACGTCCGCACACTGGTCGAGGAGCAGAGCCGGCTGGAGGCGCGGCTCGCCGAGGAGCGGGACCCCGACGCCGAGGAGGAGCGGCACGAGGAGGCCCTGGCGAACGCGCGGACGGCCGCCGCGCCGCCCGAGGCCGCCGCCGAGGGCTCCAGTGACCACGGCTGCACCCCCGGCTCCGTGGCCGCCCACACGAACGGACGGATCCCCGAGGCCCTGCTGTGCCCGCTTCCCCAGCCCGGCGAACGGCTGCGGGCGGACGCGGCCCAGGCCTTCATCGAACTGGACGGCGCGTTCCGGTCGGAGTTCGGCCGCCGGATGTGCGTGGCCGATTCCTACCGCCCGTACCACGAGCAGGTCCGACTGTTCGAGGAGATGCTGCCCGGCATGGCCGCCCGGCCGGGCACGAGCCAGCACGGCCTCGGCGTGGCCGTGGACCTGTGCGGGGGCGTGCACCGCGTCGGTACGCCCGAGCACGAGTGGATGCTGGCCACCGCGCCGGACTACGGGTGGGACAACCCGTCCTGGGCGCGCGACGGCTTCGAGCCCTGGCACTGGGAGTACACGCCCTGACGGCCCGCGGTGACCTGTTTCGGCCAGACCCTAAACCTGCGATCCCACCCTGACCTCGAAGGTGCCCAGGGTGTCGGCGTCGACGAACAGTTCGTCGTTCGCGGCCAGCGGCGGGGTGGCCACCGGCAGGAGTGCGCGGATCCGGCCCGGCCCGGCGGTCAGCCAGGCGTCGGCGGGATCGACCAGACCACGGCCCAGCTCCCGCTCCTCCATCTCCGCGCTCACCCGCAGCGGGCCGGTGCCGAGCTCGTCGGCGGTCACCAGGACGGGTCCCAGGCTCAGCTGGGCGGGCCACCCGTCGGTGTCCAGCCACAGGCAGGCGGGGGTGTAGGCGAGCACGGATCCGTCGCTCGAGTTCAGGGCGGCCACACCGGCCCTGGCCGCACTGGCCGTGGGCACGACGGCATCGTCCACGCCGACGACCAGCTCCGGGTGGACCTCCCACAGGTCGTCGCCCGCGCGCACCGGCACCAGTGCCGTGGGGACCACGGGAGAGCACATCCGCGCCTCGGGCTCGACGATGATCTCGATGGGGGCCGCGACCGCGCGCTCGTGGGCGGCGGCCAGGACCCCGAGCCCCGCCTCGAGCAGGTCCGTGAGGCGGTCGTCGCCGGGCAGGCCCAGCACGTCGCCGTCGTCCAGCGCGGCGGCACGCTCGCGTCCGCCGCTCGGCGACAGATAGGTCACCCAGCGCACTGTCTCGCTCCTCGTCCAGCCGTGACCCGTCGAACTCTCACCGGGCGGCGGTCGAGTCGTGTTCCTTGCCCGTCCCGGCACAGCCGCGGCACGGCTCGTCGATTCTGAGCCAGACGATCACACCGCTGCCGTCCCGGTGCGGCTGTTCGGGCCGCCACCACCCGGTACCTGAACAGAACCGGCAGTCGACTCCGTCCCGATCGCACCACCCGCACGAGGTGATGGCGCACCGGTCGTGTGTCGGTTCCCGCGTCGGGTCCATGTGCTCCCACCGTCTCCCGCCACATCGCAGCAAGCCTCGCACAGTCGCAGTGCGCGAGTCCACCCGTGAGCAGGCCGAGGAGGACCGAGAGTGACCCCGAGGCCACAGCGGGGTCGCCCCGAACCAACCCAGGAGGAGCCCCGCCGCAGCCCCCGTGAGAGGCAGTGGCGGCAGCGCGGTCCGGGAGCACACCACTGCCCTCACGGGTCGAACCCGGGCCACAGGCAGGAGGGGCCGCACGGAAGGCGGCCATTGAAGGCGGGGGTGGTGCGGTCACGAGTGAGCACACGGGACCACAGGGGGTCTGTCCGGGCCAAAGCAGGAAGGACTGCGCCGCAGGCGTCCGTTGAGGGTGGTGGCGGGCGACGGCGTGGGCACGAGCGGCGGCCCAAAGCAAGCACAGGCGAGGGCGCCGACGGGTCCTGGAGGGCCTGGAGGTGTGTCCGTGAGGAACGAGCGGACACACCGGAAGGCGCGAAGGCCCCGTCTCAAAGGCGCCCGAGCGCGCCCCCACTACCCCGAGTCGCGCATCACCAGGTGGGTGTCGAGCACGACCGTCTCGGCTTCGGCGCCGCCCGGGATCGCCACGTCCACGAGCAGGCGGGCCATCTCCTGCCCCATCCGCACGGTGGGCTGGTGGATGGTGGTGAGCGAGGGCTCGCTGTGCTGGGCCATGATCGAGTCGTCGAACCCGACCACCGCGACCTCGTCGGGCACCCGGATCTCCCGTTGGCGCAGCACGCGCAGGGCGCCCAGGGCCATCAGGTCCGAGGCCACGAACACGGCGTCGGGCTCTCCCCCGGCGTCGAGCAGGCGCTCCATCGCCTCGGCGCCGCTCTCCGCGGTGAAGTCGCCCTGGACGACGAGGCGTTCGTCCACGCCGAGCCCGGCCTCGACCAGGATCTCCTGGTAGCCGCGCAGCCGCTCCAGGCCGGCGTTCATGTCCATGGGGCCGGTGATGGTGGCCACCCGGCGCCGGCCGGCGTCCACCAGGTGCCGCGTGGCCAGTCGCGCGCCGCCGACGTTGTCGATGTCGACCAGGTAGGGGGTCGGTTCGGTCGGCGAGTGCGGTCGGCCGCCGTGGACGACGGGGACGCCCGCCTCGGCGAGCCTGGTCGGCAGCGGGTCGTCGCGGTGCATCGACACGAGCAGCGCGCCGTCCACGTGGGAGCCGCCGAGGTAGTCGCCGATCCGCTTGTGCTCGGACTCGGTGCGAGCCGTGGTGAGCATCAGCTGCAGGTCGCGCTCGTGCAGGACCGAGCTGACGCCGCGGATGATGTCGGCGAAGAAGGGGTCGGTGAACAGCAGGTCGCGGGGCTCGGACACCACGAGGGCGATCGTGTCCGTGCGCCGGGTGACCAGTGTCCGGGCCGCCTGGTTGGGGCTGTAGCCGAGTTCCGCGATGGCGTTGTGCACGGCTTCGCGGGTCCGGGGGCTGACCTGGGCCGACCCGTTGATCACCCGGGAGACGGTTCCGCGGCCCACGCCCGCGCGTTCGGCCACCATCTCGAGCGTCGGGCGACGCCGACCATCACCGCTCTTGGCCACAGGGAAACTCCTTGATCAGGTTCCGCCGCCCCGGTCCGTGACCGGGGCGGCGGTCGTTGCGCAATCGCTGGACCCTACTTCACCACGGGAGCGCCCGTCGGGCGGCCGGGTGGGGCCGGCGACCGGTCCGTGGCCCTATTCTCCCGCGCCCGCGGCGGTGCGGCCAGGCTCGGGGAACCTGCCCGTCCCGGCGAGCTCGGCGTACCAGTGCCCGCTGTCCTTCACGGTGCGCACCTGTGTGTCGTAATCGACGTGCACGAGTCCGAAGCGGCGCGAGTAGCCCCACGCCCACTCGAAGTTGTCCAGCAGCGACCAGGCGAAGTAGCCGCGCAGGGGGATCCCCGCGTGGATGGCCTCGCGGGCCGCGCGCAGGTGGCCCTCGTAGTAGGCGAGGCGGTCGGCGTCGTGCACCGAGCCGTCGTCGGTGACGGTGTCCTCGAACGCGCACCCGTTCTCGGTGACGTAGAGGTCGATGCCGCCGCTCTCCCCCGCCAGGCGCTGGAGCACGTCGAACAGACCGGTGGGGTCGATCTCCCAGCCCATGTGGGTGACGGGCAGCCCCTGGGAGACGTGCACCTCCTCGGGCTCGGCGCCGAGCCAGGCCTCGCCCTCGCCGCTGACCATGTCCGGGTCCAGGCCCTTGGCCGAGGCCGCGACCCACTCGGGCGTGTAGTAGTTCACGCCCAGGAAGTCGATCGGCACGCCGATGGTCTCCAGGTCGCCGTCCCGCACGAACGAGAAGTCGCTGATCGCGGCGAGGTCCTCGACCACGTCGGCGGGGTAGCGGCCGTGCAGGACCGGGTCGATGAAGATCCGGTTGCGCACGCCGTCGGCGCGGCGGGCGGCCCGCGCGTCCTCGGCGCTGGGGCCGTGGGGGCGGATGACGGCCTGGTTGTGGGCCATGCCGATCTTGGCCGGGCGTCCGGTGGAGCGGATCGCCTCGGTGGCCAGGCCGTGGCCGAGCAGGAGGTGGTGGGTCGCGGCCAGGGCGGCCTGGGGGTCCTTGTGGCCGGGGGCGTGGTGGCCGTCGTAGTAGCCGAGGAAGGAGGCGCACCAGGGCTCGTTGAGGGTCATCCAGTGCTCGACCCGGTCACCCAGGGCGTCCGCGACGACCTTGGCGTAGTCGCGGAAGCGGTAGGCGGTGTCGCGCGCGGGCCAGCCGCCGGCGTCCTCGAGGGTCTGGGGCAGGTCCCAGTGGTAGAGGGTGGCCCAGGGCTGGATCCCCTGCTCCAGGAGCTCGTCCACCAGGCGGTCGTAGAAGGCCAGGCCGGCCTGGTTGACCTCGCCGGAGCCGTCGGGCACGATGCGCGGCCACGCGATCGAGAACCGGTAGGCGCCCAGGTTGAGCCGCTTCATGAGCGCGACGTCCTCGGCGTAGCGGCGGTAGTGGTCGTCCGCGGGCTCGCCGGTGTCGCCGCCCAGGACCTTGCCGGGGGTGTCACAGAAGGTGTCCCAGATGCTGCGGCCGCGGCCGTCAGCGGTGGTGGCGCCTTCGATCTGGAATGAGGCGGTGGCCGCCCCCCAGAGGAAGTCCTCGGGGAACTCGTTACTTTTGCTCACTGCTTGGGACGCACCTTCCAGGAGAGACTTGAGGCTTGGGAGCGCTCCCACAACCGAAGCAGAACGGCACCGCGAAGTCAATCGATAGTTTCAACGCCGCAACGCAAACGTTAGATCGGGGCGCTTCATGCCGGGTCCTTCGTCGTCGCTACTGCCTGGCTCGCAAGCTCGCAGGCGGCAGAGACTCCTCCTGCAGGCACCGGCGCGCCCCTCACCCCTGTGCCTTCTTTGGGCCGCCGCTCGTGCCCACGCCGTCGCCCGCCACCACCCTCAACGGACGCCTACGGCGCAGTCCTTCTTGCTTTGGCCCGGACAGACCCCCTGTGGCCCCGACGAGCTCGACCGCTCACCCCCACCCGCCGAAGGCGGGGGTGAGCGTCCGCCGGGGAGTGCGTCACTCCGAGGGCGCGGCCTCGGCCGGGATGACGATGCCCTGCCAGCGCTCCTCCATGAAGGCGCGCACCTCGTCACTGTGCAGCAGCTCGTCCAGGGTCGCCACCGCCTCGGAGCCGGAGTCCTCCGACCGCACCACGAGCCCGTTGGCGTACGGGTTGTCCTCGCTGCTCTCCCAGGCGAGGGCGTTGGCGGTCTCGGGCAGGTCCGCCTCCAGGGCGTAGTTGCCGTTGACCACGGCGGCGTCCAGGTCCTGGAGCGACCGCGGCAGCTGCGCCGCTTCGACCGGCGTGACCGTGACGTCGAGCGGGTTGTCCTCGATGTCGTCGACCGAGGGCGTGCCGCCGGCGTCCTCGGCCAGCGTGATCACGTCCTCCGCCGCGAGCAGGTCCAGCGCGCGGGCCATGTTGGCGGCGTCGTTGGGCACCCCGATCTGGGCGCCCTCCGGCAGGTCGGCCAGGTCGTCGATCCCGTCGGCGTAGATCCCGAACGCCTCCACGTGCACGTCCGACACCCAGGACAGGTCCGCGTCGGGGTTGCCGTCCAGGTACTCCTCCAGGAACGGCACCGTCTGGTAGTAGTTGGCGTCCAGCTCGCCCTCGGCCAGGGCCGCGTTGGGCTGGTTGTAGTCGGTGTACTCCACGACCTCGATGGCCAGCCCGGCGTCCTCGGCGAGGTTCTCGTCGACGAACTCCAGGATCTCCGCGTGCGGCACCGGCGTGGCGCCGACCCGCAGCGTGGTCAGTCCCTCCGCGCCGCCGTCGCCGCCCTCGCTCCGCTCACTGGGGCTTCCGCACGCCGCCAGCAGCACGGCCGCCGCCGTGGCGGTCGCCGCGATCCCGGCCGCGCGCGCACTCGCACTCCTGATCATCTGTTTCCCTTTCAGGTGAGTTCCAACGGGTCCAGGGGGTCGGGGGGTGGTGGTGGAAGGTGAGGGGCGGGCCGGTCAGCGCCGGGCCAGGCGGCGCACCCACAGGTCGCCGAGGCTCTGCACGACCTGGACGATCACGATCAGCAGGATCACGGTCGCCCACAGGTAGTGGTCGTTGAAGCGCTGGTAGCCCTCGCGGATGGCGAGGTCGCCCAGTCCGCCGCCGCCGATCGCGCCGGCCATGGCGGAGTAGGAGATCAGCGTGACCACGGTCATCACGAGTCCGGCGATCAGCCCGGGCAGCGCCTCGGGCAGCATCACCTTGCCGACGATGGTGATCTTGCGCGTGCCCATGGCGTGCGCGGCCTCGACGACCTCGCGGTCGACTTCGCGCAGCGCGGTCTCCACAAGGCGGGCGAAGAACGGGATGGCGCCGATGCTCAGGGGCACGATCGCGGCCGTGGGGCCCAGCGTGGTGCCGACCAGGAAGCGGGTCAGGGCCAGCACCGCGACCATCAGGACGATGAACGGCAGCGAGCGGCCGATGTTGACGATGCCGCTCAGCACGGCGCGCACGACCGGCGCCGGCACGAGGCCGCCGCGGTCGGTCGCGACCAGGAGCACGCCCAACGGCAGGCCGACGAGCACGCTGAACACGCTCGCCCACCACACCATGTAGACGGTGTCCAGGGTCGCGAGCCACAGGCTGGGCCACATCTCGGGCCAGGCCTGGAGGAAGGCCGCCACGGCGCCCAGGGGGCCGTCCGCGGAGGCGGCGCCGGCCAGGGTGGGAACAGGGGTCAGGGAAATCGCAGTCACTGTCCGGCCTCCTCGACCAGCAGGCCGTGCTCGGCCAGGTAGGACAGGGCCGGTCCGCGGCGCGCACCGCGCAGGTCGACGATGAGCCGGCCCACGGACTGCCCGGCGACCTGCTCCACGCCGCCGCCCAGGATGTTCACGTCGACGTCGAAGCGGCGGGTGAGCTCCGACATCAGCGGCTCGTCGTAGGAGCGCGGGTAGGTGACCACGACCGTGTCGGGTCCACCGCGGTCGGGCAGCGGGAAGAGGGAACGGGCGAGGAGCGAACCCGGGGTGCCGATCAGGTCGAGCACACGTCCGGACTCGCGGAACTCTCCGGCCTCCATGATCGCCGCGGAGTCGCAGATCCGCTTGATCACGTCCATCTCGTGGGTGATCAGCAGGATGGTCAGCCCGAGCTCGTCGCGCAAGCGGCGCAGCAGGGCCAGGATCGAGTCCGTGGTGGCGGGGTCCAGGGCGGAGGTGGCCTCGTCGCTCAGCAGGACGTCGGGGCGCGAGGCGAGCGCCCGCGCGATGCCCACGCGCTGCTTCTGACCGCCGGAGAGCTGGGAGGGGTGGGCCCGGGCCTTGTCGGCGAGCCCCACCAGGTCCAGGAGCTCCCCCACGCGGGCCCGGCGCTCGGTGCGGCCGACCCCGGCGACCTCCAGTGGGAAGGCGACGTTGCCGGCCACGGTGCGCGAGGCCAGCAGGGCGAAGTGCTGGTGCACCATGCCGATGCGGCGGCGCGCGGTGCGCAGTCCGGCGCCGCGCAGCGAGGTGAGCTCCTCGCCGCCCACGCGCACGGTCCCAGCGTCGGGGCGCTCCAGGAGGTTCACCGTGCGCAGGAGGGTGCTCTTGCCCGCACCGCTCTGGCCCACGACCCCGTAGATCTCGCCGGGCTCGACGCGCAGGTCCACCCCGTTGAGGGCGGTCACCCGGCGCTTCTTCAACCTGTAGACCTTGTGCAGGCCCACTGCGTCAATCACGGTCTTCCCATCGACGTCTCAGCGGTGGAGTCACGGCACCCGGTGGTGGCACACGGGGACGCGAGGACTCAGCGTGGGGTTGACCCACGTCAGAGCGTACGGAGGGCCCGGCACGCGGGCGGCGGCGACGCGCCGTAGCGGCGTGCGGGCAGGCGCTCCCCCGCTCGGGGAGGCGCGGTGCGGCGGCGGTCGGACGAGGGGCCGCCAGGGCGTGTTCCGCGGATACTCACCCTGCTGCGCGGCGCCCCAGCGGCACTCTCGCCGCGTTCTCATCAGTCGACAGCCGAACCAGGCTGACTCCTTCTTCGGCCTTACGAGAGCACCACTGGATGCCCCGCTCGCAACGGGCGGCATCCACGGAACACGCCCTAGAAGTGCGCGCGACAACGCCCGCCAGGGGCCGGCCGACACCACCGAGTGGTGTGCGCCGGGGCCGCGGCGTGGCTGGACGAGTCGCGCACTGAAGCCTTCACGGAGACCAGCCAACCACGGACGCGGGGGTCGGGACACCAGATCCGGTGGCCGTTATCGGGTAATTTCTGCCACATCGTGCCTCGTCAGAGCACTGAGGTCGGCCGAGGCAGCCCGGATCCCCGCATGAGTGCCTACACTCATTACCGTCCCATGGCACTCGCCCCCGTTGACGGCGTGCGCGAGAGAACGGACCCGGCCTCCCCACAGGCCCCGGGTCCGGCCGGACGAGACGAGTATCTGCGCCCACCGCGCCCACCGCGTCCGCGGTCGGCGCCCACGGGCACGAGGAGCGACCCACCGTGCAGTCCGACGATCCGAACAGAGTGGACGGAGCCCCCGCGCGTGGCGGCGCGGCGGATCCCTTCGCCGACTTCTGGGCACCCGACCCTCACGTGTGGACCTGGGCCGACGCCGTGGAGGCCGTCCTGCCGCGCGCGCGGCGGTCCGCGTCCGCCGGGCGGGCGCGCACCGCCGCGGTGGCCGTGGCGCTGGTCGGGGCGATGCTGGCCGTCCTCCAGGCCCCCGCGTGGGCGGTGGCCGTGCCGCGCGAGCCCGAGGAGAGCCTGGACTCCCTCCGCGAGCGGGCCGGCACCCTGAGCGAGGAGTACCAGGGCGAACTGCGCGACATGGAGGGCGTCATCGAGGACGCCGAGCGCGCCGAGGCCCGCGCCGAGGGCACCCGCGAGGAGGTCGAGGCGGCACAGGCGCAGGTGCGCTCCCTGGCCGTCGCCACCTACACCGGCAGCGGGATCGACCCCTCGATGTCGCTGTTCGTGGACGCCGAGCCGGACGAGGTCATCGACCGCGCGATCGTGGTCGACTACCTCTCGACCAGCAACCAGGACAAGATCGACCAGCTGAACCAGGCGCTCTCACGCGACGAGGTCGCGCAGGAGAACGCGAACGAGCAGCTGGAGGAGGTCGAGGCGGACCTCGACGAGCTGGAGGAGCGCCGGCGCGAGGTCCAACGGATGATCGCCGACTACCCCGTCCAGCAGATGGGCGGCCAGTACAACATCACGCCGCGGACCGAGCAGATGCGCGCCCTGGTCATCGAACAGTTCGGTGAGGGGCGCGACGTGGGCGGCGTGGGCTGCTACCGGGCGGTCGGCGGCTGGGTCGTCGGTGAGCACCCCAAGGGCCGGGCCTGCGACTTCATGGTGGACGCCAACGGTTCCATGCCCCCGCAGGAGCAGGTGGACCGCGGCTGGGCGATCGCCGAGTGGGCGCGGGACAACGCCGAGGACCTGGGGATCATGTACGTCATCTACCGCCAGCAGATCTGGGACGTCCGCCGCGGCGACACCGGCTGGCGCGACATGGCCGACCGCGGCAGCATCACCGAGAACCACTTCGACCACGTGCACATCTCGATGTTCTAGGACGCCACGGGTCGCACCACCACGGAGTCATGTCGCCGTGACACGGTGGCGCGGTGGCCGGATCCGGCCACCGCCGGACCCCGCGGTGACCTGCGCGAGCAGTCCCGGCGCCCTCCGTGACCCGCCGGCGTCCGCGCGGTCGGCCTCCGGTCGGCCGCGCCCGCCCCTCCGGCCCGAGGCCATTACCCCGGACACCGTTCACACGTCCAGAGCGAGACGTCACGATCCCGTTACGGACATGACGCCCAGGTGCGCGACCAGCACAAAACGGTGACGATTCCCCCCTCTACCATGGACCTGGCCCTGCTGGGCGACGGTCCGCCCGGTTAGGATGCATCAGGTTCCGGCCCCTCCCCGCGAGTAGCGACCCCATCAGGCTCCGCGTCGGCGGTCGGTGCCCCCAGCACTTCTGGGGGCCTCCTCCACACACGGGGAGCGCCAGCCCGCCACCCGCCCGCTCTCGCCCGCGGACCGGTGACCACGGGTGGCGACCTCTCCACACGACTCCCGTCCCCCTTCTCGGCGCAGCCGCGAGCGGGCGGTCGGAAGTCGTGAGAACTCAGGGCGGCGCACACGCGTCCCAGACAACACGGTCAGCACATCACCGGGCGAGGGGAGCCATGAGCGAAAACGGACCTTACAACCAGCCACCGCAGAACCCCTACGGTGGTGGGGAGCCCGGCCCGGGCCAGCCTCCCTACGGCCAGCCCCAGGGCGGCATGCCCTTCGGCGACCCCAACACCGGTGGCCAGCCCGGCTACGGCGGCTACGCCGGCGGGCAGGACCAGGGGATGTACGCGGGCGGTCAGCCCCCCTACGGCGGGCCCGGCGGCCCTGGCGGTCCCGGTGGCCCGGGCGGCCCCGGCTACCCCCCGCCGCCGCAGCAACCCCAGGGCGGCGGCAGCAAGGCCGGCCTGTGGGTCGTCATCGGTGGCGGCGCGATCATCATCGTGCTCGTCATCGCCGTGGTGGTCATGCTGGTCACGAACGGCAACGACGGCGGCACCGAGATCGCGGACCCGGAGGTCGAGGCCTCCACGGCCGAGACCGGCGGCGCGGAGGACCCCGAGGGCGGTGACGACACCCCCGAGCCCGACGCCGAGCCCAACGGTGAGCCGCCCTACGAGGTGCCCACCGAGCCCTGCGAGGCCTTCACCGAGCAGGTCCAGACGGACTTCCTGCTGACCGAGGGCGGCACCAAGTCCGTCCAGGACAACACGTCCACGTGCAGCAGCCTCCTGGCCGACCCGCCCGAGGGCAACCCCGAGGACGGCTACGCGAGCTTCGAGATCAACTACCAGGTCCCCTACTCCGCCGCCGACTCCGTCGAAGCCGCCACCGACGACTTCAACACGGCGCTGGAGGACGTCACCGGCCAGGCCGACTACACGAACTACGTCGCCGACGGCCTCGACGAGAACAAGGAGATCGACCTGGGCGACCAGGCGCAGTACGTCACCACGGTCTACGACTACGTGGGGACCGAGGTGCCGCAGGCGGTCGTGCTCATCCGTACCGCGAACCTGAACGTCCGGATCGAGTACCAGGTGAACCCGCCCTTCAGCAACGAGGACGCGGAAGTCACCCTCCCCGACAACGTCGAGGAGATCATGATGGGCGCCGCCAACGAGGCGCTGGCCCTCGTCGGCACCTGACCCGACGGAACACAAGGGGGGACCGCGGCGGAAGCCGTGGTCCCCCCGTTCTGTGTTTTTTTGGGGCCGCCGCTTCGCTTTGGCCCCGTGCTCGTGCGCCCGGAAGACGCGCCCTTCGGTCCTTCCGGTGCGCTCCCTCGTTCCTCGGGAGTGCACCTCCAGGCCCTCCAGGACGCGTCGGCGCCCTCGCTGCGCTCTCCGGCGCCCTCGCAGGCTCGGACGCGGGGCGCCGGAGAGCCAGTGTTCTTCGGCGTCGACTTGCCTTGCTCGCAAGCTCGCTGCGGCCCCGTCTCCTCCTGCAGAACACTGGCGCGCCCCTCGCGAACCCCCCAGCGGTCCCCAAAGCGCGACGGCCTACCTTTCACCCCCTCTGGTGGACGTAGGCCGTTCTCGTGCGGCTTCAACCCCCTGGACAAGCTCCAGGCGGACACCCGGGGGACCCCGCAAAGGCTACGCCTGTGCCTTCGTGCCCGGAGGGTGTGCGGGCCTCTAGCCCCAGGCCACGGTCAACCGCTGGGGAGTCGTGGCCCGGGGAGCGACCCTCGGTGTCGGGGTCAGGGGGCGAGGTCGGCGCGGACGCGGCGGGCCGCCTCGACCATGTTGCGCAGGGCCTGCTCCGCCTCGGCGTAGCGGCGGGTCTTCAGCCCGCAGTCGGGGTTGACCCACAGCTTGTGCGGATCGATGTGGGCGACCGCCAGGCGCAGCGACTCCTCGATCTCCTCGACCGTGGGCACCCGTGGGGAGTGGATGTCGTACACGCCCGGGCCGATCCCCCGACGGTAGCCGCGACGGCCCAGGTCGGCCACGAGCTCCATGCGGGAGCGGGCCGCCTCGACGCTGGTGACGTCGGCGTCGAGCGCCTCGATCCCGTCGACGATCAGGCCGAACTCCGAGTAGCACATGTGCGTGTGGACGGTCGTGGTCGGCGCGACACCGCCGGTGGCCAGGCGGAACGAGCCCACCGCCCAGTCGAGGTAGTCCTGGTGGTGCTCCCGGCGCAGCGGCAGCAGCTCGCGCAGGGCGGCCTCGTCCACCTGGATGTGCCGGATCCCGGCGCGCTCCAGGTCGGCGACCTCGTCGCGCAGGGCCAGCGCCACCTGGCGGGCGGTCTCACCCAGCGGCTGGTCGGTGCGGACGAACGACCAGGCCAGCATGGTGACGGGGCCGGTGAGCATGCCCTTGACCGGCTTGTCGGTCCGCCCCTGCGCGTAGGTGATCCACTCGACCGTCATCGGCGCGGGGCGGGAGACATCCCCGTAGAGGATCGGCGGGCGCACGCACCGGGACCCGTAGGACTGCACCCACCCGTACTCGGTCGTGGCGTAGCCCCGCAACTGCTCGGCGAAGTACTGCACCATGTCGTTGCGCTCGGGCTCGCCGTGCACGAGGACGTCCAGTCCGATGTCCTCCTGGAGGGCGATGACCCGGTCGATCTCCTCGCGCAGGAGCTTGGTGTAGTCCTGGTCGGGCAGCTCGCCCCGGCGGTGGGCGGCGCGGGCACGGCGCAGGTCGGGGGTCTGGGGGAAGGACCCGATCGTGGTGGTGGTCAGGGGCGTGTCCGTGGGCAGACCCCTGACCTTGGTGCGCCGTTCCGCCTGCGGCCCGAGCGCGTCCAGGCGTGCGCGCACGCGGGCGTCGGTGAAGGACGGGGGCCGGGTGGCCGACGCGTCGTCGACCTCGCCCCCTTCGGAGAGCACCCGGGCGAGCAGGGCGGTCTCCTCGGCCTTCTGCTTGGCGAAGGCCAGCGCTCCGCGCAGTTCGGGCGGCAGCGCCGTCTCCGCGTCCAGGTCGATGGGCACGTGCAGCAGGGAGCACGAGGTACTGACGGTGATGTCGTCGGCCAGGGCGAGCAGTGTGCCGAGCGTGGCCGCGGCGGCCCGAACGTCGGTGCGCCACACGTTGCGCCCGTCCACGATCCCGGCCACCAGGCGCGTCGAACCGAGACCGGACACCTGCACCAGGTCGTCGACGGCCTCGTCATCGGTGACCAGGTCCAGCCCCACCGCCTCGACCGGGGACTCCTTGAGCACGCGCAGCGCGGGGGCGCCGATGGAGCCGAAGTAGGTGGACACCAGCAGGGCGGGGCGCTCGGTGAGCGCGCCCAGCCGCTGGTAGGCGTGTTCCAGGCGGCCGGTGGCGGCGCGGCCCTCGTCGGTGGCCAGGATCGGTTCGTCGAGCTGGACCTCGGTGGCTCCGGCCGACCGCAGCTCGGCCAGGAGCCGGGCGTAGGCGTCGAGCAGCTGGTCGAGCAGGGTGAGCGGGTCCCAGTCGTCGGGGGCGTCGTCGGCGGCCTTGGCCAGCATCAGGAAGGTCAGCGGCCCGAGCAGGACCGGACGGGTGTGGAACCCGGCCGCGGCGGCCTCCCGGAACTCGGCGACGGGTGTGTCGCCGACCAGGCGGGGCCGGGTGCTCGGGGAGAGTTCGGGGACCAGGTAGTGGTAGTTGGTGTCGAACCACTTGGTCATTTCCAGGGGCGGCGCGTCCTGGTCGCCGCGGGCCATCGCGAAGTAGCGGCGCAGCTCCTCGTCGCGGTCGGCCGCGGCGGCCGGGGACGCGAAGCGCGACGGGACCAGGTCGAACAGGACCGCCGTGTCCAGGACGTGGTCGTAGAGGGAGAACGTGTTGGAGGGCAGGTCGTCGACGCCCGCCGCGCGCAGCTGGGCGAGGACGCCCGTGCGCAGGCCGGAGGCGACGGTGTCGAGCTCGTGCGCGCTGGTGGCGCCCTTCCAGTAGGACTCGCAGGCGCGCTTCAGTTCGCGGCGCGGGCCGATCCTCGGGTAGCCGTGCACGGTGGAGCGCACGGGCGGGCGCGGGCCCGTCGGGGTCGTGGTCATGAGCTTCTCTCCCTCGTCGAAGGCCGGGTCCGAGCCGAAGGGAGGAGAGAAGGACGCGGGCACGCGTGAGGGCGCGTCACAACGCGCACGCCTGCCATCGCCCTCGGCCCTCCCTCGGGGCGCGGGACCACCGGCGGGACGGGTGCCCCGCCGGGCGGAGGCAGGTCTTCGGACTCGTGGGCGGTGCCGGTCGGGCCGACTCACCTACTCGACGCCGCTTCCCAGCCGCCGACCGTTGTGGTCGGCGTACCAGTGCTCATGGCGACTTTCGTTCCCACTCACCGCTGCGGGGCAGTCCCGGACTCGCACCGGGTTCCCTCTTGCGACACAGTTCACCGCTTTCCGGGCGCGGCCCGGTGCGTTCGTGGACTGTGTACCTTCCACGCCTGCAAGTATAGGGAGACCCCCGCTTCGCCCCTGCACCCGGCGCCGAGAACCCCTGACCCGTGCCCGTTTCCGTGCGAACCCGCATCGCGTGGCGGGCGTCACACAACACGAACAAGCGTTGCGCGCGAGAGCACCCCGGCTCCGCGCGAACGTTCGTCTGCAGATGAACGTGGAGAACCCCTGGTGAACAAGCCGTCCCACCCCACGATGGCTCCAGACCGCCCCCTGATCACGGTCGTGGTCGCGCTGGTGGTCCTGTTGGGACTGGTGTACATGGCGACCCGTCCCTCGGGGCTGATGGCGCCGGTCGACTCGGAGCACACCTCGAACGAGTCCACCGAGGACGCGAGCGCCCCCGAGGTGCCCGCGACCGGCGAGCCCGACGAGCTGACGGTGGTCGACCCCGACCATGTCGTGGACCTCGACGAGGCCGAACTCGCCTACGACGGCGACCTCGACGTGGCGGTCACCTACCCCGTCCTGCCCAACGCCGAGCCGCTGACCGACTTCCTCGACCGGACGCTGGCCGCGAGCGTCGACGCGTTCGACGCCGCCAACCCGGGTGCGGAGTCCTACGAGGCCGAGTGGCAGCTCACCGCCGCCAACGACGACGTGGTGGGCGTGCGCATGACGAGCCTGGAGACCGACTCCGAGGGCACGCGGGAGTGCCACACCACCTACTGGTACGACACCGCGACCGGGCAGACCTTCGAGTCCACCCGTCTGTTCGGCGGGCAGGAGCAGCTGGCCGAGGTCAACAGCCTGGTCAAGGAGGGCGTGCCGGACACCGCGAACACCGACACCATCCACCCGGTCGGCGCGCTGTACGACTCCGTCGGGTTCAACCCCGACGGCGACCTGGTCGTGGAGTTCGACGACGGGCAGGTGGCGGAGCCGGACGAGGGGCGCGTGCACGCGGTCCTCGACCGCGAGGGGACCGAGCCCCTGCTGTCGGAGCTGGGCACGCGCGTGCGCGAGGCGGCGACCGTCGGGGTGCGGGGGTACTCGATCGCCGGGCCGCCCGAGGCGGACAAGGACGGCCAGGACGCGCCGACGCCGGGTCACCTGTCCCCCGTCGACGACGGGGTGGACTGCTCCGATCCCGAGACGAAGTGCGTGGCGCTGACCTACGACGACGGCCCCGGCGGGGGCACCCCAGCGCTGCTGGACATGCTCGCGGAGTACGACGCGCGGGCCACGTTCTTCGTCACGGGCGTGCCGGTCATGGAGGACCCGCTGACGGTGCGTCGGGCCTACGCCGAGGGACACGAGATCGCCAACCACACTCTGGGCCACCCCGACCTGACGGGGCTGAGCGAGAGCGGTGTGCGGTCGGAGCTGGCCACCGTGCAGGCGCAGGTCTACCGCGAGACGGGGTACATGCCCGATCTCATGCGTCCGCCCTACGGCGCGACCGACGAGACGGTCGCGGCCGTGACCGCGGACATGGGGCTGGCGCAGATCCTGTGGAGCATCGACACCAACGACTGGAAGGACCGCAACGCGTCGGTGGTGAAGGGCCGGGCGCTGGACGGCGCCTCCGACGGCGCCATCATCCTCATGCACGACATCCATCCGACGTCGATCGCCGCGTCCAGGGGGATCATCCGTGAACTGGACGCACGGGGCTACACCATGGTCACCGTGTCCCAGCTGCTCGGTCCCACCGAGCCGGGCGAGACCTACGTCGACGGTGTCCCCGCACCGCCCGAGGAGAGCCCCGCGCCGGACGAGGACGACGGCCCCCACGGGGACGAGTAGCGCGGACGAACGGAGCGTGCGGGGGATGACGCGCCCGGGTGTCCTGACCACTTGTGGTCAGCGCACCCGGGCCGCGTTCCCGGTCCTCTATCTTGCAGGCAAGGCCAGCGTGGAATCGGTCCAGGTGAGGGAGTCCGCAAGTGTCAGCGACCCGAGTTCCCCAGGTCAGGGCCGGGTACCGCCCGGCATGGGTCCGGTTGCGGAGGACCGGTGCGGCCCTCGCCGCGGCGCTCCTGCCGGTGGCCGGCTGCGCGACGATCACCGGGGGCGTGACCGGCGCGCCCGAGGACATCGGCGTCCTGGTCGACCCGGCCGAGGCCGCCGAGGCGGCGGTGGACGAGTGGACCGGTGACGCCGCAGACTTCGAGGACCATCCCTACCGGCCGGAAGGCGTGGAGATCAGTGTCGCCCACCCGGCGTTCGCGGGGGCGGCGGAGCGGTTCACCACGGGCCTGGCCGCGCAGGTGGACCGGGACGTCCAGGACTTCCGCGGGGCCAGCCGGGAGCCGGTGAGCCTGGACATCGACTGGGAGCTGGTCGCGGCGGGGGACGACGTCCTGGGCGTGCGCCTGGTCCGGACGGAGACGGACCTGCACGGCACGCGCCAGGCGTACGGGACCTACTGGTACGACGCGCGGAGCGGGCTGACCCGCTACGCCACCGAACTCGTCCGCGACCAGGCGGCGCTGGCGGAGCTGAACGGTCTGGTGGCCACGGCTCTGGCCGACGACCCGAACGTCGGCACGGAGGTGCTGTACCCGGTGCTGGGGACCTACGACTCGATGGGGTTCAACACCGACGGCGACCTGGTCGTGGAGTTCGACGACGGCCACCTGTCACCGCCCCGTGAGGGGCACCCGCCCGACCCCGCGCCGGGTCGGATCACCGCCGTCCTGGAGTCAGAGGACGTGGCCCCGCTCCTGTCCGACCTGGGCGAGCGCGCGCGGGCGGCGTCGCTCGTGGAGGAGCCCGACCTCGACGTGCCCGAGCCGAGCGTCGACCACGAGGAGCGCCCGGAGGTCCCCGGTGAGATCACGGCGGGCAGCGGCGTGGACTGCGCAGCCGAGGACGCCAAGTGCATCGCGCTGACCTTCGACGACGGACCGGCCGAGACCACGCCCCACCTGCTCGACACCCTGGCGGAGGAGGAGGTGCCGGCGACGTTCTTCCTCAACGGGAACCCGGCGCTGACCTACCCCAGCGTCCTGCGCCGCGCGTACGCGGAGGGCCACGAGATCGCCAACCACAACGATCTGCACGAGCACCTGCCCGAGTACGAGGCCGACCGGTTGACCGCGGAGATGGCGGTGGTGAGCGCACTCGTGCGGCGCAACACCGGGGACACCGTGGAGCTGTTCCGACCGCCGTTCGGCGCGAGTTCGCCCGAGGTCCTGGAGGAGATCGGGGAGCAGGAGATGGCCCAGGTCCTGTGGAGCTCGGACAGCGAGGACTGGATGGAGATCGACCGCGACAAGATCGTGGAGCGGGTCCTGGAACAGGCCGAACCGGGCGGGGTGGTCCTGCTGCACGACACGCTCCCGGCGACCCTGGCGGCCGTACCGGAGATCGTCGAGCGGCTGCGCGAGGACGGCTACGAGTTCGCGACGGTCAGCGAGACCGTCGGCGACCCCGAGGTCGGCGATTCCTATCCCGAGGGTGAGACCGTCCCGGAGATCGACGGCTGAGCGTCCCCGCCCGGCCCCGACAGCGACGACGGTGGTCATGGGAGACACGGCCCCACCGGCTACGGGACCTGGTGGCGGGCATCAGGGAGTCCGGCTCCGAAGCATCTGAGCCGAGAACGACGCCGCCGCGGAGACACCGCGGCGCCAGGGGCTGGTCCCACGGCGACGGCCGTGCGAACACCGCGGCGCCGCAGGGGCGCACCCGAAACGCCGACCCTCCGGACACCGCGGCGCCCGTGAACGGGTCCGGAAGCCACGACCGTCGAAACACCGCGGCGCCCCGCGGACGAGTCCGGGGGCGCCGGTCGCTGACGGCCGGTCAGGGCCGTCGGCGCGGGATCAGGCGGTCCGGCCCGCGGGGTCCTCCGCCAGGGTCAGCGCGGGAGCCGGGGCGTCCACGCCCACGGCCTCGCCCACCGAGGCGTAGCCGGCGGCGCGGACGAGCCGGGCCAGGCCGCGGTGGATCCGGCGCGGCCAGAGCGGGCCGCCGTAGATGAGCCCCGTGTAGCCCTGGACGAGGGTCGCTCCGGAGCGGATCCGCTCCCAGGCGTCCTCGGGCGTCTCGATACCACCGACCGCGACCAGCGTGACCTGGCCGCCCACGCGGGCGCGCAGGCGGCGCAGCACCTCCAGCGACCGCTGCTTGAGCGGGGCACCGGACAGGCCGCCCGCTCCGGCGGCCGCCACCTCGTCCTCGGAGGCCGAGAGCCCCTCGCGGGAGATGGTGGTGTTGGTGGCGATGATGCCGTCCAGACCCTCGGCCAGGGCCAGGTCGGCGACGGCGTCGATGTCCTCGTCGGCCAGATCCGGAGCGATCTTGACCAGCAGCGGCAGCGACGCGTGCCCGGACTCGGCCAGGGCCTCGCGCACCGCGGCCAGCAGCGGGCGCAACTGCTCCACACCCTGCAGGTTGCGCAGGCCCGGGGTGTTGGGCGAGCTGACGTTGACCACCATGTAGTCGGCGTAGGGCGCCAGCCGGCGGGCACTGGTGGCGTAGTCGGCGGGTGCCTCGGCCTCGGGCGTCACCTTGGTCTTGCCGATGTTGACGCCGAGCACCGGACGGCGTCGGCCGCGCTGGTGGTGCAGGCGCTCGGCGACCAGGGCGGAGCCCTCGTTGTTGAAGCCCATGCGGTTGACGATGGCGCGGTCCTGGACCAGGCGGAACAGTCGCGGCGTGGGGTTGCCCGGCTGCGGCTGGGCGGTGACGGTGCCGATCTCCACGAACCCGAAGCCGAGCGCGGCCAGTCCGTCGGGGCTCTCCGCGTTCTTGTCGAAACCCGCCGCGAGCCCGAGCGGCCCGGGGAACTCCTGTCCCAGGGCGCGCACCGTCAGCTCCGGCTCGCGCGGTCCCAGGACCCGGCCCATGGCGGCGGCCACGCCGGGCACGGCCGCGGCGCCGCGCAGGGCCGCGAAGCTCAGCTTGTGCGCCTTCTCAGCGTCCAGGTGGCGCAGCGCCGAGCGGAAGAGAATCTGGTAGAACAACGGCTATCCGTTTCCGTCGCCCTCGCGCTCGGCGAGGTAGCGTTCGAGTTCCGCGCCGAGTTCGTCGGCGGTGGGCAGACCGGCCTCCTCCTCGGCCAACGGGAGCGTGGTCCGCTCCTCGGGGTCGGTCCGTGAGGACATGATGTCGTCGTACTGCCGCTCCAGGTTGGTCACGACACGCTGGACCTCCTCGGAGGCCGCCACCTGTTCCGCGATGTCGACGTCCGTGGCCCCCGCGACGTCCTCCAGCCCCTGGCTGGGCAGGGCCAGCCCGGTCGCCCCGGCCACGAACTCCACCGCGGCGATGGCGGCCCTGGGGTACGGGGACTGGGCGAGGTAGCTGGGCACGTGGACGGCGTAGCCGATGAAGTCGTGGCCGCGCTCGCCCAGCCGGAACTCCAGCAGCGACACCGCGCTGCCGGGCACCTCGACGCGGCCGATCCACGGTGTGTGGCCGGCCACCAGCTCGGGCCGGGTGGAGTGCGGGGTCACGGTCACGGGTCGGGTGTGCGGCACCGCCATCGGGATGCCGTGGACGCTGAGGGTGAGAGTGATGGAGAAGTGGTCGACGAGCTCGGCGACGGCGGCGACGAAGCCCTCCCACTCTCGGTCCGGCTCGGGCCCGTGCAGGAGCAGGAAGGGCACGTCGTCCTGGTCGAACATGCGGTAGAGGGCGAGCTTGGGAGCGTCGTAGTCGGTCCAGACGTTCTCCACGAAGGTCATCGTCGGGCGCCGGGAGCGGTAGTCCACGAGTCGGTCGGTGTCGAAGGTCGCGATCTCCTCCGCGGTGGACCGGTCGAACAGCTCCGAGGCCATCTGGCGCCCGGTGTGTCCGGCGTCGACGAAGCCGTCCAGACAGACCAGCATCGCCAGACCGGCGACGTCGTCGAATCCGGGATGGAGTTGGTACAGATCTGCGGGGTCACGCACCGGGTTCTCGTCTCCAAAACTGGTCGGGATCGCAGGGACCGCGACGTTCGCACCGCGGCTGGGCCGCCACGACGCGCGTGCGCGCACGGGGTCCGCCCGGGTCGCCCCGGGACCGCCGCACCTTGACCGCTGTGCCCTGCTTGTCCACAATACCGACCCCCCAGCGGTGGCCGCGGGCCGTGGGGCGACCGTCTCACCTCACGGTGACCGCGCTCACAGCATCCCCGACGTGGGCTCATCTGTGGAGGTCGCGGACCCTGAGCGTGCGCAGTCGGTTGAGCGTGGCGGCGACCTCGAACCGGCGCGGCAGGGCGTAGTCGCCACCGAAGTCACCGCCGAGCAGGGTGACCCCGTCCGCGGCCAGGGCCCGGTCCAGGGCGGCGAGGGCCTCCGCAAGGGTGCGGGTGCCGTCCAGGTGGCCGCCGCGGACGAGTGCGCGCAGGGCCAGGCCGGCACCGGTGATCTGCCCGGGGTCGACGAACTGTTCGAGGGCGCGGACGTCGATGTCGCTGTCGCCGAAGACCAGCACGTCCATGTCGCGGCGCTTGATCCTGCCACGGCCGCGCGCGGTGCTGTCGTCCACCGATCCCGGGTCGACGACGCGGGCGCGCGGCAGGGCGAAGTCGGCGTCGGCGCGGTCGTGCGCCAGGGCGCGGGCCCGGGCGGTGACGTCGTGCGGGTGGTAGGCGTCGAGCATGACGACCAGGTCGGCGACGTCGAAGTAGTCCCCGCTGCCGCCCATGACCAGGACGGTGGACACGCCGTGGTCGCGGTGGAGCGGGCGGACCAGGTCGATGAACGGGATCAGCGGCTCGCGGTCGCCGTGCACGAGGGCCTGCATGCGCTCGTCGCGGATCATCAGGTTGGTGGCGGTGGAGTCCTCGTCCACCAGGAGGGTGTGGGCGCCCGCCTCGACGGCCTCGCAGATGTTGGCGGCCTGGGAGGTGGACCCGGAGGCGTTCTCCGTGCGGAAGTCGCTGGTGTCGGCGCCGGTGGGCAGGTTGCGCACGAACGCGCTGACGTCGGTGCGCTCGACCCGGCGGCCCTCCTCCGCACGGATCTTGACGGCGTCGTCCCGGGTGACGACGAGTTCGCGGCCGTCGCCGGGCACATGGTCGTAGACGCCGCGCTCCAGCGCGTGCAGGAGGGTGGACTTGCCGTGGAACCCACCGCCGACGATCAGCGTGATGCCCTCGGGGACGCCCATGCCCGTCACGGTGCCGCGGTGCGGCAGGTCGACGCTGACCCGCAGGGACTCGGGCGAGTCGAAGGGCACGACGCCGCTGGTCATGGGCTGGTCGCTGACGCCGCTGCTGCGGGGCAGGACGGCGCCGTCGGCGACGAAGGCGACCAGGCCGCGTTCGGCGAGCCGGGACCGCAGCGCCACGGTGTCGGCGACGCTGTCGGCGAAGGCGACGGCCTCCGCTTCGTCGATCTCCTCCCAGTCGAGGTCGTCGACCAGGCCGGGCAGGGTCCGGCAGAACTCGCGCTCGGCCCCGCGGCCGTCGATGCGGCGCCCGTGGCCGGGCAGGTCGATGCCGATCCGCAGGTCGAAGCCGCCGTCGGTGAGACGGCAGGAGGAGCGTTCGATGACCTCCTGTCCGCCGGTGTCGATCTTGAGCAGCGACCCCTTGAGCAGCCGGCGGGCCCGCCGGCCCAGGTAGTCGGCGGTGGCGCGGCGGCGGACCGGGTCGCCCCAGGCGCTCTTGGGGATACCGCTGTCGGGCACGAGCACCCGCACGCGCGAGGGCGGGGCGAAGGGGTCGGCCTGCACGCGCTCCACGGTCAGGGTGAAGTCGCCGAAGTCCCAGTCGCCCTTGAGGGTCTTGTAGCGGCCGTAGGAGGCGCCGTCCATCCTGAGGAGTTCGGATGAGAGCCGGGCGTCGTCGCGGACACCCCGGATGGGTTCCGGCTCGGGCCTGCGCCTGCCGCCCCCGCCGCCGCGACCGCCGCCTCCGCCGCCGCGACCGCCGCCTCCGCCGCCTCGGCCGCCGCCGTAGCCGCCGCCTCGGCCGCCGCCCCCGTCGCGTCCCGCCATCAGTGCCCCCTTGGTGTTCGATTCACGTCTGCGGCCAGGTTAGGGCGTATCGCGGATGGCCGCAGAGGGCCTGTGGACAACGGCGCGGCCGGGCGAAACCGGGTGGCGGACCCGGGAACGCCGCCCCCACAATGGTGCCCGTGCTGACGATGGACGCCCTGGTCGCCGGGATGGACGCCGCCCTCCGGATCCGCGAACCCCTGCCGTGGTGACGGACGTGTCGCGGGGCGCGGGGTCGGCCGCCGCCGGTCCCGCGCCCCGGGGCGGGGCTCAGTCGAGCGCGGGCCGTTCCGCGGTGACCAGGTAGGTCTCCACGGGCAGCACGACGCCCTCG
The DNA here is from genome assembly GCF_013410755.1 of Nocardiopsis aegyptia. Lineage (GTDB taxonomy): Bacteria > Actinomycetota > Actinomycetes > Streptosporangiales > Streptosporangiaceae > Nocardiopsis > Nocardiopsis aegyptia. The sequence continues at coordinate 1,380,985 of NZ_JACCFS010000001.1, forward strand.
TCGTCCAGGTGGTCGGCGAGGAGGCGGCCGGTCTCCTCGACGAGGGCGGCGCGCGAGGTGTCGTCCGCGCCCGCCAGGTGAGCGGCCAGGGGCGAGCTGACCGTCTCCTGGCGCACCATCTCCGCCACGGACGGGTAGCGCGCGCTGGTGACGGCGATCCGGACCACCACCTGGTCGAACCCAGCGCCGTGCAGGAGTCCGCGCAGGTCGTCCGCGGTGAGGTCCGGGAACGGGGCGCGCATCATGGCCCCGGCGTCGGAACCGACGTGGTGGTCGAGCGCGTCGGCGAAGTGTCCGTAGGCGCGGTTGTGCCGACGTGGCCGGAGCACGCTGAGCGCCACGCGTCCTCCGGGCACCAGCACGCGCCGCATCTCGGACAGCGCGGTCGCACGGTCGTCGAAGAACTGCAGGGCCTGCTGGCAGAGCACGGTGTCGAAGTCGGCCCCGGGCAGGTCGAGCGAGCACGCGTCACCGACGCTGAACACGATCGGCCGGTCGCGCTCGGGCGCGACCGAAGATCGCGGGGACGAGGAAGCGCTCGTAGGCCCGGGCGGTCGAGCCGGTGAGCTGTCGGCCCTGCCACGCCGGGGGCCGGGTCGGGATGTGCTGAGTGGTCATCGCGGGCCTCCCTGGTCGAAGGGACACCGCCACGGTAGGCCGGACGCCACCGGGCGCACATCGCCCGTTCCGACCATTCCCGCGGGGCGAGGCGATGGTGTGTTCGGCCCATACGTCCGGCCGGACGGGCCGGGACCGGAGGGACACGGGAGCGGGCCGACCGGGGAGGGACGCCACCTCCCTTATGGCATGCGTCACAGACCCAGGACAGTGAAGTCCAACGTGGTCCGCCACGCGCGGTCTCCGCGCAGGAAGCCCTCGAACACGGGAAGGACGCGCGCCAGGTCGTCGACGAGGGCCTGGTACTGCTCCCCGTCGCGGTACTCGACGGCGAAGCTCCCCTCGGGCGCCGCGGGGCCGGTGGCGGTCTGCACGAACCCGCCCGCCTCGTCCTCCAGGATGGCGAACCAGGCCCGGGCGCCGATCCGCTCCAGCACCCACCGGACGTCCTCCGGGGCCGGGCCGTGGACGACAACGTCCTCGTACAGCCGCAGGGTCAGGGTGTTGGCGTTCCGGGGGAAGTGCACGGTGCCCGACTGGGGGTCGTAGCAGGTGAGCCCGTGCCGTCGGGCGAGGTCCAGCAGGACGGGCGCCATCGCGTCGGCCTCGGAGTAGGGCATGCAGCCGAGGACGCACTCGTCTGTGTGCCAGGGCCGCACCGACCACGGTGAGCGGCCGTCGTCGCGACCGGGAACCGGATAGCGGGCGAGCAGGTCGGCGTGGAAGGCGTCCACGGCGGGATGGGCCGGCACGTTGCCGCCCCCGTGACAGAGGACCTGGTAGACCTGCTGCGCGTCCTGCGCGGTCAGGGGACCGTCCGCCCGCCAGAACGCCAGATCGAAACTCACGGTGCCGCTCCCGGGGTGGGTCCGCCATGGTGCGGAAGGTTCGACGGCCCGCCCGGGAGGCCGGTTCCCACACAAAGAAGATCGGCCCCGGGGCAGATCCGGGGCCGATCTTGGAAACGCCCCTGCTCTGCCGACACCAAGGGGGTGTGTCGGGCTTCCGCCGGGGCGCCGCACCTCTCCGGGAGGGGTGGAGAGGTGCCTTGGTTCATTCTTACCGGAAGTCGAGGTCCCGTGCGGGGGAAACCTTGATTCCGTAGGCCTGGAGTTCCCGTTCGACGGCCGCGGCCGTGTCGTGGGCACCGGACGAGCCGGGATAGGTGGCGTGCGCCCCCGCCGCCAGGACGACGTCGTAGCCCTCGTCCAGGGCGGCCCGGCTGGTCGCGTCGATACAGAACTCGCTCTGGAAACCCGCGACGACCAGCGTGCGGACGCCGAAGCCGTTGAGCGAGGCCGCCAGTCCCGGGACGGAGAACGCGTTGGGCTCGGTCTTGCGGAAGACCGGCTCCCCCGGCTCGGCCTCGAAGACCGGCTGCCATCCCGGAGTGTGCGGCCGGTCAGGGTCGATGTCGCTCCCGTCGTTGAGGACGTGGACGACCGGCGCCCCGGCGGCACGGGCCCGGGTGAGGAGCCCGGACAGCGCGGGGCGCACCGTGTCGGCGTCGGGCACGGGGGACCCGCCCTCCAGCATGTTGCGCTGGACGTCGACGAACACCAGTGCGAAGGCCATGGCGCCATCATGGCGGACGCCACACTCGAACGCTAGTTCGACACGGCGTCGCGCAGCGCCCGGTCGTGCTCGTCCACGGGCGGGTCGTCCAGGTCCGCGACGAAGACCGCGACGAGTTGCCCGCCCTGGTCCGCGGTCTCCCGCAGGAGCGCACGCCAGTGCACCAGGTTGGGGTGCCGGAACTCGGTGCAGGCCTCGGCCGGGGACAGTTCGGCGACGGCCGTCTCCAACTGCGCGCGGGAGAGCGGGTAGGTGGCCGTGCCCGAGGCGTGGCCCACGACCCGGGCCAGGACGATGGCCGGGAAGTAGTTGCCGCCCGCGTTGGTCAGTCCGAAGGTCGTCTCGCCGTCGCGGACGACCCCGACGGCGAAGGCCGCGGGTCGCTCCCATCCCGGATGGGAGCTCTCCATGCGCTCGCGTGCGGCGATGACCTCTTCCTTGGTGGCCCACTGTTCCATGCCGGCCGTCCCTTCTCTCGCTCGGTCCCCCGACTCTAGGGCGCCTCCCGCGCGGACCCGGACCGCCGCCCCCACGCACCGCGCGCACGAGAGGGCCGCCCGGCTCCGCCGCCTCCGGCGGAACACTCACTGGCCGGGACCCACCAGGACGGTCTCCCCGTCGACGTCGCGACGGGTGAGGTCGGCGTAGGTCTCGCGTCGCACGACCTCCCGGGCCCGGCCGTCGCGGCACAGGACCACGGGGGGCCGGCGCGCACCGTTGTAGTTGTTGGCCAGCGAGTAGCAGTAGGCGCCGGTGGCGGGCACGGCCACGACGTCGCCCGGACGCGGATCGGCGAGCGGTACACCCGAGCTGAGCCGGTCACCGGACTCGCAGTGCCGCCCGACCAGGTGGCAGGGGTCGCCGCCGCCCACACGCGCGGCCACCACCGCCTCGAACCGCTGCCCGTAGAGGGCGACCTCCATGTTGTCGCCCATGCCGCCGTCGACGGCGACGGTGGCCGGCTCGCCGCGCTTGACCGTCACGACCCGGTAGAGGGTGGCCCCGGCCTCGGCCACCAGGGACCGCCCGGGTTCGATGATGATCCGGGCGTCGGCGGGCAGGCGGGCGCGGGCCGCCCCGACCAGGGCGTCCAGGTACTCCTCGACACTGGGCGGGTGGTCGTCGTAGGTGTAGCGGGCGCCGAGTCCTCCCCCGAGGTCGTACACCGCGAACGTCCCGAGGTCGGCGACGGCCTCCACCGCCCGCGCGAACGGCTCGGTGTCCAGGATCTGCGAGCCGACGTGGACGTGCACGCCGTCCAGGCGCAGCCGGTCGCTCCCCCGCAGCCGGGCGATCGCCTCCCGGGCCCGCTCAGGATCGAAGCCGAACTTGGAGCCGCGCTGACCCGTGGAGACCGCCTCGTGGGTGTCGGGGCGGATGCCGGGGGTGACGCGGACCAGAACGCCCTGTTCGCCGGTGGTGAGGCGTTCGAGCCGGTCGATGTCGTCGTCGTTGTCGATCACGACGAGTCCGGCGCCCGCGCCGACCGCCTCGCGCAGGTCCTCGTCGGTCTTGGCGTTGCCGTGCACGACCAGCCGCTCCGGGTCCGCGCCCGCCCGGAGCGCGACGGCGAGCTCACCGCCGCCGGCGACGTCGATGCCCAGGCCCTCCTCGACCAGGATCCGCTCGATCGCCGTGCAGGGGAAGGCCTTGGACGCGAACACCACCCGGGAGTCCGGCCAGCGTTCGGCCAGCCCACGGACGTAGCGGCGGGCACGGGTGCGCAGGGCGGTCTCGTCGACGATCATCGCCGGGGTGCCGAAGCGTTCCGCCAGGTCCTCGGCACGGCAGCCGCCGATGGTGAGGGCTCCGTCGTAGTCGAGGGCGCTCCCCGGCGGGAACAGGGCGAGCGGTGCGGGCGTGCTGGTCCCCACGGACATGGTCGGGCCTTCCTGGTCGTGCCGTCCGCCTCGAGGCGGCTTCCCCATCCTGGTCGGCGCACCCTGGTCAGGCATTGGCGCACACGCTTAAGCTCGCGTCATGGACTCTTGGATTTCGCCAAACGTCGGCGAGGACACCGAGCCCGGCGCGTCCCTGCGCTCGGTGCTGGAGTCCGTGGGCCCGGTCATGCTCACCGTGCTGGACGCCCCGCCGGGCGGTCTGCGCAAGCGCGTTCTGCGCACGGTGATCCACGACGCGGCCGACCCCCTCCCCGACGGGACCGGTTCCGTGCTGCTGCTGGTCGGCGCGGACGCCGAGGCCCCGGAGACCGTGGAGACCGCGCGGGAGGCGGCCGGCGCCGGGTACGTGGCGGCCGTCGTCAAGCTGCGGGGCGGGAACGGCCGGGTGCTGGCCAGGGCGGCGCGCGAAGCGGGCGTCACGCTGCTCACCACCCCCGACGACGCGGCCTGGCGGCAGGTGGACGCGCTGCTGTCGTCCGCGCTCGGGGCCTCCGGGGCGGGCGAGGGCTCGCCGGGCGCGGACACGGCCTCGGGCGACGAGCTGTTCACGCTGGCCAACGCCCTGGCGGGGGCGGTCGGCGGCCCTGTCGTGATCGAGGACCTGGAGCAGCACGTGCTGGCCTACTCGACGCTGCCGGGCCAGCCCATCGACGAGTTCCGCCGGCGGGGCATCCTGGACCGGCGTGTCCCGGTGCTGGCGGAGCAGGTGCGGCAGTACCGCGATGTGCTCAACGCGCCCGGCATGCTGAGGTTGCCGCCGCTCGGCGACGAGGAGCTGCCGCGGGCGGCCGTCGCGATCCGCGCGGGCGACCTCCCGCTGGGCACGATCTGGGTGATCGAGGGCCAGTCGCGGATCGACGCGGCCGGGGAGCGCGCCCTCGCCGACGGGGCCCGGCTCGCGGCTCTGCACATGCTGCGCCGCCGCAGCGGGCCGGAGATCGAACTCCAGGCGCGCGAGCAGGCGCTGCGGGGTGCGCTGGAGGGGGCCGCGAGCGAGGCCGACACGCGCACCCGGCTGGGGCTGTCCGAGGGCACCGCCGTGACGCTGGTGGGGCTGGCACCGCCGGCCGCGAACTCCGACACCGCGGCGCTGACGGCACGGGCGGGCACGGCCGTGGCCCGGCACTGGTCGGCCGTGCAGCCCGAGGCCGCGGTGGCGAGCACGGCGCGCGCGGTCTACGTGCTGGTCCCCGAGGGGGCCGACGGGGCGGTCCGCCGACTGGCCGCGCAGACGCTGACGGTGGTCGAACGGGTGCTGGGGCTGCGGATGCGCGCGGCGCTGAGCCGGGCGAGCGCCGACCTGGGGCAGATTCCGCTGCTGCGGGCGGAGGCCGACGACATCCTGCGGGTGATCGCGGCCGACCCGCGCGCTCCCGCGGTGGCCGACCTGGCGGACGCCCACGCACGGGTTCTGCTGGCCCACGTGGCCGACGAGCTGGCCCGCCTGCCCCGGCTGCGCCACCCGGGCATCGACGCGATGCTCGCGCACGACCGTGACCACGGAACGGCCTACGCCGTGTCCGTCACGGCGTGGCTGGACGCGGTGGGCAGCTTCGGGGACGCGGCGCGGCGGCTGCACGTCCACCCGAACACGATGAAGTACCGGCTGCGCCGCGCCCGGGAGCTGTTCGGCCTGGACCTGGACGACGCCGACGACCGGCTCTCGTGCTGGATCCAGCTCCGCCTGGCCACGACCCCGCCAGAGGAATCGCCCGGCCGAACTCACTGAACGGCGACTGAACGGCGCAGGCCCGGGCCAGGGGCCTCACCTCTCGGGCCCCAAGAAACACAGAACCAGCGGCGAACCACGTGAGCTGTCTGCACGAAGACCCGTTGTCCCCCCAACGTGCGCGGCTGCCGCCGTCCGACCCACGCGGCACCCGCAGGCGGAGGCCCGCCCATCCGGGGGCACGGGCGGCGGTCTTGCGCACCGGCGACCGGGCGCCGCGGGACTCCTTTGTCGATCCCGTACAAGCCATGCCGGTTGCTTGAGTGATATCCCCAAGGACTTTGTGGTAGCCCTCACACAGGATGGGTGCCAGCCCAGCCGACTACGGCAGCGGTCCCCTGCGCGCCCCGCGGCGCGCGTGACCGGGCTCGCCCCCCGTCGCGAAGGAAGAACCCATGACAGAGACCAACCAGCCCGACAGCGCTCCCGGCTCGGACCGCGCCCCGGACCGCGCCCCGGAGAGCGCCTCCCCGAACCGCCGACGCGTCGCCGTTCTCGCGGCCTGCGCGGCGGCGGTCGCGCTGGTCCTGGTGGTGAGCCTCCTGGTCCCGGCGGACACGGCGCTCCCCGTCGGCCGCTGGTGGTCGATCCTGCCGCCCGTGGTGGCGATCGGTCTGGCTCTGGTGACCCGGCAGATCCTGCCCGCGCTGTTCGTGGGCATCTGGCTCGGCGCCTGGCTGGTGGAGGGACTGAGCACCCAGGGCCTGCTGACGTCGCTCCTGGACTCGGCGGGGGTGTACACGATCGACGCCGTCTCCGATCCCGACCACGTGATGATCATCGTGTTCACGCTGATGATCGGCGGTCTGGTCGGCGTCATCCGCCGCAACGGCGGCACCGACGGGATCGTGCACCTGGTGACGCGGTGGGCGTCCACACCGCGCCGGGGCCAGCTGGCCACCGGAGGCCTGGGCGTGGCCGTGTTCTTCGACGACTACGCCAACACCCTCGTGGTCGGCAACACGATGCGCCCGATCCTCGACCGCCTGCGCGTGTCCCGGGAGAAGCTCGCCTACCTGGTCGACTCCACCGCCGCGCCGGTCGCGACGCTGGCCCTGCTGTCCACCTGGATCGGGTTCCAGGTGGTGCTGATCGACGACGCCATCGCCGACACCGGACTGACGCTCAACGGCTTCGCGGTGTTCGTGGAGTCGCTCAAGTACGCCTTCTACCCGATCCTGGCGATCGGCCTCGTGTTCGCCATCGCGCTGACCGGGCGCGACTTCGGCCCGATGCTGCGTGCCGAGCGGCGGGCCCGCACCACCGGCGAGGTCGCCCTGCACCGGACCGCCCCGGGCGCCGCCGCGCTGGAGGACGAGCTGACGCCGCCCGAGCGGACGCCGCGGCGCCTGGTCAACGCGCTGCTGCCGATCCTGGTCCTGGTCGCCACCACGGTCGTGGGCCTGTTCGCCACCGGCGAGGGCGACTCGGTCATCGAGATCATCGGGGACGGCGACCCGTTCTCCTCGCTGCTGTGGGGATCGCTGCTGGGGCTGCTGGTCGCTGGTGTGCTCAGTGTGGCGCAGGGGATCCTGACCCTGGCCGAGGTCGTCGACGCCTGGTTCGCCGGGGTGAAGTCGGTGCTGTACGTGGTCATCATCCTGACCCTGGCCTGGGCGCTGTCGGCGCTGACCGGCGAGCTGGGGACCGCCGACTTCCTGGCGGGTGCGCTGGGCACCTCCATGCCGCTGTTCCTGCTGCCCGCGCTGCTGTTCGTCATCGCGGCGGCGATCGCCTTCGCCACCGGGACCAGCTGGGGAACGATGGGCATCCTCACCCCGCTGGCGGTCCCGCTGGCCTGGGCGGTCCTGGAGGCCCAGGGCCTGGCCGCGGCGGAGGGGCACCCGATCCTGTTCGCGTCGGTGTCGACGATCCTGGCGGGTTCGGTCTGGGGCGACCACTGCTCCCCGATCTCCGACACGACCGTCATCTCGGCGCTGGCGTCCCAGTGCGACGTGATCGACCACGTGCGCACGCAGACGCCCTACGCCCTCTTCGTCGCCGGCACGGTGATCGTGTTCGGGCTGCTGCCGGTCGGGCTCGGGCTGCCCTGGTGGGCCGGTCTGGCGCTGAGCGGGGCGGCCACCCTGGCCGGGCTGCTGCTGGTCGGGCGCCGCGTGGACGTCCCCGAGGGCGAGCCCGATCGGGTGGGCTAGGTCGGGTGGGCTAGGTCGCGTTCTGTGCCGCACTTCGGGCTCGCCGCCGCCGGGCCGCCTCCCGCTGCGCCGACGCAGCGAGGGGCGGCCCGGCGACAGGCGTCGCAGCGCGGCCAAGACGGCCGGGCGGCGGCCCGGTGACAGGCGTGGCGGCGCAGTCGGGCGGCCGGGCGGTGGCCGGTCGGCACGCGCGGCCGCACGGTCGGTCCCCGCCCCGCCGCCGAGGGGCGGCCGACGTCCGAGGGCCGACCCTGGGGACCGAGCCGTTACAGGTGCAGGGTGCCGTGGGCGACCGAGACCGCCGAGCCGCCGATGAGCACGCGTCCGGGACGGTCCTCGGGCAGGCGCAGCTGCAGGTCGCCGCCGCGCGCGGAGGCCTGGTGGGCGAGGAACTCGGTGCGGCCCAGGCGCTCGGCCCAGAACGGCACCAGAACCGTGTGCGCGCTGCCGGTGACCGGGTCCTCCGTCACCCCGACCCGCGGCCCGAACACGCGCGACACGAAGTCGTACTCCTTGCCCGGCGCGGTGACGATGACGACCCGCGCCTCCACGGCGGCCAGCGCGGTCATGTCCGGGGCCAGGCCGCGGACGGTCGCCTCGTCGGCCACCTCCACGAGCAGGTCGCCGGTGCCGCCGCGTCCCACCGACAGCGGTTCGATGCCCAGGGCGGCGGCCAGGCCCTCGGGCACCTCGGCCGGCGTGGCCGGCTTGGTGGGGAAGTCCATCCACAGCATGCCCTCGTCGGAAGTGACCGGGAGGATCCCGCTGCGGGTGGTGAAGCGGTAGGGCCCGGGGACGCCGCGCTCGCGCAGGGTGTGGGCGGTGGCCAGGGTGGCGTGGCCGCACAGGTCGATCTCGACGCTGGGCGTGAACCAGCGCAGCTCGTAGTCGGCGTCCTCGTCGTCCACGGGGCGGGCGAAGGCGGTCTCGGAGAGGTTGAACTCGGCGGCCACGCCCTGGGCCCACTCGTCGGGGTAGGTGTCGTCCAGGACGAGGACGGCTGCGGGGTTGCCGGCCAGGGGCCGGTCGGTGAAGGCGTCGACCACGGTGTACTCAGGCATGGCGCCCAGTCTAGGAACGCCCCGTCCCCGCCGGACAGTGCCAATCACGGCCGAGTGGACCCCTCCGGGGCCGCGCCGCCCTCACAGCTGCGGTTCGTCGAGGATGAACATCGTCTGCGTGCTCTTGACCTCGGGGATGCGCTGGAGGCGCTCCAGGACGAAGGTGCGCAGCGCCGCGGCGTCGGTGACGCGGACGAGCAGGAGGAGGTCGACGTCGCCGGAGACCAGGGCGGCGTGGTCGACCTCGGGGATGTCGCGCAGGTAGCCGCGGAACCGGTCCCAGGAGTGCTGCTCGATGCGCACGGACACGTACGCCGACAGGGACGTTCCGTACTTCTCCGGGTCGATGACGGCGGTGAAGCCGCGGATGACGCCCTCGTCGCGCAGCCGTTCGAGCCGCGAGTAGGCGTTGGCGCGTGAGATGTGCGCCTGCTCCGCGACCGCCCGGATGGACATGCGACCGTCGCCGCGCAGGAGGGCGATGATGCGGCGGTCGGTGTCGTCCAACGGCACAGCCATGTGTCTTACCTCACACCACTCGCACGGCGGTCACGGGAGATGTATTGCACCGACCTCGGGCTTACTGAGCAGTTCGTCCAGCATCGGCGATGTGATGTCGACAATATGGGGTAATTCACCGCATATTCAAGACATGAAGCACACCGATGAGCGACCTCGTCCGGCTCCCGCACTCCCGACCAGGGAGCCCGTGCGTCTGGTGGACCGGCACGGCCGCCGTGTGGGTCACTCCTCGTTCACCGCTCCCGACCCCGCGCGACTCGTCGAACTCCACCGCGCGATGCTCATCGGACGCCGCTTCAACCAACAGGCCGGCACGCTCGCCCGCCAGGGCCGCCTCGCCGTGTACCCGTCCTCGACGGGACAGGAGGCGGCCCAGGTCGGCGGCGTGCTGGCCCTGTCGGACCAGGACTGGCTCTTCCCCACCTACCGCGACAGCGTCGCCCTGGTCGCGCACGGCGTCGATCCGGTCCGGACCCTCACCCTCTTCCGGGGCGACTGGCACTGCGGCTACGACCCGCACCGCTACCGGTGCGCGCCGCAGTGCACGCCGCTGGCCACCAACGCCTCCCACGCCGTCGGCCTCACCTACGCGGCCCGCCGCAAGGGCCGCGACGTGGCCGCGCTCGCGATGATGGGCGACGGCGCCACCAGCGAGGGCGACGCCCACGAGGCCTACAACTTCGCCGCCGTGTGGAACACCCCCGTGGTGTTCCTGGTGCAGAACAACCACTGGGCGATCAGCGTGCCCCTGCACCGGCAGACCGCGGCGCCCACCCTGGCGCACAAGGCCGTCGGCTACGGGATGAAGGGCTACCACGTGGACGGCAACGACGCCGCCGCCGTGTACGCGGTCGTCTCGCACGCCCTGGCCGAGGCACGCGCCGGCGGCGGGCCCGCGATCGTCGAGGCGGTCACCTACCGGGTGGACCCGCACACGAACGCCGACGCGCCCCAGCGCTACCGCGACCCCGCCGAGGTCGAGCACTGGAAGGAGCGCGACCCCCTGATCCGGTCCGAGAGGCTGATCCGCGACGAGGGCCTGCTCGGCGACGCCGAGGAGACCGAGCGGGCGCTGGCCGCCTTCGGCGCCGAGGCCGACCGGATCGCCGACACCGTGCGCGAACGCCTCGCGGACGGGGACGAACTGGATCCGCGGTCCCTGTTCACCGACGTCTACGCCACGGTCCCACCGCTGCTGGAGCAGGAGCACGCGCTGCTCGCCGACGAGCTGCGGGAGGTCTGATGGCGGCTGCGCCCACCACCGGCGTCTCCATGGGCGAGGCGCTCAACCGGGCCCTGCGCGACGCGATCGCGGACGACCCCGACGTGCTCGTCTACGGCGAGGACGTGGGACCGCTGGGCGGCGTCTTCCGGGTGACCGACGGCCTCGCCGGCGAGTTCGGCGAGGAGCGGGTGTTCGACTCCCCGCTCGCCGAGTCCGGAATCGTCGGCACCGCGATCGGCATGGCGATGTACGGGCTGCGGCCCGTGGTGGAGCTGCAGTTCGACGCCTTCGCCTACCCGGCGTTCGAGCAGGTCGTCTCGCACCTGGCCAAGATGCGCAACCGCACCCGGGGCGCGGTCGCGCTCCCGGTCGTCCTGCGGGTGCCCTACGGCGGCGGCATCGGCGGAGTGGAGCACCACAGCGACTCCTCGGAGGCCTACTACACGCACACCCCCGGGCTGCGGGTCGTCACCCCGGGCACGCCCGCCGACGCCTACTCGATGCTGCGCGAGGCCGTGGAGTGCGACGACCCGGTCGTGTTCCTGGAGCCCAAGCGCCGGTACTGGTCGCGCCAGGAGGTGGACCTGCCCGTGCGCACCGAGCCCATGGCCACCCCGGTGGTCCGGCGTCCGGGCACCGACGCCACGCTGATCGCCTACGGCCCCATGGTGGAGACCGCGCTGGAGGCGGCCGAGACCGCCGCCGCCGAGGGGCGGTCGCTGGAGGTCGTGGACGTGCGCCAGCTCGCGCCCCTGGACGACGGAGTCGTGACCGCGTCGGTGCGGCGGACCGGACGCGCGGTCGTGGTGCACGAGGCGTCGGTGTTCGGCGGGTACGGCGCCGAGCTGGCCGCGCGGATCGGCGAGCGGTGCTTCCACTACCTGGAGGCCCCGGTCCTGCGGGTCGGCGGCCTGGACGTCCCCTATCCCCCGCCCAAGCTGGAACACCACCACCTGCCCGACGCGCACCGCGTCCTGGCCGCGGTGGACCGGCTCCAGTGGGAGTCGGAGTGGGTCGACGACGGCGACGGGGGGCGGACCCTGCCATGAGCACCGAGCGCGCGTTCGCCCTGCCCGACCTCGGCGAGGGACTGACCGAGGCCGAGATCCTGGCCTGGCTGGTCGCCGAGGGCGACGAGGTCGCCGTGGACCAGCCGGTCGTGGAGGTGGAGACGGCCAAGGCCTCCGTGGAGGTGCCGTGTCCCTACGGGGGCACGGTCACCCGGCTGCACGGGGCGGCGGGCGACACGGTCGCCGTCGGCGCCCCGCTGATCACGGTCGCCGGGACCGCGTCCGCCGCCGCGGTTCCGCGGGCCCGCCGCGAGGCGGGACCGGAGTCGCGGGCGGAGCCGGGCGCGGCGACCGAACAGACCACCGTGCCGAGCACACGGAAGGGGTCCGATCCGGCGGGCGGCAACGGCGCCGCCGAAGAACACGCCGGATCGGGCGCCGTCCTGGTGGGCTACGGCACGGGATCGGGCGCGCGGACTTCGCGTCGGCGCGCCCGTGGGGCGGGTGGGCCGCCACGGTCGACGATGACCGGCGGCCCGCCCCCACTCCAGGACGAACCGCCCTCCCCAGGACCCGTCAGAGTGGCCTCTCCCCTGGTCAGGAGGATGGCACGGGAGCACGGCGTGGACATCGCCACGGTTCTGGGCAGCGGCGAGGGCGGCCTGGTGCTGCGCCGTGACGTGGCGGCGGCGATCGAGGCCCGCCGCGCGCCGGCGCACCGGCCCGATCCGCCGCGCACGCACCGCACGCCGTTGCGCGGCGCGCACCGCGCGATGGCCGAGCACCTGGAGCGGTCCCGGCGCGAGATCCCCGAGGCGACCGTGTGGGTGGACGCCGACGCCACCGGACTGGTGGAGCTGCGGCGCACCCTGAACGGGGCCGCCCCGGAGCACCCGGTCAGTGTGCTGGCGCTGGTGGCCAGGATCGCGGTCGCCGGGCTGGAGGTCTTCCCCGAACTGAACGCCCACTTCGACCAGGAACGCCGTGAAGTCGTGCGCTTCGACGACGTGCACCTGGGGTTCGCGGCGCAGACGCCGCGCGGCCTGGTGGTTCCGGTGGTACGCGAGGCACAGGCCCTGTCGACCCGGCGGCTCTCCGCCCGCCTGGCCGAGACCGCCGAGGCGGCGCGGTCGGGCGCGCTGGAACCGGCCGCCATGGTCGGCGGGACGTTCACGGTCAACAACTACGGGGTGTTCGGCGTGGACGGGTCCGCCGCGATCATCCCGCCCCCGCAGGCGGCGATCCTCGGCCTGGGCCGGATCGTGCGCCGCCCGTGGGTGGTGGGCGAGTCCGTGGTGCCCAGGCCGGTCACGGAACTGACGCTGGCCTTCGACCACCGCGTCTGCGACGGCGGCGTCGCGGGCGGGTTCCTGCGGTACGTGGCCGACCGGGTGGAGCGGCCGGACCTGCTCCTGGGCGACCTCTGACTCCCGGACCCGTACCCCGAACGCGCGCGGGGGCCGCGGTCGTGCGACCGCGGCCCCCTGCCGTACCGAACGCGCCCACGCACCCGTGAGGGTCCCGGGACCGGATGCGGCCCTGCTACTTCCTGCCGCGCAGCTTGTCGAGCAGGGAGCCCAGGCTGTGGCGCCCGTTGCTCTCGGCCATCAGGCCCTTGCCGCCGTTGTCGGCCGCACCGGCGTGCGCGCCGGCCGCCCGGCGGCTCCAGACGAAGAGCACGGCGACGAGGATGGCGGGGACGAGGGCGAGGGTGAGCAGGCCGGTGCCGCTCAGCATGCCGCTGTCGGCGCCGGTCAGCTCGGCGCCCGAGAGGTCGTTGGCCGCGGTCTCGGCGGACACGCCGCTGTCGTCGGACTCCTCGGTGGGGGCCGCGGCCTCCTCGGAGGACTCTTCCTCCTCCTGGGCCGCCTGCTCGTCGGAACCCTCGCCGGAGGACTCCTCGGTGGACTCCTCGGACTCCTGGTCCTGGGACTCCTCGTCCTCGGAGGTGCCCTGCTCCTCCTCGGCCTGCGCCTCCTCGGGGATCGGGGAGACGGCGTCCTCGCAGCTGTTGCCCTCCTGCATGAAGGGGTGGGGTGCGCCCTCGGTGCCCGCGCCGTCGCCCCACTCGGTGATGTAGTACTCGACCTCGGCGTGGCCGTTGCCGCCGCCGACGGTCAGGGAGGACTCGTCGAAGTCGGTGCCCATCATCTTGGCGAAGGTCTTGCCGTCGATGTCGAGCAGCACGTCGCAGTCGTGGGAGGGCTCGCCCGGGCCGCGGTCCCCGATGAAGAACTCGTACTCTTCACCTTCGTAGACGATGTAGCCCTCGGTGCCCAGCGGCCAGCTCGGGCTGGAGAACAGCCCTTCCTGCATGGGCTCGCCGCTCGCGGGAGCACCGGTGTCGCCGTTGATGCCTGAACCGTCGTCCCAGAAATAGGTCGCGGTGACTTCGCCGTACTGAATGGGAGTGTCGTTGCTCATGAAGTAAGTGCCAGGTTGACGACAGGGCCGAGAAGACCGGTGCCATGGCGCACGGCACACCTCGGGCACGCTCGGAGCGCGTGCTTCGCGCACGCTCGGAACGCACCCTGGAGTGGGCGCCATGGCATGGGGCTCCCGCGTCGCCGGCAGCGAATAGCGGGTGGGAACGGGAGTCACCGATGGGATCGGTGCTCCTCCGGCACAGGCGCGTGGATTCGCGCGGCCCTGTTCCCAGTGAGGGTCTCGACTCCCTTGCGGCACACGGCCGGACAAGGGCTCGGCATCGGTTCACCACGGGCTCGTAACGAACCGATCACGATGGACACTAACCCAGGTTTGAGCAAAGTGTGCAAGCCCCACGAGTAAAATGACGGGCCGTGGCCGCGCGGGCACACCTCGAATCCACGGCCTCACCCCGACTCGAACACGCAAAACCCCTGGTCACAGGACCTGTCGCGGGTCTGTGGCACAGACCGGCCCACCCCGCGTGGCGCGTGTCATACCGGCGCGAACGACGGCCCGAGGTGGCGGACAACCCCCCCGGGGCGGTCGATACGGGACGGTAGGCCACCGCGACACGGACCGGAGCGGTGGTGGCCGTCCGGCGCCCGGCGTGGTAAAGGCCACGCCACCCCGATCCCCTCCCAAGGTCACGCCGGGGCGACCCGACCACACCCGAACGCAAAGAGGCCCCGGAGGGTTGCCTCTCCGGGGCCTCGATTCCGTTCCGCCACGCGGCGGCCCGCTCAGGTGACCTGCGCGCGGCGCGCGAACCTCTCCTGGCGCCACTCGCCGGTCTCCACGACGTCCACCAGCGCGGTCGCGGCGTCGTAGACGTCCACGTAGCGCAGGTACAGCGGGGTGAACCCGAACCTCATCACGTCGGGCGCGCGGAAGTCCCCGATCACGCCGCGCTCGATCAGGGCACGCACGATCGGGTAGCCGGCGCCCTCCTCCGGCTGGAGCAGCGCCACCTGGCTCCCCCGGTGGGCGTGGTCCAGGGGGGTGACCGACTCCAGCCCTGCCCACCCGTCGCCCACCATCGGCCTTCGGCCTACCGCCCTCAACGGAGGCCTCCGGCCCGGTTCCTCCCCCGTGGTGATCCGCAGGAACAGGTCGGTCATCGCCAGGCTCTTGACCCGCACCTGCGCCATGTCGGCCTTGGCCCACACGTCCAGGCTCGCCTCCAGCGCGGCGTCGGCCACGAGCGGCTGCGAGCCGCTGAGGAAGCGCGACACCCCGGGGGCGGGCTCGTACTCAGGCGCGAAGTCGAAGGGGTTCGCGTGCCCGTGCCACCCGCTCAGCGGCTGGTCGGCGACGGCGTGGTGGCGCCGCGCGGCGTACAGGAACGCGGGTGCCCCGGGCCCGGCGTTGAGGTACTTGTACGTGCACCCGACCGCGAAGTCGGCCCCGGACCGGGACAGCTCGATCGGCACCGCGCCGACGCTGTGGCACAGGTCCCAGACCACGAGCGCGCCGTGCTCGTGCGCCATGCGGGTGATGGCGGGCAGGTCGCGCAGGGTGCCGCTGCGGTAGTCGACGTGGCTGAGCAGCAGGACGGCCACGTCACCCGTCGCCAGTGCGGCGGCCAGTTCGGGGCCGTCGGGGTCGACCCGGCGCTGGACGGCCCCGGTCAGCCGCGCCGCGCCCTCGGTGACGTAGAGGTCGGTGGGGAAGTTGCCGGACTCGCCCAGCACGATGTCGCGGTCCGACATCCGCAGGGCGGCGACCAGAGCCTTGAACAGGTTGGTGGAGGTGCCGTCGCCGACGACGACCTCGTCGGGGTCGGCGCCCACCAGCGGGGCGATCTTGGCGCCCAGCGTGCGCGGCTTGTCCCACCAGCCCGCGGTGTTCCAGCTCGCGATGAGGTCGCGGCCCCACTCCCTCTCGATCATGTCCGCGACGCGTCCGGGGGTGGCGCGCGGTAGCGCCCCCAGGGAGTTGCCGTCGAGGTAGACCACTCCCTCGGGGAGCACGAACTCCTCACGGAAGGCGGCGAGCGGGTCGGTGCGGTCGAGTTCGACGCAGTCCGCGCGGGTGGTGGGCGTCATGGTCCTGCTTCCTTGCCGGCGGTGAACGGTGGATCGGGTGAACGGACGGGGCTGGGCTGGGCCGGACTGCGATGCTAGATGGTGTTGCGGAGCGACCACAGTTCAGGGAACACGTCCTGCTCGACGTGTCGTGCCAGCCAGTTGAGGCCGTTGGAGCCGCCGCTGCCGGGCTTGCCGCCCATCGTGCGCTTGACCGCGACCAGGTGCAGGTGCCGCCACCGCGTCACCCGCTCGGCGACGTCCATGAGCGCCTCCGCGAGCAGGAACAGGTCGTTGCCGGGCCGGTCGTCGGCGTAGACGTCGGCCCAGGCCCGCTCCACCTCGGGGCTGGGCTCGTAGGCCTGCGTCCAGTCGCGCTCGAAGCGGTCGGCGGGGACCGGCAGCCCGCGGCGGTGCAGCAGTCGCAGCGCGGCGTCGTAGAGGCCGGGGCGCTCCAGCAGGTCGGTGAGTTCGCCGACCACCGGCTCCATCGCCTTGTGCGGGCGGATCATCGCCGCGGACTTGTTGCCGAGCAGGAACTCCAGCTTGCGGTAGCCGTAGGACTGGAAGCCGGAGGCCTCGCCGAAGGAGTCGCGGAAGCGGTTGAACTCCGTGGGGGTCATGTCGTTGATCAGCCCCCAGGAGTCGTTGAGCACGTCCTGGGCGTGGCACGCCCGGCGCAGCCAGGACAGGGCTCCGGGGACGTCGTCGGCCTCCAGCGCGTCACGGGCGGCCTCCCAGCGCTCCCGGACCAGGCTGAACAGCAGTTCCATGACCTGTGTGGCGATGAGGAAGGCGGACTCGGCCGGTTCGTCGGTACGGGTCCGCTGCAGACCGAGCAGCGTGTCGATGCCCGCGTAGTCGACGTAGGGCGTGTTGCCGCCGAAGGACAGGGTGGGGCCGCCCCGCTCCGCGCCCGCACCCTGCTCGGGGGCGGCGTCGCCCTCACCCCCCGGCATGAACGGGCACTGCTGGGCGGACGTGGTGGTGAGCATGGAGACCCCTCGTGGTACTGCGCGGAACCGGTGGGCGCACCCGGCGCGGAGCCCCGGGGACCCGGTGCACCACGCTGTGTACGCGAGTTCACATGATCGAACAAAACACCTGAACAAGGAAGGGACAACGCACACGCAAGTCGGACATTCGGTTAGCATTCATCACACGTCATGCCCTCCGACTTTGGGATCGCAAAGTATGACCTCAGGACTGACAACCTCCTTGGACGGCGTTGACCTGCGGATCCTCTCCGAGCTCCAGCAGGACGGCCGGCTGTCCTTCAACGAGCTGTCCCGGCGCGTCAACCTCTCGGCGCCCGCCGTGGCCGACCGCGTCCGCCGCCTGACCGACCGCGGGGTGATCACCGGGTACCACGCGCACGTCGACCCGGCCGCCGCCGGACTCCCGGTCACGGCGCTGGTGCGCATGGAGTGCTTCGGAGCCAACTGCCTGCTGCGGGAGCGGGCGTCGATGGAGCTCCCGGAGATCCTCCAGGTCCACCGGGTCACCGGCGACGCGTGCTGCGTGCTGCTCATCGCGGTGCGCTCCATGGAGCACTTCGAGGAGGTCATCGACCAGCTGGCCGAGCACGGCCGCCCCTCCAGCACCATGGTCCTGTCCAGTCCGGTGCCCTGGCGCGCCGTCACGGCGGCGCGCACCCCATGAGCGTCCTGATCGACACGCCCGTCTGGCCCGGGCCGCACGGCTGGCTGTTCTGCCACATGGTCAGCGACCTCTCCCACGAGGAACTGCACGCGTTCGCGCGCGGCCTCGGGGTGAGCGAGCGCGCCTTCGACCGCGACCACTACGACATCCCCGCCCACCTGCACGAGCGTGCCCTGGCCCTGGGCGCGGAACTCGTGAGCGGGCGCGAACTGGTCACCCGGCTGCGGGCCGCCGGGCTGCGCCGGCCCAAGCGGTCCCGGAGGGCCCTGCCCCGGCCGGGCGCCTGACCGGCCCGCGGCACCGCGGACGGGCTCAGAGCGGCGGGAGCTCCGCTCCGGACTCCCACCGGTGGACCTCGGCGAGCAGGTTCGAGCGGGCCCTGGCCTCCCAGTGCTCACGGCCGTACCGGGTGCGGTACAGGTGCGGCGCCGCCAGGAGGTCGCGCAGCACGCCCAGTCGGCCCTGCCGGAAGGCGTCGTCGGGAACGTGCCCGTACTCGGCGCGGATCGCGGCGGCGTAGGTGAGGTAGGCGTCGGGCGTGCCCGCCAGGACCGAGAGGTCGGCGTCGCACACCACCGCGCCGTCGGCGTCGCCCGCCTCGGGGCGGTGCGTCCTGGTGAGCAGCACCAGCCGGGACACCTCCGCCACCAGCGCGGAGGGCGTCCCCATCAGCGTGAGCAGGCGCCGGGCCAGCGCCGCGCTCTCCTCCTCGTCCTCCAGCGGTCGGCCCTCGTAGACGGCGTCGTGGAACCACAGGGCGTAGCGCACGGCGTCGTGGTCGCGGGCCTCGGCCCGCAGGCGCTCGGCGGCGGCGAGCGTGTCGCGCAGGTGGGCGACCGTGTGGTACCGGCGGTGGGGCTCGCTCCAGCGGTCCAGGAGCTCGGTGCCGACCGCCACGGCCTCGGGTTCCGTCCCGGCCAGCTCGCGCCAGGCGGCCGCCAGTGTCGGCTCGTGCGATTCGTGCCGACCACGCGACCCCTGCGGCCCGTGCGGCCCGTGCGGCTCGTCGCCGGGGCCGGGATCACCGTTCACTCCGTCGTTCCCCCTCACGTGTGGGTGGCCAGTCCGGCCTCGTAGGCCAGGATGGCCGCCTGCACCCGGTTCCGCATCCCCAGCCGGCTGAGGATCGCGCTCACGTAGCTCTTGACCGTGCCCTCGACGAGGAACAGGCGCGCGGCGATGTCGGCGTTGGACAGTCCGGCACCGATGAGGGCGAGCACATCGCGCTCGCGCTCGGTGAGCTCGGCGACCCTGGCCGCGGCGGCCGACCGGCGTGCCGCACGTCCGCCGCCGAACTGGGCGATCACCTGCCGCGCGACCTTGGGCGACAGGTAGGCGCCGCCGTCGGCGACCGCGTGCACGCCGGTGATCAGCTCGCGCGGGTCGCCCGCCTTGAGCAGGAAACCGCTCGCGCCGTCGCCCAGCGCCTGGGAGACGTACTCGTCCTCCCCGAACGTGGTCAGCATGACCACGGCGGTGCCGGGCGCCACGCGGCGGATCTCCGCGGCGGCGGCGAGCCCGTCCATCCTCGGCATCCGGATGTCCATCAGGGCCACGTCGGGGCGGTGGGACAGCACCAGGTCGACCGCCTCACGCCCGTCCGCGGCCTCGGCGACCACCTCGACAGCGGGGTCGCTGTCCAGGATCGCCCGCACACCGGCCCTGATCATCGCCTCGTCGTCGGCGAGCAGCACTCTGATCAACGCCGTGTCCCTCCTCGATCCCGGATCCCGGCCCAGCCGGGCCATGTCCGCGCCGTCACCGTACCGGCGCCTCCCCCTTGCTCGACAGCCGCCCCTCCGCAAAGCACAGCCGGTAGATCACGTGGTCGAGGTCGAAGAGGCCGGCCCCGCCCCGGTAGTGGTGGCACGTGGTGTCCTCGGGCACCGCGCTCCCCGTCGTCCCGGCGGCCTCCGGTGCCATGGTGGCGGGCGGGAGCACCTCCTCCACGTCGGACCGCGCGTCGCCGACCGTGAGGGAGTCGTACACCTCGGGCTCCAGGGTCGAGTCCGCCACGGTCCCCACGAAGGACAGCAGCCCGATCACGAACAGCACCGCCGTGGCCGCCGCCGGCAGGGCGACGAGGGCGAGCGTCCACCCGCGCGCCCGTCGGCGGGCGACCCTGTGCAACTGGTCGAGTTCGGCCGCCTCGTCCTCGGGCCCGCCGGGATCGGGCGCCGCCGCGCCCTCCACTGGCAGGGTCGCGCGGACCTCCCAGCCGCCGTCCTTGGGGCCCGCCGCGAACGTGCCCCCCGCCAGGCGCACGCGCTCGCGCAGCCCGATCAGGCCCCGGCGTCCGCCCTGGGCACCGGTCGGAAGGGCGCCGCGGGGCTCGGCGTTGGTCACGCCCACGTCCAGCCGCTCGTCGTCGGCGGAGGCCAGCCACACGGTCACCTCCGCGTCCGGGGCGTACTTGGCGGCGTTGGTGAGCGACTCCTGGACCACCCGGTGCACCGCCCGGTCCACCATCGGCGGCAGGTCCCGGACGGAACCGTCGCGCACCAGCATGACCCGCATGCCGGAGTCGCGGGCGCGTTCGACCAGGTGGGGGATGCCCTCGTCAGCGGGCACGAGGGGGACGGGCTCCGCGTCGGCGCGCAGCACGCCGATGATCTCGCGCAGGCGCTCGGTGGCGCTGACCGCGGTGGCACGCAGCTCCCCGGCCGCCCGCCGGTGCCGGTCGTCGAGGTCCGGGGCCACCTCCAGGCCCCCGGCGCGCAGCGCGATGAGGCTGAGTTCGTGGCCGAGGGAGTCGTGCATGTCCTGGGCGATGCGGGAGCGCTCGCGCAGCCGGGCCTGGTCGGCCACGAGTCGCTGTTCCTGCTGGAGGTGGCGGGCGTGCGCCCAGCCCGACTCGGCGAGTTCCTGGTGCTGGCGCCGGTACATCCCGATCAGCCAGGGCAGGGCCAGGTTGACCACGAGGGTGGTGAGGGTGGCGACCCACACGAAGGTGTCGTCCGCCCACAGGGCCAGCACGATCACCAGCCACACGCCGACGCCGAGGACGAACGCGGCGAGCGCGGGCCACACCCGGGGCATCCGCCGCCCCAGCTGGTAGGAGGCGTAGACCAGAAGGAGGGACAGGGTGAAGGACTCCGTCGACCCCGGCAGGAGGAGGACGACCGCGAGCAGCGGGTACGGGCGCACGCACACGGCGGCGAGGGCGGAGAGGGCGACCAGGGCCGCGGTGGCCCAGGCCGGGTCGGGCGCGGACGGCACCGCCCAGGCCAGCGCGGCGTAGGCCTCCGCCGCGACACCGAGGACGGCGGTCAGCGCGACCAGGCCGTCCCGCACGAGCGCACGCCGGGTCGGCCGGCCGCCCAGGGGGCGCAGCGCCCGCCGGACGGCACGGATCGGCTCGGAGAAGTCCATGGGCCGAACCTACAGACCCCTCCGCGGCTCCCGGCACTGTCGAAAGTCAGGAGGTCGGACGCCGCGCGCCCGCACGGACGAGCGGGCGGCGACCGGCGCCGGGGACACGAACCGCCCATATCATGGGATGAATTTTGGTCTCTCTGACGATGCCCCGCGCCCGACCGCCGTGCTGGAATCCAGAGGGCGCGGTACCCGATCGGGACGAGGGCGGATGTCACCACTGCAGACCCTGCGACGCATGCACGAGGTCGCCGGATGGCCGCTGCTGCTGGCCTCCTTCCTGGCCCGGCTGCCGATCTCCATGGCGCTGATCGGGCTGCTGACCCTCGTCACCTCCTCGACCGGCAGTGTCGGCAGCGCCGGGATCGTGGCGGGCGCCTTCGCGCTCGGCGGGGCCGTGGGCGGGCCCGTCATCGCGCGCTTCGCCGACCGCCGCGGACAGCGCCGCCCCGTCCTGGTGATGTCTCTGGTGGACGCCGCCCTGATCGGCGCGCTGGTCGCGGCGGTGGCGGCGGGGGCGCCGCTGCCGGCCCTGGCCGGCCTGGCCGCCGTCGGCGGCGCCTGCATGCCCCAGATCGGCCCGATGGCCCGCACCCGCTGGGTGCTGCTGATCAAGCGCGGCCCCTGGCGGGGGGCGGAGCGGGAGCGCTCGGTCGGCGCGGCGATGGCCGTCGAGGGCGTCCTGGACGAGGCCTCCTTCGTGCTGGGCCCGGCGCTGGTGGGCGTGCTCACGGTGACACTGTCCCCAGCGGCGAGCGTACTGGGCGCCGGCGTCCTCATCGGGGTGTTCGGCGCGCACTTCGCCCTGCACCCCACCGCACCGCCCGGGTCGGTGCCGGTCCGAGGCGGGAGCGACCGGATCGCCACGCCGGCGCTGCTCCTGCTCACCGTGCCCATGTTCTGCCAGGGGCTGTTCTTCGGCGGGATGTCCACGGGCGTGACCGCGTTCGCGGCCGCCTCCGGGCACGCCGACCTGTCGGGGCTGATGTACGCGGTCATGGGGGTCAGCAGCGCGACCGCCGGCCTGATGATGGCCTCCCTGCCCGCGGGGTTCACGCTCACCGCGCGCACGAGGACCGCGGCGGGCGCGCTGTTCCTGTTCACCCTGCCGCTCTACCTGCCGCTCGGCGCGGTCGGGCTGGCGGTGGCGATCTTCGTCCTGGGGGCGGCGATCGGCCCGCACATCGTGAGCCTGTTCGGCCTCATCGAGCGCGCCGCGCCGCCGAGCCGCCTGTCGCAGTCGATGGCGGTCGTCCTGAGCAGCCTGATCCTCGGACAGTCGCTGGGGTCGATGGTGGCGGGAACGCTCGCCGACGGGTTCGGGCACCAGGGCGCGTTCGCTCTGGCCACGGTCGGCGGCCTCGTCTCGCTGACCGTGACGGTGCTCGTCCTCAGATCCCGCTGGTACGAGCGCGCGGAACCCTCGCGGACCGCCTCCGGTGTCCGATCCGTCACTCCCGCACCGGGTCTGCGGGGGCGCTGAGCCCGCTGCGGGGTGAGACCGGGAACATCGGGCGTTAAGCGCGCGTTAAAGAGCGGTCCGGGACTCTTCCACGGGCCCTAGGCTCATGGATCGTGCTCGACCTACTGACCACCATGAACTCGAAGAACTCCCGCCGCCGAAGAGAGGTATCCGTGCCCCAGCTCACCGGGCTCGCGCGCGTCACCCTGTCGGTCCGCGACCGTGACGAGAGCGTCCGCTTCTACAAGACGGTTCTCGGATTCAAGGTCCAGAACAAGCGTGACGAGGGCGGCACCCTCCGCACCGAGTGCCAGCACCCCGCCTCGGGTCTGCTGATCGCGCTCATCCAGCACCGCGACCACTTCAAGAACAGGTTCGACCGGCGCCACTGCGGCCTGGACCGGCTCACGCTCGGCGTGCGCAACCTGGGCGAGCTGGAGGCCTGGGAGGAGCGCTTCGGCGACATGGACGTGGAGCACTCCCCCGTCATGCACGGCGAGGCCGGGTCGAAGATCCTCTTCTACGACCCCGACGGCACCGAGCTGGCCCTCTACGCGCCCGCCGAGGTCGACGCCCGCGAGGACTGACCCCCGGCGCGCCCACACCCCACACGGCACGCCCCCGCGCCCCCTACTCCGCGGCGACCGTCTTCAGGCGGATGTCGCGCTCGGCCAGTTCCTCCACAGCGGTACGCGGCAGCCGGTCGTCGGTGATGATGAGGTCGAACTCCTCCAGGCTGGCGACCCGGAACGTGCCGAACTTGCCGTACTTGGTGCTGTCGACGGTCAGGACGCTCTTCGAGGCGATCCGCAGCAGCGCCTGCTTGGCGACGACCTTGGCCTCCGACGGGGTCGTCGAACCGCGCTCGGCGTCCCAGGAGCTGCTCGCGATGAAGGCCAGGTCCACGTTGACCTGCCGCAGGAAGTCGGCGGTGAAGCGGCCCACCGACGAGTGGTCGGAGTGCGACACCACGCCCCCGGTGTGGATCAGCTCGATCCCCGGGTACTCCATCAGGTGGCCCACCACGTTGAAGTCGCTGGTGATGACGGTCAGCCCGACCTTGTCGGTGAGCAGCGGGACCATCTGCAGGGTGGTCGTGCCCGCGTCCAGGTAGATGGTGAAGTTCTCGCGCACCAGGTCCGCCGCGGCCCGGGCGATCGCCCGCTTGGCGGGCACCTCCAGTTGGGCCTTGGCGAGGTAGGACGGCTCGCTCTTGAGCCGCGCCGCGAGCCGCACCCCACCGGTGACCGACAGGACCTTGCCGTCGTTCTCCAGCGCCTGGATGTCACGCCGGACCGTCATGTGGGACACGGACAGCATCGAGGTGAGCTCGTTGATGCTCAGCACGTGGCGCTCCTGGAGGAGCTTGAGGATGTGCTCTCGTCGCTGGTCCGGGATCATGTTCGCCTCACGTTCGGGGGCCGGGCTCGGGACACCGTGCTGTCACGACGTCATGTAACAAAGTTTCCCAGTACGGCGCACCTCAGAGGTCGATCTCGCGACGTGAGTCCTCTCGCACTCACGCCGTGACCCCCTCAGGCCGCGCGGGCCACGTCCAGCGCTTCCGCCCCACAGGCCCCTCTCGTCTCACCTTGAGAGCAGTTTTTCCAGTTTGCGCCACGTGGGGCGCCCATTTTTGTCACCCTGGCACCATGACGTTGTCCATCGCGTTGCGCGGCGACACCGCACACCATCCGGGAAACACGCTCCCGTCCCTGCGCTCAGCCTTGCGTGCCGGGGCCGACCTGGTCAAGGTGGACCTCCACCTGACCACCGACGGCTACCCCGTCCTGGCGGACGAGCGGGTCGTGGCCCCGCCGGGCTCCCCGCCGCGCCGCGTGGCCGACCTGAGCCTGGCCGAACTCGCCGCCACCCGGGAGGACGTCGAGCGGCGCGTGCCGACCCTCATGGAGGTCCTGGCCGAGCACCGGGGCGGGGACGCCCCGCCGCTGCTGCTCGACGCCGGCTCCCCGGAGGCCGCGCTGGCCGCCGACGCGCTGCTGCGGGAGCGCGGGCTGGCCGACCAGGTGCTGTTCACCGGAGCGACGGAGACGCTCACCGCGCTGCGCGAGCGGTCCTCGGGGGTCCCGCTGCTGCTCGCGTGGGACCAGCCCGGGATGCCGCCGGAGGAGCTGACCCGCACCCTGCGCCCCGCCTTCCTCGGAACTCACTTCACTTTGCTGACGCGTGATCTCATTACCGAAATACACCGTTCGGGATATCGCGTCACGGCCTGGACGGTGAACGAGTTCCCGGAGATGGCCCGCCTGATCGGAATGGGTGTCGACGCGCTCGCCACCGAACGCGTGGACGATCTGGTGTCCCTGACGTCGGGGCGCGAACTGGGCGACGCCGCGGCCGCGGTGGCGACGTGAGATGGGCGGGAAGCCGCACGTAGTGGGGCACGCGGGACACTCGGGCATCATGCACCACACAACCGCTACATTCTTCGACGAGTTCTGTTGTTCTACGCGTTTCGTCGGCCGCTCAGGGTTAAGCTCGAAAACGATTCTCCGCGAATCGACCTGCGCCGCCCTCCCCTTCACGGCGGTACCACGAGCGACGAGACACCTTCATATGACGGCCGATATCTCCCCTCACGTGCTGCGCACGACGGCTCCCGTCCTGGACTGCGCAGCGCGCCTGTTCGCCGAGCACGGCTCGCGCGGCATGCCCATGTCCGCCCTGACCCACCGGATCGCCGCCGACACCGGGATCGACACCGCCTCCCTGCGGCGCGCCTTCCCCACGCGGTTCGACCTGGCGTTCGCCGTCGTGCTGCGCTCGACCCGGGAACGGGTCAACGGCCAACTGGCCGAGGACGACGTCCGGGCCTGCCCCACGGACCGGATGTCGTTCCTGGTCAGACGCCACGTGCAGACGGGCTGGGAGCACCGGTCGGCCACCGCTCTGCGTGAGGAGATCCTGCCCGTGCTGCGGGCCATCGACCCGCCCCGGCACCGGGACATCACGGCGCTGACACGCACCTACCGCGAACACGTCCGGGAGATCATCGTCGGCGGTGTGGCCTCCGGCGCCTTCCAGGTCCGCCACGCGGGCCGCACGGCCGACGACATCCTGGACACGCTCGACTCCGTCCTGCACTGGTACGAGCCCGACGGCGGGCTGAGCCTGCCCGACCTGGCGACCGTCTACGTCGACCTGGTGATACACCACCACCTGAAGAGCCCGCGCTGAGCGGCGGGCCCGCGCCGCCGGGTCCACCGGTACCGCCGGGACGGGCACCCCGGCCGCAGTGCCCGTCCCGGTCTCACACTCCGACGAGCTGGTGCAGGTCCACCGACTCCGCGAGCGCGCGCAGGCCCGCGTCGCCGGGGTGCAGGTGGTCGCCCGAGTCGTAGTCCGGCAGCAGCCGGGAGGGGTTCTGCGGATCGCGCAGCACGGCGTCGAAGTCCCAGACCCCGGCGAAGGAGCTGTCGGGATCGTCGGCCTGTCCACGCAGGTGGGCGTTGACCAGCTGGCGGGCCTGCTCCACCTCGGCCGTGCAGCGCGCTTCGCCGCCGCACGGACCGAGCGTCGCCACGAACACGCGGACGCCGTGCTCGTCGGCCGTGTCCGCGATGGCCTCCAGGCCGGCGATCACGTCGCGGGGGTCGGTGCCCCAGCGCAGGTCGTTGATCCCGGCGAAGACCACCAGCGTGCCCACGCCCTCCCTGGTGAACACGTCGCGCTGGGCGCGGTGGGTCATCGCGACGCCGTTGGCGTAGGTGGACACGCCTGCACCCGGGTACCCGTCCGTCACCACGTGGTTGCCGGCCACCCCCATGTTGAGCACGCCCATGTTGGGCACGCCGGGCTGTGCGGCCAGGCGGGTGCTGAGCACGTCGGGCCACCGCGCGTGGGCGTCGCGGGTGGACCGGGTTCCGTCGGTGATGGAGTCCCCCAACGCCACCACCGCGCCGGGCCCGTCCAGGACCTCCACCCCGGCGAGGAACGGCCACTGGTCGACCCGCCCGGTGAACGGCTCCCCGGTGGGGTCGAGGGTCTGGTCGCCGGTGCCGGGCGCGCTGGTGAAGTTCGTGTCCACGGAGGCGTAGTGGACCGGGGCCGCGGTCACGCGGTCGGGCAGGTGGAGGCTGATCAGGACGTCGGTGTGCGGGGGGAGCAGGATCTCCACCGGATCGCTGAAGACCTGTCCGCCGGCCGGGATGACGGTCTCGGACGAGCCCCCGAAGGCGAGTGGGAGCGCCGATCCCAGGGTGGCGGCCCCCTCCCCGCGCAGGCCCAGCGAGGCGGCGCCCACGCGGACGGGGCGGTCGGCGAAGGTGTTGTCCAGCCGGATGCGGACGCGGTGGCCGCCCGTGGTGGAGCGCACCGCCAGCCGCAGGGTCTGGTCCTCCCAGGGCCCGACCTCCATGTAGCCGGAGGTGGCCCGCGCCCAGGTGCCGGTCCAGTCCTCGCCCGCGGAACGGCCGCCGACCGAGAACACGTGCATGCGCGCCGACTCCTCCGCCACCTGGGGCAGGACCACGTGGTCGACCTCGCGGACCGGGTCGACCGGCACGCTGCGGGCGTACAGGCGCACCGGCCCGGTGGGACCGTTCTCGATGGCGCTGGAGGAGTTGGCGTAGGGCAGGGTGAGCGCGGCGTCTCCGGCGGGACCCTCGGTCCAGTGCGGGACGCTGAGGGTGTAGTCCTGTTCGGTGCCGTCGGCGTAGACGATCGTGCCGGTGCCCAGGACGTCGTCACCGCCGCCCCCGATCCGGGAGCCGGTCACCAGGAAGCCCACGGAGTGCACACGCGTGTCCTCCAGCACCACCGGCTGGCCGTCGGCGAGCAGGTGGTCGGGACGGCCCCGGGAGTAGGCGGGAAGGCGGAAGGGGGTGCCCAGGAGGACGACGTCGCCGCCGGGGACCCAGCCCGCCTCGGCGAGCGTGCGCGCGGAGAGGCTGTTGCCGGAACCGTCGAGGTCGGCGGAGGCGGCGGCGCCGTCGGGAGAGATCCCGGCCCGGTCGATGAACGTGGAGAAGGCCTTGGGCGCCCCGCCGGGCGGCGGCTCGGTCTGCGATCGGGCGCCGACGTCGCGGGAGACGGTGCCGTTGACCACGACCACCAGCACCACCAGCATCGTGAGGGCCGCGGCGCCCCGCAGGAGGTACGTGCGCGGCGCGCGGCCGCGCCGGGTCCGGCCGGACCTGTGTTTCCCGCTCCTGAACACCACACGCCCTTCCCGGATACATCTGTCCACCGACTGATCGGACGACGCCGGGTGCGCGGTGGTTGTCGAGACGTGCACCACCACGGCCCTCGACCGCCGATCAGTCTAGGGGAACGGGGTCGCCCGCCCGGGTGCGTCGAGGAAAGTCCGGGGTGTCCGTCCCCTCACCGGTTATCGGGGCGCGGCACGGGCCCGGTTCACGGTCCGGGTTCGGCGTGCGGGTTCGGCGTGCGCGCTCCCCGGCACGCGCGCCGGCGGCTGCGGCCCGCCGCCGGGCGGGCTCACGGGCGGGCTCACGGCGCGCGCCACCCCAGCTCCGCCAGCGCCCGTGCGCGGTCCGCCATGACCGCGGCGCGCGCGGCCCGCTCACGCGCGTCGGCGTGCGCGACGGACGCGGTGACCTGGCCGGGCCACTTGCGGTACAGCAGCCCCGGTTCGGCCGTGAACCAGCCCGGGCTCACGGCGTCCAGCGCCAGCAGGAGCCCGGTGTCCTCGGAGGCGGGCAGCGCCATCCAGCCGCCCAGGGCCAGCAGGAGGTCGCGCCGGACGCACAGTGTGGCCGGGTGGACCGGCGGGAGGAAGCCCAGCTCGCGCCAGGCGGCCAGGACGGTGCCGCGGGCGATCGGGCCCTCGGACGGACCGACGTCCACGGCGACCGTCGAGCCGTCGGGGAGCAGGTCGAGGGCGCGCGAGACGGTCCACCCGGTGTCGGGTGCCCTCGTGAGCGCGGCGATGTCACGGGCGAGCGCCCCGGGGGTGAGCCGGTCGTCGGCGTCCAGGACGCGGACGAACTCGCCCGTGGCGCGGGAGAGCGCCAGTGTGCGCGCTATCGCGGTGCGGGCGCGGCGGCCCTGTCCGAAGGAGACACGCGGGTCGTCCGGCACGTACGGGGCCACGTCACCGGTCTCCCCGTCCTCCTGGACCACCCACTGCCAGTCCCAGCCGTCGGGCATGCGCTGGTCGGCGAGGGAGGCATGGGCCTCGGGAAGGTAGCGCGCGGCGGGGGCGTGCACGGCGGTGACGACGGTGACGGTCCTGGTCATACCGCCATCCTGCCCTGTGCGCCGTGGCGCCGACCATCGACGGCGACCTCCACGGATGGGGGGTTCGCGGTCGACCGGCCCCGGCGGTCCCCCACAGGGTCGGGGGACGCAGTGGCACTCTCAGAGCGTGTTTGAGAAGGGTCAGGAAATGAGGTCCTGGCCAGTCCAAGCACGCTGACGAACTGCGTCCCGTCCTCGTGCGAGGCGGCGGGCCATCTGGCCGATCGCGGCCCAGCGCACCATCGCCTCGGACACCGCCGGGTCGCGCTCGTAGTCCCGTGCCAGACGACGGGGGGAGGTCAACCATGTCGGCGAGCGCTCGACCACCCACCTGCGCGGGATCACCGCGAATCCCACCTGGTCAGGAGCCTTGCGCACGATGTGCACAGTCGTGGCCACGAACCTCTCGGCCCAGGCCACCAGCCGTCCCGCGAACCCCGCATCGGCGAACACGAACCGCACCGGCGTGCACAGGTACAGGCTCAACAGGGTGGTCCTGGCACCGCCCCGGTCCTGGACCGAGGCGGCCATCACGCACACCACCAGCAACAGCCCCAGAGTGTCGGTGACGATGAACCTCTTGCGGCCGTTGACCTTCTTGCCCGCGTCATAGCCCCGGGTGGGCTGGCCGACGGTGTCGGCGCCCTTGGCGCTCTGGGAGTCGATGATCCCGGCCGAGGGCTCGCCCCCACGTCCTTGCGCGGTGCGCAGCCGGCGGCGCAGGGCGGCCATGACCTGCTCGGTGACCCTGACTTCCTCCCAGCGGGAGAAGTACCAGTACACGCCTCTGCCAGGGCGGGAAGTCCACGGGCAGGTGCCGCCAGGAACAGCCCGTGCGCACCACATACAAGATCGCGTCCACCACGTCGCGGCCGGGATGCTTCTCGGGTCGACCGCCGGTGTTGGCCGGTGGGAGCAGGGGCTCGATCAGGGCCCACTGGTCATCGGTCAGGTCAGAGGGGTCGGTCGGTCGTCGCGCCATGGTGGCCATGCTCGCGACCTGACGGCAGCAGCGTGAGCGAAGTGCCCGGACCGTTACCCCTCCTCAAACACGCTCTCAGGTCGTGAGGGATGCACAGGTCGAACGCTGGGCGGGGTAGGCCGGGCAGGACTCGAACCCGCGACCCAGGGATTATGAGTCCACAGACCGTGACTGCAACACACCCACTCTGACCTGCACCGAAGCTCTCCGGTCGAGGCAGGTGCCCGATTTTTCAACGTGTATTCGGCGTAACCCTCGACAGCAAACCGCCCTTGCTCTTGCGGCAAGATCAGCGATCGGCATGAGGGAGAGTGATGGCCAGGAATAACTAGCCATTTGGGGCTTTGCTTCCGCTGTGCTCTTCACCTCTTTGGAGAGTGAGAAGACGTAGCTTCCGCGCCCACATCCGCGACCGCTGCCCAACTGGCTAGCTCTACATGTCAAGACCATCTCGCGACGTAGGGCGCGCTGGTCATCTACCAGGACAAACTGGATTTGGGGCTGAAGTACTAGCCTCCGCAGCATCCACCCAAGTCCCCGCCACCCCGACCCTCGCCTCACGAGCGGAGCAAGAGGACCAGTATGTAACTTAGTTTCTTTTATGCGAAGTTTGTGCCGAGAACGTCCACCATGGTGCTTTCGCGCGACATAAGAGCATGAAAATCTGTGCATCAGTTGATAGAAAGCACTCAGCTCTGCCATGATATAATCCTGCAAACCCCTTCGTGTTTCAGTAGCCGCCCTTGTGAATATGCAAGCCTCTCCACGTAGGACACAGGTGAGTTTATGAGAGCCTCGGGATCAGCGAGCGCAATCTTCTTCCTGGCAGCATTTTTTTGCACCACTGGCTGCTCTTCTGATTCTGATAGCGAAAGGGAGACCCAGGATACCCATTCCGGGTATGTGGAAGTAAAGAATTTTGACCTAGACGACAACAGAGTATCTGTGCTCGACGTCGGCCCAGTCGAAGAAATACTTGTTGATACGTCTGGACTTGAGGTGGATCCTGGATGCGCACGAAGAACCTCCTTCTCTTCGATCGAAGATTTCAGAAAAGAGCTCCTGGAGAACGGATGCGCCAGGGTATCGGACGGCAATGATGACGATACAGAGCTACAACTTGAGGCGAAGGCGCAAGAAAACGAAGTCGGCATCTGGAGCCCGTCAATAGGAGAGAGTATTCGGCAGTTCTTTACCCCAGACAGAGTGATTGCCCTGACAGCTGGAGCAATCAGTCTGATTGCCGCTATTGCAGCAATCAAGTCGATTCCGTCTATCGTGAACCGCTATCGAGAGCGAAAAATTAGAATCGTGCTTGCTGGAACGCCGGGGGCGGGGAAAAGTGACCTTTGGATAGCGTGGCGGAAAGGTGCGGCACCTCTTTCTAATAGTGCACCCTCTGTTGGAGAAAAGACTGCAAATCTTAATCCAGTCCCGTATGGTAACTACACCCTTTATCCCCAGGTGAAGGATATAGCAGGGTCTGAGTCGTATCGCCTGGTCGACGATATGGTTGGCTACGATCCTGACGTTAAGAGTAAGGACAAGAAGGTATTTGTATACGTCCTTTCACCCCGCCCCCAGGAAAAAATTAAAGCTGGTACTTCACCGATTGACAGTGGGTACGTCAAGGAGCAAGAGGGCTACACAAACCTTGTGACAGGGCTGGTCGGATCCTCCAAAACAAGGAAAATCGACATGCTTATCATGTTTGTCTCGAAGTTCGACCTAGTTTCCGAAAATGGCCCACAGGACACTTCATCCCGGCAAGAAAAACTTTTAATCGAGAAAGAGTTTGAGGAGCATCGAAATCTCGTTGAGAAAGCTTGCAGGAAGGCGCGAGTAGATTTCAGGTTCCATATCGGGAGCTCACAAAAAGGATGGGGCATTGACCATCTCTTGCACGACCTCCAAGACTTGATCAAACACGAATAGTTAGAGAGTTCTTCTATGTATGACAATAACTTCTTCTCCATCGCCGTTTACGGCTACGTGCTCGGCGCACAGTTTACTTGCGTCGCAGGGGGCTTGGGAAACTTCAAAGAAGACCATGATTATATTGTCCAAGGCGTTGCAGATAGAGTTTCCTCGAATGCCGCTCGTGGTCAAGTTGTAGCAGCATCATTCCAGTTGGAGAAAAAAGAAGTGATGTTTCTTGCCATACCTTCTCCAGGCGAGCGAGAAGCAATGTCAGGAAGGGGGGGGCTTTCTATTGTATATGGTATATCTTGGACGCCAAGGAAAGTTAATCTTAATCGAGAATTTTCTAAGATTCTCAAATGGGTAGATAGTTTAGTTTCTGAGTGCTGTGAAGTTGAGACTGGGGATATGATCAGAACGTCCACGTCTCTAACCTCACGACTTCAAGAGTCGGGGAGCGCTACGTTTAGAGAATCTCTGGATAACCGATTCAAGAATTTCTCAAACAATCTATCTATTTCTTTTGGCGAAGAGAAAGAAAACATTTGGAAAAGAATTTTCACGCGAAAGTTTATTCGAGCAAACGGGGTCAGTCTACCTGCTTCCAACGAACTAAAATGCGCAGCCCTCTCCCATGAGAATATGCGCATGCATGGCGGATGCCAAATGGTGCGATTTTTCCCCTTTGTCGACTTGAATGGGGACTCCATATCCGAGAGCTCTTCTGGTTTCTATATTTCAGAGGATGGCGTTTTTTCGTTCTCGAACTTTCCCATAAAAAAGCGATTCAATAAGACTGATTATTCTGCTTACTAGAGTCCAAGGCCTCACACCGCGTGAATGATTTCCCTATCTGGTCGGAGCGACGGCTCAGATGGCCTTCGCGTCGTGCATCGTTATCACCTAGGTGGCGCCCAGCACCGCCAACAAGGCCCTCCCAACAAGTCAGGTGCCTGTGCTGAGGTTGCGGTATACCGAACCATGACCACGAACGAGCCCACGGAAGAGGGATCAGCCCTCTCCCACTCCCGGCCCCGCCGTAACGAGACCCCCCCTACGTCTTGCTCGGCTCTATCGTGAGGAACTCATCGAGGCCGCACGCATTATCCGTGATGAATGCGGCAACGTCGAGATCGACTTCCACGACGAACGCGGCACCACCGGCACAGCCCCCGAAGCCTTCGCCAGCTTCGCCGCGGCCGGCGGCCCCGAACGCCTACAGCGCCTAACCATCACCGGACGCCGCGGAACCACGACTCTGCAGCTGCTCATCGCGCCCACCGAAGCCCGCATGGTTGCCGAAGAGCCCGACAACTCCGCGCGTGGGGCCGCGCAACAACTTGCCGCCGTGTGCAATTCGCATCGTCCGCCTGCCAGTTACACACTTCGACGGTTCCTCATCGCTCTGCTGGCGGGCGTGGGAACAGCGCTTTCAGCTCTCCTGATTTTGTGGTGGAACCCGGACATCGATAGCGCCGACGAACCCGGGATTTCCTTCACCCTGGCCGCTTTTGCGCTTCTCATTTCAACCACTATGGGCATGCGCACCTGGAAACGCTTCCCACAGTTGAAACCGGCGTTGATCAATGCTCCCCGAGCCCAACGGCCCACGTGGTGGGAACGCCACCGCAAGGATGTCTTTCTGCTGGGGTCTCATAGGTGGTGTGATCGGCTACTTCGTCAACCAGCTCCCGCCGCTGCAGGGGTGACCTGTGGTTGCCAGTACGGTCAGCCCGCTTCCTTCAACAGGACGCCGGTCCAGAGCACTCGCCCGCCTACGCCTCGTTGCCGACGCGCATAATTCAGGGTGTGGTGAACGGAGATGACAGACAAGCGATGCTACGCCTGGTTGAACAGACTGATGACGTTGGGCGGGTATCGGGCCGAGATCCCTGGTGTGCGGCCCTGCGCTGGGTCAGCGGCGGGCGCCTCGGCAACTCTCATTGCTGGCCGGTGGTCCCACAGTTGGACACCCCGTGGCAGGACACGGTCTCGCCTGAGCGGACCGGGTGGCGCCAACGCGCGGCCAACCTTCACGGAGAATCCATCTTCGCGGTCGACTACCGGATCTGCCGACGCAGTCGGACGGGCTGGGTCGAACAACCCCATACATGGCCGCAGTACCAGCGTTGCGGGCTCGCAGGTGCCGGTTTGTCCGCACTGAGAGCCGAACACCCCGGGCTGGCCTGGCACACCTTGGGCGGCCATCTCCGTGATTCCCGCCCATTCTGGGATGCCGTCGGCACCACCGTCCCCGGCGGCTACAAGAAGCGTCCGCTTTGCTCTCACATCAAGGCGAACGGATGGTGAGACTCCAGGGCTAGTACTGCAACGACAGTTTGCGATCCCTGAGTCACACACGGTACATGCTCGTGTGTGGCCCTCACTGACCTCGACACCTGGTCGCGAGCATTCACCGACTTCACCACGTCCCTCGCGCACCGCGTCCCCCGCATCGAACCCCGCCGCCAAGCCACCTCCTGCCTGCGCGGCCTCCGCAGCGAACTCAAACGCAAGAACGGGTGAACCCTGGCCGAGATGACCGGGGAACACGGCCCCCACGCCTGCTGAACTTCTACGCCTGGGACACCGACGGTGTGCGCGACGACGTCCGCGACCTGGTAGTGGAATCCCTCGCCGATCCCGAGCACGGAGTACTCATCCTCGACGACACCGGATTCCTCAAGAAGGGCACGAAGTCGGCCGGGGTGGCCCGCCAGTACTCCGGCACCGCCGGACGGATCGAGAACTGCCAGATAGGGGTGTTCCTGGCCTAAGCGAGCCCTGTGGGGCGGGCGCTGATCGACCGCGAACTCTACCTGCCCAAGGCCTGGACCGATGACCGCGACCGATGCCGTGCCGCAGGAATCGGTGACGGTATCGGCTTCGCCACCAATCACGAACTCGGTCTGGCGATGCTGCACAGAGCGGTCGATGCCGGTGTTCCTTTCGGGTGGGTCACCGCGGACGAAGCTTACGGGCAGGTGGGCCGCCTGCGGTTGTGGATGGAAGAACACGACATCCACCATGTGGTCGCGGTGCCCAAATCCCAGATGGTCATCACGATGGACTTGGGACAAGACCGTGCCCGCCGGTTGATCGCCGGCTTGCCCGACCAGGCCTGGGAGCGGCTGAGCTGCGCCGATGGTGCCCACGGTCCGCGCGTCTATGACTGGGCGCGGGCCGATATCCGCCCCTGGAGGGAGCCGGGCAAAGGGCACTGGCTCCTGGCCCGCAGGAGTATCACCGACCCCGAAGAGCTGGCCTATTACATCTGTTTCGCCGGTGAGCACACGTCACTCGAAGAACTGGTGCGGGTGGCCGGGGCCCGATGGGCGGTCGAGGAGTGCTTCCAGACCGCGAAGAACGAGACCGGGCTGGACCACTACCAGGTGCGCGGGTATTGGGCGTGGTACCGGCACATCACGTTGTCGATGGCCGCCCTGGCGTTCCTGGTCCGGCTCCGCCAGAGCATTCAAAAGGGGGATCAGGACAGGCCTCGGGCGTGTGTCTGATCCCCCTGAGCGTGAACGAGATCCGTCGTTTGTTCAACCGGGTCTGCGCACGGATCTCACACCCGCTCGAGCACGTGATGGCGTGGTCGGTGTTCAGACGCCGGTCACAGCAGCGTGCTCGGGTGAGTCACTACCGCAGAGGTGCGGGCAACAAACTGTCGTTGCAGTACTAGCCCCTGGCCGTCGACTGGCGGGACGACGGCCAGGCCCCTCCCCCCACCGCCAGCACCATGGGGGTTGAGGAGCATGGCCACCACGTCACCGCTACGCACCGGGTCTCTGTGCACCGGCTACGGCGGTCTCGATCTCGCCGTAGACGCTCTCTTCGACGCCCGCCCCGCGTGGGTCGCCGACCCTGCGCCCGGGCCGTCGAAGATCCTCGCTCACCGCTGGCCGCACGTGACCAACCTCAGCGACCTGCACACCATCGACTGGACCACCCTCCCGCCGGTAGACATCCTCACCGCCGGTTTCCCCTGCCAGCCGGTCTCGTCGTCAGGCCACCGCCGAGGCATCAGCGACGACAGGTGGCTCTTCGATGACATCCTCACCGGACTCGCCCGCATGCCAGAACGACCCGCCCTGCTCATCTTCGAGAACGTGCGCGGACTGCTCACCGCCAACTCCGGCGAGGCCATGCGACGCGTCATTCACGGTCTGGCCCGCGCACGGTTTCTGGCACGATGGCGGCTTCTGCGCGCCTCCGACGTTGGCGCGCCCCACCAGCGCGCCCGCGTCTTTCTCGTTGCTCGCGACGCCCTGCGCGAGCGACGAAGCCTGGGGCCGAACCGAGGAGGACCGCCGCTCACGCGGCCTGCAGATCAAGCCCTGCCACCAGGTGCACAGCATCCTGCGCCAGGCAGCCGACCGGGGCTTGATCCCTCCGCTTGGGGACGATTCGCCCCCGCCATCCGACGGTGGGAGCGGACCCTAGGCCGACCAGCCCCGTTCCCCGCCGAGGTCGGACCCTACGGCCCCCGCATCTCGCTGCGGTTCATGGAGTGGATGATGGGCCTGCCCGACGCCTGGGTGACCGGCGGCCGGGCCTGTTCCACTCCGCTGTACGCCACGCCCTCGGCAACGGGGTCGTGCCCCAGCAAGCGGCCGCCGCCATCGAAGACCTGATGGGCTGGCCCGAGCCCCGCTAGCCGAAGCTGCATCTGTGGATAACTCTGCCGACCAGCGCTGCGATCACTAGGATCAGGCCATGGATAACAATTCTGACTTTCTTCTCACTTCGCTCGTGAACATGGCAGACGGCGGAGCACCTACACCCGACATCACTTTGATCGTGGAAGGCCAGGTCATCGGAGGCCGACTCATCCCGGTCACCGAGTGGTTCTCACTCCAAGCGGACAGGGTGAGGGGAGCAACCACGGTCTACCATTCCGACACTTCCGAGGAGACTGGCGAGGAGCTCGTGCAACTCATGGCCAAGCTCTTTGATGGCTGCGGCGAGATCGCTGAGCGGCAGCTCGAGGAACGCCGCCAGAAGCGGGACGACGTTGACCCGGAAGATCCCAAGGACGTCGCAGACCTACCTCAGACCAAGTATCTGCACCTGGCGAATGCCCACATCATGGGCATCGGTTCCTGGGACGGCAACCTTGACGATGGTCTCCTGCTGCGAATCAAGTGTGCGGACGTGAGCGGCTGGACCGTGGGGAAGTTCCGCGCCTAACGGGCGCCCTCAACTCTGCAGACCAGGTCGGTCCGCTCGTCGGGAGCGCGCCGACTGATTAGCGAATCGCGAATCATCCCACCCGCCTACCGACAATCGAACGCCTGTCCTTGTACCATCAGTGCCAGCAGTACACCTCTGCCTACACAGTCCCGGGAGCCACACGCGTCCCCGGGACTGTCGCGTGTACGGGGGTGGTCACGTGCTCCTCACCGTCGCCGAGCTGGCCGACCACTTCCGTGTCAGCCGCGAGGCCGTCGCCAAGTGGACGACCAGAGGCGTGACCATCGACGGCCACCGCTGCTGGCTCCGACCAGTCGACGTCGGCGCGCACCGCGCCCGCCTGTACGACCTCGCCGACGCAGCGCGCTTCGACGCTGCCGCCCGCCGCACCCTGGCCGAGACCCCCTACCACCGCGGCCGCGGTCGGCCCCTGGTCGACCAGACCCCGACCAGATGAGGAGAGGCCGTGGACATCCCGACCATCGACCAAGCCATCGCACTTCGACCCGGTGACACCGTTCTGGTCCGTGTCGATCCCACGACCGCGCCCGAGACCGCCACCGCTCTCCAAGAGGCGCTCGCGGAGCGCCTCGGCGACGTCCACGTCCAGGTGGTCGCCGCCGAGGACATCACAAGGCCGACCAGACAACCACGAAGGACAACCAGCGCGGCCGACCTGCCGACCGAGGACGAAGCGATCAGCCACGCCGCCCGACTCCTGGCCGCCGCCGAGATGGAGACTGACCGCGGCCGTAGCCTCTGCTGCCTGATCGACATCCTCCCCGTCGAACGTGTCACTCGTGAACGCCCACAGCCCTGCGGACTCCGGATGGTCTGACTATTCCTTCGAGCAGCACCCGGCCAGCCCCAACAGGTGCTCGAGGAATGGGAGTGCGCCCGCGGTACTGATGAACGTCACGATGACGTGGATGGCGATCGTGTAGGCGCCCGCACCGTCCAGCTTGCTCAGAGTGCCGACAACCGCTGCCAGTGCAAGGCAGACAGCAACCTTGATTAGTCGTCCTGCTTGCATATTCGTGGGCCCTCCTAGACCCGACCGGAGGCAACCCACTTCAGGCATCATCGAACGCGTGTTCGGGTGATGCGAATGGTGAGGTTGAGTACTCCCTATGAGAAGGACGACTAGGTCAAAGAACATCAAACCAGGGCAAGTTGTTCCCTTTACGTCCACGGTCGTCTCTCGAGCCCAGGAGGTTGCCGTGCCCCTGCGCCCCTGCCTCGGTGTGCACGGCCACGTGTGCAACCGCCTCACCCCGAACCGGCGGTGCCCTGACTGCCAGGCCGAGATCCAGCGCCGGACGGCCACCAGCCGCCCGTCCTGGGTGGACCGGTACGGCCCCGATTGGCCACGCATCAGCGCCGCAGTGATCGCCGAGAACCCGGCCTGCGTCCTGTGCGGCCAGGAGGGCAGCGAGGACCAGTACGGCCAGCCCAACCCGCTGACCGCTGGCCACAAGATGCTCTGTACGACGCCCTCTCTGAGGCGCTGCGCACCCGCCCCCGGCACGCGGGCGAGGCGCCATACGCACCGCCACACCGCGGAGAACCGCATCGCCGTGGTCTCGGTGACGACCTGGCTGGCCGTCCCGGGGCGGCGCGGGGAGGGGTGACAGACCGTGCCGCGACTACCGAAGCGGCTCCCGCAGGAGCTGGGCAAGGCCGCTGAGAAGGCCCGCTCGGATGGGTGGACCGTGGCCGCTGGCCGTAAGGGCCACATGGTGTGGACGGCCCCGTGCGGGCGCCGGCTGCAAACGTCCGGGACACCCTCGGATTCCCGCACCACGAAGAACGAGCTGGCGCGGGTGCGACGCGCCGGCCTCAACGACGGCGCCTGACCACCACTGACAACGCGGCCCGCCCCGACTTTCCAGGGACCGGGCGGGCCGCCACCCCAAAGAGAGGCACCACGATCATGCCCGAACGCATCCCCGACGACGCGCCCCGACTGGTCAACATCGGAGGCGAGGTCATCCACTTCCCCACCCGCAGCACCAAGGCGGACAGCGCCCCGCCCCTGCGTGTACGGGACGAACCCGGCACCGACATTGAGCCGCACATCGAGGACGCCGAACTCGTCGACGACCAGGAGGACCAGGGCGTGGGCGGCCCCTCCGACGAGGTGGCCGTCCTGCCCCGGCTCAAGCCCAACGTGCTCGTGCCCACCAGCGTCCGTAAGGCCGGTGACCTCGCCAAGCGCCCCGACCTGGTCGCCCTCGCGATCCTCAAGCACGAAGTCGTGTACGGCACGGTCGGCACCGCCCGGGGCGCCGGCACGGTATGGCGGTGGATGACGGCCGCTGAGCTCGACCAGCACCTTGCCACCAACCCGAAGCTGGTCCTGGACACCCGCCGGGTACGCCGCAACATCACCCTCGCGACCAGCGGGACCCTCGTCGGCGGGGGCATCGCCGCGTGGTTCCTCGTCGGCCCCGGCGCGGTCCTGCTCCCAGTGCTCCTGGTCCTCACCGTGGCCGGGGTGTTCGAGCGACGCCGCCTCACCACAGCGGGCGCGGACGCCGGTCACGCCGCACTGGGACCGGCCCCCTCGGGCAAGGAGGTCAAGCGGGTGTTCGTGTCCGCGAAGCTCGCCCGCAGGGTCGATGACCTGCGCATCATCGGGCCGGTCACCCGCACCGGCAACGCGTGGGAGTCCACGATCGAACTCCCGCCCGGGACGACGTACAAGGCCGCGGCGAAGCGCCGTGGGGAGCTGGCCGGCGCGATCGGTGTCGACGAAGTGCAGGTGGCCATGGACCCCGTGAAGGGGCACGCCGGACGGGTGAAGCTGTGGGTCGCTGATGAGGACCCGATGCAGGGTGAGCGGGTCGTCAGCCCGCTGGTGCAGCGCGGGGCCGGTGAACTTCTGGCGTGACAAGCTGTTCGCCGGCCGGGACCCGCGCGGGCGGGCCGTCGAAACGAAGATGGTCGAACGGTCGTACATGATCGGGGGCGAACCGGGCGGTGGTAAGTCCGTGGCCAGCAACAACGTGCTGGCGTGGTTCTTCCTCGACCCGCGGGTGAAGGTGTACCTCGCTGACGGCAAGTTCGGGTTCGACCTCATGGTGTGGAAGGCGATGGCGGCCGGTGTGCTGACCAGCAAGGACCCGGACGACATGCTCGACTTCCTCGACGGAGTACGCGTCGAGATGGACCGTCGGTACGGGCTCCTGCGCAAGCTCGGGGTCCCGAAGGTCACCGAGGACATCGCGGAGCGGCACAACCTGCACCCGATCGTGGTGCACATCGACGAGGTCCAGTACTGGTCGGCGGGCGGGGACAAGAAGTCGAACGAGAAGTTCATGGTGATGCTCGCGGACATCGTCGGGCGGGGACGCGCGGCCGGGATCATCACGGGCGTCATCACGCAGCGGCCCGCGGCTGAGGTGGTGCCGACCAGGTTGAGGGACATCCTGTCGATCCGGTGGGCGCTGCGGTGCACGACGCCGGCCGCCTCGGACACGATCCTCGGTTCGGGGTGGGCGGGCCGCGGCTACTCGGCCGCGCGGTTCGAGCCGGACCAGCGGGGCCGGCTACCTGCTCGCGGAGGGTTCGACGCCTGCGCAGACGCGGGCGGCGTTCATCGACCCGGAGCGGGGCGAGTTGCAGGCGTTGGCGGACCGGGCGTATGAGCTGCGCAGGGAGGCGGGGACGCTGCCAGCGACGGCGGACCGGCC
This sequence comes from Nocardiopsis aegyptia, assembly GCF_013410755.1. Taxonomy (GTDB): domain Bacteria; phylum Actinomycetota; class Actinomycetes; order Streptosporangiales; family Streptosporangiaceae; genus Nocardiopsis; species Nocardiopsis aegyptia. The sequence continues at coordinate 1,421,753 of NZ_JACCFS010000001.1, forward strand.
CGAGGTGCGGTTGTTGACGGCGATCCTGGAAGCGATGACGCATCCGAAGGGGGTCCACACCGCGGATCTCCTCCCGCGCTTGGCGGCCGTCTCCGACGAGTACGCGGGGTGGGACGGCGACCGGCTGGCGGACGCGGTGAAGCCTGCCGGGCTGTACCCGGGACAGCTCAACATTGACGGGAAGAACCGGAACGGGTACCGGCGGGAGCGTGTTCAGGACGCGTTGGACCGGGTCTAGGAGGGGGTCTGAGGGGGGTCTACGGATAGGCCCGTGGGGTCTACGGAATAGACCCTCCCTCTACTCCTGTAGGCCCTCTGTGACCTGCAATGTAGACCCGCTAGGCCCCGTAGAGGGGGCGGCGATGCACGGCCCCCAGGCGACGTCCTGGGGGCCGTTCGCGTGTCCGCTTCCGGCCCCGCAGGCTTGGACACTCCCTTGCTCCGCACGAAGGTGGAGGACGCGATCCGGTGGTGCTGTCTGGCCGGCGCCCCGGTCGTGGCGGTGCTGGTCTCGGTGCCGGTGTGATGCGCATGATGGCCACCAGGACAACCGAGGGGGTTGCGATGACGGGACCGGAGCACTTCAAACAGGGCGAGAAGCTGCTTGCCAAGGCGGAGGGCAGAGAGCCGAACATGCCCGTCCCGCTGGTTCAGCGAGCACAAGCGCACTTCATGGCAGCCCAGGTAGTTGCGACGATCCGGACGGCCTACGCGTCGATGCCCGATGACGAGAACGCTCTTCAGCTCCAGGACGAGTGGGGCATGTAGTCGCTCCCCCATGGGCCCCTCTTCGGAGGGGCCTTCTGCGTGTCAGAAGAATCCGTGCCGGATCTGTAGCCGCCCGTCCTCGAACTCTTCCGGTCGGCTCCACTCGATGTAGACGTTCTTGCCGTCTTCGGGTGATATGTCGTATTGGAACGTGAACTCCTGGCCGGGCTGCACCTTCGGCACCGGATTGCGTTTGTGGATGTCGCCTGTCGCATGCACGTCGAAGGCGACTTCATCGCCAACGTTCTTCACGGTCCCGGTGCCGTGTTCGTCCTGCTTGAAGTCAGCGTTTGGGTCGTACATCTGGCCGTGGATCTTGATTTCCCAGCGTGCGTGGCAGGTTCGGGCGAGTCCCTTGGCGAGGCGGGAGGAGAGTTCGTCGGCTTCGGCTGAGCGGCTAGCTGCGCTTGCTGCCTTGCTTGCTGCGAAGAAGCTGACGATGGCGACGATGAGGGCGAAGAGGGCAGAGAGTGCGGACCACCATGCGGGGTCGCTCAAGACCTTGCTCCAGTCGATGTTCATGGCGGCACGGTAGCGGTTCGTCCCCCGCTTGCTCCCAGCTTCTCCCAACCCTGGGAGCAACACGGCTGGGAGTTGGCGGCCTCGTTGCCCCGACCAGACCAGTCCCGCGCGACGATGGCGGGATGGATGAGAAAGACATAGACGAGAATCAGGACCTCGACGAAGACGAGATCCTGCTCGGCGACCTCACAAACGTGGTCATCGACTTCGCCTACCCCTTCGCAGACAGCGTCCTGATACTGCACATGGCCCGGTCTGACCAGCAGCGGAACATCATGGACACCTACAAGTTCCTTGTACGCAGGGATGGCGACGGGATCATTGCCAGGCAATGCCAGACGCAGCTAGGTCCGGTGGTGGCGTTGAAGGAGCCCTGGCTTGGGGAGTTGCGGCGGCGAGTTCTTCACAAGGAATCGTTGGGCGAGTCCCTTGAGTGAAGCGCCCGTGCGGGTCGGGCGCCCGGTCACAACCCAGCCGCGCCCCTGACACGGCGAGGGCCCCACCATACGCTGGTTGTGCGACCAATCAGCAAGGCGGAGCCCTCATGCCAAAGCCTACCCCCGCAGCACCCGCGTCCTTCGGTGAAGCGGTACGAGACGCCCTCGCCAAACAGTGCGTGTCCGTGCGGGAACTCGCCCGCCGTACCCGCTTCGACCACGCCTACCTGTCCCGTGTCCTCACTGGGAAGCAGCGGCCCTCATCCGCGCTCGCCGACGCCGTGGACAAGGCGCTCAACGCCGGCGGGGACCTCGTCGTTTTGGTCGACGCACCGCCTCCGTCCGACGACCTGGCAGAGACCGGTGACGTCTTGGAGTTCATGCGGCGCGCGGAAACCTCCGACCTTGGGGCAGGCACCCTGGACGTCCTCGGGGGCGCCGTAGATCAACTCTGCCGCGACTACCCGACCGCGCCGGGGCCGGTCCTGCGGGACCGCTCCAAGAAGCTCCTGAGCCACGCCCTGGGGCTGTTGGAGCGGCGTACCACCCTCGCTGAACACCGGGAGCTCCTCGTCCACGTGGGGTGGCTGTCCGCGCTCCTGGGGTGTGTCCACTTCGATGTCGGTGACCGGCTCGCCGCGGAGACCGCCCGGAAGATGGCTCACCAGTTGGGCGAGCAGGCAGGGCACGGCGAGATCATCGCGTGGGCGTATGAGATCACCGCGTGGTTCGCACTGTCTGAGGGCCGGTACCAGGCGGTGGTGGCCGCTGCGGAGGCTGGCCGTGCCCACGCCGGGATTTCCAGTGGTGGCGTGCAGCTCCTCGTTCAGCAGGCCAAGGCGTCGGCGAAGTTGGGGGATGACCAGGCGCACCGGCTGCTCGGTGAGGCCGGGAAGATGCTCGCCCAGTTGCCGGCCACGGACCAGCCCGAGCACCACTTCGTGTTCGACCCGGACAAGCTCACCAGCCACGGGGCGACGGCCTACACCTGGTTGGGGTGGGATGAGGCCGCGGGCGAGTACGCGTCGGAGATGGCGGACCGGTACCAGCGCGAGTACCGGCCAATGAGGTTGGCGACGGCGCGCCTGAACTTGGGCATCCTCGCGGCGCGACGGGGCGCGTTGGATGAGGCTGTGTCCTTGGGCGAAGCGGCGTTCGAGTCCGAGCGCAGGTCGGGTGCGTTGACGTCGTGGGCGCGCGGTATGCTCTCTGAACTGGAAGACCGGTATGCGGGTGAGCGCCTGGTGGTGGACTATCGGGAGCGATTGGCGTTGGAGGCGGGCGGGGACCGGTGACAGTGCTGACGGATCAGGTTGTCACCACTGGTCGTCTCCTGCGGGTGGTTCGGTCGCCGGAACCATGGCGGCATGGACACCTCACACGGGGGATTCCCCCAGCCTCGCAGAGAGACCACAGACCGCCTCGTCGACGCGATCGCCAACGACCAACTCGACGTCGAACAGCGCCAGGCGCTCGCCGACCTGGTCAACCTGCTCGCCGCGGAGATGGTGTCCGACAGTTTCGCCCGGCCCGGCACCCTCATGGACCGCACCATCGAGGAAGCGGGCGCGTGGGGCAACCTGAGGTCCGCGTGGATGCGGCTGCACTCCCAGCTCTACCCGCGGGTGGTGCGGTCGTGACCCTCGAAGAACTTGCCCGGCAGACCGCGCCCCGTACCAGCCGCGACCCGGGGCTGAGGCGCGGACCGCTCCCCCGCCGGGCCCGGCTGGACATGTACTTCATCGACCACGGCCAGGTCACCGACACCCAGGGCGAACCGCTCGCGGGTGAGGAGTTGGCTGCACTCGCGGACCGGTTCAGCGAGCACGCCGGCGCGGCTGCCGGGAAGCTCCCTGGTCTGCCGGTGACCGTCGAGTTCATCTCTGACCAGGTGCGCGCGGTGGGACGCACGCTCACCAAGGAGGAGGGGGCTGCCCTGGCCGTGCACGTGGCCAGCCTCGCCCGGTAGGTGTCCGCGCGCCCCACCGTCCGAGGACGCGCCCGCCATGTTGGCCGCCATGGATGCCGGACTCCCGTGGAAGACCGTTGTTCGACGTCTCCGCATCCAGGTCGACAAGATCCTGTGGGGTCGGCACCGGGAATACCTGGCCAACCGCACCGAGGAGGACCGTGAGCGGGAGCGCCAAGAGGGAGAGGAAGCTGCGGACAGGATCATGCGCCGACGCCATCCCGGACGGTTCCAGTCGGACGATCCGGAGGAGGGCCCCGAGTGAAGGGCAGCACGTACAAGAGGTGTCGGTGCCGCGACGATGGCGGCAAGGAGCTCGGGCAGAAGTGTCCCGACCTGCGCCGGAAGAACGGCACCTGGAACCCGCGGCACGGCACCTGGTACTTCAAGTTGGAGCTGGAGGCCGGCACGAACGGTCGGCGTCGGTTCCTCAAGCGGGGCGGCTTCGCCTCCCAGGACGATGCCCCCGACGCCATGTCGGCGGAGAAGGTCAAGGCCGGTCGCGGACGCGACGTCACGACCAAGCTCCTGTTCGGGTCGTTCTTCGACAACTGGCTAGGGCCTGTTTGGTAACTGGTGTGATCAGGGGCAAAAGCACCGATCCGGTCACGCCAGGCGTGTCGCCCCGCACATAGGCGAAGCCTTCGGTAGATGAGTCAACGACCAAGAAGACCAAGCCCACCGAAGGCTTCGCTGTGACCCTACCCGGCCCCGGGCGCGGTGACCTCACCGACGCCCAATGGTCTGTGCTCGAACCGCTCCTGCCCGTGCCGGCCACCGGCCGTCCGCCCTCGCACTCCAAGCGCACCCTGATCAACGGCATCCGCTGGCGTGTGCGGACCGGTGCTCCCTGGCGCGACGTACCCGAACGCTACGGCCCCTGGCAGAGCGTCTACGACCTCTTCCGCCGCTGGACCCGCAACGGCACCTGGGCCCAAATTTTGGACGCCCTGCGCGCCCTGGCCGACGCGGCGGGCCTGATCACCTGGCAGGTCAACGTCGACTCCACCATCGTGCGCGCCCACCAGCACGCCGCCGGAGCCGCGAAAAAGGGGACCGGGAAGATCACGGAACGGACGAGCCCGACGACCATGGGCTGGGACGCTCGCGGGGCGGGTGGACCACGAAGATCCACCTGGCCTGCGAGCAGCGCCAAAAGCCCCTGTCGGTGGTGGTCACGGCCGGCCAGCGCGGGGACGCCCCCCAGTTCGAGACGGTCATGGAACGTATCCGGGTGGCCGGGCACGGGCGGAGCGGGCCCGCGCGCACCCGGCCGGTGCGGGTGCGCGCGGATAAGGCCTACAGCTCGAAGAAGATCCGTGCCTACCTGCGCAGACGCAAGATCAAGGCGACTATTCCCGAGCCTGCCGACCGGGTGCGCAACCGCAAGCGCAAAGGGGGTCGGGGCGGGCGCCCGCCCGGCTTCGACAAGGTCGATTATCGGGCCCGGCACGCGGTCGAGTGCGCGATCAACCGGCTCAAACGCAACCGGGCGGTGGCCACGCGCTATGACAAGCTCGCCCTTCGCTACGAGGCCACCATCCAGATCGCTGCCATCAACGAATGGCTCTGACTTTCCAAACAGGCCCTAGCCGGCAAGAACAGCCTCGCTCGGTCCACCTCGGAGAAGTACGGTGAGCACGGCCGCCTCTACTTGAAGCCGCACCTCGGGCACGCCGAACTCGACAAGCTGCGGGTGGACCACGTCGCGGCGATGTTCGAGGCGATCGAGGCGGCCAACGCCCAGGTCAAGGCAGCGCGCGAGTCCGACGATCCGCAGGTGCGCGCGACGATGAAGGGCCGCAAGGTCACCGGCCCGGTCACACAGCAGCGGATCAGGGCGACGCTCCGGTCCTGCCTGTCGGCCGCGGTGAAGCAGCGCCTGATGGACGTGAATGTCGCGCAGCTCGTGGACCTCAAGCCGGGCAGGAAGGCCAAGGCGCTGGTGTGGACACGGGAGCGAGTCGAGGCGTGGCGGTCCCGGTTCGAGGAAGCGGCGCACGCCGAAGCTCAGGCGAAGGCCCGGGGCCAGGCCGTGTTGGGCTTCAAGACGTGGCGGTCCGTGGAACGGCCCTCGCCCGTGATGGTGTACACGCCCCCGCAGACCGGGGCGTTCCTGGACCACGCCGTCGAGCACCGGCTCTATGCGGCGTTCCACCTGATCGCGTTCCGGGGCCTACGGCGTGGTGAGGCGGCCGGCCTGCGCTGGCCGGACGTCGACTTGGACGCCGGGACGGTGACCCCGAGCAGGCAGCGCCGTCAGATCGGCTGGGAGGTCGAAGAAGCCGATCTCAAGACTGACGGGTCGGAGGCGACTATCGCTCTGGACAAGGCCACCGTAGACGTCCTGCGGGCGCACCGGGCACGGCAGAACGAGGAGCGGCTTGCGTGGGGTGACGCGTGGGAGGGCGTCGGGCATGTGTTCGCACGGGAGAACGGGGCGCCGCTGCACCCCGCGACGCTCACCGAGGAGTTCGAGCGGATCGCGTTCGACGCAGGGCTCCCGCCGATCCGTCTTCATGACCTTCGGCACGGGGCGGCGACGCTCGCGCTCGCGGCCGGCGTCGACATGAAGACTGTCCAGGCGATGCTGCGTCACTCGTCGATCACGATCACGGCGGACATCTACGCGAGCGTGCTTCCGGAGGTGGCGCACGAGGCCGCGGAGGCGTCCGCGCGGATGGTTCCTCGGGCGGCGTCGGGGACCGGTTCCGGGACTCCCGGTCCCCCTACGGTCCCCCAAGGGGGTTGGGGGAACCGGCAGGGAGCGTCTGTAACGAGGAAACCGCAGTTCACAGGGGGTAGGCCGGGCAGGACTCGAACCCGCGACCCAGGGATTATGAGTCCCCTGCTCTGACCAACTGAGCTACCGGCCCGCCGTCGTCGGCACACGTCATCCTAACAGGGTGTGTCCGGCGTTACCGCGCCGTGAATCCGCCATTCGACAGGGGCTGACGTCGTCCGCGGCGGGGCGGCGGCGTGTACCCCGCACCTGGGTCACGGGGCGTGTACGGCGTCGGTCTAGGGTGGTGAGGTGCGGCGCGCGCCCGGTGGACCCCAGCGCCCGGCACGGACGCCGCTTCTACCCGTTGGTAACATCGCGGGTCGCACATCGTCGTCAGGAGAGTTCACGTCATGGCCCAAGTACCCGTCAACGTCACCGTCACCGGCGCCGCCGGCCAGATCGGCTACGCCCTGCTGTTCCGGATCGCCTCCGGCCAGCTGCTCGGCGCCGACACCCCGGTGAAGCTGCGCCTGCTGGAGATCCCGCAGGCCGTCAAGGCCGCCGAGGGCACGGCGATGGAGCTGGACGACTGCGCCTTCCCCCTGCTGCAGGGCATCGACATCTTCGACGACGCCCGCCAGGCGTTCGAGGGCGCCAACGTGGGCCTGCTGGTCGGCGCGCGTCCCCGCGGCAAGGGCATGGAGCGCGGTGACCTCCTCCAGGCCAACGGCGGCATCTTCAAGCCCCAGGGCGAGGCCATCAACGCCGGCGCGGCCGACGACATCCGCGTCCTGGTGGTCGGCAACCCCGCCAACACCAACGCCCTCATCGCGCAGAGCCACGCTCCCGACGTGCCCGCCGAGCGCTTCACCGCGATGACGCGCCTGGACCACAACCGCGCGCTCACTCAGCTCGCCAAGAAGCTCGACGTGTCGATCAACGACATCAAGAAGCTCACCATCTGGGGCAACCACTCCGCCACCCAGTACCCCGACCTGTTCCACGCCGAGGTCAACGGCGCCAACGCCGCCAAGGCCGTCGGCGACCAGGCCTGGCTGGAGAACGACTTCATCCCGACCGTCGCCAAGCGCGGCGCCGCGATCATCGAGGCCCGGGGCGCCTCCTCGGCCGCCTCCGCCGCCAACGCCGCCATCGACCACGTCCACGACTGGGTCAACGGCACCCCCGAGGGCGACTGGACCTCCGCGGCCATCCCCTCCGACGGTTCCTACGGCGTTCCCGAGGGCCTCATCTCCTCCTTCCCCGTCGTGTCGAAGAACGGCAAGTGGGAGATCGTCCAGGGCCTGGAGATCGACGACTTCTCGCGCGGCCGCATCGACGCCTCCGTCAAGGAGCTCGTCGAGGAGCGCGACACCGTCAAGGAGCTCGGCCTGGTCTGAGCCCGACGAGCCCTCCGCCGCGCGGCGGGCGGTTCGCGGTGACGAGGGGGTGTTCCCACGGGGAGCGCCCCCTTCGCGCGTGCGGAGGGCGCACGTCCCGACGGGGGTCGGGGAGCGGGCAGTATAGAACCGTGAGTCTCATCGATGTTCTTCCCGCCGAACCCGAACCCGATTCCCTCTTCGAGGCGTTCGCCTCGTGGTGCGAGGAGCGGGGCCTCACCCTGTACCCACATCAGGAGGAGGCGCTCATCGAGGTCGTCTCCGGGTCCAACGTCATCCTCAACACCCCCACCGGTTCCGGCAAGAGCATGGTCGCCACCGGCGCCCTCTTCGCCGCGCTGGCCCGAGACGAGTGCGCGTTCTACACCGCGCCCATCAAGGCCCTGGTGTCGGAGAAGTTCTTCGACCTCTGCAAGATCTTCGGCACCGAGAACGTCGGCATGATGACCGGCGACGCCAGCGTCAACTCCGACGCCCCCATCGTGTGCTGCACCGCCGAGGTCCTCGCCCAGATCGCGCTGGTCGAGGGCGCGCACGCGGACATCAACACCGTGGTCATGGACGAGTTCCACTTCTACGCCGAACCCGACCGCGGCTGGGCCTGGCAGGTCCCCCTCCTGGAGATGCCCCAGGCCCAGTTCCTGCTGATGTCGGCGACCCTGGGCGACGTCAGCCGCTTCGAGGAGGACCTGGAGAAGCGCACCGGCCGCTCCACCGCCGTGGTCGCCTCCGCCGAGCGCCCCGTCCCCCTCTACTACGACTACCGCGTCACCCCCCTGCACGAGACGCTGGAGGAGCTGCTCGGCGACGGCCAGGCCCCCGTGTACATCGTGCACTTCACCCAGGCGCAGGCCATCGAGCGCGCACAGTCGCTGACCAGCATCAACATGTGCACCAAGGAGGAGAAGGCGGCGATCGCCGACGAGATCGGCAACTTCCGCTTCACCACCAAGTTCGGCCGGAACCTGTCCCGCTACGTGCGGCACGGCATCGGCGTGCACCACGCCGGGATGCTCCCCAAGTACCGGCGCCTCGTCGAACGGCTCGCACAGGCCGGGCTGCTCAAGGTCATCTGCGGCACCGACACCCTCGGCGTGGGCGTCAACGTGCCCATCCGCACGGTCCTGTTCACCGCCCTGAGCAAGTACGACGGCGTGCGCGTGCGCCGCCTGCGCGCCCGCGAGTTCCACCAGATCGCCGGACGGGCCGGCCGCGCCGGGTTCGACACCGTCGGCCACGTGGTCGCCCAGGCGCCCGAGCACGTCATCGAGAACGAGAAGGCCCTGGCCAAGGCGGGCGACGACACCAAGAAGCGGCGCAAGGTGGTGCGCAAGAAGGCCCCGGAGGGCTTCGTCGCCTGGGACGAGGCGACGTTCCAGAAGCTCATCGCCGCCGACCCCGAACCGCTCACCTCCCGGTTCCGGGTGAGCAACGCGATGCTGCTGAGCGTGATCTCGCGGCCCGGCAACTGCTTCGCCGCCATGAAGCACCTGCTCACCGAGAACCACGACGACCGCAGGACCCAGCGCCGCCACATCCACGAGGCGATCGCCATCTACCGTTCGCTGCTGGACGGCGGCATCGTCGAGACGCTGCCGGAGCCCGACGCCCAGGGCCGCACCGCGCGCCTGACCGTCGACCTGCAGGCCGACTTCGCGCTCAACCAGCCGCTGTCCACGTTCGCGCTGGCCGCACTGGAGCTGCTCGACAAGGAGTCGCCGACCTACCACCTGGACGCGCTCACCGTCGTGGAGTCCACCCTGGACGACCCGCGGCAGATCCTCGGCGCCCAGCTCAACAAGGCCCGCGGCGAGGCAGTCCAGCAGATGAAGATGGACGGTATCGAGTACGACGAGCGCATGGAGCGGCTGGAGGAGATCGACTACCCCAAGCCGCTGGAGGAGCTGCTCGACCACGCCTACGAGGTCTACCGGACCGGCCACCCCTGGGTGGGCGACCACCCGCTGCGGCCCAAGACGGTGGCGCGCGACATGTACGAGCGCGCGATGACCTTCGTCGAGTACGTGGGCCACTACGAGCTGGCGCGCTCGGAGGGTCTCGTCCTGCGCTACCTCGCCAGTGCCTACAAGGCGCTGAACCAGACGGTGCCCGACGACGCCAAGACGGAGGAGCTGCGCGACCTCACCGAGTGGCTGGGCGAGCTGGTCCGCCAGGTCGACTCCAGCCTGCTCGACGAGTGGGAGCAGCTCACCAACCCCGAGGAGGAGGCCCCCGAGGGCGTCGAGCCGGCCGAGGAGCGGGTGCGGCCGATCACCGCCAACGCCCGCGCCTTCAAGGTGCTGGTGCGCAACGAGATGTTCCGCCGCGTGGAGCTGGCCTCCCGCCGCCGCTACGGCGACCTCGGCAAGCTCTCCCAGGACGGGGAGTGGACCGGCGAGGAGTGGGCGGAGGCGGTCGAGGCGTACTACGCCGAGCACGACACGATCGGGACCGGCCCGGACGCCCGCGGCCCGCAGATGCTGCTCATCGAGGAGGAATCCGGCCTGTGGCGGGTCCGGCAGATCTTCGCCGACCCGGCGGGCGACCACGACTGGGGCATCAGCGCGGAGGTCGACCTCGCCGCCTCCGACGCCGAGGGCCGAGCGGTCGTGCACGTCGTGGACGTCAACCGCTTGTGAGGGTTCGGAGAGGGTTCGGGTGGGTTCGGGGCGCTTCACGCCGGGTTGGGTTCGGGGCGCTTCATGCCGGGTTGGGTTCGGGGCGCTTCACGCCGGTGTGGGTTCGGGGCGCTTCACGCCGGGTCCTTCGTCGTCGCCTGCGCCTGCGCTCGTTCCTCGCTCCGGCTCCTCCCACGCAACCCCGCACACCCCCCGCAACCCCCCTGTGGTCCCCACCCCTGTAGAGGCTTCACACCCCCTGTGGCGCCCGTGACCTGAACCGCTCACCTCCAGCCCCTGTGGCACCGCAAACCCGCGTGTGCACGCCCGACCCCCCTTTGCACCAGAGCCGGAGGGTGAAGCCGCACACAACGACCCATCTCACCCCCCGAAGGGGGAGACAGGCAGGCCGTTCAGTCCAGGAGGTTGAAGCCGCACGAGAACAGCCCACCTCACCCCCGAGGGGGCAGGTCGGTCGTTCAGTCCAGCCGGTTGAAGCTGCCCGACATCGGCCTACGTCCACCCGAGGGGGTGAAGGTAGGCCGTTCAGTGTTGGGGGCTACAGGGGGGTTGAAGCCTCTACAGGTGAGGGGACCGCTGGGGGGTTCGCGAGGGGCGCGCCAGTGTTCTGCAGGAGGAGACGGCGCCGCAGCGAGCTTGCGAGCAAGGCAAGTCGACGACGAAGAACACTGGCTACTCGGCGCCCCGCGTCCGAGCCCGCGAGGGCGCCGGAGAGTAGGGCGAGGGCGCCGACGGGTCCTGGAGGGCCTGGAGGTGCACTCCCGAGGAACGAGGGAGTGCACCGGAAGGACCGAAGGGCGCGTCTTCCGGGCGCACGAGCACGGGCCAAAGCGAAGCGGAGGCCCAAAGAAAACACAGGCGGAGGCCCCAAAAAAGCACAGCCGCAGGCCCAAAAACACTCCCTCACACCATGAGGTGGGCGTTGGCCTCCCGGACGCCGGCCGCGAGGTCGGGGCGCTCCACCACGGTCCGGCCGGCCGCGGCCAGCCGTTCGGCCCCGTCGCAGTCCACGAACAGCGCGGGCTCGCGCCAGGCGAACACCACGCGGGGCACGGGAGTGGTGAGGATCAGCCCGGTGCAGGCCAGCGGCCGTGAGGCGCGGGCACTGCACGGCTCCAGGGACGAGTACAGGGTGGCCCCCACCAACCGGGGGTCGGCCGTGTCCACCTCGCGCAGGGCCACCTCCTCCGCGTGGTCGTGGGGGTCGTCGCGGCGTGAGTAGCCCTCGCCGAGCACGGCCCCGTCGGCGGCCACCACCACGGCGCCCACCGAGAACGCGGTGTCCGAGGCCGGGCACAGCCGCGACAGCTCGACCGTGCGGCGCAGCCAGTGCGCGTCGGCGTCCCCGTCGGCGGGCGGCGGCCCGACGGGGCTCACGCGCGGTCCCCGGCCCGGCCGGCCACGTAGCGCAGGACGGCTACGTCGCCGAGCGCGCGCGCCTCCGCCAGGCGCAGCGGCGAGGACGGGGTGAAGGCGAAGGGGCCGGGCAGGACGAAGCGCGGCGCGTCCTCCTCTCCGACGAAGAAGGGGGCCACGGCCAGGCGCAGTTCGTCGACCAGGCCCTCGGTGAGGAACATCGTGTGGATGTGCCCGCCGCCCTCCACGAGGAGGCGGCCCACGCCCCGGCCGGCGAGGTCGGTGAGGACGCCCTTGGCCGTGGGCGGGTCCCCGGCGTCGGCGACGTCGACGGGCGGCAGGTCGGCCGGGCGCCCCGCGAGCGCGCGGCGGGCGTTGCGCAGGCCCGCTCCCCCGGTGTGCACGACCGCTCCGGCCTCGCCGGTGGTGAAGAACCGTGCGGCGGGGTCGAGGTCACCGGACCGGGTGACCACGCACTTGAGCAGGTTCTCGGGCCGGCCCTCGGCGCGGCGCCGGTTCCGCAGTTCCGGCGAGCGTACGAGCAGGCGGGGGTTGTCGGCACGCAGCGTGCCCGCGCCGACGAGGATCGCGTCGCACTCGGCGCGCAGCGCGTCGATCTCGGCGAAGTCGGCGTCGTTGGACAGGCGCAACCGGTCGGGACCGGCGTCGTCGATGCGGCCGTCGATCGACATCGCGCAGCTCAGGATGGTGTACGGACGGTCCATGCCCCAAGGTTAGCCCCGGCCCATCGATCGGAAGGACTTATTGACCCCCGTCCCACGGTCGATGCCTTCCCCCGCTTTCACCTCTGCCGCATCGGATTGTCGCAGGCAGTGCGGTCGGCGCGTAATTGCACGCGAGAATAGGTGGGGACCTAATTCAGCCCCTCAGTGTCCGCTACGCGCACACGTGCGGACGCCTCCGTGGAGCGCCGTCGGACGACCTCATCCGCCTCACCTGCATCCCGGGGAAACCCCTCTTCCGGGTGAACAGCGGGCTTGTGCCTTCGTGCACCTCTCCAGATTCCTCGCAAACTGGACATTGAGCATATATGCCCTGGCCCTCCCAAGTCCGGCGTAACACGCATCGCCAACCCCGACAAGAGCAGAGTGGCGGATGTTTTTACGACCTGTGTCCGTGACTCGGTTAACAAGCCCGTCAACAACGAATACAATCCAGAGGTCGGCTCACTTCCCCACCTCACATAGAGGACGGCGATGTCTCGATTCACCTCCCCCGATTTCCTGAGGCAGGCGGGGGGCAAACACGTCCGGGCCAAACCACCGCCCGTCGTCGACCTGGCACGGCCCAGTCTGGCGCGTTTCCACTCCTTCCACCTCAAGGGGAAGGACCACTTCGAGGTCGACCGCGATCTGGCCACCCGCGCCGAACAGGCCGCCCCGGGTTTCCAGGACGTCGTCCTCGGTGAACGCGCCTTCCTCCAACGGGCGGTCCGGTTCCTGTCCGCGGACCTCGGCATCAGGCAGTTCATCCAGATCGGCGCCGGCCTGCCCGCACCCGGCGACCCCCACGAGATCGCCCACGAGGCCGATCCGGGCGCCCGGGTGGTCTACGCCTCGGACGACCCCATGGTCCTCACCCACCACCGCGCCCTGCTCCGGGACGGCCGGACCACCACCGCGGTGCAGGCCGGTCTCACCACCCCCGACCGCGTGCTGGCCGACGCCGAGACGGCCAGGTTCATCGACCTGAACGAGCCGGTGGGGCTTCTGCTCACCGGTGTGGTGGCGCACGTGCCGGACGCCGACGATCCGGCCGGGCACATCGCCACCCTGCGTGACTCCCTCGCCCCCGGAAGTCATCTGGTCCTGAGCCACTACTGCCGCCCCGACGCGACCGCCTTTCCCAAGGACGCCCAGCGCGCGGCCGTACTGGAGCAGGTCTTCGCGGAGCACCTGGGTTCCGGGCGCTGGCGTACGGAGCGGGAGATCGAGGCGTTCTTCGCGGGCTGGCAGTCCGTGCCCCCCGGCATGCTCCAGGCCCAGCGGTGGCGGACGCTGCCGGTCGCGCCGCCCGTCCCCGGCTGCTACCAGATGCCGCAGCGCAACCGGCGGCTCATCGTCGGCGGCGTGGGCCGACTCTGACGGCACCCCCCGCACCCGCGTCTGAGCCCCCCGGCCCGGCAGCGGGCGGGGGCCTCCCCATGCCCGCCGCACGGCGCCCACTGCCCACGGCGGCGGCCCCGCCGGTGCCCCGAAGGACCCGGCCGGCACCGCCACCGCGCCCCCGCTACCGCGCCACGACCGATCGGCGCAGTCCCGTCAGCATGAGGGCCACTCCCGCGACCATCACCACGATCGTGGCCGTGGTCACCCACACCGCCCACATCGGGGCGCTCGGATCGACGTACACCCCCGCGGCGAGCAGCATGGCCGCCACCTGCGCTCCGATCACGGTGAGGGCACCGGTACGGCCGCCGCGATAGGCCGCGGGCACGGCCGCCAGGGTGACCGCTCCCGCCACGCCGACGGCCAGCGCCAGCGCGAAGGGCGGACCGGGCCAGATCAGTGCGGCGAGGAAGGAGAAGACGGCGAGGGCGCCCATCGAGGCGCACAGGGCCACTCCCGTCCTGAAGGCCGGCGTCGTGTTCATGACATCCTCCCCTAGGGCTCGGACGGGTGCGGACGATCCGCTGCGTCGGACACGGCGGCTCCGGCCGCGGCATCGACCTCGACCAGGGCCAGGACGTCCTGGGTCACCCCGGCCCGGGCCGACTCCCCGGCGCGGCTCTCGACCAGTGCCTTGAAGGCCGCGGCCGCCGCGTGGGCGTCGAAGACGGCGAGGGTGTGCCCCTTGCCGGTCTCCGGGTCGGAGGTCCAGTAGCCGGTCACGAATCCCGGGCAGGCCCCGGCCATCGGAACGGCCTCCTCTCGCAACCAGCACGCACGGACCCCGCTCAGGCTCTCGTCCATGCTCCAGATCCCCACCACGGCGTGCGTCTCGCTGCTCCCGTCGGCGCGGTCGGAAGCCGCGCCCGTCTCCGACGCTAGGAGCGCGGGCCCGCCGCGCCATCGGCGGAACCACTCAGGCCGGTACTCATTCCGGCCGACCGGTGTGCCAGGAGGCGATGCGCGAGCGCGAGGAGAAGCCGAGCTTGGTGAGGATGTGCGCGACGTGGTTCTCGGCCGTGCGCTCGGACAACCGGAGCCGACGGGCGATCTGGCGGTTGCTCAGCCCCTCCGCGATCAGGGCGGCGACCTCGTTCTCACGCGGCGTCAGCCGATCCGTCTCCCGTTCGCGCGCACGGGCGAGCAGGCCGGCCGCCTCGGTCGCCAGTGGGGCCATGCCCAGGTGGCGGGCGGTGTCCAGTGCCGCCGCCAGGAACTCCCGCGCGAGCCGGGGCTCGCCGTCCATCAGAAGCCGGCCCGTCTCCAGGCGGCACTGCGCCGCGTAGGGCGGCGACCCCATCGCCTCGGCCGAGGCCAGAGCCGCACGCAGGTGCTCCCCTGCCCGGGGACCGTCCGCGCGGGCCGCGACCACGCCGAGCGTCAGCGCGACCGGTCCCCCGCACGGGGTGTGCGCGTTGGCGCAGATCTGGCGGTCGGCGTAGGGCAGCAGCTGCCCGTACAGGTCGGCGCCCACCTCGTCGTCACCGAACTCCGCGGCCATGCGGGCGTGTCCGGTCGTGGCCACGATCCACTCGGGCGCCCAGCGGGGGAACTCCCCCAGGTGCGGGACGAGCGACCGCCACAGGTCGGCCGCCTCCTGCCGCCGACCCGCACCCAGGAGCATCACCGCGTGCCAGCTGCGCGACAGGAAGGGGCCCGTCGCCACGTAGCGGCCGACCGCGTCCGTCACCGTCTCCAGGTCCCGCCCGGTCTGCAGCGCCACGTGCGAGGTGAAGACCAGGTGGAAGAAGTCCGGGCTCTCATGCCCGCCCCTCCGCCCCACGGCGAGCGCCTCGTCGGCGAGTTCGCGGGCCCTGTCGAAGCGGCCGGCGTGGGCCTCGGTGACCGCGCGCATCATCGTCAGCCGCCAGACCCAGAGCGGTTCGCGCATGTGGTCGACCAGGCTCGACAGCTCCGCCAGCTCGGCGTCGATCTGGACGCGCCGGCCCAGCTCCCAGAAGGCGTCCAGCCGCCAGGCGTGGCCCCAGGCGACGTACTCGTCGATCCCGGCCTCGCGGCCCAGGCGGACCGCCCGCTCCCCCAGGGACAGGCGTTCCAGGACGTGGCGGCCCTCGGTGAGCTCGGTGCGGCGCGCCTGCAGGGCCAGGAAGCGGGCGTCGGGGTCGCCGGTGGCCTCCGCCGCGCGCAGCGCCCGCGTCCCCCAGTCGGGGGCTTCGCCGACGGCGAAGGGGTCGGCGGTCACCGCGAGCTGCGCCAGCAGGCGGGCCCGGCGGACCGGGTCGGCGTTCCCCAGCAGGGTCAGCGCCTCCCGGCACAGCGCGTGGACACGGGAGGTGAGCGGCGAGTTGGTGACACCGCGCAGCACGACGGCCGCGTCGGCCAGGCCCTCACCGTCACCGTCCGCGCGCGCCAGGTTGGCCGCCGCGCAGCAGTCGTTCCAGGCGGCTTCGACGGCCCCGGACCGGAACCGGCAGCGGGCCAGCTCCAGCAGGAGTCCCGCACGGTGGGGAGCGGCCGCGGGCAGTGCCAGTGCCCGCTCGTACTGGTACGCGGCCTGTTCGTAGGCGAACCTCCGGCGTGCGCGCTCGGCCGCCCGCCGGGTGACGTCGAGGGCCCGTGCGGCGTCGCCGAGGGGCAGGGACTCCCGCAGGTGGTGGGCCAGGGCGTCGATCCGCTCCGGGCCGTCGACGGCGTCCAGGGCCTCGGCGGCGCGCGCGTGCAGTCTGCGACGGGACGTGGTGGAGAGCTCGGCCGCCAGCACGTCCCGCACCAGCACGTGGGTGAAGCGGGCGGGGCGCTCGTCCCGTTCGTCCGCGCCGCCGGTGAACAGGCCCGCCTCGACGGCCGGGGCGAGGACGTCGGGCAGCCGCTCACGGTCGAGCCCGGCGACCTCGCCGAGCACGGCCGGATCGCACTCACGTCCCAGGACGGAGGCCTGGCGGAGCAGGAGCCGGGTGGGCTCGGGCAGCCGGTCCAGCCGGTGGCCGATGACCTCGCGGACACCGCCGGGCAGGGCGCCCACGGCCTCGCCTCCGGCGTCGACGAGCCGCAGCAGTTCCAGGGCGAAGAGCGGGTTGCCCTCGCTGCGCTCCTGGACCAGCCGCACCAGGTCGGGGCGGGGCGGCTCGCTCAGAGTGCGCTCGGCCAGTGCGGCCACCTCGTTCGGGGACAGACCTCCCAGGCGCACCGACAGCGTGTCCCGCTCCCGCCGTACCGATCCCAGCGCTCGGGCCAGCTCCGGGTGGTGCGGCGGTTCCCAGCTGCGGAGGGTCCCCAGCAAGAGCAGGGCGGTGTCGGGCACGGCCGCGGCGACGTGCTGGAGGAGCCGGATCGAGGACACGTCGGCCTGGTGCAGATCGTCCAGGACCACGAGAAGCCCGTGGTCGGAGGCCGTCGCGTCCAACGCCGCGACGACGCGGTCGAACAGGCGGAAGCGGCTCGCGCCGGCCCCGGATTCGGGGTCGTCCAAGACGGTCCCCGGGCCGTCCAGCGCCCGCAGGACCTGGATCCAGGGCCGGTAGGGCGGCGCGCCCTCGCCTTCCAGACAGGCGCCCCAGGCCGTCCGCAGCCCCGCGTCGCGCGCCTCGGCCACCAGCGCGTGCGCCAGAGCGGTCTTGCCGATGCCGGCGGCGCCCTCCACGAGGACGGTCGAGCCCGCGCCCGCCCGCGCCGAGGAGAGGCGCGCGGCCAGCTCGGCCAGTTCCCGCACGCGCCCGAGGAGCGGCCCCCCTGTCATCTCCCCACAGTACCGAGATGAGTACCGCGGTGAGTGTTCCTCCCGATGGCGTGCGCTCAGGAGCCGCCCAGCATGGAGGACATGGACACCGCAACGAACACCCCACCGAGAGCCCCTGCGACCCGAGTCCGTACCGCCGGGCTGTCGTGCCTGGTCGGAGCCGCCGTCGGCGTCGCGGGCGGACTCGTCACCGCGTTCCTGCCCTCGTCGGTCCCTCCCGAGGCCTACGCCTACCCCTACACGCCGGCCGGGTTCGTCGCCGCTCAGCTGTCCTTCGCCCTCAACCACGTCCTGCTGCTGGTGGGGATCGCGGGCGTGGCCTGGTCCGGCGCGGTCGGCACACACCGGTACGGGCGCGCCGGCCTGTGGGTCGCCGGCGCCGGCATGGCCCTGCTGACCGTGTGCGAGCTCGTGGGGATCGCCGCCGTTGGTGAGCCCCTGGTGTCCCCGCTGACCGGTCTGCTGGGCGCGGGGTACGGGTTCGCGTCCGTCCTGATCGGCGCCGGACTGGTCGCGGCGGGCGTCGCGGTCCTGCGGACGGGGCGCTGGTCGGGGTGGGCGCGTCCGACCGTCCTGGTCTGTGGCCTCGCGGTGTTCGTGATCGTGCTGCCGGGCGTCTTCGGACCGTTCGTGGCCGGCCGGCTGGCGCTCACCGTGTGGATGCTGCTGTTCGGGGCCCTGGGAGCGGCCCTGATGCGCGACCACGACGCGGGAGCGCGGCGCGACGCCGCCGGGAAGGCCCGGACCGTGTGAGCGGCACGGCCGTCCGTGAACGCGAAAGGGCCCTCTCCCGAAAGGAAAGGACCCTGTTCCGCTCCCGCGACTGGACTCGAACCAGTAACCTGCCGGTTAACAGCCGGCTGCTCTGCCGATTGAGCTACGCGGGATCGCGCTCTGGGGCTCGGGCCCGGAGGCCCTGGCGCCACACATAGACTAGCGCCTTCCAAGGGGTGCTCGCGACGCGTTTTCCGCCGTCCGCTCCCGCTCCGACATTCCGCTCCGCTCGTCTCCCGCGCGGCTCGATCCCACGGCGACCGGCTCAGAGAGGACGCCGGTCCCGGCGCAGCGGATGGTCGTCCGGTATCTGGACCAGAACGATCCGCACGCCGTCCGGATCGGAGATCCAGGCCTCCCACAGCCCCCAGAACTCCTGTCTCGCCTCGCGCAGGCCCCGCGCACCGGCCGCCACCAGTCGCGCGTACTCGGCCCGGGCGTCGCGCACCTGCAACCACAGGGACAGCGGCGGGACCTCGAAGGGCTCCGAGTGCCCGGAGACCTCCAGCAGGCCGTTGCCCAGGAAGAAGACCGTCCCCGGCTGGTCCGGGTCGCCGAACTCGCGGTGCACCGCCAGGCCCACCACGTCCCGGTAGAAGTCGCGGCTCCGGACGAGATCGGTGGGGCGCAGAAGGATCCGGCTGCTCAGAACGTCCATGCCCCGCATCCTCCCAGCCGCTCCCCGACCGGGACGGCCGCCATGCGGGGAGGTCCGCCCCCGAACGACCGTAGGGCCCTCCCCCCGTCCGGG
This sequence comes from Nocardiopsis aegyptia, assembly GCF_013410755.1. Lineage (GTDB taxonomy): Bacteria > Actinomycetota > Actinomycetes > Streptosporangiales > Streptosporangiaceae > Nocardiopsis > Nocardiopsis aegyptia. Next base: position 1,440,920 of record NZ_JACCFS010000001.1, read on the forward strand.
GAAGGGCCCTACGTCGATCCGCTGCTCCCGCGACTGGACTCGAACCAGTAACCTGCCGGTTAACAGCCGGCTGCTCTGCCGATTGAGCTACGCGGGATGGCGCTCGTCCGCGGCCCTGTGAGCCGCGGCGACACCAATAGACTAGCGCCCCTGACGAGTCCTCGTGACAGGTGTCGGCCCGTGTGGCGGGCGCCACGAAGGGGTAACGTCGAGACATCGTCTCCAAGGCCTGAAGAGGGACCATGCGCTATCGGATCACGTTCGTCGCCGGACTCGCCATCGGATACGTCCTGGGTGCCAAGGCGGGCCGGGCACGCTATGAGCAGATGGCCCGCACCGCCCGCAGGGTGGCCGACAGCCCCGTCGTCCAGGAGGTCGCGGGGCTCGTGGGGGCCCAGGTCGGCAACGCCGGCCGGACGGTCTACGACAAGGCCGTCGACAAGATGCCGATCACGTCGGTGCGCGACTTCCTGGCGCGGCCCACCGATGAGGAGCTGCGCACCATGGAACGGGAAACCGCACACCACGGGGCCGGCGACCACTAGTGTTCGGCTCCGGAGTGCCGGAGAGCGTTCGCTCCCGCCTCGGGCGGGGCGAACGCGTCCTGGCCCACGCGCCCGTCGTCGGCGACGGCGAGCTGGTCGCCGGTTCCCAGGCGCTCTACCTCCCCGACGGACGCCGGGTGCTGTGGCAGGACATCGACCAGGCCCGGTGGAGCACCGACACCTTCACCTTCCTGGAGGAGGGCGCGGGCGAGCACAGCGTCGCCCTGCGCCCCCTCGACTACCGGCGCCTGGCCGAGACGGTCGCCGAGCGCGTCACCGCGACCATCCTGGTCAACCGGTTCGTGCCCTTCCCGCGCGCGGACTCCGCCACCGGCTTCCGCCTGGTGGCGCGCCGGGCCCCGGGGGGCACGGAGCCGGACTGGAGGGTGTACCTGGGCGAGGGCGTCGACCCGAACGACCCCGCCCTTCCGGACGCCGTCACCGACGCCCTGGCGGTCCTGCACGACCAGATGGGCGTGTGAGGGGCGCTCGGGCGCCTGCACGCGGGGCCTTCGCGGCTTCCGGTGCACCCCCTCGTTCCTCGCGGATCCACCTCCAACCACTCCAGGACCCGCCGGCGCCCTCACCACACCCTCTCGGGCCCCCGCTCGTTCCTCACTCTGGCCCGGATCAACCCCCAAGGCGCCTGCACGCGGGGCCTTCGCGGCTTCCGGTGTACCCCCTCGTTCCTCGCGGATCCACCTCCAACCACTCCAGGACCCGCCGGCGCCCTCACCACACCCTCTCGGGCCCCCGCTCGTTCCTCACTCTGGCCCGGATCAACCCCCAAGGCGCCTGCACGCGGGGCCTTCGCGGCTTCCGGTGCACCCCCGCGTTCCTCGCGGATCCACCTCCAACCACTCCAGGACCCGCCGGCGCCCTCACCACACCCTCTCGGGCCCCCGCTCGTTCCTCACTCTGGCCCGGATCAACCCCCGAGTGGTCCCGGTGGGCTGAAGGAGCGACCACTCACCCCCAGGAGTCCGGATGGGCGGAACCGCTCACCCTTGACTCCCTGGGTGCGGTGAGCGATCCCGCCTCGGCGGCCCGGGGCGCATCAGTGCCCGGACCCCCTTCCCGTCTTGAGGGCTCCGGCGAGGACCTCGGCCAGGTGCAGGGCCCGGCGGTCCGTGCCCTGTGCGATCTGCGTGCGGCAGCTGTAGCCGTCGGCCAGCACCAACGTGTCCGCATCGGCGGCCCGCACCCGGGGCAGCAGTTCCTGCTCCCCGATCGCGGTGGACACCTCGTAGTGCCCCTCCGTGAACCCGAAGTCGCCCGCCAGCCCGCAGCAGCCCGAGTCGAGCACCTCGCCGTCGATCCCGGCGCGCGCGATGAGCTTGCGGTCCTCCTCGAAGCCGATCACCGCGTGCTGGTGGCAGTGCACCTGGGCCAGCGCCGAGGCCGCCACCCGGGGCGGCTCCCACTCGGGCGCGTACTCGTTCAGGAAACCGGACAGCGTGTGCACGGCACCGGCCACCCGCTCGCTCTCCGGTCCGGGCAGCAGCTCCACCAGGTCGTGGCGCAGCGCCGCGGTGCAGCTCGGCTCCAGGCCCACCACCTGCAACCCCTCCTCCACCAGGGGCGAGAGCGCGCGCACCGCCCGGCGCATCACCCGCCGTGCCACGTCCAGCTGACCGGTCGAGACCCACGTGAGCCCGCAGCAGACCTGTCCGCGCGGCAGCACGACCGTGAAGCCGGCGTCCTCCAGGACCCGCACGGCCGCCGCCGGCACCTGGGGGTGCAGGAAGTTGCCGAAGGTGTCGGGCCACAGGACCACGCGCCGCCCGCCCGGGCGCGGACCGCGCCGGCGGTAGGCCCGGGTGAAGGTCGTGCGTGCGAACGATGGCAGGTCCCGTTCGACGGCCACGCCCGCCATCCGCTTGGCGATCCGCGACACCCCGGGCAGCGCGGCCGCCCGGTTGGCCTCCGCCGGGGCGACACCCGCCAGGCGGGCCCACAGCGGCAGCCAGCCCATCGAGTAGTGCGCCGCGGGACGCACCCGCCCCCGGTAGTGCTGGTGCAGGAACTCGGCCTTGTAGGCGGCCATGTCCACGTCCGCGGGGCAGTCGCTCAGGCAGCCCTTGCACGACAGGCACAGGTCCAGGCTCTCGCGGACCTCCTCCGACCGCCAGCCGTCGGTGATGACCTCCCCGTTGGCCATCTCGAACAGCAGGTGCGCCCGCCCCCGGGTGGAGTGCTTCTCCTCCCGGGTGACCTGGTAGCTGGGGCACATCACCCCGGGGCCGCTCTCGCGCCGGCACTTGCCGATCCCCGAGCACCGGCGCAGGGCCTTGCCGAAGTCCCCCTCGTCGGCGCGGTAGGCCAGGGTCGCCCCCGCCACCAGCGGCAGGCCGACGCGGACGTCGGCGTCCAGAGGCAGCGGATCGACGATGACGCCCGGGTTCATCAGGCCGGCCGGGTCCCACAGGCGCTTGAACTCCCCGAAGGCGCGGATGAGGCGTTCGGGGTACATGCGCGAGAGCAGCTCCGAACGGGCCTGCCCGTCGCCGTGCTCGCCGGAGAGCGAGCCGCCGTGCCGGACGACCAGGTCGGCGGCCTCCTCCATGAACGCCCGGTACTCCCGGCGCCCCTGCTCCTCCGTGAGCTCGAAGTCGATGCGCACGTGCAGGCAGCCGTCGCCGAAGTGGCCGTAGACGACCCCGAACCGGCCGTGGCGCTCCATGAGGGCCTCGAAGTCGCGCAGGTAGTCGCCGAGCCGGTCCGGGGGCACCGCGGCGTCCTCCCAGCCGGACCAGGCCTCCCGGCCGGAGGGGGTGCGCTGGGTGAGTCCGGCCCCCTCCTCGCGGATCCGCCACAGGGCCTTCTGGTGTGACGGGTCGACGACCACCGCGGCGCCGCTCGGGCGGTCGGACTGGTCCGCCAGCATCGCCTCGGCGGCCCGGGCCGCGTCCTCGGCGTCCTCGCCCGCGATCTCCACGAGCAGCCAGGCGCCGCCCTCCGGCAGCGGCACGCGCGGGCCGCCGTGCTCGTCCAGGGCGGCGACCATGCGGTGGTTGATGCCCTCGACCGTCAGCGGCCGGTGGGTGAGCAGGGAGGGCACGGCGTCGGCGGCCGCGGGCGCGTCCGGGTAGCCGAGCACGGCCAGGACGCGCGCGGGCGGGGACTCCACCAGCCGCACCGTGGCGCCGAGCACGAACACGCACGTGCCCTCGCTGCCCACCAGGGCCGCGGCGACGTGGCGGCCCTTCTCCGGCAGCAGCCGGTCCAGGCCGTAGCCCGAGACCCGGCGGCGGAAGTCGGGCATCGCGGTGCGCAGTTCCTCGCGGTAGGTCTCGACCAGCCGGTCCAGGGCCGCGTGGATCTCCCCGGCGCGCCCCTCGGCGCCCTCCTCCGCCTTCCCCGAGCCCACGGTCATCCGGGTGCCGTCGCTGAGCAGGACGTCCAGGGAGACGATGTTGTCGGCGGTGGTGCCCCAGGCGACCGAGTGGGAGCCGCAGGCGTTGTTGCCGACCATCCCGCCGATCGTGCAGCGGCTGTGCGTGGAGGGGTCGGGGGCGAAGGTGAGGCCGTACTCGGCGGTGGCCTCGCGCAGATCGTCCAGGATGACGCCGGGCTGCACGGTCGCGGTCCGGGCCTCGGGGTCGATGTGCTCGATGCTCCGCAGGTGGCGCGAGGTGTCGATGACGACGCCGGTGCCGATGGCGTTCCCGGCGATGGAGGTTCCGCCGCCCCGGGGGACCACGGAGACGCCGTGGTCGGCGCACACGCGCACGGCCGCGACGCAGTCCTCGACGGTTCTGGGCACGACCACCGCGAGCGGGACGCGCCGGTAGTTGGAGGCGTCGGAGGTGTAGAGGGCGCGCGTGCCGGCGTCGAAGGCGACCGTGCCCTGGACGGCGCTCTCCAGGTCGTGTCGCAGGCGGGCGGATGCGGTGTCGCTGTGCGGGTCGGCCATGCACCACAGCGTGGCGCGCGGGGTCCCGGCGTGGCAACCGTCACGCGCCCGAATTCCCGGCCGGACCCGCGACGGGTGCCCGGATTCCGGCCGGACCAGCCGCGAGCGGCCGGAGGCGGGGGGTCGGACGGCCGTCAGCGGGGTGCGGACCGCGGGCGGGGTCAGCCGCGCAGGGACTCGTCCATCGCGCGGACGAACTCGCCCTCCGGGTCCATGTCCAGGTTCCAGACCATCAGCCCGCCCAGGCCGTGCTCGGTCGCGTAGGCGCCCTTGAGCCCGACCACGTCGGCGTTGTCGTAGGTCCACCACTCGTCGCCGTCGTAGACCCAGTACGCTCCCGCGTCCTCGTCCAGATGGCGCTCGCCCTCCAGCTCCTCCGCGTCCGCGAACGCCTTGGTCGGCCCGTCGTAGTCGTCGTCCGCGGGTTCCTCGGCCGGCTGCCCGAGTCCGGCGTCCGCCGGCTCCACGCCCTGCCATCCGCGTGCGAAGGCGGGCAGGCCCATCACGAGCTTCTCCTCCGGGGCGCCCTGGTCCAGGTAGCGCCGGACCGCCGCGTCCACACTGTTCGCTCCGGGTTCGGACTCCGGCGCGTACAGGTTGGAGTGGAACGCGGTGCGGTCCATCCACGGCCCGGAGAAGTCGTAGCCCTGCACCGTCGCGAAGTCGACGTGGTCGAACACCTCGCCGTCGTAGGCCCCCGCCGCCCCCTCCCCGCCCGGCAGCGACACCGACAGCGTGTACTCGCGCCCGGTCTCCTCCGCCAGCGCGTCGAGCTGTCGCCGGAACTCCGCGACCAGGAGCGTGAAGTTGGCCGGATCGTCGGGGTGCTCGGTGTTGTCGGGGTGGCCGCCGCCCGCGGGCCACTCCCAGTCCAGGTCGATCCCGTCGAACACCCCGGCCGCCGCGCCCCGGCCGCCCTGGGGCTCGTTCCCCAGCACCGGCAGGTCGCCGCGCAGCCACAGGTCGACGCAGGAGGACACGAACGCCTCGCGCGACTCCTCGGTCCGGGCCGCCTCGGAGAAGTGCGTGGACCAGTTCCAACCGCCCAGGGACAGGCTCGCCCCCAGGTCCGGGTGCAGCTCCCGGAGCTGGCGCAACTGGTTCAGCCCGCCCGCGAGCGGCTGGGAGTACGCGTCGGCCTCCCCGCTCACGCTCTCGTCGGCGGCGTAGCGCCGCTGGTAGAGCTCCCAGGGCTGGTCGTGGTCGTCCTCGGGGATGTGGCACAGCCCGTCGGGGCTGATGGCACCGAAGGCCCACATGAGGCGGGTGAGGCGTTCGGCGGAGCCGTTCTCCTGGAGCTCTCCGATGGTGAACCCGCGGTTGGCCGCGTTCCAGTCGGCGTAGTAGCCGATGCGTTCCATCCTCTGCCCGCCCACGGCGACCACGACTCCCAGGATCAGGACGGCGGCGGCCAGCGCCGCGCCGACGACGATCAGCGGACGCCGCCCGACGCGGCCGAGCGGTCTGGTCGATGGCAAGGCGTTCACGCCTACGACGGTAGGGGGCGCACGGGTCGAACGTCGCCGGTTCGCCGCAGGTCGGCCACATCAGGCCGTTCCCGGGGCTTCGGGAACCGGTCCGGGCTCCCGCACGTTGGTATCCCGAGACGTTGGTGTCCCGAGCGTCCTCAGCCCTTGAGGTAGTCGCGCAGTGTGCCCGCCCTCGACGGGTGGCGCAGCTTGGCCAGCGTCTTGGCCTCGATCTGCCGGATCCGCTCACGGGTCACCCCGAACTCGCGCCCGACCTCCTCCAGCGTGCGGGGGTGGCCGTCTGCCATCCCGAAGCGCAGCCGGATGATGCGCTGTTCGCGGTCGGAGAGGTCGCCGAGCAGGTCCCGCAGGTGCTCCTGCAGGAGGTTGAACGCGGCGGCCTCGACCGGCACCACGGCGTCGGAGTCCTCGATGAAGTCGCCGAAGTCGGACTCCTCCTCACCGATGGGCGCCTGGAGCGACACGGGCTCGCGGGCGATGCGCTGGATCTCCAGGACCCGCCGGCCGCCGAAGCCCGCCGCCGACGAGATCTCCTCCGTCGACGGCTCCCGGCCGAGCTGCTGGTGGAGCTGGTGCTGGACGCGCACGAGCTTGTTGATGGTCTCGACCATGTGCACCGGGATGCGGATCGTCCGCGCCTGGTCGGCGATGGCCCGGGTGATGGCCTGCCGGATCCACCACGTGGCGTAGGTGGAGAACTTGAAGCCGCGGGTGTAGTCGAACTTCTCCACCGCCCGGATCAGCCCCAGGTTCCCCTCCTGGATGAGGTCGAGGAAGAGCAGGCCCCGGCCCATGTACCGCTTGGCGATGGACACGACCAGGCGCAGGTTGGACTCGATCAGGCGCCGCTTGGCGCGGGTGCCCTCCTCGACGAGGGCGGCGAGCTCCTCGGCGCCGCACTCCGCCGTCGGGTCGCGGCGCTGCGCGTACAGGCCGACCTCGATCGCCTTGGCCAGCTCCACCTCCTGCTCGGCCGTCAGCAGGGGCACCCGGCCGATCTCCCGCAGGTAGAGCCGGACCAGGTCCGAGCCCGAACGCCCGCTGCCGGCCGCCCCCGGACCGCCGCCGACCGCGTCGACCGCCGGGACCGCCTCGTCCGCCTCGGCGGCGGGGTCGGCACCGGGCTCGGCGCCGGGGTCGGCCACCTCCACGCCGATCCGGGCGAGCTGGTCGACCGTCCGTTCGAGGTCGTCCGCGGGTGCGTCCAACCGTTCCAGCGCCGAGGCGACCTCGACACGACTGACCGTTCCCCGTCCCGGGTCAGGGAGAAGTCGGGCCACCTGGCGAGCAAGTGGAATTTCTTTGGTCACAACCATGGGAGCCACCCCACCATTGTGCCCACAAGGGTACCGAAAGGGGGAGATCTATTATTGTCACCCCGGTGCCACACTCATCCCGACGCCTCCTCCTGGAGGGCACGTTTTTGCTGCTGAAGCGCCATGAGCTCGGTGGCGACGCGCTCCTGTTCCTCGACCTGAGTCCGTGGATCGAGCCGGGACAGCGCCGATTTGAGGTTTGCCATCCGCCGATTGATGGAATGAGTCCTGATTGTGCCCAGCATTTGTGCGGCGTAATGTTCGTCGAGTTCTCCATAGAACTCGATCTCCTCGACCGCCAATCGCGTGAGGAAATCGCGCTGGGCCTCGGTGGGCGCCGCCTCGCGTAGGTCGATGGCCCAACGGCCGGGGTCGTGCGCGGCGGCCACCCCGCCCAGCCCGCGGATCAGGCCGAGGACGGCCTTGTGCTGGGGGACGGTGAAGTCCTCGTCGGAGAACTGGTCGAACCCGACGGCCAGGCCCGGGTGCTGCACGGCGATCTTCAGGGCCTGGCGCTCCCGCTGCACGGAGGGATCGCGCAGGTCGTAGGGCGCCTCGCGGGCGTCCGGTGTGACCGGGGGGCCGGCCGGGGACGCGCCCCGTGCCTGCGCCCGGCCGTTCCCGCGCGCTCCGGCGCGCTCGGCGCCCCGCCCGCCGGCCCGGCCCATGTGCTGGCGCACCCGGCGCAGCACGAAGGCCTCGTCCATCAGGCCGAGCCACCGGTCCAGGTTCTTGCCGTAGGCCAGCCGCACGCCCTCGTTGCGGATGCTGGCCACGACGGGCGCGGCGGCGTCCAGGGCGGCGATCCGGCCCTCGGCGGTGGTGAGGTCGTACTCCTCCATGACCTTGCGGATCATGAACTCGTAGAGCGGCGCGGCCTGGTGGACCAGGTCGGCGACGGCCTGCGGCCCCTGCTGGATGCGCAGGTCGCAGGGGTCGAGTCCGTCGGGCTGCACGGACACGAAGGTCTCGGAGGCGAACCCGTGCTCCTCGGCGAAGGCGCGGACGGCGGCCTTCTGCCCGGCGGCGTCGCCGTCGAAGGTGAACACCACCCGGCCGCCGTGGTTGGAGCGGCCCTGGAGCATCCGGCGCAGGATCTTGACGTGGTCCTCGCCGAAGGAGGTCCCGCACGTGGCCACGGCCGTGGGCACCCCGGACAGGTGGCAGGCCATCACGTCGGTGTAGCCCTCGACGATGACCGCCTCGTTGTGGCGTGAGATCTCCCGCTTGGCGAGGTCGAGCCCGTACAGCAGCCGTCCCTTGTGGAAGATGGGACTCTCGGGGGAGTTGAGGTACTTCGGCCCGTCCTCCTCGGACGCGAGCTTGCGGGCGCCGAAGCCGACCACCTCGCCCGTGACCTCGCGCACCGGCCAGAGCAGCCGGTTGCGGAAGCGGTCGTAGGCGCCGCGCCGCCCCTGGCTGGCCAGGCCGCCGGTGATGAGCTCCTGGTCGGTGAAGCCCTTGTGGCGCAGGTGCGTGGTGAGGTTCTCCCAGCCGGCGGGCGCGAACCCCAGCCCGAACTGTTCGGCGTTCTCCCGGTTGAACCCGCGGTCGGTGAGGAAGCGCCGCGCGGTGACCGCCTCGGGGGACAGCAGCCGCTCGGCGTAGAACTCCGCGGCGGCGCGGTGCGCGTCCAGCAGCCGCTGGCGCTGGCCCTCGTCGCCGCGCCGGGTGCTGCGGCCGCCCTCCTCGTAGCGCAGGGTGATGCCGCTCTGCTTGGCGAGCGACTCCACGGCCTCGGCGAAGCTGAGGTTGTCGATGCGCTGGAGGAAGGAGATCGCGTCGCCGCCCTCGCCGCAGCCGAAACAGTAGTACAGGTTCTTGGACGGGGTGACGTTGAAGGACGGCGACTTCTCGTCGTGGAAGGGGCACAGGCCCTTGAGCGATCCGCCGCCGGCGTTGCGCAGCTGCAGGTACTCGCCGATCACGTCCGCGATGGGGGTGCGCTCGCGCACCAGTGCGATGTCTTCGTCCTTGATCCGTCCAGCCACGCGTTCCAGCGTAGTTCTCCCCGGCGACACTCGAACCAGCGTTCGCTCCGGTGGGTACCGGAACCGTCACGCGGCGCCGCCACCGTCCGCGCCGATGGTGAGGGCCGCCCCGCCGCGCTCATCTTCGTGCCGGTTCCGGGCCGACGTCACGTGAAGTTGCCGTGGGGGCCACCGGTCGTCCACCGGTGCGACGGCTGCGTGCCCGTGGCGCCGGACACCATCGAGGCCCCGCGCAGTGTCCTCCACCGCCCCCTCACGGAAGTGGGCCCTTCGCCATGGCCTATCCGCCCCCGCCCCCGTCCTCGCACCCGTCGCCGCCCCCGCGGCCGCCGTCCCGCCGCAGGCCTCCCTGGCCGCTCCTGGTCGGTGCCGCCGCCGTGGCACTGGTCGTCCTCGGCGCCGGGATCCTGTGGGCGCTCGGCGGCGCGGACGGTTCCCTGCGCCAGGTCCGGGGCGTGGTCGGCTCCGAGAAGGTGCCCTTCTTCGAGGACGAGCGGGTCCGGTCCCGGCTGGCCGAACTCGGCTACGAGGTCACCGTGCGCCCCCGCGGATCGCGCGCCATCGCCGAGGCGATCGAGGAGGGCGAGGACTTCGGCTCGCCGGGCAGTACGCCCTCCACCGAGCACTTCAAGGAAGTGAACGGGATCGAGGAGGAGTACCGCCCCTTCTCCACCCCCATGGTGCTGCTCAGCTACGAGCCCATCGCCGAGGCGCTGGCGGAGGCGGGCGTGGCCGCGCAGGAGTCCGACGGCACGTGGTCGTTCGACATGCAGGCCTACCTCGACCTCACCGAGGAGCGCACGCGCTGGCGCGACCTCCCCGGAGACTCGGTCAGCAGCAACAACCGCAACGAGCTGCTCATCCGCACCACCGACCCCCGCACGTCCAACTCCGCGGCCATGCACCTGGTGGTGCTCTCCTACCTGCTCAACGACGAGGAGATCGTCCAGGGCACGTCGGTCGACGACGACCTGGCCGCGACGCTGTCGCGGCTCTTCCTGGCCCAGGGCCAGCCACCGGACTCCTCCCAGCAGCCGTTCGAGCACTACCGCGACCTCGGCCCCGGCCACACCCCGCTGGTGTGGGCCTACGAGTTCCAGTACATCGCCGCGGCTGTGCACGGGCCCGCGCTCCCGGAGGACGCCGTGCTCATGTACCCCTCCCCCACGGTGTTCTCCACGCACACGATCCTGCCGGTCACCGAGGCGGGCTCCGAGATCGGCCGGCTGCTCACCGAGGACGAGGTGCTGCAGACGCTCGCCGCCGACTACGGCTTCCGCACCGAGGACACGGAGCGCTTCGAGGAGCTGGTGGGAGAGCACGCGTTACCCGTCCGCCGCCAGGTCGGCGACGTCGTGCACGAACCGGCGTACCGGACCGTGGAGGCGCTGATCGGCCGGATCGAGCAGGAGTACAGCGACAGCGGGCAGCCCGCGCCCGCCGCCGACCAGCAGCCGGGGCCCGGCGGACCGGGCGGCCCCCTGAACGACCGGAGGAACCCATGACCGCCCACCGAGGGCTGCGCACGGCCGTGGCCGCCGCAGCGGCGGCCGGCCTGCTGCTCAGCGGCTGCACGCCCGACGGGGACGGCGGCGCCGACGCCACCCTCCGGATCCTGGCGGGCAGCGAGGTCGCCGACCTCGAACCCCTGCTGGAGGAGGTGACCGAACGCACCGGCGTGTCGGTGGAGATGGAGTACGTCGGCACGCTGGACGGCATGGCCAGGGTCGCCGCCGGGCAGGTCAACGAGTTCGACGCGATCTGGTTCGGCTCCAACCGCTACCTCGGCCTGCTGCTGGAGGACGGGCAGCGGGTGCTGGCCGAGGAGCACCCCGTGATGCTCTCCCCGGTCGTGCTGGGCGTGGCCGAGTCCACGGCCGAGGCACGCGGATGGACCGGTGACGCCGAGGTGACCTGGGCCGACATCGCGCAGGCGGTCTCGGAGAACGAGTTCCGGTACGGCATGACCAATCCGGGCGCCTCCAACTCGGGGTTCTCCGCGCTCATCGGCGTCGCCTCCGCGCTCGCCGACACCGGCGCGGCCCTGGAGGTCGAGGACGTGGAGGAGGTCGCCCCGGAGCTGGAGGAGTTCTTCGCGGGGCACGCGCTCACCTCCGGCTCGTCGGGCTGGCTCTCGGAGACCTACGCGAGCCGGGCGGCGGAGGGAGACGCGGTGCCGGGGCTGATCAACTACGAGTCCGTGCTGCTGTCGCTGAACGAGTCCGGCGACCTGCCCGAGCCGCTGCACATCGTGCGCCCGGCCGACGGCGTCGTGACCTCGGACTACCCTCTGACCCTGCTCGCCGACCCGTCTCAGGAGACGGCCGACGCCTACGACCGGCTCGTGGCCGACCTGACCTCCGAGGACACCCAGCGCCAGATCACCGAGCGGACCTGGCGCCGTCCGGCGACCCCGGGCGTGGAGCCCGCCGGGGACGTCCCGGACCTGGTCGAGCTGCCGTTCCCCACCCACCAGGACGTGGTCGACGAGCTGGTGGGACGCTACTTCGCCGAGCTGCGCCGGCCGACCCGGACCGTGTTCGTGCTCGACGTGTCGGGTTCCATGGAGGGCGAGCGCGTGGAGTCGCTGCGCACCTCGCTGAGCGCGCTGACCGGCGTGGACGACGGCTCGCTGGCGGCCCTGTCGCAGTCCTTCCACGAGCGCGACGAGGTGACGCTGCTGCCCTTCAGTACCCGACCGGCGGAGCCGACGACCTTCCGTTTGGGCGGCGCCGGCTCCGCCGCGCGCGACGACCTGGCCGAGCACGTCGGCGGCCTGTCGGCCGGGGGCGGTACCGCGGGCTACGACGCGCTGGCCGACGCCTACGGCCTCCTCGACGGGACGGCCGGGGCCGAGGGCTTCTTCTCCTCCGTCGTGCTCATGACCGACGGCGAGGTCAACGAGGGGATGGACTTCGACGCCTTCGCGGGCTTCCACGGGGGCCTGGAGGAGCCGGCGGCCGGGGTGCCGGTGTTCACCGTGCTCTTCGGCGAGTCCGACGTGCCGGAGATGACCGAGCTCGCCGAGCTGACCGGCGGCCGGGTCTTCGACGCCCGCGAGCAGACCCTGGACGCCGTCTTCCGCGAGATCCGCGGCTACCAGTGAGCCCCCGCGGGGCCGGGCGGGTTCGCCCCTCCCTCCCGGTCCCGCGCCGACCTGGCGGGTTCACAACGTTCATCCGGCGTTGGAGACGGGGACGCACGGCCTTCTCCCGTGGGCGTCCCCTCGGTGGTCTACGGATGGCACCCCCGCGACTAGTCCGCACCCCTCCGGCACGCGCCGGACGAGGCCCCGGCGGGGGTGGTCCCCCGCCGGGGCGTGGTCACCGGGACGGTGTCCGTTCCTGTTCGGCCGCCGCCGGCTCCTTCGCCTCCTCCGGGGCGGGCGGGTCGGCCGCCGCGGGGCGGGCCGCCGTGACGCGGCGCTTGTTGTAGATGTCGAAGGCCACCGCCAGCAGCAGCACCAGGCCCTTGATGAGCTGTTGCCAGTCCACTCCCAGGCCGATCAGCGACATGCCGTTGTTGAGCACGCCCATGACCAGGGCACCGATGACGGCACCGATGACCGTGCCCACGCCTCCGCTCGCGGAGGCGCCGCCGATGAAGGCGGCCGCGATCGCGTCGAGCTCGAACATGGTCCCGGCGCCCGGGGTGGCCGCGTTCAGCCGCGCGGTGAACACGAGCCCGGCCAGCGCCGAGAGCACGCCCATGTTGACGAACACCCAGAACGTGGTGCGCCGCGTGCCGATGCCCGACAGCGCCGCCGCCTGCTCGCTGCCGCCGACCGCGTACACGCGCCGCCCCATGGTCGTGGAGCGCATCACGAACGAGTACCCGGCGATGAGCAGCACCAGCAGCACGCCCACGATGGGCAGCCCCTGGTACTGGGCCAGGACGTAGGTGAAGGCCATGATCACCGCGACGGTGGCGGCCGAGGAGGCCGCGGTCACCCCGGCCGGGGGCGTGGGCAGGCCGTACCTGATCGCGCTCGCCCGGCCGTTCCACTGGATCCACACGAGCGCCCCGGCCCCGAGCGCGCCCAGCAGCAGGGTGACGGCGTGCAGCCCGAGCGACTCCGGCCCCGGAAGGTACCCGGTGGCGATCTGACGGAGGGCGGCCGGCAGCGGGGAGATGGACTCCCCGCCCAGCACGGCCAGGGTCGCGCCGCGGAAGACGAGCATGCCCGCGAGCGTGACGATGAACGCCGGCACGCGCACATAGGCGATCCAGAACCCCTGCCAGGCGCCGATCAGCCCGCCCAGCAGCAGCGCCAGCGGCACCACGACGATCGTGGGCAGTCCCCACGAGGTGAGCATGACCGCCGACACCGCGCCGGTGAAGGCCACGACCGATCCCACGGACAGGTCGATGTGCCCGGTGATGATCACCAGCATCATCCCGATCGCCAGGATCAGGATGTAGGAGTTCTGCATGATCAGGTTGGTGACGTTGAGCGGGGTGAGGAGCAGGCCTCCGGTGAGGATCTGGAAGAGCACGATGATCGCCACCAGGGCGATCGCCATGCCGTACTGGCGGGCGTTGCCGCGCAGCAGGTCGGCGCCGAGGCGGGTCAGGCGGGACGTCCTTGTCGGTCGGTTCACGGGTGGCCCCCGGTTCGCGTCATCAGTCTCATCAGGGTCTCCTGGTCGGCCCCCTCGCCGGGGACCTCACCGGTGATGCGTCCCTCGCACATCGTGTAGATCCGGTCGCTCATGCCGAGGATCTCGGGAAGCTCGGAGGAGATCAGCAGTACGCAGGCGCCCTCGGCGGCGAGCTTGCGCACGATCAGGTAGATCTCGTACTTGGCGCCCACGTCGATGCCCCGGGTGGGCTCGTCGAGGATGAGCAGGTCGGGTTCGGTGAACATCCACTTGCCCAGGACGACCTTCTGCTGGTTGCCGCCGCTGAGCGTGCGGACCTTCTGGGTCGTGCCGTGGCTGCGGACGCGCATCCGCTCGCTCATCCCCGCGGCCTCCACCGCCTCGCGGCCCGGATCGATGACCCCGTTCGCGGACACCCGTCCCAGCCCGGCCAGGGTGGTGTTGTGGCGGATGTCGTCGTCCAGCACCAGGCCGAGGTTCTTGCGGTCCTCGGGGACGTAGGCGATGCCGCCCCGGATGGCCGCGGCCGTGGTGGAGGTGTCCAGCTCCACGCCGTCCTTGTACAGGCGCCCGCGTACGTGGCGCCCGTAGGAGCGGCCGAAGAGGTTCATCGCGAACTCGGTGCGGCCGGCGCCCATGAGGCCCGCCATGCCCACGACCTCGCCCGCGCGCACCTCCAGGTCGATCCCGTCGGCCACGCGCCGCCCGGGCTGGGTGGGGTGGTCGACCGTCCAGTCCCGGACCTCGAAGCGCACGGGGCCGACCTCGCCGATCCGCTCCGGGTGCCGGTGGTCGAGGTCGCGGCCGACCATGCCCCGGATGATGCGGTCCTCGTCCACCGAGGGGGTCCCGGCGGCGTCGCGCTCCACGGACATCGTCTCGATGGCGCGCCCGTCGCGCAGCACGGTGATCTCGTCGGACACGCTGACGACCTCGCCGAGCTTGTGCGAGATGAGGATGCAGGTCACCCCCTCGGCCCGCAGGTCCAACAGCAGGTCGAGCAGCCGGGCGCTCTCCACCTCGTTGAGCGCCGAGGTGGGCTCGTCGAGGATGAGCAGCCGGACCCGTTTGGCCAGGGCCTTGGCGATCTCGACGAGCTGGCGGGCGCCCACGCTCAGCGCGGAGACGGGCGTGGCCGGGTTCACATCCAGTCCGACCCGGCTCAGCAGCTCTCCGGCCCGGGCGTGGGTGGCACCCCAGTCCACGATCCCGAACCGGGACCGCTCGTGCCCGAGGAACACGTTCTCGCTGATCGACAGCTGCGGGATGAGCGCCAGCTCCTGGTGGATGATGGCGATCCCGGCCCGCTCGCTGTCGGCGACCCCGGAGAACGCGCAGGGCTCACCGTCGACGAACACCTCACCGGTGTAGGAGCCGGTCGGGTGCACGCCGCTGAGGACCTTCATCAGGGTGGACTTGCCGGCGCCGTTCTCGCCCATGAGGGCGTGGACGCGGCCGTGGCCCACGCTCAGCGACACCCCGTCCAGGGCGCGTACACCGGGGAACTCCTTGCGGATGTCGCGCATCCGCAGGAGCGGCCCGCCGTGCGTGGCGGGCCACTCGTGCGCGGTACTCATTCGAGGTCGGACTCCTCGTAGTAGCCGCTCTCGACCAGCACTTCGTGGTAGTTGTCGATGTCCACGTTGACGGGCTCGAGCAGGAAGGCGGGGACGACCTTGACCTCGTTGTCGTAGGTCTCGGTGTCGTTCACGGGGACCTCCTCGTCCGCCAGCACGGCCTCGGCCATGTCGACGGTCTGGGCGGCCAGCGCGCGGGTGTCCTTGAAGATCGTCTGGGTCTGCTCGCCCGCGATGATCGACTTCACCGAGGACACGTCGGCGTCCTGGCCCGTGATCACGGGCAGGGGCCGCTCCTCGCTGCCGTAGCCGACCGCGCGCAGTGACTCGATGACGCCCAGGCTGATGCCGTCGAAGGGCGAGAGCACGGCGTGCACGTCCTCGTCGGAGTAGTTGGCGCTCAGCAGGTTGTCCATGCGGGCCTGGGCGAGCGCGCCGTCCCAGCGCTGGGTGGAGATCTGCTCCATGGAGGTCTGGCCGCTGCGCACCACGAGGGTGCCGTCGTCGATGTGGGGCTGCAGGACCGACATCGCCCCGTCGTTGAAGAAGTAGGCGTTGTTGTCGTCGGGCGACCCGCCGAACAGCTCGATGTTGAACGGGCCCTCCTCGTTCTCCAGGTCGAGGGCGTCGACGATGTACTGGCCCTGGAGGACGCCGACCTCGAAGTTGTCGAAGGTCGCGTAGTAGTCGACGTGCTCGGTGCCCATGATCAGCCGGTCGTAGGCGATGACCGGGATGTCGGAGGCGTCGGCCATGTCGAGCACGTCGCCGAGGGCCTGGCCGTCGACGGCCGCGATGACGAGGATGTCGGCGCCCCGGGTGATCATGTTCTCGATCTGGGCGACCTGGTCCTCCACGACGTCCTCGGCGTACTGCAGGTCGGTGCCGAAGCCGCGCTCCTCGAACTCGGCGACCATGTTGGCGCCGTCGTTGATCCAGCGTTCCGAGGACTGGGTGGGCATGGAGATGCCGACGGTGCCGGCCTCTCCCTCGGGTTGGGCGGCGTCGCCGACGCCTCCGCAGGCGGTGAGCAGCAGGGCCGCGCCGGTGAGGGCCGCCGTGACGGCTCCTGCTCTGGCGTGTGTGCGCATGTGGGACCTCACTTGTTCGCGTGTTGGGGGATGGCAGGGGTCACCGGGTCCGGGAGGACAGGGTGACGACGGTCCAGGAGACGGGCGGCAGGGTGACGGTCAGGCGTCCGCCGTCCAGACGGGCCGACTTGTTGGGCTGGGGCACGACCCGGTCGGGGTCGTCCATGGTGTTGGCGGCGTAGGCGTCCTCGTCGGCGAGGGTGAGCGCCTCGGTCACCTCGGTGGGCGTGAGGCCGCGCAGGTCGACGGTGAGGGCGACCTGCTGGTCGACGGAGCGGTTGACGACGAACACGGCGGTGCGGCCGGTCTCCTCGTCGTGGGTGACGGCACTGTCCACCACGTCGACCTCGCCGTACTTGGCGGTGTCCTGGACGGGGGCGTCCAGGTCGGCGCGCAGCACGTGTCCGGCGGCGGAGGCGGCGGTGAGGGCGAAGGGGTGGAAGATGGTCTGCCGCCAGGCAGGGCCGCCGGGTTCGGTCATGATCGGCGCGATGACGTTGGCGAGCTGGGCCTGGCTGGCGGCGGTGACGCGGTCGCTGTGGCGCAGGAGGCTGATGAGCATGTTGCCGACCACGACGGCGTCGGCGACGTTGTACTGGTCCTCGATGACGCGGGGCGCCACCTGCCAGTCGTCGGTGGGCTGGACCTCGGCGAGCGCCTGGTGGCGGCTGAGGTACCACACGTTCCACTCGTCGAAGGAGAGCTGGATGCGCTTGCGGTCGCGCAGCTTCGCGCCGACGGCGTCGGCGGTGGAGACCACCGAGTCGATGAAGTGGTCCATGTCAGTGACCGCGCCGAGGAAGCTGGCGAGGTCGCCGTCGTGCTCCTCGTAGTAGGCGTGCAGCGAGATGTACTCGACGGCGTCGTAGGTCTCCTCCAGGACGGTGGCCTCCCACGCGCCGAAGGTGGGCATGGTCGACCCGGAGCTGCCGCACACGACCAGTTCCAGGTCGCGGTCGGCCATCTTCATGGCCCGGGCGACCTGGGCCGCCTTGCGGCCGTAGGAGCGGGCGTCCAGGTGGCCGATCTGCCAGGGGCCGTCCATCTCGTTGCCCAGGCACCACATGCGGATGTCGTGCGGCTCGGGGTGGCCGTGCGCCGCGCGCAGGTCGGACAGGTGGGTGCCGCCGGGGTGGTTGGCGTACTCCAGCAGGTCGAGGGCCTCCTGGAGGCCGCGGGTGCCGAGGTTGACCGCCATCATCGGCTCGATGTCCTGGCGGCGGCACCAGGTCATGAACTCGTCGAGGCCGAACTGGTTGGTCTCCAGGCTGTGCCAGGCCAGGTCGCGGCGGACCGGGCGCCGGTCCTTGGGACCGATGCCGTCCTCCCAGCGGTAGCCGGAGACGAAGTTGCCGCCGGGGTAGCGGACGGTCGTCACGCCGAGCTCGCGGACCAGGGCGGCGACGTCCTGGCGCAGGCCGTCGGCGTCGGCGGTGGCGTGTCCGGGCTCGTAGATGCCGGTGTAGACGCAGCGTCCCATGTGCTCGACGAAGGAACCGAACGTGCGGCGGTGGACGGGGGCCACGGGGGTCGCGGCGTCGACGCTCAGGGAGGCGTTGATCATGTGGGCTCCTGCTCTGGAGGGGTACTGCGGCCGAAGGCCGTCCGTAAGTGGGAGGTACTGCGGCCGAAGGCCGTCCGTTGAGGGTGGTGGTGGGCGACGGGTGGGTGGTGGTGGGCGACGGGTGGGCGGGTGAGCGGGTGGTCAGGCGGTCAGCCGGCGTCGGGCCGGGCGGGTCCGGGCGTCGCGGGCCGCACGGAGGGCCAGCCGTCGGCCGACCAGTGCAGGCGGCGCACGGCCATCCGGAAGTCGAAGTCCGGACCCAGGTCGGTGTCGTAGTAGTGGTAGGCGAGCAGGCCGCCGGAGACGGACTGGCCGCCGGAGCCGGTGATGGTCCCCTCGTCGGCGACGATCACGGTGCCGCCGCCCTCCAGCATCGGGACGCCGTCGGCGTCGAGGTAGGGGCCGGTGGGCTCGGTGGCCCGGCCGACGGCGACCTTGTAGTCGCTGCCGACCCGGCAGCAGTGGTCGAAGGAGACGAACAGGTAGTAGTAGCCGTCGCGTTCGACGATGGCGGGGCCCTCGATCGCGTTGGGCGGCTCCTGCCGGTCGGCCAGGTGCACGGTGTCGGCGCCCGGGAGGGCCAGGCCGGTGGCGGGGTCGAGTTCGACCATGTGGATGCCGGACCAGAAGGACCCGAAGGCCATCCAGCGGCGGCCCTGGCCGTCGTCGACGACGGCGGGGTCGATGGCGTTGTAGGAGTCCCCGGCGAAGGACTCGAACACCTTGCCCTGGTCCGTCCAGGCGTAGTCGGGGTCCTCGGGGTCGAGCGTGGGACTGGTGGCCAGGCCGATCAGCGAGCGGTTCGAGCCGAACGTCGAGGCGGAGTAGTACAGGTGGTAGGTGCCGTCGGCGTGGAAGATCTCCGGCGCCCAGAGGGTCTCCACGCCGGGGATCTCCTCGGCGATCCAGGCGGGCTTGGTGTCGAAGACGGTGTCGGTGAAGGTCCAGTGGCGGCCGTTGGGCGAGCTGCGGATCTGGATGTTGCCGTCGCCGATCTCGGCGTTGCCGGTGCCGAAGACGTACCAGTCCTCGCCGGCGCCGCCCTTGAGCAGGCCGGGGTCGTGCACCCGCAGGCCGCCGGCGAAGGGGTGGAGGTCGTCGGGCTGGTAGCCCTGGACCGGTAGTCCGGGGTTGTTGGGGGGCACGTCCCAGTCGTCCCGGGCGGCGGCGGCCGGGACGGCCAGGGTGGCGGTCAGCGCCGTGGCGGCCAGGACCGCCGCGACCGTGGTGAGTGTGCGTCTCATGGGAGGTCTCCTGGGGGTTTCGGGAGGCGCGGTCAGCCCTTGATGCCCGCTCCGGCGACACCGGTGACGATGTGCCGCTGGAAGAGCAGGAAGACGACGAGCAGAGGCAGGGCGCCGAGCACGGCCGAAGCCATGACCTGCGCGTACTGGATCCCGTACTGGCCCACGGCCGTGCCCAGGCCCACGGGCAGGGTCATCATCTCCGGGTCGTTGACCACGATGAACGGCCACAGGAAGTTGTTCCAGGCACCGATGAAGGTGAAGATGCCGACCGCGGTGAGGATGGGCCGCGACAGCGGGAGGATGACGCTCCACAGGACGCGCACCGGTCCGGCGCCGTCCAGGCGGGCGGCGTCCTCGTAGTCGCGCGGGATGGCGTCGAAGAACCGCTTGAGGATGAACACGAACACCGGGGCGACCACCTGGGGCAGGGCGACGCCCCAGTAGGTGTCCACCATCCCCAGCTGGGTCATCAGCACGAACTGCGGGACGATCAGGGTCTGCGGCGGGATGAGGATGCCGCCGATGATGAGCGCGAACAGCCCCGGCCGGCCGCGGAAGTCGAACCGGGAGAACCCGTAGGCGGCCAGGACGCAGAGCACCAGGGTGAGCACGGTGACGATCACCGTGGTGATGAGCGAGTTCATCGTCCAGCGCAGGATGTCGCCGCGGCCCAGAACCGAGGTGTAGGCCTCGAAGGTGGCGTTGTCCGGGAGCCAGGTGGGCGGCATGACCGTGGTCTCGCCCTCGGGCTTGACCGAGGTGGCGAAGGCCCACAACAGCGGGGCGAACCAGACGATCGCGGCCAGGGACGCGACGGTGTACAACGCGACGGAGCCGACCGACCACCGGCGGCGGCGCGGGGCCGCGGGCCGGGGAGCCGTCGTCGCGGGGCCCTGGGCGGTACGCGGTGCGGGGGGCGTCGAGGTGGCCATCGTCAGCCCTCCTTCCGGGAGAAGAGGCGGAACTGGGCGATGGAGGCGGCGATGATCAGGACCATGAAGACGTAGGCCATCGACGAGGCCAGGCCGATGCGCAGCCCGACGAAACCGGAGTCGTAGATGTACTGGATGACGGTGCGGGTGGCGAAGTTGGGCCCGCCCATGGTCATCAGGTAGATCTGCTCGAACACGCGCAGCGAGCCGATCAGCTGCAGGACGGCGATGAGCGCCGTGGTGCGGGCCAGCATCGGCAGGGTGATCCGGCCGATGCGCTGCCAGACCCCCGCCCCGTCGATCGCGGCGGCCTCGTAGACGTCCTTGGGGATGGACTGCATGGCGGCCAGGTAGAGCAGGTAGTTGAACCCGACCTGCCACCACGCGGTGGCCGCGACCACGGAGAACATCGCGGTGTCCTCGGAGAAGAGCCACTCGGGCCCCTCGATCCCGAAGCGGGAGAGCGTGCCGTTGAACAGGCCCAGGCTCGGGTTGTACATCCACCCCCAGATGAGCGTCATCACCGTCACCGGCAGGACGAAGGGGGCGAAGAACGACAGGCGCAGGAACCAGCCGAGGCGGCGCGCGTGGTCGGTGAGCAGGGCCATGCCGAGGGCCAACACGACCATGAGGGGCACGCTCAGGACCGTGAACCACAGCGTGTTCCACAGCGAGTCGTACATGTCCGAGTCGGTCAGGGTCTCCGACCAGTTGTCCAGCCCGATGAACGAGACGTCCCCGCCGGCCAGGCTGCGGTCGGTGAAGGTGTAGCCGAACCCGACGATGGCGGGCCACAGGAGGAAGACGGCGTAGAAGGCCAGGAAGGGCAGGACGAACCACAGGCCGGTCCAGGAGGACGGGCGGCGGCGGACGTCGACGAGGCCGCGCGGTGCGGCGGGGGCTGATCCGGGCGCGGTGCGGGGCGCGGGAGCTTGGGTGTTCTGGGTCATGGTGGGGCTCCCTACACCGGCGACGGAACGGACAGGAGGTTACGGATGGTGCCCTTGAGCTGGTCGAGCGCCTGCTCCGGGGTCTGGGTGCCCTGGTGGAGCGTGGTCAGGGCGCCGGCCGCCTCCTCCTGGAGCCGCCCGGCCGAGCCGCTGAACCAGGCCTCGGGCTCGAACTGGACGTTCTCCGCGGCCTCGCGGTACTCGGACTGGGGGTGCAGCGCGTCGTACTCGGCGCTCTCCACCACGGGCTGGTAGGCGGGGATGTGTCCGCCGCCGGCCCAGGTCAGGCTGTTGTGCAGCATCCACGCGGCGTACTCGGCGGCGGCGCGGGTGCGTTCGGGGTCGCGGTCGCGCTGGTGCGGGAAGACGTAGCAGTGCGAGTCGCCGCGCGTGCGGTGGTTGCCGAACACGGCGGGGAACTGGGTGGCGGAGAACTCGATCCCGGTGGCCTCCAGGGTGGGAATCTCCCAGTTGCCGTGGATCATCAGCCCGGCGTGGCCGTTGGCGATGTTGGCGGCCGTGTCGGCGTCCCTGGAGTGGCGCGGGGCCAGGCCCTCCTCGGCGAGGCGGTACATGACGTCCATGGCGGCCAGCGCCTTGTCGTCGTCCATCTCGAAGTCGTCCTCGCCGAGGACGAGTTCGCCGTCCTGCTGGCGGTAGAGCGCCCAGAAGTTGGACCACGGGTTCCAGGTGTCCATGGAGAGTCCGTAGTCGCCGGTCACGCCCTGGATCTCGCGGAGCAGGTCGAAGTAGGCGTCCACTCCGGAGACCTCGACGAGGCGGTCGTCGGCGTCGAGCACACCCGCCTGGCGGCACACGTCGAGGTTGATGTACTGGATCAGGACGTGGGTGTCGATGGGAATGGCGTACAGCTGACCGTCGAAGAAGCACTTCTCCCAGATGTTGGGCAGCACGACCGTGTCGTCGATGCCGAACTCGGCGAGCAGGCCGGGGTCGATCGGGTCGAGCAGGCGGCCGGGAGCCAGGCTCTCCAGGCGCGAGACGTGCACGGTGGCGATGTCGGCGCCACGGCCGCCCGCGGCGCCCATGGCGACCTTGGTGTAGAAGGGCGCGCCCCAGGTGAAGGTGGTGGCGCGGAAGTCGATCCCGGGGTGCTCGGCCTGGTAGGCGTCGTGCATCTCGATCATCCGCAGGCCGTCGCCGCCCGCGAACAGGTTCCACTGCCGCAGCCGGGTCTCGCCGCTGATGAGGGTGTCGGGCGGGGCGCAGCCCGCCGCCGCCAGGCCCGCGGTGGCCAGGGCTCCGGTGACGAAGGCCCGGCGGCCCGGCCCGACCGGGGCCAGGGGTGGGGGTGGCGCGTGCGGTGCTCTTGATGCTCTGCGCATGGTCTCTCCTTGCGCCGGGGGGCCGGAGGGCCCGGTCGACCGGGCCCTCCGCGGTAGGGGATCTCGGGGTGCGCCCCGGTGCGGGGGCGCCTCATGACCGGTTCGGGGTCAGACCTGGACGAACTCGATGTCGGCGAGTTCGCACAGGACGCGCCAGTCCTCGGCCCGGGCACCGGTGTTCATGACCATGTGGTGGGTGCCGCCGGCCCGCAGCCAGGCATCCATGCAGGTCCGGACGCCTGTGGCGGGTTGGAACTGACCGTACGGCATCTCCAGGTCGGGCAGTTCGGGGGCATCGATCACCTCGCCCTCGGCCACGACCAGGCGGAAGCGCTCGCCGCCGAGCGCCACCAGCGACGCCAGCGTGGCCGGGCCCGGCTGGTACCGGAAGACGATCGTGGGCGGGTCGTCCAGGCCGCCGATACCCAGCGGGCGCTTGATGAGCCGGATCGGCTCGTCGTCGCGGGCCACCTTCCAGTTGCCCTCCCCCATGTGGCTCATGAGGATGGAGTCGGTGGGGAAGTCCATCGCGTACATCTCGGTGAAGTGGCCGTCCCCGGCGAGCTGGTGCCCGGCGTAGACCACCGAGGCGGCCAGCACGTCGCCCTCGCCCGCGAACCCGTAGCCCTTGGCCATGAGGGTGGAGGCCGCGGCCATGGGCAGGCGGGCGAAGCGGCCGTCCTCGCCGATGGCGTCGAAGTGCGTGGAGTAGGCGCCGCAGCCGGTGGCCTCCAGCAGCCGCTCGATGCCCAGCTGCATCCGCGCGTGGTCCTCGCGCTCCTCCTTGGACAGGCGCTCGTCCACCTCGAAGGCCCCGTCCTCCCACTCCATGAGCTCGGTGACGGCCTCCGCGGGCAGTTCGGCCATGGTCCGGTGCAGGGCGCCGGGCGCGATGATCTCGATCTCGGGCCCGAGCTTGCGCAGGAACGCGGTCTCGTCCACGCGGGCGTCGCCCATGCCGTTCATGGGGTAGCCGAACACGCCGACCTTGAGCGAGCGCAGCGCGGTGACGGCGCGGGCGGCGCGCGCCCAGCGGTCCACGCGAGCGGTGAACTCGGCGCTCTGCCACTCCCCCGTGATGACCTCGAAGGGCAGGCCCGCGCGCACCATGGCGTTGGCGGTGTCCTGGGCGCCGTGGATGCCCTGGTTGTAGGTCATGTCGGCCATGTCCCACGAGGGGCTGACCGCGGGGTCGGGCTGGATGTTGGCCAGCGCGACCGGCAGCCGCATCTGGCTGAACAGCCGGGTGACCCGCAGGGACGGCCCGTAGGTGAGCATGACGACCATGACGCCGTCGAGGCCGGCGGCCTCGAACTCGCGCACGGCCCGCTCGGCGTCGGCGCGACCGCGCACGGGCGGGCTGACCGTCCACTCGGCGGTCTCCGACAGCGAGGCGGCGACCTGGGCGGCGTAGTCGGCCTGGCGCTCGGTGATGCCGGGGATCATGTCGTCGTAGAGGGGCTGCATGATGCCGAGCAGGCCGATGCGGGGCCGCCGGTCCTTGATCGGTTCGTGGTCGGAAGGGGTGGGGTTGGGAATGGGCACAGAGGTGTCCTTACTGGCCGTAGACGTTCTGGTAGCGGTCGTAGAGGGCGTCGATGTGTTCCTGGGGCAGGCGCTCGACGGGCCCGTTCTCACGCGCGAGGTGGACGGTGCGGGCGACGTCCTCGCACATGACGGCGGCCTTGACGGCGGCGCGGGCGGAGTCCCCGATGGTGAACACGCCGTGGCCGCGCATGAGCACGGCCGGGGAGCGGTGGCCGTCCAGGGTGGCGATGAGCCCCTTGCCGATGTCGTCGCCGCCGATGAGGGCGAACGGGCCGACCGGGATGTCGCCGCCGAACTCGTCGGCCATCGCGGTGATGGCGCACGGGATGGCCTCGCCGCGGGCCGCCCAGGCGGTGGCGTAGGGGCTGTGGGTGTGCACGACGCCGCCGACGTCGGGGCGGGCGCGGTAGACGTAGGCGTGCGCCGCGGTATCGCTGGAGGGCTTGTGGCGGCCCTCGACGACGGTGCCGTCGAGGTCGCACACCACCATGTCCTCGGGGGTGAGGTCCTCGTAGGACACACCGCTGGGCTTGATCACCATCAGGTCCGCGTCGGGGACGCGGGCGGAGATGTTGCCGCTGGTCCAGGTCACCAGGTTCCAGCGCAGGAGTTCGGCGTGCAGGGCGCACACCTGCTCGCGCAGGGCGTCGGTGGTCATCGTGTTCCCTTCCGGGCGGCGTTGCGGAGGGCGCGCAGCCGGTGCAGGCTCCCGCTCCCGCCGCGGCCGAAGTGGTCGTGCAGTTCGGTGTAGAGGGCGAAGAGGTCGTCGTAGG
Organism: Nocardiopsis aegyptia; assembly: GCF_013410755.1. Classification (GTDB taxonomy): domain Bacteria; phylum Actinomycetota; class Actinomycetes; order Streptosporangiales; family Streptosporangiaceae; genus Nocardiopsis; species Nocardiopsis aegyptia. The sequence continues at coordinate 1,465,807 of NZ_JACCFS010000001.1, forward strand.
CGGCGGCGCGCGCGGGGTCGGGGTCGACGGTGTCCGCGCGGACGCCGCCCATGGCCGCGGAGGCGGCGTGGATGTCGGGGTGGGCCCCGGCCGCGACCGCCGCGTGGATGGCGGCGCCCACGGCACAGCTCTGTTCGGAGGCCACGAGCCGGATCGGCCGGTCGAGCACGTCGGCGTAGACCTGGAGGACGAAGGGGTTGCGGACCATGCCGCCGCCGACGGTGAAGTCGTCGACCGGGACCCCGGCGGCCTCGAAGGCCTCGACGATGGTGCGGGTGCCGAAGGCCGTGGCCTCGACCAGGGCGCGGTAGACCTCCTCGGGGCGGGTGGCCAGGGTGAGGCCGACCAGCACCCCGGACAGGTCGTGGTCGACCAGGACCGAGCGGTTGCCGCTGTGCCAGTCCAGGGCGACGAGGCCGTGGGAGCCCACGGGCGCCTCCGCGGCCATGGCCGAGAGGAGGTCGTGGACGGACAGTCCGGCTTCGCGGGCCCGCTCGTGGTACTCCGGCGGGACGTAGGAGTCGGCGAACCAGGCGAAGATGTCGCCGACGCCGCTCTGTCCGGCCTCGTAGCCCCACATGCCGGGGGCGATGCCGCCCAGGGCGAGCCCGCACATGCCGGGCACCTCGGCCAGGACGTCGGAGTTCATCACGTGGCAGGTGCTGGTGCCCATGATGGCGAGCATCCGGCCGGTCCCGGTGGTCTGGGCGGTGGCGGCGGTGACGTGGGCGTCGACGTTGCCGACGGCCACCGGGACGCCCTCGGGGATCCCGGTCCAGGCGGCGGCGCGGGCGGTGACGTGCCCGGCGCGCTCGCCGAGCTGGGAGAGGGGGTGGGCGAGCTTGTCCTCGGCGAAGGTGGCGAAGGCGGGGTCGAGGGCGCCCAGGAAGTCCGTGGTGGGCCAGGCGCCGTCCTGGTGGATGCCCTTGTACCCGGCGGTGCAGACGTTGCGGGTCTCCTCCCCGCACAGCTCCCACACGATCCAGTCGGCGGCCTCGATCCACCGGTCGGCGCGGTGGTAGGTCTCGGGGTCCTCGCGCAGGACCTGCAGGCCCTTGGCGAACTGCCACTCGGAGGAGATGCGGCCGCCGTAGCGGGGCAGCCACTTCTCGCCGCGGGAGGCGGCCAGGGCGTTGATGTCGTCGGCCTCGCGCTGGGCGGCGTGGTGCTTCCAGAGCTTGGGCCAGGCGTGCGGCCGGTCCGCGAGTCCGGGCAGCTCGTTGAGGGGGGTGCCCTCGCGGGTGACGGGCATGACGGTGCAGGCGGTGAAGTCGGTGCCGATGCCGATGATGTCGGCCGGGTCGACGCCGGCGGCGGCGATGGCGTCGGGGACGGCGGTGCGCAGCACCTGCCGGTAGTCCTCGGGGGACTGTAGGGCGGTCTCGGGCGCGAGGGGGTCGGTGCCGCCGGGCAGGACGTCGGAGATGACGCCGTGCTCGTACTCGTGAACGGCGGTGCCCAGTTCGGCCCCGTCGGCCACGCGGACGACGACGGCGCGGCCGGAGAGGGTGCCGAAGTCCACCCCGATGACCACGGCGTCGGGTCCACCGGTGTTGTGAGCGTTAACATTCTGGGCCACGCGGGTGCCCTCCTCGGGGGTCGTGTGTCTCGTGCGGGGGTGTGCGTCGGAGCCGGGGCGGTGGTCGGTGGTGGTGGTCGGGTGGCGGGCGGGGTCAGCGGTGGGGAACCGGGGCCGGTCCGCTGCTCTGGCGCACCCGCAGCCGCGCGGGCACGATGAGCCGGGGGGCCGGATCCGGCGGGGCGCCGGGAGGGGCGTCCTCGGCGACGCTCCGCTCCCCCGCGCCCAGTTCGTCGAGCAGCACGCGCAGGCTCACCCGGCCCACCTGGGCGAAGTCCTGGGCGACGGTGGTCAGGGGCGGGGCGAGGAACTCGGCCTCGGGGACGTCGTCGAACCCGACGACGCTGATGTCCTCCGGGACCCGGATCCCGGCCTCGCCGAGGGCGCGCAGGAGGCCGATCGCCATCTGGTCGTTGGCCACGAACACCGCGGTGACCGGCTCGCCCGTGGCGCGCCGCTGCACCAGGCGCCGGCCCTTCTCGTAGCCCGAGCGCGGACTCCAGTCGCCGACGAGCGGTTCCGGCGCGGTGGCCCCGGCCTCGCCCAGGGCCCGGCGCCAGCCGGCCACGCGGGACTCGGCCTCCAGCCACTCCGGGTCGCCGGAGATGTGGTGGACGGTGCGGTGTCCCAGGTCGATGAGGTGGCGGACGGCGTCGTGCGCGCCCTGGGCCTGGTCGACGCACACGACCGGCAGCCCCGACCCCTCGCCGCCCTCGACCGCCACCAGGGGGCGCGGGCCCGGCACGGACGCCAGGGCCTTCACCAGCGCCCGCTGCGGGGCGATGGCGATGCAGCCCTCGACGGACTGCTGGATGAGGTAGTCGACGGCCTCGGCGACGCCGGCGGGGCTGACGTCGTCCAGGCTGACGATGCTCAGGAAGTACCCGGCCTCGCGGGCGGCCCGCTCGATGCCGGCCAGGGTCTGGGCCGGGCCGAACAGGGTGGTGTCGAAGGCGATGACCCCCAGCACGTTGGTCCGGCGGGTGACCAGGGCGCGCGCGGTCGAGTTGCGGTGGTAGCCGAGCTCGTCGATGGCCCGCTGCACGCGGGCCGTCGTCTCGGCGCGCACGTTCGGGTGGCCGTTGACGACCCGGGACACGGTCTGGTGCGAGACGCCGGCCAGGCGCGCGACGTCGGCCATGACCGGACTGCGGCCACTCTGCGGGGTCACCTGGACGGCACCTCCTCGTAACGCTCGGGAAAGTTCTGTGACGCAGCCAACATTGTTAGCGTTAACAGGAACGGCGTCAAGGGCTCTGAGGAGAAATCTCCCGAATCGGGTCAGCCCAGGAGGCGGGAGTGCAGCGCCGTGGCGGAGGTGTCGGAGAGCGAGGCGACCTGGTCCACGACCGCGCGCAGGGCCGCGGCGTCGTCCTCGGCGGCGGTGAAGGCCTCGGCGAACTGGGGGTCCAGCTCGCCGGGAGCGCCCTTCCAGAGCGCCTCCACCAGCTCGGTGACGGTCCGCCGCTCCTCGACCTGGTAGGCCAGGGCCTCCTCGCGCGACATCACGAAGTGGGCGGCCACCGCCTTGAGCAGCGCGCACTCCAGCAGGGCCCGGCGCGGAACGATGAGGTCGGCGCCGTAGCGCGTCAGGCGGCCGGGGCCGTGGACGGCACGCGTGGCTCCCTCGGCGGCCCGGCAGAAGCGGCCGATGAACTCGCTGGTGAGGTTCTTCAGCGCGGCGAGCGAGGCGACGTCCCCGGTGAACTCGGCGGGCCACACGGGCGCGGCCAGCAGATCGGTGAACACCTCGTCCAGTTCCGCGGGCTCGGCGGAGCAGTAGGAGGCGGCGGCCACCCGCACGACCTCGGCCCGCTCGACGGGGCTGCGCAGGGCGGCCATGCGCACGAGCCCGGCGTGCAGGGCGTCCTCGACGTCGTGGACGGAGTAGGCGACGTCGTCGGACCAGTCCATGACCTGGGCCTCGAAGCAGGTGCGCCCCGCGGGCGCGCCCTCGCGCAGCCACTCGAAGACCTCGGTGTCGTCGGGGTAGCAGTTGAACTTGTGGGTGTCGCCGCCCTCGCCCCGGCGCCAGGGGTACTTCACGGTGGCGTCGAGGGTGGCGCGCGTGAGGTTGAGCCCGGCGCTGCGCCCCTCCGGGTCGATGACCTTGCCCTCCAGGCGCACGAGCAGGCGCAGGCTCTGGGCGTTGCCCTCGAAGCCCCCGCAGGCGGCCGCCGCCTCGTCCAGCGCCCGCTCCCCGTTGTGCCCGAACGGGGGGTGGCCGAGGTCGTGCGACAGGCACGCGGCCTCGACCAGGTCGGGGTCGCATCCCAGTGCCTGGCCGAGCTCGCGACCGATCTGCGCGCACTCCAGGGAGTGCGTGAGCCGCGTGCGCGGGAAGTCGCTCACCCCCGGCTGCACCACCTGGGTCTTGGCGGCCAGGCGACGCAGCGCCGAGCTGTGCAGGACCCGGGCGCGGTCGCGCTCGAAGGGCCCCCGGGCGCGGTTCTTGCGCCGTTCGCCGGCCATGCGCTCGGTGTCCCCGGCCTGGTAGCCGGGGACCTGGCCTTCGTCTGCGGGACCGCTCGTCATCACTGCGAGCCTACTTCCCGACGGTGACGAAACCGTACGCAGGTCAGGCGGCGTTCACCTGGATGTCGCTGCTGTCGTTGAAGATCCAGTAGTACCAGAGGGACGCGGTCTCGCGGGTGATGTACCACAGCTGCGTGCGGCGCTCGATGACGGCGGGCCCCGAGCGCGCGGGCGAGGCGCCCGCCTCGATGCCGAAGTCCTCCGCCATCACCTGGGAGCGCAGGCTGTGCCAGGGGTCGGAGACCAGGATGGCGGTCTCCCAGCCGTTGGCGTCGAACACCTCCGAGACGGCGGCGAAGCTCTGCAGGGTGTCGCTGCCCTCCTCCACCGCGACGACGGCGTCGGCGGGCACGCCCACCTCCACCAGCCAGTTGCGGCCGGACGCGGCCTCGGTGAAGTTGTCGTCCGGCAGCTTGCCGCCGACCGTGACGATGACCGGGGCCACGCCTTCGAGGTAGAGCTCCTGGGCCTGGCGCAGGCGGGCCTCGAACACCGGTGAGGGCACGCCGTTGTACTGGCTGGCGCCGAGGACCACGATGGCGTCGGAGGGGGTGCGGTCGTCCTGGCGCGCGGTGTACCAGACCCAGCCCCATGTCCCCGGGGGGACGGCCAGGGCCGCGAGCAACAGGAGGGTGAGGATCCAGCGCTTGCGGACGCGGCGGCGCGGGCGTCGGCGCCGGGGGCGCGCGGCGCGCTCCGGCCGGGACTCGGGGTCCGGACCGGGTCCGAAGTCGAGGTCGGGGTCCGGGGCGGACTCGGGGTCGGCCGGGGGGTCGGGAACGGTGCGCGGCCCGCCGCGCGGCACCCGCCCGCGGGACGGGTGGCGCTCGCGGACGAAGCGGCGGGTGAAGGAGGTCTCCGCGCCCTCGTCGGCACCCTGGGCGGCGGCGGACGGGTCGTCCGCAGCCGGCGCCTCCGGACGCGGCGGGAACTCGTCGCGGGAGAACGCACGGGTGGTCCCGGCGTCGGGATCGCGGGTGAAGGCCCTGGTGGCCTCGCTCCCGTCCGCGGTCGCGGTCGGTGCGTGGTCGCCGCGGGTGAACACCCGGGTGGCCTCGTCATCGGTGGAGGCACCGGCCGGGCCCTCCCACGGCTCGTCGCCGTGACCGTCGCCTGTCACTCGCACCGGCTCACCTCCGCACAATTCGCTGACTGGAGTACTCCCCCACTGGGACGACTTCCGACCGCCGCTGGTTCTCGGCAGGCCGACCCGTTCGGGGGCGAACCTGAGGTGGGGAGGAGGTCGGGGAAGACGGCCAGGCCAGCAGACGAGAATATATCACGAAAAGGTCACGATGACCCCTGGTGGGCCGTCCCCCGCCGGGACCCGAGTCTAGGGGAGTCGGGCGCCCTTCGGACGCGCCCTTCCTGTGCCTGCGGCACGGCCGGGGGCGCTTCACGTCGGAGCCTTCCCGGGCACGCCGCCGCCCCCGCGGTGACCCGCGGGGGCGGTGCGACGCGTGCCGGTCAGGCGGAGGCGCGGCCCGCGGCCCGGCCGGCCTCCAGACGCGCCACCGGTACTCGGAACGGCGAGCAGGACACGTAGTCCAGCCCCACCTCGTGGAAGAAGTGCACCGAGGCCGGGTCGCCGCCGTGCTCACCGCACACGCCGAGCTTGATCCCCGGGCGCGCGGCCCGTCCCTCCTCGACCGCGATGCGGATGAGGCGGCCGACGCCGTCGACGTCCAGCGACTCGAACGGCGAGACCCCGAAGACGCCCTTCTCCAGGTAGGCGGAGAAGAACGAGGCCTCCACGTCGTCGCGGGAGAAGCCCCACACGGTCTGGGTGAGGTCGTTGGTGCCGAAGGAGAAGAACGCGGCGTGCTCGGCGATCTGCCCGGCGGTGAGCGCCGCGCGGGGCAGCTCGATCATGGTGCCGACCGGGAAGTCCAGTTCGAGGCCGTTCTCCTCCCCCACCTCGCGCAGGACGCGCAGCGCGTCGTCGCGGATGATCTCGAGCTCCTGCACCGTGCCCACCAGCGGGATCATGATCTCCGGGCGGGGACGGCCGCCCTCCCTGATCCGGTCCACCGCGGCCTGGGCGATGGCGCGCACCTGCATCGTGAACAGGCCGGGGACGACCAGCCCGAGGCGCACGCCGCGCAGCCCCAGCATCGGGTTCTGCTCGTGCAGCTTGTGCACGGCCTGGAGCACGCGCAGGTCGTTCTCGTGGCTCTCGCCGCGCGCCTCGGCCACGGCCACGCGCACCGACAGCTCGGTGATGTCGGGCAGGAACTCGTGCAGCGGCGGGTCCAGCAGGCGCACGGTGACCGGGAGGCCGTCCATGGCGCCCAGGATGCCGTTGAAGTCCTCGCGCTGGAGGGGCAGCAGGGCACCGAGCGCCTCGCCCTGCTCCTCCTCGGTGTCAGCGAGGATGAGCCGCTCGACCAGCTGGCGGCGATCGCCGAGGAACATGTGCTCGGTCCGGCACAAGCCGATGCCCTGGGCGCCCATGCGGCGGGCGCGCGCGGCGTCCTCGGGGGTGTCGGCGTTGGCGCGCACGTACATGCGGCGGGCGGCGTCCACGTAGTGCATCAGCCGGTCCACGGCGCGCACGAGGTCGTCGGCCTGGTCCGAGGCGGGGTCGATCTCGCCCTCGAAGTAGCGCACGACCGGGGAGTCGACGACGGGGACCTCGCCGAGGTAGACCTGGCCGCTGGTGCCGTCGATGGAGATGACGTCGCCCTCCTCGACCACCTCGCCGCCGGGCCCGGTCATCCGCCGGTTCTTGGTGTCGATGTCGAGCTCCTCGGCACCGCACACGCAGGTCTTGCCCATGCCGCGGGCGACCACGGCCGCGTGCGAGGTCTTGCCGCCGCGACTGGTGAGGATGCCCTCCGCGGCGATCATGCCCTCCAGGTCGTCGGGGTTGGTCTCCCTGCGGCAGAGGATGACCTTCTCCCCGCTGCGGGACCACTTGACGGCGGTGTAGGAGTCGAAGACGGCCTTGCCGACCGCGGCCCCGGGCGAGGCGTTCATGCCGCGGCCGACCCGGCGGACGTCGGGGTCGGTGGCCGCGCGGTCGTCGAAACGGGGGAACATCAGCTGCGCGAGCTGGTCGCCGGTGACGCGCTGCACGGCCTCGTCGAGGGTGATCATGCCCTGGTCGACGAGCTGGTCGGCGATGCGGAAGGCGGCGGCCGCGGTGCGCTTGCCCACGCGGGTCTGGAGCATCCACAGCTTGCCGCGCTCGATCGTGAACTCGATGTCGCACAGGTCGCGGTAGTGGTTCTCCAGGGTCTCCATGATGCCCATCAGCTCCTGGTAGCTGCGGGCGTCGATCTTCTCCAGGTCGGCGAGCGGGACGGTGTTGCGGATACCGGCCACCACGTCCTCGCCCTGGGCGTTCTGGAGGTAGTCGCCGTACACGCCCTGCTGGCCGGAGGCGGGGTCGCGGGTGAAGGCGACACCGGTGCCGGAGTCCATGCCGAGGTTGCCGAAGACCATGGAGCAGATGTTGACCGCGGTGCCCAGGTCCGAGGGGATGCGCTCCTGGCGGCGGTAGAGCACCGCGCGAGGGGCGTTCCAGGAGTCGAAGACCGCCTTGACGGCGAGGGTCATCTGCTCGCGGGGGTCGGTGGGGAAGGGACGGCCGGTCTGCTCCTGGACGATGTCCTTGAAGCGGGCGACGAGGTCGCGGAAGTCCGCGGCGTCGAGGTCGAGGTCGTCGGTGATGCCCTTGGCGGCCTTGGCCTCGTCGATGGCGTCCTCGAAGAGCTCGCCGTCGATGTCCTGGACGGTCTTGCCGAACATCTGGATGAGGCGGCGGTAGGAGTCCCACGCGAAGCGCTCGTCACCGCCCTGGGCGGCCAGCCCGACGACCGACTCGTCGTTGAGGCCGATGTTGAGGACGGTCTCCATCATGCCGGGCATGGAGAATCTGGCGCCCGACCGTACGCTCACCAGGAGCGGGTCGTCGGGCTGGCCGAGCCGGCGGCCCATGGCCTTCTCCAGCTCCTCCAGGTTCGCCTCGATCTCGGCGTCGAGACCGGCCGGGACGCTGCCGTTCTCCAGGTAGTGCCGGCACGCCTTCGTGGTGATCGTGAAACCGGGGGGCACCGGCAGACCGAGGTTGGTCATCTCGGCGAGGTTGGCCCCCTTTCCGCCGAGGAGATCCTTCTGGTCCTTGCTGCCCTCGGTGAAGTTGTACACGTACTTGGCCACGGGGGTGCTCCCTCGTTCTTCTCGACGGCTCCGCGGTGGGATCGGCCCCTCGCCCGGATGGGTCCGGACTCTATCCGCACCGTGCGCGACTCCCCTGCCACGAACTCCCCGATTTCGGTGTTTTCGCAGTTCAGAGACGTTAGACAGGTCTATACCAATGGTTCAGCTCGGGTACACCGGCCCCTTGTGTCCAGAATACGACCGGAGAGGGCTCCCACCAGTGCGACACCGCCACCGACCTGGGAACTCTGCCCCCGTCTCGCACAACGGCCCAGGACGGAACCGGCCGCCGGAGGCACACGACCACCAGGAACCACACCCGACACGGCGAGGCGCCGGCGAGCACGCCCGCACGGGCCGCGCACCGGTGATGTGCGACTCGACACAGCATTACCTAGCAGTAACCTACGGGTGCGTAAGTTAGGCTGCCCCTGAGGCCCGCATCGACGCGGGACGGGTGGACGCGAGGAGTGCGACGGTGCCGGAGGAGCAGCAACACCAGGGCGAGACGGTGAGGACCCGGGCGCGCGGAGCCGCCGAGGACCTCCTGGAGGCGGTCAAGCCCCGGCTGCGCGGGTGGTTGCACCTGGGGACGGCGCCGCTGGCCCTGGCCGCGGGCATCGTCCTGGTGTGCCTGTCGCCCACCCTGCCGGCGATGGCCGCGAGCGCGGTGTACGCGCTCAGTTCGGTGCTGCTGTTCAGCACCTCGGCCGTCTACCACGTGGGCCGCTGGTCGCCCCGGGCGCAGAAGGTCCTGCGCCGCATGGACCACTCCAACATCTACCTCATCATCGCGGGCACCTACACGCCCTTCGTCATCCTCGTCCTGGACGGCGCGCTGCGCACGGCGATGCTCGCGGTGATCTGGGGCGGCGCCACGGCGGGCGTGGCCTTCAAGCTGCTGTGGCTCAACGCGCCCCGGTGGCTGTCGACGGCGCTGTACCTGGCCATCGGATGGGTCGCGGTGCTGTTCATCCCCGACCTTGTCGGCGGCACGCACCCGGCGACGTGGATCCTCATCCTGGTCGGCGGCGTGCTCTACAGCGTGGGCGCGGTGGTCTACGGCCTCAAGCGGCCCAACCCCGCGCCGCGGTGGTTCGGCTTCCACGAGATCTTCCACTCGCTGACCATCGCGGCGTTCGTCTGCCACTATGTCGCGGTCTCCTTCGTGGTCTACACGGCGACCTGACCGCCGGCCGACCGGTCCCCTCCCCCGGCCCCGTCGCCCTGCCCCGAGCCGCGCCCTAGTAATGGGAAAACCCATTAGGTATCGTCGGCGCATGGTCTCCATCTCCCAAGAACTCCCGATCGAGTCCGAAGCCCGCCTCCGGCAGGTGCTGCGCGACACCGACATCGAACACCTGCCGGGCGACTGGTGCTTCCGGCGCTTCACCGGGGCGCCGCCGCCGGAGGCCCTGGCCACGGTCAGGGACGCCGACGGATGGTGCGCCCTCACGCCCGCCGACGGCGGCGCCGCCGAACCGTTCGGCCTCACCCTGAGCACGTTCCCGCCCGGGATCGACAACAGCGGCTACATCGGGTGGGTGTCGACCACCGTCAAGGAGCGCACCGGCAGCGGCGTGTTCGTCGTGTGCGGCGACAACCCCCGCCGCGGCGGCGTCTTCGACTACCTCGGCTACCCCGCGGAGGCCGCGGACGCCGTCCGCGCCGTGCTCGACGACCTGCGACGGCCGCCGTCGCAGGACGGGGCCGACCTGGACCTGCGGGTGTTCGAGGTGGCCGAGACCTCCGAGGCGAGCGCGGTCTCGGCGGACACGCGGTTCGAGTTCCGCGAACGGGACGGCCGCGTCGAGGCGCGCTACTCCGGCGGCACCGTCGACCAGGGTTTCCTCGTCGGCCGCCGCGAGGACGGCCGCGTCAGCACGGCCTACACCCAGATGGACACCGCCGGGCACGCACGGACGGGAACGGCCGTCATGCGCCTGACCGGCGATGACGGCGGCGGCCTGCTGCTGGTCGAGGACTACACGTGGTCGGACGGGACGGCGGGCCGCAACGTCCTGCGGGCGGTGGGGCGCGGCCGTGCCCGCTGAACCCGTGGCCGTCGCGTTCGCGAACACCCGCTCCTCCCGGCACCGCGACCGCATCGAGACGCTCGACCGGTGGCGCGCCTGGTCCGACGCCCGGGACGGCCTCAGAACCGTGGGACGCGCCGTCGACGCCGACGGACTGGCCGACCTGCGCGCGGTACGGGACGACGTGCAGGAGCTGCTGCGCGGCGCCGCCCGGGGGCGCGAACCCGACCCCGGGGCGGCCGAACGGCTGCTGCGGCTCGCCCGCGCGTCCGCGCCCTTCGGCCTCGGATGGCGCGCGGACCGGTACGAGCTGACGGTGCCCGAGCACGGGACGCCGGCCGCGGCCGTCGCCCACCACCTGGCAGGCGCCGCGGTCGGCCTCCTGGTGACCGGGCCGCCCCTCGCGGTGTGCCGGGGCGAGGACTGCCTCAAGGTCTTTGTGGCGACCCGGGCGGACCGCCGCTGGTGCGACAGCGCCGCCTGCGGCAACCGCGCGCGGGTCCGTTCGCACCAGCGGAGGCGGAGCGGCCAGGACGGGTGACGGCCGTCCGGACACGTGAGGGCCGCCGCGACGAGTGACGGCCGCCCTCCCCCGGCGGGGGCGGGCGGCCGGACCCGTCTCCGCGTCAGGCGAAGCCGAACACCGGCGGGAACACGACCACGACCAGTCCGGCCCAGACCGCGTAGACGGGCAGGTAGGCCGTCTGCCACCGTTCGACCGCGGCGAAGGGGCGCGTCCCCCGCACGAAGCCCGCGAGCAGCCACGCCGACCACACCAGGTGCACCAGCAGCACGAGGTTGAGGCCGAGGGCGGCGGTCTTGTTGGCGGTGAACCCGAACTCGGCGATGCGGGTCAGCATCGCCGTCAGCGCGACGGCGTCCACCGCCAGCGCCGCTCCGACCAGCGCGAGCTGCAGCCAGTCGAAGACGTTCGGCGGAGCCAACGGGTCGCGGGCCGAGATCGAGTAGAGCAGCAGGAACAGGACCAGCACCAGGACGCCGTCCATGAGGATGAGCAGGCCGCGGTCCACCGTGGTCAGCGGCCCGTTCACCAGGAGCGCGGTCAGGTCCGCGACCAGCATCAGGAACGCCAGGGGCGTGAAGACCCGCGTCAGGACCGGCGCGATGTTCTCCACCACGCTCTTCTTGGCCTCCACCAGCCACGCGGCCACCATGAGGGCGCCGGGCAGTCCGAAGGGCAGGAGCCAGTCCTCCATGACCGGTTCGAGGTCGATCTCGACCAGCGAGAGCACGCCGAAGGTGAGGCCGACCAGGACCGCGGACCCCAGCATGATCAGCGCCAGGTACATCGCCAGCTCGCCCATGAACCGCACGAAGTCCATGCGCCGCTCGTGCGACCGCCAGTGCCCGCCCGTGTGCAGGACGCCCACGAGCAGCCACAGCAGCACCGGGGCGTGCGTGAACGCGAGCACGGCCGTCATCCCGGGCGCCGGGTCGGGGCCGGACGTGGTCTCGAACGGGTAGAGGTTCACCGCCAGGGCCGGCACCGCGGCGACGCCGACCGCCGCCGCGCACACCCGCCACGGGACGCGCCGCTTCCAGGCGAACCAGCCCGCCAGGAAGGGGAGCACGACGAAGGCGAGGTTGCGGAACTGCGCGAACTCGTCGTCGACCGAGGTGAGCAGGAGCTTGACCGCCAACCCCGCGCCGAGGGCGAACGCGAGGACCGCGCCGAGGTCGCGCCAGCGCGCGAGGCCCCCGGCGCCGTCGTCGGCCTCGGGGACCAGGACGAGCTGTTTCCAGAGCCGGTGGGCGTGCTCGCGGGCGAACTCCCGCGACACCTCGTCCAGGTTGCCCATGCGCTTGACCGCGACCAGGAAGGCCTCCTCGTCGTCGAGGCCGTTCGACCCCAGGTCGGCGATCTGTTCGCGCAGGTGGTCCTCCATCTCCTCGAGGTCCGGCGGGGCGATGGCCCGGCGGCGCCGCACGAAGCCGCGCCACTGTTCGATCTGGGCCTCCAGGACGCCCTCGCCCGCGGTGTCGCTCATCAGGCGAACCCCCCTGCCGTGGCGTCCCCCAGGACCGGGGGCCGGGAGGCGGCCTGCCACACCTGCGTGAGCGCGTCGGCGACGACGTCCCACTGCTTGCGCCGTTCGGCCAGCGCCTCCAGCCCGGCCTCCGTGATCGCGTAGTGCTTGCGCCGGCGGCCGGCGTCGGATCTGCCCCACGACGCCTGGACGTAGCCGTTGCGCTCCAGGCGGTGCAGCAGCGGGTAGAGCATCCCGTCGGTCCACTGCATGCGTCCGTCGGAGAGCTCGTTGACGCGTTTGACGATGGCGTAGCCGTAGGACTCGCCCTCGGCGAGGATGCCCAGGACGAGCGGTGTGGCCGACGCGGCGACCAGGTCCTTGTCGATGTGCACGTGAACTTCCCATACCTAGATCCGCTAGGGATAGCGACCCTAGCAGATCTAGGCATAGCAGAGCGAGGGGTCATGGTGACGGCCCCGGCCGGGGCCGTGGGGGCGGACCGGTGTCCGGCGACCCGTCGAAGGACGCAGGACACCGGTCCGCCTCGTGGACCCCGCGCGCGCGATCCCCTACACCACGGGCGTTCGAGACGCTATACACGTTGGGAAGGTCCCGAACGGAACAGGCACGGTGACGCATGAGCACGCAGGACACCGAGGTCGGCGGATACCGGCTGATCAGGGAGATCGGCCGGGGCGGCTTCGGGTCCGTCCACCTCGCGGAGGCGCCCGGCGGCGGCCTGGCGGCCGTGAAACTCCTCCATGCGGATCCCGGCACCGATCCGCGTTTCGCCCGGATGTTCGCCGACGAGGTGGACGCCGCGCGCCGGATCAGCCCCTTCTGCGTGGCCCAGGTCCTGGACGCCGATCCGCACGCCGACCGCCCCTGGATCGCCAGCGAGTACGTCGAGGGCCGTACGCTCGCCGAGGAGATCACCGCCGAAGGGCCGCGCACCGGAGCCGACCTGCAACGCCTGGCCATCGTCTACGCGGCCAGTGGGCGGCACGCGTTCTCCGGCGATCGCCAGACCGCCATCATCAAGCGGATTCTGATCGACGATCCCGACTGTTCAGGGGTCCCCGACGAGCTGCGCGGCCTGGTGACCCGGTGCCTGGCGAAAGAGCCCGAGGACCGCCCGAGCGCGCATCAGGTCCTCAACGCCCTCCTGGGCTTCTCGGAGGACGGCGCCGATGTCGACACCGCGCTGGCCCGAGGGACCACCGCGGCGACCAAGGAGATGCGGCCGCTCGCGCCGACCCGTTGGGAGACCCGGAAGGTGTCGGCCGACGAGCCGGAACGCCCGTCCGACCGTGGCGGGGAGACCCGGTTCGAGGAGGCCGGGCGCGGACCGGCCGCGACGCCCTCCGGTCCGGCGTCTCCTCCCTACCGCTTCGCGGGTCGCCTCCACCACAGTGTCGGTGAGCTCGCCGAGACCATGGCGGCCGAGCCTGGCACCGCGGCCGCCGTGTTCGACGACGCCGACGAACGGGCGGCCCTGGCCGGTTGGATCATCGAGGACCTGGGGGACACCCGCATCGACCGGAGCCTGCTGCGGAAGCCGCCCAGGGAGGACGTGATCGCAGTCCTGGCGTTCATCTCCCAGGCACGCCCCGACCTGCCTCCGGTCCTCGGGGAGGCCGATCTGAGCCTGTCCGGGTTGCGGGAGGTGTCGGACGGGATCGACGACCCGTTGGACGCCCACTCCGACTTCGACGTCGAGATCATGGAGATCGCGTCCGTCTTCGAGTGCCGTGCGCCCGACCACGGGTGTGCTCGGGGCGACGGCTGCGCCGAGTACCGGGCGCTCATCGACGACGTCCGAAGGGCGATGGCCGTCTTCGAGGAGATCCGCCATCCGTACACGGCATGGGCGCGGGGCCCCGGACGCGGGAAGGAGAAGGCCTTCGACTTCCAGATCCGGGAGGAGGTGTTCGTCCACGCGGTCCTGTTCCCCGAACCGTGGCGCGGGCTCGTCGACGGGGATCGCGCGTCCCTGGAGGAGGAATGGAGGGCGGTTCTCCCCGCCGAGCCGCCGCACGACGCCCCGCTCCCGGAACGCGTGGCGCATTCCCTGGTCATCCGGCTCCTGTGCCGCGTCCTCCGTGACCTGGCCGCCAGGCACAGGAAGCTCAGCGCCAGGAGGAAGCGGTTGGAGGTGTACCTGCCCGCGCGTGAGAAGGCCGACGAGGTCGGCAGCGAGGCCGGATTCATCGTGCGGAACGCCCTCGCCGCCGCCGTCGTGTTCGGAGTGGTGGGATGGGCGGGGCTCTCCTCGGGCGAGGATCCCCGCATCGGACTGGCCATCGGCTCGGCCATCCTCGCCTACTTCGTGTCCGGCGGAATCCTGGTCGCCGTCTGGGACGCCAGAACCAAGGAAATCCTCAAGGACGTCACGGAGCCCTACACCCACGTGAAGGACCAGAAGAAGAAGGTGGAACGGGCGAAGAAGGCCATCGCGTCGCTGGGCGAGGAGATCGACGCCCTGGACCGGGCCCGGGAGGAGTTGCCGTCTCCCGCTCGCGGCGGGTGACCTCGACCCCACCCCTTCCGTCCGGCACACGGCCGCCCGCCCCACACGGGGACGGGCGGCCGTCGCTTGCTCGGACGATCGGAACTAGCAGCCGGGCAGGCGCTCCACCAGGTACATCTCGACCTGGTCGAGGGACACGCGCTCCTGGGACATGGTGTCGCGCTCGCGCACGGTCACCGCGTTGTCCTCCAGGGTGTCGAAGTCCACCGTGACGCAGAACGGGGTGCCGATCTCGTCCTGGCGGCGGTAGCGGCGGCCGATGGCGCCGGCGTCGTCGAACTCCACGTTCCAGCGCTTGCGCAGCGCGGCGGCCAGGTCGCGCGCCTTCGGCGACAGGTCGGTGTTGCGCGACAGCGGCAGCACGGCGACCTTGACCGGCGACAGGCGCGGGTCCAGGCGCATCACGGCGCGCTTCTCCAGCTTGCCCTTGGCGTTGGGCGCCTCGTCGACGTTGTAGGCGTCGAGCATGAAGGTGAGCACCGTGCGGTCGACACCGGCCGCGGGCTCGATGACGTACGGGAAGTACCGCTCGTTCTTCTCCTGGTCGAAGAAGGACAGGTCCGTGCCCGAGGCCTCCGAGTGCGTCCGGAGGTCGTAGTCGGTGCGGTTGGCGATGCCCTCCAGCTCGCCCCACTCGCCGCCCTGGAAGTTGAACCGGTACTCGATGTCCACGGTCCGGGTGGAGTAGTGGGAGAGCTTCTCCTTCGGGTGCTCGTACAGGCGCAGGTTGTCCTTGGCGATGCCCAGGTCCAGGTACCACTGGTGACGGGTGTCGATCCAGTACTGGTGCCACTCCTCGTCGCTGCCCGGGCGGACGAAGAACTCCATCTCCATCTGCTCGAACTCGCGGGTGCGGAAGATGAAGTTGCCGGGCGTGATCTCGTTGCGGAACGACTTGCCGATCTGGCCGATGCCGAAGGGGATCTTGCGGCGGGCGCTCTGCTCGACGTTCTTGTAGTTGACGAAGATGCCCTGGGCGGTCTCCGGGCGCAGGTAGGCCAGGCCCTTCTCGTCCTGGACCGGGCCCAGGTGGGTGCGCAGCAGGCCGTTGAACATGCGCGGCTCGGTGAAGGAGTCCTTGGCGCCGCAGTTCGGGCAGGCCAGCGCCTTCAGGCCCTCCTCGGGCTCGCGGCCGTGCTTGTCCTCGTAGGCCTCGATGAGGTGGTCGGCCCGGAAGCGCTTGTGGCAGGACTGGCACTCGGTGAGCGGGTCGACGAACGCCTTGACGTGGCCGGAGGCCTCCCAGACCTCGCGGGCCAGGATGACGCTGGAGTCGAGGCCGACGATGTCGTCGCGCTCCTGCACCATGGAGCGCCACCACTGGCGCTTGACGTTGGCCTTGAGCTCGACACCCAGGGGACCGTAGTCCCAGGCGGCGCGCAGGCCCCCGTAGATCTCGCTCGAGGGGTAGACCAGGCCTCGACGCTTGGCGAGGTTGACCAGTGCGTCCATTGCCTCTGACTTGGCGGCCATGGGTGACTCTCCATCCGGCTGGCGGTCGGTGGATCGCGGTGCGCGATACATCGTTGTGGTCGGGGCGCGAAACGCGTGACGAACCGGGGAGTGGCACGTCAGGCGGCCGCGTCCACCCAGGCTAGAGCACGCGGGGACCCTGGTGCGCACGAATTCCGGCGTGGCGCGGGGGCCCGGCGGCCCCCGGTGCGCTCAGCTCCGGGAACCGTCGCTGGTGAGGAGCTCGAAGGCGGTCGGTTCGTCGATGGCGCGGGAGAGCAGGGGGACGGCGTGGACCTTGACGTCGAAGTCGGAGAGCGCCCGGCGGTAGAACCCGGCGCCCTCCCACTCGGTGACCACGGTCCACAGCGACGGATCATCGGCGGCCCTGCCCAGCCGGTGGCCCAGGAACCCGGGACGGCGGGAGAGCACCTCGACCGCGACCGCGGCGTCGGACTGGAAGGCCTCGGTGTCGGCCTCGGGCACGGAGTAGCGGGTGATGACGATCACGCCACCATTCTGGCCTACGCGGCGGACCCCCGGCGCCGGAACAGGACAGTGTAGACGGCCGCCGCCACGGTCATCCCCACGGGCAGGGACAGGTCCAGGCCCAGGGCACGGGCGACCGGCCCCGTGTAGGGCTCGGAGTCCACGCACAGCAGGGCCGTGGCCGCCCCCAGGCCCAGGGCGGCGAAGCCGACCCAGTGCACGCCCGCGGAGTACCAGTACGGACCGGCCGGAGTCGGATCGGTCAGGCCGGGGCCGTCGTAGCGGTTGTGTCGCAACAGCACGTCGGCGGCGTAGACGGCTGTGCCCGGACCGATGAGGACGACGGTGAGCTGGAGCATCGTGCTGACGGCGTCGAGGAAGTTCGACACCAGCAGCGCGTACAAGGTCAGGAAGACGGCGAGCAGCCCGTCCACGACCACGCTGAACGACCGACGGATCCGCACGCCCATGGCCTGGAGGGCCAGGCCGGAGCTGTAGGCCGACATCGCGTTAATGGCGATCGTGCTCAGGACGATGGCCAGCGGGAAGAGCGGGGTGAACCAGCCCGGCAGGATCGACTCCAGGGAGGCCTGCGGGTCCCCCATGTCGACGGCCGTCGCGGCGAGCGCGCCCAGGAAGGTCACCACGACGCCGGGCAGGAAGCCGCCGAGCGCGGTCCAGCCGGCGACGGCCGCCGCCGAGGTGCTCCGGGGCAGGTAGCGGGAGAAGTCGGCGCTGTTGGTGTAGGACAGCGGGCCGGAGGCGATGAGGGTGACGCCGATGAGCAGGACCGCCCAGAGGGCGGCGCCCTCCAGCGGCTCGGCCGGAGCGTGGTCCCAGTCGGCGCGCCGCACCACGTTGTACCCGACGACGGCGAAGGCCAGCGTGAGCAGGAGGGTGATCGGGGCGTAGAGGCGGACGATGGTGGCGTGGCCGTAGACGCCGATGACCAGCGTGACCGCGGAGATGGCCACGATGACGGCGGCCTTGACCGCGGTGTCGGCCTCGATGCCCATCCGCTCCACCAGGGAGAACGCCGCGACCGCACCGGCGGACAGGTTGAGGGCGATGTAGCAGATGCACAGGCCCCAGCCGGTGACGGCGATGTTGACCCGGTTGCCGCGGACACCGAACACCGCCCGCAGGACGACCTCGCTCGGGGTGCCGGAGGCGGGCCCCGAGACGGCCAGGATCCCCACGAGGATCCAGAACAGGTTGCCCACCACGCACACCAGGAACGCCTGCCAGAGGGACAGCCCCAGCAGGACCAGGACGCCGCCGACCACCAGGCTCAGGTAGTTGACGTTCGCGGCAGCCCACACGGCGAACAGGTCGCGGGGCCGACCGTGCCGCTCGGCGTCGGGGATGTGGTCGATGCCGTGCGCCTCGACGCGTCCGGGGCGGTTGCCCGCCGGGGCGTGGGTGGCGGAAGTGGACGCTGCGGGGGTGGCGGCGGGGGCGGTGCCGTCGGGGGCGCCCGAGGGCGACGGGGGGTGGGTGGGTGTCACGGTGTCCTCCGGGAAACGGTGCGCGACCAGCGGCGCGCACGCCCTGCTTGCTTATTGGTCAGACACTCAATAGCATCGACACCATGCCGTCAAGCGCCCCAAGGAAACGCGTTCGGAAGTCTCCGGCCGACCGACGCGCCGAAATCGTCGAAGCCGCGGCCTTCGTCGCACTGACCGAGGGCCTGGAGGCCATCACCCTGCGCCGGATCGGCGAGGACCTCGGTGTGCGGCCCGGACTCGTGAGCCACTACTTCCCCGCGGTCGAGGACCTGGTCGCCGAGGCCTTCGGCAGCGCGGCCGAGCGCGAGCTGGACGCGCTCATCCCGGCCGAGCGCTCCCGCGCCGACCCCGGGCACCACCTCGCGCGGTTCTTCGCCCTGGCCATGGGCCCGGGCTACGACGACATCAGCCGGCTCTGGATCAACGCCCGCCACCTCAGCCGCTACCGCCCCGTCCTGCGCGCCCGGGTCGAACACCAGGAGTCCCGCTGGCGCGACCGCCTGACCGAGCTGCTGCGGGCCGGTGCCGAGGGCGGCGTGTTCCGCACCGACGATCCCCGCGTGACCGCGATCCGGATCCTGGTCGTCGTCGACGGCCTCGGCGCGCACGCCAACACCGACTCCGGCGACCGGCCCGACGCGGTGCGGCACATGGCCGTCACCACCGCCGAGGACGGGCTCGGCCTGGAGCGCGGCGCCCTGCTGCGCCGGGCGCAGGAACTCCGGCGCGCCGGCGCCGACCGACCAGCCACCCGCCCCTGACCCGAGGAGTCCCCGTGCCCACCGACCTCGTCCTGCTGTCCGCCCGCCTGGTCGACCCGGTCTCCGGCGGACCGCTCGAACACACCGCCCTGGCCGTCGAGGACGGACGGATCCGCGCCCTGGGCGACGACCGGAGCATGCGCGCCCTCGCCGGCGCCGCCACCACGGTCGTCGACCTCAAGGGCGCCGCGGTCACCCCCGGCCTGGTCGACGGCCACCTCCACCCGGTGACGGGCGCCGAGCTCGGCCACGGACTGGACCTGTCCCGCTGTGCCGACCTCGACGACGTGCGCGCCGCCCTGGCCGGCGCGGCCCGGCCTCTGGCCCCCGGTGCCTGGCTGCACGCCTGGGGCCTGGACCCGAACGCGTTCGGCGACCTGCCCCTCTCCAACGCCCCCTTCGAGCAGGTCCTCGACGGGATCCCCGCCTTCCTGCTGCTCTTCGACGCGCACTCGGCGATCGCCAGCGCCCGCGCGCTGGAGATCGCGGGCGTCGACGGCCCGCGCGACTTCGAGCAGGCCTCCGAGATCGTCTGTGACGACCAGGGGCACCCGACCGGGCTGCTGGTGGAGGACGCGGCCTGCGAGGCCGTCGAGCGCGCGGCCCCACGGCCCGGTTTCGCCGAGCGGCGCGACCGCCTGGCCGCCTCGCTGCGGGCGATGGCCGCGGCCGGGCTCACCGGCGGGCACGTCATGGACGCCAACGGCGACAGTCTCGCCCTCTACGCCGACCTCGACGCCGCCGGGGAGCTGCCGCTGCGACTGCGCGTCCTCCCCTGGTGCCGCCCGGAGACCGGCGAGGACGGCCTGGGCGAGCTGATCGAGCGGCAGGGCACCGGCGGACGGCTCTGGCGCACGGCCGGGGTCAAGCTGTTCATGGACGGCACCGTCGACAACGGCACCGCCTGGCTGGAGCACCCCGACCTGCACGGCGAGTCCACCCGCCCGTTCTGGCCCGACCCCGAGGCCTACACCCGGGCCGTCGCCCGCCTGCACCGGGCCGGCGTCCCCACCGCCACGCACGCCATCGGCGACGCGGCCGTACGGCACGTGCTGGACTCGGTGGAGAAGGCGATCGCGCGGGACGGGTCCGGCGTGCGGCACCGCGTCGAGCACATCGAGACCGTCCCCGACGACACGCTCTCCCGCTTCGCCGAGGTGGGCGTGACCGCCTCCATGCAGCCCACGCACTGCACCGACTACACGCGCGCCGACCACACCGACAACTGGTCCCGCCGCCTGGGCGAGGAACGCGCCGCACGCGCCTGGCGCTGCCGCGACCTGTGGGACGCGGGCGCCACCGTCGTGCTCGGGTCGGACTGGCCCATCGCCCCCTACGCGCCGCTCGGTGTGCTCGCCGGGGCCCGCCACCGGCGCCCCAGCCGCGACCTCACCCGGCCGCCGCACGGACCGGAGCAGGCACTGACCGCGCGGCGGGCCCTCCTGGGCATGACCGTCAACCCCGCCCTCGCCACGGGCGAGGAGGACCGGGTCGGGCGGCTGCTCGTGGGCCACCGCGCCGACCTCACCGTGCTGGCGGACGACCCCCTGACCACCCCCGCCGAGGAACTGGCCGACGTTCCGGTCCTCATGACCGTGGTCGACGGCCGCACCACCCACCGCCACCCCGGCCTGTCCTAGCCACACGCGCGACGCCCCGGAGGCAGCACCTCCGGGGCGTCGCGCGTGTGCGGTGTCGGCTGCGGGCCGCGGTCAGTCCTTGCCGAAGACCCGGTCCACGACGCGCTCCGCGGCGTGGCCGTCGTCCAGGGGGCAGAACTGGTCGACGAACGCCCGGTAGGTGCCCTGGTGCTCCTCGGCGACGCGGTCGATGTCCTGCAGGGCGCCGATGACGTCGTCGGAGCGGGTCAGCAGCGGTCCCGGCGCGGTCTCCTCGAAGTCGAAGTAGAACCCGCGCAGGTTGTCCCGGTAGCTCTCCAGGTCGTAGGTGAAGAACAGCATGGGCCGGCCGGTGTTGGCGAAGTCGAACATCATCGACGAGTAGTCGGTGATGAGGACGTCGGTGACCAGGAACAGCTCCATGATCTCCGGGTAGAGGGACACGTCGTGGACGAAGTCCTTCCCCACGATCGGGACGCTGTCCACGACCCTGGGGTGGCGGCGGACCAGCAGGACGTGGTCGTCGCCCAGCTTCTCGTACATCCGCTGCAGGTCCAGGTGCAGGTCCAGCTTGTGCTTGCCGCGCGTGTAGTACTTGTCGTCGCGCCAGGTGGGCGCGTAGAGCACGACCTTCTTGCCCTCGGGCAGGCCGAGGCGGCGCCGCGTGCGCTCGGCGACGGCCTCCGTGTCGGGCGAGAAGAAGATGTCGTTGCGCGGGTAGCCGGTCTCCAGGATCTCGCCCTCGAAGCGGAAGGCGCTGCGCAGGATGGGCGTGGCCCAGGGGCTCGGCGAGACGAGGTAGTCCCACTGCCGGGTCTCCCACGCGAGCATGTCGAAGTAATCGCGCGACTTGCCCCGGATGTTCTCGATGTCGAAGCCGATCCGCTTGAGCATCGACCCGTGCCAGGTCTGCACGACCACCTGGTCGGGACGGCGGTCGAACCACACCGGCTGGCGCGAGTTGGTCACCAGGTAGCGGCTTCGGGCCAGGGCCTCGTAGTACTCGCGGCCCCGGTGGCGCACGGGGGACAGGTCCGCGGGCGGGCGAACCTGCCCGTCGGCGACCAGCCAGGACATCGGGTAGTCGGCCCAGCGCTCGCGCCCGCGCAGCTCGGCGTAGATGCTCTGCGGACTGTCGGAGTACTGGCGGCCGGTGTAGGTGTCGAACAGGACGCCGTCCACGACCGGCTCCAGCCGCTGGGCCGGGTAGAAGGTCTCGCGCAGCTCGCGCTGGGCGAAGGCGCCGCGCTCGGCCGGGTGCAGGTCGGTCCCGACCCGCAGGATCGGCAGGCCGTGACCCTTGTAGGAGAGCGTGTAGGTGCGCTCGGAGGTCTGCAGCGCCAGCGGCAGGTGGGCGATCAGGTCCTCGGCGAACTCCACGCCCACGTCGGTGGAGCCCGCTCCGTCGGAGTCGAGCACCCGCCCCCACAGCTGGTAGCCGCCCGCGGCCAGGGAGAGCTCACCGGACAGGGTGGGGACGTCGGCGGGCGCGAACTCGGCGGTGAAGCGGCTTCCGGAACGCTCCACCTCCAGCCGGTGCTCCTCGTCGCGTCCCTGGGCCCTGACCACGAGCCGCAGCTCGGCCTCGGCGGTGAAGTCGCCGCTGAGCACAAGCCGGCGCCCCTCCCAGACGGCCTGGTCGACCACCGGGCGCGCGTGTCCCGCGCGCAGGGCGAGGTGGCCGGTCGGCGTGCGCTGCACGGCCAGCTCCCGGTGGGAGCCCTCGGCGGCGTAGGTGCCGCCGTGGACGGTGTCCGGCAGGACCGGCGCGACGCTCTCCTGGTCGGGTGTGACCAGACGGGCGTCCCACACCTCCTGGCGGACGACGCCGCCGCACTCGGAGACGCTGCGGTCGAGCAGATCGGCCGCGCGCACGCGGGCGCTGATCCGCCCGCCGTGCACCGTCAGCGGGTAGTGCAGCACCGCGGTGCCGGGCCGACGGGTCAGGCGCAGCTCGGTGGCCCGGGCCGCGGGCGCCGACACCAGTTCGCCCTCCAGTTCGAGCTCCCCCGTGCGGGCGTCGTAGCGGTGCTCGGTGATCCGTGCGCGGGAGGGCTCGACGCCGACGACCAGGTGGCGGTCCCGGTTCCAGCGGGGCCGGATCCACAGGTCCTCGTCCACCTGCTGGTACCCGGGCCGCTCCGGCGGTCCGGCGACCGGGTTGCCGATGATCCTGCGGCGGGCCAGGCCGCGGTTGACCACCACCAGCTCGACCTTCCAGTCGCCGGGCTCCCAGCGCCCGCCCGAACGCAGGCGGCGGGGGTCGAGGATGACCGTGAACCCGCCGTAGTCGTGGCGGGCGGCGTCCACCAGGTCGGGGAGGCGGTACTCGGCGGCCAGGCGCGTGTGCACGGGGAGTCTGACCCGGCGGCGGGTGGAGGTATTGACGGCGAACGCGACCACGTGCTGCTGCCAGCGCTTGCGGGCGCGCAGGTGCCGGATGCCGACGCGGCCGCTGATGTGCAGGCGGCCGTCCTTCCAGTGGACGTCCTCGGTCTTCTGGCGGACCCTGAGCTCGTCGTCGAGGCGGTAGACCTCGCGCGGCACGGCCTTGGCGGGGTCGGTGGCGTCGAAGAAGGGGTAGCGGATGTAGTAGCCGAGGCCGCGCCGGACCACGTTCGCCTTCTTGATCTCGACGCTCTTGGCGAAGGTCGCCACCTCCAGGAGGTCGTCCACGCGCCGCTTGCGCACGAGGTGGTACAGGAGGCGGTCCAGGACGCCCAGGCCGCGCAGCAGGCGCGGGGACACGTGGTCCAGGTAGGCGTTGAGCAGGTCCAGGACGAGCTCGCGGACCTCCTCGTCGGCGTCGTCGAGGCGCAGCAGCAGCCGGCGGAGCTCGCCCTGGAGGAGGGGGCGGTCCCAGAGCCGCCGGTCGGCGGTGCTCAGGCTCGCGGCCAGGACGCCCATGGCCCGGAGGCGGCGGGTGAGGGCCTCCCGTCCCAGGGGGACGGGGTCGGACTCGCGCTGGCGCTTGAGCAGCACGGGCGCCGGCAGGACGTCGACGGCGGCGGCCGCCAGGGCGGCGCGTCGCAGGCCGAGATCGGCGTCCTCGGGGGCGAGTCCGTGGTCGGTCAGCGAGTTCCAGAACTCCCGGAGCCAGAGCTTGTTGCCCAGAGCGGAGTCCGACGCCAGTGCGGGGATGGCGCGGGGGTCCTCCGCCATGCGGTGCTTGCCGCAGAGCTTGCGGTGGAAGGACGACGGGTGCGCGCCGAGCTCGCTGAAGCGGTGGACGTTGCCCACGACCAGGTCCGAGCGGGTGTCCGCGGCGCTGTCGACCAGGTAGGACACCGCGTACCCGGTCAGCGCGTCACCGCCGTCGAGGAAGAGCAGGTGGGTGCCCGAGGCCGCGGCGGCACCGCGCACGCGCGCCGAGGGGCGGTCCGGCGCGGGATCGGTGTCGGCGAGCACGACGGCCAGTCCGGACGGCGGAGCGGCGGCGAAGGCGGCGGCGACGGCCAGGGCGTCCTCACGGGTGTCCTCGACGGTCTCGTCGCCGTGGTCGCTGTCCTCGGCCCGTTCGGCGGCCTCGCCCTCCTCCGCGCCGTCGTCGTCCCCGGAGTGGTCGGCCGAGTGGTCGTCGGAGGAGGCCTCGGAGGGGCCGGTGCGGGAGTCGGCGCCGGCCGCGGCACGGACCGGGACGAGGACGACCTCGAATCCCGGCACCGGGTCGGGCGCGGTGTCGCCGCCCCCGTCACGCTGGCGCGCCAGGGAGTCGAGGCAGTACTGCAGATGGGGCTCGGTGACGTCGAACGTCACGATGACTGTGGGTTCGGGCACGGAAGAAGACACCCTCCGAAGGGTCCGTCGCTACGGGCAACGTGCGGACACGACGCGGTCCGCGTTGTCAGTGGGGTACCCACCGAATGTAGAGGATCCCTGACCCACCGTGGGCCGCGAGGGGTACCTACCTGGTGAGAGTGCCGGCCCGCTGACGCGAACCGGTCCAGGATTGCGCGCCGACGGGTGTCCCCGGAGCGTCCCGCACTCCTAAAATGTCACGGGAACACACGGCGGCTCCCCCTCCCCCGGCCACGCCCGGGAGAGACACCGCCGGACAACCGATCACGGGCCCGGAGGCGGGTCGCGCACCGCGGTGCGGACGACGCCTCGACGGTGGCGGACTGCGGAACGGACGGCATGGCCCCTCCCGAACACGGCGATGAACAGCGGCCCGTCCCCGGCCGCCCCCTCCCCGACGGCGACGAGTTCTACACCCCCGGTGCCGGCCCGCTGCGCGCGGCCGTGGAACGGCGCAGCGCCGTTCCCCTCGTGTGGCTGCACCAGCTGCCGCGATGGCTGCCGCCTCTGGTGCTGGGCGCCCTGTTCATCGCGGGCCTGATGGCACCGGGACTGGTGGGCGGGCTGTGCCTGCTCGTGGTCGCGGTGTTCTTCTCCTGGCTGGCGTTCCTGACCTGGCCCTCGCTGGACCGCCGGCAGCGGGTGCCGCGCGTGATCATGGTGGTGGTCGTGCTGGTGCTGACGGTCGCGCGCTTCCTGGGGTTCTGAGGTCCGGCGCGGCGGGTGGCGAGCCGTTCGTCGCGTTTTGACAATCATTTTCGTTTTCGGCATACTGAGCAGGTGTCTGACCAGTTCACGGGGACCGCGGCCGGCGATCCCGACGCACCGCCCGCCTTCCGGATCACCGACGCCGTCGTGGGCTACGACGGCACGCCGGTGCTCGACGGCGTGGACCTCGACATCCCCGCGGGACAGACGATCGCCGTCATGGGCCCCAACGGGTCGGGCAAGTCCACGCTCATGCGCGCGATGCTCGGCATCGCTCCGCTCTCCGCCGGGCGGATCCTGGTCCACGGGACGCCGCTGCGGCGCTTCCGCGACTGGCGCCGCATCGGCTACGTACCCCAGCGCCTCACCGCCGGAGGCGCGGTCCCGGCCACGGTCCGCGAGATCGTCGCCTCGGGCCAGGTCGCCGCGCGCCGCCTGCTGTCCCTGCCCACCCGCGCCGACCGGGCCGCCATCGACGAGGCGCTGGAGACCGTCGGGCTGACCGACCGGGCGCGCGACTCCGTCCGCGAGCTCTCCGGCGGCCAACAGCAGCGCGTACTCATCGCCCGTGCGCTCGCCGGGCGCCCCGACACCTTCGTCATGGACGAGCCCATGGCCGGTGTCGACGCCGAGAACCAGCGGGAACTGGCACGCACCATCGACCACCTGCGCGGCACAGGGGCCACGGTCGTCCTGGTCCTGCACGAGCTGGGCCCGCTGGAGGACGTGATCGAGCGGGCCGTCGTCCTGGACGGCGGCCGGATCGGGCACGACGGCCGCCGCGCGCCCGCCGCCACCGGCGAGTGCGCACGCCCCGGGCACGAGCACCAGCACCCCCACCCCGACCCCAACGACCCCGACCCGCGGGCGGCCGGCACGGAGCCCGCGGCCGCGGACCTGATCCGACTCGAGGTGCCCGGCCGTGACTGAACTGCTCCAGTACGAGTTCATGCGCCGCGCCCTGCTCGCCGCCGTACTGGTCGGGCTCGTCACCCCGATCATCGGCACCTTCCTCGTCCAGCGCCGCCTGGCGCTGCTGGGCGACGGCATCGGCCACGTCGCCCTGACCGGCGTGGCTCTGGGCCTGCTGACCAGCACCTCCCCGGTCCTGACCGCCGCCGTGGTGGCCACCCTGGGCGCCATCCTCATGGAGGCGGTGCGGGTGCGCACCCGCGCCAGCGGAGAGGTCGCCCTGGCGCTGCTGTTCTACGGCGGCATCGCCGGCGGCGTCCTGCTCATCGGGCTCACCCCCGGTGCCAGCAACGCCACGCTGACCGCCTACCTGTTCGGTTCGGTGAGCACCGTGGAGGAGCAGGACATCTGGGTGGTGGCCGTGCTGGCCGCCGCCGTGGTCGCGGTGGTGGCGGTGTTCGGCCGCCAGCTCTTCGTCCTGTGCCAGGACGAGGACGTCGCCCGCGCGCACGGACTGCCGGTGCGCTTCCTGAGCATCCTGCTGGCGGTCACCGCCGCGCTGACCGTCGTCATCGCGATGCGGGTGGTGGGCCTGCTGATGGTCAGCGCGCTGATGATCGTGCCCGTGGCCGCCGCACAACAGCTGACCAGGAGTTTCCGGGTGACGATGGGCCTGGCCGTGGCCATCGGCCTCGTCGCTTCGGTGGGCGGGCTGTCCACGGCCTTCTACTCCGACCTGGCACCGGGAGCGACGATCGTGCTGATCGCGCTGGCCGTGTTCTGCGTGGCCGTCGCCGCCGCTGGGTTCGCCCGCCGACGGGGACGGCGCCGGACCGCAGCCCCCCGGCGACCGGAAGGGCCGCTCGAGACCGATACGATGCCCCAGACCGCGCGGGGAGGATGACACCATGAGTACACGACGCGAGGCCGTTCGCCAGACACTGTCCGAGTCCTCCGGTTTCCGCAGCGCCCAGGACCTGTACGCGGACCTGCGGGCCGATGGTTCCAAGATCGGCCTGACCACGGTCTACCGCGCCCTGCAGGCGCTGAGCGACTCCGGCGAGATCGACGTCCTGCGCAACGACGACGGCGAGGCCGTCTACCGCGCCTGCGGAACGGAGACCCATCACCACCACCTGGTGTGCCGGGTGTGCGGCACCGCGGTGGAGATCGAGGGCCCCACGGTCGAGTCCTGGGCGGCCGAGACCGGCGCCAAGCACGGGTTCACCGACGTGACGCACACCGTCGAGGTGTTCGGCACCTGCCCGCGCTGCTCGTCCTGACCTGCTCTTTTGGGGCCGCCGCTCGTGCCCACGCCGTCGCCCGCCACCACCCTCAACGGACGCCTGCGGCGCAGTCCTTCCTGCTTTGGCCCGTGCTCGTGCGCCCGGAAGACGCGCCCTCGCTGCGCTCTCCGGCGCCCTCGCAGGCTCGGACGCTGGGCGCCGGGAGGCCAGTGTTCTTCGGCCTCGTTCGTGCTGGCCCTCGCAAGCTCGGTTCGGCTACGCCCTCGGCCTGCAGAACACTGGCGCGCCCCTCGCGAACCCCCCTGCGGCCCGGCTAGCGCGGCGGCTCCTTGAGGCCGAGCAGGTTGCCCTCGCTGTCGTTGACGTAGGCCACCCGGCCCCGGCCGGGCAGGTCGTGGACGGGGTGGTCGGCCGTTCCGCCCGCGGCGGCGACGCGTTCCAGCGCCGCGTCCATGTCCTCGACCTCCAGCCACACCACGGCGGCCTGGCTCTGGTGCGCGCGACTCATCAGCGCGCAGTCGATCCCCTCACCCGGACCCGTGTCGACCGTGCGGTAGCCGTCGACGAACGGCGAGGGCGCGCTCGTCCAGTCGAAGGCGCTCGCGTAGAAGCGGGCGGCGCGGTCGAGGTCGTCGACGGTGATCTCGGCGTGGACGAGGCGTCCCAAGGCGTTCTCCCGGTGTCGTGCGGTGCCGTCGGGACCATCCTGCTACCGCGCGGGGCGCGTCCCGCGGCACGGCACGCGCCGCTCACCGGCGGATCACTCGCAGGGCGAGCAGGGCTCCAGGTTGGGGCGCTTGGCGCTCAGCCCGTCGCCCGAGGAGCGTCCGGTGAGGCGTCGGCCGATCCACGGCACCAGATACTCACGGGCCCAGTGCAGGTCCTCCTGCCGGGCCGACCGCCAGTCGCGCGGCTCGGTCGGCGGCCAGGGAGCACCCCAGTCCTCGTCGACGGGCACGCCCAGGACCTCGCACACGCGCAGCGCGATCCGGCGGTGCCCCTCGGTCGAGAAGTGCAGCCGGTCCCAGCTCCACGCGCGCGGGTCGGCGAGCACCCGCATGCTCCACATGTCCACGACGTCGCAGTCGTACCGGTCCGCGATGGCGCGCAGGTGCATGTTGTACGTGGACACCTTGCCGCGCAGGTGGCGCATGACCGACAGGGAGCCGGTGTCGAAGCCGGTGAAGAGCACGAGCCGGGCGCCGGTACCGCTGAGCCGGGCGACCCCGGCCTCGAGGATCTGGGCGGTGGCGTCCGGGTCGCCGCCGGGACGGATGATGTCGTTGCCGCCCGCACACAGGGTGATCAGGTCCGGGGCGAGCTCGACCGCCCGGGGCACCTGCTCGGTCATGATCTGGCCGGCGAGCCTGCCGCGTACGGCGAGGTTGGCGTAGCGCACCTCGCCGACGTGCCGCGCCAGGTGTTCGGCGACCCGGTCCGCCCAACCCCGGTAGCGGCCGTTGGGGACGCTGTCGCTGTCGGGGTAGGGATCGCTCATACCCTCGGTGAAGCTGTCCCCGAGGGCGACGTAGGACACGATGTCCTTCTGCGTCAGATCACTGTGCAAGCCGCTCATAGTGCACGATGATGCAACCTCGACGTCGGGTTACGCGACAGTAGGTTGACGGTTTCCGCCCTTTTGGGCGGGACATCACAGTCGCACCGGTGTGCGGGCCGCCGCGACCCGCACGCCGGTGCGGAGGCTCCGGTGACCGGACGCGCCGATCAGCTCCGGTCCTTGGTGAGCGGGGTGAGCTCCGGGCGCTTGGCGGTAACCGTGTCACCGGAGGAGCGACCGGTCAGACGGCGTCCGATCCACGGCCCGAGGGACTCGCGGACCCACGTCAGGTCCTCCCGGCGCGCCTGGGTCCAGCTCACCGGCGCCGTCTCCGGCCAGGGCGCGTCCCAGCGCTCGGCGGTGGGCACGCCCAGCACCTCGGCGACGCGCAGCGCCAGCCGGCGGTGGCCCTCCGGCGACATGTGCAGCCGGTCGTCGTCCCAGGCACGGGAATCGGTGAGGACGCCCATCGACCACTGGTCGACGAGGAAGCAGTCGTACTTGTCGGCGATGGCGCGCACGTTCATGTAGTAGCGGGCGAACAGGCCGATGGTGCCGCGCATGTAGCCGGTGGAGACGTTGACCCCGGTGAAGAGCACGACCTGGCTGCCCTGGGCGCGCAGGCGGGCCACCGTGCGGTCCAGGACCTTCGCCATCCGCTCCGGGTCGCCGGCCGGGCGCAGCAGATCGTTGCCGCCCGCGCACAGGGTGACCAGGTCAGGGGCCATCTCCAGGGCGGCCGGGACCTGGTCGGTGACGATCTGGCGCATGAGCTTGCCGCGCACGGCCAGGTTGGCGTAGCGGATCTCGCCGAGGTGGTCGGCCAGGTGCTCGGCGAGGCGGTCGGCCCAGCCGCGGAAGACCACGGTCTCCGCCGCGTCCACGCCGGCGCCCGGGACGGCCCCGGGCACGGTCGCGGGGTAGGGGTCGCCCACGCCCTCGGTGAAGCTGTCCCCCACCGACACCAGCGACATTCCCGGGCGCAGCGGCCCGGCGCTCTCGGTTCCCACCGTCACTTCTCCTCTTCCGAAACGGACTCGCCCACAGGGTTCCCCACCGGATTGGGCACGGCGCCGCCGTAGCGGCGGTCCCGGCTGGCGTAGATCTCACAGGCCCGCCACAGGTCGCGGCGGTCGAAGTCGGGCCAGAGGGCGTCGAGGAACACGAACTCGGCGTAGGCGGACTGCCAGAGCAGGAAGTTGGACGTGCGCTGCTCGCCCGAGGAGCGCACGAAGAGGTCCACGTCCGGCATGTCCGGCACGTACATGTGGCGGGCGATGGCGTCCTCGGTGATCTTCTCCGGGGAGATACGCCCCGCCGCGGCCTGGCGCGCCAGTTCACGGGCGGCGTCGGCGATCTCCGCGCGTCCGCCGTAGTTCACGCAGAACTGCAGGGTCATCCGGGTGTTGTCCTTGGACAGCTCCTCGGCCTCCTGGAGTTCCTTGATGACGCTCTTCCACAGCATCCCGGCGCGCCCGGCCCACTTGATGCGCACGCCGCGGGCGTGCAGCTCGTCGCGGCGGTTGCGGATGGTGTCGCGGTTGAACCCCATGAGGAAGCGCACCTCGTCGGGCGAGCGCTTCCAGTTCTCCGTGGAGAAGGCGTACGCCGACAGGTTGGGGATGCCCATCTCCAGGGCGCCCTCGATCACGTCGAAGAGGGAGGACTCCCCCGCCTTGTGGCCCTCGGTGCGCGGCAGCCCGCGTTCCTTGGCCCAGCGGCCGTTGCCGTCCATGACCACGGCCACGTGCCGGGGCACGAGGTCGGCGGGCAGCTCCGGCGGTCGCGCCCCGCTGGGGTGCGGGACGGGCGCGGCGTACTGCCGCCGCTTGTCGGCGTCGAAGTTGAACAGGCTCAAGAACGCTCCACGTGGCGCAGTGATCGGATTCCGTTCTCCAGGTGCCACTGTAGATAGGCCGCGACCAACCCACTGCACTCGGAGCGATGCCGGTCCTGACTGGCGTCCGCGCTCTCCCAGTCCCCTCCGAGCAGCGCCGACATCAGTCGCGGCGTCTCGGGGGACGGGTGCACGGAGCCGTGCGGACGGCACACCGAGCAGACCATACCGCCGGCGTGCACCGCGAACGCGCGGTGCTCCCCCCGGCTGCCGCAGCGCGCGCACTCCCCCAGGGCGGGGGTGTACCCGGCCACGGCCAGCGAGCGGAGCAGGTAGGCGTCGAGGACGAGGCGGGAGTCGTGCGACCCCTCCCCCAGGGTGCGCAGCGCGCCGATGAGGAGGAGGAACTGGCGCAGCGCCGGGTCCTTCTCCACGGCCACGATCTTCTCCGCGGTCTCCAGCATGGCGGTGGCGGCGGTGTACCGGGAGTAGTCGGAGACCACCGACTCCCCGTAGGGGCGCAGCGTCTCGGCCTGGGTGATGATGTCCAGGGTCCTGCCGGTGTGGAGCTGGACGTCCACGTGGGTGCAGGGTTCCAGACGGGCGCCGAACCGCGACTTGGTACGGCGCACGCCCTTGCCGACGGCCCGGACCAGTCCGGTGCGTCGGGTCAGCAGGGTGACGATGCGGTCGGCCTCACCCAGTTTCTGGGTGCGCAGGACGACGCCCTCGTCGCGGTAGAGACTCACCCCTTCATTGTCGCGGATGCCACCGACCACCCGGGCGTCGTCCACAGCCCCGCGGCGCCGGAGCACCGCTGCCGTGACCTGCTTTGTTACGATTTGGATTCCCTTTTCAACATAATTGCTCTACTCTCACGCGCTAGGGCGCTCCGATCGACCCCGAGCAGGGGACGAAACCCCACATTGGGATCGCCCGAAAGTCATCCATCCCCACGGAGGTAGAGCGACATGGCGCGTGGCCGCAGAGGCAAGCGCAGGAAGAGCGCTCACGAACGCCCCTCGGGCCGGGAGGGGCGGCGCCGCCTCCTGCCCCTGGCGGCGGGTGTCGTCGCGGTCCCGGTGGGGGCCGTCCTGGCCGGAGCGCTCCTGGTGACCGACCCGGCCGACCGGCTGAACCCGTTCGCCACCACGTCCGACGGTTCCGCGGCCCCCGCCGGGTCCGGCGTCGCGGGTGATGCCGGCGACACGGCCGGCGACGCGGCGCTGGTGCCGGACGCCGACGACGGATCGGACTTCTTCGAGGACCCCACCGGCACGCCCCGGGAGTCCACGTCCACGGCCGAGGACCCCGTCGCGGAGGTCACGGCCTCGGCCGCGCCCGAGGACGAGGAGAGTCCCGAGGACACCGACGGTGAGCGCGCCGAGTCCGGCGGGAGCAGCGGAGGCAGCGGCGGCAGCAGTGGCGGCGGAAACGGCAGCGGGGGCAGCGGGAGCGGCGGCGGCGACACGGTCGCCGCGGCGAGCTCGCAGGTCGCCCGGGTCGTGGAGATCGTCAACTCCGAGCGCTCGGACGCGGGCTGCGGCTCCCTGCGGGTGGACGACCGGCTCACCGCCGCCGCCCAGGAGCACAGCGAGGACATGGACGCCCGCGGCTACATGGCCCACGAGAACCCCGACGGCGAGGGCCCCGGCGACCGGGCGGCCCGGCACGGGTACGACGCCTGGGGCGCGGAGAACGTCGCCAAGGGGCAGCGCAACGCCGAGCAGGTGATGGACGCCTGGATGAACAGCGAGGGCCACCGCGCCAACATCCTCAACTGCGACCTGGTCGCGATCGGCGTCGGCGAGTCCGGCAACGCGTGGACGCAGATGTTCGGCTGGGAGTAGCACCGCGGAAGCGCGAGGGGCGGGCCGCACCACAGGGGTGCGGCCCGCCCTTGCGCGTGCGAGGAGGGCGCCAGGACTGATTTCGATTAGCAGTCGAAGCCTCTACGAGGCTGGAGAAGGAAGCCCCGGCATGGCCTCGCGCCCGCAGAGTACCGCGGCCGGGCGGGGAGCACGACGACTGATACCAGTGAGAGGAGGGAGTCGAACCCCGAGAAGGAAGCCGTCGCATGGCCGCCCGGGTGCCCGCGGTGAGGGAAGCGCGAGGGCTCTGTCCGGCCCACTCGCGTGGCTACCGGATCCGCGTGAGAAGGAAGCCCTCGCATGGCCTCATGCGAGTACGCCGAGGAGGGCGCGGCGGCTGGGATCAATGGTGTACGGCCGGGGGCCGTCAGAAGGAAGCCGTCGCATGGCCTCGTGCGTGTACGGCAAGGAGGGCGCGGCGGCTCTTGGCATTTACCT
This sequence comes from Nocardiopsis aegyptia, assembly GCF_013410755.1. Classification (GTDB taxonomy): domain Bacteria; phylum Actinomycetota; class Actinomycetes; order Streptosporangiales; family Streptosporangiaceae; genus Nocardiopsis; species Nocardiopsis aegyptia. Next base: position 1,498,840 of record NZ_JACCFS010000001.1, read on the forward strand.
GAAAAATGTGCCCCGAGGGCGAGAGAAGGAAGCCGCCGCATGGCCTCGCCACACAGAACACTAGCGGGCCGCCGGGCGGCCCGCCACCCGATTCCTCGGCAGGTGACGGACCGCCGGCGGCGAGGAGCGGACCGACGCCGCACGGTCCCCTGCGCGGTCACCGGGAACCGTCCGGTCAGTCCGGCAGGAGCGCGCCCAGCTCCCTGGCGGTGAACACCTCGGTCCCCTCCGGCAGCGAGTCCGGGCGCTCCAGGCCGACGTAGGCCCAGCGCTCCCCCTCGGGCACCGCCTCCTCCACCGGCTCCCCGGCGTCGAACGGCGCCACCCGGGCTCCGTCCCGCTCCGCCATCCCGAGCAGGTCGCCGACCGTGAAGGGGTCCCGCTCCACCAGGGCCCGCGCCAGCACGCCCGTGGACACGCCCGTGTCCTCGACCCGGTTGAAGGCCGGTGAGCCGGACATGAACAGGTGCAGCCACCGGGCGATCCAGCCCCCGCCCTCCACACGGGAGAAGACCAGCGGAAGCGCGATCCGCGACCCGCCCCGCAGATCGGACTTGGCCCGCACCGTCCCCGGTTCGAACGGCATGCCGTCCTGCTCCCCATCGCGGGTCATGAAGCCGAAGAAGCTCTCCGCCAGCTCCAGGAAGCCCTCGCCGGAGTACAGCAGCACCTGCGGCACCACGTGGTGCACGTCGCCCGCCACCCTGGCGAGGTCCAGGTCGATCATCTCCGTGGCGCCCTCGGCGGCCTCGACGATGTCGCCGGAGTGCGCCATCCCCTCGCCCTTGAGGTTGGTCCACGACACCTGGCCCGCCCCGGCGAAGTCGGCGTTCAGCAGCTGCACGGACAGGTCCAGATCCGTGCGCCGGGCCTCCTGGCGCCAGTGGACGAAGAAGCGGAGCCGCTCGCCGTCCACCGGCATGGCCGACCCGCGCGGCAGCACGCCCACACCGCCGGCCACGCCCTTGCCCGAGCGGGGCACCGCGACGGTGCGCACGGCCTCGTCCACCAGCACCCGGTCGAACCGGGGCAGGCGCCGGGCGATGGCCGCGTCCAGGGCGGTGACCACCGGGCCGACGCGCCCGGCGGGCAGCGGGTCCCTCCGGTCCCGCACGACCCACGCACGGGACCGCTGGTTGACGAACATCCGCGCGATCCCCTCGCTCCGGCGGGCGGCCAGGTGCTCGCGGGCCGACACCAGGACGCGCGGGGCGACCTGGTCGGCGCGCGCGTCCACGGTCGCCGCGACCCGCGCCGCCTCCTCCTCGGAGCACTGGCGCAGGATCCGGTCCACGCCGCGGACGAGCGTGCCGGGCGCGGTCGCGAGCAGGTCGAGCACGCGGCCGGTGTCGCCGTCGGCGAAGGCCGCCTCCACCCGGGCGTTGAAGCCGCGCACCCGGGTCTCGCCGCGCGCGACGGCGAACACCTCGCGCGCGTCGGCCAGCGCCGGGTACTCGTGCGGGTGCAGGCGCTCGCCCAGCCGCTTGAAGCGCTCCCGGTGACGGACGACGTCGCCGAGCTTGGCGCGGCTGCCGCCGACCACGCCCTCCAGCGCGGCCATCAGGGCCCGGCGCTCGCTCCGGCGGAAGGACCGGAACCGCGTGGGGCGGTCGAGGGTGACGTCGCCATCGGAGAGGGCGCAGGCCAGGCGCAGGACGTCGGTGACCGTGTCCACGAGCGGGGCGCGGCCCTCGGCGAGCCGGGCGCGGTTGACCACGGCCCGGTTCTCGCGGACCGGGATCCGCTCGGGCTGCTCGCCGTCGACGCACTCGGCGGCCAGCAGCTCCAGCAGGACGAGGTCGTCCTCGCCCAGCGGGAGCGGGCCCGCGGCCAGGTCGAGGTACAGCGCCCGCGTCTCCTCGGCCAGGGGGCGGCCGAGGTGCAGGACACCGACACGGTCCTTGGCTCCGGCGACGAAGGGTTCGCGCAGGCTCAGCAGGGTGTCGAAGTCGTGCTGGTAGCGGCCGTACTCCGGCAGTGCGAGCAGGTCGAGGGGGCCGCCCGCGAGGAGGGCGTCGCCGAGGACGCTCTCCGTCCTGGTGTCCGGGTCCGCGAGGGCGCCGGCCAGGCACTCCAGCCAGAACTGTGCCGTGTCCGGCACGTTCTCGGGGAAGTCGGTGAAGTACACGTTGTGTTCGACGTGGTCGCCGACCGCCTCGCGGACCGCGGAGAGCACCGGCTCGGCCGCCGCCAGGACGTCCTCGGGCCGGAGCGCGGCCAGGTGTCGCAGCAGGTCCGTGGAGCAGGTGTAGCCGACGGTGAGCAGGGCGGCGTCGAACCGGCGTGCGGTGGCGGTTCCGTCTCCGGGCCGGCCGGACGGCTCCGGCACGCGCAGGGTCCGCTTGATGATCTCGGAGTGCAGCATGCGCAGCATCGTCGCACCCCGCGACGCCCGGCCGCCACGCCTTTTCCGGCCGTGCGGGGGCCGCCGGCCTCCTGATACCGGCCACGGGACCCGGTCGGTTGGGGCATGACGACCGTGGGGCCCGCGACCGGTGCCGGTCGCGGGCCCCACGGGTGGGCCGGTGTACGCTCAGGCGCGGCCGATGGCGCTGCACAGCGCCTTCAGCGAGGCCGTGGTGATGCTGCTGTGGATGCCCACGCCCCACACCACGCGGCCGTCGATCTCGGCCTCCACGTAGGCGGCGGCGCGGGCCTCGCCGTCACCGCCCATGGAGTGCTCCACGTAGTCCATGACCCGGACCTTCACGTCGACGTCGGTCAGCGCGTCGCAGAAGGCGGAGATCGGCCCGTTGCCGGTACCGGTCAGCTCGCGGATCTCGCCGTTGACGCGGGCGTCGGCCTCGATCCGGTACGTGCCGTCCTCGGCCGTGGTGGAGCGGTGGGCCAGCACCGCGACCGGCCCCTGCTCCGACAGGTAGGTGTCGGAGAAGATCTCCCAGATGCGGCCGGCCGGGAACTCGCCGCCCTCGGCGTCGGTGAAGCCCTGGATGACCTGGGAGAACTCGATCTGCAGGCGGCGCGGCAGGTCCAGCGAGTGGTCGCGCTGCATGATGTAGGAGACGCCGCCCTTGCCGGACTGGCTGTTGACGCGGATGACCGCCTCGTAGTTGCGCCCGACGTCCTTGGGGTCGATCGGCAGGTAGGGCACGTCCCAGCCGTACTCGTCGACCGGGGTCCCGGCGGCCTCGGCCGTCTCCTCCAGCGCGGTGAAGCCCTTCTTGATGGCGTCCTGGTGGGAGCCGGAGAAGGCCGTGTAGACCAGGTCGCCGCCGTAGGGGTGGCGCGGGGCGACGGGCAGCTGGGTGCAGTGCTCGACCGTGCGCCGGATCTCGTCGATGTCGGAGAAGTCGATCTTGGGGTCCACGCCCTGGCTGAACAGGTTCATGCCCAGGGTGACCAGGCAGACGTTGCCGGTGCGCTCCCCGTGCCCGAACAGGCAGCCCTCGACGCGGTCGGCCCCGCCCATGACCGCCAGCTCGGCCGAGGCCACGCCCGTGCCCCGGTCGTTGTGCGGGTGGACGGACAGGACCACGTGCTCGCGGCGGCTCAGGTTGCGGCTCATCCACTCGATCTGGTCGGCGTAGACGTTGGGGGTGGCGCGCTCGACCGTGGCGGGCAGGTTCAGGATGATCTCGCGGCCCGGGCCCGGCTGCCAGACGTCCATGACCGCCTCGCAGACCTCCAGGGCGAAGTCCAGTTCGGTGTCGACGAAGATCTCCGGCGAGTACTCGTAGCCGAAGTACTCGGTCTCGCCCAGGTACTGCTCGGCGAACCGCATGACGTGGCGGGTGCCCTCGACGGCGATGTTCTTGCAGGCCTCCCGGTCGACCCGGAAGACGACGCGGCGGAAGGTGGGCGCGGTCGCGTTGTACAGGTGCACGGTGGAGCGCTTGGCGCCGACCAGGCTCTGCACGGTGCGCTCGATCAGGTCCTCGCGGGCCTGGGTCAGCACCGAGATCTGGACGTCGTCGGGGATCAGGTCGTCCTCGATCAGCGACCGTACGAAATCGAAGTCGGTCTGGCTGGCGGAGGGGAAGCCGACCTCGATCTCCTTGTAGCCCATGCGCACCAGCAGCTGGAACATCTCGTGCTTGCGCGCGGAGTCCATCGGCTCGATCAGCGCCTGGTTGCCGTCGCGCAGGTCCGTGGACAGCCAGCGGGGGGCTTCGGTGATGGTCTTCGTCGGCCAGGTGCGGTCCGGCAGGTCCACCGGAGCGAAGGGCTCATAACGGTGGAAGGGCATAGGACTAGGCTGCGCCGGAGGCGTCCCATGAGGGTGGTGGTGGGCGACGGGCGGGCTGGTCTTCTGCTGCGGCACCATGTCGGTGGCTCCTCGGTGAAAGTTCGCGTGGTCAAAGGTCGACCAGGACAAGCCGAAGCCCCGCGGCGAGGGAGCCGACCTTTTAACGACCCCCGCCGCGGCCGCTAAGAAGGAGCAGCTCGCGCAGCATAACGGGGTTCACGCTAGCAGACGGATCCGAAACCCTGGTACCCGACGTCCACACTCTGGGACGTCACCTGGTTCGACGGTGGCGGGCGCTCCTCTATTCCCGCTGTGCCCGCGCACGTCCGCCCGCGCACGGCGAAACAGCGAAGGGGCGCCGCGGTGGCCCGGCCAAGTGGTCACCGTGACGCCCCTCCTCCCCCGTGGGGGCGTAGGGCGTGTTCCTCGGAAGACGCCCTGGTCGCCGCGGCCCGGGGTGCAGGTCCGGGCCGCGGCGGGCTGTGGCGGCGGTCGCGTGGCTGTCCGACCGCCCGCGGATGGTTACGCGCCGGGAACCGGCTCGAACTCCTTGACCGCGTTGATCGCCGGTCCGTGCGGGGTGTTGGCCTCGCGCTCGATCATGATCTCGACCAGGACCGGCCGCGAGGTCGCCCGCGCCTCCTTGCGGGCCCACTCCAGCGACTCGCGGATCTCGGACGGCTCGAAGACGCGGCGGCCGGAGCAGCCGTAGGCCTCCATGAGCTTGACGTTGTCCGTGCCGTACTCGTCGTAGTGGATGTCCACCTGGTAGTTCATGTCGAACGGGATGGACGCCTGGCGGATCAGGCCCAGGTACTCGTTGTTGAGCATGATGATGACGTAGGGCACGTCGTACTGGGCGGCGACCGCCAGCTCCTCCACCATGTACTGGAAGCCGTAGTCGCCGACGATGCCGACGACCTCCGCGTCCGGCTCGGTGTCCTTGAGGGCCTTCTTGACGCCGATGGCCGCGGGGATCTCCCAGCCCAGGGGCCCGGCCTGGCCGCAGATCTGGTAGCGGCGCGGCTTGTAGGCCTTCTGGTGCTGCCCGCCCCAGATCTGGTAGAGGCCGATCGCGGTGACGAAGTAGGTGTCCTCGTCGAAGACCTCGTTGATCTCCTTGTACACGCGCGGCGCCTTGACGGGGACGGTGTCGAAGTCCTCGCGCCGGGTCAGCTCGGACTTGAGCTGAGCGATCCGGTCGATCCACGGCTGCACGGCCGCCTTGGCGTCACGGCGCTTGGCCGCGGCCAGCAGTTCGCGCAGGAACAGCTTGGCGTCGGAGACCACGCCCAGGTCGGGCTCGAAGACCCGCCCGATCTGCGTGGCCTCGATGTCCACGTGGATGAACGTGCGGTCGCCGCGGTAGACGTCGATCTGCCCGGTGTGGCGGTCGGCGAACCGCGCGCCGACGGCCAGGACCAGGTCCGACTCGAGGAACGAGGCGTTGCCGTAGCGCTGTGAGGTCTGCACGCCGGTCATGCCGGAGTAGAGCGGGGAGTCCTCGTCGAAGGATCCCTTGCCCATCAGGGTGACCTGCACCGGCACGTTCAGGTACGCGGCCAGCTCGCGCAGCTCGTCGGAGGCCTCGGCCAGGATCACGCCGCCGCCCGCGAGGATGAGCGGGCGCTCGGCCTCCAGCAGCAGGTCCAGGGCGCGCTCGACCCGCGGCAGGTGGGGCTCGACGGTGTTGATCTTGAGCGGGGCGTCGATGGAGGGGTCGTAGTCGATCAGCTGTTGGGCGATGTCGACCGGGATGTCCACCAGCACGGGGCCGGGGCGTCCCTCCTGGGCGATCCGGAACGCCTCGCGGAAGATCCACGGGGCGGTCGCGGCCTCCTTGATCTGCACGGCCCACTTGGTGACGGGCTTGGCGATCTCGACGATGTCGACGGCCTGGAAGCCCTCCTTGTCCAGCAGGTCGGTGCGCTGCTGGCCGGTGATGCACACGATCGGCACGGAGTCGGCGATGGCCGTGTACAGACCGGTGATCATGTTGGTGCCGGCGGGGCCGGAGGTGCCGATGGCGACACCCACCTTGCCGGTGGTGCGCGACCACCCGTCCGCCATGTGGGTGGCGCCCTCCTCGTGGCGGACCGTCAGGTGTTCGATCCCACCGACGTCCTCCATGGCCTTGTAGAGCGGCAGGATCGCCGCACCGGGGCAGCCGAAGGCGGTGTCCACGCCCTCGTCTTTGAGAACCTCGACGACGGCGTTCATCGCGGGCATCTGTACCATTTGAAGCGAACCCTTCAGTGCTAGGGGGGTTGAACGGATTTCCGTCGGCGGGACCCAGGGTGCGGCCAACACCCGAGGCCGCCGCCGGCCACGCGGTTCACACGTCAGCCGTGGTGGCGGACGGCCGGTACCGCCGACGGGAATTCCACTCGTGGCGGTGGTTACTCGTCACGACCCGACAGTTGCAGGACGGTCTTCAGCAGCGCGGAGTGGTCGAGACCCCCGTCGCCCTGGAGCTTGAGCGCGCCCACGAGCTGCGCCACGGTGGCGCCCACGGGGAGCGCGACGCCGGCCTCGCGGGCCGAGTCGGTCACGATCCGCATGTCCTTGTCGTGCAGGGCGATCCGGAAGCCCGGCTTGAAGTCGCGCTCGCGCATGACCTTGCCCTTGCGCTGGAGGACGGTGCTGCCGGCGAGGCCGCCGCCCAGGACCTCCAGGCCCGCCTCGGTGTCCACGCCGTGCGCCTCGAGGAAGACGAGGGCTTCGGCGAGGAGCTGGATGTTGCCCGCGACGATGAGCTGGTTCGCGGCCTTGACCGTCTGGCCGGAGCCGTGCGGACCGACCAGTACGGGCGTGGTGCCCAGGACGTCGAAGACGGGGCGCGCCGCGTCGAAGTCGGCCTGCTCGCCGCCGACCATGATCGAGAGCTTGGCCTCGATCGCGCCGGCCTCGCCACCGCTGACGGGCGCGTCCAGGACGCGGAAGCCGCGCTCGGTGCCGGCCTGGGCGATCTCGCGGGAGACGTCCGGGCGGATGGTGCTCATGTCGATGACGAGGGTGCCGGGCTTGGCGCTCTCGAAGACCCCGCCCTCACCGAGCATGGCCTCCTTCACGTCCGGGGAGTCCGGGACCATCGTGATGACGATGTCGGCGTCGGCGACGGCTCCGGCGATGCTGCCCCCGCGGCGTCCGCCCTGCTGGACGAGCGAGTCGACGCGGTCGGGCGTGAGGTTGTGGCCGGTGACGGTGTAGCCGGCCTGGACGAGGTTGGCGGCCATGGGCAGGCCCATGATCCCCAGTCCGATGAAGGCGACGTTCGTGGCGGGCATGGTGGCCCCTTTCGTGGCTGTGCTGGTGTGCGGTGCTGGTGAGGGCGGGTGGCTCTGCGGCCGGAGGCCGTCCGTTGAGGGAGACTCCCCCGCCGAAGGCCCCCGAGTGGTGGTGGGCGACGGGCGGGCTACTGGAGCCAGCCGAAGCTCTCGTGGGTCGGGACGGTGGGCTTGTACTCCAGACCGACCAGCCCGCGGTAGCCGTGCGCCTCGGCCGAGGCGAGCAGCTCCTGGACGGGCAGCTCGCCGGTCCCGGGCTCGCCGCGCCCGGGGGCGTCGGCGATCTGGATGTGGCCGAACTCCGCGGCGTGGGCGCGGACCACCGCGGCCACGTCGTCTCCGTTGACCGCCAGGTGGAAGAAGTCGGCCAGGAGGGCGACGTTGTCGGCCCCGGCCTCCTTCACCTTCGCCACGAAGGCCAGGCCCTCCGCGGCGGTCTTGAGCGGGTAGTCGTCGGCGCCGCTGATCGGCTCGATGAGAACGGTGCCGCCGACCTTGGCGACCGCCTCGGCGGCGGCGACGGTGTTCTCCAGGGCGAGTCGGTCCTGCTCCGCGGGGTCGACGCCGGGCAGGCGGCGGCCGTAGAGCGCGTTGAATCCGGTCGTTCCGGTGCGCTCGGCGATGCGGGCGACCACGTCGAGGTTGGCGAGGAACTCGGCGCCGCGCGCGGGCTGGGACAGCACGCCGCGGTCGGGGCCGGGCAGGGCACCGGCGAAGAAGTTGAGCCCGCTCAGCCGGACCCCGGCGGCGTCGACGGCCGCGACGAACGCGTCGACCTCGTCCTGGGGCGGGGTGGCCTCCTCGAACGGCCACCAGAACTCCACGGCGTGGAACCCGGCGTCCCGTGCGGCCTGCGGGCGCTCGTTCAGGGGGAGCTCGGTGAACAGCAGCGAGCAGTTCACCGTGTAGCCCAGAGCGTGGCTCATGCCTTGCCTCCGTCACCTTTGATTCCGCTTTGTGGAATCTGATTTTCACTTGAAGGAATAATGAGAGTGTGCGGGGCGCCACCCCGACTTGTCAACCTCCCCAAACGGGGCGAGATCCGACGATCGACTCCCACCAGGCGCCACCGACACGCCCGCACACCTTCTCCAGGCTTCGCTCAGGGCGCCTCACGCCGGGTCCTTCGTCGTCGGCCACGCCCGCGCTCGTCCCTCACTCCGGCTCACCTCCTCCTGCAGGCACCGGCGCGCCCCTCGCTCCACTTCCTGGGCTTCGCTCAGGGCGCCTCACGCCGGGTCCTTCGTCGTCGGCCACGCCCGCGCTCGTCCCTCGCTCCGGCTCACCTCCTCCTGCAGGCACCGGCGCGCCCCTCGCTCCGCACCCCCGCCCGTGCCGTTCGGCCCCCTCGGGGGTTCTCGCGCCGACCCCGGGGCAACTTCGCTGGTAGTTCACTGCACGGAAGGAAGGCCGGAGTTTTTGCGCAATGCCCCCTAGCCAGTGTTGACAAGGTCACACCCACACGGGTTAGAGTCCGTTTACTCCGTCATACGGAAACAGCCATCTGCACTACGAAAACGGCTGGCCGCGCGGGGCGAGATCACCCGCATCCTCCACACGAGCGCGGGTACAGGACCTCCGCAGCACCACGACCGGCCGTACAACGGGAGCCCACATGCCCGAGACCACCGCGAGCCCGCCGGGCCGTGCCTCCGACCCCGGCCTGGACCGCCTCAACGCGCTCTCCCCCGCGGACCTGCGCACCGAGCTCGCGCAGTGCCTCGACATCGAGCGCTGGGTCGAGGCCGTCGCGTCGGCGGCGCCCTTCGCCGACCGCGGGAACCTGCTGGCGCACGCCGACAAGCACGCCCGCGCGGTCAGCACCGCCGAGGTCGCCTCCGCGCTCGCGCGGCACCCGCGCATCGGGGACAAGGCCGAGGGAAAGAGCACCGAGGCCGCCTGGTCGCGCGGGGAGCAGTCCGCGTTCGCGGCCGACACCGACGACGCCTCGCTCCGCGTCCAGCGGATCTTCGAGTTCGCCCAGGGCGAATACGAGGGCCGGTTCGGGCAGATCTACCTGGTGTGCGCCAGCGGCCGCACCAGCCGCGAACTCCTCGCGGACCTGATCGGCCGGTTGGAGAACGACCAGGACACCGAGCTGTCCGTGGTCGGGAACGAACTCCGCAAGATCGCCGGACTCCGGCTCGAGAAACTCCTGGACGCCGCATGAGCCACGTGACCACGCACATCCTCGACGCCGCGCTGGGCCGACCCGCCCGCGAGGTCCCCGTCCGGTTGGAGGCCGCGGCCGACTCCGCGCGCACCTCCTGGAAGCCCGTGGCCGAGGGGCGCACCAACGCCGACGGGCGGGTGCCCGACTTCGGACCCGACCAGCTGCCGGCCGGGTTCTACCGGGTCGTCTTCGACACCCAGGCCTACTTCGACGCGACCGGGCAGACCGGCTTCTACCCCGAGGTCGCCATCGTCTTCCACCTGGCCGACGAGGACGCGCACTACCACGTGCCGCTGCTCCTGAGCCCGTTCGCCTACTCGACCTACCGCGGCTCCTAGCCGCCCGCCACCCCGGACGGCGCGGCCACCGGCCGCCCGCCGCACGCCCCCGGAAAGGAGCCGCCGGACGGCATCCACCAGGCACACACCCACCCTCTTCGAGTGCGCGACAGGTCCTTCCGCATGACCACAGCGGTCCTCCCTCGTACGCACGGCGCCACGGCGCGAACGATGACGACTTCAGTTCATGAACGAAAGCGAACGGAGTTCACCCTGATGGGCATCCGACTCGGAGACAACCAGTACGGCAAGGCCGAGGTACGCCTCGTCCACATCGACCGTGACACCGACGTCCACCAGATCAAGGACGTCAACGTCACCTCACAGCTCCGCGGGGACCTGGAGACAGTCCACACCGTCGGCGACAACAGCACGTGCCTGCCGACCGACACCCAGAAGAACACCGTCTACGCCAAGGCCCGCGAGTGGGGCGGCGTCGGCGCCATCGAGGACTTCGCCCTCCGGCTCGCCCGGCACTTCGTCGACGAGCACGACTACGTGCACGGAGCGCGCCAGGAGGTCCAGGAGTACTCCTGGGACCGCATCGCCACCTCCGACGGCCCGCACGACCACGCCTTCTCCCGGCGCGGCGCCGAGACCCGCACCACGGTGGTCCAGAAGGACGGCGACCGGGAGTGGGTCGTCTCCGGATTCGAGGGCCTGACGGTCCTGAAGTCCACCGGGTCGGAGTTCCACGGCTACCCGAAGACCAAGTACACGACGCTCGCCGAGACCACCGACCGGATCCTGGCGACCGACGTGACCGCGCGCTGGCGCTACGTCGGCACCGAGCACGACTTCGACAAGGCCTACGCCTCCATCCGCGCCCTGTGCCTGGAGGCCTTCGCCGAGACCCACAGCCTCGCCCTCCAGCAGACGCTGTACGAGATGGGCCGGGCCGTCCTGGAGGCCCACCCCGAGGTCGCGGAGATCCGCTTCTCCATGCCCAACAACCACCACTTCCTGGTGGACCTGTCGCCGTTCGACCTGGAGAACCCGGGCGAGGTCTTCTTCGCCGCGGACCGCCCCTACGGCAAGATCGAGGCCACCGTCGAGCGTGACGACGCGCCCGACGCCGGCGACGCCTGGAGGAGCGTTCCCGGCTTCGTCTAGGGAGTGTTCTTCGAAGGCTTCCGGGTGAGCGAGCGGCCGTCAGGCCCTCTCTCGCAGGACGATGTGCGCAGGTCAGCCTAGTCGTGCTCCACGAGCGTGGAGGCGCGGCGAGAGGCGGCCTGGCGGCCGCGAGCCCGGAAGCCTTCACACGACACGACCCAGGCCGAATCGAGACGTCTCCGCCGGGGTCCGTCGCGGCGCCGCGTGCGCCGCGGGGCCGGGCCCGGGCTCGTCTCCACACCCCGCACGGGGTTTCACCGCTCGAGGTCACACCTCCCTGGCTCGCGTTCCGACGCAGCCTCCGACCCGCCCTCCCGTCACCCGCCGTCGCCTTCGGGCGCGGCACCGCGCGCCCGTGTCATCGGGCGTGCCCGAGGACGGCCGCCGGGCAGGGTCACACCACCGGGTTCCACACCCGAGAGACCGGTCACCCCCCACCGGATGACCGCCGACAGCGAAGGCTGGACACTGGCCATGAACGACAGTCCGTCCGCGAAGGACTCGGCCACAACGAAGCCCAACCCGTCGTCCACCGCACGTCCGGAGGACGAGAAACTCCCGTTCCGGTTGCAGCTCGTCTACGGGCTGCAGCACATCCTCACCATGTACGCCGGAGCCGTCGCCCCGGCACTCGTCATCGGCGCCGCCGCTGGACTCGCGAACGACCCCGCCGCCATCGGCATCCTCGTCAGCGGAGCACTCCTGGTCGCCGGCATCGCCACCCTCCTGCAGACCATCGGCCACCGGCGCGTGGGCGCGCAGATGCCGATCGTGGTCGCCTGCTCCTTCGTCCCCGTCAGCGCGATCACCGCCCTGGCCGCCGGGGAGAACGGGGAGAACCTCCCCGTGGCCTTCGGCGCGTCGATCACGGCGGGACTCTTCGCCCTCCTGCTCACCCCCTTCTTCGGGCAGCTCATCCGCTTCTTCCCCCCGATCGTCACCGGCACGATCATCACGGTGATCGGGCTGAGCCTGATGCCGGTGGCCGCCCGGTGGATCATGGACGGCGCGACCGTGGTCCGGGAGGACGGTTCGGCCGCTCCCGCCGCTCCGCTCGCCCACCTGGCGCTGGCCGGGTTCACCCTGGCGGTGATCCTGGTCTGCTCCCGGGTGCTGCCCGGGATCTGGGGCCGCTTGTCGGTCCTCCTCGGCCTCGTCGCCGGGGTCCTGGTCTCGCTCCCCTTCGGGATGGCCGACTTCAGCCGGGTCGGCGAGGCCGACCTGGTGTTCGACCCCACGTCGGTGTTCTACTTCGGGCTGCCCCGGTTCGAGGTGACCGCGATCATCACGATGTGCATCATCATGCTGGTGGTGCTCACCGAGGGCGCGTCGCACATCATCGCGGTCGGCGAGATCACCGGGACCAAGGTGGACGCCAAGCGCATCTCCGCCGGCCTGCGCGCCGACGTCAGCGGGTCGATCATCGGCCCGATCTTCAGTGCGACGCCGACCAGCTCGTTCGCCCAGAACATCGGCCTGCTGGCCCTGACCGGGATCCGCAGCCGGTTCGTGGTCGCCACCGGCGCGGGCATCCTGCTGGTGCTGGGGCTGTTCCCCGTCCTGGGCGGCGTCATGGCCGCCATCCCCACCCCGGTGCTCGGCGGCGCGGGGCTGGTGCTCTTCGGCAGCGTGGCCGCGAGCGGCATCAAGACCCTGGCCAAGGTGGACTTCACCAAGAACCTCAACCTGGTCCTGGTGGCCGCGGCCTTCGGCGTCGCGATCATCCCGCTGGCCTACCCGACCTTCTACGCGTTCCTGCCCACGTCGGTCGAGATGGTCGTGCACTCGGGCATCATCGGCGCCGCCGTCGTCGCCATCGTGCTCAACGTCTGCTTCAACGTTCTCGGCCGGGCGCGCGGAGGCGGCGCCCCGGAGGAGATCGACTCCGAGGAGATCGGCACCGCCGGTCCCGGTGAGGCCAAGTACACCAGCCACGCCGACGCGGCCTACCAGGAACGCCCGGAGGAGCCCCGCGGTTGACGGCGGTGGAGACCGCGTCTCCGCCCGGCCTCCCGGCCGGGCGGAGACGTAGAATCCGGCGGGCACCCTCCCCTCCAGACAGAGGTCCACGTGTCCCGCTCCCCCTCACGCTCCCTGTCCGTGCTCCTGTCCTCGCTGACCCTGTTCACCTCGCTGTCGGCCGCGCCCGCCACTGCCGCCACTGCCGCATCTACCTCCCCGACGGCACCGGCCGGTGCCGTCGGGTCCGCGGCACCCGCCCCGGGCGCCGCCTCGGGCGCCTTCTCCGTGCTGACGTACAACGTCGCGGGCCTGCCCGAGCTCATCACCGACCCCGACGAGCAGCGCCCGAGCGCCAACACCCCGGTCATCGGCCGGCGGATCGCCCCCTACGACGTCGTCCACGTCCAGGAGGACTTCAACTACCACGCCTCCTTGTACGCGAACAACGACCACCCGTACCGAACGCCCACCAGCGGGGGCGTGCCCTTCGGTGACGGGCTCAACACCCTGTCCCACCTGGCCTACAGCGATGTCCACCGGGTCGGCTGGGCGGAGTGCAACGGCACCGACTGCCTCACGCCGAAGGGGTTCACGGCCTCCCGTGTCCGTCTCGCCGAGGGCGTGTACGTGGACGTGTACAACGTGCACGCCAACGCCGGGGTCACCGGCGCCGACCTCGCGGCCCGACGCGCCAACCTCACCCAGCTGACGCGCTTCATCGAGCGGCACTCGGCCGGGAAGGCGGTCGTCGTCGCCGGGGACACCAACACCCGCTACACGCGCACCGGCGACAACATCCGCGCGCTGGCCGACACGCTCGGCCTGGCCGACGCCTGGGTCGAGCACGAACGCGGCGGCGACCGTCCCGACGCGGGTGCGCCCGCCCTGGTGTGCGAGACGGGCGCGCCCACCGACGGCTGCGAGGTCGTCGACAAGATCCTGTTCCGCTCCGGCGCGTTCGTCGACCTGCGGTTGGCCGACTACCGCAACGACCACGCCGACTTCCTGGACGACGACGGCCGGATGCTCTCCGACCACGACCCGCACACCGCCGAGTTCGCCTGGTCGCTCGCGCCCGGCCTCCGGATGAGCGACCTCGCGGGCGGTCCGCACGGCACCCCGTTCACCGACGTGGAGCGGGTCGCCGGCGGTTCCGGACCGGCCGAGCCGCTGACGCTCTCCCTTCGCGCGGGAGCGCGCCTGGACCGGGTGGCGATGGACTACGCCGACGGCGGGCGCGCCGCGCACGGCGGGACGGGCGGCACCGAGCGCTCGCTCACCCTGGACTCCGGTGAGCACCTCGTCTCCGTCACGCTGTCGACCGTGCGGCGCGGCGGGCACACGCGGGTCTCCCACGCCGCGTTCACCACCGACCGGGGACGGACGGTCGCGGGCGGCACTCCCACCTCGGACGCGGTCACGTTCACCGCGCCCGACGGGTGGCGCGTCGCCGGGTTCCACGGCCGGGCGGGCGACGAGGTCGACAAGCTCGGCCTCATCTACACACCGATCCCCTGAGGCGCGGCGCCGGTACGGCCCCGGGTCCTGTCGACGCCTTGAGCCCGGCCCCCGCGCGGGGGCCGGGCTCCGGCGTGCACGGATCAGGCCTGGTCGAGGGCGGGGTAGTCGGTGTAGCCGCGGTGGTCGCCACCGTAGAACGTGCCCGAGTCGGGCTCGTTGAAGGGGCCGCCGGCCCGGACCCGGTCGAGCAGGTCGGGGTTGGCGAGCCAGGCGCTGCCGAGCGCGACCGCGTCGACCACGCCGTCCTCCAGCGCGGACACGGCCGGGGCGAGGTCCAGTCCGGCGCCGGGTTGTGGACCAGGGCGCCCCGCCACTCCTTGCGGAAGAGCTCGGCGGTCTCGCGGGAGGCCATCGCCAGGTGCAGGAAGGCCAGGTCGGAGCGCTCCCTCAGGCCGTCGAGCAGGGCGAGGTACTGGGCCTCGGTATCGCTCTCGGTGATGCCGTTGAACGGGTTGCCCGGGGACAGGCGCAGGGCCGTGCGCTCGGCACCGATGGTGTCGGCGACCGCGTCGACGACCTGGAGGGCGAAGCGCGCCCGGTTCTGGGGGTTGCCCCCGTACTCGTCGGTGCGCCGGTTCGCGCCGTCGGCGAGGAACTGGTGGATGAGGTAGCCGTTGGCGCCGTGCAGCTCGACACCGTCGAAGCCGGCGGTGACCGCGTTGCGGGCGGCCGAGGCGAAGTCGTCGAGGGCCTCGGCGATGTCGGAGTACGAGAGCTCACGGGGGACCGGGTGCTCGACCATTCCCGAGCCGTCGAACAGGGACTGGCCGGAGGCGATCGGCGAGGGGGCCACGGGCAGGCCGCCGTCGGGGTACAGGCTCGGGTGCCCGATCCGGCCGGTGTGCATGATCTGGGCGAAGATGCGACCGCCGCGCTCGTGGACGGCGCCGGTGACGCGCTTCCAGGCCTCGACCTGCTCGGCGGAGTGCAGGCCGGGGGTGTTGATGTAGCCCTGCCCGCGCACGCTGGGCTGGGTGCCCTCGGTGATGATGAGCCCGGCGGAGGCGCGCTGGGCGTAGTACTCGGCGACGAGGCCGTCGACCTGGCCGCCGACGTAGGCGCGGGACCGGGTCATCGGCGCCATGAACAGGCGGTTGGGCAGCTCCAGGCCGCCGAGGGCGATGGGGTCGAACAGGGTGCTCATCGTGGCGTCTCCACACTCTCTCGGGGCGGGTGCCCCTGGCTGATGTCCTCAACCTAGGCAGGCGCGCTCACCGCCTCCTTGCGGTCCGCCGACCGCCGCTTGCCATCCGCTTGCCATCCGCTTGCCACCCGCTGTCCGTCGGCGGGCGGCCTCCGTCACGGGTCCACGGGCGGCCCGCTCGGCGCCCACCGGGGACCGGCCGCATACGCTGGTCCCCATGCGATTCGGCGTTCTGGGACAGCTCGCGGTGTGGACGGGTGAGGACGAGCCGGTCCGTGTGCCCGGCGCCAAGGTCAGGGCACTCCTGGCCCACCTGTTGGTGCACCGCGGGACGTCGGTGTCGGCCGACCGGCTCGGCGCGGAGCTGTGGGACCGGCCCGCGCACGACACCTCGGCAGCGCTGCAGACCGCGGTCTCCCGCCTGCGCGGGGCGCTCGACCGGGCCGAGGCCGGTGCGCGCGGCCGGGTGGAGTCCGGCCCCTCGGGCTACCGGCTGCGCGTGGACCCCGGGCAGGTCGACGCCGACCGCTTCGAGGACCTGGTCGGCCGGGCCCGCGGCGCCGACCCGTCCGAGGCCGCCGACCTGCTCGGGCAGGCCCTGGAGCTGTGGCGCGGACCCGCCCTGGCCGACCACGCCGACGCGTCCTTCGCCGGGCCCGCCATCGCTCGGTGGGAGGAGATGCGCCTGACCGCGGTCGAGGACCGCGCCCGGGCCCGCCTCGACCTGGGAGAGGACGCGTCGCTCGTCGCCGAGCTCGACGAGCTCCTGCGCGCCCAACCGCTGCGGGAGCGCCTGCGCGCCGCGCACATGATCGCCCTCTACCGCTCCGGCCGCCAGACCGAGGCCCTGGAGAGCTACCGGCGGGGCCGCGACCTGCTGGCGCGGGAGATCGGGGTGGAGCCCGGCCCGGAGCTGGTCCGTCTGCACGAGCGCGTCCTGGCGCAGTCCCCCGACCTCGCCCGCCCGGCCGCTCCCGCCACATCCACCACAGCCCGCGTAGACGCGCCCGCGCCCACCGCCCGGCCCGCCACACTCCCGGCCACCACGCCCGCCACATCCACCACCGTCCCCGCCGACGCGCCCACGCCCACCGCCGGGCCCGCCGCGGCCTCGGTGTCCGACCCCGGCGCCGGCCCCGCGGCCACGGGCTCCGAGGCGGTCCGACTGCCCGCCCCACTGACCGACGTGGTCGGCCGCCAGGAGTCCGCGCGGCGACTCCTGGTCGACCTGGAGCGCTTCCGCCTGGTCACCCTCGTCGGCCCGGGCGGGGTCGGCAAGACCACGCTCGCCCTGAGCGCCCTCTCCGAGAGCTCGACCGGCTCCCCCGTATGGTTCGTGGAACTGGCCAGCCGGGCGGCGGACGCCACCACTCCCGACGACATCGCCGACGCGGTCGCCGCGGCCATGGGCCTGCACGACGAGGGGGACGTCGTCGGCCGGTCACGTGAGCGCTCCTCGGCCGAACGCCTGGCGGTGTCGCTGGGCACCCGGCCCGCCCTCCTCATCCTGGACAACTGCGAGCACGTGACCGAGCCCGCCGCGGCCCTGGCCGTGCGCCTGCTGCGGGCCGCGCCGGGCCTGCGGATGCTGGCGACCAGCCGTGAACCGCTGGGCGTGCCCGGCGAGCGCCTCCACCAGGTCCGACCGCTGCGGGTGCCCTGCGACGACTCCCCCGCCGAGATCGCCGGTTCCGACGCCGTCGAGCTCTTCACCCGGCGGGTGTCGGCGTCCCTGCCCTCGTTCACCCTCGACGAGGACAACGCGGAGGCCGTGGCCACCATCTGCCGGCGCCTGGACGGATTGCCGCTGGCCCTGGAGCTGGCCGCCGCCCGGGTGCGCTCGCTCGGCGTCCGCGAGCTCGCCACGCGCCTGGACGACCGCTTCCAGCTCCTGGGCGGCGGCAGCACGGGACTGCACGAGCGCCAGCAGACACTGCGCGCGATGGTCGACTGGAGCTGGCGGCTGCTGACCGAGGCCGAGCGCGCGGTGCTGCGCCGGCTCTCGGTCCACGTCGGGGTGTTCTCCCTGGAGGCCGCCGAGACCATCGCGATCGGCCCGCTCCCCGACGGAGGCCGCGTGGAGACCGCCGACGCGGCCGCCGTGCTGGCCGCGCTCGTGGACCGGTCCCTGGTCGTGTCCCACCAGGACCGCGAGGGCACCTGCTTCCGCCTGCTGGAGACGATCCGCGCCTTCGCGCTGCAGAAGCTGGCGGAGTCCGGGGAGGAGCACGAGGCCCGCAGCCGCCACGCCCACCACACGGCCGACGTGCTGGCGGGATCGGAACCACTCCCGCCCGCCGGGGACATCGTGCGGTCCGGGGACGTGATGGATCGGGACGGAGCCAACATCCGCGCCGCCGCGGAGTGGGCGGCCGACGACGGGAACGCGGGCCTGGCGCTGCGCATCACCGGCTCGCTGGGCTGGTCCTGGTACCTGCGGGGCCGCTACCGCGAGGGCGGGAGACTGCTGTCACGGGCGCTGGCGGCGTCCGGCCCGGCCACGGAGACCGAACGCGCCGTCGCCCTGCTCTGGCGGTTCTCGCTCGCCTTCTCCGAATGCCCCCACGCCGCTTCCCGGGACACCGCGCGCGAGGCGCTCGCCCTCGCGGAGCGCTCCGGCGACCCGCTCCTGCCGGTCAGGGTCCGGACCGTCCTGGTGTACGTGACCTCGGTGGCGGACGGGCCCTCGGCGCCGGTGCCCGCGCCCCGGACGGCCGTGGAGGAGGCCTGCCGCCTCTTCGAGGCCTCCGGCGACGCCTGGTGGCTGGCCTTCGCCCAGAACCTGTGCGGCTGGTGGGCGCTGCGCCACAGTGAGCTGGCCGAGGCGCGGCGGTACGGCAGGCGGAGCCTGGACCACTTCCGCACGCTCGGGGAGCCCTGGGGGCAGGTCCGCGCGTACGGCCTGCTGGGCGTCCTGGCGGAGATCGAGGGCGCCTACGAGGAGGCGGCCGACCTGCACCGGACGGCGCTGGACCACGCCGAACGGATCGGCCTGTGGACCATGGTCGTGGAGGAGCACACCCGGCTGGCCCGGGTGCACATGCTCACCGGCGACTTCGCGCTGGCCGACGACTACAACCACCGGGCGCTGCGCCTGTCCGGGGAGCAGGCGTTCGACATGAAGATCCTGTTCGTGCAGGGGGGTCTGGCGATGACGGCCCGGCGGCGGAGCAGGCCGGCCGAGGCCGAGCAGTACCTGCGCGGGATCCTGGCCGCCCACCGACGGGACGGCTACCGGCCGGGGCAGGCCTTCGCCCTGGCCGAGCTGGGCATGTGCGCCGAGGCACGCGGCGACGCGGCCGCCGCCCGGGAACTGCACGCGGAGGGCCTGGAGTTCGCCCGGCTCGCCCGTGACCCGCGCGCGGTGGCGATGGCACTGGAGGGGCTGGCGGGGGCCGACGCCCTGGACGGGGAGGGCGTGCGCGCGGCCCGGCTGCTGGGCGCCGCCGCCCGGGCCCGTGAGGAGGCGGGCGCCCCCATGCCCGCGGCCGAGCGCTTCGACGTCGACCGGATCACCGCCGCCGTGCGCGGGCTGCTGGGGGACGCGGGCCTGGAACGCGAGTGGGCCCACGGGCACGGGTGGATGCTCTCGGAGGCGGTCCCCCAGGCGCTGGGCGAGCCGGTCCCCGAGCGCGCCTGAGCCGCGGGCGCTCCAGGCGCCTCAGGGGCCGATCGGACCCGACCGCACACACCGTGATCACGCTGTGGCCACATCCGGCCACAGCGCGTTCGCGTTGACGCGCGGGTCAAGCGGGCTTCACCTGCGTGACTCCACAAACAAGGCACTCCGCCACGCGAGTCACGCATTGTTAGACACATTGACAACGTGTAGGGCGCTCTTTTCCAATGATCGCCAGGTATTTCACGCCTCGACCCCGCTCCCCCGGAGGCCTCGTGAGAACCACACTCGTCCGACGAACCCTCCTCCCCCTCACCCTCGCCGCACTGACCCTGGGGCTCATCGGCCCCACGGGCGCCGGCGCCGCCACCGACCCCGGACTGTTCGAGGTCCACGGGCCGAACACCCCCGAGGAACGCACGGCGGTCGCCGCGACCGGCGCCGCCATCGACGAGGTCCGCGACGACTCCGTCGTCGTCACCGCCACCCCCTCCGAGGCGGACGCCCTCGCCGACCTCGGCCACGAACTGACGGAGATCACCCCCTCGCCGGTGCTCCCGCTCGCACCGGACGAGGGCTACACCACCTTCGGCGAACTGCGCGAGACCATCGACGAGGTGGTCGCCGCCCATCCGGGCATCGCGGCGCAGTCCGTGGTCGGACAGTCGCACGAGGGCCGTGACCTGGTCGCGGTCAAGATCAGCGACGACGCCGGCGTCGACCAGGACGAGCCGGAGGTCCTGTTCACCCACTCCCAGCACGCCCGCGAGCACCTCACCGTCGAGATGGCCGTCTACCTGATGCGGCTGCTGACCGACGAGTACGGCAGCGACGCGCGCGTCACCGAACTGGTGGACTCCCGGGAGATCTGGATCCTGCCCAACGTCAACCCCGACGGCTCCGAGTACGACATGGCGGGCTCGAACTGGCGGAACTGGCGCAAGAACCGCCAGCCCAACCAGGGCACCTCCGCCGTGGGCACCGACATGAACCGCAACTGGGACCACCTCTGGGGCTGCTGCAACGGCTCCTCCGGCAGCCCGTCCAGCAGCACCTACCGCGGCCCGGCTCCCGAGTCGGCCCCCGAGGTGTCGGCGGTCGCGGACTTCGTCCGCGGCCGGGTGGTCGGCGGCGAGCAGCAGATCACCGCGGCCATCGACTTCCACACCTACAGCGAGCTCATCCTGTGGCCCTACGGCTACACCTACGACGAGACCGCCGAGGGCATGACGCGGGAGGAGTACGACACCCACGCCGCCCTGGGCACCCACATGGCCGACGCCAACGGGTACACGCCCCAGCAGTCCAGCGACCTCTACATCACCGACGGGACGATCAACGACTGGCTCTGGGGCGACCAGCGCATCGTCAACTTCACCTACGAGATGTATCCGAGCAGCTGGTGGGGCGGCGGCTTCTACCCGCCCTCGTCCGTGATCGAGCGCGAGACCTCCCGCAACAGGGAGGCCGTCCTGCGCCTGCTCGACTACGCCGACTGCCCGTACCGCATCATCGGCGAGGAGGAGGCGTACTGCTCCTGACCGAGCGCCCCCCTGCGGCCCCGGGCACCCCACGGTGCCCGGGGCCTCGGCTTCCCCGTATCTCGCCGCTCGATGCGCCTCTCGCCCTAGGCTGAGGACAGTCCGTAGCACGAGGAAGGCCACCATGGCCAAGGTCCTGATCGACATCGACCAGGAGGCGCTGGACAAGGCCGCCGCCGTACTGGGAACCACGACCCCGCAGGACACGGTCAACGCGGCCCTTCGAGGTGTCGCCGACACGTACCGTATGCTGCCTGAACCGCAGCGAGCGGGGAGGGATGTCAGCCCCGATACACCTCACGGCGGTGCCCCACGTGAAGGACGAGAACGGTGACGATCCCGTCCTGGATATCGGCAATGATCCGGTAGTCCCCCACCCGGTAGCGCCAGAGATCGCCCAGCCGGCTGCCCTTCAGGGCATCCTCGATCGCTCGGGGATCATCGGAGCCGGCGATTCGGTCGTTCAGGAACCGAAGGACCCTCCTGGCCGCCTGGTGATCCAACTTGCGCAGTTCGCGCTTGGCGTCGTCGTAGAGCTCAACTTTCCAGGTCATACTCGTCCATCACGTCGGAGAGCGGCGTCGTACCGCCCCGCCCGGCCCGCAGGTCTTCAAGCCTGCTCTCCGCGAGGTAGACCTCTTCCAGCTCATCCAGGTGGGCGACGATCGCTTCCCGGGCATAGAAGCTCTTCGACCTGCCCGTTTCCTTGGCCAGAGCTTCGAGTCTCTCCTCGATCTCCGCCGGAAGCCGCAGTGCCAGCATGGTGGACCTCCCTGGGTTGCTATACAAGTATAGCAACCCAGGGAGACATGAGGTCCGGCCGCTGTTCGCCGATCAGTCGCGGGTGAGCAGGTGGCCGCTCGGCTGGTCGAGGTCGATCTCCGCGCCGCGCAGCAGGGTGCGGCGCACCCGGCCCTGGAGCTCAGCGCCGTCGTAGGCGCTCACCGGGTTCTTGTGCGCCAGCTCGCGCACGTCCACCCGGATCGTCTCGTCGGGGGCCACGATCGCGAAGTCCGCGTCGTTGCCCTCCGCGATGGCGCCCTTGCCCCGCAGGCCCGCGACGCGGGTCGGGCCCTCCGCCATCCAGCGCACCATGTCGGACAGTGTCGCGCCCCGGCGGCGCGCCTCGGTCCACACGGCCGAGAAGCCCACCTGGAGCCCGGAGACACCGCCCCACGCGGTCCCGAAGTCCCCGGTGTCCAGGTCCTTCAGGTCCGCGGTGCTCGGCGAGTGGTCGCTGACCACGCAGTCGATCAGACCGTCCATGAGCGCTCGCCACAGCAGGTCGCGGTTGGCCGAGGAGCGGATGGGCGGGCAGCACTTGTACTGCGTGGCCCCGGCCGGGATCGTCTCGGCCGCCAGCGTCAGGTAGTGCGGGCAGGTCTCCACCGTCAGCGGCACACCGTCCGCCCTGGCCTGGGAGATCAGCGGCAGCGCCGACGCGCTGGACAGGTGCAGCACGTGGGCCCGCGTCCCCGTGCGCCGCGCGGTCTCGATCACCAGGGCGATGGCGGCGTGCTCGGCCTCGTCCGGGCGCGAGGCCAGGAAGTCCGCGTAGTCGCGGCCGTGCGCGGCCGGTGCGCCGTCCAGCACCCCGGGGTCCTCGGCGTGCACGATGATCTGGCCGCCGAAGGCCCCGATGGCCTCCATCGCGGTCGCCAGCTCCGTGGGCGACAGGTGCCCGAACTCGTCCACGCCGGACGGGGACAGGAACGCCTTGAACCCGTACACGCCCTGCTCGTGCAGGGCCGTGAGCTCCTTGGTCTCCCCCGGCTGGGAGTTCTCCGGGACGGCACCGCCCCAGAAGCCGACGTCGACGCTCACCCGCGCGCGGGCCACCGCGCGCTTGGCGGCCAGCCCCTCGACGGTGGTGGTCGGCGGCACGCTGTTGAGCGGCATGTCCACGATCGTGGTCACCCCGCCCAGGGCGGCGGCGCGCGTGGCGCTCGCGAAGCCCTCCCACTCGGTGCGGCCGGGTTCGTTGACGTGCACGTGGGAGTCGACCAGCCCGGGCAGCAGGACCTCGTCCCCGGCCAGGACGATCTCCCGGGCGCCGGAGGCGGCCGCGTCCGCGCCGGGCAGGACCGCGACGGTCCGCCCGCCGGAGACGGCCACGGTCACCGCGCGCTCACCGTCGGGGGTGACGGCGCGGGCGGCGCGAATGAGGAGGTCGTGGTGGGTCATGCGTTCTCCTGTCCGATACGGCGCGTGGCCAGGGCCACCAGCGTGGCGGTGTCCGTTCCCGTACGCCCGGCGACCTCGGTCTCGTCCAGTGCGCCGCAGCGCAGGCCGTTGACGAGGGCCGACGCCAGCGCCTGCGCGGTGGCGGGCTCGTCCATCACTCCGCCGGCGACCGCTCCGAAGTAGGCCTTGAGCCGGGCGGCGGCGGGCTCGAAGGCCTCCCGGTAGAAGGCGTAGGTGGCCAGGAAGCGCATGGGCAGCTGGTGGGGGTGGACGTCCCAGCCCTGGTAGAAGCCGCGCTCCAGCGAGCGGCGGACCAGCCCGGCGTGCAGGTCCCACGCGTCGTGGACCTCCTGGCGGCTGCCCACCGGCAGGACGTTGCTGCCGCCGTCGGACAGCCACACGCCGGTTCCGGCGGCGGCCACCTGCATGACCGCCTTGGCGTGGTCGGCGACCGGGTGCGCCAGGCTCTGGTGCGCGGCGGTGATCCCGCAGGCGGCGCTGTAGTCGTAGGTGCCGTAGTGCAGGGCACTGACCCGGCCCTGCCCGGCGCGGATCATGTGCGGTACGGCCGCGGTGCCGTCGGGCAGCAGGACCGACTGCGGGGTCTCGATCTGCAGCTCGAAGCGCAGCCGTCCCTCGGGCAGGTCGAAGCGCCGCTCCAGGCGCTCGGCCACCCAGGCCATCGCCTCGACGTGCTCGACCGAGGTGATCTTGGGCAGCGTGAGGAGCAGGTTGTCGGGGAGCGAGCCGTGCCGCTCCAGCAGGGTCTGGAGGAAGAGCGTGAGGCTGCGGACGCCGCGGTGCCGGCCGGCCGCCTCCATCCCCTTCATCCGGATGCCGAAGTAGGGGGTGGCCGTGCCCTTCGCGAGGTCGGCGGCGAACGCCTCGGCGACGGCGACCACGTCGGTGTCCTCGCCCTCGTCGCCGTGGTCGCCGTAGCCGTCCTCCAGGTCGGCGCGCAGGTCCTCGATCGGCTCACGGGCGAGCTTGTCATGGACGCGGGAGAGGAGGTCGGACAGGTCCGCCTCGCTCATCCCCATGGTCTCGAGGAGGTCCTCGGGCTTGGGCGCGAACTCGGTGAGCGCCTCCCCCGCGCGCCGCCCCCAGTCGGCGGCCAGACCGGCGTGGACGCGGTCGGCCGGGACGTAGACGGTGTGGACCGGCTGGCGGGCCGCGTTCGCGCCGGGGTAGTCGCGGGCCAGGCGCGCGTCGGCGTCGGCCAGGCGCGCGTCGAGCGCGGCCGTGAGTTCGCCGAGGTCCAGAGGGCTGTCCGATGCCACGTGTTCAGTGTCCTCTCCGTAGGCCGGAGCCCGCACCCGGGCTCCAGATTTCTATATGCGGATACTAACTTCTGCGATCCGGAACAACAAGGGATACCCAGCGGGAAAGCCCGGCATCACCGGCCGACCGTGGTCCACACCGCGGCATCGAGATGGCGGGAAGTACTTTTCGTATTGCAGAATAGAACCGATGACTTCAGCGGCCCACAACTCGGGAGCATGACCTTTGTCAGACTCGCTGCCCCCCATCGACGCCCCGCGCCCGGAGACCTCCGGCAAGCGCGCCGGCGGCGTGCAGTCCCTCGACCGTGCTTTCGCCCTGCTGGAGATCATGGCCGAGGCAGGCGGTGAGGCCTCGCTCAGCCAGTTGGCCGACGCCTCCGGGCTGCCCCTTCCCACCATCCACCGCATCATCCGCACCCTGGTCGGCAACGGCTACGTGCGCCAGCTGCCCTCCCGGCGCTACGCGCTCGGCCCGCGGCTGATCGGCCTGGGCGACAAGGCCTCGCAGATGATGAGCACCTGGGCCCGCCCCCACCTCGCCCAACTGGTGGAGGACCTCGGCGAGACGGCCAATCTCGCCATGCTCGACGGCGACAAGGTCATCTACGTCGCGCAGGTCCCGTCCCCGCATGCCATGCGCATGTTCACCGAGGTCGGACGCCGGGTGCTGCCGCACTCGGCCGGCGTCGGCAAGGCGCTGCTGTCACAGCTCACCGACGAGGAGGCGCTGGCCACGGTCCAGCGCACGGGCATGCCCGCCGCCACCGACCGCACCATCGTCGACCCCGACACGTTCGTCGCCGAGCTCCACCGCATCCGCAAGGACGGCTTCGCCATCGACGACGGCGAGCAGGAGATCGGCGTCCGCTGCGTCGCGGTCCCCGTCGACGGCGCGCCCTCGGGCATGGCGGTGTCCGTCTCCGGACCCGAGGCCCGCGTGCACTGGGACTTCGTCAGCCGCGCCGCCCCCATCGTGCAGCGCTGCGCCACCGCCCTGGCCGCCGACCTCAACAACCAGGGCTAGCCCGCCACACGCCACCCCGCGCACCCACGAGGCGCGCCCCAAGGGGTCGAACCAGCACGAAACGGCCTACCTCCACCCGAGCGGGTGAGAGGTAGGCCGTTCCGCTCGCGCGGGACCACAGGGGTCGTAGTGAGGGGCGCCAGTGTTCTGCAGGAGGAGACGGGGCCGCAGCGAACTTGCGAGCAAGGCAAGTCGACGACGAAGAACACCGGCTCCCCGGCTCCCCGAACGCGCGTGGGGAGGGGGCAGCGCCGCAGGCGTCCGTTGAGGGTGGTGGCGGGCGACGGCGTGGGCCTGCGAGGACGCCAGAAAACTCAGGTCTGCTGGTCGAAGCCCAGCTTCCGCAGCTGCTTGGGGTCGCGCTGCCAGTCCTTGGCCACGCGCACCCGCAGGTCCAGGAAGACCCGCTGACCCAACAGGGCCTCGATCTGCTTGCGCGCCCGCGACCCCACGTCGCGCAGCCGCGAGCCCTTGGAGCCGATCACGATGGCCTTCTGGCTGGGGCGCTCCACGTACAGCGACGCGTAGATGTCCACCAGCTCCTTGCCCGGCCGGGTGTTCTCCCGCTCGTACATCTCGTCCACGACCACCGCGATGGAGTGCGGCAGCTCGTCGCGCACGCCCTCCAGCGCCGCCTCGCGGACGAGCTCCGCCACGAGCATCTCGTCGGGCTCGTCGGTCAGGTCGCCGTCGGGGTACAGCGGCGGCCCCTCGGGCAGGTGCGAGCACAGCACGCCCGTGACCGTGTCCAGCTGGAATCCGCTCTGGGCCGAGACCGGAACGATGTCGGCCCAGTCGCCCAGCTCGTCCACGGCCATCAGGTGCTTGCCCACGGCCTCCTTGTCGACCTTGTCGGTCTTGGTGACCAGGGCGACGACCGGGGTGTTGGTCTGCTCCGCCAACTCCTTGGCGATGTAGGTGTCACCCCGGCCGATCGGCTCGTCGGCGGGCAGGCAGAACGCGATGACGTCCACCTCGACCAGCGTGGACCGCACCAGCGAGTCCAGCCGCTCCCCCAGCAGGGTCCGCGGCTTGTGCAGGCCCGGCGTGTCCACGATGATCAGCTGCGCCTCGGGGCGGTGCACGATGCCCCGCACGGTACGCCGCGTGGTCTGGGGCCGGTTGCTGGTGATCGCCACCTTCTGCCCGACCAGCGCGTTCATCAGGGTGGACTTGCCCACGTTGGGGCGGCCGACGAAACAGGCGAACCCGCTGCGGAAGCCCTCCGGGAAGGAGGGCATCTCCAGCGGTACGCGCAGTTTCTCCAGGTCGAGGTCGTTCATCGTTCCTACTCAGCGCCGGGTGATGCTCGCGGGCACCCCGTCAGGGGCGGCGATCACCACCACCTGGGTCTTCAGGTCGTCCGCCACCGCGCGGTCGTCCTCGGTCAGTTCCTTCGCCTGGGTGACGACCACCGCGGCCTCCAGGGCGGAGGCCTCACTGGACACGGCGGCGGCGACCGCCGCCTGCAGAGCCGTCAGCGACAGGGACGGCAGCGATACCGTCGTCGCCACGTACGTGCGCCCGGTCTCGTCGCGCACGGCCGCGCCCTCAGGCGCGGCGTTGCGGGCGCGCGAGGCGCGCGCGAGGGTGATGAGCTTGCCGTCCTCGGGGCCGAGCCCCGTCGTGTCCGTCACTGATCCGTGCTCCTTACGTCGTCGTTCCTGCCCCGGTCACCGTGGTCGGCGTCCTCGGGCAGGCGCTCCACCAGCACCGTCGTCATCCGGTTCCGGCGGCTGCTCTTGCCCTCCAGGGTGAGTCTGAGACCAGCGTATTCGGCCTGCGCCCCGCCGACGGGCACCCGGCCCAGTACGAACGCCACCAGTCCGCCCACGGTCTCCACGTCGACCACGTCGAGATCGCGGTCGGGGAAGAGCTCGTCGAGCTCGCCCAGCGGCAGGCGTGCGGTGACCCGGACCCGGTCGTCGTCCAGCCAGGCCACCGGCGGGATCTCGTGGTCGTACTCGTCGGTGATCTCGCCGACGATCTCCTCCACGATGTCCTCCAGGGTCACCAACCCCGCGGTGCCCCCGTACTCGTCGATGGCCACCGCGGCGTGGTTGCGCTGCTGCTGCATCTCGCGCAGCAGTTCGTCGATGGGCTTGGTGTCGGGGACGTAGGTCGCAGAGCGCATCACGTCGGCCGCGGACAGCGGCACCGGGGCGCCGTTCGCGCCCGAGGCCGCCGCCCAGCGGTCGCGCAGCCGCTCGACCAGGTCCTTGAGGTAGACGATGCCGACCACGTCGTCCTCGTCCGCGCCCGTCACCGGGATCCGGGAGTACCCGCTGGCCAGCGCCAGCGAGAGCACGGCGTCGGCGTCGGCGTCGCGGCTGGTGAAGACGATGTCGGGGCGCGGCACCATCACCTCGCGCACGGACGTGTCGTCGAGCTTGAACACCGAGTGGATCATCTGGCGCTCCTCGGGGTCGATGACGTCCCCCCGCTCGGCCAGGTCGACGAGCCTGCGCAGCTCCACCTCGGTACTGAAGGGGCCCTCGCGGTCGCCCTTCCCGCGCGGGGTGAGCGTGCGCCCCGCCCACACCAGCAGCCGGACGAAGGGTCCCACCACGACCTGGAGCGGGTGGACGACGACCGCGCCGGCCCGGGCGACCGGCTCCGCGAACTGGCGGCCCAGGATGCGCGGCGCGATCGCGATGAGGACCGACTCCACGACCACCATGGCCGCCGCGGTCAGCAGCAGCGGGAGCCAGCCGAAGCCCAGCAGGAACACCATGCCCAGCGCCGCGGCCAGCACCGCGCACACCTCGCACACCACGCGCAGGAACAGCAGCGCGTTGAGGTGGCTCGTGGGGTCGGCCGCCACGCGGTCCCAGGCGGAGGCCGCCGGGGTGTCGCGGTCGGTACCGGCGACGGGCGTGCCGACCGACACCACCCGCGTCACGGCGACCTCGGCCGCGACCAGGAAGCCGGCCGCGGCGGTCAGGACGAGGGCGGCCACGAACGCGGTGAGCCACGCGACGGGGTCGCCCGCGGCCGCCGCGTCCGCCCACACCGACGGAATCATGCCCGGCTCTCGTCCTCGTCGTCGGCGGCCTCGCGCTCACGCCACGCCGCCAGGATCTCGCCCTGGAGACCGAACATCTCCTTGTGCTCGTCCGGCTCCGCGTGGTCGTAGCCCAGCAGGTGCAGGATGCCGTGGGTGCACAGCAGGTCGATCTCGTCGGTGGTGCTGTGCCCGGCCTTCTCCGCCTGGCGCTCCGCCACCTGCGGGCAGATGATCACGTCACCGAGGACACCCGGCTCGCTCGTCCGGCCGGGGCCGCCGGGCCGCAGTTCGTCCATGGGGAAGGACAGCACGTCGGTGGGGCCGGGCTCGTCCATCCACCGCATGTGCAGGTCGGTCATCGGCCCCTCGTCCACCAGCACGACGGACAGTTCCGCCAACGGGTGGACGCGCATGGCGTCGAGCACGTGCCGGGCCAGCCGGGAGAGCCGCGCCTCGTCCACCGTCGTGACGCCGGACTCGTTGGCGACGTCGATACTCATCTGATTCGGATGCCTCACTTGGAATCGTCATGGCCGGGTGTCCGGGCCACCCCGGGCACCCGACACCGGTGGGCCCGCACCCGGCGGGCCCACCAGCTCGAACGCTGTACTGGTTCAGTCTGCCCCGTCTTCGGGGTGCCCGGGCCGTGACCGGGTCTCGTTCGGGGTGTCGGCGGAACCGCGCCGCGGGTCGTGCCCGCGCCCGCGCTGCTCGTTCGAGCCGTGCCGGCCGCCCTGGGCCTCGTCGTAGCGGCCGTAGGCGTCCACGATCTTGCCCACCAGCTTGTGCCGGACCACGTCCTCGCTGCTCAGTCGGCAGAACGCGATGTCGTCGATGTCACTCAGGATCTTCTCGATGGTGCGCAGGCCGCTGGACTGTCCACCGGGGAGGTCGACCTGGGTGACGTCGCCGGTCACCACGATCTTGGAGCCGAATCCGAGCCGGGTGAGGAACATCTTCATCTGCTCCGGCGAGGTGTTCTGGGCCTCGTCCAGGATGATGAAGGAGTCGTTCAGGGTGCGGCCCCGCATGTACGCCAGGGGTGCGACCTCGATGGTCCCGGCCGCCATCAGCTTGGGGATGGAGTCGGGGTCGAGCATGTCGTGCAGGGCGTCGTACAGCGGCCGCAGGTACGGGTCGATCTTGTCGTAGAGGGTGCCCGGCAGGAACCCCAGCCGCTCGCCGGCCTCGACGGCGGGGCGGGTGAGGATGATCCGGTTGACCTCTTTGTCCTGGAGCGCCTTGACCGCCTTGGCCATCGCCAGGTACGTCTTGCCGGTACCGGCGGGCCCGATCCCGAAGACCACCGTGTGCCGGTCGATGATGTCGACGTAGCGCTTCTGGTTCACCGTCTTGGGGCGGATCGTCTTGCCCCGGTTGGACAGGATGTTGGTCGTCAGCACGTCGGCCGGCCGGTCCTGACCGGGGGTGGTCAGCATGTGGACCATGCGCTCGATCGTGTCCGGGGTGACGTGGGTGCCGCTCTTGGCGAGCTCGATGAGCTCCTCGACCACGCGGACGACCACCACGGTCTCGTCCGGGGCGCCGGTGATGGTGAACTCGTTGCCGCGAACGTGGATGTCGCTGGCGAAGGCCCGCTCCAACGCCC
This sequence comes from Nocardiopsis aegyptia, assembly GCF_013410755.1. Classification (GTDB taxonomy): domain Bacteria; phylum Actinomycetota; class Actinomycetes; order Streptosporangiales; family Streptosporangiaceae; genus Nocardiopsis; species Nocardiopsis aegyptia. The sequence continues at coordinate 1,528,852 of NZ_JACCFS010000001.1, forward strand.
TCAGGAGTTCGTCCCTGGAGCCCAGCAGGCTGATCATCGTGTGCTCGTCGGGCACCACGACCTTGACCTGGGTGTCCTGTCGCGACTGCGTATGCGTTGTCTCGGCCATGGTGTGGCCTTGCGGCCGCTGTCCCTACCCTTCGGTTCCGGCTTCCGGCCTGGGCGGCCGACGCGCTTGGTGAACGGTCGGGGCGCCGCCGTGGCGCCCCCCGGCCCTCGACCACCGGTATCTCGCTGGTCCCACCGGTCGCTCAGGGCCCATGAACCGAGTCTACCAAGGCGGCCACGACCCCCTCGATCCGATTTTCCCGCGCCCCGGACACCGGTCGGCCCGGGGCGGGACGGCCCGCGCCGGCCCAGCCAGAAGGCGGCCGGCGGGCCTAGCCGGGAGGCCAGTTGAGGCCGCGGCCGCCGAGCAGGTGGGCGTGCAGGTGGAACACCGTCTGCCCGGCCCCGCTGCCGGTGTTGAACACCAGCCGGTACCCGGTCTCGGCCACGCCCTCCGACTCGGCCACCGCACGGGCCTCGCGCACGATCTCGTCGACCAGCCCCGCATCGGCGGCGGCCGCGGAGGCCGCGTCGCGGACGTGCTCGCGCGGAATGACCAGGACGTGCGTCGGCGCCTGGGGGTTGATGTCGCGGAACGCCAGAGTGCGCTCACCCTCGCGGACGATCTCGGCCGGGACCTCCCCCTTCACGATCTTGCAGAAAAGGCAGTCGTCCTGGGCCATCACGCACCTCCGTACGGGGGTCGCGGCCTTCTGCGCGGCCGCGGACTCGGGGCTGTCGACACCCATGATGCCGCAGCCGACCACCGGTTCGCTCTGTCCGCGGCGCCCCGATCCGCCGGAACAGAGGACCCAGGTCCTGCCGACGCGCCTTGCGGGCACGGTACTCTTTCCCCCTGTGCGCCGTGTCGCCGACCATGTCCGACACCGGCCGACCTTGTGCGTGTTCGGATTGAAACGCGTGTCTACCTGGAAAAGAAGAGGTATGCCCTTTCGTAAACCCCGCGACAAGGGTGTGCGTCGAACTGATGTGACGACTGAAACCATCGTGGCTGGAGCCGCCACGGCTCCGCTTTCCGTGGAGTGGGACGCCGACCACGCGGTCACGGAGCTCTACCGGGAGCACTACCGTCCGCTGGTCCGGCTCGCCGCGCTGCTGGTACGCGACCACGCGACCGCGGAAGAGGTCGTCCAGGACGCGTTCGTGGCCATGCACGGCGCGTGGCGCCGCCTCCGCGATCCGAACAAGGCCCTGTCGTACCTGCGCCAGGCCGTTGTCAACAAGGCCCGGTCGGTTCTCCGCCACCGGGCGGTGGTCGAGAAGCACGCGCCCAAGGCGCTGCCCGACGCGCCCAGCGCCGAACACGGCGCCATGAACCTGTTGGAGCGTGAGGCGGTGATCCGAGCCCTGCGCAAACTACCCACCCGTCAGCGAGAGGCGATCGTGCTCCGGTACTACGGCGACCTGTCCGAGGCTCAGATCGCTGACGCCATGGGCATCAGCAAGGGCGCGGTGAAGAGTCACACGTCCCGCGGAATCTCCGCGCTGCGCTCTGTTCTGGAGCAGACGACATGACCAGCCCCACCGATCCCACGAACCCCGAGTTCGAGGAGCAGCTCCGGCGGATCCTCAAGGCCGAGGCCGACACCGTCGCGCCCGGCGCCGAGGCCCTGCAGCTGATCCGCGAGCGGACCGACCGCCACCGCGGCACCTCCTGGTTCGGTCTGCCGTGGCTGCGCCCGGCACTGGCCGTCGCCGGGGCCGGACTGATCGCCGCGTCGGTCCTCATGTCCACTCCGCAGGTGCGCGACCAGGTCCTGGACATCGTCCCCGCGGGCGCCAACCGCGAGGGCACCCCGCCCGAGGACGACATCGACGGCCCCGGCGTCGCGGCTCCGGATCCCACCACGGACTCCGACACCGCCCCCGCCGAGTCTCCGGACGACCCCGCCGAGCAACCGGCGCCCTCTCCCACCGAGGAGGAGTCGGACCCGGCCGAGGAGGGCGTCGGCACCACCGCGACGTGCCCCCCGACCCGCGACGACGCCCCTCCGTCCGCCACGGCGGACGCCGAGGACGGGTCCTCCGGGACGCAGCCGGACGCGGAGGGGGAGCAGGACGAGGAGTGCGACCCCACCGAGGAGCCCAGTCCGGACGACGGGACCGAGGAGCCCGGCACCGACCCGGGCACCGAACCCGGCACCGGCGGTGAGGAGCCGGCTCCCGACGACGGCTCGACCGGCAGCGGGGACGGCGATTCGGCGCCCACGGGCGACGACGGCACCACGTCCACCAAGAGTTCGGAGGAGTGACCGTGGGCGGCCACGCGCCGCCGCCGGATCTCCCACCGACCGCGCACGCCGCACGTACGACGAAGCCCACGGGACGCGGTCCCGTGGGCTTCGTCGTACGTGGAGGGACCGCCGTGCGTGCGGCGGGTCCGCCGTGGGGGTCGGTCCCCTCTACGAGCGGCCGGTCTACCAGCGGCCGGATCGGACCTGCAGGATCGACAGCGCCGCGACCCCCGCGGTGGAGGTGCGCAGCACGCTCGGTCCGAGCAGGGCCGGCTCCGCGCCGGCCCGGGTGAAGGTGTCGAGTTCGGCGTCGGAGAAGCCGCCCTCGGGTCCCACGACCAGGACGACGCCGCCGTCGCCGTGGGGCACCCGGTCGCCGTCGGGGACGGCGACGTCGCTCAGCCGGACCGCCGCGTCCTCGTGCAGCACGACGGCCGGGTCGGCCGCGAACAGCAGCGCGGCCACGTCGTCCCGGCCGGCGAGGTCGGTGACCTCCGGCAGCCGGCCCCGGCGCGCCTGTTTGGCCGCCTCGCGGGCGGTGGCCCGCCACTTGGCCAGCGACTTGGCCGCCCGGTCGCCCTTCCAGCGGGTGACGCAGCGCTCGGCCGCCCACGGGACGATCACGTCCACCCCGGCCTCGGTCATCATCTCCACGGCCAGTTCGCCGCGGTCGCCCTTGGGCAGCGCCTGCACGACGGTCAGCCGGGGCCGGGGCGCCGGCTCGTGCCAGCGCTCACCGACCTCGCACACCACGCTGTCCCTGCCGACCTCGACGACCGTGCAGCGGGCGCGCTCGCCGCGGCCGTCGGAGAGGTCGACGGTCTCACCGGCCCGGATGCGCCGCACCACGGCGGCGTGGCGCCCCTCGGCGCCGGTGAGGACCACCGTGGCGGCGGCCAGGTCGGCGGTGTCGTCGACCAGGAAGACCGGTGGGGTCACTTGGCACCGAAGGCGTCACGGAGCTTGGCGAACAGGCCGCCGTGCCCGGGGCTGAAGCGGCCCGGGTTCTGGTCCTCCCCGCGCAGCTCGGCGAACTTGCGCAGCAGGGCCTCCTGCTCCTCGTCCAGCTTGGCCGGGGTCTCCACGTCCACGCGGATGCGCAGGTCGCCGCGGCCCCCGCCGTCGAGGTGGGTCACACCCTTGTTCGGCAGCGTGATGACGTGGCCGGAGTTGGTCCCCGGGCGCAGGTCGATGTTCTCCGTGCCGTCCAGGGTGTCGAACGCGAACGAGGCGCCCAGCGCGGCCGCGGTCATGGGCACGGTGACCGTGCAGTGCAGGTCGTCGCCGCGCCGCTCGAACGTCGGGTGCGCCTTCTGGACGATCTCCAGGATGATGTCGCCGCGCGGGCCGCCGTTGGGGCCGACCTCGCCCTCGCCGGCGAGCTGGATGCGGGTGCCGTCGTCCACGCCCGCGGGGATCTTCACCGTGCGGGTGACCTTCTCGCGCACCCGGCCCTCGCCGGCGCAGTCGCCGCAGGGGTTGGTGATGACCGTGCCCTGGCCCGAGCACTGCGGGCAGGGGCGGGAGGTCATGACCTGGCCGAGGAAGGACCGGGTGACCTGGGACACCTCGCCCTGGCCGTGGCACATCTCGCAGGTGGTGCGGTGCGAGCCCGCCGCGGTCCCCTCGCCCTGGCACGTCTCGCACAGGATGGCGGTGGGGAACGTGATGTCCTTGCTGACACCGAACGCCGTCTCGACGAGGTCGAGTTCGATGCGGATCTTGATGCTGCGCCCGCGCCGGACCCGCTCGCGCGGGGACCGCCCGCCGGGCTGGCCGCCGCCGAAGAACGCGTTCATGATGTCGTCGAAGGCGAAGCCCTGGGCGCCGCCGAAGCCGCCCGCGCCGCCACCGCCGCCGCCCGGAGCGAACGGGTCGTGCCCCATGTCGAACATCCGACGCTTGTTCTCGTCGGAGAGGACCTCGTAGGCCTGGGTCACTTCCTTGAAGCGCTCCTGCGTGGCGGGGTCCGGGTTGATGTCCGGGTGGAGCTCGCGTGCGAGCCTCCGGTACGCCTTCTTGATCTCGTCCTTGGACGCGTCGCGACGCACCCCGAGAACCTGGTAATAGTCTCTGGCCACTGAGTTACTGTCCTGCCAAAATCTGTCCGACATACCGAGCCACCGCGCGTACCGCTCCCATCGTCCCTGGGTAGTCCATCCGGGTCGGGCCCACCACACCGATCTTGGCCAGCGACTGGTTTCCCACGCCGTAGTCGGCCGACACGATGGAGGCGGTCCGCAGACCCTCGTGGAGGTTCTCCTCGCCGATGCGCACTGTCAGCATCGACGGATCCTTCGCCTCACCCAGCAAACGGATGAGGACCATGTTCTCTTCCAACGCCTCCAGGACCTCGCGCAGACTCGCGGCGAAGTCCACGGCGGCGAGGTTGGCCGTCCCCGCGAGGACGATCTTCTCCTCGTGCCGTTCGACGAGGCTCTCCAGCAGGACCGACAGGACCGCCACGGCGACGCGCCGGTGCTCGGGGTCGACCTGCGCGGGCAGGTCCTCCACCGCGTCGGGCACGTCGGCCAGGTGGCGTCCGGCGATGGCCCGGTTGAGCATTTCCCGCAGATCGCCGACGACCGACGCGTCGACGTCGCCGAGCCCGTCGATGACGCGCTGCTCGACCCGGCCGGTGTTGGTGATCACCACCATCATGATCCGTCGGCCCCCCAGGGGGACCAGCTCCACGTGCTGGACGGAGGAGCGGGTCAGCGACGGGTACTGCACGATCGCGACCTGGCGGGTGAGCTGGGCGAGCAGCCGCACGGTCCGCGCGACGATCTCGTCCAGGTCGACCGCGCCGGTGAGGAAGGACTCGATGGCCCTTCGCTCGGCGACCGAGAGCGGTTTGACCGACGACAGGCGGTCGACGAAGAGCCGGTAGCCCTTGTCCGTGGGGACCCGGCCCGCACTGGTGTGCGGCTGGGTGATGTAGCCGTCCTCTTCGAGGGCCACCATGTCGTTGCGGATGGTCGCCGGGGAGACCCCGAGCGGGTGCCTGTCCGCCAAGGCCCGGGAACCCACCGGCTCGTTGGTGTTGACGAAGTCCTCGACGACGGCACGCAGGACCGCGAGCTTGCGCTCATCCAGCAACTCGCCACCTCCTGGCACTCCATGGTCCTCAGTGCTAATTCTATGCGCGGGCGCAAACCCCGTTGGCTACCAATCGGTAGGAACGCGGCGCCCCCACTAGACTGCACGACCGTGGCTACCAAGGGAACCGGCCGCTACGGCCGCGACGTGCTGGCGGGTGACTGGCGACGGCCCAGGAAGGGCGCCGTGCCGGACGTGCCGCTCAGCCGCGACCTGGTCGTGGAGGACGCCGACGAGACATTCTGCGGCGCCGTGGTGGGCTGGGACAAGGCGACCGTGACCCTGGAGGACCGCCACGGGCGGCGCCGGGTGTTCGACCTCGGTCCGGCCGCGTTCCTCATCGACGGCGCCCCGGCCACCCTCGTGCGCCCGGCCGCGGCACCGCGCGGGCCGCTGCGCAGCGCCTCGGGTTCGGTCGCGGTGCCGGACGCGCGGGCGCGCACGGCCCGGGAGAGCCGGATCTACGTGGAGGGCCTGCACGACGCCGAGCTGGTGGAGCGGGTGTGGGGCCACGACCTGCGTGTGGAGGGCGTGGCCGTGGAGTTCCTGGAGGGCGTGGACGACCTGCCCGCGATCGTGGCGGATTTCTCACCCGGACCGGGACGGCGCCTCGGTGTGCTCGTCGACCACCTGGTCCCCGGCTCCAAGGAGTCGCGCATCGCCGAGCGGGTGCGGAGTGAGCACGTGCTGGTGGCGGGGCACCCCTACGTCGACGTGTGGCAGGCGGTCCGTCCGAGTGCCCTGGGGATCGACCGGTGGCCGGAGGTGCCGCGCGGACGCCCCTGGAAGGAGGGGATCGTCAGCGGCCTGGGGTGGCGGATGGAGACCGGGGAGGCCTGGCGGCGGATCCTGGGTTCGGTGCGCAGCTACGCCGATCTGGAGCCGTCGCTGTTGGGGCGTGTGGAGGAACTGATCGACTTCGTCACCGGACCGCACCCGGACGAGTGAGGCCGACCGCCTGCCGCGCCGCGCGGCCGCGACTTCGCCGTGCGAGGCGTACAGGATCTAGGATTCTGGCAGGCGACGGTTTCGGAGTCCGGCATCCGACTGCCGTGGTCGCCGCCTCTCGGCCCTGCGCGGTCGTCGGTCCTGCCGGGACGTACAGAAGCCGCCCACACCAGCGGAGCCAAGGAAGAGCATGAGCGAGAACCCGACCAACCCCCCTGCCCCGGAGGATCCCGAGGAGGGCCGCCCGCCGCAGCCCGGACAGGGGGATCCCGGGCAGCAGCCGTCGGGTGAACAGTCGCCGTACGCTCCGCAGCCCGACCACGGCCGGCAGCCGACCGGCGGTCAGCCGGGCTACGGACAGCAGCAGCCGCAACAGGCCTCGGGCGAGCAGTCCCCTTACGCCCCGCAGCCGGGCTATCAGCAGGGCTACGGCCAGCCCCAGCAGCCCCACGAGCAGCACGGGTACGGGCAGCCCTCGGGTGAGCAGCCGCCCTACGGGCAGCAGGGGTACGGGCAGCCCTCGACCGGGGGCCAGCCCGCCTACGGGCAGCCCCAGCAGCCCGGCTACGCGCCCCAGCAGCCCTACGAACACCAGGGCTACCCCCAGCAGCCCTCCGGCGAGCAGCCTTCCTACACGCCGCAGCCGGACTACGGGCAACAGGGCTATGGCCAGCCCCAGCAGCCCCAACAGCCCCACGAGCAGCAGGGGTACGGGCAGCCCACGACCGGGGGCCAGCCCGCCTACGGGCAGCCGCAACAGCCCGGCTACGCGCCCCAGCAGCCGCAGGAGCAGCAGGGCTACGGCCAGTCCCAGCAGTCATACGAGCAGGGGTACGGGCAGCCCTCGACCGGGGGCCAGCCCGCCTACGGGCAGCCCCAGCAGCCCTACGAACACCAGGGCTACCCCCAGCAGCCCTCGGGCGAACAATTCCCCTACGCGCCGCAGCCGGGCTACGGTCAGCAGCCCGCGTTCGCGCCACCGCCGCAGCAGCCGACGGGCGGGCAGCCCGCCTACGGCGCTCCGCAGGCGGTACAGTCCCCGTACGGGCAGCAGCCCTACGGTCAACCCCAGCAACAGCCCCAGTACCCGGCTGGACAGGCCGTCCACGGCGGGCCCGGCGGGTATCCGCAGCAGGCCCCCCATGGCGGCGGCAACGACTCCCTCGTGGCGATGCTCGCCCACCTGTCGGGTTTCGTCATCGCGTGCCTCGGTTGGATCCCACCGCTGGCGATCTACTTCGCCAAGCGCCACCAGTCGCCCTTCGTGCGTCACCACGCGTCGGAGGCGGCCAACTTCCAGATCACCCTGCTACTCGGCTACATCTTCGCCTGGGTGATCCTCATCGTGCTGGGCATCACCTTCCCGGCGCTTTCGTGGATCGGCTCCCTGCTGGTCGGCCTGGTCTGGATCGTCGCGATCGTGTTCGGCATCATCGGTGCCAACAGCGCGAACAAGGGCACGTGGTACCGCTACCCGCTGAGCATCCGCCTGCTGAAGTAAGACGGCACCCCGACCACTCTCGTCAGAAGGAACCACATGTCCTACCCGAACACGCCACCACCGGAGGACCCCTACGGCCAGGGCGGGCACCCCGGCCAGCAGCCGGGCGCCGGGGGCTACTCCCCGCCGCCCGGCGGTGGCTACCCCCAGCAGGGCGGCTACCCGCCGCCCCCGGACCAGTCGGGCGGCTACCCCGCGCAGGGCCAGTCCGGCGGCTATCCCCCTCCCCCCGGCCCGGGGTACGGCGAGCAGCAGGGCGGGTACCCGCCGCCCGGACAGCCCGGCTACGGCGGCCAGCCGGGTTACGGCGCTCAGCCCGGTTACGGGGGCCAGCCCGGCTACGGCGGCCAGCCCAGCCCGGACGAGAAACAGATGGCCTTCTTCGCCCACCTGGGCGGCGGCATCCTCGGCTGGCTCGTTCCGCTGATCATCTGGCTGATCAAGAAGGACGAGTCCCCGTTCGTCCGCCAGCAGGCACTCGCCGCGCTGAACTTCCAGCTGGTCCTGCTGATCGCCTACGTGATCTCGGGCGTGCTGATGGTCGTGCTCCTCGGCTACCTGACCTGGCTGGCGGCCTGGATCTTCTCCATCGTCATGGGTCTCCAGGCCGCACAGGCCGCCAACCGTGGCGAGCTGTTCAAGTACCCGATCAGCGTCGACTGGGTGAAGTAGCGGCGGAGGGCCCTCCCCTCTGGACCCGCTCCGATGGGCCCGGCACTGAACTGCTCCCTGGAAGTTGGACTGGAAAATCCAGTTCCATCGACCAGGGAGCAGTCCCATGAGAGCGAACAGCACGCTCACCCCCTGCCAACGCGAGGCCGCGATAGCGTGGTTCGCACAGGGCATGGCCGATAGATCGGTAGCGACCACGCTGGGAGTACCCCGGGGGCCGATCCGGCGCCTGCACGAACGGTGGCGGATCCACGGCCCGGGAGCGCTGGTGGCCAAACAGGCGAAGAAGTCCTACTCCTTCGCGCTCAAGGTCGAGGCGGTGCGCCGCTTCCTGGCCGGCGAGCCCAGGACCGAGCCGGCCAGCGAACTCGGGCTGTCCTCACCCAAACAGCTGGAAACCTGGGCGCGCGTCTACCGCGACCAGGGCGAGGACGCCTTGCGTCCCAAGCAGCGGGGACGCCCGCCCAACACTGCGGTACCGGCTGAGGAAACCGAGCTGGAGCGGCTGCGCCGCGAGAACGAGTTCCTGTGCGCCCAGAACGCCTACCTGGGAAAACTGCGGACCTTGAGGGAAGACGGGCACGGGTGAGAGCCCGTGCCGTGGCCGCTCTCAAGGCTAAACACCGCCTGGATGTGTTGTTGCGGGTCGCTGGTCTGGCCCGCTCGACGTTCTTCTACCACCAGGCCCGGATTCCGACCAGGGGTTTCAGTACCAGCACCTGTCCTGGCGGCGCTTGCTGGCGGAGGCTGGGTGTGCTCAGTCGATGTCGCGCAAGGGCAACTGCCTGGACAACGCGGTGATCGAGAGCTTCTTCGGTCATGTGAAGCAGGAGTTCTTCGCTCACACCGCGTTCGACAGCGTCGAGGAGTTCACCGCGGGGCTGGAGGCGTATATCGCCTGGTTCAACAACGAACGGGTGCATACCTACCTTGAGGGCCTGAGCCCGGTGCAGTACCGGGCTCAGGCCCTGGCGGCCTCACCTTCCATTAGCCGGTCCAACTATCGGGGACCAGTTCACACCCGCCGGGCCCCATCGTCGTTCCCGTGCCTCCGCCGGTTCGGCCTCAGGTGAGGTCGCGGACCACCGCGTCGGCCAGCAGACGGCCGCGACGGGTCAGGACGGCCCGGCCGGCGGCGTGCGCCTCCGCGTCCAGCAGGCCGTCGGCGACCGCGCGCACCGCCGCCGCGCGACCGTGCGGCTCCAGCAGCTCCAACGGGCAGCCCTCCTCGATCCGCAGCTCCAACAGGACCCGCTCGAAGCGCCGCTCCTCGTCGGTCAGGACCTCGCGTGCCTGCCCCGGGCTGTCCCCCGCGGCCAGTCGGGCGGCGTAGGCGGCGGGGTGCTTGACGTTCCACCACCGTGTGCCGCCGACGTGTCCGTGGGCACCGGGTCCCACACCCCACCAGTGGCCGCCGGTCCAGTACAGGAGGTTGTGGGCGCTGCGCCCCTCGGGCGTGCGGGCCCAGTTGGACACCTCGTAGGGGGTGAAGCCGGCCGCCGCCAGGGCCTCGTCGGCCATGACGTAGCGGTCGGCCATCGCGTCGTCGTCGGGTTCGGTGAGTTCGCCGCGCCGGACCCGGTTCGCCAGCCGGGTGCCCTCCTCGACGATGAGCGAGTAGGCGGAGACGTGGTCGGGGCCGGCGGAGACGGCGGCGGCCAGGGACGCCGCCCAGTCGTCGTCGCTCTCGCCCGGTGTCCCGTAGATGAGGTCGAGGTTGACGTGCTCGAACCCCGCCTGCCGCGCCCACTCCACGCACTGCTCGGGACGTCCGGGGGTGTGCCCCCGCTCCAGGATCCGCAGCACGTGTGGGCGGGCGCTCTGCATGCCGAACGAGACACGGGTGAACCCGGCCTCGCGCAGCCTGGCGAGGTAGCCGGGGTCGACGGTCTCGGGGTTGGCCTCGGTGGTCACCTCGGCGTCGGGGGTCAGGCCGAACCGCTCGCGCACGGCCGCGACCAGGCGCCCCAGGTCCTCGGCGGGCAGCAGGGTGGGCGTGCCCCCGCCGACGAACACGGTGCTGACCGGGGGCCGGTCGCCGGACAGCACCCGGTCGGCCAGCTCGATCTCGGCGATCGCCTGGTCGGCGTAGGTCTCCCGCGAGGCGGTGGCCGTGCCGTCCCGCGAGACGAGTTCGTCGGCCGTGTAGGTGTTGAAGTCGCAGTACCCGCAGCGGGTGACGCAGAAGGGCACGTGGACGTAGAACCCGAGGGGCCGTGCGGCCAGCTCCGCGAGGGAGTGCTCGGGCAGGTCCCCGGTGCGCGGTACGGGATCGCCGTCGAGGGCAACGGAAGGCATGCCTCCAGTGTCGCCGACGCGGCGGCGTGCCCTGGTCGGAGACGGAGGTGGCGCGGCCCGGGTCAGGCCGCGGGAGGAGGGTGGGGCGGGGAGTCGAGGGGGGCGGGGGAACGAGGGCCGGCAGCGGGGCGAGGGGGCAGGAGCGAGAGGGGCGAGAGGGGAACAGGGGCGGGGTGTCAGACGCGCTGACCGGCGATCGGGTCGCCGCTCGGGCGTGCCGTGCCGTCCTGGGCGGCGGCCGGGCGCGCGGAGCCGTCCCGGGCGGCGTGCCGGGTACCGGGGAGAGGGGCCGGGACCGCGTACCCGTTGGGGGCGGCGGCCGTGGAGGCCCGTACGACCAGCTCGGGGTCGAACACGTACTCGGTGTGCGAGACCGCGTGCCCGGCGATCTCGTCGCACAGGGCCCGGACGGCGGCCAGGGCCATCGCCTGGATCGGCTGGCGCACGGTCGTCAGCGGAGGGTCGGTGAACGCGATGAGCTGGGAGTCGTCGTAGCCGACCACGGAGAAGTCCTCCGGCACGCGCAGGCCGCGCTGGCGGGCGGCCCGGATGGCGCCGAGCGCCATCATGTCGGATCCGCAGACCATGGCGGTGACGCCGCGCTCGATGAGGCGCGTGGCCGCGGCGTGCCCGCCCTCCACACCGAACAGGGACAGCTCCACCAGGTCGCGACCGTCCAGTCCGTGCGCCTCCAGGGCGGCGTGGTACCCGTCCAGCTTGCGCCGGACCGGAACGTAGCGGTCGGGGCCGCTCGTGAAACCGATGCGGGTGTGGCCGAGGGCGACCAGGTGGTTGACCGCCAGCCGGCCGGCCTCGCGGTCGTCACAGGAGATGAACGCGGCGGGGATCGCCTCGGTGAACCCGTTGACCAGCACGATGGGCAGGCGCCGCGAGACCAGCGTGTTGTACCGCTCGTAGGAGGCGGAGGTGTCGGCGTGGCGGCCGGACACGAAGAGGATGCCGGAGACGTTGCGCTCCAGGAGCAGCTCCACGTACTCGTCCTCGGTTATCCCGCCGGGGGTCTGTGTGCACAGCACCGGCGTGTAGCCGCGCTGGGCCAACGCCCCCTCCGCCGCCTGGGCGAACATCGGGAAGACCGGGTTCTCCAGTTCGGGGATGACCATGCCGACCAGCCCGGCGGAGCGCTGCCGGAGCCGGGCGGGACGTTCGTAGCCGAGGACGTCCAGCGCGGTCAGCACGGCCTTGCGCGTGTCGCTGCCGACGCCGGGTTTGTCGTTGAGCACCCGCGAGACCGTCGCCTCGCTGACGCCTGCGTGCCGCGCGATGTCGGCAAGTCGTGGACCCATGCGGGTGATTCTAGTCGAGATGGTCGTCACATGGACGTAAGTTGGCGGTAATCTTGCGCAAGAACTTGCAGACGCTCTAGGGAAGGACCCCCGCACATGGCGCTTAAGTCGCAGTGGTGGCGCGACGCGGCCATCTACCAGATCTACGTCCGCAGTTTCGCCGACTCCAACGGGGACGGCGAGGGCGACCTCGCCGGCATCCGCGAGCGCCTGCCGCACCTGGCCGAACTCGGCGTGGACGCGGTCTGGCTGACGCCGTTCTACGTCTCCCCGCTCGCCGACGGCGGCTACGACGTCGCCGACTACCGGGACGTCGACCCGCGCTTCGGCACCCTGGCGGACTTCGACGCGCTCCTGGCGACCGCGCACGAGCTGGGCCTGCGCGTGATCATCGACGTGGTGCCCAACCACTCCTCGTCGGCGCACCGCTGGTTCCGCGAGGCCGTGGCGGCCGAGCCGGGCAGCCCGGCGCGCTCGCGCTACATCTTCCGCGACGGTAAGGGCCCCGACGGCGAGCAGCCGCCGAACAACTGGAACTCGATCTTCGGCGGACCGGCCTGGACCCGGCTCAAGCGCCCGGACGGCACGCCCGAGCAGTGGTACCTGCACCTGTTCGACGCCGAGCAGCCGGACTTCGACTGGACCAGCCAGGAGGTCCACGACGAGTTCGACGACGTCCTGCGCTTCTGGCTGGACCGCGGCGTGGACGGGTTCCGCATCGACGTCGCGCACGGCATGGTCAAGGACCCGGCACTGCCCGACATCGCCGAGGGCGCCAAGGCCGACCTCCTGGACGGCAGCACGTCCCTGCCCTACTTCGACCAGGACGGCGTGCACGACATCTACCGCCGCTGGGCGGCCATCGCCGCGAGCTACCCGGGCGACCGCACCATGGTCGCCGAGGCGTGGGTCGAGGACGCCGAGCGGGTGGCCCGCTACCTGCGGCCGGACGAGCTGCACCAGGCCTTCAACTTCGAGTACCTGACCTCGCCCTGGGACGCGGGCCACCTGCGTGCGGTCATCGACTCGTCCCTCACCGCCAACGGCGCGGTCGGGGCGACCACGAGCTGGGTCCTGTCCAACCACGACGTCACCCGCCACGTGACGCGCTTCGGCGGTGGCGAGCAGGGCCTGCGGCGCGCGCGTGCGGCCACGATGCTGATGCTGGCCCTGCCGGGCGCCGTGTACATGTACCAGGGCGAGGAGCTGGGCCTGCCGGAGGTCACCGACCTGCCCGACGACGCCCTCCAGGACCCGACGTGGGAGCGGTCCGGCCGCACCGACCGCGGCCGCGACGGCTGCCGGGTGCCCCTTCCCTGGGAGGACGGGGCGGCGCCCTACGGGTTCGGACCCGAGGGAACCGCGCCCTGGCTGCCGCAGCCGGAGGGCTGGGGTCGGCTGTCCCGCGCCTCCCAGCGCGGCGTGGAGGGCTCGACCCTGGAGCTGTACACCAGTGCGCTGCGCCTGCGCCGTGAGCTCGACGCGCTCGGCGACGGGGCGATGACCTGGCTGGACGCACCCGAGGGCGTGCTGTACTTCGAGCGCGAGCCCGGCGTGCGCTGCGCGGTGAACCTCACCGGCGAGCCCGCCGACGTCACGGTCGGGGAAGGGGACTCCGAGGTGCTGCTGTCCAGCGGCCCCGTGGCCGCTCCCTCCGACGGCACCCTGGCCCTGCCCGCCGAGACGGCGGTGTGGCTGCGCGTCTGACGCGCCCGGGCGCCGGGCGGGGCGGGCCCGTCCCGCCCCGGCGCCCCACCCGGCCGATCCCGCACTCCTCGGCGCCGCCCGGACCCGGCCCGTCCTGTCCCGGCGGCACGCCGACCCGACCGCCACGGCATCCCGATCACCCGGCGGCACTCCGCACCCGGCGCCCCCTCCCCGGCCGCCGGCTGCTCCGTCCACGGACCGGACCACGGTCCGCCGCGCGACCCCGCGCCCCTCACCCACACCCACACCAGCGGAGCCCCGGCCCGCCATGGCCGGGGCCCCGCCGATCCCCCCTTGGAGGACGCCATGAGGCCCCTGAGAGCCCCGGGCACGCGCCTCGCGTGCGCCGCCGCCGGACTGGCCGTCACCCTGACCGCCTGCGGCTCGGACCCCGGCACCGACGCCGCCGAGCTCGACCCGACCCTGACGGTCTGGGCCGACGACGAGCGCGCCCTGGCGCTGATGACGTTCGCCGAGGCCTACTCGCGCACGTCGGACGCACAGGTGGAGGTGATCGTCGTCGAGCACGAGGAGCTGCGCGCCAGTTTCGTGAGCGCCCACGCCAACGGGCTCGGCCCGGACATCATGGTCGGTCCGCACGACTGGACCGGCGAGCTGGTCGAGTCCGAGGCGGTCGCGCCGGTGACCCTGGACGCGCGGTCGGCCGAGGCCTTCACTCCCGGCGCCCTGGACGCGGTGACCTACGACGGCGCCGTGTACGGCGTCCCCTACGCCACGGAGAACCTGGCGCTGATCCGCAACACCGACCTGGCCCCGTCGGAGCCGGAGACCGTGGAGGAGCTGGTGGAGACCGGCGCGGACCTGGTCGACGCCGGCCGGGCCTCGCGGGTGCTCGGCCTGCAGGTGGGCGAGGAGGGCGACGCCTACCACATGCACCCGCTGTTCACCTCCGCCGGCGGCTACCTCTTCGGGGAGGACGGCGCGGGCGATCCCGACCCCACGGACCTGGGGGTGGCGGCACCGGAGTCGGTGGCCGCCTTCGAGCGGATCGCCGAGCTGGGTGAGGCCGGTTCGGGCGTGCTCACCCGGGACACGACGGCGGAGCGCGCCACGGAGCTGTTCACCGGGGGCGAGGCGCCGTACTTCGTCACCGGCCCGTGGAGCCTGTCGGCGGTCAAGGAGGCCGGGGTGCCCTACGAGATCAGCCCCGTGCCGCCGTTCGCGGACGGGGCTCCGGCCCGCCCGCTGATCGGCGTGCAGGCCTTCTTCGTGGCGGCGGGCGCCTCCGATCCGGACCTGGCGCGCACGTTCGCGGCCGACTTCGTCGCCGACCCGGAGTTCTCCGTGATCCTCTACGAGGCCGATCCCCGGGTGCCCGCGCTCGTGGACGCCCTGGAGACGCTGTCCGAGCAGGATCCGGACCTGCAAGCGTTTCAGAATGCCGGCGCAAACGGGCTGCCCATGCCCGCGATCCCGGAGATGGACGCGGTGTGGGGGCCGTTCGGCCAGGCCGGCGCGGACATCATCGCAGGTGCGGAACCCGCGGAGGAGCTCGCCGAGGCCGAGGAGCTGATCACCGCGAGTTTCGCGGAGTGAGCCGAACGTGTGACACCGAGCCGATCGGATCACCTCGTGTCACGCTCCGACCACGTACGGCCCACCATCATCCATCTGTTTCCTGGGCGTTTCCACATCTTTATCCCGAGAGTCTGCAAAGACTTTCAATGCTTGCAAGTTATTGCTAACGTCACATCAATCGCATGCTCGAGACGGACCCGGGGCCACCGGCCAGCCGCATGCGCACCTCTCCACACCGGCCTCCCGGAAGGAAGACACCATGAGATTCCGCAGCGCACCGGCGATCACGGGGATCGCCGCCATCGCCCTGATGGCGACCGCCTGCACCGGCGGCGGCGACAGTGACAGCGAGGGCGGGTCGGCCGAGGGCGGCCTGACCATCTGGACCGACGCCGAGCGCGCCGACGCCGTCGAGGCCGCCGCCGACGAGTTCGCCGAGGCCAACGGCATCGACGTCAGCGTCGACACCGTCGCCTTCGAGGACATGCAGGGCGACGTCCTCAACGCCCACCAGGCGGGCAACGCCCCCGACATCTTCATCGGCGCGCACGACTGGACGGGCAACCTGGTCCGCAACGGGGCCGTGCAGCCCATCGAGCTCCCCCAGGACCGGGCCGCGCTGCTCGACGAGACCTCCCTGGAGGCCATGTCCTTCGACGGGCAGCTCTTCGGTGTCCCGTACTCGCAGGAGAACCTCTTCCTGATGCGCAACACCGAGCTGGCCCCGGACGCCCCCGAGACCTTCGAGGAGCTCGTCGAGACCGGGACCGAGCTCAAGGACGCCGGCGACGTCGAGGAGGTCCTGTCCATGGCGGTCACCCAGGAGGGCGACCCCTACCGGATGAACCTGCTCTACACCTCCGGCGGCGGCTACCTCTTCGGCCAGGACGACACCGGCACGTGGGACCCCACCGACCTGGGCGTGGGCACCGACGAGTCCATCGAGGCCATGGAGAAGATCGCGGAGTACGGCGAGGAGGGCGAGGGCGTCCTGCGCCGCTCCATCGGCCTGGAGAACGACGCGGCCCTGTTCTACGACGGTGACACCGCCTTCTTCGTCGCCGGCCCGTGGAACCTGGCCGACACCCAGGAGGCCGGCGTCGACTACGAGATCAGCCCCTTCCCCGGCTTCGAGGGCGGCGACCCCGCCAGCCCCTACATCGGCTACCAGTCGTTCTTCGTGACCGAGGGCAGCGCGAACTCCGCCCTGGCCGAGGAGTTCGTGACCAACTACGTCACCGACACCGACTTCATCCTCAGCCTGTACGAGATCGACCCCCGCACGCCCGTCCAGACCGAGGCCCTGGAGAGCGTCTCGGCCGAGAACCCCGACATCGCCGCGATCGCCGAGGCCGGCGCCGAGGGCATCCCGATGCCCTCCATCCCGGAGATGGGCGAGACCTGGCAGCCGCTGGGCGTCGCCCAGGCCGACATCATCGGCGGAGCGGACCCCCGTGAGGCCATGGAGGCCGCCGCCGAGACCATCTCCGAGCAGATCGGCGAGTAGGCGTGGCGGCTTCCGACAACGCGGGCGCCCCGGACGGGGCGCCCGCCCACCCCACCGCCCGCCCGTCGCCCGCCACCCTCAACGGACGCCTCGGGCGCGGTTCCCCCCGTTCACCGCTGCCCGGCGGGCGCTTCGCACGCGAGGGATCGCTGGTCGGACAGGTCGTCAAGATCGGCCTGCTGGGACTGTTCACGGCCCTGGGCGTGTGGGCCGTCCTCCCGCTCTACATCGGGGGCAACTGGCTCGGCATCGGGCTGGTCGTCGCCGTGGTGGGCCTGGTCTACTACGTCTACCTGTCCAAGCGCACCGTGCCCGCGAAGTACCTCGTGCCCGGTGTGCTGTTCCTGATGGTCTTCCAGATCTTCCCGGTGCTCTACACGATGAGCACCTCGGTGACCAACATGAGCGACGGTCACCGGGGCAGCAAGGAACAGGCGATCTCCGCCGTGGAGTCCCTGTCCGTGACCCGGACGGCCGACTCCGAGGAGTACGCCCTGACGGTCGCCGCGGTCGGCGACCCGGAGACCGGTGAGCTGGTCTTCCTCCTCACCGACGCCGAGGGCGACACCCAGGTCGGCGACGCGGACGGGCTCAGCGAGCTCGCCGGCGCCACCGTCGAGGACTCGGGCAAGGTCACCGACGCGTTCGGCTACACCATCCTCACCCCGGCCGAGGTCAACGAGCGCAGCGGCGAGCTGGAGGAGTTCGCGGTACCGACGGGCAGTGGCGCGGGCATCCGCTCCAGCGGGCTGTCCACCGCCTACGAGGGCAGGGCGCTGCGGGTCTACGACGAGTCGTGCGACTGCGTGACCGACACCGAGACCGGTGACGTCTACACGGCCGACGCCGAGCGCGGCGCCTTCTACAACGACGAGGGCCAGCGCCTCCCCCAGGGGTGGCAGGTCAACGTGGGCGCCGACAACTTCGCGCGCTTCCTGTTCGACCCGGCGTTCGCGTCGTCGTTCTTCAGCATCCTGCTGTGGAACATCGTCTTCGCCGTGGCGGTGACCGGCCTGGTGTTCGTGGTCGGGCTCGCCGTGGCCCTGACACTGCACGTGCCGAAGATGCGCGGCAAGGTCTTCTACCGGGTCCTGGTGGTCCTGCCGTACGCGATGAGCTCCCTGGCCATGTACCTGCTCTGGCGGGACATGTTCAACACCGACTTCGGTGTCATCAACCAGGTGCTCGGACTGCGGATCGACTGGTTCGGCTCGGTGTGGGGCGCGCGGGCCGCGGTCATCCTCGCCAACGTCTGGCTGGGGTACCCGTACATGTTCCTCGTGGCCACGGGGGCGCTCCAGGCGATCCCGCGTGAGCTCGGACAGGCCGCGCAGATCGACGGCGCCAACCCGTGGCAGGCCTTCCGGCAGGTCACCCTGCCGCTGCTGATGGTGGCGATGACGCCGATCCTGGTCGCCACGTTCGCCTTCAACTTCAACAACTTCAACGCGGTGTGGCTGCTGACCAGGGGCGGGCCGCTGTTCTCCGACAACTCCACGGCCGGTGCGACCGACCTGCTGATCACCTACACCTACCGGTTGGCGTTCAACGAGGCCACCGCGCAGTACGGCTACGCGGCGGCGCTGTCGGTGATGATCTTCCTGATCGTCTCGGTGATCTCGGTGACCAGCCTGTGGCGGAGCAAGGCACTCAAGGAGGTGGACTGATGTCGGTGGACACCGTGCGGACGGCGCCGACGCGCTACCGGCGCGGCGCGGGCACACGGTTGAGCCTGTGGGCCACCCGCCTGGGCTGGCGCCACGTGGTCATGTGGGTGGTCGCGGCGTTCGCGCTCTTCCCCGTCATGTTCGTGGTCTCGGCCGCGCTCAACCCGCTCGGCACGCTGAGCAGCTCGCAGCTGTGGCCCACGGGGGCGAGCCTGGACAACGCCAGGGATCTGTTCTCGAACACGCCGTTCACGACGTGGTACGCGAACTCGCTGTTCTTCGCGCTCACGAACGCGGCCGTGACGGTGCTGCTGTCCGCGCTGGCCGCCTACGCGTTCAGCCGGATGCGGTTCAAGGGCCGCAAGGTGGGGCTGATCGGGCTGCTGGTCATCCAGATGTTCCCGCAGTTCCTGGCGATCGTCGCGATCTACCTGATGTTCTCCTCGATCGGGGAGTACTACCCGGTGATCGGCTTCGACACGCGCTGGGGCCTGCTGCTGGTGTATCTGGGCGGGGCGCTCAGCATCAACACGTGGTTGATGAAGGGCTTCTTCGACACCGTGCCCAAGGAACTGGACGAGTCGGCGCAGATGGACGGGGCCACACACGCCCAGGTCTTCTTCCGGATCATGCTGCCGCTGGTCACCCCGGTCCTGGCGATCGTGGGCCTGCTGGTGTTCATCTCGACCATCAACGAGTTCCTGCTGGCGAGCGTGTTCCTGCGCGACACCGAGGCCAAGACCCTGGGTCTGGGCCTGTACCAGGTGGTCGCCTCCTCCCGCAACGCCAACTTCGGGATGTTCTCGGTCGGCGCGATCCTGCTGTCCCTGCCCACGCTGATCGTGTTCTGGTTCCTCCAGCGCTTCATCACCGAGGGCCTGACGTCGGGAGCGGTCAAGGGCTGACCGCGGGCCGCACACGAATGGAGGGGCTCCCCCGGCGGGGAGCCCCTCCTTCGACTGCCCGAGGGGGTCGAGGTGGCCATCCAGCGAGCCTTAGCCCCAGGGGGTCTGTCCGGGCCGAAGCGAGGAACGAGCGGAGGCCCATAGCAAGCACAGTGAGGGCGCCGACGGGTCCTGGAGGGCCTGGAGGTGCGCTCCCGAGGAAGTATTGCGCCGCAGGCGTCCGTTGAGGGTGGTGGCGGGCGACGGTGTGGGAACGAGGGAGCGCACCGGAAGGCGCGAAGGCCCCGTCTCAAGGGCGCCCGAACCACTACTTCTTCTTCTTGTCCTCGCCGCCGCCATCGGTGGACAGCGCGG
Source organism: Nocardiopsis aegyptia (assembly GCF_013410755.1). Taxonomy (GTDB): domain Bacteria; phylum Actinomycetota; class Actinomycetes; order Streptosporangiales; family Streptosporangiaceae; genus Nocardiopsis; species Nocardiopsis aegyptia. The sequence goes on from NZ_JACCFS010000001.1 coordinate 1,548,659, forward strand.
AGATGAAGGCCTCCTGGGGTACCTCGACCCGGCCGACCATCTTCATCCGCTTCTTGCCCTCCTTCTGCTTCTCCAGCAGCTTGCGCTTACGGCTGATGTCGCCGCCGTAGCACTTGGCGAGCACGTCCTTGCGGATGGCGCGGATGTTCTCGCGGGCGATGACCCGGGCACCGATGGCGGCCTGGACGGGCACCTCGAACTGCTGCCGCGGGATGAGCTCGCGCAGCTTCTTGGTCATCGCCACACCGTAGGCGTAGGACTTCTCCTTGTGCACGATGGCGGAGAAGGCGTCCACGGGCTCGCCCTGCAGCAGGATGTCCACCTTGACCAGGTCGGCCGCCACCTCGCCCTTGGGCTCGTAGTCCAGGGACGCGTAGCCCTTGGTGCGGGACTTGAGGTGGTCGAAGAAGTCGAAGACGATCTCGGCCATGGGGAGCGTGTAGCGCATCTCCACCCGGTCCTCGGACAGGTAGTCCATGCCGTGCAGCTCCCCGCGCCGGTCCTGGCACAGCTCCATGATCTGGCCGATGAACTCCGAGGGGCTGAGCACCGTGGCCTTGACCACCGGCTCGTAGATGGACGCGATCTTCCCGGCGGGGAACTCGCTGGGGTTGGTCACCACGTGCTCGGTGCCGTCCTCCATGTCCACCCGGTAGATCACGTTGGGCGCGGTGGAGATGAGGTCGAGGTTGAACTCGCGCTCCAGGCGGGCCCGGGTGATCTCCAGGTGCAGCAGGCCCAGGAAGCCGCAGCGGAAGCCGAAGCCCAGGGCGGCGGAGGTCTCCGGCTCGAAGACCAGCGAGGCGTCGTTGAGCTGGAGCTTCTCCAGCGCGTCGCGCAGGACCGGGTAGTCGGTGCCCTCGATCGGGTACAGGCCGGAGAACACCATGGGCTTGGGCTCCTGGTAGCCCTCCAGCATGTCCGTGGCCGGCCGGTTCAGGGCGGTGATGGTGTCACCGACCTTGGACTGGCGCACGTCCTTGACGCCGGTGATGATGTAGCCGACCTCGCCGACGCCCAGGCCGCCGCACTTGGTGGGCTCGGGCGAGCTGACGCCGATCTCCAGGATCTCGTGGGAGGCCCTGGTGGACATCATCTGGATGCGCTCGCGCGGGCTGAGCTTGCCGTCGATGACGCGGACGTAGGTCACGACGCCGCGGTAGGTGTCGTAGACCGAGTCGAAGATCATCGCGCGGGCGGGCGCGTCGGCGTCACCGACTGGCGGCGTCATCTGCGTGACGATCTCGTTGAGCAGGTCCTCGACGCCCTCGCCGGTCTTGGCGCTGACCTTGAGCACGTCGGAGGGCTCACAGCCGATGATCCCGGCGAGCTCCTCGGCGTACTTCTCCGGCTGGGCGGCCGGGAGGTCGATCTTGTTGAGCACCGGGATGATGGTGAGGTCGTTGTCCAGCGCCATGTACAGGTTGGCGAGGGTCTGCGCCTCGATGCCCTGCGCGGCGTCGACCAGCAGGATCGCACCCTCGCAGGCGGCCAGGGAGCGCGACACCTCGTAGGTGAAGTCCACGTGGCCGGGGGTGTCGATGAGGTTGAGCGTGTAGGTCCGGTCGTCGAGCGCGGTGAAGGGGATGCGCACGGCCTGCGACTTGATGGTGATGCCGCGCTCGCGCTCGATGTCCATGCGGTCCAGGTACTGGGCGCGCATCTGTCGGTCCTCGACGACCCCGGTGATCTGGAGCATCCGGTCGGCCAGCGTCGACTTGCCATGGTCGATGTGCGCGATGATGCAGAAGTTGCGGATCAGCGCGGGATCGGTCCAGTTCGGCTGTGCCACCGTGCTCCGTTCACTCGTTCCTTGGGCATGGAAGCCCCGGCTCAGGCCGGGGAGGATACGCCCATCTCCTTCCTGAGAGTGTAGGCGTAGCCATCCACTCGCTGGAGCAAGCGGACGTACCTGTGGTTGATCCCAGCTTGTCGGCCGTGGGCGGTGGTGATGTCGAAGTTGCCCCTGGCCCGGACCAGGACGCGGCCACTGTGGGAGCCCTTCCTCTTGCCCACTGGGACCAGGGCTCGGACCAGGTCCCCGGTGGCGAAGCCGAAGTACTGCTTGGACCGGGACCGTCGAAGCCGGGGGAAGCCGTGCTTGTCCGGGGTGGTGCGGGCATAGGACCCTCGCCCGGTGCAAGCGACGGACAGGACCGTCCGCGCAGCCTCGGTGATGGTGTCCAGCTTGCCGACCGCGAGGGCGTCCAGGGTGTGGGACTTGGGCAGGCGGTTGCGGGTGCGGTTCCACTTGGTGCGCCCGCCAGAACCCACACGGGTGGGCAGTCGCTCGTCCAGGGAGCGCCATAGCGCCCACCGGGTGGCGTTGACGGCGGCGGCGTCCCGCAGGGGTGCTTTGGCCTGTGCCCTGATCATGGCCAGGGTCTTCGGGTCGGTGACGAACTCTTCCACCGGCCGGTCGGCCTTGGCCTGGTTGCACGGGATACAGGCCAGCACCAGGTTGGCGACCCGGTCCGAACCGCCCCGGGAGCGGGGGTGAACGTGGTCGATGTTCAGCGGCGTGTCAGTGGCACCGCAGTAGACGCAGGTTCGACCGAACTTGGCCAGCAGGTACTCACGCACCTCGAACCCGCGCAGCGTCCCCTGCTGGTAGGCGGCCCCTTCCAACGGCCGCCCGGCGGACAGCGCATGGGTGTCGAACGCCGCCCTCTCCACATGGGCCACCCTGACGGGCGCCAGGCGGGCCAGGCGACCCGCCCACGAGGCAGTGGTCTCCACCCGGTGCCGCAGACTCGGCGCCAGCCACCCTCGGGGACGGCTTCGGTTGTCGAATCTGGGCGGGCGATAGCGCAGATTCGCTGAGCGGCGGCGCCGCCCGTAGTTGGCGCGTTGGGCGAGCTTCTTTCGGATGGTCTGGCCGCGGTGGTCGAGCTGGGTCGCGTACCGGCCCCGGCGTTCACCAGCCAGTTAGGTGAACACGGCGATGCCGGTGTGCCTGGAGCCGGGGTCGATGCCGATCTCGACGCCGTCGACCTCGGATTCGGCCGCGGTGCGGTCCTTGAGCCGAATCACGAACGGGGTGTGGCGATGGACGACCGCGCGCCCCCTCACGAGGAGCCGGCGAGCCCGTGCGGGCGGGCAGGGTTGCAAGGGTGTGCCGTGCTTGTCCAGGACGAACACGAACGGATGGATCTGCTCAACGGTGTGGGCCTCACGGCCCGACTCCCCGGACCCGCAGGGCTCGGGGGTGACGCCGGAACCGCCAGGTGAGACGGCACCGGTCTCCCCTCGACCATGTTCCGCACCGGGTACCACACGGGTGTGGTGTCCGCGCCCCGTTTCGTCCGAGATCCGTCGGGTGTCTGCTGGTGCGGATTCCAGAGCAGGCCGCTGAGGAAGCAAGGCCTGGTGGGTCTTCCGTCCTGTGCGCAACGTAGCCATCAAGGTCACCTCCTTATTGGTGACGGCTGGGTCTGGTAACGGCGGCCTTCAACCACGAGAGCTGAAGGCCCCGCCCTCAGGCGGGGGATCCCGTTACAGGTTGGGTTCGGGGTCACGCGCGAGATTCGCGCCGTCCCGCCATGGCCGAGGCCTACGGCATCGTCCATCATTCCACGAAGGCGGGGTGCCCTCTCCGGGAACGGCCGCCGCCCGTGCGGCAGTATGGGCACGGACTCGAAGCCGGGAACGGGCCGTCGCGGCGCGACGTGCGGTGTCCGCGACCGTGGGAGGAGTGAGCCGGTGAAGTGGCTGTTGACGCGGGTGCTGGCGGGTGTGGCCGCGGTCGCGGTCGTACTGGTGGGGGCCGGGGCACTGCTCGCCTACCAGTACTCGGGCGATCCCGCCCCGTGGGCGGTGTCCCAGGGGGCCGACGCCGCGTGGGTGGGCTCGTGGGAGGACACCGACGCCCTGGCCGCGATCCTGGACACCGGCGGTGTCGACACGGTGTACGTGTACGCGGGCGACATCGGAGACGAGGGCGGGATCGAACGGGTGGCGGACACCGACGCGCTGCTCGCGTGGCTGGCCGACGAGTACCCGGACGTGCGCCCGCTGGCGTGGCTGAGGCACGTGCGGACGGGGTCGTCGCTGGTCGAGGACCGGTTCGGGGCCGACGCCCGGGAGACGCTGGCCGGGCAGGCGGCGGAGGTGGCGGGCGACGGGTTCGCGGGCGTGCACCTGGAGGTGCGCCCGGTGACCGTCAACGACCCGTCGATGCCGGACCTGGTGTCGATGGTCCGCGAGGAGCTGGGCGGGGATCCGGTGCTGTCGGTCCAGGCCCAGCACGTGGAGCTGCTGCCGGGCGGCCGGATGCCGTCGTTCGTGGTCCAGCGCGAGGAGAAGTACTGGTCGAAGGGGTACCTGGACCGGGTGACCGAGGAGGCGGACGAGGTCGTCCTGCCGGGCGTGGGCGCGGGGATGCCGGGCGAGGCGATGTACGGCGGCTTCATGGTCCGGCAGGTGAACGAGGCCGTGGCGGCGCTGGGGACGCGCGAGGAGGTGACCGTGCGGTTCGGGCTGCCGACCTACGACAGCCCTGACTGGGGCGAGCGCGAGGAGCACGAGTCGCCGGAGACGGCCCTGGCGGCGGTGCGTCTGGGCGTGACGGGCGCCGAGCCCCCGGAATCGATGACACTGGGTGTGGCGTTCTACGTGGCCGACGAGGCCGACGCGGACGACCTCGCGGCCTACCGCTCCGGCTGGCTGCCGACCTGAGATGCGCGAAGTGGTGCCGGGGTGGGGCATACTGGAAGTCCGTGTCTCGGACTTCCACGGGGATCCCGTGGTCTCTCACACCCAGCGTCGGCGCCCACGCCGGCCTCTCGCGGAACGGCTGCCCGTGAGATGCGCCGCCTGTTCGACCGACGCGCAGATCTGATCAACTGGAGCACGTTTTCGCATGGCGAACATCAAGTCGCAGAAGAAGCGCATCAAGCAGAACGAGAAGGCTCGTGTCCGCAACCAGGCGGTGCGCTCCCAGCTGAAGACGGCCATCCGCAAGTTCCGTGAGGCTGCCGAGGCCGGGGACGTCGAGAAGGCCACCGTCGCCCAGCGCGACGCCGCGCGACTGCTGGACAAGGCGCACAGCAAGGGCGTCATCCACAAGAACCAGGCCGCGAACCGCAAGTCCGCGATCGCCAAGCGCCTGCACGAGCTGCAGCCCGCTGCCTGATCCAGGCTTTTCGCGACCCGGCCCGGTGGTGACACCGGGCCGGGTTCCTTCTTGTCCGGCGGAGTTGTCCACAGGCGGAAATCATCTGATGACACAGCGTTGAGGCTTCCTTACCGTTGCGTTCATGACCCTTCACCGCCGTCGGCGCCCACACTCCCCTGCCCCTCAGGACCGGCTCCGCGCGCTCGGGCTGTCGGACTCCCCCGCCGCACGGCGCCTGCACGCCCGGGTCCCCCGACCCGCCGGGAGCGCCGCCCCGCCCCCGCCGATTCCCCGGGCGCCGTACGCGCTCGACACGACCGACGCGCCCTACGGCCCGCCGGTGGACACCGCGGACGAGGACGCCCTGGAGACCACCGTCCAGCGCACCCGCCTGGTCCCCCGGGCCGAACCCGACCCGGACGCCGTCCCCACGGAACGCCTCCGCCCGGCTCAGGGCCGTGTCGACGCCCGGTCCCGGCCCGTCCAGCGGGCCGACGGCCACGCCCCCGCGCGGGTCTGGCGCGGGCACTCCCCCGGCGGCGCACGCGCCGACGCACCGGGGACTCGGTCCCGGCACGGCCGACCGACGAGCGCCACCGGACGCCCCCAGGGTGTCGATCCCGCAGGCCCACCGCCGCACGGGCAGAGCAGCGCCCCGGCGCCGGCCGGCCCGACGCAGCGCGAACGACCGCCGGCAGAGACGGACGCGCCGACCCGACCGCGACGCGGTGCCGGGTCGGTCCGTACCTCCCCGGACCGCGACTCTCCGCTCCCTGACTCCGACGCGGGGCCGCGGACGTCTCTGGGAGCCGGGCGCGGGGCATCCGGGGGCGCGACACGGCCGCCGTCCGGGTACACCGAGTTCGATCCCTCCGAGACCCTCCTGGAACGTTGGACCCGGCGGTGGACCGCCCACGCGGCGCTGTCGCGGCGGGCCGTCCTGGCGCTGGTGGTCCTCGGCCTGCTCGCCGTGGGCGCGACGCTCATGGCCCTGCGGGACCGGCCGCAGACGGTCGAGCCGGACACGGCCGTGCAGGCGGCCACCGGACCGGCTCCGGAGACGAGCGCGGCTCCGGGCGGGGAGGTGATCGTGCACGTGAGCGGGGACGTCACCGACCCCGGGCTCTACACCCTCGGGCCCGGGTCGCGGGTCTCCGACGCCGTCGACGCGGCGGGCGGACCGCTGCCGGACGCCGATCTCGGCGAGCTCAACCTGGCGCGCCCGCTCACGGACGGCGAGCAGATCGTCGTGGGCCCGCCCGAACCCGAGGACACCGCTGCCGGGTCGCCCGTGAACGTCAACCAGGCCGACGCCGCCACGCTGGAGACCCTGCCCGGCATCGGTGAGGTCATCGCGAACAACATCATCGACTACCGCGAGGAGCACGGCCCCTTCGTCCAGGTCGAGGACCTGACCAACGTGAGCAAGATCGGCGACGCGGTTCTGGCGGACATCTCGCCCCTGATCACGGTGGGGTGAGCCGGCCGTGACGACGTGGCTCGGGACGGACGCCGACGGCTGGGACCGGCCGCCGGACCTGCGCCTGCTGGCACCGGCGGTGTCGGCATGGCTGACGGCGCTGACCGCGCTGGCGGTGCCTCCCTGGGCGTCGTGGTCCTTCGCCGCCGCCGCGGGCTGTGCGGCGATCGGCGTGTACCTGCTCGCCCGGCCGCCCTGGGAGGTCCTCGCGCTGACCGGCGCGGCCGTGCTGGCCTGTGCCGCGACCGTGGCGGCGGTCACGGGAGTCCACGTGCACCGGGTCGCCGCCGGCGCCGCCGCGGAGGCGGTCGCGCACGGGCGCGCGGTCGAGTTCACCGCGGTCGTGACCGCGGATCCGCGGGCGCGGACCGGGACACCGCGCCCCGGTCGCGCGGAGTGGGTGGTCCAGGCGCGCACCTCGTGGGTGGAGGACGCGGACCGGGAGCGCGGGCCGCGGGCACCGGTGGTGGTCCTGGCCTCCGGCGAGAGCTGGGACGGGCTCCTGCCCGGGCAGGAGTTCCGCGTCGGCGGTCGTTTCGTGGCCGCTCCCGACGATCCCCTGACGGCCGCGCTCGTGCTCGTGCGCGGTCCGCCGGATCATGTGGCGGAGCCGAGCCGGGCCCAGGCCCGGGCGGGCGACGTGCGCGCCGGGTTGCGCAGCGCCGCCGCCGAGCTGGACCAGCCCGAACGCGGACTCCTGCCCGCGTTGATCGTCGGCGACGTGTCCGAACTGCGGCCGGAGACCGCCGACGACTTCCGGGCGACCGGTATGTCGCATTTGTTGACCGTATCCGGTGCCAATCTGGCGATTCTCACGGGCTTCGTGCTGGCGGTGGCCCGCCTGGTGCGGGCTCCCCCGTGGGCGTCGGTGGTGGGCGGCGCGGTAATGATCTGGGTGTTCGTGCTGGTCTGCCGGCCGGAGCCCAGTGTGGTCCGGGCCGCGGTGATGGGCTCGCTGGGGTTGCTGGCACTGGCCGCCGGACGGCCGCACGCGGCACTGGGCGCGCTGAACGTCACCGTGGTCGGTGTGCTGTTCGTGGCGCCCGGGCTGGCCGACTCGTACGGTTTCGCGCTGTCGGTCCTGGCCACGGCGGGGATCGTGCTGTTGGCGCCGACCTGGTCGAGGTCGTGGTCGCGTCGGTTGCCGCTGCCGCTGGCCGAGGCCTGTGCGGTCGCGGCGGCGGCGCACGTGGCGGTCGCGCCGGTCGTGGTGCTGTTGTCGGGCGAGGTGTCGTGGGTGACCGTCCCGGCCAACGTGCTCGCGGCACCGGTGGTCGCGGTCGTCACCGTCTGCGGTGCCGTGGTGGCGGTGCTCGGTGTGGTCTGGGGTGCCGGTGCGGCGCTGGCGGTGTACCCGCCCGGTTGGGGTGCGGCCTGGATCGCGTCGGTGGCCGAGGTGGGCGCGCGAGTTCCCTACGGGGCGGTGCCGTGGCGGTCGGACGTGGCCGGCGGTCTGCTCCTGGCCGGGCTGGTGGTCGTCCTGCTACTCACCCGCGGGCGGGTCAGACGCGTGTTCGCGGCGGGCGTGGTGGCCGTGCTGGTGCTGGGCCTGGCCGCCCGCTGCCTGCCAGGCGGCTGGCCGCCGTCGGGCTGGGCACTGGTGGCGTGCGACGTGGGTCAGGGCGACGCGTTCGTGCTGTCGGTGGGTCCGGGCACCGCGGTGGTGGCCGACACCGGGGAGGAACCCGATCTGATCGACGACTGCCTGGGGCGGCTGGGCGTGCGCGAGGTTCCGCTGCTGATCCTCAGCCACGACCACGCCGACCACGTGGACGGCACGCCGGGCGTGCTGCGCCAGCGCCGGGTGCACGCGGCGCTGGCACCCGAGGGGTTCGCGGACTCCGGGACGGGACGGCTCCTGAAGGAGGAGGGGATCGAGCTCCTGGCCGCCGCGCGCGGCCAGTCGCTGCGGGTGGGCCCGTGGCTGTTCCGGGTGCTGTGGCCCGAACCGGGCTACGCCGGGACGTTGAACAACGCCTCGGTGGTGGCGCGGGCGGACGGTCCCGCGCTGTCGGTGCTGCTCACCGGCGACGTCGAGGAGGAGGCGCAGAGATTCCTGGTCACTGGACCGGACGCGGGCCTGCTGGCGGTGACCGTGCTCACCACACCGCACCACGGCGCCGCGACGCAGGATCCCGCGTTCCTGGACGCCACCGACGCCGTGGTCGCGGTGACCTCGGTGGGCGCCGGCAATCCGTACGGCCACCCGGCCGCCTCCACCTGGAACCGGTTGGACCGGTCGACGCGCGTGAACCTGCGCACCGACCGCGACGGCGACGTGGCCGTGCTCGACGGGACCGGGTCCGGTGTCCCGCTGGTGGTCACGCGCGGCCCGCGACCGCCCCCGTGAACCGCCCGTCCGCCCCTACCTGTAGTAACCCGAGAGGAGGTCGTGCGGTGTGCTCCACGGGGACGGTGTGTCCTTGGCGCCGAAGAAGTCGCCGCCCTTGCGCTGGGTGTCGTCGGTCCCCCAGTCCTCGTCCCGGCCGACCTTGCGCAGGCGGGGGATGTGCTTGCGGCAGTGGATATAGGCCTCCTCGACGTGGATCATGGTCCACATCATCGCCCGCTGCCCGGGCACCTCCGGCAGCGGCAGCCCCTGGATCCGGGGCCGCAGGTGCTCGTCCTCCACGAGCTTGGCCCGGCCGTTGACGTGGAGCCCGATGCGGTCGCGCTCGAAGTCGAGGAACATCAGCCCGATGTGCGGGTTCTCCATGATGTTCCCCGCGCTGGCGAACACACCGTTGCCGCGGTACTCGGGGTAGACCAGCGTCAGGTCGTCGACGACGTGCACGAATCCGGGAGGTCCGGCTCGGAAGCTGGAGTCGCACTCGCCCCTGCCGTCCGACGTGGCGATGAACAGCATCTCCTGCCGCGCGATGAACTCTCGCATCCGCGGGTTCAGCCGGTCCAGCATCTGGTCCTGGTAGAACCGGTCGGCCCGTGCGGCCGTCCCCGTCACCGCCTGGACATGGCGCTCGCCCGTGGTGCCCGGTGTGCGGTTCTGGTCGATCTCACTCATCTGCACGTACTTTCAGCGGGGCGTGGGGCGGGATGGGGGTGTCGGCCGACCGGTCATGGCGACGGGCGGTAGGCCCGGTCACGGCCCGGGACGTCGTAGGCGTGCCGCGGCGCGGGCGTCTGCGGGTTCCCGTGGGCGGGCGCACCGGAAGGCGCGGGTGCCTGCTGGTTCCCGTACGCGGGCGCCTGCTGGTTCCCGTACGCGGGTGCCTGCGGATTCCCGTGGGAGGGCGCCCCCGGGGGCGCGACCCCTGGGGAGGGCTGCGGAGCGCCGGGCGCGCGTCGTCGGGGGTTCGCCTGCTCGGCGGCCCGCTCCGCTCCGGCGAGCATGTTGGCGGTGATCCACTCGTAGACCAGCACCCACGCCGAGCTCATGGAGGACGTCCAGGTCGGCGAGATCTCGCTGACCGCGCGGACCAGGGACCGCCCGACGAAGGGGTAGTGCTCGGGCTTGACCTGCAGTTCCCTGTGGTGCTGCGCCCCCAGGTCCTGGAGGTAGCCGGCGACGTCGTCCGGGGAGTCGAGGTGCTGGACGACCTCCAGGAGCGCCGTGGCCATGCGCTTGTGCTGCGGACGCAGGTCGTCGGGGAACATCGCGCGGACGTCGGGCGCCATGGCGAAGAGGTTCTCGTAGAAGCGCTCGGCCAGCCGGGTGGATCCGGCGGGAAGTCGCGCGCACGAGGCGCGGACCGCTTCGATGACCGACTCGTCGGGCAAGGGGACTTCGGTGATGCGGCGGGGAGACAAGGGCAGTTCCAGGTGTTCGGGTAGCGGGGACGCACCGGAGGGAAGCGCTGGAGCACGGTGGGGGCACGGCGCGGAGGTCCGGACATGGGCGATCACCCCTGGACGGACCACCGAGGGCCGATCGGGCTTCAGGTCTTCGCTGCCGGGTTCATGCCTCGGGCTCTGGTGGAGCCGGCGGTCCGGAGACCGCCACGGCTCCCGGCGAGCTCACTCCGACGGGGCGGCGACGGTCCGGCCCCCTCGTCCGGGGTGCGGTCTCTGGCTGTACGGCGACAGTCCGCTGGAGTCACCTGTCGCACGCGGGCGTGCCCGGGGGCGAGGAGAAGGGATGCGGAGGCTGTCCGACAGTATCGAGAATGCGAGTTCCCTCAACGCTGCCTGGCCTTTTCCGGCCCCAGGATTCGCCGGCGGGCGACTCCTGGGAGCACATGTCGGGGAGGCTGTGGGCGCGTATGCACGCATACGTCGCTCTATGTGCCGATTTCGCGATGCACTGTAACAGATGTTCTTACGGGACACACAGTTACCGGCGTGTAACTTAAGCACCATATTCGGACGCCCGCATTCACACAGGACACAGGACCATTTCTCGACGGCCCTCAGAATGCCCGGGACCCCGGCTCCGGTCCTCCCCGATCGTCGGCCGCACGGCCGAACGGTCCCCGGATCGTGGCATGCTCGGTGTATGCCTGCACCCGCCCTGATCACCCTCATCGTCGGCGACGAGGAGCTGCTCGTCGACCGAGCCGTCGCCGCCGTCGTCGCGGCGGCCCGGGAGGCCGACCCCGGCGTGGACGTGCACGATCTGGTCCCCTCCCAGATCGGCGTGCACACCCTGGTCGAAGTCACCTCGCCGTCGCTGTTCGGTGACCGCCGGGTGGTCGTGCTCCGCTCCTCCCAGGACCTCACCAAGGATCTGGCCGCGACGGTCACCGACTACCTCAAGGCGCCCGCGGACGACGTCTACCTCGTGCTCACCCACGCGGGCGGGGCCAAGGGCAAGGCGCTGCTCCAGGCCGCGTCCAAGGCCGGAGCCCAGAGGATCGACTGCAAGGGGCCGAGCAAGGGCCCCGAACGCGTCGCCTTCGTCAAGGGCGAGTTCTCCGCGTCCGGCCGCCAGATAGCCCCCGACGCCGCACAGGCCCTGCTGGACGCGGTCGGCACCGAACTGCGGGAGATCGCCGCCGCCTGCACGCAGCTGATCGCCGACACCGAGGGCCGGGTCGACGCCGCCGCGGTCGCGCGCTACCACTCGGGCCGGGCCGAGGCCTCCGGCTTCACCGTCGCCGACCGTGCCGTCGAAGGTCGGCTGCCCGAGGCCCTGGAGCAGCTGCGCTGGTCGCTGTCGGTGGGCACCGCGCCGGTTCTGATCAACAGCGCCCTGGCGGGCGCCGTCCGCGGCATCGCCGTGGCCGCGCAGCCGCCGCGCGGTACCAGCGAGGCGGACCTGGCCAAGCGCGCCAAGGTCCCGCCGTGGAAGATGCGCACGCTGCGCCAGCAGGCACGGGGCTGGAGCTCGGCCGGGATCACCCGCGCGATGAGCGTGGTCGCCGAGACCGACGCCCTCATCAAGGGCGCCGGACGCGATCCCGAGTACGCGCTGGAGCGCGCCGTCATCGAGATCGCCCGCGCCCGCGGCACCCGCTGACCGTCCGCAACTCGCCGGACCCACGGAAACCGCTGAGCGCCCGGAATCCGCCGCCGACGGCGGGGCCGACCCTCAGCGGATGGTCTGGCCGCCCTGCCACACGCGCAGCGTGTGCAGGCCCATGGACCAGGCGAAGGCGCCCTCGTGGTCGGCGTCCCACTGGACCAGGTCGGCCAGGGTGCCGGGGACCAGCAGCCCCCGGTCGTTGAGTCCGAGGGCCCGGGCGCTGCCCACGGTCGCGGCGCTCAGCGCCTCCTGCACGGTCATCTCGAACATCGAGACGGCCAGCGAGATCACCAGCGGCATCGACATCGCGCCCGACTGGCCGGGGTTGTGGTCGGTGCCCAGTCCCACGGGCACGCCGTGGTCGAGCAGGGCGCGCACGGGTGGCATGCGCCGCTCGTGCAGCGACGTCGTCGGACAGGCCACCACCGGCGTGCGCGTGGCGGCCAGCGCAAGGATGTCCTGCTCGTCGGTCTCGTGGAGCAGGTCCACCGACGAGCACCCCAGTTCCGCGGCCATCCGGACCGCGCCGTGCCGCGGGCGCGAACACGCGTGCAGCGTCGTCCGCAGGCCCACGGACTGTCCCACCCCGAGCAGCATGTGCGCGTCCTCGGTGGTGAACTGCTGGTTGTCGCAGTACACGTCCACACCGTCGGCGCCCGCCAGGGCCGCGTCGCTGAGCCAGGACGCCGCGGCGCTCACGTACTCCTTGGGCCGGCCGAAGAACTCGGGCGGCACACCGTGCGCCGGGAAGAACGTGACGTGCAGGCGGGGCATGCCGGGCTCCTCCTCCAGGGAACGCAGCAGCCGCACGTCGGCGAGCTCGCCGTCCCTGGTCAGGTGGTAGCCGGTCTTGGCCTCCAGCGTCGTGCAGCCGGACAGCACCCAGTGCCGCAGCCGCTCGCGGACCGCGTTGCACAGGGTCCAGGGATCGGTGCCCCGCGTGATGGTGACCGTGGTCGAGACCCCGCCGCCCGCGGCGAAGATGTCGCCTCTGGAGGCACCCTTGGCCCACATGTTGACCTCGGCGTAGCGGTCGCCCGCGTACACCGGGTGGCAGTGGGCGTCGACCAGGCCCGGGGTGATCAGGCCGCCGCCGATGTTGACGACCTCGTCGACGTCGGTGAGGTCGTCCACGACGCCGGGGATGCGCTGGGGAAGCTCGGCCGCGGGGCCCACCCAGGCCACGCGGTCGTCGTGGATCAGGAGCGCCGCCTTGGTCAGCAGTTCGTTCCCGGTCCACAGCCGACCGATGTTGGTGAGCAGTACGACCGTCATGGAGTCAGTCCGACCTCGCCGGTTCAGATCCGCGTGCGCGGATGCGGGGCGTGGGCACGGGGTGCACACGCGGACGGGGCCGGGGGCTCTCCGCCGGGGGTCGCGGGAGAAAGACGGGAGGGCATGTGCTTCCTCGATTGTCTGCGGCGGTCCGACTGGCGCCGGCCCTGCGACCGCCGGGGCCGTCGCGATGCCGCCGCAGTGGATGGGGGAGGCTGTCGGGGGACAGCGGCCACTCTCGGCCAGTGCTCCAAAACCGTAGTCCATTCCCGGACTCCGTGTACACCTCTGCCGAACGACGAATGCGAGCGAACCGGAACGACACTCACAGGCACCAAGAGTGATGAACACCACCCGCACGCCCGTGAGCTGCTCTTTCGTCACCTGCTCCGCGCCACTCACGTGCGGCGGAGAACGTGAGCGCCCCGTCCCGCACAGTGAACGGGCCGGGACACCCGGTGGGCGTCCCGGCCCGTGACAGGCCGGAGTGCATCTGCTCAGGCGGTGCTGAGCACGTACTCCTCCAGCCGTGAGGCCAGCAGTTCGGGCACGAACGCGTGGATCGCGGTGCCGTCGCCGGTGTGCTCCTCGCTGAGGATGCGGCCCTCCTCGTGCACCTTGGCCACGAGGTCGCCCCGCGAGTACGGCACCAGGGCGTGCACCTCGTGCGCGAGCTCGGGCAGGGCCCCGGCGAGCGCCGCCACCAGTTCCGCGACTCCCTCGCCGGTGCGCGCGGAGACCTCGACGACGTCGGGGTAGCGCGTGCGCAGCGTCTTGAGGAGGTCGGGGTCGGCGGCGTCGACCTTGTTGACCACGACCAGCTCGGGCACGTCGGTGGCCTCGATGTCGGCGAACACCTCGTGGACCGCCCGGATCTGGCTCTCGGGGTCGGGGTGCGACCCGTCGACCACGTGCAGGATCAGGTCCGAGTCCGCGACCTCCTCCAGCGTGGAGCGGAACGCCTCCACGAGCTGGTGCGGCAGGTGCCGGACGAATCCGACCGTGTCGCTGAGCGTGAACGCCCGGCCGTCCGGCGTGCGCGCCTGGCGGACCGTGGGGTCCAGGGTGGCGAACAGGGCGTTCTCCACCAGCACCCCGGCTCCGGTGAGGCGGTTGAGCAGGCTGGACTTGCCGGCGTTGGTGTAGCCGGCGATCGCCACCGAGGGCACGTCGCGCGTGCGCCGCACGTCGCGCTTGACGTCGCGCGCGGTACGCATGTGCGCGAGCTGGCGCCGGAGCTTGGCCATCTTGTCGTTGATGCGCCGGCGGTCGGTCTCGATCTTGGTCTCACCGGGACCGCGCAGGCCCACTCCGCCGCCCGCTCCACCGCCGCCGGCACCGCCGGCCTGCCTGGAGAGCGAGTCACCCCAGCCGCGCAGTCGCGGCAGGAGGTAGCTGAGCTGGGCCAGTTCGACCTGGGCCTTGCCCTCGCTGCTGCGCGCGTGCTGGGCGAAGATGTCGAGGATCAGTGCGGTCCGGTCGACCACCTTGACCTTGACGACGTCCTCCAGCTGGCGCAGCTGTCCGGGCGTGAGCTCACCGTCGCAGATGACGGTGTCGGCCCCGGTCGCCATGACGATCTCACTGAGTTCGGCGGCCTTGCCCTTGCCGACGTAGGTGGCGGGGTCGGGCTTGGACCGGCGCTGGGTCAGACCCTCCAGGACGAGGGCGCCCGCGGTCTCGGCCAGGGCGGCGAGCTCGGTCAGTGAGTTGTCGGCGTCGGCCTGCGTGCCGTTGGTCCACACTCCGATCAGGACGACGCGCTCCAGGCGCAGCTTCCGGTACTCGACCTCGGTGACGTCGGTGAGTTCGGTGGACAGTCCCTGGACGCGCCGGAGCGCGTGGCGCTCGGCGAGTTCCATCTCGCCCCGGTCGGGTGAGGTGGTGGCCGGGTCGTCACCGCCGTGCTCCACGGCCGGTGCCCCGGTGGTGTCGATCCCGTCAGTGGCGGTGATCGCCGCACGGAACTCGTCCTCACCGACGGCCTCGCGGCCGGTCCGGGCGGTTCCGTGGTTGTCAGCTGTATTCATATCCCTCCAGGTGGGTCAACGCGTCCGGCGCTCCGGATCTTCCCGGTGCGACCATGGGTACGGGGTCGATCGTCGCACCTCACCGTCACCGTGGCACCTCAATTATCGCAGGAGGGGTGACGCGAGCCACGGTGCCGTGCGGGGTCAGAACCGCACAGAACTGGGGTATCCGCTCAAGAACCCCGGAAGTTTCCAGGAGAAGTTTGCGCAAGGTTCGCAGAACAGGAAACTAACTGGTCATGTGACCCGCGAGTGACGTTGACCGCTCGACATCAAGATAGTAGCTTCGTTTCCACATACCAGAATCAACTTTCGTATTGCGGAAGGTCTTCCATGGGCGCCACACACGGGGTCGAGATCACCGGCCCTCTCCACGACCGCTTCGACGAGATCCTGACCGAGGAGGCCCTCGACCTCGTCGCCGAGCTCCACCGCACCTTCGAGGCGCGCCGCCAGGAACTGCTCGCCGCGCGCCGGACCCGCCAGGACCAGGTCTCGGCCGGGACCGACCTCGACTTCCTCCCCGAGACCCGGCACATCCGCGAGGACGACAGCTGGAAGGTCGCCGACCCCGCCCCGGGCATCACCGACCGCCGCGTCGAGATCACCGGTCCCACGGACCGCAAGATGACCATCAACGCGCTCAACTCCGGCGCGAAGGTGTGGCTGGCCGACTTCGAGGACGCCAACACCCCGCTGTGGGAGAACATGATCGGCGGGCAGCTCAACCTGCGCGACGCGCTGGACCGCGCCATCGACTTCACCTCGCCCCAGGGCAAGACCTACGCCCTCAAGGACGACTCCGAGCTCGCCACCATCGTCGTGCGCCCGCGCGGCTGGCACCTGGACGAGAAGCACGTCCTCGTCGACGGCCGGCGCACCAGCGGCGGCATCGTCGACTTCGCGCTCTACTTCTTCCACTGCGCGCAGCGCCAGCTCGACAAGGGCAAGGGGCCGTACTTCTACCTGCCCAAGATGGAGAGCCACCTCGAGGCCCGGCTGTGGAACGACATCTTCGTCCTGGCGCAGGAGCGCCTGGGCATCCCCCGGGGCACCATCCGCGCCACCTGCCTGATCGAGACCATCCCGGCCGCGTTCGAGATGGAGGAGATCCTCTACGAGCTGCGTGAGCACTCCGCGGGCCTCAACGCGGGCCGCTGGGACTACCTGTTCAGCATCATCAAGACCCACCGCACCCGCGGGCGCCGCTTCCTGCTGCCCGAGCGCAACGCCGTGACCATGACCGCGCCCTTCATGCGCGCCTACACCGAGCTCCTGGTCAAGACCTGCCACAAGCGCGGCGCGCACGCCATCGGCGGCATGGCCGCGTTCATCCCCTCCCGCAAGGACGCCGAGGTCAACAAGACGGCCTTCGCCAAGGTCCGCGACGACAAGTCCCGCGAGTCCGGCGACGGCTTCGACGGCTCCTGGGTCGCCCACCCCGACCTGGTCCCGGTCGCCAAGGAGATCTTCGACGGCGTCCTGGGCGAGCGCCCGAACCAGATCGACAAGAAGCGCCCCGAGGTCGAGGTCTCGGCCGCCGACCTGCTCGCCGTCGACAAGACCGAGGGCGGCGTCACGCTCGCCGGCCTGCGCGGCAACATCAACGTCGCCCTGCAGTACCTGGCGACGTGGATGGGCGGCAACGGCGCGGTGGCCATCCACAACCTCATGGAGGACGCCGCCACCGCCGAGATCTCGCGCTCGCAGATCTGGCAGTGGCTGCACAACGACGTCACGCTCGACGGCGGCGAGAAGGTCACGGCCGAGCTGATCAAGCAGATCATCGACGAGGAGCTGGCCACCATCCGCGGCTCCCTCGGCGACGCCTTCGACGAGGCCCTGTACCAGCAGGCCAGCGAGCTCTTCACCGAGGTCGCGCTGGCCGACGACTACGTCGACTTCCTCACCCTG
This sequence comes from Nocardiopsis aegyptia, assembly GCF_013410755.1. GTDB lineage: Bacteria > Actinomycetota > Actinomycetes > Streptosporangiales > Streptosporangiaceae > Nocardiopsis > Nocardiopsis aegyptia. Next base: position 1,565,896 of record NZ_JACCFS010000001.1, read on the forward strand.
CCCGCCTACGAGCGCATGCCGTAGCACCGCACCGCCACGGCGGTCCGTCGTGCAGGACGGGCCGGTGGCGGACACCCGGGCGGCGCCCCTTGCCTCGGCAGGGGGCGCCGTCGTACGGTCCTTCCGAGGAACCTCCGGAGAGCGGAAAGCGCTTCTTGCGCTCTGGAAATCTCGGAAGGGAAGGCCCCATGTCCGAGTCGACACGCGTCGTGGCCCCGGCCCTGGACGCGCTCATTCCCCGGCTGCGCGAGATCTGCGGACCCGACGGTGTCCTGACCGACACCTCCCAGCGCCGCGTCTACGAGAGCGACGGCCTCACCCACCACCGCTCCCTGCCCGGCGTCGTCGTCCTGCCCACCACCGGTGAACAGGTCGCCGCCGTCCTGCGCCTGTGCTCCGAGCACGGCGTCCCCTTCGTCCCGCGGGGCGCGGGCACCGGGCTCTCGGCGGGAGCGCTTCCGCACACCGAGGGCGTGCTCGTGGTCACCTCGCGGATGCGCCGGATCATCGAGATCGACGTGGACAACGAGTGCGCCGTGGTCGAGCCCGGGGTCGCCAACCTCGACATCACCCGGGCCGCCGCACCGCACGGCTACTACTACGCGCCCGACCCCTCCAGCCAGCAGGTGTGCTCCGTGGGCGGCAACGTCGCGGAGAACTCCGGCGGCGCGCACTGCCTGAAGTACGGGTTCACCGTCAACCACGTGCGCGGACTGGACGTGGTCACCCCCGCCGGCGACCTGGTCCGCCTGGGCGGCAAGTCCCCCAACGCCCACGGCTACGACCTCATCGGCGCGTTCGTCGGCTCCGAGGGCACCCTCGGCGTCGCCACCCGGATCACGGTCGGGCTGACCCGGTCCCCACAGAAGACCGTCACCCTGCTCTCCGCCTTCCACTCCATGGACGCCGGAGGCCGCGCGGTCGGCGACATCATCGCCGCCGGGGTCCTGCCCTCGGCCGTGGAGATGATGGACGCCCTCGCCATCGAGGCCGCCGAGGAGGCCGTGGCCTGCGACTATCCCGAGGGTGCCGCCGCCGTGCTCATCGTGGAGCTGGACGGCCCGTCGGCGGAGGTCGACGCCCAGCTGGCCGAGGTGGAGCGGTTGTGCCACGGCGCGGGGTCGTTCGAGACGCGCACGGCCGTGGACGACCAGGAGCGCGCCCGGATCTGGAAGGGCCGCAAGTCCGCGTTCGCCGCGGTCGGCCGGATCAGCCCCGCCTACATCGTTCAGGACGGCGTCGTCCCGCGCACCGCCCTGCCCGACGTCCTGCGGGCGATCGCCGCGCTGTCCGCCTCCAGCGGCATCAGCGTCGCCAACGTCTTCCACGCCGGCGACGGCAACCTGCACCCCCTCGTGCTCTTCGACGACGCCGAGCCCGGCGCGGGAGCGCGCGCCGAGGTGGTCTCCGGCGCCATCCTCGACCTGTGCATCCAGCACGGCGGCTCCATCACCGGGGAGCACGGCGTGGGCGTGGACAAGGTCTGCACGATGCCGCGCATGTACGGGCCCGACGACCTGGAGACCTTCGACCTGCTGCGCCGGGCCTTCGATCCGGCGGGGATCGCCAACCCCGACAAGCTCCTGCCCACCCCGCGCCTGTGCGGCGAACAGCCGGGCGTGCGCAGGGGATCGCACCCCCTGGTGGATTCGGGGCAGGCGGAACAGTTCTGAGGCCGGCCCCGGTCCGGGCCGCCGACACGAGAGGGAGAGCGCGTGGCACTCGCTGAGCACCTGGTCGTCGAGGGCTGCGACCTTCGGGCGGGGTCCGCCGACGACGCCATAGGGGCGGCTGCGCCGGAGGCGCCCGCCGAGGGTGTCCCGCCCTCCCGCGAAGCGCCCCCGGGAGCGCTGATCCCCGCCCAGGTCGCCCGCCCCGCCGACACCGAGGCGCTCGCCCGCGTGATGGCGGCCGCCGCCCGCCACGGCCTGACCGTGGTCGCGCGCGGCCACGGCACCGCCTCCGACTGGGGCGCCCCGCCGCGCGCGCTGGACCTGCTCGTGGACACCACCGGCCTGTCGTGGATCGAGCACATCGCCGGCGACCTGGTCGTGGAGGTCGGCGCGGGCACGCCCATGCGCGAACTGACCGCCGTGCTGGCCGCCGCCGGGCAGCGCCTGTCCCACGATCCCGTCCGCGCGGACGCCACGGTGGGCGGCCTGCTGGCGACGGGGATGAGCGGCCCGCGCCGCCTTCTGACCGGAGCCCTGCGCGACCTGGTGATCGGCATGACCGTGGTGCGCGCCGACGGCGTGGTCGCCCGCAGCGGCGGCCGGGTGGTCAAGAACGTGGCGGGCTACGACCTCGCCAAACTGCACACCGGTGCGCTGGGCACCCTCGGGATCATCGCGTCGGTGGCCTTCCGCCTGCACCCCCTGCCGCCCGCGCTGCGCGTGGTCACCGCACGGGTCCCCTCCCTGGACCACGGCCGTCGGATGCTGGCCGCGCTGCGCGCCCGCACGGCCGTGCCCTCGGCGGTGGAGCTGGACTGGCCCGCGAACGAACCCTCCCACCTGCACGTGGTCCTGGAGGGCACCCCCGACGGCCTCCCCACCCGGGTCGACGACGTGTGCGCCGCCCTGCGCGGCGACACCGCGCCCGAGGTCGCCGGGGAACTACCGCCCGGGTGGGGCGTGCTCCCCGAGCGGGGCACGCTCGCGTTCCTCACGTGTCCCCCCGCCGAAGCGCTGCCCGTCGCGGCCCTGGCGTGCGAGGTGGCGCGCGCCGTCGGCGCCGACCTGCGCGTCCGCGGTTCGGCGCCCGACGGCGCGCTCCACGCGGCCTTCCCTCCGGGCACCGGTGCCGCCGCGGTCGCGCAGGTCGCCGCGGCGGTGCGCTCCCGGCCGGACTGCTCGCTGCGGGTGCTGCGCGCCGAGCCCGCCGTGCACGGGGCCGGGGTGGACCTGTGGGGCGAAGTACCCGGGCTGCCGCTGATGCGCGCGATCAAGGACTCCTTCGACCCCGGCCACCGCCTCGCCCCCGGGCGGTTCTCGGGCGGTATCTGACGGCGACCGAGCAAGGGAGACCCCCGTGAGCGACCGACCGGCCCCTGGAGCGGACGAGAGCCGGCGCCCCTTCGGCGCACTCCTCGACGACTGCGTCCACTGCGGGTTCTGCCTGCCCACGTGCCCCACGAACGTCCTGTGGGGCCAGGAGATGGACTCACCGCGCGGGCGGATCCACCTCATGACGCAGATGCACACCGACGACGTCCTGACCGAGACGGCCGTCGGGCACTTCGACAACTGCCTGGGCTGTCTGGCGTGCGTGTCCTCGTGTCCGTCGGGGGTGGCCTACGACGCCCTCATCGAACACACCCGCCACACGGTCGAGGAGGAGTACGAGCGCCCGCGCGGTGAACGGCTGCTGCGCGGTGCGATCTTCGCCCTGTTCCCCTACCGGCGCAGGCTCCGGCTGCTGCGCGGCCCGCTGCGCGCCTACCAGGCCAGCGGGGCGTCGTCGCTGGTCCGGCGGTCCGGGCTGCTGGACCGGCTCTCCCCGTCGCTGGCCACGATGGAGCGGGTGGCGCCGCCCCTGTCGGCCGCCCCTCCGCCGCTGCCCGGGCGCGTCGCCGCGGTCGGCCGGCCGCGCGCCCGCGTGGGCATGCTGGTCGGCTGTGTCCAGGGCGCGTTCTTCCCGGAGGTCAACACCGCGACGGCGCGCGTGCTGGCCATGGAGGGCTGTGACGTCGTCATCCCGCGCGACCAGGGCTGCTGCGGTGCCCTGTCCGGCCACACCGGGCGCCTGGCGGAGTCGGCCGGTTTCGCCCGGCGGCTGGTGGAGGTGTTCGAGCGCGAGGGCGTGGACCGCGTCGTCGTCAACTCGGCGGGGTGCGGCTCCAGCATGAAGCACCTCGACCGGACGCTGGAGGAGTCCGGCGCCGACGCGTCGTGGGTGCGGCGCGGCCGGGAGTTCTCTGCCAAGGTCGTCGACCTCACCGAGTTCCTCGTGGAGCTGGGCCCGCGCGCCGAGCGCCACCCGCTGCCGCTGCACGCGGCCTACCACGACGCCTGCCACCTCTCCCACGGCCAGGGCGTGACGAGCGCCCCGCGCGCACTGCTGTCGGCGATTCCGGAGCTGAGGCTCTCGGAGCTGCCCGACAGGGAGATCTGCTGCGGGTCGGCGGGCGTGTACAACCTGCTCAAACCGGAGCCCGCACGGGAGCTGGGCGACCGCAAGGCCGAGGGCGTGGTGGCGACCGGGGCCCCGGTCCTGGTGTCCGGCAACCCTGGGTGCACGCTGCAGATCGCCTCGGCGATGGAACGCGCGGGCGCCTCCGTGACGGTGACGCACACCGCACGGCTGCTGGACGCCTCTCTACGCGGCCTGAGTGTGGAGCGACTGCTCGGAAAGGGTTCGGCGGCGGGTCCGAAATCGACTGCGGCCCGCGATGAGATCCGATCCGATAAAGGGTAAACCGCGCGGATCCCTGACCTGCGCACACCACAAGAAGGACCCGAGGACCTGCACGAACGTGAATACGCGCAGGCCAGGACACCACCATTCGCGCCTTATCCCGGAAAGACGGTTTTCCCCGAAGAAGGCCATTGATAGCTGGCTCCCCTCTGGGTAGGTTCTCGTCCCGGAGGCCTCCGCAGAAAGGACCCAGCCAACGGCGGCCCCGGAGAGGGATAAATGAATATATGGAAGAGGACCGTCGCGATCCTGCTCATGGGAGCGAGCATCGGTCTCGGCGCGGCCGGCGTCGCCGCCGCACGCGAGGTCACCCATGTCGGCGGCGGTACCTGGTACCACGGACTCACCTCGGCGAGGGTGTACTCCAACTACTTCCACTCCACCCGCTGCCACGGATCGACCGCGGAGGGCACCTACACCTACCGCAGCGCGACCGTCGCCGCCGGATACACGTCCGAGGCCTCGGCCCCCCGTGCCCTCTACAACAACAAGACGTACTGGCGGGCGTGCTGACACCGACACGTACCGGCGCGCCGACGCACCGGCGCGCCGACGCACCGGCGCGCCGACGGCCCGCCGAACACCGCGATCGGCGGGCCACGGAACCTCCGACCGCCCCAAGGACCCCATGCCTCGCCGGATCATCGTCTTCGCCCACACGGCGCTCCTCTTCCTCGCCGCGCTCATCGCCTTCCTGTTGTGCTCCGGGGTCGAGACGACGCTGCAGCTTCCCGCCGAGCGGGCGGGAAGCGTGTGGATCGTCGACAACGACGGCACCCACGACACCGACGAGGTCGCGACCACCGTCCGCCGGTTCTCCGAGGAGCACGACGCGGCCGTCGGGTTCGTCGCCCGCGACACGGCCGACCTGGCGATGCACACCCACGTGTACCTGGCCGCCCCCGATCCCGCCTCGCGCGAGGCCGCCTGGCTCACCGACGGCTATCCGGCCTTCAACCCCGGTTACAGCGTCGACGTGCACCCGCTGGAGGAGTTCGCCGACATCGGGCCCAACGGGTACTACTTCGTCTTCGGCGCCCCGGAGGCCGCCCCGGCCCTGGAGGAGGCGCTCGCCGCCGACGGTCTGAGCACCGCTCCCGGCTCGACCACCACCGAGCTGTGGCACTTCTTCGCGGGCGGCCACATGCTCAACCTCGCCGTGATCGCCCTCCTGGTCGTCGCCTCGGCGACCTCGGCCGGGGTCCTGCTCGCCTCGCGCGACTACGCGGTCCTCCGGCTGAACGGCCATTCCTACGGCAGGATCCTCCTGGCCGACCTGGCGGGGATCGGCCGCCTGTGGGCCCTCCTCCTTCCCGCCGCCACCGTCGCGGTCCTGGCGCTACTCGGCCTCTACAACGGGTGGGACCAGCTCTGGTTCTACACGCGGATCGCTCTGACCTGCGCGGCACTGCTCGCCGCCGCGGCCGTGGCGGTGCACGCGCTCACGCTGGCCCTCGTCCACGCCACCGCGATCCTGCCCGCCCTCGGTGGCCGCGTCCCCGTGCGCGGCACACTCGCCGCGATCTACCTGGTCCGGGTCCCGGTCCTGCTCCTGGCGCTGACACTCATCGGCACGGTCGTGGCCACCGCCCAGACCGTCCGCGACCAGCACACCGCGCTGGACCTGTACGCCGAGCACGGCGACACGTCCCACCTGGCGCTGAGCCCCCACTACGGCTGGGTCGACGAGGAGGACTACGCCGCCCTGGACGCGACGGTCGGCCCGTGGCTGCGCGAGGCCGACCGCGACGGCGACATGGTGCTCGCCATCCGCCTCGCCCCCGAGCAGTGGAACGGCCCCACGGCCGGATCGTCCGACCACGAGGCGCTCGTGGTCAACGACACCTACCTCGCCGAGCAGCGGATCACCGCCCCCGACGGAAGCCGCCACGGCGCCGGCGACGGTGCGCGCGTCCTCCTGCCCGAGTCACTGGCCGCCGACGAGGACGCCGTCACCGAGAACGTGCGTGCCTGGCTGGACCTGGCGTCGGGGGACGCCGCCGCCCCGCCCGTGAGCGTGCTGCCCTCCGCCGACGGCCAGACCCTGTTCACCTACGGCTCGCAGTCGTCGGCACGCTCCCCGTTCCTGCCGCGGGTCACGGACCCGGTCGTCATCGCCCTCCCCAACGGCGGCGTCCTGTCCGACACGAGCTACGCGAACCACCTGACCTCACGGGCCACCGTCTTCCCCGACCCCTCCGTGCCCCGGGCCTTCCGCGCGGAGAACCCCGACGCGGCGCGGTACATCATCGCGGTGGAGACGCTGACCACCACCGCACGGCACGACCTCGACGTCCACCGCACGATCCTGCGCAGCGAGCTGTTCAACCTCGTCGGCGTCGGCGCGGTGCTGATGGTGACCGCCATCGGCGCGTGCCTGGTCTACGTGCGCGCCCGGGCCCAGCACATCTTCGTCCGGCACATCAGCGGGTGGACGTTCGCCGCCACCCACCGCAGGCTGCTCCTGGCCGAGGCGGGCATCGCGGTGGCGTTCGTGGGCTGGGCCACCGGTGACACCCTCGCCGCGCTGGCCGTCCGGAACGATCCGACCGGGTACACACCGCCCGACCTGCGGGCCACGACGGGGGCCGAACCCCTCTACGCCCTGGGGATCGCGCTGGCCTCGCTGGCGATCACCGCGGCGGCACTCGTCCACTTCCACCGCCGTATCGTCCGTGAGGGCGACTCGCAGGCCTGACCGATCCGAGGAACACCATGATCACCGTGCGGAACCTGTCCAAGTCCTTCGGAGCGCGCACCCTGTGGGAGGACCTCGACCTGACCGTCGAGGCGGGCCGCATGCTCGCGCTGGTGGGGGCCAGCGGATCGGGCAAGACGACGCTGCTCAACTGCCTGGGCCTGCTGGAACGGCCCAGCGGCGGCCGGATCCTGTTCGAGGGCACCGACGTCACCCGCCTGGGCCCGCGCGGGCGGCGCCGCTTCCGCCGGGACGAGCTGGGTTACCTGTTCCAGGACTACGCGCTGATCGAGGACGCCACCGTCCGGGCCAACCTCGCGGTCGCCCGTCGACGCGGCTCACCCGACGACGAGTCGGTCCTGGGTCGGGTGGGGCTCGCCGGGCGGGCGCAGGAGAAGGTGCACCGGCTGTCCGGCGGAGAGCGGCAGCGGGTGGCCCTGGCACGGCTCCTGGTCAAGCAGCCGTCCCTGGTCCTGGCCGACGAGCCGACCGGCGCGCTGGACTCCGGCAACGGTGCGATGGTGGTCGACGTGCTGCGGGAGCTGAGCCGCGAGGGCCGCGCGGTGGTCATCGCGACCCACAACGCGCGCGTGCGCGACGCCTGCGACTCCGCGTTCGACGTGAGCGCCCGCAGGACGCCGGCGACCTCCTGACCCGGCGGTGCGCCGCACGTGCCCCGCGAAGCGCGCGGACGGCGTCGTCATGCTCCGGTGAGGGTGAGGAAGCGGTCCACGGCGATGCGCGCCTGGACACCGATGGCGTCCTCGGAGGGCGGGCGCTCGCCCAGGAGCACGCGGATCTGGAGGTCGCGGACCACCAGGCCGTAGAAGAGCCGGAACGCCTCCTCCGGATCGTCGATGCGCAGAACGCCCTCCTCCGCCAGGTGGGACAGGAACTCGGCGACCAGCGGGCCGGTGGTGTGCCGACCGTGCCGCAACAGGAGTCCGGCCAGCTCGGGTGAGGTCATGGCCGCACGGTTGAGCGCAGCGGAGACGTCGCCGACGAGCAGCGTGAGCAGGTTCCGCGCGACGGCGGTGAGTGTGTCGCGCGGGTCGGCCGACCGGTCGAGGGCGGTCGTGACCGCCGTGTTGACCCGCTCGGCCTGCCACTCGACGAGGGCGGCGAGCAGCCCCTGGCGGTCGCCGAACCAGGCGTACAGGCTCTCCTTCGAGGATCCGGCACGGGTCGCCACGGCCTGCATGGTGATCCCGGTGGCCCCGCGTTCGAGTAGTTCGGCGAGCGCGGCCTCCAGCGCGGCCCGGCGCCGTCGGGCCTGCTCGCCCGCACGGGGCCGACCCCTGCGTGAACCTCCTCCTGCCACCATGGGCACCTCCGGGCCTTCCCTTGATCCGAACGCTTGGGTACGATTAAAAGCGAACCCGAGGGTTCCATTATTCGCCACCGCCCCGGAGGTCCCCGTGGCAGCACTTCTCTCCCCCCGAACCGCCTCGAACCCGCCCTCGGCGACGGTCCGTTTCGCCCAGGGCCTGGTCCTGGGGTCGGCCGCCATCGCCATGGGGCTCATCGCGGGCTTCTTCTACGCCTACGCCTGCTCGGTCATGTTCGGACTCGCCCGCGTGGACGACCGCACGTTCATCGACACCATGCAGTGGATCAACGCCACGGTGCGCAACCGGTGGTTCGCCCCCGGCTTCTTCGGTGCGCTCCTCCTGACCGCCCTCGCGGTTCTGCTCCACCTGCCGCGCGGCCGGCGACGCGTGCTGGTGTGGGCCGCCCCGGCCTTCGCCCTGTACGCCGCGGCCTTCGGCATCACCCTGGGGGTCAACGTGCCGCTCAACCAGGAGCTGGCCGCGGCCGGGGATCCCGCGCTCCTCAGGGACCCCGCCGCCGTCCGCGCCGCCTTCGAAGGCCCGTGGACGGCCTGGAACACCGTTCGTACCGTCGCCGCCACCGCCGCACTCGCCTGTCTGCTCCGGGCCCTGGTCGTGTACGGCGGGGCGCCCGGCCCCGGCGCCAGGACTACACCAGGACGGTCTCGCCCTCGGCGACGATGACGGCCGGGCCCCTCAGGCGGGCTCCGTCGGCGTCCAGGTACACCGTGCACTCCCCGCCGAGCACGCGCACGCGCCACGTGGCGCCCTCGCCCTCGGGGGTCGCCGCGGAGGCGGCGGCGACGATGCCCGTGCCGCACGAGCGCGTCTCGCCCGAGCCGCGCTCGTAGACCCGCATCTCCAGCACGCCCGGCGCCACCTGGGCGTAGACCTCGACGTTGGCGCCCTGGGGGAAGGCCTCGGTGTCCAGTTCCGGCAGCTGGGACAGGTCGACGTCGGCGACCGGCCCCTCGACCTCGCAGGCCAGGTGCGGGTTGCCGACGGAGATCTGCGCCCCGTGGACGACCTGGCGGGCGAGCTTGGCCGAGGAGGTGCCCTGCATCTCCACCCGGCCCATGTCGATGGTGATGTCGCCGTCCGCCTCGACCGACACGCCCTTGGCGCCGTCGCGGGTACCGACCTCGAACCGGTCGCCGGTGACCAGGCCCGCGTGGAGCAGGTAGCGGGCGAACACCCGCACCCCGTTGCCGCACATCTCGGCCACCGAGCCGTCGGCGTTCCGGTAGTCCATGAACCACTCGGTCCGCTCGGCGGTGCGCGCCGCCGGGGCCAGGGCCTCGCCGAGCGCCCGCGTGCGCACGACTCGCAGGATGCCGTCGCCGCCGATGCCCGCGCGGCGGTCGCACAGCAGGCGGACGGTCTCCTTCGTGAGGTCGGTCTCCCCGTCGGGGTCGGGGAGGATCACGAAGTCGTTCTCTGTTCCGTGGCCCTTGGCGAATCGCATGCGGACCATCCTAGGGCGTGTTCGCTCGCCGGAGGGAACACGACCGTGGCAGGCGATCACATGGCTAGGGTGGAGTGATGATCAAGGTGATCGCGGTCGTGGGCCCGACCGCTGTGGGCAAGTCCGACCTCGCCGTCGACGTGGCACTCCGCCTGGAGGAACGCACCGGTCGCCGCGGCGAGGTGATCAACGCGGACTCCATGCAGCTGTACCGCGGCATGGACATCGGCACCGCCAAGATGCCCGAACCGGAGCGGCGCGGTGTCCCCCACCACCTGCTCGACGTCTGGGAGGTCACCGAACCCGCCGACGTGGCCAGCTACCAGGCGATGGCCCGCGAACGCGTGGAGGAGTGCGCCGAGCGCGACGTCATCCCCGTCCTGGTCGGCGGCTCCGGCCTGTACGTGCGGGCCGTCCTGGACCACCTGGAGTTCCCCGGCACCGACCCCGCCGTGCGCGCCAGGCTGGAGGGGGAGCTGGCCGACGCCGGCCCGGGCGTCCTGCACGCCCGCCTGGCCGAGGCCGATCCCGCCGCGGCACGGGCCATCCTGCCGGGCAACGGCCGCCGGATCGTCCGCGCGCTGGAGGTCATCGAACTCACCGGCCGCCCCTTCACCGCCACGCTGCCCGACCACACCTCGTACTACCCCTGCCTGCAGATCGGGCTGACCGCTCCGCGCCCGGAGCTGGACACGCGCATCGACACCCGCGTGGAGCGCATGTGGGAGCAGGGGCTGCTGGAGGAGGTCCGGCGGCTGGACGGACACGGGCTGCGGGAGGGCCGCACCGCCTCGCGCGCCCTGGGCTACGCGCAGGCCCTGGAGCAGCTCGACGGGACCCTGTCCGAGGAGGACGCCAAGGCGGCCACCGCGCAGGCCACCCGGCGCTTCGCCCGCCGTCAGGAGTCGTGGTTCCGCCGCGACCCGCGGATCCGCTGGCTGCCCTACGACAGCGCCGAGCTCACCGACCGGGCCCTGGCCCTGGTGGACACCGCTCTGGCCGGGGCGCCCGACGTCCCCGAGGAGGCCCTGGTGGACGTGGCCACCGTGATGCCGGGGTTCCGGGGCGCGGACGGGTAGGCACGGCCGCGCCCGCGCGCTGCGCCACGGTACGGGCGGGCCCTCAGCTCCGCGGGGTGCGCAGGTGGATGCGCTCGCCCTGCTTCCCGAAGAGGCTGAGGACCTCCACGCCGCCGCGTCCGGCGGCCCCGAACCAGTGCGGGATCCGGCAGTCGAACTCGGCCGCCTCCCCCTCCCCCATGACGAAGTCGCGTTCGCCCAGTCGCACGCGCAGCCGTCCGCGCAGCACATAGAGCCACTCGTGGCCGGTGTGGGTCCGCGGGTGGGGCTCCTCGTCGTGCGCGGGGATGGTCAGCTTGTACGCGCGCGGTTCGCCCTGCTGCCGTGACAGCGGGATGAGCACCCGGCCGTCCTTCCTGGTGGGGTGCTGCGGCACGCGCGGGTCGACGATCCTCGGAGCCGCGACGATCTCGTCGAGTGGCACGCCGAGCGCCGCGGTGATCGGCAGGAGGAGTTCGAGGCTCGGCTTGCGCTGGGCCGATTCCAGCCGCGAGAGCGTACTGGTCGAGATCCCGGTGGCCCGTGCGAGGCGGGCCAGGCTGACGCCCTTCCTCGTGCGGGCGCGGCGCAGGCGGGGCGCGATCTGCTCGATCGCGGCGTCGACGCTGGGTTGGTCGTCCATGGGGCCCATGGAACCGACGCGTCCCGGTTACGGCAAGAAGTTTTGCCGAAACGGCGAAGCGCGCCCGATCCTCCCGGTGGAGGTGGTCCGCATGGACACGACAACGCACACGAGGACCGAGAGTTCCTCCGGCAGGTTGCCCGCCGGGGTCTACCTGCTCGGATTCAGTCTGTTCGCGATGGGGAGCGCGGAGTTCCTCCTGGCCGGGGTCCTTCCGGAGGTGGCCGCCGATCTGGATGTCAGCCTCTCCGCGGCCGGGTTCCTGATCACGGCGTTCGCGCTGGGAGTCGTGATCGGCGGGCCGCCGTTCGCCGTGCTCAGCCTGCGCCTGCCCCGCCGTACCGCGCTCATGGCGAGCCAGGGCCTCTTCGCCGCCGGTATCGTCGTCGGGCTGCTGGGCGGCTACGAGGTCCTGCTGCTGACCAGGCTGGTGTCGGGCATCGCCTACGCGGGCTTCTTCGCCGTCGCGTCGGTGACCGCGATCAGCCTGGTGACGCCGGACCGGAACGCACGCGCCTCCGGGGTCGTGGTCAGCGGGCTCGGCCTGGCGATGGTCGCGGGCGGCCCCGCGGGCACGCTGCTCAGCCATGTCACCGACTGGCGCGGCGGGTTCTGGGCCGTCGTGGCCCTGACGGTCGCCGGGATCGTCGCCTGTCGGCTCGGCCTCCCCGCCGCCGAGACCGGTGCGTCGGGTGCGAACCGCGCCACCGGGTCGCGTCTGTCGCGGGAACTCACCACCATGCGCAGGCCGATGCTCTGGGTCGTCTACGCGATCACGATCCTGACCACCGCGGCGTACATGATCACGTTCAACTTCCTGGCGGCCCTCCTCACGGAGGTCACCGGCCTGCCCCAGGTCTGGATCCCGGTCGTTCTCGCGCTGTTCGGGGTGGGCGCCGTCGTCGGCCTGTCCGTCGGCGGCCGGGTGTCCGACCGGTTCCCCCACGCCACGCTCCTCGCCGGCGTGTCGGCGATCGTGGTCCTGTCGGTGGTCATGGTCGCCGCGGCCCAGCAGGTCTGGGCGGTCCTGCCCACGGTCCTGCTGATGGGGTTCGCCGCCTTCGTGCTGAACCCGGCGCTCTACGGCCGTGTGTTCGCCATCGCGGCCGACGCGCCGACCCTCGCCGGTGCCACCACGGTGTCGGCCTTCCAACTGGGCATCAGCGCCACCCCCGCCCTCGCGGCGGCCGCGCTCACCCAGGGGGCCGGTCTGACCTCGGTCTGCGTGATCGGAGCCGTCCTCGCCGCGGCCGCGGTGCCCCTCATCCTGCTGGACCGGGCCCGACGGGACTCCTGACGGACCGTCGGCACCCCTTGTCCCGCGGGCGATCCTGACCTAGCGTTGACTCCGTGACCAGATGTCAAATCTGGTCACGGAGTCACGAAATGGGGAGGTGAGGATATGGTCGACGCGTCGGCGCTGGTGAACACCGGCCCCTTCCATATCCCCGTCTCCCAGGAGCACACCGTGGCCCCAGCCGAACAGTCCATGACCAGAAACGCCCAACGGGAGCAGCGGGCCGCACGCATCCTGGACGCGGCCGGCGACCTCCTCGTCACCTGGGGCTACCCCAAGATCACCATCGAGGACGTCGCCCGGCGGGCGGGCGTCGGCAAGGGCACCGTCTACCTGCACTTCCCCACCAAGGAGGTGCTCTTCCTGGTGGTGGTGCTCAGGGCCCAGTCGGCGCTGACGGAGCAGCTCGCGAGCGCGATGCGCCGCAGCCCCGAGGAGATCCTGCCGAGCGCGATGGCCCGCTCCGTCTACCTGTCGATGGGCGACTCGCCGGTCATCAGCGCCGTCATGACCGGCAAGTCCGAGACCCTCGGCACGCTCGCCCGCACCGCGGCCGAGCACAGCCGGGACCTGGTCTCCGACCGCATCACCACCTCGCACACGTACTTCGACCTGCTCATCGAGCACGACCTGCTCCGGAGCGACCGGCCCCGGAACGACCTCGTCTACGCCTACACGTCGGTCATGACCGGCTACCTGCTCGCCGAGCCGATCCTGGCCTCGCAACCCGGCCTGCCCCAACCGGAGTCGCGCGAGCACCGCGCCGACGTCCTGGCCGACTCGATCCGGGCGACTCTGGGCGAGGGAGGGACGACCGACGCGCTCGCCGCCGCCTGGCCCGAGGTGGCCACTCTGTACGAGGAGCTGGCCCGCCGGGCCCGGGCGGAGGTCGACCGCTACCTGCAGTCCACTCGCGACACCTGACGGAGGGGCCGATGACGGCCACGACACCATCGCCCGACCAGACCATCGACCTGCAGGACCCCGCACTGGTCACCGACCCCGAAGCGCTGATCCGGCGCGTCTGGGAGGTCGGCGGCACGGCCCCGGGAAAGTTCGCGGGCGGCCTCGACGTCGTCTTCTTCGCCGACGACGCGGACGTGCGCACGATCCTCGGCGACCGGCGGTTCGTGACCAGCCCCGACAACGTCCCCGGCGGAACAGGCGCCAGGAGCCGGGCCGACATGCTCACGTCGCTCGGCCTGGACGCGGAGCTGGTCGGGTACATGACCGAGAGCGTCCTCGGCAAGGACGGGGCCGACCACACGCGGTTGCGCAAACTGGTCTCGCGCTCCTTCACCGTCCGACGCGTCAACGAGCTGCGCCCCCAGGTCGAACGCATCACCGACGACCTCCTGGCCCGCCTGCCCGACCACGCCGAGGACGGCGTCGTCGATCTGCTGGAGCACTTCGCCTACCCGCTGCCCATCACGGTGATCTGCGACCTCGTCGGCGTCCCCGAGCGGGACCGCGACCAGTGGCGGGAGTGGAGCCGCTCCCTGACATCGGCGTTCGACCCCACCAGGCCCGACGCGATGAACACCGCGCTCGGCGCGATGATCGACCACATCAAGGGGATGATCGCCGAGCGCCGCGCGGCGCCGCACGACGACCTGTTGGACGCCCTGATCAGGGAGCGCGACGAGAACGGCGACCGCCTCAGCGAGGCCGAGCTCGTCACCCTGGTCTTTACGCTCGTCATCGCCGGGCACGAGACCACGGCCCACCTGATCGCGAACGGTACCCACGCCCTGCTCACGCACCGCGACCAGTGGGACGCACTGCGGGCCGATCCCGGGCTGCTGCCCTCGGCCGTGCACGAGATGCTCCGCTGGTGCGGCACCGCGCTCGTGACCCAGCTCCGCTACGCCACCGAGGACATCGAGCTCAGGACCGGGCGCCTGGCCAAGGGCGAACCGGCGGTCGCCGTCATCGCGGCCACCAACCGCGACCCGCACCTGTACCCCGATCCGCACCGGTTCGACATCACCCGCCACCACGGCAAGCCCGGTGAGGCGCACGTCGGCTTCGGTCACGGCCTGCACTACTGCCTGGGCGCGGCCCTGGCGCGACAGGAGGGGCAGGTGGCCTTCGGGGCGCTGACCGCCGCCTACCCGGACCTGGCCCTGGTCCCGGGCCGCGAGCCCGGCCGCCCGCCGCTCCCGGGCAACCGGCGGTTCACGGACCTGCTCGTGCGGCTCCGAACGGCCTGAGACACGGCGGAGGCCCCCGGCGTCACGCCGGGGGCCTCCGCTTCGCCGTCGCGGGCGCCGTCAGGCGTCGCAGCACCCGCCGACGGCGGCGGGCTGCTCGGCCGGGGCGCCGACCCTGGGCATGCCCAGCAGGACCTCGGGCTTGTCGGCCCGGACCGGTGCGCCGTTGCGGGCCGCCCACGCGTCACCGGCCCGCGTGCGCCGCAGCTCGCGGATGCCGGAGTCGGCCACCAGGTGGTGCGGCGCGGCGTAGGTGACGCCGACCGTCACCGTGTCGCCCGGGCGCGGCCGGTCGCCGTCGCCCACCGCGAAGTGCACCAGGCGGTTGTCGGGAGCGCGGCCCGAGAGGCGGTGGTGCTCACCGTCCTTCTTTCCCTCGCCCTCGGCGACCAGCAGCTCGACCTCACGGCCGACCAGCTTCTGGTTCTCCTCCCAGGAGATCTGGTCCTGGAGGTCGACGAGGCGCTGGTAGCGGTCCTTGACGACCTCCGGCGGCACCTGGCCGTCCATGGTGGCGGCCGGGGTCCCGGGGCGCTTGGAGTACTGGAAGGTGAAGGCCATGGCGAACCGCGCCTCGCGCACCACGTGCAGCGTCTCGGCGAAGTCCTCCTCGGTCTCGCCGGGGAAGCCCACGATGATGTCGGTGGTGATGGCGGCCTCCGGCATGGCCGCGCGCACCTTCTCCACGATCCCCAGGAAGCGCTCCTGCCGGTAGGAGCGGCGCATGTCCTTGAGGACCTTGCTGGAACCGGACTGCAGGGGCATGTGCAGCTGCGGCATCACGTTGGGGGTCTCGGCCATCGCCTCGATGACGTCGTCGGTGAAGTCGCGCGGGTGCGGGGAGGTGAAGCGGACCCGCTCCAGCCCTTCGATCTCGCCGCAGGCGCGCAGCAGCTTGGAGAAGGCCTGGCGGTCGCCGAACCCGCTGCCGTAGGCGTTGACGTTCTGCCCGAGCAGGGTGATCTCGCTGACGCCCTCGTCCACGAGCGCCCGCACCTCGGCGAGCACGTCGCCGGGACGGCGGTCCTGCTCCTTGCCGCGCAGCGCGGGCACGATGCAGAAGGTGCATGTGTTGTTGCAGCCCACCGAGATCGACACCCACGCGGCGTAGGCGGACTCGCGGCGGCTGGGCAGCGTGGACGGGAAGTGCTCCAGCGACTCGGCGATCTCCACCTGCGCCTCGCGCTGGACGCGGGCGCGTTCCAGCAGGGTCGGCAGGGAGCCGATGTTGTGGGTCCCGAACACGACGTCGACCCAGGGGGCGCGGCGGACGATCTCGCCGCGGTCCTTCTGGGCGAGGCAGCCGCCCACGGCGATCTGCATCCCCGGGTTGGCGTCCTTGACCGGACGCAGGTGCCCGAGGTTGCCGTAGAGGCGGTTGTCGGCGTTCTCCCGGACCGCACAGGTGTTGAACACGACGATGTCGGCGGTGGTGTCCTCGGCTGCGCGCGCGTACCCAGCGTCCTCCAGCAGACCGGAGAGGCGCTCGGAGTCGTGGACGTTCATCTGGCAGCCGTAGGTCCGCACTTGGTAGGTACGACTCTGGCTCACCGCTCCAGGCTATCCGCTCCCCGGACGGGCGCGTCCGCCACCGGAGCCGGTCCCGACGCGTCGCGGCCGGGTTCGGCGGGCGGACGCGGAGGGCCCGGGTGCGCGCGCACCCGGGCCCGGCCGTCGGTCCTCGTCGCCCCGTCAGTCCTTGGCGCCCTCTCCGGCGTCGGATCCGGCCGCGGGCACGGCCTCGTCGCCCTTCTCCGGCCCGCCGGCGGCGGGGATGCGCTCGGGACCGCCCCTGCGGTGGGTCCGCAGCTTCTCGTAGCCGATGACCGCGACGATCAGGACCAGGCCGACCACGTTGGTCGTCCAGCTCGCCGAGACCAGGAGCAGGCCGCCCACGATGATCGCGCCGCGCTGGTACCAGGCCATCGGCCGGTCCAGGTAGCCCACGAGTCCCAGGGCCACCATCGCGGCGCCCACGACACCGGTCACCGCGGCCACGGTGCCCGACACCAGGTCCACGTCCTGGAGCAGCAGCTCCGGCGAGAACACGAACATGTACGGCATGACGAAGGCCGCGATCGCGATGCGCACCGCGTAGAACCCGGTGCGGATCGGGTCGCCCCCGGAGATGCCGGCGGCCGCGTAGGCGGCCAGGCAGACCGGCGGGGTGATATCGGCCAGGACGCCGAAGTAGTACACGAACAGGTGCGCCATCAGCAGCATCGCGAGCGTGCGGGTCTCGAACTCGCCCTGGAGCACGGTCACGATCGCCGGGGCGGCCAGCGTCGCCGTGATGACGTAGTTCGCGGTCGTGGGCAGGCCGATGCCCAGGATCAGGCAGGCGATCATCGACATCACGAGGATGAGGAACAGGTCGACCCGCATGGTCGAGACCGCCTCGATCCCGAAGTCCGACCCCGCCCCGGTCCACGCCAGGACGGGCGAGGTCGCCAGCGACGTGAGCAGGGACGCGAGGGAGGCGCTGATCGACTCGGCGATGCCCAGGAGCCCCCGGCTGAGCTTGAGCCCCAGGTCGGTGGTGACGATGACGCCGGCGATGATGCCCGCGGACGCGCACGCGACGATGATCGGGATCGCCAGGCGCGAGGCGCCCACCAGCCCGTCCAGGAAGCCGTGGAGGTTGAGCTGGTCCTCCTCGGAGTCCTTCCAGGACGTGAACAGGCCCATGGCGACCATGGCGACCACGGCCAGCAGCAGGGAGATGAGCAGCGCCTGCATGCCGCGGCCCATCTCCGCGAACACGTTCTGCACTCCCAGGACCACCACCGCCGCGGCGGCCGCGGCGACGATGATCGGCAGGGACAGGCGCAGGGCGGTCACGGCGGCCTCGCGCGCGGCCCGTCGGCGGATGCGGCCGTCGACGCGCGTCCAGGGCAGTGTGACGAACTGGATGAGCAGGTTCATGGCGACGGTGGCCACCACCGCGCCCATCGCGGAGAACATCGGCGAGTAGCCCATGGACAGCAGGGCGAAGATCGCGATGACCGGCGCGAGCAGGTACCCGCGGGTCAGCATCAGCACGCGCAGGTTGGGCAGCAGCTCGCGGGGCAGGCCGCCGATCCCCATCCGCTTGGCGTCGTAGTGCACGACCACGTACTGGGAGACGAAGAACATCACCGCGGGGATCGCCGCGGCCGTGAGGATCTGCTGGTAGCTGGCCCCGGTGAACTCGATCATGATGAAGGCGCCCGCGCCCATGATCGGCGGCATGATCTGGCCCCCGGTGGAGGAGGCCGCCTCGACCGCGCCCGCGTACTCGGGCTTGTAGCCGGACTTCTTCATCATCGGGATGGTGAACGCGCCGTTGGAGACGGTGTTGGCCACCGAGCTGCCGGTGATCGTGCCGGAGAACGCGCTGGTGACGATGCCGACCTTGGCGGTACCGCCCGTGGAGTGGCCGGTGGCGCCCAGGGCCAGGTCGGTGAAGAACCGCTCCATGCCGGTCCGCTGGAGCATGGCGGCGAAGATCATGAACAGGAAGATGAAGGTCGCCGAGATCCCCAGCGGGGTCCCGAAGATGCCCTCCGTGCTGACCCACAGGTTCGTGACGAGCTGGTCGACACTGGACCCGCGGTGGCGCAGGAAGCCCGGCATGGCCTGGCCGAAGTAGGCGAAGGCGATCAGCGCCGACGCCAGCACCACCAGGGCGGGGCCGAGCACGCGTCCGGCGGCCACGAGGATCAGCAGGATGCCGATCGTGCCCACCATGACGTAGGTCGGGTTGAGGATGCCGACCGTGGTGACGATCTCGTTGTAGTTGACGAACATGTAGAGCCCGGCGAAGAGGCCCAGCGCGGCCAGGACCACGTCGAACACCGGCATGCCCATGACCGTCACGCCGGAGTAGCGGGACAGCTGCACGATCACCAGGATCGCCAGGGCCGGTCCGACGACGTTCCATCCGGCGATGCCGGACACGGACATGTACGCCAGGACGACCACGCCCGCGGCGGTCAGGCCCCACCGGGTGACGACCGGCCACAGCCACACCGGGAACACCGAGGGCCGGCGCAGCAGCGCGACGGCCAGGGCCAGGGCGGCCACGACCAGGACCAGGCCCAGGATGGGCAGGAAGAAGAAGCCGCCGGCCGCGTCACTGGTCACCAGGTCGAGCGAGATCAGCGCCACCCCGGCCAGGAGTGTCCAGCCGCCCGCGGACTGGGCCCGCGAGGCCGCGTCGGACGCGCGCGTGCGCCACAGGTACCAGCCCGCGCCGCCGAGGAGGACGAGGGCCAGCCCGCCGAACACCGCCTGCGGGAGGTACAGGTACATGCTCGTGTTGGTGCCGGACAGGATCCCGACCCCGAGGTAGCCCACCAGGAGGCCGCTGAAGGCCATGCTGATGCCGTAGAAGGGGCCGTGGACCTCGGTCCTGCGCTCCTTGGTCGGGTAGAGCAGGAACACCAGGCCGAGGCCGAGGGCGAGGTGGAAGGAGCGCTGCTGCAGTGGGGGCAGCGTCTGGGTGAACGCGGTCCACAGGTGGAACACGGCCAGGGCCAGGGCGACGAAGAACACGCTCCAGCGCCAGATCGTCCGGAGCTGGCTGCGGGTCCCCTCGGCCCCCGCGTCCTCGGTGTAGTCGTGCGTCTCCATCGCCTCGATGTCCTTCTGGATGCTCTCGAGGGCTTCTGGGGAGGACGCACCGGCGATCGTTTCTCTCCCGCCGGCGGGGCCGCCACCGGGGTCACCGGTGGCTTTGGGATCGGTCGTCATCAACCTCGTCCTTCTCGTGGGCGGGGGATTCCCCCATCACTCACCGGATGGGGCCACCCGATGTGGTTTGCACGTACAGTTCCACGCCTGTGCCAGGTCCAACCAGATCCAGGAGCCGGATCTCGCGGCCACCTGCGGCCAACCGGTGGTCGACGTCGGCCGTGCCGACCACCATCCGTACCGTCCCGAGCGGACGCCCGTGGTGGTCGACCACGTAGCCGGATCCGTCGCGGACGAACGTGGTGGTCACGCCGTCGATGGTCTCGGGTCCGGAGGGGAGGTTGGCTCCGTGCGCGTCGAAGCGCATCTCCTCCATCGCCAGTCCCGCCTCGGCCGAGGCCGAGAAGACCTCGTACACCGGACGGCGGTGGACCGAATGCGTGTGGGTGAGCTCGATCCGGTCCCCGACCGCCAGCGGCACCTGCGCGACGGGGGGCGCCGCGTCCGCCGACCGGTCGGTGAGCGGCCGCACGGAGAACCACGCGGTGCCCGTGTCGACCGACCCGGTCACCGTGAGGAGCACGGCCGCGGCGGCCGCCAGCGCGCCCGCCGCCCGCGGGAGCGCCGACGGGGACCTCACAAGCGCAGGGCCGCCCGGCGTCCACCGAGCGGCCCTGAGCGGAGCGGTCATCAGTCGAGGATGCCCTCTTCCTGGTAGAAGCGCTCGGCGCCCGGGTGCAGCTCCATCGAGCCCAGGCCGTCGACGGCCGTGTCCAGCTGGACCTGGCTGCCGACATCGTGGGCGATGTCGCCGGAGTTCTCGTACATCACGCGGACCAGGTCGTAGGCCAGGTCCTCCTCCAGGGCGGAGGTGGTGTAGAGGGTCGCCCACTGGGTCAGCGTGACGACGTCGTCGTCCTGGCCGTTGTAGGTGCCACCGGGGATGGTGAGCGGGCTGTAGCTCGGGTCGGCCTCGATGAGGCCCTCGGCCTCCTCGCCGTCGATCGGCAGCAGCCGGACCTCGTTGCTCGCGCCGACCTCGACGATGCCCGCGGCGGGCACCGACAGGATGCCGAACGCGGCGTCGACCTGGCCGTCGCCGAGCGCCGTGGCGGCGTCGCCGAAGGTGCTGTCGAAGGCGTTGATGTCCTCGTCCGGGTCGACGCCGTAGGCCTCGAGGATCTGGCGCGCCGCGACCTCGGTGCCGCTGCCGGGCGGGCCGATCTCCACGTCGGCGCCCTCCAGGTCGGCGATGGACTCGATGTCGGAGTCGGCGCTCACGACGACCTGCATGACCTCGGGGTAGATGTTGCCGAGGGCGAGGATGTCGTCCGGGTTGGCGAGCGGCTCCTCCTCGAACGGTCCGGTGCTGGCCTGCGCCTGCATGGCCACACCGTTGACCGCCATGACCAGTTCGCTCTGGTCGATCTGGCCGGCCTCGGCGTCCTCGGTCTCACCCTCGAGGGCGCGCATGTTCTGCACGGAGGCACCGGTGGCGAGGGTGTCGACCTGGATACCTTCGACATTGCTGGTCCACAACTGCGCGATCTCGCCACCGAGCGGGTAGTACGTACCGCCGGTGGAGCCCGTCGCGAGCTGGAGGAAGGTGGTCTCCGCGTCCCCTTCGTCCTGACCGGGTCCGGCCGCGTCCTCCGGAGCGGCGCACGCGGACAGGGCGACCACGGCGGCCGCGGCGACAGCCACGGAAGCCCGCGTGGTCCTGCGTCCCTTGCTCATCGCTGGCATCCTCCTCTAGCAGTTCGGCGACCACGGCACCCTTTGGCGGCTGCAGTCCGCCGCCCCCGTCGACCGTGCGTCACCGGTGATATCCGCGAAAGCATAGAACGGCGGGAACTCCGTCGCTGTGTCACTGCAATCACGAATGGAAAACGATACCCAGTGCATGATCGCGCCTTCGGGCCGTCATGTGCGGTAAAGCCACACGGGATGGTGCGGCAGGACTCCCACAGGCGACACTTCACGACTAAGGTCGACATGTCATCTGATCTAGACCCATTCCTGAGCGGGACATGTCTGAACTGTCGAACCCCCAGCCCATCACCGCCGGTGACGTCGCCCGAGGAGTGCGCCGGATGGCGTTCCCCTCCGTCGTGGGCGACGAGGTCTGGTGGGAGGAGGAACGCCCCGACGAGCGTCGGGTCACCCTCATGCGGCGCGACGCCGACGGCACCGTGCGCGAACTCCTCCCCGCCCCGTGGGGTGTCGGCACCCGCGTGCACGAGTACGGGGGCCGTTCGTTCCTGCCCGTGCCGCGCCGCGACGACAAGGCCATCCCGCGTCTGGGGGTGGTGTTCGCCCATGCGGAGGACCAGCGCCTGTACCTGTGGGAACGCGACGCCAGGGAGCCGGTCCCCCTCACGCCGGAGCCGCACACGGAGGCCGGCCTGCGTTACGCGGACTTCGCACTGAGCGCCGACGGGCGCGCGGTGCTGTGCGTGCGCGAGGAGCACGGCCCGGCCGACACGGGGGCGGCGGACGGCACGGGCGGGGCATCCGGCGCGGGCGGAGAACCCGGCGCACGTGCGGCGACCGCCGCGGAGGCACCGGCCGGGGAACCGGTCGCGGACGCATCGGTCGACGGAGCCGCGGGGAACGGCCTGTCCGCCGGGAACGCGGTCGACCCCGCCGGCACGGCCGACGCGACCTCTACGGCCGATGCGACCGCTACGGCCGACGGCGTCGCCGGACCCGCCGCCGCGGCTCCGGCCGATCGGCACCGGAGCCGCAGCGGGCGCGGCGGCGACCTCCGCCGCTCCGTGGTCGCCGTGCCGCTGTCCGGGCGCGGGGCCCAGGACCCCTCCGCGATCCGCGAGCTGGCCTCCGGCGCGGACTTCTACGCCTCCCCCACCGAGTCCCCGAACGGCGGCCACCTGGCCTACGTCCGCTGGAACCACCCGCGCATGCCGTGGGACGGCACCGAACTCCGCGTGGTCCCGAGCGAGGGCGCCGAGTACACGCTCAAGGGTGGCGTGGACGAGTCGGTCCTCTCCCCCCTGTGGGTGGACGACTCCACGCTCTACCTGGCCTCCGACTGGCCCGGGTGGTGGAACCTCTACCAGGCGGGCCTCAAGGGGCAGGCGATCGCCCTGTACCCGGCCGAGGAGGAGTTCCACGCCCCGCCGTGGCGCCTGGGCCACCGCTCGTTCCAGGTGCTGTCCTCCGGGCTGGTGGTCGCGCTGCACGGGCTCGCCGACATGACCCCGAGCCTCTACGACCCCGAGACCCTCGACCTGACCCCGATCGCGACCGACCTGACCTCCTGGTCCCAGCTGGACTCCGACGGGACGTCCGTCGTGGCCATCGCCGCCTCGCCCACCACGCCACCGTGCCTGGTCCGCCTGGACCCGGCCACGGGCAGCGTCGAGGTCCTGCGCACCAGCGACCTGCCGGGCTCCGGGGCGAACGGGGCCGCGGGCACGACCGAGGGCGCCGCACAGGTCAGGATCCCCGTCCCCCAGGCACAGACGCTCCCCGGCAGGTACGGCGCCCCGGTCCACGTGAACGTGTACCCGCCCGAGGGGTCGGGCCCGGCGCCGTTCGTCGTCCATGTGCACGGCGGACCGGTCTCGCACAGCACCAAGGAGTACGACCTCGTCAAGGCGTTCTTCACGAGCCGGGGCATCGGTGTGGCCGACGTCAACTACGGCGGATCCACCGGCTACGGCCGTTCCTACCGCAAGCGGCTCCACAAGGAGTGGGGCGTGGTGGACGTGGAGGACGCGATCGGCGTCGCGCGCTCCCTCGTGGACCAGGGTCTGGCCGACCCCGACCGCCTGGCCATCCGCGGCCCGTCCGCGGGCGGCCTCACGGCGCTGCTGTCCCTGACCACGGACACGTTCGCCTGCGGGGTGTCCTACTACGGGGTGGCGGACCTGCTCGGCCTGGCGGAGACGACCCACGACTTCGAGTCGCGCTTCCTGGACTCGCTCGTCGGCACGCTGCCGGGCTTCACCGAACGCTACCGGGAGCGCTCGCCCATCAACCGAATCGACGAGATCGACGTCCCGGTACTCCTGCTCCAGGGCACCGCCGACCCGGTCGTCACACCGGACCAGGCCCGGGCGATGGCCACGGCACTGGGCGAACGCGGTGTCCCGCACGCACTGGTGGAGTTCGAGGGCGAGGGACACGGCTTCCGCTCGGCCCAGGCCCGCATCCGGGCGCTGGACACCGAACTGGCGTTCTACGCCCGTGTCTTCGGCACCGACTTCGGCACCGGCGTGCGACCGCTCACCCTGTCCACCACCCCGCCGGACCGCCCGGAGGCGGCCGCCCCGGAGCCGGTGCCCGCGACGGCACCGGAGGAGGACGGGACGCCGGACACCGGGGGAACCCGCGAGCACGAGCACCAGACCGGCTGACGGGCCGAGCGACACGGAGCCTGGTCACCCCCGTCCCGCACACCTGACCGACCACCGGTCGGCGGCACGGCCGACCGACCGAGCAGCACGGAAGCCGGTCACAGCCGTCCCATGTGCCTGACCGACCCCCGGTCGGCGGAACGACCGGGCACCACGGACATCCAGCCGACACCCGTCCCGCACACCTGACCGACCACTGACCGACCAGCAAGACGGTCGGGCAGCACGAACAACCAGGCACACCCGTCCCGCCCGACACCGGGACCTCGAAAACCGACCGCATCGACCGGGAGGCCACAGCCGATGAACACGCCATCGCCGTCGGGGCACGAGCACCCGCAGGGGTCGCCCGTCCGCCTGGGCGCTCTCGCCCCGCTGACCCGGCCCGGCTGGGTCGAGGCCGGCCGACACCTGCTCGCGGGGCTCGACCTGGCCGTGCGCGAGGTCAACGGCACCGGCGGGATCGGCGGCAGACCGCTGGAGCTGGTGGTCCGGGACACCGCGGCCGACCCGGAGCGGGCCGCGGCGGCCGTGGGCGAACTGGCCGACCTGGACGTGGCGGCCGTGGTGGGCGAGTACCACAGCGTCGTCGCCCGCGCCGTGGCCGCTCGTGCCGACGCCCTCGGCGTGCCGTACCTCTGCTCGTCCGCCGTGCTCGACGACCTCACCGGGGAGCCGACGGAGTGGGTCGCCCGACTGCCCCCGGCACAGTCCCACGGCTGGCGGGTCTACGCGGACTTCCTCCTCGGCACGGGTCGGAGCCGGATCGCGGTCGCGACCCAGCCGAGCCTCTACTGGGAGTCCGGGGCCCGGATCCTCCGGGAGCGTCTCCTCCCCCACGGCGGCAGCGTCGTCGAACTCGACGCCTCCGCGCTCACCCCCGAGGCCCTGTGCGACGCGCTCGCCGACCACGGCGCCACCGCGCTCCTCCTACTGGTCGGCCAACCGGAGCCGGCGGTGCCGATCGTCAGGGCCGTGCGGCGCGACCGGCGGCTCGCGGACGTCCTCATCGGGGCTCCGGCCGGACAACCGGAGTTCGCCGCGTGGACCGCGGCCCTGGGCGGGGACGGCACCGGGATCCCGTTCCTGCGCTACCTGCCCGACGAGCTCGGCCCGCCCGGTGCGCGCGTCGGCGGGGAACTCACCGAATGCCTGGGCGAGGAGCCCTCCTTCGTCGCCTTCGAGGGCTGGGACACCGTCGCCGTCCTCGCCGAGGTACTGCGTTCGCACGGCACCGACCGGGCGGCCGTCGCCGGGGCGTGGCCGCGCGTGGAGGTCGACGGCACGCGCGGGCGGATCCGGTTCTCCCGCGTCCCGGGCATCAGCGTGTGGCAGTGGGCCTGGGCGCCGGTCCGCGTCGTCGACCGGGACCCGGCGCGCCCCGAGCGCTTCCGGACCCTGCACACCGGCTGAGAGCCGCCCGCGGCCTCCGCAGCCCCGGGGCCCGGAGCGTCTTCCCTGTCACCTGATGGGAACGCGGCGCAAGTGCCGTCGGGGCACCGCGCGGCGGGGCGAGTATCCGCCGTACACGCCCTAGAGGTCCGGGTCGTACAGCTCCGCCTCGACGCCCTCGCGTTCGAGCTCCTCCCGGACCACGCGGTAGGCCAGGCCCGAGGAGTAGCCCTTACGGGCGAGAACGCCCAGGGCACGCCGGATCCGGACCTCCTTGTCCTTGCCCCTCGTCGTGGCGAGGCGGCGTCGGGCGAGGTCGCGGGCGGCCTCGGCCTCGTCCTCGTCCGACAGTTGCGCGACGGCCTCGCGCACGGTGTCCTCCTCGACGCCCCGGGTGCGCAGCTCGCGGGCCAGCGCGCTCCGGGACAGCCGCCGGCCGTGGTGCCGGGAGCTCACCCAGGCCCGGGCGAAGGCCTCGTCGTCGATCAGGCCCACCTCGTCGAACGAGCCCAGCACCGACCGCACGACCTCGTCCGGGATCTCGCGGCGGTGCAGGGCCCGTTCCAACTGGGCCCGGGTGCGCGGGGAATGCGTGAGCATCCGCAGGCACAGGGCTCTCGCCTTGGCCTCGGGATCCTCCGTGCGCTCCCCCGGCTCACGCATCCGGCGTGGTGGGTGCCTTGGTGGTCTTGGCCGCCGCCGCACGCTTGGTGGCCGCCTTCGCGGGCTCCTTGGCCGCCGCGTCGGCCGCGGGTTTGGCCTGCTCGCCGGGGCCGGAGGCGCTGTCGTCGCCCTTGACCGTGATGCCCAGCTTCTCCTTGATCTTCTTCTCGATCTCGTTGGCCAGGTCGACGTTCTCCCGCATGAAGTTGCGCGAGTTCTCCTTGCCCTGGCCGAGCTGGGTGCCGTCGTAGGTGTACCAGGCGCCGGACTTGCGGACGATGCCGTGCTCCACGCCCAGGTCGATCAGGCTGCCCTCGCGCGAGACGCCCACGCCGTAGAGGATGTCGAACTCGGCCTGCTTGAAGGGCGGGGCCACCTTGTTCTTGACGACCTTGACGCGGGTGCGGTTGCCGACCGCGTCGGTGCCGTCCTTGAGCGTCTCGATCCGGCGCACGTCCAGGCGCACCGAGGAGTAGAACTTGAGCGCCTTGCCGCCGGTCGTCGTCTCGGGCGAGCCGAACATGACGCCGACCTTCTCCCGCAGCTGGTTGATGAAGATCGCCGTGGTGCCGGTCTGGTGCAGCGCACCGGCGATCTTGCGCAGCGCCTGGGACATCAGGCGGGCCTGCAGGCCGACGTGGCTGTCGCCCATCTCACCCTCGATCTCCGCGCGCGGCACGAGGGCCGCCACGGAGTCGATGACGATGATGGAGACCGCGCCGGAGCGGATCAGCATGTCGACGATCTCCAGCGCCTGCTCGCCGGTGTCGGGCTGCGAGAGCAGGAGGTCGTCGGTGTCGACGCCGATCTTCTTGGCGTAGACGGGGTCGAGCGCGTGCTCGGCGTCCACGAACGCGGCGATGCCGCCCATCTTCTGGGCACTGGCCACGGCGTGCAGCGCGACGGTCGTCTTACCGGAGGACTCCGGTCCGTAGATCTCCACGATGCGGCCGCGCGGGATACCGCCGATGCCGAGCGCGACGTCCAGCGCGATCGCGCCGGTCGGGATCGACTCGATGGGCGGGCGGTCGTCGTCGCCCAACCGCATGATGGAACCCTTGCCGAACTGCCGCTCGATCTGTGCGAGAGCTGTTTCGAGAGCCTTGTCTCGGTCACCAGATGCCACGGGGTACCCCTGTTGTTGGGTGGATGCCTTCTTCTTCATGATGCGCACGACGCTACGCCGTCGCTACGACAAACGCGATGCCGGACGAACGCCTGTGGACAACCCACACTACCCGAACTTGTGTTCGATCACCTGCCGCCTCACCGAGTCGACGTGGGAAGACCCCATCCGTCGCCTCACCGAGTCGACACGGGAAGGTCGAACGCCTCGCACACCGCCCTCCACACCTGCTTGGCCCCCACCCCGTCGGCGAGGGCCTGCTGCACCGTGCGCGAGCCGAGCCCCTCGATGACGTAGTCCTTGGCCAGGCTCTCGGCGTAGGCCTCGCCGAACTGTTCGTGCATGTTGTGCCAGAAATTCGAGAGTCTCATCGGCCCCAGTATCGGTGATCCGACCGACGCGCACGGTCGCTCCTGGCGGAATTCGTCGGCCTCGGCGGGCACACTGTCCGCATGATCGGCGAACGCTTCGGCCCCGCGACCCGGACCTGGTTCGACCAGGCCTTCCCCGCGGGCCCCACACCCGCCCAGGCCCAGGCATGGGACGCGATCTCCCAGGGCCGCAACACCCTGGTGGTCGCGCCGACGGGGTCCGGAAAGACGCTCTCCGCGTTCCTGTGGTCTCTGGACCGGCTCACCCGGACTCCCGGGGACGGCCGCTGCCGTGTCGTCTACGTCTCCCCCCTCAAGGCCCTGGCCGTCGACATCGAGCGCAACCTGCGCGCCCCGCTGGCCGGGATCTCCGCGGCCGCGCGGGACCAGGGCCTCCCCCTGTCCCCGGTGACCGTCGGCGTGCGCACCGGCGACACCCCGGCCGCCGAGCGGCGGCGCCTGGCCACCCGCCCGCCGGACATCCTCATCACCACCCCCGAGTCCCTCTTCCTGGTCCTGACCTCCAGGGCACGCGAGAGCCTGGCCGGTGTGGAGACGGTGATCGTGGACGAGGTGCACGCCCTGGCGGGCACGAAGCGCGGCGCCCACCTCGCCCTGAGCCTGGAGCGGCTGGAGGACCTCCTGGACCGGCCGGCCCAGCGCATCGGCCTGTCCGCCACGGTCCGCCCGCCGGACCTGGTCGCGGAGTTCCTCGGCGGCGCCTCGGTGGTCGCCCCGCACGACACCCCGCACATGGACCTGAGCGTGGTCGTGCCCGTCCCCGACATGGAGGAGCCCGGTCCCGGCGGGTCCGGCCCCACCGCCTCCGGGACCGGCGGCACCGGTGACGGCGGGGCCGGGCCGCTCTCGCGGGGGTCGATCTGGCCGCACGTCGAACGGCGGGTGCTGGACCTGGTCGAGGCCCACCGCTCCACGATCGTGTTCACCAACGGCCGCCGCACGGCGGAGAAGCTCTGCGCGAGGCTCAACGACCTGCACGCCGAGCTCCACGGCGCCGGCCTGCCGCCGGAGGAGCACGCCGCCGACGTCATCGGACAGTCCGGGCAGAGCAGCGGCGGCGACCCCGTCATCGCCCGGGCCCACCACGGATCGGTCTCCAAGGCCGAGCGCGCGCTCATCGAGGACGACCTCAAGGCGGGCCGCCTGCGGTGCGTCGTCGCCACGTCCAGCCTGGAGCTGGGGGTGGACATGGGCGCCGTCGACATGGTCGTACAGGTGGCGGCCCCGCCCTCCGTCGCCAGCGGCCTCCAGCGCGTGGGGCGGGCCGGGCACCAGGTCGGGGAGACCTCGCGCGGGGTGTTCTTCCCCCAGTTCCGCGGGGACCTGCTGGCGGCGACCGTGGTCGTGGAGCGGATGCGCGAGGGGGCCATCGAACGCCTGGAGATGCCGCGCGACCCGCTCGACGTCCTGGCCCAGCAGATCGTGGCGATGGTCGCCATGGACGACTGGCCGGTGGCCGAGCTCGCGGCGCTCGTCCGCCGGGCCGCGCCCTTCGCCCGCCTGGCCGACTCCGTCCTGGAGTCGGTCCTGGACATGCTCTCGGGCCGCTACCCCTCCGACGAGTTCGCGGAACTGCGCCCCCGGGTGGTGTGGGACCGCGAGGCCGACGTCCTGCGCGCCCGGCCCGGCGCGCAGCGGCTCGCGGTGATCAGCGGCGGCACCATCCCCGACCGCGGCCTGTACTCGGTGCACCTGTCCGGACCTCCCGCCTCCGGGCGGGCGCCCACCCGGGTCGGCGAGCTCGACGAGGAGATGGTCTACGAGTCGCGGGTGGGCGACGTCTTCGTCCTCGGCTCGACCTCGTGGCGGATCGACGCGATCACCGCCGACCGCGTCCTGGTCTCCCCCGCCCCCGGCCGACCCGGCCGCATGCCGTTCTGGAAGGCGGACTCCATGGGCCGCCCGGCCGAGCTGGGCCGGGCCGTGGGCGCTCTGACCAGGGAACTGGCCGCCGCCGAACCCGACGACGGCGTCGAGCGCGCCCGCGCCGCCGGGCTGGACCCCTGGGCGGCCGACAACCTCGTGGCCTACGTGACCGAGCAGCGCGAGGCCACCGGGCAGGCGCCCGACGACCGCACGGTGGTGCTGGAGCACTTCCGCGACCAGGTCGGCGACTGGCGCGTGGTGCTGCACTCGCCGCTCGGCGCGCGGGTGCACGCCCCGTGGGCCCTGGCCCTGGGCGGCCGGCTGCGCGAGCGCTTCGGCGTCGACGCCCAGGTCGTGCACGGCGACGACGGCATCGTGGTCCGGCTGCCCGACATCGAGCACGACGCCGCCGTCCTCGCCCGGGAGCTCACCGACCTGGTCTCCCTCGATCCCGGCTCCGTGGAGGACCTGGTCACCCAGGAGCTGACGGGGTCCGCGCTGTTCGCCGCCCGGTTCCGCGAGTGCGCGGCCCGTGCCCTGCTCCTGCCGCGCCAGCGCCCGGACAAGCGGATGCCGCTGTGGCAGCAGCGGCTGCGCTCGGCGCACCTGTTGTCGGTCGCGGGCCGGTACGGGTCCTTCCCCATCGTCCTGGAGACCGTGCGCGAGTGCCTGCGCGACGTGTTCGACGTTCCCGCCCTGGTGGAGGTCCTCACCGACATCCGGGCCCGCCGGGTCCGCGTGGTCGAGGTGCGCACCGAGCGGGCCTCGCCGTTCGCGCAGTCCCTGCTGATGGAGTACACGGCGGCCTTCCTGTACGAGGGGGACGCCCCGGCCGCCGAGTCGCGCGCGCAGGCGCTCACGCTCGACTCCTCCCTGCTGGCCGACCTGCTGGGCGCGGTGGACCTGCGGGACCTGCTCGACCCGGAGGTGGTGGAGCACACCGACGCCCTCCTCCAGCGGATCGCCGCCCCGGTCCGGGACGCGGAGGCCGCCGCCGACCTCCTGCGCGAGGTCGGTCCGCTGACCACGGAGGAGGCGGCCGAGCGCGGCGTGCGCCCGGAATGGCTCGACGACCTGGCGGAGGCGGGCCGCGTCCTGCGCGGTCCGGTGGCGGGGGCCGAGCGCTGGTACGCGGTGGAGGACGCGGCCCGGCTGCGCGACGCGGTCGGCACGGTCCCGCCCCCGGGTGTGCCTGCGGCTCTGCTGGAGCCGGTGGTCGCGCCGCTGCGCGACCTGGTGTCGCGGTACGCGCGCACGCACGGCCCGTTCGAGGCGTCGGAGGCGGCCGAGCGGCTGGGCATGCCCGAGGACGTGGTCCTGGGGGTGCTGCGGGAACTGGCGGAGTCGGGCCGGGTGGTCCGCGGCGCGTTCCGCCCGAGGGAGATGAGCACTGCGCCGCAGGCGTCCGTTGAGGGTGGCCACTCCCCCGCGGAGCGGCATCCGGACGGTGGTGGGCGACGGGCGGGCACCGCGCCGCAGGCGTCCGTTGAGGGTGGCCACTCCCCCGCGAAGCGGCACACCGGCGGGACGGAGTGGTGCGACGCCGAGGTGCTGCGGCGGCTGCGGCGGGGCTCGATCGCCCGGCTGCGCCGCGAGGTCGAACCGGTGCCGCCGTCGGCACTGGCCCGGTTCGTCCCCCAGTGGCAGCACGCGGTCCCCGGTGGGCGGCTGCGCGGGCCGGACGCCGTCTTCGCGGCGGTGGAAGCGGTGCGGGGCGCGCCGATCGCCGCGTCGGACCTGGAAGCGAACGTGCTGCCTGCCCGCGTGGAGGGGTACGCGCCGGTGGCGCTGGACGCGCTGACCCAGGCGGGCGAGGTGATGTGGGCGGGGCTGGGGACACTTCCGGGGGACGACGGGTGGTTGACGCTGGTGCCCGCCGACGAGGCCGCCCTGCTGCTACCGGACCCCGTTCCCGTGGCCGCGGACGCCGAACCGGTCGCCGCCGCCGTCCTGGAGGCGCTGTCGGCGGGCGGCGGCCTGTTCTTCCGGGACCTGTCCGACCGCGTCTCGCGGGTGCTGGAGTCGGTGGTCTCCGACGCCGCGCTGGTGGAGGCGCTGTGGGACCTGCTGTGGGCCGGGCACGTGACCAACGACTCCCTGGCCCCGCTGCGGGCCCTGCTCGGCTCGGGGTCGGTGCGCCGGCGCTCGCCCGCGCGCGCCGGGCGCCGGGGGCGGCCGGTGATGCCGTCGCGGTCGGGGCCGCCCACGGCCGCGGGCCGGTGGTCGGCGCTTCCCGAGCGCGAGACCGACCCGACACGGCGCGCGCTCGCGCGTGCGCAGGCCAAGCTGGACGAGCAGGGCCTGGTGACCTACGGGTCGCAGGGCCGGGGGATCTCCCGGGAGGAGTACCAGGTGCTGCGGTCGATGGAGGAGTCGGGGCAGGTCCGCCGCGGCTACTTCGTGGAGGGGCTGGGCGGCGCCCAGTTCGCGCTGCCCGGCGCGGTGGACCGGTTGCGCGCGGTGTCCGGGAGCACTCCCGGGACGTCGGGTGACGAGGGGGACGGGTGCCTGGTGCTCGCCGCCACCGATCCGGCCCAGCCCTACGGGCAGACCCTGCCGTGGCCGGCGACCGGACGCGAGGGCGCGGGGCGCCCGGCCCGGGTCGGGCACGCGCTGGTGGTCCTCGACGACGGCGCGCCCACGCTGTACCTGCACCTGGGCGGGCGCTCAGCGGTGACCTTCGGGACGGACCCGGTGCTCCTGGACCGCGCCGCCCGGTCCATGGCGTCGACCGTGCGCGAGCGCGGTCTCGGTCCGGTGGCCGTCGAACGGGCCGACGGAGCCGAGGTGTTCGGGACCCCTCTGGACACAGCCCTGGTGTCCGCCGGGTTCCACGTCACGCCCCAGGGCCTGCGCCTGCGCGACTGACGGGTACGCAATCCGGTGGCGGGTTCGCCGCCCCCGGGCCACGATGGTCCCTGAAGCGACGACGGGAGAGGGCCTGGCGGTGGAGATCCGACCGATGCGGGCGAAGGACGAGCCGGACCTGGTCCGGGTGTCACTGGCGGCGGACACGGTGTTCGCCGACGCAGGAGTGGAGTTGCCCCCGGACGACCCCCGCCCCCTGCTGGCGCACGCCGACCGCGTCCTGGTCGCGACCGGGCCCGACGGTCGGCCGTGCGGCCTGGCGGCGACCGTCGTGGTCGACGGGCACCCCCACCTCGAACAGATCGCGGTCGACCCCGACCACGGACGCCGGGGCGTCGGTTCCGCCCTGCTGGCCGCCGTCTGCGCCGAGGCCGCGGCGGCGGGCCACGGGACGATCACGCTCACCACGTTCCGCGATCTGCCGTGGAACGGCCCCTGGTACACCGCCCGCGGCTTCGCTCCCCTGCCCCGCGAGCGATGGGGGCCGGAGCTGGCCCGCCTGTGGGAGGCGGAGGCCGATATCCGCGTCCTGCCCCGGATCGTGATGGCGAAGGAACCGGCCTGACCCCGACATCATGCTGACCGAGGGCGGTACGCGGCCGGTGCTCACCGACTTCGGGATCGCCGACCTGGCCGGCGGCGCCTGACCCCCGGTCCGGGCCCTGGCGCTCGGCGCGCACGAGAGCGAGGTGTCGACGCGCCTGGAGATCACGTCCTTCGAGCCCGTCGCCTGACGCCGCGTCCCCGTCCTGGCCCGGGCGCCTTCACACCGTGGACGAGAACACCTCCTCGCGCGCGCGTTCGAGCGCGTGCAGCAGTGCTCCCCTGACCACGGGACTGCCCTCGACCGTGCCGAGCGCGACCTCCGTGGCGTTGGGTCCGATCCGGGCGGTCGCCGCCTCCACGCGCTCGGCCAGCTTGGCGCCGCCCGCCCTGGCCACGTCGCCGCCGAGCACGACCAGCCCTGGGTCGATGACGACGCTGACGGCGGCCACTCCGCGCGCGAGGCGCTCGGCGAAGGCGTCGAGGAAGGCGTCCGCGTCGGGTGTCCCGGCCGCCGAGGCGGCGCTGACGACGTCCACCACGTCCTCACCGGTGATGCCGTGCTCGGCCGCCAGCCGGACCACCTGGTTGGCCTTGACCAGGGCCTGGAACCCGTGCGGCAGGTCCTCGGAGTGGTCCCTGAGCGACTCGTAGCCCCCGGACAGCCCGATGTCGCTGGGCATCGGCGCGCCCGGGACCGGCAGGTAGCCGATCTCGCCCGCGCCGCCCGAGCGGCCCCGGTGGATGCGGCCGTCGATCATCGTGGACATGCCGACGCCGCCCGCCGCGCTGAGCCAGATCAGGACGAACTCGGCCACCCCGGAGGCGGCGCCCTCGGCGTGCTCGGCCAGTGCGGCCAGGTTCACGTCGTTCTCGATCACCACCGACCGCTTGAGGTCGGCCCTCAGGGCCTCCAGCACCCCCTCGTGCCAGGACATGAGGTCGAAGGAGAAACGGATGTCGCCGGTGCGCGGATCGACCACGCCGGGTGTGCCTATGACGCAGGCGCGGACCCGGTCGAGGGGGACCCCCGCCTTCTCCGCCAGGCGCATCACGGCGGTGTGCACGAGGGCGACGGGATCGTCCGAGGCGCTGGGGTCGACGCTCACCTCGCTGATGACGCGGCCGGTGATGTCGGCGATCGTCGCCGTCACGCGGCTCGCGCTGACGTCCAGTGCCGCGACGTAAGCGCTTTCTGGCACCACCGCGTAGAGCGCGGCGTTGGGTCCGCGGCCGCCGGCCTTGCTGCCGACCACGCGGACCAGGTCGCGCTCCTCCAGCCGGGCCAGGAGCTGGGAGGCGGTCACCTTGGACAGTCCTGTTCTCGTTCCCAACTGCGTCCGGGTCAGCGGACCGGCGGACAGCAGCAGTTCCAGTGCCGCGCGGTCGTTGAGCTGGCGTAGCAGCCGGGGCGTACCCGGACGTTGAGACATAACCGTGACACCTCACCCTGTTTTTATTAGGAAAGTTTCCTGTTAATTTAGCTCACAACCTCACAGGAGGTCACGTCCCGGAAGGTCCGAGTCTCTGGCGGACACGGACCCCTCGGTACCCGCGCCGGCGGGGCGGTCAACGTGCGATCCCAGCACAGTTCCCACACAGTCGTCGAAGCGGTCGGATCACCTATGATCCCAGGCCGCGTCGAGCACAGGCGTCGAGCCCCAGCGCGCCGTGCGAAGGGAGACAGGTACACCATGAAG
Organism: Nocardiopsis aegyptia; assembly: GCF_013410755.1. Lineage (GTDB taxonomy): Bacteria > Actinomycetota > Actinomycetes > Streptosporangiales > Streptosporangiaceae > Nocardiopsis > Nocardiopsis aegyptia. Next base: position 1,600,623 of record NZ_JACCFS010000001.1, read on the forward strand.
TTCACCAAGATCGCCGCGGCCTCGGCCGTGGTCATGCTCGCCGCCGCCTGTGGCGGCGGTTCCGACGAGGGAGACGGGGGCGGCTCCGCCGAAGCCCCCGAGACCCTCACCGTGTGGCGGATGGGTGACGCCACCGAGGACCAGAACGCCTTCATGGACTCGGTCACCGAGCAGTACCAGGAGCTCTACCCCGACACCGAGGTCGACGTTCAGTGGGTCCCCTGGGGCGAGTTCTCCCAACGGTTCCAGACCGCGATGGTCAGCGGCGGCCCCGACGTCGTCGAGATCGGCAACGACCAGGTTCCCACCTGGGCCGACGCCGGCGCGCTCTACGACGTCGCCGAACTGGCCGAGGGCTGGGAGGACCGCGAGGACATCCTGGAGGGCGCCTACGCCAACGGCACCTTCGGCGACGCCCAGTACAGCGTTCCCTGGTACAGCGGCGTCCGCGCCCTCTGGTACAACGCCGACTGGCTCCGCGAGCTCGGCCACGAGCCGCCGGAGACCTGGGACGACCTCCTGGAGGTCTCCGCCGACATCGAGGACGAGTACGGCGTCCCCGGTTTCGCCGCACCGACCGACTTCATCAACGGCATCGCCAGCTTCGTCTGGGCCAACGGCGGCGAGTTCGCCACCCTCGAGGGCGAGGAGTGGACCGGTCAGCTGGACTCCCCCGAGACCACCGAGGCCCTGCAGTTCTACGCGGACCTGACCGTCGACGGGGTGTCCCCGGAAGCCTGCGTCGGCCTGAACGAGGTCGACTGCGCGCACGCCGACTTCGTCAACCGCGACCTGGGGATGTTCATCGACGGCCCCTGGGCCCGCGCCCAGCTGGAGGACCTGAACGACGAGCACGCCGACCAGTGGGCCACCGCGCCGATCCCCGGCGTGGACGGCATGGCGCCCGCCTTCGGCGGCGGCTCCGACCTGGCCGTGTGGGGCACCTCGGAGCACCCCGAGGCCGCGTTCGACTACATCACCACGCTGAACAGCAAGGAGAACGCGCTTCCCTACAACGAGGTCTCCTCGATGTTCCCGACCTACGGCGACGTGCTGGAGAGCGAGACCTTCCAGAACGACCCCGTCCTGTCCGGCGCCGCCACCCAGGCCACCGGTGACCTGCGCCTGTTCCCGGACACCCCCAACTGGGGCCACGTCCAGTGGGAGCTGACCACGGTCCAGACCGCCGTGCAGCGCATGGCCGAGGGCGAGTCCGCCGACGACGTGCTCCCCGAGCTGAACGACGAGCTCACCGAGGCGCTCAACCGCCCCACCGAGTAGCAACGGAGCAGCCACGGCCGTGCGCTCCCGCGCACGGCCAGGGGCGGCCGTCGGTCCGACGGCCGCCCCGTCCAACCGCCAGGTGAGAACAGCCATGACACAAACGCTGGAACGCGCCACCACTCCTGACGATCCGCAGGGGCCGCGGCCGCGCATCCGCTCGAAGCTGGTACCGCGACGCCGAGCGCTCGCGCCCTACCTCCTCATCCTCCCGGCCCTCACGGCCCTCGCAGTGGTCCTGCTCTGGCCGATCGTGCAGATGGTGTGGATGTCGCTGCACGACTACGGACTGCGCCAGCTCCAGGGCCAGGAAGCGGAGTGGAACGGCTTCGCCCACTACACCGCGGTCCTGACCGACGCCCGCTTCTGGGAGATCTTCCGGAACACCATCGGCGTCTGCCTGGCCATGGTGGTCGTGACGATGGTCCTCGGGACCCTCGTGGGCATCCTGCTCAACAAGCTCCCCAACTGGGCCTCCACCATTCTGGGCCTCGGCCTGATGCTGGCCTGGGCCACACCGGTCATCAGCGCCGCGATCGTCTACCGGTGGCTCTTCGACACCCGGTACGGCCTGTTCAACACGATCATGTCGGGACTGCCGGACTGGCTCGTGGGATCGGGGTGGGAGGAGTTCAACTGGTTCAACTCCCCGAGCACGCTCTTCCCGATCCTCATCGTGACCGTCGTGTGGCAGTCGTTCCCCTTCGTGGCGATCAGCGTGCTGGCGGGACTCAAGAGCATCCCCGGCGAGCTGTACGAGGCCGCCCGCATGGACGGCGCCGGCGCCTGGAAGAGCTTCTGGAACGTCACCGCCCCCATGCTGCGGCCGCTGTTCGCGCTGCTGCTGATCCTGCAGGTGATCTGGGACTTCCGGATCTTCACGCAGCTGTTCATCCTCGCCGGCGGCGTCACCAACCGCGAGGTGGCCCTGCTGCCCGTCTACATCTACCAACTGGGGTTCGCCTCGACCCCGCCGAACTACGGCATGGGGTCGGCGATCGCCGTCATCATGACCGTCCTGGTCCTCGCGATCACCGCGTACTACCTGCGAGTGATGATCCGCCAGGGGGAGACCCGATGAACAACGTCCACCGACTGCGCAGGACGGCCGGCAGGGTCGGCCTGTTCGCCGCGGCCCTCGCCGTCCTCCTCTTCGCCGTGTTCCCGGTCTACTGGGTCCTGGCCACCGCCCTGCGGCCCACCGGGGAGATCTTCACCCGCGAGCCCACGCTGCTGCCGCGCACGATCACCTTCGAGCACTTCGAGCGCGTCCTGTCCGGGGTGCTCATCCCCGGCACGTCGTTCTGGTCCTTCCTCACCAACAGCCTCATCGTGACCCTGGGAGCGGTCGCCGTCGCGGCGCTGCTGTCCCTGCTCGCGGCGGTCGGCGTCGCGCGCTACCGGTTCCGGCTGCGCTCGGTCTTCATCGTCCTGCTGCTGGTCATCCAGATGGTGCCGGTCGAGGCGCTGATCATCTCGCTGTTCATCAACTTCTTCCACCTGGGCCGGACCCTGGACATGGAACTGGTGAACAACCTCGCCGGCGTGTTCGTGGTCTACGTCGCGGTGTCGCTGCCCATCACCATCCTGATGGTCCGCAACTTCGTCAACGCCGTGCCCAAGGACCTGGAGGAGGCCGCCGCCATCGACGGCGCCGGCAGCTGGACCATCTTCTGGCGCATCCTCATGCCGCTGGTCGCGCCCGGACTCGCCGCCGCGAGCATCTTCGCCTTCATCACCTGCTGGAACGAGTTCGTCGTCGCCTTCACGTTCCTGCAGAACAACACGGGCGCCTACACGCTGCCGATCTCGCTCCAGTACTACTTCGGCGCCGTGTCCATCGAGTGGGGATCCATCATGGCCGCCTCCACCCTGCTGACCGTGCCGGTGATGGTCTTCTTCCTGTTCGTCCAGCGCCGCATGGTCTCCGGTCTGACCATGGGCGCGGTCAAGGGCTGACCCCGCCCCGACCAGCCCCCTCCCCGCTCCTCACCCGCAGGTCGGCACCACCCCACCGTGCCGGCCCAGCCCACCCGTCGCCCACCACCACCCTCAACGGACGGCCTTCGGCCGCGGTCCTTTGTTGTGGACTCTCACGCTCACCGAACGGAGTTCGTCATGTCGAACGACCCGACCCTGGCGCGCCTGGCCAACGCCACGCTGCTGGTCCCCTTCGAGTCCCACCACGCCCCGCGCTGGCTGCTGGAGGGTCTGGCGGACGGCATCGCCGGTGTCTGTCTGTTCCACAACAACCTGGACGGCTCCGAGCAGGTGACCGCGTTGAACGCGCGGCTGGCCGAGGCCGCGGACACGCCGCTGGTGTCCCTGGACGAGGAGGGCGGCGACGTCACCAGGATCGGACAGGCGCAGGGCAGCGACTACCCGGGCAACGCCGCCCTGGGCGCCGTCGACGACACCGACCTGACCCGCCTGACCCACCGCTCGCTCGGCGGCCGGCTGGCGGCCCTGGGCTTCAACATGGACCTGGCGCCGTCCGTGGACGTCAACGTCGCGGACGACAACCCGGTCATCGGGACCCGCTCCTTCGGCGCCGACGCCGACCTGGTGGCCCGGCACGCGGCGGCGGCCGTACGCGGCCTGCAGGAGGCCGGGGTGGTGGCGTGCGCCAAGCACTTCCCCGGCCACGGCGCGACCTCACAGGACTCCCACCACGTGCTGCCCCGCGTGGAGGCCGACCTGGACCTGCTGCACCGGCGCGAGCTCGCCCCCTTCCGGGCGGCCGTCGAGGCCGGCGTCCGCACGATCCTGACCGCGCACATCGAGATGCCGGCCCTGGGCGGCGACGGCCCCGCCACGCTCACGCCGAGCATCCTCAACGGTCTGCTCCGCGACGAGCTGGGCTTCACCGGCGTCGTCATGAGCGACGCCATGGACATGCACGGCGTCAGCGGGCGCATCGGCATCCCCGAGGCCAGCGTGCGCGCGGTCGCCGCCGGCTGCGACCTGCTGTGCCTGGGCCGGTTCGTCTACGCCGACCAGATCGAACGCGTCCGCGCGGCCCTGATCGACGCGGTCCGCGAGGGCCGCCTGTCCGGTGAGCGCCTGGAGGAGGCCGCCGAGCGCACGAGCGCTCTGCGGTCGTGGATCCGCGGGACCGCCGACCGCAGGACCGCCGCGGCCGAGACCGACGGCATCGGCCTGGCCGGGGCGCGCCGCGCGGCCAGGGTGGACGGTGAGCTGCCCGCCCTCGCCGACCCGTTCGTCGTGGAGGTCGACGCGCCCGCCGGCATGGCCGTGGGCGAGGTCCCGTGGGGCCTGTCCGGCTGGTTCCCCGACGTGCGGCGGGTGTCCCCCGACGCCGCCGGCGCCGACCGGCTCGCCGCCGAGGCGGCCGGCCGCGACCTGGTCGTCGTGGTGCGCGACGCGCACCGCTACCCCGGGGCCCAGGAGCTCGTCAGCCGCCTGCTGGCGGCCCACCCCGCCGCCGTGGTCGTGGAGATGGGCCTGCCCATCTGGCGGCCCGACTGCGGCGCCTACGTGAGCACGTACGGAGCCGCGCACGTCAACGCGCGCAGCGCCGCCGAACTGCTGGGCGCCGGCGGTACCGTGGGCGCCGCGGCCCCGCCCCGGACCTGACCCCCCGCGGTGGCGGGGGACGGCCGCGCGGTGTCACCCATGTCCCCGAAAGCAGGTCGGAGAAGTATCCTTAGGGGGCAGCAACCCGGCCGGCGGCGTTCCCGCGGGCGGCCGGTGCCCCATTCGCCCTTCAAAACACGGCATAATCACAGCATGCGCCTTTCAGCCCGGGTCGACTACGCGCTACGCGCGGCAGCGGAACTCGCTGTCGCCGGCGAAGGGCCGGTGACGGCGGAGCAGCTCGCACGTGCTCAGTCCATCCCCGGAAAATTCCTGGAGAACATCCTCACCCAACTGCGCCGTGCCGGCCTGGTGCGCAGCCAGCGCGGCCCCGTGGGCGGCTACTGGCTGGCCCGTCCGGCCGCGGAGATCTCCCTCGCGGACATCATCCGCGCGGTCGACGGCCCCTTGGCCAACGTTCGCGGCGAACGACCCGAACACGTCGACTACGACGGCGCCGCACGCAGCCTGCAACAGGTGTGGATCGCGCTGCGCGCCAGCGAGCGCTCCATCCTGGAGGGCGTCAACCTCCAGCACCTGGTGACCAACGAGTTGCCCGAGTCCGTACGCGCGCTCGCCGAGGACCCCGAGGCCTGGGTGAACCACACCCACCGGTGAGGGCTCGGGCGCCCGGAAGACGGGGCCTTCGCTACGCCTTTTTGGGCCGCCGCCCGTGCCCACACCGTCGCCCGCCACCGCCCTCAACGGACGCCTTCGGCGCAGTCCCTCCTGCTCTGGCCCGGACCGACCCCCTGGGGTCGAGGCAAGCGCGCCCGTGCACGTCCAACCCCCTGGGGTTCCGGCGGGCGGGACCGCCCGCAGCCCTCGCACCGCGGACGTGAAGGAGCCGGCCACCCGGAGGGGTGGCCGGCTCCTTCACGTGGTCACGGCGAACTGACGTACGGACGTGGTGGGGCCTCAGACCCCGACCATGTCGGCGACCTGGGGAACGCGATCCGGTACCGGCTCGATGCCGAGGTCCTGCGCTGGAACGGGATCGGACGTGACCGCGTCACCGAGCAGCGCGGCCTCCTGGAGCTCGGCGAGGGCCAGCTGGTCGGAGACCTCTCTCAGCACCTGCGAGAGCGGGACCCCGAGGGCCCCGCAGATCGACGAGAGCAGTTCGGAAGAGGCTTCCTTCTGCCCGCGCTCGACCTCCGACAGATAGCCGAGGGACACACGTGCATCGGCCGACACCTCGCGGAGGGTGCGGCCCTGGCGCTGGCGCAGCCGCCTGAGCACGTCACCAAGTAGGTGACGAAGCAGGACCATCATTCGCGCTCCCTCCCACCGGTAGCGACCTTCATATACAACACCGTACCTGCCCCACGCCCGATTCGGGCACCTCTTGTCGTCCTGTTCGCTGGAGGGGGAACCGCGTCCCGGTGTGGTTTTGTTCCCGGGAAACGGGTAGAGGGCACCCCTCGGCGGAGTCAGAACCGGGTGTCGCCCACCGCGTTCCCGCGGACGGCCGAGTCCAGCAGCGCGAGTGCGCCCTCGACCGTGGCGTATCGGATACCCCCACGATCACCGGTGAAACGAAGGGCACGGACGGCGGAGTTCCCGGAGGGCCCGGCGACGGCCGCGTAGACGGTGCCCACGGGCTGTCCGTCCTGCGGTTCCGGTCCGGCGACGCCCGTCACGGCGATCGCGAAATCAGCGCCCAGGAGGCGGCGCGCGCCCGAGGCCATGGCCTCGGCCACGTCCGGGTGGACGGCGCCGTGGGCGGCCAGCAGGTCCTCCGGAACACCGAGGAGGTCGGCCTTGGTCTGCGTGGCGTAGGTCACCACGCCGCCGCGGTAGGTGGCCGAGGACCCGGGCACCGCGGTCAGGTGCGCGCCGATCAGGCCGCCGGTGAGCGACTCCGCTGTGGCGCAGGTCGCTCCGCGCGCCAGCAGGGACTCGTGGGCCGCCTGCGCCGCGGCCACCGCGGCGACCTTCAGCGTGAGGTCCTCGCCGCCGGTCACGACTCGGCCGGTCCCCGGGAGCGGGCCAGGCGGACGGCGTCGAACACGTACACGATGCCGGTCCACAGCGTGACCGCCAGCGCGGCCGCCATCACCAGGTGGGCGGCCCAGGTGAACACGACGGTGAAGGGCAGCAGGTGCAGCGGGAAGAGGTAGATGCTGATCGCGACGATCTGCAGGACCGTCTTGAGCTTGCCGCCCTGGCTCGCGGGCATGACGCCGTAGCGCAGCACCGCGAAGCGCAGGGCCGTGATGCCCCACTCACGGGCCAGGATGGCGATGGTCACCCACCACCACAGGTCGCCCTGCAGCGAGAGCACGACCAGCGCCGCACCCGTGAGCGCCTTGTCGGCGATGGGGTCGGCGATCTTGCCGAAGTCGGTGACCAGGTTGCGGCGACGCGCGATCTCGCCGTCGATGCGGTCGGTGATCGCGGCCAGCACGAAGACCCCGAACGCGGCGAAGCGCCACCAGGAGCCGTCCAGGAACATGAACCAGACGAAGAGCGGCACCATGACCAGGCGGCTCATCGTCAGGACGTTGGCGAGGTTCCACAGCGGGGCCTGGGGCGCGGGCGACGCCGCGGGTTCCTGGGTGCTCATCTGTCTCCGGCTTCCCCGTCCGCCTGGGCCTCGTCCTGTTCGGCGACCAGGTCGGCGCCGGCGGACTGGATGACGGTGGCGCGCACCAGGTCGCCGACGGCGAGGTTCTCACCGTAGAGGATGGTGCTGCCGTCCACCTCGGGCGCCTGGTGGCCGGAGCGGCCCTCGTAGGCGCCGTCCTCCAGCTCGGTCTCGACCAGGACGGTCACCTCGCTGCCGATCCGCTCCTCGGCGCGCTGGGCCATGAGCTCCTCGGAGAGCCGGTTGAGCCGGTCGACGCGCTCGGCGATGACCTCGGCGGGGAGCTTGCCCGGGTGGTCGAGGGCCTCGGTGTTGTCCTCGTCGGAGTAGCCGAAGACCCCGATCGCGTCCAGCCTGGCCTCGGAGAGGAAGGCGACCAGGTCCTCGAACTCGGCCTCGGTCTCACCGGGGAAGCCCACGATGAAGTTGGAGCGGGCGCCGGCCTCGGGGGCGCGCTCGCGCACCGTGCTCAGCAGCTCCAGGAAGCGCTCGCGGTCGCCGAAGCGGCGCATGCGGCGCAGCAGGGTGCCGCTGGCGTGCTGGAAGGACAGGTCGAAGTAGGGCACGACGCCGGGGGTGCCGGTGAGCACGTCCACGAGCCCGGGGCGCACCTCGGCGGGCTGGAGGTAGCTGACGCGCACGCGCTCCAGCCCCTCGACGGCGGCCAGGCGCGGCAGCAGCTTCTCCAGCGCGCGGACGTCGCCCAGGTCCTTGCCGTAGGACGTGGAGTTCTCGCTGACGAGGAACACCTCGCGCACGCCCTCCCCGGCCAGCCACTCGGCCTCGCGCAGGATCTCGTCGGGCTGCCGGGAGATGTAGGCGCCGCGGAAGGTCGGGATGGCACAGAAGGTGCAGCGGCGGTCGCAGCCGGAGGCGATCTTGAGGTTGGCGACCGGACCGCCGGTGAGGCGGCGGCGCGGGACCGCGGCGCGGTAGGGCAGTACGGTGCCCTCGGCGCCCTCGGTGTCGGCGAAGGCGGCGTGGCCCGGGACGTGCGCCTGGGAGGCGTCGCGGTCCGCGGGGCTGATGGGCAGCAGCGTGCGCCGGTCGCGCGGGTCGTGCGGCACCAGCCGGCGGCCGGCGACGACGTCGTCGAGCCGGTCGGTGATGGACGAGTAGTCGTCGAAGCCGATGACCTGCGCCTCGGGCAGGGCGTCGGCGAGTTCGGAACCGTAGCGCTCGGCCATGCACCCGGCGGCGACGACCTTGCCGCCGTTCTCGGCCGCCTCCAGGAGCGTCTCGATGGAGTCCTGTTTGGCGGCGTCGATGAATCCGCAGGTGTTGACGACGGTGACGTCGGCCTTGGCGTCGCCGTCGACGAGGTCCCAGCCGCCTTCGGCCAGGCGCCCGGCCAGCTCTTCGGAGTCGACCTCGTTACGCGCACACCCCAGTGTGACGAGTGAGACAGTACGGCGCGATGACATGGCTTCCAAGCGTGTGGGAGAGCTTCGAGTGGTGCGGCGCGCGGCGCGGTCCGGGCCGCGCTCGCGTCCGGCCGGGGGCCGCTGCCGCGACCCCCAACCCTACCGTGGATACTCCACCTGCCCGAACCCGGCCGGACGCGACCGCGTCTCACCCGGTGAAGCCGTCGGCGTCGACGGTGACCTCCCTGACCGCGCCGGACGAGCCCGCGGCGCCGAGGTCCCGCCCGTCGACGGACACCCTGAGCGCCCCCGCGTGGCCGACCCGCAGTGTGAGGGCGTCGTCGGCGACGTACTCCCGGCTCTGGCCCTCCAGCAGGAACCCGGTGAACACGTCCGCGCCCTCGGCGTCGGTGACCTTGAGCCAGGTCCGGTCCGAGGCGGCGACCCCGACCGTGAAGGGCGGCTCCAGCTCCGGCACGTCGGCCACCGTGGCCTCCGCGGGGCCGCCGCCGTCGCGCGCGGCGGCGCCGCCCTCCTCCACGGGGCCGACCACACTGCCGGACTCGACCGCCGAGCGCAGCGGGATCTCGCCCTCCCAGCCCTTCCAGGCCCGGACGCCGACGAAGACCGCGAGGACGAGGATGACGCCCACGACCGCCCACGGCCAGTGCCGGCGGACCGCGTCGGCCGGGCGTCGGCGCGAGCGGGCGGTGGTCCGGGCCGCCGGGCGCGGTCGCGGCTTCGCGGGCGCGGCGCCGTTGCGGTCGCCCGTCCCGCGCCGGTGGCCCGTCCCGTTTCCGTGGCCCGCCGTTGCCGCGCGCGCCTGGCCCTCCGCGCTGTGCCGTCCCACACGCGGGGCCGGCACGGCGCCACGCGGACTTTCGCCCTCCCGCTGCGCCTTTCCCTCCCGCTGCGCCTTCTTCTGCCGCTGCCCCTTCCTCGCCTTCGGAACCCGGCCCCGCACGGGCCGCTCCACGCGGCGTCGGCGCTCGAAGTGGCCCCAGCGCTCGGACACGTCGGCGGGATCCTCCCCTTCGTCGCCGACCCGCAGCGGCTCGGCCACGGCGTGGTCGCCGGATCCTCGCGCCGCCCGCGCCGCGGCGATCGCGCGGGCGGCCTCGGGGGCGGCCGCCGGGTGGCGCTGGATCGGGACGAAGGCGAGCTTGGCCTTGCCCGCGTGGTCGCGTTCGTACTCCGCCAGGAGCGGATCCGGGTCCAGGCCCAGGGCCCGGCAGATGCCCCGGATGTGTCCGCGCGCGTAGAAGTCCCCTCCGCAGGGGACGAAGTCCTCCGCCTCGATGCCCTTGAGGACCCGTTCCCGGATGCGTGTACGGGTGCTGAGGTCCGCGACCGTGTAGCCCGCCGCGATGCGTGCGGCGGCCAGAGTGTGACCGATCGTCGCCATGCGCACTCCCTCCACGACTGTCTGTGAGTGGCGGAGTCCACTCTGCCCTGCGCCCCGCGTCAGCGCAGGCCACCACGCCCCATGCGGCGTCCAAGATCGTGCCAAATCGGGCAGGGCCCACCCGCGTCCCCAGAGGGCGCACGGCGGACCGTCCCCTCGACGGCACCGCGCTGGGGGTTTGCGGAGGGCGCACAGCGTTCCGCAGGAGGAGACGTTGCCGCCGCGACGAAGGAGCAGGGCGAGGTGACGACGGAGAACCCTGTTCTCCGCGCCCGTGGCCCCGGCCGAGCCTGCGAGGCCGCAAGGGGCTCAGCCCCGGATGTCGGCGAGCACCCCGGGCAGCTCGTCGGGCGTGACGAGCACGTCGCGGGCCTTGGACCCCTCGCTGGGGCCGACGACGTCGCGGCTCTCCATGAGGTCCATCAGGCGGCCCGCCTTGGCGAAGCCCACGCGCAGCTTGCGCTGGAGCATCGACGTGGAGCCGAACTGGGTGGTGACCACCAGCTCGACGGCCTGGAGCAGCAGGTCGAGATCGTCGCCGATGTCCTCGTCGATCTCCTTCTTCTTGGTCTCGGGGACGGCGACGTCCTCGCGGTAGCTCGGCTCCGACTGCTTCTTGCAGTGGTCGACGATCCCCCGGATCTCCTTCTCCGACACCCAGGCGTTCTGCAGCCGGATGGGCTTGCCCGCGCCCATCGGCAGGAACAGCGCGTCGCCCTTGCCCACCAGCTTCTCCGCGCCGGGCTGGTCGAGGATGACGCGGCTGTCGGAGAGGCTGGAGGTGGCGAAGGCCAGCCGGGAGGGGACGTTGGCCTTGATCAGGCCGGTGACCACGTCGACGCTGGGCCGCTGCGTGGCCAGGACCAGGTGGATGCCGGCCGCGCGGGCGAGCTGGGTGATGCGCACGACCGCGTCCTCGACGTCGCGCGGGGCGACCATCATCAGGTCGGCGAGCTCGTCCACGATCACCAGCAGGTACGGGTAGGGCTCGTACACGCGCTCGCTGCCGGGCGGCGCGGTGAGCTCGCCCTTGCGCACGGCCGCGTTGAAGTCGTCCACGTGCCGGTACCCGGAGGCGGCCAGGTCGTCGTAGCGCCGGTCCATCTCCCCCACCACCCACTGCAGGGCCTCGGCGGCCCGCTTGGGGTTGGTGATGATGGGCGTGATCAGGTGCGGGATGCCCTCGTACATCGTCAGCTCGACCCGCTTGGGGTCGACCAGGATCATCCGCACCTCGTCGGGCGTGGACCGCATCATCAGCGAGGTGATCAGACCGTTGATGCAGGTGGACTTACCGGCACCGGTGGCGCCGGCCACCAGCACGTGCGGCATCTTGGCGAGGTTGGCCACGACGTTGGAGCCCTCGACGTCCTTGCCCAGCCCCACCAGCATCGGGTGGTCGTCGGAGGTGGCGGCCGGCGAGCGCAGCACGTCGCCCAGGCTGACGATGTCCTTGTCGGTGTTGGGGATCTCCACACCGATCGCGGACTTGCCCGGGATCGGGGACAGGATGCGCACGTCGGCGCTCTTGACCGCCAGGGAGATGTTCTTGGCCAGCGCGGTGACCTTCTCCACCTTGACCGCCGGACCCAGTTCGATCTCGTAGCGGGTGACGGTGGGACCGCGTGTGAACCCGGTGACGTCGGCGTCGAGCTTGAACTGGGTGAGCACCCCCGAGAGCGCCGCGACCATCTCGTCGTTGGCCTTGGTCCGCGGCTTGGCCGCGCTGCCCGGCTTGAGCATGCTCGCCACGGGCAGCTCGTAGTCGCCCTCCACCACGCGGGAGGGGATGGACAGCTGCTCCGTGGCCCCGGGCGCGGGGGTGGGGTCGGGCGCCGGGTCCTTGGCCTTGGCGCGGCCCTTCCCGCGCTTGGCCGGCGCGGAGGCCGCGGCGGCCTCCTCGTCGTCGGTGAGGGGCGGGGCGACCGGTTCGGGCTCGTCCGGCAGCACGGGGCTGTCGTAGGGGCGTTCGTGGTCGCCCGCCACCGACTCCTCGGCGCTCCTGGACGCCTTGCGGCGGGGCTTGGCGGGCTTCTTTTTCTTCTCCGCGTCCGCCCCCAGGATGCCGATCCCCGCGTCGGGGCCGGTGTCGCGCTCCAGGAGCGCCCCGAACAGGGTCTGGAGGCGTTCCGGGATGCGCCGGATGGGCGTGGCGGTGACCACGAGGATGCCGAAGAGCAGCACCAGCACCAGGAGCAGGCCGGTGAGCCAGGGGGTGATGACGGCGCTGAGCGGGCCCGAGGCGACGAAGCCGATGAGGCCGCCGGACTTCTGCAGCGCCTCCAACCCCTCCGAGGGCTGCGGGATGCCGTGGCCGATGTGGATGAGCCCGAGCAGGCCGAGCATGATCGAGCTGAAACCGATGAAGAGCCGGCCGGCGTCGCCCTCCCTGCCGCTGGCGGGGGTGCGCATCAGCTTGACCGCGACGGGCAGGAAGAGCAGCGGCAGGATCGGCGAGAAGGTACCGAAGGTGCCCGCGACGGCCAGGCGGGTGTAGGCCAGCAGGGGGCCCTCGCTCTGCCACCACACGGCTCCGGCGACGAGGATGCCCGCCGCGAGCAGGATGAGTCCCGCCCCGTCCCGGCGCAGGTCCGGATCGAGGTCGCGGGCGCTGCGGCCGACAGCGCGGGCGGCACCGCCGACGGTGTGCGCGACCAGTTTCCACAGCACCAGCAGGAACTGTCCGAACATGGCCACCGCGAAGGCGATCGGGCCGTCGGGCATGCGCTTCTTCGCCGCGGGTTTGCGCGACGCGGGCTTCTTGCGTCCGGAACCGCCGGAGGAGGCACGCGCGGGCATCGGGGGTCACCTCCACCGTACTGACGATCACTGGGCCCGGGCAGGACGGCCCGCCACGGCGAGCAGCCTACTCAGGTGTCCAGCCGTGCCGCGCGCATCCGCCCCGGCGTGTCGCGCTCCGGGCGGATGTGGAACCGGGTCCGCCCGGCCGGGGATCGCGTCCCGGGCCGGGCGGTCCGTGGTGCCGTCTCCCGGTCAGACCTCGACGAGGACCGGGATGATCATGGGACGGCGGCGGTAGGTGTCGTTCACCCACCGGCCGGTGCTGCGGCGGATGAGCTGCCGCAGCTGGTGGGGGTCGTTGACCCCGTCCCGCGCCGCCTTGTCCAGGGAGTCCTGGATCTTGTCGATGACGTCGTCGTAGGCGGTCGCGCCGATGCCCGCGCCCCGGGTGTGGATCTCCGGGTCGCCCAGGATCTTGCCCGTGTTGGAGTCCACGGCCACGACGACCGAGATGAAGCCCTCCTCGCCCAGGATGCGGCGGTCCTTCAGCGAGGCCTCCGTCACGTCGCCCACCGAGGCGCCGTCCACGTACACGTAGCCGGCCTGGACGGCACCGACGATCTTGGCCCGGCCCTTGTACAGGTCGACGACGACGCCGTCCTCGGCGATGACGATCCTGTCGCCGGGCACACCGCTGAGCTTGGCCAGGTCGGCGTGGGCGCGCATGTGCCGCCACTCGCCGTGCACCGGCAGGAAGTTGCGCGGACGCACCATGTTGAGCACGTACAGAAGCTCACCGGCCGAGGCGTGCCCGGACACGTGCACCAGCGCGTTGCCCTTGTGGACGATGTTGGCGCCCCAGCGGGTCAGGCCGTTGATCACCCGGTTGACCGAGTTCTCGTTGCCGGGGATCAGCGAGGAGGCGAGCAGGATCGTGTCGCCCTCCTCGATCCTGATCTGGTGGTCCCGGTTGGCCATCCGGCTGAGCGCGGCCATCGGCTCGCCCTGGGATCCGGTGCACACCATGAGCACCTCGTCCGGCGGCAGCTTGTCGAGCTGCTTGACGTCGATGACGGTGTCGCCGGGGATGCTGAGGTACCCGAGGTCGCGCGCGATGTTCATGTTGCGGACCATGGAGCGGCCCACGAACGCGATCTTGCGGCCGTGCCGGACCGCCGCGTCGATGACCTGCTGCACGCGGTGCACGTGGGAGGCGAAGCACGCCACCACGACGCGCTTCTCCGACTGCCGGAAGACCTTGTCGATGGCGTCGTTGAGGTTGCGCTCGCTCACCACGAAGCCGGGCTGCTCGGCGTTGGTGGAGTCCGACAGCAGCAGGTCCACGCCCTCGTCACCGAACCGGGCGAAGCCGCCCAGGTCGGTGAGGCGGCCGTCCAGCGGCAGCTGGTCCATCTTGAAGTCGCCGGTGTGCAGCAGCGAGCCCGCGGGCGTGCGCATACCGATCGCCAGCGCGTCCGGGATGGAGTGGTTGACCGCGAAGAACTCCAGGTCGAACGGGCCGAATTCGTGGCGCTCGCCCTCCTCGACCTGGACCGTCACGGGCTTGATCCGGTGCTCGCCGAGCTTGGCCGTGATGAGGGCCAGCGTGAGCTTGGAGCCGACGATCGGGATGTCGGGCCGTTCGCGCAGCAGGAACGGCACGCCACCGATGTGGTCCTCGTGCCCGTGGGTGAGCACGACGGCCTCGACGTCGTCGAGCCGGTCACGGATGTAGTCGAAGTCCGGCAGGATCAGGTCGACGCCGGGCTGCTCCTCCTCGGGGAAGAGCACGCCGCAGTCGATGACGAGCAGGCGGCCGTCGTATTCGAAGACCGTCATGTTCCGGCCGATCTCGCCGAGACCGCCCAGAGGGACGACGCGCAGCGCGCCCTTGCCCAGGGGCGGCGGCGGACCGAGTTCGGGGTGGGGATGGCTCATACGGATCCCTCCGCCAGACGCTCGACGTGGACGGCACTGGCCGGGACGGCCTGGTGCGGTGCGAGCCCGATGGGGCCCTTGACCCCGGCCGCGGCGAGGTCCTCGCGCAGCAGCGCCTGGAGCTCGGCGGAGGCGTCGGCCAGCGGAGTGCGGACCGGGCCGGAGGGCAGGCCGAACAGGTTGAGGACGGCCTTGGTGGTGATGACGCCCTGGGTCCGGAACATGCCCGTGTACACGGGCGTCAGACGGCGGTGGATGGCCAGCGCCTGGCTGACCTCGCCCGCCTCGAAGACGTCGATCATCTCGCGCAGGTCGCTGCCGACGATGTGGCCGACGACGCTGACGAACCCGGCCGCGCCCACGGAGAGCAGCGGCAGGTTCAGGATGTCCGTGCCGCAGTAGTACGCCAGGTCGGTGCGCTCCATGACCCAGGAGCTGGCGCCGACGTTGTCCTTGGCGTCCTTGTTGGCCACGATGCGCGGGTGCTCGGCCAGCCGGACCAGGGTCTCGGAGGCGATCGGCGTCCCGGTGCGGTGCGGGATGTCGTAGAGCATGACCGGCAGGCCGGTGCTGTCCGCGATGGTGGTGAAGTGCCTGATCAGGCCTTCCTGCGGCGGCTTGTTGTAGTACGGGGTGACGGCCAGCAGACCGTGCGCCCCCGCCTTCTCCGCGGCCTTGGCCAGCTTGATGCTGTGCCGCGTGTCGTTGGTGCCGACGCCGGCGACGATGGTGGCCCGGTCGCCGACCGCCTCCAGGACCGCCCGGAGCAGGTTGTCCTTCTCGTCGTCGCTCGTGGTGGGCGACTCACCGGTGGTGCCGCTGATCACGAGGCCGTCGTTGTGCTGCTCGTCGACCAGGTAGGCGGCCAGTCTCCCCGCGCCCTCGTAGTCGATCTCACCGTCCTCCAGCATCGGAGTGACCATCGCGGTCAGCATCTTGCCGAATGGGCGGTTCTTGGGGTTCGTCATGTTCGTCATCGCTTGTGAAAGGCCGTGGGACCGCGCCGCGGGACGCGGCGGGTCCTCGGACGCCCCCTCCTCCTCTCCGTGTTCTGTGTCCTCACGTGGACGCCCGTGCGGGAGTGTCCGCGCACGGGTGGGCGGAAATGCGTGTCCGCCACCGCGATCGGCCGTACCTGCGGGTACCCGGATCGCGGGAAAGTCTGGTGTGCTCCGGCTGACGGAGCGCTCGGGACCGAGCCCGGTGCGGGCCGCCGTCCTCGTTGGTCGAGGTGGACGGCCCAGGGGTGTGAACCTACCCTCCCCGGGCCCCCGCCACGCGCGGGCCCGGGGACCGCGCGGGTCAGGGAGCGGTGGAAACGGGGACGGTCAGTCGTCGTTCTTGTCCGGGAGGAACATGCTGAAGATCCAGCTGACGATGGAGATGACCAGCGCGCCCCAGAAGGCGGGCCAGAATCCCTCGATGTGGAAGGGCAGGTCGAACAGACCCGCGATCCAGTTCGTGAGCAGGAGCAGCAACGCGTTCACGACCAGGCCGATGAGGCCGAGCGTCAGCGCGTAGAACAGGCACCCGACCGCTTTGACGATCGGTTTGATGATCGCGTTGACCACGCCGAAGATCACACCGACGGCGAGGTAGACCATGATCTGCCCGGCCGTGTCCTGGGTCGTGACGTCGATCCCGTCGATCAGGAAGACAGCCGCCCAAAGGGCGAGCGCGTTCACGATAACTCTGATAATGAGGCTCACAACCTAGATGTTCCCATGCCCGCGCAAGGCCCGGGAACTCCGACCCAGACGATCTTGTCACGGGACGCGCCCGCGGTGCGTGCCCGGAGGAGGCAGAACGTGTCAGTATCCCAGTTCGTCCGTCCAGCCCGCGCCGCCGACGTGAACACCGTCGTGGACCTCCAGGTGGCCTCGTGGCGGGCGGTGTACGGGACACTGCTGCCCGACGAGGTGGTCGAGGACCTGGGCGCGGACGAGGCCAGGGAGCAGTTCCGGAGCCAGTGGACCGCCGCCCTGGAGTCGCCGCCCACGTCCAAACACCGCCTGGTGGTGGCCACCGACGAGCAGGCGGGGGCGCGTGTGGTGACGGGGTTCGCCGCCTTCGGTCCGGCGGGCGATTCCGACCTGTGGCCGGCCAAGGACGCGGAGGTCTTCGCCCTGCACGTGGACCCGGACCGGGTCCGCCAGGGGCACGGCAGCCGGCTGGTGAACGCGTGCGTGGACACCTTGGTGGAGGCCGGGTTCGCGACGGTGCACGTGTGGGTGCCCGAGGAGGAGAACGCGCTGCGGTCCTTCTTCGAGGCGTCGGGGTGGCGCCCGGACGGCGCCCGCCGGGAGATCGACATGGGGCGCCTCCTGCCGATGGTGCGCCTGCACGCGGCCGTGTCCCAGTAGGTCGGACCCTGTACGCCCGGGCGCCGTGGCCCGGGGCCGAAGCGCACGGAGGGCGCCGACGGGGTTCTGGAGGGGCCGAAGGTGGATCCCCGAGGAACGAGGGGGTACACCGCAGGACCCGAAGGTTCCCGTACTCAAGGCGCCCGGCAGAGGAGGCCCAAAGCGAACACAGCAGGCACTAACGTGAGGGGGTCCGGTGCGTCCAGGTGCGCCGTAGTCGAGAGTGAGAGGACCGTCGCGTGGCCACGGTCGGTGAATGGGTCTCGGGTGTGCGTCCCCGCACACTGCCGAATTCGATCGTCCCGGTGGCGGTGGGTTCCGCGCTCGCCTTCGCTCTGGACGGGTTCGTGTGGTGGAAGGCCCTGCTGGCCATGGCGGTCGCCCTGGCGCTCCAGGTGGGCGTGAACTTCGCCAACGACTACAGCGACGGCGTCAAGGGCACCGACACCGCGGAGCGGACCGGTCCGGTCCGGCTGACCGCGACGGGGCTTGCGCCGCCCCGGCAGGTGCTCGCCGCCGCGCTGGGCTCCTTCGCCCTCGCGGGCGTGGTCGGCCTGGTGCTGGTGGTCACGTCCTCGTGGTGGCTGCTGCTGGTGGGCGTCGCCGCGATCGCGGCGGCCTGGTACTACACCGGCGGGCGCACGCCGTACGGGTACCGGGGCCTGGGCGAGGTGTCGGTGTTCGTGTTCTTCGGCCTGGTCGCGGTGGTGGGCACGGTGTTCGTGCAGCTGGGGACCGCGCCGTGGCAGGCGTGGGTGGCCTCGGTACCGGTGGGGCTGCTCTCCTGCTCGGTGCTGGTGATCAACAACCTGCGCGACATCCCGACCGACCGCGAGACCGGCAAGATCACGCTGGCCGTCCGGCTGGGCGAGGCGGGCACCCGCCGCCTGTTCGCGGCCGGCCTCGTGCTGGCCTACGCGGTGGCGCTGGCCCTGACCCCGGTGTTCTTGTGGACGCCGCTGGTCCTGCTGTCCGTGCCGCTGGCCGTGCCCCCGGTCCGCCGGGTGCTGGGCGGACAGGTCGGCCGCGACCTGGTCCTGGGCCTGGGCGAGACCGGCAAGCTGCAGCTGGCCTTCGGCGCCCTGTTCTCCGTGGGCCTGCTCCTGGGCTGAGCCCGGCGGTGCGGCCCGTGTGTCGAGTGGGACGGCTGTGACGGCCGACGACCGTTCGTGAGAGCGCGGACGCCCTCCCGAGACCTCGTGGAGACCGTCCCGGCCTACCGTTCGAGGACATGACGACCTCCCGAGGAACCGGCACGGCCGTCTCCGCCGTGCTGACGGCACTGGTCCTGGCGGGCTGTTCGAGCGGCAACCCGGCCGACGGCCCCGAACCGGACGCGGGCCGGCGCGCCGACGGCGAGGGCGCGCTCCCCGGGGACGCGGGCTCCTCCTTCCCCGGGCGCGAGCCGCCCCCGACCGCCACGGAGGTCCTCCCGCTGCCCGACGGGCCTGGTGTGGCGGAGAGCACGATCCGACTGCAGGGCACGCCCGCGCGCGTGGTCGTGGAGTCCCTGGCCCGGGGCGGCGAGACCGTCGAGCTCAACTACGTGGTGCAGAACGCCGGGAACACGGTCGACCTGCCGATCCGCGACTTCCTCACCGAGGAGGACGACGGGACCTGGAGCGTGGCGGGAGCGGAGCTGGTCGACTCCGCCTATTCCCGGGTCCACCGCACCGCGCGGGACTCCGAGGACCGCTGCGTGTGCTCCTACCTGCACGACGGCGAGCTGGTGCTCTCCCCCGGCGACGCCGTCCGCTTCAGCGCGACCTTCGCCGCCCCGCGGACCGGCGACGTGGAGGAGATGGACGTGCGCCTGCCCCTCGTGGGGACCTTCCCCGGGATCCCCCTTGAGTAGGGCGGGGACGGCGGCCGCCGCCTGCGCGCTGGTGCTGGCCCAGGTGGGCGGATCGCCGGTGTGGGCCGGGCCGGCGCCCGCGCGGACCGAGGCGAGGGTAATGGAGGCCCGCCACGACCACCGCCCGGTGGACTCCGCGCCGGTGCTGGAGCTGGAGGCGCCCCGTCTGGGGCTGGAGGCCCCGGACGAGGACGTCGAGATGCCCGTGGAACCGCTGGAGGACACCGAGGAGGGCTCCTGACCCCGGACCGGCCGCACGGCCGCGCCGCAGCCCCCCGGCGGCGGGCGCACGGGAAAGGGGGCCGTCCCGGTGGGAGGCCCCCTGGTCGCCGTACGGCGGTGCTACAGGTCGAGCAGGGCGTCCAGGCCCACGGTGAGCGGGTCGGGGAGGCCGGCGACCCCGCGCACGCCCAGCAGGACACCGGGCATGAACGACGTGCGGTTCATCGAGTCGTGCCGGATCTTGAGCGTCTCGCCGTCGGTGCCGAACACGACCTCCTGGTGGGCGATCAGTCCGGCGATGCGCAGCGAGTGCACGCGCACGCCGTCCACGTCGGCGCCGCGGGCGCCGGGGATCTCGGAGGTGGTGGCGTCGGGCATGGCCGCGGTCGCGGCCTCGCGGCGGGCCTCGGCGACCAGCTCAGCGGTGTGGAACGCGGTCCCGCTGGGGGCGTCGGCCTTGTTCGGGTGGTGCAGTTCGATGATCTCCGCGGAGTCGAAGTACGGCGCGGCCTTGCGCGCGAAGTGCATCATCAGCACGGCGGCGACGCCGAAGTTCGGGGCGATGAGCACCTTGGCCCCGGGCTTGGCCGCCTGCATGGCGCGCACGCGCTCCAGCTTGGCCTCGTCGAAACCGCTCGTGCCGACGACGGCGTGGATCCCGTGGCCGATGAGCCACTCCAGGTTGTCCATCACCACGTCCGGGTGCGTGAAGTCGACGACGTGGTCGGCTCCCAGCACGGCCGATCGGTCGTCGGCGGCGTCCACGCCCGCGACGAGTTCCATGTCGTCCGCGGCGCGAACCGCCTTGACGACCTCTGACCCCATGCGCCCATCGGCGCCGAAAACTCCTACCTTGAACACGGGACGAGCGTACCGGAGCCGGAGGCGCCCTCCGTCGTGCCGGGCCCGCCGGAAGCGTCGGCGACGTGGGACGATACGGGCATGAGATGGTCACGCGTCCCGCACGGCCGGGCCGACGGCGGGCATCGGGACCTGGGCGCCCTGCTCAACAGCCTGCGCGCCGGTGTGTTGGGGGCCAACGACGGCATCGTGTCGACGGCGGCCCTGGTGGTGGGCGTGGCGGGTGCCACGCCGCACCGGAACGCCCTGCTCGTGGCGGGCGTGGCGGGGACCCTGGCGGGGGCGCTGTCGATGGCGGCCGGCGAGTACGTGTCCGTGAGCACCCAGCGCGACACCGAGCGCGCGGCCATCCGCAGGGAGCAGCGCGAGCTGGACGAGGATCCGGAGGGCGAGCTGGCCGAGCTCACGCAGCTGTACCGCGAGCGCGGCCTGAGCGAGGCACTGTCGCGCCGAGTCGCCCGCGAACTCACCGACCGGGACGCCCTGCGCGCCCACACGGAAATGGAGCTGGGGCTGGGCCGCTACCGGGTCACCCCGTGGCCGGCGGCCCTGAGCAGCCTCCTCTCCTTCGTTCTGGGTGCACTGGTACCGCTGACGGCGATGCTGCTGAGTCCGGATTCGTGGCGGCTGGCCGTCACGGTCTGCGCGGTGCTGGGGGCCACGGCCGCGCTGGGGGCGGTCAGTGCGGGCCTCGGGGGAGCCGCGCCGCTGCGCGCCGCCGTGCGGTGTGTGATCGGCGGTACGTTCGCGATGCTGGTCACCTACGTGGTGGGTTCGGTCCTGGGCGTGGCCATGGGCCTGTGATCCCGTGCGCGCTCACCGGGCCGTGGCGAGCGTGAGCGCGAAGTCGCCGGCGGGGTCGGTCCACCAGTGGGTGAGCTCGAAGCCGGCCGCGCCGAGCTCCGCCGAGAGCCCCTCGCGGCGGAACTTCGCGGAGATCTCGGTGCGCATCTCCTCGCCCGCCGCGAAGCCGACCTCCAGGCCGAGGTCGGCGACGCGTACGTGCTGGTCGCCGCGGGCGCGCAGGCGCATCTCGATCCACTCGCACCCGGCGTCCCAGCGGGCGACGTGGTCGAAGGCGGCGGGGTCGAAGTCGGCGCCCAGCCGCTGGTTGATCACGCTGAGCACGTTGCGGTTGAAGGCGGCGGTGACGCCCTGGGCGTCGTCGTAGGCGGCCACCAGGCGGTCGGGGTCCTTGACCAGGTCGGCACCGAGCAGGAGGGAGTCGCCGGTGGCCAGGGCCGCGCGGATGTCGCGCAGGAAGGCGGCCCGGGGGCCGGGTTCCTGGTTGCCTATGGTCGATCCCAGGACGGCGAGGAGCTGGCGCCCGCCGTTCTCGCCGACGGGGAGCAGGCCGAGGTGGTGCTCGAAGTCGCCGACGACGGCGTGGACGTCGACGCGGGGGTAGTCGTCGGCCAGTTGCGCGGCGGAGGCGGCGAGAAAGTCGCCGCTGACGTCGACGGGGACGAACCGGGTGAGGCGGCCGTGGCGGCGCATGGCGTCCAGGAGCAGGCGGGTCTTGATCCCAGAACCGGATCCGAGCTCGATGAGCGCCTCGGCGTCGGCGGCGTCGGCGATCTCGTCGGCCCGCAGCTCCAGGATCGCGCGCTCGGCGCGGGTCGGGTAGTACTCCGGCAGCGCGGTGATCTCCTCGAACAGGGCACTGCCGCGTTCGTCGTAGAACCACTTGGGCGGAAGCTGTTTGGGCCGTGCGGTCAGACCCGCCGCGACGTCGCTGCGCAGCGCCTTGTCGAGGTCGTCGGCGGTCAGGTTTCGGTCGATGCGGAACATGGTGTCTCCTGTGTCCCTCACTGGTCTACCCCGTGGCGGGGCGTGGCTACTGGGGTGACCGCTCGGCGATCTGGTACACCTCGGTCCGGTCCGCGGACGCGACGACGACGGATCCGTCGGGGACCTCGCGCCAGCCCGGGGCGTCGTCGAAGGGCTCCGAGGCCACGAAGATCCCGCCCTGCGGCTCGCGCAGTGTGAACAGGGTGTCCCCCGCGGCCGTGGCGACGAGGGCCTCGCCGTCGCTGGCCAGCAGGTTGTAGCGGCCCTCGGAGTGCTCCCGGGCGTGGCGGACCACGGCGGCCAGGGTTCCGGGCAGGTCGCCGGAGGCCCGCCAGAGCCGCACGGTGTGCGCGAACAGGGGCGCGGAGTCGACCGGCGCCCGCGCGTCCAGCGCGCCGGGCGGCGGCGGGGCGGACAGCGCCGCGGCGAGCGCCTCGTCGTCCTTGGCCGCCCCGTTGTGGCTGAACAGCAGCCGGTCGGCGCGGAAGGGCTGGGCGCCCGACTCCTCGGAGCCGAACCCGATCGTGGCGTCGCGCACCGCGGCCACCACGCACCCGGAGGTGATGGCGCGCGCGGCGTCGGCGAAGGACGCGTCCCCCCAGATGGGCATGGCGCGCCGGTAGCGCAGCGGCGCACCGGACGCCTCGGAGGCCCCGGGCACCGGTTCCGGGTACCAGCCGACACCGAACCCGTCGGCGTTGACGGTCCCGTACCGCTGCCTGCGCGGCGCCCAGGACTGGACGTGCAGCGAGTGGGGCGCCGCGTACAGCAGCTCGTGCAGGGTCCGCGGCGGCCCCAGGTAGGCGAGGTGGCGGCACATCAGACGGGTTCCGCGTCGCGCGCGCAGCGGAACCCGCTGAAGATCTGCCGCCGGACCGGGTGGTCCCAGTTGCGGAACGTGGAGCGCACCGCGGTGGGATGGGTGGCCCACGAACCGCCGCGCAGCACCTTGTACCCGCTGTCGAAGAACACCTCGGAGTACTCGCGGTACGGGAAGGCGGCGAACCCCGGGTAACCGGTGAACGTGGTGGAGGTCCACTCCCACACGTCCCCGATGAGCTGCTGCACGCCCAGCGGCGAGGCGCCGTCGGGGTGGCGCCCGGCCGGCGAGGGGCCGAGCCTGCGCTGCCCGAGGTTGGCGTGGCGGGGCTCGGGCTCCTCGTCGCCCCACGGGTAGCGGTGGGAACGCCCGGTGGCGGGGTCGAAGCGGGCGGCCTTCTCCCACTCGGCCTCGGTGGGCAGCCGCTTGCCGGCCCAGGTCGCGTAGGCACGGGCCTCGTGGAAGGACACGTGCTGGACGGGCTCGTCCGGGGGCACGATCTCCTGGCGGCCGAACCGGCGGCGGATCCAGGCGTGGCCGTCGCGCTGCCAGAAGGCGGGGGCCACGGCGTCGCGCCCCTTGCACCACTCCCAGCCGTCCCTGGTCCACCAGCGCCGGGACTGGTAGCCGCCGTCCTCGACGAACTCCTGGTAGGCGGCGTTGGTGACCGGCCGGGTGTCGATCCAGAAGGCGGCGAGGTCGACCACGCGCGCGGGGCGCTCGTTGTCGTAGGCCCAGGGGTCGTCGTCGGTCCCCATCGTGAAGGGCCCCTCGGGGACGAGCACCTCGTCCTGGCGGGGCACGCGCAGCGGCGCCACGTCGTCGGGGTCCTCCAGCAGGACGGGGGCACCGCGGCGCAGCTGGTGGGTGGCGAGCATGGTCTCGTCGTGCATGTGCTCGTGCTGGATGACCATGTGGTAGACGAAGCCGGCGTCGAGCAGGGAGCGGCCTGCCCCGGGCGCCCCGGGCTCGCGTGGGGCGATGTCGGCGGTCTCCAGGGTGTCCAGGACCTCCTTGCGCACCCGGGCGTTGTACTCCTCCGCCTCGGCGGGGCGCAGCAGGGGCAGGGTCACCCGGTCGGCGCGCGGGTTCTCGAAGGCGTCGTAGAGCCCGTCGATGTCCGGGCGCAGCGCCTCGCGGCCCCCCGCGGCGCGCAGCAGCCACTGCTCCTCGTAGTTGCCGACGTGCGCCAGGTCCCAGACCAGCGGCGACATCAGCGGCGAGTGCTGGGCGAGCAGGCCCTCGTCGTCCAGGGCCCGCAGGGTGAGCGCGTTGCTGCGCCCGCGGCTGCGGTCCAGTTCGGCGGCGATGCGTTCCTTGGCGATCTCCTGGTCGTGGTTCACCGTGCTCCTCCACTGGGCTCGGAGTTGCGGTCGGCCCCCGCGTCCGCCCGGACGACGGCGGACGGGGAGCGCCGGACGGGGCTCTCGGGCCGCGGGTCGGCTGGGCTCAGGCCCTGTCGGACGTAGCGGTCGGCGTAGGCGTCGACGAGGACGGCCAGGTGGGCGGCGCCCATGCGGGGCAGGGCCTCGACGGCCGCGTCGAAGCACACGCGGGCGCACGCGGCCACGGCCGGGTCCTCCAGTCCGCGCTGGGCGGAGCTGAGCCACAGGCGCGGGTCGGGGGCGTGCCCGCGGCACAGCCGCTCGCTGGCCTCGGCCGCCACGGCGCGGGCCCGCGGGTCGTCGACCAGCGCGGCGGCCAGGGCCATGGGGACGGGCCACCAGCGCACGGGGACCGCGTCGATCATGCGCAGCTCCCACCAGCCCCGGGGGCGCACGGGCGGGAAGAGGGTGCTGAGGTGGAACTCCAGGTCGGCGGCGACGGGGCGGCGCGGCCCGGTGCCCGCGATCCACTCGGCCAGCGTGACGCCCGGGTCGGGGCGCCAGGGGCCGCCGTCGTGGTCGGGAACGGCCATGACGGTGGCGGCGAGGGCGTACTCCGTCCAGGCGGTGGCGGGGTCGCGGTGGCCGTCGCGGTCCAGGACCGGCCGGGTGCGGGTGGCGTCGGTGGCGGCCCAGATCGCCCAGCGGGTGGACTTCCAGCCGGTGGGGCGGCCGCGCCAGACGGCGGAGTTGGCGAAGGCGGCGACCAGGACCGGGCCGAGGCGGTGGGCGAGTTCCCAGCGGTCGCGGCCGTCGTCGGCGTCGGCGCCTGTGTCCAGGCAGACCTGGAGCGAGGCGGTGCCGCACATCATGGTGTGGCCGCTCGGGTGGCGGCGGCCGGCGAAGAAGCGCTCCATGGCGTCGTAGCGCGGCGCCCGGAGCTGGCGCACGGGCGGGCGGACCGGGTCGAGCGCGGTCTCCCCCAGGCACAGGCCGGCGTCCGCGAGGGCCTTGCCGATGTGGTCCAGGTCGGCGGCCAGGGCCTGGTGGGCCTGGGCCGGGCCCGGCAGGGCGGGCGAGCTGAGCTCGAGCTGGCCGCCGGGCTCGAAGGTGATGCGGCTGCCCGCGGGCGGGGGGCCGCCGGCCTCCAGCAGTGCCGCGAGGCGTTCGATCGTGACGGGTTCGGTGGGCCGGACGGTGTCGGAGACGAGCCACTCGGTCTCGGCTCCGACCTTTCCGGGGGGTCCGGTCTTGAAACAGACACCGCGGATGTAGTCGTGTACGTCTTCGGTGGTCAGGTACGTCATGGACGGCTCCCTGGGCGACGGCGCCCGGCGGAACCGGGCGGCACCTCAAGGGTCCTGCCCATGTGCTCGTCGCGGCGAACATGAACATCTCCCGGAAATCACGGGACGTGTCAGGACACGCCCCCGTGACCCCGGGCGCGCGCCACGACACTCCAGGTGGTTCCAGGACTCCGTGTCGGGCGCGCACCCCATCGGTCGGGTATGTGATCTGCGTCACATGTCAGCGTAGTCCTTCAGCCGGTCGACGACGATGCCGCGCTCCTCCTCGGTGAGCCCGACGCCGAAGACCTCGTCCAGGAGGTCGGGCACGTCCGCGATCGCGATCTCCCGCTCCTCGTGGGTGCCGTCGGGGCGGGTGGTCGTCAGTGTCGTGTCCATGAGCCGCTGCTGCTCGCCGGGCGCCATGCGCTGGGCCATGAGCCGGTTCCGGAACGGCGAGCGCGGGTGGCTGGTGAGGAAGTGGCTGAAGATCGCGTAGTCCTGGGGCAGCATCGCGGCGGTGGTGAACATGTACAGGTCGTTCCACGTCCGGCCGTCGAAGGACCGCAGCAGCCACTCGTCCGGCCCCACCTCCTCGACCCGGTCCAGTCGCAGCCCCCACTCGCCCTGGACCTCCTGGTGGCCGTCCACGAAGGGGAAGGGCTCCAGCAGCCCGCCGCCGCCGAAGCCGACGTCGGCCATCCACCGCCCGCCGTCCAGTTCCACCAGCAGCGCGGCGTGGGTGGTGGGGCGGGGGTGTCCCTCGGCGCCGAACACGACCCGCGCCGCCAGGGCGGTGAAGGCGAACCCGAGGCGGTCCAGGACCGCGGCCAGCAGCAGGTTCTGTTCGTAGCAGTAGCCGCCCCGGCGGTGGTGCACCATCTTGTCGGTGAGCGCGGGGACGTCCAGGAGGATCGGCCGGTCCAGGACGAGCTGGAGGTTCTCGAAGGGGATGTGCGCCAGGTGCGCGCGGTGCACGGCCCGCAGGGTGTCCAGGGTCGGGGGCAGGTCCGCGCCGCGCAGGTCCACGCGATCGAGGTAGGCGTCCAGGTCCAGGCCGCCTCCGTACCAGAAGTCGCGCTCGGTGAAGATCCGCCCGGCCGGGGGCGCGGGGACATCTCTTTCAGGTGACATGGTCGCGGCAACACGCCGCGGCGGCTATTGCTTCCGGTCCTCGTGGTCCGGTGGCCGGATCCGGCCACCGCCGCCGGCCGCGACCCAGTGGCAGGCCGACCGGCGCGCGGACGCGTCCGATCCGGAACCCTCCTCCAGCACGCCGGGGTCCTCGGTGCGGCAGCGGTGGGCCACGCCCGCGCGCTCGGCCTCGCCCGAGGCCAGGACCGGGCAGCGCGGGTGGAACCGGCACCCGCGCGGCACGTGCTTGGGGTCCGGCGGCTCCCCGGACAGGACCACGGGCGCGCTCCCCGAGTCCGGCAGGACCGACAGCAGGGCGCGGGTGTAGGGGTGGGCGGGCGCGGCCAGGACCTCCTCCACCGGGCCGGTCTCCACGACCCGGCCCAGGTACATCACGGCGACCCGGTCGGCGATGTTCCAGGCCAGGCCCAGGTCGTGCGTGGCGACGAGGGCCGACAGCCCCAAGTCGGCGCGCAGGTCCAGCAGCAGGCGCAGGATCTCGCCGCGCACCGACGCGTCCAGGGAGGCGACGGGTTCGTCGGCCACCAGGACCTCGGGCTCCAGGACGAGCGCGCCCGCGATCACCACGCGCTGGCGCTGGCCGCCGGACAGCTCGTGCGGGTAGGCGGACAGGAACCGCTCGGGCGGCCGCAGGCCCGCTCGCGAGAGCGCCCGCCCCACCCGGTCGGCCTCGTCGGCCGTGGTGCCCTCGTGGACGCGCAGCCCTTCGGCCACGGACTCGTAGACGGTGCGGCGGGGGTTGAGCGAGCCGGTGGGGTCCTGCTGGACCAGTTGCACCCGGCGCCGGTAGGCGCGCAGGTCACGCGAGCGGTAGCGCAGCGGGGCCCCCTCGAAGAGCACCCGCCCGGCCGTGGGCCGTTCCAGGCCCAGCAGCAGCCGGGCGAGCGTGGTCTTGCCGCAGCCCGACTCGCCCACCAAGGCGACGATCTCGCCGGCCCCCACGTCGAGGTCCACGCCGTCGACGGCGCGCGCGGTGCCGGAGCCGCCGGCCAGTCCGGTCCCGGAGGAGAAGGCGACCTCCACGCGCCGTGCGCTGAGCACGGGCACGGCGGTTCCGGCCCCGTCGGTCGGGGCGGAGGCGGCGGCAGGGGCGTCGGTGGTGCTCACGGGGCCCTCTCCTGAGGCGGTGGAGGTCACGGGCGGTCGACCTCCGCGTTCTGGCGACGGGCGGGCGAATCCGCGCCGGAGGCGTCCGTTGAGGGCGAAAGCCCCACCCCCTCCGCCGTGCGGCCCTGGGGCGGTGGTGGGCGACGGGCGGGGCCGACGTGGACACACGCCGCGTGCCGGTCGGAGTGCCCCTCGGTGTCGGGGTCCACCGGCCACAGCGGCGGGTCGACGGTGGCGCACACCGCCTCGGCCACGGCGCAGCGCGGTCGGAACACGCAGCCGCGCGTCGGCTCGGACGGGTCCGGCGGGTCGCCGGGGAGCCCGCGCGGCGCCAGGCGCGAGGCCGGGTCGCCGATCCGCGGGAAGGCGGCGCTGAGCGCGTCCGCGTAGGGGTGGATCGGCGCGTGGACGACCTCGCGGGCGGGCCCGCGCTCCACGATCCGACCCCCGTACATGACGGCGACCCGGTCACAGGTGTCGGCGAGGACGGACAGGTCGTGGCTGATCATGAGCATCCCGATCCCGTGGTCGGCGATCAGCCCGCGCAGCAGGGCCAGGATCTGCGCCTGGATCATCACGTCGAGGGCCGTGGTGGCCTCGTCGGCGATGACCAGGCGCGGCTCGCACGCCAGCGCCATGGCGATCATCACCCGCTGGCGCTGGCCGCCGGAGAGCTGGTGGGGGTGGTCGCGGGCGCGCGAGGGCGGCAGGCCCACCTGGTCCAGGAGCTCGGCCACGCGCGCGGGCACCCGCGCGGAGGGCACGGTGCGGTGCAGCAGCATGGGCTCGGCGATCTGGTCGCCGATCCGCCGGACCGGGTTGAGCGAGTGCATGGCGCCCTGGAAGACCAGGGAGGCACCGGCCCACCGCACCGCGCGCAGCCGCCCCCAGCGCATGGCCAGGACGTCCTCGCCCTCCAGGAGGATCCGTCCGGTGGTCTCCGTCCCGGCGGGCAGCAGGCGCAGCAGGGCCAGCGCGACCGTGGACTTGCCGCTGCCCGACTCCCCCGCCAGCCCCAGGACCTCCCCCGCGCCCACGGCCACGTCCACGCCCCGGACGGCGGGGACGCCGCCCGTGCCGGGGCGGTAGGTCACGTGCAGGTCGTGGACGTCGAGCAGCGTGGTCAACGTGCCTCCCGCGGGTTGAGGACGGCTTCCAGCGCGCGGCCGCACAGGGTGAAGGACAGGGCCACGACGGCGATCGCCAGCCCCGGCGGCACCATGTACCACCAGATGCCCGCGCTGACCGCCCCGGCGGTGCGCGCGGCCTCCAGGACACCGCCCCAGGAGATCGTCGCCGGGTCGCCCATGCCCAGGAACGCCAGCGTGGACTCGGCGATGATCGACGTGGCCACGAGCAGGGTCGTCTGGGCCAGCACGACCGGCATCACGTTGGGCAGGACGTGCCAGGCCATCACGTGGACGTGGCCGCCGCCCAGCGCGCGGGCTCGCTCGACGAAGGGCCTGGCCTCCACGGCCAGGGTCTGGGCCCGCACCAGGCGGGCGGTGGGCGGCCAGACCGTGAGGCCGATGGCCACGATGATGGTGCCGGTGCCCCGGGGCAGGACGGCCGCCAGGGCGACCGCCAGGACCAGGGTGGGCAGCACCAGGAACCAGTCGGTGACGCGCATGAGCACCGACGACGTGATCCGCCCGGCGAGCCCGCCGGAGGAGCCGAAGTGTCCGGCCGTCACGCCGACCAGGGTGCCCAGGGAGACGGACACGGCCGTGGCCAGGAAGCCCACCGTCAGCGAGACCCGCGCGCCCCACACCACCAGGTCGAGCACGGAGCGGCCGAAGTTGTCGGTGCCCAGCGGGAAGGCCCGGCTGGGCGGTTCGTAGGGGTCGCCCGGCGCCCCCGTGATCGTCAGGTGCGCGGGCTCGACGAACAAGGGCGCGGTCAGGGCGAGGACGGTGATGGACACCAGCGCGGCAAGCCCGACGAGTCCGGCGCGGTGGCGGGCGTAGTCGCGGGCGAAGCGCCGCAGGGCCTGCCTGCGGCGGCGCCGGGCCAGTACCCGCGGGGAGAGGGTCGCGGCGGCGGGCGCGTTCACGGCCGCACCCGCGGGTCGAGCAGCGGATAGACCAGGTCGGCCAGGAGGTTCATCAGGATCACCGAGGCCGCGAACACCACGAACAGCCCCTGGACCAGACCGAGGTCGGGCACGCGCAGCCCGGAGTAGAAGAGCTGGCCCAGGCCGGGCCAGGAGAACACCGTCTCCACCAGGATCACGCCGGAGACCACCTGTCCGAGGTTGAGGAAGACGAGGGTGACCGTGGGCAGCAGGGCGTTGGGCACGGCGTGCCTGCGTCGCACGAGGGAGTCGCGCAGTCCCTTGGCCCGGGCGGTCGTGAGGTAGTCGGCCCCCTTCTCGTCCATGAGGGAGGACCGCATGATCATCAGGTACTGGGCGTAGATCACCGCGACCATCGTGGCCACCGGCAGGACCATGTGCCGGGCCGTGCTCAGCGCGACCTCCCACGGACCGGTGGCGTCGGGGTCGACCATGCCGCCGGTCGGGAAGAGGTCGGGGACGAACCCCCGCCCCGAGGCCAGCACCACGATGAGCAGCAGGCCCAGCCAGAACGTGGGCACCGACCAGAAGAACAGGGCCACCGCCGTGTTGACGCGGTCGCCGCGCCCGCCGGGCCGCCACCCGGCGCGCGCGCCCAGGAACAGGCCCAGGGCGGCCGCGACGACCGTGCCCGTCCCCGCCAGCAGCAGGGTGGGCCCCAGCCGGTCGAGGATGAGCTCGGCCACCGGTTCGCGGTACTGGAAGGACGTGCCGAGGTCCAGGCGCAGCAGGCCCGCGGCGTAGTCGAGGAACTGCTCCGCCGGCGACCGGTCCAGTCCGAACTGACGGCGCAGCTCCTCGCGCTGCTCCGCGCTGACCTCGCGTCCCTCGGTCATCGCCCGCACGGGGTCGCCGGGCAGGATCCGGAAGAGGAAGAACCCGGCGGCCACGACCGCCGCCAGGGAGACGGCGGCGGTCGTCAGGCGCCCGGCCACGTAGACCAGGGCGCGGGCGAGGCGCCCGGACCCGGCGGGTCCCGCCGGGGCGGGGGCCTCGGGCGCCCCGGGCCCGGCGGGCCGGTCGGACGTGGTGGGAGCGCCGGTCACTCGCGGTCCCCCGCGGTCGCGCGCCGCACGACGAGGACCAGGGCACCGACGAGTACCAGGAGCGCCGCGCCGCCGCCGACCGCCCACAGGACCCCCGTGGAGGGCCCCGACGAGGCCGCCGCCTCGCCCGGGGCGGCGGGCTCGGCCGACCACCAGGCCCAGTAGCCGTCCTGGCCCCAGATGTTGCCGCCCGGGTCGGGCTGGACCTGGAGGCCGGTGACGTGGTCGGTGCGGTAGGCCTCCAGGATGTTGGGATAGGCCAGGACGTTGACGACGGCCTCGGTGTAGAGGACCTCCTGGAGTTCGTGCACGAGTTCGACGCGGGCGCCGCGGTCGTACTCCGCGAGCTGGGCCTCGTAGAGCTCGTCGTACTCCTCGTCGCAGAAGTAGGCGTCGCCCTGCATCGTGCCGGGCTCGACGGGCAGCGCGCCGCAGGTGTGGATGCTGAACACGTAGTCGGGGTCGGGGTTGACCGTCCAGCCGGTGAAGATCAGGTCGTACTCGCCCTCGTGCAGGGCGTCGCTGAGCACACCGGGGTCGACGGTGTTGTTCTCGACCTCGATCCCGATGTCGGCGAGTCTCTCGACCATGACCAGGGCCGCCTGCACGTTGTCGGGGCGGTCGACGTGGGCGTGCAGCCGCAGGGACAGGCGGTCGCCCTCGGGAGAGACACGCACGCCGTCCTCGCCGCGCTCGTAGCCGGCCTCGTCGAGCATCGCGTTGGCCGCGCCAGGGTCGAAGGCCAGCGTCGCCTCGGCGCCCTCGGGCGACCAGTGGAAGTCCTCGTAACGGGGCGGGATGTAGCCGCCCGCGGCGACGGCCTGCCCGTTGTGGGCCTTGTCGACGATCTCCTCGTTGTCGATCGCCATGACGATGGCCTGGCGGAGGGTGAGGTCGGACAGGGCGGGGTGGCCGTCGCCGAACGCCTCGCCGTCCTGGGTCTCGGCCCCGGGGTTGATCGTGAAGGCCTGGAACCGCTTGCCCTCGGCGATGTTGACCGCGATGTCGTCGGTGCCCTCCAGGGAGGTGGCCTGGGCGTCGGTGAGCTCGTAGACGAAGGAGACCTCGCCGCTGCGCAGGGCCTCGACGGCGGCGTCCTTCTCGGAGTAGTAGCGCAGGACGACGCGGTCCAGCCCGGGGGCGCCTCGCCAGTGGTCGGGGTTGGCCTCCAGGGTGATGTGCCGGCCCCGTTCGTGCTCGGTGAGGACGAAGGGGCCGCTGCCGACGAGCGGGAAGACCTCGTTGGAGTACTCCGCGAAGGCGTCGCCCTCCTCCTCCAGGACCGGCTCCCAGACGTGGCGGGGGACGATGGGCACGTCGAGCGAGGTCATGGTGGCCTGGGGCTCGTCGAGTCGCACGACCACGGTGTGGTCGTCCTCGGCGGTCACGGACTCGAACCCGGCGACGTAGTTGCCCGAGGCGATCGCCGCCGCCTCGTTCTCCATGATCGTGGTGAACGTCCACACGACGTCGTCGGCGGTGAGGGGCTCGCCGTCGGTGAAGGCGACGTCGTCGCGCAGGTGGAAGGTCCAGGTGAGGCCGTCGTCGCTGGACTCCCACTCCTCCGCCAGGGCCGGCGCGGGCTCGTTGCTCTCGGGGTCGACCGTCACCAGTGAGTCGTAGACGTGGCGCAGGATGTTGGTCGTCACGGCCAGCTGCGCGGTGAACGGGTTGAAGGAGTCGACCTGCTGGGAGACGGCGATCGTCATGGTGTCGGCACCGGCGCCGTCGGCGGCGGCCGGGGCGGGACCGGTGCCGGCGAGCAGGAGCAGCGCGGCCCCCGTGGCGGCCGCGCGGCGGGCGGGGGCGCCGACAGGGGCCCGCCGCGGCCGGGCGCCGTCGGCGGGGTGCGGTGAAGGGCGACGGGCGGGGAGGATCGACATGGTCGGCCCCTGTCAGGTTCGTGGGCTGGTGGCGGGCCACCCGGGGGTGTTGGTTGTTTACCAATGGAACGCGATTAAGGTCAATGACCTACGGCCAGGTCCGTGACATCGCAACACATTCGCGTCCCCGCTCCGCGACGGCAGTGTTTCGTGTGCGCGAAGTGTCCGAAGTGTCCGTCCGTAACCCGCCCCGATTCGCGGCGGTTGCGATACTCCGCTACGGTTCCCGCCATGATGGGGCACTCGCACGCACTCACTGGCGTGGTCGGCTGGATGGCGGTCGTTCCGCTCGTTCAGGGAACGGAATTCCTCACGCTCAGTTTCGACCTGGGACCCGGTGAGATCATCGCCGGCTCGCTCGTGTGCGCGGGGGCGGCCCTGCTGCCCGACCTCGACCACAAGAGCGCCACGATCACCCGGACCTACGGCAAGGTCACCGAGGTGCTCAGCGACATCTTCGGTTGGGCCTTCGGCGGCCACCGCATGGGAACGCACTCGTTCTTCTTCGCGGCGCTGATGGGCACCCTGGTGACGCTGCTGGCCATGTGGTCGGAGCTGGCCGTGCAGATCTTCGTGTTCCTGCTCATCGGCATCGCGCTCCAGGGGCTCGGCTTCGGCCTGGACAAGAACAAGGCGGCGTCGGGCATCATCAACGCCATGGCCACGGGCGCGATCACGCTCGCGCTGTACTCGGCCGAGCTCAACTACACCTGGCTGGGCCTGGCGGTGGCCTTCGG
The DNA here is from genome assembly GCF_013410755.1 of Nocardiopsis aegyptia. GTDB lineage: Bacteria > Actinomycetota > Actinomycetes > Streptosporangiales > Streptosporangiaceae > Nocardiopsis > Nocardiopsis aegyptia. Next base: position 1,634,065 of record NZ_JACCFS010000001.1, read on the forward strand.
CGTCATCCTGCACTTCTTCGGCGACATGATCACCAAGATGGGCGTGCCGATGTTCTGGCCCTTCTGGAAGAAGCGGATCGGGCAGGACAAGGGCTTCAAGACCAACGGCCCGGTCGAGCAGAAGGTGGTCACACCGCTGCTGACCATCGGCGTCGTACTGTTCTCCGTCTACCTCTTCGACTGGTCGACCCTGCTCCCGGAATACTGAGCATCGCCCGGGGCGCTGTCCTAGGCTGGTCCGCGTGACACGAACCTCGGAGAACCTCAGCCCGGAACTGCACTCCTACATCGTCGCCCACACCACGCCCGTCGACGACGTCCTCGCGGACCTGGTGGCGGAGACCGAGCGGCTCTTCCCGGACTACAAGGGCATGCAGATCGGCCCCGAACAGGGCGTCTTCACCACACTTCTGGCCCAGGCGTCCGGGGCCCGCGACGTCGTGGAGGTCGGTACCTTCACCGGCTACTCCTCCCTCTGCCTGGCGCGCGGCATCCCCGCCGACGGGACCCTGCTCGCCTGCGACGTCAGCGACGAGTGGACCTCGGTCGCCCGCCGCTACTGGAAGCGCGCGGGTGTGGACGGCAAGATCACGCTCAGGATCGGTCCGGCCCTGGACACGCTGCGGGCGCTGCCCCGCGAGCCCGCCTTCGACCTGGCCTTCGTGGACGCCGACAAGACCGGCTACGTCGACTACTGGGAGGAGCTGGTCCCCCGGATGCGCGCGGGCGGCCTCCTGCTGGCCGACAACACGCTCTCGCACGGACGCGTGGTGGAGCGCAGCGTCACGGCCGCGGCCGTCCAGGGGATCCGCGACTTCAACGACCACCTGGTCGCCGACGACCGCGTCACCCAGGTGCTGCTCCCGATCGGCGACGGACTGACCCTGGCCCGCAAGAACTGACGCGCCGCGGGCACACCGGAGTGGTCCACGGCGCAGTGGTTCTCTGCCCGCACCGCGCGCCACTTGGGTAGTGTCCAGTTCCATGCGCCTGCTGCACACCTCGGACTGGCACCTGGGTCGCTCCTTCCACCGGGAGAACCTCATCGACGCCCAGGCCGCCTTCCTCGACCACCTCGTCGACACCATCGCCGACCAGCGGATCGACGTGGTGGTCGTCTCCGGCGACCTCTACGACCGCGCGCTGCCGCCGGTGGACGCCGTCCGGCTGTTCGACACCGCGCTCGGCCGGATCCGCGCCACCGGCGCCCGCGCCGTCCTCATCAGCGGCAACCACGACTCCATGACCCGGATGTCGTTCGCCACCGGGCTCATCGACGCCTCCGGCGTGCACCTGCGCAGCTCCCTGGACGGCGTCGGCACGCCCGTCGTGATCGAGGACGCGCACGGCCCCGTCGCCTTCTACGGCATCCCCTACCTGGATCCGGAGATCGCCCGGCACCACTGGGACCTGCCCGAGCGCGGGCACACCGCCGCCCTCGGGCACGCCATGGACCTGGTCCGCGCGGACCTCGCCGAGCGGTCCGGCACCCGTTCGGTGGTGCTCTCGCACGCCTTCGTCACCGGCGGCGAGCCCTCCGACAGCGAACGCGACATCTCGGTGGGCGGCGCCTCCCACGTGTCGGCCGCGGTCTACGACGGCGTGGACTACGTCGCCCTGGGCCACCTGCACGGCCGCCAGACCATCACCCCGTCCGTGCGCTACCCCGGCAGCCCCCTGGCCTACTCCTTCTCCGAGGAGCACCACGTCAAGGGCTGCTGGATCGTCGACCTGGACGCCGACGGCCTGGCCGGCTGCGAGTTCCTCCCCGCACCCGTCCCGCGCCCGCTCGCCCGGATCCGGGGCCGGATCGAGGACCTGCTCACCAGACCCGAGTGGGAGGCCTACACCGGGCACTGGCTGGCGGTCACCCTCACCGACCCCCGCCGTCCCGCCCACCCCATGGACCGGCTGCGCGAACGCTTCCCGCACGCGCTGTTGCTGGAGTTCGACCCCGAGGGCGGCACCGAGCGCTCCCGCGCGGTGACCTCGCCGGTCGCCGACCGCAGCGAGCGCGAGGTGATCGGCGACTTCGTCGAGTGGGCGCGCGGCACCCCCGCCACACCCGAGGAGGAAGCGCTGGTGAACGCGGCGATCGAGCAGGTCCGACTGCACGAGGGGGCGCGCTGATGCGGCTGCACACCCTCACCGTGCAGGCCTTCGGGCCGTTCGCCGGCACCGAGCGCGTCGACTTCGACCGGCTCGGCGCCGGCGGCCTCTTCCTCGTCCACGGCCCCACCGGCGCGGGCAAGACCACCGTGCTGGACGCCGTGTGCTTCGCGCTCTACGGCTCCCTGCCCGGGGCGCGCGGCAAGGACCGCTCCCCCAAGAGCGACCACGCCCCGCTGGACCGCGTCCCCGAGGTCACCCTGGAGTGCACCGTGCGGGGGCGCCGGGTGCGGATCGAGCGCCGCCCCCGCTGGGAGCGGCCGAAGAAGCGCGGAACCGGCACCATCACGGAGAACGCCAAGGTGGTCGTGAGCGAGCGCGTCAACGGCCGCTGGGAGGGCGTCACCACCCGGCCGGACGAGGCCGGACAGTTCATCGGCGACCTCGTCGGCCTCACCATCGACCAGTTCTGCCAGATCGCCATGCTTCCCCAGGGCGACTTCGCCCGCTTCCTGCGCGCGAAGTCCGACGAGCGCCGCGAGTCCCTGGAGCGGATCTTCAACACCCGCGTGTTCCGGGACGTCGAGGACTGGTTCAAGGGGCACGCCAACCGGCTGCGCCGCGAGGTGGAGAGCGCCGACGACCGGGTGCGGTCCGTGGCCGGCCGGATCGCCGAGGTCGGCCGCTCCCCCGCGCCCGACCTGCCGGAGGAGCTGTCGGCGTGGGCGGCCGAACTCGCCTGCGTCACCGCCGCGACCGCCGCCGACGCCGAAGCGGTGGCGGCCGGGTTCACCGAGGCGCGCGCGTCGGCCCAGCGCGCACTGGCCGAGGGTCGCGAGGTCCGGTCCCGGCAGGAGCGGCTGGCCGCGGCCAGGGAGCGGCGCGACCGGCTCGCCGGGGCCGCGGAGGAGCGGGCCCGGATCGACGTCCTGTTGGCCGCGGCCGAGCGGGCCGAGGCCGTGCTGCCGTTCCTGCGGGCGCGCGACCACCGCCGCACCGAACTCGACAAGGCCGGGATCGCCGTGGCCGACCAGCTGTCCCTGGTCGCCGGGCTGGACGACGTCGGCCCCGGCGTCGACGCGGGCGGCGGCGCCGGGACGGGCACGGGCAGCGGCACGGGCGGCGCCGAGGTGGGTCCGGATACCGGCGGTGGCACGCCGGAGGAGCCGGACGGACCCGGGCGCGGACGCCCGCAGGCCCTGCTGCGCGCCGCCGAGCAGCGCAGGCGCGACGAACTCGCCCGGCTGGACCTGCTGCGGGCCGACGCCGAACGGCGAACCTCGCTGGGGCTGGCCATCACCCGCTTCACCGGGCGGCTGGCCGGTATCGAGGGCGAGCTGTCCCGCGTCCGCGCCCGCCTGGCCGACCTGCCCGCACGGATCGAGAGGGTCACCGGCGACCTGCGCCGGGCACGCGAACTGGGCGGTCAGACGGAGGCGGCCGAGGCCGCGCTGGCCGCCGCCGAACGGCGCCGGACGGCGGCCGTCGAGCACGAGCGCCTGGGCGGTGAGCTGGCGGCGGCCGAGGAGCGCCACCGCGCGGCCGTGGACGCGGCGCAGGACGCCCGTGACCGTGCCCTGGACCTGCGCGAGCGGCGGATCACCCAGATGGCGGCCGAGCTGGCCGCCGGCCTGGTCGACGGCGAGCCCTGCGCGGTCTGCGGCGCCGACCACCACCCGCGGCCGGCCCGCCCCTCCCAGGGCGGCCTGGTGACGGCGGACGAGGAGAAGGCCGCCCACGCCGCAGCCGACCGCGCGTGGGCGGCCCGTTCGGAGGCCGAGTCCGCGGTCGTGGCGCTGCGCGAGCGCCGCGCGGCCGCCGCCGACCTCGCCGAGGGGCGCACCGTCCCGGCCGCGAGGGAGGAGGCCCGGGACCTGCGCACCGCCCTGGACGAGGCGCGCGCCGCCGCCGGGGAGGCGCAGCGGCTGGAGGAGGCGCTGGACCAGCTCACCGCCGAGCTGGAGCGGGGCCGCTCCCGCGAGGCCGACCTGGCACGGGAGGAGTCGGAGGTGCGGGCCCACCGGGAGAACGCCGGCGGGGAGCACGAACGCCTGACCGCGCTGCTCGACCACGCCCGGGGCGACGATCCCGGGCTGGAGGAACGCATCGTGCGGCTCTCCGAGGAGGCCGACCTGCTGCGCGCGGCCACCGAGGCCGTCAACACCCGCGACCTGGCCGCGGAGGAGCTGCGCGCGGCCACCGCCGACGCGGAGTACCGCCGCGCCGAGTCCGGCTTCGACGACGAGTTCCAGGTGCGGGAGGCCGCGCTGGAGGAGCCGCGGCGGCGGGAGCTGCGTGAGCGGGCCCGGGCGCACGACGACGGCGTGGCCGCGGCCGAGGCGGTCCTGGCCGATCCGGAGCTGGCCGCCGCCGGGGCGGCCCCCGTACCCGACCTGGCCGCGGCGGAGGCGGTGGCCGAGCGCGCCGCAGCCGCGGCCGACCGCGCGGTGGCCTGGCGGAGCATGCTCCAGGAACGGGCGGACCGGCTCGCCGCGCTGCGCGGGGAACTGGAGGCGAGCCTCGCGGGCTGTGCGCCGGTCCTGCGCCGGTACGCGGTCGCCGAAGGGCTGCGCGGCCTGGCGGCGGGCACGTCGGCGGACAACACCGACAACGTGCGGCTGTCGGCCTACGTGCTGGCCGCGCGGCTGGAGCAGGTCGTGGCGGCGGCCAACGACCGGTTGCTGACCATGTCGGACGGCCGCTACGAGCTGCGGTACACGGTGGACAAGGCGGCCGGGGACGGCCGTGCCCGTTCGGCGGGCGGCCTGGGCATGCGGGTCGTGGACGCCTGGACGGGGGTGGAGCGCGACCCGGCGACGCTGTCGGGCGGCGAGACCTTCTTCAGCTCACTGGCGCTCGCGCTCGGGCTGGGCGACGTCGCCTCGGCCGAGGCGGGCGGGACCGACATCGACACCCTGTTCGTGGACGAGGGGTTCGGCACACTGGACGAGGACACCCTGGAGGAGGTCCTGGACGTGCTCGACCGGCTGCGCGACGGCGGCCGGGCCGTGGGCGTGGTGAGCCACGTCGCGGACCTGCGCCAGCGGGTGTCCACTCGGCTCAGGGTGGTCAAGGGCGCCTCCGGTTCGCGCCTGGAGCATGTCGGGTGAGGGGGTGTGTTCGGGGCGCTTCACGCTGGGGCCTTCGTCGTCGCTACTGCCTGGCTCCTTCGTCGCTGGCGGCAGAGACTCCTCCTGCAGGCACCAGCGCGCCCCTCACACCTGTGCTTTCTTGGGCCGCCGCTCGTGCCAACACCGTCGCCCACCACCACCCTCAACGGACGCCTCCGGCGCAGCCCTTCCTGCTTTGGCCCGGATCAACCCCCTGTGGTTCCGGTAGGTGGGACCGCTCACCTTCGACCCCCTGGTGGGTGGGGTCAATCCCCTGGTGGCGGAGCACAACCCCGGGTGGGTGGGACCAACGCCGGGTGGGGGAGATGGACGACCGGACGGGGTGCGGGTGGGCTTCGGCGACCCGGGTCGGGGGCGCGCCGGGGCGGTGGGAGAATGACCAGCGTGAATTCGCTGGTCAACATCGCCGTGTTCGGAATCGTGGGCGCCATCATGATGGCGGCCCTCATCGGTCTACTCCTCGTGCTCTCCGGGAGCGCGCGCGGGGTGACGCCCCCGGTACGGGTGGCGTTCGGGGTCGCCTCGGTGGTCCTGCTCGTGGCGCTGCCCTCGCTGGCCGCGGCGAACACCCTGGCCGGCGGCGGGAGCTTCTGGACGGCCTTCGCCGTCGCGAGCTGCGTGGTGGCGGTGGTCTACGCCGTGAACGTGGTGCTGCTGCCCGTCATCGCCCGCCGTCAGGCGGCGGCGACCGGAGGAGACGTTCCCGCCGGGCTGAGCCCGTCCCTGCCGGTCCTGGCCCTGGGCCTGGTGTTCTGCGTCGTGCTCGGCCTGGTGGGCGCCGGGGTGGCCGCGCTGGTGGCCTGAGCCGGGTCCCGACCCGGGGGCCGGTCCGTCGAGCGACGGACCGGCCCCCTTCGTATGGGCGGGGCGGGAGGACGACAGGGGTGTGCGAGCTGGGTGGGACGGAAGCGGCCACAGGGGTGCGCGAGCCGGACGGGGCGAGCGGCCCCGCTCCGGCTCAGCCGTCGGCGTCGGCGACCTTGTCCGCGGCCTCGTCCTTCGCCGGGAGTCCGCGCGAGCGGCGGTCCAGCTCGGCCAGGTAGGCGTTGTAGTCGTCCATGTCGGCGTCGTCGGACCCGTCGCGGCGGCTGTGGCGCTCGCGGCGCCGCTCCTCCTTCTCGTCGTCTCGCGACCACTGCACGACGAGCGCGAGCATGACCAGCACCGTCGGGATCTCACCGAGGGCCCACGCGATACCGCCGCCCTCGTACTGGTCCTCGGCCTGGCCCTCCAGCCACGGCACCTCGAACTGGTTGTAGAAGTCCATGGCGATCGGCGCGGACTGCATCATGATCGTGATGCCGAAGAAGGCGTGGAAGCCCATCGCCACCAGCAGCAGCAGGATGCGCAGCAGGAACGGGACCTTCCGCGGGGCGGGGTCCACACCCACGATGATCCAGTAGAAGAGGAACCCCGCGAGCAGGAAGTGCACGCCCATGAACAGGTGACCCAGGTGGTCGTTCATCAGGTTCGGGAACAGCGGCGTGAAGTACAGCGCGTAGGGGCTGATCACGAACAGCGGGGTGGCGACCCCGGGATGCGTCACGACCTTGGAGAAGCGGCTGTTGAGGAACAGGTTCAGCCACTCGCGCGGGCCCCGGTCGCCGCGCCGCCTGGCGGGCTTGAGCGCCCGCAGCGCCAGGGTGACGGGCGCGCCCAGCACCAGCAGGATCGGCACGAGCATGGACAGCACCATGTGCTGGATCATGTGCGTGGAGAACAGCACCATGGAGTAGGTCGCGAACCCGGTGAGCTGGACGGCCACGATCGTGAGCAGGCCCAGGGCGAAGGCGACCGTGCGGCCGACCGGCCAGGCGTCGCCGCGCCGCAGGAGCCGGGCCACGCCCGCGCCGTAGAGGCCGCCGCCGACCACCACGATCATGATGAAGAACAGGTCCGGACGCCACAGGGTCAGCAGCGTCTCCGGGCTCATGGGCGGCGGGACGGGGAAGCCCAGGATCGCGGCGGCCGGGTCGACCGTGCCCTCCAGGGGCGGCGGCGGTGCGGTGCGGCCCAGGCCGACCGACACACCGATCACGGCGGCCATCACCAGGATCTCCACGGCCGCGATCCGCAGGAACGCCCCGCGCCGGAACGACCGTCCCTCCTGGCCGGGCGGGGCGTTCTCGATCCGCCGCAGCGCGTGCTCGCGGTGCAGGTAGCCGAACGCGCCCAGGACCGTGAACAGCACGGCCTTGACGACGATGATGAGCCCGTACTCGGTGGCGAGCAGGTCGGCCGGCGAGGCGAGACGGGCCAGGGCGCTGGCCGCGCCGCTGACGGCCACACCGACGTAGGTCCACAGCGCCATCCGGCTGAAGCGGGCGACCGCGACGGGCGAGTCACGGCCGTCGCGCCGCACGGCGTGGTAGGTGACCGCGGCGAGCCCGCCGACCCACGCCGTGATCGCGATGACGTGCAGGGCCAGCCCGGTCACGGCCAGCTCGTGCGAGCCGGAGGAGGCCGAGTGCCCGGTCAGCCCCGGCGGAGTGACGGCGATCAGCCCGAGGACGAGGAGCCACAGCGCCCCGCTCGCCGTCACGACCGTGCGCCCGAACAGGGCGATCCCGGTGGTGATGAGGACGACGAACATCAGCGCGATGCCGGTGGAGACCGATCCGGCGTAGGCGGTGACCTCGTCGACGCTCACGCCGCCGAAGGGCCGCGCCAGGAACTCCGAGGCCTGGAAGTACATCGTGAACACCGCGGCGACGGCCCAGGCGAGCGCCGCCCAGGTGGCCGCGCGCACGTACTCGGTGGCCTGCTCGCTCAGGCGTCCGCGCTCGGAGGGGAGCAGGACGGCGGCGAGCAGCAGCAGTCCGACGGCCAGGACGGCGGAGGCGTCCATGACGACCTTGGACAGCGGCAGGCCCCAGCGCACCGCCTGCCCCGCGTCCGGCAGTCCGGGGATGAGGACGGGGAAGGCCGCCCCGCCCAGGACCAGGGTCAGGACGAGCGCCCCCAGGCACAGGGCCGCGGCGGCGCCCGCGATCACCGGTACACGACCGGTGCCGGGTGCTGCGTCGCGTTCCTGCGGGGAGGAAGTCGTGTTCTGTGCGGGAGGAGCCACTCGCCACTCCGTCGTCGAGGTCGGTCCGATGCTGGACGGCGTCCTCGGTCCACCCGCCGCTGGCCAGCTCCGTCCGGCGGGGGCCTCGCGCGGAGGAACACCGGAGCCCAGGTTAGACGGTGGTCCGCGGCCGTCTGACCCGGGTCGCTCCCCGGGCGGGTGCCGGGTGACGCGCCCGCCCGGCGCCCGGGCGGCACGTCCAGGGACGCGGCACCGATCCGTGTCACGGGAAGTGACGTTTCCCCGGTGTGGCCGGTCTTCGCGCGATACGCTCGGTGTCCGAGCCGGGATGGCGCCCCTCCCGTCTTCTCGCACCCGACGTCCGGACGCGGCCCTTCCCGCGGACCCCGGCCCTGCTTCTCGACGCGAGCGTTGGAGCCAACCGAGATGACCGAGTTCGACATTGTGGTCCGTTCCACGCGGGTGGTCGCGCCGGACGGGGTGCGGCCCGCGAGCGTGGCGGTCCGGGACGGCCGGATCGAGGCCGTGGACGCCTACGACGCGCCCCTGTCCGCCGCGGAGGAGACCGACCTCGGGGACGTGGCGCTCCTGCCGGGGGCGGTCGACCTGGACACCGGCGTCCACGCACCGGGCCAGGACCTGGCCGAGGCCTACCGGCGTGTGGGGCGGGCGGCACTGCGCGGCGGTGTGACCAGTGTCGTGGCCTCCCCAGCGCCCGCCCGCCCCGCCATCACGTGCGCCGACGCCCTGCACGTGCACCAGCGCGCGGCGGCCGGCCTGCCGGTGTCGTTGTACTTCCTGGGCGGTGTGACCCGCGGGACCGGACCGCTGGACCTGGCCGACCTCCAGGCGGCGGGCGCGGTGGCCTTCCGCGGGTCGCTCTCGGACGGGGGCGCCCCCGACATGGCCGCGCTGAGCGACGCGCGGCTGCGCAAGTCGATGGCCGAGATCGCGGCGCTGGACTCGGTCCTGCTCGTCCACGCCGAGGACGCCGAGGAGCTGGGCACACCGGCGGTGTCGGCGGAGCAGCGCCCGCCCCGGGCCGAGCGGCGCGGTCTGGAACGGGTGATCGCGGCGGCACGGGTGGTGGGCACGCGCACGCACGTGTGCCCGTTCTCCGCGGCGGAGTGCGCCGCCCTGCTCGCGGCGGCGGAGTCGATCGGGGTGGCGCTGTCCGCGCAGTCCTGCGCGCACTACCTGTGCCTTCCCGCCGAGGCGCTCGCCCCGGACTCCCCCGCGCACGGGTGCCGACCGCCGGTGCGCTCGGACGCCAACCGCAAGGCGCTGTGGAGCGCCCTGCTGTCGCCGGACTCGGCGATCAGCACGGTCGGGTCCGGGCATCTGCCCGCCAACGGGATCCACACCCTGGAGTGGAACCTGCCCGCGCTGTGGACGGCCGCCACGCGCCGCGGGCTGGGACTGGCCGACCTGGTGCGGTGGGCGTCGCGGACGCCGGCCGACCTGGTCGGTCTGACCGGCAAGGGCCGGATCGCGGTGGGCTGCGACGCGGACCTGGTGGCCTTCGACCCCCTGCGCAGACGGGTCGTCCCGGGGGATGATCCGAGCCCGTACGCGGGTAGGGAACTGACGGGCGGGGTGGGTCCTGTCTGGGCGATGGGCCGCCGCCCGCCCGGGGATCCGGACACCACCGCCTGAATCCGCTCGAACCGCGTGGCACTCGGTGTCACACCCCACACGACCTGCTTACATGCTGTCAACAAGGCGGCCGACGGCTATGCATGTTGGCGATGGCGCTGTGACGCCTTCCCAGGTCACAGTGGGGGTATCAACGGAGATACCAGTTGGAGGAACAGTGCGCATCGGCGTCCCCCGCGAGATCAAGAACCACGAGTACCGGGTGGCCATCACCCCGGCCGGAGTCCACGAGCTCGTCGGTCGCGGCCACGAGGTCTTCGTCGAACGTGACGCCGGCCTCGGCTCCTCCATCACCAACGAGGAGTACACGACCGCCGGGGCGACCATCCTCGACACGGCGGACGAGGTGTGGGCGACCGGTGACCTGATCCTCAAGGTGAAGGAGCCCATCCCCGCGGAGTACCACCGCATGCGCGAGGGCCAGACCCTCTTCACCTACCTGCACCTGGCCGCGTCCCGCGAGTGCACCGACGCGCTCCTGGAGCGCCGGGTGACCGGTATCGCCTACGAGACCGTGCAGCTGCCCGACGGCGCACTGCCGCTGCTGGCCCCGATGTCGGAGGTCGCCGGCCGGCTCGCCCCGCAGGTCGGCTCGGTGACCCTGCAGCGCCCCAACGGCGGGCGCGGCGTGCTGATGGGCGGCGTCCCGGGCGTGCGCCCGGCGCGCGTGACCGTGATCGGCGCCGGCGTGTCCGGCCTGAACGCGACGCAGATCGCGGTGGGCATGGGCGCCGACGTGACCGTGCTCGACCTCAACGTCAACAAGCTGCGGCACGTGGACGAGCTCTACCGCGGCCAGGTCAAGACCGTGGTGTCCAACGCCTTCGAGCTGGAGCTGTCGGTCCTGGAGTCGGACATGGTGATCGGCGCCGTGCTGGTGCCGGGAGCCAAGGCGCCCAAGCTGGTGTCCAACGAGCTGGTCTCGCGGATGCGCCCGGGCGCGGTGCTGGTCGACATCGCCATCGACCAGGGCGGCTGCTTCGAGGACTCGCGTCCCACCACCCACGACGACCCGACCTTCCAGGTGCACGACACGGTGTTCTACTGCGTGGCCAACATGCCCGGCGCCGTGCCGAACACCTCCACGCACGCCCTCACCAAGGACACCCTGCGCTACACCGTGGCCCTGGCGGAGAAGGGCTGGCGCCAGGCGCTGCGCGACGACGCCGCGCTGGCCGGCGGCCTGAACACCTTCGACGGCGCCGTGGTCTCCGCCCCGGTGGCCGAGGCCCACGGGCTCAAGCACCTGCCCCTGGACGAGGTCCTGGCCCAGGACTGATCCGGACCGGCCGGACGCGGAGGGGGTCGGGCTCGCACACGTGCGAGGCCGACCCCCTCCGGCCGTTCCGGCCGATCGGACGCGCGCTCAGCGGGCGACCGTGACGGGCGTCCGGGCTCCCGCGTCGTCGCCGGAGACCGCCGCCCGGCCGCGCACCGGCAGCGCGCACAGCACCAGGCCCACCGCCAGCCAGGCGCCCAGGGTGAGCAGGGCGGGCCCCGCTCCGGCCCCGTCGAACCACGCGACCGAGCGCAGCGCGCTGCCGGTGGCGCCCGGCTGCAGCCACTGGCCGAGGGTGCCGAGGCCGGTCGGCAGCATCTCCGGGGCCGAGGTCAGGCCCGACAGCGGATTGCCGAGCAGCATGACGACCGCGGCGCCCACCCCCAGGCCGGGCACGCCGGACACGTGGCGCAGCCCGAGCAGCACCGTGCCGATCGCGGCCGTTCCCAGGGCCAGCACCCCGGTGTTGAGCCAGTACGTCCCCTCCAGGGCGCCCAGGAGCCCCTGGAGCACCCCGGCCAGGACGAGCCCTGCGAGCAGGGCCAGCGCGAGCACGCCGACGAGCCGCCGCGCGCGGCCGCGCACCCGCTGGGAGATGATGACGGCTCCGGCCATGCCGCCGATCACCAGCGGCAGGACCACGGACGCCACGCCGGCGCCCTGGGGATCGTCGTCGGGCGTGGGAGCCAGGTCGGTCACCGGCCACGGGCCGCCGGCCTCGGCGGGCACGGCGGCGCCGATCCCGGTGAGCAGCCGGGCCACCGCGGGGCTCGCGGCGGAGGCGACCAGCACCTCGCCGCCGTCCGGGCCCACGACGAGGGCGCCGTAGACCTCCCGGTCGGCCACGAGTTCCTCGGCGGCGGCACGGTCGGCGGCCTCGGTGACGTCGAAGGCCTCGTCGCCGGCCTGCTCGGCGAGGGACCGGGTGATCTGGTCGGCCGCCTCGGGCGGCGCGGCCACGGCGACCGGCAGGTCGCGCGGCTCCTGGTTGACGGCCGGCCACGCGAAGGCGGTCAGGAGTACGCCGACGAGGGCGGCCAGGGCGACGACCAGACCGGCCAGGGCGCACCAGGACGTCGTCGTCTCGCTCGGTGCGGACACGGTGGGCCTCCTAAAAACGAATGTTCCTTCTTTTTATGGTCGGCCCACCCGCGCCGCGGTGTCAAGAACGAAGATTCGTTTTACAGTGGCGCCATGCCGAAGATCACCGATGAACGCCGCGAGGAGCGCCGCCTGCAGATCGTGCACGCGGCCATGAGGTGCGTGGCCGCGCAGGGATTCCACAAGACGACCATGGCCGATGTGATCCGCGAGTCCGGAATGTCCGCCGGAGCGGTCTACGGGTACTTCCGCAACAAGGAGGACCTGATCATCGCGATCGCCGACAAGGCGATGAGCCTGGCCGACCGGACCATCGGGGAACTCCTCGAGACCGACCCCCTGCCGACCCTGTCCGCGATGGTCGAGCACATCACCACCGCGATCACCGGCTTCCAGCAGGGCGAACAGGGCGACATCACCCGTGTCGCGGTCGTGGTCTGGGCCGAGGCCATCCGCGACGAATCCGTCCGCGCGCTGGTGACCGCCCGCTTCCAGGTGATCCGCGGCCGCTACGCCGAACTCGTCCGCGCGCAGCAGCGCGCCGGTCGGCTCGACCCCGCCGAGGACCCCGAACTCGTGGCCCGGGCGCTGTTCGGGCTCATGCCGGGCTTCGTCCTGCAGCGCCTGCTCATGGGCGACCTCGACCCCGAGACCTACGCCCGCGCCGTCCGGGGCCTCCAGCGCATCTCCGACACCCCCTGACCCACCCGGGGCGGAGGCCGGCCCTGGTACAGCGACCGGGCCGATCGCACCGACGCCATCGAAGCGATCGGCCCTTCGGGTCGAACACTCTCCGACCGTGGCCACCGAAGGCGACGACGTCGTCCTCGTGGCAGGCCCCGAGCCGTGCCGCCTCCCGCCTGCTTCCGGCTCCGACCGGGCCTTCCACGTGGTGTTCGCCGCACCGACGGGGTGGTCGGCCCGGTCCGACGCGGGTACCGTCGAAGGGACAGCCCGCGCCGCGGACGCCCGTCCGACCGAGCTCCGGGACACCGCAGACACCGAGGTGGGACAGCGTGGCACCACACACTGGATCGGCGACGGCCACACGCATCGTCGAGCTGGAGCTGATCGGGCTGCGGGACTCGGCCGCAGGCCGGGGCGCCGGCGGCGGCCCGGCCCTGGTGCGCGTGGCCGACGGCGACGGTGTCAGCGGCTGGGGCGAGATCCCCTGGGCCGGCCCCGCGCGGTGGGAGGCCCTCACCAGGTCCTTCGCCCCCGCCCTGCTCGACCACGCCTGGCTGCGGCCCACCGAGGCCGGTGAGGCCTGGGCCGACCTGCCCTGGGACCCCGCCGTGGCCGGCGCCCTGGACACCGCCTGCTGGGACCTGTGGAGCCGCCAGCGGGGCACGCCGCTGGCCCATGCCCTGGGCGGTGAGCGCACCGCGCTGACCGCCGGGGTGACCCTGGCCCGCCAGGTGACGCTGGAGTCCGTCGTCACCGAGGTGAACCGGCAGGTCGGTGCGGGGTTCCGTCGCATCCGCCTGGAGATCGAACCCGGCTGGGACGCCGACGTGGTCCGCGCCGTGCAGGGCAGCTTCCCCTTCCTCGTCCTCCAGGCGGACGCGGGCGGCCGCTACACCGAGTCCACCGCCGACCTGGACTCCCTGCGCGCGCTCGACGGTGTGGGCCTGGTGGCGATCGAGGACCCCTTCGACCCCGACGACCTGGCCGCCTACACGCGCCTGTCGGGCGAACTGCGCACCCCGGTGGCGCTGCACCGGTCGCTGACGTCCGTGGCGGACCTGGGCGCGGCCATCCGCGCCGAGGCCGGGAGCGCGGTGAACGTCGACCCGGCGCGCCTGGGCGGCCTGACGGAGGCCCGCCGCGCGGTGGACCGGGCCGTCGACGCGGGGTGGACCGTCTGGTGCGGGTCCTCGGCGCGTACCGGCGTCGGCCGCGCGGCCACCGTGGCCCTGGCCTCGCTGGCCGGGGCCTCACTACCGGTCGAGGTCCCCGGAGCCGGGAGCCGCGGCCGGGACCTGGTCGTCCCCCCGGTGCGCGCGCACGAGGGCGTGGTCCCGGTCCCGCTGACCGAGAGCGGCCTGGGACACGGCGTCGACCGCGCCGCGGTGGCCGACCACACGGCCCGCGCGGTGGTCGTGGACGCCGACGGCCTGCGCGAACTCCCCACCCGCCGCACCCGCGGGCGACGCGCCCAGGGGCGCTGACCCCTCCGCACGCGCGCCACCCGAGCCCGATCCGCCGTCCCGCGCCGCCGCCGCGGCCCCGACGCACTGTGCGGGCCCTGGCCCTGCGAAACCGAACAGTGTTAGGTAGAGTGGCCGCACCGTCCGGCCCCCATCCCGGACCCGACGAACGGAGACATGGTGCGCGTATTCGCCGACATCCAGGAACTGACCGCGGCCCAGGGCGAGACCCTCGGCCCCACCGACTGGGTCCGGATCGACCAGACCCGCATCGACACGTTCGCCGACGCCACCGGCGACCACCAGTGGATCCACATCGACCGCGAGAAGGCCGCCGCCGGCCCCTTCGGGACGACGATCGCCCACGGCTACCTGTCGCTGTCCATGCTGGCCTTCTTCTCGCCGCAGCTGCTCACCGTCACCAAGCGCCCGGCCATGACCGTCAACTACGGCCTCAACAAGGTCCGCTTCCTCCAGCCGGTCACGGTCGACTCGCGGATCCGCGACACCGCCGTGCTCTCCGAGGTCAAGGAGACCCCCAAGGGCACACTGCTGACCGTCTCGCACACCGTGGAGATCGAGGGCCAGGAGCGCCCCGCCCTGGTCGCCGACTCCCTCGGCCTCTGGGTCGCCTGACCGGCCCGGCTCACGCCTGCCCGCCGACGGGGGCCGCGTCCCGGTCCCGGCGGCCGAACGGGACCGGCTCGCCCTCCAGGATCGCGCTCGGCCGCCAGCCCGGCCACTGATCGACGCGCTTGCCGATGAAGTAGGACAGGTCCTCGTTCCACGTGTGCCCGTCCCCCGCGCGGCGCAGGACGTAGCCGAGACCGTGCGCCGAATGGATCCGGCCCCCGTTGTGCAGCAGGGCGGTCATCAGCTGGGTGTCGATCGCCCGGGGCAGCGGCCGGAACCCGCCGACCTCCTCCCACACGCCCCGGTCGAACATCAGCGTGCCCCCGGAGACGAACCGGATCGGCAGTTCGCTCTGCTTGCCGCGCCGCACGGTGAGGTCGAGCTCCTCCAGGTAGACGAAGTCCTGCACGTTGCCGACCAGGTCGGCTCCGGAGTAGGTGCGCGCCAGGAGCAGGTCGGCCAGGTGGTCGGGGCCGTACCAGTCGTCGTCGTCCCACTTGGACACCAGGTGGCCCGACACCCGGTCGACCGTGTCGTTGAGCACCGCGCCGAACACCCGGTCGGCGTCGGCCTCGTGCACGGTCAGCGGCAGGCCGGTCGCGGTGAACTCCCGGACGGCGGCGGCCACCTCCGGCAGGTCGGCGGGGAACCCGTGCAGGGTCAGGACCACTTCGAGCCGGACACCGCGCTGGCGGGCGATCTGGGCGAGTGCGAACCCGACCATCTCCGGCCGCCGCGTGCACAGGATCACCGACACCCGGGGCTCGGGCGCCACCGGGACACCCGTGTGCGCGGCCAGCGCCTGCCAGCGGGCGCGCTGGCCGTGGGTGCGCAGGGCCGCGCGCCGCAGCCGCACGCTGTACTCCTCCCGGCGCAGCGGGTCGTCCAACTCGGCCTCCTCCGCCCCGGCCAGCAGGTCGACCAGTGTGTCCCCCAGCCCGGCGGCCCAGCCCGGCACCGGGCCGCTCAGCAGCGGCACACCGCCCGCGGCCAGCGACGCCACCGCACGGACCGTCGAGACCGGTCCGCCGTGCCCCTCCCATCGAACGCGGATGCCGCGCAGGTCGCGCACCCGCTCCAGGGCGACGTCGGTGACGGTGCCGTCGGCGGCGACCTCGGCCAGGACCCGGCCGTCCGCGACGACCACCGTGCGCCCGTCCACTGCGGTGAGGTCGGCGACCGGGCCCGTCACCCGGGTCCGGAACCCGACCGGGTTGACGGTCCGCTCGTCGATGGGCGGCACCTCCAGCGCGGGGTCGCTCCCGCTGATCCGCAGGGCCGGAGCGGGCACCGCGTCGGCGGGCGCGCCGTCCAGGTCCCACACGTCGGCCCCGCTCGCGCGCCGGTCCGCCACCGGGATGTCCGGGTCGTCCCAGTCGGGCAGCGCCGACCCGTCGTCGGTGCGCAGCACCAGGTCCACCGCCGGGACCGCCTTGAGCCGGGGCGCGGGGCCCGCGGCCGGGGCCCAGAGCGCCCCCGGGTCCCCCGCGCGCCACGTCGCGGACTCGGCTCCGTACAGGGCGGCGAGCGGCCGCGGGGCCGGCACCGGGCGCCGCCCGCCGGTGCCCTCGAAGACCCCGGCGACCACGGGGGCCACCGCGGTGCCGGCGGGGAAGAAGAACTCGCAGATCCACCCGTGCTTGCCGAGCCGGCGGGTGCGCTGCTCCAGCAGACCCCGCCACTCCCCCAGGCCGGGCGCGGAGGGCACCGGCGGGCGGCTGTGCCCAGGCGTGTCCGTCACGGCGACGAGGATGTGCGCGGCCGCGGGGAAGCCCGTCAGGACCGTGGCGGCCCGGCGCAGGTCGGTGTAGGTGGCGGCCAGCACGACGCACAGCGCGACCGAGCCGCCCGTGCCGTGCCCGCGTACGCCTGGCACGGTCAGCGGCTCGCCCACAGGATGGGTGTCGAGGTCCACGAGGCGGTCGTGCGGTCGCAGGCGCAGGCGGTCGAGGGCGCCCAGCGTCCGGTTGGCGATACCGGCACGGCACAGCACGGCGGGTTCGTCACCGCGCGTACGCAGGGCCTGGCGAAGGACGTTGGTGATCATCGGTGACCTCGAAGGGTTGACTACACGGCGCGAGCGCCCCGTCGGACAGGGAATGTCCGGACTCAGCGTAACCAGGCCACTTGCCCTAAGTGTCCATTTGGTTGCGTGTCGTCACAAACGGGAGACTCGCGCCGTGCTCATCCGAGGCCGTCGGCGCCGATCCTCAGCGGGCGATCTTGCGCAGCGCGCGGCGTGCCAAGCCCGGGGTGAACCAGCGCAGCTTGCGCTCGGCCCGCTTGGCCCGTCCCCGCATCCGCTCGACCTCCGCCAGCGCGCGGTCCAGCTCACGGCGCAGCGCCTGGGGGCTCTTGGTCTCCACGCCCTCCTCGCCCTCCTCCGGCACCACGCAGTCGTTCCCGGGCATCCAGTACGTCCCGTAGACCTCCTCCACGGCACGGTCGAGCTGCTTCCCCTCGGCCCCGGGCTCCAGGTGGCGCGCCCGCGCGAAGGCCGCCCTGCGCTCCAGGCGCAGGACTCCGTCGTCGGCGCGCGCCGCCCCGGGCAGGGGCGCGCACACCAGTCCGGCCTTGTTCTTGTCGGCGGCCCCGATCAGGTCGGCCACGAGGGTGGAGACCGGCGCGGTCCCCACGGGCACGCGCAGCACGAAGGGCACCTGGGGGTCCGCGGACGGGGCCTCCTCCACGAACCGGACCCGGGCGTCGCCCCGGAAGGTCTCCTTGATCAGCCGCAGGTCCAGGAGCTCCTCGTCCAGCGGCGCGCGGCGACCGTCGTCGAGCCCGCCCCACGCGCCCACCATCCACACCCGGATGTCGGGGGTGGTGCCGCCGAGCAGCGCCGCGGCGGTGGTGTCCACCTCCTCCAGGGTCGCCCCCGCCACGTCCAGCACGACGTCGGCGTAGGGCACGTCCCACACCCGGTCGGGGCGCCTGCGCCGCAGGTGGAAGTCGGGCACGCGGTTGGACACGTACGGGGCCCGGTACCGCATGCCCGCCTCGCGCCTGGTCTGCATCTGGGTGCGGCCCAGGTGCCAGCTGCTGGTGTCCAGGTCCGGGATGAACACCGCGCCCTGCTGGGAGACCCGGTAGGCGAACTCGGAGTCGCCGCCCAGGATCAGCTCGCCGTCCAGGCCGCCCGCCGCCTCCAGGAGGGAGCGGTGCAGGGATCCGGTGGCGCCGATGAAGACCTTGTAGGCCAGGCGGTCGGCGGAGCGCAGTCCGTCGCGTTTGGCGATGTGGTCCTCGACCCAGTGCCGGTCGGCGCTCTCCCGGTCGAAGAGGGCGTCCGCGCGGCCCTGGGCGACCTCGTCGCGTACGTACTCGGGTGTCATGGCCTCGGGGTCGAAGTCCACGAACAGCTTGTGCCCCATGGCCACCCCGTAGTCGACGAGGTGGTGCCAGCGCATCTGCGACTCCACGTGCTCGCGGTAGACGAGCATGTCGGCGTCCAGCCTCAGGACGACCTGGCCGGAGGACGCGGCCACACCGCAGTTGACCGCGTGCGCCGACCCCCACCCGCCGGGCGCGGAGGTGATCAGCCGCGTGTTCTCGGGACGCACCTCGGGCAGGGCGAGCGGCTCGGGTGAGCCGTCGTCGACCACCACCACCTCGGTCAGGTGCGCTGGGTAGCTCTGCGCGGCCAGCGAGGCCAGGACCAGGGCGAGCTTCTCGGGCTGCCCGTGGGCCGGGATCACGACGCTGACCGACAGGGTCGGTGTCCATTCGCCCAGGGGCGGCGGATCCAGCGGTGAGTAGTCGTTGCGCGTCAGTCGCGGCTGTTCGGTGTAGTCCGACTCGCCCCGTGCCAGGGCTTCCGCTGAGCGCGGATCGTCTGCGGCCGGCCCCCGGCCGGTGTCCAAGGTGGTCAACGGAGTCCCCCCGTGTACTCGGTGACGTGCTGGCCCAGCGGCGCCGGCTCCCCCTCCAGGAGGGTGCTCGGGCACCAGCCGGACCACTGTCGCGTGTGGTCGTGCAGGAAGAAGGACATGTCCTCGGACCAGGTGTGGCCGCCGCCGGTGCGGCGGAGCACGTACCCGAGTCCGTGGGCGCGGTAGATGCGTCCTCCGCCACGGATGACGGCGATGAGGAGCTGGGTGTCGATGGCGCGCGGCAGCGGCCGGAAGCCCCCGACCTCCTCCAGGACCGCTCGGTCGGTGAGGATGGTGCCCCCGGCGATGAACCGGGTGGACGCCTCGGACCTGCGGCTGCGCCAGAGGGTCAGGTCGACCTCCTGGAGGTAGACGAAGTCCTGGCCGACGCCGACGAGCTCGCCGCCCGAGTAGGCGCGGGCCAGGACGAGGTCGGCCAGGTGCTCCGGGCCGTACCAGTCGTCGTCGTCCCACTTGGCGACGAGGTCACCGGCGGTGCGGCTCACGGCGTCGTTGAGGACCGTGCCGAAGATCTGGTCCGCGTCGGCCTCGTGGACGGTCAGCGGCACGCCCGTGGCGCCGAAGTCGGCGATGGCGGAGGCGACCTCGGGCAGGTCCGCCGGGAAGCCGTGGAGGGACAGCACCACCTCGACGGACACTCCGCGCTGGCGGGCGATCTGGGCGAGCGCGAACCCGACCATCTCCGGGCGGCGGGTGCACAGGATCACCGACACCGTCGGCTCCGGCGGGAGGGGGACGCCCGCCCGGGCGCCCAGCGCCCGCCAGCGGGCCCGGTGGCCATGGGTGCGCAGGGCCGCGCGGCGCAGGCGCACGCTGTACTCCTCACGCCGCAGGGGATCGGCCACGTCGGCCTCCTCCGCCCCGGTGATGAGATCGGTCAGGGCCTGTCCCAGTCCGCCGGCCCAGGCGGGCACCGGGCCGCTCAGCAGCGGCACACCGCCCGCGGCCAGGGACGCCACGGCGCGGACGGCGGCACTGGGCCCGGTGTGCCCGGACCAGTCGACGCGGACGCCTCCCAGGTGCCGCAGGCGGGCGAGGTCGACGTCGGTGACCGTCCCGTCCGCCGCGACCGTGACGAGGTCCTTCTTCCCTTCGCGGACCACGGCGTGCGGTCCGTGGACCGTCAGGTCGGCCAGTCTCCCCCCGGCCACACGGGAGAACCCGGTGGGGTTGACGGTGAGCTCGTCGATCGGTGCGACGGCGTGGACGCGTTCGTCGACGGGTGCCGTGTCCGCCCCGCTGACCTCGCGGGCGCGGGCGGTGGCGCCGGTGATGGCGGTCCAGGAGTCGGCCGACGTGGTGCCGCGGTCCAGCGCGGGCACGGCCGTGTCCGCCCACTCCGGCGCCCGGACCGCGCCCACGCGCAGCGCGAGGTCGCCCACGGGCGTGACCCGGCGCAGCGGAACGGGTCCGGCGGCCTCGATGCCGTGCACCCCGGTGTCGCCGGGCCGCCACAGGGCGCCCTCGTGCCCGCTGAGAACGGCCATCGGGGCGACGGCGGGGCCGCGCCGGCGGCCCCGCGTGCCGTGCATGACCGCGTCGAGCACCTCGGCGGCCTCGACGGCGTTGGGGAAGAACAGTTCACAGAGCCATCCGCGCCGACCGACGCGCCGGACCCGGACCTCCTGCACGTCCCGCCACTGCCCCATGCCCGGGGCGGCGGGGATCGGCGGCTCCTGCAGCCCCGTGGTGTCGACCAGGGCGACGACCACGTGCACGGCGCGTGGCAGGTGGACGGCCGTCGTGACGGCGCGGTGCAGATCGGTCGTGGTGGCGGCGACCACCGCGACCAGACCCGCCTCCTGCTCCCCCAGGACGGATTCGCCCATGGGGTGCGTGTCCAGGTCCACGAGGCGGTCGGCGGGCCCTAGCGGCAGGCGTTCGAGCGGGACGCGCGCGCTCTCGGGCGCGCCCGTGTGGCAGAGCACGGCGGGTTCCCGGCCCCGCGTGCGCAGGGCGTTGCGGACTGCGGTGGTGATCATCTGGCGACCTCGGGTGTGTGGACGGTGCGGCCGGAACCGCGTGGCCGGGGGCCGGACGGTGGGCTGTGGAATGTGGAATGTGGGCTGCGGAATGTGGGCTGTGCGCTGTGGGCGCTGTGGCGTCGTCAGACGCCCTTGCGGCTGAACACGTGCGCCCCCTTCTCGGCGTGCTCCTCGGTCCGGTGGAGTTCGGGGTGCTCGGCCAGCCAGCGGTCGCCGATGGCGCGCTCGTCGGGCCGGTCGGCGTCGTCCAGGACGAACACGACGTCCTCCGTGCAGTGCGGCATCAGGGCGGGGAGAGCGGGGTAGCGAGCGTGCCGGCCGGTGGCCTTGGGCGGGCCGTCGACGAACACGAGGCCGATGCCGTCCAGGTCGGCCAGGACGGCCGCGTCGTACCAGCGGTCGGCCGTGACGACCTCCTCGTCGCCGACCGTGACGGTGGCGGCCTCGACCCCGGTCAGAGGCGCGGTCCGCACCTCGACGATGTCGTCCAGCCCGTGGGAGGAGACGAGGGCGCGGCTGAGTTCGGCATAGCGGGCGTCGTGCTCGACCGCGACGAGCCGACCGCCCCCGGCGCGGCGCAGGGCGTAGCCCATCCAGACACTGGAGGCGCCGCTGCCGAACTCCACGACCAGGTCGGGGCGCAGCCGGTCGATGTGGCGCACCAGGACCCGGAGCACGTCCGGGGAGGCCGCCCACCCGCGCAGCGGCGGCATGAAGGGGGCCGTGTCGAGGTAGCGGCTCAGCTCGTTCCAGGCCACCTGCTGCTCGTAGTCGTGGCGGCCCTGCCTGGTGACCGCACCGGTGATCTCCCGCGTCAGCTTGGGCAGGGAGTGCGACTGGATGCGGTTGACGCGGGCGCGGGTGGCGTCCATGGCGCGGATGGTCTCCAGGCGGTCGCGGCCCAGCGTCTCGGTGACCGTGCGCGTCTGGGTCCTGATCTCCATGGACACCTCGCGCATGGATCGGTGCAGCCTGCGCAGTGCCACGCCCAGCACGGCCACCGCGCCGGTCAGGACGACCAGGCCGGTGGCGATGACGGCCTCGGCCACGGTCAGCAGCGCGAACACGCCCAGGACCGTCGGAGCGACCAGCGCGGCCGACGCGAGGACCGCGGCGGCGATGAGCAGGGGGCGGCGTGCGCGTCGAAGCGATCGCATGGGTGGGTACCTCCGGAGTTTCGGACACGGCACGTGGGGCGTGCGGGGGACATGGCGGAGTTCTCCGTGTGAAACGACCGGTTTCGAGCGCGTCTCCGACGGCGCCGGGAAACTCCCGCGAAGTGGTGTCGACACTAACCCCCCAGGGAATGGCACGGCCCCGTGCTGGGGAAATCAAAACCGGAATGACACCCAATTCCCGCATTGTTCACCAGCCCCTCACTCGGGCCTCGATTCTGCGAGGCCCGGTGTTCCCCGAGTAGGGCGGTCACCATCCCGTGGCCTCCAGCAGTGCCTCCTCGACCATCGGCGAGAGCGTGCGGGCGTAGGTGGCGGTCATGTGCGAGTGGTCCCAGAACACCAGCACGTTACCCACGACCGCGTCGCACTCGCCGGAAGGACACACGTAACGGGTCAGGTCCATCGTCGTGACGTTGGAGGGCAGGTCCGCGTCGGCCACCGGGTCGGAGGGCGCCTGGCTGTAGGTCGCGGGCGAGGTGCACCGGTCGGGGTCGCCCCGCTCCACGCACTCCGCGCTCTGGTAGTCCAGTCGCGGCAGGTCGCGCATGCCGACCACGTCGATGCCCCACTCCTCCAACTGGAGCCAGCGCACGGCGAACCCCTCCGGGATGGTCTCCCCCGCCGGTGTGGCGCGCGTGGAGGAGGTGAACACCGCGTCGGGCCGCAGCCGCTCCAGTTCGTCCATGGCCTTGGCGTCCCACTCCTGGCACTCGGTGAACACCTCGCCGTCCCGGTAGGGGGTGTCGGTGCTGAACTGGCAGCCGCTCTTGGTGAAGGACACCAGCCGCCACCCGTGCTTCTCCGCCGCCGCGGCCACGGGCGGATACCAGTGGGCGGTGCGCGAGGCCCCGACGAAGGCCAGGGTGTGCTCGGCGTCGGCCGGCCCGCGGTCGCACACGACCAGGTCGGTGGAGTTGAGGTTGACGTGGCAGCCCTCGGTGTGGTGCGAGGACAGGTCCATCTTGGCGTCGGCGGGGTCGGGCAGGACCGGCAGCTCCTCCAGGTCCGCCGCGGCGCCGGCCTCGGCGACCGCGAGCGCACCCGGGTAGCTCTCCGGTTCCCCCGCGTGCTCCCTGCGGATCCGCTGGTCCTCGGCGATCTGCCCGGACCAGGCCAGGGAGAGGGCCACCACCGGCGCCAGGAAGGCGGCGGCCAGGCCCAGGGACCAGACCGGGGTACGCCGCCGGGCCGGTCGGGTGAGGCGGTCCGTGCCGCCCTCGACGACCTTGTGCGTCACCCACGCCAGGGCCAGGGACAGCGCCAGGACCCCGGCCCCGCCGAGCGGGCTCGCCAGCGTGCGGTCGGTGACGTAGAGGTAGCAGACCAGGATCGGCCAGTGCCAGAGGTAGAGCCCGTAGGACAGCCCGCCGAGCGCGGTGAGCGGGCGCCAGGTGAGCAGGCGGTCCGCGCCGAACCGGCTGCCGGTGGTCCCCGCCAGGATCACCAGGACGGCGGCGCCGGTGGGCCACAGGGCCACGTAGCCGGGGAAGAGGGTGGCCACCGGAAGCAGGAGGCCGCAGGTGACGAGGGCGATCACTCCGATCCAGCCCATGACCGTGCGCAGGCGGCCGGGGAGGTCGAACCTGTGGATCGTCAGGGCCAGGACCCCGCCCAGGGCCAGCTCCCACAGGCGGGCACCGGTGTCGAAGTAGGCCCAGGCCTGGTCGGAAGCGGTGATCCACACCGAGTAGGCCAGGGAGCACACGAGGACGGTGGTGACCGCGGCCAGGACCGCGTGCCGGACCGGCAGGCGGGCGCGGGCGGCCACGAACGCGGCCAGGGTGAGCAGGACCGGCCACAGGACGTAGAACTGCCCCTGGATGGACAGCGACCAGAAGTGCTGGACGGGGCTGGGCGCGGCGTCCCGGGCCAGGTAGTCGACCGCCGCCCGGGCCAGTGCCCAGTTCTCGTGGTACAGGGCCGCGGCGCGCACCTCGGACATGATGTCGGCCCAGCGCGAGCGGGGCAGCCAGAAGTAGGTGGCCGCGAGGACCCCGCCGAGAGCGAACGCGGCGGCGGGCGCGAGCCGCCGGAGCAGGCGCGTCCAGAACGCCACGAAGGCGATGCGGCCGTCCCGTTCGAGGGTGCGCATCAGGGAACCGGTGATGAGGAATCCGGTGAGCACCAGGAAGACGTCCACACCGCCGGAGACCCGGCCGAACCAGATGTGGTAAACGGCGACGAGGACGACGGCGATCGCGCGCAGGCCCTCGATCTCGGGCCGGAAACCGGTGCGGACCCGAGGTGCGGATCCGAGTGTGGAAGGGGCGTCCGCTGATGCTGCGGCGGCCCCTGCGACAGGAACAGACATGAATAGGGACGGCCTCTGAAGAAAGGGATGGTGTCGGCCGAAGGGGGGCGGTCAGCGGGTTCGGCCCCTGGTTTTCGGCGCTGAATTATCGCCCCCTCCGGTGCCGACCGGGTGAAGGGCGGGCGAACACGCGAGCAACTCCGCCGGTCGACGTGGTCCCCGCCGATCGGCGACACGCCGCGCACCCGGATCATGACCCTACGTCATCATCGGTGGTCGTCCCCGGAACGACGTCCGCAGTCGTTTATTCCCCCGAGCCGGTGTCGAGAGCCTGACATCGGGGACCCCGCGCACTGGCTGATAGCTTGCTGCATAGCGATCTCATCGCTGGTAAGCCCGACGATTCGCGTCATTTGGAAAGGTGCGTCAGAGATGTCTGCGCCATACTCGCTGCCCGAACTCACCTACGACTACGCGGCCCTGGAGCCGTGGATCTCCGGTCAGATCATGGAGCTCCACCACTCCAAGCACCACGCTGCCTACGTCGCCGGTGCCAACACCGCGCTGGAGCAGATGGCGGAGGCCCGGGAGTCCGGCAACTTCGGCACCATCCCCATGCTCGAGAAGAACCTCGCGTTCCACCTCGGCGGCCACGTCAACCACTCGATCTTCTGGCAGAACCTCTCGCCCGAGGGCGGCGACAAGCCGACCGGCGAGCTGGCCTCGGCGATCGACGACCAGTTCGGTTCGTTCGACGCCTTCCGCGCGCACTTCGGCGCGGCGGCCAACAGCATCCAGGGCTCCGGCTGGGCGATCCTCGCCTACGAGCCCCTGGGTCAGCGCCTGATCATCGAGCAGCTCTACGACCAGCAGGCGAACATTCCGCACAGCACCACCCCGCTGCTGATGCTGGACATGTGGGAGCACGCGTTCTACCTGCAGTACAAGAACGTCAAGGCCGAGTACGTGAAGGCGTTCTGGAACGTCGTCAACTGGGCCGACGTCCAGGCGCGCCTGGAGAAGGCCCGCTCGGTCGAGTTCTAGACCCGCGCGCCCCGGCGGCGCGAGGAGTGCGAGCGTCACCGCACGCCTGCCCGGACACGGCGGGCACGGCACGGGCCGTGTGACGCAGGGGCGGCACCACCCGACCGGGTGGTGCCGCCCCCGTGCTGTCGGGACCGGTGCTGTCGGGACCCGTGCTGCCGGACCGGGTTCAGACGACGAGCCGGTCCGGGTCCTCGACCACGGGTCCGTGCCGGTCGAGTTCGCGCCAGGCACGGCCGAGCCGCCAGACCAGTTCCCGGGTGGTGGCCTCGTCGAAGGCGAAGGGCAGCCGGAAGTACTCGGCGTAGCGCCCGTCCTCCGTCGCCGACATCATGGGGCCGGGGATCAGCTCGACGTCGTGGCACAGGGCCACCTGCGCGAAGGCGCGCGCGTTGACCCCGGGCAGCTTGACCCACAGGGCGGCGCCGCCGTCGGGGCGCTCCCACTCCCAGGTGGGCACGGCCTCGCGCAGCAGCGACTCCATGCGGTGCAGTGCCACCCGCAGCTGGTCGGAGCGCGCGGCGGCGAGTTCGTCGTAGCGCGCCAGCAGGCGCACGGCCACACCCTGGTCGAGCAGCGGGCTGCCCAGGTCGGCCAGGACCTTGCGACGGCTGAGCCGCATGGCGATCTCCGCCGGGGCCCGCAGCCAGCCCAGGCGCAGCCCCGCCCAGCCCACCTTGGTCAGCGACTCGACGGTGATGACCTCCGTGCCGCGCGGGGCGAACGCGGCGAGCGGGGGCGGCTCCCCCTCGGCGCGCAGCCCGGTGAAGGCGCTGTCCTCCAGCACGGGCGTGCCGTACCGGGCGGCCAGTTCACCGATCTCGCGCCGCCGGGCCGCACTCATGAGCCGGCCGGTGGGGTTGTGGTACGACGGCATCACGTACAGCAGGTGGGGCGTGTACTCGACGATGGTGCGGCGGAGCGCGTTGGGGTCGATGCCCTGGTCGTCCAGCGGTACCGGGTGGAAGGCCGCGCCCCGGTCGCGCATGAGGTCGAGGCACCCGGCGAACCCGGGGTCCTCCGTGACCACGGGCGAGCCCTTGCGCAGATAGAGCTGGGAGACGAGGGCGACGGCCTGGTGGGCGCCGGTCGTGACGACGATCTGGTCCGGCGTGGTGGGCAGCCCCTGCCGCTCGTAGTGGTCGGCGATGGCCTGGCGCAGGACGGGCAGCCCGCGCGGATGATAGCTCTCCTCCGCCATGAGGGCGGGCAGGTCCTGTTCGGCGACCTCGCGGACGGCGTCGCCCACGATGTCCAGCGCGGGGGTGCGCATGCAGGCCACCGAGATGACGCGCGGCGTCTCCCGCAGCAGGTTCTGGTACATCGGGTTGGCGAGGCTGCCGGGCACCCAGCCGTCGCCGCGGACCGGGCCCACGCTGGCGCTGACGCGGGTGCCGCTGCCCTGTCGGCTCTCCAGGACGCCCTCCGAGCGCAGGGCGTCGTAGGCCGACACCACCGTGGTGCGGCTGATCCGCAGCGCGGCGGCGAGCGCCCGTTCGGAGGGCAGCCGCTCCCCGGCCAGGACCGTGCCCTGGGTGACGAGGCCGTGCAGGGAGTCGGCGAGGCGCCGGTAGAGCGCGCCGCTGCCGGCCGACCACGCGCCGAGGTGGTCCACCAACACGCCCACTTCGCGAGAAGAGTCCATTTACCGCTCCATTGGATCTGTCTGTGTGGACCGCTTCTCTCCATACTGGCATCACCAGGAGGGATACCACCAGAACCAAAGTGGCCCCTTCACAGCCAGTCCACTCTTCTGGGAGAACCGATGCCGTCCCTGATTCCGCTCCAGCGCACCTCGGCCCGCCACGCGGTGCCGGCCGCCGTTCCGGCCCCCTGGTCGGCACCCGCGCCGGTGCCGGGGGCGGTGCTCGCCGAGGCGCGCACGCTCACCGCACCCGACGGCGACCACTGCGCGCTGTTCTCGCTGGTCCTGGCCATGCGCCGACGTGCCGAGGACCATTCCGGCCATCTGGGAGAGGTCCATTTCTCCGAGGAGGGGGACCGCGTCCGGCTCGTGTCCCGGTGGCGGTCGGCGGAGGAGCTGCGGGCCTTCGTGGAGCAGGCGCACGACGACCTGCTCGACTACCGGGCGGCGAGCGGCGCGTTCCCCCGCGTGGAACGGGTCCTGTGGTGGTCACCGGCCGACCAGGAGGTGACCGCGGCGGAGGCCGACCGGCGCACCGAGCACCTGCGCGCACACGGCCCGGGGCCGCACGCGTTCACCCTGGCCGCTCCCGTTCCCAGGCCCGCGGACCCGCGGATGCCGTGACCGGCGCTGCCCACGGGTCCGGGGTCAGGCGGGGTGGCGCGCCGCGAAGGCGGCGGCGTCCCACGTGCCCCCGAGGTCCGGGGCCAGGGCGGCTCGGGCGGTCTCGGCGAACGCGGGGCCGTCGAGGCCGCCGCTGCCCTCGGGGACGGCGCCGAGCAGCGGCCCGGCCCCCATGGTCGGCAGGTCCGCGAGGTTGCAGCGCTGCGCCAGGTCCGGCTCGCGCGGCCAGGAGCCCACCACCACGCCGACCGGCCCCAGCCCCCGGGCGCGCAGCGCCTCGCCGGTCAGCGCCGTGGCGTTGAGCGTGCCCAGGTCGGGCCGGGCCACCACCAGGACCGGTGCGGACAGCAGGACGGCCGCGTCGGCGAGGGTCTCGCCCTCCGCGTTCAGCCGCACCAGCAGCCCGCCCGCCCCCTCGACCACCACCAGGTCGTGGTCGGCGGTCAGCCGGACGGCGGCGTCCGCGACCTCCTCGGCGCGCACGCATCGGGCACCGCACCGGGCCGCGGCGGTCGCCGGAGCCAGGGGGTCGGGGTAGCGGACGAGTTCCGCGGTGCTCACGCCCGGGACCAGCCGTGCGACCTCGGCGGCGTCTCCCGGCTCGTCGGCGGCGACACCCGTCTGCGCCGGCTTGAGGACCGCCACCCGCCGCCCGGTGTCCCGGGCCGCGGCGGCGACGGCGGCCGTGACCACGGTCTTGCCCACCCCGGTATCGGTCCCGGTCACCACCAGCAGGCTCACCGTGCCCCCAGCGAGGCCTCGGCCGCGGCCACCATGCCCGCCGCGATCACCGCGACGTCCTCGTCGGTGCACACGTAGGGCGGCATGACGTAGACGTGCTCGCGGAAGGGGCGCAGCCACACCCCCGAGGCCACCGCGGCGCGCGTGGCCTCGCGCATGCGCACGGGCGCGTCGAGCTCCACGACGCCGATCGCGCCGAGCACGCGCACCTCGCGCACCCCCGGCAGCGGTTCGGCCGCGGCCAGGCCCTTGCGCAGCCCGGACTCGATCCGCCGCACGTCGGCCCGCCAGTCGCCGCCGGTGAGCAGCTCGATCGAGGCCAGGGCGGTGGCGCAGGCCAGCGGGTTGCCCATGAACGTGGGCCCGTGCGCCAGGACCGGCACCTCCCCCTCGGCGATGCCCCGGGCCACGCGTTCCGTGCACAGGGTCGCGGCCAGCGTGAGGTAGCCCCCGGTCAGCGCCTTGCCCAGGCACATGATGTCGGGTGTCACCCCGGCGTGGTCGGCCGCGAACAGCTCGCCCGTGCGCCCGAACCCCGTGGCGATCTCGTCGAAGACCAGCAACAGGCCGTACTCGTCGGCGATCCGCCGCAGCTCGCGCAGGTGGCCGGGGTGGTGGAAGCGCATCCCGCCCGCGCCCTGGACCACCGGCTCGACGATCACCGCGGCCAGGGTGTCGGCGTTCTCGGCGGCCAGGCGCTCGAACTCCGCCACCCAGGCCGGGTCCACCGCGGTGTCGAAGCCCGCCGGGGGCCGGGGGGCGTGCACCTGGCGCGGCAGGACGTCGCCCCACAGGGAGTGCATGCCGCCGTCGGGGTCGCACACGCTCATCGCGTGGAACGTGTCGCCGTGGTAGCCGCCCCGCCAGGTCAGGAAGCGGCGGCGCTCGGGGCGTCCGGTGGAGCGGTGGTACTGGAGGCACATCTTCATCGCGACCTCCACCGACACCGAACCGGAGTCCGCGAGGAAGACGTGCTCCAGGCCGTCGGGCGTGATCTCGACCAGCGTGCGGCCCAGCTCCGCGGCCGGGCCGTGGGTGAGCCCGCCGAACATCACGTGGCCGAACGCGTCCACCTGCTCCCGCACCGCCGCGTCCAGCGCGGGGTGGCCGTAGCCGTGGATCGCCGACCACCACGACGCCATTCCGTCGACGACTCTGTGCGTCTCCCCGTCCGACCACAGGTCCAGACGCGTGCCCCGCGCCCCGGTGACCACGTACGGCTCCTCGGCGGCGGGGACGGTCGTGTACGGATGCCACAGGTGGGCGCGGTCGGCGGCGCGCACGCGCGCGGGATCGACAGGGGTCGGCGTCATGGTGCCCCATTGTTCACGGGACGCACCGGCGGCGGCCACGCGGGCGCCGCCAGGAATCGCGGCCGAACTTTGTGGGCTTCCACGGGTGACGGTCCCCGGCCCGAACGGCAGAGTCGTAGACGCCTCCCTGGCACGTGGACCGAACCGTCCCAGCGTGATTGGCCGCCGCTGGGCCGGTTCCCACCCGTGGTGCCGCCTCCGCCCTCGCCCCCTCCCCCGAACCGGAGTGTGCCCGCCTCCGTCGCCGATCCGAGGAGACCACCGACATGGACAGCGCCGCGAGCACCGCGCCACCGCGCCCCTGGCCCCTGCGCGCCGAGCGCCCCGGCCCGGCCGGGTCCGGCCCGTCCCTGCCCTTCGCGTGGTTGGACGGGGCCGCCCGCCGGCGCGCCGAGGCCGGCCTGACCCGCCGCACGGTGCCGCGTCCCGTCGACGACGCGCTCCTGGACCTGGCGGGCAACGACTACCTGGGCCTGCTGCGCCACCCGGAGGTCGTGCGCGCGGCGGCCGACGCCGCCCACGCCTGGGGGGCGGGGACCGGCGGGTCCCGCCTGGTCACGGGCGACACCGAGCTGCACGGTGAGCTGGAGCGCGAGCTGGCCGACTTCTACGGCACCGAGGCCGCGCTCGTGTTCTCCTCCGGCTACGCGGCCAACCTGGCGATGGTCACGGCCCTGGCCGCCCCCGACGAGGGTGACGCGCCCCTGGTCGTGTGCGACCGCTACAACCACGCCTCGCTGATCGACGCCACCCGGCTGGCCAAGGCCTCCGGCGCGCGCGTCACGGTCTTCGACCACGCCGACCCCGGACACGCCGCCGCGGCCCTGGAGGGCGCGCGGGAGCGTGCCCTGCTGCTGAGCGACACGGTCTTCTCCGTGGACGGCGACCTCACCGACGTGGCCGCACTGGCGGAGACAGCGCGCGGGACGGGCGTCACCGCCCTGTTGCTGGACGACGCGCACGGGCTGGGCGTCGTGGGTCCCGGGGGGCGTGGCACCCTCACCCTCGCCGGGCTGCGCGGCGCCCGCGACGTCGTGGTGTCGGTGACGCTGTCGAAGTCGCTGGGCGCCCAGGGCGGCGCCGTGCTCGGGCCGCGCAGGGTCATCCGGCACCTGGTGGAGACCGCGCGCACGTTCGTGTTCGACACGGGGCTCGCACCTGCCTCGGCGGGCGCGGCGCTGGCGGCCCTGCGCGTGCTGCGGGCCGAACCCGAGCGCGCCGACGCCGTCCGGGGGCGGGCGATGGAGCTGTCGCGGGGGCTGCGCGAGCGCGGGCTGACGGTGAGTACGCCGGACGCGGCCGTGGTGTCGGTGATCGCCCCGTCCCGCGAGTCCGCGCTCGCGTGGCGCTCGGCCTGCCTGGAGGCGGGCGTGCGTGTGGGGTGCTTCCGCCCGCCGTCGGTCCCCGACGGCCGGTCGCGGCTGCGGCTGACCGCCCGGGCGACCCTGGACGACGCCGCGGTGCGCCGGGTGCTGGACGTCGTCTCCACCACGCGTCCCAGGTAGCCTGGCCCATGCTGGAGCCCTTGTTCGGGAGGCGGTAGCAGCGGTGTCTGAGCGCGGTGACGACGGATCCGGGGCGGAGGTCCCCGAGAACCCGCCCGGGTCCCCCTCCGACGACGCCCGGACCGGTGACGGCACGCGTCCGGACGATCACACGCCGGTGGACGGGGACGCACGTCCGGCCGAGCCCGGCGCGGCCGACGGCGACGCGGACGACGGGCCCGCGGACGACAGCGACGGGTCCGCCCCCGGGGACGGCGGCGCGCCGCGCCGGCCGCGCGGCCGGCGCAGGGCCCGTGCCGCCCTCGTGGCCAGTGCCGTCCTGGTCCTCGCCCTGATCGTCACCCTGGTCGTGCCCCCGGCCCGTGACGGCCTGGTCAACCTGTGGTGCGAGGCCACCGACGGCGTCTGCCCGGTCGAGGAGCTGCCGCCCATCACCGAGGACGAGGAGACCGACCCCCGGGTGCGCATGGAGCCCGAGGAGGCGGCCCTGTGGGGCAACTACGTGGCGCTGGGCGACTCCTACTCCTCCGGTGACGGCGCGGGCGACTACGACCCCGCCACCGCCGAACCGGGCGGGTGCTGGCGCTCGGAGCACGCCTACTCCCAGCTCATCCAGCAGGAGTTCGACTTCGCCGGCTCGCTCGGCTTCTACGCGTGCAGCAGCCACCGGGCCACCCACATGCTGGAACAGCTCGGCACCCCCGAGTCGCAGATCGAGCGGGTCACCGAGCACACCTCGCTGGTCACGCTCGGCATCGGCGGCAACGACCTCGGCTTCATCCCCGTGCTGCGCACCTGCATCGTGCGGATGCCGCTGCTCGACAACGGCGCCTGCCAGGCCCAGGAGGGGGAGATCGGACGGCGGCTGGACGCGTTCGAGGAGGACCTGACCGAGGTGCTCGGCGAGATCCGCGACCGCGCTCCCGACGCCCGCGTGCTCGTCCTGGGCTACCCGCGGCTGTTCCCCGAGGAGCCGCAGGGCATGTACTACACGCTGACCGTCAGCGACCAGGAGTGGCTGAACGGCATCGGCCGCGACCTCAACGAGCGCATCCGCGACGTCGTCTACGAGGTGGACGGCGACGTGTACGGAGAACGGCAGGCGGGCAGCGTCGAGTACGTCAACACCTACAGCGCCCTCAACGGCTACGAGGTGAGCGCCGACGAGGCGTGGCTGAACGGCATCGTGCTCGGCCAGTTCGGCGAGGGGCTGCGCGTGGACCGCGCGAGCTTCCACCCCACCGCCCAGGGCCAGATGTCCATCGCCGACCGTGTCCGCCGGCAGGTCGAGCAGGGGCCCGAGCGTGTCCTCTACGTGTCGCGGGAGACCCTGGCGAGCGCCGACGACGACCGGCTGGCGGCCGAGCTCGGCGGCCCCCTCGCCCCGGTCATCGGCCCGCCCGCGCCCGGCACCGAGGCGGACGGCGAGTAGGGGCGGCGTGCAGGAGGCGGCGCGGACTCCGGGGCGCCGCCGGGTCGTACCCGACGGCGCCCCGGAGTCCGAGGGCCCGCCCCGGCGCCCGCCCCGGGACGTGTTCGGAACGGGCCGCCCCGACTCCCGCCCTAGCGGCCGGCCCGGAGCTCGGCCAGGACCTCGCCGAAGCGGTCCAGGCCCCAGTTGAGGTCCTCCTCGCTGATGACCAGCGGCGGCGACATCCGCACCGTGGAACCGTGCGTGTCCTTGACCAGCACACCGTGCTCGGCGAGCTTCAGGCACAGCTCCTTGCCGGTGCCCAGCGCCGGGTCGACGTCGATGCCCGCCCACAGGCCGATGCTGCGCGCCGACACCACCCCGTCGCCCTCGAACTCCTTGAGCCGCCGCCTGAGCACCTCGCCCAGGCGCCGCGCGTTCTCCAGGTACGGACCCTCGGTCAGCATCGTGACCACCTGCCGCCCGACGGCGCCCGCCAGCGGGTTGCCGCCGAACGTGCTGCCGTGCTGCCCGGGCTGGATCACCCCGAGGACGTCCTCGTCGGCGACCATCGCCGACACCGGCAGGATGCCCCCGCCCAGGGCCTTGCCGAACAGGTAGGCGTCGGGGACCACACCGGTGTGCTCGCAGGCCCGGATGGTCCCGGTCCGGCCGAGCCCCGACTGCACCTCGTCGGCGATGAACAGCACGCGTTCGCGGTCACAGATCTCGCGGACCCGCGGCAGGTAGTCCTGCGGCGGCACGATGACGCCCGCCTCGCCCTGGACGGGTTCGATCAGCACGGCCGCCGTGGTGTGGTCGATCGCCTGCGCGATGGCCTCGGCGTCCCCGTAGGGCACCGAGCGGAAGCCCGGCGTGTAGGGCCCGAAACCGGTCCTGGCCTCGGTGTCGGACGAGAACGAGATGATCGTGGTCGTACGCCCGTGGAAGTTCGCGCCCGCGACGACGATGGTCGCCTGGTCCTGCGGGATGCCCTTGACCTCGTAGCCCCATTTGCGGGCCACCTTGATGCCGGTCTCCACCGCCTCCGCGCCGGTGTTCATCGGCAGGACCTTCTCCTTGCCGACCATGTCGGCCAGGGCGCCGACCCACGGGCCGAACTGGTCGTTGTAGAAGGCGCGGCTGGTGAGCGTCACCCGGTCGATCTGCCGGTGCGCCGCCGCGAGGAGGTCGGGGTTGTGGTGGCCGAAGTTCATGGCCGAGTACCCGGCCAGGCAGTCCAGGTACCGGCGCCCCTCGACGTCGGTCACCCAGGCCCCGCGGCCCTCGGCGATCACGACGGGCAGGGGTGCGTAGTTGTGCGCCGAACGCGCCTGTGCGAGCGCGATGTGATCCGCGCTGGTGAGTGCTTGTCCGCCCGGGTTTCCGGCGGAGTCCTGCTGGCCCAGATTCTGGGTGCTGCTCATCTAGCCGCTCCGATCACCATTGACCGTTGTCAGTCCTGAGATACCCACCGTCGGGCGCGGTAGAGCCCTCGGGTGAGAAACCATCAAGAGTTGAACAGATCACACACCACCCCCACAAGAGGTAACCGATGTCACGCGCCGGGCCGCGGTCCGAAACCTCGGCCACGGGGGCCTCGAACACCCTCTGAGCGGGGCCGTCACTTCCGGTGTGACCTGCGAGGACTCCGCCAGTGACGCGGTCCACAACCCCGCTGGCGATCGGGTCGGCCCCTGAGGGGTACCGTCGCGTGAAAGCCACACGGCCGCCGTGACCCCGCGGGCGGCCCCGGACCATGCCAGGGAGGTCGGGCGTGTCCATCCATGCGTCTGCGAACGAGTCCCCCGACGCGCCCTTCTCGCTGTCCCGCCTGGTGTCCGCCGTCACCGACGCCGTCCCCGACCGCGTCGCGCTGGTGGCCGGACCCCGTCGGCTGACCTACCGCGCCCTGCACGACCGCTCGGTGCGCCTGGCCCGCCACCTCGTGGCCGAGGGCGTGCGCCCCGGCGAACACGTGGCGGTGCTGTCCTTCAACCGCGCGGAGTGGATGGAGTCCTTCCTCGGGGTCCTGGCCGCGGGCGCCGTCCCGGTCAACGTCAACTACCGCTACGTCGCCGGCGAACTGCGCCACGTGCTGGCCGACGCGCACGCGGTCGCGCTGATCGCCGAGGACTCCCTGGCCGCGGCCGTCACCGCGATCCGCCCCGACCTGCCCCGACTGCGGCACGTGCTGCTGATCGAGGACGGCGGCGTGCGCGACACGGCTCTGGAGGGCACCGACTACGAGACCGCTCTGGCCGCGCGCGCCCCGGACGCCGACGACGCCCCCGCGCTGCCCGGGACCGGCGGCGACGACCACTACCTGCTCTACACCGGCGGTACCACCGGCTACCCCAAGGGCGTGCTGTGGCGCCAGGCGGACATCTTCCGCGCCGCGCTGGAGCGCCGCGCCCCCGGCGCACCGCGCGCCGGGTCGCCCGCCGACGTCGCCGCACGCGCCGCCGCCTGCTTCCCCCAGCGCATGCTCGTGCTCGGCCCGCTCATGCACGCCGCCGGCCAGTGGAACGCGCTCAGCATGCTGCTCTGCGGCAAGCGCGTCGTGCTCTCCACCGACCGCAGCTACCGGCCCGACCGCGTCCTCGAACTCGCGCACCGCGAGGGCGTGCACGCCGTACAGCTGGTGGGCGACGCCATGGCCCGCCCGCTGGCGCGGCACCTGCTCACCGAGCCCGGCCTGTGCCCGGACCTGACCTCGGTGCGTTCGGGCGGCACACCGCTCACCCCGGCCGTGCGGGCGCTCTGGCGCGCCTGGCGCGAGGACGTGGTCCTGGCCGACGCCTACGGCGGCTCGGAGACCGGCGTGTGCGGTTCGGCCACCGGCGAGGACGACGACGGCTCCGGCGACGCCCGTGAGGGCGCACCGACGCTCTCCGGCAGCCCGGACCTGCGCAGCTTCACCATGGGCGGCAGCATCGCCGTGCTCGACGACGACCTGCGTCCCCTTCCCCCCGGCTCACCGGTGGTGGGCCGCATCGCGCGCAGCGGTCGGATCCCACTGGGCTACTACAACGACCCGATCGCCACCGGCCGGACCTTCCCCACCGGCGCCGACGGGCGCCGCTGGGCCCTGTCCGGCGACTACGGGACGCGCGCCCACGACGGGTCCATCGCCCTGCTGGGCCGGGGCAACGCCGTGATCAACACCGCCGGGGAGAAGGTCTACCCCGAGGAGGTCGAGGCCGCGCTGAAGGCCCACCCGGCCGTGGAGGACGCGATCGTGGTGCCCGCCCCCGACGAACACCTCGGCCAGCGCGTCACGGCCCTGGTCTCCGTGGCCGCGGGCGCGCGCCTGCGCGAGGCCGAGCTGCGCGCGCACTGCCGTGTGCGGCTGGCCGGATTCAAGGTCCCGCGGACGGTGCACTTCGTCGACCGGGTGCGGCGCACAGCGGTCGGCAAGCAGGACTACCGCTGGGCGGCGTCGGTCGCCCAGAGCGGCGAGAGCACCACGCCGAGTTTCGGACTCTGAACACCAGCCACACCAGTCAACCGAAACGCGGCAGGCCCCATCCCGGACCCACCTCCGGCACCCCGCTCCCCCGTTAGACTGGCCGGGCCCGGCCCGGCCCCGGGACCTCGCCGGTCCCTCCCCCAGTACGCCCCGGGCGGCACACACCCAGCGGTGGTCGGCCCAGCGCCCCTCGACGAACGCGTCC
The DNA here is from genome assembly GCF_013410755.1 of Nocardiopsis aegyptia. Taxonomy (GTDB): domain Bacteria; phylum Actinomycetota; class Actinomycetes; order Streptosporangiales; family Streptosporangiaceae; genus Nocardiopsis; species Nocardiopsis aegyptia. Next base: position 1,670,422 of record NZ_JACCFS010000001.1, read on the forward strand.
CGGCCCCCGCATCTGAACCGACCCGCTGTCCCGCGGGTGGGTACGGTGACCACACAGGACGGAGGACGGCGCCCCCTTCCCGGGCCCGCCCGGGCCGGCGCCCTACAACTCAGATGGCCAAGTCAGCAGGCTCCTTCATCTTCAACGCGGTGCGCGGCGGGGCCGTCGGCACCTCCGAGGCGCTGCCCGGCATCAGCGGCGGCACGGTCGCCCTGATCGTCGGCCTCTACGACCAACTCATCGGCGGCGCGGGCCACATGGTCAGCGGCATCAAGCGCTACGTCACCGACGTGCCGCGCGGCCGCGGCAAGGACCGCGCGAACGAGCAGTTCCGGCAGGTGGACTGGAGCGTCCTCGTCCCGGCCCTGATCGGCATGGCCGTCGCGCTCCTCCTGGCCGCCGTTCTGCTCTCCCCCCTGGTGGAGGAGTACGCCCAGTACGCCTACGCCCTGTTCTTCGGCCTCGTCCTGGCCTGCCTGTGGATCCCCTACACGGGGGCGGGCCGGACGTGGCGCGCCTGGCACTACCTGGTCGCGCTGGCCGTCGCCGCCCTCGCGTTCCTCCTGACCGGCCTGCCGGGGGCGAGCCTGCCCACCAACCCGGTGTTCGTGTTCCTGGGCGGCGCCGTCGCGATCTGCGCGCTCGTGCTGCCGGGCCTGTCCGGTTCGTTCATCCTGCTCACGCTCGGTCTCTACGAGCCCACCATGCAGGCGGTGCGCAACGCCGACGTGGTCTACCTCGGGACCATGGCGCTCGGCATGGTGACCGGCCTGGCCCTGTTCGTGAAGCTCCTGCAGTACCTGCTGGAGAACTTCCACCACCTCACCCTGGTCGTGCTCACCGGCCTGATGGCGGGCTCGCTGCGCGCCCTGTGGCCGTGGCAGGACCACGACCGCAACCCGCTGCCCATCACCGACGTGCCCGTGACCGTGTCCTTCGCGGTGCTCGGGTTCGTCGTGGTCGCCGCGGCGATCGTCTACGAACAGCGCAAGAAGGCCCGGACGGGGGCGGCCGGAGCGGCGCCCACCCGCGTCCACTAGGCTCGGCCCCACCTGACGCGGGGTGCCGGGAGGTGCAGTCCTCCCGGCTGAGAGCACACCCGTCGAACCTGCCCTAGGTCGTTCTAGCGAAGGAACGTCATGAGCGCGTACAACGTGTTGTCCGTGGCCGGGAGCGACCCGAGCGGCGGTGCCGGGATCCAGGCCGACCTCAAGGCCTTCTCCGCCCACGGGGTCTTCGGGATGACCGTGGTCACCGCACTGACCGCCCAGTCCACCCGCGGTGTCACCGGCGTCCACGGCGTCCCGGCCGAGTTCGTCACCCACCAGGCGGACACACTGCTGTCCGACGCCACCGTGCACGCGGTCAAGATCGGGATGCTGGGCACGGCCGAGGTCACCGGAGCCGTGGCCGGGGCGATCGACCGCCACCGCCTGGTCAACGTGGTGCTGGACCCGGTGATGGTCGCCAAGAGCGGCGACCGGCTGTTGGAGGACTCGGCGATCGAGGCCCTGCGCACCCTGCTCCTGCCGCGCGCGGACCTGCTCACCCCGAATCTTCCCGAGGCGGCCGACCTGTTGGGCGTGTCGGAGGCCGTCAGCCTGAAGGAGATGCGCGACCAGGCCGAGCGGCTGCTGGAGCTCGGTCCGCGGCGGGTCCTGCTCAAGGGGGGCCACCTGGCGGGCGAGGAGAGCGTCGACGTGCTGGTCTCGCGCGACGAGGAGCCGCTGGAGCTGCGCGCGCCCCGGGTGGACACCCGCAACTCGCACGGCACGGGGTGCACGCTGTCGTCGTCGATCGCGGCGCTGCTCCCCCAGCGCCCGGGCACCGCCTCGGCGGTCCGTGACGCCAAGGCCTACCTGACCGAGGCCCTGCGCCGCTCGGACGAGATCGACGCCGGCGGCGGCCAGGGCCCCGTGCACCACTTCCACCCCTGGTGGTAGCGGGCGCGGCCACCCCTGGCGGTCGTGAACGGGCCGTCCTGGCAGCACGAAGGGGGACCGCACACCGTGCGGTCCCCCTCGTCGTCCGTCGGTCCCTCGGTCCTAGCCCCGTACGTCGTCCATGACGGCGTCGGGGTTCTTCCAGTCGGGGAACCCGAAGAACTTCCGGGTCTCCGCGACGATGACCGGGGACAGCAGCAGCAGCCCGATGAGGTTGGGCAGCGCCATGAGCCCGTTGGCGATGTCGCTGAACAGCCACACGTTGCTCAGGTCGGCGACCGACCCGACGAAGATGACCCCGATGAACACCAGGCGGTACGGCGTCACGAAGCCCCGGCCGACCAGGAACTCGATGCACCGCTCGCCGTAGTAGGCCCAGCCGAGCAGGGTGGTGAAGGCGAACACCGCGACGGCGAGCGCCACCACGTAGGCGCCGGCCGGCGCCAGACCCGGGCTGACCGACTCCAGGCCCGCGGTGAGCGCCTGCGTGGTCAGCAGCGACCCGTCCTCGGCGTCCTCCGACTGCCACACACCGGTCGTGATGATGACCATGCACGTCATCGTCACCACGATGATGGTGTCGATGAAGGTCTGGGTCATGGAGACCATGGCCTGGCGGACCGGCTGCTTGGTCTTGGCCGCCGCGGCGGCGATGGCCCCGGTGCCCAGACCCGACTCGTTGGAGAAGATGCCGCGCGCGAAGCCGTACTGGATCGCCATCAGCACACCCGCGCCGGCGAAGCCGCCCGCCGGGGCGGTGCCGGTGAAGGCGGTCGTGACCACGAGCTGGAGCGCGGGCAGGATCTGCGCCCAGTTCACGGCCAGCACCAGCAGGCAGATGCCCACGTAGGCGATGATCATCAGCGGCACGAGCGCGGAGGCCACCCGGCCGATGCTCTTGATGCCGCCGAGGATGACCGCACCGGCCAGCACCATGAGGATGAGGCCGATCACCCAGGTCGGAGCCGCGGTGATGCTCGACATCTGCTGGGCGACCGTGTTGGCCTGCGTCCCGTTGCCGATACCGAAGGCCGCGATGGCGCCGAAGATCGCGAAGGCGACGCCCAGGGTCGTGCCCAGGCCGCCGGGCAGGCCGTACTTGAGGTAGTACATCGGCCCGCCGGACTGCTCGCCCTTGGAGTCGGTGCGGCGGAACTTCACGCCCAGCAGGGCCTCGCTGTACTTCGTCGCCATGCCGAAGAAGCCGACGACCCACATCCAGAACAGGGCGCCCGGGCCGCCGAGGCCGATGGCCAGCGCGGCGCCGGCGATGTTGCCGACACCGACCGTGGCGGCGAGCGCTGTGCTCAGTGCCTGGTAGTGGGAGATGTCGCCCTCGACCGAGGGGTCCTCCTTGCGCCGCACGAAGGCGAGCCACAGCGCGTGCGGAAGCTTGAAGAGCTGGAGCAGTTTGAGTCGGATGGTGAGGAACACGCCGACAAAGAGCAGCAGCGGAATGAGGACGAAGGGTCCCCACACGATGCCGCTGACGATGCCGGCCATCTCAAGGAGTTGATCCATGGGGGATCTCCCTATCACGATCAGGGGCCGGGGGATGGTCGTGTAGCCGCGGTCGGCGGAACAGCGTCCCTCCCAGATGAGCGGCTCCACAAGCCGCGGGCACACTCGGGGTGGTGTCAGATTTGCAGTGAATCGTCACGGACACGTCACGTTCGCTCGACGCAAGCGTTGCAGGTCGGGTGTTCACGCGTCCTGGGCGCCGTCGCCCTGGGACAGGGCGAGCCGGCTGAGGACGGCGGCCGCGGCCTCGGGGTCCGCGCCCTGGCCCACCGCCACCCCGAGCAGGTAGGTGGTCAGGGGCGCGGCCGGCCGCGCGACGGAGTGGGCGGCGTCTCTGGCCAGGTCGAGCACCCGGTCCACATCCGCTTTGCCCAGCGGTTCCGCCCCGACCAGGTCCAGCTCCGCGCGCACGACTTCCGCCCATTCCACGAGGGTCACCACAGGACTCCTTAGAGCAATTCATTCGTCACAGAAGGCGATCTTAGTCATCGCCGGGCCACTCGGCGGCCACCCGTCCGCACCGGCCGGGTCACCGTGTGCTCCGCGAACCCACGCCTGGCCTTCGGGAGCGGTTCCCCCGAGGCCTGACCGGGGTTCACTCCCCGAGCCTAGCGTCGAAGGCAGCCATCCCCCGGCGTTGGGAGCAGCCAGAATGTCCCCCACAGCAACCGACCGCACCGACCGGAGACCGACCTCGCCTCCGTTGCGCGTGGCGATCGTGACCGAGTCCTTCCTGCCGCAGGTCAACGGGGTGACCAACTCCGTGTGCCGGGTCGCCGACCTGCTCGCGGCCCGGGGCCACCAGGCACTCGTGCTCGCCCCCGGCCACGGACCCTCCTCCTACGCGGGCTTCCCCGTGGTGCGGATGCCCGCTTTGCCGCTGCCCTTCTACCGGGAATTCCCGGTGGGGCTCCCGGCGCGTCGCACGATGACCGCCGCGATCCGCGCGTTCGCGCCGGACGTCCTGCACCTGGCCTCCCCCGCGCTGCTCGGCCTGGCCGCGGTGGACACCGCGCGCCGCTGGGCGCTGCCGACGGTGGCCGTGTTCCAGACCGACCTTCCGGGGTTCGCGACCCGCTACGGCCTGCCCGGGTCCGAGACCCTGTGGTCGCTGATGCGCCGTACGCACGCGGCCGTGGACCGGACGCTCGTGCCGTCCTCGGCGAGCATGGAGGCCCTGTCGGCGCACGGTTTCCCGCGGCTCGACCTGTGGCGGCGCGGCGTCGACACCGCCCGTTTCTCGCCCGAGCACCGCAGCGAGGACCTGCGCCGTCGCCTGGCACCCGACGGCGAGGTGATCGTGGGGTACGTGGGGCGTCTGGCCAAGGACAAGCGGGTGGACATGCTGGCGCACCTGGCCAGGCTCCGCGGCATCCGGCTGGTCGTCGTGGGCGACGGCCCCGAGCGGGCCCGACTGCGCCGCCTGCTGCCGGACGCGGTGTTCACCGGGCAGCGCACCGGTGCCGACCTGTCCCGGTTGTACGCCTCCCTGGACGTGTTCGTGCACACCGGCGCCGACGAGACCTTCTGCCAGGCCGTCCAGGAGGCCCTGGCCTCGGGGGTGCCCGCCGTGGCCCCGGCCGCGGGCGGTCCGCTGGACCTGGTGGTGCCCGAGGCCAACGGTCTGCTGTTCGCGCCCGATTCGGTGCGCGAGCTGCGGGTCGCCGTGGGCCGGCTCGTCCACAACGCCGAGCTGCGCGCGGGGATGGCCGCGCGGGCGCGGCCCTCGGTACGGCACCGCACGTGGGAGGCGGTGGGCGAGCAGCTGCTCGACCACTACCGCGCGGTCATCGCGCCGAGTCCGGAGCTGGCCGCCCGCGCGCAGGACCACGCCTCGACCACCTGAGTCGCGCGGCGGCCGGGACGCGCGGGTCCGGCCGCTCCCTGCCTGGCGGCGCGGGAACGGCCGGATCGCGGTGTGTCCGCCTCGCCCCCTTGCACGGGGCGGACACGGGGCGGGTACTGCGGTCGGTGTCGCCCGGGAGTACGGGTCCCGGATGGTCGGGCGGACGGGTGGTCGGTCAGCGGGACGCCGGCGCGGGCTCGGCCGCGGGGCCGGGGATGACCCTGCTCGGGGCGTCGCCGACGAGCGCCTCCAGGACCTCGGAGAGCCGGTCGAGGTGGGCGCGGATCCAGGGCAGCGCGGTCGGGTCGGTGGCCGCGAGCGCGGCGTAGCGGCGCTCCTCGGTGTCCCCGTAGAGCAGGCTGGTCGCGACCCGCATGCGCAGTGCCTCGGCGCCCTCGCCGAACTCGACGGCGGGCAGGACGCCCATGCCGTGGCGCTCCAGCAGGAGCCCGGTGAGGCCGGCTCCGGTGGTGATCCCGTGCAGTGACGCCAGGCGGTCGCGGACCGGTTCGAAGTCGGGGTAGAGGTAGAACGCGGCGAGCGGCGTGGCGACCGAGGCCCCGGCCCGGAGGAACCGGCGGGACACGGCGTTCGCGACGATGCCGTGCAGGCGGCGGCTGCGGTCGACGTGGTCGCGCAGTTCGCGCGGTTCGGTGAAGGCGTGGGCGGCCGCCTCCTGGACGGGCGCGGCGGGGCTGGACCAGATCTCGCTGGCCACGCCGAGCAGGCCCCCGCGCAGGCGATGGCCGGTCGCGGAGTCGGGCAGGCGGATGACGCCGATCCGCCAGCCGCCCAGGGCGAGGTTCTTGCTCAGTCCGGTGGAGATGACGGTGCGCTCGGGCGCGAACTCGGCGGGGCTGTGCACGCGGGCCTGCTCATGGCCCTCGGCCGCCGGATGAACGAGGTCGCGGTAGATCTCGTCGGAGATGATGACGAGGTCGAGTTCGCGGGCGACCTGTGCCAGGCGCCGGACGGTCTCGGCGTCGGCCACGGTGCCGGTCGGGTTGTCGGGCAGCGTCACCACGACGGCGTTGACGGTCCGGCCCTCGTCCCGGGCGGCGGTCACGGCCGCGAACAGCAGGTCGGGCTGGGGTACGCCGCCCTGGCCGGCGGCCGTGGGGACCATGATCGGGCGCTGTCCGAGCAGGCGGCTCTGGGCCGCGTAGCTGACCCAGCTGGGCGCGGCGATGGCGGTGTCGCCGCCGATCTCCATCAGCAGGCTGTAGAGCAGCGGCTTGCTGCCGGGGCCGGCGATGACCATGTCGGGGTCGGTGGGCAGTCCCCGCCGCTCCCAGTACCCTGCGGCGGCGGAGCGCAGTGCGGCGGACCCGGCGACGGGCCCGTAGGCGTTGGCGCCGTTGCCCGCGGAGAGCCGGTCGCGCATGACCGGGTGGACCGGGAGCCCGGCCTCGCCGAAGCCGAGCGGCAGGACGCGCACCCCCTGGCGTCGCTTCTCGGCGAGGGCTTCGTTCACGGCGAGGGTCGCGGACACAGTGACGGTCATCGAGGACTCATCTCCGGCTCATGTTCTGGCGGTTGACCGCCACGTCGGGTGACGGTCCGTCACCCCCAGCCTGCCCAGGGAGGAACATCAGTACAAGCGAGTCTTTTCGATGCTGAGCGTAAGATGTTCTTATGCTCGATCTGCGCCGCCTCCATCTGCTCCGCGAGTTCAGCGCCCGGGGCACCATCGCCGCCACCGCGCACGCCCTGGGGTACACGCCTTCGGCGGTCTCCCAGCAGTTGGCCGCCCTGGAGAGGGAGACGGGCGTGGCGCTGCTGGACCGCTCGCCGCGCGGGGCCGAACTGACCGATGCCGGACGCCTCCTGGTCCTGCAGGCGGAGGAGATCCTGGCGCTGGTGGAGGCCGCCGAGTCGATCATCGCCGAGCAGTCGGACGTCGCCCTGGGCGTGGTGACCGTCACGGCGTTCCCGACCGCCGCCGTGGCGTTCGCGCCGCTGCTCGCACCTCCGCTGCGCCGGCACGAGGGCATGCAGCTGGTGCTGCGACAGACGCTGCTGGCGACCGGGACGCAGAAGGTCCGCTCACGCGAGGTCGACGTGGCGCTGGTCGACGACTGGTCGGGCCAGCACCCCGGCCGCGGCCCGGACAGCGGGCTGCGGCACGTGCACCTGCTGCGCGACCCGTTGGTGCTGGCGGTCCCGGAGGGCCACGCCCTGTCCGACCCGGAGCGCCCGGTCGTGCTGGAGAACCTGTTGGGCGAGTCGTGGATCGTCGCCCCCGAGGGTGAGCGGTCGCGCTCGGGAACCGACCGCCTGCTGGCCGAGGTGGGCGGCCTGCCGGGGGCGGCGTGGGAGTTCGAGGGGCTGGGCACCATCCTGAGCCTGGTCTCGCGGGGGATCGGGATCGCCGCCGTGCCCGCGCTGGCGATGGTGGGCGCGCCCGCGGGGCTGGCCTACCGGCGCCTGCCCGCCTCCGCGCCCGAACGGCACGTGTACGCGGTGCTGCGCCCGGCCTCCCTGCGCCGCCCCGCCGTGCAGGTGACGCTCTCCGCCCTCCGGGACGCCGCGCGCCAGGTCGAGGAGCTCCTGTCGTCGACGGCGGAGGGCCCGGTGTAGGTCTCCCGTCCCGTACCGCCGCGCGGCCCCGGGCCCCGCGCGGACACGGAGAAGGGCCCGACCGGCCGGTCGGGCCCTTCTCGGTACTTCCCGCTGCGTATTTCCCGTAGTGTTCCCCGGACGGCCTCGGGACCTGTCCGGCGGCTCTTCGCCCCGCTGTGCGGCGCCCCACCGAACACCTCCTAGTCCTCGGCCGCCCTGCGTCTGCCCCGGTCGATCCTGCGGCGGAGCCGGCGGCAGACGTGCAGTGCCCGGTCCCGGTCGTCCCGGGCGTTCCACCACCGCGCGTAGGCCTCCAGCCGCCGCCGGCGCAGCGCCTCCAGTTCTGCCTCCATCCGGGCCACCCTGTGCTCCAGGTCGATGCGCTCGCGCTGGAACGCCGACATGTCGCGCTCGTGGAACCCGGCCTCTCGTTCGGCCCTGATCAGCCGCTCGGTCAGCCCTTCGGCGACGTTGCCGCCGCGGGCGACCCGGCCGATGCCCGTCTGTGCACTGATGCCTTCGAACCACACAGTGTCTGGTCTTTCCCGAAGTGCACCAAGTTCACCGATCGCTACGCAAAGAATACGGAAAGCGATAAAATTGGACAAACCGCCTAAGCGGCCACGACCTTCTCCGCCCGCAGCCGCAGCGGCTCGCGGCCCTGGAGCCGTCGGTAGACGTCCTCGAACCGCGCGAGGGACCGGTGGTGGTCGTGCCGCTGCGCGATCTCCCTGCTGGCCGCCCCCAGGGTCTCGCGCGGGGACCCGAGCACCGTGAGCAGGCGGTCGGCCAGGTGCAGTGCGTCCCCCGCCGGGAAGAGGAACCCGTTGCGCCCCTCCTCCACCAGGTGCGGCAGGGCCATCGCGTCGGCCGCCACGACCGGCAGACCGGTCGACATCGCCTCCAGGGTGGCGATGCTCTGCAGCTCGGCCACACCGGCGATGGCGAAGACGTCGCCCGCCGCGTAGACCAGCGGCAGCTCCGCGTCCGGCACGAAGCCGAGGAAGAACACGCGGTCGGCCACCCCGAGCTCCGCGGCCAGAGCACGCAGCTCGCCCTCGCGCTGACCGGTCCCCGCCAGCGCCAGCTGCACGTCCCGCTCACCGGAGACCGCGGCCAGCGCCCGAATGGTGTCGTCGATCCGCTTCTCCGCGTCCAGGCGCCCCACGAACACGATCGTGTCCCGCTCGGGCAGCCCGAACTTCGACCGAGCGGCCTCCCGGTCACCGGGACGGGGGTGGAAGCGCTCCAGGTCGATCCCGCACGAGATGTCCTCCACCGTGCCCGCGAACCCCTTCTCGCGCAGCAGCGCCGCCGCCCGCGGCGTCGGGGTGGTCACGTAGTCGGCCTCGGCGGCGACACCGACCATGTCCCGCCACGCCAGCGCCCCGGCCATGCCGTGCACGGCGCTGGGCAGGTGGGCGTGCGCGTAGAGGTTGTCCGGCATGAAGTGGTTGGTCAGCACGACCGGGATCCCGGCGGCCCTGGCCCGGCGCTGCGCGGACCGGCTGAGCGTGAAGTGGCTCTGCACGTGCACGACGTCGGGGTCCATGCGGGCCAGCAGGCGCGAGATGTGCCCGCCCATGCCCAGCGGGAGCGCGGCGCGCATGCTCTCCTGGAACGGGATCGGCGCGGAGCGCAGCCGGTGCTCGGTCACCGCGCCGTTGACCGCCACGTAGGGGGCTCCGCGCTCCGACGGGCACACCACGTGCACCTGGTGGCCCCGGCCGGCCATGCCCTCCGCCAGCCGGTGGGTGAAGTAGCCGGCACCGTTGACGTCGGGCGGGTAGGTGTCCGTGGCGATCAGGACACGCAGTGCGCGAGTGGGCTGGGCCATGGTCGAACTCCTTGATCCTCAGTTGTCGACAGTGCTGCCGGTGTGCTGGTGCTCTGCTTCGGGATTGCGGTGGCGTGCCTGGGCCAGGCTCACGGTTCCGGCGATGGCCAGTGCGGCGAAGGCGGCCGCCGCGCACTGGGCCGGCAGGGTCTCGGGGGCTCCCTCGCCCAGGAGGAGGGCTCCGATCCCGACGCCGACCACCGGGTCGGTGATGAGCAGCGTCGAGTAGGCGGCGGCGAAGTGCCCGGTGCGGTAGGCGTTCTGCATGAGCAGGGCACCGAAGACCGCGGTGATCAGCGCGAGCGGCGTCAGCCAGCCGACGACGCTGGTCCAGTCCTCGTGCGCCCCCGCCGTGATCACCCGGGCCAGTCCCGACGTGGTGCCCATCGCCGTGCCGCCGGCCAGGGCGAGCATGATGCCGCGCGCCCCGTCCGGCATCCAGTGCGCGGTGAGGTAGACCGCCGCCCCGAGCCCGAGCGTCGCCCCGGTCAGGGCCAGCGCGACGGGCGTGGGCATCACCGGGGTGTTCGAGGCGTGCGGGAACAGCCAGAGGACGCCCACGAGGCCGACCATGACGGCCACGCCCGCGACGATCTGCCCGACGCCCACCCGCCGGCGGTTGAACACCGCCGAGAGCACGATCGCGAAGAGCAGGCCCGTGACGCCGATGGGCTGGATGATGGTGAGCGGCGCACCGCTCAGGGCCACCAGGTGCAGGCAGGCACCCAGGACCGCCGCGGCGCTGCCGATCACCCAGCGGGGCTGGCGCACCAGGTGCAGGAGGAAGCCCGCCCGCGCGACCCGGTGGCCGGGGGCGCGCACGGCGTCGCGCTCCTGCATGGCGGAGCCGAGTGCCAGTGTGAAGGCGCCGGCGACGGCGATCAGGACGGGCCAGACCATCGGCTCCACCTTCCGTCCGTTCGTGTGCGCGTTCGGTCCGCCCCGGCTCCCGGCCGGACCGCCGGTTCCCGGAGGGCGTCCCCGGCCCACCGGGCCGCGGGTCTGTCAAGAACAGTACGGACCGGCGATCTTTCCCTGCGATAACGCCACCCCCCGGTTCCCGAGTAGTGCTCACCCCACCCCGCCTCGGGGTCCGTCCCCGGTGGACACCGGGGACCGCGTGCCGCCGGCGGGGCACTGTTCCTACGCCTGCCACACTCGACGGGGAGATAAGTCCTTGTTCGAGTCAAATGTCCGCCATTCGCCGTCGCCTCTGAGAGGCACGGCGGCCAGGGTGTGCGCCGCCGGTGCCCCGTGGCACTATGGCGGGTATTGGTCTAGACCGGATAGGAGCACCGCCCCGTGCCTCATACCTCCCTCCCCTCCCTGCTGCCCCGGCCCACGTCGGCCGCCGCCGGTGAACCGGGCTCCCTCACGCTCACCCAGACCACCCGCGTGTCCGCCGACGCCCCCGCCGCCGGCGTGCTCGCCTGGCTCCAACGCGAGATCGGCGCGGCCACCGGCCTGCCCCTGGGCACCGGCGACGAGGACAGCGCGCAGATCCGGCTGAGCGTGGATCCCAGGGCCGGCCTGGGGCGCGAGGGCTACCGGCTGATCGTGGACGGCGAGGGCGCGATCATCGTCGGCCACGACCCCGCCGGCCTCTTCTACGGCGCGCAGACCCTGCGCCAGCTCCTGCCCGCCGACGCCTACCGCCGCGCCCCGCTGGGGGACACCGCCTGGACGCTGCCGCCGGTGAGCATCACCGACGCCCCGCGGTTCCGGTGGCGCGGCGTGATGCTGGACGTGGCCCGCCACTTCCTCCCCAAACACGAGGTGCTGCGGTTCATCGACCTGCTGGCCATGCACAAGCTCAACGTCCTGCACCTGCACCTGACCGACGACCAGGGCTGGCGCGTGCAGATCCGCCGCTACCCGAGGCTCACCGAGGTCGGCTCCTGGCGGACGGAGAGCCAGCAGGGCGCGGGCCGGCCGCCGACGTTCGACGGGCGCCCGCACGGGGGCTTCTACACCCAGGACGACATCCGCGAGATCGTCGCCTACGCCGACGCCCGGCACGTCAGCGTCGTCCCCGAGGTCGACGTGCCCGGACACTCCCAGGCCGCCATCCACGCCTACCCCGAACTGGGCGAGAGCGGGGACATCCCCGTCGGCACCCAGTGGGGCATCTTCGACGAGGTGCTGGCGGTGACCGACCACGTCCTGGACTTCTACAGGAACGTCCTCGACGAACTCATCGACCTGTTCCCGAGCACGTACGTGCACGTCGGCGGCGACGAGTGTCCCAAGACGCAGTGGCGGAGCAGCCCGTCGGCCCAGCAGCGCATCCGCGAGGAGGGGCTGGCCGACGAGGACGAGCTCCAGAGCTGGTTCATCCGCCAGTTGGACGACCACCTGGCCAAGCGCGGGCGCCGCCTGCTGGGCTGGGACGAGATCCTGGAGGGGTGGCTCTGGGAGGGCGGCGACACCGCCGGGGACGGCCGCGGGCGGCGGGAGGGGCTGAGCCCGGACGCCACCGTGATGTCCTGGCGTGGGGAGGAGGGCGGGATCGCCGCCGCGCGCGCCGGACACGACGTGGTCATGAGCCCCACCCACACCTCCTACCTCGACTACAAGCAGTCCGAGTCCGAGGACGAGCCGGTCCCGGTGGGCACCCTGCTGCGGGTCGAGGACGTCTACCTCGCCGAACCGGTCCCCGCCGGCCTCACCGAGGAGGAGGCCGCCCATGTGCTGGGCGCCCAGGTGAACGTCTGGACCGAGCACATGGACACCCCGCGCAGGCTCGACTACATGGTCTTCCCGCGCCTGTCGGCCTTCGCCGAGCAGGTGTGGTCCACCGGCGGGCGCGACTACGCCGAGTTCGAACCGCGCCTGCGCGCACACCTGGACCGATTGGCGGCGCTCGGCGTGGAGTACCGCCCCCTGGACGGCCCGCGCCCGTGGCAGACCCGCCCGGGCCTCGTGGGCTGGGGCTCGTAGGCGGAGCGCCCGCCGGACCCCCGCCGCCCCCGGCGTGCACGCGCACGGGGGGCGGCGGCGTCGGCGGTCACGGAGGTGGCAGGCGCAGGGGCGGCTCGCGCTCCGCGGGGACCGGGCGCGCATCAGAAGTAGGTCGCCACGGCGTCCACGACCGTGTCCCCGTCGTCGACCACCGGCAGCACCTGCCAGCGGTCGAAGGCCGTGCACGGGTGCGAGATGCCGAAGGACACCAGGTCGCCCGGGCGCACGCCGAGGTCCGGCGGAACGGTGAGGTAGGCGTGGTGGTCGTTGAGGCCGGTGACCTCCATCCCCGGCGCCGGGAGCGTGGCGCCGTCCGTGCGCCGCAGCAGCCGCGGGACCGGGTACCCCTGGTCGGAGTTGGCCTCCCGGCGGCCCATCCCGGCGATGGCCAGGCCCGGTTCCGGGGTCGAGGTGACCTGCGCCCACAGCTCCAGCGCGCCGGCCAGCGTGTCGGGGCCCCCGGGCAGCCTGCGGTAGGGCGTCGTCCGCCGGTACAGGCCGTCGTCGTGCGCCACGTAGGCCCCGCTGCGCAGGATCGGCGCCACGTCCTGCCGTCCGCCGACCTCCTCGGCGACGACGTCGAACCAGGCGCTCCCGCCCACGGACAGCACCGGGCGCGCCACGCCGACCTCCTCGGCGACGGCGGCCGCGTCGCCGACCAGGTCGCGGACGAACGCGCGCACGCCCTCGGCGTCCTTGATCGGGCCCTCGTACCCGGCGACCCCGGCCGGCTCCAGCCCCGGCGCCGCGGCCACCGCGCGCGCCACGGACAGCAGTTCCTCGCGGGTCCGGCATCCGGTGCGCCCGCCGGGCGTGCCGCGTTCCACCAGGACACGCAGCGGACGCGTGCTCCGCGCCTCGGCGACGGCCCCGGCCGCGACGGCCACGCCCTCGGCGGAGTCGGCGTAGAAGAGGAACTCGAACGCGGGGTCCCGGTCGAGTCCGGTGACGATCGTGCGCAGCGCCCGCGGGTCCAGCAGTTCGTTGGCCAGCAGGATCCGCGAAACGCCGAAGCGGCGGTAGGCCAGGACCTGGTTGGCCGTGGCGGCGGTGATCCCCCACGCCCCGGCGTCGAGCTGGCGCTGGAGGAGCGCGGGGGCCATCGAGGTCTTGCCGTGCGGTGCGAACAGCAGCCCGTGGCGGTCGGTGAAGTCGGCGAGGGCGGCGACGTTGCGGTCCAGGGCGGAGGCCCGCAGGACCATGAGCGGCCAGGTGAAGGGCCCCGAGAAGAGCGGATCGCGCCGGGCGGCGAACTCCTCCAGGGTGATCGGTTCGCCCGTCCACCACAGCCCCTTGGTCCGCCAGTCGACGTACTCCCGGGGGATGGTCAGCCGTTCGCTCACGTGTGTGCCTCCTGCAGGGGGCCCGCCCGGAACGGCGCTGGTCGCCGTCCCGGGCGGGCCCGTGGTCGGTCACCGGGATCATCCCACCGGCGGCGGGCGTGACCGGGGGCCGGGGCGATCCCGGACTCAGGCGGCGGGTCTGGCCGGCGGCACCACGATGGGCGCCCGCGGGCCGCGGTCGTCGGAGAAGTCGTCGATCGCCTCGCGACCGACGTCGGGGTGGTTGGTGATGAACCCGTCGACGCCCATCTCCAGGACCTCCTCCATCCGGTCGCGGTCGTTGACCGTGTACGGCATGATCTCGAAACCGGACTCGTGGAGCAGGTCCACGTAGTCGGCGTCGATGGTGTTGTGGTTGGGGTTGATCAGGTGCGCCCAGCCGAACTCGTCGAGGCGGTCCTCGGGGACGCGGCCGAGCAGGGCGTGCGGCACCGACGGCATCAGTTCCTTGGAGCGCTCGGTCACCTGCCAGTCGAAGCTCTGCACGACCAGGTGGCGCGGCTGCCACGGCGGGTTGTGCCGCAGCCAGTGCCGGCGGTCGGTGAGCTCCTCGGCGACCAGTTCGGCCATACCCGGGTAGCGCGCGGGCTCCTTGAGCTCCAGGAGGAGGTTGAGGTCGTGCGCCTCCAGGCGGTCCAGCGCCTCGCCCAGGGTCGGGACGGGCTCGTCCTCGAAGGAGGAGTCGAACCAGGACCCGGCGTCGAGCTCGCGGATCTCGTCCATGGTGAAGTCGGCGACGTCGTAGGGCGCCCGTCCCGGGAACCGCTCCTCGACGTCCGTGGTGCGCGCGAGGGTGGTGTCGTGCATGACCACGATCTCGTCGTCCGCGGTGAGCTGGACGTCGATCTCCACGGTCTCGGCTCCGCGCTCGGCGGACTCGTCGATGGCGGCCAGGGTGTTCTCCGGCGCGTACGCCGAGGCACCGCGGTGGGCGACGGCGTCCAGCGGCCGGACGGGGTTGGGGTGCTCGACGGCGACGCGGGTGCTGGCCGCGATCGTCTGGGGGTGAAGTGTGGGCGCGGCGAGCGCACTGCTCGCGCTCGTGACGGCGATGAACGAGACGGCTCCGACGATACCGATGCGGTGCACCGGACCTCCCAAGTGCGCGTGGACTGGCCAACTGCCACCTCAGGGTGAACGCGCGTGGTGACCCTGCGATGACCGTGTGCGGAGCATCCGGTGATCGGCGGCCCACCATCTGGTGGTGCGAGGTGAACGTGCCGACGGACCCCACGGTCGCTACCTTATGCATCTGCTTGATCACTTTATGTACGAATTTTGACGACGAATCCCCTCGATAATCACTCACTGCCCTGAAATCATTACCTCTAGTAGTCGATGGGAAGGAACACGCATGCGCAAGCACCACAAGAGGTGGGTCGCGCTGTTCAGTGCCGCCGCCATCTCCACGACTGGGCTGATGGGGGTCAGTGGGACGGCGGTGGCCGACGACAAGCAGTCGCGGTCGCTCGACTGGCCGCTGATCAGCCAGGGCGTCTCGACCTACAGCCTTGACGGATACGAGATCGGCTACCTGCCGCCGGGGCTGGAGCGCTACGGCATCAGCGCCTCGTCCACGACCGACCGGCAGGGCAATCGGCAGTCCCAGATCTCCTGGACGCAGGGCCCCGACCAGCTGTACGGGCGGGTGGCCGTGGTCCGCTCCGAGGCCTTCCAGGAACTGGACGACCTCCGCCAGAGCCGGTACGGGCACCTTCCCACCGGCGAACTCGAACGCCTGGAACCGAACGAGACGTTCACCGAAGGCGCCTTCCTGTCGGAGGAGTCGGGCGACCTGTTCTGGCTGGAGGAGCCGGGCGTCGCGGTGACCACGCACCTGCAGCCGGACCGCTGGGGCGGCAACGAGCTGGTCAAGTTCGCGACGTCGGTGGAGGCTTCCGAGGTCGAGGGCGAGGTCGAGAGCGCCGCGGAGGCGGAGAACGCGGACGCCGACGCGCAGGACACCGCCGAGGTCGAGCAGGTGGCCGACCCGCCGGAGGCGGCCGAGGCCCCGGCGGAGGAAGCGCCTGCTGAGGAGGCTCCGGCCGAGGAAGCTCCGGCCGAGGAAGCACCGGCCGAGGAAGCTCCCGCCGAGGAAGCACCGGCCGAGGAAGCGCCCGAGGCCGAGGCTCCCGCCGAGGAAGCACCGGCCGAGGAAGCACCTGAGGCCGAGGCTCCCGCCGAGGAAGCACCGGCCGAGGAAGCACCTGAGGCCGAGGCTCCCGCCGAGGAAGCACCGGCCGAGGAGGCGCCTGCGGAAGAGGCTCCGGCTGAGGAGGCGCCTGCGGAAGAGGCGCCTGCGGAAGAGGCTCCGGCTGAGGAGGCTCCCGCCGAGGAAGCGCCCGCCGAGCAGGCACCGGAGGGGGAGGTCGTCGAGGACGCCGGCTCCCGCCAGGTCAAGGAGTGCCTCATCGAGCAGTTCGTGGACTTCGGTTCCGGCGAGACCGTGCTGGACACCGAGGCCCTGACCCCGGACTCCGGCGCGTTCGTCGAGCAGGCCCTCACCAAGGGCGACCTGAACGACGCCGAGCGCGACCGCCTGCTCGCGACCGTCTGGTACTACGGCGCCGAGGAGCAGAAGACCGCCGCGACGAGCGAGTGCGCGCGGGCCAACGACATGGACACGGCCGAGGTGGAGGCCGTGCTGGCCGAGGTGGCGGACGAGATCGCCGCCCTGGTCCAGGAGGCCGAGGCCGCCATGACCGAGGGCATGGACCAGGTGTCGCAGACCGGCCAGGACGGCGAGCCGACCGGGGAGGCCGAGATCGACCCGGTGGACGCCCAGGAATGGCAGGAACTGTGGGAGTCGCTGCCGTGGAGCATCCCGGCCGGGGCCGACACGAGTGGGTCCTGAGGTTCGCGGGCCCCGAACGGGGTGAGAGCGGCCGACGGGCAGCACGAAGTCGGCGGCCCCTGAGGGCCCCCTGAATCAAGTCAATCCGGGGCTGGTGCCTGGCACCAGCCCCGGTTTCGTGTCTGTGGACAACGCGACGGGTTCGTCCACCGCACCGGAACCACCGGACCCGTCGAACCCATATCGGACATCGCGCTCTTGATGTACGGTCGCCTCGACGTCCGGTCCCGGATCGTCCACGGCAGGGCGCCCTCCGGCGTCGGGGCGCCTCCGGCCGCGCACAGCCACGCACGGCCGCCCCCTCCGCTCGATCGGGGCCGACCGCTCCCGCCCGCCGGGTCGGAGCACCCCGTCCCGCCGCCCCGTCCCGCCACCCGACCGCGCCGCCCGGAACGGCCGTCACCGACGCCCTCCCGCTCCCTGTCCTCTCTCCCCATCACCCCACCCCTCGCTCGCCCCCTTCTCCCCCACTCCCCGCGCCCCACTCGCCTCGCCGCTCCCCCTCCACACTCCCCCGACTCCGAAAGGCCTCCTCAGATGCCCGGTTTCACCACCCGCCCCCAACTGGTCGGCGACTTCGGCATGGTCGCCTCGACGCACTGGCTCGCCAGCGCGGCCGGCATGTCCGTCCTGGAGCGCGGCGGCAACGCCTTCGACGCTGCCGTCGCGGCGGGCTTCACCCTCCAGGTGGTCGAACCCCACCTCAACGGCCCCGGCGGCGAGGTCCCCGTCATCCTGCGGGCCGCGGGCGGCAGACCCCGGGTGCTGTGCGGGCAGGGGGTCTCGCCCGCCGCGGCCACCATGGACGCCTTCGCCGGGATGGACCGCATCCCCGGGTCGGGCGTCCTGGCCGCCACCGTCCCTGGCTCCTTCGACGCCTGGATGCTGCTCCTGCGCGACCACGGCACCATGACCGTCCGCCAGGTCCTGGACCACGCCATCGGGCTCGCCGAACGCGGTTACCCCGTCCTGGAGCGCATCGCCCTCGCCATCGAGACCCTCACCCCCGTCTTCGCCCGGCACTGGACCGGCTCGGCCGCGGTGTACCTCCCGCACGGCGCCGCGCCCGCCGCCGGCTCCCGCCTGCGCAACCCGGCGCTGGCCGCCACCTACCGGCGGATCATCACCGAGGCGGAAGCCGTCGGTCCCGACCGGGAGGCCCAGATCGAGGCCGCCCGCCGCGCATGGTCCCAGGGCTTCGTCGCCGAGGCGGTCGCAGCGTTCCTCTCCTCCCCCGTCCCCGACGGCGCGGGCGTGCCGCAGCGGGCGCTGCTCAGCGCCCAGGACATGGCGGACTGGCAGGCCCACTACGAGGACACCGTGAGCGTGTCCTACGGCGACCACACCGTGCACAAGACGGGGCCCTGGGGGCAGGGCCCGACGATGCTCCAGCAGTTCCGGCTCGCCGAGGCCCTGGGGACCGGCCACGACGTCCTCGACGGGGTCAGCGCCGAGTTCGTGCACCGGGTGACCGAGTCCGCCAAGCTCGCCTTCGCCGACCGCGAGGCCTGGTACGGCGATCCCCTCCGCACCGACGTCCCGCTCAAGGAGCTCCTGAGCGCCGACTACGCCGCCCGGCGCGCCGCGCTCGTCGACGACTCCACCGCGAGCCTGGACCAGCGCCCGGGCCGGATCGGCGACCGCCTCCCCTTCCTGCCCCCGGAGTACCTGCCGGGCCGCGCGCCGGGCGACCGCACCACGGGCGAGCCCACCGTCGGCGACGCGGCCGGGGCGACACCCGCCGACCTGCGCGGGGACACCTGCCACCTCGACGTCGTCGACGCCGCGGGCAACATGGTCTCCGCCACGCCCAGCGGGGGCTGGCTCAGCAGCTCGCCGGTCATCCCGGAGCTGGGCTTCCCCCTGGGGACCCGCGCGCAGATGTTCTGGCTGGACGCCGCCTCGCCCAACGCCCTGGAGCCGCGCAAGCGCCCGCGCACCACCCTCTCCCCCACCCTGGTGACCCGCTCGGACGGCGAGGCGGTCCTGGCCATCGGCACCCCGGGCGGCGACCAGCAGGACCAGTGGACGTTCACCGCCCTCCTGCGCGTCCTCAACGGCGTGGACGACCTCCAGGAGGCCCTGGACACCCCCATGTTCCACACCAACGCCTTCCCCAGCTCGTTCCACCCGCGCGAGACCGTCCCCGGCGACCTGGCCGTGGAGCCGGGCGTGGGCGAGGACACCATCGGCGACCTGCGCGCACGCGGACACCGGGTCCAGGTCGCGCAGCCCTGGTCACTGGGCCGGCTGGCGGCGGTGGCCCGTGATCCCGAGTCCGGCGAGCTGCGTGCCGCCGCCGACGCGCGCGGCTCCCAGGGGTACGCGGCCGGGCGTTGACCAGAAAGGGCTGGAGCCGGAGGCTCTCGGGTGGGGGTGGAGGCCCCACCCCCTCGCGAAGCGTCCGGGGGCGGTGGTGGGAGACGGGCGGGAGACGATTCGGCCAGGAAGTCGCCGGTGAGATGACCGAGATGAGTGATAGGAACGGGTTGAAGGTGGTTGTTTGCCTTGATCGCTCCTCTTGCCAAATCGTCCGGTCACTGCTTATGTAGACCCTGTGCGACGACCCGCCCACGGATTGGGCGCGCGTTTCGTCAGAACTCAATACCACGAATGGCAGGGACCGTTCGCTGTCTCCCCCTCCCTCAGCGGCGCCCCTGTTTCCTCCTCCTCACCGAGACCTGCCTTCCCCTCCCGGCTGGGTATTTCGGACAAGGAGAAACGAGTGGGCCGTGGTGCCACCGACAAGGTGGTGCCACGGCCCACTCCTGTTATGCGTGTGACTCAAAAGCGAATAGCAGGCTACAAAGTGGAAACAATTCTGCCCTGCCCCGAGTTCGGGACAGGGCAGAACGACCGTCGTCGCACGTCGGAACGCGGGGCTCAGGTGTTGACGCGCACCGCGCCCGCGTAGTTGCCGGTGCGCACGGGCGTGACCCGTACGTCCAGACCGGTGCGCGGGGCCTCCAGCATCATGTCGTCGCCGAGGTAGATCGCCACGTGGGAGATGTAGTCGGGGGCCGTGGGGTCGGTACGCCAGAACAGCAGGTCGCCGCGCTCGATGTCGTCGAACGCCACACGCTCGCCCGCGTTCCACTGGTCGTGCGTCACGCGCGGGATGGACACCCCGGCCTCGCGGAAGGCCCACTGCAGGAGCCCGGAGCAGTCGAAGCCGACGTCCGGCGTCGTCCCGCCCCACACGTAGGGAACACCGAGCTGGGTCTCCGCGTGCGCGATGACCTCCTCGATCACCGACTCCGGGACCGCGTCGCCGGACACCTCCGGCTCGGGGTCGTCCGCGACCAGCTGGAGCGAGGTGTCCTCGCCGACGGCCTCCAACAGGGCGTCGTGCAGCTCGTACAGGTCGGCGTCGGGGGCCGAGACGACCAGGGCGTTGCCCTCGGGCATGCCGAGTTCGGCGGCGCGCTCGCGGGAGACCAGGGCGTCGATCCCCGCGATGCCGGAGGTGGCGTGCGTCCACACCTCCAGGTCGACGTCCCCGCGGCCGCCCTCGACGGTGACCTCGCTGCCCACGTCCAGTTCGCGCTCGGTACCGACGTCGTTGGACAGGGCCACGCGCCCCTCGGCGACGCCCTGCCAGATCTCGTCGGACCCGGCGGAGGGCTCGGGCGCGTGGTTGCGGAAGCTGGAGGGGCTCACGCCCAGCACGGAGGTGGGTTCCCCGTCCACGCGCACGCGGGCGGCGTCGACGGTCAGGACGTGCTCCACGCCCTCGATGTCGCGGACGGCGTCCACCGTCTCCCGGGGCAGGGTGGTGGGCGCCACGACGAAGTACTCGACGCTGCGCGCCTCGCGGAAGGGGGCCACGTAGGCGTCGCGGCGCAGGTCCTCGGGGTCGGCGACGTCGGGGGCGTCGGACGCGGAGTCCCCATTGCCGGCCGGATCCCGGGGGTGGGAGCCGCTGGGGGCGTCGGGGGACAGCTGTTCGGAGACGGCGGGACGGTCCTCGACCACCGGTTCGGCCCAGGCCGGGGCGGCGCCGAAGGCGGTGAAGGCGACCGCGAACGCGGCCGTGGTGCCCGCGCAAGTTCTCAAGCGGCTCCGCACGGGGGGCCTCATCCTCTCCTGACCGCCGGGGCGGGGTCCCCGGGGGCGTGATGTCGGTGCGGTACGTTTCCGGATCCAAGAATGGGTGCAGCGGCGCCGGTTGGCAAGAAGCCCACGCGGTCCGATATCGGACGTCCACCTCACGGCCACGGCAGCGATACGCGTCCGCCCCCGTCCCGGGACCGGAGTCGGCACGGGGCCCGTGTCGCGCGGCCCCGCCGCTACCGCTCGTCGTAGGAGTCCGTGACCGTGGTGGAGAGCGGGAAGCGGACCGGCGTGTCCCCGAACAGGGTCGTGCGGGTGCGCGTCTCCGCCTCGGCGACGGCGCGCACGGTCGCGTCGGCGCACTCGCGGGGCACGTGCAGCACGACCTCGTCGTGCACGAAGAACACGATGCCCGCGCCCTCCGGCAGCTCCGGCAGGCCCTGGCGCAGGGCCGCCAGCATGACCAGCGCCCACTCCGCCGCGCTCGCCTGGACGACGAAGTTGCGGGTGAAGCGCCCGTGCGCGCGTCTGCGCCGTTCCCCGTCGGGTCCGGCCGTGCGGGCCTGCCAGTCGGTCGGCGCGGGCGAGGTCCGGCCCAGCCAGGAGCGCACGATGCCGCCGCCCTCCCCCACGCGGGCGGCCGCGTCCACGTACTCCAGGGCGCGCGGGTACAGGCGCCGCATGGTGGCCAGCAGCGGCGCGGCGTCGCCGGAGGTCTGGCCGTACATGGCCGACAACACCCCGATCTTGGCGCGCTCGCGGTCACCGCCCACCTGGTCGGCCAGCCGCGCGTACAGGTCCTCCTCCGCGGCCGCGGCGGCCAGGGCGGCGTCACCGGAGACGGCGGCCAGGACGCGGGGTTCGAGCTGTCCGGCGTCGGCGCGGACCAGTACCCAGCCGGGATCGGCGCGCACCGCCCGGCGGATCGCCCTGGGGATCTGCAGGGCCCCTCCCCCGCGGGTGGCCCACCGGCCGGAGACGACTCCGCCCACGACGTAGTCCGGCTGGAACCGGCCGAGCCGGAGCCCGTCGGGGCCGGGACGCTCGCGCACCCAGGTCTCCAGCCACGCCCAGCCGTTGGCCGAGTGCAGGCGGGACAGCTCCTTGTACCGCAGGAGGAGGGGTACGACGGGGTGGTCGACGCGTTCCAGTTCCCAGGAGCGGGTGGAGGAGACCGGGTGGCCGATCCACGCCATGGCCTTGAGGACCTGGGCGGGTGAGTCGGGGTTGACGTCGCGCCCGACCGCGTCGGAGACGCGGGCGGCGAGGTCGGCGAGGACCGCGGGCCGCTGACCCGCCGGGGGCCGGGGGCCGAGGAGTTCGGTGAGGACCTCGTCGTGCACGCCGGGCCGCAGGGGCAGGCCGTCGTGGCTCATCTCGGCGGCGGCGAGGCCGCCCGCCGACTCCACCGCGGCCAGCAGTTCCATCCGCGCGCGGTCGGGCAGCGCGGCCAGGCGCCGCCGCTGGTCCTCGTGCACCTCCACCAGGGCGGCGAGCCGGTCGGTCCCGGGCGGCAGCGTGGAGCGGTCGGCCCCGAACAGCGCGGGCTGGGCGGCCGTACCCTCGCCCAGGGGGCGCGCGGGGTCCTCGGGCACGGGCCGGTCGTGCAGCCGAGCCCAGGCCGCGCCGAGGGAGTGCGGTTCGGCGTGGCGGACCTCGTGTCCCAGGAGCAGCGCCTCGGTGAGGGCGACGTCGTGGCAGCGCGAGACCCGGGTTCCGGCGCGGACGAGGTCGGGGTAGACGTCCTCGCTCGCCGACCAGACCCACCGGGGCGCCTCGGGGCCCGGGGAGCCGGAGCCCCCGGCCGTGGGCGGAAGGCCGCCCTCCCCCTCCGCGCTGCGCACCGCGCCGGCGAGGTCGGAGACGCGGTGGACCGGGCCGGCGGACCCGTCCAGTTCCTGGATCCACCCGCCGCCCTCGCCGTCGGCGACCACCGCGATCCGCATACGACCAGTGTGGCCTCCGCCGACGACGTTCCGCGGCGGGCCCCGCCGGGACGCGCCGGGACGCGCCGGGACACCCGGGAGCCGGCTCAGCGTCCGGGACGCACCACGTTGGCCAGGGGAGCGCCCGCCGCCCACCGCGCGAGCTGGTCGTCGATGAACGCGCGGGCGCGGGGGTAGAAGGCCGCCGATCCCCCGGCCACGTGCGGTGTCAGGTACACCCCGGGCTGGTCCCACAGCGGGTGCTCCACCGGCAGGGGTTCGGGGTCGGTGACGTCCAGGGCCGCGCGGACCCGCCCGTTCTGGGCCAGCAGCGCGTCGGTGTCCAGCACCGGGCCGCGGCCCACGTTCACCACGAGGGCGTCGTCGGACAGCAGGGCGAACTCGGCGGCCCCGAACAGTCCGCGCGTCTGCTCGGTCAGCGGGGTGACCAGTACCACGATGTCTGCGTCGGGCAGCAGGCCGTGCAGTTCACCGATCCCGTGCACGCCCTCGTCCGGTCGGGCCCGGCCGGCCACGCGCACGACGTCGGTCTCGAACGGCACCAGGCGGCGCTCGATCGCCTGCCCGATGCTGCCGTAGCCGACGATCACCACGCGGCTGTCGGCCAGCGAGCGCAGGGGGACCGAGCCCCACCGGTGCTCCTTCTGGTCGAGGGCCCAGCGGGGCAGGTCGCGCTGGGCGGCCAGGATGAGCCCGAGGGCGTGCTCGGCCGTGCTGGCGTCGTGCAGCCCGCGCCCGTTGCACAGCGTCACGTGGTCGGGGACCAGCGGCAGGACGTGCTCGTAGCCGGCCGACACCAGCTGGACGACCTCCAGGGACGGCAGCCGGGACAGCAGGTCGTAGCGCTCGTCCACGCCCTGCGTGGAGGGCGCGTAGGGCACCTGGTAGAAGGCCACGTCCTCCAGGCCGGTCGCCGGGGCGCTGCCCCCGGCGTAGACGTCGACGTGCAGGGAACTCGGCGCGTTGTTCCGGTTCTGCTCCCACTGCACGAGTGCTCTACCGCCCATGAAGCCGCACCCCTCCACTCCGCTCGGTCCGTGTCGACGGAACACACCCTAGGGTGTGTGCGGCAGATACTCGCCCTGCTGCGCGGCGCCCCAGCGGCACTCTCGCTGCGTTCTCATCAGTCGACAGGGGAACCACCCTGACTCCTTCTTCGGCCTGGCGAGAGCACCACTGGATGCACCGCTCGCGACGGGCGGCATCCACCGCACACACCCTAGCCCCCGCTCCCGATCGGTCAGCGGGTGCGTCCGGCCAGCTCGTAGCACGCCACGGCCGCGGCGGCGGTGACGTTGAGGGAGTCGACGTCGCGGTCGGCCATGGGGATGTGGACCCTGGCGGTGGCGCGCTCCAGCCAGCGGGAGGACAGCCCGTCGCCCTCGGTGCCCAACAGCAGGCCGACGCGGTCGTCGGGGCCGAGCGCGGCCATGGCCTCGCGCAGCGGCAGCGAGTCGGCTCCGGGGGTGAGCGCCATCAGGTGGAAGCCCGCCTCGCGCAGGGTGTCCAGGCCGCCGTACCAGTCGTCCAGGCGGGTGTAGGGCAGGGTGAACACCGCGCCCATCGAGACCTTGACGGCGCGGCGGTAGAGGGGGTCGGCGCAGCGCGGGGCGAGCACGACGGCGTCGATCCCGAGCCCGGCGGCGCTGCGGAAGATGGCGCCCACGTTGGTGTGGTCCACCAAGTCCTCCAGGACGACGATGTTCCGCGCGCGGGCCAGGACGTCGGGCAGCCGGGGCAGGGCGCGGCGCCGGTAGGCGGCCAGCGCGCCGCGGTGCAGGTCGAAGCCGACCAGCCGCTCTGCGGTCTCCTCGCTGACCACGTACAGCGGCGCGGCCGAGGCGGCGACCACGTCGTCCAGTGCCTCGGCCCGGCGTTCGGTGAGCAGGAAGCTGCGCGGTTCGAAGCCCGCGGCCGCCGCACGGCGGATGACCTTGTCCCCCTCGGCCATGAACAGGCCGTGTTCGGCTTCCAGGTGGCGGCGCAGGTTCACGTCGCGCAGGCGGGTGTAGTCGGCCAGGCGCGGATCGGCGGGGTCACTGACCTTGATGACGTCCATGTGCACCCATTATCCAGCGGCGGCGCACCGCCCCGGTGGCGGCCGTGGGCCGGATCAGCCGATCTGGTCGGTGACGGCGCGCAGGCGCTGCCAGCGGGCCTCCTCGCAGGAGCCCTTGCGGGAGAGCGTGGTCTCGACCTCCATGCCCTCCCAGGTACCCACGATGGTGGCCTCCTGGGGGCCGTAGACCTTGTCCGTGCACACGGTGCCCTCGCTCACCTCGGTGAACAGCTGCTCGACGCCGGGGTCGACGGCGACGGTCGGTTCGGCGGCGCCGTCGGCCTGTCCGTCCCCGTCCTCGTCCTGAGCTCCGCCCCCGTCCGCAGCGGTGTCGATGTCGTCGGCGGGTTCAGCGCCGGTGGCGTCCACGGGGTCGGAACCGAGCTCGGCGGCGGCCGCGGCCAGCGCGGCGCAGGCCTCGGGGTCCTCCTCGGCGTCACCGGTGCAGTTCAGGGTCTGCACCCAGGCACGGTCGCGGTCGCTGACCTGGATCCGGAGCTGGCCGACGGGGGCCTGCGGCTCGGTCTCCTCGGGCTCCTCCTCCACCGGCCCGGACTCCACCGTCGCCGCGGAGGTGGCGGTGTGCGCCTGCTCCGGCGGCAGCATCGAGGGCCCGACCAGGACCGCGTACGCCGCCGCGCCGACGGTGCAGGCGCCGACGAGCAGGTAGGTGCCGAGCGTGCCTCGGCCGCGGTGGTCACTGTGCGATGGGGACATGCCAAAACCCTCGGGGGTCGGTGGACACGTGGCCGTCAGTCGGCGCGGAACAGGGGCCGCGCGTCGATCTGAAGCCAGGAGTGGGGCCCAAGTGTAACGGTGGGGTCGGTGTGCTCCGGGGTGGGCACAGTAACAAAGCGATCTCCTCGCCTCGACCACCGGGAGCCGTCACCGAGGGCCGATCGGCCCCTTCCACTCCGCCATTACCAGCGAGTAAGGTCCTGGTGAGGAATCGTTCGCGACAGGCTCCCGAACGTTCGCGTTCACCCTCGTGTGATGCCCGACTCGGCGTGAAGGTTCACACACCCGCTTCCGGGGGCGCCGGGGCGCGGCGCTCCGCGGCACCACCGGCGCCACCGACCGAACGCGACCGGGAGCAGACCCCCAGCCAGACCCCGGAGTGCCCGTGTCCAGTGGACGCCACCGCATCGCCTCACCGGCCGTCTCGACCACCCGCAGAGTGGCCCGGTCCCCGTTGGGCTTCACCGTGATCGCCATCGCGCTCATCACGCTGGCCGCGGTCGCGGTTCCGGTCGGCCTCAACATGCTCGGCTGCGGTGACACGCGCTACCTGCGGGTGTCGGCGACCCAGAGCATCGCCCCCGTGCTCCGGGAGGCCGCCACGGAGTTCAACGAGGACCGTCCCTCCTACGGCGGCGACTGCGTCTACGCGCAGGTGGACGAGATCGCCCCGCACCGGATCATGACGGCGATCTCCGGCGGCCGCCCCGGGGACTCCACCATCGCCCCGCACGTGTGGGTGCCCGAGTCCTCCGCCTGGGTGGAGCTGGCGCGCGTGTCCGAGGGCGGGGCGCGGGGCATCGAGACCGATCCGCCCTCGCTGGCCAACTCCCCCGTGGTGCTGGCCGCGCCCGAGGGCGCCGAGGGCCTGCCCGAACCCGACGACGCCAGCTGGACGCTGGTCCTGCCGGGCGAGCGCGAACCCGAGCGCCCCCTCGTGATGGTCGACCCCAACCGCGGTGCCGACGGGATGACGGTCATGCACGCGGTCCGCCGCCACCTGGGCACCGGGGACGACGCCGACACCGCCATGACCGACTTCGTGCGCGACGTCCAGCTCGACAGCGCCTTCGGCGAGATCGACCTGGGCACCTTCTTCACCGGATCCTCCGCGGCGCGGGACCGGGTGGACCCGCTCATCGCCGCGCCCGAGCAGGCCGTGGTGTCCTACAACAGCACCCGCGCGCAGAACGCCCCGGCGCTGGAGGCGCTCTACCCGTCCGAGGGCACGGTCGGCCTCGACTACCCCTACGTGACCGTCACCGGCGACACGTCCCTGCAGTCGGCCGCCGCGGACCTGTACGAGGTGCTGGACGACCCCGCCTACCGGGATCGCCTGCGTCAGATGGGCTTTCGCGACCCCGGCGGCCGGGCGGCGGCCGAACTGGCCGCGCAGCCGGGAGTGACGGGCGACGAGCCGCCCACGCACGAGGACCTGACCGGCGACGCCCTGCTGGCGTCGGTCACCGACTGGAACCGGCTGTCCATGCCCAGCCGCGCCCTGGTGCTCGCCGACACCTCGCAGAACATGGCGGACGACCTCGACGGCGGCACGAGCCGGATGGACGTCGCCCGGCAGGCGGCGCTGACGGGCCTGTCGCTCTTCCCCGACGAGACGGACATGGGGCTGTGGCTGATGTCCGACGAACTCGGCGAGCGGGGCCGCGAGGAGGCCGCCGACCTGCGCGAACTCGGCGTGGCGACGGCAGGTGCCGACATCACGCGCCGGCAGGAGCTCGTGGGCGTCGCCGAGGACATCGCGGTGGAGGGCGGCGGGTCCCGGCTGTACGACAACATCCTGGACGCCTTCGACGAGGTGCAGGCGCACTACGACGAGGACAAGATCAACAGCGTCATCCTGCTGACCGCGGGGGCGGACGACGGTTCCAGCGACCTGTCCCACGAGGAGCTGGTGGCGGCGCTCCAGGACCGGTTCGACCCCGAGCGGCCGGTGAGCTTGTTCGTCATCGCCTTCGGCGCCCAGGCCGAGGAGGAGCGCCTGCGCCAGATCACCGCGGCGACCAGCGGCTCGCTCTTCGTCACCGACGACCCGGACGAGATCGGCGACATCTTCCTCAGCTCCATCTCCCGGCGGCTCTGCGTGCCCGACTGCGACAGCTGAGGGCGCGCGGCACGCCGCCGCGGCCGAATTTCGGCTCGGAGTCGTCTCGATTAGATAACGGAATAGAATTTCGGACGGGCCACTTCACGTTCACTTGGGCGCAAGCCATGGTTCGGATCACCCGAGGTGACCGGTACTGCTTCGCCTCCCGAGCCTCTCCGTCACCGGTCGAGCACCCGGGGAACGGGCTCGCGCGGCATGCGCTCCACATGACCCGTTGAGTACCGTTCCCACCAGTAACACCCCAGTGGTCGGATGCGTCCCGTTGCGGACCGGACTGAACGGCCGCTCCCCGGACCCCCGGAACACACCCCCTGTACGACTCTCCGTCCGTACACCACCCCGTGAGGAATGCTGTGGGACGTCACCGCGGAAGATACGCAGAAGAGCCCCCGAGCCGGGACAGGCGTCGGCGCGGCCGCGGCGGGGCCTTCGCCGCCCTGGCCGCCGCCATGGTCATCGTGATCGGCCTCGCCGTCGCGGGCGTGTACATGTTCGGGCAGTCGGACGGATGCCGCGGTTCGGACGTCGAACTCGACGTCGCGGCCGCCCCCGAGATCGCCCCCGCACTGAACGACGTCGCCTCGGACTTCAACGCCGAGGAGCAGCAGGTGGACGGGTCCTGCGTGCGGGTCAGCGTGCGCGCGGTCGACTCCGCCAACGTCGCGTTCGGCATCACCGGTGCGGGCGCGACCATGGGCGACACCGACTCCGACGTCTGGGTCCCCGACTCCAGCGTGTGGTCGCAGCTGGTCCAGACCCAGTCCGGCGACGCCGTGATCACCGAGACCGGCACCTCCGTGGCCCGCTCCCCGCTGGTCCTGGCCGAGCTCGCCGAGTTCGCCCAGGGCTCCGGTGAGGACGTGCGGTGGTCGGACGTGATCCCCACGGCCGCCCCCTCCGAGGACGCCGGCCGCACCGTGCGCGTGGTCGACCCCGCCCGCAGCTCCACCGGTCTGGGCACGCTCCACCTGCTCCAGGGCGCCCTGGAGGAGGCCAGTCCCGACACCGACACCTTCAACGCGTACATGACCGCGGCGCTGCAGTCCCTGCACCAGGGCGCGTCCTCCGACGAGGAGGCGGCCTTCCTCGCCCTGAGCGGCGGGGACGCCGAGGCCCCGCCGGTCATGGTCATGTCGGAGCAGGCCGTGTGGCGCTACAACGCCGAGCACGACGACGCCGCCGCCCAGGCCCGCTACCTGGAGGGGGGCACCTACTACCTCGACTACCCCTACGTGGTGCGCAGCGAGGAGAGCGAGATCACCCGCGCCGCGGACCTGTTCCGCGAGGCCGTGCGCTCCCCCGGCGCGGTGGAGCGCTACCTCGCCGACGGGTTCCGCGGCTCCGACGGCGAGATCGACACCTCCGTGCTCACCGAGGAGGTCGGATTCCGCGAGGAGGAGCCGTCGGAGCTGCCTGCACCGTCCGGTGAGGCGGTCACCGACCTCACCCGGACATGGAACCAGCTGAAGATGGAGTCGCGTGTCCTGACGATCGTGGACGTGTCCGGCTCGATGCTCGCCGAGGTGCCCGGGACGGGCATGACCCGGATGCAGGTGACGACCGCCGCGGCGACGGAGGGCCTGCAGATGTTCACCCCCACGGCCGAGCTGGGCGTGTGGCAGTTCTCCACGAACGTCAACAACAACCTCCACTACCAGGAGATCGCGCCGGTCCGGGAGCTCCAGGCGACCGACGAGTCCGGCACCGCCCACCGGGACGTGATCGGCGGCGCCCTGGCGCGGCTGCAGCCGCTGCCCCAGGGGGACACGGCGCTCTACGACACCTACCTGGCCGCCTACCAGGAGATGTCGCGCACCTACCAGCCGGACCGGACCAACGTCATCCTGATGCTCACCGACGGGGACAACGACAACCCCGGCGGGCTGGAGCTGGAGCAGCTGCTGAGCGAGATCGACGGGATCTCCAGCGCGTCGCGGCCGATCCCGATCATCACGATCGCGTTCGGCCCGGACGTGCAGAACCTGGAGCCGCTGCAGCAGATCGCCGCGGCCACGGGCGGTGCCGCGTACATGACGGAGGACCCGACGGAGATCGGCGAGATCTTCCTCCAGGCCTTCTCCCTGCGCATCGCGGAGGAGGACGAGGGGGAGAGCTGACCGCCCGCGGGCGGGCCGCCCGCCGACGACGGCTCCTGACGACGACCGGGCCGTGGCACCGCGCCACGGCCCGGTCGTCGTCGTCGGTGGGGGCGGGAGTGCGGTGGAGCGGGGATGCGGTGGGGCGGGGATGCGGTGGGGCGGTGGGGCCCGGGTGGAGGCCGCGACGCGTGTGAGAGCGGCCTGCCGGACGCGGAGGTGACAAGACCCTGTCCCGCGGGCGAGGACATATGGACTTCTCGCGCGCGGTGGCGTACGCAGGGAGGGCGGAGCGTGTCCAGGGCTCCACCTCGACCCGCGGGGCCCACACCGACGACAGGATGAGGGAACCGCGATGACGCAGGCGTGGATGTCGGCCGCCGAGAGGATCCAGGGCCGGGCCACGGCGGCTCCGCCGGGACGCGGCGCGCCGCGTGCCGTGTGGAGCGTGACCGGGTCCGACCCCGCCACCCGGTCGGCCGGCCAGGAGGCCCGGCGGCTGGTGGCGCAGCGACGGGAGACCCACCTCGTCTGGAACCCGCTGACCGGGGAGATCGTGCAACTGCTGCCCGCCACCCGGCGCGGCCGGATCGACCTCGGCGGCACCCACCTGTACGAGCAGCACGTCGACCACGGCCTGGAGGGACGCGTGTGCCTCGTGGTCGCGGTGGTCGCCCGCCCGGACACACCCTTCACCGACGGCCCGATGCGCGGCCTGGAGCCGGTCCTGGGCTGGTTGGACTCCTGGGGTGTGGCGCGGCGCTGGAACGGCGCGCTCCTGGGCGCGCCGGAGGGGCCGGGTACCCCGGACGAGTCGTCCGTCCGTGCCTGGAGCAGGGGCGGGCACTTCGGCCAGGACCACGTGCCCGGCTCGGGCGCGACCGGACCCGGCCACGTCGAGCCCGCCCGTCTGCTGGCGCCGTCCCCGGCCGTCGAGCGGGACACCGCCGCCGAGCAGGCCGGAAGCGCGTTCGAACCCGCGACCGCCCCCAACGGATGCCGACCGTCCGCCATCGCCTAGACACGGACAGCGAGGTCCAATTCACCCGGAACCCCTCGTGCAAGGGGTTTCGGGGATCGCTGGTCCGGCAGAGCCCGAAAACCCCTTAGTCTGTCGCCCATGGGTGGATCTATCGAGCCGGGTTGGTATGCGGACCCGCAGGGCGACGCGCAAACGCTCAGATGGTGGAACGGTGACGAGTGGACGCGGCATACCCGTTCACTGAGCGAACTCCAGGGCGGCGCCGCGAGCGCCGACGACGAGGAGGCCTCCACCACCTACCTGGGCGGACAGGGCCAGGACGGGTCCTCGTCCGAGGTGGACGAGGACGAGCCGGGCACGGTCCGCCTCGGCCCGTCGACCGCCGCGCCGGCCACCCCCGTGGGCGACGAGCCCAGCACCATGCGCATCAGCCCGTCCTCGTCGCGGGACACGGCCTCGGCACCACCCAGCCCTGAGCCGTCGCCCGCACCGCTGGACGACGAGCCCAGCACCATGCGCATCAACCCCTCCTGGTCCCAGGACTCCGCCCCCGCCCCGCACTCCCCGGCGCCCCTTCCCGTGGACGACGAGCCCAGCACCATGCGGATCGGCCCGTCCGCCCCCCGGCAGAACGCCACCCCTCCCGCCCCCACCCCGGTGGACGAGGAACCCGGCACGATGCGCATCAGCCCCTCCGCCTGGGGCCAGGGGTCCGATGACGACGAGCCCACGGCCGACATGGGCGGGGTCGGCGCCACGATGCGCGTGAACCCGGGCGATCTGCCCGGCGCAGGCGGCCAGGGCCAGGAGGTCCCGACCGCCCACTACGGGGACGACGACGAGGTGCCCACCGCCGACATGGGCGGCGTGGGCGCGACCATGCGCGTGAACCCGGCCGACCTGCCCGGCAGGGGCGGCCAGGACGACGAGGTGCCGACCGCCCACTTCGGCGACGACGAACTGCCCACGGCCGACCTCGGCGGCGACGCGGTCGGCGACGCCCCGCGCACCGCCGTGTTCGACCCCGGTGCCGTCGGCGACGCGCCGCGCACGGCGGTCTTCGATCCCGGCCAGATCGGTGACAGCCCCTCCACCGCGGTGTTCTCCCCCGGTGGCGGCGACGAGGCGCCGAGCACCGCCGTGTTCAACCCCGACGACCCGATGTTCTCCGGCGGTGGCGAGACCGACGAGGACGGCAGGCGCAAGAGCGGTTTCAAGGGTCTGCTCGGCCAGCTCAAGGACGGGTGGGCCGACCTCAGCGAGGAACGCCGCGAGGAGCGGCGCAAGGCCGAGGAGGAGGCCGCCAAGCAGCGCGAGGAGGAGCGCGTGCGCCTGGAGGCCGAGGCCAAGCAGCGTGAGGAGGAGGCCAAGCAGCGCTGGGAGGAGGCGCGCAAGCGCGCCGAGGAGCAGGGCGAGCAGCCGCCGCCCGGCCCCGTCGGCGCGCCCGGCGACCCCCAGCAGCAGGCCGCCGCCTGGCCCGGTGGGACGCCCGACCAGCCGGCGCCGGGCCGGCCGATGCCCGGGCAGCCCACACCGGGGCAGCCGGCCCCTGGACAGCCGGCCCCGGGCCAGCAGCCGCCTTCGGGACCGCAGCAGGGCTACCAGCCCCAGGCTCCGGGGCAGACGCCCTCGGGACAGCCCGCTCCCGGGCAGCAGCCTCCGTCCGGACCGCAGCAGGGCTACCAGCACCCGGGCGCGCCGGGGCAGCCGCTCTCCGGCCCTCAGCAGGCGTTCAACGCCCCTCCGGGCGCCCCGCCGCAGCACGGCGGCTTCCGGCCTCCGGGACCGCCTCCCGGCCACCAGCAGCCGCCGACCGGGGGCCAGCAGGGCTACCAGGCGCACCGCCCCCCGCCGGGCGCGTTCCCGCCCCCCGGCGGCTATCCGCCGCCCCAGCAGCACGGCGGCCCGGGCATGGCCGCCGGCCCGCCACCGCACCACCGCCACGGCCCGGCCCCCCAGCCGATGGCCCGACCGCCGCAGGGCCCGCCGCCCGGCTTCCCGCCCACCCCCGGCCCCAGGAACGGCCCCCCGGGCGGACCCCCGCACGGTGGCCCCATGGGCGGCCCGCACGGCGGCCCGCCGCGTCCGCAGTGGGGGCAGCAGGGACCGGGCGGGCAGCCGCCGCCCCCCGCCCCGCGTCCGCAGCAACCGCCGCCCCGCAAGAAGAAGAAGGGCGGGTGCGGCTGCGGCTGCTTCACCCTGCTCCTGATCATCGTCGTCATCCTGGCGCTGGCCTACGTCCAGATCTGGGGGGTCTACGACTGGATGTACGAGATCTTCGACGTCGGCTACCCCGGCCAGTTCATCTGGAACTGACCGGCGCCGCCCGAGGGGCGGCCGGACCCGTGTCCGGCCGCCCCTCGGCCATCCGCAGCACTCCCCGGCACGCCGTAGGGTGACCGGTATGAACGACTGTCTGGTGTGGATCGACTGCGAGATGACGGGGCTCGACCTCGAGAACGACGCGCTGATCGAGGTGGCCTGTCTGGTCACCGACGGTGAGCTCAACATCCTCGACGAGGGTGTCGACCTCGTGGTCAAGCCACCGCAGGCGGCGCTGGACCAGATGGGCGACTTCGTCCGCGACATGCACACCTCGTCGGGGCTGCTGGAGGAACTGGACCAGGGCATCTCCCTCAAGGAGGCCGAGGACCGGGTGCTGGAGCACATCCGCCGGTACGTCACCGAGCCCCGCAAGGTCCCCCTGTGCGGCAACTCGATCGCCACCGACCGCACCTTCATCGCGCGCGACATGAAGGACCTGGACGCCTTCCTGCACTACCGGATGGTCGACGTGTCCTCGATCAAGGAGCTGCTGCGCCGCTGGTACCCGCGCGTGTACTACGCGAGCCCGGACAAGAACGGCGGGCACCGGGCCCTCGCCGACATCACGGAGAGCATCAAGGAGCTGCGCTACTACCGCGCCGCCGCCTTCGTCCCCGAGCCCGGCCCGAGCACCACCACGGCCCGCGCGATCGCCGCCGAGGTCATGTCCGGAGGCACCGGCCGGGAGGCCCGTGAGAAGGCCGCCACACCGGACGGGCCCGAAAACTGATCGAAGCACTCCTCCGCGTCCGCTAAGCTTTCATACGTACGCAGGGCCGCGAGGCCAGGCGCACGTGGTGGGTGTAGCTCAGCCGGTAGAGCACTTGGTTGTGGTCCAAGAAGTCGCGGGTTCAAGTCCCGTCACTCACCCCAGAGCCGAAAGGCCCTGACCAGCGACAACGTCGCAAGGTCAGGGCCTTTCGCGTTGCCGGGGGCGCACCAGCAGGTGCACGACGGTAAAGATTGGCCCGGTGAGTGTGCACCACCCATCCCGTCACTCACTTCGCGGGCGGGGGTGCACCCGGGTGCACGACGCAGCGATAGTTCGGCACCGAACCCCCATATCCCGGGCGTCAGCGGCGATCAGCGGATGGACCGGACACCCCTGCTGACCTGTGGAAGGATCGTCGAGGACCGTTTCCGATCTCCTTCGCCTCAGCGCCCACCGAAGCGATGCCCCGCACCTGGCTCGCGCTGTTTGGCGCCTGACTGGTGGAACAAGACGTATACAGATAATGTTACCTGTATACGGAACGGATCATGGAGGTGAGCGCTGTGGAGATCCTGCAACCCAAGCGGACGCCCGACCTCGGCATGTCCAAGAGCACCCTGTACCGCGCCGCCCGCGACGGAACCTACGAGCGCATCGCACGAGGCATCTACCGCGCCGCCGACGCCCCGGCCGCGGACTGGGACTGGATCGAAGCGGCCACACGCCGGCCCGAGGCAACGATCTGCCTCGCTTCCGCGCTGGCCTACCACGACCTGACCGACGCCATCCCGGACGCCGTGGACATCGCGATTCCGCGCGGCACCCGTATCCCGGCAACCCGAGCCGCGATCAAGTGGCACGTGCTCGCGAAGCAGACCTTCAACCTCGGCCGCTCCGAGATCCCCATCCCAGGGTCGGAACTGCGCATCGGCATCTACTCGCCCGAGCGCAGCATCGCGGACGCGTTCCGGCTCCGGGGCGACCTCGGGTACGAACTGGGAAGAGACGCCCTACGCGAATGGCTCCGCCGTGGCGGCAAGCCGGCGCACCTCATGTCGGTCGCCGCCCGCCTCCCCCGGGCCAAGGGCCCGGTCCTGCACGCGCTGGAGGTGCTCACGTGACCAGTGGCGATGAGGTGTTCCGGCAGATCCAGAAGAAGGCGAGGTCGGTCGCGGCCGCAGAAGGCAGACCCGTACCGACCGCCGAGTACCTCACCAGGCACGCGCTCGAATCCTTCCTCGACCGGCTGACCCGCACCGAGCACAAGGACGACTTCGTGTTGAAGGGCGGCATCCTCCTCGCCGTCTACGGGGTCCGTCGTCCGACCAAGGACGTCGACGCGGAGGCGATCAGGGCCACGGTCACACCTGAGGTCATCACGCAGGTCATCCGTGACGTGGCCGCAGTCCGAGTTCCCGACGGCCTGGTCTTCGATCTCAACACGATGCGCGTGCAGGAGATCCGCGACCAGGCAGACTACCCGGGTCTGCGCATGCGGGTCACCACCTATATCGGCTCCCAGAAGACCGTCGTCGCCTGGGACATCTCGACCGGAGACCCGATCGTCCCGTCGCCGAAGCCGGTCAAAGTACCCCGCATCCTCGGGGGCGAGATCGAGATGCTCGGTTACGCGCCCGAGACCACGGTGGCCGAGAAGGCCGTGACGATCCTGGAACGCGGGATCACCAGCACCCGCTGGCGCGACTTCGTCGACATCGTCCAGTTGGCAGCGCAGCACGACATCGACGAGGACCAACTACTGGAGTCCGCGCGAGCCGTCGCCCGCTACCGCAAAGTCGAACTCGTACCGATCTCACCCGTCATAGAGGGGTACGGCGCCATCGGCCAGACCAAGTGGGCGGCGTGGCGGCGCAAGGAAGGCCTTGAGGACATCAGCGAAGCCAGCCTCGACGACCAGATGGCGAAGGTCGCGGAAGTGATCGATCCCGTGTTCTCGCATGGTCCGGGCACCGCCACCACGAAGGCGTCGACCACCGGCATCTAACCAGAGCCGGGTGCACGGACTGGCTACGAAAGGGCACCAAATACCGCGTCCTGGACATCAGCGGCGATCGACGGATGGACAGGGCACCCCTGCTGGCCTGCGAAAAGATTATCGAGAACCTTCGCCGATTCCCTTCGCTTCGGCCCGCAACCAAGCGATGGTCCACGCATGGCAACCATCAACCAGCGCAAACTAGCCGACGGGCGCACCCGCTACTGGGTCAATTGGCGGCTCGGCGGCACCCGCACCGGGGCACCCCCGTCCGAACCCTTCGACACCCACGCCGACGCCCACACCCTCAAACTCCACGTCGAAGCCGCCGGCCACCAATGGCCCGAGAACTGGATCCGCCGCCAAGGCTGGGCCCAGGGGTGGGTCCCCGGACACGGATGGGTCACCACCGACGAGGACGACGAACCCGAAGCCGAACCGGTGCTGTTCGCCGACTACGCCCGCGACCTCGTCGACTCCATGACCGGCATTGCCGAACGCACCCGTGCCGACTACCACCGCGACCTGGACATCCACCTGATCCCCCGCTTTGGGAAGGTGAACCTGCGCGACCCTGCCCGGCTCAAACCCAAGGACGTACGCGCCTGGGTCAACCACCTGCGCACCGGGGTCTCCGACCCCACGGCCCCACACAGGACCAGCACGCCCAGCCGGGGCCGCAAGAAGGAACCGGGGTGGCTGCGCAAACCCCTGGCGCCCAAGTCCATCCACAACCTCCACGGGCTGCTGTTCACCGTCTGCGAGGCCGCCGTACGCGAGGACCCGCCCCTACGCCCGTCGAACCCGGCCTCGCGCACCCGCCTGCCCCGCGTCGACGACGGCGAGGGAGAAGCCGACCTGTGCTTCCTGACCCGCGAGGAGTTCACCCTGCTGCGCGATTCCATGGCCGAGGACGTACGGGACATGGTCGAGGTGTTCGTGCGCACCGGGATGCGCTACAGCAAACTCACCGCGCTCCAGGTCCGCGACATCACCCTCACGGCCGCCATCGGCTCCGACGGGCAACCGCTCACCCGGGGCCACTTGGACGTGCGGCGGGCGTGGAAACGCTGCCCCGACAACACCTTCCGGCTCGGTGCTCCCAAGACCCGCAGCTCGCGCAGGCGCATCCCGCTCTCACCGCGCACCATCAGGGAGCAGCCCGCGGCCCCCAGGAAACCTTGCAGGCCATCCGCGACGAGATGAGGAAGATCGACGATGAGTGACTGGCACAAGAGCAGCTACAGCGGCGGGTCGAACGAGTGTGTCAATGTCCGTGAGCACAGCGCCGGAGCGGACGTACGTGACACCCAGAACCGCGAGTCGGGACATCTGACCTTCCACAGCCCCGAATGGCGTGCCTTCGTCAACACGCTGTACTCCACCAGCAAGTATGCGCCTACGAGACCGCCTCGCCGTTCTCCAAGTAGGCCATCGTCCCTTCCGCCCGGGCACGTGCGCCATGGATGAGCCTGCGCGCGAGACGTGGGATCGTCACCTCCGCGATCGAGGCCACACCCTGGAACTCGTACCCGGTCAGCTCAGCCGGGTCCAAGGCGATCTGGTCCAGTCATCCATGGTCGAGGCAGTCCCCCATCGAAGACGAACAACTTGTCGCCCAGCCCAAACAGGCCTGAGGCGGCGATGCGCTCGGCGATCTTCCACACCCGGGCGGCCCCGACATCGTGCATCGAGCCCAGCAGCGACCACGAGATCCACAAGGGTTCGCCGTGCGGGCCCGACGCCCTAGAAGTTCATGCCGAGTTGGTCGTGCTTGCCTGCGTAGAACGGGAGGTCAGCCGCCACGTGGTCGCAGGCGATGGGGGCACTGTCCCCGATCACGTACCCGCAGCCCTTCCGGCATGCCCGGCGTAAGCCCTGTTCGCGGCTGGGTGCCTGACGGGCAAGCAGGCGGGTTGACTCGCGCACGTACCGCCAGGCGGTCGCGGTGCCCACTCCGAAACCTGCCGCGAACTGGGCGAAGGGCTCGCCCCTGCAGAGGTGGACCAAGGCTGACTGTCGGCGCCTCCCCATAGGATCGTCATGTAGTCCTTCGACTACTGCGGCTGAGAGGGCATGAGCATGGGCAGCTACAACAAATCACAATTCCGCGCCACTGTCATCAATGACTTCTCACTCCGTCGCGAGAAGCGCCAAATCTTCGAAACGAAGACTCAGAGCAGGACCGCGCTAGAGATACGAACCCTCGGCCATCCGGACTTCGAAGATTTAGAGATCGGAGAACGACGAACCGCACCAATGGTCGCAGCATTCATCGACCTAACCAACTTCACAGGGCGTACTTTCTGGGACGATCAGGACGAGGTGGTTGACCTAGCTCACGCCGTCTTGTCTGGTTTCATCGAAGTCGTTTCTCTGTTTGGTGGGCACCCACTCGGGCTTCGAGGTGATGGACTCTTCGCAGGCTTTAGCCCGGGTGACCCCCAAGTCGCCGCCTCGCTGGCACTCAGCGCCTGCGCTTTTACGCTCGATGGGATTGAAAGCGAAGTTAACCCCTGGCTGGAAAGCAGGGGAATTGCGCGCGTTCAGGCCCGAGCTGGATTAGACTATGGGCAGACTACATTTGTCCGCAGCGGGAGTAGCATACGTAGTGAGATAAACCCGCTCGGTTTCGCGGCAAATTTCGCCGCGAAGTGCGAGAAAAAAGCCAACTCCTGGGAGATTGTATCCGGAGAAGGACTTACAAAACTCTTGCCAGACTATCCTTATTTCATTGAGCACAAGGATTCACCTAAGACATATCAGCGCAACCATGAACGCAAGTTCTATAAATTCTATGACTATCGATGGCGCAACACTGTCAAACACCTCCCAAGCGCCATTTCCCAGCTAAACGGAACTCCGGCTTCTCAAATTTCTATCAATTAAGGAAGTATCCATGACCGTCTCTACGCTTCTGGCCCACTTTGGCGTCAATGTTCCTAGATACGTGACGATGAATGGTGAGATTGTCTTCAATAACGTCGTTCCTGAAAGCGGAGGAGGGTATTTCCACAGCACGCACGGTCGAGTCACAGCCGTCCCTGATCACACTTTTCATGGTGGTCCCGAAGAAGCTGACAGCGAGCTGTCAGGACCTGCCCGATGGTGGGATGACGAGGTCCAGATCATGCGGCACGTCGAAGCTATGAAGAAGGCGTTTCCGAACTTTGCCTACTTGCCTGCGAGCGACGACCTTAATCCGTGCTGGATCGGCGATATCAATACCGGACGCGGAAAATTTAGGGTCGGCGTTGTGCTACGCAGCGACAAGAAAATTCCGAGCGTTACCCTCCTGAACAGTCGTCGGCTAGGTGCGCATGCTGGACGCAGGTGGCAGCGCTCGCCTCACCTATACGACAACAACAACCCCTGTGTCGCAAGCTGCGATGACTGGGATCCCGAAGATCACACTGTAGCAACTGCCACTGCCTGGGCCGCTCATTGGTTGGCGGCATACACAGAGTGGCGGATAAGCCGTAAATGGCCTGTCGAGGGGTGCCAAACCGTTGCTACTTAAGAAGCTAATATTTTTGGCTACGCAGCGCTCACAGAACACAGACATCAACAGACCAAGCCTCAGCACCGTCGACGGTGGTTTCCAGTCACTGGAGCATATTGCAAACTGGGTCCGTTTTGCCGATACCAAAGCCACCATCCTCACCGCAGGTCTCGGAGTAGTTGTCACCATGTTGATGACCAACTCGAAAATCATCACAACAGCGATAACAAGCGGATGCGTTGCCGCTTTCACTGTTGGCATCCTTGCTATAATATCCTCGGCAGCATTTCTGTGGACTCTATTCTGGCTAATGCGAGCCATCAGCCCTCAACGCAACGTTAGCTACGCTGAGATTAACCGCTTTGCTTGGCCTTCTCTGGCGAACACCACTCCCACTGAACTGATCGCGCACATCAACCGAGTTGACGTCCAAAACGACACTTGGCACCAGGTCATCGATCTATCAAAAATCGCAGCTCGTAAATTTAACGCCTGCAACAAAGCAGTTCGGGGTTTCGCCTCCCTTGCCTTCTTCGGGTTCTTTTGTCTAGCAACCGCTATATTTTTCACTTCCTAGGTGCAAACAGAACGCCATGTCGCGCATTTAAGGCGGTGGGCCCTCGAGGGTGCACCAAACCGGCCAGCGGCGCAAGACAACGCGGCATAACCGAGCACTCACCTCTACCCCTACCTGCGGATTCTCGTGTTTTCGCAGGTCAGGACACCCCCCAGCCACAGTTCAAGTCCCGTCACTCACCCCAGAACCGAAAGGCCCTGACCAGCGACAACGTCGCAAGGTCAGGGCCTTTCGCGTTGCCGGGGGTGCACCAGCGAGTGCACGGGGCGAGGCCATCGGCCGTCGAGGCCCGCATGGGCCTCTCCCAGCGGGCTCGGCGTCGCTGCTCGTCTCCTGATTGGCCAGGTGCGGTCACAGGTCTGCGGGGCCCTGTTTCCATGGCCGTCGCACTGCTACGACTTCCCTATGCCTATAGACCACCGGCTCGTACAGACGGCGACCGTGGGTGGCCCTCACGGCCATGACCGGTGTTCCTGCCCATGTGGCGGACGGAGGCAACGCAGTTCAGGGCCCGTCATCCTTCGACGGAGTTCTGGTGCGGGAGATGGCTCGGCGGTTGCGGAGGCCGCCTCGCCGTGCGGATCTACCGTGACCGGGTGGCACACTTCGCCCATCACTCCAGCACCAACGAGTGCACTCGGCGGTACGGAGGTATCGACAGCGCCGACCACCTCTATGCGGGGAAACAGGTCAACCGATGGCTCCGCGCCCAGGGGCTCTCCCAGCGTCGGCTCCGGTTCGACGGCGACTTCCAAAGGGGCGGGGCCTGCCACAGGGTCACGCTCCCCGCCACGGACGAGTATCCGGCCATCACCTTCGAGTTCACCAGCCACCTCGGGGCTGGGCTCGAGCGTCTCCTCGACGATTCGGAGACCTCGCCGTCGACGTGGCTGGCGAAGGACAATCCGCCCCTGGTCCGCAGATTCATCGGCGAGCACGGGC
Organism: Nocardiopsis aegyptia; assembly: GCF_013410755.1. GTDB lineage: Bacteria > Actinomycetota > Actinomycetes > Streptosporangiales > Streptosporangiaceae > Nocardiopsis > Nocardiopsis aegyptia. The sequence continues at coordinate 1,711,342 of NZ_JACCFS010000001.1, forward strand.
ACGCGCTGCGCTTCCGCATGCGGACGGAGGGCTTGGACCGGGTCATGGATATCGGGGTGGTCCCCTCCAACCGCCTCCCGGAGTGGTATCCACTGTCGGATTTCTCCCTCGGCCCGGAGGGATTCGCCGGTCCGGGACTTCGCACACCTCCCAGAGATCCGCGAACACAGCGCAAGGCCGCCCCTGCCCGGAAACCACACCCGTCCGTACACGCTCCCCCGCTCGTGGAGCAGATGATGGCCGGCTTGCGCAACTCCCTGGACAAACGCGACCGCGCTTCGGCGAAGCACTTCGCCACCCGGCTCAGGCCCTACCTGTCGACCGATGATCCTGGGGCCGTCCGTCACCGAACCCGGATTCAGGAACTGCTCACCGAGGCCACGCGCCTCCTGGGCCGGTCATCGGTCGACTCGCTCATCATGATGATCCCCAACAAACCGGTCGATCCCCCGTCCACCTCCTCCACATGACCCGAGCACGGACCCGACGCCCCGCCTCCGATCTCCCCGACGGTGCACAACCAGAGGCCCAGTGGCGGAACGGAGCCGTCGGCCCTGGCCGCCGCCCCTGGCCGCCGCCCCTGGCCGCCGCCCCTGGCGTGACAGAATGACGCGCATGGCCCAACAACCCCCTATGGGACCCCCCAACACGCCGCGTCCCGGCCCTTCATGGGGCCACGCACCGCAGCGTCCGCCCGTGTCCGCCGGAGACAAGGCGATCTCCATCGTCCTCATGTGCGTGACACCGTTCATCCTCATGGCGACGAGTTTCTGGGGCGTCTTCTCCATCCTGGGGACCGCGGAGTGCGGAACCGACTGCGGCACCGCCGTCGACCTCGCCATCCCCATGATGATCTTCGCGCCGTGGGTGATCTGGCTGGTCGCGTCGGTCTGGGCCATCGTGCGCCTGATCAGGAGGAAGCCCACGCTCTGGGTGATGCTCTCCGGTCTGGGCGTCTCGATCGTCGTCTATGTCGCGGCGAACCTCATGATGTTCGCCGCCCTGGGGTGACCTGAGAGCTCCCCTCCCGCCCCCTCCACCGGGGCGGCCGTCCCGCGGGGACCGACCCTGACGGGGCCGGGGAGGAGCGGGAGATCTGATCGAGGCCGATGCTGTAGGCCATCAGTCCTGAACTACCCGATGCCCCGAACGGCGAAGGCCCGCCGGGCGCTCCGGCACTCGGCCGGAACGCCCCCGACGGGCCCTGTCCTCGCATGGCGCCCCGCGGCCGGTCAGCGCCGCCCGGAACCGACCTCCGGCTGGTCGGCGCCCGCCGGTCCGGCGTCCGCCTCACCCGAGGCTGCCGTGTCGCCGGCGCCGGCGCCCTCGCCGTCTCCGGTCGGCTGCGCCGCGTGGCTGCGCTCCAGCGATGCCCCCTCGACGTCGATGTCGGGCATGATCCGGTCCAGCCACCGGGGCAGCCACCAGGCCGCGTCCCCCGCCAGGTGCATCACCGCGGGGATGAGCAGCATGCGGACCACGAACGCGTCGATGAGGACACCGAAGGCGAGCGCGAAGCCCATCGAGCTGATCATCATCGTCTCGGAGAAGATGAATCCGCCGAACACGGAGATCATGATGATCGCCGCGGCCGTGACGACCGCACGGCCGGCCCTGAAGCCCTGCACGACCGCGAGCCTGGACGGGCTGCCGTGCGTGTAGGCCTCGCGCATCCCCGTGCCGATGAACAGCATGTAGTCCATCGCCAGGCCGAACAGGATGCCCACGAGCAGCGTGGGCAGGAAGTTCAGGATCGGCCCGGGGTTCTGCAGGCCGATGAGCCCGCCCAGCCAGCCCCACTGGTAGACGGCGACCACTCCGCCGAGCGCGGCGAAGTAGGACAGGATGAACCCGAGTGTGGCCACGACCGGTACGAACACCGACCGGAACACCAGCAGCAGGATGACCAGCGACATCCCCACGACCACCGCGAGGTAGGTCGGCAGGGCCTCGCTGAGCGTCTCGGAGATGTCGATGTTGGCGCTGGTCATGCCCGCCACACCGAGCGTGCCGGTTCCGTGGATGGGCTCCATCTCACGCAGGGTGTGCACCAGTGCCTCGGTGGACTCGCTGGCCGGCCCGTCCACCGGCACGACCTGGAAGACGGCCAGGGTGTGGTCGTCGGAGACCCCGATCGGAGCCACCGCGGCGACGTCGTCCTCGGCGTAGATCGCTTCGGCGATCTCGTACCGGTACTGCTCCGCGTTGGCCTCGGCCGCCTCGTCGCTGGGACCTCCGGGCAGGGTGGCGGCGACCAGGAGCGGGCCGTTCTGGCCGTCTCCGAACTTCTCCGCGATGGCGGTGTAGGCCTGGTATTGAGTGGACTCGGCGGGCTGGGAGGAGCCGTCGGGCATGCCCACCCGCAGGTCCAGGGCGGGCACGGCGATGACGCCGAGCGCCACCACGGCCAGCGCGGCACGGCCGAGGGCCCCGGCGTTCGACATCGGCCGGTCACCGGCGTCGGCCTGCCCGTTCTCGGACCGGCCGCTCTCGGACCGGCCGCTCTCGGATCGCTCCGTTCCGGCGGCGAGACGGGCGATGCGTTCGCGGGACGAGAGGATGCGCCCGTCCACCAGCGACAGGAGCGCCGGGACCAGAGTCACCGCGACCGACACCGCCACGGTGATGGCGATCGCTCCCACGGTGCCCATGAGCCCGAGGAAGCCGATGCCGGTCAGGTTCAGGCCGAGCAGGGCGACGAGGACGGTCGTACCGGCGAAGACCACGGCGTTGCCCGCCGTGCCGTTGGCCAGCCCGATGGACTCGTGCACCCCGAGCCCCTGCTTGAGCTGGCGGCGGTGCCGGTTGACGATGAACAGCGCGTAGTCGATCCCGACCGCCAGGCCGAGCATCAGGCCCAGGATCGGCGTCACGTTGGCGATCTCGATCACGCTGGACAGCGACATCGCGGCCAGTGTGGCGACGGCGACACCGACGAGGGCGGTCACGAGCGGGAGTCCGGCTCCGATCAGGGTGCCGAGCATGATCACCAGGACCACGCCCGCCACAACGACGCCGACGGCCTCGGCCGGGCTGACGAGGCTGGGAAGCTCCATCGCGATGTCGTCACCGAAGTCGACGGTCGCCCCGGCCACCGGGTCGTCCTCGAACACCTCGATCACGGCGTCCTTGGTCTCCTGGGAGACCTCCTCCTGGCTCTCCGTGAAGGCCACGTTGACCAGGGCCGTACTGCCGTCCTCCGAGACCGTGCGGATCTCGGAGGCCATGTCCATCATCGCCTCGCCCCGGTCGAGCTCTTCGGCCCCGGCCTCCAGCTCCGCAACTCCGGCGTCGAGCTCGGCCTGCTGGGCGTCGAAGGCGGCCTCGGTCTGCTCGTCGAGCGGCCCGGCGGCCTCCGCCTGGGCCCGGGCCTCGTCGAGCTGTTCCTGGCCCTCCTCGAGTTCGACGCGCCCGGCCTCGCTCTCCTCGCGCCCCTCCTCGAGCAGGTCCGCCTGCTCGGCGCGCTCCTCCTCGGTCGCGAACGGGTCGATGACGTCCTCGACCCCGGAGACCTCGGCCGCGGTGTCGACCCGTTCGCTGATCTCCGTCCGCTGTTCCTCGGTGAGGGCGGAGCCGTCCTCGCTCTGGTAGACGATGGTGCCCCTGCCGCCGCTCATCTCGGGGAACTCGGCCTTGAGGCTCTGGTTCACCTCGTCGGTGGGAGTGCCCGGGATGGAGAAGCTGTCCTCCAGCTCACCGGAGAAGAGGGCGTAGGCGGTCCCCGCCGACACCAGCAGTGCCAGCCAGATCGCGATGACGGTGCGGGCGCGTCTGGCCGACGCACGCCCGAGCCGGTAGAGAAGTTCAGCCATGGTTCCCTGCAAACGGTGTGAGTGGGGTGAGCGGTGTGCTCAGGAGGCGCCGGTGCGGGGGGTCAGGGCCCCGAACCCGGCGCGGTTGACGGAGATCATGCGTTCCAGGAGCTCGTCCCAGACACGGCGGGACTCGGCGGAGTCGACTCCTCCGGTGTTCTGCTCCCAGTGGCGGACCACCACGAGGGCTCCCCCCACCAGCGCGCCGCACATCAGGTCGACCTCCAGCGGGTCGGCCTCCGGATGGTGGCGCAGGGTGATGGCGGCGATCCGGATGCCGAGGTCGCTGACCGCGCGCTCGAAGAGCACCGCCTGGCGGGCGCTGCGCCGCCCGTCGTCCGGCCCGAAGATCCGCGTGAGCTCGGTGATGGTGGTGACCAGGTCGGTGGCCCGCAGAGCGCCGGCCAGCTGGTCGAACATCGAGGTGTCGTCGGGGTGCTCGGCCGCGGACGCCGCGAAGTTGGCGTCGACGTTGTCGAGGACCGCGCCGAGCATCTCGTGGAAGACCTCGACGGTGATGTCGTCCACCGTCGTGAAGTGGTTGAACACCGTCCGACGTGAGACGTCGGCCCGCACCGCGAGCTGGTCGACGGTGAAGTCCGTGCCGCCGATCTCGGTCATCAGCTCCGCCGCCGCGGCGACGATGGCCCGTCGGTGCTTCGCCTTGAGGGCTTCCCGACGGTCTGGGGCGGGCGGGCGCTGGTGGTCTGCCATGTCACCAGGCTAGAGAGGTCGGTGCACTCAGTGCAACGACGCACTCAGTGCATCCAGTCACACCACCCGGACCCCAGCGCCCCCAGAGCCCTCTTCCCTCTCAGCCCGCCGCGCGCCGCCCGGGCCAATCCCCGGCGCCCTCACGGCGACGGGAGGGTGAACGGGCCCGGGGCCCGCGGTGGCCGACTGGACACCACAGGCCCTGCGGCGCAAGGATCGGAGGCTCATGGACCCGAGTGCCGAAGTCCGACAAACGTGGATGTACGACGCCTCCGAGAAGGGACGGGCGTGAACAGGCTCCCCCTCACCCGGGCCGAAGCCGAGCCCCCTGCCTCCCGCCCGCTGCGCCCGAGCCGGATCGGGCTCGCCGTCGGACTCCTGGTCCTCGGCGCGGGTACGGCCCTGCAGGGGATACCCGACCTCCTGCCCGACAACAGCGGTTTCCTGGTCCTGGGTCTGAGCGCCCTCGGCGCCGGGATGGTCGCCGTCGCCGGATGGCTCCTGGAGAACCCCTCCGAGGGCGCCCGCGCGCCCGAGGAGGAGCCCGCTCTGCGCAGGCGGCTGCCCCCGCCCAGTGACTACTTCACCGGCCACGCCGACCTCATGGCGGAGCTGTTGCGCGCGTTCGACCGCTTCCCGCGCCGCGGACCCCGCCGCCTGGTCAGCAGGCCGGCGTGGGCGGCCCGGCTGCGGCGCTCGCGGGGTCCGCTGGCCATCGCTGTCACCGGAGAGGGCGGTACCGGCAAGAGCCAGCTGGTCGCACAGCTCGTGCACCACGTGGCGGACCGCTTCCCCGACGGCAAGCTGGAGTTCCAGCTCTACGGCGACCCGGTGCACGACGGCACCGGCGGCGGGCGTGCGCGGGGCTCCGTCCGCGGATCCGCCCGCGACACGGGCCGACGGCTCCTGCGCGCGTGGCTGACCGGCGGCGGAGCCGACCGCCGCGACGACGCCGAGGGACCCGACGCGATCGGCCCGGTGCGCCGCGAGCCCCGGCGGCCCGAGGACGTCCTCGTGCAGATGCTCGCCGAGATCGGCGCCACGCCCCCGGAGGACACCTCCCTCGACGAGCTGAGCGTGCTCTGGCGGACCGCGACCGAACACCGCCGACTGCTCCTGGTCCTGGACAACGCCGAGGACTTCGCCCAGGTGGAACCGCTCCTGCCCTACGGTGACCGGTGCGCGGTCCTGATCACCAGCCGCGACGACTTCCGCGACGCCTCCCCGCACGTGGTGCGCCGCCACCTGGACCCGCTGTCGGCCGAGACGGGCCTGCGGCTGCTGGAGCGGTTCGTGGACGAGGCCCCGCACCCGCTCACCCCGGACGAGCGGGCCGTCCTCCCCGACATCGTCGCCGCCTGCCACGGGTTCCCCCTGGCGATCTGCCTCATGGGCCGACGGATCTCGATGGGGCGCGGGCCCGGCCCCACCGACCTCCTCCGCCACATGCACGACCCCATCCTCCGCTGGACGGTGCCGGGTCTCCAGGCCATCGCCCAGTCGTTCGCGTTCGGGCTGGGGCAGTGCGAGCCCAGGGAGCGGCTGCTCCTGCACCGACTGGCCGGTGCCGGGCTGACGACCTTCACCGCCTGGTCCGCGGCCGCCCTGTTGGGCGTGACCGAGGACGAGGCCAAGCCGCTGCTGGTCCGGATGAGCCACCGCTACCTGGTGACCTTCCTCTACGAGGCGGGCGGCTTCGACCGCTACCAGCTGCACGACCACGTGCGCGACACCCTGCTGTCGGTGGGGCCGCACCTGCTCGGGGTCCCGGAGGCGGAACGGCCGGACTGGTCCCAGGAGGCGCTGGTACCCGCGGTGGACCGCCTGTTGAAGGCGTTCGTCGAGATCGCGGAGGCGGCGGCGCGCCGGGCCGCGCCCCACGAGTGGAGCTTCGGTGCCTCCCTCCCCGCCCATCCGGGGTCCGCCGGGCGCAAGGGACGCGGTGGGCGCGGCGGAGGCGGCGGAGGCGGCGCGGCTCCGGCCCCCTCCGTCTCCGCGCTCGGACCGGACACCTCCGCCCCGGCCGCCCCCGGACCGAACACTCACGGGCCGAACACCCCCGACACCCCCGACGGCCCCGGCGTGGCCGGCGGGCGGACCGCGCCCGCCGATCCCGCCGCCTGGCTGGAGACCGAGCGCCAGGGGTTCGAGATCTGCTTCCAGTGGACCGACCTGGGCGACCGCGCCGAGGACGGGTGGCGGCTGCGGCGGGCCTTCTCCGTCCTGTGCCGGGCGGCGCGCACCCACTGGGGCGCGATGCGCGAGGCCACCCAGCGGGCCACCGCGCTCGCCCTGGAGCTGGGCGACCCGTTCGCCTACGGCGTCTCGCTCCTGGACCGGGCGGAGGTCGCCAGCGGCCACGGCGACCACGACACCGGCTACGAGCGCGCCCTGACCGCCCTGTACGTCCTGGACCAGCTGCCGTCGGTGGATCCGCGCTGGCGGGCCAGGGCGCACAAGGTCATCGGGGTGAACCTGTACCGCCGCGGCGACCTGGACGACGGCCGGGCCGAGATCGAGGCCGCCGTGCGGATCTTCTCCGACCACGGCGACCGCTGGTGGCAGGTGCGCTCGCTGTGCAACCTGGCCGAGGTCGACCGCTTCCAGGGGCACCAGGACCGGGCCTACACACTGATCCGCCGCGCCGAGGAACTGCTCGTCGGCTCCCAGGACGGGGTGGAGCTCTGGGCGCGGGTCCAGCTCCAGAAGGGCGAGGTACTGCGGCTGCTCGGGTACGCGCTGCACGCCTGGTTCGTGCTGGACGACGAGCGCGACCGACTCACCGGCGACGCGCGCGGCACCTGGCTGCACGCCCGCTACCTGCGCAGTCTGGGGCAGCTGCCGACCAACCAGCTCAACCAGGAGGCCCGTGACTGCGAGCTGCTGTACTCCCCCGCCCACGAGCGCGAGCGGCGCCGCCTGACGGCGCGGAACCCGCGGTGGCCCGAGGAGCAGTCGGCCAGGGTGGCCGGGCTCTTCGCCGACGGCGGCCGGGAGTACGCCGCGCGCTTCGCCGACGTGGCTCCCGCACGCGGTCTCCTGCGCCGCCGCGCGCGGCTGCGCGACACGTGGCAGGTCTCGGACCAGATCGCCCGTCTGCGGCGGGCCGAGGACGACTTCACCGACATCGGCGACGACTGGGGCCGCTGGCGCACGTGCCTGGTGCTCGGCCAGGTACGGATGGCCCAGGACCGGACGCGCGGCAAGGAGGACATGCTCCGGGCCGCCGAGGGCTTTCGGGCCCTGGGCGACAAGTGGTGGCACGCCCGCGCCCTGCGGATGGCGGCGGAGTCCCTGCACCAGGCCGACCGCCTGGCCGAGGCCGAGGAGCTGGCCGGGACCGCGGTGGAGGGCTACCGGGGCCTGCGCCACCGGTCTGGTCAGCTGCGGGCGATGAAGGTGCTGGCGGGCGTCCTGACCCACCGCGACCTGCTGCGGGCGTGGCGCACGCTCACCGAGGCCGTCCGGCTCGCGGAGGAGGGTGTGCGGCTCGGTGCGGTGCCGCCGTCCCTGCTCCAGGAGATCCGGGACATGCTCCGCACGGTCACGGCGCACGGATCGGACGCCTCCCTGAGCGCGGACCGGGGGCATCTGCCGCCCGAACCCCGTGGCGGACGACGAGCGGAACACCCGTAGGTCCGGCCCGGGGCCGGTACGACGTCAGGGCCGCCCCGACCGCGACCCGGCCGGTCGCGCGGTTCGGTGTGCGGTCAGGGGCCGGTTCCGGCGGGAGGCTCGTCGGAGAGTTCGGGGACGACCTCACGGATACGGCGCGCGACCTCACCGAACCCTCCCTGCTCCAGGACGTCGAGCTGGGCCCGCGCGAACTCCAACCGTTCGGCCCCCTCCGCGACCGAGTCGATGAGGCCGCGGATGATCGCGACCTGCACGTCCCGTTCTGCGGCGTCGTGGCCCGGTGTCTCGGCGGGCCACCAGTAACTCTCGAAGCCCTCGCCGTCGACGTCGTTCCCCGGACCCGGGCCCTCCAGCTCCGCGAGGTCGTCCAACTCGTCCAGGTCATCGAGGTCGTCCAGGCCGTCCTCCCCGTGCGGCTCCCGCGCCACGAGCCGGTCCCCGACACCGTGCGGATCCCGCCGCACCGCCCCGCCGTGGAAACCGCCCTCCGACGGGTCCGCGCCACGCCCCGGCCCGGCCTCCCGCGGCGCCGTCGCGAACCGCTCGGCCTCGATCGCCCGTACCGCGTCCCGCACCTCACGGTCCTTGCGCAGCCCCGCCAGCGAGCGCAGCCGCTCGGCGTCCTCCTCCGGCAGCCGCAGCTCCACCTCCTCGGCCCACACCACGATCCCCGCGCCCGTGACCGCCGTCTCCACGGCCAGCCGGGCCGCCAGGTCGTACTCGGCCGGCCCGTGGTCGCCCGGTTCGGTGCCGCGCACCAGCTCGGCGGCGCGGGTCACCACCGCGTACACGGCCGGGGCGACGGGGTTGCGCAGGCTCAGATCGACATGCCCGTTCCAGCGCCAGTGCACGACCGCGGCGAAGACCAGGTCGTAGTCCTCCACGGCACTGGGCAGCGCCACCGGCCGGATCCGTCGGCCGGCACCGGCAGGAACGGCGGGGCGCTCCGCCGAACCGGGCGGGCCGACCGGGTCAGCGGCCCCGTCCGGTTCGGACCCCTGTTCCCGTCCGTGCGTGCCGGACGTCCGGGACCGCGCTCTGGCCTGGGCGTGCGCGCTCGCTCGCAGGAGGACGGCGGCCACGGCCAGCAGCACGATCGGGGCCCACAGGAGAGTCCATCGACCGATGAGCGGGTACAGGGCCAAGGGTACGAGCACCACCACGGCGCCCGCGGCGACGAAGCGCGCCCTGGCGGCGGGAGGGACGGGGGTGAAGGGAGTGACGGGGGCCTCCTCTCGCGGCACGGCCGGCGGGGACCGGGCACAGCGGGTGAGCGGACACGCTGGAGGGGGTCGCGCACACGGCCGTGCGGGGAACACGGCGCTGCCGACCGGGTGTGTCCGTACCGACAGTGTGCCCGAGTTCCCGAGTGCGTGCGCCACGAACCGCCCAGTCCGGGCCGGTCCGCCGGGGACCGATGCGCCGGGATGGGCTCGATCCGGCGGCTCTCGGCCGGGGGTGCGGGACCCCGTCCCCGTGTAGCGCCCTCCACGGTCGGAAGCGAGAGGCGGGTGGGCGAACTCCTGGCCAACGAATCGTGACCGGTGGGATCAGAGTCGGCGAACTCCGCCCGCCGAGTCGCCTTGGCCGTCGCCGTCGATCGTCCGAACATAACAGGATCAGTTCATCGCTTCCGTGGCCGACTCCCCCGCGGCCCTTCCCGACGCCGAATCCGCTCCGGAGTCCACCGCATGTTTGCCGCCCCAGCCAGGACCGAACGCCGCTTCCGTCCCGAGGTCCAGGGACTGCGCGCCGTCGCCGTCCTGATCGTGCTCGTCTACCACCTGAATCCGTCCCTGCTCCCGGGCGGCTACGTCGGGGTCGACGTGTTCTTCGTGATCTCCGGCTTCCTCATCACGTCGCTGCTCCACCGCGAGGTCACCGCGCACGGACGGGTCTCGATCAGCGGCTTCTACGTGCGCCGGGTCCGACGCCTGCTGCCCGCCTCCACCGTGGTGCTGGTGGTCACCGGCGCGGTGGCGTTCGCGGTGCTGCCCGGGTCCCGGCTGACCGACACCGCCTGGCAGCTGGTGTCCTCGGCCGTCTACGTCGAGAACCTGTACCTGGCGCGGCAGGCGGTGGACTACCTGGCCGCGGAGGTGCCGCCCAGCCCGGTGCAGCACTTCTGGTCGCTGTCGGTCGAGGAGCAGTTCTACCTGGTGTGGCCGCTCCTGTTCGTCGTGTGGGCCCTCACGTGGCGGTGGCGGCGGAGCACCGGAGCGCTGACGGCGATCCTGGGGACGGTGTTCGCGGCGTCGCTGGTCTGCTCGGTCCTGCTGACCGGCGGCGGTGACGCCGGCGCCTACTTCCTGCCGACCACGCGGGCCTGGGAGCTGGCGGCCGGCGGCCTGCTCGCGGTCGCCATGGCCGATCGCGAGCTGCCCGAGCTGCTCCGTCGGCCGCTGGGTTACGCGGGTCCGGTCGCGATCCTGGCCGCAGCGGTGCTCTACGACGACGGCACGGCCTTCCCCGGGTGGGCGGCCCTGCTGCCGGTGCTGGGCGCCGTCGCCGTGATCGCCGCCGGCCGCGTTCCCGCCTCGGCGCCGCTGCGCTCGGCCCCGGCCCGCTGGGTCGGTGACGTCTCCTACTCGCTGTACCTGTGGCACTGGCCGGTCATCATCCTGCTGTTGGCCGTGACCGGCCAGGAGCAGTTGAGCGCCGTGGGGATCGTGGCGGCGGCCGCGGCGTCCCTGCTGCTCGCGTGGGCGACGAAGGTCTGGGTGGAGGATCCGGTCCGCGACCGCAGGCTGGTGCCGAACGTGCGCCACGCGGCCGTCGTGGTCGCGGCGAGCGTGCTGGCCGCCTCCGCGGTGGGCGGGGCCTCGCTGCTGCGCGTGGAGCGGGAGGCGACGGTCGCCTTCGACCCGGCCGTGCACACGGGGCCCGCGGCCCTGGACCTCGCGTCGGCCCCCGCCCCCGCCGCCCTGTACCCGCCGCCGGTCACGGCGGAGGACGACATCCCCGTCCTGTACGACGACGACTGCCACGCCTCCCACGACGACAGCGACCCCTCCGACCCCTGCGTGTACGGCCCCGAGGACGCCGAACAGACCGTCGCCCTGCTGGGCGACTCGCACAGCGCCCAGTGGTTCCCGGCGCTCGCACGGCTGGCGGACGAACGCGGCTGGCGCGTGGCGGTGTTCACGAAGTCCTCGTGCGCGTTCACGGACACCCTGATCCGGCGGCCCGACGGCGGCGCGTACACGGAGTGCCGGCAGTGGAACCGCGGGGTCGTGGACGAACTCGGCGCACTGCGGCCGGACCTGGTCGTGACCAGCTCGTCGGTGATGAACGGCCCGGTGGAGAGCGTGTCCGCGGAGGAGGACGGCCAGGTGATCGCCGACGGAATGAGCACGCTGTGGGCCGATGTGCTGGAGGTGAGCGACCACCTGGTGGCGGTGCGCGACACCCCGCGCACGCGTACCGACGTGACGGAGTGCCTGGAGGTGCACGGCGACGACCCATCCGCGTGCGAACTGCCCGAGGACGAGGCGTTCACCCGCGACGACCCCCAGGAGCAGGCGGCGGCGGACACCGGGGACGGGGTGACGCTGGTGGACCTGAGCGACCGGTTCTGCGTCGACGGCACCTGCCCCGCGGCGATCGGGAACGTGGTCGTCTACCGCGACTCCCACCACATCACCAGCACCTACGTGGAGATGCTCACCGACGACCTCACCGAGCAGGTGGACGCCGCACTGGCCTAGGGCCGCCCGTACATCCGCCGTCCCGCCCGTGCGGGGCGGCGCACCCACCGCACACGCCCCAGGTCGTGCCCGTATCAACCGTCCCGCCCGTGGCGGGGCGGCCGGAACCTGGGAGGGTTCTCGTGCGTCAACCCCACGACGCGCAACCCAGGCAGACGGAGAACCATGACCGAGGCACACGAGGGCACCGCCGATCCGCGGTTGGAGGCCGAGGGCGAGCTGAGCATGGCCCGGCTCGCGCTGGACGGCGGCGACCTGCGCCACGCCGCCGACCACGTGGCCACGGCCATCACCTTCGCCCCCGCCCTGCCCGAGATCCACGAGCTGTTGGCGCACCTGGCGCGGCACCCCCAGGGCGGCGCCGACCTGTTCCCCATGGACGAACGGGTGTACCTGGGCACCGTCGTCTGCCGCGGACACGTGCTGGCCTCGCTCGGCGACCGTGCCGAGGCGGTCCGGCTCCTGGTCTCGGCGCAGTGCCACAGTCCCGGGCACGCCTGGGCCGACGTGCCCTGGATGTACGACCCCGGCCTGGGCGCGGCGCTTCCCCCGGAGGCGGTGTGCGACGCGATCGGCCGACTCCTCGGCGTCGCGGGCGATCCCGTCCCGGAGGCGGAGCGCGCGGCGTTCGCGCCGTTCCTCTCGCTGGTGCGCTCGGCCATCGCCGCGCACCCCGGCCACGCCATGCTGCTGTGGAGCGCGTCGATCCTGGTGCGCCGCCTCGGCGACACGGACGCCGCGGTGGAACTGGCGCTGCGGTCGGCACGGATCGAGCCGTCCGCGTTCGCCGCCGTCGCGCTGGGCACCGCCTACCGCGCCCAGGGCCGCTGGGCGCAGGCCGAGCAGGCGTGGCGCCAGGCGTTGGACCTCGAACCCGACAACCTCGCCGTCCACACCGACATGGCCGAGATGCTGGCCGAGGCCGGGCGTCCGGAGGACGGGCTCGCCTGGGTCGAGGCCGCCCTGCGCAAGGAGCCGGACCACCCCAGCGCCTTCCCCACCGCGTGCGTGCTGCGGTTCGGGCGGGACGGCGACCTCGCCCACCTCGTCGCGCTCGCCGACCACCTGCGCGCCCGCCCGGACAACGCGCACGCCGCCGGCGCCCTGGCACGTGCGGCCCACGGCATCCCGTGGGTCGGCAGATACGTGGGACCGACCGAGGCCGTCGTCAACATGCTCCACCAGAGCCTGGAGTCCGTCGACGGCACCGGCACGCCCGAGCTCACCGTGGCCCTGTACGCCCCCGAGCCCCCCAGTGCCCTCCTGGCGTTCGTCCGTGCCCTGCCCGGATCCGATATCACCGTCGGGGACATCCAGCCGCCCGACCCGCGCTACACCGTCCCCGAGGTCTTCGGCGGCGATCGGCTGGAGCCGGTCCGCCGCCGCCTCTGGGACTTCGACGGGACCGCTCCCCGACCCAACGTCGCCCCGCCGTCCGCGTCGGCCGCCGAGACCATGCGCGACCTGGCCCTGCGCACGTGGCAGCACCCCGTGCACGCCTACGACGAGGGCGTCCGGCTGGCGGGCCTGGGCCTGACCGATCTCCTGGGGGTGCTCGTCCACCCGCCCGAGCCGCCGATGGACGAGCCCGGGGTCTGGCCGGACTGGATCCGCCTGGTACAGATCTGGGCGTGTCTGGGACTGACGCACTACGAGGCGGACCGGCCGTGGCACGGTTCGGTCCGGCGCCGGGCGCTGGTCGACCTGGCCTTCGGTCCGGAGGACTGGGTGACCGAGGCGGCCCTGTTCGCGCTGGTCGCGCTGGCGTGGACGCACCCCGACGACCGCGCGGACATCGCCGGCCTGGTCACCGACCGCTTCCACGCAGCGGTGGAGGCGGCCGGGTCCCGCCCGGTCACGATCCTCGACTCGATCGCCCACCTGGTCCTGGCCACCCCCGAGGTGGAGGAGAGGGTGCGCGCCTTCGCGCGCGAGGTCCTCGCCGAGGAGTGACCGTCCGAGCGGACGCGCGGCGCGGGCGTGCCTGGCATACCCTCCCGACCGTCCCGCCCGGGCTCGTGGTGGGACTCGCCCCTGACAGGCCGGGGCCCCGCGCGGATCGCGCGGGGCCCCGGGTGGTCGGGTCAGTGCCGCAGGTGCTCGGCGTCCGTGTGCTCGGCGCGGGCGTCGGCGGCTCCGGGCCGGTCGGCCCGCGGAGCGGCACCGTCGCCCCGACCGGACTCGGACGGGTTGGCCCGCTGGAAGGCCTGCTGGGCCTGGACGTCGCGCTCCCAGCGCAGGAAGCGCTCGCTCTCCCCGAGCACCATCGTGGTCAGCCACACCGCGACGCCGACGTCGTCGGCCAGTCCCAGGAGCGGTACGAACAGCTCGGGAACGAAGTCGATCGGCGAGACGATGTAGACCGCCAGAGCGAGCATCCCCAGCAGCTTGCCCCCGCTGAGCTGCTGGTAGCGCCCGCGCAGCCGGGCGCCGAGCATGCGCGGGACGGCGCCCGCCCGCTGCCACACCGAGATGTGGCCGTCGGTGTTCCGGATGACCTGCCAGGCGGCCGCACCCGCCGCGGAACGGTTTTCCTTGCGCATGGTCGCTCTCCTCCGGGGGTGTGACTTCTCAAGATATGACGCGAAGTCACTCTGATTCGTTCCCGTCCGTCCTCCGATCAACCGCGCGGACGGGAGTGACCCTGGCCGCAGGCCCCCGGTTGAGGGCGGGTGAGAGCGGTGAGGGCGGTGAGGTCACGGAGGCAGGGGCGGGGCCGCCGTCACGCTCGTGCGCTCACACCCCCGCCTTCTCCGCCAACCGGTCCGCGGCCTCGGCGTCGGCGGCGATCCGGGCACCGGCCGACCGGCGGCCCCGCGCCAGGAGCGGGTACAGGGCGATCAGCACGCCGGTGAGGGCGACGGCCGTGACGAAGACCAGCGCCGGCCGGAACTGGACGAGCATCTCCGCGGCTCCGCCCGCGGCGCCCTGGCCGGTGGCGTGGTCCACGGCGATGATCGCGGTGGTGACGGCGAGGACCAGTGCCCCGCCCACCTGGGCGGAGGTCTGGACCAGGCCGGCCGCGAGGCCCTGCTCGTCGTCGTCGACTCCGGAGGTGGCCTGTACGTTGATCGCCGGGAAGGCGAGGGCGAAGCCGGCCCCCAGCAGCAGGGCGGTGGGCAGCATCATGCCGAGGTAGGCGAACTCCGGCTCCACCCGCAGGAACAGCAGGTACCCCGTGGACAGGGCGATCAGCCCGGCGGCGATCAGCTTGGGGGTGCCGAAGCGGCTGATGAGCCGATCGGCGAAGGGCGCGCTGACGACCACGAGGATGCCCGCGGGCAGCAGGGACAGGGCCATCTGGAGCGGTGTCTGCCCCAGCGCCTGCTGGAGGAACAGGGTGAGCAGGAACTGGAAGCTGATGAAGCTGCCCATCAGCGCGATCGCGCCGACGTTGGCCCGCACCAGGGTTCCGCTGCGCAGGATGCCCAGCCGGACCAGCGGGTGGCGGACCCGGTTCTCCACCCACACGAACAGGGTCAGGAGGGCGACGACCCCGCCGAAGGAGGCGATCGTGACCGGGTGCGCCCATCCGGTCTCCGGCGCGGTGACGACGGTGTAGACGAGCAGGAGCATGGTGGCCGTCAGCGTGGCCGCGCCGACGAGGTCGTAGCCGCCGCGCGCGTCGGGCCGGTCCTTGGGGATGAGGGCGAGGCCCGCCAGGAGGGCGAGGAGGGCGAAGGGCGCACCGAAGAAGAAGGTCCAGCGCCAGCCGAGGGACATCAGGAGTCCGCCGAAGAGCAGGCCGGAGGAGAAGCCGCTGGCACCGAACACGGTGTAGACCGACATCGCCCGGTTGCGCTGGCGCCCCTCGGCGAACGTGGTCGTGAGGATGGACAGGCCGGTCGGCGCGGTGAAGGCGGCGGCCACGCCCTTGACGAAGCGGCTGGCGATGAGGAGCGTCCCGCTGTCGACCAGGCCGCCGATGAGGGAGGCGGCGGCGAAGACGCCGAGCGCGATGAGGAAGACCCGGCGGCGGCCGAGGAGGTCGGCGGTCCGTCCGCCCAGGAGGAGGAATCCACCGAAACCGAGCACGTAACCGCTGATCACCCACTGGAGGGTGGCGGTGGACAGGCCGAGTTCGGCGCCGATGGAGGGAAGCGCGACGGCGACCATCGACACGTCGAGGCCGTCGAGGAAGAGGGCGAGGGAGAGGACGATGAGCAGGCCCCAGAGCCGGGGGGACCAACGGGAGCCGTCGGCCTCCCGGCCACGCGAGGACGCGGGTCGGTCTAGTGCTGTGGACATGCCGGGGACATTACATGCACACGCATCTAATGTCCACGCATTAAATGACTATGCATATGATGTCATCGCATGTTAAACTCCCGGGCATGTTCCAGATGGCGGACCCGGACCCTGACCTGGCCGAACAATGGCGGCAGCTGATGTCCTGCTACCACGGCACCGCGTGCGCGCTGGAGCGTGAGCTCAGCCAGCGGCACGGCCTGGGACTCAGCGAGTTCGAGACACTGGACCTGCTGATGAAGGCCCCGGACTGCCGGCGGCTCGTCCACGAACTGCTCGCGTCCACGCACCTGACGCAGAGCGCCCTGTCCCGCACGGTGGCCCGCCTGGAGAAGCGCGGCCTGGTCACGCGCTCGATGTGCGCGAACGACCGGCGCTCGGTGACGGTGACGCCGACCGAGGAGGGCCGGAGCGTCCACGCCGAGGCCCTGCCGACCCACAGGGCCGTGCTCTCCGAGCACCTGGGGGCGCGCAGCACCCGGGCGTGACCCGTCACTCCGAGCGCGCGGACGCGGACGCGGCCACCCCGGGCACACAGCACCGCGCGACTCACCACCCCGGGCACACGGCCTCGGGCATGACCACCGCCCCGGGCGCGCGGCACCCGGCCCCCGGCGGCACGCGGGTGACAGCACTCTCGCGGCCCCGACCCCCCACTCCCCCTGTGATTCGCGCCACTCGGCCGCCCTCCCAGGGCCGGGCACGCCGCCCTGACCGCCACGGCCGCGCGCCGACCGGCACTCCTGCGGCCCCAGGCGCCCCACCCGACTCAGAAGCCACACGAGGCCACCGCTGCACCGCTTTCGCAGGTCGCACGGCCGCGCCGTCCCTATCGAGTTGTCCACAGATTTCCTTCGACCCTGGTGACCCGGGTGGCGGAAGGGCATCCTTAGGTGGGACAGACAACTGACGAACAAGGGACGGGAGTGCATGTGCGTGCCATCACCACACGAACAACCGAAGTACGCACACAACACCCCAGGCCCGCCTTGTCCACCCCATGGCCACATGCGGCCACGACGGGCAGGCCCTCACGGTGGGTGCACGTCCGAACGCAGTCGCGTTCCGAACCGGCGCGGCCAGCACCGCAGCGGCCCGCCCCTCACCGCGCCCCGGCACACCGGACGTCCCGACCTCCGCCATCCGCCCGAACACCCACCAGGTCATGACAAACGCGAGCCCTCCCGCGCTCGGGCACACATTCGTTACGATGCGTCCGAGTGTCACATCACCCCGCGAGGTGCCGCTCCGGTCCACGGAACCCCTCCCCAGCGCGCAGAACCGATGGAGCTTGCCCAGTGTCCACAGCCCTACCGCGGTCGGCGTCGACCGTCGCCCTGTTGGCGGACATCCCCAGCACGGGCCACGTGGGCGAGGTCCGGGCGCGGCGGTTCGCGATGCACGGCGACGGCATCGGCGAACGCAGCGCCGCGTTCGTCGCCTTCGCCCAACAGGAGATCGACACGGGTCGCAAGGTGGTCGCGCTGTATCCGGCCTGGCGGGCGACCGACGCCGAGCGGGCGATCAACTTCGCCCGCGGTTCCCTGCGCACGGACCACATCGCCGGGATGGCCCTCGACCTCTCCCCTCTCGCCCTGTCCCTGGTCGCCGACCAGCTCGCCTACCTCGCCCCCTACCTCCAGCCGGGCATGGTCGCCGCCCTGTGCGGTGAACTGCCCAAGCACCTGCTCGCCGGGGCCTGGCTGCGGACGGTCGCGGGGCTGTCCACCATCCCCACGACGTTGAAGCACCACGTGGGCTCCCTGGCGCCCTCGGTCTCCTTCCTCGCCTACTGCGCGCCGACCCAGCAGGTCCAGCGCATGCGGCCCGCCGACGTCGCCGCGACCCTGCCCTTCCGCCCGGTCCAACCGGTCCAACTGCTGTGCTCCACACCGGACCCGGCCCACACCGGCGTCTTCGACGACCACCTGCCGCAGGCCATCCAGCCCGTGGCGACCCGCGCCCTGCCCGTCCAACCCCTGGGACCCGTGTACTGGGGCACGCCCAAGTACGTCGAGTTCGTCGCCCTCAGCGCACACCCCCAGGCCCTGGCCTACGCCGCCAGTTCCATCCGCGCCTCGGCCTGCTCCTGGTGCGGTGAGCCCATGTCCGCCAAGCCGTGTCCGTTCTGCGCGGCCAACTCCACCCGGACGTCCTCGCGCACCACCACACCGCATCCGGGGCCGGGTGCCCCCCAGGACCGCGCCCCGCGCAACGGGAGAGCCGTCGGCGGCGCACCGAACGGCGGGCCCACCGCCGCGTCCACCGCCCCGAACGGACATCGGCCGACACCGATGCCGGCGCCGATCGCCGAACCGGTGCCCGACCCCCTGCGCGGGACCGGGCCCGGCCCCTCCCACGGAGTGGTCGGCGCCCCACCGGCCCATCCACCCGGGACCCTCGGCCGACCGCAGGAGGGTCCCCCGCTCACGGGCCGCGCGCCCCGGCCCGAGATCCCCCGGACCTACTCCCGCTAGGGCCGCCCACGGCGCCGCCTCCCGGACGCGCACGGCCCACGACGACACTGGAAACGGATACCCCACATGAACCCCCGTCAGCGACGCGGCGTCCTGCTCATGGTCGTGGCCGCCCTCGGTGCCGTCGCCGTGTTCGCGTCCGTGTTCACCTACCTCAGCGCCCAGCAGGACCGGCTGGGCTCCTTCGACACGGTCCTGCGCCTGGCCGAGGACGTGGACGCCTACCAGGCCGTCGACGCCGACTCGGTCGAGCGCGTCGAGGTGCCGAGCCAGTACTTCGACCCCGAGGTGTTCATCACCGACCTCAGCGAGATCGAGACCCCCACCGACCAGCAGCTGGTCGCCTCCACCCACCTGGAGGCGGGCGTCTACCTGCAGCGCGGCATGGTGCAGCCCCAGCCGACGCTCACCGACGGGGAGCGCGAGATCGCCATCATGGTGGACGCCGAGACGGGCGTGGCGGGCAAGGTCCGGCGCGGATCGGTCGTGGACATCTACGGCACCTTCCAGCCCCGCGACCACGGTGAGGCCTGTGCCGTGCGCGTCATCACCGAGGTGGAGGTCCTGGACATCGGTGAGCTGCGCACGCAGGAGGACGAGGGCGGCGGCGTCTCCGGGGTGGTGCCGGTGACCTTCCGCCTGGAACCGGCGTCCGCGCTCCAGCTGGCCTACGCGGAGGACTTCGCGACCAAGCTCCGGCTGGCCCTGGTGAGCGCGGAGGGCGGTGGAGCGCCCGGCGACGCCGAGTTCTGCAGCGGCGACTTCGACGAGCTCTTCGACGGCGCCTCCGGAGGGACGGACCAGACCGACCAGCGGCCCGCGCCGCGAGAGGGGTAGACGTTGAACTTCCGAGTCCTGGCCGGTATGCCCAACTCCGAGACGGAGATGGTCCTGGCGGCGCGGTTCGAGGAGCTGGGCACCGCCGACCTCGTGGCGACCCGGTCCACCACGTCGGCGCTGCTCGACGCCGCCGGGGAGTACCCGGAGATCGACGTGGTCCTCATCCACCAGGACCTGGGCCCGGCCCCGGTCTTCGACGCCATACGGGACCTCTCCCACCGCCACCCGCAGCTCGCCATCCTGCTGGTCTCCCCCACGATGGACCCCGACACCTTCACCGGCGCCATGGAGTCCGGTGCCCGCGGTGTGCTCCCCGACGACTCCGGGATCGCCGAGCTGGAGACCCGGATCAGCAAGGCCGCCGAGTGGTCGCGCACCCTGCGCCGCCACCTGGAGTCGGCGTCCCTGGACGTACCGGCCTCCGGCGTACGCGGCCGGATCGTGGTCCTGAGCGGTGCCAAGGGCGGGGTGGGCACCACGACCTGCGCCGTGCACCTGGCCATGGCCGCGGCGGCCGCCGGCCGGGTGGTGTGCCTGGTCGACCTGGACCTGCAGACCGGTGACCTGCCCGCCTTCCTCAACCTGCGCCACCGCCGCTCCATCAGCGACCTGGCCGACGCCGGCGACGACATCAGCCCGGGGATGCTCGCCGAGACCCTGTACGTGGACGCGCGCGGACCGCACGTGCTGCTCGCCCCCGAGCACGGGGAGCGCGGCGAGGACGTCAACGCGCGCGCCACCCGCCGTGTCCTGGGCGCGCTGCGCTCCCGGTACGAGCTGGTCATCGTGGACTGCGGCTCCACCATGAACGACGCCACCGCGATGGCCGTCGAGCTCGCCGACAGCACGGTCGTCACCGTCACCCCCGACGTCCCGGCGCTGCGCGGCGCCCAGCGGCTGATGGCGATGTGGGAGCGCCTGCAGATCCGCGCCCACGAGGACGTGTTCTCGCTCGTCACCCGGCACAGCCGCAAGAACGAGATCCAGCCGGACTTCCTCCAGCAGCTGTTGGGCACCAAGGTCCTGCGCACCCCGGTCCCGGCGGCCTACCGCGCCCTGGAGCCCGGCGAGAACAACGGCGACCCCTCCAAGGTCACCGACGAGGGCCTGCGCAAGGCCTTCGCGCGCCTGGCCTCCGAGCTGGACCTGCTCAACGCGCCCGCCCAGCCGGGCAGCGGGGGCAAGGGCGGTTCGGGGCCCACACCGCCCGGAGGCCTGACGGCCCGCCTCGCCGCACGCGCGGAACCCGTGCCCTCCACCCGTGACGTCTCCGGGTTCCTCAACGGTTCCGGGGCGCCCGCCCACATGTCGGACCACGGCGGCCCCGTGCCTCCGACGGGTCGCTCGTCGATCCCCGGTGCGCCCGGCCCCGGTGGAGGTCCCGGTGGGTTCGGTGTCTGAGCGCCCCTCGGCTCGCGGGCCGCGCACACGTCGGCGCGGGAACGACCGCGGCGGCGTCATCGTGGAGTTCGCCGCCGCGGTGCCCTTCGTCATGCTGGCGCTGGCCCTGGTGTGGCAGGTGCTGCTGCTCGGCCTCACCTCGATGTACGCCTCGCACGGTGCGGCCGAGGCCGCCCGCCAGGCCGCGGTGACCCCCGACGATCCCGCGCGCATCGACGAGGAGGCCCGCAAGCGGGTCCGGCCCCCGTGGGACGGCGACGACGTGATGACCGTGGCCGTCGTCGAACGCGACGGGCGGCGCTACGCACAGGTGAGCCTCGCCATGCCGATCTTCCTGCCCGGCGCGTCCGGGCCCTGGGACATCACCGGAGAGGCCGGTGTGGTGGCCGAGGTCGCGCCCCGCGGTGGGCCGCCCGGACCGGACCCGTCGCCGCAGGAGTCGGCGGAGGAGTCGCCGCCCGAGGTCCAGCACCGCGAGGTGGCACGGTGAGCGGCCTGCGCGCCCGTGGGCGCGACGCGGACCGGGGCGGCCCCCTCCTGGAGTTCGCCGCGATGTTCCCCATCCTGCTCGTCACCGCGGTGGTCGCGGTCGAGGCGTTCCTGGCCTTCGTGGCGGCCGAACGCCTGGAGTCGGCCGCCCGCGCGGGGGCGAGGGTCGCGGGCACCCAGGAACTGGGCGGCGCCGAGGCCGAGGCGCGCGCGGCCCTGCCGACCTGGTTGGACGACGCCACCGTCACCGCCGCGGCCAACGACAGCGCGGGGTTCTACGTCGAGGTCTCCCACCCGCTGCCGATCGTCTTCTCCGCGGCGGGCTTCGACCTCACGCTGACCCGGCGCGTGGACATGCCCGATGTGTGAGCACGGGAGGCCGCCCGCGGGCCCGCGCGACGAGGGGGTCGCGGGGGTGCCGTGCGACCGGGCGCGCGCCCGACGAACACGCTCCGAGGAAGGGGGACACAGGCCATGGGTCTGAAGGATCGTCTGGAGGAGGACCGCGCCGCCGAGGGGCGGACGGACAGCGGCAGCGTCACACACTGGCGCCGACGCCTGCTGGAGGAGATCAACCTGGAGGACCTGACCCGGCTGACCCTCGCCCAGCGCCGGGTCCGGCTGGAGAAGGTCGTCGGGCACATCCTGACCCGCGAGGGCCCGGTGATGTCCGAACGCGAGCGGTCCCTGCTCATCCGCCGCGTGGTCGACGAGGCCCTGGGGCTGGGGGTCCTGGAACCCCTGCTGGCGGACGAGACCGTCACCGAGATCATGGTCAACGGGCCCGACAACGTGTTCATCGAGCGCGGCGGCCGCATGCAGAGGGTGGACGCGGCCTTCAACGGCGAGGAGCAGCTCTACCAGACCATCGACCGCATCGTGTCGCTGGTCAACCGCCGGGTGGACGAGTCGTCGCCGATGGTCGACGCCCGCCTGCCCACCGGGGAGCGCGTCAACGTCATCATCCCGCCGCTGTCGCTGTCCGGTCCGATCCTCACCATCCGGCGCTTCCCCAAGCCCTACCCCGTCGAGGAGCTCGTGCGGATGGGCAGCCTCGACCCCGCCACCGGCATCCTGCTCGCGGCGATGGTGCGGGCGCGGTTCAACATCGTGGTGTCGGGCGGGACCGGCAGCGGCAAGACCACCTTCCTCAACGCCCTGTCGGCGTTCGTGCCCACCACCGAGCGCATCGTCACCATCGAGGACTCCGCCGAGCTCCAGCTGATGCAGGACCACGTGGTGCGGCTGGAGTCGCGCCCGCCCAACATCGAGGGGCGCGGGGAGATCGCCATCCGCGACCTGGTGCGCAACGCCCTGCGGATGCGCCCGGACCGCATCATCGTGGGCGAGGTCCGCGGCGCGGAGACCATCGACATGCTGCAGGCGATGAACACCGGCCACGACGGCTCCCTGGTGACCGTGCACGCCAACTCGGCCGAGGACGCCATCTACCGCCTGCAGACCCTGGCCACCATGGGCGAGGGGCACGTGCCCTACGACGCGATCCGCGACCAGATCAACAACGCCGTGGACGCGATCGTGCACCTGGGCCGGTGGCCGGACGGATCGCGCCGGGTCAACGAGATCGCCGTGGTCTCCTCCCGGCGCCGCGAGGAGTTCCGCCTGGACCCGGTGATGCTGTTCGAGGCACTGCCCATGGCCGCCAACCGCGCCGTCGAGGGCGAGTTCCGCCACCATCCCCTGCCCCGGCACGTCGCCGGGCGGATCTACCACGTGGGCGAGACCATTCCGGCGGCGTTCGGCGTGGTCAGCGACGACCGGACGAGAGGCGGCCGCCCGGGCGGATTCCCACCGAACACGCCCTAGGCGCCGCCGGGCGAGACGTGGGGTCCCCTCCGCGGACGGCCCGCGGCCACGGCACCCGCCCCGGACGACCCACCCCCCCCGATCCGAATGGAGTCCCCGTTGAACTGGCAGATCGTGGCGATCCTCGGCGGTCTCGCCCTGGTCCTCGCCCTGGCCCTGTGGGCGCTGTGGGAGTTCGTCTCCAGCGCGGAGCAGCGGCGGTTGATCGCCTCGCGCAGCGCCCTGGCCCAGGCGGAGTACGAGGCAGCGACCCCCACCGCCCGGCTGGACGCGGCGATCTACCGCACCCAGTGGGGCGCGCGGCTGTACCGCCGGATCGCCCGGTCCGGTGCGGAGGTGCGCTTGTCCACGTTCGTGGGAGCCCTGCTCGGCGGGTCCCTGCTGGCGGTCGTCGTCGTCTGGCAGGTGCTCGCCCCGTTCTTCGGGATCCTGGCGGCGGCGGGCGTGGCGTTCCTGTTCTTCTCCTACCTCAACCGTGCCGAGTCCAAGCGGCGTGAGGAGTTCACCTCCCAGCTGCCGGATCTGGCCCGGGTCCTGGGCAACGCCACCTCGGCGGGCCTGGCCCTGCCGACGGCGATCTCGATGGCCGCCGACGAGCTGGACGGCCCCGCGGGCGAGGAGCTGGGCCGCATGGCGGAGTCGATGAAGCTCGGCGCGAGCCTGGAGGACGCCGTCAACGAACTGCGCGAGCGCATGCCCTCGCGTGAGCTCGGGGTTCTGGTGTCCACCCTGGTGGTCGCCTCCCGCTCCGGCGGCTCGCTGGTCACCGCCCTGCGCAACATCTCCACCACCCTGGAGAACCGCAAGGAGACCAGACGCGAGGTGCAGACCATCCTCAGCGAGACCACCAGCACCGTGTGGGCACTGGGCTTCATGTCGGTGGGCGCGCTGTTCATGATCAACGCGATCGAGCCGGGCATCATGCGCGTGATGACCACGTCCGTCGCGGGCATCGGGGTGCTGCTGGGCGTGGCGGCCCTGTTCACCATCGGTTTCGTCCTGGTGTCGCGCATCACCAAGTTCAACCTGTAGTGAGGCCCCCGGTGAGTGACCTGCTCTTCCTCTTCCCCCTCGTGGCCGCGCTGGCCGGCGCGCTCGTGGTGCTGGTGGCGTGCTACGGCCTCTACATGACCATGTCCCAGACCCGGGTGCCGGTGAACGATCCGACCGCGCACCTGCCGCGGACCAGGAGCGAGCAGACGTTCATCCTGCACCGGATCACCGAGGCCGTGGGACGGCCCTTCGCGCCCTCGATCCTGGACTCCCTCGGTGAACGGCGGCGCAGGTCCATCTCCGAGCGGATCGAGGCGGCGGGCCGCCCCGACGGCCTGACCCTGGAGCGCTACCTCCAGCGCAAGGTCGGCGAGGTGGCGCTGTACGGCACGGTGGGCGTGCTGATGTTCGTCACGGGCAACCCGTTGATCGGACTGATCGTGCTGGCCTTCGCCGGGCTGACCGACCTCAACCTCTACGTGCAGGGCCAGGAGCGCGCCGACCAGGTGCAGTCGCAACTGCCGGACTTCCTGGACGTGCTCGCGGTGACGGTGAGCGCCGGGATGTCGTTCCGTGCCGCGGTGGCCCGGGTGTCGGAGTCCATGCCGGGGGTGCTGGCCGACGAGTTCGCGCTGGTCCTGCAACAGATGGACCTGGGCACGTCCCGCCGGGAGGCCTTCGAGACTCTGCGTCGGCGCAACCGCAACGAGGCGCTCAGCAAGTTCGTGACCGCGATCCAGCAGGCCGAGGAGCTGGGGTCCCCGCTCAGCGAGACCCTCGTGGACATCAGCCTCGACATGCGGCGCGCCGACGCCCAGTACATGCGGCGCAAGGCCCAGCGGATGAACCCCCGCGTGACGATGGTGACCGCGGTGACCCTGTTGCCGGGGCTGCTGCTGCTCATCGTCGGATCGATGTTCCTGGGCACGGAGGTCAACATCGGCGCGATCCTCGGCGGGTGACCGGTGCGTCGACGGGCACGCGGGCTGGGCCGCCCGGAGCTACCGCGTGGCGCGGTGGTGGAACCCGCGAACCGCGACCGGCGCGGAGACCGCGACGATCGCGAAGCACCAGGCGAACGCCCCCCATCCCTGCCACCCCAGTGGTTGATCGAGGAGGAAGCTGCGGAGGGCGTCGACGATCACGGTGATCGGCTGGTACTCCGCGAACACTCGCAGGCCGGTGGGCATGGAGTCGGTGGGGACGAAGGCGCTGCTGGCGAAGGTCAGGGGGAGCAGCCAGACGTAGTTGGCCGACTGGACCCCTTCGGCGTTGCGCACCAGCAGCCCGATGAGCGAGGAGATCCAGGAGAAAGCGAGGCTGACCAGGAGCAGCAGGGCGATGCCTCCGGCCCAGCCCGCCGCCCCGGCCGAGGGACGGAAGCCGACCGCCAGCCCGACCAGCACGGCGACCACGATGATCAGTGAGTTGCGGACCATGTCGGCCAGGATTCGGCCGCTGAGCACCGCGGACGGGGCCATCGGCAGCGAGCGGAACCGGTCGACGAGCCCTCGCTTCATGTCCTCCGCCAGGCCGATGCCGGAGTTGACCGCTCCGAACGCGACGGTCTGCACGAGGATGCCGGCCATGAGGAAGTCCGTGTAGCCCATCCCCGGGGTGAGGATCGCGCCCCCGAACACGTACCGGAACAACAGCACGAAGATGATCGGGTTGACCGTCGCGAAGACGAACTGCTCCGGGATGCGTGGGATGTGCCGCAGGCTCCGCTCGGTCAGCACGAGGGTGTCGGTGATCGCCCCCCGCAGCGTCCCGTGGGCGAGCGCACGGTCGGGGGTGACGGGTTCTGCCCTGGTGGCCACGGCACTCTCCGGCCTGTCGTCGGGTTCAGGCGTTCTGGGAGGCGGACGAGCGGTCGCCGGTCAGGGACAGGAACACGTCGTCGAGCGTGGGTTCGCGCAGGTGCACGTCGGCGACATCGACGCCCGCCTCGTCCAGCGCCCGCATGACCCGGGCCAACAAGCGCGCCCGTTTCCTCACGGGCACGGTGATCACACCGGGTCCGGCGGCGGCTTCGGCCGGTCCGGAGCCGAATCGCTCGACGGTGTCGAGGGCGACCGCCGATTCGGCTCCCGGAGCGATGTGGACCTCCAGTCGTGCACCGCCGACCTGCTCCTTCAGTGCGTCGGGAGAGCCCTGGGCGATGACGGACCCCGTGTCGATCACCACGATGTCGTCGGCCAGTACCTCTGCCTCCTCCAGGTACTGCGTGGTCAGCAGCAGGGAGGTTCCGGAACCGACGAGGTCACGGACCAGCCCCCACACGGTGCGTCGGCTGGAGGGGTCCAACCCGGTGGTGGGTTCGTCGAGGATGAGCAGTTCCGGGGCGATGATCAGGCTCGCCGCCAGGTCGAGCCGTCGGCGCATACCGCCGGAGTAGGTCTTGACCAGACGCTTCGCGGCCTGCGTCAGCTCCATGACCTCGATCAGCTCGGTGGCACGACGACGCGCGCTACCTCTGGTGAGGCGGTAGAGCCGACCGATCATCTCCAGGTTCTCGTATCCGGTCAGGTGGTCGTCGAGCGCGGCGTACTGCCCGGTCATCCCGATCCGCGAGCGCACGTCCCGCGCGTCGTTCACCACGTCCCGTCCAAGGACGGTCACCGTCCCCGCGTCGAAGGGGAGCAGGGTGGAGATGATCTGCACGGTGGTGGTCTTTCCCGCGCCGTTCGAACCGAGCAGTCCGAGCACACTGCCGCGGGCGGCCGTGAAGCTCAGGCCGTTGACCGCGTGGACCTTGCCGTACCGCTTGTACACGCCGTCGACCACCAGTGCCGAGTCCGATTCCGACATGCTCGTGTTCCTTCGCGTCCGAGGCAGGCGTACCCTAAAAGGCCTCATAGTGAGGTTCCAGATAGTGAGGAAGTTCAGTAATATGTCGAGTATGGACACGCCTGCCGTTCGACGTCAACCCGAATCCCGTCAGGACACGGCTTCCGAGCCGGTCTCCGCCCGTGAGATCATCGCCCTGCTTTTCGATACCTCCCACAGGATGTGCCTGCATTCGGACCGCTTGCTCGGCGCGTCGATCGGGCTGTCCGAGGCCCGCGCCCGCCTCCTCGTCACCGTGGGCGATCGGGAGCCCGCCCGGATGGGCAGGCTCGCCAGCGACCTCGGGGTCAGCGCGCGCTCCGTCACCGGCATGGTCGACGCCCTCGAGCGCGAAGGGCTCATCACCCGGGAACCCGACCCCGATGACCGGCGTGCCACGCTGCTCCGGCTCACGGCCGACAGCCGCGACCGGATGCACCGACTGCACGAGGCACAGAACCGGCTCGCCGAGGAGCTTCTGGCCCCTCTGCGATCCGAGGACCGGGCGGACCTCCACCGCGTCCTGAACCTGCTCAGAAGTACCGCCGAGCGTCCTGGCCCGGAGTGAGGGTCGCGACCGGGAACGGGATCAGGGACGGGACCAGGTCCGGCCCTTCGATGATGGGCCCGAATCCGTGGCCCGCCCACCGGTCGCACACCGGCTTCGCGAGCCACGGATTCAAGCGCCACCCCCACGGACGCTGAGCGACCAGCCCAGGCCGGAGGTCCGGGCGGAAGGGCTGCGGGCCCATGGCCCTCCGTTGAGGGTGGTAGCTCCGCGTGCCGCTCAGCGCTCCTCGGAGCGTTGGTGGGCGACGGGCAAGAGGGCTGCGGGCCGAAGGCCCCTCCGTTGAGGGTGGTAGCTCCGCGTGCCGCTCAGCGCTCCTCGGAGCGTTGGTGGGCGACGGGTGGGAAGGGGAGGGCGGACAGGGTCGGGAACAGCTCGGCCTCCTCGTAGTCGAGGTGGGCGATCAGCTCCGCGGACATCCGGTCGACCTCCGCGCGGAACCGCTCCGGGTCGGCGGTGGGCAGGTCGGCGATGAGCGCCTCCAGTTCGCCGCGCAGCCGGTCGACCGTGCGGTGCTCCTCCCGCAGCCGGTCCAGGGTCCGGGCCAGCTCCGGGTCGCTCTCCTCCAGCCGCGGGAACATCAGCTCCTCGCTGTCGTGGTGGAAGTGCAGTGACTCGCAGAAGGCCAGGCAGTGCTGGCGCAGCTGGAGGCTGAGACCCGGTGCCGGCGGGGCGCCGTCCGAGCGCTCGGCACGGTCGGCGAGGTAGGCCTCGGCCTCCGCCCGCACGTGCTCCAGCTGGCCGCGCAACCAGGCGTGGATCTCGACGAGCTTCTCCGCGAAGTTGGTGGCCGCCCCGGCGGCCTCCTCGTAGCGCTGTTCCAGGGCCACGACGGGCAGGATCCGGTCGGTCCCCTTCTGGTAGTCGCCATAGCCCGGGACCCGGCGCACGATCTCGTCGAACAGGCGGTCCCGGTCCGCGCCCTCGGTGGGCACGGCGACGGCGCCGAACGTCTCCGTGCCCAGCTCCACGGTGACCATGGGGTGGGCGAGGATGTTGCGGTACCAGTCCGGATGGCGGTCCGACCCCCCCGCCGAGCCGACGACCAGCAGGCGGCCCTCGACACGGACGAATCCCAGCGGGGTGGTGTGCTCCGTGCCGGACCGGGCGCCGACAGTGGTCAGCAACAAGAGGTCGCCGCCCTCGAACATGCCGCCGACACGGCCGCCGTTGGCGCGGAACTCCGCCACAACGGGAACGTTGAAGTCGCTGACGTGCGGTTCGGCGGGGGCATACGGGTTCTGGGTCAATGTTCTCCCTCAGGTGTGATCGCTCATGGTGTGGGTGGCGCGACCGCCCCGAAGACACCCGCGGCGGCCCGGCACACGGCGGTGCGGGGCACGGGTGAGGTGTGTGGGAGTCCCGGGCACACGTGTGGCCGGGAGGTCCGTGGGTTCGGGGAGGCCGCGAAGGCTCGGCGCGTCAGGACGTGGTCACAGTGCACAGGTCACTGGCCACGCCTCCGGCTCAGATGCGGTGCGCGGTGTGTGTACTCACAGTGCGGCTCCCCGGATGTTCGTGGTGCCTCCATACCCACCGACCGGCCCACTGCTTCTGGTCGGAGGCACGCGACACGCGAACAACGTACACGACCGCCGTTGGTAGGGCCAGCCCTAGCGAGAACAGGCCCGCCAGGGCCATGGGGCGGGCGCCCCGATCTCCGTAGCTTCGTGGACACACGGATCGAGAGGACCGGTGAGTCACCGTGACCCACGACGTCGGGAGTACCAAGGCCGCTCCCTCCCCCGCCCGCTCGCTCGCGCCCGACCTCGCGCGCGGGTTCATGCTGTTGTTCATCGCCCTGGCCAACGCGCAGTTCTTCCTGATCGGCCCCGACCCGGTGCGGACGGTGGCCGACCAGGCCGTCGCGCTCGTCCAGTCCACCCTCGTCAACGGGCGCGCGATCGCGTTGTTCGCCCTCGTCTTCGGCTACGGCATGGTGCGGATCCTGGAACGGGTCCGCGCCCAGGGCGGCGGATGGGTGCATGCCCGGGTGCTGCTGCGCCGCCGCGGGTGGGTGCTGTTGGCGATCGGCTTCGCGCACGCCGCCCTGTTCCTGCCGGTGGACATCGTCGGCACCTACGGGCTGGCCGTTCTGGTCTTCGTCGGACTGCTCCGCGCCGGCGACAGGACCCTGCTGTGGACGGCCGGCCTGGTCGCCGCGTTCTCCGCCGCGCTCGACACCGCCCTGGTGGTCCTGCTGACCTCCGGTGGCGGGGACGCATCGATCAGCGCGCCGTCGTTGTCGCAGGAGGTGTTCCGGCTCGCGGTCCTCGAACGTGTCCAGGAGTGGTTGCTCTACACACCGGTCACGCTGCTCCTGGTCGCCCTGCCGATGATCCTGCTCGGGGTGTGGGCGGGTCGGCGGCGCCTCCTGGAGGAGCCCGGGCGGCACCGGGCGCTGCTGGTGCGCACGGCGGTGATCGGGCTCGGTGCCGCGGTGGCCGTCGGGCTGCCGGACGCCCTCGCCGGCGCCCACCTGGTACCCGAGGCGTCACCGCTCACGGCGGCACTGCTGGCGGTCGCGCACGACCTCGCGGGCTGGCCCGGCGGCCTGGGCTGGGCGGCCGTCCTCGCCCTGGTGGCCTGGCGGTGGCAGGAGCGGCGCGGTCCGGTCGTGCGCGCTGTGGCGGCGGTCGGGGAGCGGTCGCTGACCTGCTACCTGGCCCAGTCGGTGGTGTTCACGCTCGTGTTCGCGCCCTACGCGGGAGGGCTGGGCGCGACGCTCGGCGCGACCGGCGCCGCGGCGGTGGCGGTCGCGACCTGGTCGTGCACCGTGGTCCTGGCCGAGGCTCTGCGCCGCACCGGCCGCCGGGGTCCGGCGGAGGTGCTGCTGCGGCGCCTCACCTACGCCCGAACGCGGCACAGTCCCGCGCCGTGAGGGCGGGCGCCGGCTCCGGGAGTCCCCGGAGCCGGCGTGTCGGCGTGTCGGCGGGCCAGGGGCCCGGGCGGGAACCGCGGCCGCCGGTCAGGCGCAGGGGGCGTACTTGGTGATGAAGTTCCCCTGGCCGGAGACCTGCATCTCGCCGCGCAGCCGGGAGTTCTTCGTGTTCGAGAAGTACGCGGACGTGTAGTCCCCGCTGCCCACGCGGCGCCAGGAGGACGGGTACGACGACCAGCCGCTGTTGCCGTGCACGCGGAACCGCACGCTGATCGTCGATCCGCTCCTCTTGGTGTAGGAGACCCGGGCCGCCGTGCAGTTCGAGGTGACGATCTTCAGGGTCCCGCTGCTGAGGTAGCCCAGCCCGGTGCCCATGGTCGAAACTCCGGAGTCCCCGGAGTCCCCGGCCTCCTCGGCGGTCTCCTCCAGGTACTCGTCGACGTCCTCGTACTCGCCCTCGGTTCCGAGTTCGACGATGTCGTGGTCGTTGGTCACCAGGATCTCGACCTCCTCCACCGATGTTCCGGACGGCGCCGCCGCGTTCGCCGCGGGGACCGCCACCAGGGCGGGGAGGAGCAGTGCGGCCGACGCCGACACGGTCACACGGCGGGTCAGGGTCTTGATGAGGCTCATCATCACTTCTCTCAGTCAGGGGGAACCGCGAGTCGGGTGATCGGGGGGAAGAGCGGGTCGGCCGGCACTGCATGGGGTATTCCGGCCACAATCCACCCAGACCACCACGACCGTACGGCATCCGGTGCGAACTCCCCACCACCCCTCAGATCGCCGCATCGTATCGGCGTGTCCCCGCCGACCGCGGCGGAACAGCGCAACGACGAAGGCCCCGCTCCCGCACTCATGCGCGGGAGCGGGGCCCGACCGGGACGACGCCGGTGACCGCGTGCTCGTGGCCGTGTGCTCGTGGCCGTGGCCGGATCCGGCCGGAACGGTTCAGGACACCTCGGAGGAGGTCCGGCCCGACGCGGCGCGACCGCCCGCGGCGGCCCCCTCCGCCCCGGCCGCCGCCCGGCGGTGGCGGCGCCGCAGCACGAACAGCCCCATGAACAGGCTGACCGCCATGACCACCGCCATGAACACCAGGAAGCCCACCGCGCCCACCTGCGGGCTGACGATCAGCGGAATCGCGGCCGCGGTGATGAGCCCGCCGCCGAAGAACGGTTCGAAGATGAGCTGCTTGTACCCGAACGCCGGGTAGGCCGGGGTCTTCAGCTCCGGGTCGACGACACGCATCAGCACCAGGCCCGTGGCGGTGACGCCGAGGGACTGCCCGAACTCGCCGATACCGCGCTCGAACCAGTGGCTGGGCATCATCCGCGGCGCCAGGAACAGGAACGCGAACACGCACCACAGCACACCGGCCACGGTCAGCAGGGCGAAGGCGGCGAAGTTGTCGGCGATGGCTTGCAGCGACAGCGTCGCCATCGCGGCGATGATCAGCACGTCCAGGGAGAAGCCCTGCACCCGCTCGACCGTCTTCTCGTCCACGATGCCGTTCCTGTCGAACCGGTCGATGAACAGCTGCAGCACGATGCCGCCGATCATCGCCATGGGGAACAGCGGCACGTAGGCCATGACCTCGATCCGGTCGGCTCACAGGGCCTGCTCCACCGCCTGCAGCCCCATCAGGAGCAGCTGGCCGATGAGCACGGCGACGGCGACCAGGCCGAAGTGCAGGGTCAGCGGGTCCATGGACGACGGGTGGATCGTCATGACCGATCCGGAGGAGCGCTTCTCGCGCTCGACCAGGCCGGCCTGCTCGTTGGCGGTGCCCTTGGAGCCGGCGTCGATGACGCTGGCCTTGCCGCGGCGCGCGCCCCAGTTGATCAGCACGATGCCGACGATGATCCCCGACAGCAGGCCGACGGTGGCCATGCCCAGGGCCAGGTCCTGGCCCTCGGCCCAGCCGACCTCGGCGAAGGTGTCGCCCAGTCCGGCGGCGGTGCCGTGCCCGCCCAGGAAGCCGATCTCGATCAGCGCGCCGGAGATCACCGGCACGTTGAAGACCGGCACGAGCACGAGCAGCGCCAGCAGCAGGCCGATGACGTACTGGCCGCTGGCCACGCTGATCCCGAAGGCCAGGTTGGGCCCGGCCAGGTCGACGGCCTCGCGCATCCTCGGCATCCGCTTGCCGAGCAAGAGCCCGGCGAAGACCACCGAGATCAACAGGCCGGGCAGGGAGGACCACACCGTCATCACGTCGACGCCGAACAGGCCGCCCTCGGCCGCGCGCTCGGCGAACCCCTCGGCGATGCCCCGGTCGGCCAGCAGTCCCATCAGGCGCCCGAGAACGTCGGGCCCCAGGAGCAGGGCGATGGCGCCACCGATGATCGACGCGGGCAGGTACAGGCGCTGCGTGAGCTTCCACTTGACCCGGACGAGCTTCGAGATCAGCAGCAGCACGCCCAGCAGCAGGAGTGCGAGACCGACGGTGGCAGGAGTCATCTCTACCTCTCTAGGAGAACGCGGGCACCTGAAAGCGGCGGTTCGGCGCACAGGCCGGACCGCGTCCAGGGGGAGACAAGGGAGGTAGCTCGTCGGACGTCGATGTGACGCTCCGCGACCGCCTGGGCATCCTATACACCGAGCGGTCGTGGTCAATTCGGGATAAAGGCCACGTCCGGCGTGGTGCGCGGCGCACGGGACCGAGAGGCGCGCCACGACCACGGTCACGCACGGTCCGCCAGGCTCACCCTGAGCGGACCTGTGGCACTTCTCACCGGCCGGCCGTGTCGGGCGGGGCCGGCCTCACGGACCGCCGTCGACGTCCCGGGCGACGTAGGGGCCGACGCTCTCGGGCTCGTGGCTGTACGGACGCACGCCCAAGGGCCCGCCGCAGGCGGGGTCGACGCGGCGGCCGGATGGAGCACTCGGCGGTCGGACGTCAGTGGTCGAAGGGACGTCCCAGGTCGTGGAGCGCCCGGTCCGCTCGCGCGGCGGCGTCGGCGTGGCCGGATCCGGCCGCCCGCCGCCACCACGATCGGGCGGCCTCGGTGTCACCTCGACGGTGTTCCAGGTCCGCGAGGTCGACCATCGCTCTGGGGGCCCACTCCGGGTGCCCGGACTCGGCCGCCCGGGCGAACCACGTCCGGGCCTCCTCGGTCTCGTCCTGGTCCTGTTCCAGGCGCGCGAGCAGGTAGAGGGCGTGCGGCGCCGCGTCGGCGTGCCCGGTCCTCACCACGTGCCCGAACCAGGTGCGCGCGTTCTCGAACCATCCCCGGCGGTGGTCCAGACGCCCGAGTTCCAGTAGGGACCGAGGGGCGAGATCGGCGTCCTTGGTCTTGACGGCCCGGATGTACCACGCGCGCGCCTCGTGGACCTCCCCCTGTTCCTGTTCGAGGGCGCCGAGCCCGTTCATCGCCCGGGGCGCGACGTCGGGGTCGCCCGACTCGGCGGCCCGGGTGAGCAGGTCGCGGGCCGTGTCCGCCGCACCCCGCGCGGCGGCGCTCTCGCCCTGGTCGAGCAGGCCCCGCGGATCGGTGGGCAGGTCAGGGGCATCGGTCGCACCGGCTCCTTCGGGGACGGTGGGTGTCCCGGGCTCCGCCGAGGCCCCGGGCTGCACCGGTGGCTCGACGGACTGGGCGGGCTCGACCGGCTCGACCGGCGCGGAGTCGACGCCCTTGCTCTCCACCGGCGGCTCGGCGACGGCGTCCACCCGGTCCAGCGCTTCCAGCCGAGCCCGCGCCCGGGGCGCCGCGGTGGGGTCGCCCGACCGCACAGCCATCTCCCACCACGCCCGCGCCCCGTCGACGTCCCCGCGGTCGCGGTCCAGTGTGCCGAGGTCGACCATCGCCTTCGCGGCCACGTCGACGACCCCGGAAGCGCTCGCGTGCGTGTACCAGGCCCGCGCGGCGTCCCGATCCCCCGCGCGGTGCTCCAGGACCGCGAGGTTGTACATCGCCGCGGCCGCGGCGTCCGACGCGCCCGCCGTGGGTGCCGCCCCGCCGGACGGCCCTTCGAACGACGCGCCGGACACCGGACCGGGTCCGCTCACGCCAGGGCCGCTCCCCTGGTCCCCGTCGCCGTCCGCCCCGACTCCGGCCGCGCGCGTCCACCAGCGGCGGGCGCTCTCCGTGTCCCCCTGCCGCCAGTCAAGCTCACCGAGACTGACCATCGCCTCCGGAGCCCACTCGGGGTGCCCGGAGTCGATCGCCAGCGCCCACCAGCGCCGGGCGGCCACGGCGTCGTCGCGGGCGTCCTCCAGCCCACCGAGCACGAAGTAGGCCAGCGGCACGGTGTCGGCGGTCCCTCCCCCTTGGTCGGCGACCCGGGTGAACCAGTGCCGCGCGGCGTCCAGGTCGCCCGCGTCCATGAGCACCTGGCCCAGGTAGAGCAGCACCACCGGGTCCATCGGAGTGTCCGTGTGGCCCAACAGCCGCTGGGCCGCGGTCAGCGCCCTCGCCTCGATCGCCGCGTAGCCGATGTCGCGGCGCGCCTCCCCCTCGAACCGGGTGTCGCCGTGCTCCCACATCGGGTCGGCGACGGGCCACGCGCAGTCCTGCCCGGACTCGTCGGCGACGACGGCGAGCAGGGGGTGGGGGCTGTAGTAGGTGCCGCTCTCGTCCGAGCGCTCCTCCACCAGGGCCGGACGCTCGTGCGTGGCCCGGGCGGCCCACTTCAGAGCCGCCTCACAGCCGATCGCCGACACGCTCGCGCTCTGCGGCGTTCCGGTCAGCTCCTGGCGGTAGGCGCGGTACAACCGTTCAAGGTCGTCCCAGGTCAGACGAGTGGGCGGGTCGACGCGCCGCCAGTCGGTGACCGCGCGCAGCAGGGCGGTGCGATTGGCGCTGGTCCCGGGCAGCAGCTCCGACCGGAAGGGGCCCAGGTCCACCAGGAGCCGCCCCACGAGCAGCGTGCCGTCGTCGGCGTCCAGCCGCGCCTGCAGTTCCGGATCGGCGTAGTCGGTGCCGGCGCGCAGCCGCCGGCGTTCCGATTCGGTGATCGGCCCCAGCTCGATCGGGGCGCCATGGGCGCGCATGGCCCCTTCGACGTCCGCCGGCACGCGCAGGCCACGGACGAGCGCGCTGTCGGCGACGGCCAGGATCCGCAGGCCCTCGGGCAGGCGCGCGGGGTCGGTACGGGCGAGTTCGGCGTAGCGGCGTGCGGAGAGCCGGTCGAGCCAGAGCACCGTCCCCGGTGCCGGGGTGGCCGCGGATCCGGTGAGTGCTCCCGCCGCGTCGATCATGGCGGCCAACTCGACGTCGGGGTCGTCCAGGAAGGCCACCACGAGGTGGCCGCCCAGGACCTCGTGCGCCGCGTGGGCCAGGGCCCGCGTGGAGCCGGCCAGGCGCGGGCAGGAGACCACCACCACGCGTCGGCCGTCGTCGCGCAGCGCCTCGGCGATCGCCTCGTCGGCCTCTCGGCGCACGTACGGAGCGTGTCCTCCGGCACCGAACCTGGACCGGTGCACACCCAGGTCCTCCGGCGTCACCTCGGCGAACCGGCACGGGCGTCCCTGGTCGCCCCGCAGCGACAGCCACCGGTGCGGTCGCGCCAGGCGCGAACGGTCGGGGCGCGGGGCACGCGGGACTCCGTGGAACGGACGGGGTGTTCCGGGGGATGACACCTGAAACCTCTCAGTCTTGACCTGTCCGTCCCACTATGACGGCATTGCGTGGTTTCCAGTTCCGTGTGGTTCCTGGTGCCTACGGGCCGTTCCCGCGGCTCACGACGAGTGACGGGGGTCCGAGTCCCGGGACGCGGACCGGCACCTGAGCCCGCCCCGCCCCACCATGCGCCGTCCCGGCGCCCGCCGCTCTTGCTCGGCCGTTCACCCGCGCTGGCCAGTCAGAACGCGTCCGGAACCCCTGACTGCAAGAGTGCCGCCAAGACGCCTCGAGCGAAAGTGACCTGGCCGTTTCCGGCCGTGGCCTCCCTCAACGCACACCCTTCGGCGACCGGTCGGCCACGAACAACCCTCTGGCCGGAAACCCGGCGTTCCCCGTAGCCTGGCGCCCATGTTCGCGCGGTTCCGCTCCTCCTGGCCCGTCCTGGGGGCCTTCCTCCTCGTCCTCGGAGTGTCCGCGGCCTACAGCCTGACGCTGTGCGCCCTCCTGTGGTGGGCGGGGCTCCCCTGGTGGCTCGGGCTGGTGCCGTTCGGGCTCTCCCTCATCGGCGCCGAGTCCCTGCACGCCCTCGGGAAGAACGAGCCGCCGACCACGGACACGTTCGTCATCGAGCGCGACGACGACCCGCGCGTCCACGCGGTGCTGGACCGCCTGTGCGCCCTGACCGACCAGGAGCGCCCGGTCCTGCGCCTGTACGGGGCCGAGGGCCCCAACGCCGTGGCGCACGTCCCCGACCAGGGCCCCGCGTGCGTCTACGTCACCCCCGACCTGTTGGAGCAGCTCGACAACCGGCAGCTGGAGGCCGTGCTGGCGCACGAGCTCGCCCACCTGACCCACCGCGACCAGCGCGTCATCGCCTTCGCCGAGGGGATGAGCCAGTGGATGGTCAAT
This sequence comes from Nocardiopsis aegyptia, assembly GCF_013410755.1. Classification (GTDB taxonomy): domain Bacteria; phylum Actinomycetota; class Actinomycetes; order Streptosporangiales; family Streptosporangiaceae; genus Nocardiopsis; species Nocardiopsis aegyptia. The sequence goes on from NZ_JACCFS010000001.1 coordinate 1,748,240, forward strand.
CTCCCGGTGTCGGCGCTGGACCTGCTGTACCGGGCCGACGAGGGCCTGTGGGTGCTCGCCGTCCGCTCGGGGACCTCCTGGAATCCGCTGTTCGACACCGTGAAGGAAAGGGAGGAGAAGGAGGAACGGATCCGGCGGTCCGGACGGTTCCCCGTCCCCGTGCGGGTCCTCGTGCTCGGGCCGGTGTTCCTGGGCCGAGTCCTGTTCGGCGGCGCGGCGCTCGTGATCCTCCCCGCCACCCTGGCCGGGGTGGTCCTGTTCCTGCTCACGTCGCTGCCCAGCCAGATCGTCGTCCTGCGGCTGGTGCGCCGCCGGGAGCTGGCGGCGGACCGTGCCGCCGCCGAGCTGACCGGCGCCCCGACGGTCCTGGCCTCCGCGCTGGCGTCCATGACGGAGGCGATCCCCGTGTCCCAGCCCAAGGGGCTGCCCGGTCTGCGGGCCATGGACGCGCTGTCGATCCTGCCGCACACCCGCCCGCACCGGCGGGACGAGGAGGGTGGGGACGGCTTCGGACGGGGATGGCTCGCCCTGCGCCGACGGGCCTTCTCCACGCACCCGCCGGTGGCGGTCCGCCTCGACGCCCTGCGCGAACTCGCGGCCCGGCGCCGCGGAGCAGAGCCGTAGCCCGGCCGGCGCCCAAGGATCCGACTCCACGGCGGAACCCCCCTACGTCCGGCAAACGTTGAGCAAAGGCATCGACCACGCGTTTCCGGCATCGACCCGAGGGTGCGCTCCTTGAGTACTGACGACGTGACGGCCCCATCGGGGAAGGCGCTTCCCAAGGCGCCCCTGCGCCGATTGTGGGACTACGCCCGACCACACTGGCGCGTGCTCGCGGTCGGCACCGTGTTCTCCTTCCTCGGCGGCGCGACGAGCCTGGCCCAACCCCTCATGGCCAGGTACGTCATCGACGCGCTCGGCGCGGGCGAGCCGATCCTGCGTCCGGTCCTGGCCCTGACGGCGGTCATCATCGGCGGCGCGGTGATCGGCGCCTTCGGCGCGTTCCTCCTCGAGCGCACCGGTCAGGGCATCGTGCTCGACGTACGCCGCAACCTCGTCGGCTCCCTCGTCCGGCTGCGCGTGAGCGAGGTGGACCGGCTCAAACCGGGCGACCTCGTCGCGCGCCTGACCGCCGACACCACCCTGCTCCGCTCCGTGGCCACCAGCGGCCTGACCGAGATCGTCAGCAGCTCGATCCTGCTCGTCGGCGGGGTCGCGATCATGGTCGTCCTCGACTGGCGGCTCTTCCTGGTCACCGCGGCGATGATCGTGGTGGTCGGCCTGCTCATGGGCGTGGTGCTGCCCCGCATCGACGCCGCGACCCAGGCCGCCCAAGCGGCACTGGGCGAGATGGGCTCCCACCTGGAACGGGTCTTCGGCGCCTTCCGTACCGTGAAGGCGTCCTCCGCGGAGGACGCCGAGATCGCCCGTCTGGATCTGGCGGCCCAGGAGTCCTGGCGCCGCGGGGTCGCTGTGGCGGGGTGGACGGCCGTGTCGGGCACCGCGACGTGGCTGGCGGTCAACATCGCCTTCCTGAGTATCCTTGCCATCGGTGGCGCCAGGGTGGCCACCGGAGCGATGGACGTGTCGAGCCTCATCGCGTTCCTCCTGCTGCTCTTCTATCTCATGCAGCCCATCAGCAGCCTGACGTCCTCGCTCACCCAGTTGCAGACCGGTCTGGCCGCCGTCCGGCGCATCGACGAGGTCGCCGACCTCGAACGGGAGGACGCCGGCACCGGCCGGGTCCCGACCACCGCTACCGGCGCGGGTGGTGGCGGGGCTGGTGGGGCTGACGGATCCGGTATGGCCAGTGGGACCGGCAAGCCGAGTGACGCGAGTGCTCCACGTGGGCACAGCGACCCACATGACCCGGGTGGCCAGGCGGACCTCTCTCCGACCACGCCCGAGCGTCCCGCCACGGTCGTCTTCGACGACGTCGCCTTCCGCTACCGTCCGGAACTCCCTCCGGTGCACCACGGGGTGTCCTTCTCCGCGGAGGGAGCCGGGCTCACCGCTCTGGTCGGCCCGTCCGGCGCGGGCAAGACCACCGTCTTCTCCCTCGTCGAACGGTTCTACGACGCCACGTCCGGCAGGGTCCTGCTGGACGGCGTCGACGTACGCTCATGGCCGCTGCAAGCCCTGCGCGCGCAGATCGGATACGTCGAACAGGACGCGCCGGTCCTCGACGGCACCCTGCGGGAGAACCTGCTGATGGCCGCGCCCGGAGCGAGCGACGACGCCCTGGCCGACGTCGTGGACCGGGCTCGCCTGAGCGACCTGGTCGGACGTCTGCCCGACGGACTGGACAGCGCCATCGGCCACCGTGGTGTGACGATCTCCGGTGGCGAACGCCAGCGGGTGGCCATCGCCCGCGCCCTGTTGCGCGGCCCCCGGCTGTTGCTGATGGACGAGGCGACCTCGCAGTTGGACGCGGCCAACGAGGGTGCGCTCAAGGCGGTCATGCTGGAAGCCGCACGGCGCACGAACGTCATCGTGGTCGCCCACCGGCTGTCCACGGTCACCAGCGCCGACCGGATCGTGGTGATGGACGCGGGCCGGGTACGTGCCGTGGGCAAGCACGCCGAACTCGTCGCCGACGACGCCCTGTACCGCGACCTGGCCGCCGGACAACTCCTGACCTCCACGACCGGCTGACCACCGCGTGGGCGGCCCCGGCGGACTCGGAGCGCGAACCGAATCGGCCTCGGCCTGTGAGCGCTCCCCACAGTCGACCGACGCCGGTCGGGTCCGTCCCGACCGGCGCGCCGACGACCCCGCGCGACCTCCACACCCACCACAGGACCGCGACCCGACGACCTCTGCGCGGTGTCGCTGCGCGAACGAACCTGTCGTTACTGGCCGTTACCCGACCCACCGTCTACGCTGGCACGCACAGCGCCCGGGCGCGGCTACCGTCCGGCTGTGCCTGGGCGCTGACCTCGACTGATGCGGACAGGACGTCCCGGTCCCGCCCTGTCGAACGCGGCCCCGCGCGCCCCGAGCGTCGCCCGGTCCCACCACCCACCGGCACCGGAGAGTCGCCGCCCAGCGAGTGTTCTTCGCAGGCTTTCGGGTGAGCGAGCGGTCGCCAGGCCATCTCTCGCAAGACGACGTGCGAACGTCAGCCTGGTCGTGCTGCACGAGCGCAGAGGCGCAGAGGCGCAGAGGCGCAGAGGCGCAGCGAGAGGCAGCCTGGCGGCCGCGGGCCCGGAATGCCGCACAAAACACGAACTAGGCGTCGCGGGTGCCCTCCGGCACCAGCCCGTCCCGACAGGACAGGACGGATTCCAACAGCCCGGGGAACCGGCTCTCCAGCTCGTCGTCGCGCAGCGAGATGTAGCAGCGCGTGCCCTCACTCCGGTTCTGGACGAGTCCGGCGTTGCGCAGGATCTTCAGGTGATGGCTGAGCGTCGACTGAGCGATCGGCAAGTCGATGTCCTTCCACGCCCGCTCGCCCTCCATCGCGGCGAGCATCCGCACGATTCGCAGCCGGGTCGGTTCGGCCAGGGCCGACAGCACCGTGACCAGTTCCACGTCGCAGAGGGCGGGGTGCGCGTGCTCCCTGGGAGCCAAGGCGGTCCTCCTCATGTCCTGACGGCCTCGTCCGGTGCGCCGAGAGATTTGGTTCGTGCTCAGGGGTGAGTGTACCTTCGTAGTTCGATGTTCGTCGATCATCGAACAGAACGGACGGTCGGGGCGGGTCCCATCGCCACCCCGCTCCGACCGCCCGCCGTCACCACCGGACCCCGTCACAGAGCGGGGGCTCGGGTCCCGGACCGCCGATCAGGGACCGTGTGGCGCCGGAACCGCTCCACGCATCCACGCAGGGGAATGAAGGCCACCATGTCCAACGTGTCCAAGGTCGCGCTGTCCGTGCTCGACCACGCCACCATCGTCGAGGGCTCCACCGCCGGCGACGCGCTCCGCTCCGCCCGGGAACTCGCGCAGAACCTGGAGCGCTGGGGCTACCAGCGCTTCTGGCTCTCCGAGCACCACAACATGCGGGCCATCGCGAGTGCGGCCACGTCGGTCTCCCTCGGCTTCATCGCCGAGGGCACCTCCACCATCCGGATCGGCGCGGGCGGCGTCATGCTCCCCAACCACTCCCCGCTCGTCATCGCCGAGCAGTTCGGGACGTTGGAGTCGCTCTACCCCGGCCGTGTCGACCTGGGGCTGGGCCGCGCCCCCGGCACCGACCCCCGCACGATGATGGCGTTGCGCCGCGACCACAGCGCGGCCTCCACGTTCCCGGCGGACGTCCAGGAGCTCCAGGCGTTCTTCGAGCCGGCCGAGCCGGGGCAGCCGGTCCGCGCGGTGCCCGGCGAAGGGCTGCGGGTGCCGCTGTGGATCCTGGGCTCCAGTCTCTTCGGCGCCCAGCTCGCCGCACAGCTCGGGCTGCCCTACGCCTTCGCCTCGCACTTCGCTCCGGACGCCCTCTACGAGGCCCTCAAGGCGTACCGTGCCGGATTCCGCCCTTCGGAGCAGTTGGACAAGCCCTACGTCATGGCGGGCGCCAACGTCTTCATCGCCGACACCGACGCCGAGGCCAAGCGGCTGTTCACCTCGATGCAGCAGGCCTTCCTCGGAACCGTCCGCGGTGCGCGCGGCCTGCTGCAACCGCCCGTCGACAGCCTCGACACGATGTGGCGCCCGGGCGAGAAGGAACGACTGGACGCCATGCTTCGTTACTCCTTCGTGGGGTCGCCGGAGACGGTGCGCCCAAAGCTGGAACAGTTCATCACCGACACCGGAGTCGACGAGATCATGGTGTCGTCGATGATCTACGACCAGGAGGCCCGGCTGGACTCCTACGAGGCACTGGCCGAACTGTTCGAGCTGACGGCGTCCGCACCGGAGTCGGCAACCGTCTGACCCCACACCGGTTCCGGGCCGGGAGATGGCAAGGGTGGTGACGCCTCGCGGGCAGGCGGGGCGACACCTTCTCAGCCTGGGACGGGCGGGCGGGGCCGTACGGCGGTCCCGCCCTACCTGTGTCCGGGGCGGAACCCGTGTCCGGTTCTCCTGCGGGCGGGCGCCGGGCGGTTCGGACGCGAGGTGACATGGGCGCGCGAACGGCGGACTGCTCGTGGCCGGGGGCGACGGACGACGGAGGCCCCGGTGGGGCGGGGACAGAGGTGACGGGGAGGCCAGACGCTCGGGACAGCAGGACGACCGGTCAGAGGGACCGCGGGTCGGCGGGGCGACCGGTCAGGCGAATGACGCGCCGACCGGACGACCAGGGCGCCGCCCCCATGACCCGCAGGTCATTCGCCGCCGCCTCCACCACCGTCTCCTCCGCCGCCACCGCTGTCCCCGCCCCCACCGGAGCCACCATCGCCGGAGCCACTACTCCCGTCACCACCGCCGAAACCGCCGCCCCAACCGTCGCTCCCGGAACCCGAGCCGCTTCCGCCGATCTCGCCCTGGCAGTCTTCGGCGAATCCACAGAGGGACTCCATCCGGATGCCATCGTCGACGGAGGAGGCATGGACACCTCCCGTGTTCCCCGTTCCTCCGGAGGAGCCCGACGCGGACGACGTGCGCGGGGTGGGCCTGGAGCGGTTCACGGCGGGCGCAGCCTCACGCAGGGCTCGGAAGCCGGTCACCGCTGTGCAGCGCACCGCCGACTCACGATCCAGTTCGTCGGTGGACTGGGCGACGACCTTGTAGCGCTCCTCGGCCTCCGCGACCACGGTCCGGCCCGCTGGAGTCGTCGCCGTGAGCGCGGCGCCACCGGTGGAGTCGAGGACGGCCTTGTCCACCGACAGCATCGCCGAGGCGAAGAGGCCGCCGACCAGGAGACCGAGGGAGACGGGTCCTGGGTCGACCAGGAGGTGGAAGGCTCCCGCGCCGATGCCCACGAGAAGACTCAGGGTCCGCATCCACGAGATGCGGGACGGCACCTTCTCCCTGGATGCCAGTAGCCGGCCGAGTCCGGGAGAGTCCACCCGCAGTCGCGAGGCCTTGAGACCGTCGGCGATGGCGATCATTCCGCCACTGCTCATCGAGCGCCGGATCATCTCCCGCGCGGTCAGACCCACGCGGTCGCGGAAGCCCCGGATGATGGTCCGCCGAATGAGCGACTTCTCGTGCGTGAACGGCGCTGACGGGCCGACCAGGGTGAAGAAGCCCCGAGCGTCCTGCTGACGGATCCGTCCCGAGAGGTAGAGGTCCATGATGACGGTCTCAGCCACGCGCACCGGACCGCCGGCGAGATAGGCGAGTTCCTCGGGTTTCAGCTCATCGGGATGGGGCGGACTCACGGAGGGCGTGCGCTTGATGGCGGCGTTCAGCGCCGCACGGCTGCGGAGCACGGTCAGGAGCGGAATCACTCCGACCACCAGCCCCGCGACCACCGCGATCACCAGGGACACGACCGTGCTGCTGTCCAAACTTCGCCGCCTTTCCTCACGCCCGCCCCCGAGCCGACCATCGATGTCCGCCCACCCAGGGCCACCGGGCAATTCAAGCACCGCACGACCACACGCGCGAATGTGGGCGGCCTGGCATGACCGGTGCACCCATGGCGCCCGTAGGACGCGTCTGCCATCATGGTCACCCGTCGAACACCGAACGTCACCCCCGGATGGCCTGCCCATGTGCGCCTACGCACACCGAGCCCCGCCTGAACCTGGGCTCTCACTCTGCCTGTGGACAACGTGTGCTCGCCCTCGCCGAAGGGCATCATGGGAACACGTGGCCACATCCGGTCAGCCCCGAAGTCAACACAGGTGTTCGTGCCCGATAGTGGGAATCCGTGGTGCGAGTCACCGACTCACAGTCCCCTGTTGTCCCCCTGACCTCGGTTCAGTGCCCCACGGTCCGGATGCCGCCGTAACCCGGCCGCCCCAGGCCACACCGCAGTGGCACCAGGAACACCTGTCCCCAAGGAGTTGACCCCGTGAAGAGCCTGACCCGCCTGTGGGTAGCCTTCAGCACCTACGTCTCCCCCCAGCCAAAGAAAACCGACACCGGCGCCACCATGCTGGAATACGCGGCCATCGTCATTCTCGTCGCCGCAGTCGCCGTCGCGATCTATGCACTCGACCTATCAACCAGCATCAGTGACGCCATCGGAAGTTCCGTTACTGAGATCCTCCAGGGCACTCCATAAGAATAGGGCAAAGTCGCCTGCAAGCAACTCATCATTCAACTATGGAAACCCTATGCCAGCGGAGCTGATTTGACAAGGAAAGAGAGAAGAAAACATGAAACAAGACGCATACAGAAACGGATTTTAAATGCGTCCTTGGCGTCAACTTTACTAGCGCTGACCTCCGCGTGCGTAGTTTCCTCTGACACGCCATCTGAGCCTGGCGAAACAAACAACCCGACAAACCAAAGCCAGGATCCAGGCGAACCGACTGAAAATGCGCAGAACATCGTCGCAAGCAGCACCTCCACTTCCACAACGCTAGGAAGCGATCTCCAGATCAATGTACTCGCCCTGGAGACAGTCGACAATAACATCCTCAGACTTCGATTTGAAATCGAGAACAAATCTCCGGAGAATTTCTTCCTGTACAGCGGCCTGAGCGATACGGACAACCTCCACAGTGCCAGCCAGGTCACCTTAATCGACAGTGAGAACCAAAATCGGCATCTAAGCTACAAAAAATCAGACGGATCCTGCTTTTGCTCGACAATAGATGGCAATATTGCAAGCGGACAGAGCGTCGAAATGTGGGTGGCATTCCCGCCTCCGGACGCCCCAGTGGATTCTATGACGGTCACCACCCCCATGACACCTCCGATATTGGACATACCGATCAGTGAGTCCACGGAGCCAGCGGAGAGCCCCGATCTATCTGAACCCCAGATCATCCCGCTCACGATGATTTCCGATGACATCGAAGACCAAACTGGTCGCACCGAAAGCAACGAAGAGGTCAGCATCATTCTTTCCTCCGACGTTCTCTTTCAAACGAATAGCTCGGAACTCAGTGGTGACGCAGAGGAAATCCTTGAGCAGGTGGCAAGAGAAATCGATGATGCAAGCTCCTCAACTGTAAGCATCGACGGATACGCCGATAACACTGGGAATGAATCGATTAATATGCCACTCTCTCAGGAGCGAGCCGACTCTGTAGAATCCACGTTGAGCGATCTCATTACCAGAAGCGGCATCGAGTTCGATACCCAAGGGCACGGCTCCAGCGATCCTATTGCCGCGAACGATACCGAAGAAGGGCGCGAACGAAACCGGCGAGTCACTGTCACATTCGAGAAATAGGAAAGACATGAGCAACCTTTCACTCGCTCGAAGCGCGACTGGAATGTCACTCGCCGTTTCCATCATTGTGATGGGCATGAGCTCGGCCTCTGCCGCCCCCAGATCAAGCGACCTCGAGGTGTTAGGGTCCGTAGAGGGAAACAGCGCGGAGTCGGAGGGCCTGACGGCTGAGGTCAACGAAGCCGAACGAGACGAGAGCGGCGCACTTCTTTCGATAACTTGGAGTATAAGTAACAACGGGGATTCCACAGAACCACTGGTTTGGCTACGCGATCGCTCCTACAGTTACTCCGGCCCCAACTACGCGGGCGTTACATCCAGAAGCAACGAATCCGGTACTCGATTCCACCCGATCATGGATGGAAACGGTGCATGCCTATGTTCTGGCCCTACCTCAAATGATCTCGCCCAGCAGGTTTCGCCGGGAGAGAAGGTCTCTTACTGGTCGCTTTTTTCGGTCCCTTCCGATATCGAATCGGTGACTGTCGAGATCCCGAACTTTGAACCAATCGAGGATGTTCCGATTTCTTGATCCGGAGGCGGCCTTGCCCACCCCCCACCGCTCCGAGCCGGCGGATACCCGACGCCCCTCCCCCACTGGGCCGCCCGGGCGTTCTGGCGAACGCAGTGGACCACCGCGCGTGGCCGGTTGGTTGCGGCCGGCGCGAGGAGTGGACTCCGACCAGGGCGCCTCGTTCGTCGAGTTGGCGGTCGTCACCATCCTGGCTGCCGCCGTCATACTCGCCGTGTACGAACTCGAGCTCAGCCGGACGTTCAACAACGGGGTTCGAGAGATGGTGTGCCTGGTCCAAGGGCCCGACTGCGGCGACGAAACCTGGGTGGACGCCGATCGGCCGGAGGAACCCGAGGAGTACGAATGGGGCGGCGGGAACTCCAACCGGAGTGACAACGAGGCCGTGGCCCTGAACATGGCCACGAAGCGGGGCTGGGACGACGAGCAGTGGACGTGTCTGCAGAACCTGTGGACCAGCACGTCCAACTGGGACCACACGCTCGTGGACCCCGACACCGGAGCGAGCGGAATCCCCGGCTTCAACCCGGCTGTGCACGGCGAGATACCCGAAGGATTCGCCGGTGATCCCCGCACCCAGATCTCCTGGGGGCTGGACTACATCGAGGACAACCACACCCTGCCCTGCCTCGCCTGGGAATCGTGGGAGAACACCAAGACCTACTGACCCGCCTCGACGCGACACCGCGGCGGGCCGTCGATCACGACGCCCGCACCCCTGCCCGGCTGCCCCGACCGGCCCCGGCCACTCACACGCCGTTGGCTTCCCCACCCCGGCCGCAGTCGGCGCACCCGCCGCGCCTGCGCAGGTAGTAGGCCAGAGTGGCCACGGCCAGAGCCCCTCCCCATACCGGGAACAGGAACTCCGGCGCGGCCGCTCCCCACGCGGCGGGTTCGGCGATCACCTGCGGCAGGAACAACCGGATGTACATCAGTCCGGCGTTGACGAACAGCACCGACACCAGCGCGGCCGGGATCACCGCCAGCATGATCGGCACGCGTCGGCCCGCCAGGCCGACCATCCAACGGGGGAAGACCTCGCCCCACGGCCGGATCAGACCGAAGGTCAGGACGGCACCGCCCAGTCCGGACGTCGCCAGGAACGCCGCCGCCAGCCGGACGCCGGGACCCATCTCCGCCACCATCGAGCTGGGGTCGCCGAGCGAGATGCCGAGGGCCCACGCCCACCGCGTCACGCAGTAGGCCAACGGCATCAGGACCGAGACGAACACCGCGGTCCGACCCCACGCGGCGGCCGACTCCCTGGACGTCCATCCCGCCTCGTCCGCGGTGCGGCCACAGACCGTGCAGGCGCCGCCGGCTCTCCGCCCCTGCCCGAGTGCCGCCATCGCCCAGGCGTACCCGCCGGCCATGCACCAGATCTGGCTCAGCACCGTCCACGAGTACACCCCGGCCACCGATTCGGTCGCCACCAGGCCCAGCGGCCATCCCACTGCCAGCACGGGGGCGTAGACCACCCCCATCAGTACCCGGTAGTCGGGCACGATCACCAGCAGTACGACCGCCAGGGCCCAGCCCGCCGCCGCCAGGAACCGGCGTGCCACGGCCGAACGCAGTGGCAGCGCCATCACCAGGCCGATGACCGCAGCGGCTCCCGCCGCCATGGCGATCACCGGGCCGCCCACCTCCGCGGTGGCCCGGCCGAACCAGGACAGGGCCGGTTCCGGATCGCCCTCCCCGAAGGGGAAACCGGCCCCGCCCCGCGCCCAGTACAAGCCGAGCAGCGCGGAGACCGTCGACCACGCGGCGGCGACCAGCGCGGGTCCCGTCACCCGCCTGAACGCACCGGCGTTCCCCGACCCTGGTCCTTCGGATACGTCCGCGGGTGCGGACGGGAGTGCACGCATGGGATGCCCTTCTCGTCGAGGGCCCCCGATCCGGGGCCCGAGCCCAGTCTTCTCGGGCCTCCCGCGCCGGGATTCCCCCCCACAGAAGGACCGCGCTCCCCCGCCCGTGGGACCCGGGCTCCCGCCGCTCTCCGTTCGCCACCGCCCGCAGTACGCCGGCGCTCGCCCGGCCCACGGCACGGCGCCTCGGCGCCGACGTCAGGCCGTCGACGCCCTGCTCTGACCGGCCACCAGCGCGAACAGGGCCATCGTGCGGTCCCAGCGGCCCCAGGCGATGAAGGTGAACAGTGCGATGAGGATGACCGGCGTGTACCAGAACCCCGATCCGATCACGGTGACCTCGTACACGAACGCGCCGATCATCAGCGCGATGAACGCGAGCGCGGTGACGCCCGAGAGCAGCGGGATCAGCAGCGCCATCGCCCCGGCCAACTCCAGAGCGCCGACCAGGTACATGAACCAGTCTCCGTACCCGATCGCATCGAAGGTGGGATCGGCTGAGGGGTGTCCGGTCAGCTTGGGAAGGGCGCTCGCCACGGCGAAGAACACCGCGAGCAGGACCTGGAGCACCCACAGCACGATGTTCAGGCCGCGCTTGGGGGTACGGGACTTCGGCGAGGCCGCGCGTTGAGTGGACATGGTCTGCTCCAACCTGGTGGGTTCCGACATCACCCGTACAGACTCCGGCGCGCCCCGAAAATCAGCGCCCCGCCCGCCTCCCCGGAACCGCGACCTTGCGGGATGCCCCGGCCCCCGCCATCTGTTGGTGGCAGGGCCGTCAGCCCGCCTCACCCAAGCGAAGCGCGGAGGCGGTCCGGGACCCGTCGTCGCCGGCGCAGCTGCGAGCGGTCCGCGCCTCTCACGTGCCGCTCGCATCCCGCTCTCATCCCCCCGCTTTCCCGTCCCACCCGCACGGTTCGGTCCGGCCGTCTGAACACTCCGCAAAACCCTCACAGGGAGTCGCAAACCTTCGGGACGAGTAGCGCAAACATGGCTTTTTCCGGAAATCACCCCCATAGCCTGATCCTTCATCCCCGCGCCACCCGACCACTCGGGGCATGACCGGCGCGGATCGACGGGGGCGGCTCCGTCCCGCGGGGGCGCGGGACGGAGCCCACAGATACGGGGGGCTCGGTGAAGATCGCCTATCTGATCAACGACATGTACGGCATCGGCGGCACCGTACGCACGGTCGCCAACCAGGCCTCGGCGCTGTCCGAACGCCACGAGGTCGAGATCGTCTCGGTGTTCCAGCACCGGGCGGAGCCCGTTCTGCCGGTGCCCGCCCGGGTGCGCCTGCGCCCGCTGGTGGACGTGCGCCGGGAGTCCAGGGGCGACGGCATCGGGGTCGGGGGACGCCCGCTGTACGAGGGGTCGGAACGGGCCGGGCTTCCGCCGCTGCTCTTCCCGCCGGAGGACTCGCGCGGGTCCACCCACAGCCGCCTGACCGACGACCGGCTGGAGGAGTACCTCACCACCACCGACGCCGACGTGGTGGTGGGCACGAGACCGGGACTCAACGCCGTCATCGCCCGGGCCGCGCCCCGGCACGTGGTCAAGGTCGGGCAGGAACACCTCACCTACGAACAGCACTCGCAGGCGTTGCGCCGGGTGATGGAGACCGAGTACCCGAACCTGGACGCGTTCGTCACGGTGACCGAGGCGGACGCGCGCACGTACGCCGAGCGGATGGCGCTGCCGGGCGTGCGGCTGCTGTCCATCCCCAACTCGGTGCCCGCGCCGCCGTTCACGACCGAAGGGCTCGACTCGCACACGATCGTCTCCGCGGGCCGGCTGGCGCCGAGCAAGCGGCATGACCTCCTGGTGCAGGCGTTCTCCATGGTGGCGGACGAGTTCCCCGACTGGACCCTGCGCATCTACGGGCGCGGGGACCGGCGCGGAGCGCTGGCCCGCCTGGTGGCGTCGTTGGACCTGCACGACCGGGTGTGGCTGATGGGACCGCACCCCCGGGTCGAGGAGGCCTGGGCCCAGGGGGCGTTCGCGGCGGTGACCTCCAGCGAGGAACCCTTCGGGATGACGATCGTGGAGGCGATGCGCTCGGGCCTTCCCGTGGTGAGCACCGACTGTCCGCACGGCCCCGCGTCGATCATCCGCGACCACGAGGACGGACTGCTCGTGCCCAACCGTTCGGCCTCGGGCATCGCCGACGGCCTGGCGGAGCTGATGGCCGACGACGAGCTCCGCCGGAAGATGTCCCAGGCCGCGCTGCTGGACTCCGAGCGGTTCGACCCGGCGAACGTCTGCCGACTCCACGAGGAGCTGTTCGCCGATCTGCTGGGCACGTCCCTGCCCCAGGCGACCCCGCCGCCCGTGCCCAGGATCCCGGCCGCCCGGAATGAGCTGCCGGCCGCCTGTCGCGTGCGCGCCGGGACCGACGGGTACGCCGTGCTGGCGTTCGCCGACCCGCCCGCCCACGTGGTGCTCACCCGGCCCGGCGCGCGCGTGACCCTGACGCCCGACGGGAACGGGGAGGTCGTCGTCGACCCGGAGGCGCGACGGCTGGCGGCGCGCACCTGGGAGGTCGTCCGCATCGACGAGGGCCCCGACGGGGAGAAGGAGACGCCCGTCCGCGACGTGGTGATCCACCAGCACGGGTTCCCGCTCAGTGCCGCGGACGTCGGCAGGCTGGCCCTGGTGCTGCCGACCCGGACCGCGAAGGGAAGGCTGGCGCTGCACGTGCGCCGGTCGGACCACCACGCCGAGGTCGACCACGTCGAGGTCGCCGACGGCCTGATCACCGTGCAGGGGCGTGTCCTGGGCCGGGACCGGGCCGACGCGCGGGCGCGGCTCTCGGTACGCCTGCGGGAGTCGCCGCAGACGCTGCGGGAGTTCTCCGCGCCGGTGGCCGGCGACGGACGGTTCACGGCCGTCGTCGACCCGGAGGCGGTCGTGCGCGGACGTCACGGGGAGTCGGAGACGTGGGAGGCCCGGCTCGTCCTCTCCGACGGGACCGACTGCTCGGTGGGGCGCCACCTGTCGGGCGTGGTGGGCTACAAGGACATCATCGAGTACCCGGTCCTGAAGGTGCACCAGAACCCCGGGTGCGGGTCCAGGGTCCGCCCGTACTACACCGTCAACGACCGGTTGGGGCTGAAGACCACGCCTCTGGCGCCCACGCTGGAGGTGGACGAGGTGCGGGTGCGCCCCGTGGGGCGCCGCCGCGACGATCTCCGTCTGGACGTGCGGCTGGGCGACGCGCTGCCCGACGGAGTCGAGTGCGCGGTGGAGGTGGTGCGCGGGTCCGGTGCGGGGCAGCGGTATCCGCTGCGTCTGGTACCGAGCGCGGACCGCTCACGGTTGACGGGGCGGCTGCCGCTGCTGGGGCGAGCCGAGTTCGGAGGGGTCCCGGGGCTGCGGGCGACGTGGCGGCTGCGCCTGCTCGTGGGGCCTCCGGGTGCGCTGGGGCGTGTGGGTGCCAAGTCGGTGCCCCTGCGCACGGCACGCCGGTGGGCACACGGGCCCTACGTCCGGTCGGTCACCGCGTCGTCCGTCGGGTCGGGCGACGTCAAGGTGACCGTGGCCGACGTCCACACGGTGGAGGCCCTGCGCCGCCGTCTCTGACGGATGGAGGGCGCGAGGGCGCGAGGAGCGGTTCTCGCGGCCCCTGAGCGGAGCGGCCGGGCACCACTGTCCGGCCCCGCCGCTTCAGGGGCCACCGCCCGCGCACCACTGCCCCGGCCCCCACCACTCCAGGGGCCATCGCCCTCGCACCACTGTCCGGCCCCGCCGCTCCAGGGGCCACCGCCCGCGCACCTGTCACCGGGGGCGGGAGTGCCACCGCCTCCGCGGCTGTCCACAGGGCCTACCGATCACGGACAGGCCCCGATAAGCTACGCCAGGGAACGGAATTCGTCCCCACACCCCGCCGACCCCTGCCTCACCGCGTACGCGCGGACGACCCCCCGGAACGCGCATGGCACCGCGAAGGTCCCCACGGCGCGCGGCCACGGCCGTGCGCTCCCGCCGTCGGCCCGTGCCGGGCCGCGGCGACGCCGGCCAGTCCAACGTCCTGCTCCTGTTCGGCCTCACACTCGCCCTGTTGTCGCTGACCCTGCTCTTCGTACGTGTGGGGGCGGCCAACGACCAGCGCAGCCAGGTTCAGACCGCCGCCGACGCCGCCGCGCTGGCCGCGGTGAGCGCGCTGCGCGACCAGGCCGCCCAGGACCTGTTCGACGGGGCCTACCCGATGCCGTGGTTCGACGAGGAGAAGGCCGAGGCGCGCGCGGAGGAGTACGCGCGCGAGAACGGCGCGGTCCTCACCGACATCCGGGCCAGCGACAACGTCCAGGGCCGCAACGGCAACATCGTGCGTGTCGAGGTGCGCGGCGCGATCTGCCAGAGGGAACTGGAGGAGGACGGCTCACGCCCCTGGAACGACGTCCAGTGCGACGGTTCCGAGGAGGACGCCGACACCGTGGTGGGCAACGCCTCGGCCATCGCCATCGTGCACCCTCCCAACGAGTGCGGCCGGGCACCGGACGGCTTCATCGAGTGCGTGGAGGGGCCCGTCGACAGCCTCGACACCGCGTTGTCCATGATCAGGGTGAACCTGGTGGACCAGGAGGGCGCCTACCGTTTCGATCCCTCACGAGTGTTCGGCGGCGGCGCCATCGTCGACTGCGCCTCCCTCGGGCAGTTGCACCCCCGCATGTGCGGCGTCCACCAGGCGCTGCAGGACGAGTTCGGCGGCTTCTACCTCACGGCGGGCGGCTATCGCGCCGAGACCGGCAGCGACCACAACACGGGCGAGGCGGTCGACTACATGATGGCCGGCCTCGGCGAAGTGCCCTCGTCCGACATGGACGCCACCGCCGTGACGGTCATCAACTGGCTCATCCAGAACGCCGACCGGCTCGGGGTCAAGGGCATCATCTACAACCGTCTGATCTGGAACAACACCCGGTTGCCGCCGGACCCGGTGGGTGCGTGGCCCGGAGTCGCCCGCCACTACCCGCACTACGGCAACATCACGCTGGACCACGTCGACCACATCCACGTGGCGGCCGGTGTGGGCGCGATGCGGTAGCGGCAAGGAGCCGCGGCGGACCGCGTGCCGGGGAGCGGTTGTCCACAGGTTCGGGCGGGGCCTTGTCGGGTCGGTGCCCACCGCCGAACCTGGATGTATGACCGTCAGTGAGGACACCCTCCCCGACCGTTCCCTCCTCCTGCGCACGCTCGTTCCCGTGCCCGGCCTGCTCTCCGCCGACGCTGTGGCGTGCGACATCACCGCCGCCTACGTGTGGGGGGTCAACGCCTACCCGCACGGCACCCGAGTCACGCGCACACGGCTGCACGTGGCCGTGCCCCGGGGTGTGCGCCGCGTCGGTACCCAGGCGGTGGTGGCGCACCACGAACCGGTCCCACCGCACGAGCGGGTGGAGGTGGAGGGGGCGCGGATCACCGCACCCGCCCGCACCGCCGCCGACATCGCCGCCCGGGCGCCCTCGGTGTTCGTGGCCACGTCGCGGCTCGACATGTTCCTGGCCCGCGGCCTGGTGCGCCGGCACGAACTGGTCGCCGCCACCCGGTACCGCCGGCCCGCGGGCCAGCACGCGAGACTGCGCCACGCCGTGCGGCTGAGCTCGGGCCTGAGCCACTCCCCCGCCGAGTCCTGGGCGCGGGTCCTGGTGCGCTCGACGCGTCTGCCCGCGCCCGTACCCCAGTGCCCCGTCCCGACCCGGGAAGGGGTCTTCCACGCCGACCTCGGCTGGCCGGGCTACCGCCTCGCGTTGGAGTACGACAGCCGGGAACACCACGAGGACCCGCGGACGCGGGCACTCGACCGGTACCGGTACGCGGCCATGGCGGACGAGGGCTGGGGGATCGTGGCCATCGGATTCCACGACCTGTGCGCCCGCCCCGGTCGGCTGCTGCGCAGGCTCCAGCACGAGCTCACCGCGCGGGGATGGCGCTGTTCCCCGGAGGACGAGCAGGTCCTCCAACGGGACCTCCTCCGGTTCGACCGCCACCCGCCGCGACTGCGATGAGGAGGGGCGGCGTGGACCGAGGAGGAGCCCTGGTGGAGTACACGGCCGTGCTCCTGGTGGTGGTGTCCCTGGCCGTGGCGGCCTTCTCCTTCGTGCCCCGGACACCGCCGGCCGTGGGCGCCGCCGTGCAGCGGATCCTGGGCGGGCAGGACACCGGGACGGGGCCGGCCGGGACCGGGCCGGGCGACGGCGGCCCCGATCCGGGCGGTGCCGCGGGCGGGGACGGGGACCAGCACGAGAACGGAAGCGGGGACGGGAGCGGGGGCAGGGACGTTCCGGCGGACGGAAACGGGGATGTTCCGGTCGGCACGAACGACGGTGGCGGCCGTACTCCCACCGGCGGCACGGACGCCGTGGGGCAGGACTCCGCGCCCGGGACCGGCGGCGGCCCCGACCCGGGATCCGGCTCCGGATCCGGGCCCGGTTCCGGGTCGGACCCGGGTTCCGGTCCCGGTTCCGGTTCCGGAGCCGGCCAGGAGTGGACGCTGGATCCCGTGGCAGCCGCCGACGCGGTCCTGAGGTGCGCGCGGGGGCAGGTGTCGCCCGTCGGCCGGGTCGACTGTGCCCTGGCGATCCTGGTCCTGCTGGACTCCCAGGTGCTGGAGGCGACGATCCTGCGGTTGGAGGCCGACGAGTGGATGGAGCTCTTCGCCAGCCGCCGGTTCACCGGGTCGCTCGCCTCGCGGATCGCGATTCGGACACTGTGGGAACACGCTTCGGAGGAGGCCCTGCGCTTGCTGGCGCGAACCCGTACCTTCGAGTTCCTCGGGCCCGCCCTCGACTCCCCTCACCGCGAATACGTGCTGCGTTTCGTGTCCGCCGGAGGCGAACACGTGCGAGCGCTCCTGGAACCTGCACCTGTTCCCGACCACTCCGCGCTCCCGAGCAAGTACTCTCCGGAATCAACGGATCGCTCTTCGACTTCAGTCTCCGTGCGCAGTCCGGGCCCTGCACACACCCACGCCCCCCAGAATCGAGGTCCCACCCGTGTCGACGTCGATGCCGGACGCCTCCCCCGCCGATCCCAGGCCTCCCCACACCTCCGGGCCCGCCCCCCACCGGCCCAGTTGGCTCCTGTGCCTGACCGTGGTCCTGGCCTGTCTCGCCGCGACCGCGAGCGGGTGGGGGCTGACCCGACTGGCCACGAACCAGCCCCTGCCGGATCCGACGGGCTCCGCGGCGCTCGCCAACCCCTTCGCGCTCACCGACGAGGGCCCCGAGAACGCCCGCAGGGCCGTACGGGCGGCGGCCGACCTCGTGGACACCGCCTCCTCCTTCCACATCACCTTCACCCTGAGCGACCGTGGGGCCGTGCCCGTGGGCGCGGCGGCGGTCATGGGAAGCACGATTCCCGTCTCGCTCACCGCCCCGGACGTGGGACACGGGCACGCGGTCTACGACGACGAGGCCGAGCCCGCCTTCGAGCACTACGTCGACGAAGCGGACGGCGAGGAGGTCTATCGGTACGAGATGGACGGGCGGTACATGATGACCGCGCGTTCCGCGCTCCCCGGTCTGGTGGTGCTGGAATCCCCCAGCGACGCCGACCGGTACCTGTGTTCGAGGAGTTTCGCGTCGGCCAGGCTGCGCGAGGTGCTCAGCACCTCCTCCGACCTGGAGTTGGCCGGGTGGGAGCAGGTACGCCTGGCATGGCCGGGGATGAAGGCCGGCCACGCCGCGTACCGGTACACGGGGACGTTCACGGCGATGCGCGCGGACTTCGATGACGGGACGAACACGCTCCGCGCCGTCGAGGACGCCGAGTTCGAGCTGTGGATCGACCTGCGCGGCTATCCGCGCCGGTTCGACTACAGCTCGCCGGGCGGGCACACCGAGCGCTACGAGTACCACGGGTTCGGCATGCCCTGACACGGAGTCCCGGCGCCGGGTCCCCACCGGCCGCGGCCGGTGCGCGTGGGACCCGGCGCGGGTCCCTCACGGCCGTACGGACGAGCTGAGACCGGCTCCGTTGGTCACGAGGTCGGGCACGTCGACGGTGTCGTCGACCTCGTAGGCGTACGGCGGGTCGGGCACGTCACCCCGCAGCTCCGGCTGTTCGGTGTCCACCAGGAGGTTGTCCCGGGTCACCACGTTGCCGGGTTCCTCGTCTCCGCTGGAGACCGACATCGCCGTGTCCTCGAAGTAGTTGCCCTCGACCAGGACCAGGGAGCCGTGTGTGGAGAGCACCCCGTAGTCGGCGTTGCCGCGGAAGTAGTTGTTGAACACGTGCACGTGCTCGGCGTTGCGCGCCTGCGGCTGGGCCCCGGCCGTGCCGTTGAAGAAGTTGTGGTGGACGCTCACCCGCAGGGCACCGGGTTCGTCGTCCTCGCTCCCGACCGCCAGGGCGGACTCGGCGTCGCTGAAGTGGTTCCAGGACAGGGTGACGTAGTCGGATCCGTCGTCGACTGTCACCAGGGGGTCGTCGTCGCTCCCGGAGAACCTCGACCCGTCCACCCACACGTGGTGGCTGCCGCCCCGGACGGCCAGTGCGGTTCCGTCCGCCTCCACGCTCAGCCCGTCCAGGACGACGTTGTTCGCGCCGTCCACCACCAGGCGCCCGTCGGTGAGTTCCGCGCCGTCCTCCCCGGCCACCAGGGTCTTGTCCGAGCCCACTTCCAGCGATCCGTCGAGGTCGATGGTGCCGTTGACCTCGACGGTCAGGGGTTCGTCCGAGGACAGGTGCTCGGCCAGGTCGTCGGCGTCCGCGGCGGTGACGGTCTCGCCGTCCGCGCCCCCGGTCACGCCGGAGTGCTCCTCGCCGTCCACTTCGCCGGGATGGCCGGCCCAGCCCAGTGCGGTGACCTCCTCCTCGTCCGTGTCGGAGGGCGCGGCGCTCTCCTCCTCGGGTTCCGGGGCCACGTCGGCGTTCACCGGCTCCGAGTCCGGTGGGTCGTCATCGCTGGAACAGGAGACCAGAGCGGCGCACAACAGTGCCGCCGCGCCTGCGGCGGCGAACGGGTGAAGTCTCATCGAGGGCTTTCCACGAGCGGGGCAAGGGGGTGTCGTCCGTTCTCTGAGCCTGTCACAGCTCGGCCCCGAGCCCCAAGCCGACCCCGATCGCTCGGTGCCCCCGTTCCCCATGCCCATCCGACCCGCCGGTCCCGTCCGGCGCGCCCGGAGCGCCCGCCACCCCGGGCACGACGCGAACCGGGGGTGCCGCCTCCGGCGGGAGGCGGCACCCCCGGCGGGAGCATCGGCGACGGGGGCCTCCCCCGTCGGTGCGGCAGGCTACTCAGCGGCCCAGCCGATGTCCTCGTACACGTAGTCCGAGGCCAGACCGTACTCGCCCCAGTTGTGCAGGTCCTCGTTCACCACGTACAGGCCCGGGCGCTCGAAGAACGGGATCGTCACGACCTCCTCCCACAGCATGCGGTCGATCTCGTTGGCGATCTCGGCGTAGCGGTCCGGATCGGTCTCGGAGCGCAGCTCGGCGTAGGCGTCGTCGATCTCCTGGGTGGAGGTACGCGCGAGGTTGTTGCCCCACTCGCCGCCCTCGTTCGGCATGCCGTAGTTCTCCTGCGAGTCACCCGCGTACGGGTTGGATCCGGTGAGCACGTACGTGGCGAGTTCGTAGTTGCCCGGGATGATGTACTCGGAGAACAGGGCGTTGGACGGCACCTGCTGGACGTCGACCTCGATGCCCACCTCGGCGAGCATGTCGCGACCGATCTCGGCCTCGTCCTTGGCGATGTCCAGGTCCTCGGAGGCCACCCAGTCCAGGGTCAGCGTCTCGCCGTCCTCGTTGGTGCGGAACTCCGCACCCTCCTCCAGCGTCCAGCCGGCCTCGTCGAGCAGCGTTCCGGCCTGTTCGGGGTCGAATTCGCCGTACCCCTCGCTGTTGTCCTGGTAGCCGTACTGGCTGGAGCGCAGCAGGCGGTTGACCTCGCCCGTGATCGGCCAGTTCACCGCGCCCAGGGCCACCTCGGCCAGGGCGTTGCGGTCGATGGCCAGGGAGATGGCGTGGCGGACGCGGACGTCCTCCAGCTGCGGGCTGGCGCCGTTCAGCGAGGCGAACCGGTGGCCGTGGTTGACGGCCTGGGTGAAGTAGGCGCCGTCACCCTCACGGTCCTTGAGGAGCTCGTACCCGGCGGCGTCGTAGCCCAGGTAGAAGCCGTCGATCTCGCCGTTGTTGAAGGCGGCGGCCATGGCGTCACTGCCCATGGCGTCGAAGACGATCTCGTCCAGCAGCGGCTCGGTGCCCCACCAGTCCTCGTTCCTCGTGATCGTGATGCGCTCGGCGACGTCGTCGAACTCCACGTCCCCGAACGGCCCGGCGGTGACCGGGTAGGCCTTGCGGTAGCCGTCCTTGAACTTCGTGTCGTCCTCCATGTACTCGGCCGGGTACAGGGGGGAGAACAGGGACGGCCACTCGGCGTAGGGCTCCTCGAACTCCAGCGTGAAGGAGTACTCGTCGTCACCGGGGACGAACTCCGACACGCGGTCGTAGCCGTCGATGCCGCCGAGCTCCCAGTCGCCGTCGCGCTCGCCGCTGAGGGTCTCGAGGTTGGCCTCGTAGTCAGCTGCGGTGATGGGCTCACCGTCGGACCACACCGCGTCGGGGTTGAGCTCGTAGAAGACCTCGAGGCCGTCGTCGCTGACACCGAAGTCGGTCACGAAGGCGGTGTTGGGGGAGGCCGTGCCCTCACCGTCGTACCTGGCCGGGCTGGGCAGCACGGCGGCGGCCACCCGGCGCACGTTGGCCAGGTTGCCGTCGACGTGGTGCATGTTGTGCTGCTCGTCGTACGCGCTGAGGGCCCAGACGAAGGTGCCGCCCTCCCGCAGGTCCTCACGGGGAGCGGGGTTCAGGTCCTGGGCGGCGAGGGACGCCACCTGCCGCTGGTCGTTGCCGTCGTCACCGCTGCCGCAGGCGCCGGCCACCAGGGCCAGGGCCGCGACGGGGGCGAGGTGACGCACCTTCCAAAGCCACATGGGGATCTTCCTCCTGTGGGGTGATGCGGCCGACGCGCGGGGCGGCGCCGGCCGTGCCTTCCGCACCGGCCGGCTCAGACGCCCGCCTGCCGCTCGACGAAGTGGCAGGCGGCCGCCTGGTCCCCACCGTTGGTGGGCGTGACCAGCGGTTCGATGCTCATGCACTGCTCCTGGTCGGGCTTGGAGAGGGTGATGAACTTCTGGCACCTGGTGCGGAACCTGCAGCCCGAGGGCGGGTCGGCGGGGCTGGGCAGGTCTCCGTTCAGGACGATGTGCGTGCGTGCGCGCTCCCTCGACGGGTCGGGGATGGGGATCGCCGACAGCAGCGCCCGGGTGTAGGGGTGCGAGGGCCGGGTGTAGACAGACGCGGTCTCGCCGATCTCCACGATTCGGCCCAGGTACATGACCGCGACCCGGTCGGCGATGTGCCGGACCACCGACAGATCGTGCGCCACGAACAGGTAGGAGAGTCCGAGCCGCGCCTGCAGCTCCTCCAGGAGGTTGACCACGCCGGCCTGGATGGACACGTCCAGGGCCGACACCGGCTCGTCCAGCACCAGCAGCTTGGGTTCCAGGGCCAGGGCGCGGGCGATGCCGATGCGCTGGCGCTGGCCGCCGGAGAACTCGGCGGGGAAGCGGGTGGCGTGCTCGATGTCGAGGCCGACCAGGTCCAGGAGTTCGTAGACCCGCGCGGTCGTCTCGGGCTGGGAGGTTCCGTGGGTGCGCAGCGGCTCGGAGATGATCTCGAAGACGGTCATGCGCGGGTCGAGGGAGCTCGTCGGGTCCTGGAACACGATCTGCATGTCGCGCCGGAGCCGGAAGCGGTCGGATCTGCCCAGGCCCGCGGTGTCCCTTCCCATCACCTCGACGCGGCCCCGCTGGGGCTGGTCCAACCCCATGATCTCCATGAGGGTGGAGGACTTCCCGCAGCCGGACTCCCCCACCAGGGCGAGCGTCTCGCCCTCGCGGATGTCGAAGTCGATGCCGTCCACCGCGTACACGGTCCCCACGCGCCGCTTGAGCACCATGCCCTTCATCAGCGGGTGGTGCTTGATGAGGTCGGTGACCCGCAGCATCTCGGGGCGGTTCTCGCGCGGTGTGTCCGATGCCGCGGACTCCGGGATCTCGGGCACGGGATAGATGTCCAGCGCGGTCCACCGGTGCTCGGCGATCTCGCCGGAGCGCAGGCACGCGGCGCGCTGTTCGTTGGCGTCACCCGGGTCGCCCGGGTCCTCCGGGCCGGTCACCGGTGCCGTTCCCGTGTGGAACTCGCGCACCTCCTCCCGGGAGGGCTGGGCACCGATGGTGAGCAGCCCCGGCTCGCCCATCCCGCACTCGGGCTCGGCGATGGGGCAGCGCGGCGCAAAGGTGCACCCGGTCGGCAGGTCGGTCAGCGACGGCGGGCTGCCCTTGATGGGCACCAGCGCGCCCTGGCGGTCCATGTCCGTGCGGGGCACGGCGCCGAGCAGGCCCATGGTGTAGGGCATGCGGCTGCCGTAGTAGATCTGGTCGACGTCGCCGGTCTCCACGGGACGGCCCGCGTACATGACCAGGACGCGGTCGACGAACCCGGCGACGACGCCGAGGTCGTGGGTGATCATCACGATGGCCGCCCCGGTCTCGCGCCGGGCGGTCCGCAGCAGGTCGAGGATCTGCGCCTGGATGGTCACGTCCAGTGCGGTGGTGGGCTCGTCACAGATGATGGCGTCGGGGTTGTTGGCCATCGCCATCGCGATCATGACGCGCTGGCGCATGCCGCCGGAGAACTCGTGCGGGAAGGAGCGGTAGCGCGACTCGGGGTGGGGGATGCCCACCAGGTCGAGCAGCTCCACCGCGCGTGCGCGCGCTCTGGCCTTGGGCGTCCTGGAGTCGTGGACCAGGACCGCCTCGGCGAGCTGGTCGCCGACGGTGTAGACGGGTGTCAGTCCCGACAGCGGGTCCTGGAAGACCATGGAGATGACCTTGCCGCGCTTGCGCGCCATGGTGCGGTCGTCCAGGCCCAGGAGTTCTTCGCCGTGCAGCCGCACCGAACCGGTGATCCGCGCGTGGTCGGGGAGCAGCCCCATCGCGGCCATGGAGGAGACGGACTTGCCGGATCCGGATTCGCCGACGATGCCCAGGACCTCTCCGCGGGTGACGGAGTAGCTGACGCCGCGGACGGCGTGGACGTCGGGGTTGCCGTTCATCCCAGGGAAGGTGACGTTGAGGTCGGTGACCTCCAGGACCGGCGTGTCGCCGGTGTTCTCGCTGTGCGCCGCCTCGTCGGCCGCGACGGTGTCAGTGCTCATGGTGGGCCTCTCCCCTAGGACCGGCGCGACGTGGACTGGGGGTCGAGGGCGTCGCGGAGACCGTCCCCGACCATGTTCACGGCGAGCACCATCACGATCAGCAGGATCGTGGGGAAGGCGAACACCCACGGCGCCGTCGTCGCGAACGAGGACCCGGCCGCGATGACCATGCCGAGGCTGATGTCGGGCGACTGCACGCCCAGGCCGAAGTAGCTGAGCGCGGTCTCCCCGATGATCGCGCTGCTGACCATGATCGTGGCGTCCGCGATGAGCAGGGACGACATGTTCGGCAGGATGTGGCGCAGGATGATCCTGTGCGCGGGCACGCCCATGAAGCGGGCGGCGTGGATGTACTCGCGCTCGCGCAGCGAGATGGTCAGGCCGCGCACCATCTTCGAGGTGACCATCCAGCTGAACGCGGCCAGCAGGACGACGAGGATCAGCCAGCCGCCGTCGCCGACGAAGTGGGTGGACAGGATCGCCAGGATGACGAAGTTCGGCAGGACCAGCGCCAGGTCGGCGATCCACATCAGGCCCTTGTCGGTCACACCGCCGGAGTAGCCGGCGAAGGCGCCGACGAGGGCGGCGAACCCGGTGGAGACGAGGGCGACGAGCAGACCGATCAGCAGGGACTTCTGCAGGCCCGCCGTGGCCTGGGTGAAGATGTCCTGGCCGGTGCGGTTAGTCCCCATCCAGTGCTCGGCGGTGGGCCCTTCGAGCATGGCGGAGAAGTCGCGTTCGCCGAGCTCCCACGGGCTGAGGAGGGGGCCGATGAAGGCGACGGCGGCCAGGAGGACGAGGAGGGCGAGACCGACGATGACCCGTCGGGTCCCGACGAGCCGGCGGCCCAGGTCCTTGAGCCGGCTCGGTGCCGGGGGCACGGTCGGTGCCGGCGCCGACGCCTTGCTCTCTTCGATCGTGCTCATGGCGTGCTCTCCAACTGGGGCGCCGCGGTGGGGCGCGGGGCGTGCGGAAGGCGGTGGGTCCGCGGTCTGTGCTGCACGGTCACACCCGCACCCTCGGGTCGAGCCAGGCGTAGAGGATGTCCGAGAGGAAGGACGCCGCCATGATCGTGATCGCCATGAACCAGGAGACGGCGGCCACGACGTGCACGTCGTGGCGGAGGACGGAGTCGATGAGCCAGGCGCCCATGCCGTGCCAGCCATAGATCTTCTCCGTGAAGGTCGCGCCCGAGACCAGGGCGCCGAAGGTGAAGGTGAAGTAGGTGATGGTGGGGATGAGCGCGGTGCGCAGGGCGTGCTTGAACAGCGCCTGGCGGCGGGTGAGCCCTTTGGCCATGGCGGTGCGCACGAAGTCGGCGCCGAGCACGTCCAGCATCATGTTGCGCTGGTAGCGGGCGAAGGCCGCGAACAGCGCGACGGCCAGGACGAACGTGGGCAGGACCGCGTGGTGCACGCGGTTGAGCAGGAGTTCCCACCAGGCGCCGTCGAAGCCCGCGGAGTACTCACCGGAGTAGCGGAACAGCTGTAGGCCCAGTCCGTCGTTGGCGGCGACGGCGATGACCTGGACGACGATCGCGATGACCACCGTGGGGATCGACAGGACGAAGAACGAGCTCGCGGTCGCGGCCTTGTCGAAGCCGCGGTACTGGCGCACGGCGGCGTAGGCGCCCACGGCGATACCGATGGCGCTGCCGAGAATGGTGGCGACCGTGATCAGGCGCAGGGTGACCCCGGCCTTCATCCACATCTGGGACGTGACGTCGCCGCCCTGGATATTGCGGCCGAAGTCGCCGGTCAGGACGCCGCTCATCCAGGTGACGTACCGCTCGGCGATGGGGGTCCGGTCGTTGAGGTTCAACGAGTCGAGCTGGTTGTTCACCGCCTCGGGGGAGGGCGGCGGCTGCATCTGCTCGAAATACGCGCGCGGATCCAGATGGGTGGCGGCGAGCAGGTAGGCGAAACTCGTCGCGATGAAGATCAGCACGACGTAGTTCAGCAGCCGCCTGGCCAGGAACTTGCCCAAGAACATCTCCGAACTTCACCCAGGTCGGCGTCCGACTCGTGGTGTACGCGGCCGCCTCCCGGATTGCCTGTGGTCAACCAGGCACTCTGCCTCTTGATTCACGGTGTGTGACCGGAATGTCACGAGCCTGCGGGATAACGAGACACTCGACGATAACCACTGAATCAAGAATAGACAACGGTCGTGGATTCACCGTTCCCCACAAGGGAAATTGTATGATGATTTCATCATATTAGGCACACGTTCGGAATGCCCGAGTCGTCCCCATTGTCGTGATAACGCACCCTTTTAGCGAGCACGCACGGCCGTCGAAGCCCACATCACGGCGCGCTCAAAATGAGGATAATGAAGCGCATAAATGACGACCAAGACGCACAGGGAACCACAGAACGCCAGGTAACTGCTCACTTCTGACCACGCCGGGGCTCCGGCGTCCGAGTGCCGCGCCACCCCCGGGCGCGGCACCGCTTCGCCCCTCGCCCCTCGCCCCGACGAACGCTGGTCAGTCGCCGACCAAGAGCAGTGACACCGTCCGCACCCTGGAGTGCGCCGCGGCCGGCTCCTCCGGCGGCTCCGCCGCCACGGCTCGCGCTCGCGCCGGTGCCCGCAGGCGCGGGATCAGCGGCGCCGCCGACCCCGTCCGCGCCACGCCCCACCACGTTCCCGCCGAACGCGCGGCGTCCCCCGCCATGCCCAGGGCCGTCCACGTCAGGGGCCCGACCAGTACCGCACCCCGGTCCGCCCGCCAGGAGGCCAGGTGCGGCAGCACCAGCGCCGCACCGGTCACCAGGGCGATCCGACGCGGGCCGCGCCAGGCCCACCGCGCCTTCCGGGGACAGTTCGGGCCCGGCGGCCCGACGTCCGTGCAGCCGGGCCAGCGGAGCCGCCTGCGCCCCCGTCGTGAAGCAGGCGCGCAGGTAGCCGCCGAGATCGGTCACGGGCCGCGACCGGACCCGGGCGCGCGGCTCGTAGCGGACGCCACGGCCCCGCGACGCCAGGCGCCACACCAGGTCCAATTCGGCGCCGTGCCCCAGCTCGGGCCGCAGTCCCCGTCCACCGTCGGAGGCGTCCGGCCGCGAGCCGTCCGGCACCCCGCGGTCCGCGGACCCGCCTTCGAGCGCGGACCGGCGCAGGACGAGGGCGGGCAGGGGCCGCAGGGGGTCGGACGCGGTGTGCTCGTTGCCGGCGCCCGGCTGCCCCGGGCCCTGGCCCCACGGCAGCACCGGAGCGGGGTCCGCGCCGCGGTCCGCGCCCGCCCGCGCGGCGGCGACGGCGGCCACGACCAGCCGCCAGTGGCCCGCCGCCCGGGGACGCTCGGTCAGCACCCGTGGGACGACGGCGGCCACCCCGGGGTCGGCGAAGTGTCCGAGGGCGGCGTCGAGCCATCCGGGGTCGGGACACGATCCGGACTCCAGCAGCGCCACGAACTCGGCCGCGCACACGCGCAGGGCCGCGGCGCGCGCCCCGGGGCCGCCGGCGGGGCCGGGGACGATCCGGGCACCGCGGGCGCGCGCGGCCCAGGCGCAGGGACCGGTCGCTCCGACGACCACCGGCCGCAGTTCCGGGTGCAGTTCGGCGAGGCGGTCCAGTGTCCGGCCCAGGCCGCGCGCACCGGCCTGGCCCACCACGGCCACGTCCACGTCCACGTCCACGGACCGGAACGGTACGGGCGGCAGAGGGCGGGGGTGGGCGAGACCCTCCTCGATGAGCTCACGCGCCAGGAGGCGTTCGGCCCGGCCGCTGGGAGCGGCTCCGCTCGACCAGCGGATGACCGAGCTGAGCTGCGAGGGCGTCAGCCGCAGGGCGCGCGGCGGGCTCCCGCCCACCAGGACGTGGCCTTCGTCGGCCAGCCGCACGGCCCGGTCGATCTCGACACCGAGGCCGGGTGGCAGGGGGGAGGGGGAAGCCATGCGCCATACCCTGTCGCGTCCGGCATGGGGGGCGCAAGACCGGCGCATGTCCTGGAATTCAGGAGCGCGTGATCCAATTGTTACCTAACGGCGCAGTCCCCTGCGGGGGCGAAACCTCGCCGATATCCGGCCCTGACCGAACCTGTGACCCTGGCAGAGATCCTCTTTAACCAGCTCAAGCGGGGTTATCCTGACCAAGCCAGGTCGGCCGGGTGCCCAGGGAGGTACGGAGCGTATGCTATGCCCGACTACGCCCTTCAGTGTCGCAGGGCACATGCGACTGCTGTCATGACCCACGATCACCACCTTCCCACTGGCATCACCCTTCGATGGAAAGCCCGACGGCTTCTCCCACACCGCTCGTCGCCGCCCTCGAACCGCGCACTCCGCGGCACAGCAAAGCATCCCTCCCTGCCCCAGGGGGCTCCGACCTGTGTGTCCAGTCAGCGCCGTGACCCGCACCGTGCGGGCATGGACGCCGCGAGGGCCAGGCGTTCACATGCCATGCCCTACGCGAACACACGTCACCGGGGAGTACACCCACATGTGTGAGACCGCACGACCGCGCAGCACCGTCGTCACCTGCCACGCGCACGATCCGACCCCGCGGGTCGGTCCCTCCTGGCCGGACCCCGGCACGTCCGCTTCGTCCCGTCCCTTACAACGTCCGGCGAATTCCATGGAAGAGCGCACCCCGCACAGCACCGAGACCGTCCCCCGCACCCTGAGACGGCGGTTCCCCGGGCTGCCCAGCCAGATCGCCTACGCCCGCAGGTTCGTGGCCCGACAGCTGGCGGACTCACCGGAACTCACCACCGCGACCCTCCTGACCAGTGAGCTCGCCACGAACGCGATCACGCACAGCGCGTCAGGGATGGCCACCGGCAAGTTCGAGGTGTGCGTGCGTCTGTCGTCGGGATGGGCGCGGGTGGAGGTTCGGGACCTGGGCAACGTGATGGAAGCGCCCCAGCCCCAGCACCGGGACCCCTACGACACCGACGAACACGGTCGGGGCCTGGATCTGGTCGAGGCGCTGGCCAGCACGTGGGGCTCCGAGCCCCGGGTGGACGGCATGGGCCGGATGGTCTGGTTCGAGTTGACGTGGGACGGGGAGTAGCGCGCCCTACTCTTCGGGGGGCGTCTCGGCGTCGGCGCCGCCCTCGAACGGCAGCCGGTAGCGCTCGTACAGTTCGCGTGCGTAGTCCTTCGCCGCCTGCGAGGGCTCCTCCCCCAGTTCGGCGCGGACGAGGTCGTCAAGGCTCTTGTTCGTGTCATCCATGTGACGCAGCCTGCCTGTAGTGCGCGGATAGCACAAATCGACCCTCCGATGACGCACGATCACGGAGGGCGATGCCGCGGCGTCGGCGCGGGTGCCGCACAGCGCTGAGGGCGCCCCGTGCTCCGCACAGGACGCCCCCTCGATGAACGCCTCAGCGTCCGACCGGCTCCTCGGCGCGCTCGGGCGCGCCGCCTCCGCCGTCGGACCCGCCGGCCTCGGCGGCCGTCGTGACCTGCGCGTCCTGACGCCCGCGGGCGGCGCGGCGCTCACGGCGCAGCTCCCGCTTGGCCGCCCGGCGCTCCTTGCCCCACTCCACCAGCTGGTAGAGGACGGGGAGCAGGATCAGCGTCAGCAGTGTCGAGGACACCAGTCCGCCGATGACCACGATCGCGACCGGGGCCGAGACGAACGCTCCGCCGCCGGCCAGGCCGGTGGCCATGGGCAGCAGGGCCGCGATGGTGCCCGCCGCCGTCATCAGGATCGGCCGCAGACGGTGCCTGGCGCCCTCCACGATCGCCTCGCCCAGTTCCATGCCCTTGTTGCGGTTCTGGTTGATCAGATCCAGCAGGACGATGGCGTTGGTGATGACGATGCCGATGAGCATCACCATGCCGATCAGCGCCGCGGCGCCGAGCGGGGTGTCGGTCAGCAGCAGCAGGGCGAGCGAGCCGGTGGCCGCGAAGGGCACCGAGACCAGCATCAGCAGCGGCTGGATCAGGCTCTTGAACGTCGCCACCATGATCAGGTAGCAGATCACGATCGCGGCGAGCAGTGCCAGGCCGAGCTGCACGAAGCCCTCGGTCTGCTCCTCGCTGACACCGCCGATGGTGGCGGAGGCGCCCGAGGGCAGGTCCAGTCCGTCCACGGCCTGCGTGACCTCGGCGCTCACCGTGCCCAGGTCGGACCCGGTCACGGTGGCCGACACGTTCGCGCTGGTCACCCCGTCCACACGGGTCAGCTCGGGCGCCTGGAGGACCTCTTCGACCTCGGCGACCTCGGAGAGCTCGATCTCCTCCCCGGCCGGCGTGACGAGCGGCAGCTCCTCCAGCTCAGCCACGGTCTCCGGCGCCTCCTGGACGCGGACGACCACGTCGTGGCGAGCGTCGTCGAGCGTGGCGGTGCCCATGCGCTGTCCCTGGAAGGCGGCGGTGACCGCCTGTCCGACCGTCGCCTCGGACATGCCCAGGTCGGCCGCCTCCTCGGCGTCGACGTGCACCTCCAGGGCGGGCTGGGAGGCGGCGACGCCGTTGACGATGTCGGCGAGGCCGTCGATGCCCTCCAGCTCCCGCGCGACCTCGTCGGTGGCCTCGGTGAGGGTCTCCTGGTCGTCCGCGGTGACCTGCACGACGATGTCGGACGCGGCGCCCATGCCGCCGGACGAGTCCAGGCGCGGCTCGAACTCGGTGTCGATCTCGGCGAACGCGTCGCGCAGCACGTCGCGGTTGCGCAGCTGGTCGGTCTCGGGGTCGGCGGTGATGGTGTAGGAGATCTCGTCGGAGCCGCCGCCCATCATCGGGTCACTGCCCCCGACGCTGACCTGGTAGGAGTCGATCCAGGCCATCCCGGCCAGGACCTCCTCGACCTTGACGGCCTCCTCGTCCGCGGCGTCCAGCGACGTGCCGGGCTCCAGCTCCTGGACGGCCGTGTAGGTGTTCTCCTCGGCCTGGCCGAGCCAGTCGGTCTCCGCGGTGGTGGCCATGGCGACCGTTCCACCGACGATGAGGACCGCGGCGGCCAGCGTGATCGCCGTGGCGCTCTTGCGCTTGGTGGTGATCCACCGGATGACCGGGAGGTACATGCGCTGGAGGGGACGGCGCTTCTCGCGCTCGCTCTCCTGGCGTTCGAGCTCCTCCTGCGAGACGTCGCCGACCTGACGCGGGCGCAGGAACCAGTAGCAGAGCACGGGCGTGATGGTGAGGGCCACGAGCAGCGAGGCGGCCAGCGCCAGGCTGCTGGTCACGGCGAAGGGCGTGAAGAGCTCGCCGACCATGCCGCCGACGAAGGCCAGGGGCAGGAAGACGGCGATGGTGGCGAAGGAGGACGAGGCCACCGCGGTGGCGACCTCGCGCACACCGTCCTTGACCGCGGCCATGCGTTCCTTGCCGTAGTCCATGTGGCGGCGGATGTTCTCCAGCACCACGATGGAGTCGTCCACGACGCGGCCGATGGCGATCGTGATCGCCGCCATGGTCAGCATGTTCAGCGTGTACCCGAACGCCTGCATGCCCAGGAAGGACACCAGCAGCGAGGCCGGGATCGAGACCGCGATGACCAGCGTGGAGCGGATGGACAGCAGGAACACCAGGATGACGATGACCGCGGCGACCAGGCCGTAGCCGCCGGCCTCGAACATGTCGGTGATGGAGTCGTTGATGAACGGCGCCTGGTCGAAGACGACGGAGACGTCGATGTCGTCGCCGAGCACGTCGGCCTGCTCGTCCAGGACGTTCTGGACGCCCTCGGAGATCTCGACGGTGTTGCCGTCGGGCATGGCCATGATCATCAGGGCGATGCTGGGGTCGCCGTTCAGGCGGGCGATGCTGCCGGAGTCCTGGGAGACGAGCTCGACGTCGGCGACGTCGGCGATCTGGACGGGCTCGGGCGCGGCGGCCGGGGGCGCCCCGGGGACCGCGGCCGACGGGTCGACGCCCTGCTGGGGCTGCACCCACAGGTCCTCGACCGCTTCCAGGGAGGTGAGCTGCTCGCCCGTGGTGACGCTCAGGGAGCGGCCGTCCTCGTCGATGGAGCCGCCGGCCATCAGTAGACCGCTGGTCTCCAGCGCCTGGCCGACGTCGTTCGACGTGACGCCGGCGTCCTCCATCTCGTCCTCGTCCAGGACGATCTCGACGTCCTCGCCGGGCACGCCGGTGAGGTTGGCGGCGCGCACGCCGGGCACGGACTCCAGCTCGGGCAGGAGCACGTTCTCGATGGTGGAGGCCATGGCCTGCTCGTCGCCGCTCTCGGTGCTGGCGGCGAGCATGACCACGGGGAACATGTCCGTGCTCATGGACATGACATTGGTGTCGACCTCGTCCGGCAGGAACCCGGCGGCCTGGTCGATCGCGACCTGGGTCTCGCGCACGAGCGCGTCCTGGTCCTGGCCGTAGTCGAACTCCGCCATGATCTGCGCGGAACCCGTGCTGCTGGTGGAGTTGACCGAGGTGACGCCCTCGACGCCCTGGACGGCCTGCTCCAGCGGTTCGGTGACCTGGCCCTCCACGACCGTGGGGGTGGCGCCCTCGTAGGTCGCCGAGACCATGACCATCGGCAGCGAGAACTCCGGGAAGAGCTCGCGCTTGGCCGACATGGCCGCGAGGACCCCGAAGAAGAGGATGGCCAGAGTGATGAGGAGGACCAGCGCCCGGTTGCCGAGCGACACGACCGAGAGTCGGTTCATGTGGTCGCTCCCTTCGTGGAGTGGCGGAACGTCCCCGCGGGGGAACGGCCCGTGCCACGGACCCTGATGGCCGATCTGGACATGAGAGTGACTCGCTCCTAGTTCGCTGCCGTACGGACCGCCGGACCGGGCCGTGCCGCGGGCGTGGAAGCACGCGCACGCCGGTTCACCGATCGCCCGACCGGTCCAAAGTTGTGTGGGAGATGCTGGCTCCGAGCCCAGGTGCCCGGCCCGCGCTCGCGGGCGGTGCGTCCGCCGGGCGCGCTTCTCACCCTACTTCGCGACATATCGGAAGTTACGGCATTCGGGCGCGGTTCAGGGAAGTCTCAGGGTCGCGTCAGCCTTCTGTCAGGGTCCACCCCGACCAAAGTCGTACGGCGCTCTCCGGAATCCCCGGATTCCCCTGGGCGGCGTGGTGCTTTCGTCGGCACCCTGGAGCGCACGGAGTTGTCCACGTCACATTTCCTTTTCACTCCGGAGCCGTCACCGCGTCGTTTCGCATACCCGAATGACACGGTCGGGAACTCTGTGTCAACGCGCCGGGAAATCGGCGTGCGAAGCGAATGGCCCCTTCGGGAGTTCGGGCGTTCGAGCGCCCGTCCGGGCCGGTGGGCGGGACGGCCGTCAGGACGTGGGCGCCCGCTCCTCGACCGGTTCGTGCGGCTGCGCGGTGCCCCACACCACGCGGAGCAGGTCGTCGAGCGCGTGCGCGAGGGAGTCGTCGACCAGTTCGTAGCTGACCTGGCGCCCCCTGGCGTGGGTTCGCACGAGGCCGCAGTCGCGCAGGCAGGCTAGGTGGTTGGAGACGTTCTGGCGCGTCAGCCCGAGCTGGTCGGCCAGCCCCGCCGGGTAGTGGGGGCCGTCGAGGAGGGCGAGGAGGAGACGGCTGCGCGTGGGATCCGACAGCGCGCGGCCGAGGCGGTGGATGGCGGAGAGGCGCTGCTCGGCGGTCAACATGAAAATCATTGTACATAACTTGCTGTATAGACAGTCTGGGCTGTATAAACAGTGATGACTGAACTGTCCGGCCGACGGACCGAGACGACGGGGGAACCGATGGGTGCGGGACACGGGCACGGCCACGGCATGGCGACCGCGGGGGCGGCCAACCGCTCACGGCTGGCGATCGTCCTGGCGCTCATGCTCTCCGTCGCCGTCGCCCAGGTCCTCGGCGCCGCGTTCAGTGGCAGCCTCGCGCTGCTCGCCGACGCCGGCCACACCGTGACCGACTCCCTGGGCGTCGCCCTCGCCCTGGTGGCCGTGTGGGTCGCGAGCCGGCCCGCCACCACCCAGCGGACCTTCGGCTTCCAGCGCGCGGAGATCCTCGCCGCGGCCGTCAACGCGCTCGTCCTGTTCGTGCTGTGCGGGTTCATCGTGGTGGAGGCGGTCGAACGGCTCCAGTCGCCCGCCGAGGTGTCCGGGCTCGGAATGGTGGCCGTGGCCGCTTTCGGCCTGGTCGCCAACGTCATCGGGCTGCTCGTGCTGCGCGGCGGCGCCAAGGAGAGCCTCAACGTCAAGAGCGCCTACGTGGAGGTGCTGGGCGACGCCCTGGCCTCCGTCGGCGTCATCGTCGGCGGCCTGGTCGTCTGGATCACCGGCTGGGCCCAGGCGGACACCGTGGTCTCCCTGCTCATCGCCGCCATCATCGTCCCCCGCGCCTGGTCGCTCCTGCGCGAGGCCGTGCACATCCTGCTGGAGGCCGCACCCAAGGGCATGGACCTGGACGAGGTGCGGGGCCACCTCCTCGGCCACCCCGCCGTCATCGACGTCCACGACCTGCACGCCTGGACCATCACCTCCGGACTCCCGGTCATGTCGGCGCACGTGGTGGTCGCCGAGAGCGACCTCAAGGACTCCGGCCGGATGCTGGACGAGCTGCACGAGTGCCTGGCCGGGCACTTCGACGTCGACCACTCCACCCTCCAGCTGGAGCCGCCCGGCCACGCCGACCACGAGGGCGCCAGCCACGCCTGACCCGCGGACCGTCCGACCCGTCTGGCACCAGCCTGTGGAGCCGGCCTTCCAGGTGACGGCGCCGCACGGCGGCCGCGGCCTCCTCCCGTCCGGCGGGCCACGTGCCACGCACCCTCGCCCAACTGGCAGAATCGATCCGGTCCGGGAGTCACGACGCGGAGGTTCGGGTGGATACGCGACGATGAGGTGGGTGTCCGAAGCGACGCGCGAGCGCGCCGCACTGTGGACGGCTGTGCTCCGCCGCCGTCTGTCCGCGCTGCTCTCCGCGCTCCGCCTGCACAAACGACGCCGTCACCAGGAGGCACTGGTCCGGCCCCGGTCCGCGTGGGACAAGCCCGCGCGAGCCTTCCTCGTCATGTTCCTCGCCGTCGACGCGCTGGGCACGCTCCTGCTCATGACCCCGGCCGCGTCCACCGGCGGCAAGGGTCTGACCTTCGTCGAGGCCTTCTTCACCGCGACCACCTCGCTGGCCGTGTGCGGCCTCTCGGTCATCTCGATCGGCGGTGATCTGACCACCTTCGGCCACATCGTGGTCATGGCGCTCATCCAGGTCGGCGGGCTCGGCATCATGACCCTGGCCTCACTGCTGGGGGTCGCCGTCGTACAGCGGTTCAGCCTGCGCATGACGCTGAACGTGCAGGCGGAGAACCGGGCGCTGGCGGTGGGCGACGTCGGCGGCATCGTGACCCGCGTGGTCAAGGTGAGCCTCGTACTGGAGGCGTTGGTGTTCCTGATCATCACGCCGCGCATGTGGCTGGGTCACGACATGACGCTCGGGGAGGCGGCCTACTCCGGCCTGTTCCACTCCGTCTCCGCGTTCAACAACGCCGGACTGTCGCTCTACGACGACAGCATGATGCGCTTCTCCGGTGACGTGGTCATCCTGTTCACGGTGGCCCTGGCGGTGATGCTCGGCGGCATCGGGTTCCCCGTACTCATCGAGATGCGCCACCACTGGCGCCTGCCCGGGCAGTGGAGCCTGCACACCAAGCTCACGCTCATCACCAGTGGACTGCTCTTCGCCGTGTCGGCGGTCCTGATCACACTCATGGAGTGGAACAACCCGGACACGCTCGGCGGCCTGCACTGGTGGGCTCGGATCACCGACGGGATCTTCCACGGCGTCATGCCGCGCAGCGGCGGCTTCAACGCCACGGACACCGGTGAGATGAACGACTCCACACTGCTGCTCACCATCATGATGATGTTCGTCGGCAACGGCAGCGCCGGGACCGCGGGCGGCATCAAGGTCGCCACCCTCGCCGTCCTGTTCCTGGTGGTGTGGTCGGAGGTGCGGGCGCACGCCCGGGTGCATGTGTTCTCCCGTAGGCTGGCGCCCGACGTGATCCGGCAGTCGCTGAGCCTGACGTTCCTGTCGATGACCGTGGTCGCCGTCACGACGGTGTTCTTCCTCCAGGCCACACCGTTCGGCTTCATGGAGACCCTCTTCGAGGTCGTCTCCGCGGTGGGTGTGGTCGGACTGTCCACGGGCATCACCCCCGAGCTGGCCCCGTGGGCCCAGTCCCTGCTCGCGGTCCTGATGATGGCCGGCCGGATGGGCCCCATCACGTTCGTGACCGCGCTGGCGTTCCGCGAGCGCAAGCGGCGTTACGATTTCGCCGAAGCGCGGCCGATGATCGGCTGAGAGAACGAGGAGAGGCCCCGTGCCGCACAGCAAGAAGGTGTCCGACAAGCGCATCCTGGTGATCGGGTTGGGCCGGTTCGGCAGCTCCATGTCCCTGGAACTGGTCAACCACGGCTGGGAGGTCCTGGGCATGGACTCCAGCCCCCGGCTGGTCCAGATGTTCTCGGACGCCCTGACCCACACGGTCATCGCCGACGCCACCGACGACGAGGCGCTCCGCCAGATCGGCGCCGCGCAGTTCAGCCACGCCGTGGTCGCGATCGGCACGCACCTGGAGGAGAGCATCCTGGCGACCTCCCAACTGGTCGACCTGGGGGTGCCGGACATCTGGGCCAAGGCCGTCAGCCGCCGCCACGGCCGGATCCTGGAACAGGTCGGCGCCCACCACGTGGTCCTGCCCGAGCACGACATGGGTGAGCGCGTGGCCCACCTGGTGTCGGGTCGGATGCTGGACTACGTGGAGCTGGAGGAGGGGTTCTCCCTCGGCAAGACCAAGGCGCCCCGGGAACTGCTCGGCAAGTCCCTGCGCGAGACGCGGGTCCGGCACAAGTACGGGATCACGGTGGTGTCGGTCAAGCGGCTGAACGAGCAGTTCACGTACGCCACCGAGGAGACCGTGCTGCACAAGGGCGACCTGATCGTGGTCGCGGGCCGGACCGAGGACGTGGAGCGCTTCGCCGAGTCCAACTGAGGCGGCCGGCGAGGGGTGGCCGGGCGGGGCCGCGAAAGCCGTGCGAATGCGGACAAATTGACAACCGTTTTCATTTTCCCGATGATGGACCCATGCGAACTGGGACAACCTTGCGTGCGGCCGCCGTCGGCGCCGCCATGATCACACTGGCGGCGTGCTCCGGGGGCGGGGAGGACGGGTCCGGCACCGCGCCCGCCGACGCCGCCCTCACCGTCGTCACGGGCGTCTACCCCCTGGAGTGGCTGGCCACGGAGGTCGGCGGCGACCGCGCCGCCGTCGTCCAGCTCACCGAGCCGGGCGTCGAGCCCCACGACCTGGAACTCACCGGCCGCCAGGTCGGCCAGGTGAGCGAGGCCGACATCGCCCTCTCCGTCTCCGGCCTCCAGCCCGCGGTGGACGAGGCCGTGGAGCAGGAGGCCGCCGACGCCGCCCTCGACGTCGCCGACATCGTCGAACTGCGCCCCGCGGACCCGGAGGAGGCCGCGCACGAGGACGAGGAGGGCGAGGACCACGCCCACGAGGACGAGCACGCCCATGAGGAGGAGGCCGAGGACGAGCACGCGCACGAGGAGGAGTCCGGGGGCGACGGGCACGACCACGGCGAGTTCGACCCGCACTTCTGGCTCGACGTCGACCTGATGTCCCAGACCGCCACCGCGCTCGCCGAGCGCATGGCCGAGATCGACCCGGACGGCGCCGCCGCCTACGAGGAGAACGCCGAGGCCGTGACCGCCGAGCTGACGGCGATCGGCCAGGAGTACGAGGACGGTCTGGCCTCCTGCGCCCACGACGAGGTCGTCGTCGGGCACACCGCGTTCACGTACCTGACCGACGCCTACGGGCTGGAGCAGATCGGTGTCAGCGGGGTCGACCCCGACACCGAGCCCTCGCCCTCGCAGATCGCGGCGATCTCCGACACCGTCGAGGAGCGCGGCATCACCACGGTCTTCACCGAGCCCCTGATGCCGGACGCGACCGCCGACACGATCGCCGCCGAGTCCGGCGCCCAGGTCGAGGTGCTCGACCCGCTGGAGGGCGTCACCGAGGACTCCCCCGGCGACGACTACCCCTCGATCATGCGGGGCAACCTGGCGGCCCTGACCACCGCCCTGGAGTGCTCCTGACCCATGCCGGGGCCGCCGGCTCCACGGCACCACCTGTTCCACACCTTGCGCGCCCCACCGATCCGTGCGGATCGGTGGGGCTCTTCCGTTGGGCGCGTCCGCGCGGGACGTCGCCGTCCGGGACGTTCCCGACCCCTCGCCCAGGAGAGCAGTGTCACCGCCAGACGCCCATCGGGTTACACCGCGCTTACATCGGGCCAAAGTCAGGGACAGGTGGTGTTCGTCACGCTAAGCTTGTGAACGTGCCGGTGCTTATGCACGTGCATTTGGCAGTGCATCGGCACGCACGTTCCCCACACGCATTCGAAGGAGCATCCATGACCGCTCACAACGGCATCAGCGCCACCGAGCTCACCGGCGCCGCCTGGCAGAAGGCCAAGCGCAGCAACTCCCAGGGCGCCTGCGTCGAGATGGCTCGCCTGGCCGACGGTTCCATCGCCGTGCGCAATTCGCGTTTCCCCTCCGGTCCCGCGCTCGTGTACACGCAGGAGGAGATCGACTGCCTCATCCACGGCGCGAAGGACGGCGACTTCGACAATCTGGTCAGCTAGACCGTGTCCGTCGGATCGCTTCGCCCACCCGTCACCCGCCACCGCCCACCGGGGCGCTACGCGGAACGGGTGGGCCACCCTCAACCGACGCCGACGGCGCAGCCCCTCCCTCCCGCCGCCCGATAGGGCACAGGGCATCAGAACCGACGGCGCGGTCAGCGCCGGTCGGTGCGGGGCCGGACGTCGGGGCAGCGGAAACAGCGGATCCAGGACATGGCGTGGCCGGCCGGGTGGAGTGGACATGACGATGGAGGGCTCCGCCTCCCGAACGGAGCCCTCCACCACGGCCCGAAGCACACGAAGGGCCCGCCGCGGCGAGCCCATACCCTCGTATCATCCGTCTCCGCCCTCCCGCGGACGACGGACGTCAGTCCTTCTCCAGGTCCTCCAACATGCCCTCGAGCATCTCCAACGTCTCGTCCGGCGTGGCCGCGGCGACACTCAGCCTGGTCATCGCCTTGGTGTAGGCCTCCACGACACTGCGCCGGTCCACGATCTCGCCGTCGGTGAGCTGCTCCAGGTAGAGCAGGTCCGCCAGCTCGAACTCGGAGTAGCGCAGCAGGGTGAAGGAGCCCGCCTCCGCCGCGTGCGCGCCGACCTCGAAGGGGATGATCTGCAGCGTGATGTTGTCGTAGTCCCGGCAGAACTCGATGAGCCGCCGGATCTGGCCGCGCATGATCTCCCGGCCGCGGGCCTTGCCGCCGATCGGGCGGCGCACGGCCGCCTCGTCCAGGATCACCCACATGCGCATGTCGTGGTCGCGGTCCAGGCGTTTCTGTCTCTGCAGTCTCGCCTCGATCCGCTGTTCCGTGACCAGGTCCGTCTCGACACCGCCGGAGATGATCTCCCGCGCGTACTCCTCGGTCTGGAGCAGGCCGGGAACGAACTGCGACTCGTAGATGCGGATGTGGTCGGCCGGCCTCATCGAACCCCACGTACCGCACGAGCCACTTGTGGAGGGAGTCGCCGTACTCCTTCCACCACCCGGGCTTGTTGGATTCGCGGGCCACTTCGAGGAATTGCTTGATCACCGTGCGGTCGGAGACCCCGTACATCTTGAGGAGGTCCTCGATATCGCGCAGCTTGAATCCCACCCGGCCCAGTTCCATCCGGCTGATCTTCGACGCCGACGCCCGAATCCGGTTCCCGGCGTCCTCGCGCGTGATACCGCGCTGTTCGCGGTACTTCCGTAGCTCGTGCCCAAGCAGCATGCGACGCACGGTGGGGCCACTCCCCTTGCGCAATCGAGCGATATCCACGTTCGCCGCCTCTCTGTCATTCCCCACAAGAGTATCCGGAACCGCCGGATACACCTGCCGTGCGGTCACGACACTACATGTACACGATGGACGCATTGTCCCGTCCCACCACCGCTCCGGAGGTGCGGTGCGGCACGACCGCCGATCGACCTCGGACCCCTCCATCGGTCATCGTCGAGGTGGCTCACGGGACGGCGCCGGCGGCGGCGTGACCCGATCACACGAATTGCGCCCAAACGAACTTTCCGCCCGGCGGTGTGGGAATCACACCCCACTCTCGCGCGAAAGCGCTCACCAGGGCAAGTCCCCGCCCGCCCTCGACCGCCGGATCGGGCTCCCTTCTGCTCGGCAGGCGATCTGCGCCGTCACGGACGGCGCAGATGAATTCCCGCCCGCTGCGCATCAGGGACAGCTGAATGCCCTCGGCGCTGCGCCTGGTCAAGACCAGCGGCTCGCCGTGGCGCACGGCATTGGTGACCAATTCGGAAACGACCAGGGCGACATCCCCGGTCAAGTACTCCATGTCCCATTCTCGGAGAAGGGCCTCCGAAATCTCGCGTGCGGCCCCCACGGCGTGGGCCTGGGCCTCCAGGCCCCACGTCACCGCGTCATGGCGGTCGCCGCAGACCGGCGTGTTCCAGCGGCGGGAACCGTGCGTCAGGACCTTGAGCCACCATCCCCCGGTCGGCTCCGCCACCGCCTCCGCACACTCCATGCCATCCACTCCTCACTGATGCGACGTGGCCGTCTCCGGCCCGGCAGTGCCGCCGCGGGCGTGTGCTGCTGCACGGATCGAATGCACGTGCATCTTGGTTCTGTTCGGCAATCGTAGGCCACCTCCCGCCCGCGTGCAGGCAAACCGCGATACCGAATCGGCGGGTTGGCCCAATCCCAGGTGGGAGTGCCGAACCGGGCCACCAGGTCGGATCGTTTGTGGCCCCCCGGACGCGTACCGACCGGTAGGCATGCGGATAGGATTCGCACGCGCCCACCACGTGACTTACTGGAGGTTTCACATGTCCCCAACGCCTCGTGTGGCGATCGTGACCGGAGCGGCCCGCGGTATCGGCGCCGCCACCGCCGAACGCCTGGCGCGTGAGGGCCGGGCCGTCGCCGTACTGGACCTGAAGGAGTCCGACGCCCAGGAGGTCGTGGACCGCATTACGTCCGACGGCGGCAAGGCCGTCGCGGTGGGCTGCGACGTCTCCGACGCCGACCAGGTCACCGCCGCCGTCGCCACCGTCGCCGAGCGTCTCGGCCCGCCCGCCATCCTGGTCAACAACGCGGGCGTGCTGCGCGACAACCTGCTGTTCAAGATGTCCCCGGACGACTGGGACACCGTGATGAACGTGCACCTGCGCGGTTCCTTCCTCATGAGCAAGGCCGCACAGGCGCACATGACGGAGAACAGCTGGGGCCGCATCG
Source organism: Nocardiopsis aegyptia (assembly GCF_013410755.1). Lineage (GTDB taxonomy): Bacteria > Actinomycetota > Actinomycetes > Streptosporangiales > Streptosporangiaceae > Nocardiopsis > Nocardiopsis aegyptia. The sequence continues at coordinate 1,789,339 of NZ_JACCFS010000001.1, forward strand.
TCAACCTGTCCAGCTCCTCCGCCCTGGGCAACCGCGGCCAGGCGAACTACTCCGCGGCCAAGGCCGGGCTGCAGGGCTTCACCAAGACCCTGGCGATCGAGCTCGGCAAGTTCGGCGTGACCTGCAACGCCGTGGCCCCGGGGTTCATCGAGACCGACATGACGCGGGCGACCGCCGAGCGGATCGGGATCGACTTCGACGCCATGAAGGAGTTCAAGGCCAAGGAGATCCCCGTGCGCCGCGCGGGCGTCCCGGCCGACGTCGCCAACACGGTCGCCTTCCTGACCGGTGAGGACGCCGGGTTCGTCTCCGGCCAGGTCATCTACGTGGCCGGCGGTCCGCTCGACTAGGGAGCGCCCCGCCTGTACACGCCGTGCCCCGTCCGGGTCGTCCGGACGGGGCACGCGTGCGTCGGCGGCCCAGAGCAAGCAGGGAGCGAGGGCGCCGACGGGTCCTGGAAGGCCTGGAGGTGGGTCCGTGAGGAACGAGCGGGCACACCGGAGGGCGTGAAGGCCCCGCCTCAAGGGCGCCCGAGCTCGCCGGTGACCATGGAGACGAGGTCCTCCACGAGACCGACGCCGCCGACGTAGTCGCCGTTGCCGTCGGTGAGGACGGCCACCAGGTACTCGCGTTCGGGTCCGGCCACGAAGCCGACGCTGTTGACGTTCCACCGCCCGCCGTTGGACTCGCGCGGCGTCCAGCCGTTCTTCAGCCCCACGGTGTCCTCGGGCCCGGCCGCGGCCGACACGCCCCAGGCCTGTTCCGGGGCGACCTCCTCCATCAGGCCGAGGACAAAGGCACGGTCCTCCGCCGACAGCGGGCTGTCGTCGGTGTACAGGGCGCGCAACAGGCGGAGCTGGTCGGCGGCGGTGGTCAGGGTGGCGCCCCACACGCCGACGGGGTTGGGTTCGGTGCCGCGCATCCCGAAGGCGCGTGTACCGGCCACGAAGCCGTCGGTGAACCCGTTGCTCTGGTAGAGGACGTCGGTGACGTCGTTGTCGCTGTAACGGATCACCGCCTCGGCCTGGGCGCGCTCCCCCGAGGTGAGGTCGCGCCCCTCCTCCTGCGCGCGGGCCAGGAGCATGGCCACCAGGGTGAGCTTGACGACGCTGGCGGTGTGGATCGGCTCGTGCGCCTCGTAGCCGTAGGCGGCACCGGTGCGCAGGTCCTGGACGGCGATGCCGACGTCGGCCCCCGTTCCGGCGACGCGGGCCTCGATCCGCGCCGTGAGGTCGGCGCGGTCCTCGGCGGTGAGGGGCGAGCCGCCGGTGGCCGGGGCGGTGACGGGGGCGAAGGGCACCAGGGGCAGCGCGCGCTCGGACAGCAGCCCGGACAGCCGGCGCGGGTCCGGCTCGGGGACGCCGACCGAGGCCGATCCCGCGCCCGACACGGTCAGCACCATGGCGGCGGCGAGCGCGACGGGCGCCACGGCCAGGGGTCGGACTCGATGAGCACCGGGAATGCGCCAGGGCACATGATCACCGATTCGTTCGCACGGCGGGGGATGTGTGCCTGCGATTATTCACCCGAATGCGGACTGGCGAACATATACGATATTGAATCGGTACCAACTGCACATCATGCGTATTCAGTAAAAGATCCCGGCGTCACCTACGGCCGGGCCGGTCGGGCTCGTCGATCCCCCGCGCCACGAGCGCCTCACCCGTCGCCTCGGCCATGCGCAGCAACTGCACGATCACCGGGACCACGAGCAGGTGCGGCCGTCCGGACAGGCCGCGGGCCACGTAGCCCTCGTGGGCCGCCCGCCAGGCCGCGGCGACCATCGGGATGGAGCGAACGGTCAGGGCCAGCACGAGGGCCACCCGGTCCGGGTCGGCGCCGATGTGGCGCAGCGGCCGGGCGGCGCGCTCGAACAGGTCGAGCATCTCCCGCACGCGCGTGGTGAGCGTGACGACGTTGGCGAGCAGGACCAGGGCGGCCAGTTGGCCGACCAGCCGCACGGCCGTCGGAAGGTCGCCGAACAGGGTCTGGAACACGCCGATGGCCAGCAGGAACGGCCACAGCACCCGCAGGACGTGCCAGGCGCGGCGCAGGCCCAGCCCGCTCAGGGGGTACACGGCCAGGGCCGCGGCCAGGGTGCCGACGGAGACCCGGGGATCCCCCGCGACGATGACCACCACGCTCACGGCCAGCAGCGCGAGCAGCTTGGTCCCGGCGGTCAGGCGGTGGAGCGGCCCGGTGCCGGGAACGTACAGGCCCGTCGTCGTCACCGTTCGGCCCCGTCCCGCTCCTCGTCGAGCATGCCGCCGGTGTAGGCCGCCACGGCCGCGTCGGGCTCGCCATCGAAGACCACCCGCCCCTCGTCGACGACCAGGACCCGGTCGAAGTCGGCCAGCAGGTCCAGGTCGTGCGTGAACAGGATGAGCTGCTGGTCGAGCCCGGTGAGGGTGCGGTGCACCATGCGCGTGTTGCGCAGGTCGAGCAGGGTGGTGGGCTCGTCGCACACCAGGATCCCGGGTTCGGTCGCCATCACCGAGGCCAGGGCCAGCAACTGCTTCTGCCCGCCGGACAGCAGGTGCCCGGGGTGGTCGCGGTGGCCGTCGAGCCCGAACCGCTCCAGGAGGGCGTCGACCCGGCGGGCGGTCTCCTGGCGGCCGAGTCGGAGCCGGCGCAGGCCGATCTCCACGTCCTCGGCGACCGTGGGCATGATGATCTGGTTGGCGGCGTCGGAGAAGACGAACCCCACCCGGCGGCGGATCCGCCGGGCGTGGCGCCGGGTGTCCCACTCCCCCAGGGTGACCCGGCCCTTGTCGGGCACGACGAGGCCGTTGAGGGTGCGGGCGAGCGTGGACTTGCCCGATCCGTTGGCCCCGATCACGCCGATGCGGTGCTCGGCGAGGTCGAGGGTGACGTCGCGCAGGACCGGCCGGCCCTCGTAGGAGTGGGAGACACCCTCCAACCGGAGCATCAGGCGCCCTCGACCCGCTCCGTGACGACGACCGGCTGCCCGGCGGGCGGGATGGGGTACGCGCGGGCGACCGTGGCGGCGATGGCGGCGGTCAGCACGGCCTTGACCAGGTCACCGGGCAGGTAGACCGCCATGGAGTAGGCGGCGGCGAGGACGCCGTCGCCGAGGGCCACGGCCAGCCAGGGAACGCCGATCGCGTAGATGACCACGATGCCGCCGAGCACGTTGATGCCGATCCCGGCCCAGAGGTTGTAGTTCCTGCGGCGGATCATCAGGTCGGTGAGGTAGCCGATGACCAGGGCGGCGAAGATCCAGCTGACGATGAACCCCGCGGAGGGCCCGGCCAGGACGGCGACACCGCCGCGTCCGCCCGCGAACAGCGGGAGCCCGGCCAGTCCGAGGGCGAGGAAGGTCGCCACGGCCAGGGTGCCGCGCTTCCATCCCAGCAGGCTGGGCGCGAGCATGACGCCGAGCGTCTGGAGGGTGATCGGGACCGGCGAGAACGGGATCGGGATGGCGACCGTGACGCTCAGGGCGGCGATCAGCGCCGCGAAGACGGCGATGAGCGCGAGGTCGCGGGCGGTCAGGCCCTTGTACTGGACCGATGTCGACGCGAAGGCGGGCATGGGTGTGTCCACTCCGGGGAGCTCGTGGGAGATGATCGCACCCATTGTCCGATATGCCGACCTCCCGACGGGAGTCGGGAGGCGACAGATCCGAGGCCCCGAAGCTTGTAGGAATCACTCCGGCACCCAGGTCAGGGGCGTGCGGCCCGCCGGATGCGGGTGATCGGGACCGGGAGCACGCACACGGGTGCGGGGATCGCCAGGCGGTGGCCGGTGTCGGCGGGCACGCCGGACTTCGGGTCGATGAGCAGCGCGGCCAGGGAGTCGCCGTTCTGCGCGGCGACGACCAGGTGGTCGGGTTCGTCGCGGTGTCCGCGCACGACGGTGAAGTTGCGCGGCCACGCGCCGCCGGCCGGGGTGTTGGCCAGGTGCTCCAGACGCGCTCCGCCGTCGCGCACCGCCAGCGTGGAGACCGCGTCCGCGCCCCGGTTGGACACGTACACGCGCTCCCGGTGCGTGAGGATCTCGCCGGGGAAGTTGGTGCCCGCGGCCCGCTCGCCGGTGGCGTGCTCGGAGCCGAGGTACTCCGCGGTGCCGGTGTCGCCGTCCCAGCGCAGGACGTGCACACGCGAGTCCAGCTCGCCCGCCACGTAGACGTACTCCCCCGCCACCGCCGCGTGCCGGGGCCCGGTCCCCGGGGGCAGCACGATCGTGCCGGTCTGCTCGCCGTCGCGGACCACGCGCAGCTCGTCGGTGCCCAGGTCGGCCACGAGCACGTGCAGCGGGTCGACCGCGACGGCGCTGTGCGCGTGGGAGCCCTCCTGGCGGTCCGTGACCGGGCCGGAGCCGGTGTGCGCGAACCGCGCCGCCTCCTGGGCGATGGCCCCGTCGCCGGCCAGGGCGAACGCGGCCACCACGCCGTTGGCGTAGTTGGTGACCGTCAGCGCGGTGTCCGTCGCCAGGACGTGGCAGGGCGAGGCGCCCCCGGTGGGGGCCTGCCCGAGCTCGGTGAGCCCCGCGTCGGCGTCGATCCGCCAGGCGGTGACAGTGCCCTTCTCGCGTTCGTTGACCGCGTACACCGTGGGCGGGTCCGCCCGGTAGGCCAGGAACGAGGGGCCGGGGGTGTGCGCGGCCACGCCTCCGTCGGTCATCTCCCCGGTCATGGGGTCGAACCAGACCCGGTGGACGCCCTGCCCTCCACCGGGTGGCTCGGAGTCGGGTGTGTAGGTGCCCACCAACAGGAGCCGCCGTCCGTGCACCGAGTCGCCCACCGGGAACCTCGTTCTCATCGCGCGTGTACCGAATGTGGTCTATACCACCAGCGGCATGCTATCGCCCGTGCCCGGCCACCCCGGAGACGGGCCGATGAGAGCCGGGCGAACGGCGTGGGTCGGCCGCCCCTCTACTTCCCGGCGGCCTTGACCGCTTCGAGGGCCTTCATGATGCGCTTGTCCGAGACCGGGTAGGCGGTCCGCAGTTCCTGGGCGAACAGGCTGACGCGGTACTCCTCCAGCATCCAGCGCAGCTCGGCCACGTCCGGGTCGGCGGACCGGCCCGCGGGCAGCGCCCCCACGCCCTTGCGCACCGCCTGGCGCATCTGCTCGACCTTGGCCATGTTGACCTGGTCCCGGCGCGGGTTCTCCGGCAGCTTGGTCAGCCGGTACTCGATCCCGCGCAGGTACCGGTGCACGTCGTCCAGGCGGCTCAGGCCGGCCGCGGTGGCGAACCCGTCGCCGACCAGGTCGCCGAGCTGGCCCTGCACGTCGTTGAGCGAGGGCAGCACCGCCAGGGACGTGGTGCCCTTGACCTTCTTGGACACCTTGCGCCACAGCACCAGGACCCGGGCCACCTTGTCCAGGACGTCGGCGAGGGTGGCGCCGAGGTCGGCGCGCACCCGGTCGGCGAGCTTGGCGAAGTCCTCCGCGTTCCACACCGGCCCGCCCTCACGGGCCAGCAGGTGGTCGATCGCGGCGGACTCGGCGTCGGCGAGCATCTTCTTGACCGACCCGTGCGGGTTGTCGGCCAGGGCGAGCTTGTCCGGGTTGTTGAGCCCCTTGCTGACCGCGAGCGCCGGGGAGGGCACGGTGAGCTGGAGCAGGCGGCGCGTGCCCGCCCACATGGCGGCGCGCTGCTCGGCCCGCGTGTCGAAGATGCGGATCGCGACGCTCTCGCCCTCGTCCAGCAGGGCGGGGTAGCCCTTGACCTTGGGGCCGAGCGCCTTGCGTTCCAGCGTCTGTTCCAGGGGACCGAAGTCCCACGAGGTCAGGCCCTTCCTCTCCACGCCCTTGGCCTCGGCGGAGATGGCCTCGCGCAGGCGCGGTTTGAGCTTGGCGCGCAGCTGTTCCAGGTCCTTGGACTCGGCCAGGGTTCGGCCCCGGTCGTCCACGGCCCGGAAGGTGATGCGCAGGTGGTCGGGGACGCGGTCCATCTGGAAGGCGCTCGCGGGCACCTTGTCCCCGCCCTTGGGCATGGCCATGCGGGTCAGTTCGGCGGCCAGCGCCTCGGCCAGCGGACCCTCGTAGGGGGTCAGCCCCGCCCGCGCCTCGGCGGCGTGGTCCGGGACGGGGACGAAGAAGCGCCGCAACGGCTTGGGCAGGGACCGGATCATCGCGGTGATCAGCTCGTCGCGCAGGCCCGGGATCTGCCAGTCGAACCCCGTGTTCTCCACCTGGTTGAGGAACTTCACCGGAACGTGGGCGGTGACGCCGTCGGAGTCGCTGCCCGGCTCGAACTGGTAGCTCAGCGGGAAGACGAACTCGCCCTGGCGCCACACGTCCGGGTAGTCGTCCTCGCTGACCACGTCGACGCCGTGGTTGATCAGCTCCTCACGGGTGAAGTCCAGGAGCGTGGGGTCCTCGCGCCGGGCCTTCTTCCACCAGGAGTCGAAGTGCGCGGCCGAGACGGCCGACTCCGGGACGCGGCGGTCGTAGAAGTCGAACAGCGCCTCGTCGTCCACGACGATGTCGCGGCGGCGGGCCCGGTGTTCGAGGTCCTCGACCTCCTCCAGGAGCTTGCGGTTGTCGTGGAAGAAGTGGTGGCGGGTCTCCCAGTCGCCCTCCACGAGGGCGCGCCGGATGAAGAGCTCGCGGGAGAGCACCGGGTCGATGCGCCCGTACTGCACCTTGCGCTGCACGACGATCGGGACCCCGTACAGGGTGACGCGCTCGAAGGCCATGACGGCCCCGCGCTTGCGCTCCCAGTGCGGTTCGCTGTAGCTGCGCTTGACGATGTCCCCGGCCAGTTCCTCGGCCCACTCGGGTTCGATCCGGCCGACCATGCGGCCCCACAGCTTCGAGGTCTCCACCAGCTCGGCGGCCATGACGAAGCGGGGCTGCTTCTTGAACAGCGACGAACCGGGGAAGATCGCGAAGCGCGCGCCCCGCCCGCCCAGGTACTCGTGCTTGTCGGGGTCCTTCAGGCCGACGTGGGACAGCAGTCCGGCCAGCAGCGACTTGTGCACCTCGGCCGGGTCGGCCGCGGCCTCGCGCGGGGCCGGCACATCGACGTTCATGGTGCGCAGCACCTGGCGGAGCTGGCCGTGGATGTCCTGCCACTCGCGCACGCGCAGGTAGTTGAGGAACTCGTCCCGGCACATCCGGCGGAACTGGTTGCCCGACAGCTCCTTCTGCTTGTCGCGCAGGTGGTTCCAGAGATTGAGGAAGGCCAGGAAGTCCGATTCCTTGTCCGCGAAGCGGGCGTGCATGGCCTGGGCCTGCTGCTGCTTGTCGGAGGGGCGCTCGCGCGGGTCCTGGATGGACAGCGCCGAGGTGATGACCAGGACCTCGGCCAGGCAGTCGCGTTCCTGCGCCTCCAGCACCATGCGGCCCAGCCGGGGGTCGATGGGCAACTGGGCCAGGGTGCGCCCCCGCGGGGTGAGGCGCCGTTTGGCTCCGGAGGGGTCGGGGTGCAGGGCGCCCAGCTCGGTGAGCAGGTTGACGCCGTCCTTGATCTGGCGGTGGTCGGGGCCGTCCACGAACGGGAAGGCGGCGACGTCGCCCAGGCCGAGGGCGGCCATCTGGAGGATGACGGAGGCGAGGTTCGTGCGCAGGATCTCGGGGTCGGTGTACTCCGGGCGGGACAGGAAGTCCTCTTCGGAGTACAGCCGGATACAGATGCCCTCCGACACCCGGCCGCAGCGGCCCTTGCGCTGGTTGGCCGAGGCCTGGGAGACGGCCTCGATGGGCAGGCGCTGCACCTTGGTCCGGTGGCTGTAGCGGGAGATGCGCGCGGTGCCGGGGTCGATGACGTACTTGATGCCGGGCACCGTCAGGGAGGTCTCGGCGACGTTGGTGGCGAGGACGACGCGGCGTCCGGAGTGCGAGGACCACACGCGTTTCTGCTCGGCGACCGACAGGCGCGCATAGAGCGGCAGCACCTCGGTGTTCCGGAGCTTCTTCTTCTCCAGCGCCTCGGCGGTGTCGCGGATCTCCCGTTCTCCGCTGAGGAAGACGAGCACGTCGCCGGGGGCCTCGCGGCCCAGTTCCTCCACGGCGTCCAGGATCGCCTGCGTCTGGTCGCGGTCCTTGCCCTGCCCTTGCTCGTCAGGGTCGAGGATCTCGTCGTAGATGGGCCGGTAGCGGACCTCGACGGGATAGGTGCGGCCGGAGACCTCGACGATGGGGGCGTCGTCGAAGTGCTGGGAGAAGCGCTCGGGATCGATGGTCGCCGAGGTGATGACGACCTTGAGGTCGGGGCGCTTGGGCAGGAGCTGCTTGAGGTAGCCGAGCAGGAAGTCGATGTTGAGGCTGCGCTCGTGCGCCTCGTCGATGATGAGCGTGTCGTAGGCGCGCAGCATGCGGTCGTGCTGGATCTCCGCCAGCAGGATGCCGTCGGTCATCAGCTTGACCAGCGTGCTCTCGCTGGAGGAGTCGGTGAAGCGCACCTTGTAGCCGACGGTCTCGCCGAGGGGGGTGCCGATCTCGTCGGCGATGCGCTCGGCGACCGTGCGCGCGGCCAGGCGGCGCGGCTGGGTGTGGCCGATGGTGCCCATGACGCCGCGCCCGAGTTCGAGGCAGATCTTGGGCAGCTGCGTGGTCTTGCCCGAACCGGTCTCACCGGCGACGATCACGACCTGGTGGTCGCGGATGGCCGCCGCGATGTCCTCGCGGCGGGCGCTGACCGGCAGCGCCTCGGGGTAGCTGAGCTCGGGCACCGCCTCCCGGCGCACGTCCACGCGCAGGACGGCCTCGTCGATGTCGCGGGCGATCTGGGCGGTGACGGAGGCACGCCGCCGCTCGTCGCCGATCTTCGCCAGGCCGTCGATACGGCGGCGGAGCCGGTGCCGGTCCGACGGCATGAGGTCGCGGAGCCGGGAACGGAGTGTGTCCGCGCCGGGCGCGGGCGTGGTGGTGCTCATCAGTTCTCAAGGTTATGAGGGTCGGCAACCGGTTTTTCACCCGGCTCGGGCGGTACGTGGTGGGGGCGCTTCCAGTATCGGCCGCCCTGGGTGCCAACGCTCGGGTGCCGGGCGTTGTTCCGCGACGGGGCCGGTCCCGCCGCGCACCGTCCCGCCACCCTAGGATGGGGGGATGGCCCAGGACACGCGTACGGCTCTCGTGACGTCTGCCACCGGTCTGCTGGACGCGGGTGGCATCGAGGCGGTGACGCTGCGCGAGGTCGGCCGGCTGAGCGGGGTCTCGCACATGGCGCCCTACAAGCACTTCGCCGACAAGGAGTCGCTGTTGGCGGCCGTGGCCGGACGCGAGCTGCGGCGGCTCGGCGACATCGTCGACGAGGCGGCCCGGCAGGCGCGGGACTCCCGGAGCGCGCTCCGCACGGCCCTGCACTCCTACACGGCCTGGGCCCTGGACCACCCGGCCCGTTTCGCGCTGATCTACGGCTCCTGGACCAGGCCGCACGACGAGCTGACCGTCGCCGCGGGGCATGCCCACGCGGCGCTGACAGGTGTCGTCCGGCAGTGCCAGGCGGACCGGGTCGTCCCCGGCGGGGACACCGAGCGGCGCACCGCCATGCTGGTCGCCCTGGTCCACGGCGCCGTCAGCCTCTCCCTCAGCGGGCACCTGGCGCGCGGCGGCAAGGGCCGGGCGGATCCCGGCGACATCGTGGACGACCTGCTGGAGCTGCTGAGCGCCTCCGCCGCCGCACCCGCGTAGTCCCGGCGCGCGCCGGGCGTGACAGAGGGTCAAGACCGCACCCGATCTCCTGACACCATGGCGCCCGCCGCACCGGCGCCCACCTGGAAGAGTGGCCTTCCATGACGACGATCGAACAGTCCCCCGCCCCCTTCGCCCTGCACGTCCCCGACGCGGACCTGGAGCCGGAACCGCTGGACCCCGCCCAGATCGTCTCCGGCGACCCGGTGGTGACCGGCCGGGTGCTGGGCGAGTCGGCCGACGGCACGCAGGTCCGCGGCCTGTGGCAGATCACGCCCGGCGTCGTCACCGACACCGAGGCCGACGAGCTGTTCGTCGTGGTGAGCGGCCGGGCGACCATCGAGGTCGAGGGCGGCCCCGTGCTGGAGGTCGGACCGGGTGACGCCTGTGTCCTGCGCGCGGGCGACCGGACCACCTGGACCGTCCACGAGACCCTGCGCAAGGCCTACCACGTCACCCTTCCCCGCGCGTAGGAGGTCCGGCGGCCTCGCGCTCCGCCGGGCGCAGGGGCCTCCGGCGGCCCGGCCGGCGGCGGTCCCCGGCGCCCGGCCACCAGGTCCTCTCCTAGCCGCTTTCCGGACGGGGCTCGGACGCGTCCACGTGGGCCGCGTCCGCGCCCCAGCTGCCCAGCAGGCGCAGGCCGTCGGCGGCGGGTGATCCGGGCTCGGCGTGGTAGGTGACCAGGTGCTGGTCGGCGTCGTCGGGCAGGGTGAAGGTCTCGAAGGAGAGGGCCAGTTCCCCCACCAGCGGGTGCCGGAGCCGTTTGACGCCGTGCCCCTTCTCCTTGACGTCGTGCTCGGCCCACAGGCGGCGGAACTCGTCGCTGTGCACCGACAGCTCGCCCACGAGCGCCGCCAGTTCGGGGTCGTCCGCGTGGCATCCCGCCTCCATGCGCAGGAAGCTGACGATGTCGGCCGCCTTGGCGTCCCACTCGACGAACAGCTCGCGCGACTCCGGAGTCAGGAAGACCATGCGCGCCCAGTTGCGCTCCCTGGCCGGCAGCCGGCTCCAGTCCCCGAACAGCGACGCCGCCATCCGGTTCCAGGCCAGGATGTCCGAGCGCCGTCCCAGCACGTAGGCCGGGACGCCCTCCAGCGAGTCGATCAGCTGCCTGAGGGCGGGCCGCACCCGCTGCGAGCGCGCGGGTGTCCTGCGCCGGTGCCGCTTGGGCTTGGCCAGGTGCGTCAGGTGGGCGTGTTCGGCGTCGGTGAGCCGCAGCGCCCGGGCGATGGCGTCCAGCACCTCCGCGGACACGTTGCGGCCGTGCCCCTGCTCCAGGCGGGTGTAGTAGGCGACCGACACCCCCGCGACCTGGGCCAGCTCCTCGCGCCGCAGGCCGGGCACCCGGCGGTAGCGGCCCAGACGCGGCACCCCGACGTCCTCGGGCGCGAGCCTGGCCCGCCGCGTGCGCAGGAACTCGCCGAGTTCGGCACGCCGGTGCAGGACCGCCTCCGTGTCGTGCTGCCCCGTCGTGCTCCCTGTGCCCGGTTCGTGATCCATGCTTCCAGTATTCCCCGTCCCACGCCCACGAGCCTGACCCCGCTGGTGGTAGGCACGCTGGTCCTAGGCGGCACAGGGGTCTGGGTGACCGGACCGATCCTTGGCAGCCTCGTAGGCGTCCCGGCCGGTTCCGGCCGGGAGTCCGCAGTACCGCCGAGGAGAACACCTGTGAGTACCGTCGCCGCCTACGCGGCTCCCGCGGCCAAGGCACCGCTGGAGCGCACGACCATCGAGCGCCGACCCGTCGGCGAGTTCGACGTCCTGATCGACATCAAGTACGCGGGTATCTGCCATTCCGACATCCACCAGGTGCGGGAGGGCTGGGGCGAGGCGATCTTCCCCATGGTCCCCGGGCACGAGATCGCCGGCGTGGTCGCCGAGGTCGGCCCCGGAGTGACGCGCCACGCCGTCGGCGACCGCGTGGGCGTGGGCTGCTTCGTCGACTCCTGCCGCGAGTGCGGGCCCTGCCGCGCGGGGACCGAGCAGTTCTGTGAGCGCGGCATGACCCCCACCTACAACGGTCTGGACCGCTCCGGCCGGCCCACCTACGGCGGGTACTCGACCGCCGTCGTGGTCGACGAGAACTACACGCTGCGCATTCCCGACTCCCTGCCGTTGGACACGGCAGCGCCGCTGCTGTGCGCGGGCATCACGTCCTACTCGCCGCTGCGGCGCTGGAAGGCCGGCCCGGGCACGAAGGTCGCCGTGCTGGGCATGGGCGGGCTCGGCCACATGGGCGTCAAGCTGGCGCACGCCATGGGCGCCGAGGTCACGGTGCTCAGCCAGTCGCTGCGCAAGAGGGAGGACGGGCTCCGCCTGGGCGCGGACCACTACTACGCGACCAACGACCCGGCGACGTTCGAGGAACTGGCCGGAACGTTCGACGTGATCCTGTCGACGGTGTCGGCGCCCCTGGACTTCGGCGCCTACCTGGGGCTGCTGCGTCCCGAGGGCGTGCTGGCCAACGTCGGCGCCCCCGAGGACCCGGTCTCGATCAACCTCTTCTCCCTGATCGGCGGCAACAAGGCCATCGTCGGGTCGATGATCGGCGGCATCGCCGAGACCCAGGAGATGCTGGACTTCTGCGCCGAGCACGGCATCGGCTCGGAGATCGAGGTGATCGGCGCGGCGGAGATCGGCACCGCCTACGAGCGCGTGGTCGCCAGCGACGTGCGCTACCGCTTCGTCATCGACACCGCCACCATCTGATCACGAACGGCGGTCGCGTATCGGCGGTGCGTGGAATTGCGGCGGGCGGTGGAACTCCTCCCCGCCCGCCGATATCGACCCGCCTTGAAGGCCGAGCCGACCGGACCGTAGTATTCGCCCATGGCCGATCAGACCAGCGTCACCCCCGATATTCTCGAATACGTGCGGAGCGTGTCGCTTCGTGACGACGACATTCTCGCCGGACTGCGTTCCGACACGTTCGCGCTCCCCGGCGGAGAGGCCATGCAGGTCATGGCCGAGGAGGGCCAGCTGCTGGCCCTCCTCGTGGGGGCGACCGGTGCCCGGTCGGTCCTGGAGGTGGGTACCTTCACCGGCTACAGCACCCTGTGCATGGCGCGCGCCCTCCCGGCCGACGGAGAACTGGTGACCTGCGACATCACCGATCGCTGGGCCGAGATCGGGATGCCCTACTGGGAGCGGGCGGGGGTACGGGACCGAATCGAGCTGCGCGTCGGGGACGCCTCGGACACACTCGCCGAACTCGCCGCCAAAAGGGGCGAGGGCAGTTTCGACCTCGTTTTCATCGACGCCGACAAAAAGAACTACCCGGCCTATTACGAGCACGCCGTTTCACTCGTGCGAACGGGCGGGCTCATTGTCGTGGACAACACGCTTTTCCTCGGACGGGTGGCCGACCCCGGCGCGCAGGACCCCGACACCGAGGCCGTCCGGACACTCAACGAGACCCTGCGCGACGACGAACGGGTGGAGATCTCCCTGCTGGTGATGGCGGACGGCGTCACGCTCGCCCGCAAGCGCTAGGCCGGTCCCTGCCGGTCGCCCCTCCCGGTCTCAGGCGAGGTCGACGGCCTCGATGGTCAGGGTGGCGGGCGCCGCACGGCGCTCGGCCACCAGGTGGAGGCGCTGCACGCCGGTCCCCGGGTCGCCGGGGACCGCGTCGCGGCACCCGCACGGGTCCTCGGTGAACCCGGCGAAGCGGTAGGCGATCTCCATCATCCGGTTGCGGTCGGTCGGCCGGAAGTCGGCCACCAGGTGCGCCCCGACCCGGGCCGCCTGGTCGACGAGCCAGTTGAGGATGGCCGTCCCGGCGCCGAAGGAGACCACGCGGCAGGAGGTCGCCAGGAGCTTGAGGTGCCACACGCGCGGGTGCCGTTCCACCAGCACCACGCCGACGGCGCCGTGCGGACCGAAGCGGTCGGTCAGCGTGGTGACCAGGACCTCGTGGTTCGGGTCGGTGACCAGGGACCGCAGCGCCGCGTCGGAATAGTGCACGCCCGTGGCGTTCATCTGGCTGGTGCGCAGCGTCAGCTCCTCGACCCGCGACAGCTCCTGGTCCCCCGCCCGGCCGATCCCCATCACGAGGTCCAGAGACTTCAGGAAGCCCTCGTCGGGGCCCGCGAAATCAGATCGGGCGCTCTCACGCTCGAACGACGCCTGGTACATCCGCCGTCGGCGCCGCGCGTCCACCGTCACCACCGCCGGGGTGAAGTCCGCGAGCTCCAGGAGGGAGGCCGCCTCCTCGGCCGGGTAGCACCGCACCTCGGGCAGCGCGTAGGCGACCTCGGCGCGCTCGGCCGGCTGGTCGTCGATGAACGCGATCGTGGAGGTGGCGAAGTTGAGCCGGTCGGCGATCGCCCGCACCGACGCCGACTTGGCCCCCCAGCCGATCTGCGGTAGCACGAAGTGCTCCGCCAGGCCCAGTTCCTCCAGCCGGGCCCAGGCGTGGTCGTGGTCGTTCCGGCTCGCCACGGACTGCAGGATGCCCCGGGCGTCCAACTCCCGGACGACATCGGCGACCTCCTCGGACAGGACGACCTCGCCGTCCTCCAGGAGCGTGCCCTTCCACAGCGTGTTGTCGAGGTCCCACACCAGGCACTTGACCAGGGTGGGCCCGCTCTCTCCTCGGTCTGCGCTCACTGCTTCTGCTCCCGTTCCTCTCAGCGGCCGGTTCAGTCCGCGGTGGCCAGCACGTGGTCGGCCAGGATGAGCGTGCACATCTCGCTGCTGCCCTCGATGATCTCCATCAGCCGGGCGTCGCGGTGGGCGCGCGCCACGGTGTGGCCGTCGCGCGCGCCGGCCGACGCGAGCACCTGGAGCGCCGCGCCCGCCCCGGAGACGGCGTGGGTGGCGCTGACGTGCTTGGCGAGCACGGTCGCGGTGACCATGTCCGGCGAACCGGTGTCCCAGCAGTGGCTGGCGTGCTCACAGGCACGCGCGGCGATCTGTTCGGCCGTGTAGATCTCGGCCAGGTGGCGGGCCACCAACTGGTGGCGGGCGATCGGCACCCCGAACTGCTCCCGGGTGCGGGCGTGCGCGCGTGCCTCGGCCAGGCAGGCGCGCAGGATGCCCACGCATCCCCAGGCCACGGACAGGCGCCCGTGGGCCAGGGCGGCGGTGACGAGGAAGGGCAGCGGCAGCCCGGTGCGGCCCAGGACGGCGCCTGCGGGTACGCGGACGCCGTCGAGGGTGATGTCGGCGTGTCCGGCGGCCCTGCAGCCCAGGGGTTCACCGATCCGCTCGACGGTGACCCCCGGTGCGTCGGCGGGGACCATGACCGCCGCGGCCGCGTCCCCGAACCGTCCGAACACGAGCAGGAGGTCGGCGTAGGCCGACGTCGTGATCCAGGACTTACGGCCGTCGACCACCACGGTGTCGCCGTCGGCGCGGATGGTGGTGGCCATGGCCGACAGGTCGCTGCCCGCCCCCGGCTCGCTGAAGGCGGCCGCCGCGATCTCCCCGCCCGCGAGACGGGGCAGGTAGGCGGCGCGCTGGGCTTCGTCACCCAGTCGTTCGATGCTGCCCGCCACCATCTGCTGGGAGGTCATGACGCTGCGCACGGAGCTGCACAGGCTCCCGACGTGCGCGGTGAGCTCGCCCCCGCCGCGGCTGTCCAGGCCGAGTCCGCCGTACGCCGAGGGGACCTGGGGGCACAGCAGTCCGGCGGAGGCGAGCTCGCGCAGCACCTCGTCGGGCAGTCGCCCCTCGCGGTCCCACTCGCCCGCCCTGTCGCCGATGACCTCGCCGAGGCGCGCGGACAGGCCGGTGACGTCGTCAGCCATCGGTGTCCTTGTCGGCGGTGAGCTTACGGACCAGGTCGGCCATGGTCCGGACGGTGCGGAAGTTGTCGAGTTTGAGGTCCCCGCCGCGGATCGAGACTCCGTAGGTCTGCTCCAGGTGCACGACCAGTTCCATGGCGAACATGGACGACAGGCCACCGGTGGCGAAGAGGTCGACGTCCTCGTCCCACGATGCCCGGGTGCGGCCTTCGAGGAAGGCGATGAGCTCGGACTCGATCCGGTCGAGGTCCTGGCTCCGCGGTGTCTGAGCGGGCGTGGTCATGAGAGTTGCTCCGTCCGTTCGTAGGTGAAGAAGCCGCGGCCGCTCTTGCGGCCGTGGTCTCCCGCCGCGACCTTCTCCAGGAGGAGGTCGCAGGGGCGGCAGCGGTCGTCCCCCGTGCGCTCGTGCAGCACCCGCAGGGAGTCGACGAGGTTGTCCAGACCGATCATGTCGGCGGTCCGCAGGGGGCCCGTGGCGTGACCGAGGCAGCCGACCATGAGGGCGTCGACGTCCTCTGCGCTCGCGGTCCCCTCCTGGACGATCCGGGCGGCGTCGTTGATCATCGGGTGCAGGAGCCGGCTGGTGACGAAGCCGGGCGCGTCGGCCACGACCACGGACTCGCGTCGCAGGACCGCCAGCAGGCCGTCCAGCGTGTCCAGGGTGCGTTGGCCGGTCCGTGGTCCGCGCACGACCTCGACGGTGCGGATCAGGTACGGGGGGTTCATGAAGTGCGTGCCGACGAGCTCCCCCGGGCGGGCGGTGAAGCCGGCGAGGTCGTCCACGGGGATGGACGAGGTGTTGGTGACCAGGATCGTGCCCGGCTTGGTCCTGGCGCCCACGTCGGCGAGCAGGGCGGCCTTGAGGTCGTGGTCCTCGGTGACGGCCTCGATGACGACCGTGGCGTCGGCCACCGCGTCCGGTGACGTGGCGGTGGTGAGCGTCCCGGGTCCGACGCCGTCGGGGGCCTCGCCCATCAGTTGCGCGACGCGCGTCTGGTGGTCGATTCTGGTGCGTGCGCGGTCGAGGACGTCCTGGTCGACGTCGACGAGGGTGACGGGAACGCCGTGCATGAGCGCGAGCGAGGTGATCCCGGCGCCCATGGTTCCGGCCCCGAGCACCGTGAGCCGGTGCCCGTCCGGACGTGGGGGTGCCGTTTCCGTCGGCATCAGGTCCTCCTGAGTCAGGGGTGTTCGTCGGGGCGTCAGGGGGCGTCTGGAGGGAAGGGCGGGGGTCGGGCCGGCGACGTTCGGGGGCGGCTCACAGGCCCCGCTCGGACAACCACTCGTGGAGCAGGACGGCCACGCTGTCGGCGTGGTCCTCCAACATCGTGAAGTGGTCGCCCGGCACGGTGACCGTACTGTGCGGCAGCGCCCAGTCGAACGGAGGGATGGCGGTGCCGTCGCGGTCGGTGATCGGCTCCTCCGGGCGCAGCAGGACGGAGGGGGTCGCGATCGGCCTCGGCCGCACGTCCCCGAAGAGCCGCATGTACCGTCCCATCGCGGTCAGGCGCACGCCGTCCGTGAGTCCCATGGCTCCGCCCCGCTGGATCATCTGGGCCTCGGTGGTCGGCAGGACCGCGTCGTCGTCGGGATGGGTGGGGTCCAGAAGCGCCACGGCCGCCGGCCGCACTCCGCGCTCCTCCAGGAGTTCGACCACGGCGTGCGCGACCGGACCGCCCGAGGAGCGGGAGACGACGACGAAGGGGCGCTGCCCCGCGCAGCGCAGCACCGCGTCCGCCTGGGCCGCCAGCGCGGCTTCCAGCGTGGCGGGCAGGGGCTCCCCGTCACGGAAGCCGGGGTGCGGGACCACCTCGACGTCCCGGTGCCGGCCGATTCCCGCGGCCAGCCGGGCGAACTCCTGCGGGCCCGACGCCAGCACGATGGAGGGCAGGCAGACCAGGACCGGCGCGGGGACCCCCCGGCCGGACAGCACGACCGGTGCGTGCGCGGGCAGGTCGCCGTCGTCACCGGTGAACGCCGGCCGTACGAGCGCGGCCGTCTCCAGCAGCCGGAGTCCGTCGGCGGTCCGGCCCTGGCGACAGAACTCCCCGAACAGCGCGACGAGGCCGTCGGGGGTCTCCGTCTCCTCCACGGTGACCACTGCCGTGATCGACCCCGCGCCGGCCGTCCCGTCGGGGCCGGGCCTCACGGCACCGGACGCCGTGCCCTGGACCGGCAGGCGGTCCAGGAGGTGGCGGGCCATCGCGCGGGGCGTGGTGTGCTTGAACACCACGCCCGCCGGAAGCCGCAGCCCCGTGCTCCCGCCGAGATGGTTGCGCAGTTCGACCGCGGTGAGCGAGTCGAAGCCGATCTCCAGGAAGTCCCGGTCGGCGGCCACGTCCGCGGGTCGCGCGTGCCCCAGCACATCGGCCGTGGCCGTGCGCACGAGGTCGAGGAGCATCTCCTCCCTGTCCTCCTCCGCCGCGTCGGACAGCCGGCCGAGCAGGCCGTCGGAGTCGGTCGGCCGGTCGGCCGCCCGGCGCAGGGGTGTGCGGACCAGTCCGCGCAGCATCGTCGGTACGTCGGCACCGCGCAGGCTCCGGGCGGTCATCCCGGCGATGTCCAGCGGCGCGGCCAGCACGTGGGCGGCGTCAGCGGCGAGGGCCTCGTCGAACAGGCCGGCGCCGCGTTCCGAGGTGATCTGCTCGGCGATGCCCATACGCGCGTAGCGGTGCAGGTCGGCCTCCCCCAGGTGGGCGGTCAGCTGACTGCGTTCGGCCCACATGCCCCACCCGATGGTCGTGGCGGGCAGGCCCTGGGCACGACGCCGGTGGGCCAGGGCGTCCAGGTAGGCGTTGGCCGCGGCGTAGTTGGCCTGCCCGGGGTTGCCCAGGGTGCTGGCCGCGGACGAGAACAGGACGAACGCGTCCAGGTCGGCGTCGCGGGTGAGTTCGTGCAGGTTCAGCGAGGCGTCGACCTTGGGCCGCATCACGTGGTCGACGAGCGCGCGTGTCTGGGCCGTGAAGACCGCGCCGCCGACGGTGCCCGCGATGTGGACGACCGACCGCAGCGGCCGCTCGGCCGGAACGGAGTCGAGGACCGCGCGCAGGGCGTCGCGGTCCCCCGTGTCGCAGGCGGCGAACGTCAGGGAGGCGCCGAGGGCGGTCAGGTCGGCTCGCAGCTCCGGGCTGGTGCCCTCCTCGCCGCTACGGCTGACCAGGAGCAGGTGGCGCGCCCCGCGTTCGGCGACCAGGTGGCGCACCACCACGGCGCCCACCGTTCCGTTGGCGCCGGTCACGAGCACGGTGCCGTGCGCGCCCAGGTCCGGCACCACGGATCCCTCGGGTGCGGCCCGGACGAGCCGCGGCACGAGCAGGTCGCCCGAACGGAGCGCGACCTGGGGCTCCCGCCCGGCCAGCACCGCCCCCATGAGCGCGGGAGCGGTCGCGGCGTCGTCGGTGTCGACGATGACGCAGCGGTCGGGGAACTCCATCTGGACGGTGCGGGCCAGCCCCCACAGGGGCGCGTGGTCCAGGTCCGGCACCTCGTCGCCGTCCCCGGCGGCGACCGCGCCGCGGGTCAGCAGGACCAGCGGAAGGTCCTCCACGCGTTCGTCGGCGACCCACTCCTGGAGGAGGTCCAGGGCCCGGTAGGTGGCGGCGTAGGCCGCCGCCGCGGTGTGCTCGGGCGCGACGGCGGCGCAGGGCACGAGGACCGCCGAGGGCGCGGGTGCCCCGTCCGCCAGCGCGGCGTGCAGGGCGGCCGTGTCGGTGTGGGTGCTGACCCGGTGTCCCGCCGCGGCCAGGCCGTCGGCCAGGTGCAGGGGGTCCGGACCCAGGACCGCCAGCGGGGCCGGTTCCCCGGCCGGGGGCGGGGCCCCGGCGGGCGGGGTCCACACGACGCGGAAGAGGTCGTCGCCGCCCGAACGGGTGGCGGCCGCCAGCTGCGCGGGGCCGATGGGACGGGTCACCAGCGCGCCCACGGTGGCCACGGGCCGTCCGGAGGAGTCGGTCATGTCGAGGGCGACGGTGTCCGGTGCCGTGCGGCGCACGCGGACCCTGACGTGGGCCGCCCCCGCGGCGTGCAGTGTGACGTCGGACCAGGTGAAGGGGAGTCCGGCCGATTCGGCCAGGCTCGGTCCGTCGGCCGGCCCGGAGACGAAGGGCAGCGCGAGCGGATGCTGAGCGGAGTCCATCAGCGCCGGGTGCACCCCGAACCGGGCGGCGTCGGCGTCCTGTCCGTCCGGAAGCCTGATCTCCGCGTAGAGGTCGTCGCCGTCCCTCCACGCCGCGCGCATGCCGTTGAAGACCGGCCCGAAGGCATTGCCCAGCTCCGCGACCCGGGGATAGAAGTCGTCGACCGGGACCGGTGTGGCACCGGGCGGCGGCCAGGACCCCTCCGTGTTCGGGGCCTCCTGGCCGGTGGAGGTCCGGGTGAGCAGACCGCTGGCGTGCCGCGTCCACGGGGCCCCGTCGGCCCCGGAGGAGCGCGCGTGCACGGAGAGGGGGCGGCCGCCCTCGGCGTCCGGCGCGCCGACCCTGATCTGGATCTGTACGCCGCCCTCGGTGGGGAGGCCCAGGGGTGCGTGCAGCACCAGTTCCTCCACCCGCGCGAGGCCCACATGCGCGCCCGCGTGCAGCGCCATCTCCAGGAAGGCGGTGCCGGGGACCAGCACGGTGCCCAGTACCACGTGGTCGGCCATCCAGGGATGGCTGTCCACACCGATCCTGCCGGTGAAGAGGTACTCGTCGTCGTCGGCCAGGGACAGGACCGCCCCGAGCATCGGGTGTCCTGTGCCGCCCAGGCCCGCACGTGTGACATCGCCGTTCCCGGCCGACCCCGCGGCCCAGTAGTGCGAGCGCTGGAACGCGTAGGTGGGCAGTTCGACCACCCGCCGGCTCGGGATCACCGTCGTCCAGTCGACCCGGACCCCGTGCGTGTGCGCCCGTACGACCGAGGCCACGAAGCGGTCGGCGCCGCCCTCGTCCCTGGACAGCGTGCCCAGGACCACGGCACCGCCCGAGCCGGCGTCCTCACAGGTCTGCTGGAGCGCCGGGCCGAGCACGGGGTGCGCGCTGACCTCGATGAACGTGTCGTAGCCTGCGGTGACCAGCGACCTGGCGGCCTCCTCGAAGCGGACCGAGTGACGCAGGTTCCGGTACCAGTACCCGGCGTCCATCGCCGTGTCGCCCAGCGGTCCGCCGGTCAGCGACGAGTACACGGGTACCACCGGCTCTCGGGCGGCGATGCCGGACAGCGCGTCCAGGACGCGCCCGCGCAGGCGTTCCACGTGCGGGGTGTGGGAGGCGTACTCCACGGGCACGAGCCGGGCGTGGACGCCGAGGGACTCGTACTCCTTGACCAGTCGCCGCACGGCCTCGGGCTCGCCGGCGACCACCGTCGAGGCGGGACCGTTGACGGCTGCGACGTGGACGTCGTCCTCGCCTCCGGCCAGGCGTTCCCGGACCTCGTCCGCGGCGAGCGCGATCGAGGCCATCGACCCGGTTCCGGAGAGCTCCAGGATCGCCTGGCTGCGCAGAGCCACGACCCTGGCCGCGTCGTCGAGGGACAGTGCCCCGGCCACGCAGGCGGCCGCGATCTCGCCCTGGGAGTGACCGACGACGGCGTCCGGCTCGATCCCGTGGGCGCGCCACAGGGCGGCGAGCGAGACCATCACGGCCCACAGGACCGGTTGGACGACGTCGTCGCGATCGAGTGAGGGCGCCCCGTCCTCGCCGCGGAGCACGGCGGACGGGGACCAGTCGACGTACGGTGCGAGCGCGCGCTCGCACTCGTCCAGCCGCCCGGCGAAGACGTCGGACGTGTCCATGAGGCCGACCGCCATGCCCTGCCACTGGGAGCCCTGTCCGGGGAAGACGAACACGGTCCGGCGCGAGCCGGTCGCGGTGCCCTGGACGACGCTGTCGTCCGGTTCGCCCCGGACGAGTGACCGCAGGCCCCGAAGGAGGCCCTCCCGGTCCGGGGCGACCACGGCGGCCCTGTGCTCGAAGGCGGTACGGGTGGTGGCCAGTGACCAGCCGACCGCGGCGGGGTCCTGGTCCGGCCGGTCCACGACCTGGTCGTACAGTCGCGCGGCCTGGTCGCGCAGGGCGTTCTCGGTGCGGCCGCTCAGGACCCACGTCATCGACCGAGCGCCCGCGGGTACGTCCGCGGGCCGGGCCGCGGCGGCCGGTTCGGTGTCGGAGTCCTCCGCGAGGCCGTCCCCGGGGTGTTCGAGGACCAGGTGCGCGTTGGTGCCGCTGACACCGAAGGAGGACACGGCGGCACGCCTGGGCCGACCGGTCTCCGGCCACGGCTCCGCCTCGTTCAGGAGTGCGACCGCTCCCGACTCCCAGTCCACGTGGGCGGTCGGCTCCTCGGCGTGCAGGGTACGGGGCATGGTCCCGTGCCGCATCGCCATGAGGGCCTTGATCACTCCGCCGACGCCGGCCGCCGCTCCCGCGTGCCCGATGTTGGACTTGAGCGAACCCACCGCCAGGGGCCGGCCCCCGGACCGGTCCCGGCCGTAGGCGGACAGCAGTGCGTTGGCCTCGATGGGGTCGCCCAGGGTGGTACCGGTACCGTGCGCCTCCACCAGGTCGATCTCGCCCGGCGTGAGGCGGGCGTCGGCCAGTGCCTCACGGATGACCCGTTGCTGTGCCAGGCCGTTGGGAACGGACAGGCCGCTGCTGGCACCGTCCTGGTTGAGGGCACTGCCGCGCAGGACGCCGAGGACGCGGTGACCGTTCTCGCGGGCGACACTGAGCCGTTCGAGCAGGAGCATGCCCACGCCCTCCGACCAGCTGGTGCCGTCGGCGCCGGAGGAGAACGCCTTGCAGCGGCCGTCGGGGGCCAGGCCGCGTTGGCGGCTGAAGGAGACCCACGGCCCCGTGTCGGTGTAGACGCTGACGCCGCCGGCCAGGGCGAGGCCGCACTCGCCCGCCCGCAGGGCGCGGGTGGCCAGGTGGATGGCCGTCAGGGACGACGAGCACGCGGTGTCGACGGTGAGCGTGGGACCCTCCAGGCCCAGGCTGTAGGCGACGCGTCCGGCCGCCACGGCCGGCATGACCCCGGTGAGCAGGTAGCCCTCCAACTCCTCCCCCGCGTGTCCGATGGGCGGCCCGTAGGGCTGGCTGACCAGCCCCAGGTACACCCCCGTGGGGGAGCCCCGCAGGGTGGAGGGGTCGATCCCGGCGTGTTCGACGGCCTCCCAGGAGGTCTCCAGCGCAACCCGCTGCTGGGGGTCCATCGCCACGGCCTCGCGTGGGCTGATGCCGAAGAAGCCCGCGTCGAAGCGGGTCGCGTCGTACAGGAACCCGCCCTTGCGCAGATAGCTCGTTCCTGGGGTGTCCGGGTCACTGTCGAACAGTGAGTCCAGGTCCCAGCCCCGATCGGAGGGGAAGTCCGCGATCGCCTCCTTCCCACGCTCGACCAGGTCCCAGAGGCCCTCCGGGGACGTCACGCCTCCCGGGAATCGGCAGCCGATGCCGACGACGGCGATCGGTTCGTGGCGACGCTCCTCCAGCTCCTCGACGCGGCCCCGTGCGTGGCGCAGGTCGAGGGCGAGTCGACGGGCCAGGTCCTGGAACTTGTCCTCTTGTGTCATCAGCGACCAACTCCGGGTTCAGGGGCGTACCGCCGGCTACGAGATTCCGAATTCCTTGCCGATGAGCGCGATGAGGTCGTCATCCTTGGCACCTTCCAGTTCCTCGGCCTCCGTGCTCGTCCCGGCGTCGCGCGCGGCGCGTTCGCCCAGCGCGTCGAGCAGCTCCCGGAGGCCCTCCGCCACCGATGCACGCTGGGACGCGTCCAGCGCGCCGTACGCCACGGCGGACCGCAGCCGGTCCAGTGCCGCGACGGGATCGGCGGGGACGTCCCCGTCGGGCGCGTCGAGGAGGGAGAGGAGGTGCCGGGCCAGGGCCAGCGGTGTGGGGTGGTCGAAGGCGACCGTGACCGGGAGGTCCAGTCCCGTGGCCGCGTTCAGGCCGTTGCGCAGCCGAACGGCGCCCAACGAGGTCCCGCCCGCGTCCACGAACCCCCGTTCGGCGTCGACCTGCCCCGCGGAGGGGTGGCCGAGGACGGCCGCGACCTGTTCACGGACCAGATCGAGCACGGCCTCCTCGCGTCGGCGCGGGGGCATCCCGGCCAGAACGGCCAGCCGCCCCGGTTCGGCGACCGCGGGCTCGTCCCCGGCCCCGGGGGCCGCGGCCACGGTGGTGCCGCCCGTACCCGCGACCGGGTCGAGCCAGTAGACCTGGCGTTGGAAGGGGTAGGTCGGCAGGTCGACGGTGCGCGGGGCGTGCGAGCCGAAGACCGACGCCCAGTCGGGCTCGGTCCCGCACACCCACGCCTCGCCGAGGGCGGTCAGGAACTCCCGGGGCCCGCCGCCCTCACCGTGGAGCGAGCCGAGAACGGCCGTACCGGCGGAGCCGCGGGCGGACTCCACGGTCTGCTGGATGCCGACCGTCAGGACGGGGCGCGGCCCCATCTCGACGAACGTGGTGACGTCGTCGTCGGCCATGGCGCGCACGGCCGTCTCGAAGCGGACGGTCCGGCGGATGTTGCGGTACCAGTACTCCGCGTCCATGGCGGCACCGTCGATCCTCGCGCCGTCCACGGTGGAGTAGAGGGGGATCCGCCCGGGACCCGGCCGCACACCGTCCAGAGCGGTCAGGAGCTCATCGCGCAGTACGTCGACCTGGGGTGAGTGGGCGGCGAAGTCGGCGGCGACGGGGAAGGCGAAGACCCCCTCGTCCGCACACCGTTCGGCGAGCTCCCCGAGCGCGTCGTTCTCCCCGGCGACCACGACGGTACTGGGCCCGTTGTGGGCTGCCACGTCCAGTCGGCCCTTCCAGTCCACCAGGGAGGGCGGCTCCTGTCCGGGGCGCAGCTGGAGGGCGAGCATGCCTCCACCGCCCACCAGTGGGAGGACCAGTCTGCTGCGCAGGGCCACCACAGCGGCGGCGTCCTCCAGGCTCAGGATGCCCGCCACATACGCGGCGGCGATCTCCCCCTGGGAGTGGCCCACCACGGCCGACGGCTCCACGCCGTGGGACCGCCACAGCCTCGCGAGCGAGACCATCACCGTGAACAGCAGAGGCTGGGCCACGTCGGGACGGGCGAGGTCGGCGGCGTCGGCCTGGCCGCGCAGCGCGGCGGTCACGGACCAGTCGAGGTAGGGGGCGAGCGCCTTCTCACACTCGTGGACGCTCTCCGCGAAGCCCGGGTGGGCGTCCAGGAGCGCCCCCAGGTCCAGGTGCTCCCCGAGGGCGCCCTGTCCGGGGAAGACGAACGCGGTGCGCGGCTCGGCCACGGACTGTCCGCGTAGGACGCCCGGTGCCGACCGCTGGGCGGCGAACGCGTCGAGGGCGGCCAGGGCGCCCTCGCGGTCGTCCGTCAGGAGGACGGCGCGCTGCGGGAACCGGGACCGTGCGGTGGCCAGTGACCAGCCCACGTCCTCCGGTGCCGCGCCGGGAGAGTTCCGCAGCCACTCGGCGAGTCTGGACGCCTGTTCCCGCAGTGCCGCCTCGGTGCGCGCCGACAGCACCCAGGGGACGGAGCCCGTCACCCGGCTCTCCCGCTCTTCGGCCGGGGACGGTTCGGGGGCCTGTTCGACGATGACGTGGGAGTTGGTCCCGCTCATCCCGAAGGAGGACACGCCCGCGCGGCGGGGACGCCCGGTCTCGGGCCACGGGCGCGGCTCGGCCAGCAGCCGGACGCCGCCCTCGGACCAGTCCACCAGCGGGGTGGGTTCGTCCGCGTGCAGGGTCCTGGGCAGAACACCGTGGCGGAGCGCCATGACGGCCTTGATGAGGCCTCCGATGCCCGCGGCGGTCTGCGCGTGGCCGATGTTGGACTTGAGCGACCCGAGCCACAGCGGTCTGTCCTGGGGACGCCCGCGTCCGTAGACGGCGATGAGCGCCTGCGCCTCGATCGGGTCGCCGAGGCGGGTCCCGGTTCCGTGCGCCTCCACCAGGTCGACGTCCCCGGGCCCGAGCCCGGCGTCGTCGAGGGCCCGCGAGATGACCCGCTGCTGCGAGGGGCCGTTCGGCGCCATGATGCCGTTGGACGCACCGTCCTGGTTGACGGCGCTGCCGCGGACCACGGCCAGGACGGTGCGGCCGTTGCGCCGCGCGTCCGAGAGCCGTTCCAGCAGGATCATGCCCGTGCCCTCGGCCCAACCGGTGCCGTCGGCGTCGGCGGAGAACGCTTTGCAGCGGCCGTCCGGCGCCAGCCCGCCCTGGCGGGAGAACTCCGTGAACACTCCTGGGGCCGCCATGACGCAGCTGCCACCGGCCAGGGCGAGCGAGCACTCCCCCGCCCGCAACGCCTGGACCGCCTGGTGCACGGCGACGAGCGACGACGAGCACGCCGTGTCGACGGTGACGCCCGGTCCGGTCAGGCCCAGGGTGTAGGAGACCCGGCCGGAGGCGACGCTGGGCAGCGTCCCGGTGAGTGCGAAACCGTCGTCGGAGGCGTCCACGAGCCGGGGCCCGTACTCCTGGGGCATGGTGCCCACGAACACGCCCGTCTCGGAGCCGGCCAGGCTGTGCGGGTCGATTCCGGCGCGTTCGACGGCCTCCCACGACGTCTCCAGCAGCAGGCGCTGCTGGGGGTCGGTGGCCACCGCCTCCCGCGGTGAGACGCCGAAGAACTCGGCGTCGAAGGCGGCCGGCCGGTCGAGGAACCCGCCCTGGCCGGTGGACGAGCGGGGCTCGCGCCCGTCGTCGCCCAAGAGGTCGCCCAGGTCCCATCCCCTGTCGGTGGGGAAGGGCCGGACCGCGTCGCGGCCCTCGTCGACCAGGCGCCACAGGTCCTCGGGCGAGTCGGCCCCGCCCGGGAAGCGGCACCCCATCCCGACGATCGCGACGGGGTCGGTCTCGGTGGATCGGTCCAGTTCCTCGCGCAGTCGCGCGTTCTCCTTCATCGCGGTCCTGAGGGCCGCGACCAAGCGTGCGTCGTCAGTGGTCAACTGCCGTCTCCTGTCCAGCGTGCGGCGGGTGCTGCCGTCCCTGGAGAGCCAGGGTGACGAGTTCGTCGACCCCCATCGAGTCGATGCTCTCGTCCTCGTGCCCGGCCTCGCCGGCGGTTGCGGGACCGCCGGTCCGTACGGTGTCGGGTGCGCGCCCCTCGGAATCCGCCGGGAACAGCAGGCCCAGTAGGAGGGTGGCCAGGGCGCGCGGGGTCGGATGGTCGAAGACCGCGGTGGCCGGGACGCGCACGCCCGTCGCGGCGCTCAGCCGGTTGCGCAGTTCGACACCGGTGAGCGAGTCCAGGCCGAGTTCGGTGAAGGGTCGATCCGGTTCGATCCGGGCCGGGCCCGCCTCGGGCGCGTGGCCGAGGACGAGGGCCGTGTGCGCGCGCACCTCGGTGAGCAGGGCGCGTTCACGATCGGCCTCGGGCAGACCGGCGAACCGGTGGGCCGGCGCGGGATCGGCCCCGGTGCCCGCACTCCGACCGGCGCCGGCGGGCGTGGCCGTGCCCGTCGGCGCGACCAGGCCGCGCAGGACCGGCACGTCGGCGCCCGCGTCGAGGTCCACGAGCGCGGGCACGCTGTTGACGAGGTCCCACAGCAGCGCCGTGTCGAGCTGGGCCAGCGCCTCCTCCGGCGGCATCGGCGCGAGCCCTCCCCTGCTGAGGACGCCCAGGTCGGTGTCGTCCAGGTGCGCGGTCATCCCGCTCTCACCGGCCCACAGGCCCCAGGCCAGGGAGATGGCGGGGAGTCCGCGCTCGCGCCGGTGGTGGGCCAGGGCGTCACAGAAGACGTTGGCCGCCGCGTAGTTGGCCTGCCCGGGGTTGCCCAGCACGCCCGCCGCCGACGAGTAGAGGACGAAGGACCCCAGGTCGGCGTCGGCGGTGAGCTCGTGCAGGTTCCACGCGGCGTCGACCTTGGGACGCAGGACCCGGTCGATCCCCTCGGGGGTGAGGGAGGTGATGGTGGCGTCGTCGAGCACGCCGGCGGTGTGGACCACGGCGCCCAGCGGCCAGCCCTCGGGCAGCTCGGCGAGCAGCTCGCGCAGGGCGGACCGGTCCGCGGCGTCGCACGCCGCGACCTCCACCCGGGCGCCGAGTGCCTCCAGTTCGGCGGTGCGGGCGTCCTGGCCCTCCGCCTCCGGACCGCTGCGGCTGACCAGGAGCAGGTGCCGTACGCCGTACCCGGTGACCAGGTGGCGGGCCACCCGGTGGCCCAGCGCGCCGGTGCCGCCGGTGATCAGCGTCGTACGGTCCTGCGGGAAGGGCGCGGGCACCGACAGCACCAGCTTGCCGATGTTCTCACCGCGCTGGAGGGTGCGCAGGGCGTCCTGGGCGCGCCGCACGTCGTGGACGACGGTCGGCGGCGGCGAGAGGACCCCGCCCGCGAGCAGTTCCATGACGCGTGTGAGCATCTGCCCGATCCGCTCGGGCTCCACGTCGGGCAGGTTGAAGGCCTGGTATCCGCGGCCCGGGTAGGCGGCGGCGACCTCCTCCGCGGCCCTGATGTCGGTCTTGCCCATCTCCACGAACCGGCCACCGGGACCGTCGCCGTCGCCGGGCGACCGGAGCAGCCGCAGGGAGGCGTCCACGAACTCCCCGCTGAGGGAGTTCAGGACCACGTCCATCCCGCGCCCGCCGTTGGCCTCGCGCAACCGCTCCTCGAACCCCAGGTCGCGGGAGGAGGCCAACCGGTCCTCGGTGAGGCCGTAGGCGGAGAGCCCCGCCCACTTGTGCGGGCTGGCGGTGCCGAACACGGACGCGCCCATGTGCTGGGCCAGCTGCACCGCGGCCGTGCCGACACCGCCCGCGGCCGCGTGCACGAGGACGCTGTCTCCGGGACGCACCGCGGCGAGGTCCACCAGGCCGTGGTAGGCGCTCAGGAAGGCCACCGGCACCGCCGCCGCCTGTTCGAACGACCAGTCCGGCGGGATGGCGGCGAGCCTGCGGGCGTCGGCGACGGCGACCGGGCCGAACGCGCCGTCGAACATCCCCGTGACCCGGTCGCCCGGGCTCAGGCCGACGACGTCCGCGCCGGTCTCCAGGACGATGCCGGCGCCCTCGATGCCCATGCCGGTCTCGTTCTCGACCAGGCCCAGCGCCACCACGACGTCGCGGAAGTTCACCCCGGCGGCACGGACCGCGAGGCGCACCTCCTGCGGGCCGAGCGGGCCGCCGGCCTCCAGCGCGGGCAGCGGTTCCAGATCCTGGAGCGAACCGGGGCGGCGGGTGTCCAACCGCCACAGCGCGCCCGGCGGGGTCAGCCGGTCGTCTGAACCGGCCCTGACCAGGCGGGGCACCAGGACCGTGCCGGAGCGCAGCGCGAGCTGGGGCTCGCCCAGGCCGACCGCGCCCGCGACGACGCGGAGCGAGTCCTCGGACCCGTCGGAGTCCACGAGGACGAGCCGGCCGGGGTACTCGCGCTGGGCCGCCCGCAGCAGCCCCCACACGGGGGCGGCGGCCAGGCCGGTGAGCCGGGTGGCGGGGTCGGTGGCCACGGCCCGCCAGGTCACCACGACGAGGCGCGCGTGCTCGGTGCGGGGATCGGTCAGCCAGGCGCGGATGGTCGACAGGGCCGAGTCGAGGCCCAGGCGGACGGCGTCGGGAACGCACGTCTCGTCGGAGTAGACGGCCGTGGCGGGCAGTTCGGTGTAGACCACCGGCGGCACCGTCCCGTCCAGGTCCAGCCCGTCCAGGTCGGGAAGACCGGTCGGGATGACCGCCGACGGCGGGGGCGCGTCGGCCTTCTCCCAGACCAGTTCGTACAGGCCGGGCAGTTCGGCGGGATCGCGCGGCGGGAGGGCGTCCTCGTCGAGCGGGCGCAGGACGAGCTCGTCGACGGAGACGACCGCGGCCCCCGACTCGTCGGTGACCGCGAGGCGGTACCGGTCGGGTCCGAGTTCGGTGGCGCGCACCCGCAGGCGGCCGGACGCCGCGGCCCCGGCGGCGGGCCGGACGCGCACGCCCGACCAGGCGAAGGGCACCAGCAGGGAGCGCTCGTCACCCCCGTGCAGCAGGAGGGCGTGCAGCGCGGCGTCGACGACGGCGGGGTGCGGCCCGTGGAAGGGGCCTCCGGCCGCGGACGCCCGGGGCGGTTCGACCTCGGCCAGCAGGTCGTCCCCGTGCCGCCACACGCCGCGCAGGCCCTGGAAGAGCGGCCCGTAGGCGTAGCCGCGCCGGACCAGGCGGTCGTAGTCGGGCCACACGGCCAGCGACTCGGCCCCCGCCGGCGGCCAGGGGTCACCCGGCGCGGAGGTGTCCGCGGTGGCGGTGGCGGTCGCGATGGGGGTGTCGGTGCCGGTGGGCGTGCCCTGCGCGGGCACGGCCGGGGTGCCGGCAGCGGGGGGCTCACCCTCGGCCACCGCCCCTGACGCGTGGCGGGTCCACGGCGTGTCCGGAACCGCGTCCGCGGGGCGGGCGTGCACGGTCAGGTCGCGCCGGCCCTGCCCATCCGCCGTGCCGACGGTGACCTGGAACCGGACGCCCGCGCCGCGGCCCAGGACGAGGGGCGCCTCCAGGGTCAGGTCGGCGACGCCGGGCGCGCCCACGCGCGCGCCCGCGTGGGCGGCCAGGTCCACCAGCGCGGTGCCGGGGACGACCACGCGGCCCAGCACGCCGTGGTCGCGCACCCAGGCCTGACCGTCCAGGTCCACGCGCCCGGTGAAGACCGTGCGCCCGTCGGCCAGGGCGAGCCCGTCGTCGATCCAGGGCTCGGCCGGTCGTTCCGGGACGGCCGGGACCGGCGCGGCCGGGACGACCCAGTGGCGTTCGCGCCGGAAGGGGTCCTCGGGAACGGTCACGGGCGCGCCCTCGTCGGCCACGCCCTCCAGCACGACGTGGGCGTTGGTTCCGCTGATCCCGAACGAGGACACCGCGGCCCGGCGCGGGCGGCCGGTGTCCGGCCATGCCTCGGCCGCACTGAGCAGCCGGACTCCGCTGCCGTCCCAGTCCACCTTGTCGGTGGGTTCGTCGGCGTGCAGCGTCCTGGGCAGCCGCCCGTGCCGCAGCGCCTCCACGGTCTTGATCACCCCGGCCACACCGGCCGCCGCCTGGGCGTGGCCGATGTTCGACTTGAGCGATCCCAGCCGCAGCTCCTCTCCGGAGCCCTGGCGCGCGTGCCCGTACACCGAGATCAGGGCCCTGGCCTCGATCGGGTCGCCCAGGCGGGTGCCGGTGCCGTGCGCCTCCACGGCGTCCACCTCGTCCGGCTCCAGTCCGGCCGACGCCAGTGCCTGGCGGATCACCCGTTCCTGGGCCTCGCGACTGGGCGCGGTGAGGCCGTTGCTGGCGCCGTCGGAGTTGACCGCGCTGCCTTTGACCAGGGCCAGGACGGGTCGGCCCGCGCGGCGGGCGCTCGAAGCCCGTTCCAGCAGCAGCATGCCCGCGCCCTCGGCCCACGCGGTGCCGTCGGCCCCGGCGCCGAAGGCGCGGCAGCGCCCGTCCGGGGACAGTCCGCGCTGGGCGGAGAACTCCAGGAACATGCCGGGGGTGGCCATCACGGTGGCGCCGCCGGCCAGGGCCATCTCGCACTCGCCCCTGCGGATGGCCTGGGCCGCCTGGTGCAGGGCCACGAGCGAGGCGGAGCAGGCGGTGTCGATGGTCATCGCCGGTCCGCGCAGGCCCAGGACGTAGGCGATGCGGCCCGAGGCCACACTCAGGGTGCTGCCGGTCAGACGGTAGCCGCCGTCGCCGCCCGCGCCCTGGTCGGCCAGCCGCGGACCGTACTCCGTCGGCATGGCGCCGACGAACACCCCCACCTGGCGTTCGCGCAGGTCGTCGGTGCTCATCCCGGCGCGGTGGACGGCCTCCCAGGAGGTCTCCAGCAGCAGCCGCTGCTGGGGGTCCATCGCGTCGGCCTCACGGGGACTGATGCCGAAGAAGTCGGCGTCGAACAGGTCGGCGTCGTGGAGGAAGCCGCCCGAGAGCGCGTAGGTGCGGCCGGGGGTGCCGGGTGCGGGGTCGTAGATCCCCTCCAGGTCCCAGCCGCGGTTGTCGGGGAAGTCGCCGATCGCGTCCACGCCGTCCTCGACCAGCCGCCACAGCTGCTCCGGCGTGCGGACCCCGCCCGGAAGGCGGCAGGCCGTCGCGGTGATGGCGATCGGGTCGTCGTCGGGGGTCTGGGGCGCGGGCCCGGGTCGCGCGGGCCGGGACGTGTCGGTTCGCTCGACGGACGCGGCGGGGCCCGGTCCGGCCTCCTCCGGGGCCGCGGACGTCCGCGGCACCCGTTCACCCAGTTCCGCGACCAGGTGGTCGGCCAGCGCGGCGGGCGTCGACAGGTCGAACAGGGTCGTCGCCTCCAGGGGCACACCCGTCCGGTCCCTGAGCTTGGCGGCGAGTTCGAGCAGCATGACCGAGTCGAAGCCCAGGTCGCGAAAGGCCCGCCGCTCGTCGGCCGCGGAGAGCGAGCGCTGTCCGAGCACCCGGACCGTGAGCGCGGTGACCAGGTCCCTGGTGCCGTCCTCCGCGGTATCCCGTTCCCTCGGTTCGGGCTCGTCGACGGCACCCGGCCAGAAGCTCCGGCGCTGGAAGGCATAGGTGGGCAGATCGATCCGCCGTGCTCCCGTCCCGTGGAACAGCCGCTCCCAGTCCACGTCCACACCCTCGGTGAACGCCTGGGCCGCGGCCGCGAGCAGCTGGGCCCGGTCCCCGCAGTCACGCCGCAGGGTCTTGAGGACCGCCCCGTCGATCCCGTCCGCGGCCAGCGTGCGTTCGATACCGAAGGTCAGGACGGGATGCGGACCGACCTCGATGAACGACGTGTGCCCCGCCCCGGCGGCGTCCCGGACCGCGTCGGCGAACCGGACCGTGCCGCGCAGGTTCCGGAACCAGTACTCGGCGTCCATGGGCGGGTCGTCCGGTGCCGTTCGGCGGCCCAGGACGGTGGAGAAGAACGGGACCCGGCCGGGGCGGGGCACGACCTCTCCGAGGCGTTCCAGGAGATCCTGGCGGATGCGGTCGACGTGCGCGGAGTGCGAGGCGTAGTCGACGCCCACCAGCGAGCCGTGCACCCCCGCGTCGGCGCAGTGCTCCACCGCGCGGCGCACCGCCTCGGGCGTCCCCGAGACCACCACCGACTCGGGGCCGTTGACGGCGGCCAGGTGCAGTTCGGGATCGGCTTCGGCCAGGGCCTCCGCACGGTCGGAGGAGAGCCCGAGCGATGCCATCCCACCGCTTCCGGCGAGTGCGGTCAGCGCGCGGCTGCGCAGGGCCACCACCCGCGCGGCGTCGTCCAGGGTCAGGATCCCGGCCACACACGCGGCGGCGATCTCCCCCTGGGAGTGGCCGATCACCGCGGCGGGTTCGACCCCCAGCTCCGACCACGCCCTGGCCAGGGAGACCATCACCGCCCACAGGACCGGCTGGATCACGTCCACGCGTGCACCGGCTCCGGTGATCGCCGGGGCCTGGGGCTCACCGCGCAGCACGCGGGTCAGCGACCAGTCCACGTAGGGGTCCAGCGCCCGCTCGCACTCGCGCAGCCGTTTGGTGAAGGCGCGGGCCAAGGAGCTGTCGTCGTCCAGGAGTTCGCGGGCCATGCCCTGCCACTGTCCGCCCTGGCCGGGGAAGACCATCACGGGCCGCGCCCTGTCCGCGGCACCGGCGGCCCGGTCGGCGCGCACGGCCTCGAGCTCGCGGGCGTCGGAGCCACCGGAGGCGAAGATGACCGCGCGGTGCTCGAACACCGTCCGGGTGCTCGCCAGTGACAGGCCCACGTCCTGGGCGAGGAGGCCGGGGCGGGCCGAGACGAAGTGGTGCAGGGCCGAGGCCTGGGCGCGCAGCGCCTCCTCCGACCGCGCCGAGAGCACCCACGGAACGGGATCGAGGGCCGTCTCGCCCCTGGTCGTGGCGGCGCGGTCGGCCTTGGGCGGCGGGGGCGGACCGAGGACGAGGTGGCAGTTGGTGCCGCCCATCCCGAAGGAGGACACCCCTGCCAGCGGTGCGTCCGCCGGCCAGGGCTCGCGACGGGTCTGCGGGCTCAGCCGCAGCGCCTCCAGGTCGATGTCCGGATGGGGTTCGGAGAAGTTGCGCGTGGGCGGCAGTTGCCCGTGCGACAGGCTCAGCGCCGCTTTGACCAGACCGACGATGCCCGCGGCGCCTTCCAAGTGCCCGATGTTGGTCTTGATCGATCCGACCCGCAGCGGTTCCTCGCGCTCTCCGGAGAACACGGCCCCGAGCGCCACGGCCTCGACGGGGTCGCCCGCGGGGGTGCCCGTGCCGTGGAGTTCGACGTAGCCGACCTGGGCCGGATCGGCCGCCGCCCGCCGCAGTGCGGTCGTCAGGACCTCCCGCTGGCCGGAGGCGTCCGGGTGCGCGAGGTAGGGAGTGCGGCCGGAGTTGTTGACGGCTCCGCCGCGCAGAACCGCGTACACGGGGTCGCCGTCGGCCAGGGCCCGGTCCAGCGGTTTGAGGACCACCACGGCGCCGCCCTCACCCCGGGCGTAACCGTTGGCCCGGGCGTCGAAGGTGTAGCAGTGCGCGTCCGGGGAGAGTCCGCCGAACTGTGCCGCGCTCTCCGTGCTCTCCGGGGTGAGGATCAGGTTGACGCCGCCGGCCAGCGCCGTGCCGCACTCGCCGCGGCGCAGGCTCTCCATGGCCATGTACACACTGACCAGGGAGGACGACTGGCCGCAGTCCACGGTCAGGCTGGGGCCGGACAGGCCCAGGGCGTAGGAGACCCGGTTGGCGATCATGCCGCGCTGGTTCCCGGCCATCGAGTGGTGCGTGATGCCGTCGCCGCCGACGCGCTGTTGCAGTGCCGCGTAGTCGGAGGAGATGGCGCCGGTGAACACACCGCAGTCCGAACCGCGCAGGGAGTGCGGTGCGGTGCGGGACCGTTCCAGGGCCTCCCAGCTGAGTTCGAGCATGATGCGCTGCTGGGGGTCCATGGCCAGGGCCTCGCGCGGGGAGATCCCGAAGAAGGCCGCGTCGAAGTCCTCCGGCCGGTCGAGGTAGCCGCCCCAGTGGCCGTCGCGCGCGGCGGAGGCGACGCCGAGGCGCTCGGGCGGTGCGGTGATCGACTCCCGGCCCTCGCACAGGAGCCTCCAGAGGGCCTCGGGTGTCGACGCTCCCGGTAGCCGACAGGAGATTCCGACCACCGCGACCGGCGCGTCGGGTACGGGGACCGGTTCACTGGGGGCACTCGCCGACATCGTCGTCTCCGCTCTCACGTCGCCCCCGGGTGCACGGGGGGCTGGTGTTCCACTGGTTGAGACCCGTGCGCAAATCGCGTGCAGATGCACGCGCTATCCGATCCCTAGGCAGCCGTGCCCGAGTCGTCCCACGGCCGGAAGCCCTGCCGAAGCGGCCAGGTACCCTCTGCGCATGCGGAGTTCGCACAGGTGAAACGCGTGACCGGAGCGCACGGTCGGGGTCGGAGGGGGGACATGGTGCACCTTCCAGGGGAATGAGAATCCATCCGAGGACCGACGGGTGTTTCGGAGCGTCGACCTCGAACCAAAACGGGCGTATGCGACACATACACCCCACTCACACACTTCTGACGCTAACAGCCACCAACGCGATGGATCGTAACCGCTGATCACGGCACCTGACAACGAACGCACGCATTTCGGACAGCTGAACTCCGGCTTTCAGGTCAGAGGGTTACAACAACGAAATGCCCCAGCACACAGAACGCGGTCCGGCGCCGCGTGGACACCGAACCGCGCTCTGTGCGTTCACCGCCGGGATCAGTCGCCGTGCCGCGCCTTGACCTCTGCCACGTACGCGAGCGCGCGTTCCGGGTCGAGCAGCCAATTCGCGTAGTCAGGCGGGTAGTCCCAGCCCTGGAGCCACCTGTCGGCCACCTCCGGATACTTCTCCGCCGCACCGAGGACCTCGTAGACGAACGGTGCCATGTCGCCCGCGTCCCACCAGGTGGACGCCATCTCCGCCCACTGTTGGTTCGGTAGACCGAACTCCCAGAACCGGTCGAAGGCCGAGACCAAAAACTCCTCGTCAAAAGGCCGGTCCCCGTGCTCGACGATCCGCTCGAAATACGCCCGGGCGCACCGCGTCGAGTTGTTCCAGCTCTGCACGGAGTAGGGGTCCATGGTCACGACCACGTCGGCCATGCCCAGCACACGACCGCCCGAGGGCAGCACGCCCACCGGGTTGCGGACCTGCGGGGTGAGCCCCTCGATGAGGGTGCTCCTGCCGTCGACCAGGTTGGCGTCCTTGACCCGGTCGAAGGTCTCCGGGGCGTACTGCCTGAGCAGGTCCTTCATCCGCCGCAACTGCTCCTCGGGGCCGGGGCGGTCCGGCCACGCGTCCATGGGGCCGCCGCGCTTGTCCACGAGGAGCAGGTTGTGGCACGGACCCTCCTGGGTGAGGATCGGCAGCAGGATGGTGTTCCCCGCCCGAGCCGCCGTCGCGCCCCACCCGATGTTCTCGTCCTCGCCCGCGTCCGGCCAGACGTCGTAGATGTAGGCCTGGGCGATCGACCGCGGACGCGCGCCGCTGAACCGGCTCGTGTCGGCGTCGAAGAGCTGCCCGAGCTCGCCCGTCCCCACCGCGACGACGATCAGGTCGAACATCCGGGAGAAGTAGTCGAGGTCGGTCACGGTCACACCGTGGATGACGACCTTGCCGCCCCGGTCCTCGAAGTACTCCAGCCAGTCCGCCATCTTCACTCGGCGGTCGACCGAGACGGCGTAGTCGTTGCCGGTTCCCGTCCTGCCCTTGATGGTGCGCATCGAGCCGTCGTGCGGGTACAGGTACAGCTTCTGGTGCCGGATCTGCGGCGCGAGCGCGCTCCACAGGTCCAGGTTGGCGTCGCGTTCCCAGTTCAGGGCGGTCGGGAACGTGAACTGACTGATGGACGGCCGACCGGTGCGGATCTCCAAGGAGGACTGCCCCGTGATCACCGTGACGTCATAACCCTCCGTCAGGAGGGAGTGAGCCAGGTGCAGACCGGCGTGGCCCGCTCCGACGATGAGGATCTTTCGCATCTTGAGCTAACTTTCCGGATGATCGACGGGGAGTCGGGGAGGGACGCCGGCGCCCCTCCCCTGAGGTCAGGCGACGGGCTCGCTCGCGCGGTTGTGTTCGAGGGCGTACCGGAGCAGCGTCTTGAGCACGTCGCCGCCGGAGTTCCGGTGGCGCGCGTCGAAGTCGATGATCGGCACCTCAGGGCTGATCTCCAACGCCTCGCGGACCTGCTCCGGGGTGTACTCCAGGAGGCCCTCGAACTTGTTCAGCGCGACGATGTAGGGGATGCGCTTGGTCGTCTCGAAGTAGTCCACCGCGTCGAAGGAGTCCGCGAGCCTGCGGCAGTCGACCACGACGACGGCGCCGACCGCGCCTCGTACGAGATCGTCCCACATGAACCAGAACCGTGCCTGGCCAGGCGTCCCGAACATGTACATGATCAGCTCGTCGTCGACGGTGATGCGACCGAAGTCCATCGCGACGGTGGTGGTCGTCTTGTGCGGTGTGATCGAGTTGTCGTCGTGACCGATGCTGGCCTCGGTCATGATCGCTTCTGTCGTGACCGGCGGAATCTCCGACACCGAGCTCACCAAGGTCGTCTTGCCGGCGCCGAAGCCACCGGCGATGACGATCTTGCTCGACATCTTCTTGCGATTCGACCTGCTGTCACTGGAAAAGTCGTTCGAGACCACGAAGAGCCCTCTCCAGAACCTGGTTTTCCGATGGACTGCTGCCGGTGATGGTCGGGTGGATGTACACCAGGTCCTGTTCGGCCAGGTCGCTGATCAGGACCTGGGTGACGCCCAGGGGGATGTTCAACTCGGCCGACACCTCGGCGAGTGACCGCGTCTCTCGGCACAGTCTGTAGATGTTGATGGACTCCGGCATGAGGGTGCTCGGTGGTTCCTGGCCCGGCTCGGAGGTCGATACCAGGGTCTGCACCATCAGCGGATGCCGCGATCGCGTCCGGCCACCCGTGAAGGTGAACGGGCGGACGCGGTTGCTCCTTCGCCTGCGGAAGCTCATGTCAGTGGCAACCTTCTCATGATCCCTGTGAACCGCTTCGGGTCGCCGTCGTCAGTTCTGGATGACTTCCCGCAGCTGCGAGCGCAGTTGCGGGGTCAGCACGTGGGCGACGTTCTCCACGAGCTTGGTCATCTGGAAGCCGACGAGCTTCAACTCCGTGCCCGGCGCGGTCAGGACGGCCATGCAGGAGCCGTCGCTGATCGCCATGATGAACAGGTGCCCCTGGTTGAAGCGCACCAGGAGCTGCTCGCAGTCTCCGCGCTGGAACAGGTTCGCTCCACCGACGGCGAGGCTGTGCAGCCCGCTGGCGATGGCGGCGAGCTGCTCCGCGTGCTCCTCGGGGAAGTCACTGGAGTGGGTCAGCACCAGGCCGTCGGAGGAGACGACCACGGCGTGCTCGACTCCTCGGACATCGCGGACGAACCTGTCGATGAGCCACGAGAAGTTCTCAACGCTGTCGTTTGCGGGTTCAGTCATCGCGGATAACCTGCCTCGGCCGTGTGTCGATTTCGCTGGTGGTCAGTGGTGCGCGTGTGCGCAGGCGTCGCATCGGTCCGGTGGGGGCTCACGTGGTGCCGCCCTCCTCACCGCCGGACTCCTCACGTGCCTCGCGTTCGCCGTCGAGGAAGTCGCCGAGCTCGTCGCGGATCTGCTCGGCTCTGGCGTCGCCGGTCAGCTTGGGCTTGTCCGACGGCGGCGAGGGCGGAGGCACCGACTTCGGGTGCGGCATCATCCGCAGCGGCGAGCCGTGCGGGGTGGCACTGCGCCGGGGCAGGCCCGCGGCGGTGACGGAGGGGTCTCCGCCGTTGGTGGGCTTGGAGGCTGAGCTGCCGTTCACTCCGTTGGTTCCCGTCACCGGAGGGGGCGTGAGGGCCTGGGACCCGGTTCCGACCGAGGGGCCCGACGTCGAGGGGACCGCCGAG
Organism: Nocardiopsis aegyptia; assembly: GCF_013410755.1. Classification (GTDB taxonomy): domain Bacteria; phylum Actinomycetota; class Actinomycetes; order Streptosporangiales; family Streptosporangiaceae; genus Nocardiopsis; species Nocardiopsis aegyptia. The sequence goes on from NZ_JACCFS010000001.1 coordinate 1,827,484, forward strand.
GTCCGGGGCTTGCCCGGGGTCGGCGGCGTCGCGACGCGCAGCAGCTCCTTGGGGATGATCGTGTAGGCGTTCACCCCGCGGAACGCGCGGGACTCCAGGCGGGTCTCCAGGCCGTGCTTGCGGCCGATCCGGCTCGCGACGTACAGGCCCATGTGCCGGGGCACGTCGTCGTCGAGCCTCGGTGAGCCGCTGAGACGCTCGTTGAGTTCGCCGAGCTGGTGCTCGGGGATGCCCACGCCCTCGTCCTCGACGATCATCATCAGCCGGCCGTCGTCCATCTCCCGGGCGCTGATGACGACCTGGGAGTGCTCGGGCGAGTTGGCCGTCGCGTTGTCCAGCAGCTCGGCCAACAGGTGGCTGATGTCGTCGGCCGCCATACCGGTGATGGACGTCTGCGGCAGCTTGCCGAGGCGGACGCGGGGATAGTCCTTGATCTCGGAGGTCGCGGCGCGGGCGACGTCGAGGAGGGGGACGATCTCGTCGTGGGCGTCGGACTCGCCGCCGTCGTGGCCGGTCAGCACGAGGAGGTTCTCGCCGTTGCGGCGCATACGGGTGGCGAAGTTGTCGATCTGGAAGAGCTTGTCGAGGAGGTCGGGGTCCTTGGCGTCGGTCTCCAGTTCCTCGACCATCTCCAGGAGCGCGTCCACCAGGGACAGGTCGCGCATGGCCAGACCGGCGAGGGCCTCGTTGAGGATCTTCTCCGTCTCCTCCGCGATCGCGGACGCGGAGGCGTCGGGGGCGGGCGCGCTCTCGACCGCCGGGGCGCTCTCGGCCTTGGGCGCCTCGGGCGCGGGCGCGCTCGGAGCCGCCGCCTCGGGAGCCTCGGGCCGGGGCAGCGCCTTGGGGCGTTCCGCCGGCTCGATGCCCTCGCGCGCGTGCTCCTCGGAACGGTCGTCGCGCTCCGGGTGCTGCTGACGCTCCTGGCGCTCGGAGCGGTCCTGCACCGGTTCCGCCGTGAGGACCTGGGGCGGTTGGCCGGGGGTGAGAACGATGACGTGCTGGATCGGCTGGCCGTGCGCCTGGTAGGGGGCCGGGTACACGACCGGCTGTCCCGGCAGGACGTAGCCGGGCGGCTGGAAGGGGGCCGGGTAGGCGCTCTGGTAGGTCACGATCGGGTGCGGGGCCGGGTAGGGCACCGGATACTGCGGCATCGGCTGCGGCGGCGGGGGAACCGCCTGCTGGTAGGCGCCGTAGGGGTACGGCGGAGGGTAGCCGTGCGGCTGCTGGCCGTCCTGCCACGGACCGCGCGGGTCCGGGGCGGGCGGGTACTGCTGGGGGCCGTGGCCGTACCCCGCGGGGGGCTGCGGCAGGCCTGTGGGCTCCTGTGGCACCTGGTACCCCTGTCGTCCTGGTGAGGGGGGAGCGGGCTGCTGCCCGTGGGGGCCCCGCCACCCCTGCTCGTCATACGTGTGGTGGGGCCGTCCCGGGGCCTGGGGCCCCGCTGGTCCGGTGGGCCTGTGGCCCCACCCGGTGTGGTCCGCCGCCTGGTGGCCCATGGGCGCGTCGGCGGCGTGCGGTCTGTGTCGTTCGTGCTGCTCCCCCGGTTCGTCCGAGGGCGTGTGGGTGTGGTCGGCCATGGGCGGAGCTCCCTCCGGGGGCCGGGCCCCGTCCTGTCCGGCCGGTACCCGCGGGGAGCGGGTGCCGTGACGGCCGGAACGGTCGTCGGTGCTGGTGTGGTCGGGCGCCGTCGGTGCGGTGTCGCCCGCTCGGGGGGCCGGGTCGGCCGTGGCTCCCGCGCGGTCGCCCCGGTCGGTTCGTGTGCGCGGGCGGGCGGGCCGAAGCGGCGGAACGGTGGGCGCCGGTGCGCGGGGGGCGGAGCCGGCAGGCTCGGCGGTGGCCGCACCCGCCGCCGGAGCCGGGGACCGCTCGGCGGGCTTCCGGTCGGCCGGAGCCGCAGACCCCTCGGCGGGCTTCCGGTCGGCCGGAGCGGTCGGCTGCTTCACCGGACCGGACGTGGCCGGAGCACTCGGCGTGCGCGGCTCGGCGGCGGGACGAGAACGACCGTCACCGGCGCCGGGTCCAGAGGCCTCGGCCTTCGCCGCGGTCGGTTCGACAGGAGGGACCGACTTTCCATCGACCGGAGCCACAGCGGTCGGCTGCTTCGCGGGACCGGGCTCAACGGACGCAGAATCCTGGGCGTCGCCCTTCGCCGGAGCCGGGGCTCGTTCGTCGGGCTTCCGGTCGGCCGGAGCGGCCGCGGTCGGCTGCTCGGCCTTCGGCGTCCCGGGCGCGACCGTCTCGGCGCGCGGCTCGCGTGCCTCGGCGGGCGCGGACACCTGGGCGTCGCCCTTCGCTGGAGCCGCAGGCCCCGCGGCAGGCTTCGGCCCGTCCGAAGCGGCCGAGGTCGGCTGCTTCGCCGGACCGGGCTCGGCCGTCGGGGCACCCGGCGTGCGCGGCTCGGCGGCCGACCCGGAGCGAGCGTCCCCGGCGCCGGGAGCAGAGGGCTCGCCCTTCGCCGAAGCCGGGGACCCTTCGTCGGGCTTCCGGTCGGCCGGAGCGGCCGCGGTCGGCTCCTCGGGCTTCGGCGTCCCGGGCGCAGCCGTCTCGGCGCGCGGCTCGTGTGCCTCGGCGGGCGCCTCGTCGCCGTCGCCACCGCCGCCCTTGCCCGTGGTCCGCTCGACGGGGGCCGGGGCCTCCTGAGCGCCGACCCTGGCCCGGGCGGATCCGGACTCGGGCGCGCGCACGGGGACCACGCGCGGCTCGGGCTCGTTGAGACCGACCCCGCGCCACTGGCCCACCGGGTGGGCCCCGGTGTCGACGTCGTCGACCTTGAGCGGGCGCGTGTACGGGTTGGGCACGTTCACCCTGGCCGCCGGGCGGTATCCGTTCTCGGCGGGGCCGGAGAAGGGGCCGACGGGCGGGGTCGGTGCGGCGTCCTCGTTCTTCACCGGCGTGGTCCGGTCCCGCTCCGACGCCGGGTCCGGGTTGTGCGGATGCACGGGCTGATGCACGGGATGTCCTCGTTCGGGCTCCGGGGGTGGGACTTCCTGGGACTTGACGATCCGGGAGATGGCCCTGCGAAACCTGCCTCGACCCATCCCCGAGGGGGCGGGGTCCGGGCTGTGTCGTGGTGGCGGCTCCTCTGACACGATCTCGTCTCCTTGGAATCAGCCGGGCGGCGCGGCGGTGGCCCCGCACGTTCGGCCCGATCGAGGAGACAGGGGCGACGGGACCGCGCCGGCGTCCTGCACCGACGGAACATCCCGGGCGCAGGGGTACGCCTCGACGTCCCCGATACGGCACAGGCGCGCGTTCGGATACCCCGGCCGGGGTGGTCGACACCCATCCGGCGACAAGTATCCACGTCCGGAACAATTCCTGTACTTCCACCGAGAACCGTCTTTCGGTTCGTCAGACTAACAAAGGCCGTGGGGCTTGGCAGGCGAATCGGGAAAGCACCGGGAAACACCCCAGCGGGACACGGATGACGTGCAAGAACTCCCGAGAAGTTGATTTGTGGCTTATGAGCGTTATGTCTGACTTATAGGGATATGACCGGTTCGCCGGTAGTGGCGAGGATCACATTGATCACTCCTGCAACACCGTCCCCATACACACCGCAGGGGCGGGGCCGACCGGCCTCCGCCCCCGTGTCACAGGGTGTCCCGCGCCCTACTCGACCGGTCGCAGGTCGCCCTGGATCAGCGACAGGATCACGTGGTTGTCCTGGTACTGCTCGTTGTTGGCCGCCGGGTGGTCCGCCGCGAAGTGCTCGACGCGCACGCCCTCGATCGCGGGCGCCAGGTACCGGTAGGTCCAGATCGGGATGCGCGGGAGCAGCTCGTTGAAGATGATCGCGAGCCGCTTCAGCGCCGCGTGCTGCTCCTCCTCGGTCCCGGCCCGCTTGGCCTCCTCGATCAGCTCCGCCACGTCGACCTCGCCCTGGGAGGGGCTGTCCACGTTCAGGTCGAACGACTGCCCGGGGTTGTCCTCGTCGCCGGAGTTCTCCAGCAGGAAGTTCATCTGGAAGGCGCCCCAGTAGTCGGGGATCTCCGGGTTCCCCCAGTGCCGCACCGCGACCTCGAAGTCACCCGCGCCCCAGATGCCCCACGGGTTGTCCGACGGAACGTTGCGGGCCTCGCACCGGATCCCGAAGGAGTTCCACGCCTCCTCCACCTGCGACGCCGTCAGCTCGAAGTCGCCCCAGCCCGCGACGCCGATGATCTCGTAGCTGGCCGCCTCACCGTCCGGCAGGTGCCAGATGCCGTCGCTCAGGGTCCACCCCGCGTCCTCCAGCAGCTCCGTCGCCCGGTCCGGGTTGTAGCCGTAGTGCTCGAACCCCGCCAGCTCCTCCTCCGTCATGATCTCCTCCGCCTGGAGGTCGACCAGCCCCGCGTAGTACTCCACCCCGCTGTAGGCCTCGCCCCGGGCGACCTGCCCGATCGTCTCGGTGTCCAGCAGGTGCGCCAGCGCCTTGCGCACGCGCACGTCCTCCAGCTCGGGCTTGGCCGCGTAGTTGAACATCAGTCCACAGCCGTCGTAGCCCACGTGCTCGACCCACTTGAACCCCTCCACCCCCTGGAAGGCCTGCTGGTCGGCGGCGGAGGGGGCCTCCGTCGAGTAGTCGACCTCGCGCTGCTGGACGAGCAGTGCCGACTGCCGGTTGTCGCCCTTGTGCACGACCACCTCGTCGAAGAGCACCTCCCCGCCCTGGTAGCCGTTCTCGTTGCGCACCAGCGTGATCCGGGCGTCCGACATCTGCTCGGGGTCGAACATGTACGGCCCGCTGCACACGATCTCCTCCGGCGCGAACTCCACGAACTCGGCGATGAACTCGCTCTGCTCGTCGTCGCCGTGGCGCACCCCCGACCCCACCAGGTCCAGCGCGCGCTCCCCGAACTCGGCGTAGGTGGACCTGGCGACGATCCGGTGCTTGATGATGCTGCGCTCGATGTTGGGGAACGGCGCGTCGAAGCCGAGCCGCACACTCAGGTCGTCGAGCTTCTCCAGCTCCGCGACCTGCGGGAAGCCCACCGCCCACGGCGCGACCTCCAGGATCGCGATCGCGTAGCTCTGGATCATGTCGTCGGCGGTGAGGTCGCTGCCGTCGCTCCACTTCAGCCCGGGGCGCAGGGTCACGACCAGGTCGTTCCCGTCCCACTCGGAGCCTTCGAGGAGCATGTAGTCCCACGTGTGCTCGCGCCAGTTGTAGAAGCCGCCGGTCATCAGGAACAGGTCCTTGTAGACCGAGTTGAGCAGCAGCGCGCCGTCCTCGACGGCCACGTTGCGGGTGTTGGAGTCCAGGTCGAAGTCGAAGACGCCGGTGAACTGCCGCGCGCCGCCGGAACCGGAGTCCCCGCCCGCGCAGGCGCTCAGCGCACCGGTGGCCGCGGTGGCGGCGGCACCGGCGCCCACGGCGCGCAGGACGTTGCGGCGGCTCATCTCCAGGAGGTGCTCGGGGGGTGTGGAGGTCATGGGTGACGCTTCCTTTCCAGGAGGACGGCGAGCAGTCCGAGGACGACGATCAGCAGGCCGAGACCGACCGTGACGACGCTGATGACGAACTCGGCCGTGCCCGGGGGGTTGAGGAGTGCCGTCAGGGCACTGGCCAGCACCAGGAAGGCGCCGACCAGGAGGCCGAAGCGGCCGATGAGCAGCACCCGCTCACCCGCCGTCGACGACGTGGCAGGCGAGCAGGCGGTCGGGGCCGGGGGCCAGCGCGGGCCGTTCGGTGTCGCAGCGCCCCGGCTCGAACATCGGGCAGCGCGGGTGGAACTCGCAGCCCGGCGGCAGGGCCGTCAGGTCGGGGATGTCGGCGCTGCGCAACCGCACCCGCTCCTTGGTGCGCGCCAGGTCCGGGTCGGGCTCGCAGACCGCGGAGACCAGGGCCCGGGTGTAGGGGTGGCGGGGGTCGTCCACCACCCGGCGCGTGGGCCCCTGTTCCACGATCCTGCCCAGGTACATGACCGCGATCTCGCCGTCCCGGGCGAAGTACTTGGCCACGGCCAGGTCGTGGGTGATGAACAGGAAGCCGACGCCGAGGTCGTCGCGCAGCCGGCCCAGGGTGTTGAGCAGGCTGACCCGGATGGACACGTCCAGCATCGAGGTGGACTCATCGGCGATGATCACCTCCGGGTTCATCGCCAGGGCCCGGGCGACCGCCACGCGCTGGCGCTGGCCGCCCGACATCTGGTGGGGGTACTTGTCCAGGTAGTCCTCGGCGGGGGTGAGTTCGACCCGGCGCAGGAGTTCGGCGGTGGCCGCGCGGGCCTCGCGGCGGTCCCGGACCATCCGGTGGCGGCGCAGTCCGGCGGAGACCGTGGAGTAGACGGTGCGCACCGGGTTCAGGGAGGCGTAGGGGTCCTGGTGGATGTACTGGACGGACCGGCGGAACTCCGAGCGCTCGGCCCGGCTCATGGCCGCGACGTCCCGGCCGCGGAAGCGGACGGTGCCGGAGGTGGGCCGCGCCAGCGCGGCGGCCATCCGGGCGGTGGTGGTCTTGCCGCAGCCGGACTCCCCCACCAGGCACAGCACCCGGCCGGGGCGCACCCGCAGGTCGACGCCGGCCACGGCGGGGACGTCGCCGCGCGGCGTGGAGAAGACCTGGCGCACACCGTGCAGGCCCAGGACCGGGGTGTCGGCGGCACCCGCCACGGCACCGGCGGCCCTTCCGGGCGCGGCGGCTCTCCCCGCGCCGGCGGCGCGCTCGCCCTCGGCGGACGGATCGTGGTGCACGGTCGGGTCGGTCATCGGGTGGCCCCCTCGGTGAAGAGTGCGGCGTCGCCGGCGCGCAGGCACGCGGCGGCGTGGCTGAGCCCTTCGGGGCGCTCCCTGAGCACGTCGAGCTCGGGGCGGGTCCGCGAACAGCGGGGCTCGGCGTGGGCGCAGCGCGGTGCGAAGGAGCAGCCGGGGGGCAGTGCCCCCAGGCTCGGCGGCCCGCCCGGCAGTGACTCCGGGACGGTCGGGTCGCCCGCGACCGGCGGAACGGAGTTGATCAGCGCCCGGGTGTAGGGGTGCCGTGAGCGGTGGAAGACGTCGCGCGTGGTGCCGGTCTCGATCATCCGGCCGGCGTACATCGTGCCGACGCGGTCGGCGAGCTCGGCGGCCAGGCCCAGGTCGTGGGTGATGAAGAGCATCGCGAACCGCAGCTCCTCGCGGAGCTCGGTCAGGCGCTCCACGATGGCGCGCTGGGTGAGGATGTCCAGCGCGGTCGTGGGCTCGTCGAGGATGAGCAGCTGCGGCCTCAGCGCCAGCGCGAGGGCGATCAGGGCCCGCTGGCGCATGCCGCCGGACAGCTCGTGCGGGTGGGCGGCCAGGACCCGTGCGGGGTCGAGCCGGACCAGCTCCAGCAGCGCGGCGGAGTGTTCGATCAGGTCCGCGCGGGTGCGGCGGGCGCCGCGCCGCTCGTGTGCGCGGAAGGTGTCCAGGAAGTGGTCCCGCACGGTCAGCACGGGGTTGAACGCGTTCATCGCGCCCTGGAAGACCATGGCCGCCTCGTTCCAGCGGAAGCGGCGCAGGTCCTCCTTGGCCAGTGAGCGCACGTCGACGCGGCGGCCGTCCTTGCGCCGGAAGAGGACCTGCCCGGCGGAGACGGTCCCGGTGCGCGGGAGCAGCCGCAGCAGGCCGAGGCCGAGGGTGGTCTTGCCGCAGCCGGACTCCCCCACCAGGGCCATGGACTGGCCGGGGTGGAGGTCGAAGCCGACGCCGCGCACGGCCGTGACCCGGCTCCTGCGTCCGGTCCGGTAGTCGATGTCGACACCGCGCACGGACAGCAGCGCGCCGTCGTCGGCGGGGTCCGGGGCGGGGGCGGGGCGGTCGTTCACGTGGCTCACCTGTCCCGGAGTCGTGGGTTGAGGGCCTGCTCCAGGGAGCGGGACATGGTGACCAGCCCGATCTGGAAGAGCATGATCATCACCATCGGGGCGACGAGGAAGGGGGTGGCGGTGGGGAGCAGGAACGCGTTGTTGTCCCAGGCCTGCTGGATCATCAGCCCCCAGTTGTCGGCGGTGCTGGGCAGCAGCCCGAGCAGGTACATGCCGACGACCGCGTAGATCGCGTTGGTGATGGCGATGATGAAGTTGATGAACACGTAGCCCGCCATGTTGGGCAGCACCTCGACGAACAGGATCCGGGCGGTGCCCAGGTCCTGGAGGCGGGCCGCCTCGACGAACTCGCGTTCGCGCAGGCTGAGCACCTGGGCGCGGATGGAGCGCATCAGGTACGGCCACGTCACCAGGCCGATGATGAAGGCGACCATCAGCGGTGAGGCGGTGCGGTAGAAGGACGCGATGACCAGCATGAGCACGATGAAGGGGATGGTCATCGTGATGTCGGTCAGCTGGAGCAGGAAGTGGTCGACGCACCCGCGCACGTAGCCGGCGATCCCCCCGAGGACGACGGCGATGGCCACGGTGATGAGCGCGGCGACGACGCCCACCCAGATGGGTTCGCGTCCGCCGAGGACGAGTTGGACGAAGGTGTCCTTGCCCTCGTGGTTGGTGCCGAGCCAGTGCTCGGCGTTCATCGGGCCCCAGATGAGGTCGATGTCCGTCGGGTTGCGGGTGTCCACGAGCAGGGGGCCGGCGAAGGAGAAGACCAGCACGCCCAGGACGAGGCAGAGCCCCAGGAAGCCGCTGGTGCTGCGGGTCAGCCCCTGCCAGACGGCGCCCCAGACGCCGGCGGCGGGAGCGGTGGTGGCGGTCATGGTGTCGCGGCCCCCTGGTCGCTGATGCGCGGGTCGAGTCGGCTGTAGAGCAGGTCGGCCACGAGGTTGGCGGCCACGACGCAGGCGGTGACGATGATGAGCAGCCCCTGGAGGAGCGGGTAGTCGCGGTAGTTGACGGCGTCCAGCAGCAGGCCGCCGACGCCCTTGTAGACCAGGACCCGCTCGACGAAGACCGCGCCGCCGACGAGCGTGCCGAAGGAGATCGCGATCTGGGCGACCAGGGGCAGCACCGCGTTGCGGCCGACGTAGGCGAAGGCGATGCGGCCGTCGCGGAGCCCCCGGGCCCGGGCGACGGTGACGTAGTCCTCGCCGAGCACCTCGGTGGTGGAGGCCTTCATGACGAGCATCCAGGTGCCGACGATGGCGAGGACGTAGGTGAGGATCGGCAGTCCGGCGTGGTAGAACGCGTCGCCGACGAATTCCGCGGTGAACCCGGGCGTGACGCCGGGGCTGACCGTGCCGCGCAGGGCGACGGGATCGAACCAGCCGAGGTAGAGGCCGCCGCCGACCACGAGCAGCATCGCGATGAGGTAGTTGGGCACGGCGCCCAGGACGGAGGCGGCCACGCTCAGCGCGTGGTCGAGGAACCGGTTGCGCCGGTAGGCCATCACCATGCCCAGGCTCAGCCCGAGGACGATCGAGACGACCGTGCCCACGCCGATGCTGAACAGCGTCCAGGGCAGGTAGGCCGCGATGGCCTCGGCGACGCCGACCGCGGGCCGGGTGATGGTGTTGCCCAGGTCCAGGGTGACCAGGCCGACGAAGAAGTCCCACCACTGCCGCCACAGCGGTGCGTCCGGGTCGAAGGCCAGTGAGTTGGTGGCGATCACCCGGGCCTCGTCCATGCTCATACCGCCCTGGGTCAGCCGGCCCGCCATGACGTCGATGGGGTCGCCCGGCATGGCCCGTGCGAGGAAGAACGTCACGTTGGCGACCACGAACACCACGACGACGGACTTGCGGACCTTCACGAACAGGTGGTGGCGCCAGACCCGCCACGGGAGGGAGGGCGGGTCGGCGGCCGACGCCGGGGCGTCGGGGGGCGGTGGGGAGGCCGCGGTGTCGGTGGCCACGTGGCTCCTTGGAGGGCGACGAGCGTAGGGCGGGGCGGGAGGGGCGGGGGCACAGTTTTTATTAGGAAACTTTCCTAATAAAAGAGCACGCTAACGGCGAAGATGTGGCGTACGCCACCCCTGTGACCAAACGGCGTCCTCGGCGCGACCCGTTCTCGATCGGGCAAGGCTTTTCCAGGCACGAATGCGGACAAAGCCCCTGCCGCTTCGTGGCCGGATGCGGTCAGATCCGCGCACCCACAGCTTTTGTCGGTATCGACCTATTCGCACGGTGACGGCTCACATGCACGCGCCCACATGACCACCGCCAACACCGCGCGCGACATGGACGTCGTCCGCGCCGCGCTGGGCGAGGAGCGGATCAGCTTCCTCGGCTGGTCCTACGGGACCTTCTGGGCGCGGTCTACGGCAGCCTGTTCCCCGAGCGGCTGGACCGCAGCGTGCTGGACTCCGCGGTGCACCCGGACGGCGTCTGGCGCGACGTGGTCACCCTCCAGGCCCCCGCCTACCCCGCCGCCAACGTCGAGCGCTACGCGCGATGGCCGGCCGAGCACGACGACGTCTACGAACTGGGCTCCACCCCGGAGGAGGTCGTGGCGGCCTTCGAGGAGACCTCGTGGCGGCCGGCGGAGGATCCGCGCGAGGATGTTTCCGGGCGGCCCGAGGGCGTCGCCTTCGGCCAGGCCGACTGGGACGACTTCGTCGGCACGGCCGCCCGCTACCAGGGCTACTGGGTTCACCGTCGACGTGGCGATCCTCGTCCACGACCGGCCCTTCCCGCGGTCGGAACGGGAGAGGCCGATGCTCGGATGGCCGGCGGCCCGCCAGGAGCGTGTCCGCCGGCGAGGCCACTGTGCGATCGGGCGGCCCGCGTCACCACCGGCGCGGGCCGCCCGTACCGCGGGCTCAGCGCTCGGAGTCCTCCAGGGTCCCCTCGACCGGGCCGGCCGGGTCGTAGACCAGGCACAGGTACTCGCGGTTGTCGTAGAGGTCCCAGCCCGTGGGGGTGGGGAAGAAGGACGTGAACTCCAGCTCCGACTCCAGGTACTCCGTGCCGACGAACCCCTCGAACTCGTCGTGGCACAGCTCGGCGGTCAGGTCGCTGACCTCCTGGTCGCCGGGGTACTCCCCGTCCTCGTCGAGGTCGTCGTTGACGTAGACCTCGTAGTCGTGGGGGTCCTCGCAGTCGACCATCGGGACGTCGACGATGTTGTCCTGCTCCGCGACCTCGTTGAGGCAGTCGCCCTCCTCCAGGTCGAAGACGCCGACGGACTCGGTGTCCTCCCCGGACTCGGTGGGCTCGGGCCGGGCCGAGATGGTCGCCCTCGGCTCGGGCTCGGTTTCGGCTTCGGCGACCTGGGTGGCCTCCGGCTCGGGCGAGGGCGAGACGGTCTCGTCCCCCTCACCGCTGAGCGCGGGCGGCAGCAGGGGTAGGGGTCCGCACGCGGTGAGCGACAGAGCGGCGCCGGCCACGAGGATCCCCAGGGCGGTGCGGTTCCTGGACGGGCGGCGCGTTTCGGTGAGCATCGCAACTCCACAGTTCGTCGATCCCGCCGATGGGAGGAACATCGGCGACACCTGTGCAGATGCCCCCGAAGCGCCGATGGTTCCGCGATCCGCCCGATCCGCCTCCGATCGGCCCTTTCCGATCGGGATTTCCGGTCGGCGGCTCCCGTCCGGAGGCCCCGGTCCGACGGCTCCGGCTCCATCCGCGGACCGCGAACGCCCCGAAGACGGGGAGGCCCCGGCGAACGGTGGGGCCGTAAGGGCACCACGCTCGCCGGGGCCTCCCCGACCGGTACGGAACGAGCGGAACGGACCGCCTAGTAGGCGACGCCCGCGAGGCTGCCGGTGACCATCTCGTCGGGGTGGTACACGTAGCAGATGATCTCGCGGTCGTCGACGGTGTCCCACGACTGCTCGGTGGGGGTCAGCGGAAGGGCGAGCAGCAGGGACTCCTCGTAGGGGACGCCGACGAAGTCGGTGAAGGCCTGGCCCTCGCACAGCTCGTCGGCCTCGGCGCTGACCGCCTCGTCGCCCGGGTACTCGCCCTCGGGCATGTCCTCGGCGACGAAGAACTCGGAGTCGTGCGGCTCCGCGCAGTCGACCAGGGGAACCTCGGAGACCCCCTCGCCACCGAGCACGGCCTCCATCTCACTGTCGATGAAGCAGTCACCGACGTTGAGCTCGAAGACGTTGTTGTCCCCGCCACCGAGGATCTGCGTGACGACACCGCAGCCGCTGAGGACGACCGCGGCACCGGCGGCGAGGGAGGACAGGGCGGCGGCGCGCAGGACGGGGGAAGACGAAGACATGGGGAACTCCGGATGGATGGCAGGGAGGGTCCGCCAGATGTGGCGGAGAATGGTCAGAATTCACCACATCAGACCCATCTGTCAATTCTGTGACAGCAATTTGGCGAAATGCGAAACTCGAACAACGGAGTGTGACCATGGCACGGCATGCGGGCATCCGCGCTGGCAGGAGCGGCGATCCCGCGGCCGGTCGGCACCGAGTGCCGAAATCCCTACGGGCAAGGCATTGTGCGGCGGAGCCGGAAGGATAACGTCGGGCGCCGACAGTCGGGGGGCGATCTCACGGGGTCCTCACGGGCCACCCGGAGGACGACGAAGGCCCCGGTCGTGGTGACCGGGGCCTCTCGTGGTGCGCCATCAGGGACTCGAACCCCGGACCCGCTGATTAAGAGTCAGCTGCTCTGACCAACTGAGCTAATGGCGCGTGTGGCGTTGGTGGGAGCGGCACTCCCCCGCGGCGACGTTCTCAACTCTACCGGAGGCGCGGAGCACTCCGTACCGGGCGCCCTGTGGGCCGCACCACGTGCGACGACACCGCCGCCGGGGCGGCACGGACACCGAGGGCCCCGGCCGTGTCGACCGGGGCCCTCCTGGGTGCGTCATCAGGGACTCGAACCCCGGACCCGCTGATTAAGAGTCAGCTGCTCTGACCAACTGAGCTAATGACGCGCGCTGTTCGCCGGCGCCGCCCCCTGGGGCCGCGCCTCGTGGCGACGTCGATAACTCTAGCAGGGCCGCGAAGGGACCGCGAACCGGTGGTCGTCCCGACTCAGGTGAAGGCCATCACCAGAGCGATGATCACGGCCACGGCCAGGATCACGCCGAGTCCGGCCAGCACGATCGGCAGGACCGGGCGGCGCGCGGGCTCGTCCTGCTGCGGGTTCTCGTCGACGAAACGGCGGAAGTGCTGTGTGTTCCCCGCCGGGTCCTGGTACGGCTCTTGGTTCTGTGTCATGTATTCGACACTAGCGACTCATGAGACCCATGAGCACCCCCCGGGGCCGATCCGGACACTTCCACGCCCGGTCTTTGCCGAGTCCGACCCGCCTCACCCAGGCGAAAGCCGAACGAAAGATCCGTCACCCAGACTCTGATCCGGAGGGACACGGCCGGTCGGTACTTCCCCGCGACCGTGCCTGGCCTCCTCGGGCCCGGCGTGCAGCACAGCGGCCATCCGGGCCGTGGGAGTACCGCAGCGCGCCGGGTCCACCCCCTCCAGGCGCCGGACGAGGTCGGAGCCCGACCGGGTCGGGTGGGTGTCGAGCCAGGCCACGGCCATCCGCAGCGGCAGGGGGAGGCAGCCGGCGAGGTGCGCCACGCGGTGCAGCGCGGCGTCGGTGCACCGGCTCTCGCCCAGCAGCGAGCGCAGCAGCACGACGGCGTCGGCGGCGGTCAGGGCGCCCACGGGCAGGGCGCGCACGCCGTCGCGCACCAGCAGGTCCGTGAGCCAGTACCGGCTGGTGACCACGGCCGCGCACTCCGCGCAGCCGGGGAGCAGCGGGCGCACCTGGCGGGTGGAGGCGGCGTTGTCCAGCACCAGCAGGACGCGGCGCCGGGCCAGGAGGGAGCGGGCGCGGGCGGCCGACTCGTCGACGGAGAGGTCGTCGGTGCGGGTCCGGCCGTCCGACAGGGAGCGGACCAGCCTCCGCAGTACCTCGGCGGGGTCGCGCGGGGTGCCGTCGTCGCGGCGCAGGTTGACGTAGACCTGGCCGTCGGGGAAGTGCGGGGCGGCGGTGTGCGCCCAGGCCAGGGCCAGCGCGGACCCGCCGGCGCCCGCGGGTCCGCGCACCAGCACGTTCCCCGGCGCGGGGCCGGCGGGGTCGACGAGGCGGTCGAGTTCGGCGAGGTGCGCGGCGCGGCCGACCAGGACGGCGGGGGCCGCCGGGAGTTCGGCGGGGGTGGTGGAGTGCAGGGGCACCGGCGCGGCCGGGCGGCGGGCGCGGAGGGCGCGTGCGCCGGCGGACGCGGGTTCGACGCGTTGGCGGGGCACGCGCGCGGGCGGGTCGAGGTCGCCGCGCAGGATCGCGTGGAAGGTCTCCTGGAGGTCGCGCCCGGGGTCGGTTCCCAGGCGTTCGGACAGGACGTCGCGGGTGCGCGCGTACAGGCGCAGGGCCTCGCTGGGGCGGCCGGAGCGGTGGAGGGCGATCATCTGCAGGCGGATGAGGGATTCGCGCTCGGGGTGGTCGGCGACGATGGGGCCGACGTGTTCGGCGGCCCGGGAGTGCTCGCCGAGGGCCAGGGCGGCGCCGCACCCCGCCTCGGCGACCCGCAGGAGTTCCTCGTTCAGGGGCGGGACGTCGCGTTCGTGCAGGACGGGGCTGGCGACGTCGGCCAGGACCGGGCTGCGCCAGAGCCGCAGGGCGCGCAGCAGCAGGTCGGCGTGGCGGGCCGGGTCGCCTCTGGAGTCGGCTTCGCCCGCGGCGGCGACCAGGGCACGGAAGGCCAGCAGGTCGGACTCGCCCTCCTCCAGGTCGACGCGGTAGCCGCCGTCGCCGCCGTGGATGAGGGGACGTCCGCAGTGGTCGTCGAAGATGGCGCGGGCGCGCGCCACGTGGACCTGGAGGGCGCTGCGGTTGACCTGGCCCGCCGGAGTGCCCCAGACGCGGGCGATGAGGTGGTCCGCGGGGACGGTCTGCCCGGCCCTGAGCAGGAGGGTGGCCAGCACCGTGCGCCTCTTGTCACCCCGCAGGCGCAGGGGGACGCCGTCCACCTCGACGACGAACTGGCCGAGCAGTCCGACGTGGAGCCCTCGGGGGTCCCGCCGCGCCGACGCACTCAGCGACACTTCACCCTCCCGTGCGAGGCGGGCGCGTGTTGGGGAGAGGAGCCGCCTCCGCTCTGCCCCAGAGTGCCCCCTGAGCTGGGATATCGCAATCGGGTCGCGAACACTTGCCGACACGGCCCACCCTTGAAATCCTGGATTCTCCCGATATTTCCCGTCCCTGCGTTGACTCTGCACCGCGACCGAAAGAAACTTTCCTCCATGGCGCAAATTCCGAAGCCTTCGGGCGCTCACACGGAGCGCGGCGGGGCGTCCTCGTCCTCCGTGCCCACCACGGTTCTACGGATCCGGTCGCTGATCCCGTCGCTGGCCCCGGCCGAGCGGCGGGTCGCCCAGTACGTCGTGGACGATCCCGAACGGGCCGCGGCCTCGTCGATCACCCAGCTCGCCAAGGACTGCGCCACCTCCGAGGCGACGGTGATCCGGTTCTGCCGCACCATCGACTTCAGCGGGTACCGGGAGCTGCGGCTGGCGCTGGCCACCGAGGCCGGCCAGGCCCGGGGCGCCCGGTCGGTGACGCCGGAGATGGCCAGCGACATCGACCCGGACGACACGCTGGTCACGGTGGTACAGAAGATCGCCTACACGGACGCCCGCGCGGTGGAGGAGACCGGGGCCGCACTGGACGTGGACGCGCTGCGCGAGGTCGTCGACGCGATGGCCGGGGCGCGGCGGATCGACGTGTACGGGGTGGGGGCCAGCGCGTTCGTGGGCGCCGACCTCCAGCAGAAGCTGCACCGGATCGGCCTGACGTCGTTCGCGTGGTCGGACGCGCACGTGATGCTGACCAGCGCGGCCGTGCTGGACGAGCGGGACGTGGCGATCGGCATCTCGCACAGCGGGACCACCACCGACACGGTGCAGGCGCTCAACGAGGCGCAGCGGCGGGGCGCCCGGACCGTGGCCATCACGAACTTCCCGCGCTCCCCGATCGGGTTCGCCGACCACGTGCTGACCACGGCGGCCCGCGAGACCACGTTCCGGTCGGGGGCGACCGCCAGCCGCCTGGCCCAGCTGACCGTGGTGGACTGCCTGTTCGTGGGTCTGGCGCAGATCCGGTACACGGAGAGCCGTACGGCCCTGGAGACCACGTACGAGGCGGTCCGCGGGCTGCGGATCAGCGACGACCGCCGTCGGCGCCGGAGTGCGGCGCCGCCGGAGGAGCCGGACGGGGCCTGAGGGGTGCTCCGCGCCGCCGCCGGGACCGACCCGGCGGCGGTTCGATCGCGACGAGCGGGACGAGCGAAGGGAACGGCACGGGTGCGAACCGACCAGGAGGGCGCTGT
Source organism: Nocardiopsis aegyptia (assembly GCF_013410755.1). Classification (GTDB taxonomy): domain Bacteria; phylum Actinomycetota; class Actinomycetes; order Streptosporangiales; family Streptosporangiaceae; genus Nocardiopsis; species Nocardiopsis aegyptia. The sequence goes on from NZ_JACCFS010000001.1 coordinate 1,843,605, forward strand.
GCAGGCGGACACCGGAGACGGGGACACCGGAGCCGGGCCGGGGGCCCGGGACGGCGGCGAGGCCGTGATCGTGCGCGCCCCGACCGAGGCCCGCAACTCGGGGACCTACGACATCGATCTGCTCCCGGCGCTCGACGTCCTGCGGCAGATCAACGCCGAGGACACCACGGTTCCGGCCGCGGTGGGCGCCGTGCTGCCGGAGCTGGCGCGGGCCGTGGAGCTGGGCGTGGCGGCTCTGGAGAGCGGGGCGGGCATCCACTACTTCGGGGCGGGGACCTCGGGGCGCATCGCCGCTCAGGACGCCGCGGAGCTGCCGCCGACCTACGGGATCCCGCCGGAGTGGGTGGTGGCGCACCACGCGGGGGGAGGTGACGCCCTCCTGCGCGCCGTCGAGGGGATCGAGGACGACTGGGAGGCCGGTCGCGCGGACGCGGCCGGCGTCCGGCCGGACGCGCTGGCGGTCGGCCTGGCGGCCAGCGGGAGGACCCCCTATGTGGGCGGGGCGCTGGCAGCGGCGCGTGAGCGCGGCGCGGCCACGGTGCTCATCAGCGCCAACCCGGAGGCGCCGCTGGGGCGCGACGTGGACGTGCACGTGGGCATGAACACCGGCGCGGAGGTCATCGCGGGTTCGACCAGGATGAAGGCGGGGACGGCGCAGAAGCTCGCGCTCAACGCGTTCTCCACGGCGGTCATGGTCCGTTTCGGACGCACCTATTCCAACCTCATGGTGGGCGTGGACGCGAGCAACGCCAAGCTGCGCGGGCGTGTGGTCACGATCCTCGTACAGGCCACGGGCATGCCGGAGCAGGCGTGCGCCGACGCGCTGACCGCGGCGCAGGGCGACACCCGGGTGGCGCTGGTGTCGCTGCTGGCCGACGTGGACGTGGCCAGCGCGGCACGCGCCCTGGCCACGTCACGCGGCCGGGTGCGGGATGCCCTCGCCGACCTGGGAGTGGCCGCCGACCCGCACTAGCCGCGCAGAACTACGGAGCCCCGGGCTACCGCTTCACCGAGGTGAGGAACATGCTCCACTCACCGGAGACGACGGACAGGTGCCCCAGCTCAGGCTGTTTGGAATCGCGCACAAGGGCGCCGGACTGCACGTCCGCCACCTCGATGCACTCCCCACTCGCCGTGGAATGGCTGCTCTTCCGCCAACCAGCCACCTCGATACATGCCCCTGTATTTGAGCTGTACGACGACTTACGGAAGACCTGATCTCCGAACATCGAGGGCGTCACCTTCGTCACTCCTTGACGGAAGCAACAAACACATTCCACTCGGTCGAGGCAAACGTCAAGTGCCCCAGCTCAGGCTGTTTGGAATCCCGCACGAGTGCGCCGGACTCCACGTCCGCCACCTCCACGCACTCCTTGCCTCCACCGCTGTAGCTACTCTTCCGCCAAGCTTCCGGGACCACTTCGCTCACTTACCGGCTCTCCTTAGACAACTTCTCGATCAGCGCCAACGAATCCGCGGGACTCAGCGCTACGTCACGAGTCTTCGACGCCGCAAGCTTATACCTGGCGAGGTCATCTGAATCTTCCACATACACATCACCGAAGAGCCCCTCCTGGTAAGCGACCGGCGCGTCCTCCTCATCTGGGAACTCGAAGATCGTGAACTGCCCCCACAAACCCATGTAGACACCTGCGTGCAGAGGAACCACCTGAATCGTGATGTCGGGCCGCTTCCCGAGTTCGATCAGCGCGCGCAACTGTGCATCATGAACGTCCTTTGACGAGACCGGCCTGGTCAAGGAAGCCTCATCGAGGACAGCCAGGAACTGAGGAGGTGTCGGACGTGACAAGACACCCTGGCGCTCTATCCGTGCCGCGACCTGTCGAGCGAGCTCATCGCTGGTCGCTCCAGGCACCATGACGCGGATGACCTCGCGCGCGTACTCCTCCGTCTGGAGGAGCCCGGGAAGCAGGTTCGTCGCGAAGACGCTGATCTTGGCCGCGTCGTTCTCCATCACGAAGAAGCTCTCACCCTGGTACAGGTCCCGATACGCCAGCCACCAACCGCGTTTCCAGGCGTCCTTGCCCAGTTTGAAGAGCGACTCACGCTCTGGCGACCGCACCCCGTACAGCTCCAGCAGCTCGTCCAGGTCGTCAAGAATCAGTCGGCTCTCGCCCCGCTCGATCCGGTAGAGCTTCGTCTTGTGCCAGCCGAGCTGCCCGGCCACGTCCTCCGGACTCATCTGGCGCTCGTCCCGGAGACGACGCAGCTCGCGCAACAGGCGTTTGCCCCGCACTGACAGGCTGAGCCGGGTCCTCATACTCACTCCACTCGGTGCGTCGATCACTGTGCGTCGGTTCATCCTGCCAGCCCCCAGCCATCCTGCGCGAACTAAAAATGCGACGAACTATTAAAGATGCCTTGCGCTAACCGTCTGTAGTGATGATGATAGAGATCAAGCGCACGCCGCAGGGTGACTTCTCGAAGTCCGTGGCTGTCCGTCCGCGACAAAACGGCCCTGGTCAGGTGTGTCCGCACCTGACCAGGGCCTCAGCCCTCGAACCTGAATGGACCAGGTGAGGACCTATGTACGAGCGTAGTACCCCTGCGCCCGAAACCGCCCAGTGGCCGGGCATACGGCGCTTCCTGGGGCTCTTCCCCAGCCGACCGGCCTCCATCCGGGACGCGCGCGACTGGCTGCGCCAGCGGCTCGACCTCGTCCGGATACCCGCGCCACCGACCGACGACGCCCTGCTGATCCTCAGCGAGCTCACCACGAACGCCCTGCTGCACGCCCCGGAGGGGGAGCCCGGCAGGGCGTTCGTCGTTTCGGTGTTCACCTACCGAAACAGTCTCCGGATCAGCGTGCGCACCACCCGCAACACCGCCACCATCCCCTGTCTGGAGGTGGTCCGCGCGGACTCGGAGTCCGAGCACGGGCGGGGCCTCTTCCTCGTGGACGCACTGGCCGCCACCTGGGGCGTCGAGCGAACTCGCTCCGGACCGGCCGTCTACTTCAGCCTGGAGTGGGAAGACTCCGAGCCATCACGGACAACGTCAATCCCCTGGCCCCGGTCGGCGCACCACGACTCGATCGGGGAGTAGGCGTGCCCGGCTACGCCCTTTATCCCAGCCACGAGATGGAACGGCTGCGGACCGAGTTCCCCGACCACCTGATCTGCGAACTCCACGACGACACCGGCCGTCCGGTCTTCACCGCGACCCTGCGTCGCCGCCGCTGTGCCTGCCCGACCGCCCTCGTCATCGCCGGAACCCCGGCAGTCCTGCGCCGGTCCCTGACCGGCCCGGAACAGGAGGCACGATGATCGTCATGGACCGGCCCGTGCGGCCGGAGACCTTCCCACGGCGGCCGAGCAACATCACCCGGCCCGACCGGACTCCTGAACCCCGGCCCGAAACCAGGACCGGTCCCCGAACAGGACCGGGGCTCGCTCCCGATGCGGGTGCCCCGCTCGCGTCCCTGGCGCGGCAGGGCTGGACGGTCTGGTTCGGTCGGCACACCCGCCAGTACTGGGCCGCGCACACCGGCCGTATGCGCCTGGTCTGCGCCGACTCCCCCGAGGACCTCGTCCGAGCCGCCGGGGAGGCCCGACCATGAGCGAGACGAAGGCGGCCAGGCCGTGCTGAGGGGTAGGGCCCCGGCCCTCGCCGATCAGGCATGGTTCTGGGACCACGAGTGGCAGCGGGGAGAGCGCGAAGCCGGTGAGCAGATCGCCGCGGGCCGAGCCGAGGAGCACGAGGACGCGGAGACCATGTTCGGCGCTCTGGAGGACGGAAGGCTCTGAGAACACCGGCCAGGCTCGCCGCCGCCCCCGCTTCCGTCCGCCGGGTGGGCACTCACGCGATCTTCGACCCCGGCCCGCCCTGACCAGGGAAACCATCGATGGCGTCCCCTCCCGACACGAGGTCCGGGAGGGGACGCCGTCCACGTGGGGCGCCCCTCTTCGCGACGAGAGGCCCTGCCCCCGAACGGCCGCAGAGGGTGATGGGGAGCTCCGCCGAGGCATCCCGCGAATCCGCCTCCCACCGGGCGGCGGATTCGGTGGTGTCACTTGCGCCAGAACAGGTGGTGCGTCACGCCGCTCGGGCTGGGCACCACGTCCAGGTGGAACCGGTCGCGCAGCTCGTCGGGCGACTTCCAGAGCGGCACCCCTGATCCCAGCTCCACCGGCGAGACCGCCACGTGCAGGGTGTCGACGAGGTCGGCGTCGAGGAACTCGCGGATGGTGGTGGCCCCGCCGCCGAGCCGGACGTCCTTGCCCCCGGCCGCCTCCTTCGCCCGTTCGAGGACCGCGGCCGGGTCGTCGTCGACGAAGTGGAACGTGGTGTCGGAGAGCGTGAACGACGGACGCGGGTGGTGGGTCATCACGAACACCGGGGTGTGGAACGGAGGCTCGTCGCCCCACCAGCCCTTCCAGTCATAGTCCGGCCAGGGCCCACGCACGGGCCCGAACTTGTTGCGGCCCATGATCTCGGCACCGATGTTGTGGGTGAAGTCGCGGGTGAAGTAGTCGTCCAGGCCGCGGCTCCCCCCGGGGGCGGTGCGATTGGGCCAGCTCGCCGTGGCCCCGGCCCAGGCGATCAGCTCCCTGGGATCGGCATGGCCGAAAGGTCGCTCCAGAGTCTGGTTCTCTCCCGCGCCGAAGCCGTCACTCGATACCGTGAAGTTCTGGACCTTCAGAAGCTGACTCACGTGGTTCTCCTTTGCGTAGCTCGGTCACCGGATAGACCTCCCCTCTGCGGAGAACTCATCGCGGGCGGCGGAACCGGTGCCGGATGCGACTCCGCCCCCGCTCAGCCGGGCTGGTCGCTGTCCTTCATCGCGCCCCAGCCGTGCCAGCGCTCGACCTCGATCCACGCGCTGACCCTGCCCCGCTCCCGGTCGGGGTAGGGCCCGCCGATGTAGTGCCGCGCGATCCGGTCGATGTCGGTCAGGCCCTCGTCATCGCGCATCTCCGTGACCCGGCCGAGCAGGGTGACGTGCGTGTACCAGTCGTCCTTGTCGAGCACAGTGAGCGAGACCCGCGGGTCGCGCCGCAGGTGCTTGAGCCGCACCCGGCCACCGTCCATGTTGATCAGCGCCCGGCCGTCCTCCCACAGGTACCAGGTGGGGGTGGACACGGGCGCGCCGTCCGACCGCAGGGTGGTGACGGTGGCCGGGTTGGGGCGGCTCAGCAGGTCGACGGCCTCGGCGGGCAGCGGTGGCCTGGACATGGCGGCTCCTCTGTGGTTCCTGGGTGGTGCGTCGTGGTCGTGCAGCCGCCCGAGCCGGACGGCCACCGGTCATGGCGAGCCTACGGGTCCGGAGACGGCTACCCTCGCCGTACGCGTGCCGTGTCCCACGGCCCTCCCGCACGCACCGATCGGAGCCCCCGTTGTCCCCTCTCCGCCTCGCACCGCTCGCCGGCCTCCTCCTCGTCCTCACGTCCTGCGGCAACGAACCCGGGGCGCCGCCGCAGGAAGAGAGCGGCGCGAGCGGCGAGGACAGTTCACAGGAGTCGCCGGAGATCCGGGGGTACGAGGCCGAACCCGTCCCCGAGGGCTCGGGCGGTGACACGGTCGACGACGTCAACGGCGACGGGTTCCCCGACCTGCTCTTCCTCACGGACTACGACGCCGACCACCCGGAACCCGACCAGATGACCCCCCGGAACGAGTTCCGGCGCCTGATGGTCGTCTACGGATCCGCGGAGGGCCTGGACCCCGCCACGCGCACGGTCCTGCCCCCGCAGGTCGTGCAGAACGTGTCCGTCTCCGGTCGCGGCGGCCCCCGGCGCACGGGCACCGCGGACCTGGACGGGGACGGATTCGCCGACGTTCCGGTCTGGACCGGCCCCGGTCCCGACCTGATCGAGGGGGAGACCGACGGTCCCCGGAGCGCGGCGGTGGTGTGGGGCGGCCCCACCGGACCCGACCCGGACGCCGAACCCACGCCCCTGCCGGTGGCCTCGGACGAGGAGTGGGGGCCGTCCTACCTTGCGCCCGTGGCCGGCGACTTCGACGGGGACGGCGTCGCCGACCTCGCGGTCGCGCAGGAGTCGGCGCTGGGAACCGACGGGTCGCTGCTGCGGGTCCTGTACGGCCCCTTCGACCGCGAGGGCACGCCCGCGGGCACCGCGCGGCGCCCGCTCGACGGGTGGCTCGGCGGCCTCGTCCCCGAACCGGTCCCGGCGGACGGCGGACCGACCCGGCTGCTCGTCCGCTGGGGCGACGACGGAGAACAGCCCCGCAACACCCTGCTCATGACCGGCCCGGGCGACCCCGCCGCGTGGGACGAGGCGGACCTGCGCGCGGGCGCCCTGGCGGCGTTCGCCGACCTGGACGGCGACGGTGGGACCGACCTGGCGATCGCCGACGACGGCTCCCGCAACAACGAGCCCGGATACGAGACCGAGGCGCCCGAGGTCGACCACAGGGTCAACGTCTACACCGACCCGGCCACCGCGTCGCCCGGCGAGCCCGTCTCGGGCGACCTGCCCCGGGCAGAGGCCGAGTCCGCCGGTTCCTCGGCGCACGGCCTGGCCGCCTGTGACCTGGACGGCGACGGGCGGAGCGAACTCGCGGTCGGCATGCGCGGGCTCGGCGTCGACCTGGTGCGGGTCGCGGACGGCGGGATCGAGGTGGACGCCGACGCGCGCCTGGTGCGGCGCGGCCCCGAGAACGGCCCGTTGAACACCGACCCCGGGACGACGCGGGAGGCCCGCGTGTTCTCCTGCGCGGACTTCGACGCGGACGGCTCCGGCGAGCTGGTCCTGGAGTACGGCCCCGGTCCCGAGGACACCTCGCCCGTCCGGTGGTGGGTCACCGACGGGACCGGGGACGAGTCGTCCTTCGACAGCGCGGCCTTCACGTCCTGACGGAGCCCCCCGCCGCCCGCCGCCCGGGGGCCCGTCGAGCCACCGGTCCGCGGGGCCGGCCGGGGCCGCCGGGTCAGACGGCCGCGCCGCGCACGAGCGTGTCGTAGGTGTCCGTGGTGCGCTCCAGTTCGACGCCGAGCCCGCGCGCCCACGCGTCCAGCTCGGCCTGGACGGCCGCGCCGTCGCGATCGTCGTCGACGACGCGTTCCAGCTCCAGGAAGGCGCCCACCCCCTCGACCACGTCGACGCAGACCGTGACCTCCCCGGCCGTGCCCGTGCGCCGGTGCTTGACGATGCGCACGTGCGGCACGAAGCCCATCGCCACGACGGCCCGGTGCATCTGCTCCCGGTCGGCCACGACGGTCTCGTGCTCGCGGTACTCCATGGCGTTGGCCAGCGGCGTCTTGGTCGTGAACACGTGAACGCCGCCGTCCACGCTGCGCAACCGGGCGAAGGTGTGGCCGGGCTTGCCCATGGCGGGTTCCCAGCCCGCGGGCGCGTAGGCGACGTCGTCCTGGAAGGCCGGGCCGCCGAGCTCGACTCCGGCCGCGTCGAGGGCGTCGAGGAGCGCGCCGAGCCTCGCCACCCGGTACTTGGTCTCGATCTCCCGCATCAGGCGCCCCTCGTGTCTCGGCTCCACCATCGTCGGGAGCTTACCGAGATCAGCCGATCACCAGGGGTGATTTCGACGGACACCACCGTGTCCGGATCCGTGCGATCCTGGTCCACCCAGCGAGCCCCCGGAGGCGAACGTGTCCCACTACCAGGTCATCGTGGTCCTGCCGGAGCCACCCGACACCTCGGCGGGCGCCGCCTTGGGCGACGCGCTCCTGGGGGACCTGCTGCCCCTGCTGGGGGAACCCGACTACGCGGGAGAGGACACGGACCCGCCCGGCCGCTGGTGGGACTGGTGGATGATCGGCGGCCGGTTCGAGAACGCGCTCCTGTGCACGGACCCCGACGACCCCCGGGTCCTTCCCGCCGGGCACGGCGACCCCCGCATGGTGACGTCGGCCCCCGCATCGCTGCTCGACCTCGCCGCGCAGCGCGACACGGCGGCCCGGCGGGCGGCCGACAGGTGGGATCGCGCCAACGGGATCCTCCGGCTCCACTCCGGCACCGAGACGCTCTCCGCGTTCCTCCTGTGGGGCGGGGAACGGGCCGAGCGGACGTGCCCCGGGTCGACGGCCGCACCCGTCGGGACACCGGGGTGGAGGATCGCCAAGGCCGAACGGAGGGCCGCCATGCAGGCCTTCCACGCCCAGGACGCCATGCGGGAGCTCGGCGCTGCCGGGCTCTCCCCCGTCCTCGGGTGCGCGGTGGACCACTACTCCACCTCCCGGGAGGAGTTCGTGGGGCAGGCGCGTTCGGGCGCGGTACCGGGCTGGGCCGTCATCGACACGGACGGCTCCTGGGACGACATGGACCACCCGACGGGGACCGGAGACGGGGCCGAAGCGCGGCAGGCGCGGCGCCACTACCTGCGCCGCGCGAACACGCTCCTCGACACCCTGCCCGACGGCGCCTACCTGGTCATGGCCGACCTCCACGGGTGATGGGCGGCCCGGGCGGCAAGGTCCGGGCCGCCACGGCGGGGCGGAGGCGGGACGCTATCCCCGCTCGACGGCGGCGCCGATCAGGCCGAGGGGCGGCGATCCCAGGTCGAGCAGGGCCTGGTGGAACCGCGCGAGTGAGAAGTCCGCGCCCCACTCCCGCCGCGCGCGCTCGCGCAGAGCGAGGATCTCCAGCTTGCCCCACGTGTAGCGCCCGTAGGTCGGGTCGAAGGTGGCCCGGCGGGCCTCGGACAGCGCCGCGGGACCCTGGAGGGGCGTGTCCTCGGCGAACCGCGCCGCCGCCTCCTCCACGCTCATCCCGCCCGTGTGCACGCCGATGGCGGCGGACAACCGCGTCACGCGGATGAGCGCCTCCACCCACACCCCGATCTCGTAGTGCGTCGCGGTCCACTCGGGGTCCCCGAGCCGTTCGGCCGCGTACTCGCCGAAGCCCTCCTCCAGGCACATCTCCTCGGCGTAGTGCGCCCACCCCTCGGCGAAGGTCATCGAGTGCAGTGCCTTGCGGACCTGCCCGGGCGCGCGCCGCAGCGCCCTCCCGTGCGAGTAGTGGCCGGGCGCGACCTCGTGGACGCTGATCGCGGGCAGCGTCGTGTGGCTGAACATCTCCAGCCACTCCCCCGCCTCCGCCTCGGTCCACGAGGCGTCGGGCGGGGTGACGTAGTAGAAGGAGGGCGTGTCCGCCTCCCACGGCCCCGACCAGGCCATCATCGCCGTCGCCCAGCGCTGGGAGGGCGGCGAGACGTCGATGCGGCACTCACCGTCGCCGTAGGGCGCCAGACCGCGCTCGTCGGTGAACTCCATCGCCAGCGCGGTCCACCGGCGGGCCGCGTCCAGGACCCCGTCGGCGTCGGGGTGCAGCCGGGTCAGCCCCCGGGCGACCTCCATCGGCTCCTCCCCCGGTGCCAGCCGGGCGGTGGCCTCGGCCAGACGGGTGCGCAGGCGGTCGCGTTCGGCGTCGGCGCGCGCCGCCAGGTCGGCGAGGTCGACCTCCATGGCCTCGCCGGCCCCCATGAGCGCGCCGAGGTCGGCCGCCCCCAGCGCGGCGCTCTCGGGACCATGCTTTGCGGCGTGCTCGATGTGGGCGACCAGGCGCGCGTGGGCGGCCAGCGCGGCGGCGCGCACGTCCTCGGGCAGGTCGTCGGGCAGCCCGTCGGCGGCGCCCGCGATCGCTCCGCCCAGGGACCGCGCCACCGGAGCCGGAACGCGGTCGAGCGCGGCGATCGCGTGCTCGACGAGTTCGGGCCACCGGGCCAGGTGGGCGACGCGGGCGCGGTCGCGGTCCTCCTTGGGCGCGTACTCGCGGTCGTAGACCGACACGTCCAGCTCTCCCAGGTGGTAGAGCGGGTTGGACCGGTGGAGTTCGAGTTCGCCCAGTTCGAGCCGGAGCGCCCGCTCGAACGCGGCCAGGTGGGCCTCGTCGTGGGCGTCCTCCAGCGTCTCCCCGCCCAGCCGCGACAGCGCGGACCGCACGCCGTCGGGGGACAGGTCTGCCACCTCACCGTCGTACTCGTGGAGTCCGGCCCCCTCGCGGGTCGCGCCGGGAGTGAGGTCGGTGATGGCGCGCAGACGGGGGTGAAGTGCGTCTCTCTGTGATGGCATGTCGTGACTCTAACCAGGCCGTCCGCGTGACCGCACCCCGCTTTCCGTTCGCGGAAGCGCCCGGAAACCGGAACTCACCGGCCGTCCGGGGCGTCTTCCCCTGTGTGACGACCTCCGACTCCGCCAGCCCCGAGACCAACGCCGACGACGCCGGCCGGCGGTCCCGGCGGCGTGTGCGGCTGGTCGCCGCCGTGGCCGTGACCGCCGTCCTCCTGGCCTTCCTGCCGTTCGTGTGGACGCTGGCGTCCACCGCCGGGCACCGCTACTCCGCCGACACCGTCCCGGACCGGCCGGTCGCGCTCGTGCTGGGCGCCGGGGTGCGCTCGGACGGCCTGCCGACCCTGCTGCTGGCCCGGCGCCTGGACACGGCCGCCGACCTCTACTTCGACGGGCGGGTGTCGGTCATCCTGGTCACCGGCGACAACAGCGTCGAGCACTACAACGAGACCGACACCATGGCCGACTACCTGGTCGCGGCGGGCGTTCCGGCCGACCGGATCGTGGGCGACTACGCGGGGTTCTCCACGTGGGAGTCGTGCGTGCGAGCCCGCGAGGTGTTCGGTGTGGAGGAGGCCACGGTCGTCACCCAGGACTTCCACCTGCCACGCGCGGTCCGGCTGTGCCGGTCGGCGGGGATCGACGCGGTGGGCGTGGCCGACTCCAGCCTGGACGAACGCAGGTTCGCCACCGTCTACGGGTGGCTGCGGGAGGTTCCCGCCGCCGTGGCCGCCGCCGGAACGATGCTGCTGCGGCCGGACCCCACCTTCCTCGGTGACGAGGAGACCGGTGTCCAGGACGCGCTCGCGGACACCGCCGCCGACGACGCGGACACCGGATCCGAACAGGACTGAGTGCCCCGGCGGGGGTCGCGCGCGGGGTGCGCCGGGCGTCGTGCGGCGGGACGGGCGCCCGGAGCACGCCGTAGGGTCGGGCCATGGACCATGAACCGATGCGGCGGGTCGCCGAGTTCCGCGAGGTGTTCGACGGGGAGGCGGGGACCGGGCGCCCCGAGCTGGCCGAGCACCGCCGGACGCTGTTGGACGAGGAGGCGCGGGAGGCCGCGGAGGCCCTCACCGACCTCGCGAAGGCGCTGCGGGCCGGCGAGGACCCGCTCACCGCGTACAGGGCGGTGGCCAAGGAGCTGGCCGACGTCCTCTACGTGGCCTACGGGGCCGCGGACGCGCTGGGGATCGACCTGCCCGCCGTCTTCGCCGAGGTCCACCGGTCCAACATGAGCAAGCTCGACGCGGACGGCCGGGTCCTGCGCCGCGCCGACGGCAAGGTGCTCAAGGGACCCGGCTACCGGCCCCCGGTCCTCGACGACGTCGTCACCTGGCCGCCCGACGACTCCTGAGCCCCGCGCGCGGCACCCGGCCGTCCCGGGCCGCGCGCGCCGCGGCGCGGGACTCGGCGGGGCCGCCACCGCCACGGCTCAGCGGCGTCCGCCGCCGCCGAACAGGCGCCCGAGCAGCCCGCCGATCTCCGGTGCGGCCGGGGCCTGCGGCTGCGCGGGAGCGTCCTCGACCTCGTCCGCCTCGGGATCCACGCCGACCAGCGCGCAGAACTCCTCCCGCTCACCGGGCAGCGCCCAGGCGCGCACGGTGTCGGCGAACTCCTCGTCCTCCCAGGCCGACGCCGGCAGTTCGGCGATCGCCCACAGGACCTTGAGGGTCTCCTCGTCGTACTCCGCGTTGGCGTGCTCCTCCGCGGAGTGCCCCTTCGAGCGCGGGCCGAGCACCATCTCCAGGCCGACGCCGGTCACCAGCGCGCGCGAGTCGTCCTCGCCCTTGATCAGGCCGGGCAGGATGTCCAGGCGCAGCCGCCGGGCGCGGTCCCCGGCGCGTCCGAGCGCCAGGAAGCCCAGGACCTGCGGCGAGCGGACCCCGCAGTGCGGCCAGGACTCGTTGAACAGGCCCTCGTAGCCCATGGACGTGCCGCCGCCGCGCCCGATGCGCCGCAGCCCCTCGCGCGGGGTGTTCTCCCCGTGGATCAGCACCACGGCGACCGACGCGGCGAAGGAGTTGTACAGGTTGCCGCCGGCCATCTGGTGGGTGAGGGCGACGGTCGTGTCGATGTCGTGGGGGTCGGCGGCCAGACCGAGGGCGAAGATCTCGGCGGGCAGCGGTTCGCCGCCCTCGTCGAGCATCCCGGACATCGCGTCGCGCAGCGAGGTCGGCGCCTGCGGTGCCGGGCGCAGGTCCTTGGCCAGCAGGATCTGGGAGGCGCCGGTGATCGCGGCGCTGACGCGCTCGGACTCGGGCGTCAGGAAGGCCAGCAGGTAGCTCACCCACTCGCCCGCGCGGTCCAGGCCGCGCCGGTTCTCGGCGCCCTTGAGCAGCGCGACGAGGTCGGGCACGCGTGCGCACACGGCCTCGAAGGTCTCCAGCTCGGCCCGCAGCACGGCGGTCCCGGCGGGGCCGTCGATGGCGGCGAGGCGGTTGCGCATGCGCAGGTACTGCTGTTCGTCGGGTGCCTCCTCCGCCCAGGCCCGGTACTGGTCGCGGACCTTGTCGATGTCGGTGGAGGTCGCCCAGGCCACCTCGTCGCGCCACTGGCCGAGGTCGCGCGGCTCCGGGAAGCGGTCCTCGACGTGCGCGGTCACCAGTTCCAGGAGCAGGCTGAGGGGCCGCCAGCGCTCGGTGGGCGGGGTCTGCTCGTGGCAGGCGATGTCGACGAGGAAGTCGACGGCCGCGGGCGCGGCCAGGTGGCCGGGCTCGGGGAAGTCGATGAGGTCGTGCAGGTCGGAGAGCGCGGCGTCGCTGCCGGCGAGCCGTCCGAGCAGTTCGGGGATGCGCTCCCCGCCCTCGGGGGCCAGCGCGGTCCAGTTCACCGCGGCGGCGCCGTCGTTGGAGTCGTTGTCCGTGGTCGCGTTCATGCGCCGATTATCCCGCCAACGGCGGTCCGGACGCACCCGCGCGGGCGCCGCGGACGGCGTCGGCCATGTCACCGGACATGCGGGAACCCCCGCCGGAGGCGTGGGGAGGCGTAGGGAGGCGGGACGGCTCAGAGCTCGGCGATGGCGGGCGCGGGGCGCACCACGACGTCGCGCAGGGCCTTGAGGGCGGCGCCGAGTTCGCGCGCGTAGCCGATGACGGTGGAGCGGCGGCGCGCACCCAGGCTGGCGTCGCCCACCCCGACGGCGTCGATCCCGGCGGCGCGGGCGAGGGCGACCGTGCGCGGCAGGTGGAAGGACTGGGTGACCATGACGGCCGAGCGCACACCGAACAGGTCGCGTACGCGCACGCAGGTGTCCCAGGTCCGGTAGCCGTGGCGGTCGGCGTCCACGCGGTCGGCGGGCACCCCGTGCTCGACGAGGTAGGCGCTCATGACGTCGGTCTCGCACCGGGAGACCTCGCGGTTGTCGCCGGAGACGATGACGCGTTCGACCCGCCCCTCCTCGTACAGGCGCACGGCCAGGTCCAGGCGGCGGGCGAGCAGGGGCGAGGGCCCCTCCGGCCAGGCCGCGGCGCCCAGGACGACGGCCACGGGCCGGGCGGGGACGCTCTCCACACGGCGGCGGCGCCCGGCGCTGGCGAGGTAGGGCCAGGTGAAGGGGGCCAGGGCGAGTACGCAGCCGCCGACGCCCGCCGCGACGATCCAGATGGCCAAACCCGCCGTCCTCTCCATACGCCCGCGTGCTCGGCCGCACGCGGTCACGCGGGACACCATCATGGCCTACCGGGGGAGCCGAGGAGTCCCGCACCTGCGGGCACCGGGGCGCGTGCGGACACGCGGGCGGAGGGCGGAGGGCCGTGCCCGGCGGTCAGGCGTCGAACATGTCCCAGAAGGCCGCGCGGCGGTAGCGGATCTTGAAGCCGCCGCCCTGGCAGGTGCCGGTGATGACGAAGTGCGGGGCGCCGGGGGCGCGCAGCGTGCTGACGTCGACCTTCAGGCTGCCGAACCACGAGCTGTCGACGTCGACCTCGGCGGTGGCGTTCTCCGGCAGGAGCAGGTCCGCCTCACCCCAGGACGCGTCCACGAAGACCTCCACGACCGGCGTGGTGAGGGCCGCCTCACGGAAATCGAGCTTGGTCGACCCGTACTTGTTGGTGACCTCCACCCGGGGCGGGACCTGCCAGCGGCCGTTGCGCTTGATGGTGCCGCCCATGGCGTCGAGGACGAGGACGCCGCCGTTGGCGGGCCGCGGTGTCGAGACCGGGTCCGGCCGGACCACCGACGCCTGGGCCGCGGACGCGGTGCCGGCCACGGACCAGCCCGGCAGGTCGGCGGTGAGGGGTTCGAGGTCGGCGTAGGTCTTGGCGGCGTAGGTGCCGTCCAGGCGCTCGTCGAGCTCGTCGAGGGTGATCCGACCCTCCGCGGCCGCCTCACGGAGGATCTCGGCGACCTGGTCCCGTTCCGCGTCGGATACGCGCATGCGGTTCATGTCATTGGGGGCCACTGTGCTCGTCCCGGTCCTTTCCGCTCTTGTCACACCCACGGTAGAGCATGGGGACGAGACGGGCGCGGCGGCGGAATCCGGAACGCCCTGTCCCACCGACGTTTCGGCGGGCCGCGGCGCTTTGGGCGGGTCCGGGACTGGGTACCGCTCCCCTGGAGTGGTTGAGGACTCTGCCGGGGCAGGACGGACCCCGGCAGAGTCCTGAACCACTGTGGTGCCGTGTTCCCGCCCGCCCACGATCTCGCGTCGGGGCAGCCCTGCACAGGCCGTGTCCGCAACCGGCCAGGCCCCGCTCCGCGCCCGCCACGGCGCGATCCGCGCGCCGGTGCCGCGGGGCCGGTTTCGGTCGCCCCCTTCCCTCCCGAAAGACGCGACACAGTTGCCCCAGGAATCCCGCTCGGAACTGGGGTTCCCGCGCGCTGATCCCGGGTTTCGGTCAGCGACCTAATCGGCTTTCGGGCATCAGCCTCGCTCACAGAACCGCAGGTCACGGGCACCCCCGTGCCCACCCCGAAAGAACCTGCCCGAAGCACTCGAACGCGCGTCCGGAAACAACATCGTGAACTGCACGTACACCGCGTTCGACACGAGCCTGGTCTCAGGCGTTCATCGCCCGTGTGACGGCGTTTGCCGGAATTGCCCGGCGAGCATCTTCCTAGTGCACGCGAAACCCAGCCTGGCCAGCAGCTACGCGCGCGAACCATCCGCTCCGACCGCACAGCACCGCAGACACCACCAGGTCGAAGACCGGAGGAATCCACGACGTGTCCGCCCTCGCGATCACCCCGACCTTTCTCGACGACTTCTCCCGCCTCACGCCCGAGGTCCAGCTCAACACCCTCGCCGCGATGCGCGCCTACCAGACCGGCGACCTCGCCGACCTGGAGTCCGTCGCCGACGCCGCGGACCCGCGCGTTCGCGTCGTCGCCATCGACCCCGACTGGTCCGGCGTCGTCGTCCCCGAACCCCGCCCCGGCCGGCCCGAGCCGTCCGAGGACGCGCAGTACCGCCTGATCACCGTGCGGCCGCGCGACGAGGCGCTCCGCTACGCCCGCGGCCTGCGCGCGGACACCCCCGTCGACACCGGCGCCGCGGCCCGGGTCGAACCGCCCACGCCCACCGGCCCGCCCGAGCTGGCGAGCGCCCTCAACGCGCCCTTCGACCAGTGGCAGCTCACCCTGCACCCGGACCAGCACCGGATCACCGAGGCGCACTACAAGGGGGCCACGCAGATCACCGGCGGGCCCGGTACCGGCAAGACCGTGATCGCCCTGCACCGCGCCGCCCACCTGGCCGAACTCGACGCCGCCGCGCACCCGGAGGACACCCGCGAGTCCGTTCTGCTCACCACCTACAACCGGGCGCTCGCCCAGTCCCTGGCCGACCGGCTCGACCAGCTCCTGCCCGACCCCACCGTTCGCGGCCGGGTCCGTGTGGTGACCATCGACAGCCTCGCCCGGTCGGTCGTCCAGGCGCACAGCAGCGTGGCGCCCCGGATGATCGGCAAGGACGAGCTGGCGCGCCGCTGGCGCGCGGTCGCCGTCGCCGACGGCCTGCCCTTCTCCGGTCGCTTCCTGGTGGACGAGTGGGAGCAGGTCATCCTCGCCCAGGGCCTGGACCTGCTGCCCGCCTACATCCGCTGCGAGCGCAGCGGGCGGGTGCAGCACCTGGCGCCCGAGCACCGCCGCCAGGTCTGGGAGACCGTGCGGCGCTACGTCGGCGCGATGCGGGTGGAGGGGCTGTGGGCCTACCCGCAGCTGGCCGCCGAGGCCACACGGCTGCTCGCGGCCGACGGCCCGCTGTTCCGGCACGCGGTGGTCGACGAGGCCCAGGACCTGCACCCGACCCAGTGGCGGATGCTGCGGGCGGCCGTCCCCGAGGGCGAGGACGACCTGTTCATCGTCGGCGACCCGCACCAGCGGGTGTCCGACAACCGGGTCTCGCTGGCCTCGCTCGGCATCAACGTGCGCGGGCGCGGGCACCGGCTCCGGGTCAGCTACCGCGTCACCCAGGAGATCCTCGACTGGAGCATGCCGATCCTGGGCCGCCGCGCGGCCCTGGGCATGGACGACAACGCCGACACCCTGGCCGGCTACCGCTCGCTGCTGCGCGGGCCCGCGCCGGTGGTGCGCGGCTGCGCCGACCGTGCGGAGGAACTGGCCGCCCTGGGCGACTGGGTCCGGGTGTGGCTGGAGGCGGGGGTGCGACCGGCCGACATCGCTGTGGCCGGCCGCAACCACTGGATCGTGCGCGGCATCGCCAAGGAACTGGAGGCACGCGGCGTGGCCACCGCGCCGTTGGAGGGCACCGGCCGGGCCGAGGCGGTGCGGGTGGGAACGCTGCACCGGCTCAAGGGCCAGGAGTTCCGCTGCGTGGCCCTGATCGGGGTCAGCGACCACCTGCTGCCGCCCAAGGCGGCCATCGAGGCCGCCGACGGCGACCAGGTCGCACTGGAGCACGCGGTCCAGCAGGAGCGCACGCTGCTGTTCGTCGCGTGCACGCGTGCGCGGGACGCGCTGTACGTCTCGCACGTGGGGCGGCCGAGCCGGCTGATCACCGAGCAGTGGTGACCGGACACCCCTGAGGGCCCGGGGGGCGCCGCCGGAGGGCGGCGCCCCTCGGTCGTCCGCTGACCGGGGCATGGCCGGGGGGCGGGCGGCACGCGAGCCGTCGAGCCGCACGGTCGGGCCCCGCTCGCCCGGCGCGGCGACGCTCCCGCCGAGCAGGCGGCCGTTGACGAGCTCGCCCGCACCGACGCGGTCGGCGAAGGTGCGTTGACCTGGCCCCATGACCGGAAGCGGCACCGACGCGGGCCGCGGATCGGTGAACCTCGGAGGGCACCCCGCCCGTCCTCCTCCGTGACACACACGCGCGGCGTACGCCCTGACACCGAAGGCCACCGGGAATCCACGAACGCACTCCTGACCGGGACCGGACCGGATGCGTGACTCCCCTTGGCGAACACCTGCCCCGGGACCCGTACTCCCACCCCGTGACCGGCCCCGGCCGGCCGAACGGCCGCAGCGGGGACGGCGGATCCGAGCACCGGGGCGTTCGGCGCACACCGCCGGATCCGACCGAGGAACCACCACCGGAGGACGAGTATGACGAGGAAGACCACGACCACCGCCCGAACCAGGGGCACGGCGATCGCCGCCGCCCTCGCACTGACCTGCGGGCTGCTGGGCGCGGCCGGCGCCGCTCCCGCCGCCGCCCAGGCACCCCGGGACGCCGAGTGCCTCGGCGGACCGCTGCACGGAGTCGTCTTCGACTACTGCGTGGGCCTGCTGCCCGCGGGCCGGACGGCGGACTGGGGGGACGACACCCGACGCTTCGACACGGGCCAGCTCCAGGGGGCCAAGCGGGTCTACGCCTTCGACGACGGGACCAATCTCCGGGTCATCGCCTACGAGGACGGCGTCGTCGAGCTGACCCCGGAGAACATCGCCCAGGGCGACGAGCGCTTCGACGGCGCCGAGGAGATCGAGGACGCCACCGGCAGGCCGGGGCTGCTCGGTGACGGCGCGGTGCTGGTCCGGCTGAGCCCGCAGGAGACGGCCCCCGAGGAGGGGCCGTTCACCGTCGAGGTCAGCACCTACTTCACGTCGAGCATCGGGGCCGAGGAACTCGTCGAGATCGCCGGATACGTGACCGTCGCCCGTTGACCGCCGCACCGACCACAGGAGGATCAGCATGACCAGGAAGACCACGACCACCGCCCGCGCCCGGACCAGGATCGCGGTGCTCACCGCCGCGATGGTCGCCGCGCCCGCCGTCGGCGCCGCCACCGCCGCACCCGCCGCCGCCCAGGAGTCCATGAGCGACTGTGTCGTCACGGACTTCTCGATCGCCGAGACCGACCGCCGTGCCGCCGCGGGCACCGCCTACATCGAGTTCACGATGACGCGGACCGGCGAGGGGGAGACCCCCGCCGGGGAGCCGTGCAACCTCTACCGGTACGCCAACCTGATCTGGGTGGACGACCAGGACGAGCCGGTCGGCGCGTGGGCCGAGCGCGAGGGCGGGAGCGGCTCGTACACCGTGGAACCGGACGGGACCGTGCTCCTGACCGTCGCCCAGCCCAATCCGGCCAACTACGACCCGGAACTGTGCGAGCCCACCCCGGTGTCGGGCCTGGCGGTCTCGCTCTACATCGCCGAGCAGACGGTCACCGTCCCCACCGGGGGCCATGACACCGCCTGCGCGAACGCCGAGCTCGCCGTGCCCCGGTACTCCATCGAACCGGGCGGGAACTGAGGCCTCCGGCCGCCGCTGAGCCCACTCGGGCGGGCGGCCGAGGGTTGGCCCCTGGGGGTGCGTCTTCCCCCAGGGGTCCCGTGTGCGGGGCACGTGCCCGGGGCCGGGGCGGCGGCGCGGGTCAGGTGCCCGCGTGCTGGGAGTTGAGGCCTGGGATGACCATGGTGTCGGTGGAGGCGAGGGGGCTGTCGACGTCCACGTCGGTGACGATCATGTACGGCAGCAGCAGCGGCGGCGGGAAGTCCGGGGTGAACGTCAGCGGGATGCCCAGGATGCGCACGTGCATGCGGGTGATGTGCATCCGGACGTCGCCGTTCATCTCCATCGTGGGCAGGCCCAGCGACATCCGGACCCCGGCGTCCTCGAACCACAGTTCGGCGTCGGTGAAGTCGGCCCGGCTCATGGTGAGCCGGAGGTAGCGCCGCGGCCCGTCGGCGGTCGGGCACTCCACGACGCCGTCGTAGCTGGCGCCGCTCATGACGAGCGTCTGCGAGGTCAGCCCGGACGTGCGGACCGAGCCGCGCGAGCAGTCGTAGGCCGCGTCCACCGGCACCTCCGGCAGGTCGCCCTCGTCCTCCGCCGCCTGGCAGGCGCGGACGGCGTCCAGGAACTCCTCCTCGGTGTCGGCGAGCGCGCTCTGTCCGCTGAGCAGCGCGCAGTCGGCCGCCTCGGCCTCCGGGTCGCCGGTCTCCCCGCCCTCCTCGGTCTCCTCTCCGGTGTCCGCCTCGGGGTCCTGCTCCTCGCTGTCCGGCGCCCCCTCGTCGCCGCTCCCCTCCTCGGGCGAGGCGGAGGGTTCGGGCGACGGTTCCTCGGAGGGTTCCTCGGTGGACTCCTCCTCCGGGGGCGCGAACCAGTCCCAGGGCCAGTCGAGGGTCGGCGCGGGCGCGGCGGCCAGCAGCAGGGCCAGGGCGAGCGGGGCGGCCACGGCCGCCACCGGGTCCGGTCCCGGGCGCCGGACCGACCGGTCCGCCTCGGGCCGCGCGGCGGGTGACTCCGACGCGTCCGTGCCGTCGGCCTCATCGGCCTCATCGGGCTCAGCGGTTTCGGCGGGCGGTCCGGCCCGCCGCCGGCCCCGGCGGCGGGAGCGGGCCGCCGTCCGGGGTCCCCACGCGAACACGAAGGCACCGCCGACGATGCCGAGCAGCATCCCGATGACGAAACCGCCGAAGTTGGAGGTCACGAAGGACACCAGGGCCAGCAGCAGGCCGACCAGCCCGAAGAAGCTGTTCTGCGCGGGCTGGAACCAGCTCAGCACACCGATCGCGATCAGGAGCAGCCCGATGAGGCTGCCGGAGATCCCGGCGATGCCGGAGTAGATGATCAGGTCGATCGGCAGGACCAGGGTCTGCGCGGCCGGCGCCACCAGGATCTCGACGCCGGCCGACAACAGCAGGACCCCGCCCAGGAACGGTCGCCGGCTCCGCCACGTGCGGAACCGGCCCCACCAGGCGCGGATCAGGGTGAGTGCGTGGGCCATGGGATCAGAAGCACTCGTGGTTGCCGGGCTTGACCACCAGGCTCAGCCCGGACAGGCGCAGCGAGCCGGACGTGACCGCCCACGTGGTCATCTCCATGTCGGTCACGGTGATGCTGTCCGACTGCAGACCGAAGCCGCCCTCGGGGCCCTGGCCGCCCTCGGCCTTGTCGAGGGTGCTGGCGTCGCGGCCGATCTCGATCGCGCTGAACTCGGCGTTGCCCTGGAGCTGTTCGATGTCGATGACGAGGTTGGTGCCCTCGACGGGAGAGCTCTCGCCCGCGGTGATGACCAGGGTGGCCTCACCGATCGGCAGGTCCCACAGGGAGGACATGCACAGGTTGTCCAGTTCCGCGGTGTTGACCGTGGAGAGGCCGATCGGGCGGGCGGAGCCGTCGACCGAGTTGGCCACGTCGCCGTACTGCGAGAAACCCTCACCGACGAGCTCGTCGGCCGACATCTTGAAGTTGTCACCGGACACGGCGAAGGACGCGGCCAGCAGGCCCTGGGTGGTCATGCCGCCCAGGACGGCCGCGGCCGCGAGTCCGGGCACCGCGACCAGCGCGAACCTGCGCCACCGTGTGCCGGTGGCGCCCGTGTTCTGCTCAGGCACGTCCTCGGGCGGTGCGAGCGCCTCGTCGGGGGCCTTGGGCATGAGTACCTCCAGTGTTCCGCCGCCATGGGGGGTGCGGCGAGGGGGAGCTGACTTGCGCCGATGCACGCCTCGTGTGTTACTTGGGACACACCTTACTCGGCAGTAGTGACGAACATTACAATAGTCAATGTCGCATTTCCAGATGACAGCGTGAATATTGCGGACTCGTATCCGGCGCAGTACGGGCTCCCCGCATCTGACCAGGAGAGAGACCACATCGTGGCCAAAGAGCGCATCGGCTCCACCACCGCCCCCGACCCCGCCGCGGCCGAGCAGGACGACGACCGGTTCGACTACGACGTGATCGTCGTCGGCTCCGGCTTCGGCGGCTCGGTGAGCGCCCTTCGACTCACGGAGAAGGGCTACCGTGTCGGCGTCCTGGAGGCCGGCCGCCGCTTCACCCCCGACACCCTCCCCGCCACCTCCTGGGACCTCCGCAACTTCCTGTGGGCGCCCCGGCTCGGTATGTACGGCATTCAGCGCATCCACCTGCTGCGGGACGTCATGATCCTCGCGGGCGCGGGTGTCGGCGGCG
Organism: Nocardiopsis aegyptia; assembly: GCF_013410755.1. GTDB lineage: Bacteria > Actinomycetota > Actinomycetes > Streptosporangiales > Streptosporangiaceae > Nocardiopsis > Nocardiopsis aegyptia. The sequence goes on from NZ_JACCFS010000001.1 coordinate 1,864,937, forward strand.
GTTCCCTGAACTACGCCAACACGCTCTACCACCCGATGGACCCCTTCTTCGACGACCCGCAGTGGCGGCACATCACCGACTGGAAGTCCGAACTCGCGCCCTTCTACGACCAGGCGCGGCGCATGCTCGGGGTCCGTACCAATCCCACCGTCACCCCCGCCGACGTGCACCTGAGGTCGGTCGCCGAGGACATGGGCGTCGGCGACACCTTCCGGCTCACCCCGGTCGGCGTGTGCTTCGGTGACGGCCAGGACGGCGACGGAGCAAAGGCCGCTCCCGGCGAGGCCGTCGGCGACCCCTACTTCGGCGGGGCCGGGCCCGAGCGCAGGGCGTGCACCGAGTGCGGCGAGTGCATGACCGGCTGCCGCCACGGCGCCAAGAACACCCTGACCGAGAACTACCTGTACTTCGCCGAGCGCGACGGCGCGGAGGTCCACCCCCTGACCAGCGTCGAGCGCCTGCGCGAACTGCCGGGCGGCGGCTACGCGGTCGACACCGTGCGCACCGACGCCCCGCGCCGGCGCGAGAACGCCCGCACGTTCACCGCCCGCCAGGTCGTCGTGGCCGCGGGCACCTACAACACCCAGACGCTGCTGCACCGCATGCGCGACTCGGGCCTGCTGCCGCGGCTGTCGGAACGGCTCGGCACGCTCACGCGCACCAACTCCGAGGCGCTCGTCGGCGCGATGAGCACGCAGGTCCCGCCGCCGGAGGACCTCACGCGGGGCGTGGCGATCACGTCCTCCATCCATCCGGACGAGAACACCCACATCGAACCGGTCCGCTACGGCAAGGGCTCCAACGCGATGGGGCTGCTCACCGCGATGCAGGTCCCCGGCGGCGGGAAGGTGCCCCGCTGGCTGCGCTTCCTCGGCCTGGCCCTGCGCCATCCCACGGTGTTCGCCCGCAGCTTCTCCAACCGGCGCTGGTCCGAGCGCGTCATCATCGGCCTGGTGATGCAGTCGCTGGACAACTCGCTGACCACCTCGGTCAAGCGCGGACTCCTCGGCGGACGCAAGTCGCTGACCTCGCGGCAGGGCCACGGCGACCCCAACCCGACGTGGATCCCGGCGGGGCAGGAGGCGGCCACCCGGCTGGCCGACCGCATCGACGGCCACCCCGGGGGCACCTGGGGGGACGTCTTCAACGTCCCCATGACCGCGCACTTCCTGGGCGGCTGCCCGATCGGGGACAGCGCGGAGCAGGGCGTCATCGACCCCTACCACCGGCTGTACGGCTACCCGGACCTGCACGTGGTGGACGGTTCCGCGGTCACCGCGAACCTGGGGGTCAACCCGTCGCTGACGATCACCGCGCAGGCCGAGCGCGCGATGTCGATGTGGCCGAACAAGGGCGAGCCGGACCCGCGGCCCGCCCAGGACACCGCCTACGAGCGGGTCCGGCCGGTGTTCCCCCACGCGCCCGCGGTACCGGCGGGCGCCTTCGCCGAGCTGCGCCACACGACGCCGCTGCCGCTGTCCGTGGTCGAACCCGCGGTCGACGGCGGGGACACGCCTGCCACGGCCCCGCAGGACTCCTGAGGCGGTCGAAGGCTAGGGAGGCCCGCGCCGCAGGCGTCCGTTGAGGGCGGTAGCCCCCGCACCACCGCGAAGCGGCCCCAAGAGGCGGTGGCGGGTGACGGGAAAGAGACCGCGCCGCAGGCGTCCGTTGAGGGCGGTAGCCCCCGCACCACCGCGAAGCGGCCCCAAGAGGCGGTGGCGGGTGACGGGAAAGAGACCGCGCCGCAGGCGTCCGTTGAGGGCGGTAGCCCCCGCACCACCGCGAAGCGGCCCCAAGAGGCGGTGGCGGGTGACGGGAAAGAGACCGCGCCGCAGGCGTCCGTTGAGGGCGGTAGCCCCCGCACCACCGCGAAGCGGCCCCAAGGGGCGGTGGCGGGTGACGGGTGGGAGGGCCCGAACGGTGTTCGGGCCCTCCAGCGGGGTGGGTGTTCGGGGGCTCAGGAGGAGGGCGGCGGTCCGCCCGCTCCCCGCTGGAGGTCCTTCTCGCCGCGCAGGTGCTCCATCGCCTGCGCGAAGTGCTCGCCCATGACGTCGTTGAGGTGGTCGGCCATCGCCTGGGCCAGGACGGCGTCCACCGCCTGCTGCGCGAGGGGGCGCACCCGGCGGATGAGTTCGGCGATCTCGGCCGTCTCGTCGCTCTGGACGACCGTGCCCGGGGTGTGCTCGGCGATGATGTGGTCGGCCACCAGGCGGACCATGTGCTCGGCCACGTGCCCGACCTTGTCGCGCAGGTTCTCGGCGATGTCGAGCACCGAGTCCACGCTCATGCCCAGCCGCACCAGCTCGACGCCGGCGTGCAGCAGGCGCGGGCTCGGCACGCGGAAGCGCAGGCCGTCGCGTTCGAGCACGCCCAGGTCCAGCGAACGCTTTATGGTCCGGGGCGTCACCCCCTTGCCGAAGAGCTCGCGCAGGTCCCCCAGCGTGATGTAGTCCGCGATCTCGTCGGTCCAGGCGTCCCCTATCGCGGACTCGAAGCCGAGGATCTCGGAGAGGTCGCCGCCCCGCTCCCACACCTGGAACATCTCGCCGATGTTGGCGAACGTGTAGCCGCGGCGCAGCAGCTGGCCGATCAGCCGAAGACGCGCCAGATGTGCCTCTGAGTAGATCCCCACACGCCCCTGCCTGCGCGGCGGCGCCAGCAGACCTCTGTCCTGGTACACCCGGACGTTGCGCACAGTCGTGTCCGCGAGCCGGGCGAGTTCGTCAATGCGGTATTCGGCCATGGACCAAGACTAGAGACCGCGACGGACGCTACTCGCCAGTAAATTTCCGACGACAGCCCATTGCATTGTGACAATGCTCGTTGTAACGTTCCGGCAATGACTGTGGAGGAGATCACATGACGACCCCCCTGCCGCGCCACCTGCGGCGCCTGCCCGGCCAGAACGCCATCGTCACCGGTGCGTCCGGCGCCTTCGGCAGCGCCACCGTGGCCGTCCTCCGCCACCTCGGCGCCAACGTCGTCGGCATCGATCGCAAGGCCGCCCCCGGCGTCGTCGAATGCGACATCACCGACGACGCCCAGGTGCGCGAGGCGGTGGCCGAGGCGGTCGACCGGCTCGGCGGCACCCTGGACCTGCTGATCCACTACGCCGGGGTCGGCCCGGCCGTGGACATCGGCGGCGAGCCCGACGTCCACGTACACCAGGCCCTGGAGGTCAACCTCCTCGGCTCGTGGCGGGTCACCGCCGCCGCCATGCCGGCCCTGCTCAGGAACCGGGGCCGGGTCGTCCTCACCGCGTCGCTGCTCGCCCACCTCCAACTGCCCTTCGCCGGCGCCTACACCGTGTCCAAGCGGGCACTCGCCGCCTACGCCGACTGCCTGCGGGCCGAGTACGGCAGCCACGTCGGGGTCACCACCGTCTACCCCGGCTACGTCGACACCCCCATCCACGACAGCTCCCGCGCCACGGGCGTCGCGCTGGACGGGCTCGTGCCCGCCGAACGCGAGCGCGACACCGTGATGAGCGTGGTCCGGGCGGCGGGCGCCAGGCGCGCCCCCCGCGACGTGGCCTCCACCGCCCTCGGCACGGCCGCGCTCCACCTGACCCGGCACTTCCCGGGCACCACCGAACAGATCGTGTCGCTCCAGGTCGGCCTGCTCCTCGCGGACGGGGCCTTCGGCGACGCGGAGATCGCCCAGGGACTGCACGAGCGGCACCGCGGCACCGTCCAGCGGCCCGCCGCGTCCTGAGGAGGAGAGGAACACATGACCGTCCAGACCACGGCCAAGCCCAAGCTCACCGACCGCGAGGACATCGCCAAGCGCCTGCTGCGCGGCTCGGCGAAGGCCTCCTTCGACCCCCTGGTCGAGATCGACTGGGACGCGCCCGTCGACCCCGACATGTGGGCCATCCGCCCCGAGCGCGTGTCGCTCTACGGCACCTACCTGTGGGACCGCCTCGACGACGCCCAGCGCAAGGAGCTCTCCCGCCTGGAGGTCGCCAGCGTCGCCACCATCGGCATCTGGTTCGAGACCATCCTCATGCAGATGCTGGTCCGCCACGCCTACGACCACGACCCGACCACCAACCACGTCCAGTACGCCTACACCGAGATCGCCGACGAGTGCCGGCACACGGTCATGTTCGCCAAGATGATCGAGAAGCTCGGGTCGCGCGCCCACAAGCTCGACCCGGCCGCCCACCACCTCGGGCGCCTGTTCAAGACCATCGCGCACGGTCCGCTGATCTTCGCCGGGGCCCTGTTCGTCGAGGAGGTCCTCGACCAGATCCAGCGCGAGGCCGTGCCCGACGAGCAGATCCTGCCGCTGGTGCGCTCCGTGGCCCGCATCCACGTGGTGGAGGAGGCCCGGCACATGCGCTACGCCCGTGAGGAGTTCGCCCGCGACTGGGCCGGCCGCGGCCCCCTCAACCGCGCCTACAGCCGGATCATCCTCGGGCTGGTCACCTACTACTCCGCGACCCGGCTGATCAACCCGAAGGTCTACGCGCAGGTCGGCCTCGACCCCAAGGAGGCCTACCGCGTGGCCAAGGCCAACCCGCACTGGATCGACACCAAGACCTGGGCCGCCCGCAAGGTGGTCGGCACGCTGAGCACCGCCGACGCGATCACCGGCCTGGGCCGCTACTTCTGGCGCAGGGCCGGGCTGCTCGGCCGCTGAGGCCGCCCGCGGGACGCGCCGCCGCGCCGCGTGCGCCGGTGCGGCGCTCCCGCCACCTCCGGGCCGGCCTCCGCGCCGGCCCGCCCAGACTCCCCCGGGGACGGAACGCGCCACGTCTCCGGGGGGCTTCACCCCTCGGGGGGCGTACGCGCCACGCCCCCCGAGGTCTCACTCCCCAGGAACCGCTCCGCGGCGAGGTGGGAACCCCCTCATGGGACCCCCTCAACGGACGCCTAAGGCGCAGTACTCCTCCGGGGCCTCTCCCCCGGGATACTCACCCGCACCGGTGCCCGACCGCCGGTTCGCTCGAAGGGACCTGAACGTGACCGACGCACCACCGCACTACAGGGTGGCCGTCATCGGCACCGGATTCGCCGGTATCGGGATGGCGGTCCGGCTCCGGCAGGCGGGACTGACGGACTTCACCGTCCTGGAGCGGGCCCACGACCTCGGCGGCACCTGGCGGGACAACGACTACCCCGGTGCCGCCTGCGACGTCCCCTCGCACCTGTACTCGTTCTCCTTCGCCCTCAATCCCGGCTGGAGCCGCTCCTTCTCCCCGCAACCGGAGATCTGGGAGTACATGAAGCGGGTCGCCCGCGAGCACGGCGTCGACGAGCACGTGCGCTACGGCCACGACGTCACCGCCGCCCACTGGGAACCCGACCACAACCGGTGGCGGATCGAGACGGCCGCGGGCACGGTCACCGCGCAGTTCCTCGTCAGCGGCGCCGGCCCCCTGGCCGACCCCTCCTACCCCGACATCAAGGGGCTGGACACCTTCGAGGGGCGGCTCTTCCACTCCGCGGAGTGGGACCACGGCCACGACCTCACCGGGCGGCGCGTCGCGGTCATCGGCACCGGGGCGTCGGCCATCCAGTTCGTCCCGCGGATCCAGCCGCGGGTGGGCTCCCTGACGCTCTTCCAGCGGACCGCGCCCTGGGTGATGTTCCGCCACGACCGCGACATCACCCGTGTGGAGCGCTGGCTGTACCGGAGCATCCCGCTCGCCCAGCAGGTCGCCCGCAAGAGCATCTACTGGGGCCGGGAGACCTACATCCTCGGCTTCGCCAAGAACCCGCGCCTGCTCAAGATCGTGGAGCGGCTCGGCCGGGCCAACATCCACCGCAGCGTCGAGGACCCGGAGCTGCGCGCCAAGCTCACACCCGACTTCCGCGCTGGCTGCAAGCGCATCCTGATGTCCAACGACTACTACCCGGCGCTGGCCCGCCCCAACGTCGACGTAGTCACCGACGGGATCGTCGAGGTCCGGCCGAACGCCGTCGTCACCCGCGACGCCGAGGGCCGCGAGACCGAGCACGAGGTCGACACGATCATCATGGGCACCGGTTTCCACGTCAGCGACCCGCCGGTGGCCCAGCGCATCCACGACGCCGACGGGGTCTCCCTCTCCGAGCGCTGGGGGACGACCGCGCAGGCCTTCCGCGGCACCACCGTGGCCGGGTTCCCGAACGCGTTCATCCTGGCCGGGCCCAACACCGGTCTGGGGCACACCTCGCAGGTGTTCATGATCGAGGCCCAGATCCGGTACACGATGCAGGCGCTCAAGTACATGTGCCGCAACCGGATGGACCGGCTGGAGCCCCGACCCGAGGCGCAGCGCGCGTACAACGAGAAGGTCGCCGAGTCCATGGAGGGCACGGTGTGGGTGTCGGGCGGCTGCGACAGCTGGTACCTGAACGAGGAGGGCCGCAACACCACCCTGTGGCCCACCTTCACCTGGGACTACGCACTGCGGACCCGCTGGTTCGACCCCCACAACTACGACCTCCGCAAGAGCCGCGGGGTCCGCGCCGCCGAAGGCGTCCGGCGAGGAGGAGCACATGAGCGGGTTCGGTGACGACGAGGAGGAGTACCAGGGGCCGGTGACGGTCGTCCTGCCCGGGGAACACGGCGACACCGGGGACGCCGCGGACGGTGGTGCCCCCGCCGCGAGCGCGCCCGTCGCGGTCGAGGTCCAGGCGCACCTGGCCGGCCACTTCTCCCCCCTGACCGGCGACTACCGGTGGCGGGGACGCCTGTCGGCGTCCGAGGCGATCACCGCCGCCTTCCGGGACGGCGTGCGCACGGTCCTGGTCCGCACCCCCGACGGGTTCGAGGGCCACGGGGTCCTGGACGATCCCAACCTGTGGGGCGGCCACCCCGTCCGGGGCACCGGGACCCCGCCGTTCGCCGTCCCGCTGATCGAGATCGACGACTGACCTCGGCCCCGCCCCCGAGGCCGCTCCCCCGCCCCGGCACCGGCCGCCCCGGCGGCCCGGCCGCACCCCCTTCCCCCGACCCCCAACCCCCGAGTGAGAGGTCTTCTGCGATGGCAACCCGACACCTGGGCCGGGCCCGCGAACTCCAGATCCCGTCCGCCGACGGCACGCTGCTGCACGTCGAGATACGCGGACCGGAGGACGGCCCGACCGTGGTCCTGTCCCACTGCTGGGCGACCTCGCTGGCCGCCTGGGGGCCGGTCGTGCGCGCGCTCGACCCCTCTCTGCGCGTGGTCATGTACGACCAGCGCGGCCACGGCCGCAGTCAGGCGCCGCTGACCCGGGCCGGGTACGGCACGGAGAAGCTGGCCGACGACCTGTGCGCGGTCCTGGAGGCCACCGTGCCCGAGGGCGACCGGGCGGTCGTGGCCGGGCACAGCATGGGCGGGATGTCGGTCATGGCGGCCGGGCCGCGCGCGGTGTTCGCCGACCGCGCGGCCGCCGTCCTGCTCACCAACACCGGCTGCACGCAGCTGGTGAAGCGGTCGACCGCCATCCCGCTGCCCGGGCCGCTGGGCACGCTCGGATCGAAGCTGTTCCTGACCGCGGCGCTGCCGCTGGGTCCGGCCAACCCGCTGACCGCCCAGCTGCTCCGCTTCATCGTGCTGGGCGGCGCGGCCGACCCGCACACGGTGCGGCTGTGCGGCCGGCTCGTCCACGACTGCCCGACCGTGCCGCGCGCCCGGTGGGGCAGCGTCCTCTCCGCCCTGGAGCTGGACGACTCGGCCCGGCGGATCACGGCCCCGACCGTGGTCGTGGCGGGCGCGCAGGACAAGTTCACCCCGCCGTGGCACGCCCACCACATGGCCGGGATCATCCCGAACGCCGAACCGGCGATCGAGGTCCCCGGGGTCGCCCACATGGGTCCCCTGGAGTGCCCCGAGGTGCTCGCCGGGCACCTGGAGCGGCTGGCCGTCGACCACCTCAAGGCCGAACCGAGCGAGGCCTGACCGCGCCCTCCGTCAGGCGGGCAGGTCGGCGCGCGCGAGGATGTCGCCGAGCCCCGGGGTCGTGAACTCGTCCGCGACGAGGATCTCCGACCCCGGGAGCAGCCAGTGGCGCTGTTCGAAGAAGGTGTCGGGGGAGCCTTACCGGCCGCCCACGGCCACGGGCTCTTGGGCGGACGGGCGGCGCGGCTCAGGCGGGGTCGCGCAGCAGCGTGGGGACCACGTGCTCGGAGACCTCCGAGTGCACCTGGTGCAGGCGCGTCTGCACCGCGCGGCGCAGCTTGGCAAGGCACTCCACCAGCGTGATGTCGTCGCCGACGAGCCCGCCCTTGGCCACGATCGGGGTGCCGTCCAGCGGACCGCCGCCGACGTGACCGTGGACGGCGAGCGGAACGACCTCGCCGCCGATGTCGACGGAGTGCACGTCCAGTTCGTCCAGCAGGCTGGCGATCAGGTCCCCGCCGGTGAGGAAGAGCCCGCTGGGCAGGGCGTGGGTGCCCGTGGTGTCGGCGACCTCGTTGACCACGTCGGCGACCAGGCCCGCCACCTTGCCGGGCAGTTCGGCACGGGTCTGGACGGGGAGTTCGCGCACGCGCTCGGACGTGGTCACCACCCGTAGGACGCAGAAGTCCGGGAAGCCCGACGACGTGAGCTGGTGGGCCAGTTCGGCGGCGACGGTGTCGGCGTGGTCGCTGTCGGGGTCGCTCAGCAGCACGGCGTCCAGGTCGACGAACCGCACGGCGCCGGTGCGGGCCACGGTCGCCAGCTGGCGCCGGGTGAGGTCGGTGGTGCTGCCCGCCACCCCGAGCAGCGGCCCGCGCGATCCGGCCTGGCCGCGCAGGCGCAGGGCGTAGGCCAGCAGCGCTCCGGTGGGGCCCGGGTCCACGGCCAGCCAGACGGTGCCGTCCTCGTGGTGGGCGGCGGCCGCGGCGTCGGCGATGTCGGTCAGGTGCTGCTCGGTGCCGGCGTCGCACACCACGACGGGCTCGTCCCCCGCCAGGAGTTCGGCGGTGAGCATGGTCTGGGTGACCTGCCGGACGGGGACGTGCCGGACGGCGAGGTCGGTCTGCTCGGCGAGGATGTCGGAGATCACGCTGGTGGTCATCGGGCACAGCGGGTCCTGGGCGAGTTCGGTGTGCTCCAGGGGCCGGCCGTGCAGGAGTTGCACGCCGTCCTCGGTGATGCGGCCGGACCCGGGGAAGGCGGGGACGAACAGGACGCGGACCCGGGTCTCGGCGGGTACCCGTTCCCGTACGGCGTCGTAGGCCGCCTCCAGTTCGGCGCCGACGTTGCCGCGCAGCGTGCTGTCGGTGCGCTTGACGACCAGTCCCACGGGCCAGACGGCCTCGATGACGTCGGTGACCAGGTCGGCGGCCTGCTCGGCGGGCACGTGGCGGCTGTCGAGGTTGGCCACGACCACGTCGTAGTCGTCGGCGACCCTGCTGACGTGCTCGGGCGTCACGGTGGCCACGCGCATCCCGGTTCGGGCGAACCTGGCACCGGTGGCGTTGGCGCCGGTGAGGTCATCTGCCACCACGAGGACCTGGGCCACGGAACGTCTCCTTCGGTCGGTCGGCGAAACGCTGGAGTAACCTCCCCTCCAACATAGGCCCAAAGGAGGGCACCGAGGGTGCCCGGAGCATGGGAAACCGCCCCTCGGAGGGTGCCGAGGGGCGGTGGTGGGCGACAACGGCCGCCGGGCGGGCGGGTGCCGCGCCGAAGGCGTCCGTTGAGGGCGGCCCGCACCCACGCGAAGCGGCCCCCGGGCGGTGGCGGGTGACGGGAGGGCTAGCGGGCGCGCGGACCTGCGGAGGTCAGGGTCATGTCCGCGTAGCGGTCCCCCTCCACGGCGGCGGCGATCCCCTCCAGTGCGTCCAGTTCGGCGTCGGTCAGCCGCACGTCGACGGCCGCGGCGTTCTCGTCCAGGCGGTGGACCTTGGTGGTGCCCGGGATCGGCACGACCGGCAGCCCCCACACGTCGGCGCGCTGCTGCACCCAGGCGAGCGCGATCTGGCCCGGTGTGGCCCCGTGCGCCTCGGCGGCCGCGGTCACGGGGGCGAGCAGACGGGCGTTGGCCGCTCCGCGCTCGCCTGTGAACCGCGGCTGGTGCCGGCGGAAGTCGTCCTCGGGCAGGTCGTCGACGGCGACCTTGCCGGTGAGGAACCCGCGGCCGAGCGGCGAGTAGGGCACGAAGCCGACGCCCAGTCGGACGCACTCGGGGACCACGGCCTCCTCGACGTCGCGGCTCCACAGCGACCACTCGGACTGCACGGCGGACACGGGGTGGACGTCGTGGGCGCGGCGCAGCTCCTCGGCGGTCACCTCGGACAGGCCCAGGTAGCGGACCTTGCCCTCGGCGACGAGGTCGGCCATGGCGCCGACGGTCTCCTCGATGGGGACCCGCACGTCGACGCGGTGCATGTAGTAGAGGTCGATGACGTCGGTGTCCAGGCGGCGCAGGCTCGCCTCGGCGGCCTGGCGGACGTAGGCGGCGTCCCCGCGCACGAGCCGTTCGGCGGGGTCGTCCGTGCGCTGCATGCCGAACTTCGTGGCCAGGACGTACTCGTCGCGTCGGCCCTTGAGGGCGCGGCCGAGGAGTTCCTCGTTCGCGCCGCGCCCGTACATGTCGGCGGTGTCCAGGAAGGTCACCCCGGTGTCCAGGGCGTGGTGCAGGGTGCGGACGGACGCCTCGTCGTCACGGGTGCCGTAGAACTCGCTCATGCCCATGCAGCCCAGGCCCTGGACCGGGACGGTCGGGCCGGGGTCGCCGAGAACGGTGGTGCGCATCGGTCGTGCTCCTTGGATCGGTCCTGCCGGCCGGTTCCGGCACACCCATCCTTCCCAACCAACTAGTTGGTTGTCAACAGTGACCCGCGCCCGCGCGCTGGTCTACCCTGGCGGCATGGCCAGACGACCCGAGACCACCCGAGCCCTCCTGCTCCAGTCCGCGCGGCGCGAGTTCGTCGACCACGGACTGGCGGGCGCGCGCGTGGACCGGATCGCCGCCCGCGCCGGGGTCAACAAGCAGCGCATCTACGCCCACTTCGGCGACAAGGAGCAGCTGTTCCGGCACGTCCTGGACGAGGCCGTGGTCGAACTCGCCGCGGAGGTCGCCCTGACCGAGGACACCGACCCCGTCGCCTACGTCGGCCGCGTCTTCGACTACCACCGGCACCACCCCGACCTGCTGCGCCTGCTGATGTGGGAGGCCCTCCAGCACGGGGACGCGGGGATCGACGACGACCGCCGGCGCGTCGACCACTACGACGCCAAGGTCACCTCGCTCCGCGGCGCGCTGGGCGGGGACCGCGACCCGGCGGACGTGCGTGCCCTGCTGCTCACCCTCATCGGCCTGGCCAGCTGGCCGCAGGTCCTGCCGCAGCTGGGCCGCCTGGTCCTGGGCCCGGAGGCCTCGACCGAGCAGACCCAGGCCCACCTGCGCGCGTTCCTGACCGAGTTCACCCGGGCCGCCCTCCAGGACGGCCCGGACCGGACCGACCGCCCCGCCGTCCCCCCGTCGCACGAGGCCTAGCGACGGGCACGACGGGCGGGACGGGCGGGAGCGCTGCGCACCGGACGGACTGGAGGGGCCTCGCCGCCGGGGTTCGGGGCAACAGCAGCGGCGTGGCCAGGAGCAGCACACCGGCGGCCGCGATCGCCGTGCGGGCGTCGGTGACGGCCGCCAGCAGCCCCCACAGCGCCGTCACCGCCGCGGTCGCGGCCTTCCCTGTCACCGACCACGCGGTGAGGACGCGGGCCACCCGGTCCGCGGGCGTCAGTTCGAGCCGCACCGCGGCCAGCACCGGGTTGAACGCGCCCATGCAGGTGATCATCGCGAACTCCACGGCGATGACCAGCACGAGCCCGGCCGTGCCGGGGCCGACCGCGGCCAGCCCGACCAGCCAGCACGCACGGGCCGTCCCGGCGGCGAGCAGGACCGTGCGCCGGTCCCACCGGCGGACGAGCCTCGGAGCCGCCCACGCGCCGACCAGACCGCCGGCACAGGGCACCCCGAAGGCCAGCCCGTACTGCCAGGGCGCGAATCCCAGATCGCCGAGCATGAGGACGGTCAGCAGCGGCGCGGTCGACATGACCAGGCCGTTCACCGCCAGCGTGTTGAGGAACAGTCGGCGCAGCGAGGGCTCGGCCAGGAGGAAGCGCCAGCCGTCGAAGAGGTCGCCGGCCCACCGCCGACGCCCCTCGCGTCCACCGGCCGAGCCGAGGGGTGCGATCGATCCGGCGCGCTCCGGCGGCCGTTCCCGGCCGCCCATCGCCCGGATCCCCAGGGCCGAGAGCAGGTGGCCGACCGCGTCGGCCACCACGGTCACCACCGGGCCGAACACCCCGACGGCGGCCGTGCCCAGCGGCGGCCCGAGCACCGTGGCGGTCCAGGTCGTCGCCTCCAGCCGCGCGCCGGCCGCCACCAGGTCGTCGGACGGCACGATCGCCTTCAGGCACGCCCCGCCGGCCGCGCGGAAGGCGATCTCGGCCGCGGCGACCACCACCGACACCGCCAGGAGCTGCGGGAAGCCGAGGACGCCCAGGGCGAACGCGACGGGAAGGCTCGCCAGGGCGGCGCACCGGACGAGCCCCGTCGCGATCATCACCGACCGTTTGCGGTGGAACTCCACCCAGGGTCCCAGCGGTACCGCGACCAGCGCGCCCACCGCCGGTCCCACGGCCGCCAGGACCGAGACCCGGGCCGGTCCGGCGTCCAGCGCGAGGATCGCGATCAGCGGGAACGCGCCGAAGGCCAGCCCCGTGCCCATGGCACTGACCGAGTACGACGCCCACAGCCACCCGAAGGCCCGCCCCAGCGACCGCCGCTCCCCCATGCCCCACCCCACCCGGACCCCACACGTCCCGCCGTCCCGCCGTCCCGCCGTCCCGCCGTCCCGCCGTCCCGCCGTCCCGCGTCATCCAAGCCCTGTGGCCGAAGTCCGGTCAAACAACCGTGCGGACGCCCGCGCACAACCGCTGGTTGTGGAACGTAGGATCGCGGCGTGGATCTCGAAGCGGTACGCACGGTCGTGGCGATCGCGGACACCGGACGGTTCCAGGACGCCGCCGCCGAACTGTCCGTCACCCAGCAGGCCGTCTCCAAGCGCGTCGCCGCGCTGGAGCGGGAACTCGGCGTGCGGCTGTTCGTCCGCGACGCGGGCGGCACGCGCCCGACCGTCGACGGGCAGGCGTTCCTGCCCCACGCCCGCGAACTCCTGCGGTCGGCGGAGCGGGCCGCCGCGTCGGTACGGCCCGGCGGCCACGCGCTGCGCGTGGACGTGGTCGGGCGGCGCCTCGCCCCGACCGACCTGCTGCGCGGCTTCCGCCGCGCGCGCCCCGGCACCGCGCTCGACGTACTGACCCTCCGCGACGCCGACGCGGCGGTCGACGCGGTCCGCACCGGCTCCGTCGACGCGTGCGTGCGCGCGGTCGACGGGCGGCGGCTGCCCGACGGCGTGGTGTGCGCCCGGGTGCTGGACGAGGTCCTCCAGCTCCTCACCGGTCCGGCCCATCCGCTGGCCGTGGCGGACTCCGTCGCGACCGGCCGCCTCACCGGCCACCGGGTCTGGATGCCCGGCATCGTCCCGGGGACCGAGTGGGCCGCCTACTACGCCGACCTCGCCGCGGAGTTCGGCCTCACCATCGAGGTGACCGGCCCGGACTTCGGGACCGAGCCGCTGCTCGACACCCTCGCGGGCTCCGCGGACCTGGCCACGATCGTCGGCGAGGGCACCCGGCTGGTCCGGCCTCCCGGTGCCGGTCTGCGGCGGATCGCCCTGCGGGACCCGGTCCCGGTCTACCCGCACTCCCTGGTCTGGCGGACCGACAACCCGCACCCGGTCCTGGCCGCCCTGCGGGACCACCTCGCCGCGGGGGCGCCCGCACGCCCCGGGGGCGGGACGTGGACACCGCACTGGGCGCACTGACCGCAGCGGGCGTACCGACCGCATCGGGCGCGCTGGCCGCACTGGGCGCGCCGGACGCGCTGACCCCACCGGGCGCGCCCGGTGCGCCTCAGAGCTTCTCGACCGTGCCGCTCGCGGCGCCGCGCATGGCCGCCTCGATGATCTCCAGTCCGTGGATCACCTCGTGCGGGTCGACCGGCAGCGGCTCGCCCTCGCCCACGGCGTCGCGCACCCCAGCGTAGAACTCGGGGTAGGCGCCGCGCGCGCTGGGCACCGGGCGGGTGTCGCCGTCGGCGCCGACGACGCCCCAGGAGGCCTCCGGCAGCACGCCCCAGTCATCGGCGTCCGGGCGCTCGCCCGCGACCAGCCGCTCCTCCTGCGCGTCCATGCCGTGGCTGGTGAACGCGCCCTGGTCGCCCAGGACGTGGAAGCGCGGGCCGATCTGAGCGGCGAGCGCGCTCATCCACAGGTGCGAACGGGCGCCGCGGCGGTGCGTGAGGGCCAGGAACACGTCGTCGTCGGCGCCCGCGCCGCTGCGCCGGGAGTCGATCTCGGCGTAGACGGACTCCACCGGCCCGAACAGGTTGACCGCCTGGTCGATGAGGTGCGGGCCCAGGTCGTAGAGGATCCCCGCGCCCTCGCTGACCGCGCCGCTCTCCCGCCAGGTGTCCTTGGCCCGGGGACGCCAGCGCTCGAACCGCGACTCGAAGCGGTGCACCCGCCCCAGGGCGCCCTCCTCGATCAGCCCCCACAGCGTCAGGAAGTCGGCGTCCCAGCGACGGTTCTGGTACACGGTGAGCACCTGCCCGGCCCGGTCGGCGTGGTCGGTCAGCTCCCGCGCCTCGTCCGCGGTGAGAGCGAACGGCTTGTCCACGACCACCGCCAGGCCGGCGTCCAGCGCCGCCCTGGCCAGCGGGGCGTGGGTGTCGTTCGGGGTGGTGACCACCGCGATCTCGTAGCGGTCGGCGTCGGCCCACAGGTCCGCCGCGGTGGGGTACACGGTCACGCCCGGGTAGCGCGCCTCCGCAGCGGCTCGGCGCTCCGGGTTGCCCGTGACGATCGCGGACAGGCGGAGCCCGGGGACCGCGTCGATGAGCGGGGCGTGGAAGACCTCGCCGCCCTTGCCGTAGCCCAGCAGGGCGACGTGCAGTTCCGGTCCGTCGGGTGCGCCCAGGTCAGGGCGGTGCGATGCGTCAGCCATGTGCCCCAACCTACGACCTGCGCCGGGTGTCCGGTTCCGGGCTCCCGAGCGGCCCGGGGCGCACGGTCGACCGGTCCGCGGCGGTGGTGCGCCGAGGGGATCGGCGCGACCGGGCGCCGGGACGAACGGCCCGCTCCACCGGGCCCACGGGCGGCGTTCTGCCAACGATGCCTGCAAGTTTTCGTATCGTTACGCAAGTTATTGCAGTAACTCTGGACATTTCGCGGAAACCAGACTTTCATCGTCACGATGGATGACGTGGGTCACACCCCATGTCCGGACTCGCGCCTGAACCTTGGCCGGGCGAGCGACGAAAGGGCCTCCATGGGAAGAACGAACGGCCGGACACCGACCCGCCCCGCGATGGTCGCGGCGGCGAGCGGTCTCGCCCTCCTGGCGTCGGGCTGCGGCTACCTCAGCGGGGAAGGCGGCTCCAGCGGCGGCGGCACGGACGCCGCGGACGTGGACTGCTCCCCCTACGAGCAGTGGGAGGACATCGGCGGCACCGTCGACATCTACTCCTCCATCCGTGACGAGGAGGCCGAGCGGATGGACCGCTCCTGGGCCGACTTCGCCGCGTGCACCGGCATCACCATCGAGCACGAGGGCAGCGGCGAGTTCGAGGCCCAGCTGCCCATCCGGCTCGACGGCGGCAACGCCCCCGACCTGGCCCTGATCCCGCAGCCCGGCCTGCTGCAGAGGGTCGTCGAGGACGGCCACGCCCTCCCCGTCTCCGACGGCGTGCGCGAGAACGTGGAAGCCGGCTGGGGCGAGGACTGGCAGGGCTACGCCAGCGTCGACGGCGAGCTGTACGGCTCCCCCTACGGCGCCAACATGAAGTCGATGGTCTGGTACTCCCCGACCTACTTCTCCGACAACGGCTACGAGGTCCCCACGACGTGGGACGAGATGGTCGAGCTCAGCGACACCATCGCCGCGGACGGCACCAAGCCCTGGTGCGTGGGCTTCGAGTCCGGTGACGCCACCGGCTGGCCCGGCACCGACTGGATCGAGAACGCGCTGCTGCGCACCTCGGGCACCGACGTGTACCACGACTGGATCTCCCACGACGTCGCCTTCGACTCCCCGGAGGTCGAGGAGGCCTTCGACCTGGTCGACGGGATCGTCCGCAACGAGGACTACGTCAACGGCACCTTCGGCGGCACCGACAGCATCGCCGTCACCTCCTTCCAGGAGGCCGGCCTGCCCCTGCTCGACGGCGGTTGCGCCATGTACCTCATGGGTTCCTTCTACGGCGCCCAGTTCGAGGAGGACGTCGAGATCGCCGAGGACGGCGACGTCTACGGCTTCGTCCTGCCCCCGCTGGAGGAGGGCGGCGAGGTCCCGGTCATGGGCGGCGGCGAGTTCGCGGTACCCTTCGCCGACCGGCCCGAGGTCGTCGCGGTCCACGAATACCTGTCCACGGCCATGTACGCCGACAGCCGTGCCTCCGAGGGCGCCTGGGTCTCCGCGCACCAGGACCTGGACCCGGCCAACCTGGCCGACCCGACGGACCAGTTCGCGGCCGAGGTGCTCAACAACCCGGACACCGTCTTCCACTTCGACGGCAGCGACGCCATGCCCTCGTCCATCGGCACCGACGTGTTCTGGGGCGGGATGGTCGACTGGGTGACCGGCAGCTCGACCGGCGAGGTGCTGGAGGGCATCGAATCGGCCTGGTAGCGCTCGGGCGGGCTCGGGCGCCCTTGAGACGGGGCCTTCGCGCCTTCCGGTGCACTCCCTCGTTCCTCGGGAGTGCACCTCCAGGCCCTCCAGGACCCGTCGGCGCCCTCACTGTGCTTTCTTCGGGCCTCCGCTCGTTCCTCGCTTTGGCCCGGTCCAACCCCCTAGGGCTGACGAATGCGCTCATGTGCACCTTCGGCCCTGGGGGCCGTAGGGTTCGGGGCCGGAAGGAACCTGGCCCCTTCCGGCCCCGGATCACGCAATTGGACTCCGCACACCGTTTCCCATGACCCGACGGGGGCCCGGCTCGTACCGGCCTCCCTTCCCAGGCACTGACCAAAGGGCTCCCATGGAGTACTCGTTCCTCAACGACCTGCCCAAGGTCGTGTGGATGCTCATCGGCATCGCGAGCTTCCTCGCCGTCATCGGCCTGATGCTCGTGGTCATCGACGTCCCACGCACCCGACGCGACCGCTGGCAGGCCGTCCTCTTCCTCGCTCCCGCGCTGATCCTGCTGGTCGGCGGGGTCGTCTACCCGGTGCTGCGCACCACGATGCTGTCCTTCTTCGACCGCTCGGGCACCGAGTTCGTCGGACTGACCAACTACCTGTGGATGTTCCGGCGCCCGGAGATCCTGCTGGTCCTGCGCAACACCCTGCTGTGGGTGATCTTCGCGCCGGCCCTGGCCACCGCGGTCGGCCTGCTGTACGCGGTCCTCATCGACCGGTCGCGGTTCGAGTCGATCGCCAAGTCCCTGGTGTTCCTGCCGATGGCGATCTCCCTGGTCGGGGCGAGCATCATCTGGCGGTTCGTGTTCGCCTACCGGCCCGCCGACCAGGAGCAGTACGGGCTGTTCAACCAGATCGTCGTCTGGCTGGGCGGTGAACCGCAGCTCTGGTTGCTCGACCAGCCGCTCAACACCTTCCTGCTCATCCTGGTCCTGATCTGGGTCCAGGCCGGTTTCGCGATGGTCGTCATGTCCGCCGCGATCAAGGCCATCCCCTCCGAGATCGTCGAGGCCGCGCGGATCGACGGCGCGGGACCCTGGCAGCTCTTCAGCCGGATCACCCTGCCGTCCGTGTGGCCGACCCTGCTGGTCGTCCTCGTCACCATCACGGTGCAGACCCTGAAGGTGTTCGACATCGTCCGCACCATGACCGGCGGCAACTACGGCACCAGCGTCATCGCCAACGAGATGTACAGCCAGGCCTTCCAGCAGGGCCAGGTCGGGCAGGGCTCGGCCCTGGCCGTGTTCCTCTTCGTGCTGGTGGTCCCGCTGGTCATCCTGCAGATCCGACGTACGCGTAAGGCGAGGGAGCTCGCATGACCCCGACGACGACAGCCCCCGCGCAGGTGCCCGCGCGCACGCGGCGGCGGGGCGGCGCGGCCGCCCGGGTACGGCGGCGGCTGAGCGGCACGCCGGCCGGCCTCGCGGCGATCGTCATCGCCGTGGTGTGGACCGTGCCGACGGCGGGCCTGCTGGTCTCCTCGTTCCGCCCGGCCGAACAGATCCGGACCACCGGATGGTGGACGTTCTTCTCCTCGCCCGACGTCACCCTGGACAACTACCGGGACGTGCTCTTCGGGTCGAGCAGCGACGGACAGCTGGCCACGCACTTCGTGAACTCGTTCGTGATCACGCTGCCCTCCACGGTGTTCGTGCTCGTCATCGCGGCGCTGGCGGCGTACGCGCTGTCGTGGATCGACTTCCGCGGCCGGGACTGGATCTTCCTGGGGATCTTCGCGCTCCAGATCGTCCCGCTGCAGATGTCGCTCGTGCCGCTGCTGAGCTTCTTCTCCCAGGGCGTGTCCGTCGGCGACGTCCAGATCCTGCCCGCGTGGGAACTGAACGGCGCGATGGCCTTCACCAACGTGTGGGTGGCGCACACGATCTACGGACTGCCGCTCGGCATCTTCCTGCTGCACAACTTCATCTCGCAGCTGCCGGGCACGCTCTTCGAGGCCGCGCGCGTGGACGGGGCCGGACACGGCACGATCTTCCTGCGGATCGTGCTCCCGCTCATCACCCCGGCCCTGGTCTCCCTGGGCATCTTCCAGTTCCTGTGGGTGTGGAACGACCTGTTGGTCGCGCTGATCTTCACCGGCGGTGACGAGTCGACGGCACCGCTGACGGTGCGCCTGGCCGAACTCGCCGGCACCCGCGGCGAGGCCTGGCACCGCCTGACCGCGGGCGCGTTCGTGTCCATGGTCGTGCCGCTGCTGGTGTTCTTCCTGCTCCAGCGCTACTTCGTGCGCGGCCTGCTGGCGGGCAGCGTCAAGGGCTGACGCGGCCTTCGGAGGCCGTCAGCCGCCGCGCAGAGCGGCGCGGGCGGCCTCCAGGGCCGTGGTGCGGTAGGCGGCGCCGAAGAGGCACACGTGCACCAGCAGCGGGTGCATCTGGTGCAGGGCCACCCGCGAGCGCCACCCCGCGGAGAGCGGCGCGACCTCGTTGTAGGCGTCGCGGACGCGGTCGAGGTACGGGAGGCCGAACAGCGCCAGCATGGCGAGGTCGGCCTCCCGGTGGCCGCCGTGCGCGGCCGGGTCGACCAGGACCGCGTCCCGCGACCCCCACAGCACGTTGCCGCTCCACAGGTCGCCGTGCACGCGGGCCGGCGGCTCGGGCGCGCCGGCCAGGTCCTCGACGCCGTCGACCACCCGCTCGACGATCCGGGCGTCGGTCGGCGTCAGGCCGCCGTTGTCCAGGGCCCGGCGCAGATAGGGGCGCAGTCGCTGCTCGGCGTAGAAGCGCGGCCAGTCCCGCGCGGGGGTGTTGTCCAGGGGCAGCGGGCCGATGAAGCCCGGCCAGGGCGCCCCGAAGGAGCCCGCCCCGGCCAGATGGGTCCGGGCGAGTCGGCGGCCCAGCCGCTCGGCCGCCTGCGGCGTGGGTTCGCACTCGTGCACCCACGGCAGGACCACGATGCGCTCGTCCCAGGCCAGCGGGGTCAGCACAGGAGAGTCGGGGGCCTCGCCCAGCCACTCCAGGCCACGGGCCTCGGCGGTGAACACCCCGCTGGGCTCGGCCTCGCGCGGCAGCGCCTTGACGAACAGGCGGGTGCCGTCGGCCAACTCGGCGTAGGCGATGTCCCAGTCGTGGCTGCGCCCGGCCCGCGCGGCCTGCCGGACCTCGCGTCCCAGCAGCGCGGTGAGGCGTTCGGCCATGGTGCCGGTGACCGGATCCCTGCGGCGCTCCCCGGTGCCGTCGTCTCCGTCGTCCCCGCCGCCGACGGGTCGCATGGCCGGGTCCCCGTTCACCCGCGCAGCCGTGCGACGAGTTCGCCGGTGAGGCCCTTGGCGGCGGACTCCAGCATGTTCAGCACGGCCGTGAACCCGTCGTCGCCGCCGTAGTAGGGGTCGGGCACCTCGGGGTTGGCCCCGCTGGCGGGCGCGAAGGAGCGGAAGAGGCGCAGGCGGGAGATGTCGAAGCCGAACTCCTCGCCCCGCTCGTCGACCACCCTCCGCACGACGTCGAAGTTGTCCAGGTCCATGACCAGCACCAGGTCGCGGTCGGCCAGGTCGGACGGCTCGAACTGGCGCGCGGTGTGCTCGGTGAGGTAGCCGTGGACGCGCAGTGTGGAGGCCGCACGCGGATCCATGCCCCCGCCGACGTGCCAGTCACCCGTCCCGGAGCTGTCCACCTCCACCAGGTCGCCCATCCCGGCCCGTTCCAGATCGGCGGTGAGGACCTTCGCGGCCATCGGCGAACGGCAGATATTGCCCAGGCACACGACGCTGACGCGGTAGGGACCTGTGGGATCACGCGGTTCCGGCAAGCTCATACCTCTTACCGTAACGAAAAACCGCGCCCGCCACCTGCTCCGAAGCCGCGAGTTCGCCCCGTCCCGCCCACAGGGCCCCACGATCGCCTGTCCGCCGCCCGGAGTCCCGGTTCGCAGCCGCCCAAAGAGGCCCACCACCCGGAGGCGCGAAAGGTAGGCCGTTCAGCTATGGGGGTGGGCAGGAGATGGGAGCTGCCCGGAACGGCCTGGCTCGACCCGAGGGGGTGGGAGGTGAGCGGTTCCGCTCGTGGGGACCACAGGGGGTCTATCCGGGCCAAAGCGAGGAACGAGCGGAGGCCCAAAGAAGGCACAGGGGTGAGGGGCGCGCCGGTGCCTGCAGGAGGAGTCTCTGCCGCCAGCGAGCTTGGGATGGGACTGCGGCCGAAGGCCGTCCGTTGAGGGTGGTGGCGGGCGACGGGCGGGACAGGCAGTAGCGACGACGAAGGCCCCGGCGTGAAGCGCCCCGAACCCTCGCCCCGAACCCAACCCTCAGCTCTTCGGCAGCCGCACCACGGTCACGAAGAAGTCGTCGATCTGCCGCACGACCCTGATGAACTGGTCGAAGTCGACCGGTTTGGGCACGTAGGCGTTGGCGTGCAGCCGGTAGCTGCGCAGCACGTCCTCCTCGGCCTCGGAGGTCGTCAGGACGACGATGGGGATGTGCGCCAGATCGTCGTCGGCCTTGACCTCCTCCAGCACCTCACGGCCGTCCTTGCGGGGCAGGTTGAGGTCCAGGAGGATCAGGTGGGGGCGGGGGGCGTCGGCGAACTCGTCTTCGCGGCGCAGGAAACGGAGGGCTTCGACGCCGTCGGACACCACGTGCAGCCGGTTGCCCAGCTTGTGTTCCTCGAACGCCTCCTTGGTCATCAGGACGTCACCTGGATCGTCCTCGACCAGCAGCACCTCGATGGGATGCACCAACATGACCTCGCTCAAACGTCCAGACCCCTGTCAGGGCCCCGCCCGTGACCGGGGGGAACCGTTCCGCCGCCGTACGCGGTCCGAGCGGAGGGCGTCGCGTCGGACTCGTCGTCCGGCGTGTCGCCGTCTCCTCCCGGTACGTGCGTACCAGCGGACTGTCGTTCGGCCGTGGAGGCCGACTCCGCGGGGGCGGATCCGGCCTGCTCGGTGCCCTCGACTCCACTGTCGGAGTTAACGCCGTCCTCGGGCTCGGCGGTTCCCTTGGCCGCTTCCCCTTCGGGACCGTGTTCCGACTCGGTGTCGGCGGGCAGAGCCCAGCATATGCGGGTTCCGGTCGGTCCGGAGCGCGCCGCCGCCGTGGTTCCGGTCTGTTCGTCCCCCTCCGGGCCGGTGTCCAGCCAGATCCGTCCCCCGTGGAACTCGATGATCTTCTTGCACATCGCGAGGCCGATGCCGGTTCCGGTGTACTTCTCCCGGGTGTGCAGCCGCTGGAAGATCACGAAGATCCGCTCCGCGTACTGCGGTTCGATGCCGATCCCGTTGTCCTCACAGCAGAACACCCACTCGTCGCCCTGGCGCTCCACGCTGATGTGGACCCGCGGGTCCTCCTCGCCGCGGAACTTCACGGCGTTGCCGACCAGGTTGAAGAACACCTGGGTGAGCAGGGTCCGGTCGCCCTGGACGGTGGGCAGCGGGTCGCCGGTCACCTCGGCTCCGGCCTCCTCCAGCCGGGTGGACAGGCTGCTCAGGGCGTCGCCGAGGGCCACGTCCAGGTCCACGGGAGCGAAGTTCTTGGTGCGCCCCACGCGGGAGAAGGCGAGCAGGTCGTTGATGAGCGTCTGCATGCGCTTGGCGCCCTCGACCGCGAAGTCGATGTAGGCGTCGGCGCGCTCGTCGAGCTGTCCCTGGTAGCGCCGCTGGAGCAGCTGGCAGAAGCTCGCCACCTTGCGCAGCGGCTCCTGGAGGTCGTGCGAGGCGACGTAGGCGAACTGCTCCAGTTCCAGGTTGGACCGGCGCAGCTCCTCGGTCTGGTGCTCCAGCAGCGAGGACTGCTCCTGGAGCTTGCGCCGGGCGGAGGCGACCTCGTCGAGGTCGTGCACGATCCGTTCGCGCATGGAGTCGACGTCCCGGCCCAGGCGGACGATCTCGGGCGGCCCGTGCAGGGAGATGCGGTGCGCGTAGTACCCCTCGGACACCTGGCGCATGTGCCCGGCGAGTTCGTCCAGCGGGCGCAGCACCCACTGCTGGAGCATCACCCACAGGAAGACCGACAGGAACACCACGACCAGCCCGACCAGGACCAGTAGCGCCACGACCTGCTGGGTGGCCATGGTCAGGCCGCTGCGGGCGTCGTCGATCTCGGACTGCAGCTGCGCCGCGGCGCTGTCGCTGACCCGGTTCAGTTCCAGGAACAGGACGCGACCGCGCTGGAGCTCCTCCTGGCTGGGCGTCTCCCCGGCGTTGACCTGTTCCAGCGCCGGCTCGGCGAACTCCTCGGTCCAGACGGTCCCGGCGGTGAGCAGCTCGTCGATGCTGTCCGCCACCTCCGGGTTGGTCTCGGCGAGGGCGGTGAGCTCGGCGCGGCTCTCCGTGAGCTGGAGGCGGGCCTCGACGAAGGGCTGGAGGAAGTCGCGGTCCTCGGTGAGGATGTAGCCGCGCAGGGCGTGGTCCTGGCTGAGGTAGGCCGACCGGGTCTGCTCCACGGCGGAGACCGCCGGCGTGAGCGACTCGACCTGGAGTTCCAGGGAGTCGCGGGCGTTGAGCGCGGCGAGGGTGATGACCGAGACCGCGACCACGAGCACGACCGCGACCACGGTCAGCAGACTGGTCACGCGGCGGCGCAGGCTCCAGGACTCGTGTCCGGCGCGGACCCGCCGCTGCAGGGTCAGGGTGCCGCCGTTGACGAAGTCGTCGCCCCCGGGCGGCGTGCCGGCGTCCGGCCCGGGTCCGGGCGCACCGGTGTCCGGGGACGGCCGCCCGGATCCTTCGCTGTCGGGCTCCATGCTCGTCCCCTCCCCCGTGGGTCTCACTCCGGATCCCCGTGCGTGATGAGCAGCATCGCGACGTCGTCCTGGAGCGGTCCGCCGTTGCTGCGCTCGGCCTCGTCCACGAGGTGTTCGGGCAGCCGCGAGAGGGACACGCCCTGGTCCAGGATGCCCGAGACCATCCGGCGCAGTCCGGAGACCTCCAGGCGCGAGGGGGGTCCGCCGTCGTAGGCGTCGACGAGGCCGTCGGTGTAGAAGAGCATGCTGGCGCCGCGGGGGAGGACGACCTCGTCGGTGTCGGTCTGCTCGACCGGGAAGACGCCCAGCGGGGGCTGCGGGGTCGCCGGGGCCTCCACGACCGTGCCGTCCTGGACGACCATGGGCGGGGGGTGGCCCAGGACGCGGGTGCGGACCCGGTCACTGCCGGTGTCCAGGCTGGCCATGCACAGCGTCGCGTACATCTCCTCCTGGGCGCGCTCGCTGACGAGGATGTCCTCCAGGTTGGGCAGGACCGCGTCCTCGGCGACGCCCGCCATGATGAACGCGCGCCAGGCGATGCGCAGGCTCACGCCCAGGGCGGCCTCGTCGGGGCCGTGCCCGCTGACGTCGCCGATGATGACGTGGGTGGTGCCGTCCTTCTCGACGGCGTCGTAGAAGTCGCCGCCGACCACGGCGCGCTCCCGCCCGGGACGGTAGTAGGCGCGGTGGCTCAGGGGGGAGCGCTGGAGCAGGACCTGGGGCAGGAGGCCGCGTTCCAGGCGCATGTTCTCGCGGGCGTGGATCCGTGCCTCGCGGAGCTGGCGGGCGTTCTCGTCGGCGCGCCGCCGCTCCAGGGAGTAGCGGATGCTGCGGCCCAGCAGGGAGCCGTCGACCTGGCCCTTGACGAGGTAGTCCTGGGCGCCGGCGGAGACGGCGGCGATGCCCTCGTGTTCGTCGTCCAGGCCGGTGAAGACCACGACGGCGGCCAGGGGAGCGCTTTCCAGCACCTCGCGCAACAGGTCCAGGCCGTGGGCGTCGGGAAGGTTGAGGTCGAGCAGGACGCAGCCGCGGAACCCCTTGAGGTGGTCCCGCGCCGCCTGGAGCGTGGAGACCCAGGTGATACGCGTGGCGAGGACGGTGTCGGCGAGCAGTTCCTCGGCGAGGAAGGCGTCACCGGGATCGTCTTCGACCAGTAGGACGTCAACCGATTCGACGGGAGCCTCCACTCGATCGTCCGGCGCGGTGTCGTCACCCAGGGTCGTCGTTCCGTGTCCGGCATGCCCGTTGAGGGAGGCGGCGTCGACCGTCTCCTCACTGATCACCGTCACGGGATCGTGCCCTGTTCCCCTGTTATCCACTCATCGCCTTTGGTCTGCCGTCCGTCAGGTGCGTTGGCCCCGCTGGTGGAGCCCCAGATGGACACCTGGGGTCTTTCCGGCGGTCCGGACCGCACGACATGCAAACGATAATCGCCCGGAAGACCTGTTGACCAGCGGGCGTAACGAGACACATCCAACGATGGCGGACGGAACCGCCACGCCGTCGCGTGCGGGAAGGGGCTCGTCCGGTCCCAACGGCCACGGCGCGGTGGCCATTCCACGAACCCGACCGATCGGGCATATGCGCATGCAGGAGCATGTGCAGGATGTGACGCGGAGCACGGCCGGAGCCGCGTCCGCCGGTGCGCACCGACGGACGGCCGTCACCATTCGTGACCGAGCGAAGACCGAGTTCCACTTTTTTCTGACAGGATGTCGTATAAGCCTTGACAGCGATGACTCCCTAAATGACATCATGTCAGAAAATGTTCCGATTGGAAGGCGGACAGCGCAGATGAGCGCGACGGCCGAGGCCACCCTCCCCCTTTCCCCCGAGTTGTTCTCCGAACGCCTCAAGGCCGCCACCTGGCGCGACCACGAGAACGCCGAGTACCACGGCTTCACACGCGCCCTCATGGACGGCACGCTGCCCCTCGACGGCTACACCGCCATGGTCGCCCAGCACTACTTCGCCTACGCCGCCCTGGAGGAGCTCGGCTCCCGCCTGGCCGACCACCCCGTGGCCGGCCGGTTCGTCCGCCCGGAACTCCTGCGTCTGCCCGCCCTGGTCCGCGACCTGGAGCACCTGCTCGGACCCGCGTGGCGGGACCGGGTCTCCCCCAGCCTCGCCACCCGCACCTACGTGGCGCGCATCGAGCAGATGGCCGACCACCCCGAGGGGTTCGTCGCCCACCACTACACGCGCTACATGGGCGACGTCTCCGGCGGCCAGTTCATCCGCCGCGTCGTCGCCGAGGCCCACGGGCTCGGTGACGGGCACGGCGTGTCCTTCTACGTCTTCGACCGCCTCGGCAGCCTGCCGAAGTTCCGCGCGGACTACCGGGCCCGCCTCGACGCCCTGGAGCTGGACGAACCCGCCGCCCAGCGGCTCATCGACGAGACCCGGCTGGCCTACCAGCTCAACACCGAGGTCCTCGCCGACCTCGGGCGCGCCTACTGCCAGTGACGCCCGGCCGGGCTCGCCGGGCGCGAGGGAGAGGATCCCGCGCCTCCGCGAGCCCGCACGGGGACACCGGTCTCCGGCCCCCTGGCGCCCCCACGGAGGGACGGTCCGTGCGGGGCCGCCAGGGGCGTCGGTCGTGACACCATAGGAACATGCCCAAGATCACGGCCCCCACCATCGCCGCGCACCGCGCACAGACGCGGGAGCGCATCATGGAGGCTGTCGACGAGCTGATCCGGTCGCAGGGGATCGACCGCGTCTCCATGACCGACGTGGCCAACGCCGCGGGCATCACCCGCACCGCGCTGTACAACTACTTCCCCGACAAGCCGGCGCTGCTCCTGGCCTTCACCGAACAGGTCAACGCCGCCTTCGTCGAGCGGTACCGGCGCGAACTGCCCTCGGGCGTGTCGGCGGCGCGACGGCTCTCGGCCTTCCTCCGCCTCCAGTTGGAGGGCATCGTCGCGCATCCGCACCCGCCGGCCGCCGAACTCGGCGCCAGCCTCGGCCCGGACGCCTACCAGGCGCTCGCCGCGCACGTGGCGCCGATGCAGCGGCTGCTGACCGAGATCCTGGAGGACGGCACAGCCGCCGGGGAGTTCGACCCGCTGCCGGCCGGGGCCACCGCGGGGCTCACGCTGTCGATGGTGGGGTCACAGCGCATCCCGCTCGTCAGCGGCGACATCGACCTCAACGACACCCACGCTCTGGTGACCCGTTTCGTGCTGCGCGGACTCGGCGTGCCGGCCGAAACCGTCGACACGGTACTTCCCCCTTCCACCACGCACGGTGGCGAATCGTAAGCTCTGCGCGATAAGGGCGTGTCCGTAACGGGCGCCCTTACGTACGCGAAGCGATATCGACTCGATACAGCGCGGCGATGTCGGCAAGAATCGGGACCCCTTCCGCCCCTCGAACCGTGAGGTCCTCCCCGACGTGTCCCTCGTGCTGATCGTCGTCGGCGCCGCACTGGTGTCGGCCGCCCTGTTCAACAAGGTGCCCCGGTACGTCCCGGGCAGGCTGCCCGCCCCGCGCGGCTCGGGGGTCGCGACCGCGCGCCGGACGGCCGCGCCGCCCCGCCTGCGCTGGGCGTCCGCCCGGCTGACCGAACAGGGCCGGGCCCTGCTCACCACGGTCGGGGGCAGCGCGCTGATCGTGGCGTTCTTCCTCACCCTGTCCGGGCTCTGAGCCCGCCCGTCGCCCACCACCGCCCGGGGGCCGCTTCGCGGCGGGCGGGCCACCCTCAACGGAGGCCTGCGGCCCAGCCCACCCGTCGCCCACCAACGTCCGGGGTGCGCTCCGCGCAGGGTGGGACTACCACCCTCAACGGAGGCCTGCGGCCCAGTTTTTTCCCAGGTGCGCGAGGAGGCCGCCCGCGACCGTCGCGGCGATACCGCCCGTCACCGCGGCGGCGGTCGCCACCCGCTCACGCAGACGCGTGTCCCGGTGAGCTGCCAGCTCCGCGATCGCCCGGTCGGTCGTGCCGAACGAGCCGCCGCACAGCAGCGGGTCCAGCTCCAGGGCGCGCCAGCGGGCACGCCACGGGCGCAGCGGGTCGAGCCCGCCGGGCGGCGGCGCCGTGCGCGGCTTCCAGCGCGTCGGCAGGCCCACCGGGTCGGCGGGGATCGGCAGCAGTCGCGGCGCCGGGCCGGAGTAGCGCAGCTCGCCCGGGGCGTTGGCGATCATCTCCACCAGCAGCTTGGCGCAGGCCCGCGCGTCGCCCAGCGCCGTGTGCTGGCCGGTCGGCCAGTCCCCGCTCAGCTGGTAGGACGCCTTCGGCAGCGAGTAGCGCTCCAGGCTGAGCTGCGAACGCAGCGCCCGCAGCGTGCACAGGCCCGACTGGCCTGCGGGCAGCCCGGCGGGGACCAGTTCCGCGGCCAGGAAGCGCTGCTCGAAGTCCAGGTTGTGGCTGACCACCACCGCTCCCGACAGCAGCCGGGCCAGGCGCGGCGCCAGCTGGGCCACCGTCGGCGCCCCCACCGTGTCACTGTCCCCGATGCCGTGGAACTCCTGTCCGCGGACCTCGGCACGCGGGTCGACGAGTGTGCTGAACTCCTCGACCACCGTCCCGTCACCGCGCACCCGCACGACGGCGACCTCGACGATCCGGGCCCCGGTGCGCGGCTCCAGGCCCGTGGTCTCGGTGTCGAGCACCGCGTACTCCAGGTCCGCCGCCCGCATGCCGACCCGGCGTCGGGTCAGCGCGCCCATCCGCAGCGTTCCCATCGTGTGTCCTACTTCCCGTCTCATCCGTCCCACCAGCGCGTCCAGCGCCTGCCGGGCGTCCGCAACGACCCTACTCCCCGTTCCCGACACGGCTCCCCGCCCGGAAGAACGGGTCGTTATGTAACGTTCTTACGCGTGTCCGCCCCTCAGCGGACACCCCCGCACAGAACGACCTCAACGGCGAGGAGAACCCGCATGCCCCGGACCGCCCTTCCCGAGTACGTCCCCCTGGCGGAGGTCATCCGCTCCGGGATGCGCGAGAGCGTCCACTACGGGGCGGTCGTCGGCCTGTCCGCGTCCGGCCGCGTCGCCCACGCCCGCGGCCCCGTCCACCAGCCGATGTTCCCGCGCTCGGCGGCCAAGCCCTTCCAGGCGCTGGCCATGCTCCGCGCCGGCGCTCCCCTGGCGGGCACGTCGCTGGCGATCGCCGCGGGCAGCCACGGCGGGGAGGACTTCCACGCGGCCGAGGCCGAGCGGATCCTGACCGCCGCCGGACTCACCCCCGACGCCCTGGGGTGCCCGGCCGACGTCCCCGGCGGGAAGAGCGCGAGACTGGCCTTCCTGCGCGCGGGACGCGAGCCCGAGCGCCTGCTGATGAACTGCTCCGGCAAGCACGCCGGCATGCTCGCGGCCTGCGTGCGCCAGGGGTGGAGCACGGAGGACTACCTCGATCCCGCCCACCCCCTCCAGGTGCTCGTCCGCGAGACGATCGAGGACGTGTGCGAGGAACCGGTCGCGCACACCGCCGTGGACGGCTGTGGAGCGCCCCAGCTGGCCGTCACCCTGGCCGGGCTGGCGCGCGGCCTGTGGCGGATGCGCACGGCGCCCCGGGACAGCCACGAGCGCGCCGTCGTCGACGCCATGAGCTCGCACCCCGAGTACGTGTCCGGTACCGACCGGACCGACACCGAACTGATGACGCGGCTGCCGGGCCTGGTCTCCAAGGTCGGCGCGGACGGCGTCCTGCTGCTCGGCGCCGCCACCGGCGAGACCGTCGCGGTCAAGATCAGCGATGGCGACGCCGAGGGGCGGGCGCGTACGCTGGTCGCGCTCGACGCGCTGCGGACCCTCGGCGTGGACGTCTCCCCCGTCCAGGACCGGCTGCGCGTCGACGTCCTCGGCGGTGGCGCCCCCGTGGGCGAGGTCCGACCGGTCTAGGGAGCGCGTCCGGGGGACACGCTCCGGGTCCGGGTCCGGGTCCGGGCCCATCCCCGAATCCACGAGTGAAGGGAGTGCACGGTGCCGTCCACCCTGAGGGACGTCGTGATCGCCGGTGCCGGAATGGCCGGCCTGCACGCGGCCGAGGCGCTGCGCCGGAAGGGCTTCGAGGGGCGGGTGACGCTCGTGGGAGAGGAGCCCCACGTTCCCTACTCGCGCCCGCCGCTGTCCAAGGAGGCCCTGACCGGGATCGGCATGGAGCCCTCCGGCGGCGAGCCCGGCTGGCTCGTCGGCCACCGCTCGCTCCGCCTGCTCGACGACGCGGAGATCGCCGGCCTGGAGCTGGACTTCCGGCCTGGGACGCGAGCCGTGGGCCTGGACCCCGCCGCGCGCGAGGTGACCGTCACCGGACCCGACGGCCGTACGACGCCCCTGCGCTACGACGGGCTGGTCGTCGCGACCGGCGCCCGTGCCCGCCGCCCGGACACCGGTCTCGCGGGCGTGCACGTGCTGCGCACGCTCGACGACGCCGAGGCCGTGCGGGCGGAGTTCGACTCCGCGGGCCGCGTGGTCGTGGTGGGGGCCGGGTTCGTCGGGGCCGAGGTGGCCGCGAGCGCCCGCGCCGTGGGCATGGACGTCACGCTGATCGAGGCCGCGCCGACCCCGCTGACGCGCGCGATCGATCCCCGGGTCGGCGGTGTGTTCACCGAACTGCACCGGGAGAACGGGGTGGACGTGCGCCTGGGCGTCGGCGTCGCCGGCTTCGAGGGCGGCGACCGGGTGGAGCGGGTCCGGCTGGCCGACGGCACCGCGATCGAGGCCTCGCTGGTCGTGGCCGGACTGGGCGTCGAGCTCAACACCGAGTGGTTGCGCGGGTCCGGGGTCGAACTGCTCGGCGACGGCGCGGTGCTGTGCGACGAGTACTCGGAGACCACCGTGCCCGGCGTGTACGCGGTCGGCGACCTCGCGAACTGGCCGCACCCCCGGTTCGGCGGACGGATCCGGCTGGAGCACTGGACCAACGCGAGCGAGCAGGGCACGGCGGCCGCGCACAACCTGCTCGCCGGAGGGGGGCGGGTGCCCTTCACCCCGGTGCCCTACTTCTGGTCGGACCAATACAAGAAGAAGATCCAGCTGCTGGGGCAGGGTGCCCCGGCCGATGAGGTCGCCTTCGTGCACGGTTCACCGGAGGACCGAAAGTTCGTGGCCTTCCTGGGGCGCGGCGGCATGCTCACCGGCGTGCTCGGGCTGCGGTCCACGCCCCGCACCATGCGGTACCGGGGGCTGTTGGAGAAGCCCACGACATGGGACGAGGCGCTGGACGCGGCGGGGTTCAGTCCCGCACGGTGATGGCGCGCTTGGGGCAGAGCCGCTCCGCCTCGCGTACGCGCTCGTGCAGCTCGGCCGGGGGTTCCTCGGTCAGCAGGTAGAGGAAGTCGTCGTCGCGGACCTCGAAGACCTCGGGCGCGGCCCCCATGCACAGGGCGTTGCTCTCGCACTCGTCGAAGTCGACCTTGACTCGCATGGTTCTCCACTCCTCGCGCGGACGGTGTCGGCGCTTCGACCCTAGCGCGCGGGGGTCGGCGGCGAGCTTCGTCGGTCCGTTCCTGTGAACCGATACCGGTCGGTCCTGGTCTTAACTTCAGTAACGACGGCGGGTGGCCGCCGTCCGAGGAGAGGACAACGTGACCGCTACGGACGACAGCGCAGGACGGCAGGGGCCGGCCCCCGGGTACGCCCGGCCGCACGGCGGGACGGGATACGACGCCTACGGGCGCCCGGTCCACCCGGGGTGGGCGGGGGCGCCCTCGCCCTACGAACGGCCCCGACCACAGAGGGTGCCGCTCCCCCAGGCCCCCGTCTGGCTCCCGATCGCGCTGGTGGGCGTCGGCGTCGTGGCGGCGTTCCTGGCGACGCTGAACCGCCCGGGGCTCGGCCTGGTGATCACCGGCGTGGTCGCGGGCCTGACCGCCCTGGCCGCCCTCATGGTGCGTCCGGCCATCCCGGAGAGCGGTGTTCCGCCGGAAGAGGCGAAGGAGGACGTGACGCCTTCTCCGGACGCCCCGCGCGGGCGTGCCGTCGCCGAGGCGGGGACGAACCCCCGGGTGCACGCGACCGTCACGCCGGAGCCCGCCGTGGACGCTGGGCCTGGGACCCCCGACGTACCGGAGGAGGCGGTCGGGACTCCGGACGCGGCCGGGGAAGAAGGCCCGGACGAGTCGGGGGACGAGAAGCCCGACGAGGACGCCCGGACCGGCGACGCCGCCGCGAGTGAGGACTACGCCGGGCCGGACGCCGAGGACGGGGCCCACGAGGCACCGCCGACCGCCGAGGGCGGTGCGTCCGGGGGCGAGACGGACGGGACGGAGACCAGGGACGCCGACAGCCCCGTACCGGAGGCGGACACCGACCCGAAGGACACCGAAGCGCCCCAGGGCTACCCGGGCCACCCGGGCTACGCCGCGGCCCCCTGGCCCCGCCCCGGGTACGCCGACCGGTCCCACCCCGGGTACCCCGGGCACGCCTATCCGTGGCACCACGGCAACGCCCACGTCCACCAGGCCTACGCCGCCCACGGCCACCGGCCCCCGTACGAGCCGCCGCCCGCCGCGCCGCCGCGGCCCGACCGGTACGCCTACACGTGGTCGGCGGTCTTCGGCGTCCTGGCGGCCGTCCTGCTGGCCACCGCGGCCCTGCGGGACGCGGGCTGGGTGCTCGTGTGGACGCTGACGGGCTCGTTCCTCCTCGCCTCGATGGCGTTCGCGACCCGCAACCCGGCCGCGCGGCGGAACGCCGTCGGCGTGGCCACGGGCGCGTTGGCCCTCCTGCGCAACCTGCCCGCCACCCCGAGGTTCCTCCTCAGCCCCCTGAACACCAAGCGCGCCGCCGGCCTCGTGCTCCCGCTCATCGTCACCTCGATGGTCACCCTCGGCCTGCTCCTGGTCTTCGGCCTGCTGTTCGCCCTCGCCGACCCCGTGTTCTCCGCCTACATCGGGCGGATGTTCACCTCCGTCGGGACGGGCTCGGGCCTCCTGCGCCTGTTCGGCATGCTCGTGACGATGCTCCTCACCGGCGCGGCCGTCCTCACCGCCCGCCGGTACCACCGTCCGCGTCCCCGCCCGGCCGCGCCCGCGGCCGACCCGCTCTGGCCGGTCTGGGTCTGGACCGTGCCCCTCGCCGCCCTGGTGGCCCTCTTCGTCGCCTTCGTCGGCGTGCAGGCCGCCGTCATGTTCGGCGGGGACGACTACGTGCAGCGGGTCTCCGGTGTCATCTACGCCGAGTACGCGCGGCAGGGCTTCTTCCAGCTCGTGGTGGTGAGCGCGCTCGTCCTGGGCGTCATCGCGGTCGCGGTCCGGCTGCTGCCCTCGCGCATCGCCTCGACGCGGACCCTGCGCAACGCCCTGCTGGGCCTGCTGTGCGTGCTCACCCTGGTCATCCTCGCGTCCGCGATGATGCGCCTGCAGCTCTACATCGACACCTTCGGCCTGACCCGCCTGCGCGTCAGCGCCGAGGCGTGGATCCTGTGGAGTGCGGGCGTGTTCGGCCTGGTCATCGTGGCCGGGCTGTGCAACACCCTCGGCCGCTCGGCCGCCTGGCTGCCACGGGTGACGGTCGCCTTCGGCGCCGTGGCCCTGGCCGTGTTCGCCTACGGCAACCCCGACCTGCGGATCGCGGAGAGCCACCACGACCTCGACCTGGCCGCCGTGGACACCTGGTACCTGCGCGACCTGTCCGCCGACGCGGTCCCCGGACTGATGGGGCTGCC
This sequence comes from Nocardiopsis aegyptia, assembly GCF_013410755.1. Classification (GTDB taxonomy): domain Bacteria; phylum Actinomycetota; class Actinomycetes; order Streptosporangiales; family Streptosporangiaceae; genus Nocardiopsis; species Nocardiopsis aegyptia. Next base: position 1,897,913 of record NZ_JACCFS010000001.1, read on the forward strand.
CGAGCACGAACGCGACTGCGCCCTGGTGGGACTGCGCGACCGGCTGGACGACCCCGACGGTCGCGGGGTGGCCGCCTGGAACCTCTCCCGCGTCCAGGGGCGGCAGCAGCTCGCCGAACTGGGCCTGTTCAACGATGTCAGCGGCCTCGACTGCGGCGTCCGCGACTACGTCGACTGGTGAACACACCGCCCGGGGGCGCGCCGCGGCGCGCCCCCGGCCGCGGTCACTTCGCGAAGCGGTCGGTGGCCTCGATGAGCCGGTCGAGGATGCCGGGCTCACTGAACGCGTGGCCCGCGTCGTCGACGATGTGGTACTCCGCCTCCGGCCACGCCCTGTGCAGGTCCCAGGAGGTGCGCACCGGTGTGCACGTGTCGTAGCGGCCCTGCACGATCACTCCGGGGATGTGCCGGATCTTCTCCGCCCCGTCGATGAGCTGGTTCGGCGTGAGGAACCCCTTGTTCGTGAAGTAGTGGTTCTCGATCCGGGCGAACGCCAGCGCGTAGTCCTCGTCCGCGTGGTGGGCGCGCAGTTCCGGGTTGGGCAGCAGCGTCACCGTCGAGCCCTCCCACACGCTCCACGCGCGGGCCGCGGCCAGGCGGACCGCGCGGTCGGGGTCGTTCAGACGCCGAGCGTAGGCGGCGATGAGGTCGCCGCGCTCCTCCTCGGGGATGGGCTCCAGGTAGGACTCCCACAGGTCCGGGAAGAGCATCGAGGCGCCCTCCTGGTAGAACCAGCGCAGCTCCTCGTCGCGCAGGGTGAAGATGCCGCGTACGATCAGCTCGCTGACCCGGTCGGGGTGCGTCTGGGCGTAGGCCAGGGCCAGGCAGCTGCCCCAGGATCCGCCGAAGACCTGCCAGGTCGGGGCGCCGATCATCTCCCGCAGCCGCTCCATGTCCTCCACCAGCGTCCACGTGGTGTTCGTGGACAGGTCGGAGTCCATCTCGCTCGCGTGCGGCGTCGAACGGCCGCAGTTGCGCTGGTCGAACAGCAGGACCCGGTACTTCTCCGGGTCGAACAGCCTGCGGTGGTCGGGAGTGCAGCCGCCGCCGGGACCGCCGTGCAGGAACACCGCGGGCTTGCCCGCGGGGTTGCCGCACAGCTCCCAGTACACGCGGTGGCCGTCGCCGACGTCGAGCATGCCCGAGTCGTAGGGGTCGATGGGCGGATACAGGGTGCGCACAGCCGTGCCCTTTCGTGTCGCGTGGGCCCCGGGTGTCTCCCGGGGCCTGGTCCGGGGGTGCCGGAGCGGGCGGGTCCACCGGCCCCCGGTCGGGGCCCGCGGATCCGGTTCAGAGGCGGTCCAGGAGTTCGGCCTTCTTGGCGCTGAACTCCTCATCGGTGAGCAGGCCCTCGGCGTGCAGGCGCCCCAGCTCCCGGATCTTGGCGAAGACCGACTCCTCCTCCGCACTGACGCCGGGGGCCGCGGGCAGCGCCGGGGCGGCCTCCTCCGCGACCGCGTCGGCGGGCTCGATGTGGGCGTTCAGGGTCGCCGCCATCAGCAGCGTCTCCTCGCCGCCCTTCGTGCCGTGGGAGGCCAGGGTGAAGAAGTCGTTCTCCAGCTCCGTCGCCTCGGGGATCGTCACACCCCGCAGCACGATGCGCAGGTACCCCTCCGTGACGTCCACCGGCGGGTACCAGGTGGCCGACTCGATCTCCGACAGCCGGTACTCGCGCGACTTCTCCCGCTCCTTGGCGGTGCTGGAGAGCCATCCGTCCCACTGCAGCCGCACACGCGTGCCGTCGAAGGACGCCGAGCCCTCCGCGGTGCGCACCTGCACGGGCGGCCGGGCGACCAGCCCCTTGGCCACCTCCGCCGGGTCCGGGGCCCGGTCGGCCAGCTCCCGGGCGTACCTGGCCGCCGAGGCGAGCTGGTCGGAAAAGTACTCGGCGAGGAGTTCGCGGTCGTTCGGTCCGGTCAGCACCAGCGGTGTCGGCGCCTCGCTGCCCGGCCCGCCCAACTGCGCGTAGGGGTCGGTGCCGTCGGCCAGGCGCAGCCGCAGGCGCCAGTCGGAGGAACTGCGCCGAAGGCGTCCGTTGAGGGTGGCCCACCCCTCGCGCGAAGCGGCCCCGGGCGGTGGTGGGCGACGGGAGGGCTTGCGGTCGCCCTGGTCGAACTCGACGTCGGCGACGGCCGCCAGCGGAACCGCGCAGCTGCCCAGTGACTTGAACAGCGTCGGCACCTTGCGGCCGGAATCGAAACGGATCCGCACCATCTCGTCGTCGAGCCGCCAGGTCCCGTGGTGTCCGCGCAGTTCCTCCATAAGCACCAATCCTAGAGCGCACGGCCCTCGGGGGTGGAAGCGTCGGAGCCGCCCCGCGCGGGTAGGACTCGCAGAGCACGCCCCACCCGCCCCACCAGGGCGGAACCGTGGACGGTGCGGTCGCCGTGCCGTCCCGAAGCGGAGGTCGCCAGCGATGTCGAAAGAGAAGGCCGCCGCGGGTGCGGCGGAGTTCCGGGCCGCGCGGGACCTGCTCCTGGAGCACCGCACGGACCAGGAGAAGGCGCACCGAGAGTTCACCTGGCCCCGGTCGGAGCACTTCAACTGGGCCCTGGACCACTTCGACGCGGTCGCCCGGACCCGTCCGGACCGGACCGCCCTCTGGGTCGTCGCCGAGGACGGCACCGACACCAAGTACACCTACCGCCACCTGTCCGAGCGCTCCAACCAGGTGGCGAACTGGCTGATCGGGCAGGGCGTGCACCCCGGCGACCGGATCATGGTGATGCTCGGCAACCAGGTGGAGCTGTGGGAGACCACGCTGGCCGCCGTCAAGCTCGGCGCCGTGGTCGCCCCCACCGCGCCGATCCTGTCCGAGGGCGACCTGGTCGACCGGTTGGAGCGCGGCGACGTCCAGCACGTGGTCTGCGGGGTCGAGGCGACCGAGAAGTTCGCCGACCTGCGGGGCCACTGGACGCGCATCTGCGCCGGGTACATGGACGGCTGGCTCAACTACGCCGACTCCGAGCACGCCGGGCTGGACTTCGCGCAGCCGCACGCCACGCACCCGGACGACCCCCTGCTGCTGTACTTCACCTCCGGGACCACCGCCCGCCCCAAGATGGTGACCCACACCCAGAGCTCCTATCCCGTCGGCCATCTGTCGACCATGTACTGGCTCGGTGTGCAGCCCGGCGACATCCACCTGAACGTGTCCCAGCCCGGATGGGCCAAGCACGCCTACAGCAGCATGTTCGCGCCCTGGAACGCCGAGGCGACGGTGCTGGCGCTGGACCAGGCCCGCTTCGACCCCGAACGGCTGCTCGACGAGGTGGTGCGCCGCGGCGTCGACACCCTGTGCGCGCCACCCACGGTGTGGCGGATGCTCCTGCAGACCGACCTGGGCGCGTGGCGGGTGGGGCTGCGCGAGGCCCTGGCCGCGGGCGAGCCGCTCAACGCCGAGGTCGTGGACCGGGTCCGCGAGGCGTGGGGCATCACCGTCCGCGACGGCTTCGGCCAGACCGAGACCACCATGCTCGTCGGCAACGGCCCCGGTCGGCCCGTGGTGCCGGGGTCCGTGGGCCGTCCCCTGCCGGGCTACGACATCGTCATCGTGGACCCGGCGACCGGGGAGCCCGCCGAGACCGGGCAGATCGGGGTGGACATGACCCGGGATCCCGTCGGTGTGATGCGGGGGTACGCCGACTCCGACGACGCCGGCGGACGGGTCCGCCGGCACCTGTACCTCACCGGCGACATCGCCGGCCGGGATTCCGCCGGGAACCTGCGCTATATCGGCCGTACGGACGACGTCTTCAAAGCCTCGGATTACCGCATCTCGCCATTCGAGCTGGAAAGCGTCCTCGTCGAACACGAATATGTGGCGGAGGCCGCGGTGGTCCCCTCTCCGGACCCGTTGCGCCTGTCCGTCGCCAAGGCCTACGTCGCCCTCGCCGACGGGGTGGCGCCCGACGCCGTCACCGCGCGCGCCATCTTCTCCTACGCCCGCGAGCGCCTCTCGCCCTACAAGCGGGTCAGACGCCTGGAGTTCGCGGAGCTGCCCAAGACGGTCTCGGGTAAGATCCGCCGTGTGCAGCTGCGCCGGGCCGAGGCCGAACGGGGCGCGGTCACCGATGGTGCGCGCCACCCGCGCGAGTACTGGGAGGAGGACCTCCCCGGGCTGACGGACTGATCCCGGCGGCCCGCACCCGATCCGGAATTACCACGGAAATGCGTCTCATATCATGAGACAATTCGCTGGGAAAATCGCCGGTGTGGTGTTTCCCATCGTGTGGACCCGTGTCGATTCTCCATGCGGCTCCACGTCGCCCCGCCCGGCCGCGCTACTGTTTTTTCGTGGCCACTCTCGGCCAGACCGGACGGATCTAGGGGAAGACCATGCCCAGCACCAACGACACCAGGGTGGCCAGCTACCAGCCGCTCATCGCCCCCGAGGACCTGCTGGCCGAACTCCCTCTGGGCCCCGAACGCAGCACCCTGGTGGAGGACTCCCGCGCCGAGGTGACGCGGGTCCTCAACGGGGAGGACGACCGTCTGCTCGTCGTCGTCGGCCCCTGCTCCGTGCACGACACCGAGTCCGCCATGGACTACGCCGAGCGGCTCAAGGCCCTGGTGCCGTCCCTGAACGACGACCTGTGCGTGGTCATGCGCGTGTACTTCGAGAAGCCGCGCACCACGGTGGGGTGGAAGGGCCTGATCAACGACCCCGGCCTGGACGACACCTACGACGTGCACCGCGGCCTGCGCACCGCACGCAAGCTGCTGCTGGACATCAACTCCCTCGGGCTGCCCGCCGGGACCGAGTTCCTCGACCCCATCACCCCGCAGTACATCGCCGACGTCGTCTCCTGGGGCGCGATCGGCGCGCGCACCACGGAGAGCCAGGTGCACCGCCAGCTGAGCAGCGGCCTGAGCACCCCCGTCGGCTTCAAGAACGGCACCGACGGCGACGTGCAGGTCGCCGTGGACGCGGTCGGCGCCGCCGCCGCCTCGCACACGTTCTTCGGTGTGGACCCGCACGGCGCCGGCTCGGTGGTCGTCACCGACGGCAACCCGGACTGCCACGTGATCCTGCGCGGCGGCCGCAGCGGCCCCAACTACGAGGCCGCGCCGGTCGGGGCCGCCCTCGACGTCATCGAGAAGTCGGGGCTGCCGCGCCGCCTGATGATCGACGCCAGCCACGCCAACAGCGGCAAGGACCACACCCGCCAGCCGGGGGTCGCCGCCGCCATCGCCGCCCAGGTGGCCGAGGGCCAGAAGGGCATCATCGGCGTGATGCTGGAGAGCTTCATCGTCGAGGGCGCCCAGAAGCTCGGCGACCCGTCCGCGCTCACCTACGGCCAGTCCATCACCGACAAGTGCATGGGCTGGGAGACCACCGAGCACGTGCTGGCCGAGCTCGCCGAGGCCGTGCGGCAGCGCCGCAAGACCACCGCCTGACCGGGTCCGCCCGGCGAACGACCGGAAGCGGCCGGACACCCCGAGGGGTGCCCGGCCGCTCCGCGTATCGGGGCGCGCCCCGGACCGTGCCCGGGCGCCGCACGGTCAGGCCGCCTCGGGCGGCAGGACCTCCAGTTCCGCCAGCAGGTCGCGGGCCAGGGGCTCGCGCAGCTCGGCGTCGGCGTCCCCCTCGATCTCCACCCGCAGAGCGAAGGTGTGGACGTCGGAACCGCTCTCGACCCAGCCCACCCACCAGCCGGGCGAGGGGTCGACGTCGGCGCCCCACCCGCTCTTGGCGTACAGGCGGTAGTCCTCCGCCTCCTCCACCAGGGCGATCTCGTGCACCGCCTCCTGGTGGGCGGTGTCCACCGGCAGCTCCTTGCGGGCCAGCAGGGACAGGAACTCGGTCTGCTCCTGCGCGGAGACCTCCAGCGGGCCCTCCAGCCAGAACCGGTCGACCTCGTCCGGGCCGCCGACCTCGCGGTTGCCGTAGTCCAGGCGGTCCACCCACGCGGCCATCGGCTCGTGTCCGACCCGCCTGGCCAGCTCCTGGTAGACGGGGACGTTCGACAGCGGGAAGGCGTCACGCAGACCCATGTCCTGTTCCCACTCCGCCACCGGCTGCGGCTCGCCCCCGTAGGGCAGCACCTCGTCGACATCGGCCACCGCACCGGTCTGCAGGCCGATGAGCGTGTTGGGGATCTTGAACGTGGACGCCGGCGGCTGCCGCACGGCCGCCTGCTCGGGGTCGACGACGGTGGTCACCCGCGAGTCGGCGTCGTAGAGCACGAAGGTGCCCTCCAGCCCCGCGTCGGCGAAGTGGGACTCCAGGTCGGCGCGCTCGACGGTGGTCACGTCCCCCCGCACGCTGCCCGAGACCTGTTCCGGCCGCGGCCCCTCGGGTTCCTCGGCGCACCCGGACACGACGCCCGTCAGTGCCAGAGCGCAGCCCGCTGTCACCACGAGTCGGCTCCGGCGCTCCACCGGCCGGCCCGGACGCTCGATGTCGGTACCCACTCCAGTCCCTCCGCGTCTGCGCGTACGGCCCTCTGGGCCCTGTCCCGACCCCACACGCTAGTCCCTACGGTCGCGCCGTGGGGCGGGCTCCGGTGATCGTGTCGTCGCACACGCGTCGGGCGGTCTTGGGGGCCGACTGTGGCCGCTGCTAGGCTGAACGTGTTGCTGACCCCGTACGGGAGAGCGTCCGCGTAGCCAACACGGGCCGCCGAAGGAGCAATCCCTCCCCACAGACAACCTCTCAGGCACACGGACCGTACGGGCGAGACCACTCTGGAAAGCAGGGACCGACGTCCCTCGCCGAAGGTGCAAGCCACGCCGGGCGCGCGGTGAAGCTCTCAGGCATCGATGACAGAGGGGGAGGATGGCAACGCCACGCACGTCACGACGCCCATCCTCTCGGGAGTGCCCATGTCAGAGCCCGCCTCAGTTCCGCGTGCCACCGCACTGCGCGAGATCCACGAGAAGGCCGGCGCCACCCTGGTCGACTTCGCCGGGTGGCTCATGCCGCTGCGCTACGGCAGCGAGACCGCCGAGCACAAGGCGGTCCGCGAGGCCGCCGGCCTCTTCGACCTCTCCCACATGGGCGAGATCCGTCTGAGCGGCCCCCAGGCCGCCGAGGCCCTCGACCACGCGCTGGTCGGCCACCTGTCCAAGGTCAAGGTGGGCCGCGCCCGCTACACCATGATCACCGACGCCGACGGCGGCGTCCTGGACGACCTCATCGTCTACCGGCTCGGCGAGCGGGAGTACCTGGTCGTCGCCAACGCCGCCAACGCGCCCGTCGTGTCCGCCGCTCTCGCCGAGAGGGCCCGGGGCTTCGACGTCGAGGTGAGCGACGAGTCCGCGGACTACGCGCTCATCGCGATCCAGGGCCCGCGCGCCGTCGAGATCCTGGCGCCGCTGACCGACGCCAACCTCGACGACATCCGCTACTACGCGGGCTACGAGCACACCGTCGCCGGGCAGCCCGTCCTGCTCGCCCGTACCGGCTACACCGGCGAGGACGGCTTCGAGATCTTCGTCCGCCCCGCCGCCGAGGCCCCCCGTGTCTGGGAGGCGCTCATGGCGGCCGGCGCCGACCACGGGCTCGTGCCCGCCGGGCTCTCCGCCCGCGACACCCTCCGCATGGAGGCCGGCATGCCCCTGTACGGCCAGGAGCTCACCGCCGAACTCACCCCCTTCGACGCCGGCCTGGGCCGCGTGGTGAAGTTCGACAAGGACGGTGACTTCGTCGGCCGCGACGCGCTGGAGAAGGCCTCGCGCACCGCGCGCGCACGGCGTCTCATCGGCCTGGTCGCCCAGGGCCGCCGCCCGCTGCGCAGGGGCCAGGAGGTCCAGCGCGACGGCGTCACCGTCGGCACCATCACCAGCGGCGCGCCCTCCCCGACCCTGGGCCGCCCCATCGCCATGGCCTACGTGGACGGCGACCTCGACACCGCGACCGGCACGTTCACCGTGGACGTGCGGGGCCGGGGCGAGGCCGTCGACGTGGTCGAGCTGCCGTTCTACCAGCGGCAGTCGTAGGACTGGGGCCTTCACACCCCGAAGGCCTGTCCGCCCCGCCCGGTGGGATCCCCGCACAGGGACCTGCACGGACGAGGCGGCACCAGGCGTAGGCCGGGCCGGGCCGCCCCAGCGGGCGCGCGGCAGGAATATGGAACACCTCCAAGGAGAGTTGAAGTGAGCGTTCCCACGGAGCTGGGTTACACCGCCAAACACGAGTGGGTCGTGGTGAAGGACGGGATCGCCACGGTCGGGATCACCGCGTTCGCCGCCGAGTCGCTCGGCGACATCGTCTACGTCGAGCTGCCCGAGGCGGGCACCGAGGTGACCGCCGGGCAGACCTGCGGCGAAGTCGAGTCCACCAAGTCCGTCAGTGACGTCTACTCGCCGGTCTCCGGCGAGGTCGTCGAGGTCAACGGCGCACTGGAGGACGCGCCGGAGACCATCAACACCGCCCCCTTCGAGGACGGGTGGCTCTTCCGGGCCCGGCTCTCCGAGGAGCCCACGGGACTGCTCTCCGCCGAGGAGTACACCAAGCTGACCGAAGGCGAGGAGTAGGCCGAGATGGCTACCGACAACACGCTCGACCAGACACTGAGCGAACTGGACCCCGAGGTGTCGGCCGCGGTGAACGCCGAACTGGCGCGCCAACGCGACACCCTGGAAATGATCGCCTCCGAGAACTTCGCCCCCCAGGCCGTCCTGGAGGCCCAGGGCACCGTCCTGACCAACAAATACGCCGAGGGCTACCCCGGCCGCCGCTACTACGGCGGCTGCGAGCACGTCGACGTCGTCGAACAGCTCGCCATCGACCGCGCCAAGGCCCTCTTCGGCGCCGAGCACGCCAACGTCCAACCGCACTCGGGCGCCCAGGCCAACACCGCCGTGTACTTCGCGCTCCTCAAGCCGGGCGACACCATCCTGGGCCTGGACCTGGCCCACGGCGGCCACCTCACCCACGGCATGCGCATCAACTACTCCGGCAAGATCCTCAACGCCGTGGCCTACCACGTACGCGAGGAGGACGGCACCGTCGACTACGACGAGGTCGCCGCCCTGGCCAAGGAGCACCAGCCCAAGATGATCGTCGCGGGCTGGTCCGCCTACCCGCGTCAACTCGACTTCGAGCGCTTCCGCCAGATCGCCGACGAGACCGGCGCCCTGCTCATGGTCGACATGGCCCACTTCGCCGGCCTGGTCGCCGCCGGGCTGCACCCCAACCCGGTGCCGTTCGCCGACGTGGTCACCACCACCACCCACAAGACCCTGGGCGGACCCCGCGGCGGCATGATCCTGGCCAAGGCCGCCCTGGGCAAGAAGATCAACTCCGCGGTCTTCCCCGGCATGCAGGGCGGCCCGCTGGAACACGTCATCGCCGCCAAGGCCGTCTCGTTCAAGGTCGCCGCGAGCCAGGCCTTCGCCGAACGCCAGCGCCGCACCGTGGCCGGCGCCAAGCTCCTCGCCGAGCGCCTGACCCGCCCCGACATGAGCGAGGCCGGAGTGAAGGTCCTCTCCGGGGGCACCGACGTGCACCTGGTCCTGGTGGACCTGGTGGACTCCCCCCTCAACGGCCAGGAGGCCGAGGACCGCCTGCACTCGGTCGGCATCACGGTCAACCGCAACGCGGTGCCCAACGACCCGCGCCCGCCCATGGTCACCTCCGGGCTGCGCATCGGCACCCCGGCCCTGGCCACCCGCGGCTTCTCCGAGGACGACTTCACCGAGGTCTCCGACGTCATCGCCGAGGCGCTCAAGCCCGAGTTCGACGCCGAGGCGCTGAGCGCACGCGTGCGCGCGCTCGCCGCCAAGCACCCGCTCTACCCCAACCTGTAGAGCCCTGCTGTGCGGGGCCCCGTGCCCCGCACGGCAGTTCTGTACCAGGGCCCTGTACTCAACGAGGAGGACAGCCATGGCCATCAGCGTGTTCGACCTGTTCAAGATCGGGATCGGCCCGTCGAGTTCGCACACGGTCGGCCCGATGAAGGCCGCCCGGACCTTCGCGGGGCGCCTGCGCGAGGAAGGGCTCCTGGACGCCACCGCGCACGTGCGCGCGGAACTGTACGGTTCGCTGGCGCTCACCGGCAAGGGGCACGGCAGCGACACCGCGGTGATCCTCGGGCTGATGGGCCACACGCCCGAGCACGTGGACGTGGACGCGGTCCCCGGCCTGGTCCGGCGGGTGCGTGAGGAGCGCTCCCTGGAGCTGGGCGGGCCCGACGGCCCGAAGGTGGCCTTCGACCCGGCCGTGGACGTGGACTTCCGCCGCAAGGAGAGCCTGCCCGACCACCCCAACGGCATGCGCTTCGTGGCGCTGGACGCCGCGGGCGCGGAGCTGGCGGCCAAGGTGTACTACTCCGTCGGCGGCGGGTTCGTCGTGGACGAGCGGGCCGCGGGCGCCGACCGGATCAAGGCCGACGACACCGAGGTCCCCCACCCCTTCGCCAGCGCCGAGGAGCTGCTGGCGATCTGCGCGGACACGGGGATGTCCATCAGCGCCGTCATGCTCGCCAACGAGCAGGCCTTCGGCCGCACCCCCGACGAGATCCGGGCGGAACTGCTCACCATCTGGACCGCGATGCGCCAGTGCGTGCGCCGCGGGGTCATGACCGAGGGCAGCCTGCCCGGCGGGCTCAAGGTGCCGCGCCGCGCGCACCGGCTGTACCGCCAGCTCGGAGGGGCGTGCGACGAATCGGGGCTGCTGGCCCCCACCACCGCCGACCCGGACCCGATGCGGGGCAGCGACTGGATCACCCTGTACGCGCTGGCGGTCAACGAGGAGAACGCCGCGGGCGGCCGGGTGGTGACCGCGCCGACCAACGGAGCCGCGGGCATCGTCCCGGCGGTGCTGCACTACTACCTGCACTTCAGCCCGGGCGCCGGCGACGACGGGGTCGTGCGGTTCATGCTCACCGCGGCCGCGATCGGCCTGCTGTTCAAACAGAACGCGTCGATCTCGGGCGCGGAGGTGGGCTGCCAGGGCGAGGTGGGCTCGGCGTCCTCGATGGCCGCCGGCGGCCTGGCCGAGGTGCTGGGCGGCACACCGGCCCAGGTGGAGAACGCGGCGGAGATCGCGATGGAGCACAACCTGGGCCTGACCTGCGACCCGATCGGCGGCCTGGTGCAAGTGCCGTGCATCGAGCGCAACGCGCTGGCCTCGGTCAAGGCCATCAGCGCCGCCCGCATCGCCCTTCGCGGCGACGGCAGCCACTTCGTGTCGCTGGACAAGGTCATCCGGACCATGCGCGACACCGGCCGCGACATGATGGACAAGTACAAGGAGACCTCGCGCGGCGGCCTCGCCGTCAACGTCATCGAGTGCTGAGGGACCGCCTCCGGGCCTGTTAACAAAATCGCGCATTGGAGTGCGCTTGCACGACAGGGGCATCGTATGTACCGTTGGTGGTGAAAGACGGTGCGCGCGGCCGAGTTCGCGATGGGCCGGCCATCGGGGCGTGGGCAGTACCGCCCGGAAAAAGCCGTGCCCCGGGTGGCGTGCTGAGCAGAGGCGAACCCGGGGCTTACGGAGCCAACGATACCAAACGTCCTCGCCCCCTGTCCTCTCGCGCCCTCAGCCGAGATAGAACGAAGGTCATCGTGAGCAGCGGCATCCCGGAATGGATGGTCTCCGTGTACTCCTCGCCCCGCTTCGAGCCCTACCTCCGGCACAGCGGGGGCGATGTGGCCCGAGCCGTCAACCTGTACCACTGGAACGTCATGGTCTCCGCGGCCTTCTACGGTCCGCTCCACACGTTCGAACTGGCCCTGCGCAACTCCGTCCACGACCGCCTGAGCGCCCACTTCGGGCAGGAGGACTGGTGGAACAGGGCTCCGCTGGACAACGAGGGCCGGCGCCTCGTCCGCCAGGCACGGGCCCGGTGCCGCCGTTCGGCCACTCCGGACGACGTCGTCACCGAGCTGTCCCTTGGTTTCTGGTCCGCGCTGGTCGCTCGCAGGTACGACCGGGATCTGTGGGTTCCCGCCCTCCACCGCGCGTTCCCCGGCTACCGAGGGCCTCGCCGCACCCTCCAGGACCAGCTCTACTCCCTGCGGCTGCTGCGCAACCGCATCATGCACCACGAGCCGATCCACCACCGCCACCTGGAGGCGGACCACGCCAAGCTCTACCTCGTGCTCTCGTATGTCAACCCCGAGGCCGCCTCCGGCATCAAGCCCTTCGACCGCGTACCCGAAGTGCTCCTGGTCAAAGAGCAGGTGTGCCGGGGCGATCTCCCGCCGAGCTTCTGAGGAGGCCACTGTGACCAAGGACGGGCCAACCCTGGTCTCACGCGCGCAACTCGCCCGGTACGCCGGGGTCAGCCGCGCCGCGGTCACCAACTGGCGCAAGCGCGGACCCGACTTCCCCGAGCCCGCGGACGCGGAGAAGGAGCTGTTCGACCTCGACCAGGTCACCGATTGGTTGGCGGAGCGCACCATTCCCGCCGATGCCCGTCGGCCGGGCGAGGTGGCGGGTACGACCTACGCAGAACGAGTGCACGCTTCCCTGACCGCGCCGGATCCATCCCGAGTACCTGCACGCGTGCAGGTGAGGAGGACTACCCCCAGGGAACAGACCCTGGACCAGACCGCCTTCCGGATTCTGGACGACCTGCGCGGCCATGCCCCCTTCGACGCCAACCTCAAGTTCCTCCTCCGCCTCGTCCACATCTCCGTGGCGCGGGAGCAGGACTGGCGGGATCTCCTGCAGCAACCCACGTACTCCCACATGGCCACGTCCCTCATGTCCCTGCTTCCCGCGCGGAGGGACGGCTTGCCGGATCCGACGGAACTACCGCACGTTCTGCCCCGTGTCCTCAGGGAGGTCGAGACGCTGGTCTCCGGCCCAGACCGGAGGGAGCAGGCTGCTGCGGTCTTCGACCATGTACTCACCCGGCTGGCGGAGGCACAGGGCAAAGCCGGGCAGATGTGGCAGACCCCGGCATCCGTTGTGGAGATCGCCGTCCGTATGCTCGATCCACTAACGCCTCCCCATGCTGTCCACGACCCCTATTGCCGGACCGGTGAGTTCCTCATCGCCATGGAGCGGTGGCTTCGCACCAGCCAACCCACGTCACGACCCCTGTTCAGTGGAATCCCGGGTTCGGAAGAACTGTCGGACATGGCCGCGATGCGCCTTCGCGTCCACGGCGTGGAGGCCGAGCTGATGCCCGGCGTCGACCCGTTCGGCCTACGGCACCGGGGCCGGACCGATCTCGTGCTGGCCAACCCGCCGTTCAACATGCGTTGGGCGGCCGACGAGCATTTCGCCGACGACCCGCATCGCCTCCCCTACGGGCGGCCGCCCCTCTCGAACGCGAACTTCGTATGGCTGCAATCCGCCGTGGCAGCGCTCCGACCGGGTGGACGGGCCGCAGTCGTCATGGCGCCGATCGCCGCTTTCTCCTCCCACTCCGGGGAACGGGCCATCCGCACGGCCATGGTCGAGGATGGCGTGGTGGAGGCCGTGGTGTCACTGCCGGACCGGCTGTTCCAGAGCACGAGCATCCCCGTCGATATCTGGCTCCTGCGAAGACCGGCCGACAAGCCCTCCGAGATCCTCTTCGTTGACGCACGGAAGTCGGGGACGGTGTCCCGCACCGAACGCAGCCTCGCCCCCGGAGAGATCGACGACATCGTTTCCACCGTAACGGCCTGGCGCGGAGGCGCCCCCGCTTCGAGTATGGGCCGCGCCGTCGGTCTGGACGAGATCCGTGAGCGGGACCACTCCCTCCTCCCCACCGCCTATCTCACCCTCCCTGTTCCGACCGTCCATGTGGACGAGGAGAGGGAGAGATTCGAGGCCCTCACTCGTCGACTGCACCTGCTGGAGGATGCGCTGGCGGCCACCGATCAGCTTGTCCACAGCCTGATCGAGGAGACACGACGATGGAAGCGCCCCTGACCGATGCGGGTACCGGCGACCGAGTGGAACAGCCTCTGGGAGAGGTCTGTGAGGTGCAGGCCGGGGCCTCGGGAAGGGGCACCTCCTCCCAGGACCTCACCGACCGGGGGACACCCCTGGTACGGCCCCTCAACATCATCGAACTGCGCGTCTCGGAGCACGACCTGGTTCACGTCCCCAAGGAGAACGCCGAGCATCTCGGCGACCGGTACCGCCTGCAGGCGAACGACATCGTGACAGCACGAACCGGTACCCTCGGGAGATTCGCGCTGGTCGAGCAGAAGCAACAGGGATGGCTGATGAGCGGCCAACTACTGCGGCTCCGCCCTTCGGCCGAAGTCCACCCGTGGTATCTCCTGCACTACCTCAATCTGCTCCGGACCCGGTCCTGGATCGACGCGCACGCCTCCGGCAGTACCATTCCCTCGATCACACGGAAGACGATGGAGTCGCTTCCCGTGCTCCTTCCGCCTATGGACGTCCAGCGGAGCATCGGGCAGAAACTGAGGCTCCTGGACGCGCGGGTCCGATTGCAGTCCGAGGTCCTGGAGACCACACGGGAGCTTCGCGCTTCCCTTGCCGAACTGCTCTTCGCCGAGCGCGCACTACCCCCGAACGATTCCACCGGAATCTGAGGACGGGGTCGGCCCGATGAGGTCCCCAGGTGCCTCGCGCGGCGGCCTCGCCGTCAACGTCATCGAGTGCTGAGGCGGCGGGGCCACTCAGCGGAGTGATTCCTGTCCGGCCCCCCGTAGGCGCAGTCGCCGTTCGTCCACCACCACGTCCAGCAGGGCGAGTTCGACCACGTAGGCGACGTCCGCTTCCCATAGCCCGGCGTCGTTACGCCCTCGCCACCGCTTGAGCGGCCCCTTGTACCAGGTTCCCTCGTGGCGCGCCCAGCAGAGCTTGGTCCCTCGCGGCGCGTAGTCGGGAAAGCAGTGGATGCACGGAGGCCGGTCGTGCAGGACGCGCGCCAGGGGTACCACCTCGGGATCGTGTACTTCCAGTCCCATACGACCGGCCTTACGCTGACCCTCGACCAGGGCCTCGCACCGCCGTGTCCGGTGGAAGACCGTGCCGCCCGGTGTGATCGTCACCCGTTCCGACAGGCCGCTCGGCGCGGGACGGCAGAACCCGCACTCGCCGGGAAGCAGGTCGTGCAGACAGCGGTCGTCACCCATGAGCGGAGAATCACACGGCCGGGGCCCCATGACCAGAGACCTTGGACCCGAACCCGCGACGTCTCAGAGCGCGGCCACAGCGGGAGCGCGTCGGGCCAGCCGCCGCGAGGGGTCACTCGTCGCCGGCGGGGTCGCGGGGCACGAGCACGCTGAGGCGGTAGGTGGTGGGGTGGATCCCGCGCCCGCACAGGACGTCGATCCGCAGGTCCTCGTCCCGGACATGGGCCAGGTCCGCGCGCACCCGCCCGCGGCGCTCATGCCAGTCCGCCTCGTCGGTGGTCTCGAGGACCACCTCCCAGCGGCCCCCCTCCACCCGTCGCTCCCGCTCCGCCCTGCGGCGCGCCTCTCGTTCGCGTCTGCGTCTCTGCTTCGGCACGGGCCTCATCGTAGGCCGCTCCCCGCCGTATCGTGGGCGGGACGGCGGACTCGGGAGGTTCCATGGCGCGGTCCCGGCGCGGGCGGCGCGACCTCGGCCTGGTGGGGATCTTCGCCGCCGGCGTCCAGGTGTTCCGCTTCTATCCGGACGGAACCGTGCTGGACGTCCTGGTCAAACCGCCGCCGGACACGCGCGACGCCGCCGCGATCGAGCGCTGGCTGCGTCCGGGCGAGGCGCCGCGCGGCGTCCACACCACGCGCTACACCCGCCGGGGACACCGGATCTCCTTCACCACGCGCAGCCATCTCGGCGGTGCCCCGGTCTCCGTGAGCGGAACCTGGTCCAAGGGCGCCCTGAGGCTCACCCTGACCTGGGACGGGCGCACGGGCACCGAGACACCGTTCCGACGCCTGGACGACGGCGGTCCTGAGTCCTGACCCATGGGAACGGCGAAGATCCGGCACGCACGCGGAGCCCGCCCGGCAGTATGCCGCTGGCGGGACCGGGACCGGGACCGCCCCGTCCGCGGTCCCGCCCGCGGACGCGGACCTGGTCAGGCGCGCAGGCCGGCCAGGTCCTCCTCCGTGAGGTGCACGTCCGACGCGCCCATGTTCTCCTCCAGGTGGGCGGGTGTGCCGGTGCCCGGGATGGCGAGCATCTGCGGCGAAGTGGCCAGCAGCCAGGCCAGGGCGACCTGGACCGGCGTCGCCCCGTGCCGTTCGGCGACCTTGGCGATCCGCTCCGCGTCGATCGGCCGGTGGCCGCCGCCGAGGGGGAAGAACGGCACGAAGGCGGCTCCCGACTCCTCGCACAGTTCGAGCACGTCGGTGCCGTCCCGGTGGTGGACGTGGAAGTGGTTCTGCACCGCGGCGATCGGGGCGATGGCGGCGGCCTCGGCGAACTGGCCCGCCGTCACGTTGCTGACCCCCAGGTGCCGGATCAGTCCCTCCTCGCGCAGCTCCGCCAGAACGGCGAAGCGGTCGGCGATCGGCGCGTCGTCGGGCGCGCCCGCGCCGCCCACGCGCAGGTAGACCAGGTCGAGCCGGTCCAGTCCGAGCCGGCGCAGATCCTCCTCGACCAGCCCCCGAAGCTGCTCCGGGGTCGCCTCGAACGCCGGGAAGCCCGACTCGTCGCGCATCGGACCGACCTTGGTCGCGATGACCAGGTCGTCGGGGTAGGGCGACAGCGCCTCACGGATCAGTTCGTGCGCGTCGACCCCGCCCCGCCCGTAGAAGCCCGCCGTGTCGATGTGGTCCACGCCCAGTTCCACGGCGCGGCGCAGCACCGCGATCCCGGTCCGCGGGTCGCGCACGGGCCCGTCAAAGGTGCCGACCGGCAGGCGCATGGCCCCGAAGCCGAGTCGGCTCACCCGCAGGTCCCCGCCGAGCAGGAGGCTCCCGCCGGGTGCGGTGTCGGTCGCGTTCGACTCGTTGGTGTCGGTGGTGTCGTTCGTCGTCATGGCCCCAGCGTGCTCCGACCGACCGGGACCGGACAGCCGATGGCAGCTTGCTGCCATTTGCGCCCGGTACCCCGGTCGGCGACACTGACGGCGTGACGAGCGAACAGGTGATCAGGGTCCGCGACGAGACCGAACTCGCCACCCGGGCGGGCCACCTCTTCGCCGGGGTCGGTGCCGAGTTCGTGTGCGCCGCGAACCACCCCGACACCTGGTCGCGGCCGAACGTGCGCGCGTCCATCGGCGGTCGGATGCGCGACTCCCTCGCCGAGGGCGTCGTGATCCGCAAGCTCTACACCCCCACGGCCCTGGCCGACGAGCCGGGGCGCCGCCACCTGTTCGAGATGGCCGCCATGGGAGCCCAGGTGCGCGTCTGCGACGCACCCCTCCCCCACGAGACGATCATCATCGACCGGCGGGTGATGATCCTCGCCGATCCCGTCACGGCCCTCGAACGCGGATTCACCGTGACCACGTCGCCGGCCCTCATGGACGGCGTGTGCGCGCTGCTCGATGCCGTATGGGAGTCGGCCGAGACGCTGGACGCCTACCTGCGCCGCGACCGCCCCCACGTCGATGCCGGCCAGAAGGCCATCCTGCGTGCCCTCGCCGAGGGACTCACCGACGAGACCGCCGCGCGGCGCCTGGGGGTCTCCCTGCGCACCTATCGACGGCGGGTGGCCGAACTCCTGGCCCTGCTGGAGTCGGACTCACGGTTCCAGGCGGGCGCCCGCGCCGGGAAGCTCGGGCTCACCGGCTGACCTGCTGACCGGCCTCACGCATCCGCTCCTTGCCAGGTCAGGCTGAGGACCGGCGTACCGGGCTCCGGGCGCGCGAACCGGTCGGAGTGCGGCCACAGCAGGAGCAGGAGCGCGTCGACGTCGGCGGCCTCGTGCAGGCCGGTCGGGGCGGCGACCCAGAACGACTGCGTCGCCTCGCCCCACCAGATGACCAGGTGGCGGTGGCGGGCCTGGATCGCGGCGGCCTGTGCGTGCTCCCGGGCGAACTCCGTGCGGTGCCCGCCCAGGAGCGGGAGGCGCTGGGCGCGGCGGTCCCGGCAGGAGGCGTGATCGCAGCGGGGGCAGGAGGGGCCGATGAGCGCGTTCCTGCGCGGAAGAGTGCGTTCGCCGTCCGAGCGACGGGGCATGGGGATAGGGTTCGGCATCAGATCCTCTTTCCTTGATCTCTGTAGGGGTTTGTGGATTCAGGGCCCGGGGCGAGCGGTGGTGCGCTTCCCCGGGCCCGTCTCATGTCAGGCGTCGGTGGAGCCGGTCTCCCACTGGCTACCGGTCAGGTCGAAGGCCAGGCGGAACCAGACCGAGCGGAAATCGGCGCGACCGTTGTCGCCCCAGTCGGAGGCGAAGGCGTCGACCATGGCCAGCCCCCGACCGGATTCGGCCGCCAGCTTCAGGCCGTGCGGCGCGGGTTCCAGGTGGGTGTCGTCCCGACGTACGCCGCCCCGGTCGCGGCAGGTCAGGTGCAGACCGTCGCGGTGGCGGTGGACCAGGAGGGTGTAGCAGCCGCCGGGTTGACCGGAGAGGCTGTGCCGGATGGCGTTGTTGGCGAGTTCGCTGCCCAGCAGGGTGAAGAGGTAGCGGTAGTCGGTGGACCGGTTTGCGGCGCAGGTGTCGAGGAAGGCCCGGACGAGCGGCATGACGGCGGGGGTGCCGGAGAAGTCGTAGCGACGCAGCCGGTAGTTGGGCCGTTCGGGCCGACCGGAGAAGTAGTGGCGGTGCACCGGCCGGATGAAGCTGGTCAGCGGAACCGTGGCCTCACCCAGTTCGGGCATCGGGGCGATCGAGGGCATGACGGACTCACTCCTTGGCATGGCAGAGCACGAGCAGGGGTGGGGGACGCCCGTTGGCGAGGTTCACGGATCCCGTGACGAGAGGAACGGGCACGACGTAGCGTTCAGACCGAAGCGATGCTCTGTAATCGCTTGCTCACTCTCCAGCTTAGAATGAGACTCCCACAAGTCAAGCGGATTCAATGAGACTCCCATTTTGTCCGAATAGGATGCCCCCATGAGTCACCAGAGCCCCAACATCCGACGACGCCGCCTCGGCCATGTACTGCGTGGCCTGCGCGAGAAGTCCGGCCTCACCCTCGAAGCCGCCGCAAAAGGAGCACGGGTACCCAAATCCACCTTGGGACGCATGGAGACCGCAGAAGCACGGCGCCTACGCCGAACGGACCTGGACGCCATCGCCGACTTCTACGAGGTCGGCGCGGAAACACGCGAGGGCATGCACGAACTCGCCCAGCAGGCCAAGCAGAGCGGTTGGTGGTCCCAGTACAAGGACGTCTTCGGAGAACGAGCCCTGCCCGACTGGGAGGCCGAGGCTTCCAGAATCCGCACCTTCCAGGCACAACTGATCCCGGGCCTCTTCCAGACTCCTCGGTATGCGGCCGCGATCTTCAGGGGCGGAAGGGCGATCCCTGATGACGAAGTCTCACGGCCCGTGGAAGCCCGGATCAATCGGCAGAGCATTCTGAACCGGGTCAAGCCACCACGCATGACCGCAGTGATCGACGAGGCAGCTCTTCATCGTCTCGTCGGTGGGCTTGAAGTGATGCACGAACAACTTGAGCATCTTGGGCACCTCGCGGTGCGGCACAACATCGACGTCCAGGTCTTGCCCTACGAGGCGGGCGAGCACCTAGGGATGGAGGGAGCGTTCACCGTCCTCGACTTCCCAGAGCCCAAGGACACACCAATCGTGCACGTGGAGACCGCCACCACAAGTCTCTTCCTCGAACGCCCCGAGGAAGTCGAGGAGTATAACGTTGCCTTTGGCAACCTTCAGGGGATAGCGCTGTCTACGTCCCGATCGGCCAAGTTCATCAGCGATGTCGCCAAGTCACTGGAGAAGCGGACATGAGTCACCGGCTGGATTTTCGAAAGAGCAGCTACAGCGGCCGGGGCCAAGACTGCGTCGAGGTCGCCCAGATCCCCGCGACCTTCCGGAAGAGCAGCCACAGCGCGCAAGATGTCAACTGTGTGGAGGTAGCCCAGATCCCCGCGACCTTCCGCAAGAGCATTCACAGCGCCCAGGACCAGGACTGCGTCGAGGTGGGCGCTCTGCCCTGCGGCGCGGCGATCCGCGACTCCAAGCACCCCGGCGCCGGGCACCTCCCCTTCCCCGCCGCCGAGTGGGCCACCTTCCTCACCACCGCCCTCTCCGAGTAGCCCCTCACTCGAAGGCCCCCATGAACCTCAGGGAACACTACGAACAGCTCCATAGCGGCATCCGCCTGACCATCAAGGCCGCCGAGGACGCCTACCGGCTCCCCAAGCACCTCGACACCCTGCTCAAGGAATGGGCGATCGAGGAGTGGGAGGGTCTCCGGTCCAACATCGACTGGTGCGACAACCGCCTCGACGTGGTCGACGTCGTGCGCGGCCTGACCGCGTTCGGAACGTCTTACGTCGATCTACGCCGAGAACTCTTCTCCGACCTGCACCACTTCCGCGCCGAGCCGCCGTGGCGCGAGGTCGACAGCGGGCTCGCGGTGCGCCTGCCGATGCACCTGCTGCGCAAGCCCCATACCGAGTTCGCCCTGCGCTTCACCGGCCCCTCGGGGATGGACGTCCAGCGGGTGTGGACGTTCTTCGTGTTCGTCAGCGCGCTCAACGAGAACGACGAGTACCGCACGCGAACGCACGAGTTCGAGATCATCGAGGTCACTGACAACGCGGCCCGTGTCCCGGACTCCCTGAACGAACACGGCGACTGGATGGAACAGCTCTTCTACGGCCTCAGAACCCTCACGGGGAACCACTACTACCTACGTACCCTCGACAGCGAGATCGCCGAGGACGCCGAACAGCTCCTACGCCCTCAGGACGAGGACGAGGACGAGGGCCTGTTCTGACGGGACCGCCGTCAGGCGTTCGCACCGCCCATGTCCATGTGGATGAACTCCCACAGGTGGTCGTCCAGGTCGGCCACCGTGCGCGAGTACATGCCCGACTCGTCCATCGTGGCGATCGCCCGGCCCCCGGCCGCGGCCGCCGTCTCGGCCAGGGTGTCGGCCTCCTGCCTGCTGCCCACGGTCACCGCCGTGATCACCTCCGAACCGGCTGCGGCGGTGGACGGCGCCCCCTCGGGCAGGAAGCTCCGGAAGAAGGACTCCTCCAACAGCATGACGAAGGCGGCGTCGCTCACGATCATGCACAGGGCCTGCTCGTCGGAGAACTCCGGATTGAAGGAGAACCCGAGGGACGCCCAGAACGCGTGCGTGGCGCCGATGTCGCGCACGGGCAGATTCACGAAGGTCAGTCTCGTCATGGCGCCAACGTAACCCCGCCACCCTCTTCCGGCGGGTCCTCCCACACCGACTTTGCCAAGCCGGTCCGGTCGGGACCCGCCGGAACCGTTCCCGACCGCTCAGGCCTCGGCCGACCCGGCGGGCTCCGCGGGCTCGACCGCCTCGGCGGTCTCCTCGGGGGCCTTCGTCACCAGGCTGGCCACGACCAGGGCGATCAGCGCCGCGGGCAGCGCCACGATGACCCCGTTGAGGTCGCCCGGCGCCCCGGCCACCTGCCAGCCGATGGTCGTGGCGGCACCGGCCACGAGGGCGGCGACCGCCCCGGCGGTGGTGGCCCGCTTCCAGAACAGCACCGCGAAGACCACGGGCGTGATGGCCGCGCCGTAGATCGTGTACGAGTACATCTGCAGTTCCAGGACGGTCGGGAAGAACAGTCCCAGCCCGAACGCCACGACGGCGATGCCCAGGACCGACAGCCGCTGCACCACCAGGGCCCGCCGCTGGCCGACCTCGCCCGCCCAGCGGGCGTACAGGTCGTAGGCGATGTTCGAGGCGGCCGAGAGCATGAACGACGACCCCGTGGTGATGACGAAGGCGACCGCGCCCGCCAGGATCAGCCCGCCCAGGACGGCGGGCAGGTGGCCCTCGGAGGCCAGGCCGAGGATCGACATGTCCCCGTTGATGCCGGGCATGAGGATCGCGGCGGCCGAGGCCAGCAGCACGACCGGGACGAACACCAGGAAGCTGGAGAACAGCATGCCCAGGGTCGATGAGCGGGCCTCGCGCTCGTCCTTGGCCGCGGTGAGGCGCTGGTAGATGTTCTGGTCGGCGAGCAGCAGCAGGAACAGCGGCAGGAAGTAGCCCAGCAGTTGCAGCGCGGTCAGTCCGCCGGTGAAGGTGGTCGACTGCTCGGGCAGCCCCTCCCAGTACGCGGCCGGCCCGCCGATGGTGGCGAAGACCAGCGGCAGGGACACGAACAGGCCGAGCACGATGAGGATGGCCGAGAAGAAGTCGGTGTAGGCGACCGAGAACAGGCCGCCGGTCACAGTGAGCAGGGTGACCACGACGGCGACCAGGATGGTGCCCTGGGTCGCCGACAGCGGCGTGATCAGGCTGACCACGTAGCCGCCGCCGATGAACTGCGAGGCCACCAGGCCCACGTAGGCCAGCGCGGTGACCACCGCGGCGACCGTGCGCACCCCGGTGCCGAACCGGACCTCCAGGAGTTCGGGGATGGTGTGCCTGGACGCCCTGCGGATGCGGCGGGCCGCCAGCAGCAGGACCAGGATCCCCAGCGGTGTGCCGAGGAAGAAGACCAGCCCGGCGATCGGGCCGTAGGTGTAGGCGAAGTTGGCGCCGCCGATGATCGTCCCCGAGCCGACCCAGGTCACCAGCATCGTGGCGACCATGACGGGGCGGGGCAGGCTGCGCCCGGCGAAGAGGAAGTCGTCGCCGCCGCGCAGGCGGCCGGACCGGGCGAAGTACAGCGCGACGCCGAGCATGGCGAGGAGGTACACGGCGAGGATCGCGACATGGATCGTCTGCATGGGCCGCCTTCACAGTGAGATGGGGGAAGTCCCGCCGACAACCGGCTGAACGTACTCCGACCGGCTCATGTAAACAGCCCACCCGTGAATCGTGCAACACTTATTGCACATACTGTGATCCAGATCACTCCACTCTCCCCCGGGGTCGTTTCCGCAGGCCACCGCCCCGGAACGCGCTCAGAAGAGCTCCGCCCGCTCCCACAGCCGCTCGGCGTCGCGCACGGCCCGCAACACCGAGTCCCCGCCCACACGGGCCAGTTCGGCCAGCACCGCGTGCACCACCGTCATCGACGGGGTGAGCGAGGGGAACATGCTCACGCTCTCGCTGGGCACGACCACCACGTGCGCGGCACCCGCCACCAGCGGCGAGTCCCGGCGGTCGGTGATCACCGCGACCGGAACCGACCGCTCCTGGGCGATGCGCGCGGCCGAACGCAGCGCCGTGGGCAGCCGCCACAGGTCGCAGGCCACCAACAGGTCGCTCTCATCCATCTTCGACAACGCGTTGACCAGCGATGTTCCGCCGAGGTCGCGCATCTGGACGTCGTAGCCCATGGTCGAGGCGGCGTGCGCGAGCTGCAGCCCCGGCGCCGCGAAGGTTCCCGAGCCCAGCACGAGGGTGCGCCGGGCCGCGTGGACCGACGCCGCGAGCGCGCGCACCGTCGCGACGTCGATCGTGTCCTCCAGCAGGCGGAGCCCCTCCACGTCAGCACGGACGGCCGCCCGCACGGGGTCGGCGTCGGCGCCGGCGTGCTCGGCCAGGACCTCGCCGGCACTGAGCGAGGCCAGGTAGCGCGAGCGCAGTTCCAGGCGCAGCGCGGGCCAGCCGGCGAAACCCAGCGCCTGGGCGGCGCGCACGACCGTGGCGACGTTGACCTGCGCGCGTTCGGCCAGTTCGGCCGTGCTCGCGTACGAAGCGAACCTCGGCTCGTCGCGCACCACCCGGACCACGCGCTCGGCGGCGCGCCCGAGCCGCCCACCCGCCAGCGCGGCCTCGATCCAGTCCGACATCGCCCCTCCGTCTCCGGCGCGGCACCGCCGGACCACCCGGTACGCACCGCCTCTCAAGCGATACCACCACCCGCCCGCGCACCCGCTCAGTGATGCAACATATATTGCACGTAGGTGTCCACCCGCTCCACCGGAGGTGTCCATGACCCCATCCACCCGCCCCGACGTCCTCTTCACCGGCGCCGGCCTGCTCGACCCCGAGGACGGCACCCGGACGCCGGACTCCTGGCTCCTGGTGACCGGGGGCCGCATCAAGGGGAGCGGCCGCGGACCCGCGCCGGAGACCGCCGCCGGCACCGAGGTCGTCGACCTCGCCGGGGCCACCCTCATGCCCGGCCTCATCGACGCCCACGTGCACCCCACCGCGTTCAGCGCCGACCTCGGCGCCGCGATGGACCACGCCCCCTCCTACGTCGCGGCCTACGCCTCGCGGTCCCTGGAGGCCATGCTCCGCCGCGGGTTCACCACGGTCCGCGACGTCGCCGGCGGCGACTGGGGCCTGTCCCGGGCGGTGGACGAGGGGCTGGTCAACGGGCCCCGCCTGATGTTCGGCGGCAAGGCGCTGTCCCAGACCGGCGGCCACGGCGACTTCCGCGGTCCCGGCCGCCAGGGCAACGACACCCACGCCTGCTGTCCCGGCGCGGGCCTGGTGTGCGACGGTCCCGTCGAGTTCCGCCGCGCCGCCCGCGACCAGCTGCGCACCGGCGCCCACCACCTCAAGATCATGCTCTCCGGCGGAGTCGCCTCCCCCACCGACCGCATCGACTCCACCCAGTCCGCCGAGGACGAGATCCGCGCCGTCGTGGAGGAGGCCGAGGCCGCCAACCGGTACGTGACCGGGCACGCCTACACCGCACGCGCCGTCAATCGCGGCCTGCGCCTGGGCGTGCGCTGCATCGAGCACGGCAACCTCATCGACGAGAGCAGCCTGGAACTCTTCCTGGAGCACGACGCCTACCTGGTGCCCACGCTGGTCACCTACCAGGAGCTGTCCCGCCAGGGCGCGGCCAACGGCCTGCCCCCGGCGAGCCAGGAGAAGGTGGACACCGTGCTCACACGGGGCCTGGAGGCGCTGCGCATGGCCCACGAGGCCGGCGTGAACCTCGTCTACGGCTCCGACCTGCTCGGCGGGATGCAGGACCACCAGAACGAGGAGTTCGCCATCCGCGGCCGGGTCCAGCCCGCCGCCGACGTGGTGCGCGCGGCCACCGTCAACGCCGCCCGGCTCATCGGGATGGAGGGCGAGGTCGGCACGATCCGCGACGGCGCCCGCGCCGACCTCGTCGTCGTGGACGGCGACCCGCTCGCCGACATCGGTGTGCTCGCCGACCCGGAGCGCAACGTCCGCACGGTCCTGCGCGACGGCGCCGTGCGCCACGAGCGCCCCGACCCCCGCTGACCGACCCAAGGGTCGCTCGGACGGTCGGGTGGTCGCACCGACCGGCTCCGGGCCCGCACAGGGCCGGGCCGGACGGTACCGGAGGGAACACCGGCCGGCCCCGACATGACGGACCGGCCGTGCGCGGCTCCCGCGGCGGCCGGTCGGGGCGCGTCCGGCCCGGTCAGGCCAGGCTGCGGGGCGGGTTCTTGGCGGGCGCCGTCATCGACATCCGCACCACCGCCGGGACCCGCTCCTGCTCCAGCGCGCGGCGCAGGTTGGCCAGGGCCTCGGACCGCACCCGCCGCCACACCCCCGCCACGTCCGCGTCGTCCTCCAGCGTCAGCGCCAGGCGCAGGTGCGGCTCGTCACTGGACTCGGTCAGTCGCGCCCTGGCCCGGCGCACGCCCGGGTACTCGGCGACCTCCTGCTCCAGGGCGCCGCGCGCCACGCTCTCGCTGATCTCCACCCTGCCCTCGGGGCCCTGCTCCAGGACCAGGCGGCCCAGGGTGTCGTTCATGCCCTGCGCGAGCAGCCAGCGCAGGGCCAGGAAGGCGGCGACGAAGGACAGCGCCACCGCGGCGTAGGGCACCCACTGCCGGCCGAGCAGCTCCATGGCGGCCGAGCCCAGTAGGGCGCCACCCGCCAGGTCGGCGCCGAACAGTCCCCGCCCCAGCGCGAGCGCGGCCAGCCCGCCCGCCAGGAGCACGCCGCCCACCAGGGCCAGGCCGATCCGATTGCCCCGCGCCGACCTGCGATTCCTGTCCCGCGCCATCGTCAACCCTCCGCGTGCCGCACGTGCGTGACGATCCGCATGCTGCGCAGCGGCGCCAACTCCTCCAGCCGCCGCTCCACCGCCGCGGTCACCTCCTCGGCCAGCCCCTCCGACGTCCGCATACCGGTGCGCACGTGCACCCGCAGCCGGTGGCCGCGGACCACCACGTGCGCTCCCTCGACGCCGCTGACCTCCTGGGCCGCCGCGCTCACCGCCCGGCGCAGGGCGGGCCGCGTCAGCCCGACCACCAGGGCCGGGTCCCCCGTGCGCAGCACCGTCCACCGGCTCCGGCCCGGCGCGAGGGCCAGGACGATCAGCGCCAGACCGATCAGTGCCAGGACCGCGGAGGCGATCTGCACCGAGGGCTGCGACCACGTCGTGGTGGCGGCGAACTCCCCCGCGCGCCCCACCGGGATCAGCCGCAGCGGGCTGCCGGCCAGGGCGGAGATCACCTCGGCCGCCGACACCACCGCCACCATCAGGATCGCCAGTCCCGTGATCACCGCGGGCCACGACCGGCGCGGGCGGAACGTGTGGACCGCCACCCGTGTCGCCTTCCGCTCCACGCCCTGGTCCGGGCGGCCGAGCACCTCTTCGACGGTGGTCATGTCAGCGCACCAACTCCGCGATCTCGATGTCGATGTGGTGGACGGTCCTGCCGGTCATCCACTCGACCCGGTCCTTGACGTGTTCGCGCACCCGGGCCGCGACCTCGCGCGCGGCCCGCGGGTAGCGCACGGAGATCCGCAGCCGCAGCAGGACGACGTCACCGCTCGTCCTGGCGCGGGCGGGGCGGGCGCGGACCGCGCCCGCCCCCTCCACCTCGCGCACGGCACGGGCCGCCGCCTTCTCGATGACGCCCGGGGCGATGTCGGTCCGGCCGCCGGGATCACGGGCGGCACCGCCCTCGCGGTACCGCTCCGCGGATCCCCGCGCCCCCGTCTCGACACGCTGGCGGGGTACCGTGTCGGTTCGTGTTCCGGCCACAGCGCCCCTCAGGCCGATCGCCGCGTGAACATCTCGGCCAGGTCGATCTCGCCCTCCATCGCCCGGCCCGCGACGAAACCGACCAGTCCGAGGACCAGGACCAGCGCGAAGGCCGTGAATCCGCCGAACGCGCCGGCCAGACCCAGTACCGTCCCGTAGGACAACCCAACGATCGGCCACATGGCTTCCCCCTCTTGTCCAGCTGTGTCCAGCACCCTGTCAGCTCAACCGCCCGCGCGGCTGCCCCCTCCGAGCCCGGCGACCACGTCCTCGACGTAGACGTGGACGGCACGTCCGGCCGCCATCGGCGCCAGGACGCCCCGGATCTCGGCGGTGATGTCCTGGATCGGGCGCCCGAAGCGGACCACCACGCCGACCTCGACGTGGTCGTCCCGGACGGCGACCCCGCGTACCCGGCCCCCGGGTACGGGCGTCTGGAGCGTTCCGAACCCCCCGGCGGACAGCTCCACCACGTCCGGGCAGCCGACGACGGCCCGCGCCATCCCCCGGGCGACCTCGCCTGGATCCCGGGCGTCGGCCGCCACTACTGGACTCGCGGCTCGGAGGCAGCGTCCTCGTCGCCGTGGTCGTCGTCGGGCAGGTGGATGTCGTCCACCTTGATGTTGATCTCGGTGACCTCCAGGCCGGTCATGCGCTCGACCGCCGTGGTGACGTTGCGGCGCACCGCCGCGGCCAGGTCCTGGATGGCGGCCCCGTACTCGACGACCACGTCGATGTCCACGGCCGCCTGGCGCTCACCGACCTCGACCGCCACGCCGCGCGCGACCGACGAGTCCCCCTTGGTCATGGCGTCCCTGACGGCACCGACCGCACGGGCGGCGCCGCCGCCCATGGCGTAGACCCCGCCGATCTCGCGGGCCGCCATACCGGCGATCTTGGCCACGACGCCGTCGGCGATCTGGGTCCGGCCCATGCCGTCCTGCGACGCGGTGTCCCTGCGTCCGCCGGTGCGCGCTTCCGGCACGCCGGCCTCGGTCCTCGTATCCGACACTGGTTCCCCTTCCGCGGTGGTCAGACGACTGTGACGCGACGGTGTCAGCGGTCGAAGGCGCCCTTGATCCGCTCGGTCGCCGACTCGGCCGCCTCACCGGCCCGGCCCTTGAGCTCCTCGGCCTTCTCCTTGGCCTTGTCCGCGGCGTCCTTGGCCTGGCCCTTGGCCTGGTCGACCTTGCCCTCGGCCTCGGTGCCCTGGTCCCCGGTGGCCTTGCCGAACGCTTCCTTGCCCTTGCCGACCGCGTCGTCGAAGTGCTTGCCCATGAGTGCCCCCTGCCGGATCACATGACCCGGAAATAGTTGACCGAAACCCCGTCGACCGTGCACTCCGCACGACCGCACGAGTATGGAACCATTCACACCATATACACACTGTGAGTCACAGACAAGATACTCTAAGCGATAATTCGCAGGTCACGAGGGTCATGTCAATACCATCTGTGCCCCAATTCCTGTCCGGAAACCGCCCTGGGCCCAGAAACGCCGAAGGGGCGCCCGAAGGCGCCCCGATGTGTCCGAAAAAAAGTTCCCGAACTCGGCCGTGCGGCGGGTCAGCCGAAGATGACCGTCTTCTCGCCGTTCATCAGCACACGGCGCTGCGCGTGCCAGTTCACCGCGCGTGCCAGCGCCACCGACTCCAGGTCCCGGCCGATCGCCGTCAGCCGCTCCGGGCTGTCGGTGTGGGCGACGCGGGACACCTCCTGCTCGATGATCGGCCCCTCGTCGAGGTCGGCGGTGACGTAGTGGGCGGTCGCGCCGATGAGCTTGACGCCGCGGGCGTGCGCCTGGTGGTAGGGGCGCGCGCCCTTGAAGCTCGGCAGGAACGAGTGGTGGATGTTGATGATCCGGCCGGACATCTTGGTGCACAGCTGCTCGGAGAGCACCTGCATGTACCGGGCCAGGACGATGAGGTCCGCGTCGTAGGAGTCGACCAGCTCCAGCAGCCGCGCCTCCTGCTCCAGCTTGGTCTGGGCGTTGACCGGCAGGTGGTGGAAGTCCACACCGTAGGACGTGGCCAGGAACTCCAGGTCCGGGTGGTTGGAGACCACGGCCGCGATGTCGACGTCGAGCAGGCCGCTGCGCTGGCGGTAGAGCAGGTCGTTGAGGCAGTGCCCGAACTTGGACACCATCACGATCATGCGGGGGCGCGCGTCGGTCGGCTGCAGGCTCCACTCCACGACGGGGTCGCCGGCGCCCTCCCCGAAGTCCCCGGCCAGAGCGGCGAACGCGCCGCGCAGGACGTCCTCGCCCACCACGCCGTCCTCCCCGGCCTCGGCGAGGAACTGCATCCGCAGGAAGAACCGACCGGTGTAGTGGTCGCCGTACTGCTGACTCTCGGTGATGTTGCAACCGTGGTCGGACAGCAGGTTGGCCACCGCCGCGACGATGCCCCGGCTGTCGGGGCACGAAAGGGTCAGGATGTACTCGCGC
Source organism: Nocardiopsis aegyptia (assembly GCF_013410755.1). Classification (GTDB taxonomy): domain Bacteria; phylum Actinomycetota; class Actinomycetes; order Streptosporangiales; family Streptosporangiaceae; genus Nocardiopsis; species Nocardiopsis aegyptia. Next base: position 1,927,163 of record NZ_JACCFS010000001.1, read on the forward strand.
TCACTCATGGAAGGGTTCCACTCCTGGGATCGGACCGGCTGATCAGCCGTGACCTCCCAGGGTATCGACCCCGCGCAAACCGCGGGCCCGAACTCCCCCGGCCGTCCCCGTCCTGCGCCCGTCCCGTGGCAGGCCCGCGTCCGGCCCGCCCCGGCTGAATCGTGTCTCCCCGGACAATATGAAAGACATTCATGTTCTGGCATCCTCGTGGCATGACCAACCTGCGCGAGACCTACGACGCCGCCACCCGCGAGCTGGAGCCCCCCTTCGCCATGGTCGACCTGGCGGCGTTCCGCGCCAACGCGGCCGCACTCACCCGGCGCGCGCACGGCCGCCCCGTACGCGTGGCCAGCAAGTCCGTGCGCAGCCGCGACCTGCTCCGAACCGTGCTGGACCTGCCCGGCTACGCGGGCATCATGGCCTTCACCCTCCCCGAGGCCCTCTGGCTCGCCTCCGGCGGCCCGGACGACCCCCTGGCGCGGGACATCCTCGTCGCCTACCCCACCGCCGACCGCCAGGCCCTGGCACGGCTCGCCCGCGACCCCGCGGCCGCCCGGGCCGTCACCCTGATGGTGGACGACACCGCCCACCTGGACCTGATCGCCTCCGTCGTCGCCGAAGCCGCCGCCGACACCCCCGAGCCCCCGCGCATCCGGGTGTGCCTGGACATCGACACGAGCTGGCAGCCGCTCGGATCCGCCGCGCGTATCGGCAGCTACCGCTCCCCCGTACGCACACCCGAACAGGCCGCCGCGCTCGCCCTCGCCGTCCAACGCCGCCCGGAACTGGTCCTCGACGGCATCATGGCCTACGAGGGCCAGATCGCGGGCGTCGGCGACGCCCCGCCCGGACGGCCCCTCTACGGCCGCCTCCTGCGCGCCGTCCAGCGCCGCTCCGCGATCGAACTGGCCCGGCGCCGCGCCGCGATCGTCCGGGCCGTGCGCGCGGTGGCCGACCCGCGCTTCGTCAACGGCGGCGGCACCGGCAGCCTGCACACCACCGGCCGGGAGCGGGCCGTCACCGAACTCGCCGCCGGATCCGGGCTCTTCCAGCCGCACCTGTTCGACCACTACCGGTCCTTCCAGGGGCGGCCCGCCGCGCTCTTCGCGCTCCCCGTCGTCCGCCGCCCCGCCCGCGGCGCGGCCACGGTCCTGGGCGGCGGCTACCCCGCCTCCGGCCCCGCCGACCGGTTCCGGGCACCCCTGCCGTACCTGCCCGAAGGGCTCTCGCTCACCGCCAACGAAGGCGCGGGCGAAGTCCAGACCCCCCTGCTGGGCCCCGCCGCCGACCGGCTCGGGATCGGCGACCGCGTGTGGATGCGCCACGCCAAGGCCGGAGAGCTGTGCGAGCGCTTCGACACCCTCCACCTGGTCGACTCCGACACCGGCGACTACCTGGGCACCGCCCCCACCTACCGCGGCGAGGGCCGGACGTTCCTCTGACGCGCCCGCAGCGAGTACATGAGCGGAACCTGCGGCCGGTCCGGCGGGAACCGGTACACCCCGTTCCCGTCGCGCCGCAGTCCCGGATAGCGCTGGAACAGCGTGAAGGGGTGCTCGTGCAGGAACTCGACCCGCAGGCCCGCCCCGGCCAGCGCGGTCACCACGTCCCCGAGCGGGTGCCGCCACTCCACGGTCACCGTCCGGGTCAGCTCGCGGCCGTCGGTATAGGTGCGGGGGTAGTCGCTCACCTCGCCCCCGCCGTCGAAGTAGCCCTCCGCCACGCTGCGGCCGTCCTCGCCCAGGACGTCGGTCATCGGGTGGAACTCCGCGAGGTAGAGGAAGCCGCCGTCGACGAGCGCGTCGGCCACCACCCGCGCCCAGCGGGTCAGGTCCGGCAGCCAGACCAGGGCGCCGATGCCCGTGTAGACGATGTCGAAGCGCTCGCCGCCCAGGGCCTCGGGTACCGCGTAGACGTCGGAGGCGACGAACCGGGCCGGCGCCCCGATGTCCTCCGCCAGACCCCGGGCCGTGCGGATCGCGGGCTCGGAGAAGTCCACACCGGTGACGGCCGCCCCTCGGCGCGCCCAGGACAGCGTGTCCTGGCCCATGTGGCACTGCAGGTGCAACAGGCTGCGTCCGGACACGTCGCCGACCTCGGCGGTCTCGAACTCCCGCAGCGTGCAGGCGCCCGCCCGGAATCCCGGCAGGTCGTAGAAGTCGCTGTCGGCGTGCACACGCGCCCGGTCGTCCCAGTTCTCCCGGTTGAGGCGGAGCCAGTCCTCGGTCATGGCCGCGACGCTACCCAGCCGCCCGAGCGCCGTACAACGGGTTTTCGCCGCACACGCCGAGGGGCCCGCACAATGCACGGGCCCCCTTCCAGCGATGCCCTATCCGCGCCTGCGGCGTACCGCCCAGGCCACCACGCCCACGGTGACGACCGCGCCGAGCCCGGCCATCAGCAGCATGGCCTCCGTGGACATCCTGCCGCGGGACTCGTAGGTGGTCACCACCTCGTCGTCGCCCTTGAGGCGGATACTGCCTTGTTCGGGCTCCACGAGGTGGCTCTCGACCCGGACGGTGCCGCCGACCACCAGGGCGCGTGCCTCGTCCACCAGACGGGTCCCCCGCTCCTTGGCCCTGGCGACCTGCCGGCGCGCGATGTTCGCGGGGCGGGCCTGCTCGCCCAACTCGTCCAGGGTCTCGGCCAGTCGCCGCTGTTCGCGGTCGATCTCGGCCTGGACCTCGGCCGGGGTCTGGCGCGGTTCGGTGTCGCGTCCCGTCATGGGCAGCCTCTCTCCATCAGCGCATCGTGGTCTGGGAACCCGTGTCCGAGCCGGTGCCCCGGCCCTCATCCTCCGCGCCGTCGGACGGACCGGAGAACCTCAGCGCGCCGTCGATTCCGTCGACCACGCGGAAGAAGTCCCGCGTGGACAACCACAGTTTATAGATGATGGCGATCTCGAAGGCGAGAAGCAAAACGCCCGTGACCGCGGCGATCCAGCCGACCAGCGACGGCATCGCGAAGATCGCCATCGCCAGCGGCGCCACCACGAACACCGCCATCTGGAACTCGATGCCGCCCACCAGGTGCGTGCGCACGCGGCGGGCGTTCAACGCCCCCCAGAACCGCTGGTACCAGGGGAAACGCGTCCGGAACTCCTGGTGCAGGTCCACCTTGGGCAGAGTCAGGTCCGGCTGCTTGCCCGCCGTGCGGTGGTTGCGCGCCTCACGCTCGTTCTGGCTGTGCAGGATCTGCTCCAACACGCCGATGCCGTGCCGCAGGACGGCCTGCTCGCCCCCGTCGCTCATCGCACGGTCCCCGCCCTCGGGCTCCAGCATCGACAGCGTGGCGCGCGCCCGCTCCAGCGCGGCGGCCAGGTGCGAGCGCATCTCGCGGCGCAGCTTGTACACCTGCAACGCGTTCAGGTAGCGCAGCATGTCCACGAAGACCACGGCCAGCGCCAGCCACACGTACACCACGGGGGCCGAGTCGGGGTTCTCCTCCTGGGCGAGCACGTACTGCCCGCCCATCAGCGCCACCGCGCACACCAGCACGCGGAAGCGGTCGGAGACATAGTCCATCCACGCGCCGATGAGGGTCTCGGAGCCGGTGAGCCGCGCGAGCTTGCCGTCCACGCAGTCCACGACGAAGCACAGGAAGTACAGCACGCCGCCCAGGGCCAGCGCCTGACGGTAGCCCAGCGCGAAGCAGACCGCGGCGCCCAGCCCGAGGAAGAGCGCGGCCACCGTGAGCTGGTTGGGCGTGATCGACGTCCGGTTCGCCACCACGCGCACGAGCCGGACCGCCATCGGGTCCACGAGGTAGACCGTCCACCAGGAGTCGCGCTCCTTGAGGGTACGGGTCCTGACCTCGTCGAGTGTGAATCCAGGCATCGTCGCCAATACTCCCCAACGCGAAGCGGATGTGTTCCGGAAACCTGCTGCTGGAGGTCATCTGCAGCCAGAACATGAGTGCGGTCAACAATAGGTGATCAGAGGGCTGGTCACCGCCCCCGAGAACCAACCGAACCGGAATCGCAACAGACCGCGAGCAGCCGATCCGTCGGCATGGCTAGTCTGAGGGGCGGACGACCCCGAGAGGAACGGAACACCACGTGAGCGACCCGATCCGTCTGGAGACCGGAGACCCGGCACCCGACTTCACCCTCGACGACGCCGACGGCAAGCCCGTGACCCTCAGCCAGGTCCTGGCCGAGACGGGCAAGCGCGTCGTGCTGTACTTCTACCCCGCGGCCATGACGCCCGGCTGCACCACGGAGGCCTGCGACTTCCGCGACAACCTGCGCGACTTCGACTCCGCCGGACTCACCGTCCTGGGCGTCTCCCCGGACACCACGGACAAGCTCGCCAAGTTCCGGGACAAGGAGGGCCTCACCTTCACCCTGCTCGGCGACCCGGACAAGGAGACACTGCGCGCCTACGGGGCCTTCGGCGAGAAGAAGAACTACGGCCGCGTCGTCCAGGGCGTCATCCGCTCCACCATCGTCGTCGGCACCGACGGCAAGGTCGAGCGGGCCTTCTACAACGTGAAGGCCACCGGCCACGTCGACCGCATCAAGCGCGAACTCGGCGTCTAGGGCCCGGGGCGGCCCTCCGCCGGGGACGGTATGGTGGTCCCCGGCGGGGCCGTAGTCCAATTGGCAGGAGACGCCAGCTTTAGGTGCTGTACAGTGCGGGTTCGAGTCCCGCCGGCCCCACGTATCCCGAGGCGCGCGGACAGGTTCCGCGCGTTTCGGGCGCCTTGAAGACGGGGCCTTCGCGCCTTCCAGTGTGTCCGCTCGTTCCTCACGAACACACCTCCAGCCACTCCAGGACCCGTCGGCGCCCTCCCTGTGCTTTCTTTGGGCCGCCGCTCGTTCCTCGCTTTGGCCCGATCAACCCCCCTGTGGCCCCCACGAGCACATCGCTCACGCCCAACCCCCTGGGGTTCACGCAGCCCCACATGTGCCCGCCCAACCCCCCAGCGGTACCCAAGGCACACACACGCACGCCCAACCCCCAGCGGCCCACGCACGCCGATGTGTGCACGCCCAACCCCTACAGCTCCGAAGACGCGAACGCGCAAGCCAACCCCTGTGCCTCAGGGACAGTGGGTTGAAGCCGCACGACACCGCCCACCTCGACTCCAGGGGGTGAGAGGCAGGCCGCTCAGCCAGGCAGTGTGCAGGGGGTTGGGGCTGCAGGCGATGGCCTACCTCGACCCGAGGGGGGGTAGAGGTAGGCCGTTCAGCTTGCGGGGCTACAGGGGGTTGAAGCCGCACACAACGGCCTACCCCGACCCCAGGGGGTTGGAGGTAGGCCGTCGCGCATTGGGGGCTACAGGGGGTTCGCGAGGGGCGCGCCAGTGTTCTGCAGGCCGAGGGCGTAGCTGAAGCGAGGAACGAGCGCCAGCACGAACGAGGCCGAAGAACACTGGCTACTCGGCGCCCCGAGTACGGGCCAAAGCGAGGAACGAGCGGAGGCCCCAAAAAAGCACAGGCGGAGGGCGCCGACGCGTCCTGGAGGGCCTGGAGGTGCACTCCCAAGGAACGAGGGAGCGCACCAGAAGGACCGAAGGACGCGTCTCAAAGGCGCCCGAGCACGGGCCAAAGCTAGAAGGACTGCGCCGCAGGCGTCCGTTGAGGGTGGTGGCGGGCGACGGCGTGGGCACGAGCGCAGGCCCCAGAAAACACTGGGCCCCAGGAAAACACAGCCCCTACCTCCCCATCAACGCCCACAGCACGATCGCCAGCAGCACAGCGACCCCCAGGACCACGGCGGCCACCACCGGCAGGCGGCTGTGCTCGGCGTGCCGGCCCGAGTGGGTCAGGCCCAGCGTGTCCGTGGACTCGCGGATCGACGTCATGATCGAGTTCATCGCCTCGGGGCTGTGCCGGAGCCGCTCGTTGAGGGACTCGGCCAGGACCCGGCCGCCGGCGCGGAAGTGCTCCTTGGCCTGCTCGCGCGCGGACTCGTGGCCCTCGCCGCCCTCGTCCACCTCGTCGTCGACGTCCTCGTCGGCGTCCACACCCTTGCCGACCGGCCTGGCGGCTCCGCCCGGCCGCGGCTCGGCGGGGGTCGCCTTGCCCTCGGCCGCGGTCTCGGGGCTGGTCTCGGGCGCCCACGGGGCCAGCGCGGCGATGCGCAGCATCTTGGTGGCGTTCTCCGCGGTCAGCCGCTCGCCCGGCTCCACCTTGAGCAGGCCCGCGAGCACCGGCGCCAGCGGACCGGCGTTGGCGGCCTCCGCGGGCTCGTCCAACTGCTCCTGGCGCAGGATCTTGATGTAGCCCTTGCGGTCGTAGGGCGGGTGGCCCTCCACCGCGGCGTACAGCGTGGCGCCCAGCGACCACAGGTCCGACTCCGGGCCGACCGGACCGGCCTTGGCGCGCTCGGGCGGGATGTAGGCCGGTGAGCCGATGATGCGGCCCGACTCGCTCAGCGCGGACTCGCCGTTCCACGCCGCCAGCCCGAAGTCGGTGAGCACGACCCGGCCCTGCGGGCTGATCATCACGTTGTCGGGCTTGACGTCGCGGTGCACGATGCCCTCGGCGTGCGCGACCTTGAGGGCGTCGATGAGCTGTAGGCCGATCTCGGCCACCCTCTGGTAGGGCAGGGGGCTCACCTTGAGGAGTTCCTCCAGCGTGGAGGCCTCCACCAGCTCCATGACGATCCACGGCCGGTCGTCCTCGTCCACGACGTCCAGGACGGTGACCAGGCTGGGGTGGGTGAGCCGGCCGGCGACGCGGGCCTCGCGGGTGGTGCGCTGGAGCAGTCCCTCGCGCTCGGAGCGGCTCAGGTCCGCGGGCAGCCGCAGCTCCTTGACCGCGACCTCGCGGTCGATGACCAGGTCGGTGGCGCGCCACACCGTGCCGACACCGCCCCGGGCGATCTCCGAGACGAGCTGGTAGCGCCCCTTCAGCAGTCGGCCGTCAGCTCCGGAGCCGTCCATGGTGGCACCTTCCGGGCGTGCTGAGCCGGGCGACGCCTCGGGCCGCCGGGTGTGGGGGTTGTCTAGGGAGGACACGGTTATCCACGGGTCCATTCACCGGCCATGGTGGCCTCCTGCGGAGCATTGCGGTCGCTGTCACCACGTAGGTGCACGGATCACTCGTTATACCAGCAGGACGCCGGGTCCACGTTGGTAGTTGCCATAAGACTGGCACATAGGTTCGCTTTCGTTATGTCCGGCGAAACCCTGTGTATGCAGTGACTTGCCTCTCCCTTACCCTCCCTTGCCCACCTGGGGAAAGAGGGCCCGACGGCGGTGCCGTGCGGGCACCCGGCCACAGCGTGCCGGACGCCCGCACGTTCCCCCGTCACGTCAGGGTCGGACCCGGGTTCAGGACCACAGGGACTCCGGGCTGCGCACCTCGACCGGTCCGGCGCCGATGTCGGCGAGCGGCCCGCTCAGGCGCTCGGCGTCGCCGACCACGACCACGACCGCCTCCTCGGGGTGCAGGTACTCCTCCGCGGCGCTGTTGAGCTTGTCCTCGGTGAGCGCCTCGTACCCGGCGCGGTGGCGGTCCACGTAGTCGTCGGGCAGGTCGTGCACCACCATGTCGACCAGGGCGGAGGCCATGGCGCGCGCGGTGGAGTAGCTGACCGGCAGGCCCACCGTGTTGGAGTCGCGCACCGAGGCCAGCTCCTCGGCGGTGACGCCGGAGGACCGCAGCTTGGCGATCTGCTCCAGGGAGGCGGTGATCGAGTGCGCGGTGGTGTCCGCCTCCACCTGCGTGGTCGCGAAGAAGACCCCGCTGTCGCGGCGCAGGTCGAACCGGGAGCCCGCCCCGTAGGTGTAGCCGAGGCGCTCGCGCAGCTCCATGTTGAGCCGTGAGGTGAACAGTCCACCGAGCACCTCGCTGATGCCCTCGGCCCGCGGCAGGTCCACCTGCGAGCGGGACGGGGCGCGGTGCGCGATGACCAGGGCCGACTGCACCGAACCGGGCCGGTCCACGATGAGAACGCGCGGCAGCTCGCCGGGCGGCGGCGCGGGCGCGGCGACCTCGCGCACCGGTGTGGCGGCCGCGTCACCGAACACGGTCTTGCCCAGGTCCTCCAGGTCGACCCCGCTCAGGTCGCCGACGACCACGAGCGTTCCGGCCACGGAGGCGATCGAGTCGGCGTGGAAGGCCGCGACGGTCTCGGGCTCGACCTCGGCCAGCCTGACCGGGCCACCGGCCAGCGGCGTGGCGTAGCGGCCTGTGAAGAGCTGGCCGCCCAGGCTGCGCATGGCCAGGGTGGAGGCGGAGGCCGCCTCCAGCCAGAACCGCTCCAGGAGCTGGTCGCGGCGGCGGACGATGTCGTCGGGGGCCAGCGCGGGGCGGCGCACGGCGTCGGCGAACAGGCGCACGGCCTCGCCCAGGCGGTTGGCCGGGGCGTCGAGGCCGGTGATGAACCCGTCCCAGTTGACGCGGGAGACCCATTCGGCGCCGTGGCGCTCCAGGGCGGGCGCGAGGGAGCTGTTGCCGGCGGGGCCGTCCTCCAGCACCTCGCTGGTCAGGGAGCTGACGCCCATGGCGTCCAGCGGTTCGACGGCGCCGCCGTAGGGGTGGACCAGGCGCAGCGACGCGAGCCGCTGCCCGGGCACGTCGATGGCGACGACGGTGCCGCCTCCGACCGTGATCCGCCGGGGCTTGGGAAAGGTGTAGGACGCTGGGGTACCGATGTCGGGACGGAGCATGCTCTGTGGCTCTTTCTGCGGCTTGCGGTGACAGGGCCGGGGGTGGTGGCGGGGCCGCGGAGGCCCCGCCGGCACGGCCTAGGAGGCCGGGGCGGCGTCGGCTCCGGCCGTCTCGGGGTCGAAGCGGACCACGAGCAGGTTGTCGTCGACCATCAGGCGCTCCGCCGCGGCTCGCACCTCCTCCGCGGTGATGTCGGTCCAGCGCTCGGGCCAGGTGTAGGCGAGTTCGGGGTCGCCGAACAGCTGGGTGCAGGAGCCGATGGAGTCGGCCAGCCCGGAGGGGCTGGAGATGGACTGCAGGTGGTCCCGCTCCAGGACGGCGCGCGCCCGGTCCAGCTCCTCCTCGGTGATGCCCGCGGCGAGCTTGGCGATCTCCTCGCGCATGGCCTCCTCCAGGACGTCGCCGCTGACGCCCTCGCGGGCGAGCATGTTCACCAGCAGGAGGCTGTCGGTGTAGCGGAACGGCAGGATGTCGGCCGCGCCGCCGCCGTCGTCGGCGGCGATGGGGCGGTCCACGACGAGGGAGCGGTACAGGCGGCTGCCCTGGCCCTGTCCCAGGACGGCCGAGGCCAGGTGCATGACGTCGAACTCGCGCTCGCCGTAGGCGGCCACGCGGTAGCCGAGGAAGACCCCGGCGGCCGGCACGGTCTCGGTGACGGCGTCGCGGACGGGGCCGCCCAGCGGCTCCGGAAGCGAGGCGTCGGGGGCCTCGGGCACGAAGTCGCGGGCCGGCAGGTGGCCGAAGTACTTCTCCACGCGCGCCAGCACGTCCTCGGGGTCGAGGTCGCTGACCACCGTGAGCACGCAGTTGTCCGGCCCGTAGTGGGCCTTGTGGAACGACTTGACGTAGTCCAGGTCGGCGTCGTCCAGGTCGGCCATGGAGCCGATCGTGGGGTGGTGGTAGGGGTGGCCCTCGGGGTAGGCCAGGCGCAGGATGCGCTCCAGGGCGGTGCCGTAGGGCTGGTTGTCGTAGCGCTGGCGGCGCTCGTTCTTGACGACGTCGCGCTGGTTGTCCAGGACCTCCTGCGTCATGCCGTCGCGCAGGGTCTCCAGGCGGTCGGCCTCCAGCCACAGGACGCGGTCCAGGGCGTGCTCGGGGACCGTCTCGTAGTAGTTCGTGCGGTCGGTCGAGGTGGAGGCGTTGATGTCGCCGCCGAGCCGCTCGACCTCCTCGAAGTGCTCGCCCTTGGCGACGTTGCCGCTGCCCTGGAACATCAGGTGCTCGAACAGGTGCGCGAAACCGGTGCGCCCCGGTACCTCGTGGCGGGAGCCGACGCCGTACCACAGGTTGACGGAGGCGACCTGGCCGGTGGAGGCCGGTGCGGTCACCAGACGCAATCCGTTGTCGAGCGTGTACTGACCTACCCGTCCCGCTGCTCCGATGGTCGTCACCAGTGCTGCACCCCGATTCCGCGCCGTAGCTGAACTGCCGTCGTCACCGCCGAACGCCGTGTGACGCCTACGACCCTACGGCCTCACCGGAGCGTCGGGACACCCGAACGGCCAATCGGACACCGTTCGCCCCGAACGTCCCCGGCACGGGCCGGAGCGCGCTCAGTCCTGGTATCCGGTGGTGTCCATCGAGGCGGCGATCTGGTCGTAGACGGCGTCGTACTGGGAGTCGGCCGACCACACGTACAGCAGCACGTCGCTGATCGGCAGGAACCACATGCGCACCTCGAACGAGTCGTCGTTGACGCACGTCACGTCCCACACGGTGTGGTTGGACTTCAGGCCGTCGGCGTGCTCGAACACGTCCTGGTAGGTGATGGTGGCGGAGTCGACGCCGATGTCGCCGGAGGCGGCCGTGTTGAGGCTGCGGCACTGGTCGGTGTTGTGCGCCCAGTCGTTGTCGTCCTGGAGTTCGTCGCCCCGGCCCGGCCAGTTCTGGGGGTGGCTCTCGGCGGCGTGGGGGGTGAGGCTCACCGAGCCGTAGGCGCACGCGGGCTGCCCGGGAGGCGACATGCACAGCGAACCGCCCTCGCTCTGCGTCTCCCAGTCGTCGGGCACGTCGATGGTGACGCCCTGGATCTCGGTGTTCGTGAAGCCCTCCGGGCCGGGGCGCTCCAGCGCCGGCATGACCCCGCTCTCACCGCGTTCGAGTTCGGCGCCACCGCCCTCCGAACCGCCCGAACAGGCGCTCAGCGCCAGCACCGCGACGGCCGCTGCCGCCCCCGCACCGACGCGTGCGCCGTGCGCTCGGAGCCGCCGCCCCTGGACGTGCCCGTCCGTCGTGCCAGCCATGCCTCGTCCCTCTCAGCCGTGCCCGTGCTCGAACCACAGTTGACCATAGGGCATCGGGTGCGGTTCAGGTCCGCCGCGAGGCAGGGCGGGCCACCCTCAACCGACGCCCACGGCGCGGTACCCCCCGTGCGATTCGAGGCCGGGAAGTGTGGACACGGGCTACTAGTCTGTGCCCATGGCCGACCTCTCGAAGATCACGCAGCCCTTGTCCCTCGCCCGGTTCGGGCCGCGTCCCCAAGGGCCGCTGGTCCTCGAACTGGACCTGACCGAGGGGATCGCCGACGAAGCCGCGCCCGACCCGGTCAGCCAGATCATGAACCGCCGCCGGCAGCACTACCTCGACGTCGTCGAGGGGATCCGCCGCGGCGCCCGCGACTCCGACGTGGCCGCCCTGGTGGTGCGGGTCGACGCGCGTTCGCTCGGGTTCGCGAAGGTCCAGGAGCTGCGCGACGCCGTCGCCGACTTCCGCGCCACCGGCAAGCCCGCCGTGGCCTGGGCCGACTCCTTCGGCGAGGCCGGCGCGGGCAACCTGCCCTACTACCTGGCGTGCGCGTTCTCCCGGGTGGTCATGGCGCCCACCGGCGTCCTGGGGCTGACCGGCCTGATCCTGCGCAGCACCTTCGTCAAGGGCGCCGTGGACAAGCTGGGCGTGAGCTTCGAGGTCGGCGCGCGCCACGAGTACAAGAACGCCGCCAACGGCGTGACCGAGACCGGCTTCACCGACGCCCACCGCGAGGCCAGCGACCGGATCGTCACGTCCCTGGGCGACCAGATCGTCGCGGCGGTGGCCGGCGCGCGCGACCTCACCGAGGAGAAGGTCCGGTCCCTGGTCTCCAGCGGACCCCTGCTGGCCGGCGAGGCGGTGGAGGCCGGGCTCCTGGACGGGCTCGCCTACCGCGACGAGGTCTACGCCGACCTGCTCCAGCAGGTGCGCGACCGGCACCCCAAGGCCCCCGAGCCGGAGCTGCGCTTCGTCACCCGCCACCACCGCAAGCACACGCCCGTGCCCCGGCCGAAGATCGCGGGCGGACCCGGATACATCGCGCTGATCAGCGCCAACGGAGCGATCAGCCTGGGCCGCTCGCGGCGCTCGCCGCTGGGCGGCGGCACCGTCATGGGCTCGGACACCGTCGCCGCGGCCTTCCGTGCCGCGCGCCGCGACCCGCAGGTCAAGGCCGTGGTGTTCCGGGTCGACAGCCGGGGCGGCTCGCCCACGGCCTCCGACGCGATCCGCCGCGAGTCGGCGCTGACCAGCGAGCAGGGCATCCCGGTCATCTCCGCGATGGGCGACTTCGCGGCGTCGGGCGGCTACTACGTGACCCTGGGCTCGGACGCCGTGGTCGCCCAGCCCGGGACACTGACCGGGTCGATCGGCGTCATCACGGCCAAGCCGGTGCTCGGCCCGCTCATGGAGCGGTTCGGCGTGACCACCGACTCGGTGAGTACCGGGGAGCACGCCGGGATGTTCCACACCGACCGCCCCTTCACCGAGTCCGAGTGGGAGCGCGTCAACGCTCTGCTGGACGAGATCTACGAGGACTTCCTCGCCAAGGTCGGCCGGTCGCGCGGCATGAGCCGCGACGAGGTGCACGAGGTCGCCCGCGGTCGGGTCTGGACCGGCGAGGACGCCCACCAGCGCGGTCTGGTCGACGAACTCGGCGGGTTGGAGACGGCCGTGCGCCTGGCCAGGGAGAAGGCGGACGCGGGCGCGCTGCCCCTGCGCGCGTTCCCCCGCGCGCACCCGCTGGACCGGTTCCGGCCGCACGAGTCGAGCGAGGACCTGGCCTCCGCGCAGCCGCAGAGCACCCTGGAGGCGTGGAGCGCCTGGGGTCCGCTGGAGCACGCCGCCCGGGCGCTGGGCCTGCCCGCGACGGGCGCGCTGACGATGGCGGGCGACTGGGAGGTCCGTTGACCTACCTGGACGCGATGGCCGCTCTGGCGACCGGCGTCGCCGTGGTCACGGTCGCCGACGGCCGCGACGACGTCGGCGCCACCGTGAGCGCGTTCCACTCGGTGTCGGTGGACCCGCCCATCGTGTCGGTGAGCGTGTCCGCCGCCGGCTACATGGCCGAGGTCATCGAGGAGGTCGGCGCCTTCGCGGTGAGCGTGCTGGGGGCCGGCCAGCGCGCGCTGGCCGGCCGTTTCGCCGCCGAGGGCCGGCCGAGCGCACGCCTGTTGGTCTCCGGGCAGCCGCACCACCGGGGCGAGCGCACACGCGCGATCGTCCTCGACGACGCCCTGTCCGCGTTGGAGTGCTCGGTGCGTCAGCGTGTGGAGGTGGGCGACCACGTCGTCTTCTTCGCCGACGTGACCGGCCTGCCCGCGGTCAGCGGCACCGGCCCGTCCCTGGTGCGCTGGTCGGGCCGCTACCACACGGTCGGCTGACCCCCCGGCCCGGAAGGGCCGGAAGGGGCCTGGTGGGTCCGCTCATTCCTCGCGGACCCACCAGGCCCCGGTCTGAAGTGCCCCGAGCCGAAGCGGTCCCGCTCAACAGCCCCCGGGAGGTAAAGGTGAGCGGGACCGCCCGCCGGAGCCCCCAGTGGGTCAGTGGTAGGCGGTACTGCCCGCGAGCCCCAAGTGGGCAAAGGGGAGCAGGACCATCCGCCCCGCCGGGGGTCGAATCTCAGCGATTCCGCCCGCCGGGACCCCTGTGAGAGCCCAGCGATCCCACCCCCCGGATCCCCAGGGGGTGAGAGGTGAGCGGTTCAACCTGCGGGGACCACTGGGGGGTTGGTCCGGGCCAAAGCGAGGAACGAGCGGAGGCCCAAAGAAGGCACTGGGGTGAGGGGCGCGCCGGTGCCTGCAGGAGGAGTCTCTGCCGCCAGCGAGCTTGCGAGCCAGGCAGTAGCGACGACGAAGGACCCGGCATGAAGCGCCCCGAACCCTAACCGAGCCCCTCCTCCTCCAGCCACTCCTGGGCGACGTCGGCGGCGTCCTCGTTGTCCACGACCACCCGCTCGTTGAGCGCGGTGAGCGCCTCGGTCGTCAGCGCGGCGGACACGGAGTTGAGCGCCTCGCGCGCGGTGGCGTCGACCTGGTCGGAGTGGATCAGCGGCGTGATGTTCTGCGCCCCGAAGAGGTTCTCCGGGTCCTCCAGCACCACGAAGTCCTCCACCGCGATCTGCGGGTCGGTGGTGAACAGGTTGGCGGCCTGGATGTCGCCGTCCAGCAGCGCCTGGGTCAGCAGCGCGACCTCCAGCGAGCGGAACTCCTGGAACTCGATCCCGTAGACCTCCTCCAGCCCCACCACGCCCTGGTGGCGGGTCTCGAACTCCGGCGGCCCGCCCAGCACCAGCTCGTCGGCGACGTCGGCCAGGTCCGCGAGGCTGGTCAGGCCGTGCTCCTCGGCGATCTCGCCGGTGACGGTCACCGAGTCCTTGTTCTCGGCGCTGGAGGAGTCCAGGATCTCCAGGGACTCCGGCAGCGCCTCCTCCACCAGCGCGTTGGTCTCCTCGCTGCTGCCGGTGGGCGCGTCCTCGTCGAGGTAGGCCAGGGTCGCGCCGTTGTACTCGGGGAACACCGACAGGTTGCCGGACTCGATCTGGGAGTAGTAGACCTCCCGGCTGCCGATGTTGAGCTGGTAGTCGACGTCGACGCCCTGCGCCTCCATCGCGCGGCCGTAGATCTGGGCGAGCAGGGTGCTCTCGGGGAAGTCGGCGGAGCCGATGACGACGGTGCCGGTGTCGCCGCCGGGCGACGTCTCCTCCTGGTAGGGATCGCTTCCACCGCACGCGCTCAGCACCAGCGCCAGGGGAAGCCCGATGAGGGCGATCCTCTTGTGCATGTCCAAACCTCTCTCTCGGGACCGTCGCGGCACTGGGGGCCGGGATCGGCTCGGCTATCGGGCCGACGCGGCCTCGGCACGGAGTCCGGGTGCGACCAGCACGCGGCGCAGCCCGGCGAACAGGAGCGTGGTGACCACGGCCAGCGACACCACGAGGATCGAACCGCCCAGCATCATCGACAGGTCCTGGCGGGCCTGGCCGTCGACGATGTAGCGCCCCAGCCCGCCCACGCCCACGTAGGCGGCGATGGTCGCGGTCGCCACGACCTGCACGGCGGCGGTGCGCATACCGATGAGGACCAGCGGCGCGGCCACGGGCAGCTCCAGCTTGAACAGGACCTCGCGTCCGCGCATCCCCATGCCCAGCGCCGCGTCCTTGAGCCGCGACTCGACACCGCGCACCCCCTCGTGGGTGTTGACCAGGATCGGCGGGACCGCGAGCGCCACCAGCGCGCACAGGACGGGGACGAGCCCGATCCCGGCCAGCAGCACGATGAGGAAGAGCACGCCGATGGTGGGCAGCGCCCGGGCGAAGTTGGCCAGGCTCGTGGTGAGGAAGCCGCCCACGCCCGTGTGCCCGGTCAGCAGGCCCAGGGGCACGGCGATCGCGGTCGCCACCAGCAGCGCGAGCACGGAGTAGTACACGTGCTCGGCCAGCCGCACGGGGATGCCGGACGGCCCCGTCCACTGGGCGGGGTCGGTGAACCACTGTTCGACCCCGCACAGCACGCCGGTGTCGATCGCGCACAGGATCTCCATGGCTACCTCTTCCCCGCGGTGGTCGTGAGGTCGGCGGCCACGGCCGCGCCCTCGGCGGGCGCCGCCGCCGCGGTGCGGCGCCGGCGCCGGTTCGCGCGGATGCCCCGCCCGCCGCCTCCGCCGCCGTCCCGGCGGGCCCACGGCGTGAGCAGGCGCTGGGCGAGCACGAGCACGGCGTCGGTGACCAGGGCGAGCAGCACCGTCAGCACGATGCCCACGACGATGGGCGCGTCGAACTGGCGGCGGAAGCCCTCGCTGAGGATGAGCCGGCCCAGCCCGCCCAGGCCGATCAGCGAGGCGACGCTGACCATGCTGATGGTGGCCACCGAGGCCACCCGCAGCCCGGCGATGATCACCGGCACCGCCACGGGCGTCTCGACGAAGACCAGCCGGCGCAGCGGCCCGAAGCCCATGGCCACGGCCGCCTGGCGTACGTGCTCGGGCACCTGGCGCAGCCCGTCGACCACGTTGGGCAGCAGGATCACCAGGGTGTACACGGTCAGCGGCACGACCGCCGTCCAGTCGCTGAAGCCGGTGTAGGGCAGCATCAGGAAGAACAGCGCGATGGAGGGCACCGCGTACAGGACGTTCACGCCGGTCAGGACCGGCGGGTACAGGCGCTTCCAGCGGGCGCACGCCAGACCCAGCGGCAGGGCCACCAGCAGGCCCAGCAGGATGGGCGCGTAGGCCAGGCGCATGTGCTCCAGCAGGCGGGGCAGGATGCCGCGGTCGGGCTCGCCGGGGTGGCTCCAGTTGGCCACGCCCCACTCGACGACGCCGAGTGTCCAGTCCCAGGCCGCGTTCACTCCGACACCGACCAGATCGCGGCGCCCAGGTCGTCCTGGGACACGAAGCCCACGACGCACCCGTCCTCGTCCACGCCGACCGCGCGCCCGGCCGGGGAGAGCACGGCCGCGTCCAGCGCGGCGCGCAGGGAGTCGGTGGCGACGTTGAAGGTGTGGCCGTAGGGCGCCAGGTCCAGGCCGCCGAGCACGACGCCGGTGGGCGCCTCGGCCAGCTGCCGGTCGCTCACCCATCCCAGCGGCGTGCGGTCGCGCGCCACGACCAGCGCCCAGGGCACGCCGGTCGCCTCCAGCGCCGTTCGGGCCCGCTCGACCCGGTCCTCCTCCTCGAAGACGCCGCCGTCGTCCAGCGCCAGGTCGCGCGCGGGGAAGAACGACAGGCGGCGCACCCCGCGGTCGTAGCCGATGAAGGACTCCACGAAGTCGTCCACGGGCGCGGCGAGCAGCCGTTCGGGGGCGTCGTACTGGGCGAGCACGCCGCCCGGCCGGAACACGGCGATCCGGTCGCCCAGGCGCACGGCCTCGTCGATGTCGTGCGTGACGAAGACGATCGTCTTGCGCAGCTCCTTCTGCAGGCGCAGCAGCTCGTCCTGGAGGCTGGCGCGCACGACCGGGTCGACCGCGCTGAAGGGCTCGTCCATGAGCAGGACGGGCGGGTCGGCGGCCAGGGCGCGGGCCACGCCCACGCGCTGCTGCTGCCCGCCGGAGAGCTGGTGGGGGTAGCGGCGCCCCTGGGAGGACTCCAGGCCCACGAGTTCCATGAGCTCGGCGGCGCGCGCCCGGGCCCTGCCCCGCCGCCATCCGAGCAGGAGGGGGACGGTGGCGATGTTGTCCAGGACCGTACGGTGCGGGAAGAGGCCGGCCTGCTGGATGACGTAGCCGATGGAGCGCCGCAGGACCGCCGGGTCCTGGCCGCGGATGTCGTGGCCGTCGATGCGCACGGTCCCGCTGGTGGGCTCGACCATGCGGTTGATCATCCGCAGGGAGGTGGTCTTGCCGCTGCCGGAGGGCCCCACGAAGACCGTGGTCCGTCCCGTCGCGACGGTGAGGTCGAGGCCGGCGACGGCGACCGTGCCGTCGGGGTAGTGCTTGGCCGCGCCCTCGAACGTGATCATCGGGGTCGTCTCCATTCGGGGCAGGGGTGCGGGAGGTCCGCCTCCGTGGGCGGTGTGGCGCCGCCAGATTCGCACGTTACCCACGCTTAGCGGGATCAAACGGTCGACACGCCGCTCGCGGCGCAGAAGGCGGACAGGTGTTCGCACACCCGCGCGGGGATCCGCTCAGCCGCGCTCGGCGGTCCACGAGGCGAGCTGGTGCAGGTCGTCCAGCACGGCGTCGGCGCGGTCGGCGCCGGGCTCGGCGGCGTGGCGGTAGCCGTACAGGCCGCGCCGCAGCAGGACCGTGCGCATCCCGGCGCGTCCGGCGGGCAGGACGTCGTTGTCGACGCGGTCGCCCACGTAGAGGACCTCGTCGGCGGTCAGTCCGGGTCTCGACCGCGCGGCCAGGGCGAGGGTCCGGTCGAAGAACGCGGGGTCGGGCTTGGCCACGCCCCAGTCGTCGGAGATGCCGATGCCGTCCACACCCAGCTCCATCGCGGCCAGGACGGGACCGGCCTCGGGCGGCTGGTTGCCGGCGATCACCAGGGAGAGCCCGGCCTCGCGCATGGCCTTGAACGCGGGGCGCACGTCGGGGTAGAGGTCGCGCTCGGTGAAGTGCTCGCGCTCGCCGTCGGGGTCCTCGGCCCGCCAGCGCTCGCTCTCGGCCGCCAGGTCGAATCCGGGTACGAGCAGGCGGAAGCCGTCGGTCAGCGTCCCGCCGGAGGCGATGACACCGCCGATGGTGCCGAAGAACGCCATGTGCGGGATACCGAACCGGTCCGCCCAGCGCGCGAAGATCCGCGTCTCGTCGACCAGCGTCTCACCGACGTCGAACACCACAGTACGAATTGCCACAGTCGCAGAGTCTAGGCCCTGTTCGTCCCCTTTCCCGCGCGAGGCCACCCCGCCCGCCGCCCCCAGGGGGTCAAAGGTCAGCGTGGCCGCTCACCGCACCCCCAGGGGTCGAAGAGGATTGGTCTCGCTCACGGTAACCCCAGGGGTTGAAGGCGATTGGTCCCACTGACGGTGACCACAGGGGGTCTGTCCGGGCCGAAGCGAGGCACGAGCGGAGGCCCAAAGAAAGCAGGGGTGAGGGGCGCGCCGGTGCCTGCAGGAGGAGACGTGGCCGCAGCGAGGAACGAGCAAGGCGAGTCGACGACGAAGGCCCCGGCGTGAGGCGCCCTGAACCCACCCCGTCTAAGGGCGCCCGAACTCGCCCGAGGGCGGGCGCAGGACGGCGAAGGCGTCGGTGACCTCCAGCCCCCGCACGCGGAACCGGAACAGCGCGGCGGGCCGCCCGCCGGAGCGGCCCGAGGGGACCGAGCGGCCGGTCTCCTCGATCTGGCCGCGCCGCAGGAGCACCCGGCGCAGGTTCGTGGCCGCCACGTCGTGCCCGAGGGCCGCCCGGTAGTAGCCCGACAGCTCCGACATCGTGAACTCCGGCGGCGCCAGCGCGAAGCCCACGTTGGTGTAGCTCAGCTTCGAGCGCAGCCGCTGGCGGCCCGAGCGCACGATGGAGGCGTGGTCGAAGGCCATCGGCGGCAGGTCGGCGGCGGCGTGCCAGCCGGTGTCGGCGGGCACCACCGGGTCGATGTGGGCGGGCGCGAGTCCGAGGTAGGCGGTGGCCAGCGTCCGCCGCAGCGGATGCCGGTCGGGGTCGCTGCGCGTCTCCAGCTGCTCCAGGTGAGAGAGATCACGTACGTCGACCTTCTGGGCGAGCTGACGGCGGATGGAGGCACCCAGGCTCTCGTTCGGCCCGAGCCGTCCACCGGGCAGCGCCCACTCCCCCTCGCACGGGGGCAGGGCCCTGCGCCACAGCAGAACGCACAGCTCACCGTCCCGAATCTGCAGTACCACCGCGAGCGCCTCGTGGGCGGACAGCGCCGCCTCACCGGTCGTGGTGCGGACGGGGTCCGCCGCCTGTCCGTTTGCTTCCGGGATATCCACCCTGTCCCTTCCGTTCCCCGCCATGTTATTCTTCATCAGGTTTGTGCCTGACAGACGAAAACCGCTCAGCTGCACAGACCAGCCACGGCACGGCGCCAGAACGACGTGCCCACAGCCTCGAGGAAGTAGTAGGACATGGCACCGGTCACCGCTCCTGCGGACACCATGACCAGGCAGGAATGGGCCGCCGAGGTCCGTCGCCTGGCAGACGAGCGCGACGCCGTCATCCTCGCGCACAACTACATGCGCCCGGAAATCCAGGACGTCGCCCACCACACCGGCGACTCCCTCGCGCTGTCCCGTCTGGCCGCGACCGCCGACGCCGGGACCATTGTCTTCTGTGGCGTGCACTTCATGGCCGAAACCGCGAAGATCCTCGCTCCGGAGAAGACCATCCTGCTGCCCGACCCCGACGCCGGGTGCTCGCTGGCCGACACCATCACGGCCGAGGACGTGCGCGCCTGGAAGGCCGAGCACCCCGGCGCGGTCGTCGTCGCCTACGTCAACACCACCGCGGCGGTCAAGGCCGAGACCGACATCTGCTGCACCTCCTCCAACGCGGCCGACGTCATCCGCTCCATCCCCGAGGACCGCGAGATCCTCTTCCTCCCGGACCAGTTCCTGGGCGCCCACGTCAAGCGGGTCACCGGGCGGGACAACATCCACATCTGGATGGGCGAGTGCCACGTGCACGCCGGTATCGACGGCCACACCCTGCGCGAGCGCGTGGCCGCCGAGCCCGACGCGGAGGTCTACGTCCACCCCGAGTGCGGCTGCGCCACCTCCGCCCTCTACCTCGTGGGCAGCGGCGCGGTCCCCGAGGACCGCGTCAAGGTCCTGTCCACCGGCGGCATGCTCACCGCAGCGGAGAACACCACGGCCTCCAAGGTCCTCATCGCGACCGAGACCGGCATGCTGCACCAGCTGCGCAACGCCAACTCCACCACGACCTTCGAAGCGGTCAACTCGCGCGCCGAGTGCCACTACATGAAGATGATCAACGCCGACAACCTGCTCGGCGCACTGCGCCACGGCACGACCGAGATCACCGTCGACGAGCGCACCGCGGAGCGCGCCCGCCGCTCCGTCGAGCGCATGATCGCGATCGGTTCGCCCTCCAGGGGCGGCGAGTAGCGACGGACGACCGGCCTGGTCAGCCCGGCTCCCGGCGGGGAGCCGGGCACCGTTCCGGCGGACTTCGGGTTACAGAAGGCTTACCTTCAAGCCACAGCTCGCCATTTCACCCACGCGACCGGCCTCCCCCCGCTACGTTCACGGAAGGAAGCGGGGGGAGAAACGTGACCAGAGTTAACGAAACCGACGAACCGGCGGAAGTCGAGGCGCTCTACGACGCCTTCGCACCCGCGCTGTACCGGTACGCCTGGTCACTGTTGGGCGGCGGCGCCGACCCCGGACGCGCCACCACCGCCGCGCGCACCGCCGACCACGGCGGCCAGGACACCCGGGAGACCGGCGGCGACCCGGTCGCCGAGGCCGTCCACGACGCCCTGGTCGCGGGCGTGGTCCTGGACGGCGAACGCGCCGACCCCGCCGACCGCGGCCCCTGGCTCTACGCCCTGACCCGCTCCGCCTGTCAGCGGCGCGGCTTCGCGCACACCTGCCCCTACACCCGCCTGGCCACCGTGCCCGCCGAGGCACCGGTCGCCCGGATGTTCTCCCGCCTGCCCGCCAGCCACCGCGAACTGGTCGAGCTCAACCTGCGCCACGCCCTGTCCACCGGCGCCGTCGCCCGCGTCCTGGGCCTGGACGACCAGATCTGCGGCGAACTCTCCCGCTCGGCGATCCGCCGCGCCGCCGAGGGCCTGGAGGGCATCGACCCCCACCAGCGCCCCCTGGCCCTGGGTGAGGAGGACCCCTCCACCACCGGATGGCGCGCCAAGGTCCAGCAGGTCTCCTCCGCCCTGGCCCTGCTGCGCCCGCCCGGCCCGCCGCCCGCGCTGCGCGCCCTGGTCGTGCGCACCAGCACCGACCCCGCGCTGGCCGAGGAGCGCGAGCACATCGCCGCGGCCATGCACCCGCTCACCAGCGACGGATACCCCCTGCACCGCTCGCGCCTGACCAGACCGGTGGAGGAGGAGGCCGCCGCTCCCGCCGAGCCCGCCGCCGAACCGCTGCCGCGCGCCCTGCCCGGGGACCGGCTCACCACCCGCGACCACCCCGTGCGCACCGAGACCGTCACCCGGCTTCCCGGCCCCGACGGCACCGGCGGCGGCGACGAGGCGGGGACGACCCGCCGCCGGTGGCCGCTGCCGGCCGTCTCCGGCGTCGCCACGGTCGTCGTGGCGGTCGCCCTGTGGTCGTGGGCCAGCGCCGTCGGCGGACCCACCGCCGTGATCGGCACCGGCCCGGTCGACGCCGAACAGAGCCCTTCGAGGGAGGTGGAGGCGGTCTCGACCGCCTCGGACGGCAAACCGGCCGCCGGTCCGACCGACCGGACCACCCAGGTGCCCGGCACCGGCACGGTCCAGGAGACCACCGAGCAGGCGCCCGCCCAGGACGGGACGGAGCCGTCGGCGACCGAGCAGGACGCGACCGGCACACCCGAGGACGGCGGCGACGAGGCGACAGCGCCGCCCGCACCGGAGGCTCCCAGCGAGTCGCCCTCGGACGAGCCGTCCGACAGCGGCCAGGACGAGGGGGACGACGGCGGGCTGCCCGAGGAGGACCCGGGCGGCGGACTGCTGACCGGGCTGTGGGACTTCCTCGTCGGCGGTGGCTGAGGGCCGCGGGAAGCGGGAAGCGGGGAGCGGGATGCGGGATGCGGTCGGCCGGGCGGGAGCCCGGCCTCAGAAGGAGGCGAGCAGGCGTTCGGCGGCCACGTGCAGCCGGCGCTCCACCTCGTCGACGTCGCGGCGGCCCTTGAGGATCTCCACCAGCTCGAAGATCCACACGCTGGTCAGTGAGCTCACCAGCACGTAGCCGGTGCTCTCCCGGTCGACACTGGTCCCGGCGGCGGTACCGGAGTCCTCGCCCTCACCCTCGGCCCCGTGCCCGGCGGCCCTCGCGCCCTCCAGGGCACCGGTGGCCACCCGCCACACGAGGTCGGAGATCCGCACGTCCAGCTCCATCTTGACCTCGGCCATGATGAGCGAGCGGACCAGCGCGTCGGCGAGTTCGGGCTCGCGCATCAGCCCCCGGGTGGCGCGCAGGAAGACGTCGACGGCGCGGCCGGCGGGGGTGTCGGCGGTCGGCGGGCGCCGGACGATCCCGCCCTCCAACAGGTCGAGTTCCTCGGTGACCACGGCCACCACGAGGTCCATCTTGGAGGGGAAGTACCGGTAGAGGGTGCCCAGGGCGACTCCCGCGCGCTCGGCGACCGAGCGCATCTGCATGGCCTCCACACCTCCGCGCACGGCCAGCGCGGCCGCCGTCTGGACGATGCGCTTGCGGCGCTGGGTCTGGGTTCGCGACATCGCTCCACTCGGTGATGCGTGCACCGCCACAGGACTCTCTCCCCTTCGTCGTCGACCCGGGCCCCGCCAACCTGACCCGGACGATCCACCAGCTGTCGCGGCCGACGCTCTGGGAGGAACACCAGCCTGATGAGAACACGTTATCTAACGCATTCCCTCCCGCGCAGCCGTTGGAACCCATGACGCACGCCTCATTGCCCGACGTGGCAGTAACAATACGAAGCTTGGACCCGGGGTTTCGGGTCACCCCGGAAGGCTTTGTAGAATATGTTCTAATTGCGCGGGATCGGGTGACTTGCCCACCCGGCGCCCGGTCGGCCCTCGGCGCGCACCTAGTATCGAACCAGATTCGGTTTCTAGTGGAGAGGGTGCCCCCCGATGCCTGACGTTCCCCCGGTCGAGGACATCGGCGACGGCGTGTGGAGCCTGCCGGTCCCCATCCCCGGCAACCCGCTCGGCTTCACCTACGTCTACCTGCTCACCGGCTCCGAGGGCCCCGTCCTCGTCGACACCGGCTGGAACCACGACGAGTCCTGGGACGCCCTCGTCGAAGGCGTCAAACAGACCGGCCACACCATGGACCAGATCCGCGGAGCCGTCCTCACCCACTTCCACCCCGACCACACCGGGCTCGTCGGGCGGCTGCGCGAGCACTCCGACGCCTGGACCGCCATGCACCCGGCCGACATCGCCGTCACCGAGCGCCTGGCCGCGGCGAGCGAGACCGAACGCGCCGACTCCATCGCCGACCAACTCCTCCTCGCCGGATTCCCCGCCGAGGACCTCGACGCCTTCCGCGCCGACCCCCACGTCCTCGCCCCGCCGGCCGTGCCCGACCTCGTCCTCGCCGACGGTGCCACCGTCGACCTGCCCGGACGCGACCTGCGCGCGGTATGGACACCGGGCCACACCCCCGGCCACCTGTGCCTGCACCTGGCCGACGGCGGACTCCTCTTCACCGGCGACCACGTCCTTCCGCGCATCACCCCGCACGTGGGCCAGTTCCCCCTCGACTCCCCCGACGGCGACCCGCTGGGCGACTTCCTGCGCTCCCAGGATCGCGTGAGCCGCCTGCCCGGCGCCGACCGCCTCCTGTGCCTTCCCTCACACGAGACCCGCTTCCGCGGCACCCCCGCACGCGCGGGCGAGATCACCGCCCACCACGAGGAGCGCCTCGACCAGATCGCCGCCCTGCTCGGCGACGGCCCCGCCACCCTGTGGGACGTCACCTCCCGACTGCCCTGGCGGCGCTCCTGGTCGGACATGCGGCTGATGGCGCGCCACATGGCCGCCTCGGAGACCGCCGCCCACCTGCGCACGCTGGAGGAGCGCCGGCGCGCCGCCCGGACCACCTCCCCGGGCCCCGGCACCGCGCCCCTGCCGCGCTGGGTCGCCGTTCGCTCCTCCGGGCGCCCCGCATAGGATCCGTGTACCAACCAGCCCGGCGCCGACCCGGACATGACTGCCGAGTAACATATGGGGCGCCCACGCCTGTTCAACGGCGAACACGCGCACCCGCGCCGGCGGTGACGACCACCCCGCCGACGCTCCCGCGACGCACGGCGGCGACCGGGCCCGCGACCCAACGAAGAGGTGGACTCTTGACCCAGTCGGGCCACAGCACGGGACCGTCCCCCCGGCCTGCCGACGACCGCCCCCTGCGCGTCGCCCTGCTCTCCTACCGGAGCAAGGAGCACTGCGGCGGCCAGGGCGTCTACGTCCGCCACCTCTCCCGGGAACTGGCCGCGCTCGGCCACCAGGTCACCGTCTTCTCCGGCCAGCCCTACCCCGTCCTCGACGAGGGCGTCACCCTGGAGAAGGTCCCCTCCCTGGACCTCTACAACGACGTCGACCCCTTCACCACCCCGCCCGTGCGCGAGTGGCGTGACTGGATCGACGTCCTGGAGGTCGCCACCATGTGGACCGCCGGCTTCCCCGAGCCCCTCACCTTCTCGCTGCGCGCCAACCGCGCGCTGCGCCGCCGCCTGGCCGACTTCGACGTCGTCCACGACAACCAGACCCTCGGCTGGGGCCTGCTCGGCGTCCGGGCCGCCGGCCTACCGCTGGTCACCACCATCCACCACCCCATCAGCGTGGACCGCCGCATCGAACTCGCCGAGGCCCGCGGCCTGCAGAAGCTGTCCAAGCGCCGCTGGTACGGGTTCGTGTCCATGCAGGCCAGGGTCGCCCGCAGACTCGACCCGATCCTCGTCCCCTCCCGTTCCTCCGCCGACGACATCGCCCGCGAGTTCGGCGTCGACCCCGCCACCATGGAGGTCACCCCGCTCGGCGTCGACACCCGCTACTTCCACCCCCGCCCCGAGGTCGAACGCGTCCCCGGCCGCATCGTGTGCACCGCAAGCGCCGACAGCCCCCTCAAGGGCGTGGGAACCCTGCTGCGCGCCGCCGCCAAACTCGCCACCGAGCGCGAGGTCTCCCTGACCATCGTCAGCCGCCCCAAACCGGGCGGCCCCACCGACCGGCTCGTGGACGAACTGGGCCTGCGCGACCGCGTCGAGTTCGTCAACGGCATCGACGACACCGCCCTGGCCACCCTCATCGCCTCCGCCCAGGTCGCGGTCGTCCCCTCCTTCTACGAGGGCTTCTCCCTGCCCGCCGTGGAGGCGATGGCCTGCGCGACCCCGCTGGTCGCCAGCCACGCCGGCGCCCTGCCCGAGGTCGTCGGCACCGACGGCGACGCCGGGCGCCTGGTCCCCCCGGGCGACCCCGACGTCCTGGCCGGGGCGCTCGGCGCCCTCCTGGACGACGACCGGGAGCGCGACCGCATGGGCGCCGCCGCCTGGCGGCGTGTCCAGGAACGCTTCACCTGGAGCGCCGTCGCCGAACTCACCGCCCGGCGCTACGCCGACACCATCGCCGCCGTCACGGGCCGCCGCCCCGCCGACGGCGACACCCGGCCCGCCTCCGCGCGGGCCCGCGCGAACGGCGCCTGACCCCGGCGGGCCGCGCAGCACGTCCCGCATCTTCCACGAGGAGCCTCCACTGATCACCGTCGACTTCAACCTGTTCCCCGTCGGCCCGGGCCGACGCGTGCTCGACCTGGGCTGCGGCGGTGGCCGCCACGCCTTCGAGATCTACCGCCGCGGCGCCGACGTCGTGGCCTTCGACCAGAACGTCGGCGACCTCGCCGAGGTCGACACCATGTTCGCGGCCATGCGCGCCGAGGGTGAGGCCCCCGAGGGCGCGACCGCCGAGACCGTCAAGGGCGACGCCCTGGACATGCCCTTCGACGACGCGAGCTTCGACCGCGTCGTGGCCGCCGAGATCTTCGAGCACCTGCCGCACGACACCGCCGCGATGCGGGAACTGTTCCGCGTGCTCAAGCCCGGCGGGATCGCGGCGGTGACGGTACCGAGCTTCCTGCCCGAACGCCTGTGCTGGGCGCTGTCGGAGCAGTACCACACCAACGAGGGCGGGCACATCCGCATCTACACGCGCGCCGAACTGGAGGCCAAGCTCAAGGCCACCGGGTTCGAGATCGGCCCGCACCACCACGCGCACGCCCTGCACGCGCCGTACTGGTGGATCAAGTGCGCGGTGGGCACCGACAACGACGACCACCCGCTGGCCCAGGCCTACCACCGGATGCTGGTATGGGACATGCTCCAGGCCCCGAAGGTCACCCGCGTGGCCGAGCGGCTGCTCAACCCGGTGATCGGCAAGAGCGTCGTGGTGTACGTGCGCAAGCCGCGTACCGCCGCCTGATGGGGGCCGCCGCCCCCGCCGCCGAGGCCCTGCGCCTGCCGGGCCTGCTCAGCGCCGAGGAGCTGATCCGCTCCGCCGACTACCTGGTGCACAGCCAGGAGCCCGACGGGGCGCTCCCGTGGTTCCCGGGCGGGCACACCGACGTGTGGGACCACGTCGAGTGCGCCATGGCCCTGACCGTGACCGGCACGGCCGTGCCCGCGCACGCCGAGGCCGCCCGCCGCGCCTACCGGTGGCTGGAGCGGACCCGGCTCCCGGACGGCGGCTGGCCGGCCAAGTTCCGCCAGGGCAGGGCCGTGACCGGGCTGCGCGAGGCCAACCACGCCGCCTACCCCGCGGTCGGCCTGTTCCACCACCTGCTCACCACCGGCGACTCCGGCTTCGCCGCACGGATGTGGCCCGTGGTGGACAGCGGGCTGGAGTTCGTGCTGGCCCTGCGCGGGGAGCACGGCGAGATCCTGTGGGCACGCGACGAGGACGGCTCCGCGGGGGACCACGCCCTGCTCACGGTGTGCGCGAGCGTGCACCACGCACTGCGCTGCGGTGCCGCGCTCGGCGCCCGGCTCGGCCACGACCGCCCCGAGTGGACGGCCGCCGCCGACACGCTGGCCGTGCTCATCAACGAGCACGAGGACCTGTTCGCCGACCGCGCCCGCTTCTCGATGGACTGGTTCTATCCCGTCCTGGGCGGCGCGGTGCGCGGGGTGGCCGCCAAGGAGCGCATCCGGGACCGCTGGGACCGGTTCGTGGTGGCCGGACTGGGCGTGCGCTGCGTGAGCGACCAGCCGTGGGTCACCGCGGCGGAGTCCTCGGAGCTGGTGCTGGCCCTGGCCGCCATGGGCGAGCACGAGACGGCGGTCCGGATCCTGCGCGAGGTCCAGCACCTGCGCGACGCCGACGACGGCGTCTACTGGACGGGCTACCAGTTCGCCGAACAGGTGCGCTGGCCCGTCGAGCGGAGTACGTGGACCTCGGCGGCGGTGATCCTGGCGGTGGACGCCCTCACCCGCACCACGGAGGGCTCCCGGATCTTCCTGCACACCTGGGACGACACCCCGCGACCGTGAAGACGCCCCCGTCCCGCCTCAGGGCGGAACGGGGGCGTCGTCGTTCTCACGGGCGCCGTTCGGCGCTACTCCTCTTCCTCGCGCGGGGGCGGGAAGATCGTGCCGCCGTCACCGGGCTCACCCGTGCCCGGGTCCTCGGTTCCGTCGCCCCCGGTGCCCGGGTCCGGCGGAGCCGGCTCGACCGGAACCTCCGGCTCGGGCTCGACCGGAACCTCCGGCTCCGGGTCCACCGGGACGTCGGTGACGTCGTCGTCATTCTCCACCGGTGCGTCCGGGGTCTCCGTGGACAGGTCCGGCGCCCAGTTCTCGTTCGTGCCGACGAACGCCGGCCCTGGGAAGGAGGCGGGTTCGAACTCCGACACCACCGCCGACATGTAGGTGTTCCAGATCGTCGACGGCAGGCCGACACTGGAGATGTTCTGCCCCGGGATGGTGAAGGCGCTGTTGCTGTCGCTGTACACGCCGACGGACGTCGAGAGCTGCGGCGTGTAGCCCACGAACCAGGCCGCGGCGGTTCCACCGTTCTGCTCGTCCCTGACGGTTCCCGTCTTGCCCGCGGTGGGGTGGTTCGGGTCCCACAGGTTCGCGTTCCGGCCGGTACCGCTGTTGGCGACGCCCTCCAGGGCGTAGGTCAGGTCCGCGGCGACGTCCTCGGAGAAGGCCCGGTCGCTCTCCACCTCCGGGCGCTCGTTCTCGCCCTCGGAGTTGACGATCTCCCTGACCACGTGCGCCTCGACGTGCGTGCCGCCGTTGGCGAAGGTCCCGTACCCGCTCGCCTGGTCGATGGGCCGGACGCTGTTCGCGCCCAGCGGCATGACCGGGACGAGCTGGTTGTCCGTGATGCTGTTCTCCGGCAGGCCCGCGTCGTAGGCGGTCTGACGGATCTCCTCGAAGCCCACCCGCTGGGCGAGCTCGATGTACCCGAGGTTGTTGGAGACCTGGGTCGCCTGGCTGAGCGTCATGACGCCGCCGGGCGCGTTGCCCGCGTTCTGGATGGTCGAGCCGTTGATGGTCTGCGGGCCGCGACCGTCCACGGTCGTGTTCAGGCCGATGCCCTGCTTCAGCGCAGTGGCCAGCACATAGGGCTTGAACGCCGATCCGGCCTGCGCCGAACCGAGGAACGAGCTGTCGTACTGGTTGTCGTTGTAGTCGTGGCCGCCGAAGAAGGCCAGCACCTCACCGGTCTCCGGGTCGACGGTGCTCAGACCGATGTTGATCCCCTCGGGCATGTCCTCCTGCGGCACGATCCCGGTGACCGCGTCGTAGGCGGCGTCCATCATGTCCTTGTCGAACGTGGTGACGATCCGGTAGCCCTGCCGGTTGATCATGTCCTCGGTGTAGCCGAGCCGCTCCAGCTCGCTCATCGCCTCCTGGAGCATGTAGCCCCGGTACCCGCTCAGGTCCATTCCGGGCGTGGCCCGTTCGGGCTCCGGGGTCGGGAACTCCATCTTGTCGGCCTCGGACTGGCTGATGCTGCCGGTGGTGACCATGCCGTCGACGACGTACTGCCAGCGCTGCTCCATCTCGGGCGTCGTCTCCACGTCGGCCGTACCGAAGTGGCTCGGCTGCTGGATCGCGGCCGCCAGGAAGGCGGCCTCTCCACGGCTGAGGTCCTGGACGTCCTTGTGGTAGTACGCCTCCGCGGCGGCCTGCACGCCGTACGCCTGGCGGCCGAAGTAGATGGTGTTGAGATACTGCTCCATCACCCACTCCTTCGACTCGCTCTGGTCGATCTTGATGGCGATGATGATCTCTTGGATCTTCCGGCTGACCGTCTGCTCGCGGGAGACGCCCTCGTAGTAGTTGCGGACCATCTGCTGGGTCACGGTGGACCCGCCCTGGACCTGCTGGCCGGTGATGGTCGACCACACGGCACGGGTGGTGCCGCGCACCGAGACGCCGGGCTCCGTCCAGAAGCCGCGGTCCTCGGCGGAGATCACCGCGTCGACGATGTGGTCGCCGCCCTCGGTCATCTCGGAGTAGGAGATGATCTCGCGGTCGTCCCCGCGTTCGGCGAAGGCGGTCTCACCGTCGGAGTAGTAGAAGGTGGAGCTCTCCGTGAGGGCGTCGGCCTGGGCCGCGTCGGGGACCTCGATCGTGGTGTAGAGGAAGGCGAAGGCGGCGCAGCCGGCGATGACGCCGAGACCCGCGACGATGAGGAACACGCGCAGGATCCGCCACCACAGCGGCTTCTTGGCCTTGCCCCCCTTCTTGCCCTTGCCGCCCTTGGAGCCGCCCGGACCCGTCGGTCCACCCGGACCACCGGGTCCCTTGGGCCCGCCCGGGCCGGAGGGGCCACCGGGCCCGTGGGACAGCGGTGCGGCGCCGGAGGCGGCCGCGCCGGACGTGCCCGGGGCTCCCTGCCCATCGGGGCCACCGTGGCCTGCGGAGGCGTGCGAGGCGTCGGCACCGGTGTCCGCGGTCTCCGGCGTGTGCGGAGTACCCGACGCGCCGGCGCCGTCCGAGTACGAAGCGGCGCCCACCACTCCGGGCAGGCCCGCGGCTCCGGCCGCGGCGGCCGCCGAGGAGGATCCAGCGGCGGGCGTGTCGCCCGAAGCCGTCCTGTCCCCACCATCGGGCCGCGCGGCCGTCTCCGTGAGGTTGAGGCCCTCCGGCGGCGTCGAGGTGTGCTGCGAGAGCCGGCGGGGCTCCGGCCACAGCGAGGGCTCGACATCGTCCGGAGCGGTGCTGAAGGACGGTGTGCCCTCGGCGGGCGTGCCGGACGCGCCGGGACCGCCCGCCTGCTCCGCCGCAGCGGACGTGTCAGGGGGGTCGGTCTCAGCGGCGGCCGCGTGTTCGGTGTCCGACGTGTCCCGGTCGGAGGAGTCCGTACCGGTCCGCTCGGCGGCGGGTGCGGGCTTGGCGAACCAGTCCGTTCCGGCGGGCGCCGTCGTCTCCTCCGGAGCGTCCGGCGCAGCCGGTTCGGCGGGTTCGGCCGACTCGGCCGTGTCCGCCCCGATGACGGGAATCTGCTCCGTCGCGGGTTCGGTGTCGGAGTCTCCGGTTGACGCGTCATCGGACTCGGGCACGACGGGCTCGGGCTCGACCGCGGAGGAGGGGAAGGCTCCGGGCCCGTCCGTGTCGTCGGTCTCCCGCGCCTCCGTGTCCGAAACAGCGTCCGGATCGGCGCCGGCATCGGTGTCGTCCTGGGCGTCACCGTCGGAGTCGGAGTCGAAGCCCTGCTCGGCAAGGCTACGGGCGACCCGCTCACGGAAGAACGAACCGCTGGTCTTGAAGGTGATCGGGCTGATGAACTCGGGCTCCGGCTGCTCGGGCCGGTCGTCCGTGGAGTCGCCGGAGTCCGTGGACACGGATTCCGCGCCCTCGACGACGGGTGCCCCGTCCTCAGGAGTGTTCTGTGCGGACAGTGCCTCAGCAGAGGTGTCTCTGGTCTCCGGCGTGTGTTCCTCGGGACGCTGTCCGTCCGTCCCGTCCGCGCCGTGTGTGCTCTCGCTCAGCTCCCCGCCCCCATGGCAAATCACGTCCGGCACCGTGCCGTCCTGATGTTTGACGCGCGGGTACCCCGGATCGGTTCAGTTCGAGTCTGGGCCGAAGCGGTATTTCGGGGATTTCGCCAACGTCGCTTCGCCCTCGTCGCCACGATACCCGCCCGTAACCGCCACAAGGCCGAGTCCATAACCACACAGTCGCTTCTTACCGAAGGCTTACCCTGCGTAAGAGTGTATTGCCCTGGCGCTGGTGTTCGGGGGTTTCCGGGACGACGCGAGTCGCGCGCGGCCACGATCACGCGTGGTGGTGACGGGCACCTCGGAGGTCCCCGTCACCCCCACGTGGTCCGCACTCCGCGTCAGGCGGTCCGCCGCAGGACCCGCATGGACCCCACCGCGCGTACCTCCTCGAACAGTCCCGACTCCAGCGCGCGGCAGTAGATGTTGTACGGCGGCCTGCCGCCGTCCGCGGGGTCGGGGAACACGTCGTGGATGACCAGCGCGCCTCCGGGAGCCACGTGAGGGCTCCAACCCGCGTAGTCGGCCTGCGCGGCCTCCTCGCTGTGCCCGCCGTCGATGAAGAGCATGCCGAGCGGAGTACCCCACACACCAGCGACGTCGGACGAGCGGCCGACCACCGCGATCACCTCGTCGTCCAGGCCCGCCGCGGTGATGGTGCGGCGGAAGTGCGGCAACGTGTCGAACTTCCCCGTCTCCTGGTCGACGAGCGAGGTGTCGTGGTACTCCCAGCCCTCCTGGTGCTCCTCCGACCCCCGGTGGTGGTCAACCGTGAGGACCTTGCCACCGGTCGCACGCGCGGCGGCACCCAGAAAGATGGTGGACTTCCCGCAATACGTCCCGATCTCCACGATCGGCCCCAGATGGGCGTACTCGCACGCGGTCTCGAAGAGCACCGTGCCTTCGTCAGTGGGCATGAAGCCCTTCGCCGCTTCTGCGGCGGCGAGAAGGTTCACCGGAATCGTTGTCGTCATGCCCGAATTCTCCCACCGAACCGAATTCGGTGGTCGCTCACCCCTCCCTCGAACCCTCACGTTGTCCACAGGCCGACCACCGCCCCTGGCGGACCCACCCACACCCACGATCCAATGGAAACCGGGGGGACCCCACCCCCCGCAACACCCCCACACCACCCACCATTCACAAACGCACAAACCCGGGCACAAAAAAAGGGGGAGAAGACCAAAAGGCCCTCTCCCCCTTCAACGAAAAACCGTGGCAGCAACCTACTCTCCCACCCCACCACAGGGCAGTACCATCAGCGCAAGGAGACTTAACGACCGGGTTCGGAATGAGACCGGGTGTGACCCTCCCACCATAACCACCACGGAAACCAACACCCACCACACACCACACTCAACCCACCACAACAGCAGGGAGCACAGTCCACGATAGGAAAACCATGTGAACAGTGAAAAATGCGCGAGCAACCAATTATCTGCAGCGGACAAGCCCTCGGCCTATTAGTACCGGTCAGCTCCACCCCTCACAGGGCTTCCACACCCGGCCTATCAACCCCGTCGTCTACAGGGAGCCTTACCCTCTCAAAGGAGGCAGGAGACCTCATCTCGAAGCAAGCTTCCCGCTTAGATGCTTTCAGCGGTTATCCCTCCCGAACGTAGCAAACCAGCCATGCCCTTGGCAGGACAACTGGCACACCAGAGGTTCGTCCGTCCCGGTCCTCTCGTACTAGGGACAGCCCTTCTCAAGTCTCCAACGCGCACAGCGGATAGGGACCGAACTGTCTCACGACGTTCTAAACCCAGCTCGCGTGCCGCTTTAATGGGCGAACAGCCCAACCCTTGGGACCAACTCCAGCCCCAGGATGCGACGAGCCGACATCGAGGTGCCAAACCATCCCGTCGATATGGACTCTTGGGGAAGATCAGCCTGTTATCCCCGGGGTACCTTTTAGCCGTTGAGCGACACCGCTTCCACACGCCGGTGCCGGATCACTAGTCCCAGCTTTCGCTCCTGCTCGACACGTCCGTCTCACAGTCAAGCTCCCTTGTGCACTTACACTCAACACCTGATTACCAACCAGGCTGAGGGAACCTTTGGGCGCCTCCGTTACTCTTTGGGAGGCAACCGCCCCAGTTAAACTACCCACCAGACACTGTCCCCGAACCGGATCACGGTCCAAAGTTAGATGCCCGAAACAGTCAGAGTGGTATTTCACCAACGCCTCCACCGCCACTAGCGTGACAGTCTCACAGGCTCCCACCTATCCTACACAAACCATCCCAAACACCAATGTCAAGCTATAGTGAAGGTCCCGGGGTCTTTCCGTCCTGCTGCGCGAAACGAGCATCTTTACTCGTAGTGCAATTTCACCGGGCCCATGGTTGAGACAGTGGGGAAGTCGTTACGCCATTCGTGCAGGTCGGAACTTACCCGACAAGGAATTTCGCTACCTTAGGATGGTTATAGTTACCACCGCCGTTTACTGGCGCTTAGATTCCCAGCTTCGCAGGCCGAAACCCACTAACCAGTCCTCTTAACGTTCCAGCACCGGGCAGGCGTCAGTCCGTATACAGCGTCTTACGACTTCGCACGGACCTGTGTTTTTAATAAACAGTCGCTTCCCCCCGCTATCTGCGACCCCACCCAGCTCAAGACGCAAAGGTCCATCACCAGACAGGGCTCCCCTTCTCCCAAAGTTACGGGGACAATTTGCCGAGTTCCTTAACCATGGTTCACCCGAACGCCTCGGTATTCTCTACCTGACCACCTGCGTCGGTTTAGGGTACTGGCCACACACGAACTCGCTAGAGGCTTTTCTCGACAGCATGGGATCACTCACTTCACCAAAAACGGCTCGGCATCACGTCTCAACCACATGGTGTGCGGATTTGCCAACACACCGGCCTACACGCTTACCCCCGGACAACCACCGCCGGGTAGAGCTACCCTCCTGCGTCACCCCATCACTTACCTACTACAACATCGGTTCCCAGACCAGCTCAGAGGCCGTCCCCGAAGGGACCACCAAGAGCCGGCGTGGTTAGCATCCGTCGCCTCGATACTGGACGCTCGTGCACGGGTACGGGAATATCAACCCGTTATCCATCGACTACGCCTGTCGGCCTCGCCTTAGGTCCAGACTCACCCTGGGCGGATTAACCTGCCCCAGGAACCCTTAGTCAATCGGCGGCAACGTTTCTCACGTTGCTTTCGCTACTCATGCCTGCATTCTCACTCGCACACCCTCCACCACACGATCACTCGGCAGCTTCCCCGGATGCACGACGCTCCCCTACCAACCCAGAAACAAGTCCTGGGCTTCACAGCTTCGGCGGTGTACTTAAGCCCCGCTACATTATCGGCGCAGAACCACTTGACCAGTGAGCTATTACGCACTCTTTAAAGGATGGCTGCTTCTAAGCCAACCTCCTGGTTGTCTCAGCAACTCCACAACCTTTCCCACTTAGCACACGCTTAGGGGCCTTAGCTGATGATCTGGGCTGTTTCCCTCTCGACTACGAAGCTTATCCCCCGCAGTCTCACTGCCACGCTTCACTTAACCGGCATTCGGAGTTTGTCTGACGTCAGTAACCTTGTCGGGCCCATCAGCCAAACAGTAGCTCTACCTCCAGCAAGAAACACGTGACGCTGCACCTAAATGCATTTCGGGGAGAACCAGCTATCACGGAGTTTGATTGGCCTTTCACCCCTACCCACACCTCATCCCCCAGGTTTTCAACCCTGGTGGGTTCGGGCCTCCACGAGGTCTTACCCCCGCTTCACCCTGGACATGGGTAGATCACTCCGCTTCGGGTCCACAGCATGCGACTCAATCGCCCTATTCAGACTCGGTTTCCCTACGGCTACCCCACACGGGTTAACCTCGCCACACACCATGACTCGCAGGCTCATTCTTCAAAAGGCACGCCATCACCAAAGACAAGCTTCAGCTCTGACGGCTTGACAGCACACGGTTTCAGGTACTATTTCACGACCCCTCACCGGGGCACTTTTCACCTTTCCCTCACGGTACTAGTGCACTATCGGTCATCAGGACGTATTTTGGCTTAGCAGGTGGTCCTGCCAGATTCACACGGAATTTCACGGGCTCCGCGCTACTCGGGAACACACCAACACCTAGCCGGCAACTTCGTCTACGGGACTCTCACCCACTACGGTTCCGCTTCCCAACGGATTCAACTATCACCAGCATCAGCGCTCCGGGCCGACAGACCCGAACAGATGCGCCCCACAACCCCGCACACGCAACGACTGCCGTCTATCACACGCATACGGTTTAGCCTCTTCCCCGTTCGCTCACCACTACTAGGGGAATCACTGTTGTTTACTCTTCCTACGGGTACTGAGATGTTTCACTTCCCCGCGTCACCACCAACCACCCTATACATTCAGGTGGCGGCAACCCGACACAACTCGGGCTAGGTTTCCCCATTCGGACACCCACGGATCAAAGCTCGGTTGACAGCTCCCCGTGGCCTATCGCGGCCTCCCACGTCCTTCATCGGCGCCTGATGCCAAGG
Organism: Nocardiopsis aegyptia; assembly: GCF_013410755.1. GTDB lineage: Bacteria > Actinomycetota > Actinomycetes > Streptosporangiales > Streptosporangiaceae > Nocardiopsis > Nocardiopsis aegyptia. The sequence continues at coordinate 1,962,618 of NZ_JACCFS010000001.1, forward strand.
CATCCACCGTGTGCCACTATCACTTGGCCACTACAGATAATAAGATGCTCGCGCACACTATTCACAAATCAAAACACCAACCGCACACCCCGACACCACTCACACCAGAAGCAGAAGACCACAAGGGCCCCACCCAAGTTCTGAGAGTTCTCAGAGGCGGTCCGCGGGAAACAACACCGGCCACCAACCCCCTGCAAGAGAGAGCCAGCAGCCAGAGGTTGCTTCCTCAGACACCCAACAGCGCGCCCCCCAACGCTTCTAGTCGTTGGAGGTGAAGTTCGATCTTCTGAAAGCCACTCCCGATCACCAACACCCTCAAGGGGCATCAGGCCGGGTCCACTTTCGAGTCCGACCAACCATAGGAAAGAGTTGGTCTTGTAAAGACTCCTTAGAAAGGAGGTGATCCAGCCGCACCTTCCGGTACGGCTACCTTGTTACGACTTCGTCCCAATCGCCAGCCCCACCTTCACTCATTCCCTCCCCGAAGGGTTAGGCCACAAGTTTCGGGTGTTGCCGACTTTCATGACGTGACGGGCGGTGTGTACAAGGCCCGGGAACGTATTCACCGCGGCGTTGCTGATCCGCGATTACTAGCGACTCCACCTTCATGGGGTCGAGTTGCAGACCCCAATCCGAACTGAGACCGGCTTTTAGGGATTCGCTCCACCTTACGGTATCGCACGCCCATTGTACCGGCCATTGTAGCATGTTTGCAGCCCAAGACATAAGGGGCATGATGACTTGACGTCGTCCCCACCTTCCTCCGAGTTGACCCCGGCAGTCTCCCATGAGTCCCCACCACTACGTGCTGGCAACATGGAATAAGGGTTGCGCTCGTTGCGGGACTTAACCCAACATCTCACGACACGAGCTGACGACAGCCATGCACCACCTGTCACCCACCAACTAAATGACCCCACATCTCTGCAGGTCCACGGGTGATGTCAAACCTTGGTAAGGTTCTTCGCGTTGCGTCGAATTAAGCAACATGCTCCGCCGCTTGTGCGGGCCCCCGTCAATTCCTTTGAGTTTTAGCCTTGCGGCCGTACTCCCCAGGCGGGGCGCTTAATGCGTTAGCTACGGCGCGGAAACCGTGGAAAGTCCCCACACCTAGCGCCCAACGTTTACGGCATGGACTACCAGGGTATCTAATCCTGTTCGCTCCCCATGCTTTCGCTCCTCAGCGTCAGGTAAGGCCCAGAGACCCGCCTTCGCCACCGGTGTTCCTCCTGATATCTGCGCATTTCACCGCTACACCAGGAATTCCAGTCTCCCCTACCTACCTCTAGCATGCCCGTATCCACTGCAGAACCGGAGTTAAGCCCCGGTCTTTCACAGCAGACGCGACACGCCGCCTACGAGCTCTTTACGCCCAATAATTCCGGACAACGCTCGGACCCTACGTATTACCGCGGCTGCTGGCACGTAGTTAGCCGGTCCTTATTCCCCACCTACCGTCAACCCCCAGAGAACTGGGAGCCTGCGTTGGTGGTAAAAGAGGTTTACAACCCGAAGGCCGTCATCCCCCACGCGGCGTCGCTGCGTCAGGCTTTCGCCCATTGCGCAATATTCCCCACTGCTGCCTCCCGCAGGAGTCTGGGCCGTGTCTCAGTCCCAGTGTGGCCGGTCGCCCTCTCAGGCCGGCTACCCGTAATCGCCTTGGTAGGCCTTTACCCCACCAACTAGCTGATAGGCCGCGAGCCCATCCCCGACCGAAAAACTTTCCACCCGCCACCATGAGGTGACAGGTCGTATCCGGTATTAGACGGCGTTTCCACCGCTTATCCCGGAGTCAGGGGCAGGTTGCTCACGTGTTACTCACCCGTTCGCCGCTCGTGTACCCCGAAGGGCCTTACCGCTCGACTTGCATGTGTTAAGCACGCCGCCAGCGTTCGTCCTGAGCCAGGATCAAACTCTCCATAAAGGTCATACAACCCTAACCCGGCCACCCTAGGGGGCCTGGGCGGGTAAACCTAGAAGTAATCCTGACCGACCATCTTCCGATGGCCAATCAAAGGAACCCTTCACACCGAAGTGTGACGGGGCCAAAACAAACATGGCTTAAAGAAAATCAAACACGCGCTGTTGAGTTCTCAAGAAACAACCGCTCATCCCGTACAAGCTGCGAACCCTTTTCGGTTCGTTCGCTCTTCCGTGGAAGGCTGGTCTGCGTTTCCACCGCGTGAGCGGCTTCTTCGCTGTGTTGTGTCTTTACTTTATCAGGTGTTCCGTGCCCCGCCAAATCGGCGGTTTCGGAGCAATTGATCGGGGTAAAGCCCGTTCCGCTTCTCCGACCTGGCGAATTCGCCCGGCGCTCGAAGCAACTCCCCGGAGCCTACCCGACCCGAATCAGTGCTCGGAACGGTAAGGCCGGAAAGTGGAGATGATGTCGCTTGTTACCGAAGAGGTCCGGTCCGGTGCTGAGCTCGACCTTGAGGGTCTCTCGCCGTCCCGTTGCGACTCGGTGAAGTCTAGACAAGAGACCCGGCGGCGTCAAATCCGTCCGTACGGCGGGGAGACCCCGTCGCGGGGACGTTCCGCGTTGGCAGTCCTGTGAGGGACAGGTCCGCGGAGTGACGCCTCCGGGCTACTCGATCCCCTGCCGGGGACCGGGTGTCTAGTGTCTAGCGAGATGTGCTTGTCAGACATGGGTGGTCCTCCCCCACGCCTCCGGAGCTCAAACACACCCGGCAGGATTCTTTTCCACCGAGGTCACCGCGTCCGGCCGGGCGCCACCCGCACCCCGGTGACCGACATCCGCCCCCTGGACACGGACTCCCGGGACCCCGTGTCCGCACGGGTCCCGGGAGCACCTGGTGTCACGTCGTGGCGGCTCCGCCGGTCAGATCATCTCCGCGAGGTCGCCGGCGAGTTTGCGGAAGGCGATGCCACGGTGGCTGATCGCGTTCTTCTCCTCCGGGGGCAGCTCCGCGGTGGTCCTGCTCTCCCCCTCGGGCACGAATACGGGGTCGTAGCCGAACCCGTTCTCGCCCCGCCGCTCGGTGATGACCCGTCCGCGGAGGACGCCCTCGGCGACCACCTCGGTCCCGTCCGGCATCACGAGGACCGCGGCGCACACGAACTGCGCGCCCCGGCGCTCGGCCGGGGTGTCGGCCAGCTGGTCCAGGACCAGGTCGAGGTTGGCGCGGTCCTGGTCCTGCCCGCCGGACCGCCCCGCCCAGCGCGCGGACAGGACGCCGGGCATCCCCCGGAGTTCGTCCACGCTCAGACCGGAGTCGTCGGCCACGGCCGGCAGGTTCGTGTGGGCGGCGATCGCCCGGGCCTTGAGCAGCGCGTTGCCGATGAACGTCGGCTCGGTCTCCGGCACGTCCGGCGCGTCCGGGAAGGCGTCGAGCCCGAGCACCTCGGCGGTCACACCCGCCTCCGCGAGGATGGCCCGCATCTCCGGAACCTTCTTGGCGTTGCGGGTCGCCAGGACGATCTTCACCGTTCCCCCTTCACGCGGAACAACGCCGATCCTGGGGCCGACGCTGTTCGTCGCGGTCACTCCGACAGTGCCTTCTTCTGGATGGCGGTCAGTTCCTCGCAGCCGCCGGCCGCCAGGTCGAGGAGCTGGTTGAGCAGCTCACGGTCGAACGGCTCGCCCTCGGCCGTGCCCTGTACCTCGACGAACCGGCCGTCGCCGGTCAGCACCACGTTCATGTCGGTCTGGGCGACCGAGTCCTCCAGGTAGTTGAGGTCCAGTCGCGGCTGGCCCTGGACCACGCCGACGCTGACCGCCGCCAGTGATCCGGTGAGCGGGTTGTTCTTGAGCTTGCGGCGCTTGCGCAGCCACTTCATCGCGTCCGCCATCGCGACGTAGGCACCGGTGATGGCGGCGGTCCGGGTGCCGCCGTCGGCCTGGAGCACGTCGCAGTCCAGGGTGATGGTGTGCTCGCCCATCGCCTTGAAGTCGACGACCGCGCGCAGGGAGCGGCCGATGAGGCGGGAGATCTCGTGGGTGCGGCCGCCGATCTTGCCGCGCACCGACTCCCGGGCGCCGCGTGTGTCGGTGGCGCGGGGGAGCATCGCGTACTCGGCGGTGACCCACCCCTCGCCGGTGCCCCGCCGCCAGCGGGGCACACCGTCCTCGACGGTGGCGGCGCACAGCACGCGGGTGTCTCCGAACTCGATGAGCACGGAGCCTTCCGCCTGGCGGAGCCAGTTGCGGGTGATGGTCACAGGGCGGAGTTGGGTCGGAACACGTCCGTCAGGTCGGGCCATGTCATCGAGCGTATATCCGTGGGCGGCCACCCGGTGCGGGCGCGGGGAAGTCGGTGCGGGCGCGATCCGGCCTCGCGGGCCGCGACCGCACCCACCGACGTCCGCATCGCCCGATCGGTCCCGGTCGGTCCGTGTTCCGCCGGGCGGTCGGGTCAGGCTCCGACGGGGTGCACCTGCCCGCTGCGGGCCAGGTCGATGGGGCCGCCGTACGTGGAGCGCGCCTCGGTGAGCGTGACCTCGTCGTCGTTCCACGGCACCAGGTGGGTGAGCAGCAGCTTGCGGGCGCGGGCGCGGCGCGCGTGGTCACCCGCCTCGCTTCCGGTCAGGTGCATGTCCTTGGGGTGCTCCACGTGGTCGTGGAAGGCGGCCTCGCACAGGAACAGGTCGGTGTCGGTGGCCAGGTCGACCAGCGAGTCGCAGGCCCCGGTGTCCCCGGAGTAGGTCAGGCTCGACCCCTCGTGCTCCAGGCGGATGCCGAAGGCGTCCACCGGGTGGTTGACGGTGTCGACCCGCGCGGAGAAGGGGCCCAGGTCGAAGGTGCCCGGGGTGAGTTCGTGAAAGTCGAAGACCTCGGTCATGCCGGGGTCCGGGTCGAGCCCGTAGGCCTCGGCCACCCGCTGTGCGACGCCCTTGGGGCCGTACACGGGGATGCGCGGTTTGGGTCCGCCCGGCGGGAACATCCGGGCCACCCAGTACGAGCACAGGTCGAAGCAGTGGTCGGCGTGCAGGTGGCTCAGGTAGACGGCGTCGACCGAGTAGATGTCGACGTGTCGCTGCAGTGTGCCGAGGGATCCGTTGCCCATGTCGAGCAGGAGCCGGAACCCTCCGGCCTCTACCAGATAGCAGGAGGCCGGGCTGTCCGGCCCCGGGAAGCTCCCGGAGGACCCGATAATCGTGAGTCGCACGTCGTCGTCGCCTTCTCGATGGGCCGCGCGGCGTCCGTGGCACTCGTCGTCGGACGTGTCCGGGGAGTGCGGATGGCGGCTGGTTCTGCGGATGTCCCGTTGTTACGGGTGTACCCCAATGACCGGCCGGGTGGTACAAAATGTGGCCCGCATCTCAGGCGACGAGGATCACGTGTGAAATTTTCACACACATTGACCATGTGTGTCCGGTTCGTTGGGCGCACGTTTCGGGTGGGGTCCCTCCCTGTGTTCGGACTGTCCGACCCCGGTGCACCCACGTTACGTCCGTCCCCTTGGGCTCTCGCGTCACACCTGGCCCAGGACGATCCGACCCCGCACGAGCCGCCCGCCCGCCTCCTGCGTCCCCCTGACCCCACCGCGTACAGGAGGCCGGCACCCCGCGGGGTGCCGGCCTCCTGGCGGTCGACCGGAACGGTGGCGCCCGGACCGGCCGCCGCTCTCGCGTGTCAGGCCCAGAGCTGTCCGTCGAGGCGTTCCTCCGCCTCTTCGAGGGTGCCCTCGTAGGCGCCGGTGGACAGGTACTTCCACCCGGCGTCGGCGATGATGAACGCGATGTCGGCGCGCTCACCCGCGCGTTCGGCCTTGCGGGCCACGCCCAGGGCGGCGTGCAGCGCGCCGCCGGTGGACACGCCGGCGAAGATGCCCTCCTGGTCCAGGAGTTCCCGGGTCCGCTTGAGGGCGGCGTCGGAGGGCACGGAGAAGCGCGTGGTCAGGATCGACTCGTCGTAGAGCTCCGGGACGAAGCCCTCGTCCAGGTTGCGCAGACCGTAGACCAGTTCCCCGTAGCGGGGTTCGGCGGCCACGACCTGCACGTCCGGCTTGTGCTCGCGCAGGTACCGGCCGACACCCATGAGGGTGCCGGTGGTCCCCAGCCCGGCGACGAAGTGCGTCATCTCCGGGAGGTCGGCGAGCAGTTCGGGGCCGGTGGTCTCGTAGTGGGCGCGGGCGTTGGCCGGGTTGCCGTACTGGTAGAGCATCACCCAGTCGGGGTTCTCCCGGGCCATCTCCTTGGCGACGCGGACGGCCTCGTTGGACCCGCCCGCGGCGTCGGAGAAGTGGACCTGCGCACCCCACATCGCCAGGAGCTGCTTGCGCTCCGCCGAGGTGTTCTCCGGCATCACACAGACCATCCGGTAACCGCGCAGCTTGGCCACCATGGCCAGGGAGATGCCGGTGTTGCCCGACGTCGGCTCCAGGATCGTGCAGCCCGGGGAGAGCAGTCCGTCCTTCTCGGCCTGCTCGATCATGTAGAACGCGGCGCGGTCCTTGATCGAGCCGGTGGGGTTGCGGTCCTCCAGCTTCGCCCAGACCCGCACGTCCGGCGAGGGGGAGAGCCGCGGCAGCCCGACGAGGGGCGTGCCGCCGAGGGAGTCCAGCAGGGAGTCGTAGCGCATGCTAGTCCTAGGTCCGTGGATGCTGCCCGTCGGGAGCTATCGGCTTCCGCCGGCCACGGCCGGCAGGACGGTGACGTTGTCGCCGTCGTTGAGCTTGGCTTCCAGACCACCGACGAAGCGGACGTCCTCGTCGTTGAGGTAGACGTTGATGAAGCGGCGCAGCTTGCCGTCGTCCACGACGCGCTCGCCGAGGCCCGGGTACTTGCTGTCCAGGTCGCGGAACAGCTCGCCGAGCGTGTCGCCCGCGCCCTCGACGACCTTGGCGTCGCCGGTCAGGTTGCGCAGGATGGTGGGGATGCGGACCTCGATGGCCATGAAGGTGTCTCCAGAGTTCGTTGTCGTGCGTACAGTCCCAACAGGGGGTGCGCCGGGCCCATTCCGAACCGGCGGTTCCTGGGGGCGCGGAGGCTACTGCTCGGGGTCGCCCGCGGACCCGGTGATCTCCACCGGCTCCTCGGTGACCTCGCCGTCGATGATCCGGTAGGAGCGGAACTCGACCGTGTCGGGCTCGCGGGTGGACACGAGGACGTAGTGGGCCTGGGGCCACTGGGCGTAGGTGATGTCGGTGCGCGAGGGGTAGGCCTCGGTCATGGTGTGGGAGTGGTAGATCACCACGAAGTCCTCGTCGCGGTCCCACAGCTGGTCGTAGACCTGCTTGTACTCGGTGGAGTCGAACTCGTAGAACGTGGGCGAGCGCGCCGCGTTCATCATCTCGACGAACCGCTCGGGTCGGTCGGAGCCCTCCGGTCCGGCCACGATCCCGCACGCCTCGTCCGGGTGGTCGCGGCGGGCGTGGGCGACGATCTTGTCGTAGATCGAGCGATCAATGCTGAGCATGCCCCCAGCGTACCCAAGAGAGGATCCCTACCAACCAAATGGGTATTGTTGGCTCCCTCCCACTTCACGGGGGTCGGAGGCGCGGGTCCGCCGCGGCGTGGTGTTCGCCACGCCCGTGCCCGGGCGGCACCGCACTAGGCTCGTCGGCATGAGCGAGGACAGCAGCAGCGCGCTGCTCACCGACCACTACGAACTCACCATGCTCCAGGGCGCCCTGCACAGCGGCGCCGCGGGCCGCAGGTCCGTCTTCGAGATGTTCGCCCGGCGGCTCCCGGAGGGGCGCCGGTACGGCGTCGTGGCCGGGACCGGGCGGTTCCTGGACCTGCTGGAGCGCTTCCGGTTCGGTACCGCCGAACTGGACTTCCTCTCCGACCACGGGGTCGTGGACGAGACGACGCTGGAGTGGCTGTCACAGTACCGGTTCGGCGGGAACGTGTGGGGCTACGGCGAGGGCGAGACCTACTTCCCGGGCTCGCCGATCCTGGTGGTGGAGGGGTCCTTCGCCGAGGCCGTGCTCCTGGAGACCCTCGCGCTGTCGGTGTACAACCACGACAGCGCGATCGCCTCGGCGGCCTCGCGCATGGTGGTGGCCGCCGGCGACCGGCCGCTCATCGAGATGGGATCACGCCGCACGCACGAGGAGTCGGCCGTGGCGTCCGCGCGGGCCGCCTACATCGCCGGGTTCTCGACCTCCTCCAACCTGGAGGCCGGGCGCACCTACGGCGTGCCCACGGGCGGTACGGCCGCGCACTCCTTCACCCTGCTGCACGACAGCGAACGGCACGCCTTCCGCACGCAGGTGGAGTCCATGGGCGCGGGCACGACGCTGCTGGTCGACACCTTCGACGTCGAACGCGCCGTGCGCACGGCCGTGGAGACGGCCGGGCCGGACCTGGGCGCGATCCGGCTCGACTCGGGCGACCTGGCCGCGACCGCCGGGCGGGTCCGCAAGGAGCTGGACGACCTGGGCGCGGTGAACACCCGGATCCTGGTGACCGGCGACCTGGACGAGCACTCGGTGCAGGCGCTGGCCGTGGCGCCGGTGAACGGCTACGGCGTGGGGACCTCGCTGGTGACCGGTTCGGGGGCGCCGACGGTCTCCCTGGTGTACAAGCTGGTCGCGCGCGCCCGGTCCCTGGATCCGCAGGCGGTGCTGGAGCCAGTGGCCAAGCGGTCGGTCGGCAAGCCCAGCCGGGGCGGCCGCAAGTGGGGCGCGCGCCGGCTCGACGACAAGGGCACGGCCGTGTCCGAGGAGGTCTTTCCCCACCTGCCGCCGCAGGAGACGGGTCTGCGCCCGATGCTGCGGCGCCTGGTCGCCGACGGGGAGGTCGTGGGCCGGGAGACCACGGCGGCCGCCCGGGAGCGGCACCGGGCGGCCCTGGCGGAGCTGCCGGAGGAGGCGCTGCGGATGTCGCGCGGCGACGCCGCCCTGCCGACCGTCTTCCGGTGAGGCCGGAACGCCGCCAGAGCGGGGCACGACGGTGGGGCGACGCGTCAGGGGCGGCACGGACCTCGCCCTCCGGGGCCGGGGACCACGTACCATCCCGACCCGAAGCGCACGCACATCCGGTCTCGCACGCCCATGGCGGTGCCCGCCGCCATGGCGGCGGCGGTGCGTACGGCGCTCTCCTCGATGTCGGCCAGGCTGAGCCGGGCCCGCACGATGTCCACCGCCCAGCCGTCCACGCCCGCTCCCAGTTCCCGCGCCAGCTCGACGCCAGCTCTGGCTCCGGTGATCGCGGCCGCGACGAACTCGGCGTCGTACCGGGGCTGGATGGACCCCCGGTCCGCGGCAGGCACACTCCAGGAGATCACAGGAGGACCGGCCAGTACGATCGCTCGCAGCTCGACCCGCGCGTGGCCGAAGTACCCTGACCCGTTCCGCTGCCGTCGTAGTGTGTACTCCCCGCCGCGGGGTGGTGTCGGCATCGCGGTTCGCCTCCCTCCACAGGCCGGACGTCGTCGTGCACGCCGATGGCGGACGCTGCACCCCGGTGTGTCCGGGCCCCCTCATCATCACATCGAACGACAGCCGTGTTCGCCGCGGGCAGCGGGCAGACTGGACAGTGAAGGGAAGTGATGCGCTGATGCGAGCACTCATCGTGGTGGACGTACAGAACGACTTCTGTGAGGGCGGGAGCCTGGCCGTGGCCGGCGGCGCCGCCACCGCCGCCGCCGTGACCGACCACGCGCGGGACAACGCCCAGGACTACGGGGTCGTGGTGGCCACCCGCGACCACCACATCGACCCGGGGCCGCACTTCTCCACCGAGCCGGACTACGTCAGGAGCTGGCCCGTGCACTGCCAGGCGGGGACCGTGGGCGCGGAGTTCCATCCGGGCTTCGACGCCTCGCTCGCCGACGCGGTGTTCAGCAAGGGGCAGTACTCGGACGGCTACAGCGGATTCGAGGGCACCGCCGACGACGGCACGGCCCTCGCGGACTGGCTCCGCGAGCGCGACGTGGACGAGGTGGACGTGGTGGGCATCGCCACCGACCACTGCGTGCGCGCCACGGCGCTGGACGCCGCCGCGGAGGGCTTCCGCACGCGGGTGCTGCTGGGGCTGACCGCCGGGGTGGGCGCCGGCACCGTGGAGTCGGCGCTGGAACAGCTCCGGGGCGCCGGTGTGGAGCTGAGGGGCGAACCGGTGGTCGCCTGACGGGCGTGAGGGCCCCGGCCCCGGCTCGGGCGCGCGGGCACACGGCCCGCGCGCCCGAGCGCGGTGTGCCTCAGCCGACGCCGATGGCCGCGCGCACGCGGTCGATGACCTCGCGCGCGCGCTCACGGGCGCGCGCCGAACCGGCCTCCAGGATCTCGTCGATCCGCGCGGGTTCGGCCATCAGCTCCTCGTAGCGGGCGCGCTTGGGCGCGAGCTCGGCGTTGACGGCCTCGAAGAGCTCGTTCTTGAGGTCGCCCCAGCCCATACCGCCGGCCTCCAGGCGCTTGCGCACGTCCGCGACCCTGTCCTCGTCGGCGAAGTGGGCGAGGAGCTGGAAGGGCACCGAGGTGTCGGGGTCCTTGGGGTCCTCGACCGGCGTGGAGTCGGTGGGGATGCGGCGGATGGCCTTCTTGAGCTTGTTCTCCGGCAGGAACAGCGGGATGTGGTTGTCGTAGGACTTGCTCATCTTGCGGCCGTCCACACCCGGCAGGATGCTGGCGTCGCTGTCGTCGATGACGCCCTTGGGCAGCGGGAAGCTGTAGGCGCTACCGAAACGGTGGTTGAAGTACCCGGCGATGTCGGCGGTGTACTCGATGTGCTGGGACTGGTCGCGGCCGACCGGGACGCGGGTGGCCTCCATGATGAGGATGTCGGCGGCCATGAGGATGGGGTAGTTGTACAGCCCCATGTTGATCCCCGCGTCGAGGTCGGTGATCCCGGCCTCGTTGTTGCGGTCGCGGGCGGCCTTGTAGGCGTGCGCCCGGTTCATGAGGCCCTTGGGGGTCAGGGCGCTCAGGATGGTGGTGAGCTCGAAGGTCTCCGGGACGCTGGACTGCCGGTAGATGACGGTCTGCTCCGGGTCGAGCCCGCACGCGAGCCAGGTGGCAGCGCCTGACCGGATGCTGTGGCGGAGCTCGTCGGCGTCCTTGATGGTGTTGAGCGCGTGGTAGTCCGCGATGAAGTAGTACGTGTCGTACTCGCGCGCGGCCGCCAGGGCGGGCTTGATCGCGCCGATGTAGTTGCCCAGGTGGAAGTCACCGGTGGGCTTGATCCCGGTCAGGTAGATGTTCGCTGCCATGCCTCTACCCTAGCGGCGCTCCGGCCCCTGTCCGTGTGCGCGGCCGGGGAGCGCCCGGCCGGTCCGCAGGACGGGCCGGCCGAGGGGCCATCGAGGGCGTGCATGCTCACGTTCTGGCTTCGACTCCCACTCTCAGACATACTCAGGGTATGAGTTCTACGGATACCACTATCAAGGTCCCCAGGAGACTGCGCGACCGGATCAGCGAACGCGCCAAGCGCGAACACGTGACCCTCGCGGTCGCGATCGAGCATGCCTTGGACGAGGCCGAGGAGTTGGAGTTCTGGGGTGACGTACGCCGCCATCACTCCACGCTGACCGATGAGGACCGCCAGGAGTATGTGCCAGGCCATGCCCTCAGGGACAACCTGGACGACGCCGGGGACGATGCGCTGAGCGACGAGGAGGCCTGGTGAGGCGCGGCGAGATCTACATGGCGGACCTGGGCGATCCGATCGGCCACGAGCAGGCGCTCCGAAGGCCCGTTCTCCTCGTCAACGCACAGCCGTGGCTGGAGTCCACCCCCCCTGTGCTGATGGCCCTCCCTCTGACCCGCACCCACCGGCCCGGTCCCGCCCACGTCGAGATCGAACCCGGTTCCTCGGGTCTGAAGGAGACCAGTTACGCCAAGTGCGAGGACCTGCGGACGATCTCCCCCCTGAGGTTGGAGCGCCGGTTCGGTCGCGCCGAGGACACCGTCATGTTCCGGGTCGACGTCATTCTGCGGCGGCTCCTGTCATTGTGAGCGCGCGCGGGTCGCCGCCGCGGAACGCCGCCCAGTGCTGGGCCATCCGCTCCGCCTGGCCCGACGTGAAGGTCGTCATGCAGGCGTCGTCGCTGTAGTTCATGAAGTTGTCGACGGGGTCGCGGCCCCTCCGGGTCCGGCAGGTGTCGCGCCCCTCCGGGCAGCCGGTGGCCGCCTCCCGCTCGTAGGGGGTGTCGTCGACGTAGTCGCCCGGGGTGGTGCAGCCGTTCTGGAAGGTGTGGAACAGGCCCAGCCAGTGGCCGACCTCGTGGGTGGCCGTGTGGCCCAGGTCGAACCGCTCGCGTCCGCCGCCCGGCAGGGTGTCGTGGGCGACCACGACCCCGTCCTGTTCCGGGTCGGCCGCGTAGTCCTGCGGGAAGCTGGAGAAGCCGAGGAGTCCCGGGCCGAGGTCGGCGGTGTAGAGGTTCAGCGTCTCGGGTCCGCCCTGGTGCAGGTGCGAGCGGATGGTGGTCCTGTGGTCGTTGAATCGGTGGAACCAGGTGTCGTCGGCGGTGCGGGTGATCTCGCTGAGCGTGAAGCGGAAGCCGGTGTCCGTGGTCTGGGGGCCGGTGGCGAAGCGGCCGCCGTAGGCGGTGTTGAGGGTCTCGATCTGGTCGCGCACGCGCTCGTCGGAGACCCGGCCCTCGCCGTCCTCGGCCTGGATCACGTGCACCACCACGGGGACCTCCCTCGGCGGGGCGATGTCCTGTGAGCGCAGGGGTTCGAGTGCCTTGCGCAGCTTCTCCTCGTAGGCCGCCGCCTGGTCGGGGGTCAGCTCCCCTCCCTCGGGGACGAGCCCCGGCAGCCCCGGATCGCTCAGGCGGGCCTCCATGCCCGGCGGGCACGGCTCACCCGCGTCCTGCCGTGCGGAGGCCGCGGGCCCCGCCGCCGTCGGAGCGGTGTTCGGCAGGCCGCTCGCCACGAGTCCCGTCAGCGCGGCACCGCACATCACGAGTCCGGACCAGAGCGCGGTGTTCGCGCGAAGACGTCGTCCCATCATCTGACGGACAGTAACGACATGGTGACGGATATCCGACCGTCCTGGCGCGAGCTTGCGAATTATTTGCCCGAATCACGCTATTTGCGACCGACCGCCCAGGTGCGGAGCTTCGCGATGCGCTCGCGGATCTGCGGCGGGGACGCCTGGGCCACGGGCGGTCCCCCGCACGCGCGGCGCAGTTCGTTGTGGATGACCCCGTGCGGCTTTCCGGTGCGGTGGTGCCAGGCGCCGACGAGTCCGCTCAGCTCCCGGCGCAGCTCGGCGACGACCTCGTGCGTGGGCCCCTCGTCCTGCTCCGGCTCGCCCTTGGCCTTGACCTTGCGCTGGTTGGCCTGGATGTCTGCTTTGCGCTTGCGCAGCAGCTGGGAGACCTGCTGGGGGTCGAGCAGCCCCGGCAGACCGAGGAAGTCCTCCTCCTCGGAGGAGCCCGGCGACCCGCCGTACTCCAGGCCGTCGTAGAGCGCCCGGTCGAACTCCGCCGCCGACTCCATCGTCTCGAACGGCAGCTCCTCCCCCGCGTCGGGGGTGTCGCGCTTCTTGTTGGCCTCCTTGAGGAGGTCCTCCTCCGGGTACTCGTCGTCGGTCGGAGTGCGGTCCAGGACGTGGTCGCGCTCGCGCTCCATCTCGCCCGCGTACTCCAGCAGCGTGGGCACCGACGGCAGGAACACCGACGCGACCTCGCCGCGCTGGCGCACCCGCACGAAGCGGCCGATGGCCTGGGCGAAGAACAGGGCGGTGCTGGTGGAGGTGGCGTACACGCCCACCATGAGCCGGGGCACGTCCACGCCCTCCGACACCATGCGCACCGCCACCATCCAGCGGTCGTCGCTCGCCGCGAAACGGCTGATCTTCTTGGAGGCGGTGGGGTCGTCGGAGAGCACCACCGTCGCGCCCTTGCCGGTGATCTGCCGCAGGATGCGCGAGTAGGCGCGGGCGTTCTCGTGGTCGCTGGCGATGACCAGGCCGCCCGCGTCCGGGTGGGTCTTGCGGACCTCGGTCAGCCGCCGGTCGGCGGCCTGCAGGACCTTCTTGATCCAGTCGCCCTTGGGGTCCAGCGCCGCGCGCCAGGCCTGGGACAGGGCGTCCTGGGTCAACGGCTCGCCCAGGCGGGCGGCGAGCTCGTCGCCGGCCCGCGTGCGCCAGCGCATCTCGCCGGAGTAGGCCATGAAGATGACCGGGCGCACCACCCCGTCCTCCAGGGCGGGGGCGTACCCGTAGCTGTAGTCCCACGAGCAGCGGCGCACCCCGGCGCTGTCCTGGACGTAGTCCACGAACGGGATGGGGTTGATGTCGGACCGGAAGGGCGTACCGGTCAACGACAGGCGCCGCGCGGCGGGATCGAAGGCCTCGCGGACCGCGTCGCCCCAGGAGAGCGCGTCGCCGGCGTGGTGCACCTCGTCGAAGATGACCAGCGTCCTGCGCGCCTCGGTGCGGTTGCGGTGCAGCATCGGGTGCGCGGCGACCTGCGCGTAGGTGACGGCGACGCCGATGTACTGGCGGCCGAGCGCGCCCTGGCCGTTCTTGAAGTCCGGGTCGATGGCGATGCCGAACCGTGCGGCGGCCTCGGCCCACTGCTTCTTGAGGTGCTCGGTGGGGCAGACGATGGTGATCGCGCGGACCCGGTGCTGCTGGAGGAGCTCACTGGCGAGGGTGAGGGCGAAGGTGGTCTTGCCCGCACCGGGCGTGGCCACCGCCAGGAAGTCCCGCGGGTCCCTGCGGAAGTACTCCTCGAACGCCTCCCGCTGCCAGGCCCGGAGCCCGCGCAGGCGGTCCTCCATCGTGGTCTGCGTTACCGTCATGCGTCCCGTCCCCCGTTACTCACCTGCTAGGGCGTGTGCCGTGGATGCCGCCCGTCGCGAGCGGCGTCCCGGTGCGGCTCTCGCGAGGCCGAAGAAGGAGTCGTCCTGGTTTGGCCGTCGACTGCTGAGAACGCGGCGAGAGTCGTGCTGGGGCGTCGCGCAGCAGGGTGAGTATCCGCGGCACACGCCCTTGAGGGTAGCGGGAGGAACCGACCGATCAGAGTGACCCCGGGGTGGTGCCGAGCACACCCCGGGGCCTCCTCCGCGCACGGCACGGCGGTTCCGCCCCGCTCGTGGTCCCCGTTCTCAGCCCTGGCCGTCGGCCGTGTCGTCGACGGGCTCCTCCTCGGGCGGGGCCTCCCCGTCGGCGGGTTCCTCCACCGGCGCGCCCCCCTCGGCCGGGGCGGGACCGCCGCCCTGCACCGCGCCGTCGTTGAAGGGCATGTGGGGGGAGAGCGCCGGGAAGGCGAACATCCACAGCAGTGTGGCGGCGCCCACCAGCAGGCCCAGCGCCAGGATGAGCTTGGACACCCACGGGCCGGGCAGGATACGCCAGATCAGACCGTACATTCGCGTTCCTTCCCTACTCTTGGCCGGCGTCGGGGGCCATGTGCGCGATGGAGTCGGGCATCCCCTCGGACTTGGGCGTGGTCTCGGTCAGTTCGGCCCACACGATGAGCCGGTGGGTGTTGTTCAGCTTCGGCGCGCACGTGGTGAGGGTGAGCAGGGACCGCTCCGGCTCCTCGTCGGTGGCCTCGTCGAAGGGGTCGGGGTCGACCACCCACACGTCGTCGGGCAGCACGGTCTCCTCGCGGAACACCTCGTAGGTGTAGAAGTTCTCCGCGTCCTCCAGCACCATGACGTCGCCCGACTCCAGCTGGTCCAGGTCCCAGAAGAGCCCGGGGGTGCGGTGCGCGGCCACCCCGTAGTTGCCCGGCTGCCCGGGTTCGCTGTCGAACCAGGTGTAGTGGCCGGGGCTGAACTGGATGTCCTCCTGGGTGGTGCCGTTGACCACGACCCAGTCGAGGTCGAGGCCGGGCACGTACAGCCGGCTGTCGGCGCTGCCCGGCAGCGGGGCCGAGTCCGGTCCGGCCTCCTCGACGGCCGCCCAGCTCTCCTCCAGCCCGTCGGCCAGGTCCTGCTGCTCCTTGTCCGTCTCCCACTGGGAGCCGTACACCTCGTAGGCGGCGTAGAAGAGCATGAGGAGTCCCGCGGTCAGCAGGAGCTCACCGATGGTCCTGACGATCCCCCGTACGACGTCGCCGGGGGTCGCGCGCGCTCTGCGCTGACGGGGGCGGCGCCGCCGTCCGCCCTGGCTCCGTCCCCGTCCACGGGGCCGGTCCTCGTCCAGCGGCTGCCGATCAGTTGCGGACACCAATACGACCTACTCCTGTCGACCTAGCATGCTCACAGCGGTTACCGGAGGGGCACGATCAGCGGGACCCCGGTGGGGGACGGGGGCGACCTCGACATCGTGCCGGTACACGGTGCTGAGCGGCGACGCGGTGAACACGTCGGAGGGCGCGCCTCACGCGGCCACCCGTCCCTGGGACAGTATCGCCACACGAGGGGCGTAGGCAGCCGCAAGCCCCAAATCATGCAGGACCACGATAACCGCCCCACCGCCGTCCGCGCGTGGACGCGCGCGGCGAGGACCGGTTCCCGGTGGCCTCCGCACCGCTCCGGCGACGCCACGGCGTGCGGAGGAGCCGGCCCCGGACATGGTGAAGGGCCTTGGCGCGCATGGTCCACCAAGGCCCTTCACCCGTCCCGGGACGGGCGCTACTTCATCATGTCCTCGTAGGCCTGCTTGCACTCGGGGCACACGGGGAACTTCTTCGGGTCGCGGTTGGGCACCCACACCTTGCCGCACAGGGCGATCACCGGGTCGCCGGTCACGGCGCTCTCGGTGATCTTGTCCTTCTGCACGTAGTGGGCGAACCGCTCGCGGTCCCCGTCACCGTGCGAGATCTCCGGTTTGGTCTCACTGTCCGGCAGAACCTTGTTCACGACATCCATCGCCATCGTGACTCACACCTTTCCACGTCTGTGTTCCACGGTATCGGGGAATCAGTTCTACTCCGACGAGCGCTCAGTTCAGGGTGGGATCGTCCGGGTAGGTCGACAGCAGCGCGAGATCCCCGCCCTGGCGGCGCAGCACCCGCGACCACAGGCGGTCCGGCTCGGTCGTGAACACGTCCTGTGCCAGCGCCGGCAGCACGTACCAGGCACCCTCGTCGATCTCGCCGGACAGCTGCCCGGCGCTCCAGCCCGCGTAGCCCGCGAACACCCGGAACGCCCCGAGGGCGCCGCCCATCTCCAGCGCCGGTCCGTCGAGGTCGACCATACCGACCCGGCCCAGTCCGGCGTCCGGTTCCAGCCCCTCCAGCGGCGCCCAACCCTGCGGAGCGGTGTCGGGTTCGGCGATGCCCAGAGCCAGTCCGGAACCGGATCCGACGGGTCCCCCGGAGAACATCACCGCGGGTTCGCTGGCGTAGGGCCCCCAGTCGGCGACGACCTCGTTGACGGGCATACCCAGTGGCCGGTTCAGGATCACCCCGAGGGCGCCGTCGTCGGTGTCGTCCACGACGAACACCACCGACCGACGGAAGGAGTCCTCTTGGAGGATGGGGGCGGCCACCAGGAGCCGCCCCGTGAGTGTTGGCTGGTCCATGCCACACCTTTACCCCCGGCGCCGCGCCGCAGCCCTCCCGCGGGGCACCTGGCCGGGCCGGCTCCGCGCCGCCCCGAGCCCCGGTGCCCCGGACGCGCTAGCCGAGCGAGTCGCGCGAGGCGACCTCGCGCACCGCCGTGGCCACGTGATGGGACAGGTCGGAGTGGAAGACGCTCGGGATGATGTAGTTCGGTCCCAACTCGTCCTCGGTCACCACGTCGGCGAGGGCCTCGGCGGCGGCGACCATCATGTCCGAGGTGACATTGTGGCTCTGGGCGTCCAACAGGCCGCGGAAGAAGCCGGGGAAGACCAGGACGTTGTTGATCTGGTTCGGGTAGTCGCTGCGGCCGGTGGCGACCACGGAGGCGTGCAGGTGCGCGACCTCGGGGTCGACCTCGGGGTCGGGGTTGGCCAGCGCGAAGATGATCGAGTCCTCGTTCATCTCGGCGATGTCGTCGCCGCCGAGCACGTTGGGCGCGGAGACGCCGATGAACACGTCGGCCCCGGCGACCGAGCCCCTCAGGTCACCGCTGTAACCGGTGGGGTTGGTGTGCTCGGCGATCCAGCGCAGGTTGGAGTCGAGGTCGTCGCGGCCCTGGTGCACGGCTCCGTGCACGTCGCTGACGATGATGTCGCGGGCGCCGGCGTGCATGAGCAGCTTGAGGATGGCGGTGCCGGCGGCGCCGGCGCCGGACATGGCGATGCGGACCTCGCCGAGCTTCTTGCCGACCACGCGCAGGGCGTTGCGCAGGGCGGCGAGCACGACGATCGCGGTGCCGTGCTGGTCGTCGTGGAAGACCGGGATGTCGAGCAGTTCGCGCAGGCGGGCCTCGACCTCGAAGCAGCGGGGCGCGGAGATGTCCTCCAGGTTGATGCCGCCGAATCCGGGGGCGAGCACCTGGACGGTCCGGACGATCTCGTCGACGTCCTGCGTGTCCAGGGCGATGGGCCAGGCGTCGATGTCGGCGAAGCGCTTGAACAGGGCGGCCTTGCCCTCCATGACGGGCATGGCGGCCTCGGGGCCGATGTTGCCCAGGCCGAGCACGGCGGAGCCGTCGGTGACCACGGCGACGCTGTTGCGTTTGATGGTCAGGCGGCGGGCGTCGTCCTTGTTCGCGGCGATGGCCTGCGAGACGCGCGCCACGCCGGGGGTGTAGGCCATGGACAGCTCGTCGCGGTTGCGCAGCGGCACCTTGGACTTCATCTCGATCTTGCCGCCGAGGTGCATCAGGAAGGTGCGGTCGCTGACCTTGTGGACGACGACGCCGTCGACCGCGCCGAGGGCGTCGACGATGGCCTGCGCGTGCTCGGTGTCGCGGGCCGCGCACGTGACGTCGATGCGGATGCGCTCGTGTCCGGCGGCCGCGACGTCCAGCGCGGTGATCATGCCGCCCACCTGCTCGACCGCGTTGGTGAGGCTGCCGACAGCGCTGCCTCCGGCGTCCAGTTCGAGACGGACGGTGATGGAGTACGAAACGCTGGGAAGGGTGGCCACGTAATGCTCCTTGGTCTTACTCGGGGTGGTGCCTGCGCGGGCACGCCGACTACCCTTCCCGCGTGCGCTGTGACGCCGGGGAACACTTCCACCCGGCCCGGAGCGCGCTCGCGCTCTCCTGGCGGCCTGCCCGCAGCGGCGGCTTCGGCGGGCGGCGCTGGGCGACGCCCGCGTCGGCGCGAGCTCGGGGGTGGAACGTCCTGCGGACCCGGGACGAACGGTGGCGGCGCACCGTCACCGACGTTCGGGCCTCAAGATGGAGGGCTGGTCTGGACCCGTAATCGGGTCGCCTCACCCTACCTGAGTCAAGGCCTCATCGTCAGTACAAGGTGACAATTACCGCCTTAGTAAAAAATCGCATAAATTACGGCGCAGTGCGGGTGTCCGGACGGTCACCGGGAGGTGCCTCAGGACTCCGGCCCCTCGCTCGCCCTGTCCTGTGCCGCCCGCACGATGACGTCCACACACGCCTGGGGCGTCAGCGCGGTCCCGTCGAGCACGAGGTGGTAGTGCCCCGGCGAGGCGGGATCGGTCCGGTAGAAGCGGCGCACGTAGGCGTGGCGGGCGCGGTCGTTGTCCTCCAGGGTACGGAGGGTGGGTTCGCCCTCACCCCAGCCCTGGCCGCCGACCTCCTCGCGGTCACCGGAGGCCCACAGGCGCCGCGCCCTGCGCAGCCGCGCGTGGCGGTCCCCGTCGATCCGCACGTGCAGGGCGGTGGGGTGCTCGGCGAGCACGATCGCGCCGGCCCGGCCCAGGACGACGCCGCCCCGGCGCGCGAACTCGCCGATGACCTCTTCGGTCCGCTCCACGAACTCGTGGTCGTAGAGGAGGCGGCCGTCCTCGTTGGTGGTGCCGATGAAGGCGGTGTCGACGCTGCCGAGCGTCACGGTGGGCAGGCGGGCGGCGCTGGAGAGCAGGCGCTCGATGCCGCCGGGGGCGCGGTCGTCGCGCTGGAGCACCTCGTCCAGTGAGCAGCCGATGCGGCCGGCGACGGCGCTGGGGATCGCGCGGTTGAGGAAGGGCACGCGCAGACGCGCGGCGACGGCGGGCCCGATCACGCTGCCGCCGGCGCCGAAGGTCGCCGAGATCGTGACGACGGGCGCGTCCGCGCCTTCGGGAAGGGCGTCGTTGGCCATGGGGCACCTGCCGTGTCACCGCGCGGGTCGAGGTGGACTCGCTGTTGACCGACTTCTACCCTGCCCTGACCGGATCTCACGCCTGCCCGCGCCGGCGAAAGAACCGGACGATTTGCTGTTTTGTCCTATGAGGGGATGAAAACGGAGAAAATCGAGACCGAACGTCCGCGAAGAATCTGTGCGGCGCGCGGCCGGGTACGCCCGTCGGGCGCACCGGACCGGCGCCCGTGTGCGCGCCCGTGCCGGCACCGGGGGCGACCCCGGTACCGACACGGGTCCGCGCTCGCGCGCGGGGGTGGATCAGAACAGCGCCGAGGTCAGCTTGCGGCGCGCCGCCCCGACCCGGGGGTCGCCCGGGGGCAGCAGCTCGAAGAGCCCGAGCAGGTGGGTGCGCACCTGGTCGCGGTCGTCGTCGCTGGTCCGCCTGACCGTGTCGACGAGCCGGTCGAAGGCGTCCTCGAACTTGCCGCCGTACATGTCGATGTCGGCGACCCGGCACTGGGCGGCGACATCGTCGGGGCGTTCGGCCGCGGCCTGGCGCGAGCTCTCCGGGTCCACGTCCTGAAGCCGGCCGATGAGGCGCACCTGGGCGAGCTTCATCTTGGACTCGGTGTCGCCGGAGTCGGCCTTGACCGCGTTCTCGTACACGGTCGCGGCCGCCTCGAAGTCACCGCGTTCCAGGGCCTCCTGGGCCTCGGCGTCCACCGGGCGGACCGAGGGGTCACCGGGTTGGGCGCCCTGGTCACCCTGCTGCTCCGGCTGGGCGCCCGGGTCGCCCTCGACCGTGCCGGGGTGGCCGGGGGGCAGCATGCCCTGCTCGGCCAGGGCCCCGAAGACCTGCCCCAGCCAGTCGCGCAGCTGGTCCTCGGTGGCGGGTCCGGCCGGGCCGGGCATGATCTGGCCCTGGACGGCGACGATGATCATCGGTGTGGAGGGCACACGCAGGGCCTGCATGAGCTGGGGGCTGGCCTCGCTGTCGAGCTTGGCCAGGAACCAGTTGCCGCCCGAGCGCACGGAGATGTTGTCCAGCGCGCTCTCGACCTGCTGGGACTGCTCGGACCAGCCCGCCAGGACGGCCAGCACGACCGGAACGGACATGGACCGTTCCAGCACCTCGGCCTGGAAGTTGGACTCGTCGACGTTGACGGCGTAGGGATTGGTTCGACCCGCCGACTCCGCCGCGCGCTGTTTGGCCTCGCGTTCCATGGCCGCCTTGCGCGCGCCGAGGTCAACGGCACTGTTCGGTGAAAAGTCCGAAGGCTGCATGGTTCCATCCTGCCGCATCCGCGGCGGGCCGGGTGACGCTCCCCGGACTCAGCCCAGTCGGCGGATGTCGCCGCGGACACGGTAGAAGCCGCCGCGCGCGGACTCGCGCACCTCCTCCACCACGTAGCGGGTGCCCGGGCGGCGGATGTCCTTGGGGAACTGCACGCGCCAGGAGGGGTCGAAACCGTCCGAGACCACGCGCACGCGCAGGCGTCCGCCCTCGTCGACGCACTCCACGACGATCCCGTCGACGTCCTGGCCCGCCCGGACCGTCTCCAGCTCGGCCGCGGGCGTCACCGCGTCCCAGGAGGGTGCCTTGACGCTCACCGGTTCCGGAACCGTGCCCTGCTCGGCCGCGGCGATCGCGGACTCCGTGGCGTCGACGCAGGCCAGGGATCCGTCGGTGGTGACGATGTAGAGCCGGTCGTCGTGGAACTGCATCGAGTACGCCGATCCGCAGCCCGTGCCCAGCTTCCACAGGCGGCGCCCGTCCCGGGCGAAGCAGTAGACGGAGGAGTGGTTGTCGCCCGCGAAGACGTAGCGTCCGTCCGGTGAGGCCGCGCAGGAGAACACCGGGCCGTCACAGCGGTAGGTCGAGCGGAGCGTCCCGTCCTTGCCGATGCGGTCGACCGAGTTGCGGGCCGTGGCCGCGAAGAGCTCGTCGTCCTCCTGCCAGCCGAACAGCACCGAGCCGCTGGTCGACACCGACCACTGCTGGTCGCCGGTGAGCGCGTCGTACATCGTCACGCCCCGGGAGTGGCCGTGGTAGACGCCCTGCTCGTCGTAGCGGACCATCCAGGCCGAACGCCCCGCGCTGCGGCGCGACCACTGGAACTCGTCCTCGTGGTCGATCACGGTGATCCCTCCGGAGGCGTCGGAGACACCGAGCACGCCGTCGTGGATGTCGAGCCAGAAGATGTCGACGTCCTCGGAGATCTCGTAGGCCACGTGGGGGATCTTGGCGCCCAGGTCGTAGACCTTGCCGTCGTCGCAGCCGGCGTAGATCCAGAAGTCGTCGGCCACGATACACTTCACACCGTCGGGCAGGCCGTAGCGGGCGGTCACGGCGCCCTCGCGGGAAAGCGTGTACACGTCCCCGGCCTGGTTGCCGACCCAGCAGCGCTCGTCGTCGACGAAGATGCCGAACGCGGGGCTGCCGGAGCGGAAGCGCCACAGCACCGGCGCCTGCCGTGCCGTCGACCTCTGGCTGACGATCGTCCGCCTGGTGACGGGCCGCCGCTGGCGAACACCCGACACCGCGGGCTCGTAGCCCTTGCGGATCTTCTCCGCGGCCTTCTTGGCCCCGGCCGCCTGGGCCTTGGCGGCCGTGGCGTAGCTCGCGGTGCGCGACTGTCCGCTCTCGCCGATGCGCCCGTAGCGGATCGTCACGTCGGTGCCCTCGACCGTGACCTCGTAGAACTTGTGCGCCCCGCCTCCCTGCTCCGAGAGTTCGAGGTAGGTGCGGGAGTCGGCTGTGCGGACGGCCATCGAGACCTTCCCTTCCGAGGTGGTGCCGAGTGTGCGGTGGGGCCCGCGGACCGGCGCCCCGGAGGGCGCTGGTCCGTGAGGAGTCCTCAAACTAGCGGCGCTCGACGACAAACCGGACCGCGCACGGCACAGGGGCTCCCGTCAGGGGACGGGGAAGCCCACGGTCACCACCAGCCCCCCGCCCGGACGGGCGCGGGCGGCGGCCGTGGCCCCGTGGGCGGCCGCGATCGAGCGCACGATCGAGAGTCCGAGACCGCTCCCGGGGCGCGCGCCGCGCAGCCGCGCCGCGTCGCCCCGGTGGAACGGCTCGAAGAGGGCGTCCGGGTCCGCGATCGGGGCTCCGGTGTTGGTCACCTTCACCACCGTGCGACCGTGGGCGGTGCGCAGCCGCGCCTCGACCCACCCGCCGGGGGTGTTGTGGCGGACGGCGTTCTCGACCAGGTTGCGCACCAGGTGCTCCAACAGGACCGCGTCGCCCGCCACCACGGCGGCCTCGGTGTCGACCCGCAGGTCCACCCCCGCCTCCCGGGCGTCGGCCTCGTGGCGGGCCGCCGTGTCCCGCACGATCCCGGCGAGGTCGACCTCCTCGGTCCGGGCCAGGCCCCGGTCCGAGCGGGCGAGCAGCAGCAGGCCGCTGATCAGGGACTCGCTGCGCCCGACCGAGTCCAGTGCCCGCCGGAAGGCCGGGCGCAGGTCGTCCGGCACCCGGTCCTGCGCGAGGGGCACCTCCAGGGCGGCGCGCTGGACGGCCAGCGGCGTGCGCAGTTCGTGCGAGGCGTTGGCGACGAACCGCCGCTGGCTGTCGAAGGCGCGTTCCAGGCGGGAGAGCATCGCGTCGAAGGTGTCGCCCAGCTCCCGGAACTCGTCGTCGGGCCCGGTCAGCCCCAGCCTGCTGTGCAGGTCGTGCTCGGACAGGGTGCGGGCGGTCTCGGTCACCCGGTGCAGGCGCCGCATCGGCCGACCCGCGATCAGCCACCCGGCGGCCGCCGCCAGCAGGGTGATCGCCACGAGGGCGAGCACCGAGTTGACGAGCATGTCCGAGAGCACCCCGTCCTGGTAGCCGTCCACCAGGAGCGCGGCCGGCTCCGCCACTCCCGCCCTCTCCTGCGTCTCCGACCAGGAGTCCAGCGGCCAGGCCGGCTGCGCCGGCTCGGCCGGGTACGGCGACCCGTCCTCGCGCGCGACCGTCTCGATGGTCATGGCCAGGCTGACGCCGCGGTCCCGCAGGCTCGCGGAGGCCACCAGGTAGTTCGCTCCCAGGAGCAGCACCCCGCCCAGGGCGAACACGCCGGTGTAGACGAGGGTCAGCCTGGTACGCAGCGTCGGGCCGCGGCCCCGTTCCGAACGTGTCGTGTCGGTGCCCATGTCAGATCCGGTAGCCGTGGCCGGGGACGGTCTCGATGACCGGGGGGTCGCCGAGTTTGCGGCGCAGCCCGTGCACCACCACCTTGAGCACCCCGCTGAACGGGTCCAGGTGCGCGTCCCACACCTTCTCGATCAGCCGGGTGGCGCTCACCGGGGCGCCGTCGGCGCGCAGCAGCTCCTCCAGGACGCCCAGCTCCTTCGGAGAGAGCGACATCGGCCGGCCGTCGCGCTCGGCGGTCCGCCGGGCGGTGTCCACGGTCACTCCCGCGCGGGTGAGACGGGGCGGCGCGGCCGGACGGGCCCGGCGCCCCAGGGCGCGGACCCGCGCCACCAGCTCCAGGTAGGCGAAGGGTTTGGCGAGGTAGTCGTCGGCGCCCAGGTCGAGCCCGTCCACCCGGTCCTCCAGGCTGCCCGCGGCCGTGAGCATCAGCACACGGGCCTCCACGTCCGGGTCCTCGGTCAGGCGCAGGCACACCTGGTCCCCGTGCAGCACCGGCAGGTCGCGGTCCAGGACGACCACGTCGTAGTCGTGGACGGTGGCCGCCTCCAGCCCGGTGTCGCCGTCGTGGCACACGTCCACGGCCATGCCCTCCCCGCGCAGCCCCTCGGCGACCGTCTGCGCCAGGTCCGGTTCGTCCTCCACCACCAGGATCCGCACGTGCCCCTCCCCCTTCGCCCCGCAAAGCCCGACCGACCAGCCCTATCGCCCTCCCGGTTAGGCCGAGGTTAACCCTGGTGCGCCCCGTCCGGCCCGGTGCCGGGCCTAACCGGCGGCTAACCGCGGGGGCGCTGACATGTGTCGCGACCACACGAGCGGTGCCGGCGGACCCGGCACCCGCGAACAGGAGGCGACATGCGCGCACTGACACTCACGGCCGTGACCGCCGCGGCGGCCGGGCTGCTGCTCACCGGCTGCGGAGCCCTCGGGGAGGAGACCGGGGCCGCCGGAGCGGAGGAGGAGGTGTCCATGGAGGAGGCGATGGTCGACTTCGCCGGCTGTATGCGCGACAAGGGCTTCGACATGCCCGACCCCGAGGGGGAGGACGGCGTGATCGCCCTCCCCGCGGTGGACCCGGAGGACGAGGAGTACATGGACGCGATGACGGAGTGCGAGGAACTGCTCCCCGTGGACGAGAACGCCCCCTCGGACGAGGAGGTGTTCGAGGACAACCTGCGGATGGCCGAGTGCCTGCGGGAGAAAGGCGTCGACGTCGAGGACCCGGAGCAGGGGCAGGGCCTGGCCCTGCCGATCGATCCCGACGACGACGAGCAGATGGCGGCCGTCTCGGAGTGCTCCGAGGAGACCGACGCGGGCAGCGTGTCCGGCAGTACCGGCGAGGGCGACTCGTGAGCGCGGACACCGAACTCCTGACCGAGGAGGGGGCGGAGCAGGAGCCCCCGCGCCGACGCGGTGCCCGTCGCAGCCGCGGATTCCGGTGGCCGGCCGCGGCGCTGCTCGCCCTGGTGGTGCTCTGCGCGGTGGCGGCCGTGACGGTGTGGGGGTGGCCGCGCGGCGCCCAGGAGGAGGAGACCCCCGGTCCGGCGGCCACGGCCGCGCTGGAGTACACGACCCTGCAGCGGGAGGAGAGCCTGGACGGCACCCTCGGGTACGCGGAGAGCGGTTCGTTCTTCGCCCGCTCCGACGGGGTCCTCACCTGGCTTCCGGAGGTGGGCACCGAGCTCTCGGCGGGGCAGCGGGCGTGGGAGATCGACGGCGCCCCAGTCATCCTGCTCAGAGGCGACAAGCCCGCCTACCGGACGCTGGAGCCCGGGGTCGAGGGTCCCGACGTGCGCCAGTTCGAGCAGGCCCTGGCGGAACTGGGCTACGGCGGCTTCACCGTCGACGACGAGTACACGTGGCTGACCGCCGAGGCCGTGAAGCGCTGGCAGGAGGCCACCGAGGGCGTGGAGGCCACCGGCACGGTCGGCCCCGACCTGATCTGGTACGCCCCCGGCCCCGTCCGGGTGAGCGGGCACGAGGCGGCGGTCGGCGAGAGCGTCGCTCCGGCCACGCCGCTGCTCACCACCGCCGCCACCCGCCGGATCGTCGTGATCGACCTGGAGGTCGGCGACCGCGACCTGGTGGCCGAGGGCGACGAGGTAACCGTCGAGATGCCCGACGGTACGGCGGTCGAGGGTGAGATCGAGTCCGTGGGCACCGTCGCGCGGACGGAGGAGGAAGAGGAGCCCGGCACGGGCGGCGGCGGGGATCCGACCGTGGAGGTGGTGGTCGCCCTGTCCGGGGACGGGGAGGACGAGGAGGGCTTCCTCGACCAGGCCCCGGTCACCGTCCTGGCCCGGGGCGAGTCGCGGGAGGACGTGCTCACCGCCCCGGTCGGCGCGCTCATCGCCCTGCCCGGAGGCGGGTACGGGCTGTCGGTCGTGTCCGGCGACGGCACCGTCGAGGACGTCCCGGTGGAGACCGGCTGGTTCTCCGACGGGCTGGTGGAGGTCACCGGCGACGGGATCGACGCGGGCACCGAGGTGGTGGTCCCCGAATGAGCGCCGTGGAGTTCACCGGGGTGAGCCGCCACTATCCGGGCGGTGTACGGGCCCTGGACGGGGTGGACCTGCGGATCGAGCGCGGGGAGATGCTCGCGATCGTGGGCCCCTCGGGATCGGGCAAGTCGACTCTGCTCAACCTGCTCGGCACGCTGGACGCACCGACCTCGGGCACGGTACGCGTGTTCGGCCACGACGTGGGGGCGCTGACCGACGACCAGTTGTCCGCGCTCCGGGCGCGCTCGATCGGTTTCGTCTTCCAGCAGTTCCACCTGGCGCCCAACGTGTACGCCGTGGACAACGTGGCCGACGGCCTGCTGTACACGGGCGTTCCGGCCCGGACGCGGGTGCGGCGGGCGCTGCGGGCGCTGGAGGTGGTGGGTCTGGCCGACCGGGCCTATCACCGGCCGCACGAGCTCTCCGGGGGCCAGAAGCAGCGCGTGGCCATCGCCCGGGCCGTGGTCGGCTCGCCGCCGCTGCTGCTCGCCGACGAACCGACCGGCGCGCTGGACACCGTGTCCGGTGTCGCGGTGATGCGGGTGTTGGAGGAACTGCACGAGCAGGGAGTGACGGTGGTGGTGATCACACATGACCGCGATCTGGCCGCCGGTCTGCCCCGGCGGGTGGAGGTGCGCGACGGGCGCGTGGTCTCCGACTCCGGCGGACCGGTGACCTCCGGGGCCGTCGGGGCCATCGGGACGGCGGGGACCGCCGGGGCGACCGGCTCCGACGGGCGCGTTCGGACTCGGGGACTCCGGTGAGGGCGGCGATCGGGCGGTGGCGGCGGCGCCGCGCCCAGCCGCGTCCCGCCCGGCTCTCCCCGGCGGACCGGCTGCGCACCGGAGCGAGCGGTCTGCGGGCGCGGCCGACCCGCGTGGTGCTGTCGGCCCTGGGAATCGCCATCGGGATCGCGGCGATGGTCGCGGTCGTGGGGGTCTCCTCCTCCGGCCAGGCCGAACTGGACCGGCGGATCGCGCGGCTGGGCACCAACCTCGTGACCGTCGCCCCCGGAAGCGACCTGTTCGGCGGCACCGCCACCCTGCCGGAGGAGGCACGGGGCCGCATCGACCGGATGCCGGAGGTCGAACACACCTCCCAGGTGGAGTCGGTGGACGGAACGCACGTCTACCGCAGCGACCTCGTACCGAGCGGCGAGTCGGGCGGGATCGGTGTCTACGGGGTCGACCTGGACCTGCTGGACACGGTCCGCACGCGAGTGGCGGAGGGCTCGTGGCTGAACGCGGCCACGAGCGAGCACCCGGCGGTCGTGCTCGGCCCCTCGGCGGCCGAACGACTGGGCATCACCCGAATCACACCGGACACCCTGGTGCTCATCGGCGACACCTACTTCTCCGTGGTCGGTGTGCTGGACCGGGTGGAGCTGGCTCCGGAACTGGAGAACGCGGCGCTGGTGGGGCAGGGGGTCGCCGAGGACCTGCTCGGAGCGCAGGGCGAGGCCTCCACCGTGTACGTGCGGATCGACCCCGACCAGGTGGAGCGGGTCCGGGAGGAGGTGGGGCGCAACGCCAACCCCGAGCACCCGAACGAGGTGGAGGTGTCCCGCCCCTCGGACGCGCTGGAGGCCCGGCAGGCCGCGGACCAGACCTTCCAGGGGCTGCTGCTGGGGCTGGGCGCCGTGGCCCTGCTCGTGGGAGGCGTGGGGGTGGCCAACACGATGGTGATCTCCGTGCTGGAGCGCCGGGGCGAGATCGGTCTGCGCCGGGCCCTGGGCGCCACGCGGCGCGACGTCCGCGGGCAGTTCCTGGTGGAGGCGATGACGCTGTCCGCGCTGGGCGGTGTGTTCGGGGTGCTGCTGGGCGGCCTGGCCACCGCCGGGTACGCGGTGCTGCGGGGCTGGCCGGTGGTCCTGCCGTGGTGGGCCGCGGCGGGTGCGGTGACGGCCACCGTGCTGATCGGCGCGGTCGCCGGTCTCCTGCCCGCCATGCGGGCCGCGGCCCTGCATCCCACGGAGGCCCTCGGCTCCGGGTGAGCCGGGAGGCCGTCCCGCCGTGCGGGCGACCCGCCACCCGGGGGTGGCGGGTCGCGCCGGCTCAGAACTGCGGGTCCTCCGTGTAGGTTCCGAACTCCTCGCCCATGGTGGCGCAGATCTCCCCGAGGGAGGCCTCCGCGCGGGCCGCGTCCATGATGAGCGGGATCAGGTTCCCGTCGTCGGCGCGTACGCCCTCCAGGAGCCGGGCCAGGGCCTTGTCCACCGCCGCGCCGTCGCGCCCGCGCCGGCGCTCGGTGAGCACGCGCTTCTGCTCGTGCTCCACCTCGTGGCTGATCTTGAGGATGTCCAGCTCACCGGAGACGGTGCTGGTGTGGCAGTTGACGCCGACGATGCGCTTGTCGCCCTTCTCCAGCGCCTGCTGGTACTGGAAGGCCGACTCGGCGATCTCGGAGCTGAAGTAGCCGTTCTCGATCCCCGCCAGGATGCCCGAGGTCATCGGGCCGATCGTGTGCTCGGCGTCCTGGCCGCCGCCCATCCGGAGGATGTGGGCGAAGATCTTCTCCGCCTCCGCCTCGATCTCGTCGGTGAGCGCTTCGAGGTACCACGAGCCGCCCAGCGGGTCGGCGACGTTGACGACGCCGGTCTCCTCCATGAGGACCTGCTGGGTGCGCAGCGCGATCTCCGCCGACTGCTCGGTGGGCAGGGCGAGGGTCTCGTCGAGCGCGTTGGTGTGCAGGGAGTTGGTCCCGCCGAGCACGGCGGCGAGCGCCTCCACGGCCGTGCGCACCACGTTGTTGTAGGGCTGCTGCGCGGTGAGCGAGACCCCCGCGGTCTGCGTGTGGAAGCGCAGCCACTGGGCCTTCTCGCTCGTGGCCCCGTAGGTGTCGCGGATCCAGCGCGCCCAGATGCGGCGGGCGGCGCGGAACTTGGCGATCTCCTCGAAGAAGTCGATGTGGGCGTCGAAGAAGAACGACAGCCCGGGCGCGAACCGGTCGACGTCCAGCCCGCGCGAGAGCCCCAGTTCCACGTAGCCGAACCCGTCGGCCAGGGTGTAGGCCAGCTCCTGCGCGGCCGTGGCCCCCGCCTCGCGGATGTGGTAGCCGGAGACCGACAGCGGCTTGAACGCCGGGATGTGCTCGGCGCAGTACTCCATCAGGTCGCCGATGAGCCGCAGGTGCGGTTCGGGCGGGTACAGCCACTCCTTCTGGGCGATGTACTCCTTGAAGATGTCGGTCTGGAGCGTGCCGTTGAGCGTGCCGATGTCCACGCCCTGGCGCTCGGCGGCGACCAGGTACATGCAGAACGCCGGGATGGCCGGACCGCTGATCGTCATCGACGTGGTGGTCTCGCCCAGCGGGATGCCGTCGAAGAGCAGGTCCATGTCGGCGACGGAGTCGATGGCGACACCGCAGTGCCCGACCTCGCCCAGGGCCTGCGGCGAGTCGGAGTCGTAGCCCATGAGGGTGGGCATGTCGAAGGCCACGGAGAGTCCGCCGCCGCCGTTGGCGAGGATCATCTTGTAGCGCTCGTTGGTCTGGCGCGCGTTGCCGAAGCCGGCGAACTGCCGGATCGTCCAGGCGCGGCCCCGGTAGCCCGTGGGGTACAGGCCGCGTGTGTAGGGGTACTCGCCCGGCCAGCCGATGCGCTCGAAGCCGGGGACCTCCGCCCCCGGGCGCGGCCCGTAGGCGGGCTCCAGCGGGCGCCCGGACAGGGACGTGAAGTCGGCGTCCCGCTTGCGCGCGGCGTCGTAGCGGCGCTGCCAGCGCTCGCGCCCGGCCTCGATGTCGTCGGCCCCGCCGCCGTTGGAGGGGTCGCTCGTGGTGTTCGCCATACCCCAGATAGTAGGACGTCCAACTAAATATGTACAGAGGAGGATCCCCTGGCGCCACACGGAGCGGAGAGGGGCCTCAGTGCCGTTCGGCGGACCCCGCGACGGGCGCGGGGAAGTCGCCGAAGTCCACCCTGAGCCTGGTGAACATCTCGTGCATGCGCCAGAGCTCGTCGTCGGAGTAGCAGCTCAGACCGAACTCCATGCCCAGCAGGGCCTGCGTCGCCTGCTCGGTGACCTCGCGACCGGTGTCGGTGATCTCGGCCAGCACGCCGCGCCCGTCGCTCGGATTGGGGAGGCGGCGCACGAAGCCCTGCCCCTCCAGCCGGTCGATGGTGTTGGTGACGCTGGTCGGATGCACCATGAGGCGCTCACCGATCTTGCCCAGCGGCAGCGCGCCGGTGGAGCTGAAGGTGAGCAGGACCAGCGCCTCGTAGCGGGCGAAGGTCAGGCCGAACGGCTTGAGGGCGCCGTCCAGCTCCCCGATCAGGATCTGCTGCGCACGCATCACGGAGGTGACGGCCGCCATGGCGGGCGAGGCCCCCCAGCGGTGCGTCCAGTTGTCGTGTGCGCGCTCGATCGGGTCGAACGGAAGATTCAACGGGTTTCCCACGTCGTCACTCTAGTCATGCAACGGGGACTAGCACTCAAGCGTGCGTGAGTCAATGACCCTACGTGGCCACAAGGGGACAACCCGTCGGTCAAGCACCGGTCTACCCCGCCAGCTCGACTGGTCCGGTCCGCGGCCGACGGCGGCCCGGAAAAGCCGCGCGAGGGCGTTGACGGGACCCGTAATTATTAGTTAAGTTTCCTAAAAATTAATAGCCCCACGTCAGAGGCTCCGGGCACCGCGTCAGGCCCGCCCGCGCCCACTCCCGACCCCCGTACCCCCAGGAGAACCCGACGTGCGTACTCGACGGCATCCCCTTCCCAGCCCGCGACGCGGCGCGCGCCTCCTGGCCCCCTGGACCCCCGGTCCGGCCATCCCGGACCGGGTGGTGTCGGTGCTCTGATCCGGGGAGCACCGCCGCCGGGGTCGGCGCGGACCGATGTGCGACGGACCGCGCCGACCCCTCACCCCCACACTCCCGGACCACCTCCCGGCCCCTCCCCCGCTCCCGACCCGCCCGGGAACGCCCCCTGGAACACCCGACCTCCCCTCCCGGAGGAACGATGCCGCCCCTGCCCCGTAGGCGATCCCGAGCACCACCAGGCCCCGCATCCCTTCCGGCTCCGAGCGAGCCGGGGCAACCACGGCCCGCCCCGCGAGGGTGTGCCCACGTGGGAGTCCCGCGCCACGGAGCACCCGCCGCACTCCCGGACGCACACCCCTCCCCCGACGCCACCGGTATCTGGCGACCCGGGGTCCCCCGCATCCGCTCACGTACCAGGAGACCCCCACGTGAGAGCAGCACGACTCAGGACCCGGCTGGCGGCCCTCGCCGCGGCCGTCCTCATCGCCCCCGTGGGCCTGGCGGCCTCCCCCGCCGCGGCCGACACGACCGGTATCACCGTGACCTACGTCGAGACCAGCCGCTGGGACAGCGGCTACGGCGGCCAGCTCACCATCGACAACGGCTCCGACGCCGCGCTCGACGACTGGACCATCGACCTCACCCTCCCCGAGGGCGCCACCATCACCAGCCTGTGGAACGCCACCCACACCGCTTCCGGCAGCACCCACACGATCTCCACCCCCAGTTGGGGCGCGAGCGTGCCCGCCGGCGGCACCTACTCCATCGGCTGGAACGGCACCCACTCCGGCGGGGAGACCGCTCCCCTCGACTGCTCGCTCAACGGCGGCTCGTGCTCCGGGGAGCCCGGGACCCCCGACACCGAGGCGCCCGGCACGCCCGGCGACCCGACCGTCACGGGCACCACCTCCGGCACGGTGTCCCTGGAGTGGGGCGCGGCCACCGACAACGTGGCCGTCACCGGGTACGAGGTGCTCTCCGGCGGCGAGGTCGTGCGCGCGGTGACCGGCACCAGCGCCACCGTCACGGGCCTGGACCCCGTGACCGAGTACACCTTCACCGTCCGCGCCTACGACTCCTCCAACAACCGCGGCCCGGAGAGCGGACCGGTCACCGCCACCACCGACGAGGAGGGCACCGGCACCCCGGTGGACGAGCGCCGGGTGGCCTACTTCACCCAGTGGGGCATCTACGACCGCGGCTACCTGGTCGAGAACCTGGTGTCCTCCGGCACAGCGGAGAAGCTCACGCACATCAACTACGCCTTCGGCAACATCAACGCCAACGGCGAGTGCTTCATGGCCAACCAGCTGGGCCAGGGCGACGCCTGGGCCGACTACGGGCGCTCCTTCACCGCCGACCAGAGCGTGGACGGTGTCGGTGACACCTGGGACCAGGACCTGCGCGGCAACTTCAACCAGCTGCGCGAACTCAAGGAGCTGTACCCGGACCTGAAGGTCAACCTGTCCCTGGGCGGGTGGACCTGGTCCGAGAACTTCTCCGACGCGGCCCTGACCGCGGAGTCGCGCCAGCGGATGGTCTCCTCCTGCATCGACCAGTACCTGCGCGGCAACCTGCCGCTCTTCGACGGCGCGGGCGGCCCGGGCGCGGCCGAGGGCGTCTTCGACGGCATCGACCTCGACTGGGAGTGGCCCGCCTCCGCGGGGCACGAGCACAACACCGTGCGCCCCGAGGACCGGGAGAACTTCACCGCCCTCGTGCAGGAGTTCCGCGACCAGATGAACGCCCTGGAGGCCGAGACCGGCCGCCAGTACGAGCTGACCTCGTTCATGCCCGCCGACCCGGAGAAGATCGACCTCGGCTACGAGCTGGACAAGCTCATGCCCAACTTCGACTTCATCACGGTGCAGGGGTACGACTACCACGGTGGTTGGGAGAACACCACCAACCACCAGTCCAACCTGCTGGAGACGCCGGGCGACCCGGGCCCGGACGTCTACTCCACGGAGACGACCATCCAGGCCTACCTCGACTACGGGGTGAGCCCCGGCGACATGCTGCTGGGCGTGCCGTTCTACAGCCGCGGCTGGACGGGCGTTCCCGCCGGCCCCGACGGCAACGGGCTCTTCCAGACCGGCACCGGCCCCTCGGGCGGCACCTACGAGCAGGGCATCGACGACTGGAAGGTGATCAAGGACCTGAGCGGCTTCGACCTGTACCGGGACGACGCCTCCGGGACGGCCTGGCTCTACGACGGCACCACGTTCTGGACCTACGACGACGAGACGTCGATGACCCAGAAGACCGACTGGGCGCAGGCCAACGGCCTCGGCGGCGTGATGGTCTGGTCCGTCGACGGTGACGACGCCGACGGCAGCCTGATGACCGCCATCGACAGCGCGCTGGCCGACTGACCCACCAGGGACCGGAGAACCCCGCGCCCGCGCGACCGGAGAACGCCGCGCACAAGGCGCCAGGGCCGACACGGAACCCCGCTCCGTGTCGGCCCGCCCCATGCGCGTGCGAGAGGCCGGTGTCGCCTTCACCCCCGCACTGAGAGCGCCCGGGCCAAAGCAGGTAGGGCTGCGCCGGAGGCGTCCGTTGAGGGTGGTGGCGGGCGACGGCGTGGGCACGAGCGGAGGCCCAGAAAGGGCACAGGTGAGGGCGCCGACGCGTTCTGGAGTGGCTGGAGGCGCGCTCCCGAGGCACGAGGGAGCGCGCCGGAATCCGCGAAGGGCGCGTCTACTGGGCGCCCGGGCCAAAGCGAGGCACGAGCGGAGGCCCAAAGAAAACACAGGGCGGAGGGCGCCGACGGGTCCTGGAGGGCCTGGAGGTGCGCTCCCGAGGAACGAGGGAGTACACCGGAAGGACCGAAGGCCCCGTCCTCAAGGCGCCCGAGCCAAAGCGAGGCACGAGCGGAGGCCCAGAAAGGGCACAGGTGAGGGCGCCGACGCGTTCTGGAGTGGCTGGAGGCGCGCTCCCGAGGCACGAGGGAGCGCGCCGGAATCCGCGAAGGGCGCGTCTACTGGGCGCCCGAGCCCAGCTCCTT
Organism: Nocardiopsis aegyptia; assembly: GCF_013410755.1. Classification (GTDB taxonomy): domain Bacteria; phylum Actinomycetota; class Actinomycetes; order Streptosporangiales; family Streptosporangiaceae; genus Nocardiopsis; species Nocardiopsis aegyptia. The sequence goes on from NZ_JACCFS010000001.1 coordinate 1,996,970, forward strand.
CAGGAGCAGGTCGGCGGCGGTGTAGGGGTCGTGGCGGCCCTCCGCCACGTCGCGCGCGAGGACCTCGATCCCGCCGTCGGCGCCCACACCGCCCAGACGCGAGCGCAGCCGCTCCAGGGCGATCGCCTGGATCTCGCCCCGGGCCCGGGCCCTGCGGCGCTCGGCGAGCTCGCCGTTGGCCTCCAGGTGCGCGTAGTGCTCCTCCACCCGCGCCCACAGCTCCGCGACGCCCTCGTCCTTGGCCGCGACCGTCATGACGATCGGCGGCTTCCACTCCTCGTCGGCGCGGTCGACCATGGCGACCATCTGGCGCAGCTCGCGCCGCGTCACCCGGGCTCCGTCGCGGTCGGCCTTGTTCACCGCGAACACGTCGGCGACCTCCAGCACGCCCGCCTTGGCCGCCTGGACGGAGTCGCCCATGCCCGGGGCGCACAGCACCACTGTGGTGTCGGCCTCGCCGGCGATCTCGACCTCGGCCTGGCCCACGCCCACGGTCTCCACCAGGATCACGTCGAACCCGGCCGCGTCCAGGACCCGCAGGGCGTGCGGGGTGGCCCAGGACAGCCCGCCCAGGTGGCCCCGGTTGGCCATCGAGCGGATGTAGACGCCCGGGTCGGTGGCGTGCTCCTGCATGCGCACGCGGTCGCCCAGCAGGGCGCCGCCGGTGAAGGGCGAGGACGGGTCGATGGCCAGGACCGCCACGCTCAGCCCCCGCTCACGGATGGCGCGCACGACGGCGTTGGTGGTCGTGGACTTGCCCACGCCCGGCGATCCGGTGAACCCCACCACCCGGGCCCGCCCGGTGTGGGGTGCCAGGCCCGACATGATCTCGCGCAGTTCGGCCGACCCGTTCTCCACCAGCGTGATGGCGCGGGCGAGCGCCCGGCGATCGCCGCCGCGGACCCGTTCGACCAGTTGGGCGGTGTGCATCGAACTCCCTTGTTCGTCTCCGTGCTCGCGGCGGGTTCCGGGATCTGCCGGTGCCCGCCGGGTCGGGGCCGGTGTGCCCGGGCCCGCGACGGGGCGGAGGGTTCGTGTCCCCCCGCCCCGGAAAGCGCGCGCGTCCTCGCCTGCTACTCGGCGGGGACGGAGAACAGCAGGGCGTCGCCCTGGCCGCCGCCACCGCACAGGGCCGCGGCACCGAGGCCACCGCCGCGCCGGCGCAGCTCGGTGACCAGGTGCAGGGCCAGGCGGGCGCCGGAGGCGCCGATCGGGTGGCCGATGGCGATGGCGCCGCCGTCGACGTTGACGATGTCCTCGGCCACGCCCAGGTCCTTCACGGACTGCAGGCCCACGGCCGCGAAGGCCTCGTTGATCTCGATCAGGTCGAGGTCGCCGACGGACCGGCCCGCCTTGGCCAGCGCGTGCTGGATGGCGTTGGAGGGCTGGGAGTGCAGCGAGTTGTCGGGCCCGGCGACGTTGCCGTGCGCGCCGATCTCGGCCAGGACGGGGGCGCCGAGCTCCTCCGCCTTGGCACGGCTCATCACGACCACGGCGGCGGCACCGTCGGAGATCTGCGAGGAGGAGCCGGCGGTGATGGTGCCGTCCCGGTCGAAGGCCGGACGCAGCTTGGCCAGGCTCTCCGCGGTGGTGTCGGGGCGGATGCCCTCGTCGGAGTCGAAGACGACCGGGTCGCCCTTGCGCTGGGGGATCTCCACCGGGACGATCTCCTCGGCGAAGCGACCCTCGGCCGCCGCGGCGGCGGCGCGCTGGTGGGAGCGGGCGGCGAAGGCGTCCTGCTCGGCGCGGCCGATGCCGAGCTTGGCGTTGTGCCGCTCGGTGCTCGCGCCCATGGAGTCGCCCTCGAAGGGGTCGGTCAGGCCGTCGTGCGCGGTGGCGTCCAGGACCTCCACGGACCCGTACTTGAAGCCCTTGCGCGACTTCGGCAGCAGGTGCGGGGCGTTGGTCATGGACTCCATGCCGCCCGCGACGACGATGTCGAACTCGCCGGCGGCGATGAGCTGGTCGGCGAGGGCGATCGCGTCCAGGCCCGACAGGCACACCTTGTTGATGGTCACGGAGGGCACGCTCATGGGAATGCCCGCCTTGACGGCGGCCTGGCGGGAGGGGATCTGACCGGCGCCGGCCTGCAGCACCTGTCCCATGACCACGTATCCGACCTGTTCGCCGCTGATGCCGGCCCGCTCCAGCGCGGCCTTGATCGCGAAGCCGCCGAGATCTGCGGCGGAGAACCCGGCGAGGGAGCCGAGGAGTCGGCCGGTCGGGGTCCGAGCCCCACCGACGATGACGGAACCGGGCATCGTAACTGGCCTCCATGTGATCGGTGACGCACCTGGTCTGCCACGATACCCACACGGCCCTCGTCCATCTCCGGGAGGTTCATCCATGAGCTCCGCACCCGACCCCAGCGGCCCGTTCTCCGGCCTGACCCGTCTCGACCACGTCGGAATCGCCTGCCGCGACCTCGACGCCTCGATCGCGTTCTACCGCACCACGTACGGCTTCGAGGTGGAGCACGAGGAGGTGAACGAGGAGCAGGGCGTGCGCGAGGCGATGCTCCGAATCAACGGCACCGACGATGGTGGCGCCACCTATCTGCAACTCCTCGAACCGACCCGGCCCGACTCCCCCGTGGCCAAGTTCCTCGACCGCAACGGTGAGGGCGTCCACCACATCGCCTTCGGCACGGGTGACGTCGCGGCCAGCGCCGCGGGCGTCGGCGAGCGGGGCGTGCGCGTGCTCGACAAGGAGCCGCGGCACGGCACGCTGGGGTCCAGCATCGTCTTCCTGCACCCGAAGGACTGCGGCGGTGTCCTCACCGAACTCGTCCAGGCGGCGGAGCACCCGTAGGCGCACCCGCCGGAACACGCACGCGGTGTCATCCTGCAGGACACGCCCGAGCACACAAAGTCACGGGGACGTTCCGGACACATCACATCTTGGGCGCCCAGAGAACCCTTGACCTTCCCGCCCACCGGAAGTTACCCGAAACCCTCTTCCCAGGGGTGCGGCGCTTGATAAAGTCGGCTAGCTGCCGGATCCGATTTCCGGCGTTGGTCCATGTCTTGCCGCCCGGTGGTCGAGCCTGGGTCAATATGCCGCCGTACTACCGCGTCGTGAAATCGACCGGTGCCCGCCCACGGCGGACGGAGGAGGTCGGGGAGTGACCGGTCCCGTCGTCCCGGCCCACCGCCAGGTCCGCACACCACCGGACACCGCACCGTCCACGGGGGTGGAAGCAGCCGCCCTCCCGCCGCCCTCGGCCGAATGCAAGTAGCCGTCTCGCACCCGTTCAGGATTCCGCCACATGTCGTCAAACAACATTGACACCCAGCTCAACAACATCTTCGACGAGGACAACACCCCGCCAGAATTCGACGTGGTGCTGCGTGGCTTTGACCGCACCCAGGTGCTGGACTACCTGGAGGGTCTGCGCAACGAGGCCAAGCAGTCCAGCAAGCAGGTCGAGAAGTTCAAGTCCGAGCTCCAGGCGAAGAACCGCCAGCTCCAGGAGCGTGAGCGCCCCTCCTACGCGGGTCTGGGCTCACGGATCGAGGAGCTGCTGCGCCTCGCCGAGGAGCAGGCCAACGAGCTCGTCCAGAGCGCGCAGATCGACGCCAACGACATCAAGTCGGCCGCCAAGATCGAGGCCGCGGAGATGCGCGCCGCCGCCGAGTCCGAGGCCACCGAGGTCCGCACGCTCGCCCAGCGCGAGGCCGACGAGCAGCGCCAGGCCGCCGAGTCCGAGGCGGAGGAGATCTCCACCACGGCGCGCCGCGAGGCCGACGAGCTGACCTCCACCACCGAGCGCGAGGTCCAGAAGAAGCGCTCGGCCGTCGACCACGAGATCGCGGAGAAGCGGGCGACCTTCGAGGGCGAGATCGCCAAGCTCCGCACCACCACCGAGCGCGAGTGCGCCCAGGCGCGCGCCGCCGCCAAGCGCGAGCGCGACGAGACCATCCAGGCCGCCAAGAGCCAGGCCGAGGAGCTGCGCAAGAACGCCGAGCGCGCCTACGCCGAGTCCGAGGCCCGCCGCACCGAGGCCGAGGACCAGTTCGAGCTCCAGCTCGCCGACCGCCGTGCCGAGGCCGAGCGCCAGGACGCCGAGCGCCTGGCCGCCGCGCAGGCCGCCACCCAGAAGATGGTCAACGAGGCCGAGGAGCGCGCCTCCAGCGCCGAGCAGCGGGCCACCAAGGCCAGCCAGCAGGCCGAGCAGACCCGCCGCGACGCCGAGAACCACGCCAAGCAGCTGGTCAACAACGCCAAGAAGAACGCCAACCAGATCGAGGCCGAGGCCAAGTCGAAGGCCGAGCACCAGCTCAGCGACGCCAAGTCCGAGGCCAACCGGATCATGACGGCCGCCAAGAAGGAGGTCGAGGAGCTCAACGCGCAGCGGGACAGCATCCAGTCGCACCTCCAGCAGCTGCGCCAGCTGCTCGGCGGCGGCGGTGCCCCCGCCCCGGCCGCTCCGCCGGCGCCCGCCCCCGCGGCCATCTCCCAGCCGGAGCCGGCCGCCAAGCCCGCCGCGGAGGAGCCCAAGCAGCCCGCGCACACCGGCAAGGGCAGCGACGACGAGGACTGGTGGCAGGAGTAGCGTCCCGGCCTGACGGCTGAGCGCTCCGCGTCCACGACGAGGGGCCCGTTCCTGGAACGGGCCCCTCGTTTCGTGTGCGCGGGCGTCGGGTGCGCCTCACGTCGCGTGCGCGGCGCGTCCTCCGCTCGGCGCGTCGTGTACGCCGCGCGTGCGGTCGGCGCTCCCCGCCCGCCCCGTCGTCAGCGCAGCGGCTGGACGTCCTTCTCGTAGGGGCCGTCCCACTCGGTCGGCAGGGGGTGGGCGGCGGGGTTGACGCGCTGGACGATCTCGTCGAGCACACGCCGCACGTAGGGCTCGCCCACCCACAGGTGCTTGGCGCCGTCGACGCCGATCACCTCGGCCTGCGTGAGCGGCTCGAAGCGCTCGGCGGCCTCGTCGGGGCGCAGGTAGTCGTCGTGTTCGGGGACCAGGGCCACGACCGGCTTGCCGGACTCCGCCCACACGCGCATGTCCGCCTCGTCGGCGCGGTGCAGCGGGGGCGACAACAGCAGCGCGCCCCTGATCTGCGGGTCGCAGCCCCACTTGAGCGCCAGTTCGGTGCCGAAGGACCAGCCGAGCAGCCACGGTTCGGGCAGGCCCTCGAACTCGGTGAATTCGATCGCCGCGAGCACGTCGTGCTGCTCGGTCTCGCCCTCGCCGAACTCGCCCTGGCTGGTGCCGTGCCGCGAGGTGGTGCCGCGCGTGTTGAAGCGCAGGACCGCGATGTTCGCCAGCGCCGGCAGCCGGAAGGACGCCTTGCGCAGGACGTGGCTGTCCATCATGCCCTCGGCCGTGGGCAGGGGGTGCAGGCACACCAGGGTGGCGACCGGGGCGCCGCCCTCGGGCAGCGCGAGCTCACCGACCAGCTCCAGGCCGTCGGCTGTGTGCAGGGTGATGGGACGTCGCACGGCGGGCAGCACCGTGGTGGCTCGAATCTCCATGGCTCCTCAGGGATGGTCCTCGGGCGGATGTCAGTAGCGCGGGGCGCGGTGTGCGCGCCGGTCCCAGCAGGAGGAGTGCCAGTGGCGGCGGTCTCCGCCGTCACCGTAGGGGCGCCAGGCCACGACGTGCGGCATCCCCGTGGGGATCTCCTGCGCACAGCCCGGGCACCGGTAGACCTTGGTGGCGGAGGCGCCGGGGATGCGCCGCGTCACCCACTCGCCGTCGGGGCCGGTCTCGCGGCGCTGGCCGCCGGTGATGCGCAGCATCAGGGCGTCCTCGTCAGGGGGACCGTTGGACGGTCCGCGGCTCCGGGAGGACTGGCGGCGGGAGGAGTTTCGACGCGGGCTCACGCCGTCCAGGGTAGGAGAGAATCGGCAGTGGCCGCCGCCACGCACGCGGGCCGCGGCCACCGCCACTCGGGATCCTCAGCCGTGGCAGGCGCAGCCGCCACCCTGGCCCGAGCCCTCCTCGGTGTCGGGCAGCTGGTCCATCAGCAGCGGCGCGGGGACGGCGACGCTGGTCAGGCCGTACTCGCCCATCGCCACCAGAGTGGTGACCACGGACTCGGCGCCGCGCTTCTCCAGGAGTTCGGTGGGTCCCTCGGGGTACCCGCACCCGAACCGCATGGCGGTGTCGACGTCCCGGGCGGAGGCGTAGCCGTCGCCGATCATGCGCATCGCGTCGTCGATCTGCGGGGCGATGAGGATCTCGCCCAGGTCCAGGGTCTCCTCCTCGCGGATCATCTCCGCGAAGCGCCCCGTGGGGCGGGGCTCGGCCTGGTCCTCCGTGCCGGCGTAGAAGCCCTGGCCGCTCTTGCGGCCCAGGCGTCCGGCCGCGACCATGCGGCGCAGCAGGGGCGCGGCGACGTAGCGCGGGTCCCGGTACTCCTCCCACAGCACGTCCATGACGGCCAGGCACACGTCCAGGCCGACCAGGTCGGCGAGGGTGAGCGGCCCCATGGGCAGCCCGGCCGCCTTCTGCACGGCGGCGTCGATGTCCTCGCGGCTGGCCACCTTGCGCTCGTAGAGCCGGACGGCGTCGTTGATGTAGGGCACGAGCAGGGCGTTGGCCACGAATCCGGCCCGGTCGCCCACCGCGATCGGGGTCTTGCCGATGCGCTTGGCGACCTCGGTGACGACGTCGACCGTGTCGGAGCTGGTGGAGACCGTGGTGATGACCTCGGCCAGCTTCATGACCGGCGCCGGGTTGAAGAAGTGCAGACCGACGACCTTGTCCGGGCGTCCGGTGAGCGCGGCGATCTCGGTGACCGAGAGCGAGGAGGTGTTCGTGGCGAGGATCGTGCCGGGCGGGCAGATCCGGTCGAGGTCCCCGAAGACGTCCCGCTTGATGTCCATGCGCTCGGGCACGGCCTCGACGACGAAGTCCGCGTCCGCGAGGTCCTCGCGAGAGGTGGTGAAGCTGAGCCGGGCGTCGATCCCGGCGCGTTCCTCCTCGGTGAGTTTGCCCCGGCTGACCGCACGGGAGAGGGACTTGTCCACGTGACCGCGACCGCGGTCGAGGGCGGCCTGGTCGATCTCGACGCCGATGACGTTGAATCCCGCGCGGGCGAACACCTCGGCGATACCCGCGCCCATCGTGCCGAGTCCGACGACTCCGACCTTGTCAAATTCCTGCACCATGTGCCCCACCTTAGACGGCCGTCCTCTCCGCCCCGTACGTGGCCACCACGGTGCGGCCATGGTCCGGCTCCGGGGCGGCCCCGGGCGGCCCCGCTCCTGTCCCCGGTCCGGACCCGGGCGGCCCCGGGAGGCGGTAACGTGACGCCGTGCGTCTCGTCATCGCGCGGTGCAGTGTCGACTACGTCGGCCGGCTCACCGCCCACCTGCCCATGGCTCCCCGTCTCATCCTCATCAAGGCCGACGGGAGCGTCTCCATCCATGCCGACGACCGGGCGTTCAAGCCGTTGAACTGGATGAACCCGCCGTGCAAGCTCCGTGAGGAGGTCGTGGCGGACGGCCCCGACGTGTGGACGGTCACGCACACCAAGTCCGGCGAGAAGCTGGTGCTGACCGTGGAGGAGGTCGTGCACGACTCCTCGCACGAGCTCGGCAAGGACCCCGGCCTGCAGAAGGACGGTGTGGAGTCGCACCTGCAGGAGCTGCTCGCCGAGCACATCACCACGCTCGGCGACGGCTACACGCTCATCCGCCGGGAGTTCCCCACCGCGATCGGCCCGGTCGACATCCTGTGCCGTGACGCCGCCAACGCCACGGTGGCGGTCGAGCTCAAGCGGCGCGGCGACATCGACGGCGTCGAGCAGCTCACGCGCTACCTGGAGCTGCTCAACCGCGACCCGCAGCTGGCCCCCGTGCGCGGGGTCTTCGCCGCCCAGGAGATCAAGCCGCAGGCGCGCGTGCTCGCCGAGGACCGCGGGATCGCGTGCGTGGTGCTGGACTACGACGAGCTGCGCGGCATCGAGCCGGACACACTGCGCCTGTTCTGACTCCGGGTTCGGACCCCGTGCCGGTGTCCTCCGAACGGAGGACACGGACGCGCCCCGGTGACCGATACCCCGGCGGACGCCGCCGCGGGACGCTCGGAACATGAGCGACACAGCGATCGAGGCCGTCGGCCTCCGCAAGTCCTACGGCGGCACCGAGGCCGTCGCGGGCATCGACCTCAGCGTGCCGCGCGGCGAGGTGTTCGCCCTCCTGGGGCCCAACGGCGCGGGCAAGAGCACGGCCGTGGAGATCCTGGAGGGATTCCGCCGCCGCGACGGCGGGACCGTCCGGGTCCTGGGCGAGGACCCGGGTAGGGCCGGGCGGCACTGGCGCTCCCGCATCGGCATCGTCTGGCAGCGGGAGACCCTCGTCCCCCAGCTGTCCGTGCGCGCCGTCGTCCGCCACTTCGCGGGCTACTACCCCGCCCCGGAGGACCCCGACGGGGTCATCGAGCGGGTGGGCCTGGCGGATAAGGCCGCGGCGCACGTGAACTCGCTCTCCGGCGGCCAACAGCGGCGGCTCGACGTGGCCCTGGGCATCGTCGGCCGACCGGAACTGCTCTTCCTGGACGAGCCGACCACCGGGTTCGACCCCCGCGCCCGCCGCGACTTCTGGGACCTGCTGCGCGGGCTCGCCCACGGCGGCACCACGATCGTGCTGACCACGCACTACCTGGAGGAGGCCGAGGCGCTCGCCGACCGGGTGTGCGTCCTGGCCGGCGGCCGGATCCGGGCCGTGGACTCCCCCGCGGCCCTCGGCGGCCGGGCGACCGCCCGGGCCACGGTGGGCTGGGCGGACGGCCGGCGCCGGCGCTCGGTGCGGACCGCCGAGCCCACCCGCGTGATCGGCGCGCTCGCGGGCGCCCACGACGGCGAGGTGCCCGAGCTGACCGTGCACCGGCCGACCCTGGAGGACGTCTACCTGGACCTGGTGCGCGACGAGCGCGCGGAGGCGAGCGCGTGACCGCCCCGGAGACCCGCCTGCCCGGCCCGATCCGCGTCGGGCTCTCGCGCGGCCTGCTGGAGGTGCGCGAGTTCGTCCGCGAGTGGGAGAGCGTGGTCTTCACCTTCGCCCTCCCCTCGCTCGTCCTGCTGCTGTTCGGCGTGATCTTCGAAGGGGCCTTCGACGCCGGCATGCCCGCCGTGGACTTCTACCTGCCCGGCCTGATCGCCATGGGCCTGATGTCGGTCAGCTTCCAGACCCTGGGCACGGGCATCGCCGTCGAACGCGACCGGGGCGGTCTGCGCCGCCTGCGCGGGACCCCCATGCCGCCGACCGCCTACTTCGTCGGCAAGACCGTCCTCGTCCTGGTCCTCGCCCTGGCCCAGCTGGTCCTGCTGCTGGGGGTCGCCGTCCTCGTGCACGGCGCCGCCATGCCCCGGGACGCCGCCGCCTGGGCCACCCTGGCGTGGGTGTTCCTCCTCGGCACGGTCGCGAGCGCCCTGCTCGGCACGGCGGTGAGCTCGCTGGCCCGCAGCGCGCGGACCGCGTCCGGGATCGTCGTGGTCCCGTTCCTGGTGCTGCAGTTCATCTCCGGGATCTTCGTCCCGGTGTCCCTGCTGCCCGACTGGGTGCTCGCTGCCGCCTCCCTGTTCCCGCTCAAGTGGATGGCCCAGGGCATGCGCGCCGCGTTCTACCCGGACGGGTTCAGCGCCATCGAGCCCTCGGGGGCCTGGGACCTTCACCTCGTGGCCCTGGCCCTGGGAACCTGGTGTGTGGTGGGACTGCTGCTGACGCTCACCACGTTCCGGTGGAAGACACGGAAGGACGGGTGATCGGCGTGGAGGAACGCCACGCGTGGAACACGGGTGTGTGGTGGGACGTCTACTTCACCGCGATCATGGCGGGCATGGCGGTGTTGGCCGCGCTCACCACCGCCCCCCAGTGGCGGTGGACCGCGGTCGCCCTGGTCTGCGCGGTCGTGGTCGTGTATTACGGCTACGGCCGGGTGCTCCTGCGGTCGCCGAACCACGGGTCGAACCTGCGCTCCGTGGTCCTGCCGGCGCTGTTGCTGGCCGTCGTCCTGCCCGCCGTGACGCTCAATCCCGCGCTGACGTTCATGCTCGTGGCGGTCTCCCCGCTGTGCTTCATGGCCACGGGAACCGCGCAGGCCGTGCCCACGGTGGGGCTGGTCCTGGTCGTTCCGGTCCTGTACCGGGCGGTGACGGGGCAGCAGGGCTGGGACACCACCGCGGTCACCCTGGCGATCGACGCGGTGATCATCGCGTTCGCGGCCTGGTTCGGCCGCTGGATCGAGCGCGTCGTCGTGCAGAGCTACGAGCGCGCCGAACTCATCCGGCAGCTGCGCGAGAGCAGGGAGGAGGCGGTCCGGCTCTCGGAGCAGGCCGGGGCGATGGCCGAACGCGAACATCTGGGCCGCGAGCTCCACGACACCCTGGCCCAGGGGCTCACCAGCGTCATCGCCCTGACCCAGGCGGTGGAGTCGGAGATGTCCACCGACCCCGCCCTGGCCCGCCGCCACCTGGCGCTCATGCGCGAGACCGCCGCGGACAACCTCGCCGACGCCCGTGCCATGGTGGCCGCGCGCCAGGCGGTCCGGCCCGAGGGCGGCGGATCCCTCGACGCCGCGCTCGCCCGCGTCACGGAACGGCTGGCCGCGGAGCTCGGCATCGGCGTCGACCTGACCGTGCGCGGCACCCCCGCCCCGTTGCCGGGCGACGTCCAGGTCTGCCTCCTGCGCACCGCACAGGAGGCGCTGGCCAACATCCGCAGGCACGCAGGCGCCGGGCGCGCCGACGTCCTCCTGGAGTACGCTCCGGCGGGCGTCACGCTGACCGTGTCCGACGACGGCCGCGGCTTCACACCCGCGGCAGGCCCCGGCCACGGCCTGCGGAACATGCGCCACCGCGCGCGGAGCGCGGGCGGCGCCCTCACCGTGGACAGCGCGCCCGGCGCAGGGACGACGGTGCGCGCGTCCATCCCCCACGCCGAATCCACGCACCCGACCCCGGAGGAGACCGCCCGGTGATCCGTGTCCTGTTGGTCGACGACCACCCCGTGGTGCGCGAGGGCATGCGCGGCATGCTCGGCGCCGAGGCCGACCTGGCCGTGGTGGGCGACGCCGCCTCCGGCCCCGAGGCCGTGGCGCGGACCGCGGCGCTGCGCCCCGACGTCGTGCTGATGGACCTGCGCATGCCCGGCGGCGACGGCGTCGAGGCCACCGAGCGCATCAGCGCCGAGTTCCCCGACTCGCACGTGCTGGTGCTCACCACCTACGACACCGACGCCGACATCCTGCGCGCGGTCGAGGCGGGGGCCACCGGCTACCTGCTCAAGGACACCCCGCGCGCGGAGCTGGCCGAGGCGGTGCGTGCCGCGGCGCGCGGTGAGACCGTGCTCAGCGGCGGGGTCGCGGGCGCGCTGCTGACCGGGATGCGGCGGCGTTCGGCACCGGAGTCCGCCGCCCTCTCCTCCCGCGAGGCGCAGGTCCTGCGCCTGGCCGCGGACGGGCGGACCAACGCCGCCATCGCGAGCGCGCTGCACATCAGCCCCACCACCGTCAAGACGCACCTGGCGCGCGCCTACGAGAAACTGGGGGTGAGCGACCGCACGGCCGCGGTCACCCAGGCCATCCGGCGCGGACTGCTTCCGGACGAGTGATCCGGACGCCTCTCAGGGCCGTCTCAGGGTCGTTCCCTATACTCCCCGCCCGTGCGAGGGCGGATAATCGAACCATGGTGGACCCCATGAGTGAACCCAATCTCCCAGAACCCGGACGGATGCGCGCCTCCGACGCCGACCGCGACTCCGTCGCGCACCGCCTGCGCGAGGCGCTGGCGGAGGGCCGCCTGACGCCGGACGAGCACAGTGAACGCCTGGACGCGGTGTACAGTGCCAAGACGCTCGGCGAACTCGTCCCGCTCACCGAGGACCTGCCCGCGCCCGACTCCGAACAGTCGCCGGCCCGGCTGCCCGGCGACTTCCACTCGCCCCGCCCGGTCTACGGGGGCGGCCGGGTGGTCGCCGCCGAGCCCACGAGCACCGTGGCGGTGGCCGTGATGGGCGGCGCCGACCGTTCGGGCGGCTGGGTGGTCCCGGCGAACTTCTTCGCCGGCGCGGTCATGGGCGGGGTCGAGCTGGACCTGCGCGAGGCGCGCTTCACCCAGCGCGAGTCCACCATCTGGGCGTGCACGGTCATGGGCGGGATCGACATCACCGTGCCCGACGACGTCCAGGTCCGGGTGCACGGCCTGCCCGTGATGGGCGGGTTCGGGGCCTCGGGCGCGCCGCCCAGCGTCATGGACCCCCAGGCGCCGATCGTGCACGTGCGCGGACTGGCCGTCATGGGCGGAGTCGAGGTGAAGTACCGCCGACGCAAGCACCAGAAGGAGATCGACGACTGAGCCGGGGCCACGAATCCTCACATTCAAGACGATTGGTGTGATTCGCCGCTCCCAGCGGCCACAGTTCGTATGGAACCGGTCAGTGCCGTGGCTGATTGTGGCAATCTCCCCCACCCCTCCTTGCCGTCGCACCCCCGGCGGTGGAAGGCTGCTCCGGTAGTTCGCTCACCGTGTCCATCCCCCCACGGAGTGGTGGACCCCCATACACCGGAGGAACATCGTTGCGCCCCATCAGTCGACGTGCAGCTTCTCCCAGACCGAGCGCCTCCACCCGTCGGCGCGGGACGGCGGCCACCGCCGGACTCGCCGCCGCCATCGTCGCCGCCGGGACGCTCGCCGCGTCCCCGGCCCAGGCCGACCCGGGCCCGCCCGGGCACGCGGGGCCGCCGGACCACTCCAACGCCCCTGAGCACGCCGGTCCGCCGCGCGGCGACGAGGACGCGCTCCCCGACCTGGTGACCGCCGAGGCGATCGAGGAGCACCTGGAGAACCTCAGCACCATCGCGCGCTACAACGGCGGCAACCGCGCCTCGGCCACCCCGGGGTACGACGTGGCCGCCCAGTACGTCGAGGACCAGCTCGAACGGGCCGGATACGAGCCCTACCGCCACGAGTACGAGTACCTCGACTGGCGGGAGCACTCCGACGCCGTCCTGGCCATGACGGCTCCGCGTGGCCACGACTTCGAGCCCGGCGTCGACTTCGCCACCATGAGCTACTCGGCGGCGGGCGACGTGAGCGCCGCGGGCGTGCTGGTGCGGACCGAGGCCGCGGACAGCGGGTGCTCCCCCGAGCACTTCGAGGGCTTCCCCGAGGGCGCGATCGCGGTCACCATGCGCGGCTCCTGCTCGTTCGCCCAGAAGACCCAGAACGCGGCCGACGCGGGTGCCGCCGCCGCCGTGGTGATCAACAACGTGGAGGGGCTCCTGCAGGGCACGGTCTCCGAGCCCTCGGACATCCCCGTCGTGGGCATGTCGCAGCAGGCGGGCAACCGTCTGCTGGAGGCGGGCGAGGGCCTGGAGCTGCGGGTCGCGGTCGACTCCACCGCCGAGACCAGCACCTCCTACAGCGTGCTGGCCGAGACGCCGGGCGGACGGGACGACAACGTCGTGGTCGTCGGCGGCCACCTCGACAGTGTCGAGGACGGCCCGGGGATCAACGACAACGGCAGCGGGACCGCGTTCGTGCTGGAGACCGCGATCCAGCTGGCCGAGCAGGCGGACCCGAACAACAAGGTGCGGTTCGCCTTCTGGGGCACCGAGGAGAGCGGCCTGGTGGGCTCGACCCGCTACGTCGAGAGCCTCACCGAGCAGCAGGTCGACGACATCGCGCTGTACCTGAACTTCGACATGGTCGGCTCGCACAACTACGCGCGCTTCGTTCTGGACGGCCGCGGTGAGCTGCCCGACTCCAGCGCGGCGCCCTCGGGCTCGGGCGCCATCGCCCAGGTCTTCGAGGAGTACTTCGAGGAGCAGGGGCAGGTCAGCGAGCCGGGCGTGCTGAGCGGCCGCAGCGACTACCGGCCGTTCATGCTCGCCGGGATCCCGGCCGGCGGCCTGTTCAGCGGCGCCGACGGCACCAAGACCGAGGCGCAGGTCGAGTGGTACGGCGGCACGGCCGGTGAGCAGTTCGACCCGTACTACCACACGGCCGAGGACACGCTGGACAAGGTCAACACGGACGCGCTCGACGAGCTGTCCGCGGCCGGCGCCCACGGTGTGGAGTTCTTCGCGGACAACACCCTGCCGGTGAACGGCGTGGCACCTCTGTCGAGCCCGATGGTCTCCTTCGACCGGGTCGGCGACGAACTGGTCCGCTAGGTCGTCCCTCGGCGGCGAGGCTCCTTCGCCGCCGAGGACGCCGGAAGGCACACATGGGCGGAAGGCGTGAACCCCCCGGTTCCACGCCTTCCGCCCGAGCGGTGTCCCCCCTCCGCGACCCGGCCCGGGTGGCCCCCCTCTTCCACACGGGAGCGCGAACGCGTGCACCGCGGAAACTACGTTGAGTAGCTTCCATGTGCCCCAATGTATCAGTGAGCTGCGTCACCTTCACCTGCTGAGACTGAACAGTTATTCTCCGTCACTCCCGGTGATCCGGTCCGACGCCCCCGGCGGCGCCCGTACGACACTCCGCGCCGCCCGAACCCTAGGGTGGGGACCATGACCAAAAGGGACACGGACAAGCCGGTCGTACTGTCGAAGATCTACACGCGGACGGGCGACGCGGGGACCACGGCGCTCGCCGACATGAGCCGGACGAGCAAGAACGACACGCGCCTCGTGGGCTACGCCGACACGGAGGAGGCCAACGCGGCCATCGGTCTCGTGCTGACTCTCGGTGACGTCCCCGACGACGTCCGGACGCTGCTCGGCCGCATCCAGAACGAGCTCTTCGACCTGGGCGCGGACCTGTCGACACCGATCACGCCCGACCCGGCCTACCCGCCGCTGCGGGTGGAGCCGGAGTACGTCGCACGCCTGGAGGAGGCCTGCGACGCCTACAACGCCGACCTGCCGACCCTGCGCAGCTTCCTGCTGCCCGGGGGCTCCCCCACCGTGGCGCTGCTGCACACGGCGCGGATCGTGGTCCGGCGGGCCGAGCGGGCGGTGTGGGCGGCGATCGAGGAGCACGGCGACACGGTCAACCCGCTCACCGCGCAGTACCTCAACCGGCTGTCGGACCTGCTCTTCATCCTCGGCCGGTACGTCGCCGGCGACGGCGACGAGGTCCTGTGGAAGCCCGGCGGGGAGCGGTAGGCGCCGGAGAGGGCTACTCCAGGGCGTCCAGTTCGCGTTCGAGGTCCTCGACCTTGCTCCGCAGGCCGTCGGTGACGCCCTCGCGGATGTCGGCCTTGAGGGTCAGCGACACCCGGGAGGAGCCCTCCCCCGCGGCCGCCACCGCGCGCTTGACGACGTCCATGACCTCGTCCCACTCACCCTCGACACTGGTGAACATGGAGGTGGTCTCGTGGGGCAGTCCGCTGTCCCGCACGACCTTCACCGCGCGTGCGACGGCGGGGGCGACGGACTCACCGGAACCGAGTGGGGACACAGAGAACGCGACGATCATGGGGCCCATGCTCCTCACACCGGAGGGGCCCGTCAAGCTCCCGTGCGGGAGTCGGACCGGGCGCGTACCCGCTGGGGCGGTATCCGCCACACACGCCCTAGGCCTCCCAGCGGGTGCCCGGGGGCATCGACTCCATCCAGGACAGGAACCCGGTGAGCGTGCTGTCGTTCATCGCGATCTCGAACGACACGTCCTCGGGGTCGCTGTCGCCGACGGACGCCCAGCCCACCTGGAGCACGGTGACGTCGGCCGGCAGGTAGGACAGGTCGGCGGCGTCGGGGGAACGGCGCCCCACAACGACGAGACCGCGGCGCGACAGCATCGCTGTCGGCCGCGGTCTGAGCGAGAAGAGGGGGAACCAGCCGAGGTTCTCCGTGCCGTACCGGCCGAAGCCGATCCGCCACGCCCCCCGGCGTCCCCTCTCCTCGGGGGCACGCAGGTAACACTCCACCGCACCGCCGCGCCGTTTGAGCACGGCGCGGCGTACGAAGGCGGCGAGGACCACCGCGAGAAGGACGAGGAGCAGGGCGAGGAACGCCCACTGCGTGGCGTCGAACCACGTCGTGCCAGGCAGCAGTCGATCCATCGTTGCCGTCCCTCTCGTCAGGCGACTTCCTCGCCGGCGGCGCGCAGGCGGCTGCGGGCGCGCCCCAGGGCGATGTCGTCGCCGCCCTCGGACGCGGACGTCAGCGCCGTACGCGCACGGTCCACGTCGATGTCCTCGGCCAGCTCGGCGGTCTCGGCGAGAATCGAGACCCGACCCTCACCGGAGACGGAGACGAACCCGCTGTGCGCGGCCGCCACGACCTCACCGGTCTCCCGAGCCCCGAGGACGCGAACGACCGCGTCGTGCGCCAGCACCGCGAGCACGGGGACGTGCCCGGGCTGGACACCGATCTCACCATCGACGGTCTTCGCGATGACCATGTCGCCCTCGCCCGCCCAAATCTCACGTTCGGGCGAGACGATCTCGACGAAAAGCTTCTTCGACACTGCCACAAACTCCTCGGCTCGTGGGCGGGTTCAGGCGGGCCGGCCCCCGCGGACGGGGGCCGGCCCGACCTGAACCTATTCGCCCTGCAGCTTCTTCGCCTTCTCGACGACCATGTCGATGTTGCCGACGTCGAGGAAGGCCTGCTCGGGCAGGTGGTCGTACTCACCGTCGCAGACCGCCTTGAAGGAGGAGATGGTCTCCTCCAGCGGCACGAACACGCCCGGGGTGCCGGTGAACTTCTCCGCCACGAACATGTTCTGCGACAGGAAGCGCTCCAGGCGCCGCGCCCGGTTGACGACGATCTTGTCCTCTTCGGACAGCTCGTCCATACCGAGGATGGCGATCTGGTCCTGCAGGTCCTTGTTGCGCTGCAGGATCTCCTTCACCCGCTGGGCCACCTGGTAGTGCTCCTCGCCCACGTACTGCGGGTCCAGGATGCGGGAGGTGGAGGCCAGCGGGTCCACCGCCGGGTAGATGCCCTTCTGCGAGATCGGGCGGGAGAGCTCGGTCGTCGCGTCCAGGTGGGCGAAGGTGGTCGCCGGAGCGGGGTCGGTGTAGTCGTCCGCGGGGACGTAGATCGCCTGCATCGAGGTGATCGAGTGGCCGCGCGTCGAGGTGATCCGCTCCTGCAGCTGACCCATCTCGTCCGCCAGGTTGGGCTGGTAGCCCACGGCCGAGGGCATACGGCCCAGCAGCGTGGAGACCTCCATACCGGCCTGGGTGAAACGGAAGATGTTGTCGATGAACAGCAGCACGTCCTGCTTCTGGACGTCGCGGAAGTACTCCGCCATCGTCAGAGCCGACAGCGCCACCCGCAGACGGGTGCCCGGGGGCTCGTCCATCTGGCCGAAGACGAGCGCGGTGTCCGGGAGGACGCCCATCTCGTCCATCTCCAGGAAGAGGTCCGTACCCTCACGGGTGCGCTCACCGACACCGGCGAACACGGACACACCACCGAAGTTGCGGGCGATACGGGTGATCATCTCCTGGATGAGCACCGTCTTGCCGACACCGGCACCACCGAACAGACCGATCTTGCCGCCACGCACGTACGGCGTGAGGAGGTCGATCACCTTGATGCCCGTGACGAGCATCTCGGTCTTGGACTCGAGCTCGTCGAAGGACGGGGCCTTGCGGTGGATCGGCCAGTACTCGGTCGCACCCAGCTCCGAGGAGGGCACGTCCATGGACTCGCCCAGGGTGTTGAACACGTGGCCCTTGACGACGTCGCCGACGGGCACGCTGATCGGCGCGCCGGTGTCGCGCACCTCGGCGCCGCGGACCATGCCGTCCTGGGGCGCCAGGGAGATGGCGCGGACCAGGTTGTCACCGAGGTGCTGGGCGACCTCGAGGGTGACGGTCTTGGTCTTGCCGCCGATGCTCACGTCGGTGTGCAGGGCGTTGTACATGGCAGGCAGGGAGCCGACGGGGAACTCCACGTCGACGACCGGGCCCGTGACTCGGGCGATCCGGCCGGTGGCGGTGCCAGCCCCGGCCGTCCCTTCAACAGTCGCAGTCACTTTTGTTACTCACTTCCCGCGCTGGCTGCAGAGAGCGCGTCGGCACCGCCGACAATCTCACTGATCTCGTTGGTGATCTCGGCCTGACGCGCCTGGTTGGCGAGGCGGGTCAGGTTCTTGGCGAGTTCCTCGGCGTTGTCGGTCGCGGCCTTCATGGCCGCGCGACGGGACGCCTGCTGGGAGGCGGAGGACTCGAGGAGGGCGAAGTAGATCCTGTTGGTGACGTACTGCGGCAGCAGCTGTTCCAGGGCCTCCTCCGCGGAGGGCTCGAACTCGTACAGCGGCAGGGCCTCGCCCCCGTGCATGGCCTTGAGCTCCTCCAGCGGCACCGGGTAGACCTCCAGCGGCAGGGCACGAACGGCCTGCGCCCGCTGGGTCAGCATCGAGACGAACTCCGTCGAGACCACGTGGATCTCGTCGACTCCGCCGTCGGCGCTGTCCATGGCGAACTTCTCCATGAGGGCGGCACCGATCTCCTGCGCGTGCGCGTAGGTCGGACGCTCGGTGAAGCCCTCCCAGGCCGCCTCGACCGGACGGTCGCGGAACTTGTAGAAGCCCACTCCCTTGCGGCCCACCATGTAGGTGACGACCTCCTTGCCCTCCTCCCGGAGGAGCTGGCTGAGGGAGTCCGCCTCCTTGAGGGCGTTGGTCGAGAAGGCCCCGGCCAGACCCTTGTCGCTGGTGATGACCAGGACGGCCGCGCGGGTCGGGTTCTCCGACTCGGTCAGCAGCGGGTGATCGGTCACCCTGCCGGCCAGAGCGGAGACCGCCCGCGTGATCTCCCGCGCGTAGGGTCCGGCAGCCTCAGCCGCACGCTGCGCCTTGGTGATGCGCGTCGTGGCGATGAGCTCCATCGCGCGGGTGATCTTCGCCATCGACTTCGTCGAGCGGATCCTCCGGCGATAGACGCGAAGCTGTGCACCCATGGGTTACTTCCCGCCCTTGGCGACCTTGATGGTCTCCTGGCCGACCTCGTCCTTGTCGAGCGCCTCGGCCTCGGCCTCGGTGCCCAGAAGGCTGCCGGCGGAGGTCTGGAAGCTCTGCTTGAACTTCTCGATGGCGCTCTCGAGGGCCTGCTGGGTCTCCTTCTCGAACTTCCCGCTCTCGCGGATGTTGTCGAGAATGCCCTTGTGCTCGCGCTCCAGGTAGGACAGGAAGTCCTCCTCGAAGCGGCGCACGTCCTCCACCGGGACCTCGTCGATCTTGCCCGTGTTGCCGGCCCAGATCGACACGACCGTCTTCTCCATGGAGAAGGGCGAGTACTGGCCCTGCTTGAGCAGCTCCATCATCCGGGCGCCGCGCTCCAGCTGCTGCTTGGAGACCGCGTCCAGGTCGGAACCGAAGGCGGAGAACGCCTCCAGCTCGCGGTACTGGGCCAGACCCAGGCGCAGCGTGCCGGAGACACCCTTGGTGGCCTTGGTCTGGGCCGCGCCACCGACACGGGAGACCGACACACCGACGTCGATCGCCGGACGCTGGCCCTGGTTGAACAGGTCCGAGTCCAGGAAGACCTGGCCGTCGGTGATGGAGATGACGTTGGTGGGGATGTAGGCGGAGACGTCGCCCGCCTTCGTCTCGATGATCGGCAGCGCCGTCATCGAGCCCTTGCCCAGCTCGTCGGAGAGCTTGGCACAGCGCTCCAGGAGCCGGGAGTGCAGGTAGAACACGTCACCCGGGTAGGCCTCGCGCCCCGGCGGGCGGCGCAGCAGCAGGGAGACCGCGCGGTAGGCCTCGGCCTGCTTGGTCAGGTCGTCGAAGACGATGAGGACGTGCTTGCCCTCGTACATCCAGTGCTGGCCCAGGGCCGAACCGGTGTACGGGGACAGGTACTTGAAGCCCGCGGGGTCCGAAGCGGGCGAGGCGACGATGGTGGTGTACTCCATCGCGCCGGCCTCTTCGAGCGCACCGCGCACGCCGGCGATGGTGGAGCCCTTCTGGCCGATCGCGACGTAGATGCAGCGCACCTGCTTGTCGGGGTCGCCCGACTCCCAGTTGGCCTTCTGGTTGATGATCGCGTCGATACCGACCGCGGTCTTACCGGTCTGCCGGTCACCGATCAGCAGCTGGCGCTGGCCGCGGCCGATCGGGGTCATGGTGTCGATCGCCTTGATGCCGGTCTGCAGCGGCTCGTGGACCGGCTGCCGCTCCATCACCGTCGCGGCCTGGAGCTCCAGCTCGCGGCGCTCGGTCGTCTCGATCTCACCCTTGCCGTCGATGGGGGCACCCAGGGGGTCCACCACGCGGCCGAGGAAGTTGTCACCCACCGGCACCGAGAGGAGCTGTCCGGTGCGGCGCACCTTCTGGCCCTCCTCGATGCTGGTGAAGTCACCCAGCACCACGACACCGATCTCGCCGACCTCAAGGTTCTGGGCCAGGCCCAGTGTGCCGTCCTCGAACTTCAGCAGCTCGTTCGCCATCGCCGAGGGAAGGCCACCGACGCGGGCGATGCCGTCACCGGAGTAGGTGACGGTTCCGACCTCTTCCGCGCGGGTGGCATCAGGCTCGTACGACTGGACGAAGCGCTGTAGCGCGTCCCGGATCTCGTCCGGCCGGATCGTCAGCTCCGCCATCTCTACGTTGTCCTTGCTCTCAAATGGCGCCGGGCCGGCGCCGTGCGTGCTTGCTTTGCGTTGTTCGCGTGTGTCAGCCAGCCAGACGGCGCTGGACCTCAGCGATGCGCCCGGCGATGGTGTCGTCGATGACCTCGTCACCCACCTGGATGGAGAGACCGCCCAGGAGCTCGGGGACGACGTCGATGTTCAGGTGGATCTCACGACCGTACTTGCGGGTCAGGACGTCCTTCAGACGTGTCTGCTGCGCCTCGGTCAGCACCTGTGCGCTGCGGACCACCGCGACGTACCGCTGGGCCCGCTCGGACACCAGGCGGCCGAAGTGCTCGAGCGCCTGTTCCAGGGTACGACCCCGCGGACGGGTGACCGCCTCGCTGACCAGGGTCAGCGTCGCGGAGTTCACCTTGCCCGAGAGGAGGTTCTCCACCAGGGTGTTGAGCTGCCCCGCGGACACGCCGTCCCGGGTGAGGGCCGCACGCAGCGCGGGCTCGGCGGCGAGGATCCGCTGGAAGCGGAACAGCTCGTCCTCGAGCTCGTCCAGGCGCGTGCCGCCGAGCGAGGCGACGGTCGCGTAGACCGCCATCCGCTCGACCGCGTCGACCATGTCACGCGGGGTCGACCAGTCCTGCTGGACGATGTCGTTGACCACGATGACCGTGGACGGCGACACCTTCTGCTCCAGCAGTTCCCCGGCCAGAGCGGTCTTCTGCTCGACGGGGTTGGACTGGTCGGCCAGCCAGCGGCGGAGGGAGTGCTCGCCGCTCAGCAGGGCGACGACCTCGAAGAGCTCGCCGCCGAGGGAGACCGCGTACTGGCCGGCGTCCGCCGACGCCAGGACGTTCTCGTCCAGGCGCCGGGTCACCTCGGCCAGGGAGGAACGGCTGATACCACGCATCAGCGCACCTCGGCTTGCTGCGCGCTCTCGCTCTGCTCCAGTTCCTCCAGGAACCGGTCCACCACGCGCGAACGGGCTGCGTCGTCGCTCAGCGTCTCACCGACGATGCGCGTCGCGAGCTCGGTGGACAGGGCACCGATCTCGCTGCGGAGCTGGACGACGGCCTGCTGACGGTCGGCCTCGATCTGGGCTTGGGCGGCCTCGATGATCCGACGCGCCTCGACCTGGGCCTCGTCGCGAGCCTCGGCGATGATCGCCGCGCGCTGCTCCTTGGCCTTCTCCAGCTCCTGGGCGTACTCGCGGTGCGCCTCTTCGAGCTTCTCCCGGTACTGCTGACGGATCTCGTCCGCCTCGGCCTCCGCCTTCTGAGCGCGGGCGATGCCACCCTCGATCTGGTCGGCACGCTCGTCAAGCGCCTTGGTCAGCCTCGGCCACATCTTGTAGACGACACCGAGGATGACCAGGAAGGCGATGAGACCGAAGGTGAACTCGTCCCAGTGAATACGCAGGACGTTCTCGTGTTCAGCTGCCAAATACATGGTTGGCATCCCCTTCGCGTTCTATTGCCGGAGTGGACTTAGCGCGCGAAGGCGAGAACGAAGCCCAGAATGGCAAGGGCCTCGATGACGGCGAAGCCGAAGATCATCTGGCCCTGCAGGATGCCGCGAGCCTCGGGCTGGCGGGCGATGGCCTGCACGCCGAGACCGAAGACCAGACCGACGCCGATGCCGGGGCCGATGGCGGCGAGACCGTAACCGATGGTGTTCAGGCTGCCGGTGATTTCCATTTGATATTCCCTTTACTACACGCCGACGATCATGGGCGACGTCGGGCTAACGTGACGGATCGGAACGGGGTATGGGAGTGCACTCGGGGAGTCGGCGTCGCCGCCGGTCCCTAGTGCGCGCCCTCCAGGGCCTCACCCAGGTAGATGGAGGACAGGAGAACGAAGACGTAGGCCTGGACCGCCATGATGAACAGCTCGAAGGCGGTGAAGACCAGGAAGCCGAGCAGCGCCATGGCGGAGTAGCCGACCGAGAGCGCGCCGTAGCCTGCGCCCATCTCGGAGAGAGGGTTGAACATGTAGAAGCCGGCCGCGGCGAACAGCGCGAGCAGCAGGTGCCCGGCGAACATGGTCGCGAACAGACGGATCATGTGCGTGGCGGGCCGAATGATGAAGTTCGACAGCGCCTCGATCGGAATGACCAGGGGCAGGATCCACGTGGGGACACCACCGGGCACCAGCCGGGCCTTGAAGTGCCCGCCCGCACCGTGGCGGCGGATGCCCACGATGTTCCAGAGCAGGAAGATCAACAGGGCCAGGACCGCGGGGAAGGCCAGGTTGGAGGTCACCGGCAGCTGGAGGCCGGGGATGAGACCCATGATGTTCATCGAGAAGATGAAGATGAACAGGGTCACCATCAGCGGGAGGTACTTGTCCCCCTCCTTGCCGATGGCGGTCCGGGTGACCTGGTCCCGCAGGAAGGTGACCAGGAGTTCGGCCACGCTCTGACCTCGGCCGGGGACGACCTTGGCCTTGCGCGTGGTGAAGTACCAGAACGCGGCGGCGACCAGCAGTGCGACGACCGCGACCAGGTAGTACTTGTTGAGGCCGGAGGTACCGGGCAGGCCGAAGTCGAGCCACGGAGTGGGGAAGAAGAGGCTGACAGTCGGAGCCTCGAAACCACAACCGTCGCCGAAAATCTTGCAGCTTGATTCGGACGCCGCGACGACGCTCACGTCAGCACCCACGGCGATCCCTTTCGTCGTGACGCAACTCAATCCTCGATGTTGTGTTCAGTGCGGTTCCGCGCTCGACGCGGGCGAACGCAGCTGGATGTACGGTCAGGACCGGACGTGCTGGGCGTAGATGAGGTAGATCGCCCCGACCAGGCCGACGCCCAGACCGATGGGCAGGAACAGGGCGGAGAATCCCAGGAAGTGATCCGCGACCCAGCCCACGCCGCCCCAGAAGGCGAGGCCTCCCAGCAGATACGAGACGAGAGTGATTCCGTTGGCGCTCGACGGCTCCGTGTCGGAAGCGGCGTCCTTCGCGCTTCGGTGCTCGTTCATCTCGCTCCGGAAGATAGCAGTAGGTCAGAAGGCCGTGCACACCGCCCCGCCAACGCGGGCTCACCGGTGTGCCTCACTGTCCTCGGTGACCGCCTCGTCCTCTTCGCCTTCGGGGACGATGGTCGGCTGCTTGCTCCGCTTGATCGCGACCGCCTGGGCCGCGAGCCAGATGAGGACGCAGGCGAACGCCGTCCAACCGAAGATGTCCTTGTCCAGGGAAGCGGTGTCCCTGAACAGCAGAAGAACGGCGAGCAGGATCCCGAGCTTCGTCGTGTAGACCAGGAAGGCCACCGGGAGCAGCAGCTCCGGCCGGCGACCGCCGGTCCACGAGATGACGAAGGCCGATGCGGCGAAGGCACCGATGACCAACCCGACCCCGAAGAGCGCGCCGAACAGCCCCTGGGGGCCAGAGACCGCGAAGCCGACGATCATGGCGACCACGCCGACGACGGCCGTCGGAAGCGCGGCGCCGCGGAGGATCCGGGCGTCGTGTTCCTGCATGCGAGAGCTCCGTGGGGTTCAGTGGGTACCTGCTCGTGAAAGCTATCACAAGGTTTTTGGTGCCATATCCCAGGGTTCCTTAACGAGACCTTAACGCCCCCCGAAGGCGCCGCTCCTGGCGCCTTCCGCCTCGATTGTCGCCTTGGCCACATTCGCCCCGGACGTGATCTCGCAGGTCAGGCGTGTCCGCTTCGGTACGGCCCGTCACCGCTCGTTCAGTCATCAGATGACGAATCGTGATCTGCCGTCGCCCGGACCGTGTCCCGTCGGTCCCATGGGAGCAGGCCCCGACGCCGCAGCCGGGGCAGGGCGATGAGCCCCACCGCGCACACCCCCACCAGCGCCGTCACCGTCAGGACGATCGCCGGGGAGTCGAAGACCGACAGCGACACCGCGGCGAAGGCGACGATCCCCGCCCACAGGTACATCAGCAGCACGGCCCGCACGTGGCTGTGCCCCATGTCGAGCAGCCGGTGGTGCAGGTGGCCGCGGTCGGGCGCGAACGGGGACTTCCCGGCCAGGAGCCGGCGCAGGACCGCGAGCACCAGGTCGGCCAGCGGCAGCGCGATGACCAGCAGCGGCAGGGCGACGGGCAGGAACACCACGAGACCGGAGCTGAAGCCCTCCCGCGCCGTGTTGGCGTCGAACTGCCCGGTCACGGTGATGGTGATGGAGGTCAGCAGCAGCCCCAGCAGCATCGACCCGGTGTCGCCCATGAACACGCGCGCCGGGTGGAAGTTGTGGAAGAGGAATCCGGCGCAGGTGCCCGCCAGGATGATCGCGATCATCGCCGGGTAGGACTGGCGGACGAAGCCCTGCTCCACCGCGACCACGTAGTAGTAGGCGAAGAACGCCGTGGAGGAGATCCCGACGATGCCCGCGGCCAGCCCGTCCAGGCCGTCGGCGAAGTTGACCGCGTTGATGGTCACCACGATGAGCAGCACCGAGATCATCGCGCCCAGCCAGGGGCCGAGGGACAGCTGGGTGCCCGGGAGCGGCAGCCACAGCAGCTGCACGCCCTGGGCCACCAGGATGCCGGCGGCGGCGACCTGCCCGGCGAGCTTGCTCAGGGCGTCCATGCCCCAGCGGTCGTCGACGACGCCGATCACGGTGATGAGCCCGCCCGCCAGCAGCAGGCCGAGCCAGGTGTCGGCGACGAAGACGTTCTGCAGGTGCGGCAGTTGCGCGGAGATCAGCAGCGCCGCCGCGAAGCCGCCGTAGATGGCCAGCCCGCCCAGCCGCGGGATCGGTTCGGAGTGCACGTCGCGGTCGCGGACCGGCGGGGTGGCGCCGAAGGCGATCGCGAAGCGCCGAACGATCGGCACGAGCAGATAGGTCACCGCGGCCGCGATGACGAAGGTGAGCGCGTACTCCCGCACCGCTGGGCCCCTCTAGTTGTCGGAACGTTCGCCGTTCGGGGCCTGCCCTGCCGCGTCCTCGCCCTGGCGGCCGTCGGTGTCCGCCGCGGCCCCGGCGGCCCCGGACTCCGCGGTCCCGGGCACCTCCGGATCGGGCTTCGTGGCCTTCGGCTCCTCGGCCTCGGGCTTCGTGGCCACGGACGCCGAGGCCGTGGGCTCCTCGGTCTCCGCGGTCCCGGCCCCGGTTCCGTCGGCCGACTCCTCGGCCGTGCCGGCCCCGGCCTGCTCGGACTCCGCGGGCTTGGGCTTGGTCCGGCCCTTGCGCAGCTCGCCGATGACCGTACCGCACACACCGCGCAACTGCTCGATGGAGATCGCGCCGGCGCGCAGCACGCGCGGAACGGCGTAGGTGAGGTCGACGATCGTGGAGGCCACGGGGGCCTCGCTCTCACCGCCGTCCAGGTAGACCGCGACCTCGTCACCGAGCTGCTCCAGGGCCTCCTCCATGGTGGCCGCGGCCGGCTGCCCGGACTTGTTCGCGCTGCTCACGGCCATCGGCCCGACCTCCTTGAGCAGCTCCAGGGCGACCGGGTCCATCGGCATGCGCACGGCCACGGTGCCCTTGGTGTCGCCCAGGTCCCAGGACAGGCTCGGGGTCGCGGTGCACACGAGGGTCAGCGGCCCGGGCCAGAACTCCTCCATCAGGTCCCGGCCGTGCGTGCCCAGGTCGTCGATGAGCGCGGTGGCCGCGCGCATGGACCCGACCAGCACCGGCGGCGGCATCTCCCGGCCGCGTCCCTTGGCGGCCAGCAGGTCCGCCACCGCCTTGGGGCTGAAGGCGTCGGTACCGATGCCGTACACGGTGTCCGTGGGCAGGACCACGAGCTCACCCTTGCGTACCGCGGACGCGGCGTCGACGATGCCGTCCTTGCGGGCCGTCTCGTCCGCGCAGTCGTAGATGCGGCTCACCTAGAACTCCTTGTGTGGAAACCCGGTTCAGGTCCGGGAGGAAACGTGTCCCCGGCCCGTGGCACGTCAGCCGTCCCCGTCGGCGCGGCGCATGACCACGAAGCGGTCGCGACGGGCCATGTCCTTGCGGTTGAGGACGTCGCGCCAGCCCTGGTCCTCGGGGAACAGCCGGGGGATGTCGATGCCCTGCCCGTCATGGTGTTCGACCGCCATCGCGCCGCCGGGGCGCAGCAGCCTGCGGCCGACGGCCTCCAGGTCGCGGATCATGTCGAGCCCGTCCTCGCCCGACCAGAGCGCGGGCGCCGGGTCGTAGTCGCGGACCTCCGGCGGGATCGCCCCGGCCTCGCGGGTGGGGACGTAGGGCGGATTGCTGATCAGCAGGTCCACGCGGCCGTTGAACTCCGGCAGCGCGGTGCGCAGGTCGCCCTCGTGGGCGGTGACCCGGTCGGCATGGCCGCTGGACTCGATGTTGCGGCGGGCCCACGCCAGCGCCGCCGGGTCGATCTCGACGGTGTGCACGCGTGAGCGCGGCACCTCCTGGGCGATGGAGATGGCGATGGCTCCCGAGCCGGCGCCGAGGTCGACGACCAGCGGGTCGGCCACGTCCATGGCGCGCAGAGTCTCGATCGCCCAGTCGACCATGATCTCGGTCTCCGGCCGCGGCACGAACACCCCGGGTCCGACCTGGAGTTCCAGGTACCGGAAGTAGGCGCGACCGGTGATGTGCTGGAGGGGTTCGCGTGCCTCCCTGCGGGCCACGCACTCCCAGTAGCGGGCGTCGAAGTCGCCGTCGCCGACCGCGTGCAGCTCCCCTCGACGGACACCGTGCACGAACGCCGCGAGCTCCTCGGCGTCCGTCCGGGGCGATGCCACTCCGGCCTCCGCGAGCCTCAGTGTGGCGCGGGCGACCTCGTCGAGCAGGAAGTTCATCGATCTGCTTGAGGAACGTTCCCCTGGCCTGGCCAGGAAGGACGTCCCTGCCTCCTTCTGTGTGGTGGCAGGTCCCGCTTCGGGGCGGGAAGCACGTTACGACTGGGCGGCTTCGAGCCTCTCCTTGGTGTCCGCGTCCACCAGGGCCTTGACGACCCCGCTGAGGTCCCCGTCGAGGACCTGGTCGAGGTTGTAGGCCTTGTAGCCGACCCGGTGGTCGGAGATGCGGTTCTCCGGGAAATTGTAGGTGCGCACCCGCTCGGACCGGTCCACGGTGCGGACCTGGCTCTTACGCTCCGCGGCCGCCTCGGCGTCCGCGCTGGCCTGGGCCTCGGCGTAGATGCGGGCGCGCAGGATGCGCATGGCCTGCTCCTTGTTCTGGAGCTGGCTCTTCTCGTTCTGGCACGAGGCGACGATGCCGGTCGGCAGGTGCGTGATGCGGACCGCGGAGTCGGTGGTGTTGACGGACTGTCCGCCGGGCCCGGAGGAGCGGTAGACGTCGATCCTCAGGTCCTTGGCCTGGATGTCGACCTCGACGTCCTCGGCCTCGGGGACCACCAGGACGCCCGCCGCGGAGGTGTGGATGCGGCCCTGGGACTCGGTGACGGGGACGCGCTGCACACGGTGCACGCCGCCCTCGAACTTGAGCTGGGGCCACACGCCGGAACCGGGCTCGGGGGTGCCCCGGTTCTTGAAGGCGATGGTGATGTCCTTGTACCCGCCGAGGTCGGAGTGGGTGGCGTCGATGACCTCGGTCTTCCACCCCTGGCGCTCGGCGAAGCGCAGGTACATGCGCACGAGGTCGCCCGCGAACAGCGCGGACTCCTCGCCGCCCTCTCCGGCCTTGACCTCCATGATGAGGTTCTTGTCGTCGGAGGGGTCGCGGGGGACGAGCAGGACGCGCAGGCGCTCGGTGAGCTGCTCGGCCTCGGTGGTCAGGCGGTCGGCCTCGTCGGCGAACGACGAGTCCTCGGCGGCGAGCTCGCGCGCGGCCTCGATGTCGCTCTCGACCTCCCGGAGCGCGCGGTAGGACTCGATGATGGGCGTGAGCTGGGAGTAGCGCTTACCCAGTGTCCGTGCCTTGCCCTGGTCAGCGTGCACCTCGGGGTCGGCGAGCTGTTGTTCCAGCTCGTAGTACTCCCCCAGGAGGTCGTCCAGCTTCAGTTCTGCCACATCTGCCGCCTAGTTCGCTTGCCTGCCCTGTGTCTCGCCCCGTGCGGGGCCGATCCGGTCCCCGTGGCGCCGACGCCGTCGGCGCCACGGGGGCGTAGGGCGGCGCTACTTGCGCTTGCCGAAGCGCTTCTCGAAGCGGGCGACGCGGCCACCGGTGTCCATGATCTTCTGCTTGCCGGTGTAGAAGGGGTGGCACTCGGAGCACACGTCGGCGCGCAGCTTGCCCTCGGTGATCGTGCTGCGGGTGATGAAGTGGGCCCCGCAGGTGCAGGTCACCTCGGTCGCGACGTACTCGGGGTGGATGTCGGCCTTCATGTGCTTCTCCTTGCTCGGGCGACCGCCGGACGCATGCCGCGCGCACCACCACCGGTGGGGTGGCGCGTTCGTGTGCGGACATGCGCGAACCGGTGCCGCGCTGTTCCAGGTGGTGGGCCGGCGGGCCGTCCCTCACAGGAGGCAGGCCGAGTCCCTGTACCAGTTTGCCAGACCGACAACCATGCCGGGACCAGTCCCTATTCCCACCGCCGTCCGTGGACGCCCGTCCCGGACGGACGGGAGCACGCACGGCGGCCCCCTCCCCGGTGCGGGGAGGGGGCCGTCGACGGACTACGGCGGGCTAGGTCGTGTTTTGTGAAGCATTCCGGGCTCGCGGCCGCCAGGCTGCCTCTCGCTGCGCCTCTGCGCTCGTGAAGCACAACCGGGCTGAACTTCGCACATCGTCTTGCGAGAGATGGCCTGACGACCGCTCACTCACCCGAAAGCCTTCAAAAAACACTCCCTAGCGGTCGCGCTCGGGCCCGACGGTCGTCTGCTGGATCTGCATCAGGAACTCGGCGTTGCTCTTGGACTCGCGCATCTTGTCCAGGAGCAGCTCGATGGCCTGTTGGGTGTCCAGGGCGTGCAGCACCCGGCGGAGCTTCCAGACGACGGCCAGCTCCTCGCGCGACATCAGGATCTCCTCCTTACGGGTGCTGGAGGCGTCCACGTCCACGGCCGGGAAGATCCGCTTGTCGGCCAGGCTCCGGTTGAGCTTGAGCTCCATGTTGCCGGTGCCCTTGAACTCCTCGAAGATCACCTCGTCGGCGCGCGAGCCGGTCTCCACCAGCGCCGTCGCCAGGATGGTCAGCGAGCCGCCGCCCTCGATGTTGCGGGCCGCGCCGAAGAAGCGCTTGGGCGGGTACAGCGCCGTGGAGTCCACACCACCGGACATGATGCGCCCGCTGGCCGGGGCGGCCAGGTTGTAGGCGCGGCCCAGGCGGGTGATCGAGTCCAGCAGGACGACGACGTCCATGCCCATCTCCACGAGGCGCTTGGCCCGCTCGATGGCCAGGTCGGCGACGACCGTGTGGTCCTCGGCCGGACGGTCGAAGGTCGAGTGGATGACCTCGCCCTTGACCGTGCGCTGCATGTCGGTGACTTCCTCGGGCCGTTCGTCGACCAGGATCACCATCAGGTAGCACTCGGGGTTGTTCTCCGTGATCGCGTTGGCGATCGACTGCATCACCATCGTCTTGCCGGCCTTGGGCGGCGAGACGATGAGACCGCGCTGGCCCTTACCGATGGGCGCGACGAGGTCGATGATGCGGGTGGTGAGAATGCCCGGCTCGGTCTCCAGGCGCAGCCGCTCCTGCGGGTACAGCGGAACGAGCTTGGAGAACTCCTGGCGGCCCTTGGCCTGGTCCGGCGACATGCCGTTGACCGAGTCCAGCCGCACCAGGGCGTTGAACTTCTCCCGGCGCTCGCCGTCCTTGGGCTGGCGGACCGCACCGATGATGTGGTCGCCCTTGCGCAGGCCGTGCTTGCGCACCTGGGCGAGCGAGACGTAGACGTCGCTCTGCCCGGGCAGGTAGCCGGTGGTGCGCACGAAGGCGTAGTTGTCCAGGATGTCGAGGATGCCCGCGACCGGCAGCAGGACGTCGTCCTCACCGATCACCGGCTCCGGCTCCTGGCCGCTGCCTCCGCGTCCGCGCCGGTCACGACGGTCGCGACGGCGTCCGCGACGGCGCCCGCCGCCGAAGTCGTCATCGTCGCTGGGGCCGCCTCCGCCGCGGCCCTGGTTCTGGCCGCCGCCCTGCTGGCCGCCGGAGGAGCTTTGCTGGTCGTCACCACCCCGGTTGCGGTTGCGACGGTTGCGCTGGCGCTCTCGACCCTGCCCGGACCTGGTGTCACGGTCCTCGGAGGTGTCGGGGCCGTTCTTCTGGGGGGTGCTGGATGTCTTGGTCACGCTGCTCGCGGTGGTAGAGGAGTCGGTGCCGTCCACCGATCGGGCCTTCTCGCCGGACTCGTCGCCGCGCCTGCGGGACGATCGACGGTTGCGGGACGGCTTGTCGCCCCGCGCACCCTGGGAGTCGGTCACGGCCTGGTCCGACGGACGCTCGTCCGCGCGCGTGCGCGGCGCTTCGTCCGTGCCCGACGTGTCGGGGGTACGAGCCTCGGTCTGGCCGTCGGTTTCCTCGACCTTACCGGTCTTGGGCGCCGCGTCGGCTTTCTTTGGGGATTTGGCCTTGGCCGGAGCCCCGGCGGGGCCTCCCCCCTTGGCCTCGATCGCCGCGATCACGTCGCTCTTGCGCATGCGCCCCGTACCGGTGATGCCCAGGCTCGACGCGAGCTTTTGCAGCTCGGGGAGCTTCAGCGCCGCGAGCCCGGTACCGCGCGACGCGGCGCGGGACCGCGACGGCGCCGACGCACCAGTTGGCGCGGCATCGCCAGCCTCCGCCGCGGAAGCGTCGGTGGTGGCTTTGCTGTCGACCGCCGCGTCCGTGTGGAGTTCGGTGGTGTCGCTCACTAAGGGTCCTTCCCAAGGAGCGGGCTTCGGCCGTCAGCTTCTGCTGGAGCGGCCGGCCCGATGGTGCGAACCGGCAGGCAGCCGGGTAGGGCGTGCCCCACGTGGATGTCGGAAACCGGCGGTAGACGGTCCCCTACCCAATCGCGGCGGGCTCTGGGTACAGCCAGACGTCGGGGCGGGTGGCTCGGTGGTGTTGCCCGTCAACCCTGGTGGCACGCTCATCCGGGGAGAAGCGCACTGGGGAGACGTTGGCACAGTCGCGGGGAAACCGCTGACTCGACACAGTGGCCACCGCTTCCGGGAGGTCGTGAGAACGGACCACCGGAGTATGGGATGCGGAAGCCGCTGTGGCGGATGAGCACTTGCCCCGCAACGGGGCATCTGGTGCTTCACCTAGCCTAACATCACCAGAGGCCACGGCTATTCCTCGACACAGGTGCTACGAATGGGGAGATGGGGTCCGCACCCCCGCCGGCTCGACGAGCAGGGGGCGTATGTCCCAATCATTACCCGTCCTGCGACTGATCGAATCAATCTGCCGGACGATTTCCGGTGATTCCTCGCTCGCGATTCCCTCGCGCACCGTGCACAGCACCAGCACCGTGGGACCCGCCCCGGACACCACCGCGGGCAGCCGGTCGAGTTCGCGCAGGTCACGGACCAGATCCAGGGTCCTGGGCATGGCCGGGGCCCGGTAGGACTCGTGTAGCCGATCCTCGGTGGCCGCGTACAGGTCTGCCACGTGGCCACAAACGGCCGCGGTGAGCAGCGCGGCGCGCCCCGCGGTGAAGGCCGCGTCCCCGTGCGGGACGCTCTCCGGGAGCAGGCCGCGGGCACGCTCGGTGGACAGCCGCCACTCGGGCACGCACAGCACCGGCAGGACGCGCGGGTCGGGGGTGAGCGCGGCCGCGCCCCACCGGTCGCCGTCGCGGTAGGCCACCGTGTAGCCGCCGAACACGCACGGGGCGACGTTGTCGGGGTGGCCCTCCAGGTCCGCCGCGATCTGGTAGATCCAGTCGCGGTCCGGCCCGCCGTCGGGTCCCGTCCGCCCCAGCAGGGCGCCGGCGGCGGCGACGCCGCCCACGATCGCCGAGGAGGACGAGCCCAGGCCCCGGGCGTGCGGCACGTTGTTGACGCAGGCCAGGTCGAGGCCCGGCAGCTTCTCCCCCGCCCGTTCGAAGGTCTCGCGCATCGCGCGCACCACGAGGTGGCGTTGGTCGAGCGGGACCTCTCCGGCGCCCTCCCCCGCGACCTCGACGCGCAGGTCGCCGTCCTCGCGCAGGCGGACGTCGAAGACGTTGTCCAGCCGCAGTGCCAGGCCCAGGGCGTCGAAGCCCGGACCGAGGTTGGCGCTGGTGGCCGGCGCGCGGACGACCACCCTGGTGGGGCGTGATGGGTTCACGGTCGCCCTTCTCAGACGAGGTCGAGGGCCTTGGCCGCGGCCAGGGCGTCGACGGGGACGGTGGTGGCGGAGGAGGCTCCGGCCAGTGCCCAGTCGGGGTCCTTGAGGCCGTTGCCGGTGACGGTGCACACGACGCGGCTGCCGCGTTCGACCTGGCCGGCCTCGACGGCCTGGAGGAGTCCGGCGACGCTGGCCGCGGAGGCCAGTTCGACGAAGACGCCCTCCTCGGCGGCGAGGAGCTTGTAGGCGGCCATGATCTGGCGGTCGGTGACCTTGTCGATGAGGCCGCCGGACTCGTCGCGGGCCTGTTCCGCGAGCTTCCACGAGGCCGGGTTGCCGATGCGGATCGCCGTGGCGATGGTGCTCGGGCTGGTGACGGGCGCCCCGTCGACGATCGGCGCGGAGCCGCTGGCCTGGAAGCCGAGCATCCGGGGGCGGCGCGTGGCGATGCCGTCGTCGGCGTACTCGCCGTAGCCCATCCAGTAGGCGGTGATGTTGCCGGCGTTGCCCACGGGGATGCAGTGGACGTCGGGGGCGTCACCGAGGGCGTCGACGATCTCGAAGGCCGCGGTCTTCTGCCCCTGGAGGCGGTAGGGGTTGACCGAGTTCACCAGGGCGACGGGGTAGTCGACGCTGAGCTTGCGGGCCAGTTCCAGGCAGTCGTCGAAGTTGCCGTCGACCTGGAGCAGGCGGGCGCCGTGGACGAGGGCCTGGGCGAGCTTGCCCATGGCGATCTTGCCGCGGGGCACCAGCACCGCGCACGTCATACCCGCGCGGATGGCGTAGGCGGCGGCGCTCGCGCTGGTGTTGCCGGTGGAGGCGCAGATGACGGCCTTGGCGCCCTCTTCGGCGGCCTTGGTGATGGCCATCGTCATCCCGCGGTCCTTGAAGGACCCGGTGGGGTTGAGCCCCTCCACCTTCAGGAACACCTCGCAGCCCGTGAGGGCGGAGACGCGCGTGGCCGGCAGCAGGGGCGTGCCGCCCTCCTGAAGGGTGACGACGGGGGTGTTCTCGTTGACGGGAAGGCGGTCGCGGTACTCCTCGACGACCCCTCGCCAGGCCCGTGCCATGCTCACGACAGTGTCCTTTTCGGGTGGAAGCGGCTTCGCTTGACGCGCTGGGGTCGGAGGCGTCCGCCTCGTCGGCGGCGCCCCGACCTGCCACGAGTCTATGACCCCGTGGCGGGTATCTCGAATCTCGGCCCCCGCGTCTCAGAATGCGAGAAGAGGGGTCGAGGGCTCAGTCGGCGAAGGTCTCCACGCGCATCACGCTGGCGACCTCGCGGACCATGTCGTGGCCGCGCAGGCGCTCCACCGTGCTGCTGAGCGCGGAGTCCGGTGCCGGGTGGCTGACCAGGACCAGCTGGGCGTCGTCCCCGCTGCCCTCCTGGCGCACGTTCTTGATGGACACGCCGTGGTCGGCGAAGATCTCCGCGACCTTGGACAGCACACCGGGACGGTCCGCCACGTCCAGGGAGACGTGGTAGCTGGTGATGGTGTGGCCCATGTCGTGGACCGGCAGGCCGGTGTCGTGGGCGCCCTCGGCCACCGAGGTGTCGGCGATCCGGTTGCGCACCACGGCGACCAGGTCGCCCAGGACCGCGCTGGCGGTCGGCGTGCCCCCGGCGCCCGCGCCGTAGAACATCAGCCGGCCGGCCGACTCGGCCTCCACGAACACCGCGTTGTAGGCCTCCTTGACCCCGGCCAGGGGGTGCTCGACCGGCAGCATCACCGGGTGGACGCGCACGCCCACGGACGCCCCGTCCTCCGAGCGCTGGCAGATGGCCAGGAGTTTGACGACGCAGCCCATGTCGCGGGCGCTGGCGATGTCGGCGGCCGAGACACCGGTGATGCCCTCGCGGTGCACGTCGGCGGCGGTGACCCGCTGGGTGTGGAAGGCCAGCCGCGCCAGGATCGCGGCCTTGGCCGCGGCGTCGAAGCCCTCGACGTCCGCGGTGGGGTCGGCCTCGGCGTAGCCCAGCGCCTGGGCCTCCTCCAGCGACTCCGTGAAGCCCGCGCCGAGGGAGTCCATGCGGTCCAGGACGTAGTTCGTGGTGCCGTTGACGATGCCCAGCACCCGGTGGACCCGGTCCCCCGCCAGGGAGTCGCGCAGGGGGCGCAGGAGCGGGATCGCCCCGGCGACCGCGGCCTCGTAGTACAGGTCGACCCCGGCGTCGCGCGCGGCGGCGTGCAGTGTCTGGCCGTCCTCGGCGAGCAGCGCCTTGTTGGCGGTCACCACGGACTTGCCCGCCTTCATCGCGGCGAGCATCAGCGACCGGGCCGGCTCGATGCCGCCGATCACCTCGACCACCACGTCGATGTCGGGGCGCGTCACCAGACCCGTGGCGTCGGTGGTCAGCAGCGCCGGATCGACACCGCGGTCGCGGTCCATGCGCCGGACCGCGATCCCGCCGATCTCGATCGGCGTGCCCACGCGCGCGGCCAGTTCCTCGGCCTGCTCGTTGACCAGGCGCACGACTTCCGAACCCACAACGCCGCATCCGAGCAGCGCCACCTTCATCGCCATTTGGGCGTGACTCCCAGTTCTCTCGTGTCCGACGGTCGCGCGGCGGTGCCGCGGGCGGCGGACGGTTCAGCCTACGTCGAGGCGGAGCAGGTCCTCCTCGGTCTCCCTGCGCACGATCACGCGTGCCTCGCCGCCGCGGACCGCGACCATGGCGGGCCGGGGCAGGTGGTTGTAGTTGCTCGCCATGGAGTAGCAGTAGGCGCCGGTCGCGGCGACGGCCACGAGGTCCCCGGGCCTGAGGTCGGCGGGCAGGTGGAGGTCGTGCACGATGATGTCGCCGCTCTCGCAGTGCTTGCCGACCAGGCGCGAGAGCATCGGTCCGGCGTCGCTCTCGCGTGAGACGAGGCGGCCGGTGTACTCCGACCCGTACAGGGCGGTGCGGATGTTGTCGCTCATGCCGCCGTCGACGCTGACGTAGGTGCGGATGCCCTCGACGTCCTTGACGGTGCCGACCTCGTAGACCGTGATGCCCGCGGGTCCGGCGATGGCGCGGCCGGGCTCGACGGCCACGCGGGGCTGGGGCAGGCCCGCCTCCTCGCACTCGCGGCGCACGATCGCGGTGAGGCTCTGGGCGATCGTCTTGGCGTCCAGCGGGTCGTCACCGGAGGTGTAGGCGATGCCGAGGCCGCCGCCGAGGTCGAGCTCGGCCAGGGTGACGCCCTGCTCCTCGTGGACGCCGGCGAGGAAGCGGGTGACCCGGCGGGCGGCCACCTCGAAGCCGGAGGTGTCGAAGATCTGGGAGCCGATGTGCGAGTGCAGGCCCACGAGGTCCAGGTGCGGCGCGGCCAGGACGCGGCGGACGGCCTCGGCGGCGGCGCCGGTGCTCATCGCGAAGCCGAACTTCTGGTCGTCGTGCGCGGTGGCGACGAACTCGTGCGTGTGCGCCTCCACACCGGTGGTGACCCGGATGAGCACCTTGGGGCGGCGGTCGAGTTCGGCCGCGACGCCCTCCAGGCGCTCGATCTCGTCGAGGGAGTCGATGATGATGCGGCCCACGCCCACCTCGACGGCCCGGCGCAGCTCCCGGGTGGACTTGTTGTTGCCGTGCATGCCGATCCGGTCGCCCGGGACCCCGGCGGCCAGGGCGACGGCCAGTTCACCGCCCGAGCACACGTCGAGCTTGAGGCCCTCCTCCATCACCCAGCGGGCCACGGCCTTGGTCAGTAGCGCCTTGCCGGCGTAGTAGACGTCGGCGTCGGTGAAGGCCGTGCGGAAGTCGCGGGCACGGCCGCGGAAGTCCTCCTCGTCCATGACGAAGAGGGGCGTCCCGTAGGTCCGGGCGAGGGTGGCGACGCCGACGCCGCCGACGGTGAGCTCTCCGTCGTCGCGGCGGGACGTGGCGGGCCACACCCGGGGGTCGAGTTCGTTGAGGTCCTCGGGCGGCAGCGGCGGGTTGTCCTCGGGCAGGACCTCCGCGTGGCGGGATCCTGCCGGGTGGGCGTAGCGGCTCATCTGTTCGTTGGGCGTGGAAACCCGGTCCTTCAGGACCGGGAGGAAACGCCGCTCTCCTTCCTGGTGGTGTAGGCGTAGCCGTCGGCGCGCTGGAGCAGGCGGAGGTACCTGTGGCCGATGCCCTGGACGGTGCCGTGGCCGGTGGTGATGTTGAAGCTGCCCGAGGCGCGCACCGCGACCCGGCCGGTGTGGGTCCCGGCCTTCTTCCCCTTCGGGACGACGGCGCGGACCAGGTCGCCGGTGGCGAACCCGAAGAACCCTTTGGTACGCGGCAGCCGCAGGCGCGGGAACCCGTGCCTGTCGGGTCGGGTACGGGCATAGGACCCGCGCCCCGCACAGCCCACGACCAGGACCGTGTGCACCACCTCGGTGACCGTCTCGGCCTTGCCGACACAGAGCGCGTCCAGGGTATGGGACTTGGGCAGGTGGTTACGGGTGCGGTTCCACTTGGTGCGCCCGCCCGAGCCGACGTGGGCGGGCAGACGGATGTCCAGGGCCCGCCACAGTGCCCACCGGGTGGACTGGACTGCGGCGGCATCCTTCAGTGGTGACTTGGCTTGGGCTTTGACCCGGGCCAGGGTGCGGGCGTTCTTCACGAACTCCTCGACCGGCTGGTCGTCCTTGTCCTGGTTGCAGGGCACGCAGGCCAGGACCAGGTTGGAGATCCGGTCCGAGCCGCCCCGGGAACGCGGGTGGACGTGATCGATGTTCAGCGGCGTGTTGGTGGCCCCGCAGTAGACGCAGGAGCGGTCGAACTTGGCCAGTAGGTACTCGCGCACCTCGAACCCGCACAGCGTGCCCTGCTGGTACTCGGACTCCTCCAGGGACCGGCCCGCGCTGAGGGCGTGGGTGTCGAACGCCGCCCGCTCCACGTGCACCGCCCGCACGGGAGCGAGCCGGGTGAGCTGGTCCGCCCACGAGACGGTGGTGTCCACCCGGTGACGCAGGGACGGGGGGAGCCACCCCCGGGGTCGGATCCGGTTGTCGAAGCGGGGCGGGCGGTGGCGCAGGTTCGTCGATCGGCGGCGCCGCCGGTAGCCGGACCGCTGTCCCATCTTCTTACGGATCCGGGCGCCGCGGTGGTCGAGCTGGATCGCGTACCGGCCCCGGCGCTGGCCCGCCTGTTCGGTGAACACGGTGATGCCGGTGTGCTTGCTGCCGGGGTCGATGCCGACCTCGACGCCCTCGACCTGGGAGTCGGCTACGGTGCGGTCCTTGAGCCGGATGGTGTAGGGGGTATGGCGCGCGACAACGGCCCGTTCTTTCCTGAGGAGATTACGTGCCCGTGCCGGGTGGCAGGGCTGCAAAGGGGTGCCGCGCTTGTCCAAGACGAACACGGCGGGGTGGACTTGTTCAATGGTGTGGGCCTCACGGCCCTGCTCCCCGGCCCTGGAGGGCTCGGGGGTGACGCCGGTGCCGCCAGGTGAAGCGGCTCCGGTCTCCCCTCGACCATGTTCCGCACCGGGTACCGCCTCGCGGCGATGTCCGCGCCCCGTTTCGTTCCAGATCCAGGGAGTGTCTGCTGGCGCGGATTCCAGAGCAGGCCGCTGAGGAAGCACGGCCTGGTGGGTCTGCTGTCCTGCGCGGAACGTAGCCAACTCGGTCACCTCCTTCAAGGTGTTGGCTGGGTCTGGTAAAGGCGGCCCTCAACCACGGGGGTTGAAAGCCCGGCCCCTTCAGGGCCGGGATCCCTTTACGGCGGGCTTTCGACTGGGATACGGCGGTGTGGGCGTCGGCGGGCACCCGCACCCATTGTCCACCAACCCGATCGGAACTCGGGGGTTGGGTGCGGTGCGCCGGGAACCGGCACAGGTGTGTCTACAGCCTTGTGGGCGCTGACACTCCGAGCAGGAAGAGCCCGGTACGAAGGACTCCGGCGACGGCGGCTGGTAGCGCCGGTTCCGGAACGGTCCGCTCCGGTGACGTGGAGGCGGCCGGACAGGTCCGCCACTCATCGTAGGCACTGGCCAGCGCTTCCAGGTATCTGACCAGGATATGGGGTTCCTCTCGGCGCGCGGCGGTGTCCAGGGCGCTGGGGCCGTCGAAGAGGAGTCCGCGGGGCGCGGCCGTGTGCTCGGCGCAGGCGGAGTGCGGCAGTGCGCCCTCCTCGGCCCAGCGCGAGAGGCTGACCGCGTGGGCGTGGGCGTAGCGCAGCCGGAAGGCGGGATTGGCGTCGGTGAGGCGCACCCAGGCGCCGGGACGGCCCTCGGAGGGCAGGACCGGCAGGTCGCCGCCGGTCGTCTCGGACTCGCGCGGGTGCTCCGGGATGGAACGGCAGAACGCCACCCGCGCGCTCGCCTCGCCAACGGTGCCCAGCGCACGGGCGGCGGGCGTGACCAGGTCGCCGCGGTCGCCGTCCAGGTAGGGGTCACGCCAGCCGGACGCGCCGTCGGGCCCGGGGGGCGGCGCCGCCCCGCCCGTGGCCAGTCCGATGCGGCCGCGCGCGTCGGCGCGGGCCAGCCGCCGTGCCTGGGCCACGGGTCCGGCCTCGTGCAAGTCGGAGGAGGGCCAGGAGCCCTCGCCGTCCCAGGAGCGCCCGCTGAGGTAGCGGGGCGCGTCGGCCGCGGCGGCGGAGAGCAGGGCGTGGCGCTGGCCCTCCGTGAGGGTGATGTTGAGGAAGCCCCGGCCGTCGCCCAGCAGGTGGGCGAAGTCGCACCGGCCGTCGTCGCGCATGGCGACCAGTTCGGCCGCGATCCGGTCGGACACCAGCAGCCGGGGGTCGCCACGGCCGGACAGGCGGTCGCGCACGGCCGAGACCAGGCGCGGCGGGAGTGCGGTGGCCGCGTCGGCCCCCTGGCCGGCGTGGTCGTGCCGCGGCCACACGAAGGGGACCTCGGCCGGGTCGAGTCCGAACACGCGGGAGGCCGCCTCGCGGGCGAGCGCTTCGAGGTCCCAGGGTGTCACCGCGCTCTCCCGTCGGCGGCGACGAGTTCGCGGATGGTGTCGATGAGCACGTCGGGGTCGAAGGGCTTGGTGAGGTAGGCGTCGACGCCGATGTGCTCGCCGCGGCGGTGGTCCTCCTCCTGCGCACGCGCCGTGACCAGGATGAGCACGCGCCGCGGCGTGGCCCGGTCGGCGCGCAGGCGCTCGGCGGTGGTCCAGCCGTCCAGGCGCGGCATCATCACGTCGAGCGTGATGACGTGGGGGTCGATGTACCCGACGCGGTCGAGGCAGTCCTGTCCGTCGACGGCGGTGAAGACCTCGAACCCCTCCAGTTCGAGGTTGAGGCGGATCAGTTCCCGGATCACCTCGTCGTCCTCGACGACGAGAACCCGTGTGGGTAGGGCGTTCACGGGCGCGACACTACCGTCGCGATGTGACACCGCACCACCGGAACCGGTGCATCCGGCGGAGCGCGCCCGGCACGCCCCAAACGAGTGGACGAACCGCCCGAGGCCCCTGCTACAGTTGTTCTCGCAGCGCGCCCCCTTAGCTCAGGGGATAGAGCATCGGCCTCCGGAGCCGGGTGCGCAGGTTCGAATCCTGCAGGGGGCACAGCGCGACAAGGGCAGGGCACCGACACGGTCGGGGCACCTGCCCTTCGTCATGCCCGGGTCACGGCCGCTCACAGGTAGTCGCGCCAGAACGGCACGGTGGCCTGGGGCGCCCGGTCTCCGGGATGCTCGGGCCGGGGTTCTTCGAACTCCTGGCCGATGTAGTCGAGCAGGTCGGCGCCGTAGTAGATGATGTCGCTGCCCCGCATCGACAGGACTGGGTGGCCGAAGGTGCCGTGGCCTGCGGGCAGGAACCTGTGCCCATAGACGGGGATCATCTTCGGCATCCCGGCCAGCCGCGCTCGTGCCAGGCCGACGGCCGCTTCGTCGGAATCCGGCCGCTCGCCCCAGGCGGGTTGCCAGTGTCCGTGCTGGACGTCCTGGAGCAGGAAGTCGATCGGCCAGTCGAGGTGCCGGCGGAGTTCGTCGGGGTCGCCGTTGCGCCAGTCCGGCCATGGTCTTGCCCACGCATAGCTGGTGCCCGGTTCCTCTTCCCGTGGTTCGTGGACCGGCAGTCCAGCGGCGAGGAAGGCCCGGTGGTCGTCGGCGAACTCGAATCCGTACTCGTGCTCGATTCGAGTGAACTCTGTGTCGGTCAAGCCTGTCTCGATCACGCGGCCGTCCAGTAGGGCCAAGCGATGCGCGGCCTGGCTCCCGAGCCGAGCCCCCTCTTCGCTGATCATGTTCGAACCGTATCCCTGGCGACCTGTGCCGAGCCCCGGCCGCCGAGCCTGCCTCGACCACAGGGGGGTTGATCGGGCCAAAGCGAGGAACGAGCGGAGGCCCGAAGAAAACACAGGGGTGAGGGGCGCGCCGGTGCCTGCAGGAGGAGCCAAGCCGGAGCGAGGAACGAGCGCAGGCGCAGGCGACGACGAAGGACCCGGCGTCAAGCGCCCCGAACCCACGGGCCAAAGCGAGGAACGAGCGGAGGCCCTAAGAAGGCACAGGTGAGGGGCGCGCCGGTGCCTGCAGGAGGAGCCAAGCCGGAGCGAGGAACGAGCGCAGGCGCAGGCGACGACGAAGGACCCGGCGTCAAGCGCCCCGAACCCACGGGCCAAAGCGAGGAACGAGCGGAGGCCCTAAGAAGGCACAGGTGAGGGGCGCGCCGGTGCCTGCAGGAGGAGTCAAGCCGGAGCGAGGAACGAGCGCAGGCGCGGGCGACGACGAAGGACCCGGCGTCAAGCGCCCACGGGCCAAAGCGAGGAACGAGCGGAGGCCCAAAGAAAACACAGGCGAGGGCGCCGACGGGTCCTGGAGTGCTTGGAGGTGGGGTCCGTGAGGAACGAGCGGGCCACACCGGAAAGCGCGAAGGCCCCGCCTCAAAGGCGCCCGAGCGCGGGTGTGCTCTCCCTCAGGACCACGTGACCGCGCAGGCGGACCACCCTGGGGCCGGTGTCGTCGGGCTCGGCCACCAGGTCCAGGGCCGCGCGCCCGGCCTCGGGCCAGGGCAGGCGGACCGTGGTCAGGGCCGGGGAGACGTCCCGCAGGGCGGGCACGTCGTCGATCCCGGCGACGGCCATCTCGCCGGGCAGGTCCATGCCCGCCTCGCGCAGCCGGGCGATGGCGCCGACGGCGACCGCGTCGCTGATGGCGAAGAGCAGCCGGGTGGGGGCGCGTCGGCGCAGGCACTCGCCGGCCGCGGCGTAGCCGCCGTCGCGGTCGAAGCCGCAGTGGATGACGCGGTCCTCGCCGACCTCGATCCCGCGTTCGGCCAGGGCCTCCCGGAATCCGGCCACCCGGTCGTGGGCGGTGCGCGCCTGCGCGGGGCCGGCCAGGACGGTGAAGTCCCGGTAGCCGAGGTCGGCGAGCTGCGCGGCCAGGTCGGCACCGGCGGCGCGGTTGCCCACGGCGACGGTGTCGAAGGGCAGTCCCTCCTCGCTGATGGCCACGACCCGGCCGCCCTCGTTCTGGTACAGCGTCAGTTCGTCGACCAGGCGCGCGTCCCACGCACCGGCGGTCACCGAGCGCCCGCCCGCCAGGATGATCGCGCGCGGGCGCTGGGCCCGCAGGGACGCCACGACCCGGGTGGCCTGCTCGGGGCTGTTACGGCTGGAGATCATGGTGACCATGCGGTCGTCGGCCTCGGCGGCGTGCAGGACGCCGGAGGCCACGGGTGAGAAGTAGTCGTCGTTGATCCCGTTGACGAGCAGCGCGATGTGCTCGCCCCGGCCGCGGGCGACCGCCTGGGCGGCGGAGTTGACGACGTAGCCGAGTTCGCCCGCGGCCGCCAGGACCCGCTGCCGCAGGTCGGGCCGCACGTTGCGAGTGCTGCCGTTGAGGGCCCGCGAGGCGGTCGCGTGGGACACCCCCGCCCGCCGCGCGACGTCGGCCAGGGTGGCCCGGCCGTTCGAGC
This sequence comes from Nocardiopsis aegyptia, assembly GCF_013410755.1. Taxonomy (GTDB): domain Bacteria; phylum Actinomycetota; class Actinomycetes; order Streptosporangiales; family Streptosporangiaceae; genus Nocardiopsis; species Nocardiopsis aegyptia. The sequence continues at coordinate 2,039,336 of NZ_JACCFS010000001.1, forward strand.
CCTGCGCCACTGCTTCCCCTTTCGCTCCGGGTGTCCCGCGCCGCGGGCGGCGGGGCCGTGCCCCACCGCCCGCGTGGACCGCCGTCTCAGTCGACCTGGAATCCCTGCTCGTTACCGTACGAGCGCAGTTCCTCGCCCCAGGCCTCCACGCCGTCCTGGATGGATCCGGCCTCCTCGATCTCCGGTCCGACGCTGTCGCCGAAGACGGAGTTCGCGTACACCTGGTATGGAAGGTACTGCCAGCCGTCGGCGACCCCCTCGGAGGCGGCCACGAGGACCTCGTTGGCCTGCTGGCCGCCGAAGTAGTCGTACTCGGCGGCGAGGTAGTCGGGGTCCTCCAGGACGGACGTCTGCGCGGGGAAGGATCCGGCCGCGACCTGGGCGTCCAGTGAGGCCTCGTTGGTGGAGAACCACTCCAGGAAGCCCATGGCCAGGGCGGTGTCGTCCGAGCCCCGCACCACGGAGAAGCCCGATCCGCCGTTCTCCGCGTTCTCCGGGGCCGCCTCGTCCCAGACGGGCGCGGGCGCGACCCGGAAGTCGCCGGCGTTGTCGGTCAGGGTGTTGGAGATGTTGCCGAGCGCCCAGGCCCCGGTGACCCAGGTGGCCAGGGAGCCGTCACCCAGCGCCCGCCACCACTCGTCGGTCCATCCGGGCTGGGAGGCGGCGAGGTCGCGCTCGACCAGGTCGCTCCAGTAGGCGGTGACGCGCTGGGTCCCCTCGTCGGTGAAGTCGACCGTGCCGGACTCCCCCTCGAACTGGAACGGGCGTCCGCCGCCCTGCCAGATGAGGCTGTCCACGCCGCCGGCGTCGCCGGGGTCGATCGAGGCGATGTGGGCGCCGCTGTCCTCCTGGATGAGTTCCGCGGCCTCGGCGAACTCGTCCCAGGTCGCGGGGACCTCCGCGCCGGCGTCCTCGAACACCTGCTCGTTGTAGATCATCACCAGCGGCCCGGTGTTGTTGGGCAGGCCGTAGGTGCCCTCGCCGTAGGACATCTGCTCCCACGAGGAAGCGGTGAACTCCGGCTCCAGCGAGTCCAGGCCCCAGTCGCCGACGGGTTCCAACTGTTCGGAGAGCGCGAGCTGGGGCAGGGCGAAGTACTCGACCATGGCGAGGTCGGGGACGTTCTCGCCGGCGCTGATCGCGTTCTGCAGCGCGGTGTACTGGTCGGCGGACTGCCCGGCGTTGACGACTTCCACGCTGACCTGCGGGTGCTCCTCCTCGAAGGCGGCGACCGCGTCGTCGAACTTCGTGCTCCAGGTCCACAGGGTCAGTTCGCCGCCCTCCTCCAGAGCGGCCTCGATGTCGGCGGAGCGGTCGGTGGACCCGGTCTCGCCGTCCTGCGCGCCGCCTCCGCCACAGGCGGTGGCGAGGAGGACGGCGCAGCAGGCCGCTGCGGGGACTGTCAGGCCCTTGGGGGGTGTGCGCATGGTGCATCCCTTGTCGTGGTGGAACTCTGTGGACTCACTGCTTGACGCTTCCGGCGGCCAGACCCGACTGCCAGTAGCGCTGAAGGAAGAGGAAGCAGACGATCAGCGGCACGATCGCCAGGAGGGAGCCGGTCAGGACCACGTTGTAGACGGGTTCGAGGTTGGCCCCCGTGGTCACCTGGCTGTTGAGCTGGTTCAGCCCGACGGTGAGGGGGTAGAGCGTCGGGTCGCTGAGCATGATCAGCGGGAGGAAGTAGTTGTTCCAGGTGTGGACGAGGTTGAAGAGCAGGACAGTGGCCACGCCGGGGGCGAGCAGCCGGAACGCGACCCGCCAGAACGTGGTCCAGGGGCCCGCGCCGTCGATCCTGGCCGCCTCCAGCAGCGAGTCCGGGACGGAGTCGGCGGCGTAGACGGTCATGAGGTAGAGGCCGAACGGGCTGACCAGGGCGGGGATGATGATCGCCATCCGGGTGTCGGTGATCCCGAGTTCGGCGAAGAGCAGGAACGTGGGGATGGCCAGGGCGGTGGCGGGGATGGTGATCGCGCCGAAGACGACGGCCCGGACCGCCCGCTTGCCCGGGAAGTCGAACTTGGCCAGGGCGTAGCCGCCCAGGGCGCAGATGAGGGTGGCCCCCACGGCGCCGGTGATCGAGTACAGGGCCGTGTTGAACAGCCAGGTCAGGTAGATCCCGTCCTGGTAGGTGACCGTGGTGACGATGTTGTCCCACAGCGCGAACTCTGAGCCGAACCAGAGGCCGTTGGACGTGAACAGCTCGCCGTTGGTCTTGGTCGAGTTGACCGCGAGCCAGTACAGCGGCAGCAGCGTGTAGAGGACCATCAGCGCCATCGCCGCCTGGAGCAGGACGCTGGTCCGGCGCCGGCTCCGGCGCCGTCGGGTGCGGGCGGGTGCGGGTGGGCGGTCGCCGCCGCGCGGGGGCGCGGTGTCGGCGGCCGGGGTCCGCCGGGGTTCGGTGGTCGCGCTCATCGACCTCATCGCCTGTTCCCCCGTTCGGTGAGCCGCTGGGCGACGTAGGCCACGACCACGGTGATCCCGCCGAGCAGGACGGCCACGGCGGCGGAGTAGGTCACCTGGTTGGCGTTGAAGGCCAGCTGGTAGGCGTACATGTTCGGTGTGAAGTAGGTGCTGATGGCCGCGGGCGCCAGGGACTGGAGCACGTTGGGCTCGTTGAACAGCTGGAAGCTGCCGATGATCGAGAACAGCGTCGCCACCCACAGTGCGGGGCGCAGGGCGGGGATCTTGATGCTCAGGGCGACGCGGACCTCGCCCGCTCCGTCGATGGCGGCGGCCTCGTAGAGCTCTTCGGGCACGGCCCGCAGCGCCGCGTAGAGGATCAGCATGTTGTAACCGACGAACTCCCAGGTCACGACGTTGCCGATGGCGGCGAGAACCCAGGTGGAGGACAGCGGGCTCGGCAGCGCGAGCCCGGTCGCCTCGTTGAGCTGGGCGACGAGCCCGAACTGGTCGCCGTACATGAATCCCCACATCAGTGCGGCGACGACGGAGGGGACGGCGTAGGGCATGAAGATGCCGATGCGCATGAACCGCATAGCGCGCACCCGGCCGGAGTCCAGGATCAGCGCGGCCAGGAGGGCGAGGCCGATCATGATCGGGACCTGGACGCCCAGGAAAAGGGCGACCCGGGAAAGCCCTTCCAGGAACCTGGCGTCGGTGAGGGCGTCGGCGTAGTTGCCCAGACCGACGAAGGACCGGCCTCCGATGAGCTGGTCCCGGAACAGGCTCAGTCCGCTCGCGTACACCAGCGGCGCGACGATGCCGATGGTGAAGACGGCCAGGAAGGGGGTGACGAAGACCAGGCCGGTCCAGTCGCGGCGCCGGCGCCGGGTCCGGCGCGGTGGGGCCGCCGGTGGGGCTGTGCTCATCCGCTCCTCTTTCGCATGGGGCTGTGGTCCTCCCTCGCCCTGGTGTAGCCTCGATCACACGGAATGCGCTTTCCAACGTAGATGTGACCCAGGCCACGGTCAAGACCGGGGCGCGAAATCGTCAGGAAGAAGCAGGGAGGCCCCGTGCGGAACGGCGTGGTCCAGGCGAGCGGAGGCGGTGCGATGGGCATCGGCGAGGACGCGGACGAGCGGCGCGGCGACGCGCCCGAAGCGAGGACGAAGCGGCGGCCGAGGACGCTGCTGTGCATGGACGACCGGGCCTTCGGCTTGCAGTTCCCAGCGCCGATCCTCACCCGACTCACGGAGTCGGCGCAGGTCGGAGACCCTGTACGGGTGCGGACCCTGGACAGCGGAGAGGCCCGTGCCGGACTCGCCGACTGCGAGGTCCTGCTGACGTCCTGGGGCTGTCCGCCCGTCACCGGACGGGTCCTGGACTCCGCCCCGCGCCTGCGGGCGATCATCCACGCGGCCGGGAGCGTCCGCGGACACGTGTCCCTGGAGACCTTCGATCGGGGCATCCTGGTGACCACCGCGGCCGCGGCCAACGCGGTTCCCGTGGCGGAGTACGCCCTCGCCATGATCCTGGCGGCCGGAAAGCGCGTTCCGTTCCTGGCGCGCCAGGCCCGCTCGTATCGGTCCGACTGGTCCTACGCCGCCGCCCACGGAGAGCTCTCCAACCGGGGGCGGACGGTGTGCCTGGTCGGGTGGTCGCGGACCGGCCGGCTGCTCGGACGGTTGCTGCGGCCGTTCGACATCGAGGTCCTGGTGGTCGACCCGCACGCCGACGCCGACGCCGTCGCCGCCCAGGGCGCGCGGCTGACGACGGCCGCGGAGGCCTTCCCCCGGTGCGACGTCCTGAGCCTGCACGCGCCGATGCTGCCCTCCACGCGCAACATGGTCGACGCCGCCGCGCTGGCGCTGCTGCCGGACGGCGCGACGCTGCTCAACACGGCGCGGGGCGGGCTCGTGGACACCGGCGCCCTGGCCCGCGAGTGCCGGTCGGGGCGCCTGTACGCGATCCTCGACGTGACCGAGCCCGAGCCCCTGCCCGACACCAGCGACCTCTACGACTGCGAGAACGTCGTCATCACCCCGCACGTCGCCGGTTCGCTGGGGTCGGAGACCGAGCGGATGTCACTGGCCGCGCTGGAGGAGCTCGACCGGTACCGGTCCGGCCGGCCGCCGCTGGACGAGGTCACCCGCAGCGCGTTCGGGGTGATGGCTTGAACACCCACGAACTGCGGCTTCCCCCCGAGGACCGGGAGCTGTCCCCCTACACCGGCTGGACGCGGCGGCACTGGACGGCCGTGGCCGAGCACCTGCTGCTGTCGGTGCGCCCCTACCTGTCCCCCGGCCTGGCCCGCGTCGACCTGCCCGGACCCACCAGCGCCTACGGGCGCGACAGCGACGGCCTGGAGGGCTTCGCCCGCACGTTCCTGCTCGCGGCGTTCCTCGTCGCCGGCCAGGACGGCGACGATCCGCACGGCTTCCTGGACCGGTACCGCGCCGGGCTGCTGGCCGGCACCGACCCCGAGGGGCCCGAGCGCTGGCCGCGACCCGACGAGCTCGACCAGGCCAAGGTCGAGGCCGGCTCGGTGGCGCTCGGCCTCATGCTCACCCGCCCCTGGCTCTGGGACCGGCTCTCCCCCGCCGAACAGGCGCGGGTGACCTCCTGGCTGTCCACGGTGGTCGGAGGGACCTATCCGCCGATCAACTGGGTGTGGTTCCAGATCGTCGTCGAGGAGTTCCTGCGGTCGGTCGGCGGCCCGTGGGACGCCGCCGACATCGAGCGCGGGCTGGCCGTCCACGCGGGCCTGCGGCGCGAGGACGGCTGGCTCTCCGACGGCCCCGAGCGCGCCTACGACCACTACTGCGGGTGGGCGCTGCACTTCTACCCGCTGGTGTGGTCCGCGCTCGCCGCCGAGCCGCCCGCCGCCGGCCTGCGCGAGCGGTGGCGCGCGGACCTGCGGCGCTACCTGGAGGACCACGTCAGGCTGATCGGCGCCGACGGCGGCCCGCTCTTCCAGGGGCGCAGCCTGACGTACCGGATGGCCGCCGCGGCGCCCCTGTGGGTCGGGGCCTGGTCCGGCGCCACCGACCTGTCCCCCGGCCTGCTGCGCCGAGGCGCCTCGGGCGTGCTGCGGCACTTCACCGACCACGGCGTCCCGGACGCCGACGGCCTGCTGACGCTGGGCTGGCACGGGCCGTGGCCGGGCATGCGCCAGTCCTACTCCGGCGCCGGCTCGCCCTACTGGGCGGCCAAGGGGTTCTTCGGGCTGCTGCTGCCCGAGGACCATTCGGTGTGGACCGAGCGCGAGCGGCCCCTGCCGGTCGAGGAGGGCGATGTCCGCGCGGTGGTGCGGGCGCCCGGCTGGATCGTCAGCGGGACGGCGGCCGACGGCGTGGTCCGCGTGGTGAACCACGGCACCGACCACGGCACGGAGGGGCGGCCGACCGGGGACTCGCCCCTGTACGCGCGCCTGGGGTACTCGACCGCCACCGCGCCGCCGCTGGTGGGGCCGACGGTCGACTCGCCCCTGGACAACAGCGTCGTGGCCCTGGACGCCGAGGGCACGGCGACGCACCGCACCGGGTTTCGCGCGCTGGGCGTGCACGACGACGGCGTCGCCGCGGTCGGGCACTCCCGGTGGCGGGCGCACTGGGTCGCGGTCGAGGAGGACGCGGCCCCCGACCACGGCTCGGGACGGCGCGGCGCCACCCGGCCGGGGCCCCTGCTCGACGTGTGGTCGGCCGTACGCGGCGCGGACGAGGTGCGCGTCGTACGCGTGGGGCCCGAGCCGTCGCCGGAGGGCGGGTGGACGCTGCGCGTCGGCGGCTGGCCCGTGGTCGCCGACGGGTCCCTGGTCTCGACACTGCGGGTCCTGGCGGCCGACGGCGTCGAGGGTCCGGAGCGGACGGGCGTCGAGGAGTGGGGCGGGGTCGCGCCGCTGGGCGCCGCCACGTCCGTGGCCTGGGCGACGGTGTCGGCCGCGCCCGGTGCCGTGGTGGCGTGCCTGGTCCGGCTCTCCGGGGAGCCCGACGACGACCCCCGGGCGCGGCCACGGGTCGCGATCGGCCCCGAGGGCACCGTCGTGACCTGGGCGGACGGAGCCGTGACCCGGATCCGTGGAGCGGCGGGTCCGGGGAACGTGTGACCGGGGACGAGTGATCGGCGAACGTGTGGCCCGGGGGCCGCTGCGGCGGCCCCCTCGGTCCTCATCCGGCCGGCGCGGGCGGGATGTTCTGGTTGAGGTGGAACACGTTGTCGGGGTCGACCGAGCGCTTGATCGCGGCGAGCCGGTCGTACTTGGCCGGCCCGTAGGCGGCGCGGACTCTCTCGGCCCCCTCCTCCATGAGGAAGTTGACGTAGGCGCCGGACTCGTGGGGCGCGAGGTCGGACCAGAAGCCGCGGGCCCAGGCGCGCTCCTGCGCGAAGCCCTCCTCGGTCGCGCAGGTCGCGTTGATGTTGAAGGTGTGGCCGGACAAGCGCCCGGAGAACGCGGTGTCGTCCTCGCCGACGCGGGCCAGCGCACCGCCGCGCTGGAAGATCGGGAAGGCGGTCAGCGCGGAGGTGAAGCGGGTCGCGTGGTCCGCGGTCAGGTCGATCACCTCGTCGGTGAGCACGTCGACGTCCCTGGACTTGAAGTAGTACCAGCGGCCGTGCGGGAAGGAGGGGTCGAACATGGCCTGGAACCGGGTGAAGGGCTGGGGCGCGCACAGGTCCAGCACGGGTCGGCCGAACCGGCGCAGCGGGGCGAGGAAGCGCTCGCCCTCGTCGATCGCCCCCGCCCAGCAGGCGACGACCATCACCACGGGAGCGCCGTGCAGCTCGGCCGGAACGAAGTCCACCGCCGGAGCGCGGCGGTGCACGACCGCCGTGGTGAGGTCGTCGGGCGACGCGCTGATCCAGTCGCGGTAGAAGCGCAGCAGGCGGGCGGAGTCGGCCATCCGCCACACGATCGGTCCGGCGAGGACCATGGGACCGACCGGGTTGAGCCGGAACTCGAACTCGGTGACGATGCCGAAGTTGCCTCCGCCGCCGCGCACGGCCCAGAACAGCTCGGAGTTCTCCGAGGCGTCGGCGCGCACGACCTCCCCGCCCGCGGTCACCATCTCCACCGCGGTGAGCTGGTCGATGGTGAGCCCGTACTTGCGCATGAGCCAGCCGATGCCCCCGCCCAGGGTCAGCCCGGCCAGGCCGGTGTGGGTGACGATGCCGGCGGGCACCGCGAGCCCGAAGACCTGGGTGGCGGTGTCGAGTTCGCCCAGGAGCACCCCCGCCTGGACTCGGGCGGTCCGGGTGTCGGGGTCCACCCGCAGCCGCTTCATCCCGGACAGGTCGATCACGACGCCGCCCTCGCTCAGCGACTGGCCGGGGAAGCTGTGGCCGCCGCTGCGGACGGCGACTTCCGCTCCCCGCCCGGTGGCGAACCGCAGGGCCTCGATGACGTCGGCGTTGTCCGTGCAGTAGGCGATCAGGCCGGGCCTGCGGTCGATGGACCCGTTCCAGACCCGGCGCCCCTCGTCGTAGCCGGGGTCCCCGGGCCCCAGGAGGCGTCCGCGGAAGACCCTTCTCAGCTGCCGCAGGTCGGTTCGCGCGATGGTGGTGTTCGTCGGCTCGTTCATCGTCCATCCCCCGTCCAGGGCGGCGCGCCGCCCGGGGCCAGGCGGTGTCCACTGCCTTCACCATAGGCACACGACATCACAGGAGTGTGATCCAGGCCACATTCGGTCACGGGTGAGGGCGGCGACCCGCCGCACGGTGGACCGCCGACGCGGTTCCAACGATCGGAACTGACTCTCGGTTAGAGTGCAATCACTTTGAGCACCCGAGGGGTGTTCCGATCCGAGGGCCCGAGGAGGGATCGCCATGGCCGTCCGCCCCCGACGCCTCCGATGGACCTGGACCGCCGCGGCCGTCACCGCGGCCCTCCTCGCCTCCGCCGGCTGCACCGCACCCGCGCTGACGGAAGCCGCCTACCGACACGACGCGCACCAGACCTCCGTCGGCCTCCTCTCCGCCGTGGGCACCGGCCTGTTCGTGGCCGATCTGGCCGAGGCGGGGCGGGCACCCGCGGTCTACCTCGACGTCACGGCCACGCACGCCGAGGAACGCGCACGGTCGACCGCCGAGTCGTTCGCCTCGCGCCACCCGCCGAGCCGCGCCTCCGACCCGCTGCGCGCACAGCTCGTCCCCCTCGCCACCGACGCCGTGGAGGGGCTCGCGGCCCTGCGCATCGCCGTGCGGCGCGGCGACACCGCGGCCGTCCGGGACGCCGAACGGGACCTGAGGGCCGCGGCCGACGGCCTCGGCTCGGTGCGCGGGGGCACGACGTGAAGCGGCTCCTGGCCTTCACACTGGGCTTCCTCGCCGCGATCGGCGGCTTCCTCGACGTGGGCGACCTGGTCGCCAACTCCGTCTCCGGCGCACGGTTCGGGATGTCCCTGGCCTGGGCGGTCCCGGTCGGTGTCGTCGGGGTCATGCTGTTCACGGAGATGTCGACGCGCGTCACCGTCGTGACCGGGCGGTCGACCTTCGACCTCGTCCGCGAGCGCCTGGGCGCCCGCGCCGGACTGGTGAACCTGCTGGCGTGCTACCTGGCGACCCTGCTCACCCTGGCGGCCAACATCGGCGGCATCGCCCTCGCCCTGGAGCTGGCGAGCAGCCTCCACTACCTGCTGTGGGTCCCGGTCGCCGCGTTCCTGTCGTGGCTCGTCATCTGGCGGATGCCCTTCCAGCGGATGGAGCGCACCTACGGGCTGCTCGGCGTGACGCTCCTCGTCTTCTCCGTCGCCGTGTGGCGGCTGGGGCCGGACTGGGAGGCGCTGCTGGACAGCGCGACCTCCTTCGCCCCGCCGCCGACCGAGCAGTGGTCGACCTGGTGGTTCTACGCCGTCCTGGTGCTCGGGGCGGCCATGACCCCGTACACGGTGCTCTTCTTCTCCTCCAGCGCCGCGGAGGAGGGATGGACGACCGACGACCTGAGGGAGGCGCGGACCAACATCCTCATCGGCTTCCCCTTCGGCGGGTTCCTGGCCCTGTCGATCATGGCGTGCGCGGCGATCCTGCTCCACCCCGCGGGCGTGAGCGTGCACGGACTCGACCAGGTCGCGCTGCCGGCGGCCGTGGCCCTGGGCAAGGTCGGCCTGATCCTGGCGGTGGTCGGCTTCTTCGCGTCCACGTTCGGCGCCAGCCTGGAGGTCGGCCTGGCCGCGGGCTACAGCATCGCGCAGTACTTCGGCTGGCCCTGGGGCAAGGCGGCTCCGCCGGTACGGGCGGCGCGGTTCCACACGGTCACCCTGCTGGGCTTCGTGGCCGCCACGGCCCTCATCCTCACGACGGTGGACCCCATCAAGGTCACCGAGGTCAGTGTCATCCTGTCCGCCGCCACACTGCCGCTGACCTACCTGCCCGTCCTGGTCGTGGCCAACGACCGCGGCTACCTGGGCGACCGGGTGAACGGGCGCGCGACCAACGTCCTGGCCTCGGTCTACCTGGTGTTCATGCTCGCCCTCGCGCTCGCCGCGATCCCCCTGCTCATCCTCACGAAGGGAGGACAGTGACCGTGGAGGAGATCTCGTTCCGCGTCGGCTTCGTGGTCCTGGACCGGCAGATCCTCGACAGGGACGGCCGCCCGGCGGGCAAGGTCGACGACGTCGAGCTGACCTGGGAGGAGGGCGGGGGTCCCCCCGTGATGAGCGCACTGCTCACCGACTCCGCCGCGCTGGGACCCCGGATCTCCGGGCGCGCGGGCCGGATCTGGCGGTCGGCGATGCGGCGGCTGCGGCCGTCCGTCCCCGAACCCGCCCGGATCGCGGTCGAGGACGTCACGGCGTTCTCGCCCTCCGCGCGCCTGTCCACGGCCGCGCCCGAGCAGGTCGGGCTCGTCGAGGAGTGGCTGCGGGACCACCTCATCGGACGGATTCCAGGAGCACGCCGTGGCGACGACGCTGGTGAGTGACCTGATCGGCCGGACCGCGCTCGACCGGGACGGCCGCGGCCTGGGCACGGTGCAGGACGTCGTGGTCCGCCGCACGCGGGAGGGCCGGTACGAGGTCGTCGGGCTCGTGGTGGGCCGGCACACCGTCGCCGGACGCTTCGGCTACGGCGGAACGCTCGAACCGCCCACCCCGTGGCACCGCGTGCTGCGCTGGATGCGCCGCCACGAGCGCTACCTGCCGTGGGAGGACATCGCGGACCCGGACGATCCGGTCCGGGCGCGCGTCGGTTCGGCGGATCTGCGCGCCTGGCGCGGGCACGGCCACGGGGGGCTCTGAGAGGGCCGGCGTACTCCCGCTACGTCCGCGTGCGTACGCGCGGTGTCGTCCGTGGGGCGACGACCGCGCGGGCCCCGGCGGGCGACAGTGGGTGGCATGAGCACCGCGACGAACACCGCCCGCCGCCCCCGGGACACCGGACGGCCGACCCTGCCCGCCCGCCTGCGCAGGGCCGTGCTGACCGTGCACGTGATCAGCTCCGTCGGCCTGCTCGGCGAGGTGTGGGTCCTGGTCGTCCTCACCACCGTGGCCGCCCGGGACGGGGACACCGAGTTCGCCCGTACGGCCTACCGCCTGCTGTCGGTCCTGGTCTTCGCCGGCGGCATCCCGTTGAGCCTGACCGCCCTGGCGACCGGCCTGGTGCTGGCCCTGGGCACCCGCTGGGGCCTGTTGCGGTACGTGTGGGTGTTCGCGAAGCTCGTCGCGCTGGTCGGCGTGATCGCCATCGGGGCCGCCCTCTTCGCCCCGGAGGAGTTGGCGGTCGCCGACGGGCTCACCGCCTCCCGCCAGTGGGGCCAAACCGCCGCGGTCACCGCACAGGCGGTCCTGCTGGTGACCGCGACCGTCCTGTCCGTCCACAAGCCCCGGTGGCGACTCCTCCCCCGCCACCGGGACCGGCCCTCGGGCTCCCGGCAGGGCGGGGCGACCACAAGGTCGACGGAACCCTAGGGGGTCTCACCGGGCCAAAGCGAGGAACGAGCGGAGGCCCAAGGAAGGCACAGGGGTGAGGGGCGCGCCGGTGCCTGCAGGAGGAGTCTCTGCCGCCGGCGAGCCTGCGAGCCAGGCAGTAGCGACGACGAAGGCCCCGGCATGAAGCGCCCCTCACTCGTACTCCGTGCCGCCCTTGCGCGTGAGGTAGTCGTCGGAGACGACCTTGACGATGGCCCGGCCGCCGAGCACGTCGGAGTGGCGCTCGCGGACGGGCCGGACCACCAGCCCCTCGCGCAGGTGCACGGACCGGCCGCTCCAGGTCTCGGTCCCGCCGGCGGCGGCCAGCAGCGCGTCGGCGTCGTAGCCGCCCTCGAACACCCGGGGCACCGCGGGCAGCCCCACCGACTCCAGGAGTCCGTGCAGGTCCGCGGCGTCGACCCACACCCGCTGTCCGGCCACTTCCATGGCCACGTCGAACACCGCGTACCCGGGCCGCTCGCTCCGGCCGCTCTCCCCGTAGCCCAGGTCCTGTACGCCTGAGCCGAACACCTCACCGAACACGCCCACCCGTGCGGCCCCGTACCGCTCGGCGATCTCGCGCGCGGCCTTGGGCACGCCGTGGGCGGTCACCGCCCTCCAGTAGAGGTTGTCCTCCGCGCGGGCCAGGCCCTGGCGCCGCGCAGCGAAACCCTTCGACGAGGTGAACTCCTCCCCGGTCTCGGCGACGAACGTGAACAGGCACGCCGTTCCGTGGATCTTCTCCGTCGCCACGACGGGCTCGCCGGGCTCGAAGACGTCCGGGTAGCGCTTGACGTTCTCCACGTCGATCCAGGGCAGCAGGTCCGCCGCCGGGACGACGTCACCGCTCATGTGGAGGGGGATCTCCGGGACCCACTTGGTGATGCCGAGCTCCCCGGCGAAGTCGGTCCCCGCCGCGTGGGCCTCCGCCAGGTCCACGCCGGCCAGCGCCTCGGGTCGGCAGACCAGGCCCTGGGAGAGCTCGCCGCGCAGCCGGATCGCCCGCACCCTGTTGCGCTTGGCCCCGCTCAGCCGGCCGGTGAGTCCCAACTCCTCGATGAGGTCCTCGGGCAGCACGGCGCTCTCGGGGATGTAGACGGCCCAGTCGCCGGTGCGGTAGACGCCCTTGGCCACGACCGCGCGGTACAGGCCCACCTGCGCCAGCTCCAGCGCGTCGGCGTCGGAGTGCGCGTGGACCGTGAGGCGCTCGGCCGTGACCCGAAGCGTGGACATGGTGCTCCTTCGTGTGCGGGGACGCCTTCGGCCGGCGCCCCGGGGCATGTCCACTATGGAGGAGCGATCATCCGCGCCACAAAGGGTTTCGGGCCGGATCGACCGGGTTCGCGCGAGTCAGCGCTCGCTGTCGAGCATGGCCATCTGCGGGGCCGCGTAGCGCTCCCCGACCGCCGAGCCCGGCGGGACCGCCTCCTCGATCGCGGCCAGGTCGGCCGGCGACAGGACGAGCTCGGCGCCGCCCAGGGACTCGGCCAGGCGGTCGCGGCGGCGGGCGCCGACCAGGGGCACGACGTCCTCGCCCCGGGAGAGCACCCAGGCGACGGCGACCTGGGCGACGGTGGCGCCCAGCGGCTCGGCGACCGCCCGCAGCGCCTCGACCAGGCGGAGGTTGGCGGTGAGGTTCTCGCCCTGGAAGCGGGGGCTCATGCCCCGGAAGTCCCCGGCGGGCAGTGCCCGCTCCGGGCTCCAGTGTCCCGAGAGCAGGCCGCGGGAGAGGACGCCGTAGGCGGTGACGGCGGTGCCCAGCTCGCGCGCGACGGGCAGGATGCGGTCCTCGACCCCGCGCGAGAGCAGGGAGTACTCGATCTGCAGGTCCGCGATGGGGTGTACGGCCGCGGCTCGGCGCAGGGTCTCGGCACCGACCTCGGACAGGCCGATGTGGCGGACGTACCCGGCCTCGACCAGTTCGGCGATGGCGCCGACGGTGTCCTCGATGGGCACGTCGGGGTTGAGGCGGGCGGGACGGTAGATGTCGATGTGGTCGGTGCCCAGGCGGCGCAGCGTGTAGCCGACGCGGTCCCTGACCGCCGAGGGCGTGGTGTCGTACGCCGCGTGCTGGAAGGCGCCGGAGGGCTCGGTCCGCGCGCCGAACTTGACGCTGATCACGGCGTCCTCGCGGCGGCGGGTCCGCAGGGCCTCGCGGATGAGGAGCTCGTTGTGGCCCTGGCCGTAGAAGTCGGCCGTGTCGAGCAGCGTGACTCCGGCGTCGAGTGCGGCGTGGACGGTGGCGATGCTCTCGTTCTCGTCCGCGGGCCCGTAGAGGGCGGACATGCCCATCGTGCCGAGCCCGAGGGCGGACACGGTGGGACCGGTGGTGCCCAGGGTGCGCTTGTGCATGGTGATCCCTTGGTCGTCGGGGCGCCGGACGGCACCCCGAATCAGTGGAAACACTATGACGATAACACCGATAAGAATCAATGGCAACGGACTTCTGATATCACTGATACCCACCGGTGCCGCGCGACCGCGGAGTGACCGGCCGCACGGCACCGGGCGCTCACCCCGCGCCGACCGGCGACCGGCCGCTCTCCGACCGGCGGGCGAACTCGCCCCCGGGCACGAGGGTGGCGGTCACCAGGACCAGCAGACCGACCAGCGTGACCAGGGCCCCCGACCACAGCGGCGAGGTGTAGCCGAGGCCGGCGGCCAGACCGAGCCCGCCCACCCACGCCCCGAACGCGTTGCCCACATTGAAGGCGGCGATGTTGGCGCCCGAGGCCAGCGTCGGCGCCCGGTCGGCGAAGGCCATGATGCGCATCTGCAGCCCGGGCACCGCCGCGAACCCGAGGGCGCCCATGAGCATCAGCGCCACCAGCGCCGCCCAGCGCAGCTCCGCCAGCAGCGCGAACGCCGCCAGCACCAGCGCCAGTGCCGCGAAGACCACGAGCAGGGTGCGGACGCGGTCGCGGTCGGCGAAGCGGCCGCCGAGCAGGTTGCCCGCGAACATCCCCGCCCCGAACAGCACCAGCAGCCAGGGCACGGTCGCCGAGGCGAACCCGCTCACCTCGGTCAGAGTGAAGGCGATGTAGGTGAACCCGCCGAACATGCCGCCGAAGCCGAGCACGGTGACCAGCAACGACAGCCAGACCTGCCCGCTGGCGAAGGCCCCGAACTCCCGGCGCAGCCCGCCGGGGGCGCGATCGCCCGCGCCGCCCGCCGCGGGCACCAGCGTGACGATGCCGACGAAGGCCACGACCCCGATGGCGGTAATCGCCCAGAAGGTCGAGCGCCATCCCGCGGCCTGCCCGAGGAACGTGCCCAGCGGAACACCGAGGACGGTGGCGGTGGTCAGCCCCGTGAACATGATCGAGACGGCTGCGGCCGCGCGCCGGGGCGGGACGAGTCCGGCGGCCAGGACCGAGCCGATCCCGAAGAAGGCGCCGTGGCACAGGGCGGCGATGATCCGGCCGGCCAGCATGACCCAGTACTCGGCGGCCACCGCCGAGACGAGGTTTCCGGCGATGAACAGCAGCATCAGCAGCAGGAGGGCGCGCTTGCGGTCCACCCGGTGCAGCAGGGCCGTCAGGCCCACCCCGCCGACGGCGACGCTGAGCGCGTAGCCGGAGATCAGGTACCCGGCGACCGTGGGGCTGACGCCGAAGTCGGCGCCCACCTCGGGCAGCAGGCCCATGATGACGAACTCGGTGAGGCCGATGCCGAAGCCCCCGATGGCGAGGGCGTAGAGCGCGAGCGGCATGAGGAGTCTCCTGGGACGGCGACAGAATGATTGTGCGTGCACTAGTTGCACACGCAATCAAAATAGTTGCACACGCGCTCTACCCGCGCAATTGGCTATCCTGTGTTCCGCGGCACGCACGCCGCCGGACGGAAGGGACCCCATGGGCATCGCCGACGACGCCGTCGAGATCCGCGCGCGGGGGTGGCGCACGCTCGCGGCACTCCACGGCCTGATCGAGACCGCGCTGGAGAAGGCCCTGCAGACCGAGCACCACCTGTCCGTGGTGGAGTTCACCGTGCTCGACGCCCTCGACCGCCAGGACGGATGGCACATGCGCATGCGCCAGCTCGCCCGCGCCGCCGCCCTGTCCAACAGCGCCACGACCCGGCTCGTGACGCGGTTGGAGGAGCGCGGCCTGCTCTCCCGCTACCTGTGCGCGGACGACCGCCGGGGCATCTACACCGAACTCACGCCCGCCGGCATGGCCCTGCTCTCCGAGGCCCGGCCCACGCACGACCGGGTTCTGCAGGAGGCCCTGGCCGAGGGCGGGCGCACGCCCGAGCTCGCCCCGATCGTGGCCGCGCTGCGCGACCTCGCGCCGCCCCCGATGCCGGCCGTCTGAGCGGCCCCGGACACACGAACGGCCCGCCGGGGATCCCGGCGGGCCGTCCACGTGGGGCCGACGGCTCAGTGGCCGCCGTTGAGCGTGCCCGTCAGCTCCTTGTGGAGTTCCGCGCTGGGCTCGTTGAGGCCGATGATCTCGACCTCGACGCCGTGCTTGCGGAAGTGCTCGGCCACCTGGTCCAGCGCGGCCACGGCGGAGGAGTCCCACACGTGCGCCTCGGACATGTCCACCACCGCCTTGGTCAGCCCCTTCTCGGCGTAGTCGAACCGGCCGACCAGCTCGCCGGTGGAGGCGAAGAACAGCTCACCGTGCACCGTGTACACCCGGGTGCCGCCCTCGGGGTCGAGCACGCTGGTCAGGTCGGCCTGGGTGGCGGCCTTGCTCGCGAAGAGCACCATCGAGACGATCACGCCCACGATCACGCCGAACGCCAGGTTGTGGGTGGCCACGACCACCGCCACGGTCACCACCATGACCAGGGTCTCGGTCCAGGGCATCCGCCGGACCGTGGCGGGGGCGATGCTGTGCCAGTCGAAGGTCACGATCGCCACGAAGAACATCACCGCGACCAGCGCCGCGATCGGGATCATCCCGACGATGTCGCCCAGCCCCACGCACAGGATCAGCAGGAACACCCCGGCCAGGAAGGTCGAGATGCGGGTGCGGGCACCGGACTTGACGTTGATCATGGTCTGCCCGATCATCGCGCAGCCGGCCATTCCGCCGAAGAAGCCGACCAGCACGTTGGCGATGCCCTGCCCGCGCGCCTCGCGGGCGTGGTTCGAGGAGGTCTCGGTCTGGTCGTCGACGACCTTGGCGGTCATCAGCGACTCCATCAGACCCACCAGCGCCAGCGTCAGCGAGTACGGCGCGATCAGCACCAGCGTGTCCAGGGTGAAGGGCACGTCCGGGACCAGCGGGACGGGGAAGGCGTCGGGCAGCTCGCCCATGTCCCCGACCGTGCGGGCGTTGACGCCCATCGCGATCGCCGCGACCGTCAGCACCACGATCGCCACCAGCGGCGCCGGGACGACCTTGGTCAGGTACGGCAGGCCGAAGATGATGACCAGGCCGATCGCGACCATGGCGTAGATCGGCACGCCGACCCCCGCCAGGTGCGGCAGCTGGGCCAGGAAGATGAGGATGGCCAGGGCGTTGATGAACCCGGTCATGACGCTGGGCGGCACGAACCGCATCAGCTTGGCCACACCGGCCAGGCCCAGCCCCACCTGGATGAGTCCGGCCAGGATCGTGGCGGCGATGAGGTGGTCGACGCCGTACTCGATGGACAGCGGCGCCACCACCAGGGCCATCGCGCCCGTGGCGGCGGAGATCATCGCGGGACGGCCGCCGAGGAAGGCGATCGACACGGCCATGACGAAGGAGGCGTACAGGCCCACGCGCGGGTCGACCCCGGCGATGAGGGAGAACGCGATGGCCTCGGGGATGAGCGCCAGAGCGACGACCAGCCCGGCCATCACGTCGGCGCGGATCTGGGCGGGGGCGGGCACTCGGGACTTCAGTGACCCTCGTCGGGTCTTCACCGGCAGATTCAAGGAGAACCCATCTGGTTTCGGGCAGCCCACAACGAGGACCGCGGTGATCAGGTCAGGTGCGGCGACGGCGCGCGGACAGCGGGCGTGTGCCTGTGCGTGGGCGGTGCGTGTGTCGGTCCCGGTACGGCACCGGAGGTGCCCCGGGGGCGCGGCCGCGTCGCCGCGGCCCGACCGTGTCCGTCAGAACAGGCCGGGAAGAACGGGGTGTCGCCGCGTGGGATGGCCACGGGCGTCAACGAGTCAGACTTTACCGTTACGTGAGAGTTGGAGTCACGCTGCGCGACTGAGACAACTCTCACAAGGGTGGGACCGGCTCCGTTTTTCCTGACAAGAGCCGACTTCGCGGATCGGGCCCGGCCGACTCCGACGATGACCCACAGTGATGAAAGTGGACCGTCTCCCCGGGTGTTCACACGTTCGGACCACGATCCGGCACCTCCGGCTCAGTCCCGCGTCGGCCGCTCCCCCGCCTCCTCGGTGTTCTGTCGGCTTTCGGTGTCCGCGGACACCGGTGTGCCGTGGTGTGAACGGGGCAGGGGGCGGCGCGCGAAGAGGACGGCGACGGCCACGACCGCGCACAGCAGCGCCAGGGCCAGGAGACCCGGCCGGTAGGACCCCGCCCACTGGTAGGCCAGCGACAGCAGGATGGGACCGACCGCCGTCGAGGCGACCACGATCGACTGGGTCAGGCCGCGCAGGGAGCCGAGGTTGGCGGTCCCGAAGTAGTAGGGCAGGGCGGCGCTCTCCACGGCCCGGGCCCCGGAGGCCGCCGATCCGAGCGCGATCCCGTAGGCGAGGGCGCTCGGCCCCGGGCCCACCAGGGGCAGGACGACCAGGGCGACGGCGTGCAGGGCCATGGCCGCGCTGAGCAGCAGCTTGGGCGAGTAGCGGTCGGCCGCGGCGCCGAAGAGCAGCGCCGCCCCCAGCCCGGCGACGGTCTGCGGCAGGAAGTTGGCGGCGGCCTGGGTGGGGGTGAGGCCCTGCTCGCCGAGTACGGAGATCTGGTGGAAGAAGACCGCGGTGGCCACCAGCCCGCTGCACGCGACCGCGGCGACCATCGCCCAGAAGACCGACGTGCGCGCGATCGCCCGCAGCGGCCATTCCGGAGCGGGCGCGGTCGCCGGCCCGCCCGTGTCCGGCGCGTCCGGTTCGGAGCCGGGCCGCGCGACACCGCGCAGCCCCCAGACCACGATCGGGACGACGAGCACCCACACCAGCACGGCTTCGGCGGCGAAGGTGTAGCGCCAGCCCACCAGGGCGATCAGGCGTTCGGCCATCAGGGGGAACAGCGAGATCCCGGCGGCCCCGGCGGAGCTGGTGACGCCGAGCAGGGCCCCGCGGTTGCGGGTCACCGAGATGGCGACGGCGGTGGTGGCGATCAGCGTCATCCCGCCCTGGCCGAGGGTGCGCGCTCCGACGAAGCCGACGGTCAGTCCGACGACCTCCTGGACGCACGCCAGCACCAGCAGGAAGGCCCCGAACGCCGCCGCCACGCACGCCAGGACGCGACGGACACCGAACCGGTCGACCGCGCGGCCGATCCAGGGCAGGCCCAGCGCGCCGCCGAGGGTGCCCGCCATGTAGGCGAGGGAGACCGCCGAGCGGCCGACCCCCAGGTCGGCGATCATGTGGTCGACGAAGACGGAGATGCCCGCCGTCTGGCCGGGCCCGCTCAGCGCCATGACGAGGGCGGAGGCCACCACGAGGCGCAGGGCCCCGCGCGGTCGGGCGTCGGGGACGGAGGAGGACGGTTCGGGCCGGGCGGACGCGGAGGTCAGGGGAACTCCTCATGGTGCGGGGGTCGCGACCGCCGGGCGCACGCGGCCGCCGACACCATTGTCTCTCGGTAAGCCCTTTCCTGTGCAGTCGGGGTCCCATGATCCCCCGTATCGGCGGATCCGCCCGTCCTCTGGCGGCGGAGCACGCGGGTGCCCTAGCTTCGGGACATGAAATTCCTCGTACGCGAACGCGTCTTCGACATCGGTGACGACTTCTGGGTGACCGACGAAGAGGGCGCGAAGGTCTTCCTCGTCGACGGCAAGGCCATGCGCCTGCGCACGACCTTCGAGCTCAAGGCGCCCGACGGCACCGAGCTCATGACCATCCGCAAGAAGCTGTTCAAGGTGCGCGACCAGATGCGGATCGAGCGCGACGGGGACACCGTGGCCACCGTCCGCAAGCGCCTGGTCAACCCGCTGCGCGACAAGCTGCTGGTGGACGTGGCCGACGGCCCCGACTGGGAGGTCACCGGTGACTTCCTGGGCAAGGAGTTCGTCATCGGCGACGAACACGGCACGGTCGCCGTGGTGTCGCGGAAGTGGTTCCGGATCCGCGACACCTACGCGGTCGACGTCAACACCCACCGCGGCGACATCGGCGGGGACCCCGCCCTGGTCATCAGCGTCGCCGTCGCGGTCGACGCCCTGACCGCTGACGCGGACGAGGACGAGGACGGCGAGGACTGACGGGCGGGCTCCCCCGCGGCCCGGGGCCGCGGGGGCGCGCCGGGGTGCCTGACCCGGCGCCCCGGGGCGGGCGCCGGGTCAGGCGTCCCGGCGGCGGAAGAGCACCGCCGCCACCAGGCCCACCGCCACCACCCAGGCCAGCATCACGGCCCCGCCCTGGACCGCGGTGAGCTCGTGGGCGTACCCCTCGCTCTCGCGGAACATCAGGGCGCCCGCCCGGTCGGGCAGGAAGTCCGCCAGACCGGTGGCCAGCGACAGGTAGAAGGACAGCGCGAGCACCGTGCTGATCAGCACCACCAGGGGGACGACCGCGTTCCGGACGATGACGGTGACTCCGGCGGACAGCAGCGCGAGCAGCACCCAGTAGAGAAGCGCCCCGGCGACGTAGGCGGGCGCGGGCCCGTCCCACACCCCCGACCACGACAGGCCGTGGTCGCCCAGGCCCGCCTGGGTGGCGGCGAAGGCTCCCGGCACGGTCACCAGGGCCGTCAGGAGCGCGGCCCCGGCCAGCGCGGCGGCCTTGGCGGCGAGCAGGCGGAGCCGGCCGGGCACCGCGAGCAGGGAGGTCCGGATCTGGCCGTCGGCGTACTCCCCGCTGACGGCCAGGACGCCCAGCACCACCATCCCGGCCTGGCCGTAGGCGGTGCCGTCCAGGCCCACCCGCTCGGGGGAGGCGTCGCCCACGAGCAGGGAGGGGTCGGTGTCGAGGGCCTGCCCCACCGACCAGCCGGCCAGGTAGCTGAGGCCGATCGTCGCCGTCGCGGTCACCAGGCACGTGACCAGTACCGACGGCAGGGTGCGCAGTTTGACGGCCTCCGAACGCACGGTGTCGAGCACGGTCACGCACCTCCCGTCGGGGTCGTGAGCGCGAAGAACGCGTCCTCCAGCGACGGGTGCCCGCCGGTCAGTTCCGCCGGGGCGCCCTCGGCGACGAGCACGCCCCGGTCGATGACGACCAGGTGGTCGGCGATCCGCGCCATCTCGTCCATCAGGTGGCTGGAGAGCAGCACGGTCCGGCCCTCGTCGGCCAGGCCCCGCACGAGGGAGCGCATCCACCGGATGCCCTCCGGGTCGAGGCCGTTGACGGGTTCGTCCAGGACGACGACCCGGGGATCGCCGAGCAGCGCGGCGGCCAGGTTCAACCGCTGCCCCATGCCCAGGGAGAACGCGCGCACCCGGGTCCGGGCGGCCCGTTCGAGGCCGACGCGCTCCAGGACCTCGTCAACCCGCGCGCGGGGCAGGCCGTTGGCCCTGGCGATCCAGGCCAGGTGGGCGCGCGCGGTGCGCGCCCGGTGGGCGCCGCCGACGTCGAGCTGGGCGCCGACCACCGACGCCGGCCGGCGCAGCTCGGAGTAGGGCCGGCCCTCGATGAGGGCCCGGCCGCGGTCGGGCCGGTCCAGGCCCAGGAGTACGCGCAGGGTGGTGCTCTTGCCGGCCCCGTTGGGGCCGAGGAAGCCGGTGACCCGGCCCGGCTCGGCGGTGAAGCCGAGTCCGTCCACGGCCGTGTGCCGGCCGTAGCGCTTGGTGAGTCCGCGGATGTCGATCATGCGCCCATGTTCGGGCCCGGGCCCGTTCGGGCGCATCGGCCCCGAGTGGACACTCCCGGTGTCCACCCAGGGGGACATCGAGCCCCGGATGACACGGAACTCCCCCACGGTCGGGACCGTCCTGGTCGCAAACGATCCCCGGGGAGACCCGATGAGCGACCAGCACCCCGGCGGCTCCACGCGGCGGCGAGCGCCGGACACCTGCGAGCCCTCGACACCATGGGAAGCCTGCTTATGGACTCCGGCCTGTGGGAGGAGGCGGAGGTGTGGCTCCGCGAGGCGGCGTGGGCGGGGCACGTTCCGGCCATGGCCCGCCTGGGCGGCGTCCTCTGGCGGCTCGGACGCCTCCGGGAGACCGGCCCCCGGTCGTCCCGGTGCGCGGGCTCACTCCGGGCGGGAGACCCGGACGAGGCCGTTCTCGTAGGCGAAGACCACCAGCTGGGCGCGGTCGCGGGCGTCGAGCTTGGTGAGCAGGCGGCTGACGTAGGTCTTGACGGTGGCGTGGCTGAGGGTGAGCCGCGCGGCGATCTCGGCGTTGGACAGTCCGCGCCCGACGAGGGTCGCGACCTCGCGCTCGCGCGGTGTCAGCGGCGGCCCCTGCCAGGGGGCCGGCGCCGGTCCGCGCCCGGAGGCGACGACGTCGGCGATCAGTCTGCGCGTGACCTCGGGTGCGAGCAGCGCGCGGCCGTCGGCGACCACGTGCACGGCACGCAGCAGCTCCTCGGGGCTGGTGTTCTTGAGCAGGAACCCACTGGCCCCGGCGCGCAGCGCGGAGTAGACGTACTCGTCGAGGTCGAACACGGTGAGGACGATGACGCGGGTGCGCTCGCTCGCCGCGCAGATCGCCCGGGTCGCCGCGAGGCCGTCCAGGTCCGGCATCCGCACGTCCATCAGGACGAGGTCGGGCGCGTGCAGCGCCGCCAGGTCGACCGCCTCGCGCCCGGTGCGCGCCTCGCCGACAACGCTGAGGGCGGGGTCGGCGTCCAGGAGCATGCGCAGCGATCCGCGCAGCAGGTCCTGGTCGTCGGCGATGAGGACGCGGACCGGTTCGGCACCGGCGGGCCGGGCTTCGGCCGGAGTGCCCGGGGCGGGCGGATCGGCGGGCGGTGTCATCGGGTGGATCTCCTGCGCGGGGGGTCGGGTCGCGGGCCGTAGGGCAAGCGGGCGTGGACACGGTAGCCGCCACCGGGGCGGGGGCCGGTCTCCAGTGTGCCGCCGTGCGCGGCGACGCGTTCGCGCATGCCCACCAGCCCGGTCCCGCTCCCGGGCGCGGCGGACCGTCCGGGGGCGGGACCGGTGTCGGTGACCCGCACGTCCACGGCCGTCGCGTCCGCGGTGACGGTGACCTCGCACGTGGTTCCCGGGGCGTGCCGGACCGCGTTGGTCAGTGCCTCGCGGACCAGCCGGTGCACGCTGACCGCGGTGGTGGGCGGGACCGCGTCGGCGCCCTCGACCGTGAGGCGGCAGGTGAGGCCGGTGGAGCGCGCCGTGGCGACCAGGTCGGCCAATCCGTCCAGCCCGGGCTCCGGTTCCAGGGGCGCCGCGCCGTCGGCGCGCAGGCCGCGCAGGAGGACGCGGAGTTCGTCGGAGGCCGCGCGGGTGGTGGACTCGATGTCGGCCAGGGCCGAGCGGAGCGCGTCGGGGTCCCTGGCCGCGTACCGGGCCGCTCCGGCGCGCATCCCGACCGCGCCCAGGGTGTGGGAGACCACGTCGTGCACCTCCCGGGCCAGGCGCAGGCGTTCGCGCGTCTCGGCGGCGCGGGCGGCGGCGGCCAGGGCGCGCTCCTCCAGCCGTCCGCGTTCGTGGACCGACCGTCCCAGCAGCCACGCGGCGCCGAGCAGCGCGGAGCCGACGACGGCCGTGCGCACGGGGGCGACGGAACCGGGCGGCACGCCGCCGACGGACAGGGCCAGCACCACCAGGAGTAGCAGGAGGAGGGCGTGGCGCGGACGGGCCGTGCCCGAACCCGCGGTCAGGGCGAGCGGGTAGAGGGTCCAGGCGGCGGCCGTGAGCGGGTCGGTGCCCCAGCCGGCGGCGGTCAGGACGGCGCTCGCCGCGAGAACGGCGCCGAAGGACGCGGCCGGCCACCGCCAGCGCAGCACGATCCCGGCCGCGACGACCGCGAGGAGTGCCGCGGCCGCCCACTGTTCCGGTGCCGATCCTGCCCGGAGCAGGGCCGGCCAGCCGAAGACGACCGCGTGGCCGGCGGCGAGCGCGGTGTCCGCGGCGAACCGCCGGCGGCCGGGGCCGCCCCGCGGATCGAGGGCGGCCCAGTGGCGGTCGGGGGCGTGCGCGGTCAGAACCCGGTCTGCCCGTCCGCGCGCTCCCGCAGGAGGTCGGCGTGGCCGAGGTGGCGGGCGTACTCGGCGATGAGCTTGACCAGGACGACGCGCAGCTGGATCGGGCTGCCGGTGCGCGACTCGGTGCCCGCCGCGTCCAGGGACGCGGCGGCGTCCGTGACCGCCCTGGTCCGCCGGATCTCGGCCCGCCAGACGGCGAGGTCCCGCTCCGGGTCCCCGTCCAGGCCGTTGAAGTCGTGGTCGGGGTCCTCGTCGGAGTAGTGCAGCAGCGGCAGGTCCTCACCGGCGAACTGGATCCGCAGCCACCACCGCTCGACGTCGGCCAGGTGGCGGACGAGTCCGTGCAGGCTCAGTCCGGAGGGCTCGACCGCGCGGGCGGACAGCTGCTCGGCGGTGAGCCCGTCGCACTTGGCGTCCAGGGTGGCGCGCTGCCAGTCCAGGTAGGCGGTCAGGACCGTGCGCTCGTCTCCGGTCAGCGGCAGGGCGCCGCGGTCCGGAGCGTCCATGGACGGGCTGAGGTTCTGTGCGGGGATGCGCTGCATGGCTCCAGCCTGCACCAGGGCGGCGACATTCGCCACGGTCCGCGGAAGCGGTAGGCAGCTGTAGTGTCCGGCCCCGTCGCCATGGACCAGAATGTCGGATGCGCCGCCGGTGTCGGCGGTGTGGACGAGGAGGGGCACGGGGATGAGGGACGTCTGGGAGCGGGCTCGGAGGGCCTGCGGCTACCTGCTGGTGGGACTGGGGGCCGGCATGGTCACGATGGTGATGCTGCCGCTCACCGTCGCGGTGGCGCTGACCGTGGTCGCCGCGGGCCTCGGGTACTTCGCGCTGCCCCGGTGGCTGGGGGTCGTGCGGGCGTGGACGGACCTGCACCACGGCCGCGCCGCCCGGCTGCTCGGCCTGCCGGCCGACCGCGGCCCCGTCCCCGACCGGAGCCGGTTCGCGGCCCTGTTCAAGGCCCCCTCCACCCGCCGGGACCTGGTGTGGCTGCTGCTCTTCCCTCTCACGAGCGTGCCGGCCGGCCTCGTCGCGCTCCTGGCCGCGGGGCTGGCGGCGACCTCCGTGCTGCTGCCGTTCTGGTGGGCGCTGCCCGCCGGCCTGGAACTGGACGTGTTCGGCGTCCCGGTGACCGGGTGGGGCACGGCACTGACCGGGATCGCCGCGCAGCTGGGCGCGTCCGCGGCCCTGGGCGGGCTGGTCCTGTCGCCGCTGGCCAGGGCGCACGCACGGGTGAACTTCCGGCTGCTGGCCCCGTCCGAGGCCGAACTGCTGGCCGGACGGGTCGACGAGCTGACCCGCACGCGGGCCGACGTGGTCGACGCGCACGGCGCGGAGCTGCGCCGGATCGAGCGCGACCTGCACGACGGCACCCAGGCCCGGCTGGTGTCCATCGCGATGCAGCTCGGCGTGGCCGAGGAGGCGGTGCAGGGCGATCCGCGGGTGGCCGCGCTGCTGCGGGACGCGCACACGGGCACGGAGGAGGCGATGGAGGAGCTGCGGGACGTCATCCGCGGCATCTACCCGCCGATCCTCGCCGACCGCGGACTGGTGGGGGCGCTGCGGGCGCTGGCAGCCCGGACCACGGTGCCGACCAGGCTCGACGCCGGTGAGCTGGGCGCGCTGCCGCCGGCGGCCGAGACGGCGGCCTACTTCGTGGTGACCGAGGCGGTCACCAACGCGGTCCGGCACGGCGGGGCCGGGGCGATCACGGTGCACCTGTCCCGGGAGGGTGGCGTGCTGAGGATCGCGGTGCACGACGACGGCGCGGGCGGCGTGGACGACAGCCGCGGCAGCGGCGTGGTGGGGATCCGCCGCCGGGTCGCGGCGCTGGACGGGACCGTCCGGGTGAGCAGTCCGGTCGGCGGGCCGACCGAGGTCGCGGTGGAGCTGCCGTGCGGGTCGTGATCGCCGAGGACAACGTGCTGTTGTCGGCGGGGCTGGAGCTGCTGCTGACCACGCGGGGGTTCGAGGTCGCGGAGATCGCCGGGGACGCGGAGGCCTTCGCCGCGGCGGTGGAGCGGCACCGGCCGGACCTGGCGATCGTGGACGTGCGGCTGCCGCCGGACTTCCGGGACGAGGGGATCCACGCGGCGATCGAGGCCCGGCGGCGCCACGACGCGCTGCCGGTGCTGGTGCTGTCGCAGTACGTGGAGCAGGACTACGCGGGCGAACTGCTGGCCGACGGGCGCGGCGGGGTCGGCTACCTGCTCAAGGACCGGGTCGGCCGGGTGAGCGAGTTCGTGGACGCGCTGCACCGGGTGGCCGGCGGCGGCACGGTGATGGATCCGGGGGTGGTGCGGCAGCTGCTGACGCGGCGCCCGCGCGATCCGCTGGAGTCGTTGACGCCGCGCGAGCAGGAGGTCATCGCGCTGATGGCGGAGGGGTTGGGCAACGGCGAGATCGCCGAGCGGATCGTGGTCACCGAGAACGCCGTGCACAAGCACATCGGCAACATCTTCGCCAAGCTCGGACTGGCGCCCACCGACACCGGCCACCGCCGGGTGCGCGCGGTGCTCGCCTACCTCGACCGCAGGTGAGCGCCGCGCGGCCGGTCACGGGACGGGCGGGGCCGCCTCCCTGGCGGCGTCGTCGCGGACCGCGCGCCGGCTGAGCAGGAACCCGGTGGCGGCGGCGGTGAAGAGCATCAGGACGCCGTACACGGCCGAGGGGATCGCGATCTCGGTGTTGCCGAGGAGGGCGGGGCTGAGCGCGATGGCCAGGGAGAGCGTGGTGTTGTGCAGGCCGATCTCCATGCAGGAGGCGATCGCCTCGGGGCGGCCGGTGCCGAGGGCGCGCGGCGCCCAGTAGCCGAGGGCCAGGCTGGCGACGTTGAAGAGCACGACCATCAGGCCCACGGCCACGATGTAGTCGCCGATGTTGTCGAGTTCCTGGTAGACGGCGGTGAGGATGACGCCGACCAGGACCAGGACGGAGGCGGCCTTGACGGGGCGCTCCATGCGCCGCGCGAAGGCCTCGGCCCTGGCCCGGAGCACCATGCCGAGCGCGACGGGGATCAGGATGATCGCGAAGACCTGGAGGACCTTGTCGGCCTGGAGGCCGAGGGTGTCGCCGTCGCTCATGAAGTGGGCGAGCGCGAGGTTGGTGATCAGCGGCAGGGTCACCATGGCGGTGAGCGAGTTGAGCGCGGTCAGCGAGATGTTGAGCGCGACGTTGCCGCGGAAGAGGTAGCTGTACAGGCTCGCGGTGGTGCCGCCCGGCGAGGCCGCGAGCAGCATCATCCCGACCGCGAGCGCCGGCGGGGGCCGGAAGAGCAGGACGAGGCCCAGGCACAACAGCGGCAGGACGACGATCTGGCAGCCCAGGATGAGCGCGACCGTGCCGGGGACGCGCAGGAGGCGGGCGAAGTCGGCGGTCGTCAGGCTGAGCCCGAGTCCGAGCATGATGACGGCCAGGGCCGCCGGGAGCGCGATGGTGGCGATGCTGGAGTCCAAGGGGGCACCTCGGGTGGGGCCGCCGGGGCGGCTGCGGGGGTCGGGGGGTGGGTCCGGCACCGCGGACGCACGGAGTCGCGCCGCTCCGTGATCTGCGTCTCAGTGACGTACTCGTCGGTATCGTGGCACGCCCCCGATCCCCTGACAAGGGGTCAGGCCGCGGGCCAGGAGCTCCCGGTCAGGTCGTAGGCCAGGTGGAACCACACCTTGCGGATGCTGGGGTGGCCGTTGTCGCCCCACGCGCTGGCGAAGCTGTCGACCAGCGCCAGGCCGCGCCCGTTCTCGGCGGTGAGCTGGTCCCCGGCCAGGGCTCCGGCGCTGAGGGGGCCGTCCTCCCCCGCCACCGCCCGGCTGGGGGCGCCGCTGTCCCGGCAGACCAGGGTCAGGCCGTTGGGGCCGCGGGTGACCCGCAGTACGAAGGTCTGGCCCTCCTCCCCCGACCGGCTGTGCCGGATCGCGTTGGTGGCCAGCTCGGTTCCCAGGAGTGCGAACACGTAGCGGAACTCGCTGTCCCGGCAGGCGGCGCAGGTGTCCAGGAAGGCGCGGGCGAGCGGCACGCTCGCGGGCTCGCCCGGGAACTCCCAGTGCCGCTTGGTGAAGGGCACGGGCGGGCGCCCGTTGAAGTAGTGCCGGTACTCGTCCGGTACCCCCGAGAGGACGGAGCCCTCCGCCTGGGCCAGGGTGGGCACGGAGACGAGCGTGGGCATGGGTGACTCCTTGGCGACGGCCGGAGCGCGCGGCTCGCGGTCGAGGGTGGTGGCGGGCGGGAGCGTGGTGGCCGGGCACACCGGAGGAGGGGCCGGCTGGGGGAGCGTCCTACGCCGACGGGGGAGGCGGCGAGCGACGGCTACGACCTTACGCGATGATCTCCTTACGGGACAGGGGATGCGGGTGTGGCGCGAATCCGAATGTCCATCCGGGCCGGGCCCCGGGGCGCGTCGGCGCGCCCCGACGCCTCACCCGGCGTCCGCCAGGGCGGCCTCGGCCGCGGACCGCGCGCTCTCGCGGTCGGAGTCCACCAGGGCGACCCGGGTCCGGCGCTCCAGGAGGTCGTCGACGTCCAGCGCCCCCTCGTGGCGCACCCCGAACCGCAGCTCGGCTCCGGTGACCCCGCAGGCGACCGGCTCCAGCAGGGCCGGGTCCGCCCCGGCCCCGGCCAGCACCGCGGGCGCCTCGGTGCCGTACCGGGCGACCAGCCGCCGGGGAGCGGCCAGGTCGGCCAGTTCCGCGCGGTCGGCCGCGCCCACCAGCGGCAGGTCGCGGGTACGGCAGGGGCCCGCGTTGAGCCGGCGCTCGCGCACGGCCGTGTCCACGGCCTCCTCCGCCATCGCCCGGTAGGTGGTCAGCTTGCCGCCGACGACGGTGACCGTGCCGTGCGCGGAGACGGTGACGGCGTGCTCGCGCGACAGGTCGGCGCTGTTGCCGTCCGCCTGGAGCAGCGGCCGGAGTCCGGCGAAGGAGCCGCGCACGTCGTCCCGGCCGAGCCGGGTGCGCAGCGCGCGGTTGACCTGGGCGAGCAGGAAGTCGACGTCGTCCTCGGGCACGGTGGGCACGTGCGGCGGCTCCCCCTCCACGGGCTCGTCCGTCAGTCCGACGTAGACACGGCCGTCCGCCTGGGGAAGGGCGAACACGAACCGCGAGGTGCCGCCGTCCACGGGAACGGTCAGCGCGGCGCGGGGGTCGCCGAGGGCGGCGGAGTCCACGACCAGGTGGCTGCCCCGGCTGGGGCGCAGGCGCACGTCCGGGTCGAGTTCCCCGGCGTGCACGCCGGTGGCGTTGACGACCGCGCGGGGCCGCACGGGTACCAGGCGCCCGGTGCGCTCGTCGCGCAGGAGCACGCCGTCGGCCGTGACGCTCTGCGCGGAGCAGCGGGTGATCACGCCGGCGCCGTGTCCGGCGGCCGTGCGGGCCAGCGCGACCACGAGCCGGGCGTCGTCGACCAGTTGGCCGTCGAAGGACAGCAGGCCGCCGCGCAGCCCGTCCTCGGCCACACCGGGCAGCAGGCGGCGGGTCTGGGCGGGGGTCAGCAGGCGCGGGGGCGGCAGGACCGCCGAGCGCGTGCCCGCGGCCCGGCGCAGGACGTCGCCCATCCCGGTGCCCGCCCACATCAGCAGCGCGTGGGCGGCGGGGGTGTCCCGGTGGACGGGGATCACCATCGGCAGGGTCCGCACCAGGTGGGGCGCGGTGACGGTCATCAGCAGGTCGCGTTCGCGGGCGCTCTCGTAGGCGATGCCGAACTGGCCCCGGGCGAGGTAGCGCAGTCCGCCGTGCACGAGCTTGGAACTCCACCGGCTGGTGCCGAAGGCGAGGTCGTAGCGCTCCACGAGCACGGTGGACAGCCCGCGCGAGGCCGCGTCCAGGGCGGCGCCGGCCCCGGTGACCCCGCCGCCGACGACCAGCACGTCGATCTCCGGGCACTCCTCCAGACGCGCGAGGTCGGCGGAACGGCGGGCGGCGTTGAGCGAGGTCGACTGGGTCGGGCGCACGGTCACGGGAACACGGCCTTTCTGGGGACGGGCAGCGGGTGGGGTGGGGGTCGGCGTCCGGGAGGCACGGGCCCCGGCGGAACGGGGGCGCCGCGCGGCGGGGCGGGCATCCTCCGCACACTCCCTAGTCGGCGTCCCCCGCGAGGTAGCCGTCCAGGAGGGTGGTCAGCTCGCCGACCAGGGCGTCCTCGTCGAGGAGGTCGGCGAACAGGCGGCGGGAGGTGACCGTGCCCTGGACGGTGACGAGCACGTACCGCGCCAGCACAGCGGGATCTCCCGGACGGACGGAACCGTCCCGCTGGCCCGCGGCGACCACGGGCTCCACGATGTCGAGGGCGGCCCGGTGGCTGGTGCCCAGGCGGTGGAAGGTGTACGTCGCCAGGAGTTCCGGCTCGGTGTCGACGATCCGGGTGAAGAGCGGGTGGGCGAGCAGTGCGCGCGCGACCCCGGCGGCGTGCCGGACGAGGCGGGCGCGGACCGCCTCTCCGTCCCCTCCTCCCCCGGACGCCTCCTGGGCGAGCAGGATCCGCCGGAGTTCGCGGGTCAGGAGGTCGGCGACGAGCGCGGTCACGTCGGGCCAGCGGCGGTAGACGGTGGGCCTGCTGACCTCGGCGCGGCGGGCCACGTCGGTCAGGGTCGTGCGGCGCACCCCGAACGACTCGACGCAGACCAGGGCCGCGTCCATGATCCGGTCCTCAACGTTACGTTTTGACGCCATGTGTAAAACTGTAGAGCATGGCTCACGACGACACGAACGCCCCCCGCCGCCCGGCCGGCACCGCCCCGGACATGAGCTGGTTCGGCTGGGGCGACCCGGCCCTCGCCCGCTCCCTGGACCCGGGACTGCGCGACCTCATCGCCCAGGTCCTGCGCGCCCGCCCCCGCGACATGCCCCCGGTCCCCGAGGAGGAGGTCCGTCTGCCCGCGCCGCGGTTGGACCCGCGGGTGCGCGCACGCCTGACCGAGGTCACCGGCGACGCCCACCTGGCCGACGACGACGCCACCCGCCTGCGCCACTGCGGCGGCAAGAGCACCCCCGACCTCCTGATGCGCCGCGCCGGCTCGGCGGACCCCGCCCCCGACGCGGTGCTGTACCCGGCCGACCACGACCAGGTCCTGCGCCTGCTGGAGGTGTGCTCGGCCGAGGGCGTGGCCGTGGTCCCCTTCGGCGGCGGCACCAGCGTCGTGGGCGGCCTGACCCCACTGAGCGGCGGCTTCGGCTCCGTGGTCGCGCTCGACCTTCGGCGCCTGGACGCGCTGGTCTCCTTCGACCCCGAATCGATGACCGCCGTCCTGGGCGCGGGCGTGCGCACCCCGCGGGCCGAGGCCCTGCTGGCCGAATACGGCTGCACCCTCGGCCACATGCCGCAGAGCTACGAGTACGCGACCATCGGCGGGTACGCCGCCACCCGCTCCAGCGGCCAGGCCTCCTCCGGGTACGGCCGGTTCGAGGACATGGTGGTGTCCCTGCGCGCGGCCACCCCGCGCGGCACCCTGGCGGCGGGCGGCCCTCCGGCGTCGGCCGCCGGCCCGGACCTGCGGCACCTGCTGCTGGGTTCGGAGGGCACCCTGGGCGTGATCACCGAGGTGGGCGTGCGCGTGCGCCGCCGTCCGGAGCGGGTCCTGGACGAGGCCTGGTCCTTCCCCGACTTCCGTACCGGGGCCGCCGCCCTGCGCGCCGTGGCGCAGTCGGACGCGCGCCCCACGATGGCGCGGGTGCTGGACGAGTCGGAGACCTTCGTGGGAGCGGCCCTGGGCGGCCGCGAGGCGACACCCGGCTGCCAGGCCGTCGTCGGCTTCGAGGGCACGGAGGCGGAGGTGGACGCGCGGGCCGCCGCGGTCGGCGCCGTCCTGGCGGCCGCGGGCGGGACCCGGCTCGGCCCTGAGCCCGTGGCGCACTGGCGGGAGAACCGCTTCTCCGCCCCCTACCTGCGCGACACCCTGCTCTCCGCCGGCATCCTCGCCGAGACCCTGGAGACCGCGGCGAGCTGGACCGACCTGGTGCCCCTGCACGCGGCCGTGTCGGACGCGCTCACCGCCGCCCTGGACGGCGACGAGGGCGGCGCCGTGGTGATGTGCCACGTCTCGCACACCTACGCCACGGGCGCCTCGCTCTACTTCACGGTGGCCACGGCGGCGGGTTCGGCGCCCCTGGAGCGCTGGGAGCGGGCCAAGCGCGCCGCCTCGGAGGCCATCGTCGCGCACGGCGGGACCATCACCCACCACCACGCCGTGGGCACCGACCACCGGCCGTGGATGGCCGAGGAGATCGGTGCGCTGGGCGCCGACGTCCTGCGCGCGGCCAAGGGTGCGCTCGACCCGCGCGGCATCCTCAACCCGGGCAAGCTCATCCCCGCCCCCCGGGGGTGACCGGGCTCCGCCGGTGCCCCGGAGGATCCACAATGGATCCGTGGCACGAGGCAAGCTCCGCATCTACCTGGGGTCGGCGCCCGGGGTCGGCACCACCCACAGCGCGCTGGCCGAGGCGCACCGCCGCTCGGCCGGCGGCACCGACACCGTGGTCGCCGTCGCCCACACGCACCGGCGTCCGGGCACCGAGGCCCTGCTCCGGGGTCTGGAGACGATCCCGACCCTGGCCTCCGGCGCCGTCGACACCGGTGCCGTGATCGAGCGCGCCCCCGCGCTGGCGATCGTGGACGACCTGGCGCACGCCAACGCCCCCGGATCGCCCAACCCCGCCCGCTGGCAGGACGTGCAGGAACTCCTGGCGGCGGGGATCAACGTCGTGTCCACCGTGGGCATCCACCAGCTGGAGTCCCTCAACGACGTCGTCAAGCAGATCACCGGCGCTCCGCCCGTGCGCTCGGTCCCCGACCGGGTGGTGCGCGCGGCCACGGAGATCGAGCTGGTCGACCTCACCCCCCAGGAGCTCCGCCGCCGGATGGCGCACGGCGACATCCACCCGGCGGAGCGGTTGGACGCGGCGCTGTCCGACTTCTACCGCGAGGGCAACCTGGCGGCCCTGCGCGAGCTGGCCCTGCTGTGGACCGCCGACCGGGTCGAGGAGGGCCTGGCCCGGTACCGCGGCGAGCACAAGATCCGCAGCACCTGGGAGGCACGCGAACGCGTCGTCGTGGCCCTGACCGGCGGCCCCGAGGGCGAGACCCTCATCCTGCGCGCCGCCAGGGTCGCCGCCCGTTCGCGCGGCGGACACCCCCAGCCGAGCCACCTGATGGCGGTCCACGTGGTACCGCCCGACGGCATCGCCCAGGCGCCCACCGACGACCTCCTGCGCCAGCGCCGACTGCTCGCCGAACTCGGCGGCACCTACCACCAGGTGGTCGGCAACGACGTCCCCACCGGCCTGCTGGAGTTCGCCCGCGGCGTGCACGCCACCCAGATCGTCCTCGGCTCCTCGCGCCGCAGCGCGTGGCAGTACGTGTTCGGTCCCGGCGTCGGCACCATCGTGGCGCGCGAGTCCGGCGACATCGACGTGCACATCGTCACCCACGAGCAGGTCGGCACCGGCCGCTGGCCGCTGCCGCCGCCCGGCCGCGGACTGGGCCCGCACCGCAGGGTGGCGGGGTGGACGCTGGCGGTGGTGGCACCGTTCCTGCTGACCCTGGTCCTGACGGTGCCGCCGCTGCGCGGGGTCGGCGCGGCCTCGGACGCCCTGCTCCTGCTGCTCATCACCGTCTCCACCGCCGCCGTCGGCGGCCTGTGGCCCGCCCTGTCCTCCGCCGTCCTGAGCGCGCTCCTGCTCACGTTCGTGCTCTCGCCGCTGCACGGCCGGCCGCCGGTGTCGCTGGACAACATGCTCGCGCTGACCGCGTTCGCCCTGGTGGGCACGCTCGTCGCCGTGGTCGTGGAGATGGCGGCGCGCCGTTCGGCCCAGGCCGCGCGCGGCCGGGCCGAGGCCAAGGCGGTGACACTGCTCGCCGGCAGCGTCCTCTCCGGCAGCGAACCCCTCCAGGCCCTCCTCCGTCGGATCCGCAAGACGTTCGCTCAGCGGTCGGCGACCCTGTTGGAACAGCGCGACGAGGGCGGCTGGCGGGTGGTGCACAGCGTGGGCGCCCCCGCGTGCGAGACCCCGGACGAGGCCGACGTGCAGGTGGCGATCTCCGACACCCTCACCCTGGCGCTGCGGGGACGGGTGCTGCCCGCCGCCGACCGCGGGGTCCTGCGCGCCTTCGCCGCGCACATCGGCATCGCCCTGGAGCACCAGAGGCTGGAGTGGGACGCCGCCGAGGCGCGCGGCCAGGCGGCGGGCAACCGGATCCGCACCGCGCTGCTGGCGGCCGTCTCGCACGACCTGCGCTCACCGCTGACCTCCATCAAGGCGAGCCTGTCGACCCTGCGGGCGACCGACATCGAACTCGACCCCGAGGACCGCGAGACGCTCCTGGAGACCGTGGAGGAGTCCACGGACCGGTTGAACCGGCTCATCGACAACCTGCTGGACATGAGCCGGGTGCACACCGACAACGTCCGGCCCCGGCTGCGCGCGGTCGGCCTGGAGGAGGTCGTCCCCGTCACGCTCCTGGGCCTGCCGCACGACTCGGTCACCGTGGACGTCCCCGACCACCTGCCGCGGGTGCGCGCCGACGCGGGGCTGCTGGAGCGCTCGATCGCCAACGTGGTCACCAACGCGGTGCGCTACAACCCCGATCCCAGCAGCCCGGTGCTGGTCGCGGCCAGCGCCCACGGCGAGAACGTGCAGCTACGGGTCGCGGACCGGGGCCCGGGAGTCTCCGACGAGGGCAAGCACCGGATGTTCGAGGCCTTCCAGCGCCTGGGCGACGCGCCCCAGGGCACGGGGGTCGGTCTCGGCCTCGCGGTGGCGCGTGGTTTCGTGGAGGCGATGCACGGAACGCTCACGCCGGAGGACACACCGGGCGGCGGACTCACCATGGTGTTCACGCTGAAGGCGGCGGATCCGAACGAGGCAGGCGAGGAGAGGTCCCATGCGGGTCCTGGTCGTTGACGACGACGTGCAGATCATCCGGGCGATGCGGATCAACCTGAGGGCGCGCGGGCACGACGTCGACACCGCCGCGGACGGTGCCGCGGCCCTGCGGCTGGCCGCCGAGCGGCACCCGGACGTGGTCCTCCTCGATCTGGGGCTGCCCGACATGGAAGGCATGGAGGTCATCCAGCGGCTGCGGGGCTGGTCGCAGGTACCGATCATCGTGCTCTCCGCACGGCACTCCGCCGGGGAGAAGGTGCGCTGCCTGGACTCGGGCGCCGACGACTACGTCACCAAGCCGTTCGGGATGGACGAGCTGCTGGCGCGCATGCGCGCGGCCGAGCGCCGGTCCGTGCGCTCGGAGGAGGCGCCGGTGGTGCGCACGTCGTGCTTCACCGTCGACCTGGGGGCCAAGCGCGTGCTGCGCGACGGCGAGGAGGTGCGCCTCACCCCGACGGAGTGGCACATCCTGGAGATCCTCGCCCGCAACTGCGGACAGCTGGTGAGCCAGCGCCGCCTCCTCCACGACGTCTGGGGGCCCTCCTACCAGAGCGAGACCAACTACCTCCGCGTGTACATGGCGCAGCTGCGCCGGAAGCTGGAGCCCGATCCCGCGCACCCCCGGTACCTCATCACCGAGGCGGGCCGCGGCTACCGCTTCGAGACCCCGGGGTGAGTTTTTTGTGTTTTTTTGGGGCCTCCGCTCGTTCCTCGCTTTGGCCCGTGCTCGTGCGCCCGGAAGACGCGCCCTTCGGTCCTTCCGGTGCACTCCCTCGTTCCTCGGGAGTGCACCTCCAGGCCCTCCAGGACGCGTCGGCGCCCTCGCTGCGCTCTCCGGCGCCCTCGCAGGCTCGGACGCTGGGCGCCGAGTAGCCAGTGTTCTTCGTCGTCGACTTGCCTTGCTCGCAAGCTCGCTGCGGCCCCGTCTCCTCCTGCAGAACACTGGCGCGCCCCGAGCCAACCCCCCTATGGACCCCACACCTATAGAAGCTTCAACCCCCGACGGGACCCCATGAGCGGAACCGGCCACGCCCAACCCCCTGCGACCCCGAAGGCGCGCATGCACACGTTCAACCCCCTGAGCCTCAGGACGAACGGGTTGAAGCGGTACGAAAGCGGCCTACCGCAACCCGAGGGGGTGAGGGGTACGCGGTTCCGGTCGCGGGGACCACAGGGGGTCTATCCGGGCCAAAGCGAGGAACGAGCGGCGGCCCCAAAAAAGCACAGGGGTGAGGGGCGCGCCGGTGCCTGCAGGAGGAGTCTCTGCCGCCAGCGAGCCTGCGAGCCAGGCAGTAGCGACGACGAAGGCCCCGGCGTCAAGCGCCCCGAACCCACCCCGGCGTGAAAGCGCCCCGAACCCACTCCGAACCCTAACCCCGAACCACCACGCTGCGCTCGGCCATCTCCATCAGCACCTCGAACTCCTCGGTGCCGGTCTGGCCGCGGTTGACCTTGGCGACGACCATGCAGGGCGCGAAGGCCCGGGACCACGCCATGAGCCGGTCGCCGTCCACGTCCATGACGCGGGACAGCACGTCCACCCGGCGCTCCACCTCCCGTAGGCTGCTGGCCTGCCACACCGTCCAGTCGACCGCGTCGACCGCGCCGTCGCCGAGGCAGGCGCGCGGGTCCAGCGCGACCAGTCCGCGCGGGCCGCCGTCGATGACGTTGCCCGGGTGCAGGTCACCGTGCACGGGGACCACGCCGACCTCGCCGTGGGCCAGGTCGCGGGCCCGGCACAGGCCCTGGTGCATGACGGAGGCGGGCACGATGTCGGCGGCTGGGCCCTCGGCGCGCTCCCGGGTCCAGAAGTCGAAGATGAACTGCACCCGCGAGGTGAGGGGGCGCAGCTCCATGAGTTCCGCGCGCGGGACGTCGACGGCGTGCAGCTGCGCGATGAGGGAGCCGACGGTCTCCATCGCCGGGACCACCCCGGTGGCCGCGACGGTCTCGCCGTCGACGCGCTCCATGAGGATGGCGCCGCGCTCGGAGTCCAGGCCCCACACCTCCGGGACCCGGTGGGAGGGCGCCCACATGCGCAGCAGCCGTGCCTCGGAGACGCACAGCCCGCTGTCCGGGCAGAGCTTGAGGACTCCTTCACTCCCGTCGGCACGGCTGACCAGGACCACCACGGACGTGCGTCCGTGCGGGGCCGGCCCCTCGACCGTCAGCCCCCATTCGGTGGCGAGCTTCTCCACGATCGAGGGGACTTCCGTCAGCCATTCGCCGACGTGCGCGCCGAAGCGCCGTTCCAGACGTCGGCGCTGCCGGTCGTCGACGAACCGCGCTGTGACGTCGTTCATGAGTTCCACCTTCGGGTCGCGCGCGTCGGTGCCTGTCGGGGTCCGACCCCTGACGCCGACGGCCGACGCGTTGGTCCGTTGGCGGCGACCGCACGGGGAGCCCGCCCGGTCGCGAGGGCGCTCGGGCCGGCACGAGGAGTCCGGGGCCGGGAAAAGGGGCCGTTCCCGGTCCGTACCACTCCGCGCGGTCGGCGGCGCGGCACGGTGCCACAGTCTGGGTGCGGGGAGTTCCCGCCCGTTCGGACCCCTACCCATCCCGGCACCTCCGGTAACGGTGAGCGCACGCTTCGCACCGCGGTTTCCGGTCCCGCCGGCCCCGGTTCGGGCGCGCGGCGTGCCGCGGCCCCCTCAGGCCAGCCGGCCCTTGACCGCCCGGTGCTGGGCGAGGAGCGTGTCCACGACCAGTTCGGAGGGCCACAGCGGCGCGGTGATGGCGGTGACGTCCAGCCCGCGCAGCAGTTCGAAGTCGGGGCCGTCCACCAGGCGCCAGGCCGCCACGGCGACCCGTTCCCGGCCGGCCCGGCGCAGGCGGTCGACGGCGTCGAACACCGAGGGCGCCCACGTGCGCAGGTAGCCCACCTGGACCGGGGAGCCGAGGCGGCGGCTGAGCATGCGGGCCACGTCCATGACGACCTGGCGCTCCTCGGTGCCGGTGGTACCGTCCGCGGCCAGGACCACGCCGTCCTCGCGGCTCCATCCCGACTCGCCGAGGCGTCCGGCGAGGTCGGCGACGATGGACGGGACCGCGCCGAGGGGCGCGGTCTGGCAGACGTTGTCCAGTCCGCCCAGGCCGATGCGGGAGAGCAGGTGGGCGCTCGCGACGTCGCCTCCCGCGACGAACGCCGGGACGACCACCTTGGGTCCGTCGACGGAGCGGATGGTGGCGGTGACTTCGTCGGGGCTGCCGAAGGCGGCGGTCACGGGGACCTCTCCACGGCTGGCCACCGCCGCCGCGAGGCCGCACAGGGCCTCACGTCTGTGGGCGTCACGCGAGTCGTCGGCTACGAGGACCATGGTCGGGACCATTCCGGCTCCTTGGAATCGCTGCGAGATCTGCCGTTCTCCCCAGACAGTAATGAGGCACAGTTTCGGGAGGGTGCTCTCGTGTTACACGGATGAAAACAACGAACAATGGCTGTGATGGGTATCACCTGGGGGTGGCTTGGTGAATCATAACAATCGCCGAAAAGATGAGGCGTGTCCACATCTGCGGCCTGTGCTCTGCGCCGCCCCGCGCCCATGGCCGTCGGCGCCCGATTCCCGCGATATGCGCGACCAGGCCCAGGACCAGGGAACACGAGCACCGATCCCGCGCGGGTACGCTGTTACCGGCCGGTAGAACATGGCGGACGCCACACTCGGAATGACCCCGGAGCGCCGCCCGTTTTCGCGCAGAAGTTCTCTAGTGAAAAGCCACGGCAAAAGAATCCCATGCAGAGAACCGTGCGCATGCACGTGCGAAGGATTGCGCACGGGGACCGGAGGCCGGTTCCGGGGCCCGCCCCCTCCGGCGGAACGGCAGGGGCCGGGCCACGGAAAGGAAAGCGCCGTCCCATCCGCCCCGGAACGCCCCTTGCGCACCTCTCACGGGCCCGCGACCCCCTTTGCCACACCGACCCCGGACCTGTCAAGAGTGCCCGCTCCCCCTCTCCGGCATAGCCGTACACCACGTGACGTGGGGAGACAGGATGCAAGTCCGGCGTGATCACTTGCCATCATCAGCGGACCCGCCCAAACTTGGAGGTAGGAGGCGAGGCCCCCAGTGGCCCCACCAGGCTCGGGGCCGAGCACCAGCCACGGCGATCCGGTCCTCCCCCAACACCGGTCGCGCGCACGAACCCACCATCAGACTGGAGTGAGCATGGCCGTCCACCCTCGGGTGCAGACGCTGGCCCGGACCTTCCTCGCCAACGCGGACCAGGAGGCCCCCGGCCTGGTCGAAGGCCTCTATCTGACCGGTTCGGTCGCTCTGGGCGACTTCCGCCCGCACACCAGCGACGTCGACTTCGTCGTCGTCACCGCGCGCACCCCCGGTGGCCGCGAGGTCGAGCAGCTGCGCCGCGCGCACGCGCGCACCCGCTCGGACATGCCGCGGCCCCAGTTCAACGGCGTCCACGTCACCTGGGACCATCTCTCCCGCGACTCCGCCTCCTGCGGCCCCCTGCCCTCCGTGGTCGGCGGCCGCTTCCGCGAGCGCGCGACCTCCGACGTCAACCCGGCCACCTGGCACATCCTCGCCGAGCGCGGCATCCCGGTGCGCGGCCCGCACCCGGTCGAACTCGACGTGTGGGACGAGCCGGAGAGCCTGCGGGCCTGGTCACTGGGCTCCCTGGACGAGCACTGGCGCCGCTGGCGCGAACGGGCCGGACGGCTCGTCACCCCGCGCGGCCTCGCGGTCCTGGGCTCGCTCGCCCCCTCCTGGAGCGTGCTCAGCGTCAGCCGTCTGCACTTCACCCTCAAAACCGGCGAGACCACCTCCAAGTCCGGCGCGGGCTCCTACGCCCTGCACGCCTTCCCCGACCGCTGGCAGCGCATCGTCAACGAGTGCCTGCGTGTGCGCCGCGGCGTCCAGGCGCCCTCGCTGTACGAGAGCGCCCTCGCCCGCCGCCGGGCCGCCCTGGACTACATCGAGATGGTGCTGGACGAGTCGCTGCGCCCCGGCCTGGCCGTGTCGTCGTGACCCGGGCCGCCCGGGGCCCGGCCCGCGGGTAACGCCGGCCGCCCGCCGCGCGAACCCCTCCGTACCCGCGCATCCCGCACCGTCCCCTCCCCCGGCCCGGATACTCTGTGGGGCATGAGCATGCGCCCCATCGTCCGCTTCGGCGACCCCGTCCTCGTCACCCGGACCACGCCCGTCACCAAGTTCGACCAGCACACCGCGGCCCTGGTCCGGGACCTCCTGGACACCGTGGACGCCCCCGGTCGTGCCGGGCTCGCCGCCACCCAGATCGGGGTGGGGCTGCGCGTGTTCAGCTACAACGTCGAGGACCGCGTCGGCTACGTGATCAACCCCGAGATCGCCGAGCTGTCCGAGGAGACGCAGGAGGACGAGGAGGGCTGCCTGTCGGTCCCGCGGCTGTGGTATCCCACACGCCGGGCCGAGCGCGCCGTCGTCACCGGCGTCGACCTGCGCAACGAGCCGGTCACCGTCGAGGGCACCGGCCTGATGGCGCGGTGCCTGCAGCACGAGACCGACCACCTGGACGGCATGCTCTACCTCGACCGCCTGGACCCCGACACCCGTCGCCGGGCCCTGCGCGACGTCCGCCGCTCCGACTGGTTCATGCCCGCCGAGGCGCCCGAACCCGCCGGCGTCCAGCTGCCCAGCGCCTTCGGCGGCACCGCCTGAGACCGACCGTTCCACCCGTCCGGCCCCGTGCGGTCACCGACTCCGGGTATCTTCGGATCCGTCCCCGCGAGTCACGTACTAGGCATGTAACGCCAAGATCTCGTAAGGTCTGCTGAGTATCTCCCGCCCCACGGCACCCCCTCGTCTCGCCGTCGGCCCACCGAATGCGCTCAGACCGTCCACGGAGCAGAAGATGACACCCAGCCCTCGATTCCGAGTCCCACGCGCAGGCAGCGCCGCGCTGTCCGTCGGCGCGGTCTCCCTGGCACTGCTGCTCACGGTGCCCGGAGCCGCCTACGCCGAGCCGGACGACGAGATCGACATCGACGCGCTCAACGAGCGCGCCGAGGAGCTCGAGGAGACCTACGGCGGCGAGCTCCTCCAGTACAACGAGATCAAGGACCGCGTCGAAGAGGCGCAGGAGGACCTGGAGGAGATCGAGGAGCGCCTGGAGGGCTCCCGGTCCGGTGTGTCGAACATCGCCTCGGCCCAGTACAAGAACAACAACGGCTTCGATCCGGCGCTGCAGGTCGTCTTCTCCAGCGAACCCGAGGACATGTTCTCCGACGCCGCGACGCTGACCTACCTGGGCCAGAGCCAGTCCGAGCAGATCTCCGAGCTCATCGAGACGCGCGACGAGCAGGAGGAGGTCACCACCGAGCTCACCGAGGAGCTGGAGGAGGCCTCCGAGCTCGTCGACTCGCTGGAGGACCAGCGCGACGAGGTCGAGGCGGAGATCGAGGAGTACGAGGAGTCACAGATCCCGGAGACTCCCGGCAACGGCACGATCCCCGAGAGCGCGATGGGCGGCGGCTGGGACTCGACCACGGCCCGCATGGCCGGCATCCGCGACGACATCATCATGGCTTACGGCGCGCCCTACCCGGTCGGCTGCTGGCGGCCCAGCGCCGACGACCACGGCGACGGCCGCGCCTGCGACTTCATGATGAGCTCCGGCGGCGCCATCCCCTCCGCCGCGAACAACTCCCTCGGCGACCAGATCGCGCAGTACGCGATCGACAACGCCGACCGCCTCGGCGTGGACTACGTCATCTGGAAGCAGCGGATCTGGCACCGCAGCAACCGCCAGTGGGTGTTCATGAACGACCGCGGCGGCGCGACGGCCAACCACTACGACCACGTGCACATCTCGTCGGTCAACTAGCGCTCGGGCGCCCTTGAGACGGCGGCCCGATCGACCCCCAGGTGGTCACCGCGAGCGGGACCGCTCGCGGCCGGTCAGCGCCAGCGGGAGGACCCCGGCCAGCAGGACCGCCAGCAGGGCGAACGCCGGGCCGTAACCCATGAGCTGGATGACCAGCCCCATGCCCATCGCGCCCACGCCCGAGCCGGCGTCGAAGCCGATGTTCCACACCGCGCTGGCCCGGCCGTACCCGGTCGGACCGGCGCGGTTGAGCATGAGCATGACCGTCTCGTTCTGCACGGCGCCGAACCCGAGCCCGAACAGGGCCGCCCCCGCCAGCACCAGGGACGCGGCGGCCGGACCGGGCACCGAACCCTCCCCGCCGACGGTCCACAGACCGGCGGTCACCAGGGCCAGGCCGACGACCGCGGCGGCCATGCCGGGCAGGAGCAGCAGCGCGCGCCGGTACCGGTCGTGCAGCATCCCCGCGGTCCACCGGCCCACGACGACCGCCAGCGCCAGGGCCGCCAGCGTGCCGCTCACCAGCCACGCGGCCTGTTCCAGCGGGATGGCCAGGAACGTGATGACCGTGCTCGCCGACGTGGCGGCCACGAGCATGATCGCCAGCGGCGACGCCAGGAGCCGCAGCAGTGGGAGACCGACGGGGCCGGCGTCGCCCGCGCCGCCGTGGCGCGGCGCCGACCGCAGCGCCGAGCGGTTGCGCCCGCCGTCGGCGAACCAGATCCCGGCCGCCAGCACCGCCCCCAGGACGGAGCAGGCGCCGGTGATCCAGAACGCGGCGTCGAAGCCGATCTGGAGGGCCAGCGCCACGCCGCCGGGCAGGATGAGGACCTGCGGCAGGCCGACGGCGAGGCCGTAGTAGCCGGTGGCCCGGCCGACCTGCTCGTTCGGTACGAGTCGCGCGGCCAGGGCCGTACCGGCGACGCTGACCATCCCGAAACCGACGCCGCGCAGAGCGGAGACGGCGATCAGCGGGGCGAGGTCGGCGGTCACGGCGAAGAGGGGTGTGGGCAGCCCCATGATGAGACAGCCCACGGGGAAGGCCCAGCGGTAGCCGCCCCGCTCCAGGAGCCAGGGCATCATGAGCTGGGTGAGGACGGTCGTGAGCATGAACGCCGCCGTCGTGCTCCCCGCGCCGAACTCGCCCACCCCGCCCCGGCTGGCCCAGAGCGGGACCAGCGGCAGCACGGCGGCGAACCCGCACAGGCCCACCGCGGTCGCCGCGATGAGCAGCGCGAAGCCCCGTCCTCCCAGGCCGGGCAGCTCGTCGTGGGAGGTGTCCTGGGCGCCCGCTCCGCGGCGGGACGAAGGCCTACGGGGTCGGGTCATCCCTCCTTTGTAGTGGACCGCGACGGTCCTGTCGACGCCGTCCCCGGACGGCCCCGTGCTCAGTCCCCGGAGGGCCCGAGCCGTGCCCGGAGCCAGTCGCGCAGGCGCGCCGACAGCTCGGGGGTGACCGCGCGTTCGGCGTGCCCCATGCCCGGGACGATCCACAGGTCACGGGGCTCGCCCGCGGCCTCGTGGATGGCCGTGGCGTGCGCGACGGGGAAGTAGGTGTCGGCGTCGCCGTGCACCACGAGCAGCGGGGTCGGGCTGATGTGGCCCGCGACCTCGCGCGGCTCGGCCGGGCGCGGGTCCCAGCGGCGGTCGGTGACCCGCACCTGGCGGAAGCGCTCCAGGAAGAAGCGCCCGGCGGTGCGCT
This sequence comes from Nocardiopsis aegyptia, assembly GCF_013410755.1. Classification (GTDB taxonomy): domain Bacteria; phylum Actinomycetota; class Actinomycetes; order Streptosporangiales; family Streptosporangiaceae; genus Nocardiopsis; species Nocardiopsis aegyptia. The sequence continues at coordinate 2,082,204 of NZ_JACCFS010000001.1, forward strand.
CGATACCGACGTGGAGCAGGCGCATCCGCCGGGTGCCGCGGTAGTACCAGCGGCTGGGGGCGCTGACCGAGACGACCGCGTCGACCCCGCCGAGGATGGCGGCGTGCCGCAGGGCCACGGCCGCGCCCATGGAGAAGCCGACCGTGGCCACCGTCGTGTAGCCCAGGCTCCTCAGCCGGGCGACGACGGCCTCCAGGTCGTGGATCTCGGCGTTGCCCAGGGTGCTGTGGCCCCCGGAGCGGTGGTGGCCGCGGAAGTCGAAGGTCATCACGTCGCCGACCGGCAGCAGGGCCTCGGCGATCGCCCGGGTGGCCGGGTTGCGGTGGGTGCCGGTGAACCCGTTGGCGAGGACCACGGCCGTGTCGCAGGGTTCGGCACCGCGCCGCAGCACGGCGTCGATGCCGACGCCGTCGGACGTCGTCAGCCAGAACCGGCGGTCCTGGGGGCGGGACAGTGGATGCTCGATTGCGTCGGACACCCGTCCATCCTGCCCGACGTGCCCCGGGTACGGGCATCCGGCCCCGGTGTGTCGGAAGCGCGGACGGCGCTCAGGGGCGGTCGCGGTGGGACTGCTCGTACTGGTCGCCGTAGGGCGGCTGCCCGTACGGGGAGGCGGGGCCGGGCCCGTACGGGTTCGGGGCGGCCGGGCGGTCGCCGTAGCGCTCCTCGTAGGGGCGTGGATCCGCCTGGGGCGCGGGCGCGCCGTAGGGCGGCTCCGGATACCCCGGCCCCCGGCCGTCGTAGCCGTGGTCGTCGTGGGCCTGGCCGTCATGACCGTGGCCGTCATGGCCGCGGTCGTCGTAGGCCTGACCGTCGTAGCCGTGGTCGTCGTGGACCGGTCCGTCGTCCTCGTACCCGTCACCGTCGTACCCGTCGTCCAGGTCGGCGCGAGCGGAGGCGGGCGGGAACACCAGGGAGCGCAGGTTCAGGGCCACGTGGACGGCCATCGGCACCCACAGGCTCTCGGTACCCAGGTAGAGGATCGTGAACAGGGCGCCGGAGGCTCCCGCGCTGACCAGCCCCCACCAGCCCTGGTAGACGTGGGCGACCGAGAACAGCAGCACCGACAGCACCGCGGCGATCCACAGCGGTACGCCCATCCCGGCCAGCAGGACGATGAACAACCCGCGGTAGAGCAGTTCCCCGAACACGCCGCCGGTCACCGCCGCGCCGCCGGCCAGCAGCCGCTCGACGGTCGTCCGCGGCACGAGGAGGCCCTGCGGGTGCCGTCCGGGCTCGGGCAGGGCGGCGGGCGCGGCCGAGGCCCGGCTCCCCCGGTGTCCGGAGCCGCGGCCCTTCCCCCGGCCGGACCGCCGGAACGGCAGGCCGTTGGTGAGGAGCCACAGCACGGCCAGCGCGACGAGTCCGCCGACGGCGCCGCCCGCGATCGGGCCCCAGGCCCCGGGAACGCGCAGGCCCAGATCACCGGCGCAGAGCCCCGGCGAGAGCGTCAGCACCGCGAGGACCAGCAGACCCCACAGGGCATGGGTCGCCATCGTGACGGCGTACAGGCGCCGCAGGGCGCGCCCGCCGTCGTGGCGGCTGCGGGCCAGGCGAGCGAACGCGAGCCGACCGAGGAGGGGTTCGCCGAACGCCGCGAAGAGGAGCAGCAGGACCGTCAGCAGGGTCCCGGCGAGGCTGAACTGAGGGAGAGTCTCCGACCAAGGCACGGGGCAATAGTAGGGCTCCCAAAGCCCGCATTGCGCACATGACGGATTCCGGACCCGATGACCTCTTGTGGACGGGGGGACGAACAGCGACCGTAGAGAGTGTCACAGGTCACATCGCGGGCGGTGGCACGAGCCACCCCGTGCGTCGCCCCGAACGCGTCGAAGGGCTGGGCAGCAGGGATGGTAGATCGAGCCGTAGTCGTACCGAGGGCCGATCGGCCCCAGAACATCCGCAACGTCGCACTCGTCGGCCCGACCGGCGCCGGGAAGACGAGCCTGGTCGAGGCCCTGCTCTTCGCGGCCGGGGGGCTCTCCCGGCCCGGTCGCGTGGAGGAGGGCACGACCGTCAGCGACCACGACGAGATCGAGATCCGGCAGAAGCGCTCCGTGCACCTCACCGTCAACCCGGTCATGGTGGGCGACGTCAAGGTCAACCTGCTGGACACCCCCGGATACGCCGACTTCATCGGTGCCATGCGCGCCGGGCTGCGGGGCGCCGACGCCGCCCTGTTCGTCGTCTCCGCCCTGGACGGCGTGGACGGGCGCACCCGCGTGCTGTGGCAGGAGTGCGCCGCCGTGGGCATGCCCCGCGCGGTGGCCGTCACCAAGATCGACCACCCGCGCGCCGACTACGACGACGTGGTCGCCCAGTGCCAGGAGGCCTTCGGCAGCGGGGTCCACCCCGCCTACGTGCCCGCGGTCGAGGGCACCGGGGACGACCGCCGCGTGGTGGGCGTGTGGGGCCTGGTCTCCGAGCGCTACTACGACTACTCCGACGGGGGCGGGTCCGGATCCGCCCCCGAGCCGCGCCCGGTGCCCGACTGGCTGCGCGAGGCCGCCGGCCCGCTGCGGGAGACGCTCATCGAGGAGGTCATCACCGAGAGCGAGGACGAGGCCCTCATGGAGCGCTACATGGAGGGCGGCGCGCTCGACCCGGACCTGCTCATCGCGGACCTGAAGCAGGCCGTGGCCGCCGGCGGCTTCCACCCCGTGCTGGCGCTCAGCCCCACCCACGGGGTCGGCGTGCGCGAGCTGCTGCGCGAACTCCCGCTGTCGTGCCCCGACCCCACCCGGCGCGCCTTTCCGGAGGTGGTCGCACCCGACGGGCGCCCGGTGCGCGGGCTGTCCTGCGACCCCGACGGACCGCTGGTCGCCGAGGTCCTGAGCACCACCAGCGATCCCTACGTCGGACGGGTCAGCACCGTACGGGTCTTCTCCGGCACGCTCACCGCCGACAGCCCGGTCCACCTGCACGGCCACGGCGTGCCCAGCGGCATGACCGGTTCGGACGAACACGACCGCAGCGGCGAGGACGAGCGCCTGGGCGCGCTGAACGTCACGCTGGGCAGGGACACCCGGCCGGTGGGCCAGGTCGTCGCCGGAGACCTGTGCCAGGTCTCCAAGCTGCCCACGGCCCGGACGGGCGACACGATCTCCGACCGCGACCGGCCGCTGCGCGTCTCGCCCTGGCGCTTCCCGCAGCCGCTGCTGCCGGTGGCGGTCAGCGCCGCCTCCGCCTCGGACGAGGACAAGCTGTCGCAGTCGGTGTCGCGCCTGGTCGCCGAGGACCCGTCGCTGCGGGTCGAGGTCAACGCGGAGACGCACCAGATGGTCCTGTGGAGCCTGGGCGAGGCCCATCTGGACGCGGCCCTGGACCGGTTGGAGCACCGCCACGGCGTGCGCGTGCGGACGGGGCCCGTACGGGTGCCGCTGCGCGAGACCTTCGCCGTCCCGGCACAGGGCATGGGCCGCAACGTCAAGCAGAGCGGCGGGCACGGCGAGTACGGCGTCTGCCGGATCAGGGTGGAGCCGCTGGAGTCGGGCTCGGGCCTGGAGTTCGTCGACGAGATCGTCGGCGGCGTCGTGCCGCGCCAGTTCGTCCCCTCGGTGGAGAAGGGCGTGCGCGCGCAGATGGCCGAGGGCGTGGACTCGGGATACCCGCTGGTGGACCTGCGGGTGACCCTCTACGACGGCAAGGCGCACTCGGTGGACTCCTCCGACATGGCCTTCCAGAAGGCGGGCCGCCTCGCCCTCAAGGACGCCGCGACCGCCGCGAAGCTGTCCATGCTGGAGCCGGTGGACGAGGTCACCGTCGAGGTGGACGAGTCCTACCTCGGCGCGGTGATGAGCGACCTGTCCGCCCGCCGCGGGCGCGTGGTCGGCACCGAGGCCGCCGACGGGGGCCGCGCGGTGGTCCGCGCCGAGGTGCCCACCCTGGAGATGACGCGCTACGCGGTCGAGCTGCGCTCGATCTCCCACGGCACCGGTGTGTTCACCCGGAACTACCTGCGCCACGAGACACTGCCGCCCCAGGTCGCCGCCCGCCTCCCCGCCCAACCCGCGTAAGCCCCCGCCACCGGGCCCCCGTGGGGTCGTTCACCTCGGGGTCCGCAGGCGGGGTCGAACGTGCACGAAGGACCTGCCTCGACCCCAGGGGTGAGATAGGCCGTTCAGCGCAGGAGTGTGGGGGTTGAAGCCGCACGAAACGGCCTACCTCAACCCCAGGGGGTTGAAGGTAGGCCGTTCGCTCATGGGGGCCACTGGGGGGGTTGGCTCGGGGCGCGCCAGTGTTCTGCAGGAGGAGACGGGGCCGCAGCGAGCTTGCGAGCAAGGCAAGTCGACGACGAAGAACACTGGCTACTCGGCGCCCAGCGTCCGAGCCTGCGAGGGCGCCGGAGAGCGCAGCGAGGGCGCCGACGCGTCCTGGAGGGCCTGGAGGTGCACTCCCGAGGAACGAGGGAGCGCACCGGAAGGACCGAAGGGCGCGTCTTCCGGGCGCACGAGCACGGGGCCAAAGCGAGGAACGAGCGGAGGCCCCAAAAAAGCACGAGGAGGGCGCCGACGCGTCCTGGAGGGCCTGGAGGTGCACTCCCGAGGAACGAGGGAGCGCACCGGAAGGACCGAAGGACGCGTCTCAAAGGCGCACGAGCACGGGGCCAAAGCTAAAAGGACTGCGCCGCAGGCGTCCGTTGAGGGTGGTGGCGGGCGACGGCGTGGGCACGAGCGGAGGCCCCAAGAAACACAGCCCTACAGCACCCGTCCCGGCCGGCTCCGGTCGGCCAGGGCGGCGAACCGGAAGGTGTTCACCGGGTGGCTGGAGAGGAGGTTCACCAGCAGGACGAAGAACCCGGTGTCGGTGTGGGCGCGTTCGGCGACGGCGTCGAAGTCGACGGACGTGTACAGGTACTTGCCCGCCACGAACAGCCGCAGCCCCTGCGCGCCCCCGGGACAGTACAGGTGGGCGTGGTTGTCGGCGGTGTACTCCTGTGCCCGGCTCAGCGTGCTGCCCACGCCGGGGATGACGTTGGCCACGGAGATACCGAAGTGCCGCAGGAAGGACGTGTGCCCGGCGGCGATGTGGCCGACCTCGTGGCCGATGACGAACCGCAGCGCGTCCGGGTCGGCGAGGCGGCCGCCCACCTCGAACAGGTCGCTGTTGATGGCCACGTACCGGCGGCTGCCGTGCCCCGACGCGAACGCGTTGAGCACGCCGTTGCCCAGGACGACGTAGGCCTCGGGCACACGGCGCATGTTGAACACCGCCGCGGCCTCGGCGACCATCCGGTGCGCCTCGGGGAACTGGTCCTCGGTGACGCGCACCCCGTTGATCCGCTGGCGCGCGAAGAGCTGGCCGCGCACGAAGTACACGAGCGCGGGGATGCTCAACAGCAGCAGCGGCTCGCCCGGCTCGCCGGAGTGGGCGCGGCTGGCCGCGCCCACGACCGCCAGGAACGTGACGGCCACGCACGCGAACAGGAGCCTGTTCTCCAGTGGATGGCGCAGGTCCCGCGCCAGACGGGGATCACCCCAGCGCCGGGTGATGATCCCCATCCGGGGTCACAGGCGGTACTCGGAGTCGGGCAGGTCGTCGTCGGGTCCGGGCGGGGGTGCCTGGTGGGCGTCGCCCCGCGGCGGGGGGCCGCCGAACGCCGGCCCCGAGGGCTGGCCGTGCGGCGGGCCCTGCGGGGGCGGTCCCTGGGGAGGTCCCTGCGGGTCCTGACCGTGCGGCGGGCCCTGCGGGTCGTCGTCCAGGATCGCGGCCATGTCCGCCGACAGCGTGGACTCCTCGGCCTTCTCGCTGCGCCACTCCTCGCGCAGTTCCTCGTCCTGTGCCCCGATGACGGCGTCCATGTCGGCGTCGTGGGTGGACTTGGCCGGGTCCTCCTGGTCGGGATCGGGCCAGGAGGAGGCCAGGAACGCGCTGTCGTAGGCGTCGTTGGCCTCCTGACCACCGGTCTCGGCGCGCGGCGCGTACGGCTCGCCCATGGGCGGGCCGTAGGAGCGCGGGGGCTGGTCGTAGGAGTCGGCGGGCGGGGCGTCGGCCGGAACCGGGCCGTAGCCGCTCGGGGGAGCCTGTTCGCCGGGCGGCGGGCCGAAGGGGTTCGCCGGGGCGGACTCCCCCGGCGGAGGGCCGAACGACTCGGCCTGCGCGGGCGCGTCGGCGGGCGGCGGGGCGTCGACGGGGAAGGGGTCCCCGACCGGCTCGGGTCCGGCGTCGTAGGACCGCCCCTCGTAGGCCCCGCCCATGGGCGCCGCGTCCGCCGCCGGCGGCGCCGACCGCTCGCTGCCCAGGTAGGACAGCGCCGCGACGGTGATCGCGGCGAGCCCGGCGCGCAGCGTGGGCTCGCGGGAGGGCGCGAAGAACGGCGAGTGGTTGCTGGGGACGTTGCCCATCTTCTCGTAGGGCGTGTCGCCCGGGGCCGCCTCCCACACGTCGTGCGGGGTGGCGCCCACGAACCAGAACACGTACGGGATGGGCTGCGGGTCGGCGGGCAGTCCGAAGCAGCTGAAGTCCTCCGTGCCCGGGAAGGGGTCGGGCAGGTGGATGACGTAGTCGTCACCGAAGTAGGCGTGGTGCGCGGCGGCCACCTCGGCGGTGCTGGTGGGGTCGTTGACCGTGATGCCGGCGCCCTCGAAGCGCTCGACCTCGGGCTCGCGCGTGGCGCCGGAGGCCGCGGCCTCCGCCCGGACGATGCGCTCGATGGCCGCTTCGAGCTGCCGGGCCACGTTGTCGTTGAGGGCCCGGGTGTTGACCTCGAGGTAGGCCTCGTCCGGGATGATGTTGGCCTTGGTCCCGGCCTGGATGCGTCCGACCGTGAGGACGGCCATCTCACTCGGGCTGATCTCCCGGGAGACCACGCCCTGGAGTCGCGTGACGATGTGCGCGGCGACGAGCACCGGGTCGATGGTGGTGTGCGGCTGGGAGGCGTGGCCGCCCTCGCCGAAGACACGCACCCGGTAGGAGTCGGCGGCGCCCAGGATGACGCCGGCCCGGTGGGAGATGAGTCCGGCGGGCTGCGGGCCCAGGTGCTGCCCGAGGATGACGTCGGGGCGGCCGAAGCGCTCGTAGAGCCCGTCGTCGATCATCGCCTGGGCGCCGTCGAGGGTCTCCTCGGCGGGCTGGGCGACGACCATGACGGTGCCGGTCCACTCCTCACGGCTCTCCGACAGCAGGTCGGCGGCGCCCACCAGGCACGCGGTGTGGGCGTCGTGGCCGCACGCGTGCATGACGGGGACCTCCTTGCCCTCGTCGTCGGTCGCGTGCGCCGTGCTGGCGTAGGGCAGACCGGTCCGCTCCTCCACGGGGAGGGCGTCCATGTCGGCGCGCAGCATCACCGTGGGGCCGGGGCCGTTGCGCAGGATGCCGACCACGCCGGTGCCGCCGACCCCCTTGTGGACCTCGTAGCCCGTGCGCGTCAGCCACTCGGCGACGCCGCTGGCGGTGCGATGTTCGGAGTGGGAGAGCTCCGGGTTCTTGTGCAGGTCGACATAGAACCCCTCGACGAGCGGAAAGATCTCGTCGAGGAGTCGCATGACCACGCTCCCGTGCTGGGCTGCACGATTGGGGTCCACCGCGTGCGGCACGGTTTCCACCGCCTTCTTCGTTCTCGACTGGGCGAACGCCTGCGCGACGCCTCGGCCTGGGTGCAGCCTATCGGCGCGACCGTCGCCGCCCCACACTGCCATGGTCACCCAAGGCGCACGCGTCCGCACCCATGGGTTACGATCCCCTGATAGTCGGCGCCCGGCACGGGGGTGAGCGACGTCACGCGATTTCTCCTGATTTGGCGAAACCCCTGGCGCACCCCACGATGTCTCAGTAGGGTAACGACGCACGAGTCGAATTCATCCGACCTTCGGTGCCCTTCTCCCGGGCCCAGCCGCCACGCGGCACCGACCCAGCGTTCCGACATCCCCCGTCGGCCACGGCCCCGTCCACCCGGGTCGTGAGCCCAGCGCACACCGTCATACCGCACCCGTCGTCTCGGAGACCGTTCGTGGCCTCATCCACCGTCAGTTCAGCGTCCCATCAGCCAGGGCCGGGGCCGGTCCCGGCCACCCTGACCACCGGTTCCGGGGGTCCGGTGTCCGAGAACACACCCGGGCGCGACGCGCGTCTCGACAACGCCAAGTTCATCCTGATCGCGCTGGTCGTCGTGGGCCACGCGATCGAACCGCTGCGCGACTACGGGCCCGCCAGTGCCCTCTACTACTGGATCTACTTCTTCCACATGCCCGCGTTCATCATGATCAGCGGCTACCTCTCGCGGTCCTTCGACGCCTCGTCGCGCCGCGTGGAGAAGCTGGTCGTGTCGCTGGCCGTGCCCTACCTCGTGTTCTGGTCGATCCACCAGTTGATCTACGGCGTCGAGCGCGGCGGGCTGCCCGACTCCCTGTCGGTGCTGCGGCCGACGTGGACCCTGTGGTTCCTGGTGGCACTGTTCATGTGGCGGCTGAGCGTGCCCGTGTGGCAGCGGCTGCGCTGGCCGGTGGCCATCGCGGTGCTCATCTCGGTGTTCGCCTCCACGACCGACCTGGGCGGCGGCACGCTGGCGATGGGCCGCGTCCTCAGCTTCCTGCCGTTCTTCGTGCTGGGCCTGAGCCTGCGGCGCGAGCACTTCGCCCACCTCGACCGGGTCTGGGTGCGGGTGCTGTCCGTGGCCGTGCTGGTCTCCACGGCGGTGCTCGCCGTCCCGATCTCCGACCGGCTGAGCCGGGACTGGCTGTTCTGGAAGGACAGTCTCACCGACCGGGACATCGACCCGATCATGCCCAGCATGGGGATTCGGCTCGCGTTCATGGGGCTGGCGCTGGCGATGACCATCGCCATGCTCGCGCTCACGCCCAAGCGCCAGATGTGGATCACGTCGCTCGGCGCCTACACGCTCTTCGTGTACCTCGGGCACTCGGTGGCCCTGATCCTGCTCAAGGCGACGCCCTGGTACGAGGAGGTGGGCGGAGCCGTGGGCCTGGCCCTGTCGATCGGGATCGGCATCGGCCTCACACTGCTCCTGTGCACCCCGTGGGCCCGCGCGTGCCTGAAGTGGGCGGTGGAGCCACGGCTGACGTGGCTCCTGCGCGGGGACGCCCCGGCCCCCCGGACGACGGCGAACCGCGAGGCGGCCGCCGGAGAGGTTCCGGCCGACGTGACCGGCGTGGGATCCGCTCCCGACAGGTCCTGACCCGCACCCCGCCCCGCGGGGACCGCGTACCCGAGCGAAGGCCCCCGGGTGCCCTCCTGAGAGGGGCCCGGGGGCCTTCGCGCGACATCAGCTCTCGCCGGCCGCCACGGGGACGGTGGAGGTCATCTCCCTGCGCCGGGCCTCGAAGCGCCGCGTCTCCCGCCACAGGCGCAGCACCAGGACGACCTCGAAGAAGGCCAGGGCCAGGCAGGACAGCACCGCGATGGGGATGATGAGGCTGTTGAGCGGTGTGAAGAGGGACACCAGCGCGGTCACCGGAGCCACCACGCACACGAACATCTCGAACTCGATGCCGCTGAACAGGTGCGGCCGGACCCGGTGCCGGAGCAACTGGTCCCGGACCCGGGCGTAGAGGGATCCGCCGCCCCCGGCCGCGGGACGCGCCGGGGCGTCCGCCTCCGCGTCCCCGCCCTCGTTCTCGGGGTCGTCGTCGCCCACCGCCGCCGCGCGGATCCGCTCCTCGTCGCCCGAGGCCTCCGCGAGCACCTGCCGCATCGTCTTGCGGGTCTTGGCGACCTGGGCGGCGTTGAGGTAGCGCAGCAGGTCGAAGAAGACGACGACCGGCGCGACGACCAGGTAGGCGACGTTCCCCGTGGCCGCCCACTGGCCGATGAGCAGCGCCATCAGGCAGCCGAAGAAGCGGATCCGGTCGAAGACGAAGTCCACCCAGGCGCCGAACACCGTCCCGTTGCCCTTGAGTCGGGCGATCTTGCCGTCCATGCAGTCGAGCACGAAGCTGAGGTGGAACAGCAGTCCGCCCAGGACGAGCCACGCCCAGGAGGCGGGGACCTGCCAGCCCGGCAGCGCGAAGCACACCGCGGACGCCAGTCCCAGCACGCCGGCACCGAGCGTGAGCTGGTTCGGCGTCAGGTTGGTACGGTTGGCGGTCCAGACCACGAGTCGGCCCGCGAGCGGATCGACCAGGAAGACCGTCCACCAGGCGTCCCTGGGCTTGTAGGTCTCTTCCTTGACTTGCGCGAACGTGAAACGCGACATTCGGGTTCTCCAGAAGTGCCCGTTCCCACACGCCATCGTCCGGTCGCGCTCAGGCACAGACCGTGGACACGGGAAGGGGCCGAGTAGGCGGGAATCGAGTCATCATGCCAGATCGGGGGTCGCCCGACCTAATCGATGACGGCATACTTGACTGGTAAGAGGGGGATCAACAGGCGGCCGCGTGCGGGAGCAGCGGATGGTCCACCCCCTTCGGTCTCGACCGAGGTAGAGGCATTGCGCTTTCTCAACGACCAGGTCCCGCAGCAGGACCTCACCTACAGCGACGTGTTCATGGTTCCGAGCCGCAGCGCCGTGGGGTCGCGCCTGAGCGTCGACCTGTCGTCGCCGGACGGCACTGGCACCACCATCCCGCTGGTCGTGGCGAACATGACCGCGGTCGCCGGACGCCGGATGGCCGAGACGGTCGCCCGGCGCGGCGGGATCACCGTCATCCCGCAGGACATCCCCTTCGAGGTGGTGGCCGACGTCGTCTCCTGGACCAAGCGGCGCCACCTGGTCTACGACACCGCGATCACGCTCAACCCGGCCGGCACGGTCGGCGAGGCGCTCAACCTGCTGCCCAAGCGCGCGCACAACGCCGTGATCGTGGTCGACGACGCCCGCCGGCCGCTCGGCGTGGTCACGGAGGCCGACTGCGCCGGCGTCGACCGGTTCGCGCAGCTGCGCGACGTCATGTCCACCGAACTGCTCACCATCCCGGACGGCACGGAGCCCCAGGAGGCGTTCGGGATACTGCACGACTTCCGGCACCGCCTCGCCCCGGTGGTCGACGCCGAGGGCGGCCTGGTGGGCGTGCTCACCCGGACGGGCGCTCTGCGCTCCACCCTGTACACGCCCGCGGTGGACGACGCGAACCGCCTGCGGATCGCGGCGGCCGTCGGCATCAACGGCGACGTGGCCGGCAAGGCCGCCGAGCTGCTGGACGCCGGTGTGGACACGCTCGTGATCGACACCGCGCACGGCCACCAGGAGAAGATGGTCGCCGCGGTCGCCAAGGTGCGCGCGCTCGCGCCGAACGTGCCGATCGTGGCGGGCAACATCGTCACCGCCCAGGGCACCCGCGACCTCGTCGAGGCGGGCGCCGACATCGTCAAGGTCGGGGTGGGCCCCGGTGCGATGTGCACCACGCGGATGATGACGGCCGTGGGCCGCCCGCAGTTCTCCGCGGTCCTGGAGTGCGCCGAGGCCGCGCACGAGCTGGGCGCCCACGTGTGGGCCGACGGCGGCGTGCGCCACCCGCGCGACGTCGCCCTGGCGCTGGCCGCGGGCGCGTCCAACGTCATGGTGGGCTCCTGGTTCGCCGGGACCTACGAGTCGCCCGGCGACGTCATGCGCGACGCCCAGGGCCTGCAGTACAAGGAGAGCTTCGGCATGGCGTCGGCGCGCGCGGTCCGGCTGCGCACGGCCGACGACACCCCGTTCGAGCGCGCCCGCAAGGCGCTGTTCGAGGAGGGGATCTCCACCGGGCGCATGTACCTGGACCCGGAACGGCCCAGCGTGGAGGACCTGATCGACCAGATCATCGCCGGTGTGCGCAGCTCGATGACCTACGCGGGCGCCACGTCGCTCGCGGAGTTCCGCGAGCGCGCGGTCGTCGGCGTCCAGAGCGCGGCGGGCTACAACGAGGGACGGCCGGTTCCGACCAGCTGGTAGGGGTGCTGTGTTTTCTTGGGGCCTCCGCCTGTGTTTTTCTTGGGGCCTCCGCCTGTGTTTTTCTTGGGGCCTCCGCTCGTTCCTCGCTTTGGCCCCGTGCTCGTGCGCCCGGAAGACGCGCCCTTCGGTCCTTCCGGTGCACTCCCTCGTTCCTCGGGAGTGCACCTCCAGGCCCTCCAGGACGCGTCGGCGCCCTCGCTGCGCTCTCCGGCGCCCTCGCAGGCTCGGGCGCGGGGCGCCGGGAGGCCAGTGTTCTTCGGCCTCGTTCGTGCTGGCGCTCGTTCCTCGCTTCAGCTACGCCCTCGGCCTGCAGAACACTGGCGCGCCCCGAGCCAACCCCCCTATGGCCTGCAATGCGCGACGGCCTACCTCTCACCCCCTTGGGGCGGGGTAGGCCGTCTTCGGCAGCTCCAACCCCCTGCGCACCCGCGGGCTGGACGGCCTACCTCTCGCCCCCCCCGGGGCGGGTGGGCTGTGTGAGGGCTAGGGGGCGTCGTCGCGTGCGGCGAGGACCGCTTTGCGGTGCTCGCCGCACAGGCGGTCGGCGTGCCGGACGGGTTCGGGCACCCGGTACCTGGGTGACAGGCGCAGCACCAGGTCGGCGGCGCCCTCCAGGTCCACCCGGTGGCCCACGGACACGTAGACCGGCTTGACCCCGGCGCGGGTGCGCAGCACCCGGCCGATGACCTCCGCGCCCTCCGCGGCCAGGGCGGCGGAGTCCGCCACCACCTCCGAGCGGCCCGCGACCATGGGCGTCCACGAGCCGCGCTCGTCGCCGGGCTCGGAGTGCTTGCCGTAGAGCACCGACTTCGCCGACCCCATCACCGGCGCGTCCAGAAGGACCCCCAGGTGGCAGGCAACGCCGAACCGCCGCGGGTGGGCCAGGCCGAACCCGTCGCACAGGTAGACGTCGGGCGTGACCGAGAGCCGCCCCAGCGCCTCCAGGACGGGCGGCGACTCCCGGAAGGCGAACAGCCCGGAGATGTAGGGGAAGGACGGCTCCGCCGAGAAGACGGCGGAGTCCACCACCTCCATCGTGCGCACGTCCAGCACGACGGCCGCCGCGGACAGCGCCGAGTCGTCCCTGGCGTAGCTGACGTCCAGCCCGGCGACGTACCGGACGGCGTCGGCGTCCAGCGGCTCCTCACGCACCCGGCCCGCCATCTCGCGCTGCAGCGCGGTGGCCTCCTTCGGCTCCCGCGGCCACAGCCCCGGGTCGTCCAGTACGCGCCTGACGCGCTCGGCGATCTCCGACATCCCGTCTCCCTCCATCGGTCGGCCCGCTCCATCCTCGCCTACCCGGTCGCGACCTCGCGCACGTAAAAAGCGGGTCGGCTCCGCGCGCGGTGCGTTGTGCGGGAGCACACAGTCCCCAACGCTCGGGCGGAGGGGCTCCCAGGAGTACTGTTTCTTTTGAACTGACTGGTCAGTTCAAAAACGAAGGGAGGCCATCAGCATGCGTCGGGCCACCGGAGCTCGCGTCCACGCCGAGGACGTCACACTCGGCACGCGCGAAGGCACCGTCTACTCGGGCGTGGGGTTCACCGCCAGGCCGGGGACGCTCACCGTCTTCCAGGCCGACTCCGGCGGCGGGCGCAGCGCCCTGCTGCTGACGCTCACCGGCCGGATGAAGCCCTCGTCGGGCACCCTGCACGTCGACGGTTTCTCCCTGCCCCGGCAGGCGCGCAGGGCCCGGCGGATCAGCGCGCTCGGCCTGATGGAGGGCGTCAACGACCTCGACGACCGGCTCCGGGTCCGCGAGCACCTCGCCGAGGGCCTGCTGCTGCGGATGCGCCCGGCCGCGCGCGGCACCACGGACGAGGCCATGGCCGCCGCCGGGCTCGGCGACCTGGACCGGTCGACACTGGTCAAGGAGCTGCCCATGCTGGAGCGGCGGCGCTTCGGCACTGCTCTGGCCCTGGTCAACGAGCCGCGGCTGCTGGCGGTCGACGACGTCGACGCCGGACTGTGCCGCGAGCACCAGGCCGACATGTGGCGGACCCTGCGCGACCTCACCTCGGCAGGACTCACCGTGATCGCCACGTGCGCCGACCCCACGGCCCTGGTCGAGGGCCCCGACGCCCTCGACCGCGACGTCCAGGGGCCCTTCCCCATCCGGCAGGGAGCCGACGACTCCGACGCGGACGGCTCCCCGGCCGACGACGCCGAGCCCGCCGGCCCGGACGGCGCGCGGCGCGGCAGGCACGCGGCCCCCGACTCGATCGCCCTCGACGACCTCCTCCACCACCGCAACGAAGGGAACCCCACCAGTGGCCAGGCGTAGACTCCGGCGCGCCGAGCGTGCGAGGCCGCAGAAAGGACCGGCGCGGGGCGCGCCGGGGACCGCAGGAGGAGTCTCTGCCGTCGGCGAGCCTGCGAGCCAGGCAGAAGAGACGACGAAGGCGCCCGCGCGAAGCGCCCCGCGCTACCGCCCCTTCGCGGTGCCCCGCCTCGGACTGCTCACCATGCGGTCCTTCCTGCGCTCCCCGCTGCCGACCGCGGCGCTGGCGGCGCTCCTCATCATCCCGCTGCTGTACTCCGGCATGTACCTGTGGTCCTTCTGGGACCCCTTCGGCCGGATGGAGCACCTGCCCATCGCCCTGGTCAACGAGGACGTCCCCGTCGAGGTGGGCGACCGCGAGGTCGCCGCGGGCGACGAGCTCGCCGACACCCTCATGGACGGCGCCGACCTGGACTGGCGGCTGGTCGACGCCGACGAGGCCGCCCGGGGCGTGGCCGACGGCACCTACTACGTGTCACTGACCATCCCGTCCCGGTTCAGCGAGAACCTGACCTCGCCCTCGCGCGATCGCGAGCAGCCCGTCCCGGCCATGCTCGTGGCCAACTACAACGACTCCAACAGCTACATCGTCCGGTCCCTGGCCGGAGCCGCGTTCAAGGAGGTCCGCGAGGCCGCGGCCGAGTCCGCGATCAGCGACTACCTCGACGAGATCTTCCTCGGCTTCAACGAGATCCACGGGTCCACGGAGGACGCCGCCGAGGGCGCCGACGAGCTGGCCGGCGGCGCCGACTCGGCAGAGGAGGGCTCCGGGGAACTGTCCACGGGCATCGGCGAGGCGCACACCGGCGCCGGGTCGCTCAGCAGCGGCCTGGCCGAGCTCTACACCGGTTCCCAGGACCTGGCCACCGGCGCCACGACCGCCTCCGACGAGGTCTCCACCCAGGTGGAGAAGCTGGACGAGGTCGCCGACGAGTGGCTCCCCCAGTTGGAGGAGGACCTGCCGGGCCTCCAGGAGCGCGCGCGGACGGTGTCGCGGATCGCGGACGACCTGTCCACCGCCCTGGACGCCCTGCCCGAGGAGATCGACACCACGGAGATGACCGCGGTCGACCAGCGCCTGACGGAGTACCTGGAGGCCCATCCCGACCTGGAGACCGAGCAGCCCGAGCTGCACACGCTGCTCACCGACGTCCAGGACGCGCTGGGGGTCGGACTGTCCACCGCGGAGTACGTCAACGACAACCGGGAGGACATCCGGTCGGCCTCCGAGGAGGCCTCGGAGCTGAGCTCGGACGCGGCACAGCTCGCCGAGGACCTGCCGGACATGGTCGACAAGGCCGAGGGCGCCCGCGACGACGTCGACGAGCTGGCCGAGGGGCTGGAGGAGATCGCCTCGGGCGCCCGCGCCCTGCGCGACGGGCTCAGCGACGCCTCCGACGGCGCCGACGACCTCGACGAGGGACTGGGAGAGCTGAGCGGGGGCGCGGACGACCTGCACGACGGCCTGGGCGACCTGTCCGAGGGGTCGGACGAGCTCGCCGAGGGCCTGGCCGAGGGGGTCGAGGAGATCCCCACCTACTCCGACGGGGGCCGGACGACGGCGGCCGACATGATGAGCCGGCCGGTCCGCCTGGACACCGAGGTCGACAACGAGTCGCCCAACTACGGCACCGGGTTCGCGCCGTTCTTCGTGCCGCTGTCGCTGTGGGTGGGTGCCATGGTGGTGTTCATGGTGCTGCCCGCCCTGTCCTCCCGGGCCCTGGCCTCGACCGCCGCCTCCTGGCGGGTGGCGCTGGCCGGACGGGTCGTCCCCCTGCTGCTGGGGGCGGGGCAGGTCGCGGTGATGCTCACGGCACTGCACCTGCTGCTGGGCCTGGAGGCCGAGCGCTGGCCCCTGATGATCGCGTTCCTGCTGC
This sequence comes from Nocardiopsis aegyptia, assembly GCF_013410755.1. Lineage (GTDB taxonomy): Bacteria > Actinomycetota > Actinomycetes > Streptosporangiales > Streptosporangiaceae > Nocardiopsis > Nocardiopsis aegyptia. Next base: position 2,098,186 of record NZ_JACCFS010000001.1, read on the forward strand.
TGACCTCCGCCGCCTTCACCGCCACGGTCCAGTACCTGAACGTCCGGTTCAACGCGGCGGGGCGGGTGGTCGCGCTGGCCCTGCTGGTCCTGCAGCTGACCTCGGCCGGGGGCACCTACCCGATCGAGACGAGCCCCGCGTTCTTCCAGGCCGTCGGGCCGTACCTGCCCCTGCACTGGGCCGTGACGGCGATGCGCCACCTGATCGGCGGCGGGGACATGGTCCTGGTGTGGCAGGCCTTCGGCGTGATGTCGCTGTGGCTCGTGGTCCCCCTTCTGCTCACGTGGCGGGCGGTCGAGCGCAAGCGGACCTGGACCATGAGCACCCTCTACCCCGCGCTCAAGCTCTGAGCAGGGGCCGACCGTGCCGACCGGACGGCCGCGCCCGGGTAGCGTGGGAGGACGCCGCCCGGCGCGGACCCCACGCGCGGTCCCGCGCCGCCGGACCGCCGCGGCCCACGAGCCGGCCGCCGGCCGGTGACGAGTCGTAGGAAGGAGACGGACGCGCCCGCCCCGAGGGCCGGGACGTCGTCCAACCCCCAGATGAGTGTGCGCACCCCGAGCGGTGACCGCCCGATGAGCAGACGCCGTGAGGCCACACGCCAGCGCCTGTTCGAGGCGGCGATCACGCTGATCTCCGAGCAGGGGTACGACGCCACGACCGTCGACGAGATCGCCGAGCGGGCCGGGGTCGCCAAGGGCACCGTCTACTACAACTTCGGCGGCAAGAGCGAGCTGTACACGGCCCTGATGGAGTGGGGCGTGACCCGACTGGCCCAGACCCTGGCCGAGGCGGTGCCGGCCCCCGGCGCGGGCGTGCCCCCGCGCGCCGCGCTCGCGGGCGTCCTGCGCGCCGGCGTGGTGTTCATCGGCGCGCACGAGGCGCTGGCCCGGATGCTCATGGCCGAGGCCTGGCGCACCAACCGGGCCTGGTACACGGCGGTCCACCAGATCCGCACCGAGGCGATCGGGGTGATCACCTCCCTGCTGGACGACCTGGCGCGCGAGGGGCTGGTCCGGCCGGACCTCGACACCGCCCTGGCGGGATCGGCGCTGTTCGGCATGGTGGTGAGCGTGGCCCTGGACTGGCGTACGCTCCAGCCCGAACGCCCGATCGAGGACATCCACGCGACCCTGGCGCACATGGCGGACGGCCTGGTCGGCCCGCCGACGGCCCCTCCGTCCTAGCCAGCGACCCTTCCGAGAGGACATCCCCCACGATGGCCGAGCTCTATCCCCTGATCCCCATTGTCGCGGGCCTCGTCCTGTTGTGGACGGTCACCCGCGAGACCCGCCTCGAACTGCGCCTGGTGCGCCACGGCGTGCGCGCCAAGGGCCGGATCATCGGCTACCACGAGACGTCGACCGCCTCCCGGATGATCGTGCAGTTCCGGACCGAGGACGGCCAGGAGATCCACGCCGAGCACGAGAGCTCGGGCTGGACCGCCTCACGGTCCGGTGAGATCGTCACCGTCTCCTACGACCCGGAGGTGCCCGAGCTGGCCCGGATCGTCTCCGGCCCCTGGCTCTCCCGCTACGTGCGGGTGATGTTCGGCGGGCTCGGGGCGCTCCTGGTGCTCATCGGCCTGCTGCTGGGCTATCTGGCGTGGGGTTGACGCCCGCCCCGGCCCCGGCGGGCTCGACCGGCGCGGCGTAGCGGACCAGGCGGTCGGGCAGGCCGCCGTCCAGGACCGACCGGGTCCGGACCCGCACCCCGCACACCAGGTCGGCCAGACCCGCGCGGTCCGGCCGCACGACCGCCGTGCTCCCGTGGAGGGCGACCACGGCGAGCGCGCCCCAGGCCGGGCCCACGGCGAGCAGCAGGGCGACCGGGACCTGGAGCAGCAGTGTGCGCACCAGGACCCGCCACCGCGCGGCCGATCGCGGCTCGGTCGGCACGGTCAGGGCCAGGTGCACCGCGGCGGCGCCCAGCGTGGCGCGGTCGCGGCGCAGTTGGGGCAGGACCAGGGCGAAGACGGCGGCGCATCCGAGCAGTGCGGCGATCCGGACCTCGTCGACGGCGGTGGGCCGGACGACCTCGTAGGCCCGCAGGAGCGCCACCAGGGCGGCCGCGCCGTACCACCACAGGCCCAGGTCCAGCAGCGCGCCGGTCATCCGGCGCCCGAGGTCGGGGACCAGGCGGTCGGGCAGGGCGGCGGGCCACCCGCGCGCGGGGCCCGTGGGCCACAGCGGGAGGACCCAGCGGGCGAGCAGCCAGCCGGTGAGGGTCCCGGCGGCGCCGAGGGCGACCAGGACCGGCGAGGTGTCCGCGTACGCGCACGGGTACAGCCCCAGCAGTCCGGTGACGCGCAGGAGGGCGGCGACCGCGGCGAGGCCGGTGCCCAGGACCAGCGTGACCGGCCAGCCGCGCCGGAAGCGCCAGCGGGCCAGGAAGCCGACCGGCAGGAAGAGCGCGAAGGCCAGGGCCATCGCGCGGGGCGTGTCGGCGGGAGCCGGCCACGGGAGGGCGGAGCCCTGCCGTGCCCCGCCCACGGACGGGTCGAGGGCGCACAGACCGTCGGCGTTGGCGGGCAGTGGCCAGACGGCGTAGAGGGCCAGCCCGGCGCCGGTGGCGAGCGCGGCCGTGGTGAGCCGCCCCGGCCAGCCGTGCTGGCGCCCGTAACGGCGGTGCTGGCCGCGCAGGTAGAGCGCGGCGGCGATGACGACGATCAGGGGCGCGGCGGCGACCGCCACGTCGATGGCGGCCTGTCCTCCGCCGAACGGTTGGCCCATCAGTGGGTTGGGGCGCGCGCCCCTCACGGCCGGGTCGGCCGCGCCGGGGGAAGGCGCCCTCCTCCTTCCGAGAAGTGGTACCGCGTACCGCGCTTCGCGGCCGCCGGTGACGGGGCGCGGGAGGCGACGGCGCGCCATGACCGTCCGGCCACGGGAATGCGCCCGCTCCGCCCCGCAACGCTAGTACGCCGTGTGGGGACACGTGCCCCGAACAGCGAATTCCGCCTCCGCGACCCCCTCGCGGAGCGAATATCGCCACACCCCCTGTTGACTCTTATGACGTTTGTCCTATTCTGCAGTGGCCCTACCTCGTGAGTAACCGCCTGATGACTGGACATATCTGCCCAACATGGCAGACTGCCTCAGCGCGCGGAAAAGGCCGACCGACCGCTGATCGCCCGCTGGGCGCCGACCCGCGGCGCCGAGCGGACACGCGAGTGGTTACCCTGCGGTAGGTCCGCGTCACCACCCCGCACGCGGACACGGCTCCGAGAAGCGGCCGGCCCCCGCCCCCGCGCGGGCCGTGCGCGCCCTCCCCCAGGTACCAGCGGCCACCCCCGGCCCCCGAGGAACACCCGTGACGCGGATCGACAGGAGAACCGTGCAGGCAGCACCCGAGCGGCGCAGGCGGACGATCACCGCCCGGCTCCGCACCATGGTCATGATCCCGGTGGCGGCGCTGATCGCCCTGTGGCTGATCCTCACCGTCGTCCTCGCCGGACACGCCGTGTTCCAGGTCATCCAGGCCAAGGCCACCGAGGACATGATCGCCCCCGCCGCGGTCGGCCTCGTGAACGTCATGCAGGAGCGGTCCCAGACGATCGCCTACATCGAGAACCCCCAGGACCAGGCGCTGCGGGACGAGCTGGACGCGGCGCGCGCCCGCTCCGACGACTCGATGGGCGCGGTCATCGACGAGCTCTTCGCGTTCGTCGACCTCGCCCCCGAGGGCACCGCCGAGCGCATCAGCGACCTGCACGGCCAGTACTCGGAGATCGGCGCCATCCGCGAGGCCGTGGACGACGGGTCCGCCTCCCGGGCCGACGTGCTCACCTACTACAACTCCCTGGTCCTGGCCGGCTCCGACACCTTCGACACCCAGACGCGGGAGGGGACGGAGGGCTCCGCGGTGAGCCCCGCCTACACCGCCACGACCCTGTTCCGCGCCGTGGACCTGTTCGCGCAGAGCGACGCCCAGCTCGCCCGGGCCTTCGCCACCGACGAGCTGGGCCACGAGGACCAGCACGAGTTCGGCCGCCTGGTCGGCTCCTACCAGGGCTTCCTGGAGGCCACCGCCCCCTACCTGGAGGGCGAGGGCCAGCAGGAGCGCGTGACGGCCCTGCTGGAGAGCCCCGAGTACGCGCGCCTGCTGGAGATGCAGCAGCAGATCATCCACCGCCAGATCGAGACGGAGACCGTCGTCGACCCGGTCACCCTCCAGGAGGAGACGGTCCCGGACCTGTCCCTGCCGGTGGACGCCGACCAGTGGTCGCAGGACTACTCCTACGTCCTGTCCGAGCTCACCACCATCGGTGAGGACGAGGCCCTGTACGCCGCGTCCCTGACCCGCGAGGACGCGAACGGCGCCGTCCTCATGGCGGTGCTGGGCAGCCTCGGCGTCGCCGCGGTGACCGCGGTCGCCTTCCTGCTGGCCACCCGTTCCGCCCGCCTGCTCACCGCCCGCCTGCTGGACCTGCGCGACGGCGCCACCGACCTGGCGGAGACGCGGCTGCCCGCGCTGATGCGCCGCCTGCACGAGGGCGACTCGGTCGACACGTGCACGGCCGTCCCCCAGCTGACCACCTCCGACGACGAGATCGGCGACGTCGCCCGGGCGTTCAACACCGCCCAGCGCGCCGCCGTCGACGAGGCCGTCCAGCAGACGGAGCTGCGCCAGGGCGTCAACCGGGTGTTCCTCAACATCGCCCACCGCAGCCAGACGCTGGTCCACCGCCAACTGCGGCTGCTGGACAAGATGGAGCGCGAGCAGGAGGACCCCGACCAGCTGGCCCAGCTGTTCAAGCTCGACCACCTCGCCACGCGCTCGCGCCGCAACGCGGAGAACCTGCTCATCCTGGGCGGCGAGGCGCCGGGCCGCACCTGGCACCGGCCGATGCCGCTCATCGACGTCCTGCGCGGCGCCATCTCCGAGTCCGGCGACTACACCCGGGTCAAGCGCGAGCGGATCGCCCGCGTGCACCTGAACGGCCCCGCCGTCGCCGACGTCATCCACCTGGTGGCCGAACTGGTCGACAACGCGGCGATGTTCTCGCCCCCGCACACCCAGGTCCGTCTGAGCAGTGACGACGTGCCCAACGGTGTGACGATCGAGATCGAGGACCGCGGCCTGGGCATGACGGAGGGGGAGTTCGAGTCGGCCAACGCGCTGCTGGCCGACCCGCCCGAGTTCGACGTGATGCGCCTCAACGAGAAGATGCGCCTCGGACTGTTCGTGGTCTCGCACCTGGCGCACCGGCACGGCATCCAGGTCCACCTGCGCCAGTCCCCGTACGGCGGTGTGCAGGCGATCGTGCTCCTACCCCACAGCCTGATCTCCGGCGAGCGCCGGCCGGTCCCCGGCCAGGAGGGCGAGGAGGACATCTGGGAGGTCCGCGAGATCGTCGACCGCTCGCGGAGCGCCATCGAGGCCCCGTCGGCACCCGGGAACGGCAACGGCAACGGCACCAAGCCGGTGCTGACCTCGGTGGCTCCGCCCACCGACGTCACCGACGAGAGCGAGTCCGCCGACGCCGGCGAGGGCACCGGGAGCGCGGCGAGCGGCCCGGCCTCCCCGCCCACCGGTCTGGCGTCGCTGTTCGCGCCCGCCCCGGCGCCCGCGGCCGTGCCGGACGGCGACGCACGGGACGAGGGCGGCACCGGTGACAGCGACGACGCGTCCGCGACCGGCGACCGGCCAGTCGATGACGACGCCGAGGACGGCACCGGGAACGAGGACGGGCACGGCACACCCGCCGGTGCCACGGGCGGCATGGACGGCGGCGACAGCACCGGCGCAGGCACCGCCGAGGGCGTCAACGGAACCGGGCCGCTGCCCCGGCGCACGCCCACCAACGGCGCCGCCCCGGCCCCGTCCGGCGCGGACGCCCGGACACCGCTCCCCACCCGTCGGCCGGCGGCCGGCACGACGGCGGCACCGCGGGACACCGCGGCCGACCCGGCGCCGACGATGGTCGAGGCGGGCGGAGGGCGTCCGCCCCTGCCCAAGCGCCGCCCGCAGGAGAACCTGGCACCGCAGCTGGCGGCCGACACCGGCGGCGACGTCCTGGGCGGCCCCGCGTCCGGCGGCTCGTCCTCGGGCGACCCCACCGTCTCCTCGGACCGCCTGGCCCGACTGCGCCAGAACATGTCCGCCTTCCAGAAGGGCACCGACCGGGGCCGGCGCGAGAGCAAACAGCAGACCGACGACACCGACAAGGACGCGTAACCGTGACGAGCACCCCCGACAGCACCGGAACCAAGGACATCGACTGGCTGCTCGACGAACTGCTCGAACGAGCGGTCGGCTCGCGCCACGCCATCGTGCTCTCCGCCGACGGTCTGCTGATCGGCCGCTCCCGCGGCCTGGTCAAGGAGGACGCCGAGCACCTGTCCGCGGTGGCCTCCGCGTTCCAGAGCCTCGCGCGGGGCACCGGGCGCCACTTCGGGGGCGGCGAGGTCCTCCAGACGGTCGTCGAGATGGAGAGCGCCTACCTGTTCGTCACGGGCGCCGGCCGCGGCGCGTGCCTGGCCGTCCTGGCCGAGGAGAGCGCCGACGTCGGACTCATCGCCTACGAGATGAACGTCCTGGTCGAACAGGTCGGACGGTACCTGGACGCCGCACCCCGGCACGAGGGCGCGACCGGGGAATCCACGCGATAGGGGACGGTTATGCCAGCCAACCACGAGCAACGACCGGACGGGGCGGACGACCCGTCCGTACCCGCGGGGGCCGAGGAGGCGGGCCCCCTCGTCCGCCCGTACGTGATCGCGCAGGGCCGCGACCACGCGGACTCCGTCAAGCTCGACATGATCAGTGTGGTCATCGCCGCCAAGCGGGCCGAGATCGACGAGATGGCGCTCGAACCGGAGCAGCTCCGCATCCTGGAGCTGTGCCGGCGGCCCCAGTCGGTGGCCGAGGTGTCCGCGCACCTGGACATCCCGGTCGCCGTCGTCAAGGTCCTGCTCAGCGACCTGCTCAACCGCGGCCTGGCCCTGGCCCGCGCACCCTACACGGCAAAGAGCCCGGTCAGCCGGGACGTACTCCAGGCGGTTCTCGATGGCATCCAGCGACTCTGACGACACCCAGGCCCCGGTCCCGTCCGCGCTCAAGATCCTCGTGGCGGGTGGCTTCGGAGCCGGCAAGACCACGATGGTCGCGTCGGTGAGCGAGATCGCTCCGCTCAGCACCGAGGAGGTGATGACCGAGGCCAGCTACGGCATCGACGACCTGTCCGGTGTCGAGGCCAAGACCACCACCACGGTGGCGCTGGACTTCGGCCGCATCACCATCAACGAGCACCTCGTGCTGTACCTGTTCGGCACGCCCGGGCAGGAGCGGTTCTGGTTCATGTGGGACGAGCTCTCCGAGGGCGCGCTGGGCGCGATCGTCCTGGCCGACACCCGCCGGCTGGAGACCTGCTTCGCGGCGGTGGACTTCTTCGAGCGGCGCGGCGTGCCGTTCGTGGTGGCGGTCAACTGCTTCGAGGGCGCCCACGCCTACGAGCCGACGGAGGTGCGCGACGCCCTCAGCCTGGATCCGGGCATCCCCGTGGTCCTGTGCGACGCGCGCGAGCGACAGTCGTCCAAGGAGGTCCTGTTGACGCTGGTCAACCGGGTGGCGGAGCGCATGGCCGCCTGACCCGTGTCGTCGCGGACCTCCTCGGGGCTCCCCCGCCCCTCACCCCTCTCCGGTCGCCCGTGTCCCGGCGGCACTCCGCCGGGACGCCGGAACCCTTGTACACACGGGGCTTCCCGGTAAAGTTCGGGCCGTGAAACGTTCAACCACAGGACGATTCGCTGCACAGACCGCCGTCCGACCGGACGGGGCCACGAAGGTGACGGGAGTACTCCATGAAGCGGTTCGAGTGGCGTGACCGGATAGCGGGCATGGACGCCGAGGCCGAGTGCCGCGAGATCGTGCTCATCCTGGGCAGCCACGAGTTCCCGTGGGACTTCGAGCAGGCGCTGGGACTCGCGCTGTACCGCACCTACGCCGTGCCGAGCATCGGCCGCCTGCTGGCCGACACCAAGGAGTTCACCGAGCGCCCGCAGCACCGGTACGACGACACCGCGCTGATCCTCAACGACATCATGGAGTTCGGGTTCGAGCCGGGCCGCGGTCGCGACGCGCTGCGCCGGATGAACCAGATGCACCGCTCCTACGACATCAGCAACGACGACTACCGCTACGTCCTCAGCACGTTCGTCGTGATGCCCGTGCGCTGGCTCAACGACCTCGGCTACGGCTGGCGCCGGCTGACCGACCACGAGATCGCGGCGAGCACCAACTACTACCGCCGCCTGGGCCGGCACATGGGGATCAAGGACATCCCGGAGACCTACGCGGAGTTCTACGAGCTGTTCGACTCCTACGAGCGCGAGCACTTCGCCTACACCGACGGCGGACGCGCGGTCTCCGACGCCACCCTCGGCCTGATGGTGGACTTCTACCCCGCCTGGCAGCGGCCCCTGGTGCGCCCGTTCACCAAGGCCCTGTTGGACGACCGGCTCATCGAGGCGTTCGGCTACCCGGAGCCCTCGGCGGCGTGGCGGCGGCTGGCCGACTCGGCGCTGCGGCTGCGCGCGAGGGTCGTGCGCCGGATGAGGCCGCGCGTGGAGCCGCGCCTGGCCCGGCAGAGCCCGAACATCCGCAGCTACCCGGACGGCTACGACCCGTCGCGGATCGGCACGTTCCCCCAGGGCTGCCCGGTCCCGCACGGCCTGGCCACCCGGGAGGTCCCCGGGACCGGGGCCCAGGTGCCCGCTCCGGGCCAGGCGGTCGCGAGCGCGTCCCCGGCGCCGCCCCAGGCACCGGCCACGACGGCCGAGGACGCCGCCGAGCGGTAGCGCCCGCGGCTCCCCCCTCTCCCCACCGACCTCACCGGCCGCCCCGCCCCCACCGGCCGCCCCCTCCTGCCCCGCCCCCGCTCAACGAGGACCCCCGATGAAGCGTTTCGACTTCCGCGACGAGATCCACCGCCTGGACGCCGAGGCCGACTGCGTGCGGATCATGCAGATCCTGCAGTCCCACGAGTTCCCCTGGGACATGGGACGCGCCCTGGGCATCGCCCTGTACCGCACCTACGCCGTGCCGAGCATCGGCGCCCTGCTCGGGCGGACCGACGAGTTCACCGGCAGCACGCAGAAGCGCTACGACGACACCGCGCTGATCCTGGGCAACATGGTCCAGCACGGCTTCGAGCCCGGCCCCGGCCGCGACGCCCTGCGCCGGATGAACCAGATGCACCGCTCCTACGACATCAGCAACGACGACTACCGCTACGTCCTCAGCACGTTCGTCGTGATGCCCGTGCGCTGGCTCAACGACCACGGCTACGGCTGGCGCCGCCTGTCCGAGCACGAGATCGCCGCGATCACCCACTACTACCGCCGCCTGGGCCGCTACATGGGGATCAGGGACGTCCCCGAGACCTACGCGGGCTTCCGCGACCTCATGGACGGCTACGAGCGCGAGCACTTCGCCTACACCGAGGGAGGCCGGCGGGTCTCGGACTCGACCCTGGACCTGATGGTGTCGTTCTATCCGCCGCGCCTGGCCGGGGCCGCCCGGAAGTTCTCCATGGCGATCCTCGACGACTCGCTCATCGAGGCCTTCCGCTACGAGCCGCCGAGCCGGGCCTGGCGCCGCGCCGCCGACCTCGCGCTGCGGCTGCGTGCGAGGGTCGTGCGCCGGATGAAGCCGCGCGAGGAGCCGCTGTGGGCGGAGAACAACCCGAACATCCGCAGCTACCCGGACGGCTACGACGTCAACCGGATCGGCACGTTCCCGGCGGGCTGCCCCGTGGCGCACGACGTCGACCCGGTCGGCAACGAGGAGCTGGACCGCCCGGCGACCGCGCGCGAGGGGGCCGACGCGCACGAGTGAGTGCCGGTCCGAGGGCCGGGGGCCAGGGCGGGAGGGAGCGCTCCGCGCGGGCGCCGGGAGGACACGGTGTTCCGGACGGGCCGCGAACCGGATTTCGGTTCAGTGGTTCAGCGGTCGACCGGCCCGTAGATCCGCAGGAACGCCCGGACCCCGGCCCGGACGACGCGGAGCCGCTCCTCCTCGGGGACCGGACGGGCGTTGAAGAACGACCGGTTGGTCGTGGGCGTCTGCACGAGCGCGACGTAGTGGTCGGCCGCGTCGCCCTCCTCCCCCGGGGCGACGCGCAGCAGCCCCCGGTCGGCCATCGCCCGCAGCCGGTCCGCCAGGCCGCGGTGGACGGGCTCGGGCCCGCTGCGGATCCACACCCGGATGACCTCGGGGAAGTGGGCGGCCTCGGCCATCAGCAGCCGCACCAGGGCGCCGTGGTCGGCGCTGCGGACCCCCGGTGAGGCCCACTCGTCACCGAAGGCGACCAGGGCGGCCTCCGCGTCGTCCGGGTGCGCGAGGTGGCACTCGGCGATCCGCTCGAAGTCCTCGGCGACCGCGGAGCTGCTCTCGGCCACGATCGTGGCGAACAGCTCCTCCTTGTCGCGGAAGTGGTTGTAGATCGTCCGCTTGGAGACGCACGCGTCGGCCGCGATGGCGTCGACGCTCGTGCGCGTGTAGCCCTCCCGGAGGAACACCCGCCGCGCGGCCCCGACGATGGCCGCCCGCTTGGCCGGATGGCCCCTGCGGACCGGTGCCGCTCCGTCCGCCATCGATGTGCCGCCTTCCCCGCGTGTTCCCTGTTCCGGGGACCAACCTACAACGCTGTACAGACTTACACTGCACGGTGTAGTTTACTTTCCATGACGAAGGACCGACCCGCGACGCGTGCGGGCACCTCCCCCGCCCGCGTCGACGCTCCCCTGGTCCGGCTCGCCGCCGTACTGCTGGTCGGCGCGGTCGCGACCATGCTCGACAGCACGATCGTGGCCGTGGCCATCGACGGGCTCGCCCGTGTCTTCGGCTCTCCCCTCTCCACCGTCCAGTGGGTGGGCACCGCCTATCTCCTCGCCATGGCCTCGGTCATCCCGCTCTCCGGATGGGCGCTGGACCGCTTCGGCGCGCGCCGCGCCTGGATCGTCGCGATGCTGCTGTTCGGGGCCGGATCGGCGCTGTCGGCGACCGCGTGGTCCCTGGCGTCCCTGGTCGCCTTCCGGGTGGTCACCGGTCTGGGGGCCGGGCTGGTGCTGCCGCTGGTCATCGCGATCCTGGCCCGCGCGGCGGGCCCCGGGCGCCTGGGCCGCGCCATGGCCATGGTCACCGTCCCCGGGCAGCTCGCCCCGGTCCTGGGCCCGCTGGCCGGAGGGCTGCTGCTGGACGGCCCGGGCTGGCGGTGGCTGTTCCTCGTGCACCCGCCGGTCGCCGTACTGGCCGTGCTGGCGGCGGTCGCGGTCCTGCCGGACGATCCGGCCGGCGGCGGGGACGGGGCGGTGGACGGGGACGCTGAAGGGGACGCCGTGGCCGGTGAGCGGCGGCTCGACCTGGTGGGGCTGGCCCTGCTGTCCCCCGCGCTGGCCGCCCTACTCTACGGGCTCTCCACCCTCGGCTCGGGAGGGGGCCCGACCGCCGCGGCCCTCACCGGTGCCGGGCTGGTGCTGGGAGGCGCGTTCGTGTGGCACGCCCTGCGGCGGCGTCCCGCCGGTTCACCCGCGCCCGTCCTGGACCTGCGGCTGTTCCGCCAGTTCCGGTTCACCCTCGGCGCGGCCCTGATGTTCGTGTTCGGCGCGGGCATCTGGGCGCCCATGTTCGTCATCCCGCTCTTCTACCAGCAGGCGCGCGGAGCCTCCGCCCTGGAGGCCGGGCTCCTGCTGGCCCCGCAGGGCCTCGGCATGGCGGTGGCGGTGCTGTGCGTGGGCGGCCTCGCCGACCGCACGGCGCCCCGGCTGCTCGTGGTGGGCGGGATGGCGCTCGCCGCGGCCGCCACCGTGCCCTTCGCGTTCGCGACCGCCCACACCCCGGACCTCCTGCTCGGCGCCGCCCTGTTCGGGCGCGGCGTCGGCCTGGGGGCCGCGGGCATCCCGGTGATGGCCGTGGCCTACCGGGGGCTGGCCCCCGGCCGGATCCCCCGGGCGACCAGCGCGCTGACCGTGCTGCAACGGATCGGCGCGGCGGCCGGTACCGCCGGACTGGCCCTGGTGCTGACCCGGGTCGCGGCGGCCGTGGCCGGACCGGGCGCGCCCGTCCCCGTGGCGGCCTTCCAGAGCGCGTTCTGGTGGATGATCGGCCTGACGGCCGTCGCCCTGGTCCCCGCTCTGCTGCTCCCCTCCACCCCTCCCACCGACGACCTGGAAGGACGACCCTGATGCGCGCGATGACGATTCCCGAGTTCGGCCCGCCGGACGTGCTGACTCCCGCCGAGGTCCCCACGCCCGAACCCGGCCCCGGACAGGTCCGCGTCCGCGTCGTCGCGGCCGGGGCCCTGCCGGTCGACGCGCGGATCCGGCGCGGGGAGGAGCCCTGGCGCTCGCACGTGGAGCTGCCGCTGGTGCCCGGGAACGAGTTCGCCGGGACCGTCGACGCGGTCGGCCCCGGGACGGCCGCGGACGGTACCGCGCCGCGGGTCGGTGCGGAGGTGCTGGGCTTCACCACCTTAGGCGCCTACGCCGAGTTCGTCGTCGTGCCCGCCGACCAGGTCGTGCCCAAGCCGGCCGACATGCCGTGGGAGGTGGCGGGCGGTTTCTCCGCCCAGGCCCAGGGCGCCCACATGGCCCTGGCCGCGGTCGGGGCCGGGCCCGGGGACACCGTCCTGATCGGGTCCGCTGCCGGCGGGCTGGGCACCTTCGCGGTCCAGTTGGCGCGGGTGCGCGGCGCCGCGACGGTCATCGGCACGGCGGGCCCGCGCAACCACGACCACCTGCGCTCGCTCGGCGCGGTCCCGGTGTCCTACGGCCCGGACCTGGTCGAACGAGTGCGCGCGCTCGCCCCGCGGGGAGTGGACGCGGCGGTCGACTCGTTCGACGAGGCCTCGCTGCGGCAGGCCCTGGAGATCGTCGGCGACCCCCGCCGGGTGACGAGCATGGTCGCCCACGACGCAGCCCGCGCCCTGGGCCTGGCCGAGCCGGACGGCGTCCGGTCCGGGGCCCGCCTGGCCGGGCTGGTGCGGCTGTACGAGGAGGGCCGGGTGCGGCCGCACATCCGCGCCGCCCACCGGTTCACGGACGCCGCCCTGGCTCACCGGGACCTGGACTCCGGGCACGGCCGGGGCAAGCTGGTGCTCACCGGGTGGTGAGCGGGCACCGTCGGCGCGGGTCCGTGGGGTCCACCGCGGCGGACGGCGGGGGCGTCCGCCGCGGTCAGCGGCCCAGGCGGCGCCACAGGGCGCGCGGCATCAGCCGCATCCCCGCGAACACCGGCTGGAGGACGCGCGGAGCCCACACGGTGGTGGCACCCGAGCGCAGTCCGGCCGCCACGGCGTCCGCGACCTGGCCGGGGGTGGCGGGGAACGGCGCGGGCTCCACGTGCGCCGACATCCGCGTCGGCACGTAGCCGGGGCGGACCACCAGGACGCGGGCCCCCGAGCCGTGCAGGGAGTCGGCCAGGCCCTGGGCGAAGCCGTCCAGACCGGCCTTGGCCGACCCGTAGACGAAGTTGAAGCGGCGCACGCGCACCCCGGCCACGGACGACACCACCACGAGGACGCCGTGGCCCTGTTCGCGCAGGCGCGCCGCGACGGCCAGACCGGCCGACACGTGCCCCGTGTAGTTCACGGCGGCGGCGCGCGCGGCCGAGGCGGGATCGGCTTCGTAGTCGGCCTGCTCGCCCAGCACGCCGAAGGAGTCGACCACCACGTCCAGGTCGCCCACGAGGTCCACGCCCCGCGCCACCGTCGCGGTGTGGGTGTCGGGGTCCTGGGCGTCGAACTCCAGCGAGTGCACGGTGGCGCCCAGGGCGGTCAGGACGCTGGGGGCGGCCGTCCCGCCGCGCGCCGCCAGCACGACCTCCCTGGCGCCGTCGCGGACCAGCCGTTCGACGACGGCCAGCCCGATCTCGCTGCGGCCGCCGAGCAGCAGCACGGTTCGCACCGAACCCACGGAGTCACGCATGGCGGTCCCTTCGAGTGGAAGCGTCGGCGGCGGCCCGGACGGCCGTCCGCATCGGCGCGCGGCCCGTGCTCACAGGAGCCTCAGGCGCCGGGCCAGGTCCGAGACGAGGACCCCGGCCGGATCGGCCTTCGCCCGGACCTCGCGCCAGGCGGGCAGGCCGGGGTACATCGCGTGCACGGTCTCGGCCCGCGCACGGCTGTCCTTGGCCAGGTAGAGCCGCCCTCCGGCGTCGAGCACGCGCTCGTCGAACCCGTGGAGCAGGCCGGCGAGCCCGGGGAGCGCGGCGGGCAGGTCCATGGCCAGCGACCAGCCCGGACGCGGGAAGGAGAGCGGGCCGGGAACGGGCTCGCCCATCCGCTTGAGGACGGCGAGGAAGGTCGGCGTCCCGGCGCGGGACAGGTCCCGGGCGATCCCGGTGAGCACGTCCTCGGCGCCGAACGGCACGACGAACTGGTACTGGACGAAGCCGTGCGGCCCGTACATCCGGTTCCAGCCCCGGACCGCGTCGAGCGGGTGGAAGAACGACGGCAGCGGCTGCGGCTCGCCGCGTCGGCGCTCCGGCGCGCCGTGGAAGCGGGCGGCGTTGAACGCCCCCGCCGTCCAGCGGTTGAGCAGCCCGGACGGCGCCCACGGCGGCGCGGTCAGCCGGTGGGACGGGCTCAGCCGGAGCGGGTCGGCGCGCAACGCCCGGGGCAGGTCCGCGGGCCGGGCGTGGTGCGCGCGGGTGAGCACGCCCCGGCCCAGGGAGCGCCCGCGGGCGAGCAGGTCCACCCAGCACACGGAGTAGTGCGCGTCGTCGTGGCGCGACATCAGCTCCAGCGTGGCGTCGAGGTCGGCGGTGCGGTCGGTGTCCACCCGCATGTGGGCGGTCTCCACCGGGCGGACCGCCACGGTCGCCTCGGTGACCACCCCGGTCAGGCCCATGCCGCCGACGGTCGCCCAGAAGAGGTCGGCGTCCGCGAGGCCGGGGCCGAGGACACGGGTGCGGCCGTCGGGCGTGAGCAGGGTCAGGGAGCGCACGTGGGCGCCGAACGAGGAGTCGCGGTGGTGGTTCTTGCCGTGGACGTCGGCGGCGATCGCCCCGCCCAGCGTCACGTACCCGGTGCCGGGCATGACGGGCAGGAGGTGGCCGCGGCGCAGCAGGTGGGCAGCCAGCCGGCCCAGGGCGGTGCCCGCGGGCGCGGTGACCGTGCCCCGGTCGGAGTCGAGCCGTACGGGACCGGTGAGCTCGCGGCAGTCGAGGACCAGTCCGCCGGCGGACTGGGCGGCGTCGCCGTAGGACCGGCCGAGGCCGCGCGGCAGGGCGCCGCGCGGTCCGGCCTGGGCGAGCGCGTCGGCCACCTGCGCGGGGGTGCGCGGACGGACCACGTGGGCGGCGGTGGGCGCGGTCCGGCCCCACCCGGTGAGCAGCGTCGGACGGTTCAAAGTGTTCCTCCAGGAATACCCCGGCCATTCACCGGCGCTTTCGGCCGCCGACAGAACGGAGCAGGGGTGGGCACGGCGGTTCCGCGCCGCCGCGTCGTCCTTCCAAGAGCAGGGTCATGCCTCCCACGATCGGGGTGCTCAGGGGTACGCCGACCCACAACCCTCGACTGTCGTACCTCCCCGCTGCGTTTCCGGCCATGACGACACCAGCGCGGGCGAACCAGGAGGCCGGGTACGCCCGGTACACCTACCGGCTGCGTGTGTCGTCCACCGCTGAGCACGGCCTGCTGGCCGAATGGGGCCGGTGCCGGTGGGTGTGGAACCAGTGCGTGGCCGAATCTCGCGCGGCGCACAAGGTGGGAGAGAAGTGCGGCCCAGCCCGGCTGGACAAGATGCTGACCGGATGGCGTTCCCTGCAGCGGTGGCTGCGATCGGGGGCGTCGGTGACCCAGCAACAGACCATCCGCGACTTCGCCAAATCTCGCACCAAGGCCCAGAAGGACATCAGGGCGCGCCTGTCTGTGCGCCGACGGACGGGCATGCCGAAGTTCAAGAAGAAGGGTGAAGCGGACCCGACCCTGAACTACACCCGGCGGGGCTTCCGGCTCAAGGACGGGTACCTGCACCTGGCCGGGGGCCTCGCCCTGACCGTGGTGTGGTCCCGCGACCTTCCGGCCGACCCGACGAGCGTTCGGGTGTACCAGGATCCGCTGGGGCACTGGCACTGGCACTGCTCGTTCGTCGTCCCTGCCCAGGCCGAGACCCTGCCTGAGACGGGCCGAGCCATCGGTATCGACTGGGGAGTCAAGGAGATCGGGACCAGCACCTCCGACGAGCACGACCTGCCGCACCCACAACACGGCCGCAAGGCCCAGGCGAAGCTGGCCCGCTACGACCGGATGATGGCCCGCCGCAAACCACCCAAGGGCCAGAAGGCGTCGAAGGGATACCGCGAGGCGAAGAGGCTGCGTGCCAGGGCGCACCGGAAGGTGGCCCGGCAGCGCCAGGACACTGCCCGTAAGTGGGCCAAACGGGTGGTGACCGACCACGACGCGATCGCGGTCGAGGACTTCCGGCCCAAGTTCCTGGCCAAGAGCACGATGGCGCGTAAGGCGGCTGACGCCGCGATCGGTGCGACCAAGCGGGCTCTGGTCGAAATGGGACGCAAGCACGGACGGGACGTGCGCCTGGTCCATCCGGCGTATACGACGATGGACTGCGGCGGTTGCGGTGCGAGAGCCAAGCACCGGCTGCCGTTGTCCGAACGCATCTACACCTGCACCGCGTGCAGTGTGTCCCGGCCACGGGACAAGAACTCCGCGCATGTGGTGCTGGTCCGGGCCGGTCTGGCCCCGGGCGGTGCCAAGGGCGTAAGACCCGGTCGTCCGCAGGGCGGCCAGGCGGCCTGAGCCGTGAATCCCCGCAGTTCTCATGGCGGGAGGGGACCCGTTCGAGAATCCTCTTCCTTCAGGGACGGGAGCAGTCAAAGGTAGATCCCCAGACCGACCAGGGTCACGAGGGCGACGAGGACGGCCTGGAGCGGCCGGTCGCGCAGGGCGACCTCCTCGGGCTCCTCGCCGACACCGCGGTCGACGAGCAGGTTGTAGCGGAGCACGAACATGATGAAGGGAACGATACTGACCGCGTGGAAGGTGGTGTGCTCGGCCGGTTCCAGCGCCCACACGCAGTAGGTGACGATCATCGCGGCCGAGACCGTGGTGCGGGTCTGGGTGAGGTAGGAGACGGAGTAGCCGCGCAGCGTCGCGCGGGCCGCCAGGGGCTCGGAGGTGCGGGAACCGGCGGGCGCCGCGTCGGTGGCGGCGTCGGCGGCGCGCAGTTCGGCCTCGCGCTTGCCGACCACCACGAGCAGGGCGGCCAGGGACACCACGATGACGAACCAGGTGGTGAGGGGGACCCCGACGACCACCGCGCCCGCGACGGCGCGCAGGACGTGGCAGGCGGAGACCGCGACCAGGTCGCACACGACGACGTCCTTGAGGAAGTGCGTGTAGGCGAGGGTGAGCACGACGTAGCAGGTGAGCAGGACGGTCAGCCCCGGCTCGTGGAACAGCAGGGAGGCGGGCGGCACGGCGGCGACCAGGACGACGCCCACGGTCACGGCGACGGGGACGGGCAGGTCGCCCGAGGCCACCGGGCGGTCGCGTTTGCGTTCGTGGGCGCGGTCGCGTTCCACGTCCCGGACGTCGTTGAGCAGGTAGGTCCCGCCGGCCGCCAGGCAGAAGAGGACGAAGGCCACGGCGCAGGAGGCCAGGGCCGACGGCTGGCCGAGCGCTCCAGCGGCCGCCGGGGCGGCGAACACGAGGAGGTTCTTGAGCCACTGGCGCGGGCGGCACGCGCACACCAGGGCGAAGGGGAGGGAGCGGGCTGTCCGGGACGAGCGCGCCTCCGCCGGCCCACGGGACTCCGCGGACACGCCAGCGCCTGCGGGCACACCGGCCTCCACAGGCACACCGGCCTCGGGAGCCACGACGGGCTCCGCCGGCCCACGGGACTCCGCGCGCACGCCGGCCTCCCCGAGTACCCCGGCCTCCACAGGCACACCGGCCTCGGGAGCCACGACGGGCTCCGCCGGCACGCCGCGTTCCGCGGGGCCGGTTCCGTGGTGTCGGGTCCGCCGGTGGCCCACTGGTGAGGACATGTCCGCTCCCGTCGTCGTCGCTGCCGGAGACGGCCGCGCCGCCGGTACACCGGGGGGATGTACCGGCGGCGGCCGCCGGGGGGAGAGAATGCGGTGTCCCTGGGGGGGTGTTCCGCTAGTGGGCGCCGCGCCGGCCCGCGATCAGCAGGACGGTCGCGATGGCGATGAGGCCGACGCCGACGATCAGGGACCCCACCGGAATGGTGGTACGCAGCAGGGGCAGCAGGGTCCGGCCCTGCTCGGAGCTCTGGATCTTGTCCTGCACGCTCGCCTCGTCGAAGGTGAGCTCGCCACTGAGGAGGGTCAGGACCTCCTCGCCCTCATAGACCACGACCCGGTGCTGGTCCTCGCTGACCTTGATCGGGGTACCGGTCACGGCGTCGACCCAGTAGGTGCGCACGATCGAGAACTGTTCGTCGCCGGTGATGTCGCCGTCGCCCTCCAGGCCCGCCACGGAGCGCGGGATGGTGCGCTCGCCGACGGTGGTCGGTTCGACGGTCTGGACGTAGCGGTAGGTCTCGACGCCCTCGATGTCCTCGACGCCCTGGAACTCCATCGGGACGACTTCCTGGACGGTGGTCTCGTAGAAGTCGTAGTCGCGCTGCTCCGGGAAGAAGGGGAACTTCCACAGGATGCCGGCCTGGGTGGCGGCCTCGTCGTTGATCATGGCGTCGCAGCAGTCCACGGCCTCACCGGTGACCCGGTCGTGCCCGGCGCGACGGCTGGTGGAGGAGATGCCGAAGTCGGTGTCGGCGTCCTTGATCCAGGTGAACTGGTCCCAGACGACGGTGTCGTCCGTGCTGGAGGCCACGTCGGCGCGGATCGTCGAGTGCGCCTCCACCCGGGCGTTCTCGACCGGCTCCACGTCCTCGATGTTGAAGTAGTCGACCTCTCCTTCGTTGACGGTTTGACTGTAGTAGTCCAGAGGAGTCTTCATCAGGGAGCTCGACATCCACGTGCGCATCATGGGTGCGAAGGCGAGAAAGAAGACCCCCAGCGCGATGAGAACGACCGCAACGGTACGGCGCATGTGCCCTCCTGGGCGGATGAGAGTCCGGTTCTGGATCTGGAACTGGGTGGATCGGATCGAAGTCAGCGGGGGCGGGTGGAACTAGCTTCAGTTCCGGTAGAGTACTGCCCAGTAGTGAACGACGTCACCAGGGCGTGTCTGAATTTTTATAACACGTTCTAGTGAGACGCGTTTCGACTCGCCCCCGCGCTGGAAGGCCCCATGGAGCGCACCCTCTCCCCGACCGCGGACCGCCTGCTGCCCCAGGTCGACGGCCGCCACGAGACCCTCGATGGCATCCGCGCCGCGGCCGCCCTGATGGTCCTCTTCTTCCATGTGGCCACCGAGACCGGCGACTCCCTGGCCCCCGGTGTCGTCGGCGGCCTCCTGGGCGCCCTCGACCTGGCGGTGCCCCTCTTCTTCGCCCTCTCCGGCGTCCTGCTCTTCCGGCCGTGGGCCCGCGCCGTCCTGGACGGCGACCAGGGTCCGCGCGCCCTGCCCTACCTCTGGCGACGCGCGGTGCGGGTGTTCCCGGCCTACTGGGTGGTGGCCGTGACGGCGCTGCTGCTCCACTCCCGCGCCGAACTCGGCCTCCGGCACTGGCTGGAGGTGGTGACGCTGACCTTCCCCTTCGACACCGACCCGCCCTGGCTCGGCACCGGCCCGTACGGCCTGGGACAGATGTGGAGCCTGTCGGTCGAGGTGAGCTTCTACCTGCTGCTTCCGCTGCTGGCCCTGGCGCTGACGCTGTGGGCGCGGCGCGGCCCCACGGTCGACGCCCGCGGCCGGCGCCTGCTCGTCGGCCTGGCCGCTCTGGTCGTGCTGGGCTTCGCCGCCCTGGTGCCGCAGTTCTATCCGGAGGCGCGCGCGTACATGCACGCGTGGCTGCCCCGGGCGCTGGGCCTGTTCGCCGCCGGAATGGCCCTGGCGGTCCTGTCGGAGTGGGCCCGCCGCGAACCCGGACCGGACGGACCCGTGCGGCGCCTGTGCCGGACGATCGCCGCCTCCCCTGGGCTCTGCTGGCTGGCGGCGGGCGCGTTCCTGGCGCTCAACGCGACACCGGCCGCCGGCGGCCGCTTCATCGGCGCCGGGGACGTCTGGAGCTCGGCGGTGGACTCGGCGACCGGTATCGGCTTCGCGTTCCTCGTGCTGGCCCCCGCCGCGCTCGCGCCGCGCCCCACGGCCGCCGCGCTGCCGTTGCGCCGGGCCGAGGCCTGGGCCGGCGGGAGGTGGCTGGATTCGCTGCTGCGGCACCGGACGGTCCAGTTCCTCGCGCGGATCTCCTACGGGGTGTTCCTGTGGCAGTTCGTGGTGCTGTACCTGTGGCGCGACTTCACCGGCCAGGAGATCTTCACGGGGTCCTTCCTGTTGGACGCGGTCCCGGTGACCGCGGGCACGGTCCTGCTGGCCATGGCCACCCACCGGTGGGTGGAGGAACCCGCCCGTCGCTGGTCGCGGCACCACGGCCCCGGCTCCGCGCCGAAGCGGGCGGTCGCCGCCGGCGGGTGAGCTATTCCCCGGTCCGGTCGTCCTCGTCCGCGTCCCACGGATTGCCCTCCACGGTGGGCGCCATCGTGCCGATCGACACCCAGCTCACGCACACCTCGTCCGCCGACGTGTACAGGGCCAGCTGGTCGCCGACCGCGCCCACGGGGACGTACCAGGTGCCGTTCTCCTCGGCGGCCGGCAGTTCGGCGTCGATCCAGTCGTCGCCCAGCGCCACGGCCACCTCGGTCGGGTCCTCGGCCGTGTAGCCGATGGTGACGATCTGGGGCGGCCCGCCCTCCGCCCTGACCGGCCAGGCCATCAGCCCGTCCCAGGACTCGATGCACTCGTCGCCCGCGGCGGGGCCGAACACGTAGCTGTTGTCGGACGGGCGGGCGGGCACCAGGTAGCCGCCGTCGTTGAACACGTACGCCCGGTCGGACTGCTCCGGGGAGCTCATCCGCTCGGCCGTGTCCGGGTCGGCGAGCGGCGCCAGGACGTACGAGCTCATCCGCCGGTGCCCGTTCCACTCCAGCACGACGTCCTGGGGGACCGGACGGGAGTAGAGTCCGCCCTCCTCGGGCACACCGTCCAGCGCCACGCGCACGGTGTCCAGGTACCACTGGAGCCGGTCGCCGCTGAGCGTGTCGGCGTAGGTGACCGTGGAGAACACCGCCGCGCCCGCGTACGCCGCCGTGGCCAGTCCGGCCGTGACCCGGGTGGCGCGGCCGGGGACCGCGCCGGGTGCCTCCTGGCCGACGGCGGCGCGAGCCCGCTCCTCGCGGGTCGGCAGGAAGGCCAGGGCCAGGCACAGCGCGAAGACCAGGGCGGCGTCGGCCACGTACCGGGGGTCGGCGGCGGCCACCTCCTGGAAGCGTCCCCGGGCCACGACCGTCGGGATGATGTCCACGACTACGAGGTAGCCGAGCAGCACCGTCCAGGCGCGCCACGCGCGGCGGCGCAGCCACAGGCTGGCGAGCACGATCACGCCGAACACGGCCCAGGACACCAGCACGATCTCACCGTGGGCGTCGATCAGGCCACCGGTCGGGGTGACGGGCGACCACTCCAGGGGACCGCCCAGGGCACCGACGGGGAAGACCTCGGTGAGCAGGCCCCGCACCATGGCCATCGCGGGCCCGTACTCGGGCACGCCCGCGCCCTCGCTGCCGTCGCCGGCGCGCATCCGGGCCAGGTACAGGACGGTGTAGGCGCCGAAGAGGACCCCCATCGACGTCCAGAAGGGCCGGTGCAGCGCCCAGGCGCGGCGTGCCGCGGCGACCGGGCCGCCCGGGTAGAGCGCGGCGACGGAGACCGCGAACAGCAGCAGCGGCAGGAACATCGCTTTGACGTTGAACAGCATCGCGAACCCGACCGCGATCCCCGCCCACAGCGCGAAGCGGCGGTCCGAGGTGCGCAGGTAGCGGACCGTCCACAGCAGCGCGAGCACCGTGCCGAGCTGGAGCGGCACCGCGTTGAGCGCCGCGGACCACCAGCCCAGGACGGGCACGGTCAGCGGGGCCAGGGCGTACAGGGTCACGGGTACCAGGAGCGCCCAGCGCCGGCCGAACAGTTCCCACAGCAGCCGTAGGAAGCCGAGCAGCGCCGCCGTCTGCAGGGCGAGCATGATCCCGGCGCTGACCCACCAGTTGAACGGCCAGAACGCCGTCTGGAGGTAGGCCAGGAAGAGCCCGCCCGGCATCAGGTGGCCCTTGTGCAGGCTGAACAGGTACTCCGGGCTCAGGTCGGCGGCGTGGGCGCCGGCGAAGAACAGGAAGTCGTCCTCGACGAAGTAGGACGCCTGGAGCAGGTAGACCTTGAGTGCCACCGCGGCGGCGATGAGCAGGAGTGCGGCCAGGAGGACCCGGTCGCGTACCAGCGCGAGGGCGGAAGCAGGCGGCATCGGTCTCTCCACGCCATAGGTTGGCCTACCGGACAATGGATGCCAGAATACAACAAGTTCCAGTTTTGTCCTTGACTGTTATCGCAGGCCGTGACGTTTCGTTCCGCCGGAACGAGAACAAGCTTCAGAAACTGTGGAGGTGAGGCCGGTGGGGCTCGAACAGGTACGCCGGGACTGGACCCGGCTGGGTTCCGCCGAGCCGCTGTGGGCGGTGTGCGTCGACCCCGGCAAGCGCGGCGGCGGATGGGACGACGACGAGTTCCTCGCCTCGGGGCGCGCCGAGATCGATCCGGCCCTCGCCCGGCTGGAGGAGCTGGGCGCCCGCCCGGGCCGCGGCCGCGTCCTCGACTTCGGCTGCGGCGCCGGACGCCTGTCCA
Organism: Nocardiopsis aegyptia; assembly: GCF_013410755.1. Lineage (GTDB taxonomy): Bacteria > Actinomycetota > Actinomycetes > Streptosporangiales > Streptosporangiaceae > Nocardiopsis > Nocardiopsis aegyptia. The sequence continues at coordinate 2,120,969 of NZ_JACCFS010000001.1, forward strand.
ACGCGCTGGCCGCGCACTTCGACCGGGTCGACGGCGTCGACATCTCCGCGCCCATGCTGGCGGAGGCCCGCCGCCTGGACCGGTCGGGGGGCCGGATCACCTTCCACCTCAACGCGCGCCCGGACCTGTCCCTGTTCGAGGACGACTCCTTCGACCTGGTCTACACCGACCTCGTCCTCCAGCACCTGCCGCCCGAGCTGGCCGAGGGCTACCTGCGCGAGTTCGCCCGGGTCGTGCGCCCGGGCGGCGCCCTGGTCCTCGGGGTGCCCGAGTCCGAGCGGCGCACCTTCAAGGGGCTGGTCTTCCGGTACGCCCCGTGGCCGCTGGTGGCGCTGGCCCAGCGCGTGCTCCTGCGCTACCCGGCCCCGATGCGGATGCACACGCTGGCCACCGAGCGGATCGCCGCGCTGGTGCCGGGGGGCCGGATCCTGGCCTCGGACGAGTACTGGGGCGGTGACCACTGGCGCCACCTGCGCCACTACGTCGTGCTGGAGGGGACATCGTGAGCGCGACCGGCACCAGGTCCGACGGCACGGTCCCCTTCCGTGCCACGCTCGGCCGCTCAGTGGGGCTGTTCTCCGCCTTCCGCCGCGAGCAGACCGACCCGGCGTTCTTCTACGGCACGCTGGCGCGCGACACCGTGGCCCAGTTGCGCTCGTACACACCGTTGGACGGCCGCCTGGTGGTGGACGTCGGCGGCGGCCCCGGCTACTTCGCCGACGCGCTGCGCGACGCCGGGGCCCGCTGCCTGTGCGTGGACTCCGACGCCCACGAGATGCGCCTGCACGGCCGCGACGCCGACCTGCACGCGGTCCAGGGAAGCGCGCTCGACCTCCCGCTCCGCGACGGCTCGGTGGACGTGTGCTTCTCCTCGAACGTGCTGGAACACGTGCCCGACCGCACCCGGATGGCCGACGAGATGGTCCGCGTGACCAGGCCCGGCGGGCTGGTCTACCTGTCGTACACGCTGTGGCTGTCTCCGTGGGGAGGCCACGAGACCTCCCCGTGGCACTACCTCGGCGGTTCCTACGCCGCCGAGCGCTTCACGCGCAAGCACGGCCGCCGGCCCAAGAACGACTTCGGCCGCAGCATGTACGCCGCGCACGCCAAGGAGATGATCCGCTGGACGCGCGGGCGCGCCGACGTGGACGTGGTCGACGTCCGGCCGCGCTACCTGCCCGACTGGATGCGCCCGATCGTGCACGTGCCGTTCCTGCGCGAGGTCGTCACCTGGAACCTCCTCCTGGTCCTCCGCAAACGCTGAAGCAGTACGCCCCCGCTCGAGCCCGACCGGTCGGCGACGCGCAGTTGGAGAGATGGGTTCTGGCCGACATCGGCCAGGCCCCCTTCCACACCGGTTCTCGCAGGTCATCGTGCCCGGACGTTGACTCTCCGCACGGATCCACCGCCCACGAGCTGTGTACGGTTATGCGCTTTCTGTCATTGACTGGTACATATTGCGGGTCATGGCCTCAAGCCTGACCGCACCCCTTCCCCTGCCCCTTCCCGGAGTCACCCGTGTCCCCTGCCGTAGGCGTCAACCCCCACGAAGCCATGTCCGAAGCCACTCAGGCCGAGGAGATGGCCGAGGCGATGGTCTATCTCGGCGTGGACTTCGAGGCGGCGGTCGCTGACCTGCGCGGAGCGGTGTCCTCACACGTGTCCCCAGGCCTGGACGACTACGAGGCGAACTCCTTCGAGCACATCCGCGCGGTCGCCACCAGCGGTATCGCCCTGGCCCAGAACGTTCAGGGCGCCGACCTCTCGATCACCGATGCCGACCACGAGAGCGCCGACGAGTTCCAGGAGGGCTTGGACGCCCTGGACATCCAGATCAACTTCTGACCCCACACCGAGAAGGAACACACATGTCCATCAGCGACGTGTCGTTGGGGCTGCCTTCGGACATCGACGCCGACGTCGGGGCCATCAACGACGGAGCCGAGACTCTCGACGGCATCTGCGCGACCATGTACGGCCGCTCCCAGGACCTCGACGGCCAGTTCAACAGCTCGGCGTCCGAGTTCTCCGACCTCGTCGCCTGGGACATCAGTTCCGCCTCCGCCCAGGAGTTGCAGTCCTGGTGGGAGGCCGGCCGCGCCCTCACCCACGGCGCAGCCGTCCTGCGGTTGTGGGGCGAGGACATCGGTACCTACCGCGAGACACGCGCCGACCTGGAGGAACGTTTCCAGACGGCCAAGCGCAACGCCCAGGCCAGAGTCGACAACCCCATCGCCAGCGCCGCTGCCAGCGGCCGCACGGGCGGTCTCGTCGAGGGGATCGTCGACGCCGCCGCCAACAACCGGGCCGAACGCGAGGAACAGGAGGTCATGGCCCTCAACGGCTACGCCTGCGAGCTGCTCGTCGAGCACACGACCGCCTGGGACCTGTTGATGGACCAGGCCGACCTGGCCAAGAAGGACCTGCGCAACGGTCCCAGCGAGGAAACCATGGAGCGCCTGGTGGAGTCCGGCCACCTGAGCTCGAACCAGCTGGGCTTCTTCCCCTCCGATGACGTCCCCCTCGAGGAGTTCATCGAAAGCGCCGGCCCCGCATCCGTGAACACCTGGTGGACCTCTCTTGACGAGGAACAGCAGCAGGAGGCCATGGAGGACCACCCGGAACTGCTACGCGACCTCGACGGTATCCCCACTGTGGTCCGCGACGAACTCAACCGGGAGCACTTGGACGAGGAGATCGAACGATTGGAGGCAGAGGTCGCGGAGGCAGAGGAAGGCCTCAACGATGCCGTACGTTCGCCGAGTTCCCCCAACGCCGACGTGGACGACTCCATTGCGACAAATGACCTGAGCGAACTGGAAGAGCAACTTGAAACGCTGACCACTATGCACGGCAGCCTCAACGACGACAACGCTGACCGGTACCTGCTCGCCCTCGATACCGAGGACCGCGGTCGCGCCATCGTGTCCAACGGCAACCCCGACACCGCCGAGAACGTCGCGACCCTCGTTCCAGGCACCACGACCACCTGGCAGAGCACCAACGACCAGATGGGTCGAGCCAACTCACTCGTGGACGCTGCAAACGACGCTGTGGAGGGCGACCACGCCGTGATCAGCTGGATCGGATACGACGCTCCCAATATCTCCGAAGCGGCCGGACCGGGACGCGCCGAGGACGCGGTCGACGAACTGAGCAGCTTCCAGGACGGGTTGCGCGCCACTCACGAGAACGCGTCGCCGTCGCACAACACCGTCATCGGGCACAGCTACGGGTCCACAGTGGTCGGACACACCGCGCAGAGCGACGATGGACTCAACGCCGACGAAGTCGTCTTCGTGGGTAGTCCCGGACCCGGCGCCGACCATGTGTCCGAACTCGGATTCGACCCCGAGAATGTGCATGCCTCCAGAGCCGAGAACGACGGCATCTCCGTGACTCCGGACGCCGTCCACGGCGTTGACCCGACCGATCCGGACTTCGGAGCGACCGTGTTCGATTCATCACCGGGAACCGAATTGCCCAACTGGGCAGGCCGTGCCACGAATCCGCTCGGGGACGCCCACTCCGAATACTTCAATGACGACACGGCCTCTTTGGAGTACATGGGCGAAGTCATCGCGGGAAGGAAGTAGACCACATCATGACCCGATTCAACTACTGGACCTGCGCCCTCACCGTCGCCCTACTGGTGAACGGCTGCGGATCCGGATCGCCGGAGGAAGCGAACGTGGACGAGACCATCACCCAGGACGAGGCCGCGGAGAAGGTCACAGAACACATCGAAGGGCTTATGTCCTCGCTCCCAGACGAAGCCGAACTCGAGACACGGCAGGGCATGAACTTCGCTTCCTGCGACGACCCCACCGACGGCGGGCCCCGAGGCCGCATCACCGTCAGTGAGCGATTCTGGATCCGCGGCCTTCCAGTAGAAGACAACGAGACCAACATTGAACTGATGTACGAGCACTGGACCAGCAACGGCTACCGTGTACTCCGCGACGAACGCCCCGACAAGCAGTCAATCGCTGTCGAAGACGAGGAGGATTCGTTCAGGATGTCCCTTCGGGTCAGCGACCAGGGAAGCCTGTCCATCGGTGCCTCTTCCTACTGTGTCTGGCCCGAGGGCACTCCCGAGGCCTGACGCGCTCCCGACGGGGCTGGCCTCCGCCCGGGCACACACCCACGACTCGACGACACCCGAATACATGACCCCACGAACGTATGTGGCCTACGCGGTGGCTCTCACACTGCTGCTGTCCGGCTGCGGCCCCGATCCCGCAGGGGAATCGGGGGACGCAGAGATGGAAGCGACCATGAATCAGGGAAAAGCAGAGGAACGAGTCGAGGAACTCATCACCGAGGCGACCGCTGTGCTCCCCGACTCCCTCGAGCTCGAATCTCTCGGTGGGATAACGGCCAACCCCTGCGACGACCTCGCCAACGGCGGCGCTGAAGGTCCGGTCAGCGTCGGCCGGACCTACTGGTTGGACGGCCTCCCGGTCGAGGAAAATGAGGCCGACGTCGAACTCCTCCTCGAGTTCTGGACCGACAACGGCTACCGTGTGACCGACGATCGGCGCCCGGAGCAGCTCTCGGTCTTCGTTGAAGATGAGGAGGACTCCTTCAGGATGTCCGTGCAGTCCAGCGTCCAAGGCGACCTGTCCATCAGCGCCTCCTCCCCTTGTGTGTGGCCCGAGGGCACGCCCGAGGCCTGACGGCCCGGCACGGGCGCCGCACGGGCCCGTCGCGCGCCTCCGCTAGGCTGTCGCGGTTCCGTGTCCCCTCCCCGATGGGTGAGTCATGCCCGAGTCCCCCGCGCGGTTCGCCTCGCCCGAGGAGTCCGCCCGCCACACCCTCTTTTGGTGGTGCCCCCGGCTGTTCGCCGTGGCGGGCTGGGCGTGGACTCTGTGGCCCTACTCGGCGCTCCTGGCCGTCGCCGCCGCCACGGCCCTCGCGGTGCTGCTCTTCGTGCTCCGCGCACCGCGCGACCTGCCCTCCCGCCCCGCCAGTACGTCCCTGGGTGCGGTCCTCGCGGGCGACCTGCTCACCACCGCGGCCGCGGTCACGGCGGTCTGGGGCGTGTGGTCGCCGTTCCCCGCCCTCCTGATCCTCATCGCGGCAGTCCTGGTCCTGACGGCCGTGCCGCTGCGCCTCCAGGTGTGGTCGGACCTGCGCTCGTCGCCCACGGGACACGCGCCGAACCGGATCGCCGTGGCCGCCGCCCTCCTCGCCGCGCTGCTCCTCACCGCCGGGCAGGTCGGTGTGCTCACCTACGATCCGGTCCGCGACGCGCTCACGTGCGGCACGTACCGGCCCACAGGCGACCCTGAGCCGTGGGACACCGCCGAATCAGCTGCCTCCTCGTCGACCGGCGAGCACTTCCCCGGCGAGCCCGTATGGAAGATGGAGGCCGAGAGCGGGACCCGGGTGGTCGGGGGCTCCCCGCGTGTGGTGACCCTCGCCGACCGCGAGGGCTTCACCGCGCTCTCCGCGACGGACGGCCGAGCCCTGTGGCGGGTGGACACGGCGGATCTGGCGCGGCTCCGGGGCGGGGCGGACCCGGATTCCTACGAGCCGACGGGGGTCCACCACGTCGGCGCGACGGTGCTGGTCGACTTCCCCTCGGCCCTGGTGGCCTTCGACGAACTGACCGGCGTCCCGGCCTGGTGCGCGGCCGGCCCCTCCGAGGTGGTCCCGGCGGCACCGCACCGCTTCGTCGGCCTCGTCGACTCCGAGGACGCCCGGTGGGGACTGTTCGACCTCGCGGACGGATCCCTCGTCGCCGAACTGCCCGACCGCTCCCCGGCCGCACCGGTCCGGCCCCAGGAAGAGGAGGACGAGGCCCAGGTGAGGGTCGAGGGCGGTCGGGCCACCGTCTGGCGCGGCTCCAGCCTGTCCGTCTACGGCCTGGACGACGGCGCACTCCTGTTCCGCCTGGACGACGCGCGCCCCCGGGCGTCCGGGGACCAGGAGGAGCCCTACCACCGGTCGATCCGCGCGGTCCGCACCGTCGACGGGGTGACCGTGGCCTCCTTCGAGGCACGGATGCCCCTCTACCCGCGAGAGGCCGACCGCCCCGACGACGCGACCGACAACGACGGGCTGCTCGCCGCCTACGACGACGACGACGGCAGCGAACTGTGGAACTCCGCCGGGACCGGGAGGATCGCCGTGGGCGACCCCGTGGTCGGAACCTCGATCGGCTCCTGCCCCTCCGACCTGGGCGGCGTCTTCCTGACCCAGGACACCGCACGCCGCGGTTCGGAGCACACTTACGCCGTCCGAGCCGAGGACGGGACCGTGGCCTGGTCCTCCTCGGCCGACCCGGACCGGGAGGAGCGGTACTTCTCCTGCGCGGTGGGAGGAGCGGTGGTCGACGGCCGCCTGTACCGTCCCGACGGCGGCACCGCCGACGCGGAGGGCCACGCGTCGACCCGCCACCCTCTCGCCTTCGAACAGACCTGGGCGATCGGGGACGGCCTGCTGGTCATCAGCCCGGACGACGTCACCTTCCACACGTTGCGGGAGGACTGATGCCGGGCGCCCGGCCCCGGGCTCCGGGTCAGACCCCGGCGGCCACACCCGCCGGGGTGGCGAAGACCTGGTGCGGCTGGAACACGCAGATGTTGGTCTCCCCCTGGGCGTTGGCGTCGGTGATCTCCACGAAGTAGGCGTAGGTGGTGTCCGCCTCCAGGTCGGCCCGCACCGTCACCTCGGACCGGTTGAGCCCCGCCCGCGCCTCGCCCCGGAGGCGCTGCACGAAGATGTTGTCCCACCAGGTGAGGTTCTGGGTGTCGAACTCGCGGGCCGACCCGCCCTTGGACAGGCGGTGGATGTAGTAGGCGTCCGGTCCCCCGGTCCGCTCCAGCGTCTCCCACGAGCAGCGCAGCTCCCCGTCGGAGGGAACCGTGTCCAGGACCGCTCCGCCCGAAGGGCCGAACGAGGCCAGGAGCCGCTCCCGCTGGGCTTTGTAGTGCTCGACGAGCCGACGGGACGCACCGCCGTCCTGGTGCCGCGTCCGGCTCTGCACCGTGCCGTCGGTGGCGCGGACCTCGATCGTGTACTCGCCCTCGGGCAGGAATCCCGTGGGCAGGTTGACCATGTACCAGTAGTAGTCCAGCGTGCGGTCGTAGATGTAGCCGTCGGTGTTGCCGTTCGTGAAGAGCCTGTTCGTGAACTCCACCTCGTAGCCGCCCGGCCCGCGGGCCGTGATCGACTCGATGAGCTCGGGCGTGGGCGTGCCGGGCGTGGGGTGGAAGGAGACGAGAAACTTGTGCTGTTCCCGGGGGAGCGGCGTCCCCTCGAAGTCCCAGTAGACGTCGCAGGCCATGATGTCGAAGATGCGTACCGGGGAATCGCTCACGGGGATGCCTTCCGTCGGGGGCGTCCCCGCGAGTGTGCCCGCCGCCACCGGCGGCGCGCATCGGTGAAACCTCGGGCGCTCCCGTCAGCCCAGCTTGGCGCGGGCCTTCCGGGGCGAGCGGGCGTGGCGGCCCATGCCCGCGAACGGGCACTCCTCGCGTCGCAGGTCCAGGGAGAACACGCGCGGCGAGACCAGGCCGTCCAGCTCCTCCCAGGTGATCGGTGCCGCGACCGGCGCCCCCGGCCTGGCCCGCACCGAGTACGGGGCCACCGCGAGCTGGTCGCGGCCGTTGCGCAGGTAGTCCACGAACAGCCGCCCCCGCCGGGCGGCCTTGCGGAACTTGGTCGTGCGCTCCTCCGGCCGCCGCGCGGCCACCCGGTCGGCGATCGCCTCGGCCAGGTCGCGCACCTCCTGGTCGGTGAGCTCCGGGCGCAGCGGGGAGTGCACGTGCAGGCCCTTGGACCCGGTGGTCATCACGTAGGCGGCCAGCCCCAGGTCGTCGAGCTCCGCACGCACGTCCCACGCGGTCGCCTTGCAGGCCTCGAAGCCGGCGGCCGTGGCCTCGGGCGGGTCGAGGTCGAGCACCATCCGGTCCGGCATGCCGAGGTTCGGTTCCTTGGACAGCCACATGTGGATCTCGATCGCCGCCTGGTCGGCGCACCAGACCAGGGTGGCGGCGTCCTGGCACTGCATCATCCAACCGTGGCCGGTCTCGACCTGGCGCACCCACGAGGGCGTCGAGGGGTGCTTGACGAAGAAGCCGCCGGAGTCGATCCCGTCCGGGAAGCGCTGGAGGGCCACCGGCCGGTCGCGGACCTGCGCCAGCATCAGCGGCGCGATCCGCGCGTAGTACTCCGCGAGGTCGGCCTTGGTCTCCCCGCCTTCGTCGAACAACGGCTTGTCCGGCCTGCGCACCTTCACGGTCCGGCGCCCGGCCCGCACGTCTGTGCTCATCGCTCCCCCGCTCGGAGTCGGCGTGCGCCCCGTGTACCCGGTCCCCCACCACGGGAAACTCCCGGCCGGGGCGAGGCCGGTCCGGCCGGCCCGGTAGGTCCGGCCAGCCCCGTAGGTCCGGCCAGCCCCGTAGGTCCGGCCAGCCCGGTAGGTCCGGCCGGCCCTACAGACCCGTTCACCACGGTCGCCCCGGTGGGCCCGGTGGGGCCGGTGGGCCCGGTCGCCGGCCTACTCCCGAATCCAGGCGCCCAGCCGTTCCATGTACGCCCGGCCCTCCTCGACGGAAGTGAACCTCGGCGGAACCTCCGGGAGGTCCACCATCTTCTCCGGACGGTGTCGACGGGCCAGCTCCCGGTACTCGGCGAGAAGGGCGTCGGTCTGCCGGTGAAGTTCGTCCAGCACCCGCCGTTCCTCCCGGGCCCGCAGCTCCTCCCGCTTGCGCTGCTGCTCGGGAGTCGGGGCCTCCGGCTCCCGTCGCCTCCTGAACCACTTCGGTGCCACGCTCACCGCTCCCGTCCGCTCCGCCGAGACGCCCACGCTAGCGCGACCGCCCCGAACGCACGACGCCCGGCCGGGTACTCCCCGGCCGGGCGTCGTGCTGTCAGCGCGTGCGACTACTTGCGCTTGTTGATCTCCTCGGTCAGCTGCGGGGCGACCGTGTGCAGGTCCCCCACGACGCCGAAGTCGGCGAGCTCGAAGATCGGCGCCTCGGGGTCCTTGTTGACCGCGACGATGTTCTTCGAGGTCTGCATGCCCGCGCGGTGCTGGATCGCACCGGAGATGCCCAGGGCCACATACAGGTTCGGGCTGACCGTCTTGCCGGTCTGGCCGACCTGGAACTGGTTCGGGTACCAGCCGGAGTCGACGGCGGCGCGGGAGGCGCCGACGGCGGCACCGAGCGAGTCGGCCAGCTTCTCGACGACCGAGAAGTCGTCCGAACCCACACCGCGGCCACCGGAGACCACGATCGCGGCCTCGGTGAGCTCCGGGCGCTCGCCCTGCTCCTGGACGACGCGCTCCACGACCTTGGCGGTCCTGGCGGCGTCGGAGATCTCGACCGACACGGCCTCCTCGGCGGCGGCACCGGCCGCGGCCTCGGGAGCGACCGAGTTCGGACGGACCGCGACGATCGGCACGCCGGCCGTCACACGGCCGTGCGTGACCGTGGCGCCACCGAAGATGCTGTGCTCGGTGACCACCTCGGCGGAGACGTCGACGACGTCGGTGAGGACGCCCGAGCCCAGCTTCACGGCGGTGCGGCCGGCGATCTCCTTGTTCTCGGCGGTGGCCGAGACGAGGATCGCGGCGGCCGACTTCTCCTGCGCCAGCTTGGCGAGCAGCTCCGCCTTGGGCGCGACGACGTAGTCGTTGAGCTCGGCCGACGCGACGTAGACCTTCTCCGCGCCGAACTCGGCCAGTACGGCCTTGCCGGACTCGGCGCCGTCGCCGACCCACACCGCGGCGGGCTCGCCGATACGGCGGGCGGCGGTCAGCAGCTCGGTGGTGACCTTCTTGACCTGTCCGTCGACGTGGTCGACGAGGACGAGGACCTCAGCCATAATCCTTGAACCTTCCTGAGTCTCTCGTCGGACCTAGACGAACTTCTTCTCGGCGAGGAAGTCGGCGAGCTTCGCGCCGCCGTCGCCCTCGTCCTTGACGATCGTGCCCGCGGCGCGCGGCGGCGCGGGGGCGAAGTCGACGGTCTCGGTGGTGGCGTTGGCCAGACCGACCTTGGCCGTGTCGATACCGGCGTCGGCGGCCGACTTCTTGTCGACCGGCTTCTTCTTCGCCTGCATGATCAGCTTGAAGGACGGGTAGCGCGGCTCGTTGATCTTCTCGACGACCGAGACGACCGCCGGGAGCTGCGCCTCGACGACGTCGTAGCCGTAGTCCGTCTGACGCTGGATCTTGACGGCGCCGCCGTCGATGTCGACCTTGCCCGCGAGCGTGAGCTGCGGCAGGCCGAGGTACTCGGCGAGCGCCGCGCCGACGACACCGGTGCGCGCGTCCGTGGACTCCGAGCCCAGGACGACCAGGTCGAACTCCAGGGTGCCCAGGGCCTGCGCGAGCGCGTAGGCGGTCTGGAGCGCGTCCGATCCGTGGAGCGCGTCGTCGTTGACGAAGACGGCCTTGTCCGCGCCCATGGACAGGGCCTTGCGGATGGAGTCCGTGGCCTGGTCCGGGCCCATCGTCAGGATGGTGACCTCGCCGCCGTGCTTCTCCTTGAGCAGGAGCGCCTCTTCGATGGCGTACTCGTCGAGCTCGTTGATGACGCCGTCGGACGCTGCGCGGTCGAGCGTCTTGTCCGCGTCGCTGAGCTTCCGTTCGGTCGCCGTGTCCGGGACCTGCTTGACCAAAACGACAATATTCATGGCCGGTGGCCGACCTCCCTGCACTCGCATGATCCGCCGTCAGGCGGGCGGACGCTGGCGCGCCCCGTACTGCCAACAATGCCGAATGCCGTTCGGTCACTCGACGGCGGGTCCGGTCTTTCACGTTCGGACCGGCCCCGCGATGTGCTGATACCCAGATGTTACTGGCTAGTAGCTTCAAAGGCCAAGCCACACCGGGGTGTTACTTAGGTAACCCTGACCACGTTGGCCCCGCGGCCTCGCCAGGGCTCCGCCGGGGCACGGACCACCAGCACGGATGAGCGCGCCCCCAACGCGTACCCCCACCATAGTCACCGCCGGGGGCGCGGCGGCGGGCGCACCACCGCCCAACGGCCGGAGGCCCTCCTCCCCGAGGGGAAGAGGGCGTCCGACCCCGATTCCGGGCCGAGGCGAGTGGACACCCCTCGCCCCGACCCCTGGGAGCGACCCCACAGGCCAATCCGCCAGGGAGTGCGCAGGGGGTTGAAGCCGCACGAAAGCGGCCTACCCCCACCCCAGGGGGTGAAAGGTAGGCCGTTCGACCCTGCGGGACCGTAGGAGGTTCGCGAGGGGCGCGCCAGTGTTCTGCAGGAGGAGACGGGGCCGCCGCGACGAAGGAGCAAGGCACGTCGACGACGAAGAACACTGGCTACTCGGCGCCCCGAGCACGGGCCAAAGCGAGGAACGAGCGGAGGCCCCAAGAGAACTACGCGAACCAGTCCGACGGCCCCTGGAGCGGTCCCAGCTCCCACACGGGAGCGGCGGTCAGCCCGATGGACAGGATCAGCATCGTCAGCAGGACGATGCCCACGATCACGGCGATGTACAGGTACAGGTTGCGGAACTTGACCCGCTCGACCAGCCACACCGCCTGGTGCCGTGCCTCGCGCCCGCTCGGCATGATGTAGCTGAGCAGGATCGTCACGAAGATCGCGAAGCCGCCGGTGTAGTTGGCGCCCTCGTTCGGCACGTCCATGAGCGAGGCGTAGACCATACCGACCAGGATCCCCGCCAGCAGGTACACCAGCCCGAACCCGATCGTGCGGAGCACGCTGCGGCCGAAGGCCACCGGATAGCTCAGCACCATCATCACGGCGTCGGAGCGGCCCGGGCCGCGCTTCTGCACCCGTTCGGCCTGCTGGATCTTGACCTTGTCCAGGGCACTGAGCCCCGCGATCATCACGATCCCCAGGATGACGCCGAACCACGGGAACCACAGCGCCACACCGGCGAGCGAGACCATGATGGGGATCAGCACCAGCGGATGCATCCGCCAGGACGCTTCCTCGTACTCCTCGTCGTCGTACTCGTCGTCCCCGCCGCGGAAGTAGTCGCCGAGCCGGTCGTGGCTGCCCCGGCGGAACCGGTTCAGCAGGCCGCCGCGGCGCTCCTCCCCGTACCCGTCGTAGTCCTCCTCGTCGAACTCCTGCGTCCGGCCGGACCGCGTGCCGTCGTCGACCGGGGTGAGGATGTCGCCGAAGTCGCCCTTGGACAGCGGCGTGTTGAAGAACTGGGTCTGCGGCGCCTGGTTGGAGTAGTCGTCCTGGTAGTCGTCGCGGTACTCGTCCACGCGCCCGTGGCCGTTGTCGACGGGGTCGATCATCATCGTCCCCTGCGGGTCGTCGCGTCCGGCCATGCCACCGGGCTGGATGCGCTGGGTGCCCGCGACGTCGTCGCCGCCGACGGGGTCGATCATCATCGTCCCCTGCGGGTCCGCCACGTCGTCGGATCCGGCCGGACTGATGCGCTGGGTCCCGACGTCCGGGTCGCCGACCGGCTCCTGCCGCGCGCCCCAGGCCGGGCGTCCGCCGGACAGGTCGTCGGTCGCCTCCTCGTCCTGCCATCCGGTGGCCGCGCGGCGCCCGCCGGACAGGTCGTCCGTGGCCTCGTCGTCGGTCTGCCACCCCGTGGCCGCGCGGCGCCCGCCCGACAGGTCGTCCGTGGCCTCGTCGTCGGTCCGCCACCCCGTGGCCGCACCGCGCGCACCCGACAGGTCGTCGGTCGCCTCGTCGTCCGCGTTCCATCCGCCCGAGCGGGCGGCGTGCGTCCGCGGCTGCTCCGTGGGCACCGACCAGGCGCCGGCCGTGTGCGACGGGTTCGGCCCGCTGGTCGTGTGCGAGGGCCCCCAGCCCTCGCTGCCCCGGGCACCGTGGCTGGCCAGGTAGCCCGCAGCCCCGCCCAGAGCGGCACCCGCGGCACCGGCCGCACCCGCGGCCCCAGCGGCACCAGCCGCGCCGGCGCCCCGACCGCGCCCGTCCGACGACGCGCCGGCCGCGCCAGTGGCGGCCGGACCGTGGCCGGCCGCCGGAGCGACGACGGTGTGATTGCCGGTCATCCCCGTCGGGCCCGCACCGGGGTCCTCGGTCCACGGCAGGTCGAGGTTGAGCCGCCCCGTCTCGGCGACGAGCTCGGCGGCGGTCGGGCGCTGGCGCATGCTCCGCGAGACCGCCCGGGTGACCAGCGGACGGAGTGCCTCGTGCATCCCGTCCATGTCGATCTCGCCGTTGAGGATGCGGAAGAAGATGACCTCGAAGGAGCCCGAGCCGTAGGGCGGGCGTCCGGTGGAGGCGAAGGCGACCGTGCCGCCCCACGCGTGGATGTCCGTGGCCGGGCCCAGGTCCGTTCCCTCGATGACCTCGGGCGAGAGGTAGCTGGGCGTACCGACGAACGTGCCGGTCTGGGTCAGCTTGGCGCCGTCGACGGCGTGCGCGATACCGAAGTCGATGACGATCGGCTCGCCGTTGGAGATGATGACGTTGCCGGGCTTGAGGTCGCGGTGGATCACGTCCACCGCGTGGATGTCCTTGATCGCCCGGGCCAGTCCGGTGATGAAGCGGGTCAGAGCGCGGCCGCGCAGGGGACCGTGGTCGGTGACGGTCGCGTCCAGCGTGGGGCCGGGGATGTACTCGGTGACCACCCACGGCAGCTCGGCCTGCGTGTCCGCGTCGATGACCTCGGCGACGTTGGGGCTCTGCACGCTGCGCATGGTCTCGACCTCGCGCGCGAGGCGGGCCCGGGCGATGTGGTCGCCGGCGACCTCGGGCTTGAGGACCTTCACCGCCACGAACTGCTCGGTCCGGGGATCCTCGGCCTGGTACACCACGCCCATGCCGCCCTGGCCGATGCGGCGGCGGATCACGTAGTGGCCGATGCGCTCCGGCAGCTCCTCGCCCGTGGGGAAACCTGCCGACATTGCCATCGAGAACTCATCCCCTCAAAAGACCGCATACCGCCACGTCCAGCTTATCGGCCGGGGGGATGGGTCAACATTGGCTTGTGCGGCCCGTCCAGGGCCGGTGGTCTTCCAGGGTCCACCGGGAGGTGGGGACTCCGGCGACCGCTCCGTCCTCGGACGGCCACCACGAGTATGACGGAAAATCCGCCCCTGCGGTTCCCGCACGGGGCGGCGCACCCGGCCGGAACCGGCCGCCGGGCGACCGCGGGCGGCGCCCGGTTCGGTCCCCGGCGGTCTCGATCATGCCAAAAACACCGGAATCCGACGAGTGGGCGGGTGTGGGGAGGGTCGCACCGTACCGCCGCACGGCCCGCCCCACACCCGCCCGACGAGCCCGGTCAGCGCCCCTGGAAGGTCGCCTTGCCCGGACCGTGCTCGATGAAGCTGCGCATGCCGGTCTTCTGGTCCTCCGTGGCGAACAGGCCGGAGAACTGCAGCCGCTCGATCTCCAGCCCGGTGTCCAGGTCGGTCTCCAGACCGCGGTCGACGGCCTCCTTGGCGGCGGCCAGGGCCACCGCCGGACCGTCCGTGTAGCGGGCGGCCATCGCCATCCCCGCGGAGTAGACCTCGGCGTCGGGGACGACCTCGTCCACCAGTCCGATCCGCAGCGCCTCCTCGGCGCGCACGTGCCGACCGCTGAAGACCATCTCCTTGGCCCGCGACGGTCCCACCAGGCGCGGCAGGCGCTGGGTGCCGCCCGCGCCGGGGATGACGCCCAGCTGGATCTCGGGCTGGCCCAGACGGGCCTTCTCGCCCGCCACCCGGAAGTCCGCGCACAGGGCCAGCTCGCAGCCGCCGCCCAGCGCGTAGCCGCTGATCGCCGCCACGACGGGCTTGGGGATCCGCGCGACGGAGGTCAGGGCGTTCTGCAGCGCCCGGGAGTACTCCAGCATCTGCGCGTGGGTCAGCTCCGCCATCTCCTTGATGTCGGCACCGGCCACGAACGCGCGCTCGCCGCCGTAGAGCACCACGGCGCGCACGGAGGCGTCCGCCGCCACCCGGGTCGCGGCGACCGCGATCTCTCCCGTCACCTGGCCGTTCAGCGCGTTCAGCGCCTTGGGCCGGTCGATGCGCACGACGGCCACGGCCGGGTGGTCCGGATCGGTCTCCACCCGCACGAACTCGCCCACGAGCTCCACCTCTTCACCTTCGACGACTGTGTCACTGGCTGTCCTACCACCCGGCTCACGAGAACAGCAGCACCAGGGTGCCCAGCCGCGCGGAGCACCCGTAGGCCGCCGCGAGCAGGAGCGCCGAGCCGACGATCAGCAGGGTGTCGGCCGTCCGCCAGCGGCTGCGGCGCGCGTGCGAGCGCGGCCCGGTCCCGAAGGCCCGGGCGTCCATCGCCGTGGCCAGCAGGGTCCCGGTCCGGATGGAGCGCACCAGCAGTGCGAACAGCCGCCCGAAGAACAGCCGCACCACCGCCACCGGGTTCGCGCCGGCCTCCAGACCGCGCGCCCGCCTGGCCAGGGTGATGGTCCGCCACTGGTGGGCGAGCAGCGGGATGAGGCGCAGGGCCGCCAGCACCCCCATGGCCGGCCGCTCGGGCAGCCGGAGCCGCTGCACGAGGCCGTCGGACATCTCCGTGGGGTCGCTGCTGACCGCCGCGAGCAGCCCGGGCAGGGCGATGGCGAGCAGCCGCACCGCCGCCCCCACAGCGCCGGAGACGCCCTCCTCGCCGTACAGGTAGTTGACCGCCCCGCTGGACAGGCCCATGAGGACGAAGGGGCCGCCCAGGACGAGCAGCGTGCGCCGGTCGATCCCGCTGAACGGGACGACCAGCACGACGGCGGCCAGCACCACGCCGCCCGTCACCGCGTCCACGGCCGGAACGAGTCCCAGGGCCAGCACCAGCGCGGCGAGCAGTTTGGCCGCCGGGTTCAGCCCGGTCAGCCAGGCCCGTGCGCCGGTGCCCCCGGGCCCGTCCGCGGTCGGCGCGTTCCCGGTTCCCCGTTCCTCCTTCCCGACCGCCTCCCCACTCCGTGCCATCTCGCCCCGTGCCCGCTCGGCCCGCGCTTCCTCGACGCGTACCTCCTCGCTCCGTGCCCGCTCACCGCGTGCCCGCTCCGGGCGGGTCCCGCTCCCGCTCATCGGTCCTCCTCCGCCACCGCGGCCGCGCTCGGCCGCGGCTCGGCCTCGGCCCGGCCGTCGGCCACCCGCACCCGCGTGTCGGCGAACCGGCGCAGGAGCAGTTCGTCGTGGGTGGCCATCACGACGGCCCGGCCCTGCCCGCGCAGGACGCCCAGCAGCTCGACGAGCTCCGTCCACGTCCGGGTGTCCTGACCGAAGGTGGGCTCGTCCAGGACCAGGACGTCGGGGGCGCGGCTCGGGCCCGAACTGAGCGCCGTGGCCACCGACAGCCGCCGCTTCTCACCGCCCGAGAGCGTGTAGGGGTGCACGTCGGCCAGCGCGGTGAGCCGCAGCCGCCCCAGCAGCTCGTCCACCCACGCCGCGGTCTCGGCCTCGCCCGCCCCGGCACGCCGCGGGGCGAACCGCAGCTCGTCGCGGACGGTGGTGGTGACGAACTGGTCCTCCGCGTGCTGGAACACGGTCCCCACGTGCCGGGCGAGCCGCCCGGCGGGCCAGCGCCGCAGCGGGCGCCGGTCCGCCTCGGCCAGCGGCCCGCGCGGCAGCACGGACCCCCGGTACGGCTTGGCCAGCCCGGCCAGCAGGGTCAGCAGGGTGGACTTGCCCGCCCCGTTGGGGCCGGTGAGCGCGGTCGCCGTCCCGGCCGGCACCTCCAGGTGGACGTCGGAGAAGACCGTCCGCGGGGGGCCGGAGCGCACCCCCAGCTCGGCGGGCGTGCGCGCGGCCGCGCCGACCGCGGCCAGCACGCTCGCGCCGCCCGGGGCCGGGTCCAGCCGGGGCTCCGGTTCGGCGCCGGGCACCCACACGCCCTGTTCGGCCAGCGACCGCCCGTGCTCGGCGAACACCGCGTCCGGCGGGCCGTCGGCGACCACTCCGCCGCCCGGTTCCACCACCACGACCCGCTCGACGAGGTCGACGACCTCGGCCACCCGGTGCTCGACCAGGACCAGGGTGGCCTCGGTCGCGGCGAGCACGCGGGCCAGGACCGACCGCACCAGGGCGGCGCCGGCCGGGTCGAGGTTGGCGGTCGGCTCGTCCAGGAGCAGCAGCCGGGGCCGCATCGCCAGCGCGCCGGCGATGACCAGACGCTGCTTCTCGCCCCCGGACAGGGCGCCGGTGGAGTGGCGCGGCCCGTACGGGAAGCCGACGTCGGCCATCGCCCGCTCCACCCGCGGCCAGATCAGCGCCGGCTCCACCCCGAGGTTCTCCGGCCCGAAGGCGACGTCGTCGCCCGCCCGGGCCATCACCAGCTGGGTCTCTGGGTCCTGGCTGACCAGGCCGACCCGGCCCCGGCGGCGGTCGGCGGCTTCGCCGTCCACGCGCAGGACGCCCTCCTGGTCGCCGCTGATGGCGCTGTCGGCGCCGGTCAGCCCGGCCAGCGAGTGCAGCAGGGTGGACTTGCCCGCGCCGGAGGCGCCGAGCAGGAGCACCCGCTCTCCCGGCTCGATGACCAGGTCCACGCCCCGCAGTGCGTAGGACGTGCGGCCGGAGTGCCGCCAGCCCCATCCGGCGAGCTCGACGCGCGCGCCCTGGGCCCGCTCCACGCTCAGTCCCTGGCCGACGGGAAGGGAGCCAGCGCGCCCGACTTGGCCAGGGCCGTGGTGAGCAGGCGGGCGCCGACGCCCGCGATCACGGCGGCGCTGACGATGACGATCACGCCGTAGGCGAGCTTCAGGTCGAGCGACCAGGTGACGTTGTAGGTGAGGTTGTCGCGGATCGCGGGCGAGATGCCGGCGACCGCGGCGGCCAGGACGGCCACGCCCATGTTCCAGCGCCGGTAGCCGAAGGCGAGGAAGACCAGTTCGGGCAGGATCCCCTGGAGCGTGCCGTCGAGGATCACCATGACGCCCCACTGGGTGCCCAGCACCGCGGAGACGGACGCGGCGGCGATCGCGGTGAGCAGGGCGGCGCCGGGCTTGCGGATGATGAGGCCGCCCAGCACGCCGGAGATCAGCCACATGCCGTAGATGACGGCCTGTCCCGGGGGGAAGGCGACGAACAGCGGCGCGGTGATCGTCCAGAGGATGTTCCAGGCCCAGAAGACCACGCCGATGGCGACGCCGATGACGGCGGCCACGACGATGTCGACGGTGCGCCAGCTGCGCAGCCGGAGCAGGATGTCCTTCCAGAAGCCCGGAGTCTCGGTCTCGGTGCTCATGTCGAAGTGTCCCTTCGTGGGGGGACGAGGGGCCCTTCCGGGGCGCGCGGAGTCCACCGCACGCACCCTGGCCAAGAGCGCCACCGCGAACGTGCCGTCGGTGGCGGTTCTTACGACTTCCTTCGCTGGCATGATCCAGATCAGGTGTGTAAGGGTCTGCGGCCCGGTGCCGCACTCTCAGCGCTCTCGCGCTCCCCTGTCGGTTGGTCCCAGTATGGGGCATGAACGACTGAATAGCCGCATGTCACCCCCGATTCGCCCCCCGACGGACCCTCAGGTGCCCTCCGTGCCGCCGCCGTCACCGCCGCCGTCATCGTCGTCCCGGGACTCCGGCCGGTCCGCGTCGGGGTCGCCGAAGGCCGACGGGGACGGCGGGAACGACTCCTCGGGCAGGTCGGCCGTCGCCCCCCGCATGGTCGCCTGCCAGATCGGTCCGGGCAGCGTGCCACCGTACACGATCCCGTAGTAGCGGTCACCGATCCGCACGCCCTGGAGCGGGTTCTCCTCGCCGCCCCGCACGTCGCCGACGGCCACCGCCGCGGCCAGGTTGGGCGTGTACCCGGCGAACCACGCGTAGGCGGCGCTGTCGGTGGTACCGGTCTTGCCCGCCGCCGGGCGGCCGATCCCCAGACCGTTCGCGGTCCCGCCCTTGAAGGTCTGCTGGAGCAGATGGCTGACCCCGTCGGCCACGCGCCGGCTCACGGCGCCCTCCTCGCAGGTGTTGCCGACCACGACCCGGCCGGCCTCGGGGTCGACGGGGTTCTCCGAGACGACCTCGACGGGGCGGGGCTCGCAGCGGGTGCCGCGGGCGGCGAAGGTGGCGTAGGCGCTCGCCACGGTGAGCGGGGACACCTCCTGGTCGCCGAGGGTGAAGGAGCTCCACACGCCCAGCGGCTCGCCGTCGGCGCGCGCGATCCCGGCGCTCTTGGCCATCTGCGAGGTCTCGCACAGGCCCACGCGCCGCTGGAGCTGGGCGAAGTAGGTGTTCACCGACCCCTTGGTCCCGCTGATCATGTTGTGCCGCCCCGCGTTGCTCTCGCCGGCGTTGCGGACCTCCCAGCCCGACATCCGCCCGCCCTCGCAGTTGCGCATGCCGCTCACCGTCATGGACTTGGGCGCGTTGAAGCTCGTGTCGTAGTCGAGTCCGGAATCGAGCGCCGCCGCCAGGGTGAACGCCTTGAAGGTCGAACCCGCCTGGTAGCCGTGCGACCCGCCGTCGTCGCGGTCCACGGCGAGGTTGATCGAGGTCGTGCCGGTGTCCTCCTCGTCGAAGCCGTAGCGCAGGTTCTGCGCCAGCGCCCGGACCTTGCCGTTGCCCGGCTCCACGACCGCCTCGGCGGCGAACTTCGTGGAGTCCTCGTGGGGCACGTACCGGTCCACGGCGTCCTGGGCGGCCGTCTGCGCGTCGCGGTCCAGGGTGGTGCGCACGGTGAACCCGCCCTGTTCCAGTGCGCGGGTCCGCTGCTCCTCGGTCTCGCCGAGGATGTCGGAGTCCTCCAGCCACTGCATGACGTAGTCGCAGAAGAACGGGTAGTCGCTGCTGTAGCAGCTGCCGCCGCGCTCGGTGGGCTCCAGGTCCAGCCCGGAGGCCTTGTACTCCTCGGCCTCCGCCACGGTGAGGTCCCCGGTCTCGGCCATCCGGTCGAGCACCATGTTGCGGCGTTCCAGGGCGGCCTCGGGGTTGGCCAGCGGGTCGTAGTAGGAGGGTCCGCGCACGAGGCCGACCAGCAGCGCGGCCTGGGCCGGGTCGAGGTCGTCGGCGGGCACGGAGAAGTAGCGCCGGGCGGCGATCTCGATACCGTGCGCCCCCGAGCCGAAGTACGAGAGGTTGAGGTAGCCCTCCATGATCTCGTCCTTGGTCATGCGCTCCTCGATGCCCATGGTGTGGCGCAGCTCCACGAGCTTGCGCCCCACGGTCCGCTCGTTGGCGCGGGCCAGTTCCTCCTCCGTGTCGGCCTCCTCGATGAGGAGGTTCTTCACGTACTGCTGGGTGATGGTGGAGCCGCCCTGGAGGTCGCCCTGGGCCGTGCGCACCAGCGCGCGCAGGACGCCGCGCAGGTCCAGGCCGTTGTGCTCGTAGAAGCGCTCGTCCTCGATCGCCATGAGCGCCGTCGGCACCCAGGGACTGATCTCGTCCAGGGCGACCAGGTCGCGCTCGCGCTCGGCGACCTCGGCGATCGGACGGCCGTCGGCGTCGGTGAGCAGGATCCGCTCCGACAGGGGCGGCGGCTCCAGATCGGCGGGCAGGGCCATGAACGCCGACGCCACGTCCCGTCCGACCAGGCCGATCGCCCCCACCCACGGCAGGACGAGCGCGGCGCACAGCGCTCCGGCCAGCGCCGAGATCCCCGTCAGTCGCAGGAGCGCGGTCGTCCGGGCCTCACCGCGCTCGCCGTCCCCACTGTCCCGCCCGTCTCCCGCCATCGCCCCCGAAGCCGCTTCGCGGAGCAGAGGGGCTACCTCCCTCAACCGACGCCTACGGCGCAGTCCACTCACCCGTCTCCCCCCTCGGCCGTGCCTGCCGGTTCCGCGCGGGGCGGAACGCACACTGCCCCGACCACCCTCCCCGACGGGCCGCAAAGGGAGTCCTGTTGCTTCCCGCGTGTTGCCGAAAAGCTTCACAAATCAACGGCAAAGCACACAGACCGAACATCCTCCGCTGACCGGCACGAAACAGACTCTTCAATAACTCGACATCAAGAGGAATCAACGCGGACACCGCCCCCGTGAACACGCCGGTGCCGAAACCCGGACGGCGGCACCCGCACCGAACCCGATCGATCATTCGCACCGGGGTCGCCCGTCCGGAATGGAGTGGGACCCTCCGCGTCGGCATTTGGTCATCCCTACCCAACCGCGCCGCCGTCGCAACCTGCCGGTTGAGTTTTCCGACTTTTCGCGAGAAGCAATACAAAAACAACTACAGAGACCCCTGAATCTGGTGCTGCCCTATGCCCGATTTGAGAGGTTTACATGGGAGAAACCCGTCAAATACCAGCTCCAAGCCCTGGCGGCCAGTGTGATGAGGATCACATTAATTATTCGGCCCCGACGCTCCGCCAAACCCCATGAGAGGGCAGACGATAGAGAGCGGAGGGCGCCGAAGCCGCAATCCGGACAGCTGTTGTTCCGGACCCTTCGTTAACTCCGGCTTGCCTTCGATGAAATCCTTGTTATTCGCCTTCCGAATACCGGCATGCCAGCCGAACCAGCCATAACGCCCAAAACATGACAGTTGCGGTGTAATCAGTGATCGGACGCCTTCCCATACTCGGGATCTCTCCAGACAACGACCTCGGACCCGTGAAAGCGGTCCCCGGTGAACGCTTCACCGTGGGAGCGACGGTGATCCGCGAAGGACACGATTCCCTCGCCGCCGGCGTGGTCCTCTACTCGCCACAGGGCAAGCGCCGGGAACTCGTTCCCATGCGCGAGGCCGCTCCCGGAACCGACCGCTTCGAGGCGGAGGTCAGCCTCCCCTCCGAGGGCACGTGGTCCTTCGCCGTGGAGTCCTGGACCGACCCCTTCACGACCTGGCGGCACACCGCCGCGATCAAGCTGCCGCTGGACCAGGACACCGGGCTCGTCCTGGAGGAGGGTGCCCGACTGCTGGCCCGCGTCGGCCGCCGTGTGCCCCGCAGGCCCGCCCTGACCAGGGCCGCCGCGATCCTGCGCGACGACTCCCTGGCCCCGGTGGAGCGCCTGGAGGCGGCACTGACCGACGAGGTCCTGGCCGAGATGGAGCGCACGCCCGTGCGCGAACTCGTCACCAGGTCCAAGCGGCGGAGCGTCGTCGTGCACCGCGAGCGCGCCCTGTTCGGCTCCTGGTACGAGTTCTTCCCGCGCTCGGAGGGCGCCCAGGTGGACACCGCCCCGGGCCAGGAGCGCTCGGGCACCTTCCAGAGCGCCGCCAAGCGCCTGCCGGCCATCGCCGACATGGGCTTCGACGTCGTCTACCTGCCGCCGATCCATCCGGTGGGCACCACGCACCGCAAGGGCCGCAACAACGCCCTGACCGCCGAGCCCGGCGAGCCCGGCTCTGTGTGGGCCATCGGCTCGGCCGACGGCGGTCACGACGCCGTCCACCCGGACCTGGGCACCCTGGACGACTTCGACGCCTTCGTCTCCGAGGCGGCCGAGCACGGCCTGGAGGTCGCCCTCGACCTGGCCCTGCAGTGCTCGCCCGACCACCCGTGGGTCACCGAGCACCCCGAGTGGTTCGTCCACCGCGTCGACGGCTCCATCGCCTACGCGGAGAACCCGCCGAAGAAGTACCAGGACATCTACCCGCTCAGCTTCGACACCGACTTCGACGGCCTGTACGCCGAGGTCCTGCGGGTCGTCCGGCACTGGATCGACCACGGGGTGCGCATCTTCCGGGTCGACAACCCGCACACCAAGCCGGTGGTGTTCTGGGAGCGGCTGCTCGCCGACGTGGCCCGCAGCCACCCGGACGTGCTGTTCCTGGCCGAGGCGTTCACCCGTCCCGCCATGATGCGGACGCTGGCCAAGGTCGGCTTCCACCAGTCCTACACCTACTTCACCTGGCGCAACAGCCGGGAGGAGATCGAGGACTACCTCACCGAGCTCTCCCGGGAGACCGCCCACTACCTGCGGCCGAACCTGTTCACCAACACTCCGGACATCCTGCACGCCTACCTCCAGCACGGCGGCCGGCCCGCCTTCGAGGCGCGCGCGGTCCTGGCCGCGACGCTCTCCCCCACCTGGGGCGTCTACTCCGGGTTCGAGCTGTGCGAGAACGTCCCCGCCGCCCCCGGCAGCGAGGAGTACCTCGACTCGGAGAAGTACCAGTACCGGCCGCGGGACTGGGCCGCGGCCGAGGCCTCCGGCCGCACCCTGGCCGGGCTCATCGGCCGGCTCAACGCGCTGCGCCGCGCCCACCCCGCCCTGCGCGAGCTGCGCAACCTCCGCTTCCACCACGTGGACCGGCCCGAGCTGGTGTGCTTCTCCAAGTACCGCCCCGGCGCCGGCCCCGACGAGCCAGACGACCTCGTCGTCGTGGTCGTCAACCTCGACCCGCACCACGCCCGCGAGGCGACCGTGCACCTCGACCTGCCGTCCATCGGCCGTGCCAGGGAGGAGGAACTCGCAGTGACGGACGAGCTGACCGGACGCTCCTACACCTGGCGCGCCGCCAACTACGTCCGGCTCGACCCGGCGACCGGACCCGCGCACGTGTTCACCGTCGGCGGCAGATAGCACCCGCGGACAGGACGTGGTCCGCGGATGCCACCCGTCGCGATCGGCGCAGGTCGAGTATCCGCGGACCACGCCCTGAACGGGGCCGGCACGATCGGCCCCGCTCGCGTCCGAAACGCCCGTTGATCCGATGTCGAACATTCTTGGTGGGGAGCAGTAGATGAGCAATGACGAGCCCGGACCCGTGCACCACGGTCCGCTCGCCCCAGCCACCGGGGCCGCCACCGGCCCGCTCATGTCATCCGGCGGTACCAGCGATCCCTACTGGTACAAGCACGCCGTCTTCTACGAGGTCCTGGCCCGGGGCTTCTTCGACTCCAACGGCGACGGCACCGGCGATCTCGCCGGGCTGGTGCAGAAACTGGACTACCTCCAGTGGCTCGGCATCGACTGCGTCTGGCTGCTGCCGATGTACGAGTCACCGCTGCGCGACGGCGGCTACGACATCTCGGACTACTTCAAGATCCTGCCGGAGTTCGGCCGCACGGCCGACTTCGTGGAGCTCCTCGACGAGGCCCACCGGCGCGGGATCCGGGTGATCACCGACCTGGTCATGAACCACACCAGCGACCAGCACCCGTGGTTCAAGGCCTCCCGGGAGGACCCGGACGGCCCCTACGGCGACTTCTACGTGTGGTCGGACACCGACGACCGCTACGACGGGGCGCGCATCATCTTCGTCGACACGGAGACGTCCAACTGGACCTACGACGAGGTGCGCGGACAGTACTACTGGCACCGCTTCTTCTCCCACCAGCCGGACCTCAACTTCGAGAACCCGGCGGTCCAGGAGGCCATCCTGGAGGTCCTGCGCTACTGGCTCGACCTGGGCATCGACGGTTTCCGCCTGGACGCCGTGCCCTACCTGTACGAGCGCGAGGGCACCAACTGCGAGAACCTCAAGGAGACCCACGAGTTCCTCAAGCGGGTGCGGGCCGAGGTCGACCGCCTCTACCCCGACCGGGTGCTCCTGAGCGAGGCCAACCAGTGGCCCTCCGACGTCGTCGACTACTTCGGCGACTACGAGGCCGGCGGCGACGAGTGCCACATGAACTTCCACTTCCCGCTGATGCCGCGGATGTTCATGGCCGTCCGCCAGGAGCAGCGCTTCCCGATCTCGGAGATCCTCGCCCAGACGCCGGCGATCCCGCGCAACTGCCAGTGGGCGATCTTCCTGCGCAACCACGACGAGCTGACCCTGGAGATGGTCACCGACGAGGAGCGGGACTACATGTACGCGGAGTACGCCAAGGAACCCCGCATGCGCGCCAACGTGGGGATCCGCCGGCGGCTGGCCCCGCTGCTCGACAACGACCGCAACCAGATCGAGCTGTTCACCGCCCTGCTGCTGTCCCTGCCCGGGTCGCCCGTCCTGTACTACGGCGACGAGATCGGCATGGGCGACAACATCTGGCTGGGCGACCGGGACGCCGTGCGCACGCCCATGCAGTGGAGCGCGGACCGCAACGCCGGGTTCTCGCGGGGCGACCCCGCCCGGCTGTACCTGCCGCTGATCATGGACCCCGTCTACGGCTACCAGGCGCTCAACGTCGAGTCCCAGCGCGACAACCCGGGCTCCCTGCTGCACTGGACGCGCCGGATGATCCAGATCCGCAAGCGCCACCCCGTCTTCGGCACCGGCGAGTTCACCGAGCTGGAGGCCACGAACCCGAGCGTGCTGGCCTTCATCCGCGCGCACGGCGACGACCGGATGCTGTGCGTGAACAACCTGTCCAGGTTCCCGCAGCCGGTGGAGCTGGACCTGGCCGGCTACGCGGGGGTCGCCCCGGTGGAGTGCGTGGGCGGCGTCCGCTTCCCGGAGATCGGGGAGCTGCCCTACCTGCTCACCCTGCCCGGGCACGGCTTCTACTGGTTCCAACTGCCCACGGCCACCGGGGCCGCGCCGACCGCGCGTGAGGAGGACGGGCTGCCGACCTACGGCCTGCCCGCCGCCGGCGTGAGCCCGCGCCCGGTCTTCGAGGGCCTTTCCGGCCACCCGTCCGGCCCGCCGGCCCGCGACGCGCACCACCGCACACCGACCATGGCGTCCAGCACCCCGAACGGTGACGTGGCCGGCCCCCGCGACGGCACGTCCGGGCCCGCCCCGCGTCCCGCCGTCTCCGCCCCGAGCCTCGCGGGGCAGCCGACGGCGCACTCCGGGCGGGGTGGTGGCGGGAAGGGAAACAGGGCGTACTGACATGTCTCAACTCGAAGAGCTCCTCGCCGCCTGGCTGCCCCGACAGCGGTGGTTCTCCGGCAAGGGAATCCCCATCCAACAGATCCGGATCGAGAGCCGGCACCGGCTGGTGTCCTCCGGTGCCGGCGGCCCCGAGCTGTACCTGCTCGTCGTGCAGGCGGGCCAGCGCGGCCGCAGTTCCCGCTACCAGGTGCTGCTGGGCGCGCGCCCGCCGCGGTCGCTGCCGCCGGAACTGGCCGGCGCCGCGATCGGCGTGTGCACGGTGGTGAGCGGGCGGCCCCGGGTGGTCTACGACGCCACCCACGACACGGAGCTGACCGGTCTGCTGCTGGAGTGCTTCGCTTCCGGACAGCCGGAATCGGAGAGCGGGCCGGTGCGCTTCCGCACCCTGCCGGGCACCCGGGTGCGCACCGGGGCGCACGGCCGGCTGCTGACCGGGGAGCAGTCCAACTCGTCGCTGGTCTTCGGCGACGACTACGTCCTCAAGGCGTTCCGCAGACTCTGGCCCGGCCACAACCCGGACCTGGAGCTCAACGTCGCGCTGGCCGGGTCGCCGTACGTGGCCCGCCCGTGCGGGTGGATCGAGGCCGACCTGCCGGGCCACCCGGTACCGGCCACCCTGGCCCTGCTCCAGGAGTACGTGCCCGGCGCCACCGACGGCTGGGTGCTGGCGACCGCGAACGTGCGGCGCCTGGTGGAGGGCGGCGGCGGACAGCGCGAGTCGGCCTTCCCGCCCGTCTCCCACCGTCGCCCCGGGGCGCTGCGCGAAGGGATGGGGCTTCCACCCTCAACCGAGAGCCTTCGGCTCCAGTCCTTCGCGGAGGAGGCTGAACTGCTCGGCCGCACCACGGCCGAGGTGCACCGCTCCCTGGCGCAGGCGCTGCCCACGGACGTACTCTCCCCGGCCGCGGCCGCCGAGCTCGCCGACGCGATGGTCGAACGCCTGGCGATGGCCAGCGCCGAGGTCCCCGAGCTGGCCGAGCACGCGCCCCGGGTGCTGGAGGCCTACGCCGACTTCGCCGAGGTGGACGAGCCGCTGCCGATCCAGCGGGTGCACGGCGACTACCACCTGGGGCAGGTCATCCGGAACGGTTCCAGGTGGGTGCTGCTGGACTTCGAGGGCGAGCCGACCGTGCCCGTCCGCGACCGCCAGCGGCTCTCCAGTCCGCTGCGGGACGTGGCCGGGATGCTGCGCTCCTTCGACTACGCCGCCGGATTCCTGCTCGTCGGCGAGCCCCCGGACCCCGACCTGGAGTGGTCGGCCCGGGCATGGGCGCGGACCAACCGGGAGGCGTTCTGCGCCGGGTACGCCGACGGCGGCGGGCCCGACCCGGACAAGCACCTGACGGTGCTGCGCGCCTTCGAGTTCGACAAGGCCGTGTACGAGGTGCTCTACGAGGCCCACAACCGGCCGGACTGGCTGCGGGTGCCGTTGGAGTCCATCGCCTCGGCCGCCGCCGCCCGGCCGGTGCCCGGCTGACCCCGGACCGGGCGGACCGCCACGCGGGTGGCGGTCCGCCCGGGGCGCCACGCCCCAGCCCCCCGCCACCGTGCGACGCCGGCCCGGCCGACGTCCGCTCCCGCACAGCCCCACACCGACACGAACCCGACGGAGCCGATGTGACCTCGCCCCGCAGCCAACCCCGACCGCGCCCGCGTCGCCGCGCCGCACCCGACCCGGCGCTCCTGACCGAACTCGACCGCGTGGTGGACGGCCACCACCACGACCCGCACTCCGTGCTGGGCCTGCACGGCCCCACCGGCCGGAACCTGCGGGTCCTGCGCCCGGGCGCCGTGGAGGTGGCCGCCGTGCTGCCCGACGGCGGCCGCGCCGAACTGACCCACCTGCACCGCGGCGTGTTCTCCGGGAACGTTCCCCGCGGGACCCGCGACTACCGGATCGCGGCGCGCTACGAGGCCGACGGCCCCGAGCACGTCACCGCGGACGCCTACCGCTTCTCCCCCACCCTGGGCGAGCTCGACCTGCACCTGATCGGCGAGGGCCGGCACGAGGAGCTGTGGCGTGCGCTGGGCGCCAACACGGCCGAACCGGAGACCCCGATGGGCGAGGTGTCCGGCACGGGGTTCGCGGTGTGGGCGCCCGACGCCCGCGGCGTGCGGCTGATCGGCGACTTCAACCACTGGAACGGTGTCGCGCACCCGATGCGCAGCCTCGGTTCCAGCGGGGTGTGGGAGCTGTTCGCGCCGGGTGTGGGCGAGGGCGACCTCTACAAGTTCCAGGTCCTGGGCGCCGACGGCCACTGGCGGGACAAGGCCGACCCCATGGCCCGGCGCACGCAGGTGCCGCCGGCGACCGCCTCCGTGGTCACCTCCTCCGAGCACGTGTGGAGCGACCAGGAGTGGATGGCCGAGCGCAAGGGCGTGGAACCGCACCGGGCGCCGATGAGCGTCTACGAGGTGCACCTCGGCTCGTGGCGGCCGGGCCTGGGCTACACCGAGCTCGCCGAGCAGCTGGTGGAGTACGTGACCGACATGGGGTTCACGCACGTGGAGCTCCTGCCGGTGGCCGGGCACCCCTTCGACGGGTCCTGGGGCTACCAGGTCACCTCCTACTACGCGCCCACCCCCCGGTTCGGTTCTCCGGACGAGTTCCGGTACCTGGTGGACGCGCTGCACCGGGCGGGCGTCGGCGTGTTCCTGGACTGGGTCCCCGCGCACTTCCCCAAGGACGAGTGGGCGCTCGCCCGCTTCGACGGGTCGGCACTGTACGAGCACCCGGACCCGCGGCGCGGTGAGCACCCGGACTGGGGCACGCTCATCTTCAACTACGGGCGGACCGAGGTCCGCAACTTCCTGGTCGCCAACGCCCTGTACTGGCTGGAGGAGTTCCACATCGACGGCCTGCGCGTGGACGCGGTGGCCTCGATGATCTACCTGGACTACTCGCGCGACTCCGACCAGTGGGAGCCCAACGTCTTCGGCGGGCGGGAAAACCTGGAGGCGATCGACTTCCTCAAGGAGCTCAACACGACCGTCTACCGCCGCAACCCGCACGTGGCGATGATCGCGGAGGAGTCCACGGCCTACACGGGGGTCACGCGGCCGGTCGACATGGGCGGGCTGGGCTTCGGCCTGAAGTGGAACATGGGGTGGATGCACGACTCCCTGGAGTACGTGAAGAAGGAGCCGGTCCACCGCAAGTACCACCACAACGACATCACGTTCTCGATGGTCTACGCCTACAGCGAGAACTACGTGCTGCCGCTGTCGCACGACGAGGTGGTGCACGGCAAACAGTCGCTGTTCAACAAGCCGCCCGGCGACGAGTGGCAGCGCTCGGCGACGCTGCGGGCCCTGCTCGCGTTCATGTGGTCGCACCCGGGCAAGCAGCTGCTGTTCATGGGTGGGGAGATCGCCCAGGGCGAGGAGTGGTCGCACGACCAGGGCGTACCGTGGTGGCTGTTGCAGTTCGAGCACCACGCGGGCGTGCAACGGCTGGTCCGGGCGCTCAACGCCGCCTACCGGCCGCGCCCCGCGCTGTGGTCCCTGGACACCGACCCCGCGGGGTTCCGCTGGCTGGACGGGGGCGACCACGAGGGCAACACGCTCACGTACCTGCGGCACGGCGAGGACGGGTCGGTGCTGGCCTGCGGCGTGAACTTCTCGCCGGTCCCGCGCCCCGAGAGGCGCGTGGGCCTGCCTTCGGGGGGCCGCTGGGAGGCGGTGCTCAACTCCGACGACCCGCGCTTCGGCGGCTCGGGCTTCCCGGCACCGGCCCGTGTCGAGGCGGAGGAGGTCCCCTGGGACGGGCAGCCCTTCTCCGCGGAGATCACCCTGCCCCCGCTGGGGGCGGTCTGGTTCGAACCGGAGCGCTGAGCAACAGAACGGCAACAGACCACTGAATAAGGCCGTTGCCTGGGCGGAGAGGGTTTACGTCCAGGCCAACGGCATCTCAAGGTCCCACCTACTTCTCCTCCTCCCCCCTTTCACCGTGTGTATCTCGGGCACGTAGCCACTGCGCCTCTCAGTACCGATCCGGAGAGCCGCCCCGGCGCACCGGCGCCGGCCCGCAAGCGAACGTGGCACGACACCGCCCCGACCGCACGGACGGAGGAGATCGCCTTGAGCTCGGTCACCAGAGCAGGAAGGACGAGGAAGACCGGCCACCGCCGACCGCACGAACACGACCCGATCGAGGGAGAGGCGTCCGCGAACGCGGCCCTGACCGAGATCGGCGCGCTGCCCGAGGACGACGCCCGTGCCGCGGAGCTGCGCGAGCACGTCGTCATGGTCTACGCGCCCTTCGTCCGACGGGTCGCGCTCCGGTACCGCGGACACGGTGAACCCTACGAGGACGTACGCCAGACCGCCATGGTCGGCCTGCTCAAGGCCGTCCACGGCTTCGACCCGGACCGCGGCAGCCCCTTCGTGTCCTATCTGCTGCCCACGGTCCTGGGCGAGATCAAGCGCCACTTCCGCGACCACACGTGGTCGATCCGCGTTCCGCGCCAGCACCAGGAGAACCGCGCCCGTCTGCGCGTCGCCATCGGCGCGTTCGAGCAGGAGCACGCGCGCGAGCCGACGACCAGTGAGATCGGCGGACTCCTCGGTATGGACGAGGCCGGGGCCGCCGAACTCCTCCAGGCCGACCAGGCCTACCGCGCGCTGTCACTGGACGTGCCCGACAGCTGGAACGGGGACGGTTCGGAGGGCACGAGTCCCGAGGACCGCCTCGGCTGCGAGGACCAGGGCCTGGAGCTGGTCGAGGAGCGCGAATCGCTGCGGCCCGCTCTGGCACGGCTGCCCGATCGCGAGCGGCGGCTGCTCACCCTGCGGTTCTTCGGCGACAAGTCGCAGTCGGAGATCGCCGCCGAGCTCGGCTACTCGCAGATGCACGTCTCCCGCCTCCTGGCGGCCGTCCTCCAGCAGCTGCGCGAGGACGTGGGCGCGTGCGACCCGAAGGACTCTGGTGCGCGCGACGCGAAGGACACCGTGCGCGAGCCGAAGAAGGACGAGTGAGGCCCCGCCCCCGGAGTGAGGCCCCGCCCCCCGGGAGCCGTGGGCCGCCCCTCGGGGGCGCGCCCCTCGGCTCAGCCCACGTAGCGCCGCGCCGGCGACCGCCGACGCGGCGCTTCCAGGGCCCGCAGCCCGCGCTCGACCTCCGCGGGCACCGGGCGCCGCTCCCCCAGCACCCACGGCAGGCCCGCCACGGCCTCGCCCACCGCCGCCGCGGTGGCGGCGTCGGGCGGGGCCGCGCGCAGGGTCGCCCAGGTGTGCCGGCACGCTCCGGGGAGCGGGCGGCGCAGCCACGCCGTCCACAGGGTGTTGCGTATGCCGAGGCGACGGCGCCCGCGGGCGTCGCGCACCTCGGAGGCCGCGTGGTGGACGGTCATCCGGCCGTCCCAGCACATCCACCACCCGGCGGCCGCCAGGTCGAGGGCCAGGAGTTCCTCCTCCCCGCCCAGCCACAGGCGCGGCGAGAAACCGCCGACCTCCTCGAAGGCGCGCACGCGCAGCACACTGGCTCCCGCGAGGATGCCCAGGAGGGCGGGCCCGGGCAGCCAGGAGGGCCCCCGGACCGGCGAGTGCCGCAGCTCGGGGGTGATGGGGTCCTCTCGCCCGCCGGGCTCGACGAGGATGCGCGCGGTCACCGCGCCGAGCCCGGGGTGGGCGTCGAAGTGGTCGGCCGCGCGGTCGAGCGAGCCCGGCTCCCACCACGTGTCGTCGTCGCAGAAGGCGACGTAGGGGGTGTCCAGGGCCGTCACCCCGATGTTGCGGCCCACGGCTCCCAGGTTGGCCCGTGCCCTGATGAGTCCCACCCCGGGGTGGGCGCGGGCGACCGCGTCGGCGGTCCCGTCGTCGGAGGCGTTGTCCACGACGACGACCGGCGGCGACTCCGGCAGGGCCGCCAGCCGGTCCAGGGTCCGCAGGAGTTCGCCGCGCCGGTTCCGGGTGATCACCACCACCCCGGTCCGGGCGCTCACCGCGACTCCAGCAGGGCCAGGTCCCGCTCCACCCGGGCGGGCAGCGGGCGGCGCCCCGCCACGGCCCTGGGCATGAGCCGCAGTGCCCCCGTCAGTGCCGCGCGGCTGTCGGGATCGTTCAGGGAGCGGCGCGCCGCCTCGGCCGTACGGGCCAGGGCGACGCCCGGCCGGCGGCGCAGCCAGGCGGCCAGCAGGGCGTTGCGCGCCTCCAGGCGCCGCCGCCAGGTGCTCGGCGGGCGCAGCGAGGAGGGGTGGTGGTGGGCGCGCACGTCCGGAAGGTGGCACAGCCCCCAGCCCAGGGCCGCCAGGTCCTGCGCGAGCAGGGCCTCCTCCCCGCCGAAGAACAACAGCGGGTCGAACCCGCCGGCCTGGACGAAGGCGCTCCGGCGCACCACCGCCGCGCAGGCGAGGAAGCCCAGGACGCGCGGCCCCGGCAGGTCCTCGTCCGCGGGCAGCGGGCTGTGGGCGAGGTCGGCGTTGACGGGGTCGGGGCGGCCGTCCGCCCCGACCAGGACCGCCGCGGCGACCAGTCCCACACGGGGATGGGCGTCGAAGGCGTCGGCGGCGGCCTCCAGCGCCCCCTCCTCCCACCAGGAGTCGTCGTCGGAGAAGGCGACGTAGGGGGTGCGCGCCCGCGCGACGCCGGTGTTGCGGGCGGCGCACCCGAGGTTGTGGTCGTGCTCCACGAGCTCGACGTCGGGGAAGTCGGTCCGCACGGCCTCACCCGTGCCGTCGGTGGAGCCGTTGTCCACGACCACCACCGGCGGCGGGGGCGACAGCCGCCCCAGGTGGGTGAGGGTCCGCCGCAGCTCGTCGCGCCGGTCGCGGGTCGCGACGACGACCGTCACACGGCTCTCGGTCACGGCCGCTCCCCCTCGGCACCCACCGCGGTCGCGGGCGCCGCCGGGGCTCCGTCGCCGTGGCGCGCCCGCTCCTCCACGAAGTGCTCGACCGTCCGCCGGATGCCCTCCTTCAGCCGGATCTCGGGCCGCCAGCCGAGGAGGCTCGTCGCCAGGCTCAGGTCGGGCCTGCGGTGGACCGGGTCGTCCGCCGGGCGCGCCACGAAGTCGATCTCCGAGCGCGACCCGGTGAAGTTGCGGACGTACTCGGCCAGGCCCAGGACGGTGAGCTCCTCGTCGCTGCCGATGTTGACCGGACCGACGCAGTCGCTGTCGGCCAGGGCCAGCAGCCCCCGCACGGTGTCGTCGACGTAGCAGACCGAGCGGGTCTGGTGGCCGCTGCCGGCCACGGTCAGGGGCTCGCCGGCCAGCGCCTGGTTGATGAACGTGGGGATCACGCGGCCGTCGTCCTTGCGCAGCCGCGGCCCGTAGCAGTTGAAGATGCGGGCGATACCCACGTCGGCGCCCCGGGCGCGGCGGTGCGCCATCGTCAGGGACTCCGCGTAGCGCTTGGACTCGTCGTAGACGCTGCGCGGACCCACGGGATTGACGTTGCCCCAGTAGCTCTCGCGCTGCGGATACTCCAGCGGGTCGCCGTACACCTCACTCGTCGAGGCCAGCACCAGCCTCGCCCCGCTGCGTTCGGCCAGGGCCAGGGCGTGCCGGGTGCCGAGGCTGCCCGCCTCCAGTGTCTCCACGGGCAGGCGCAGGTAGTCCGCGGGCGAGGCCGCCGAGGCCAGGTGGAAGACCACGTCCAACCGTTCCGGAAGGTCCAGTGGTTCGACGAGGTCGGCCTCCGTGAGCGTGAAACCGGGGTCGTCGAGCAGGTGGCGCACGTTCTCGCGCCTGCCGGTGGAGAAGTTGTCCACGCACAGGACGCGGGCCCCCTCCTCCAGCAGCCGTTCGCACAGGTGCGAACCGATGAATCCCGCGCCGCCCGTGACCAGGGCGGTCCTCGTGTACCGATCACTCATCCTCACTCGCCTCCTACGGCGTTCGTTCGGCGGTCAGGGCCAGGAGGTCTCCTGGGAGGGGCACACGACCAGCTCGCGCACCTCGCACCCGGTCGGCTGGGACAGGGCGAAGACGACGGTCCGCGCCACGTCCTCGGGCGCGTTGAGCTTGGCGTCGGGGCCCGGCTTGTACTGTTCGGGGCGGTCGTCGAAGAAGTGCGTGCTCATGCCGCCGGGGACCAGCAGGGTGACCTGGACCTGCCCGGCGAGTTCGGCGGCCAGGGCCCTGGTGAACCCGACGACCCCGAACTTGGACGCGCAGTAGGCGGTCGCGTCGCTCAGTGCCCGCAGGCCGAGGGTGGACGCGCAGTTGACGATCGTTCCGTGGCTCTCCCTCAGGTACGGCAGGGCCGCCCGGGTCATGGCGGCGGTACCGAGCAGGTTCACCCGCACCACGCGCTCCCAGTCGTCGGCGGACACGTCCGTCAGGGTGCCGCAGGCGTCGGTCCCGGCCGCGTTGACCAGGGCGTCGATCCGCTTGTGCCGGACACCCACGCGCTGCACGGCCTGTTCGACCTGCGTCCGGTCGGCCAGGTCCGCCTGTTCGAAGGGCAGGTCGTTGCCCGGGTGCTGGCGGTCGATGACGATGGGGAACCCGCCCTCGGCCGCCACGGCCTCGGCCGTGGCCGCTCCCAGGCCGGAGGACCCGCCGGTGATCAGGGTGTTTCCGAGTGGACGCATACTCTCTTCTCCCGTTCTCTCTCGTGCGGTCGTGGTCAGCTCGCGGCGAGCCCGTCGGGGTCCCGGGCCCGGACGCGGGTCAGCAGCGCGGTCGTGGAACGGCCCGGGACCAGGGGCAGTGTGACCACCCGGCCGCCGTGCGCCCGGACCACGGGCGTCTCGGGCAGCCGTTCGACGTCGTAGTCGCCGCCCTTGACCCACACGTCCGGCCGCAGCGCGCCCAGCGCCGCGACCGGCGTCGGCTCGGTGAACACCTCCACCTCGTCCACGCACGCGAGTTCGGACAGCACCCGGGCGCGGTCGCGCTCACCGACGATCGGCCGGTCCGGCCCCTTGAGCGCGCGGACCGAGGAGTCGCTGTTGAGCAGGACGACGAGGCGGTCGCCGAGGGCACGGGCCCGGCGCAGCAGGTCGACGTGGCCGGCGTGCAGGACGTCGAAGCAGCCGCCGGTCGCCACGACGCGCCGGCCGCCCCGTCCCGCGCGCGGGACGGCCCCGAACGCGGTGGGCGTGAACGAGGTCACCGGCGGGTCCGGGGCCTCCGGTGACCGGGCGGAGCGGGCCGCCGCTCCCCCCTGGGCCACGAAGGCCGAGGCCGCCCGGACGCCCGCGCGCACGGCCGTGACGGGGTCGGCGCCCTCGGAGAGCGCGACCGCGCAGGCGGCGGCGAAGGCGTCGCCCGCCCCGCAGACGTCGGTCGGGCGGTCCACAGGCTCGCCGGAGACCAGGACCGTCCCATGGCGGCCGTCGGACCAGGCCGCCCCGTGCTCGCCGAGGGTGACGGCGACGGAGTCGGCTCCCCACGCGCGGGCGAGTTCGGCGGCCCGGCGCGGGGCGGCGGTCGCGTCCCGCGCCTCGATCCCGGCCTCGGCCGCGTTCGGCGTGGTCAGCCGGGTGCCCGGCACCGGCCCGAGACCACGCGGGTGCGGGTCCCACACGACCGGCACCCGCGCCGCGGCCTCCCTCAGAGCCGTGCGCACGGGCCGCTGCCGGGTGAGGATGTGGCCGTAGTCCGAGACCAGCACGGCGGAGGCGCTCCGCAGCGCATCGGCCACCGCCGACGCGGCCGCCGCGGTGTGCTCCTCCGTGCAGCCGCACGGGGTGTCCAGGCGGGCGATCGTGCGCCCGTCGGCCTGGATCCGCGTCTTGGTCGGTGTGCGCCGCATCAGGGGCAGGCCCACCAGGGTGATGTCCGGGCCCAGGGCCTCGGCCAGGGTCGTGGCCGCGTCGTCGCTACCCAGCCCGGTCACCAGCAGGACCTCCCGGTCGGTGGCCCCGTGCGCGCACAGGGCGGCCAGCGCCGCGCCGCCCGGCCGGTGCCAGGAGACCGCCTCCTCCACGACGGGCGCCTGCGCGTCCGGGCAGTTCCGGTGCGAGGTACCGCGCAGGTCGACGTCGAGCAGGGCGTCCCCCACCACGACCACGGGGCCCTGTGCCGCGCTCATGATCCGGCCCTCTGCCGCGGGGCGGCGCCGATCGCGCCGCGCGCGTCCAGTTCGTCGTCGACCGCCGCGCAGAAGACGTGCACCAGCGCGAGGTGAACCTCCTGCACGGTCGAGACGCTGGGCGCCGGTACCGCCACGGTGCCGTCGCTGAGGGCCTCCAGGGCGCTGGGCCCCTGGCCCGTCATCGCCCAGCAGGTGACGCCGAGTTCGTGCGCGGCCTTGGCGGCGGCGACCACGTTCTCACTCGACCCGCTGGTGGACAGGCACACGAGCAGGTCGCCGGGGCGCCCGTGGGCGCGCAGCTGGCGGGCGTAGACCTGCCGGTAGCCGTAGTCGTTGGCGATCGCGGTGAGGCTGGAGGTGTCGGCGTGCAGCGCGACGGCCGACAGCGGGAGCCGCTCCGTCTCGAAGCGCCCGGTCAGTTCCGCCGTCAGGTGCTGCGCCTCGGCCGCGCTCCCCCCGTTGCCGCAGGCAAAGAGCCGGTGACCCGATGACAGGGCACGGGCGGCGTGGCGTCCCCACGCCTCGACCAGGGCGGTGTCCGTGTCGTGCAGGGCGGCGTGCAACCGCCTCAGGTGCGTGTGCATCAGACCTCCCCTCCTCGGGTTCCGACGGGTTCGCCGTGCGCCGCCCGGGCCCGCGGCACCGGGCGGCGCGTCTCGGCGACGACGCTGCGATAGCACTGCTCGGTGCGCCGGGCGACCTCCGCCCAGGAGTACCGTTCGCGGACCCGGGCGGCCGCGGCGGCGCCGAACGCCCGCCGCGCGGACCCGTCCGCGAGCAGCTCCCCCACGGAACGTGCCAGGCGGTCGGGGGCGCGGGGCGGCACGAGCAGCCCCGTGGTGCGGTGCAGGACCGTGTCCACGTGGCCGCCCACACGGGAGGCGACCACCGGCACTCCGCAGGCCATCGACTCGACCGTCGACATGCCGAAGGGTTCGTACCAGGGGACGTTGACCGCGACGTCGGCCGATCGCACCAGGTCGGGAACGTCCGGCCGGGCCACGCAGCCCAGGAAGCGCACGCGGTCCGCCACGCCGTAGCGGTCGGCGACCACCCGGAGCCGGATGATCTCCGGGTCGGAGTCCAGCTCGCGCGGGTCCGGACCGCCGGCGACCACGAGTTCGGCGTCCGGCAGCTTGGCCAGGGTCCGGATCACGGTGTCGACGCCCTTGCGCCGCACGATCCGGCCCAGGCTGAGCAGGCGCGGACGGTCGTCCTTCGGCAGGCTCGGCCCGTCGGGCCGGAACCGCCGGGTGTCGACCCCGCAGGGCACCACGTCCACGCGGTCGAACGGGATCCCCCACGAGGAGAGCTCGCGCCGCTCCTCCGTGGAGGTGGCCACGACCCGCGCGCACCCGGCGGCCACCGCCCGCTCGACCCGCACGCGCTCGGCCGGGCTGGTGTCGGCCACCCCCTGGAAGCGCTGCTTGACGGTCCCCAGCGCGTGGAAGGTCTGCAGGACGGGCAGCGCCAGCGGAACCGCCGCGTCCAGCGACGCCATCCCGCTCATCCAGAAGTGGGCGTGCACCACGTCGGGCCGCTCGGAGGCCCAGGCGGCGCGCAGGCGGCGGCCGAACTCCGGCATGTGCCGCGGCAGGTCGTCCTTGGGTATCGGCGCGGCCGGACCGGCGGGGACGTGGATCACCCGCACCCCGCGACACATCGATACGGCGTTGGGCAGGTCGGGGTCGGTTCGGCGCGTGTACACGTCGACCTCGTGGCCGAGGGCGGCGAGCGCCGACGCCAGTTCGGCGACGTGGACGTTCTGTCCGCCCGCGTCCTCACCGGTGATGGCCGCCAGCGGACTGGCGTGTTCGGACACCATGGCGATCCTCATGACGTCACCTCCTGTAGCACCCGCTCCCACTCGTCGAGGAACCTGTCGACCCCGTACCGGCGCAGTGCCGCCTCTCGGGCGGCGGTGCCGGTGCGCAGGGCCAGGCCGGGGTCGTCCAGGTAGGCCCTGAGCGCCTCGGCCAGCACGCGGGGATCGGTCGAGACCACCCCCGCCTGCGGGGGCACGGCCTCGTAGGCCTCCGTGGCCCCCAGCGCGGCGACCGGCAGGCCCAGCATCATCGCCTCGATGAGGGAGAGCCCCAGCGACGTCCACCGCAGGGGGTGGACGTAGGCGCGGCGGCGGGCCAGCAGCCGGTGCATGGCGGACTGCGGCGGGTCCTCGTGGGCGCGCAGCCGCGACGGGTCGAGCCCGAGGTGGTCCGGCACCCGCCTGACCGCCATGCCGAAGAGGTCGAGGGGGACGTGCTCCGCGAGGGCCGGCAGGAGGTCGGTGCCGGTGGTCCGCCACCGGCGCAGGGGTTCGTTCAGCGCGACGCCCACGCGCGGGACCTCACCGGTGTAGAGGTGGCCCGGGTCCGGCACTCCGTGTTCGATGACCCTCGTCGGAGCGCGGCCGCAGTCCCAGAAGAGCGCGTTGAAGTGGGTGACGTGGACGATGGGGATGTCGTCGCGGTCGGCCAGCGGATGGCGGGTGTCGGGGACCTCGCCCCGGGGCGTGTTGTGCTCCACGTACACCGCGGGCACGTCGCGGCCCAGCGCGCGGCCCAGGACGCCCGCCGCCAGTTCCAGCTCGTGCGGGCGCTGCAGCACCACCAGGTCGGGTCGGCTCTCCCGCAGCCGCTCCGTCGAGAGTTCCACGACGTTGGGCGGCCAGTCCCAGGTGCGGGCGCGACCGCGCCCGTCGGGTCCCCGCTCGGCGTCGACCGGCAGGACGCAGGTGTGGCCGGACTGGACGAAGGCCGTGGTCCAGGAGCCGTGGACGTGCCAGATCAGGATGCGCAGGACCCGTTCGGGCGTCCGGACGCCCCCGGCGGCGTTGGCGGCGGGTTGTGCGTCGACGGTCATCGCTCCTCCTCGTCCAGCAGCGTGTCGACGGCTGCCAGGACGTCGTCGGTCGTGACGGAAGTCAGGCAGGGGTGGCCGGGCACGGGGCAGACGCGGGCGCGCGAGCCCGCGCAGGGCGCCGACTGGTCGCCCAGGACGCGTACGGGCACGCCCTGGGGCGCCCAGGCCGAGGCGGGGACGACGGGCGAGAAGAGGGAGACCACGGGCGTGCCGACGGCGGCGGCCAGGTGGGCGGGGCCGGTGTTGCCCGAGATCAGGACGGCCGCCCGGTCGAGGACGTCGGCCAGCTCGGCCGTGGAGGTCCGTCCGGCGACGCTGGTGCCGGTACCGGCCGCGACCGCCTTGGCCCGCACCTCGTCGTGCGCCGCGCCGGTGACGACCACGCGGTCGCCGCGCGCGGTCAGGGCGGCGACGGTGTCCGTGGCCAGGGCGTCGGGAAGCTCGCGGGCGGGCGCGTCCGCGCCGACGTGCACGGCGACGTATCCGTCCGGGCCGGTCAGGCTGCGGGTGTCCGGCAGCGGCCGGCGCACGGCGGGGCGGCCGCGGTCACCGCCTGGCAGCGGGAAGCCGGCCGCCTCGACCAGGGACAGCGCGCGTTCGTGCTCGGGAACGCCCGGGGCCACGCGGTGGCGCAGGTCGAGCAGGCTGCCGGGGTAGTCGTCGCTGACCGCCCCGATCCACGGGATCCCGGCCATGCGCAGAAGCAGGGCCAGCGGCAGCGGCGACTGGTGGAAGGAGGTGAGGACGACGGCCCGGTCGGCCCCGGTGTCGGCCAGGACACGGACCAGGCGGGCGACGTCGTCGGGCTCCACGGGCGGGGGCTCGGGGTCGATCCAGGGCGCGCACCAGGTCACGACCCGGTCGACGCCCGGCAGGAGCGCGGCGGCGTCGGCACCGCGCGGGCCCGCCAGGAGCACCACGCGCCCGGCCCCGTGGGCGACGGCCCGGACGGCGGGTCCGGCCAGCAGGACGTCGCCCATGCTGTCCATGCGCGCCACGAGCACGGTCCCGTCGTTCGGCGTGGAGGCGGTCACGGCGCCGACCCCCTCACCAGGCGGCGGACGGCCGCGGCCGGGTCCGGTTCCGTCTCCGGGCTCGCCCGCCGTTCCTCCTCCCGGGTGAGGCGGGTGGGCACGAGCACGCCCCGGGCCCCCGCCGCGCGGGCGGCCGCCGTGTCGGATCCGATGTCGCCGACGACGGCGCACTCGGCGGCGGCCACGCCCAGTTCCGCGGCGGCGGACTCGACCATGCCGGGGCGCGGCTTGCGGCAGTCGCAGCCGTCCTCCTCACCGTGCGGGCACACCCGCCAGACGTCGAAGGGCCCCAGGAGTTCGTCCACGCGCCGGTTGACGGCCTCGACCTGGCCCGGCTCCAGCAGGCCGCGGGCGATGCCCGACTGGTTGCTGACCACGCCGACCGCGAGTCCGGCCCGGCGGGCCAGGGCGACCGCGTCCGCCGCGCCGGCGGTGGGCCGGACCTTGTCGGGGTCGCCGTTGTAGGGCACGTCCTCGATGAGGGTGCCGTCCCGGTCGAACAGGACCGCGCGCACACCGGGTGTGCGCCGCGCCCCGGCGTGGCGGACCGAGCCGGCGATCCGGTGCCCGCAGGCCAGCGGCGGGATGAGTGCGCTGGTGACGGCCATGTCGACGATCTCCGCCGGGTCGGCCGGACCGGCGGTGGCCCGGCGCAGGGCGAAGGCCGCGGTGCGGGCCAGCCACCCCGCGCCCAGGGTTCCGGCCAGGACGGGCCTGCGCGCGAGCGCCGCCAGGGCGGCCCCCGTCAGGAGTCCGGTGGTGAGCACGTGGCCGCGCAGACCGCCGGGTTCCTCCCCCACACGGTCCCGCCAGCCGCGACCGTGCACGGCGTTCATGAGGGTGTCGTCGGCGTTGCCGCGCTGCGCCCCCAGGCTGCTCCAGCGGCGGCCGGGACGCAGCGGGTGCTCGCACTCGCGCTCGCCGAGCCGCAGCGAGAAGCCGGCGTCCACGACGCGCAGGGCGAGGTCGGTGTCCTCGCGGTAGGCGCGGGGGAAGCGGGTGTCGAAGCCGCCGACGGCCTCCAGGGCACTGCGGCGGTAGGCCATGTCGGCCGTGATCCACGGCGCGCCCTCCAGTCCGAGGGTGGCGCGCTCCGCGTCGGTGGGGCGCCGGCCCGGCGGCCGGGGGACGGTGATCCGCCCCTGGACGCCGCCCGTGGCCGCGTCCGCCGCCGACAGGTCCGCGCACAGCCGCTCCGGCCAGTCCGCGGGCGGGTGGACGTCGTCGTCCAGGAAGGCGATCCACTCGGCGCGGCAGGAGTGCCATCCCGCCTGGCGGGCGGCGGCGGGGCCGTGACCGCTGCCGCGCACGATCCGCACCCGGGGATGGTCGACCACAGGCGGGAGCGCGTGCCCCGGCCGGTCGTCCACGACCACGATCTCGGTCGGCGCCCACGCGTCGGGGGCCTCCAGCAGCGGTGCCAGGGCCCGGTGCAGGCTGTTGCGCCCCACCGTGGGGACCACGACCGCGTACTCCGGGCGGCTCATCGAACCGCCTCCCCACGGCGGCGCCGCACGATGAACGGGCCGATCGCCAGCACGTCCACCGGGGCGGAGCCGAAGCACTCCAGGGCGTCGCGCGGCGAGTCGACCATGGGGCGCCCGGCCGTGTTCAGGCTGGTGTTGACCAGCACGGGCAGACCGCTCAACTCCTCGAAGCGGTCGAGCACGCGGGCGGTCAGCGGGTCGTCCTCCGGGTCGACGGTCTGCACGCGCGCCGTGGAGTCCACGTGCACCACGGCGGGGACGCGGTCGCGCCAGTCCGGATCGACGTTGTGGACGAAGAGCATGTACGGGCTGGGCAGCGGGCCGCCGGAGAAGATCTCCGGTGCCCGATCGGCGGCGACCATCGGCGCCACCGGCCGGAAGCGCTCGCGCCCCTTGACCGCGTTGAGCCGGTCGAGGTTCTCGGCACGCGAGGGGTTGGCCAGCAGCGACCGGTGTCCGAGCGCGCGCGGACCGTACTCCGAACGCCCCTGGAACCAGGCCACGAGGGCGTCCTCGTGCAGGGCGCGGGCGACGGCGTCGGCCACGTCGTCGGGGCGTTCGGCGTCGACGGCGGCCTCGTCCAGGAGCCGCGCCAACTCGTCCTCGTCCCAGGAGCGGCCCAGGTCGGCGCCGGGCATGGGCTGGATCGGGTCACCCGCGACCGAGGCCGCGTGCAGGGCGCCGCCCAGGGCGGTTCCGGCGTCCCCCGCGGCGGGCTGCACCCACACGTCCTCGAAGGGGCCGTCCCGGGCGATGCGGCTGTTGGCCACGCAGTTGAGCGCCACCCCGCCCGCCATCGCCAGGCGCCGGTAGCCCGTGCG
This sequence comes from Nocardiopsis aegyptia, assembly GCF_013410755.1. Lineage (GTDB taxonomy): Bacteria > Actinomycetota > Actinomycetes > Streptosporangiales > Streptosporangiaceae > Nocardiopsis > Nocardiopsis aegyptia. The sequence continues at coordinate 2,162,710 of NZ_JACCFS010000001.1, forward strand.
CCGGTGCAGCCACTCCGCGATGTCCAGGAGGGTCTCCTCCAGGACGGCCTGCACGCTGGCGGCCAGGTCAGCGTGCTCGGGCCCGGGTTCCTCGCCGGGGCGGCAGGCGGGGACCAGCGCCCCCCAGTCCACCCCGGAGGCCCGGACCAGTCCTTCACCCTCGTAGCGGATCCTGTCGCGCAGGTCCTCGACCATGGTCGGCTTGCCGTAGGACGCCAGCGCCATGACCTTGTACTCGTCGCTGGAGCGGCGGAAGCCCAGGTGCTCGGTGAGTTCCTCGTAGGTCAGGCCCAAGGACTCGGGCAGGGGCTGGCGCGCGAGGACCTCCAGCCGGCCGTCGGTGTAGGCGCCGGCCAGGTGGGAGGCCGTCTCGCCCCGGCCGTCGGCCACGAACACCGCGAGGTCGCGGCCCGGGTCCGGGGCGGCGAGCCCTGCCGAGGCCGCGTGCGCGACGTGGTGCGGGACGTAGGCGACCTTGGCCGGGTCCAGCCCGGGAAGGGCCGTGACCATGAAGGACGGCGCCCGCTCCACGAAGAGCAGGCGCAGGATCTCCCAGTCACCGTCCTGTCCGGGGCCGTGCGGATCGGCCAGCGCCGGGTCGTAGGAGTAGGTGACGGCGTCGAGGTCCTCGGGGCGCAGTCCCGCCTGGTCCAGGCACCAGCGCATGGCCTGGACCGGGAGCTCCCAGGCGGAGAAGGCCACGGGGTCCTTTCCGTGCTTGCGGCGGGAGAACCGTTCCTCCTCGGCCGCTGCCACGGTCCTGCCGTCGACGACGATCGCGGCGGCCGGATCGTGGAAGACGGCGTTCACACCCAGGACTCTCATGGGCCGTCTCCTCCCGTCACTACATCGACTCTGCGCTGCACCCACTCGACTACCAGGAGAAGCGACTCTCAAACATGGGCCTGACCTGTGCCGACGCCGCGGTCGCCCCGGCGGCGCCCGCCGAACGCCCGTGTTCGCGGGCGTGTTCGCGGCCATCGACCCGGCCATGGACGCGGCCATGTTTGGTCCGGTGCGATCCGGCTAGGGGACGGGCGAGGAAGCGAGTACTTCTCTCGGGAGGCGGACCATGATCAGGAACATCTCGGACGTGATGACCAGCCCGCCGATCACCGTCGATCCGGGCGCCTCGCTGCGTGAGGCCGCCGAGGTCATGCGCGGCTCGGACGTGGGCGACGTGATCGTGGCGGAGGGCGACACCCTGGTGGGCGTCCTGACCGACCGGGACATCGTGCTGCGGTGCGTGGCCGAGGGCACCGACCCCGACACGGCGACGGCCCGGTCGGTCTGCAGCTCCAACGTGGCGACCGTCCCCGCCCAGAGCAGCCTGCGGGACGCGGTGGACGTGATGCGCACCGACGCCCTGCGCCGCCTGCCCGTCGTGGAGGGCGAGCGGGTCGTCGGAGTCGTGACGATGGGCGACCTGGCGATGGCCGTCGACTCCGACTCCGCCCTGGCCGATGTCAGCGCGGCCCCGCCCAACCACTGAGGCCCGGCGCGGGGCTGTGTCCGCCCCCGGGGTGGGAGAGGACGCCGGCCCCGCGCTCGTGGCACTGCGGGCCCTGGGCCTGGGTGACTTCGTCACCGCCGTCCCGGCCCTGCGGGGCCTGGAACGCGCCTTCCCCGACCACCGGCGGATCCTCGCCGGACCGGCCTGGTACCGCGAACTGGCGGACCTGGCCGGTCTGAGCTGGCAGGTCCGGCCCACGGAGCCGCTGCGGACGCCGCCCTGGGGGGAGGCGCGCCCGCCCGCACTCGCGGTCAACCTGCACGGACGCGGACCGCAGAGCACCGCGGCCCTCGCGGCACTCGCACCCCGGCGACTGTGGGCGCACGCACTCCCCGGGGAGTCCGGTCCGACGGGTCCGGCGTGGCCGGGCCGCGTCCACGACACCGAGATCTGGTGCGGGCTGCTGCGCGCCCACGGTGTCACGGCCGACCCGGACGACCTGTGGTGGCCGACGCCCGGCGACGAGCCGTCCGTGACGGCGCCGCCGCGGCGGCGAGCCGCCGCCCCGCACCCGGACGGCACCGCGCCGGCGGGGACCGCGCCAGCGGGGACCGCCATCGTCCACCCCGGGGCCTCGGCCGCGTCGCGCCGGTGGCCCGCCGAACGGTTCGCGACGGTCGTCCGCCACCTCTCCGACTCCGGGATGCGCGTCCTGGTCACCGGTTCGCGCGACGAGCGGCCCCTGGCCGAACGCGTGGCCCGCTCGGCCGCACCGGCCCGGGTCAGCGTCCTGGCGGGCCGGACCGGCGTCGGCGCTCTGGCACGCCTGGTCGCGGAGTCGGACCTGGTGGTGTGCGGCGACACCGGGGTGGCGCACCTGGCCACGGCCTACCGCACCCCCTCCATCCGCCTGTTCGGGCCCGTGTCCCCCGCGCTGTGGGGACCCCGGGTGGACGGCGGGATCCACGCGTGCCTGTGGAGCGGCACCGAGAGCGACCCGCACGCCCCGGTCCTCGATCCCGGCCTGGCGTCGATCACCGCCGACGACGTCCTCTCGGCCTGCGCCCAGGTGGTGTCGCGGGCGGACGCGCCTGCCTGACGCCGGGACCGCCGCGGCCACCCGCCCGGCCGGCCGACCGGCCGACCGGCCGTCGGCCCCATCCTTCGCCCGGCCGACCACCGAACCGCCCGGCCGGCGGCGACGTTCTGCAAACATCCGCTCACAGGACGACACTCCGTTTCGGCGCATCCGGCGGCCCCGCCTGGCCACATCGCCCCTTCCCAGCGGCGCGGATCCGTGCTTCCGTACGTGCACCAGCACGGCACCCGAGGGAGTTCCCCCATGGCAGACAGCGGTACGGGTTTCGTACGGATCCTGGGGCGAGGTGACGTCCTCGCCCTGGCCTTCGGCGCCATGATCGGCTTCGGCTGGATCGTACTGACCGGTGACTTCATCAGCGCCGCCGGAACCGGAGGCGCCGCCCTGGCCTTCGTCATCGGCGGCGTCATCATGGCCCTGGTCGGCCTCACCTACGCCGAACTCGTCTCCGCGATGCCCCACGCGGGTGGCGAGCACCACTACGCGATGCGCGCGATCGGCCCCAAGGGCGCGTTCGCCGCCTCCTGGGCGATGGTCCTCGGCTACGTCTCCGTGGTCGCCTTCGAGGCGGTCGCGGTCCCGCAGACCCTGGTCTACCTCTTCCCCGGCATGGAGGCCGGGTACCTCTGGACCATCGCCGAGTACGACGTCCACGCCAGCCTGGTCGCGGTCGGCCTGGCGACCGCCGTCGTGATGACCGCGATCAACTACGTCGGCATCCGGCCCGCGAGCGTCTTCCAGGGCATCGCGGTGCTCTTCCTCCTGGTGGCCGGGGCCGTCATGGTCACCGGTTCCCTCACCGGCGGTTCGACCGAGAACATGCAGCCCTTCCTCACCGGCGGCGTCCCGGGCGTGTTCACGGTGCTGGTCGCCGTGCCCTTCCTGTTCGTGGGCTTCGACGTCATCCCGCAGTCCGCCTCGGAGATCAAGCTCCCCTACCGCGTGGTCGGCGCCCTGCTGGTGATCTCCGTCTTCTGCGCCACCGCCTGGTACGTGATGATCATGCTGACCGCGGGCTCCGGGCTGTCCGCCGCGGACCTGGCCGGGTCCGAACTCGCCTCCGCCGACGCCATGGCCGCGCTGTGGGACAGCGCCACCATGGGCAACCTGCTCGTCCTCGGCGGTATCGCCGGACTGCTCACCAGCTGGAACGCCTTCCTCATCGGCGGCAGCCGCCTCATCTACGCGATGGCGCGCTCCCGGATGCTCCCGGCCTGGTTCGGCCGCCTCCACCCGCGCTTCCGCACCCCCGCCAACGCCATCCTGCTCGTCGGGGTCCTGTCGGCCGCCGCGCCGTTCTTCGGGCGCCCGATGCTGGTGTGGCTGGTGGACGCCGGCGGGCTCAACATCGTGATCGCGTTCGTGCTGGTGGTGGTGAGCTTCCTCGTCCTGCGCCGCCGCGAGCCCGCGATGGAGCGGCCGTTCACGGTCCGCGCGGGCGTCCCCGTCGGGTGGGCGGCCCTGGTCCTGTCACTCGGGCTGCTGGCGCTGTACCTGCCCGGGATGCCCGCGGCCCTGGCCTGGCCGCACGAGTGGGTGATGGTGGGCGCGTGGTGGCTGGTGGGAGCCGTGCTGATGTGGCGGCTGCCCCGCGTCACTCCGGGGCCCGACGCCGAACAGCACCTGATCGCGGCCATGGACGCCCGGAGCGCCCCGACCCCCGAGCACCCCTGAACCACCGGATGCCGTCCGCCCCCACGGGCGCGGACGGCATCCACACGGGCCCTGACCAGCCGATTCAGTCGGAGCGGTGGTGCCAGCCGGTGAGGCGGGACACCGCTTCGTCGAGCACCGCGTCCTGCTTGCAGAAGGCGAAGCGCAGCAGGTGGGCGCCCTCCTGCTGGTGGTCGTAGAAGACCTGCGCCGGAACGGCGGCCACCCCCGCCTCGCGGGGCAGGGCACGGGCCACCGTCACACCGTCGGCGTACCCGAGCGGTCGGATGTCCGCCATGAGGAAGTACGTGCCCTCGCACACGCTGACGTCGAAGCCGGTCCGGGTCAGCCCCTCGGTCAGCCGGTCGCGCTTGCGCTGCAGGGCGGTGCGCTGCTCCTCGATCCAGGCGCCCTCGTGGTCGATGGCGTCGGCGATCGCCAGTTGGAGCGCGCCGTTGGCCGAGAAGGTCAGGAACTGGTTCACCGTCCGCACCGCGCGCACCAGCGGTTCGGGACCCATCACCCAGCCGGTCTTCCACGCGGTGACGGCGAACATCTTGCCCACCGACGACACCGAGAGCGTGCGCTCGCGCATGCCCGGCAGCGTGGCCAGCGGCACGTGCGGGCGGCCGTCGAAGGTGAGGAACTCGTACACCTCGTCGGTGAGGGCGATCAGGTCGTGCTCACGGCACACCTGCGCGACCTGCTCCAGCTCCTCGGCGGTGAAGACGGTGCCTGTGGGGTTGTGCGGGCTGTTGACGATGACCATGCGCGTGCGCGGGCCCACGGCGGCGCGCAGGTCGGCCGGGTCGAAGGTGAACCGGCCCGACGCCGGGTCCGGGCGCAGCGTCACCGACCGGCGCACACCGCCGGCGAGGGAGATCATCGCGGCGTAGGAGTCGTACATCGGCTCGAAGACGAGGACCTCGTCCCCGGGTTCGACGAGTGCCAGCAGCGACGCGGCGATCCCGGCGGTCGCGCCGACGGTCACGTACACCTCGGTGTCGGGGTCCAGGTCCAGGCCGTAGTGGCGTGCCCGGTACCGGCTCACGGCGCGGCGCAGCTCGGGCCGGCCGGGGCCCGGAGGGTACTGGTTCACCCCCTCCAGGATGTGGCGGGTCGCGGCCTCCAGAAGCGTCCGGGGCCCGTCGGTGTCCGGGAAGCCCTGCCCCAGGTTGACCGACTCGGTGTCCACGGCCAGCTGCGTCATCTCGGCGAAGATCGTCTCGCCGTAGGCGCGCATTCGTTCGATCAGCGGTTCGTCCACGCGTCGAGCGTACCTGTCGCCCCGTCCGCGCCCCGAGGCCGCTGCGCTGAACAGGGGGCGCCCTCCGTCGGCCGCCCGCGACGCGGACCCCCGGAGCGCGGACGGGGCGGACCGGCCGGTCCGCCCCGTTCACCGCCACACGGGCACCGGTGGCTACAACAGCAGGCTGAGCACGACCCACACGACGGGACCGGCGATGAGCAGGGAGTCCAGGCGGTCCATCAGTCCGCCGTGGCCCGGCATGAACCGGCCCATGTCCTTCACACCCAGGTCGCGCTTGAACATCGACTCGATGAGGTCCCCGACCGTCGCGCCGAGGACGACCGCGAGCCCCAGCACCACACCGACCCACCACGGGCCGTCGAGCATCAGCACCACGCACAGCGCCCCGGCGACACTGCAGCCGACCACGGAGCCGCCGAAGCCCTCCCAGGTCTTGTTGGGGCTGATCACCGGCGCCATCTTGTGCCGTCCCAGCAGGATCCCGGCGAAGTACCCGCCGATGTCGCTGGAGATCGTCACCACGATGAAGGTCACCAGCCGGTACTGGCCGTCGTCGGGGTGCGCGATGAGCAGCATCCACGTGCCCAGCAGGAACGGCAGGTACACCAGGGTGAACAGGTTCGCCGACGCGTCGGAGACGAATCCGTCGGCCCCGCCGCGCAGCCGCCACGACAGGACCGCGATCGCGGTGAGCGCGGTGGCGCCCACCAGCCAGTCGGCACCGCCGAAGTAGGCGAAGGCCTGCATGGCCACGCCCCCGACGGCGAGCGGAACCACCGCCAGGGTCATGCCCTTGTTGCGAAACGCCCGGTTGACCTCGCGCAGGCCGATCAGGACCGCCAGGGAGGTGATGATCGTGAACAGCTGCGGCCAGGGGAAGACCGAGAAGAACACGAGCGCGCCCAGGACGCACCCGCTGGCGATGGCCACCGGGAGGTTGCGGCCGGTGCGCACCGGCTCACCTCCCGGTTTGTGCAGCACGAAGCGCTGCCCGTCGGCACTGTCGGAGCCGCCGGGCGGCCCCTCGGGTCTGTGCTCCGGCGAGTGGTCATCGCCTCCGGAGCCACTGGAAGATGTGGTCACCGGCTAAACCTCGAGCAGTTCCGCTTCCTTGTGCTTCAACAGCTCGTCGATGGCGGCGACGTACTTGTGGGACAGCTCGTCCAGTTCGACCTGGGCGCGGTGTGCCTCGTCCTCGCCGAGCTCGCCCGCCTTGACGCCCTTCTCGAAGGAGTCCTTGGCGCGACGGCGCACGTTGCGGATGGAGACCTTGCTGTCCTCGGCCTTGGTCCGCGCGACCTTGACGTACTCCTTGCGGCGCTCCTCGGACAGGTCCGGGAACACCACGCGGATGACCTGGCCGTCGTCGGACGGGTTCACGCCCAGGTCGCTGTTGCGGATGGCGTTGATGATCTCGGTGCGGGCGTTGACGTCGAACGGCGAGATGACGACCATGCGCGGTTCGGGAACCGAGAAGGAGGCCAGCTGGTTGATCGGCGTACGCGCACCGTAGTAGTCGACGGTGATCTTGTTGAAGGTCGCGGGGGTGGGGCGGCCCGTGCGGATCGTCGCGAAGTCCTCCTTCGCGACCGTCACGGCCTTCTCCATCTTCTCCTCGGTCTCAAGGAGGGTCTCTTCGATCATTGGTGGCGCTCCCGGAACTCGACTCTGGTGTTCGTGGCTTGGCTGACGTCGTCGCGGCGTCTCAGGCGGTGATCGGCCCGACGATGGTGCCGATCTTCTCACCGCGGACCGCGCGCAGGATGTTGCCCTGACTCATCAGGTCGAACACCACGATCGGCAGCCCGTTGTCCATGCACAGGCTGACAGCGGTGGCGTCCATGACCTTGAGGCTCTTGGTGAGGACCTCGTTGTAGTTGAGCTTGTCGAACTTGACGGCGTCGGGGTTGCGCTGCGGGTCGGAGTCGTAGACCCCGTCGACCTGCGTGCCCTTGAGGACGGCCTGCGCACCGATCTCCAGCGCGCGCTGGGCGGCGGTGGTATCGGTGGAGAAGAATGGGGCGCCCAGCCCGGCACCGAAGATGACCACGCGGCCCTTCTCCAGGTGGCGCACGGCCCGGCGCGGAATGTAGGCCTCGGCGACCTGGCTCATGTGGATCGCGGTCTGCACGCGGGTGTCCACACCGAGCCGCTCCAGGAAGTCCTGGAGGGCGAGGCAGTTGATGACGGTGCCGAGCATGCCCATGTAGTCCGCGCGGCCGCGCTCGATACCGCCCTCGGTGAGCTGCGCGCCGCGGAACATGTTGCCGCCGCCGACGACGACGGCGACCTGGATGCCCTCGGAGACCGCCTCGGCGATGGACTCGGCCACGTACTGGACGACCTCGGGGTCGATGCCCAGACCGCCACCGCCCGCGAACGCCTCTCCGGAGAGTTTGAGCATCACACGCTTCCAGCCGGAATCGTGCATGGCGGGTTCGGTGCTGGTCGCTTGGTTCTCCGACACGGCCTGTGGCCTCCCTTGTTGTCCCCGAGTGGCACAGGGTCCCCCGAGTGCTGCTGCTGCGGGCGGTCGGGCCGCTTGCGGCGCCCGAACCCGCCCATATCCACCGAAGGTGCCGGGGAGAACTCTCCCCGGCACCTCCATCATCTCAAAGCCCTAGGCCTGGCCGACCTTGAAGCGGACGAAGCGCTTGACGCTGACGCCGGCCTCGTCGACCACCTTCTGGACGGTCTTCTTGTTCTCCTTGACGAACGGCTGGCCGAGCAGCGTGGCCTCCTTGAAGAAGCCGTTGAGGCGGCCCTCGACGATCTTGGGGATCGCCTGCTCGGGCTTGCCCTCCTCGCGGGTCGTCTGCTCGGCGATGCGGCGCTCGTTCTCCACCACGTCGGCGGGGACGTCGTCCTTGCCCACGTACTGCGGGGCCAGGGCGGCGATCTGCTGGGCGAGGTCCTTGCCGACCTCGGCGTCGGCCTTGTCCAGCTCGACCAGGACGCCCATGGTGGGGGGCAGGTCCGGGTCGGACTTGTGCAGGTAGCTGGCGACGTAGGCACCGTCGAACTTGGCGACGCGGCGGAGCTCCAGCTTCTCGCCGATGATCGCGCCCTTCTCGGCGATGAAGTCCTGCAGGCTCTTGCCCGGCTCGATCTCGGCGGCGGCCACGGTGGCCAGGTCATCGCTGTCGACGGAGACGACGAACTCGGCGACCTGGTCGGCCAGCGCGATGAACTGGTCGTTCTTGGCGACGAAGTCGGTCTCGCAGTTGAGCTCGATGAGGGTGGCCTTGCCCTCGCTCTGCTGCTTGAGGACGACCGTGCCCTGGGCGGCGGTGCGCTCGCCGCGCTCGGCCTGCTTCTTCGCGCCCTTGATGCGCAGGGCCTCGACGGCCTTGTCGAAGTCGCCGTCGGCCTCGGTGAGGGCCTTCTTGCAGGCCATCATGCCGGCGCCGGTCATGTCCCGCAGCTTCTTGACGTCCGCGGCGGTGAAGTTCGCCATGACTGTTCTCGAATTCCCTTGGAGTGGAGAGTCGGTGTCTTTGGGTGAGGGCCGATGACCCGGCACGGCCGCCCCGCCGTGGTGGCGGGGCGGCTGTACCGGGACGGTGAGGCGGTCCTACTCGGCGGAGCCCTCGGCGGGCGCCTGGGCCGGAGCGTCGGCGGGCGACTCGGCGGCGGTGGCCTCGCCCGGAGCCTCGGCGGCGACCTCGTCGGCCGGGGCGACCGTGGTGGTCTCGGCCGGGGCCTCGGCGGCGGCCTGCTCCGTGGCGGCGGCGTCGGTGGCGGCGGCCGTGGCGGCCTCCTCCTTGCCCTTGCCCTCCAGGAGCTCGCGCTCCCACTCGGCCAGGGGCTCCTCGGCCGGCTTCTCGGCGCCGGCCTCGGCGGAGGCACCGGAGCGGGCCAGGAGACCGTCGGCGACGGCGTCGGCGACCACGCGGGTCAGCAGGCTGACGCTGCGGATGGCGTCGTCGTTACCCGGAATCGGGTAGTCGACCTCGTCCGGGTCGCAGTTGGTGTCGAGGATCGCGACGACCGGGATGTTCAGCTTGCGAGCCTCGCTGATCGCGATGTGCTCCTTCTTGGTGTCCACGATCCACACGGCGCTCGGCACGCGGGCCATGTCGCGGATACCGCCAAGGGTGCGCTCCAGCTTCTCCTTCTCACGACGGAGGTTGAGGAGCTCCTTCTTGGTGAGCGAGGAGCCGGCGACGTCGTCGAAGTCGATCTCCTCCAGCTCCTTGAGGCGCTGGAGCCGCTTGTGCACGGTCGAGAAGTTGGTGAGCATGCCGCCCAGCCAGCGCTGGTTGACGTAGGGCATGCCGACGCGGCGGGCCTGCTCGTCGATGGCCTCCTGCGCCTGCTTCTTCGTACCGACGAACAGAATGGTCCCGCCGTGGGCGACCGTCTGCTTGACGAACTCGTAGGCGCGGTCGATGTACGCCAGCGACTTCTGGAGGTCGATGATGTAGATGCCGTTGCGCTCGGTGAAGATGAAGCGCTTCATCTTGGGGTTCCAGCGACGCGTCTGGTGCCCGAAGTGGACGCCGCTCTCCAGGAGCTGGCGAATCGTCACGACTGTGGCCATGACCTGGTCCTCCTTGCGGTGGCGGGGAGGGATTCCCCGCCTCGGTTGTGCCTGACGCCCCGGCCGCACCGCCACGCCGCCGAAGCGGAGTGGACCGTAGGTACGACCCCTCCCGAGGAAGGCTCGGGGGCGTGCGTAGTGTTGTTGGCCCCGGTGGGCCACAGACGATTCTATCCTCCGTCGGGGGCGCACAGGACCTGCGCTGCGCGTTCGGAGCGCGCGGGCCCCTCCGGCCCGTCGTCCACAGGTCCGCGCACCCCCTGGCGCACCCCTCCCACCGCATCGACCCTGGAGGCATGGCACCTGCCCGCCTCACCACCCTGCTGCTCGTCTCGCTCCTGCTGTTCCCCTTCCACCTCACCCGAACCGCGGTCGCCGACAGCGCCTGGCGCTGGCCGGTGGACCCGCCCGTCCGCGTGCTGCGCGGGTTCGACCCGCCGGAGGAGCGCTGGCTGCCGGGACACCTGGGCGTGGACCTGGCCGCCGAGCCGGGCGCGCGGGTGCGCGCGGCCGGATCCGGCCACGTGTACTTCTCGGGCCGCGTCGGCGGGACACCGTTGGTCAGCGTGGTGCACGACGGCCTGCGCACCACCTACCTGCCGGTGGAGTCCCCGCTCTCCCGGGGCGACCCGGTCGCGGCGGGCGACCCCCTGGGCGTCCTGGCCGCGTCGCCGGTGCACTGCCGGCGGCGCTCCTGCCTGCACTGGGGCCTGCTGCGCGACGGCACCCACCTCGACCCGCTCGGCCTCCTGGGCCGCGGCCGCGTCCGACTCCTGCCCCTCCCCCTGCACCTCGCCGACGAGGCCGCCCCCGGCGCGCGCCCGAGAGGCACGAACGCCGAACGGCGAACCCGGCCGCGCAAGCGCCCCACGGCGAGCGTCCCGCACAGACCTGGGACCATCCACTCAAGCGCGGGGATGGGCCTGGCGGTAGGTGTCGCGGAGGCGTTCCACGGACACGTGCGTGTAGATCTGCGTGCTGCGCGGGCTGGCGTGGCCGAGGAACTCCTGGACGCTGCGCAGGTCCGCGCCGCCGTTGAGCAGGTGCGTGGCTGCGCTGTGCCGTAGCCCGTGCGGGGCGCTGTCCACCCCGGCGGCCCGCAGGTGGACGTGCACGTCCTCACGGGCCTGGCGCACGCCCAGACGGCCGCCGCGGGCACCCAGGAGCAGGGCGCCGCCGCTGGCGGGGGTCGCCAGTTCCGGGCGCCCGCCGGCCAGCCAGGCGTCGAGTGCGTCCAGGGCGGGGGCGCCCACGGGCACGGTGCGTTCCTTGGCGCCCTTGCCCAGGACACGGACGGTGTCGCGGGCGCGGTCCACATCGTCCAGGTCCAGGGCGCACAGCTCGGCGACGCGCACACCGGTGGCGTAGAGCAGTTCGACCACCGCGCGGCGCCGCAGGTCCACGGGGGTCTCGTCCGAACCCTGGGAGAGGGCGGAGGCGGCCTGCCGCTCGTCGAGGACGGTCGGCAGGCCGCGTTGCTGGGTGGGCGCGACCAGTCGCGGCCCGGGGTCGCTCTCCAGTACGCCCTCGCGGTGCAGAAAGCGGGTGAGGGCCCGCACGGCCGCCACCCGGCGGGAGAGGCTCGCGCGGCTGATCCCCTCGTCGCGGGAGCGGGCGAGCCAACCGCGTACGAGGAGGACGTCCAGGTCCTCGAATCCGTAGCCCCGGGGCTTGGGCCCCTCCGAGGTCTTCGACCCCGGATCGCCCGCGGCTTCCCCGTCCTCGCCCGGTCCGGCGTGTCCGTCGACCGGGGTCCCCGGCGCGGGGCCTCCCTCCGCCAGGAACCTCTGGAGTGAGCGCAGGTCGGCGAGGTAGCCGCGAACGGTGTGCGGCGAGCGGCCCAGTTCGCCCGACAGGTGGGCGCCGAAACGGTCGAGCACGGTGCGGTCGAGCACGGTCAGCTCCGTGGCAGGCAGGCGACGGCGTCGATCTCCACCAGGTAGCGCGGGTCGACGAACCCGTTGACCTCCACCAGCGTGCCCGCGGGACGGGGCTCGTCCGGCAGGCAGTCGATCAGGGCCGGCCGGAGGGCGTCCAGGTCGGCGACGTGCCGCAGGTAGTAGGTGAGCTTGACCAGGTGGGTGAGGTCGGCGCCGTGGGCCGCCAGCACCGTCTCCATGTTCCGGAAGATCTGCCGGGTCTGCCCGACGATGTCACCGGCGACACCGCCGTCGGGCGCCTGAGGGGTCTGTCCGGAGACGAAGAGCAGGGGGCCGTCCGCCACGCGGGCATCACTGTACGCTTTGGCCATATCGCCAACCTACCAATTTCCCGCGGCCCGGCCCGGGGAACCGGTACCGGGACCGGCCTCGGACGGAGATCTTCCGTGTCGCCGCGCGCCCCGGTTCCGCCCCTCACCGCGGAGTCCGCCAACCGGTCGAGCAGCGCTCCACCAGGCCGGCGGCGGCCAGCATCCCCAGCGCGCGCATCGTGCCCTCCAGAGTGCCCTCGCTGCGCGCCGCGATCGTCGCGGTTCCGGCGCCCTTCCGGGGCACCGAGTCCAGGACCCGCCGGGTGTCGGCGTCCAGCGCCGCGTCCAGGCGGGGTGGCCCCGCGCCCTCCTCCCCCAACGGCACCACCTGTGCGACGACGTCGTCGGCGCAGGTCACACACATCGCCTGCCAGTCACGCAGCAGCACGTGGCAGCCCACGGACAGTGCCGAGGTAACCGGCCCGGGCACGGCCATGAGCGCGCGGTTGAGTTCGGCGGCGTGCGCGGCGGTGTTGAGCGCGCCGCTGCGGCGTCCGGCCTCCACGACCACGGTGCCCGGTGTGAGTGCCGCGATCAACCGGTTGCGGATCAGGAAGTCCGGGGCCCGCGGCGTGGAGCGCACCGGCCGTTCGCTGACCAGGACCCCGCGCCGGGCGACCTCCGCGAACAACCCGGCGTGCCCGCGCGGATAGTCCACGTCCAGCCCGCAGGCGAGCACCACGACGGTGTTCCCGGCGGCCTGCGCCGCCCGGTGCGCGGCGCCGTCGATGCCGTACGCCCCGCCGGACACCACGACCACGGAGCGCTCGGCGAGACCGTAGGCCAGCTCCGCGGCGACGTGCTCGCCGTACGGGGTCGCCGCCCGCGCCCCCACCAGCGCCACCGAACGCAGGCACAGGTGGCGCAGGTCGCCCCGGCCGCGGACCCACAGACCGTGCGAACGCCGTCCGCCGGGCAGGTCCAGCGACTCCAGCCGCCCCGGCCACTCCGGGTCGCCGGGCGCCACGAACCTGATCCCCGCCTCCGCCGAGTCGCTGAGCAGGCCGTCCGGGTCCACCCGGCCCGCCCTGGCGCTCCAGCGGGCCCAGCGACGTTCGAGCCGCGACGCCTCCTCCGGACCGTTCGGCGCCCCTTCCTCATGCGGCGCCGACGGCGCGGGCCGACCCGCCACCAGTTCGGCCCACACCCGTGCCGCGCCGTACTCCGCGAGCAGTTCCCCCAGCCACAGGTCGCCCGGGGGTGCCACCGCCGTGAGGCACGCCCGCGCCCGGGCGTCGGCCTCCTCCTCCGCCGCACGTACCGTCACACCGCTCCCCCTGTCTCCCCGCACGTCCCCGGGTCACCGTTGGCCGGTCCGCGCCGCACCACGACACCCGCCCACCCACGCCACGCGTCTCCGGCGCCCCCGCGGGTCCGCCGTGCTCCGGGACCGCACGGAGCCGAACCGTCACCTCGTCGGATCCCGGATAACCGGACTCCGCCAGCGCCCGCTCCACGGCCCCCCGCCACACCGCTCTCGCGTCGAACCGCACCCCGAACCGGCGCCACCCGCCGCCCGCTCCTCGGAACGCCGCCGCTTCTCCCGACCAGGTGACGCCGCCGTCGCCCGACACGCCGCGCGCCACCGACCCACCGCACCGGATCACCAGGCCCGGCCGGACCACAGGGCGAAGGCATAGGCCACCTCCTCCTCTCCGGGCCGGTCGCGTTCGGCGAGGTCGGCCAGCGTCCACGCCACCCGCAGAGCCCGGTCGACGCCCCGCGCGCTGATCAGCCCCTGGTCCATCGCCCGGCCGAGCACCCGCAGGGCGACCGGCTCCACCGGGAACTCGCGGCGCAGCCGGGAGCCGGGGATCTCCGCGTTGGTGGCCCACGGGGTGTGCGCCAGGCGTGCGGCGGCTCTGTCCCGCGCCTTCTCCACTCGGGCCGCGACCACCGCGGAGGACTCCGCGAACGCGCGGTCCGCGAGCAGCTCGGCCCGGGTCACCGGTTGCAGCTCCACCTTGAGGTCGACCCGGTCCAACAGGGGACCGGACAGGCGGGAGAAGTACCGGCGGCGCTCCCCCGCCGGGCACGTGCACAGGGCGCCCGGTTTGGCGCAGGGGCAGGGATTGGCCGCCATCACCAACTGGAAGCGGGCCGGGAACGACACCGTGGACGCGGCCCTGGCCAGCACGACCTCACCGCGTTCGAGCGGTTCCCGCAGGGAGTCCAGCACGCCGCGGCCGAACTGCGGGGCCTCGTCGACGAACAGCACGCCCCGATGGGCCTTGGACACCCATCCCGGGCTCGGATAACCGCTGCCCCCGCCGATGATCGCCGCGCGGCTGGAGGTGTGGTGCGGCGCCGCGAAGGGCGGCCTGGTGACCAGGGGCGAGCCCGCGGGGAGCATCCCCGCCACCGAGTGGATCGCCGTCGCCTCCAGCGCCTCCGCGGGGCCCAGACCCGGCAGGACCGTGGGCAGCCGCTCGGCGAGCAGGGACTTCCCGGTCCCCGGCGACCCGAGCATCATCAGGTTGTGCCCGCCCGCCGCGGCGATCTCCACGGCGCGCCGGGCCACCGGCTGCCCGAGGACGTCGGCCAGGTCCGGTCCGCCGTCGGCGGCCTCGCGCGGACGGGGCACCTCGGCCCGTGGCGGGTCCGGCGGCGGTTCGCCGCCGCGCAACCAGTCGCACAGTTCCATCAGGTTGCCCACCGGCACCACGTCGGCGTCCGGCACCAGCCGGGCCTCGTCCGCGTTGCCGTGCGCGACGACGAAGCGGCCGAAGCCCTGTCCGGTGGCCGACACCACCGCCGGCAGCACGCCCGGCACCGGCCTGGCGCGGCCGTCCAGGCCGAGTTCGGCGATGAGGACGCTGCCCTCCAGGCGGTCCGGGGGCACCTCTCCGGCGGCGGCCAGCACCGCGCCCGCGATGGCGAGGTCGAAGAGGCTGCCGGCCTTGGGCAGGCTGGCCGGGGACAGGCTGACGGTGATCTGGCCGCTGGGCCAGGACTCGCCGCTGTTGACCAGGGCGGCGCGGACGCGGTCGCGCGCCTCCCGCAGGGCCGTGTCCGGCAGGCCCACCATGGTCACCCCGGGATCGCCGCCACCCAGGTGGACCTCCACCTCGACGACGTGGCCGCGTACGCCCAGCAGGGTGACGCAGTGCGTTCGGGCGAGCGTCATCATGTCATCCCCCGCTCGTGGGAGACGAACACACGGCCGTCGAGGATGAGCACGCCGACGCCGTCCACCCTCAGTGGTCGGGCGGGGACGCGGTGCCGGTCGGCCCACGCGCGACCGAGGCGCCGCAGTCTGCGCCGACGGGTGGGCGTGACGGCCTCGACCGGATGGCCGTACCGCACCGACGTGCGCGTCTTGACCTCGGCGACCACCAGCGTCCGGCCGTCCCGGGCCACGATGTCGATCTCCCCGGCGGGGATCTGCCAGTTGCGGTCCACCACGCGCAGGCCGACGCGTTCGAGGAAGGCCACGGCCATGTCCTCGCCGCGCCTGCCCAGTGCCTGCCGGTGTTTCGCCCGCCGATCCATCGGCGACCACCTCCCGTTACCACGGTCGGTGATCGTCGGGCCACGCGCCAGAGGGAAGGTGAACCTGTGGACAACTCCGGTCCCCGGGCCCGGGCGCCGACGGGCCTCCGATGGCCCCGAGGCACACTCGCCCGTTCCCCTCGAGTGCCACCGCGGAAGCCGACGGCTCCCGTACCTCCGGCACCCGGGCACGGTCCGAAGTTCAGCGGAGGTTCACCGGGGCACGGTCAGTCCTCGGGGCCCTCCGCGGGCGGCAGCTCCAGGTCGGCCTTGGTGATCTCCTCGACGTTGACGTCCTTGAACGTCACCACGCGGACGTTGCGGACGAACCGGGCCGGGCGGTACATATCCCAGACCCAGGCGTCCTCCATCACGACCTCGAAGTACATCTCCCCGTTCTCGGTCGAACGCGGCTGCAGGTCGACGTGGTTGGTGAGGTAGAAGCGTCGTTCCGTCTCCACCACATAGCTGAACAGCCCGACGACGTCCCGGTACTCGCGATAGAGCTGGAGCTCCATCTCGGCCTCGTACTTCTCCAGGTCCTCAGAACTCATCCACGCGCTCGCTTTCGTCAGCACTCTCCGCTGGTGGTGCGCCTTTCCCCTCATCACATGGACACCGCCGTCCCCCGGCTTGTTCCCACCGGGCGGCGGCCCCACGCTCCGGGTACGCCAATACGGTCCGAGATCCATGATGCGTCACCGAACGGCCTTTTGTACCCGGTCGCGAGGAATTCGTTGGGCGACGGCCGCCCGCGGCGCGGTCACCGCACCGCCACGGCCCCGCACCGAGCCCGCCACGACCCCGCGCTCGCTACTCTTCAGCCTCGTTGAGCTGGTCGAACGTGTCGGGAACACCGAGCCCGCCCGCCTGGTCCACCGGCCAGATGATCACGAAGGCGCGCCCCACGACGTGGTCGATCGGGATCGCTCCGCCGCCGGGGTTGTTCTGGTTCAGCCGCGAGTCGTAGGAGATCGCGCGGTGGTCGCCCATGACCCACAGGTGGTCCTCGGGCACCTCGATCGGACCGAACTCGGTGTGGCTGGCCACGCTGCCCGGATAGAGGTACGCGTCCTCCTCCAGCGGCACCCCGTTCACCAGTACCCGGTTCTGCTCGTCGCAGCACTCCACGACGTCGCCAGGCAGGCCGATCACGCGCTTGATGTACTCCTTGCCCGTGGGAGCGGCGCCCAGCTGCTGCTGCACCCACGTGAACCCCCGCGCGACCGGGTTGCTCGACTCCGGGGCCACCACGGTGTTGGGGTCGTCCCATGACCCGTCGCCGTCGAAGACGACCACCTCGCCGCGGTCGATGTCGCGGACCTGGTAGACGAGCTTGTTCACGAGCACACGGTCACCGATGAGAAGGGTGTTCTCCATCGAGGACGACGGGATGTAGAACGCCTGCATCACCCAGGTCCTGATCACGAACGCCAAGACCAGGGCGATCACGATCAGGATCGGGAGTTCCTTCCAGAACGATCCCTTCTTGGCACTGTTCTGGGACTTGGTCATCTCGGCGTCCGCCCTCTCCTCAGGCTCCCGGCCATCGGCATCGGAGACACCACTGGCTCCCGAGCGCGATGGCACTCGGGAGCCAGTGGTGGAGCTGTGCTCCTCCGGGCCGTCGCGGTCGGAGTCCTCCTCGGACTCCCCGTCGGCACCGGGGCCCCTGTCGTCTTCACTCATCGTCGGAAGCCTATCCTGCCTCCCCGCTGGGAGCGGCGCGGATTCCGATCGAAAGCGCGGAAGACTACTTGGAGATCGGCTCGCGGCGCTCGCGGATGCGAGCGGCCTTCCCGCGCAGCTCGCGCAGGTAGTACAGCTTGGCGCGACGCACGCGGCCGCGGGCGACGACCTCGTACTTCTCGATGGCCGGGGTGTGGATCGGGAAGGTACGCTCCACGCCCACGCCGTAGCTCACCTTGCGGATGGTGAAGGTCTCGCGGCTGCCCGCGCCCTGACGGCGGATCACGACGCCCTTGAAGACCTGGACACGAGTACGGTTGCCCTCGGTCACGCGCACGTGAACGTTGAGCGTGTCACCCGGACGGAACTCCGGGACGTCGGTGCGAAGCTGAGCCTTCTCCAGCTCCTGAATGGCGGTGTGCATCTCGCGAATCCTCATCGGTAGCGCTCCGCGGCCTGATCCCCTGCGTGCAGGGGTGCGCGGGCGAGGGCCCTGGAATGGGTCTGAACTTTCGAACCGCCCGGTGACCGTCACAGAGGCCGACGTTCTGCCGCCGGCATGCGGATGCCGCCGGTCACCAAGGGGGAACTCACCTAGTTTGCCACATGTTCGCCGGCGTCCCGAACCGGATCCTCGGCGAGGACCTCGCGGTCCCGCCGGTCCCACGCCTCGTCCGGCGTCGCCGCGACCAGGTCGGGCCGGTTGCGCGCGGTCTTGCGCAGCGCCTGGTCGCGCCGCCAGCGGTCGACCGCGCCGTGGTTGCCGGACAGCAGGACGGGCGGGACCTCCTGGCCGCGCCAGGTCGCCGGCTTGGTGTACACCGGCCCCTCGACGAGGTGTTCCATCCCACCGGAGGCGAACGAGTCCTGGACCGCCGACTCCCTGTTTCCCAGCACTCCGGGCAGCAGGCGTGTGATCGCCTCCACCATCACCAGGGTGGCCGACTCGCCCCCGTTGAGGACGTAGTCGCCGATGCTGACCTCCTCGACGGGCATGTGCCGGGCGGCGTCCACCGCGACCCGCGAGTCGATCCCCTCGTAGCGTCCGCAGCCGAAGACCAGCCGCGGCTCAGCGGCCAGGCGCTCCGCGTCGGACTGGCGGAACGGGCGGCCGCTGGGGGTGGGCAGGATCAGCCGCGCGGGCTCGCCGGCCACGACCTCGTCGAGGGCCTCCCCCCACGGTTCGGGCTTCATCACCATGCCGGGGCCCCCGCCGTAGGGGGTGTCGTCCACGGTGTTGTGCCGGTCGTGCGTCCACGAGCGCAGGTCGTGGACGTGCACGTCGAGGAGTCCGGCCGCGCGCGCCTTGCCGATGAGCGACAGGTCCAGCGGCGCGAAGTAGTCGGGGAAGATGCTGATGATGTCGATGCGCACGGCGTACCCGTTCAGTCGGCTGTGTGCAGGTCGAGCAGGCCGGGCGGGGGGTCGATGACGATCCGCCCCTGCTCGGTGTCGACCTCGGGGACCAGCGCGGCCACGAACGGCACCAGCACCTCGTCGCCCTCGGCGGTGGTCACGACCAGCAGGTCCTGGGCGTGGTGCAGGACGTCGTCGACGGTACCGACGGCCGCCCCGGAGGTCGTCCGCACCGCGAGGCCGATCAGCTCGTGGTCGTGGAACTCGTCCGGGTCGTCCAGGGGCGCGATGTCGGCGGAGTCCACCAGGAGCGCGGTACCCCGCAGCGCCTCGGCCGCGTCCCGGTCGCCGATCCCCTCGAAGCGCACGAGCAGGCGGCCGCTGTGGCGCCGCGTGGCCTTGATCCGCAGCGGCCCGACCGCGGCCGGGTCCGTGTCCAGGATCGCTCCGACGGCGAACCTGGCCTCCGGGTCGTCGGTGCGCACGTCGACGGCGACGTCGCCGCGGATGCCGTGTGCGCGACCGATCCGGCCCACCACGAGTCGCATGGGAGTTCCGTCCTTCTGTGAGATCCGCCCTCGGGCGGCCGGGTGCCGCCGGGGTCGCCCGGGTGTGGGACGCGGGTCCGCGACCCGTCACCCCGGCCCCGGGAGGCAGCCGTGCCCGGGGTCGGAACGACCCCGGGCACGGCTGTGGGGCGCCGACCTTGGCGGTCGGCGCCCCGAGAGGCGCGTCAGCGCACTTCGTGCAGGTCCAGCAGGTCCACCCGGACGTACCGGCCGCCCGCGAGCGAACCGATGACCGTCCTGAGCGCCTTGGCGGTCCGGCCGTTGCGGCCGATCACCTTGCCCAGGTCGTCGGCGTGGACGCGGACCTCCAGGACCTTGCCCTTGCGGAGCCGCTTGGCTCTCACCTGGACGTCCTCGGAGTTCGCGACGATCCCCTTCACGAGGTGCTCAAGCGCCTCTTCCAGCACGTCAGGCCTCGCCCTCGGACTTCTCGGCCTCGGCGGTCTCGGCCGGCTTCTCAGCCGGCTTGTCCGCCTTCTTCTCGGTCTTCTTGGCCTTGGTGGCCTTCTCGGCGCCCGGGAGCACGAGCTCCTTCAGCGCGGCCTGGAAGGCGGCTTCCTTGGCCTCGGGGTCCTTCGCCTCGGCGACCTGGAGCGGTGCCGGAGCGGCGAGGCCCTTGAACTTCTGCCAGTCGCCGGTCTTGCGCAGGAGGACCTTGACCGCGTCGGAGGGCTGAGCGCCCACGGACAGCCAGTACTGGGCCCGCTCGGAGTCGACCTCGATGAGGCTCGGGTGCTCCTTGGGGTGGTACTTGCCGATCTCCTCGATCGCCTTGCCGTCACGCTTGTTCTTGGCGTCGGCGACGATGATGCGGTACTGGGGCGTACGGATCTTGCCCATACGCTTGAGCTTCAGTTTGACAGCCACTGGAGTGGTCTTCTCCCGATGAACGGTTTTCGGCGTCCGACGGTTCAACGCGTGGGGTTGCGAGGCCCGTCGAGACTGACGTGGGCGGCTGGCTAGTTAGAGGGCTGGCCCGCCACCGTTAGTCGACTACTCATTGTGCCAGACACCGACGAGTTCCTCGGCCAGGAGGAGCGGCGTGTGCGGTCACATTGGAAACACGTCCGGCCCGTCCCCACGTGGGACGGGCCGGGCGGAGGCCGGATCGCGGCCCCGGGGCGTGCGCCGCCCCCGCGCGCGAGGCGCCTACTTCTTGGGGAACTTGAAGTCCGACAGGTCCGGCATGTTGGGGCCGCCGAGGCCGGGCGGGAGCTGCGACTGGCCGGCGCCGCCCAGGCCCGGGGGAAGCTGCGGAGCCTGCTGCCCGCCCTCCTCCTGCCTGCGCTGGCGCTGCGCGGCGCGCTCGGCCTCCTGCTGGCGGGCCTTCATCGGGTTGCCGCTGCGCTGCTTGCCCTTCTTCGCCTTCTTGGCCTGGGCCTTGGCCTTCTTCTTGTTGCCACCGCCCATGCCGGGCATCCCCGGCATTCCGGGCATCCCACCGTTCTTCATCTTGCGCATCATCTTCTGCGCCTCGAAGAAGCGGGTGACCAGGCCGTTGACGTCGCTGACCTGCGTGCCCGAACCGTTCGCGATGCGCAGTCGGCGCGAGCCGTTGATCATCTTGGGGTTGGAGCGCTCGCCCGGGGTCATCGACCGGATGATGGCCTGGATGCGGTCCAGGTCCTTGTCGTCGATGTTGTCGATCTGCTCGCGCATCTGGCCCATGCCGGGCATCATGCCCAGCAGGTTCCCGATCGGGCCGAGCTTGCGGACCATCGACATCTGCTCGAGGAAGTCGTCGAGCGTGAAGTCGCCGTCCGAGGCCATGGTCGAGGCCATCTTCTCGACCTCGGCCTCGTCGAACGTGCGCTGGGCCTGTTCGATGAGCGTGAGGACGTCACCCATGTCCAGGATGCGCGAGGCCATCCGGTCCGGGTGGAAGAGGTCGAAGTCCTCGAGCTTCTCGCCCGTGGAGGCGAACATGATCGGTCGCCCGGTGATGTGCCGGATGGACAGCGCGGCACCGCCGCGGGCGTCACCGTCGAGCTTGGTGAGCGCGACCGCGTCGTAGCCGACCCCGTCGAGGAAGGCCTGGGCGGTGTTGACCGCGTCCTGACCGATCATGGCGTCGACGACGAAGAGGATCTCGTCGGGCGAGACGGCGTCACGGATGTCCGACGCCTGCTGCATCATCTCGGTGTCCACACCGAGACGGCCGGCCGTGTCGATGATGACGACGTTGTGGTTGTTGCGCTTCGCGTGCTCCACCGACTCGCGTGCGACCGCGACGGGGTCGCCCACGCCGTTGCCGGGCTCGGGGGCGAACACCGGGGTCCCGGCGCGCTCGCCGACCACCTGGAGCTGCGTGACGGCGTTGGGGCGCTGCAGGTCCGCGGCCACCAGCAGGGGCGTGTTGCGCTGGTCGCCGAGCCACTTGGCGAGCTTGCCCGCCAGGGTGGTCTTACCGGCGCCCTGCAGGCCCGCGAGCATGATCACGGTGGGCGGGTTCTTGGCGTACCGGATCTGCCGGGTCTCGCCACCGAGGATCTCGACCAGTTCCTCGTTGACGATCTTGATGACCTGCTGTGCCGGGTTCAGGGCCTTGGAGACCTCTTCGCCGCGGGCGCGCTCCTTGACCCGCGAGATGAACTCGCGGACCACCGGCAGCGCGACGTCCGCCTCCAGCAACGCGAGGCGAATCTCGCGAGCGGTCGCGTTGATGTCCTCCTCGGACAGCCGCCCCTTGCCGCGCAGCGAGGAGAAGACCGATGTCAGCCGGTCGGAAAGCGTCTCGAACACGAGTTTGGCCAGTCCTTCGTCTCGGAATTGGTTTCCCAGCCTACCTCCCTCCCGCCGCCCACCATCGCTCTCGCGGGGTGCTACGCACAGTGCGTGAGCTTCCACCCTCAACCGACGCCTCCGGCGCAGCCCCCACCACACCGTCACCCACCACCGCCCATTGGAGGGCGCTACACGCAGTGCATGGGCTACCACCCTCAACCGACGCCTCCGGCGCAGCCCCGCGACATGAAGGGACCCTCCCGCCGGACCGCTCGGGGCGGTCGGCGGGAGGGTCCCGGACACCGTGCGGGCCGAGGTCCCCGGCCCAGGTCGTCCTAGTTCCCCTCGGTCTCCCCGGTCTCGGCCGGCGACTCGGATCCCTCCGTGCCCTCGGTCTCCTCCTCGGAGCCGCCCGACACGGTCGCGGCCCGCTGCTCCTCCAGTGCCCCCAGCATCGCCTCCTGCTGGTCGCTCGTCAGGCCGCGCGTCGTCAGCTGGGCGGACCCGTCGATCGAGTACGTCTCGTCACCGACCCTGTCGTAGTTGGCGCTGCAGGACATCTCCAGCGTCCCTCCGGCCTCCAGTGCGCCGTTGTCGCTGCACTCCAGGTTGCCGATCTCGTCGTTGCTGAAGGTGACGTCCATCCGGACGGTCACCGTGCCGCTGCTCGCACCGCCCGCGTCGCGCACGGTTCCGGACCACGTGCAGTTCGGGCCCGGCTCACAGTTCATCGCGGGCTGGCCGTCCCAGGCCACCTCGATCCGCGCGTCCCTGGCGCCGGTCAGCTCCTCCTCGGCCAGACCGGTCAGCGTGTCGTAGACCTCCTCGGCGGCGGCCGTGTCGGCCTGCGCCAGGTCCAGGCGCACCTGCGGCCCGCTCTCCGCCTCCGGCGGCACGAGCTCCTCGATCGCGATGCGCTGGATCTGCCCGGTCTCGGCGTTGATCCAGAGCTGGTTGCGCTCACCGGCCAGGTCGACCCGGTAGGTGAGGACGTCGTCGAGGTTCTCCTCGCTCGCCTCCTCCGAGTCGAGTTCGAGCCCGCCGAGGATCTCGGCCAGGACCGGGGGCGCGAGGGTGGCGGACGGGTTGATCCCGGTCTGGGCGCCGGTGGCCCGCACCCAGTTCTCGTCGAAGTCGTCGAAGTCCGGCCCGAACACGCCCTGGTCGAGCCAGAAGTCCTCCGGTGCCCGGATGAAGAGCTTGCCGTCCGCGGCCGCCAGATCGCCCTCTATGTCGTTGGCGCTCACCGTGCCGTGGGTGGCGCCGGAGTCGGTGACGGTCAGGGACGTGTCGCGCACGTCGCCGCCGACGCTCGCGGCCACCTGGCCGGAGGCGGTGAGCGCCGGGTACTCGGCCAGGTCGGCCAGGGCGTCCTCCAGGAGGGGCGCGGCCTCCACCGGCTCGGCGGCCTCGGGGGTGGGCTCCTCCTCGCCCCCGCCCCCGGGACGCAGGTCGCCCAGGATCGAGCACCCGGTCACTCCGAGCGCGAGCGCGGCACCCGCCGCGGCGAGCGCCCAACGCCCGGACCTGCGACCCCTGATGTGACTAACCGGCGCCATCATTCCTCCTGACCCCGACCTGTGGGGCACTGTTACGAGTCCGCGTGCGTGCATGGGATGGGCTGTGGGGACGATCCGGCCCCGGCCCTGCCGGCGTGAGACGCGGCTGCCCGGCCCGTGGTTTCGATCCGTTCCGGCCCGAGCCGGAACGCTCCGCCGTCCGGCCGTCGGACCGCCGCGCGGGCCCGGTCGCGCGGCACTCGGCCGCGACCGCTCGGCTCCGCAGCCTCACCGCCCCGAAAGCGTATCCAACCCCGGCACAGACCATGGCCAACAACGCTCCATGAAACCGCACAAAGGGTGTGGAGTACGCTCCGGCGCTTCCCTGGCGCCTTCCGGGCGCCTCCCGCACGCCTTCGGCGCCTTCCGGACGTCTCCCGCACGCCGCCGGTCCGGTCCACCGGCGGCCCCGCACACGAACGAGACCGACGGGGATCACTCCCCGCCGGTCTCTGGGTCACCTCACCGCGTCAGCGGCCAAGACCCCTGGCCTCGACGTTGAAGACTAGGCCTTGGCCTGCGATGAGGCCGTCTCCTCGCCCGGAGGCGTCGACGAGGAGACCGCTTCTGCCTCGAGCTCGTCCAACTCGTCGAAGGCGTAGGCCGTTTCGGCGTGCAGCTCGTGGTCCAGGCCGTTGGTCTCGACCTCTTCCGGGATACGGAAGCCCATGATGAGGTCGATGATCTTGGCGATGATCCAGGTGGCGACGAAGGAGTAGATGATCGTGGCGACCACGGCGATCAGCTGGACGATCAGCAGCGAGACGCCGCCGCCGTCGAACAGGCCGCTGGAGCCGGAGGTGATCTCGGCGGCCACGAGGCCGATCATCAGCGAACCGATGATGCCGCCGACCATGTGGATGCCGACGACGTCGAGCGCGTCGTCGAACTTGAACTTGAACTTCCAGCTGATCGCGTAGGCGCAGACCGCACCGGAGACGGCGCCGACCGCGATCGCGCCCAGCGGGGTGACGTCCGCGGCGGCCGGGGTGATGGCGACCAGGCCGGCGATGGCACCGGAGGCGAAGCCGAGCGCGCTGGCCTTGCCGTAGCGCAGCTTCTCCACGATGATCCAGGCGATGATCGCGGCGGCGGTGGCGACCTGGGTGTTGACCAGGGCGAGCGCGGCGGTGCCGTCGGCGGCGTAGGCGGAGCCGGCGTTGAAGCCGAACCAGCCGAACCACAGCAGGGCGGCGCCCAGCAGGACGAACGGCAGGTTGTGCGGGCGCATGGACTCCACGCCGAAGCCCTTGCGGCGGCCGAGCACGAAGGTCAGGGCCAGGGCCGCGGCACCGGCGTTGATGTGGACCGCGGTACCGCCGGCGAAGTCGACCACGCCCGCGCCGCCGATGTTGATCAGGTCGAACCAGCCGCCGCCCCAGACCCAGTGGGCCACGGGGAAGTAGACCAGGGTGGCCCACACCGGCACGAAGATCAGCCAGGCGCCGAACTTGGCGCGGTCGGCGATGGCACCGGAGATGAGCGCCACGGTGATGATGGCGAACATCATCTGGAATCCGGCGTCGACCAGCAGCGGGTAGCCCGCGCCGCCCTCGCCGTCGGAGGGCTCGATCTCACCGATGAGGCTGCTCAGCCCGACGTAGTCGAAGCCGCCGATGAAGTGGTTGAGCGCGCCGGGGCCCTCCGCGTAGGTGAGCGAGTGGCCGATGGCGACCCACAGCACGCTGACGATCGCGATGCTCGCGAAGCTCATGAGCATCATGTTCAGGACGCTCTTCGCCCGGGACATGCCTCCGTAGAAGAAGGCCAGTCCTGGGGTCATGAGCATCACCAGCGCGGCGCTCACCAGCAGCCACGTGGTGTTGCCAGTGTCAATCATGTCGTCGCCTCCGTAGGACGGACGGGGGATGGTCATGCAGGGGCGGCGTCAGCGAGCACGTCGTCGGGCCGTTCAGATCACCACACAGGCCACTTTCTGAGCTGGGTGTTTCTCCATGGGAGCTGCCGTGTTGCACCCGTGTAAAAGGACAGCCAGAAGTGTTAAGCCACCATGAACAGAGCCCCCAGCACGTGCGATCGCTCGTGCATGCGTACAGATCACGACGCGTGCCGTGAACGGTACGAGATCGAATCAGGACGCACGGTCACATCTCACCCCGGTAACGGGACGGGGGTCAGGTTCCACGGCCTTGTGTTGCGGTGGTGTGACGCACACATGAAGTGGGTCACACCCGCGGACCCGCACCCTGCGCCCCCGCGCCCGGCGCCCCCACGCCCGACGCTCACGCTCCCGGAGGACACCCGCGGACCCCGGGCACACCGGTGGCCGGGCACCGCCGCGGGTGCCCGGCCACCGGTGTGTCGACGCCCCCGCCGCCCTGCCGCGGCGGACGCGTCGTCTCAGGAGCCGTTGAGGACGGCGTCCACGAAGACCTCGGGGTCGAAGGGCGCCAGGTCGTCCGGCCCCTCCCCCAGCCCGACGAGCTTGACCGGCACGCCCAGCTCCCGCTGGACCTGCACGATGATGCCGCCCTTGGCGGTGCCGTCGAGCTTGGTCAGAGCGATGCCGGTCACGTTCACGACCTCGCCGAACACCCGCGCCTGGCGCAGGCCGTTCTGGCCGGTGGTGGCGTCCAGCACCAGCAGGACCTCGTCCACCTGGGACTTCTTCTCCACGACGCGCTTGACCTTGCCCAGCTCGTCCATGAGCCCGGTCTTGGTGTGCAGGCGCCCGGCGGTGTCGATGATGACGGTGTCGGCGCCGTCCTCGATCCCCCGTGAGACGGCGTCGAAGGCCACACTGGCCGGGTCGGCGCCCTCCTCCTTGCGCACGACGGGCGCGCCCACGCGGCCGCCCCACGTCTGGAGCTGCTCGGTCGCGGCGGCGCGGAAGGTGTCCGCGGCGCCGAGCACCACGCTGCGGCCGTCGCCGACCAGGGCACGGGCGAGCTTGCCGGTGGTGGTGGTCTTTCCGGTGCCGTTGACACCCACGACCATGATCACCGCGGGCCGGTCGCCGTGCGGCTCGGTGCGCACGGTCCGGTCGGTGTCGGTGCCGATCTGCGCCAACAGCTCCTCGCGCAGCAGTCCGCGCACCTCGTCGACGCCGCGGCTGCCGAGCACCTTGACCTTGGTGCGCAGGCTCTCGACGATCTGCGCGGCCGCGGTCACGCCGATGTCGGCGGTGATGAGGGTGTCCTCGATCTCCTCCCACGCGTCCTCGTCCAGGGAGTCGGAGGAGAGCAGGTTGAGCAGCCCCTGGCCCAGCGAGGTCTGCGATCGGGCCAGGCGGGCGCGCAGGCGCACCATGCGCCCCGCGGAGGGCGGCGGCGTCTCCAGCTCGGGTTCGGCGGTCGGGGCGGCCTCGGCCGGAGGGGCGTGGGCGGGCGGCGGGACGACCGCGCCCTCGGCCCGTTCTCGGTCCTCCTCCGGGGCGGCGGGCTCCCCGGTGACCTCGGGCTTGGTCTCCTCCTCGCCCGGCTCGACCGGACGCCGGGTCTTGACCAGGTAGAACCCGCCGACGGCCAGCAGCAGGACCAGGACGACGATGACTGAGGTTGCGAGCACGGTGATGTCCATAGCGCTCCCCAGTCTCCCAGAACGTGCGACGCGTTCGCGTCACGGTAGGGCGTGTGTGGTGGATGCTGTCCGTCGCGAGCGGTGTCTCCAGTGGTGCTCTCGCAAGGCCGAAGAAGGAGTCGGCCCGGGGTTGGCCGTCGACTGATGAGAACGCCGCGAGAGTGCCGCTGGGGCGACGCGCAGCAGGACAAGTATCCGCCACGCACGCCCTAGATGGCGTGCCGGGAACGAACCGGGGCGCGGCGGGCCGCTCCGAACGGCGTCGCGCTCACGTCGTGCGGTGGCGGGTCGTCCTCAGGATGAGCAGGAAGAACGGCGCGCCCAGGAAGGCGGTCACGACGCCGATGGGCAGTTCGGCGGGGGCGACCACGGTACGGGCGACGATGTCGACCAGCACCAGGAACGCGCCCCCGAAGAGCACGGTGACAGGCAGGATCGCCCGGTAGTTGGCCCCCACCAGGCGGCGGACCACGTGGGGGACCACGATGCCGACGAAACCGATCAGCCCGCTCACCGCCACCGCGGCGGCCGTGGCCAGTGACGCGGCGCTGATCACGATGATCCGGACCACGCCCGGGTTCAGGCCGAGGCTGAGGGCCTTGTCGTCGCCGAGGGCGAGCATGTCCAGCAGGTAGCCGCAGGCGAGCAGGACGACCAGGCTCACCAGTGCGTAGGGCCACACCAGCCGCACGTCGTCCCAGCCGCCGCGGCCCAGGCCGCCGAGCAGCCACGAGTAGACGCGCTGGAGCTGGTCGACCCCCATCTGCTGCACGAGGGTCTGCGCCGCGGACAGGAACGACGACACGGCCACACCCGCCAGGACCAGGGACGCGGTGCCGCCGCCGCCCGCGGTGGAGCCCAGGAGGTAGGCGGCGGCCACGCCCACCAGGGCGCCGACGAAGGCGGCGAACGGGACGGCGGCGCGCGGCGTGTCGGTCAGCTCCTGGCCGAAGACCATGACCAGGGTGGCACCCAGCCCGGCGCCGGCGGCGGCGCCGAGCAGGAAGGGATCGGCCAGGGCGTTGCGGAAGACGCCCTGGTAGGCGCCGCCGGCGGTGGCCAGTAGGGCGCCGACGATGGCGCCCATGACGACGCGGGGCAGGCGCAGGGCGACCAGCAGGGCCACCTGCCGCTCGTCGAGCGGTGACTCCACTCCGGAGAACGGCAGGTGGCTGAGCAGGTGGCGGAGGATGTCGGTCGCGGAGATGTCGGCCGCCCCGGCGGAGACGCCGAGCAGGCCGGCGGCGACCAGCAGGGCCGCTCCCCCGACCAGCCAGCCGACGGGAAGAAGAGTCCGCGCCGAAGGCGCCCGTTGAGGGCGGCCCCACCCCGCGTGGCTCGTCCGCCGGTCTCCCACCTAGGCGCCCGCGCTCTCTCGGACGGCGTTGCCGACCAGCTCGGCGAAGTCGACCACGCGCGGCCCCCAACGCGAGGAGATGTCCGCGTCGAGCAGGTACACCGCGTCCTCCTCGACGGCCGTGACCGTGTCGAAGGCCGGGCGCTCGCCCACCGAGGCCAGGGTCTCCTCGTCGCCGTAGGACAGGAAGATCATGTCCGGGTTCTCGTCCACGACGTACTCCGGGGACAGCTGCGGGTAGCCGCTGTCGGCGCCCTCGGCCGCGTCGGCGATGTTCTCCAGCCCGAAGGCCTGGTAGATCTGGCCGACGAACGTGCCGGAGGTCGCGGAGTAGAGGCTGTCGTCGAGCTCCTGGTAGAAGGTGAGGTCCACCTCGCCGACGTCCTCGCGCACGCTCTCGACGACCGCCTCGAACTCCGTCCGAACCCGCTCGGCCTCGGCGTCGGCGGACTCGGCGTGGCCGGTCACCTCGCCGAGCATGCGCATCTGGGCGTAGGCGTCGTCGAGGGTGGCGGCGTCGTCCAGCACGACGACGGGCACGCCGACGTCCTCCAGTTGCGGGGCGGTGTCCTCGGAGGAGCGGGCGAGCAGGACCAGGTCCGGGTCGTACTCCACGATCGCCTCGACGTTGGGCGTGAAGCCACTGAGGTCGGTCGTCGGAGCGTCCTCGGGGAAGTTCGAGTACTCGTCGGCCGCCTCGACCTGGTCTCCGGCACCGATGGCGAAGAGCATCTCGGTCGCGGTGGGCGAGAGCGAGACGATCCGCTCGGGCTCGGCCTCGATGGTCACCTCGCCGAGCGCGTCGTCGACGGTGACGGGAAAGGCGCCGTCGGACCCGGTCTCGGGGGCGGGCTCGGACGCGGAGTCCGGGGAACCGCAGGCGGTGAGCGCGAGCGTGACGCCCAGCAGCGCGGCGGGCAGCGGGGCCGGGGCCCCGCGTCGGCGTCGGTGGCCCTGGGCGAGGGGTCGGGGAATCCGCACGGTGCTCCTTGGTGGGACGGGGAAGGAGCGCGGTCCGGGCGGGGACGGCCTGTCCTTCCCACGAGGACGGGGACGTCGGTGCCGAAGAGGCGACCTGGCTCGTCCCCGCGCGCGGCGGGGCTCCACAGTTGCGGGACAGCGCCGGGTTGGGCGGCCGTGGCCGCCGGACCGGACTTCGCTCGTTCGACACCGGTCGGGGGAGCACCCCGACCGTCCTACTGTACTCGGCACCCGGGAGCCCCTCATCACTCGCTCGCGACCCCGTTCACCTGCGGTTCTCCGACGCGGACCGCGGCGCCCGGGCCCCTGGACGGGCCTTTTCCGGCCCCCGAACGACGTTTTCTTTGTCCCAGCGAAGGACACCGACTCATTGTTTGTCCGTTTATGGACCCAATGAGAAACACCAGTCACGCTGGTCACATTCTTCCGCCACGTGTCCAGATTGAGTCTTTATCAACATTGACACGGATATCGCACACAGCAATGATCTCGTTGCCGTACGCGTCGAACAACCGAATTCGGACGTCCTGCGTCGTATCCCCCGGCGGCCACCCTCGCCGCCGGTGGGCTGCCCGCTCCCCCGGTGTCCGCGGCGCGTACCGAGAAGGGATGTGTTCACAAGGTGGTATCCCACCGCTCACGCCTGGCCTCCCTCGCCGGGCTGACACTTCTGGCGGGCCTGACCACGGCCGCCCCGGCCGTGGCCGACGATGATTCGGAGCTCGCGCCCCTCCATCCGGCCCCCTCGGCCGAAACCGGCGAAATGACGCACCAGGCCGACAACCTGTGGTTCATCGAACTGGAAAGCCCTCCCGCGTCCGAGGGCACCTCCCCCTCCGAGGTCGAGGACGAACAGGAGGAATTCCGCGCCGACGCCGACGAGCAGGGCCTGGAGTACACCGAGCGGCTCGCCTTCGGCGAACTGTGGAACGGCCTCTCCGTCGAGATGGACGACGCCCAGGTCGGCAACGCCCGGGAGATCCCCGGAGTCAGCGCGATCTACCCCGTCATGCGCTACGAGATCCCCGGGGCCGACGACTCCGCCCCCGACCTCGACACGGCGCTGGCGATGACGGGCGCCGACATCGGACAGAACGAGCTCGGGCTCACCGGTGAGGGCCTGCGCGTGGCGGTCATGGACACCGGCATCGACTACACCCACCCCGACCTCGGCGGCCCCGGCCCCTTCCCCACGGACCGGGTGGCCACCGGACACGACTTCGTCGGCGACGACTTCGACGCGAGCCACCCCGCCACCAGCACCCCCGCCCCCGACGACGACCCCCAGGACTGCCACGGGCACGGTACCCACGTCGCCGGGATCGTCGGAGCCGAGGGCGAGGTCACGGGCGTGGCCCCGGACGTGGAGTTCGGCGCCTACAAGGTGTTCGGCTGCTCGGGCTCCACGACCGCCGACATCATGATCGCCGCCATGGAGACCGCGCTCGCCGACGACATGGACGTGCTCAACATGAGCATCGGCTCGTCGCACTCCTGGCCCCAGTACCCGACCGCGACCGCCTCCGACAACCTCGTCGACGAGGGCATGGTCGTGGTCGCCTCCATCGGCAACGAGGGCGACACCGGGCTGTACTCGGCCGGCGCCCCCGGCCTGGGCGCCAACGTGATCGGCGTGGCCTCCTACGACAACACCCACGTCCAGGCGGCGTCGGTGGTCGCCTCCCCGAGCGGGGAGTCACTGGCCTACATGGAGATGGGCGCCGCCGCACCGCCGCCCGCCTCCGGCACGACCGACGAACTGGTCTACATCGGCCGGGGCTGCCTGTCCGCGGGCGACACCCTGGAGGGCGACCCGGCGGGCGCGACCGCGCTCATGGTCCGCGGCGCCTGCACGTTCGCCGAGAAGTACGACGCGGCCGTCGACGCCGGGGCCACCGGTGTGGTGATGTACAACAACGTGCCCGGGATGTTCGCCGGCGGCGGCATCACCGACCGCGGCCCGTTCTCCATCGGTGTCTCCGACGCCTCCGGAGCGCACCTGCGCGAACTCCTCGACGCCGGTGAGACCGTCACGCTCGACTGGACCGACGAGTCCGTCTCCACCCCCAACCCGACCGGTGGCCTGATCAGCTCGTTCAGCTCCTACGGCATGTCGCCCGACCTGGACCTGAAGCCCGACATCGGCGCCCCCGGCGGCCTGATCAACTCCACCTACCCGATGGACCAGGGCGGCTACGCCACGATCAGCGGCACCTCGATGTCCTCCCCGCACGTGGCCGGCGGCGTCGCCCTGCTCCTGCAGGCCCGCCCCGAGCTGGCGGCGCACGACGTGCGCACCGTCCTGCAGAACAGCGCCGACCCCAGGAACTGGTGGGGCAACCCCGGCCTCGGCCTGCTCGACAACGCCCACCGCCAGGGCGCGGGCATGATGGACATCCCCGGCGCCGTCCTGGCGACCACGACGGTCACCCCGGGCAAGCTGTCCCTCGGCGCCACCGAGGGCACGGTGAGCGAGACCGTCACCATCACCAACGACGGTGACGAGGAGGCCGTCTACACGCTCGCCCACGAGGCCGCCCTGGGCACCCACGGCAGCACCTTCACCCCCGAGTTCAACGCGGACTCCGCCGAGGTGTCCTTCGACACCGACACGGTGACCGTTCCCGCGGGCGGCTCCGCCGAGGTGGAGGTCACCGTCACCCCGCCGGCGCGCGACTACGAGCAGATGCTCTACGGGGGGTACGTGTCCGTCACCGGCGACGACGGCACGACCTACCGCGTCCCCTACGCCGCCTACAACGGCGACTACCAGGAGATCGAGGCCATGACCCCGATCACCGACGGCGACGGCACCGTCCACGAGCTTCCGTGGCTGACGAAGATCACCGGGTGCGAGGTGTTCGAGGGGCTGGAGTGCGCGGCGGCCGACGGCGGCACGTTCGCCAACCAGCCGGACGGCGCCACTTACTCGATGGACTGGGTCGACGGCCTGCCCGACGTCCCCTACGTCATCGCCCACTTCGACCACCACGTCACCCGTCTGGAGATGGTGGTCGTGGACGAGCGCACCGGTCGGCCGGTCCACCCGCGCCGCAACGTCGCGGTGGACGTCTCGCACGTCAACCGCAGCGCGACGTCGACGTCGTTCTTCTCCTACGCCTGGGACGGCACCGTGACCGACTCCCACGGCCGGGTGAAGGACGTCCGCGACGGGGACTACCGCCTGGAGGCCCGCGCGCTCAAGGCGCTCGGTGACCCGGACGACCCTGCCGACTGGGAGACCTGGACCTCGCCGGTCATCACCATCGCCCGCGGCTGACGCCGCCCGACCAGGACGGGGCCGTCCTCCAGCAGTGGGGGGCGGCCCTTCGCGTCCGCCGGTCCCGGAACGGCGGCCTCCGCGGGCTCAGACCGTGCGCTCGATCTTCTGGCTGATCACCTGGGAGATGCCGTCGCCCTGCATCGTGACGCCGTAGAGCGCGTCGGCCGCCTCCATCGTCCGCTTCTGGTGGGTGATGACGATCAGCTGGGAGGAGGCGCGCAGCTCCTCGAAGATCACCAGCAGCCGCTGGAGGTTGGTGTCGTCCAGCGCGGCCTCGACCTCGTCCATCACGTAGAACGGCGAGGGGCGGGCCTTGAAGATCGCCGCGAGGAAGGCCACCGCCGTCAGCGAGCGCTCGCCGCCGGAGAGCAGCGACAGGCGCTTGACCTTCTTGCCGGGCGGGCGGGCCTCCACCTCGATGCCCGTGGTCAGCATGGCGTCGGGGTCGGTGAGCAGCAGCCGCCCCTCACCGCCGGGGAAGAGCCGGCCGAAGATCGCCGCGAACTCGCGCTCCACGTCCAGGTAGGCCGCGGAGAAGACCTCCTGGACCCGGGCGTCGACCTCCTGGACGATGTCCATGAGGTCGCGGCGGGTCTTCTTCAGGTCCTCCAGCTGCGCGTTGAGGAAGGCGTGCCGCTCCTCCAGCGCCGCGAACTCCTCCAGGGCCAGCGGGTTGATCTTGCCCAGCTGGTTGAGCTGGCGCTCGGCCGCCTTGGCGCGTTTGGCCTGCACCTCGCGCACGTAGGGCACGGGGACGGCGTCCTCGCCGGCGTCGATCGGCGGCGGGACCGGCACCCGGGGACCGTACTCGGCCACCAGGGTGGGCACGTCCACGCCCAGCTCCTCCATGGCCTTGGTCTCCAGCTGCTCCAGGCGCAGGCGCCGCTCGGCCCGCGCCACCTCGCCGCTGTGCGCGGAGCTGGTCAGCTTCTCCAGCTCCACCGACATCTCGCGTACCCGGGCGCGCACGGTCCGCAGTTCGGCGTCGACGGCCTCCTTACGCGCCTCCGCCGCGGCCCGCTCACTCTCGGCGGCGGCCAGCGACACGGCGATGCGTTCCAGGGCCAGCCGGGCGCCCTCGGCGACGGCCTCGGCGATGGTGGCCTGGGCGGCGCGCGTCCGGCGCCGCTCGACGGCGCGCTCCATGGCGCGGCGCTCCTCGAAGGCCTGGGCCCGCAGCGCCTCGGCCCGGCCCGCGATGGACCGCGCGCGCTCCTCCGCGGTGCGCACCGCCAGGCGGCGCTCCATCTCCGTGGCCCGGGCGCGGGAGGCCTGCGCGGCCAGCTCGTCACGGGTCTCGGGGTCGGGCGCGTCCTCCTCGATGGAGGCGGCCATCTCCTCGGCCTCGGCGAGCTCCTCCTCCAGCCGGGCGAGCTTGTCGGCGTCCTCGCCCTTGGCCGTGGCGGCCTTGGCCGCCGCCGCGGCGTAGCGCTCGGACTCGGCCTCGGCGGACCTGGCCTGCCCGCCCAGTTTGCCCAGCCGCTGGGCGGACTCGTTGCGCTTGCGGTCGCTCTGGCGGCGGCGGGCGGTGATCTCCTCGACGGTCGCGGCCATCTCGGCGCGTTCGCGCTTCAGAGCCTCCAGGTCGGTGGCGATCCGCTTGGCGGCCTCGGTGGCCTCCTCCAGCCGCTCCGCCGCCTCGTCGACGGCCGCCTGGACCTCCAGCAGGCTGGGCGCGGCGGCCGACCCGCCGTAGACCAGGGCGGCGCCGAAGACGTCGCCCTCGGCGGTGACCGCCCGTAGTTCGGGATGCTCCGCGACGAGGTCGCGGGCGGCCGGCGCGTCGGCGACGAGCGCCGTCCGCTCCAGCAGCGCGGCGACGGCGCCGCGCAGGTGGTCGGGCGTGCCGACGACGTCGACCGCGTAGCGCGCGCCCTCGGGCAGTTCGGGCCAGGACGCACGGGGCCGTCCCGGCTCGGCCCCCGCCACGACCACGCCCGCCCGGCCGGCGTCCCGCTCCCGCAGGAGTTCCAGCGCGGCCAGCGCGGTACCGGGCGCCTCGACGGCCACGGCACCGGCCGCCACGCCGAAGGCCGCGGCCACCGCCGTCTCGTGGCCGGCGTCGACCTGCACCAGCCCGGCGAGCCCGCCGAGGGTCCCGGGCAGGTCGGCGTCCAGGAGGGTGCCCGCGCCGTCCTTGTGCGCCAGGCCCAGTTCCAGGGCCTCCTTGCGGGCGGCCAGGGCGGAGCGTTCGCCCTCGGCGGTGCGCTCGGCGTCGCGCAGCTGGTTCAGTTCGGCGTCCAGGGCGGAGAGCCT
The DNA here is from genome assembly GCF_013410755.1 of Nocardiopsis aegyptia. Classification (GTDB taxonomy): domain Bacteria; phylum Actinomycetota; class Actinomycetes; order Streptosporangiales; family Streptosporangiaceae; genus Nocardiopsis; species Nocardiopsis aegyptia. The sequence goes on from NZ_JACCFS010000001.1 coordinate 2,197,785, forward strand.
GCGGGAGGCCCGCTCGTGGTCGGCGTCGAGTTCGGCGTCGCCCTCGTCCAGTCCGGCGGACTCCTCGGCGGCCATCTCGTACTCGGTCTGGGCCTCGGCCGCGCGTTCGGCGGCCTGCCGCGCGGCCTCCTCCAGCCGGGCGATCTCCGCCTCGCCGGAGGCCATCCGGCCGCGCAGGCTCTCCACCCGCGCGCCGAGCCGTACCAGGCTCTCCCTGCGCTCGGCGGAGGCGCGTCCGGCCGCCTCCAGCCGCTTCTCCTCGCGGTGGAGGGCGTCCTCGGCGGCGGCGCGCTCGGTGACGGTGGTCTCCAGGGCCTCGCGGGCCTCCTCCAGCCGGGCGAGCAGTTCCTCCTCCTGGGCGGCGGCCTCCTCGGCCTCCATCTCCAGTTCCTCGGGGTCGCGCCGGTGGACGGGTTCGTCGGCGACGGCGGCGAGGTTGCGGTGGCGCTCGTTCGCCAGACCGCGCACGGCGTCCAGCCGCTCGGTCAGCCGCGAGAGCGCGTGGTAGGTCTCCGTCGCGCGGGCGAGTTCGGGCGCGGCCTCGGCGGACTGGGCCTCCAGGGCGGTCTCGCGCTCCTGGGCCTGGGTGAGGGCGGCCTCGGCGGCACCGCGCCGGGCGAGGACGTCCTTCTCGTCGGCCTCCTCCTTGGCGAGCTGGTCGGTGAGGGTGACGATGTCGTCGGCCAGCAGGCGCAGGCGGGCGTCGCGCAGGTCGGCCTGGATGACGGCGGCCCGCCGGGCCAGCTCGGCCTGGCGGCCCAGGGGCTTGAGCTGGCGGCGCAGTTCCGCGGTGAGGTCGGTGACGCGGTCCAGGTTGCCCTGCATCGCGTTGAGCTTGCGGATCGCCTTCTCTTTGCGCTTGCGGTGCTTGAGGATGCCGGCGGCCTCCTCGATGAGGGCGCGGCGCTCCTCGGGGCCGGCGTGCAGCACGGTGTCGAGCTGGCCCTGGCCGACGATGACGTGCATCTCGCGGCCGATACCGGAGTCGCTGAGCAGGTCCTGGATGTCCAGGAGCCGACAGGTGTCGCCGTTGATCGCGTACTCCGAGCCTCCGTTGCGGAACATGGTCCGCTTGATGGTGACCTCGGTGTAGTCGATCGGCAGGGCGCCGTCGGTGTTGTCGATCGTGAGGCTGACCTCGGCGCGTCCCAGCGCCTGGCGGGTGGAGGTGCCCGCGAAGATCACGTCCTCCATCTTGCCGCCGCGCAGGGACTTGGCGCCCTGCTCCCCCATCACCCAGGAGAGCGCGTCGACCACGTTGGACTTACCGGAGCCGTTGGGACCCACCACACAGGTGATCCCCGGCTCCAGGCGCAGGGTGGTGGCCGACGCGAACGACTTGAAGCCGCGCAGCGTCAGATTCTTCAGATACACCCGCACCTCCCACGATGGTCACCTCGGATACACAGGGCGACCACCCAAGGGTGCCACGAAGCCGGGACCAATAAAGCTCATACCGCGGCCGAAGGCCGTCCGTTGAGGGTGGTGGTGGGCGACGGGCGGGCGATTGGCGCGGCCGAAGGCCGTCCGTTGAGGGTGCTGGCGGGCGACGGGCGGGCGATTGGCGCGGCCGAAGGCCGTCCGTTGAGGGTGGTGGTGGGCACCTGGCGACCGATCCCCGCAGCGGGGGCCGTCCGTTCAGGCGGTGGCGGACGCCGGACGGGCGTGGCCGGAGCGGCGAGCCGCGGTCGGGACCGGCGGGCGCGCGGAGGGGCGCCCGCGGTCGGCGATCCGAGGGGATGGGGGATCCGACGGACACGGAGGGTTGCGCATCGGGCCGCCGGGTACAACGTCAAAGAGACCGCAATCGAAAGGAAAAATCTGCGGCGAGATATGGCGGCCACAACGACCGCCAGTGCGATGTGTTACAGCGTCGGTGAGACCCGGCCAGGGACGCCAGTTGTCCTGCGTTCGGCGTCCCCGTCAAGGATCTTCACGTCGTCAGGGTGTCCGGACCACGATCCGACACGGTCGACGCTGGGTCAGGCGAGCGCGGGCTCGCGGTCGGTCGCGCTGACGGCGACGTCGGTGACGGCCATGCTGAGCTGGTCGTTGCGGGCCTGAAGACGACTGACCTCGTCCTCAAGGTCGCGTACTCGCTTCTGAAGCCGTCGCATCTCCGCGACCATACGAGGGTCGGAGCCGCCGACGTGGCCAAACAGAGCCTTCGCCATGATGTGGGTCCTCCACGCTGAGTGACCAGATGTGGTCCGCGCACGCGACTCCCCGCGTAATTCACTTGGCGTTGCCTGTGACGCGGGTGTATAAGTGCGCGGTGTGCCTTCCAGAGTCTCACTCCGAACGGCCCTGGTCAAGATTGAATTACAACTGTCCGTAATTGCCATAACGCATGCCGAAACGATCAGGGCAGGCGATGTGGCACGGTTCGATGGTTCCCACCCCCGGCGACGCCGGAGTCCCGCGAGACGCGAGCGTGGACCCACCCCGCACTGATCCGTGGGACCTTCCCGGTCCCCGTCGGCGGGCGGTGTGGGCGAACCGCGTTACCCCCCAAGCATACTCACCGTTCCACGAAACCGGTGAACGTACCCCCAGACTGAGCCCAACGTTCGACCACAGAGTCCACACGACCGGGTGTCCGGCCGCTTCTGAGGTGCTCCAGAAGGCGTTCGCACGCGCTCCGACCGCCCTCGGCGACCACCTCGACACGCCCGTCGTCGAGGTTCGTCGCCGCGCCACTCAGCCCCAGTTCCAGGGCTCTGGACCGCGTCCACCAGCGGAAACCCACGCCCTGGACGCGCCCGCGCACCCACGCGGTCAGCCGAACCGTCTCGGTTCCGTCCCCCACGGCCCGATCACTCCCTTACCTCGCGGAGACACTTTCCTCACCGACACGCCAGAGCGCCCTGAGAAGGCCGCCCAGACCCCCTCCGGGGCACCCGAACGCCCCCGGGCCACCCCTCAACGGACGCCTGCGGCGCTATCCCCCGCCCGTCACCCGCCACCGCCCGCGAGCCGCTTCGCGGAGGTGCGGGCCGCCCTCAACGGACGCCTTCGGCACTATCTCTTCTGGCAGCGGGGGCAGCTGAACGAGGAGCGGTTCATGAACGCCTCGCGCACGATGGCCGCGCCGCAGCGCCCGCACGGCCGGTCGCGCCGGCCGTAGGCGTTGAGGCCGCGCTCGAAGTAGCCGCTCTCCCCGTTGACGTTCACGTAGAGCCCGTCGAACGTGGTGCCGCCGACCGCCAGCGCCTCGGTCATCACGTCGGTGACGTGGCCGAGCAGTTCCCCGCCCGCCTCGTCGGACAGCCCCCGGGTGCTCCGCGACCAGTGCAGGCGCGCCCGCCACAGCGCCTCGTCCGCGTAGATGTTGCCCACACCGCTGACCAGGGTCTGGTCCAGCAGGGCACGCTTGACCTCGGTGCGCCGCGCCCGCAGCGCGCGCACGCACGCCGCCGCGTCGAACTCCGGATCCAGCGGGTCCAGGGCGATGTGGTCCACCGACCCCGGCACGCCCGCCCGCTCGCCCGGCCCCTCCACCAGGAGGTGGCCGAACGTGCGCTGGTCCACGAAGCGCAGCTCCTGCCCGTCGGACAGCGGCAGCCGCACCCGCAGGTGCTTCTCGTCCGGCTTGCCGGCGGGCTGGACCAGGATCTGGCCGCTCATGCCCAGGTGGGCCAGGAGCATCTCGCCGCTGTCCAGCTCCAGCCACAGGTACTTGCCCCGGCGGCGGGCGGCCACGGGCACGCGTCCGGCCAGCCGGGCGGCGAAGTCCGCGGCGCCCGGCACATGGCGGCGCACCGAGCGCGGGTGCAGGACCTCGACCCCCTTGAGGGTCCGGCCCAGCCCGTGCCGTTCCAGACCCGCGCGGACGACCTCGACCTCGGGTAGTTCGGGCACGGCGCTCAGCCCTGTCCGTTGCCGGAGCCGCCCGCGGCGGCCTCCGAGCGGGCCTTGATCGCCTTCCAGGCGGACTCGGCCGCCTGCTGCTCGGCCTCCTTCTTGCTGCGGCCCTCGCCCAGTCCGTAGCTCTCCCCGGCGACGTGGACCGTCGCGCGGAAGGTCTTCTGGTGGTCGGGGCCGCTCTCGTCCACGTGGTACTCGGGCACGCCGAGCATCTCCGCCGCGGTGAGCTCCTGGAGCGACGTCTTCCAGTCCAGGCCCGCGCCGAGCCCGGAGGCCGTGGCGATCAGCGGGTCGAAGAGGCGGTGCACGAACTCGGAGGCCACGTCCAGGCCGCGGTCGAGGTAGACCGCGCCGATGATCGCCTCCAGGGTGTCGGCGAGGATCGAGGACTTGTCACGGCCCCCGGTGCCCTCCTCGCCCCGGCCGAGCCGGATGTAGGCGCCGATGCCCAGGCCGCGGGACACGTCGGCCAGGGCCCGCATGTTGACCACGGCGGCGCGCAGTTTGGCGAGCTGGCCCTCGGGCAGGTCGGGGTGCTTGCGGAAGAGGGTGTCGGTCACCACCAGGCCGAGCACGGAGTCCCCCAGGAACTCCAGGCGCTCGTTGGTGGGCAGACCGCCCTTCTCGTAGGCGTAGGAGCGGTGCGTCAGGGCCCGGAGCAGGATCTTGGAGTCGACCTCGACCCCGATCGCCTTGTGGAACGCCCTGGCCTCGGAGACGGAGAGTTGACTGGCCACGCGACTTCACTTCCCTGTTCGTGCGCGCCGGGGGTCGGCGCTCGTGCTGGCGTAGGGTACGGGCTGGAGGCCCCGACCAGGGTGCTCGAACACGAGGTGACCGTCGCGGGAGCGGAACTCCCCCGGCAGCCACCACGAACTCGGGAACCCGGGAGGTCCGGACCACCGGTGCTACCGCGGTTCTCGTTCTGTAGTGCCCACTGTATTGCCCGCGACACGGGCAACGCCTCACTCTACAAAGCCGGGCGCCCGCGCCCCAGGGCCCGACAACACCTCGGGGCGGACCCGAAGTGGGTCCGCCCCGAGGAGAGCACGTGGGCACGCGTGGGAACGCACGCCCTACGCCGGGTTGACGACCTGGCGGTTGTTGTAGGTGCCGCAGGTCGGGCACGCGATGTGGGGCTGCTTCGGGTCACGGCAGCGCGGGCAGTTGACCAGCACCGGGCGCGACGCCTTCCACTGGGAACGGCGGGTCCGGGTGTTGCTCCGCGACATCTTCCGCTTCGGGACGGCCACTTCAAACCTCCTGGGTCACCCCCGCGGTCGCGGGAGGCTTCTTGTCTGGTCACCCCGCGCGGTGGCGGGGAGGGTGTGGACCGGCCGGCGGGGGCGCCCTGGGGCACCGTCCGTGACCGGTTCACGAGCTCATCGTTCGCCGGGATCCTCCGCGATACCGCGGAGCGCCTCCCAACGCGGGTCGACGCCGTCGCCGTGGCGGTGGTCGGGACCGACCTCGGCGAGCTTGGCCCCGCACTCCGCGCACAGCCCCGGGCAGTCGGGTCCGCACAGCGGGGAGAGTGGGAGCGCGAGCACGACCGCGTCCCGGACCACGGGCCCGAGGTCGAGCAGATCGCCCTCTAGATAGTAGTCCTCATCCTCGTCCGCCGAGTCCCCGTCCGCCGCGACGGCCTCGTCGTCGCCCCCGGGATAGCGGTACATCTCCTGGAAGCCGACCTCCAGGTCCTCCGCCAGGGGGTCGAGGCAGCGCGAGCACTCCGCCGTATGCTGGCCGCGGACGGTCCCGGTGACGAGGACGCCCTCCATCACCGCTTCCAGCCGCAGGTCGAGCTCGATCTCGCTGCCCGCGGGAACGGCGGCCATCGCCGTCGCGAACGCCTCGGGGACGGTCACGATGCGCTTGACGGTCCGCATCGACCCCGGCTGGCGGCCCAGCTGGCGGGTGTCGACCACGAACGGGTCACGAGGATCTAGACGAGACAGGGTAATCGCGCTTTCACGAGGTACTGGGATGCCGGGCACGCGGGACGCGTCACTGCGGACGAGTGCGGCGTGACCAGGCCGCGCGCACGCCGAAGACCGACGACACGCATGGTCGAACCGCAATCCTACCTACCATGCCCCCGACCACCCAAATCAGGCCCGGAACGGCCGTGGGCGCGGGGCTCGGACGGGCTACCGCACGGGGCGGCGGCGTTCCTCGTACTTCTCGCGCAGCCGCTCCTCGACGTAGGGGGTCACCAGGCTGGAGACGTCCCCCGAGTGCTGGGCGATCTCGCGGACCAGGCTGGAGGACAGGAACGAGTACTCGGGGTTGGCCGTCATGAACACCGTCTCCACGCCGGACAGGCGGTAGTTCATCTGGGCGATCTGGAGCTCGTAGTCGAAGTCGCTGACCGAGCGGAGGCTGCGCACGATGGTCTCGATGCCGTTGTCGCGGCAGAAGTCGACGAGCAGCCCGTCGAACTCGCTCACGCGGACGTTGCCCAGCTCCGAGGTGCCCTCGGCGAGCATGTCGAGCTTTTCGGGGACGCTGAAGAGCCCCCGCTTGTTGACGTTGTTGAGGACGGCGGCGACCACCTCGTCGTACAACTTGGCGGCTCTGCCGATGATGTCGATATGACCGTAGGTCACCGGGTCGAACGACCCCGGGCAGACGACACGGCGCACGTTGGATCGCCCCTCTCACACGGACTACTCACGGGTAAGGCGATCGTAGGGGCTCGCTCCGACGACGAAACGGGCACCACCCACTTAGTGACCCCCATCGCACACGTTCCGGCCGCGCGTGCACATCCCGCACACCGACCGCACCGGCACGACCCGTCCGGCACGCTCCTGACGTGCTGGAACAACCCATGTGACCGATTTCTACCCCACTGTGACCGCACACCGTGGAGGCGCGCCGGACGCTAGCCGTCGAGAGCGGCGCGGGCGTACCAGAGGACCGCTTCGCCGTAGCCCCGGCTGCGGTCGGGCTTCAGGCCCTTCGGCCAGGCGGGCTCCGCACCGCGCTTGGACCGCTCCACCACGACGACCGCGTCCCCGGTCAGCCAGCCCCCCTCGACCAGCCCGGACAGGACCGCGGCGACCACCTCGTCGGAGACCGCGTAGGGCGGGTCCGCGACGACCAGGTCGAAGGGCTCGCCCGGGTTCCCGCCGTCGACCACGCGCTCCACCCGGTCCGCTACCAGCCGGGCGCCCGGAAGCCGCAGCGCGGCGATGTTCGACCGGATCACCTGGGCCGCCCTGCGGTCGGACTCCACCAACAGGGCGTGCGCCGCTCCACGCGACAGGGCCTCCAGCCCGATCGCGCCCGACCCCGCGTACAGGTCCATGACGCGGATCCCCTCGAGGTCGCCGAGGTCGGACTGGACGGACGCGAACAGCGCCTCGCGGGCGCGGTCGCTGGTGGGCCGGGTCGTGCGGCCGTCGGGAGCGGAGATCCGCCGCCCCCCGGCAGCCCCGGCGATGATGCGGGCCATGGCTCCCACTGTATTTTCTTTGGGCCGCCGCTCGTTCCTCGCTTTGGCCCGTGCTCGGGGCGCTGGGAGGCCAGTGTTCTTCGTCGTCGACTTGCCTTGCTCGCACGCTGGCTGCGGCCCCGTCTCCTCCTGCAGAACACTGGCTACTCGGCGCCCCGTGTCCGAGCCTGCGAGGGCGCCGGAGAGTACGGCGAGGGCGCCGACGCGTCCTGGAGGGCCTGGAGGTGCACTCCCGAGGAACGAGGGAGTGCACCGGAAGGACCGAAGGGCGCGTCTTCCGGGCGCACGAGCACGGGCCAAAGCAAGAAGGACTGCGCCGCAGGCGTCCGTTGAGGGTGGTGGCGGGCGACGGCGTGGGCACGAGCGGCGGCCCAAAGAAAACACAGCTACCCCTTGTCCAGGTACTCCGCCCGTTCCTCCGGGAGCAGGGCCGCCAGGGCCTCGGCCAGCGGCGGGTGGGCCGTGAGGTCGGGGTCCTTCGCCGCGTAGACGGTCGCCTCCTCGCGTGCCTCTCCGATGAGCTCCTCGTCCTTGAGCAGGGTGAGCATCCGCAGGCTCGACCGGGCTCCCGACTGGGCGTCGCCCAGGACGTCGCCCTCGCGGCGCAGCTCCAGGTCCACCCGGGAGAGCTCGAACCCGTCGGTGGTGGCGGCCACGGCCGCCAGGCGCTCGCGGGACGGGCTGCCCTCCTCGGCGTCGGTGACCAGCAGGCACAGTCCCGGCAGCCGGCCCCGACCGACCCGGCCGCGCAGCTGGTGCAGCTGGGACACCCCGAACCTCTCGGCGTCCATGATGGCCATCACCGTGGCGTTGGGCACGTCCACACCGACCTCGATGACGGTGGTGGAGACGATGACGTCGGTCTCCCCCGCCGAGAAGCGGCGCATGACGGCGTCCTTGTCGTCGGGACTCATCCGGCCGTGCAGGGCCTCGACCCGGAGGTCGGCGAGCGGTCCCCCGGTGAGGCGGGCGGCCACGTCCAGCACCGCCAGCGGGGGGCGCGCCCCCGGTTCCTCGTCTCCGGCGCCGACCTCCTCCTCGTCACCGTCGCCGATCCGCGGGCACACCACGAAGGCCTGGTGCCCCTGGCGGGCCTCCTCCACGACGCGCTCCCAGGCGCGCGCGAGGTAGTGCGGCTTGTCCCGGGCGGGCACGACGTGGGTGGACACGGGCGCGCGGCCGGACGGCAGTTGTGTGAGGGTCACCACGTCGAGGTCGCCGTAGACGGTCATCGCGACCGTGCGCGGGATGGGCGTGGCGGTCATCACGAGCACGTGCGGGCGCCCGTCGGCGGCCTTCTCACGGAGGGCGTCGCGCTGCTCCACCCCGAACCGGTGCTGCTCGTCCACGACGACCAGGCCCAGGTCGGCGAAGCTCACGTGCTCCTGGAGGAGGGCGTGGGTGCCCACGACGATCCCGGCGGCGCCCGAGGCCGCGTCGAGCAGGTTCTCCCTGCGGGCGGCTGCGTTCATCGACCCGGTGAGCAGCGCCACCCTGGTGGCCTCCTCGGCCCCGTCGATCTGGCCGGCGCGGCCCAGGGGGCCGAGCATGGCGCTGATCGACCGGTGGTGCTGCTGGGCGAGGACCTCGGTGGGCGCCAGCAGGACGGCCTGGCCGCCGGAGTCGACGACCCTGAGCATCGCGCGCAGCGCGACCAGGGTCTTGCCCGCGCCCACGTCGCCCTGGAGCAGGCAGTGCATGGGGTGCGCCGCGTCCAGGCGCGCGGCGAGGCGCTCGCCGACGTCGCTCTGGCCCTCGGTGAGCGTGAACGGGAGCCGCGCGTCGAAGGCGTCGAGCACACCTCCCGTCCGACCTGGCCGCGGCTTCGCGGGCAGTTCCTCGGCGCGGTGGCGGCGCTGGGCGAGGGCGAGCTGGAGGACGAAGGCCTCGTCCCACTTCAGCCGCCGCTTGGCGGTGCCGACGTCGGCCCACTCGGACGGCCGGTGGATCTTGTCCAGGGCCTCCTGGACGTCGACGAGGCGGTGGGCGCGGCGGACCTCGGGGGGCAGGGGGTCGGGCAGGTCGGCGGCGCGGGCGAGCGCCATCTCGACGCCGAGGGCGATCTTGGCCGAGTCCAGTCCCTTGACCGCGGGGTAGATCGGGATGAGCTCCTCGGCGAAGGCCTTGGCGCGCTCGCCCTCCTGGCCGTCCTCGTCGATGAGCTGGTACTCGGGGTGGTCGAGCTGGCGCCGGCCCTTGAAGGTGGAGACCCGGCCGGAGAACATCGCCAGCCGCCCGGCCACGAGGGCGTTCTGGTGGTAGGAGCCCCGGTTGAAGAAGGTCAGGTGCAGGCGCCCGGTGCCGTCGGTGACCGTGGCCTCCATCATGTCCATCCGGCGACGGCCCTGGCGGGCGGGCACCGTCCTGCGCTTGGCGTCCAGGACCCGGGCCTGCACGGTGACGTCCTCGCCCTCGCGCAGTGCGGCGAGGTCGGTCAGGTCGCCCCGGCGGTCGTAGCGGCGCGGGTAGTAGCGCAGCAGGTCGCCGAGGGTGTGCAGGTCGAGTTTGTCCTTGAAGGCCCGCGCGGAGCCGCCGAGGGCCACGCGCAGCGGTTCGTCCCAGGTGCTCACTGTGTTCCCGTCCCGGACAGTCTGGTCGCTGTTCCCCGTCACGTTAGACCTTCGGTGCGACCGCCCGCCGGGGAACGGGCCCCGCGGCCGTCGCTCGTCGGTGCGTCACGGGGACGCCCCGACGCAGTCCCAAGGAACGGTATACTCGTGGGAGTTCATCGCCTTTTCGCCGTGCCCGCATGGCGGATGACGATGCTCCGGTGGGTGCTCAGGCCCTAGGCCGCACCACGATCCCACCGTTGCGCGTACGGGCACTGGTCTGCGGTCTGATCCGCGTTCGACCTCGTCCTTCGTGTACTCTTCCACGGTTGGCGTCCGCGCCGACCTGCCCACCCGGCCGATTCCGGCCGGATGAACCTTCGCGTGCGGCGACGTGCGCGATCCCGAGCGCTTGAATGGAGTTACCGTGGCTTCCGTCTGCGACGTCTGCGGCAAGGGACCAGGGTTCGGTAACAGTGTTTCCCACTCGCACCGTCGCACCCGCCGCCGCTGGAACCCCAACATCCAGACTGTTCGCACCCGTGTGGGTGGCACGCCCAAGCGCGTGAACGCCTGCACCTCGTGCATCAAGGCCGGCAAGGTCACCCGCTAGGGTTCCAGCCCGTCTGGATCTCGTCGAAGGCCCTCCGACTCAGGTCGGGGGGCCTTCGTCGTGCGCGGGGGCGCCCGGGTCGTGGCGCGGTGCAGGTGTCGGGTCAGAGACCGCAGACGTGCCCGTTGAGGGAGCAGCGGATCGGGCTCTGCGCGGGACCGACGGCGTCGAAGCCCATGGTCGCCGACTCCCCGGGCACCAGGCCGTCCTGGCCGCCGGGCTGGCGGGCGAGGATGCCGTCCTCGATGGGTTCCCAGTCGGCGTCGCGCACCTCGGTGACCTCGGCGGTCTCGAAGGCGAGGGCGAGTTCCCAGGCGGTGAGGCGGCTCTGGGATGTGTTGGTGATGGTGACCAGGCCGCTGAAGCCGGAGTCGGTGGTCTGCGTGATCTCGTAACCGACCGTGATGGGCGACGACCCCGACTGGGTCTGGGGCCCCTGGTCCCGCCCGTCGCCGTTGGACACCGCCTCGTCGCTCTCGGAGTCCGCCGTGGCGTCCTGGCTCGGGGCGATCGCGCCGGGGTCCGGGGACTCGGTCGCCCCAGGGCTCCCACCGAACTGCAGGTAGATCTGGGTGGTGCTGTAGCCGAAGAGCAGCAGGCCGAGGATCACGCCGGAGATGACCAGGACGTTGAGCAGCCGCGGCGGCTCGACCCGCTTGGGCACGGTGCTCTCGATGAGGCCGCCGATCCGCCGCAGCGCACCGGCGTCCTCCGGCTCGTTGCGGTGCGCACCGCGACGAGTGCCATGCCGCCCCATAAACCGCCTCTCGACGTAACCCCGTTCCCCCGCCCGGAAGGCGGCGCGTGGCCGCGTTGGCAAAGCCTAGCGCGATAGCTAATCAGGACAAATCCAAGGGAGGGTCATCCCTGACGGAAATGGTCCCACCCGCCACGCGGAGGAGCACACCCGTCTACTGTGACCGGATTCACGGAGTTTTTCACCTGTTCCTGGTCAGCCGAGCGGACCTTTCCGATGCGGTGCCAGTGGTCCGGCAGAGCCGTAGCGGGATCGAAAGCGGCGACCAGCGCGTGGTCCTCCCCGCCGGCGACCATGAGGTCGCGGGCCGCCTGTTCGGCCCGCTCCGGTGGGACTCCCAGCGCGCGCACGCCCTCCACGAGCGCGGGTTCGGGCACCAGGGCGCGCGAGTCCAGGTCGATGAGCACCCCGCCGGCGCGGCAGAGGTGCCCGAGGTCCTGGGCCAGACCGTCGCTCACGTCGAGCATGGCGGTCGCGCCCATCCGTGCGGCGGCCACGCCCTCGGCGTAGGGCGGGCTCGGCCTGCGGTGCTCGTCCAGGCAGGCGGCGGGGCCGTCGATCCCGCCCCGCAGCAGGGCGAGCCCGGCCGCGGAGAGCCCCAGGTGGCCTGTGTAGGCCACCACGTCGCCCGGCCGCGCGCCGTCGCGCCGGACGGGGGCGCGGCCCTGGAGGTCACCGAGCGCGGTGATCGCGATGGTGAGTGTGTCCGACCCCACCATGTCGCCGCCCACGACGGCGCCGCCCGCCACCGCGCACTCGTCGCGCACGCCGAGCGAGAACCCGTCCGCCCAGTCCACCGGCAGGTCGGGGGGCGCGGCGAAGCCGATGAGGAGCCCGGTCGGGCGGGCCCCCATCGCCGCGACGTCGGCGAAGTTCTGGGCCACCGCGCGGTGGCCCACGTCGCGCGCGCTCGACCACTCCCGGCGGAAGTGACGGCCCTCGACCAGCACGTCCGTGGTCGCGACCGTCCTGCCGTCGGGTGCGGAGACCACGGCGGCGTCGTCGCCGGGTCCGAGGATTACATCGTCCGTAGCGGGGAATTGGCTCGTCACACGTGTGATCAGAGCGAACTCACCAAGACCCCCAATGGTGCTCAACACAGTGATCAGGGTACGGTGACGCTCCGGCGCAATGGTCTAGACCCACGTTCGTCATCACTTCGACACAGGCCGCGCCGTGGGTTCGGCGGGGTCCGCGCGCCCGGCCTCACGTACCCGGCACAGACACAAGGGAGTACTCATGGTGCAGGCATACATCCTGATCCAGACCGAGGTGGGCCAGGCCGCCGAGGTCGCCGGCCGCATCCGCGGGATCGAGGGTGTGCGGGAGGCACACGACGTGACCGGCCCCTACGACGTCATCGTCCAGGCCGAGGCGGAGGACGTCGACTCGCTCGGCACACTGGTCGTGGCCCGGATCCAGCGTCTGGACGGTATCGCCCGCACCCTGACCTGCCCCATCGTCAACATCTGACCGGGCGACGGAACGGGGGGCTCGTGCTGAGACGGTGGAGCGGGGCGGCGGTGGCCGTCGTCCTCGTCGCGACGGGCTGTGCACCGACCGTGCGGATGGAACCGCCGGAGTCCGACGGCACCACGGACGAGATGTGCGCCGCGCTCGTGGCGGAGCTACCGGACACGCTGCTGGGCGCGGAACGGGCCGAGATCACGCCCGAGTCCGAGGTGATGGCGGCGTGGGGCGACCCGCCGATCGGGCTGCGCTGCGGTGTGCCGCGCCCCACGGCCCTGGCCCGCGACTCGCTCATCGAGGAGGTCGACGGCGTGGCCTGGCTGCCGCAGCCGCCGAACGAGCCCACCCTCTTCACCACGGTCGGCCACACGGCCTACGTCGAGTTGACGGTCCCCCCGTCCTACGGCGCACCCGCCGCCGCTCTGACGACGGTCAGCGCGCTGGTCGACGAACACATCCCCCCGCTCCCCGACGGGGAGCTCTGACTCTTCCACGGGTGTCCGCCGGGCGCCCGTGACACGGACGGGGCCGCCGGCACACGCCGGCGGCCCCGTTCTCGTCGTTCTCGTGGCGGCTACTCCTCGTCGGTGCTGCCGTCCTCGGTGTTCTCCGAGCCCTCGGAACCCTCGGTGTCCTCGGAACCGCCGGTCTCCTCCGACTCCTCGGTCCCCTCGGCACCGCCGGTGTCCTCGGCGCTCTCGTCGGACATGCCCTCGCCGCCGACCTGCTCGCCCTCGGCCAGGGCCGCATCGATCTCGGTGGCGGTCTCGGCCACTCCTCCGGAGCAGGAGGCGCCGGGCTCGGGGACGTCGGTGCCGCGCTCGTAGCGCTGGACGAAGCGCGTGAGGTCCTGGTCGTCGGCGGTCTCGGCGGTGACCTGGCGGCCCCAGCTGCTGGCGACGATCGGGGCGTCCATCTCCCCCTCGTAGGGGCTGACCACCAGGTAGTCGCCCGGGCTGTACAGGGAGTCGAGCGCGTCGATCTCGTCCTGGGGCAGGTCCGGCTCGTAGGTGATCCACACCGCGCCGTGCTCCAGGGAGTGCACCGCGAACTCGTTCGTGAGGGCCTCGCTGTAGACGCCGCAGTTCTGCCAGTAGGCCCAGTGGTCCCCGCCGACCGGCGGCGACTGCTCGTAGTCGACCCGCTGTCCCACGTCCACGTGGGCGTAGGAGCCGACCGTGTACTCCTCCACCCCGGAGATGTTCCGGCTGCGGATCTCCATGAAGATCGCGAAGGCGAGCAGACCCAGGACCAGGGCCGCGGCGAGACTGACTCCGGAGATGGTGAGGATCTTCTTGCGCCGCTCCTCCTTGAGGCGCTGTGCGCGCATCTCGGCTGCGCGGCGGCGACGCTCCTCCGCCGTCTTCTTCTTGGCCACTGGGTCTCCTGGGATGGTTTGTGACGAGTGGGGCGTTCCTATCCTCTACTTTGGCACCTGACTTGTGCATTTTGACCAGGATGGTACCCATGGCTCTTCACGAAGGTTCCGGCTCGGACGACCACGACGCGGACGAGGACACGGCCGCCGACGAGTTCGAGGAGGCCACACCGCCCAGGCGCGCCCGGCGCACGGTCCCGCTCTGGACCACGGCGGTTCTGGTCGTGCTGGCCGTGGCGGCCGGCTACCTCGCCGGGCGCCCGTCCGCTCCGCTCGACACCAGTGCCGACGCGGGTTTCCTGCGGGACATGAGTTCGCACCACGCCCAGGCCGTGGACATGTCGATGCTCATCCTGGAGAAGACCGAGGATCCGGAGCTCTCCATCGTCGCCACGGACATCGCCCGGACGCAGCAGGCCCAGATCGGCATCATGCAGGGGTGGCTGACGATGTGGGGGCTCAACTCGCGCGGCAGTGAGCGGCCGATGACCTGGATGGCCGACAGCGAGCACGACCACGGCGGCACCGGCAACGTGCCCGACGCGATGCCGGGCCTGGCGACTCCCGAGGAGATGGCGGAGCTGGAGGGGGCCGAGGGCGTGGAGGCCGAGATCCTCTTCCTGGAGCTGATGATCGCCCACCACGAGGGCGGGATCGACATGGCCGAGGCCGAGGTCGAGCTCGGCGGGGAACCGATCGTCACCGACCTGGCCCAGGGGATGGCCGACGCCCAGCTGACCGAGATCGACGCGATGGAGAACATGCTGGAGGAGCGCGGCGTGACCGTCGAGGACACGGCCGACGAGGACTGACGGCCCCGGGGACCGGCCCCGGCACGCATGTGTCGGACCGCACACGAGGCCCCCACCGAACCCACACACCCTCACGGACGCGCCGACGTTTCCCCTGGCCAGGGCCGCGTCCAGGCGTTTCAGCCCCCGCCCGACCGCACACCTCCCGCACCCTCGACACCCCCGCACCGCCCGCGGACACCCCTCCGGCGACCGATACCACAGGGGCCGGTCAGAGAAACGACGCCGCGTAGCACTACAGTTCGTAGTACTACTTGCGGTCGGTTCTGAGAGGTGGCCATGGAAGCCCTTGATCTCGCGAGGTGGCAGTTCGGGGTCACCACGATCTACCACTTCCTCTTCGTGCCCCTGACCATCGGGCTCTCCTTCATCGTGGCGGTCCTGCAGACCCTCTGGTTCCGCACCGGCAAGCACGAGTACCTCCAGGCCACCCAGTTCTTCGGCAAGCTCTTCCTCATCAACTTCGCCATGGGCGTCGTCACCGGCATCGTGCAGGAGTTCCAGTTCGGCATGAACTGGAGCGAGTACTCGCGCTTCGTCGGCGACGTGTTCGGTGCCCCGCTGGCCATGGAGGCGCTCCTGGCCTTCTTCCTGGAGTCGACCTTCATCGGCCTGTGGATCTTCGGCTGGCACCGGCTGCCGCGCGCCGCGCACCTGGCGTGCATCTGGCTGGTCGCGATCGGCACCAACCTGTCGGCCTACTTCATCCTGGCCGCCAACGCCTGGATGCGCCGTCCCGTCGGCTACGAGGTCGATCCGGAGACCGGCCGCGCCCAGCTCACCGACATCTGGGCGGTCCTGAGCAACGACCAGGCCTGGTCGACCTACCTGCACACGGTCTCGGCGGCCTTCATCACCGCCGGGCTGTTCGTCGTCGCGGTCAGCGCCTACAAGCTGTGGCGCAACACCCACCACGGGGACACGGGCACGGTCGGCACCACGCCGCCCGCGCGCGACTTCGCGCTGTTCCGCGGCACGCTCAAGGTCGGTCTGGCCTTCACCCTCATCGCCGGCGCCCTGGTCGTGTTCTCCGGCGACCACCAGGCCAAGCTCGCCGCCGAGTACGAGCCCATGAAGCTCGCCGCCGCCGAGGCCCACTGGGACACCGAGGAGGGCGCGGACTTCTCCACGTTCGCGGTGGGCGACACCGAGGCCCGCTACAACCCCATCGACGTCACCGTCCCCAACGTCCTCAGCTTCCTCGCGACCGGGCACTTCGAGGGCGAGGTGCACGGGATGAACGACCTCCAGGAGGCCTACGAGGAGTACTACGGCCCCGGGGACTACACGCCCAACGTGTTCGTCGTGTACTGGTCGTTCCGCCTGATGATCGGGCTGGGCCTGTTCGGCGTGGGCATCGCCGCGCTCGGGCTCTACCTCACCCGCGGGAAGGAGCGCCTGCCCCGGAACCGCTGGTTCTACTTCGCCGGAATGGCCGCCCTGCCCGCCGCCCTGGCCGCGAACATCTTCGGCTGGGTGCTCACCGAGATGGGCCGCCAGCCGTGGACGGTGCACGGGCAGCTGCTGACCGCGAACAGCGTCTCGCCCGGCGTGAGCCTGGGGACGGTCGCCATGAGCCTGGGCGTCTTCACCGCCGTGTACGGCCTGCTCTTCGTCGTGGAGGTCGGCCTGCTGGCGAAGTACATCAAGGCCGGGCCCTCCCACCTCGTTCCCGACCTGGAGAACGACGAGCACGAGGCCGCCATCCCGCACTTCAGCTACTAGGAGCCCTCGCCATGGATCTCGCCGTCATCTGGTTCATCGCCATCTCGGTCCTGTGGATCGGGTACTTCATCCTGGAGGGCTTCGACTTCGGGGTGGGCACGCTCCTGCCGTTCATGGGCGGGCGCGACTCGGTCGACCGGCGCGTCACCATCAACTCCATCGGACCCGTGTGGGACGCCAACGAGGTGTGGCTGCTCACGGCGGTCGGCGCGACGTTCGCCGCCTTCCCCGCCTGGTACGCCTCCCTGCTCAGCGGCTTCTACGTGCCGGTGTTCGTCATCCTCATCGCGCTGATCCTGCGCGGTGTCGCCTTCGAGTACCGGGGCAAGCGCGACGGCTCCGCCTGGCGCGCCTGGTGGGACCGGGCGATCTTCTTCGGCAGCGCCGCCCCGGCGTTCCTGTGGGGCGTCGCCTTCGCCAACATCGTCCGGGGCGTGGCGATGGACGCCGACCAGATCGTCACGGCGGGGCTGCTCGACCTGCTGAACCCGTACGCCCTGCTGGGCGGGCTGACGACCCTGTCGCTGTTCACCCTGCACGGCGCCGTGTTCCTGACGCTCAAGACCGACGGCCCGGTCCGGGTCCGCGCCCGCACGGCCGCCCTGTGGGCCGCGTGCGTCGCGGTCCCGGCCGCCGCCGGGTTCCTCGCCTGGACGCAGTTCGCCCACGGTGAGGCGTGGACCCTGCCCGTGGCCGCCGTCGCCGCGGTCGCCCTCGTGGGCGGGGTCGTGGCGGTGCTGCTGCGCCACGAGCGGCTGTCGTTCACGCTGACCGCGGTCACCGTGCTCACCGCCTTCACGGCCCTGTTCGGGTCGCTGTTCCCGAACGTGCTCCCGTCCACAACCGACCCGGCGTTCAGCCTGACCGTGGCCAACGCGTCCTCGGCCGAATACACGCTGACCGTGATGTCGTGGGTGGCGGTGTTCTTCCTGCCGCTCGTCCTCGCCTACCAGGGGTGGAGCTACTGGGTGTTCCGTCAGCGCGTGACCGGCGCGACCGTCACCGGTACGCCCGCCGGCCCCGGCACCGAGCACGAACCCGCCGCCTGAGCCCCGCCCCTGGGGCCGGGCCCCGGCCCCAGGGGGTTCAATGGAGTCGGCCCCACACCGGGACTCCAGGGGGTTGCACGTAGGCCGCAAAGCCTGCGGGACCACTGGGGGTTCGCGAGGGGCGCGCCAGTGTTCTGCAGGAGGAGACGGGGCCGCAGCAGGAAGGACTGCGGCCGAAGGCCGTCGGTTGAGGGTGGTGGCGGGCGACGGCGTGGGCAGGAGCAAGGCAAGCCGACGACGAAGAACACTGGCCTCCCGGCGCCCCGAGCACGAACCAAAGCGAAGCGGAGGTTCAAAAAAACTCATGAAGCCGCTTGACCCCCGCCTGGTGCGGACCGCGAGCGCGGTCCGGCTGCACCTGGCCGTGTCCGTGGTCAGCGGGCTGCTCGTCACCGCCCTGATCCTCTTCCAGGCCTGGCTGCTGGCCCGCGTCATCACCGGCGCCTGGAGCGGCGAGGGCATGGCCGCGCTGGGCTGGGCGATCGGCGCCGTGGCGGCGGTCGCGGTGGCCCGCGCGCTGCTGTCCTACCTCGCCGAGACCTCCGCCCTGTACAGCGCGGCACGCACCAAGTCGCAGCTGCGCCGCCGCCTGGTCGAGCACGTGACCGGCGCCGGACAGGTGTGGACGGCCGAGCCGGGGGACGACGAGAAGGGCTCGCCCAAGGCCGGTGAGCTGGTCACCCTGGCCACACGCGGGCTGGACGCGCTGGACGACTACTTCGCCCGCTACCTGCCCCAGCTCGTCCTGGCCGCGATCGTGCCGCTCGCCGTCCTGGGCGTGGTGTTCTGGGCCGACTGGATCTCGGGGATCGTCATCGCCGTGACGCTCCCCCTGATCCCGGTGTTCATGGCGCTGATCGGTATGTACACCCAGGCGCGCACCGACCGGCAGTGGCGGCTGCTCAGCCGACTGGGCGGCCACTTCCTCGACGTCGTGGAGGGGCTGCCGACCCTGGCGGTCTTCCGACGGGCCAAGGCCCAGGCGGCGATCATCCGCAGGGTGGGCGAGGAGCACCGCGAGGCCACGATGGGGACACTGCGGATCGCGTTCCTGTCCGCCTTCGCCCTGGAGCTGCTCGCGACCCTCGCGGTGGCGCTCGTCGCCGTCGAGGTGGGACTGCGCCTGCTCGGCGGCCACATGGACTACCAGACCGCCCTGCTGGTGCTCATCCTGGCCCCGGAGGCCTACCTGCCGCTGCGCGAGGTGGGCGCGCGCTTCCACGCCAGCATGGAGGGCGTGGCCGCGGCCGACCAGGTCTTCACCGAACTGGAGCGCGAGCGCGGTACCCGGCGTCCCGCGCCCGCCACGGAGCCGACCGGCCGCCCCTCCCCCGCCGCCGGCGGCGATCTGCGCTTCGAGGGCGTGGGCATGCGCTACCCGGGCCGCGACGTGCCCGCCCTGGCCGGTTTCGATCTGGAGGTGCGTGCCGGCGAGCACGTCCTGCTCACGGGGCCCAGCGGCGCGGGCAAGACCACGCTGCTGTCCCTGCTGCTGCGCCTGAACGAACCCACGGACGGCCGGATCTCCGTGCGTGCCCCCGGCGGCGCGTGGACCCCGCTGGAGGCGGTTCCGGCGGCCGACTGGCGGCTGGGGATCGCCTGGGTACCGCAGTACCCGTACCTGTTCGACGTGTCGGTGGCCGACAACATCCGCCTGGGCGCGCCCGGGGCCACAATGGAGCGGGTGCGGGAGGCGGCCCGGCAGGCCGAGGCCGACGCGTTCGTTTCCGCACTGCCGGAGGGCTACGACACCCGGCTGGGCGAGCGCGGAGCCCGGCTGTCCGCGGGGCAGCGCCAGCGGATCGCGCTCGCCCGCGCGCTGTGCCGGGACGCGCCCCTGGTCCTGCTGGACGAGCCGACCGCGCACCTGGACCCGGAGAACGCCGCGGCGGTGCGCACGGCGGTCACCCGCCTGTTGGAGGGCCGCACGGCGGTCATCGTCGCCCACGACACCGCGTGGACCCGGTCCGCCCTCGGCGACTCGCTGCGCCAGGTGTCGCTGCCCCTGCCGACCGCGGAAGCGAGCGAGTCCCTGTGAGCGCACCCGTCTCCCCCGGCCGTTCGGGGCCCGCCGCCGACCGCGCGCGGCGCCGGAACCCGCTGTGGCGGATGATCGCGCTGGCCTGGCCGCGCGGCGGCCGGTTCGCGCTGGGCGTGCTGCTCGGCGCGTTCGCCACCGGCGCGGGCGTGGCCCTGCTCGCCGTGGCGGCGTGGATGCTCGCCACGGCGGCGAACCACCCGTCGATCACGGCGCTGAGCGTGGCCGTGGTCGCCACCCGGGCGCTGGGAGTGACCCGCGGCGTCGCCCGGTACCTGGAACGGCTGGTGACCCACGACGCCGCGTTCCGCACGCTCGCCGAGGTGCGGGTGCGTGTGTACGAACGGCTGGCGGCCACCGAGCCCTTCGGCCGCTTCCGGTCGGGTGACCTGGTGTCGCGGCTGGTCAACGACACCGAGGCGACCCTGGACCTGCTGGTGCGCGGGCTCACGCCGCCGCTGATCTCGGTGGTGACGGGCGGGGCGACGGTCCTGTTCCTGACCGCCGTGTACGCGCCGGGCGGGCTGCTGCTCGCCGCCGGGCTCCTGCTGGCCGGGCTCGCGGTGCCGCTCGCCGCGGCCGCCCTGGGGCGCGGCCCCGGGCGCCGCCAGTCGCGCGCCCGCGGTGAGCTATCGACGGCCCTGGTGGACACGCTGCACGGCGCGCCGGACCTGGTCGCCTACGGGGCGATGGACCGGCAGGTCGAGCGTGTCCACGCGGCCGACGCGGAGCTGACCCGCCTGGCGCGGCGCGACGCCGCCGTCCTGGGGCTGGGTGCCGGGGCGAGCGCCCTGATCACCGGGCTGACGGTGTGGGGCGCCCTGCTGCTGGGGGTGGCCGCCGTCGAGGGCGGGACGCTGAGCGCCGTGTCGCTGGCGGTGCTGGTGCTGACGACCCTGGCGGCGTTCGAGATCGTGGCGCCGCTGCCCGCGGTCGCCGCGAAGCTGGGCGCGATCCGCGAGAGCGGCGCGCGGCTCTTCGGCGTCCTGGACGTCCCCGCCGCGACCGCGGCCCCGCCCACCCGTCGCCCACCACCACCCCCAACGGACGCCTTCGGCGCGGAGCCTACTCCTGCCGGACTGGACCCCGACGGGGACCCCACGGTACTGATCCGCGACCTGCGGGTGCGCTACGGGCCCCGGGAGCCGTGGGCCCTGGACGGGGTGGACCTGGAGATCCCGGCCGGGTGGACGGTCGCCGTGGTGGGGCCGAGCGGCGCGGGCAAGAGCACGCTGGCGTCGGTGCTGCTGCGCTTCCGCGACCCGGACGGCGGGAGCGTGTCGATCGGCGGCGCCGACATCACGTCCTACCCGGCCGACGAGGTGCGCGCGGTGGTCTCGGGGGTGCCGCAGGACCCGCACGTGTTCGCCTCGACCCTGCGGGAGAACCTGAGGCTGGCCCGCCCGGGCGCACCGGACGGAGAGTTGTGGGCGGCGCTGCGGCGGGCGCGCCTGGCCGACGAGGTCGCGGCGATGCCCAAGGGGCTGGACACGCTGGTGGGCACGCACGGGCTGGGGCTGAGCGGGGGGATGGTGCAGCGGCTGGCGCTGGCCCGCGCGGTGCTGGCGGCGCCGCGCGTGCTGGTGCTGGACGAACCGACGGCGCACCTGGACCCGGACGCGCGCGACGCGGTGGTGGCCGACCTGCTCGACGCCGTCGAGGACTACTCCACCCTGCTCATCACGCACGACCTGACGGGGTTGGAGCGGGTGGACCGGATCTACGTGGTCCGCGAGGGAAGGGTGCTCCAGGAGGGTACGCACGCGGAGCTGGCGGAGGCCGACGGGTGGTACCGGGACGTGCTGACGCCCTGAGGGCGGCGACAGGGGCGGTCACGTCAGAAGCGGTGTCGCGTCGATCTCCAGGTTGAAGGGTGCGGGAAGCTTCACGGACGTACCGGGAACCGCTCGTGCGACGTCCAGGTACTCGCCCTTCTCGGGGTTCGAGAACAACGCGATCTCGCTCTTGCGTGGATCGATCACCAGGTACAGAGGAACTCCCGCCGTGGCGTAGCCCTTCACCTTGGCCTGCCAGTCATGGAGGGCGCTACTCGGGGAGACGACCTCGACCGCCAACTCCAAGTCCTCGGCGGGAAGAATCCAATCCGACTCTTCCCAGCTCTCCTCCTCCCCTGGTGTCTCAGGTAGAAGTGCGAGGTCGGGCACGTAGCGATCACCGGTCTCGGTGATCTCCAGGGTCAGCGTCTGGTACGCCTCCAGACCTTCGGGCATGGAGCGGTCAAGCGCCCGTTCGAGGCGCCTGATGATCTTGCTGTGCCGGAAAGTCGGTGTCGGCGACACGATGATGCTCCCGTCGATGATCTCCGAGCGGTAACCATCGGGGAGTTTGAGGCTTTCATGCAGCGTGGGAAGGTCCATCGTGGTTTCCTCCACCCGCTCTTGAGTCGCACAGACCATGTGTACCCCCTGCGGTGTTCGGAACGCACCGAGCGTAGCGAGAGCACAGGCCCAGAGTACGCCTTTTCCGTGATTTCCCAGAGATCCCCTAGGGTTCCTGCGTGGCCACTTTCTTCCGTGAGATCTTCGGCGGAGTCGGCGCCCTGGCGCGCGGCTTCGTCCTGCTGCTGCGCAAGCCCCGGCTGTTCCTGCTGGGCGCCGTGCCCCCCTTGATCACCTCGCTGCTATTCCTCGCCCTGTTCGTGGCGCTGGTCCTCAACGTGGAGGACTTCGCCACCTGGGCGACCCCCTTCTCCGAGGGCTGGGACCCCGTGTGGCGGGGCCTCGTGCGGGGAGCCGTCGCCGTCGGCACGGTGGTGGGCAGCGTCCTGCTGATGGTCGTCACCTTCACGACGATCACGCTGACGCTCGGCTCCCCCATCTACGACAAGATCGGCGAACTGGTCGAGAAGGAGCTGGGGAACGCGCCCGAGCCCCACGAGGAGCCGCTGGCGGCCTCGATCGCACGCGCGATCCGGCAGTCCCTGGTGATCGTGTTCGCGTCGCTGCTGGTGACCGTCGTCGTGTTCGCCATCGGATTCGTCCCGCTGGCGGGCCAGGTGGTCGGCGCGGTCCTGGCGGCGGTCCTGGGCGGGTGGCTGCTCGGCATCGAGCTCGTGGGCGGCGCCTTCGACCGGCGCGCGATGCTGCGGCTGCGCGACCGGCAGCGCTTCCTCCGGACCCGGCGACTGCGCACCCTGGGCTTCTCCGTGCCGACGTACTTCCTGCTCGCGATCCCGTTCGTCGCGGTCGCGGTGTTCCCGGCCGCCGCCGCGGGCGGCACGATCCTGGCGCGCCAGCTCTTCGACGCCAACCCGGAGCTGATGCCCGCGCCGCGGCCGCCCCAGGGACCCCGGGTGCCGCCGGGAGCGCACGGACCCCAGAGCTCGCTCGGGCAGCACGGACCGCAGGTGCCGGGACCGCCTCCGCCGCACCAGTACCCCCCGTACCCGCAGCACCCGTAGGGCTCCGCGCGGAGTCCGCGCACGCGAAGGGGCGGGTGGCCGACCGGCCACCCGCCCCTCGTCGTTTCCCGCTCAGCGCAGGCCGGGGCTGCGGCGCAGTGCCGTGGTGATCATGCGGTCCACCAGGGTCGCGTAGTCCACGCCCGTGGCGCCCCACATCTGCGGGAACGCCGAGGCCGGGGTGAAGCCGGGCATCGTGTTGAGCTCGTTGACGAGGACCTCGCCGTCCTCGGTGTAGAAGAAGTCCACGCGGGCCAGGCCCTCGCAGCCCATCGCCTCGAAGACCTCGGCCGCCATCGCGCGCAGCCGCGCGGTGGCCTCCTCCGGGATCCCCGCCGGGATGGTGAGGCTGCTGCTGGACAGGTACTTGGCCTCGAAGTCGTAGAAGTCGAAGCCCTCGGCCACGTGCACCTCGGCCGGGAAGGACACGTCCGGCGTCCCGCCGTCCTCGGCCTCCAGCACGCCGCACTCGACCTCGCGGCCCACGACCTGCGCCTCGACGAGCACCTTGGGGTCGTGCTCGCGGGCGGCCTCCACCGCCGCGACGACCGCGTCGGTGTCGGAGGAGTCGCCGACCTTCGTGATGCCCACGCTGCTGCCCGCCCGGGCGGGCTTGACGAACACGGTCTCGCCGAGCTCGGCGACGTCGTCCAGCACCTTCTTGCGCTCGTTGCGCCACTGCCGGTCCGAGATCGCCACGAAGTCGCTGGTGGGGATCCCGTTGCCGACGAGCATGGCCTTCATGAAGACCTTGTCCATGGCGGCCGCGCTGGAGAAGACGCCGGCGCCCGCGTAGCGCACGCCCATCATCTCGAACAGCCCCTGGATGGTGCCGTCCTCGCCGAACGGCCCGTGCAGCAGCGGCAGCACGACGTCGACCTCGGCCAGGCGACGCGGCCCGTCGGCGGGGTCGACCACCATCAGCTGGCCCGCGGCGTCGAAGGGCAGCGCCAGGTCGGCACCGTCCTCGGGCACGCTGGGCAGCGCCTTGGTCCCCTCGTCGATGCGCAGGCGCTCGGGGTCACCGGAGGTGAGCACCCAGTTGCCGGAACGCGTGATCCCCACGGGGACCACCTCGTAGCGGTCGTGGTCGATGACGGACAGGACGCTGCCCGCGGTGACGCAGGAGATCTCGTGTTCGGAACTACGCCCGCCGAAGACGACGGCGACCCGAATCTTGCGCTGCTCGGACATGCTGCCTGACCCTATCTCGCCAAAGGATGGAACCGGAACCGGGAGGATTCCCCCATCAGCGTCAGCCACGCGTGGTCAGCGCGGTGAGTGCGTCCCTGATGAGGTCCTGGGGGTCCTCCAGGCCGATGGAGAAGCGCACCGCGCCCGGGGAGATGCCCGCCGCCGCCAGCTCGGCGTCGTTCATGTTCCGGTGCGAGGTGGAGGCCACGTGACCGGCCAGCGTGTGCGTCCCGCCCAGGGACGCCGCGATCGTGGCGACCCGCAGCCGGTCGGCGAAGGCCATCCCGGCCTCCCAGCCGCCGCGCGGGTGCACGGTGACGACCGCGCCCGCGCGGCCGTCGTCGAAGAGCTTGCCCGCCAGCTCCGCCTGCGGGTGGGACGCCAGCGACGGGTGGTCGACGCGCTCGACCTCGGGGTGCCCCTCCAGCGCGGCGGCGAACGCCGCGGCCGTGGCGCACTGGCGGGCGACCCGCAGCGGCAGGGTCTCCAGCCCCCGGTGCAGCAGGTAGGCCTCGTCCGGGGCCAGGCACGGCCCCAGGTCCACCCGCGCCGACCGCACACGGGCCATCAGCTCGGGTGCGCCCACGGCGATCCCGCCGGTGGTGTCGCTGTGGCCGCCGAGGTACTTGGTGGCCGAGTGCACCACGATGTCGGCGCCGAACTCCAGGGGCCGGCACACCGCGGGCGAGGCGAACGTGGAGTCCACGACCAGCGCCGCGCCTGCCTCCCGTGCGATCCGGGCCAGCCCCGGCACGTCGGAGACGGTCATCGTGGGGTTGGACAGCGTCTCGGTGAACACCACACGGGTGTCCGGGCCGACCGCGGCGCGCACGGCGTCCAGGTCGGTGATGTCCACGAAGTCCGTGCGCACCCCGAACCGGCGCAGCAGCCCGTCCAGCAGCGAGTACGTGTTGCCGTAGATGGAACGGGCCGCCACGACGTGGGAGCCCGCCTCCGTGAGCGCCATGAGCACGGTGCTGATCGCCGCCATGCCCGACGCGAACGCCTGGCCGCGCACGCGCTCGGGGAGCCCGGCCCCCTCCAGCGCGGCGACCGCGTCGGCGAAGGCGTCGACGGTGGGGCTGTCGATGCGCGCGTAGGAGTAGCCCTCACGGCTGCCCGCCAGCACGTCCGCGTACTCCTGGGAGGTGTCGAACGCGTAGGTCGTGGCGCGGTGGACCGGCATGCGCATCGGACGCTCGGCGGGAACCGGCGCCGGCGGCGGCGACACCGCCCGCGTGTACTCGCCCGCGGATCCGGACGACGGTGTGTGTGACATCGTGCTCGCTCTCAGACCCCGTACCGCTCGGGCTTGCTGCTGCGCGCCATGAAGGCCGTGAGGGCCTCGGCGGGGCTCAGGTCGTGGTGCAACATCTTGACGACGGCCTCGGTGATCGGCAGGTCGACGCCGTGCCGCCAGCCGAGTTCGAGGATCGACTCGGAGGACTTGACCCCCTCGGCGGTCTGCTTCGTCTCCGCGATGACCTGTTCGAGGGTCTGGCCCGCGCCCAGTTTCTCACCGAAGGTCCGGTTCCGCGACAAGGGCGACGAGCATGTCGCCACGAGGTCGCCCATCCCGGCCAGGCCGGACAGCGTGTGCTCGTCGGCGCCGAGGGCCACCGCCAGGCGCGTGGTCTCGGCCAGGCCCCGGGTGATGAGCGAGGCCTTGGTGTTGTCGCCGAAGCCCATGCCCTCGGCCATGCCCACGGCGAGCCCGATGACGTTCTTCATCGCGCCGCCGATCTCCACGCCCACCAGGTCGGTGCTGGTGTAGGGGCGGAAGTAGGCCGACTTGAACAGCGACTGCAGCCGGACCGCGGTCTCCTCGTGCGGGCAGGCCACCACGGCGGTGGCGGGCTGGCGCTCGGCGATCTCGCGGGCCAGGTTGGGGCCCGAGACCACGGCGACGCGCTCCTCGGGGAACTCCAGCACCTCGGCGATGATCTGGCTGACCCGCGAGAGCGTGCCGAGCTCCACGCCCTTCATCAGGCTGACGATCACCGCGTCCTCGCGCAGGTGGGGCCGCCACTCCACGAGGTTGCCGCGCAGGGTCTGCGAGGGGACGGCGAGCACCACGACGTCGGCGTCGGACAGCGCCTTGGCGGCGTCGTCGGTCGCGGTCAGGCGGGGGTTGAGGTCGATCCCGGGGAAGTAGTCCGGGTTCTGCGAGGTCCGGTTGACCGCCTCGACCACCGAGGCCCGCCGCCCCCACAGCACGACCTCGACGGCCGGCGCCTCCGGATGACGCTCCCGCGCCAGGTCGGCCGCGTCCGCGATGATGTTCGCGAACACGGTTCCCCAGGAACCCGCGCCGAGAACGGCGATCCTCACGTTGTCGGTGCCCATGGGTGCCGTCATGCCTCCGTGCTGTTCTTGCCGTCGTCGGACTCGCGCTCGGCCCGCTTGGCGGCCTCGGCCGCCTCGATCCGGGCGCGCTTGAGGTCGTAGGGCACCGCCGGCGGCTCCTCCTGGCGGATCTCCGCCTGGAGCCGGGTGATCTCCCGCATGATCGCCTCGGTGGCCTCCGTCAGGAGCGTGGCGGTCAGGGGCTTGCCCTCGAACGCGGACAGGTCCACCGGCGGACCGGCGTTGAACGTCACGCGCTTGCGCGGGAAGGCGCTGAACTTCTTCTGACCGTAGGGCAGGATGTGCTGCTCGCCCCAGTGCGCCACGGGGATGATCGGCACTCCGGACGTGAGCGCCAGGCGGGCGACCCCGGTCTTGGCCGTCATGGGCCACAGGTGCGGGTCCCGCGTGCAGGTGCCCTCGGGGTAGAAGATGACCGACGACCCGTCCCTGGTGAGGGCCAGTTCGGCCTCGTGCAGGGCCTTGACCGCGTCGGTGCTGCCGCGCTTGATGGGGATCTGGCCGGTGCTGGCGGCGACGGACCGCACCACGGGGATGCGCATGACGGAGTCCTTCATGGTGAAGGTCGGCCAGCGCCGCGCACCGATGTAGAGGAAGTGCGCGACCGTGAGCGGGTCGAACGTCGACAGGTGGTTGGCCGCGATGATCACGCCGCCCTCGGCGGGCACGTTCTCGGTGCCCCGCCACTCCGGCTTGGTGATGAACCAGAGGAAGAAGCGCACGATGCGCGAGACGACCGCCTTCACCCACCGCGATTCTCGTTGCTTGGCCACGGGACTCCTCACTCCTTCGCTCCCGGCCTCGGCGGTCACAGGAGCACAACCGGTTCAGTCTAGGGCGTGTCCGACTGATCGGACTCCGCTCGCGTGTCGCACTCGGGCAGGTCACGGGTCCGACACTCGCCAGGGCCCCCGCGCCGCGCCGACCGCGGGGCGCCTACCCTCTAACCTCATCACTGTCGTGGCCGTACCGACGTCCCGGGGGAAGCGTGACCGGATCTGGTGAGCGAGGCGGGGGCGGGCGCTCCGGGGGGCGCTGGTCCCTGATCGTCCCAGTCAAGCACCTCGGGCGCGCGAAGTCCCGGCTGGCCCGGGCGGTGGGACCCCATCGGGAGGACCTGGCGCTCGCCGTGGCCTGCGACACGGTGGCCGCCGCGCGCTCGGCGACGGGTGTGGCGGTGGTGTTCGCGGTGACCGACGACGCCCGCGCGGGCGGTGCTCTGGCCGCTCTGGGCGCGGTGGTGGTCGGCGGAGAGCCCGGGACGGGGCTGAACCCGGCGCTGGCGCACGGCGCGGCCGTCGCCCGGGCCCGGCGGCCGGACCTGGGGGTGTGCGCGCTGTCGGCCGACCTGCCCGCGCTGCGCCCCGAGGAACTGGACCGGGTGCTGGCCGCCGCGGGCGCCCACGGCCGGTCGTTCCTGCCCGACGCGCCGGGTGTGGGGACCACGTTGTTCGCCGCTTCGGTCGGCCATCCGTTCACTCCCGCGTTCGAGGGGGCCTCGCGCGCCCGTCACCTGAGCGTGGGAGCTCGTGAGCTGGACGTACCCGGCACGGCCTCGGTCCGGCGGGACGTGGACACCCCCCAGGACCTGCGTGCCGCTGTGGAGCTGGGAGTGGGCCCGCGGACCCGGGAGCTGTGGGACCGCCTCGGACCCCGTTCGCGCTTCGAGGAAGGATGCTGCGCCGAAGGCGTCCGTTGAGGGCGGTAGCCCACACACCCGCGCAGCGCCCCGTGGGCGATGGCGGGCGACGGGTGGGCTGCGCCGAAGGCGTCCGTTGTGGGTGGTGACAGCGTTCCGCCCGGGCCCTCATGGGAGGACCCGGGCGGAACGCGACCCGTCGCCGTGTGGCGGTGGGCCTACTTCTTCTCCCCGTTGACCAGAGCCTTGAAGTCAGCGCCGGCGCGGAACTTCGGGACGAAGCTCGCGGGGACGTTGATCGTGGCGCCGGTGGCGGGGTTGCGCGCGGTGCGGGCCGCGCGCTCGGACTTCTCGAATACGCCGAAGCCGGTGATGGCCACCTTGTCGCCCGACGCCACCGTGGCCTGAATGGTCTCAAGCACAGCGTTGACCGCTTCGGTGGCGGTCTTCTTGTCTCCGAGTCGATCGGAGATCGCGTCGATCAGGTCACGCTTGTTCATAAGGTTCCTCCGGTTCCCCCTTGCTCGCACGAAATTAGGGGAAGCAGAGGCCCTTACACAAATACAAACGCCTGCGGAGAAGGCGTGTCGGGCCTCCGACCACCTGCTCGGACACCCTCTGTAGGCTTCCCGTGTACCCGACCGCGTCCATCACACGAGTCCCATTTGCCCCCGTGTGTGAGGCTCAAAAGCCTACGTATAACCGGATTCCGGACACTCGCCACGCCGACCATAAGGGTGGTTACCTCGTAAGCGAGGGATCACACCAAGTAAAGGTAAAATATTTCGGGACCGGCGGGTGTGCTGCGTCACATCACCCCCCGATCCCGTCCCAGAACGTGATCCGAGCCCTACAGGGTCACCGGCATCCAGGGCTTGCGCGTCTGCTCGAAGGTCCCGATCTCGTCGGTGTGGCGGAGCGTGAGGGCGATGTCGTCCAGGCCCTCCAGCAGCCGCCAGCGCGTGTAGTCGTCCAGCTCGAACGGCTCCCGGACGCCGGGAGCGCGCACCTCGCGGGCGACCAGGTCCACGGTCACCTCGGTGGCGGGGTCGGCCTCGATGGCCGCCCACAGCCGGTCGATGACCTCCTGGGGCAGCAGGACGGTCAGCAGACCGCCCTTGAGCGAGTTGCCACGGAAGATGTCGGCGAAGCGCGACGACAGCACGGTCTTGAAACCGTAGTCCTGCAGGGCCCACACGGCGTGCTCGCGCGAGGAGCCGGTACCGAAGTCCGGGCCCGCCACCAGCACGGACGCGCCCTGGTACTCCGGGCGGTTCAGTACGAAGTCCGGGTCGCTCTTGCGCCACTCGGCAAACAGGCCGTCCTCGAACCCGGTCCGGCTCACCCGCTTGAGGTAGACGGCCGGGATGATCTGGTCGGTGTCGACGTTGCTGGCGCGCAGCGGCACGGCCCGACCGGTGTGGACGTCGAATTTCTCCATGGGAGGTCTCTCCTAACGGGTCGGACGCTACTGAGCGACCAGGTCGGCGGGCGAGGACAGGGTGCCGCGCACCGCGGTGGCGGCGGCGACCTGCGGAGACACCAGGTGGGTGCGTCCGCCGCGCCCCTGGCGGCCCTCGAAGTTGCGGTTGGAGGTGGAGGCGCTGCGCTCGCCCGGCTTGAGCTGGTCGGGGTTCATACCCAGGCACATCGAGCAGCCCGCCTCGCGCCACTCGGCGCCGGCCTCCTCGAAGATCCGGCCGAGGCCCTCCTCGTTGGCCTGCTCCTTGACCCGCATGGAGCCGGGCACGACGAGCATGCGCACGCCGTCGGCGACCTTGCGTCCGCGGATGATCTCGGCCGCGGTGCGCAGGTCCTCGATCCGGCCGTTGGTGCACGAGCCGAGGAAGACCGTGTCCACCTTGACCTCGCGCATCGGCGTGCCGGCCTCGAGGTCCATGTACGCCAGCGCCTTCTCGGCGGCGGCGCGCGCGGAGGGGTCCTCGTAGGACGCGGGGTCGGGCACGACGGAGTCCAGGGACACGCCCTGGCCGGGGTTGGTGCCCCAGGTGACGAAGGGGCTGAGCTCGTCGGCGTCCAGCTCGACCTCGGCGTCGAACTCGGCGCCCTCGTCGGTGCGCAGGCTCTTCCAGTGCTCGACGGCGGCCTCGAAGTCCGCGCCCTTGGGAGCGTGGGGGCGGCCCTCGATGTAGTCGAACGTGGTCTGGTCCGGCGCGATCATGCCGGCCCGGGCGCCCGCCTCGATGGACATGTTGCACACCGTCATCCGGGCCTCCATGGACAGGGCCTCGATGGCCTCGCCCCGGTACTCGATGACGTAGCCCTGGCCGCCGCCGGTGCCGATCTTGGCGATGACCGCGAGGATGATGTCCTTGGCCGAGACACCCGGCTTGAGCGACCCGTTGACGGTGACGGACATGGTCTTGAAGGGGGCCATCGCCAGCGTCTGGGTGGCCAGGACGTGCTCGACCTGGCTGGTGCCGATGCCGAAGGCGAGCGCGCCGAACGCGCCGTGGGTGCTGGTGTGGCTGTCGCCGCAGACGACGGTCATACCGGGCTGGGTCAGGCCGAGCTGGGGGCCGACCACGTGCACGACGCCCTGGTCGATGTCGCCCATGGGGTGCAGGCGCACGCCGAAGTCGGAGCAGTTCTTGCGCAGCGTCTCGACCTGCTTGCGGGAGACGGGGTCGGCGATGGGCGCGAGGAGGTCCATCGTGGGGACGTTGTGGTCCTCCGTGGCGATGGTCAGGTCGGGGCGGCGCACGGGCCGTCCGGCCAGACGCAGCCCCTCGAAGGCCTGCGGGCTGGTCACCTCGTGAACGAGGTGGAGGTCGATGTAGAGCAGATCCGGCTCGCCGTCGGCGCGTCGGACGACGTGCTCCTCCCAGACCTTCTCGGCCATCGTGCGTGCCATGGGCGCTCGCCTCTCTCGTTGCGTCACGGGCCCGTCTCGTCACCGACCGCGCGGGGGTCGACTTGCATTCCACATTTCGAGACGGCAATATCAAGCCATGGACAACTCTAGCTCATCCAGCGGCGTCGGTGTCCTGGACAAGACGATGTCCGTTCTCGACGCCCTGGAATCGGGACCGGCATCCCTGGCGCAACTGGTGCAGATCACCGGCCTGGCCCGCCCGACGGCCCACCGCCTGGCCGTCGCCCTGGAGCGGCACCGCATGGTCACCCGCGACAGCCAGGGCCGGTTCGTGCTGGGACCGCGCCTGGGCGAACTCTCCATCGCCACCGGCGAGGACCGGCTGCTGGCCGTCGCCGCGCCGGTCCTGGTCCAGCTGCGCGACCTGACCGGGGAGAGCGCGCAGCTCTACCGCCGCCAGGGGGACGCGCGCGTGTGCGTGGCCGCCTCCGAGCGCAGCAGCGGCCTGCGGGACACCGTCCCGGTGGGCAGTGAGCTGCCGATGAACGCCGGGTCCGCCGCGCAGGTGCTGCTCGCGTGGGAGGACTCCGACCGGATCCGCCGCTCCCTGGTGGGCGCGCGGTTCACCGCCGCAGGACTGGCCCAGGTGCGCCGCCGCCGCTGGGCCCAGAGCGTCGCCGAGCGCGAGCAGGGCGTCGCCTCGGTGTCGGCGCCCGTGTCCGGCCCCGGCGGACGCGTCATCGCCGCCGTGTCGGTCTCCGGCCCGATAGAGCGTCTGACCCGCTCCCCCGGACGCATGCACTCCCAGGCCGTGATGTCGGCCGCCGAGAAGATCAGCGAGTCACTGCACGGGGCCTGAGACCCGACGAGGCCGCACGGCCCCCTCCCCGCGCCCTCGAGGCAAAGCCGCCCCGCCCACTGCTAGCATCCGCCGCATGCCCTCCGGACCCCTGACCCGAGCCGACCTCCCGGAACTGCACCCCATCGTCCGCCCGAGACCGGTGACCCCGCCGGACCGGCTGTGGAGCGCCGAGGACTGGGAACGCATCCGGCACGGACTCGAGGCACCGACCATGGAGGACAGGTGGGTCGCACTGGTCGAGGACGACCGGCTCCACCTGCACCGGAGCTGGACCGGCTACGGGATGTTCGAGGCGGACTTCGCGACGAAGGGGACCGGTCGGCGGATCGTCGGGGCTCGTGGTGAAGGGGTCCCCGAGGACGGCGCGGACCTGCACGGCCTCTTCCTCGAACTTCTCATCGTCGGGCCCCTGCTGAAGCAGGACGCGCGGGACCTGTGGCGGCGGTTCACCGCACTGGGCGGTCTCTCCGCGCTGGGCAGGACCAGTACCACCGGACTCCCGAAGCTCTGAGCTGCGGGGCCTCCGAGCGCCCCTGAGGTCGGTATCGACCAACCCACAGGCGGCACCCCACTCCGGGGTGCCGCCCTCTGTCGTTTCCGTGCCGCGTATCCGAATGGCGGAGCACCCCGGACCAGCCCCCGCGAAAACAGGGACGCACCCATGGACTCTTATTGACACGATGTCTAACATGACACCATGTCTCACACGAATGTGACCGAGGCCACGGACGCCGATCTGGACGGCTTTCGCGACCTCCAACAACTCGCCTACCGCGCCGCCGGGGACGTGGCGGCGACCCTCGAACCCGGCGTCACGGAACGCGAGGCGGCCCGGCGCGTCCGCGCCCACCTCGAAGGGCACGGGGTCCAGGACTGGTTCCACACCCCCTTCGCCTGGTTCGGCGACCGCACCGCCTTCCGCGGCTTCCGGACCCCGCTCCAGTTCTTCCCGAGCGGGCGCCGACTGGAGGAGGGCATGCCGTTCATCCTCGACTGCGCCCCGGTCCGGGACGGGTACGTCGCCGACATCGGCTACTCCGGCTACCTCGGGGAGAACGCCCTCCACGACCGCCTCATGGACGACCTGCGCGCGCACCGGCGGCTCATCGTCGAGCGCGTGCGCGCGGGCGACACCCTCCAGGACATCTACCGGGCCGTGGACGGCCTCATCCGCGACCAGGGGTACGACAACCGGCACCGCGTCTACCCCGGCCGGGTCATCGCCCACCAGGTCGGCAGGGTGCGCTCACGCCTGCCCCGGGCCGTCGTCGCGGGCTTCGGTGTCCGCTCCCTGCAGACCCTCATCGGCGACCTCCTCGTGGAGCGCGTGCACCACCGCTCGCCCCTGTGGGCGGACGGCGACATCTCCGCCCACCCCGCCACCCCCGGCCTGTGGGCGGTGGAGCCCCACATCGGCTTCCGCGACATCGGCGTGAAGTTCGAGGAGATCCTCGTCGTCACCGGGGACGACGCCCACTGGCTCGACGACGACCTGCCGCACGTGCGCCGGTGGGACGCCCAGGCCCCGACCAGCCCGGAGAACCGATGAGCACCCGCCCCCACACCTACGTCACCGCCTCGGACGGGCAGCGCCTGGCCGTCCGCACCGCGGGGAACCCCGACGGCCCCACCCTGCTGCTGGTCCACGGCTACCCCGACAACTCCTCCGTCTGGGACGCCTTCGCGGCGGAGTTCACCGCCGACCACCGCGTCGTCACCCTCGACGTGCGCGGCGCCGGGCACTCCACCGCCCCCGACGACCGCTCCGGCTACCGGCTGGACCAGCTCGCCGACGACATCGTCACCGTGGCCGACACCGTCAGCCCCGGCTCGCCCGTGCACCTGGTCGGCCACGACTGGGGCGCCATCCAGTCCTGGCACGCGGTCACCGAACCCCGGCACGCCCACCGGTTCGCCTCCTACACCGCCGTGTCGGGCCCCGACCTCGACCACGCGGGCCACTGGCTGCGCACCCGCCCCGACGGAGTCCGCGCCGCCCTGCGCCAGGCGGTGCGCTCCGGCTACATCGGCTTCTTCCACCTGCCCGTGGTCCCCGAGGCCGCGTGGCTGACCGGGGTCGGCGGCCTGGCCCTGTCCGCCCTCGAACGGATCGGCGGCGGCCCGCACACGCCCGCGCGGCGCGGCACCCGGGACTATCTCAACGGCCTGGCGCTGTACCGCGCCAACATGGCCCGGCGCCTCCTGCGGCCGGTCGAGCGGCGCACGGACGTGCCCGTGCAGGTCCTCGCGCCCACGGACGACGCGTTCATGGTCGACCAGATCCAGTCCAATGCCGGCCGGTGGGTCCGCGACCTGCGCTTCCACCGCTTCCACGGCGGGCACTGGACACTGCGCTCCCGCCCGGCCGCCGTGGCCGCCCGTGTGCGCGCCCTCGTGGCCGAGGTCGAGTCCGGCCGCCGGCGCCCCGAGCGGGCGCTCACCGCCCAGCAGGCCCGCCGGCACGGCGGCGCCTTCGCCGGCCAGGTCGCCGTGGTCACCGGCGCGGGCAGCGGCATCGGCCGGTCGCTGTGCTTCGAACTCGCCGAGCGCGGCGCCCGGGTCGTCGCCGTGGACGTCAACGGCCCCGCCGCCGAACGCACCGCCGAACTCGCCGACCTGCTCACACCGGGGGCCGCCGCCCGGCGGGTGGACGTCACCGACGCCGCCGCGACGGACCGGCTCGCGGCATGGGTGCGCGAGGAGTACGGCGTCCCGGACCTGGTGGTCAACAACGCCGGCATCGGCGTGGCCGGGCCGTTCCTGGAGACGACCGCGCAGGACTGGGAGCGGGTCGTGGACGTCAACCTGTGGGGCGTGGTCCACGGCTGCCGCGCCTTCGCCCCGATGATGGTGGCCGCCGGCGGAGGCGGCCGCATCGTCAACACCGCGTCGGCCGCCGCCTACCTGCCCTCCCGCGTCTACGGCGCCTACGCCACCACCAAGGCGGCCGTCCTCATGCTGAGCCGCAGCCTGCGCGGTGAGCTCGCCGGCCACGGCGTCGGCGTCACCGCCGTGTGCCCCGGGCTCGTGGACACCGGCATCATCTCCGGCGCACGGCTGTCCGGCCTGGGCGAGGCCTCCGCCGCGAAGGACCGGCTCAACCGCCTGTACCGGATGCGCGGCTACACGCCGGAGAAGGCGGCGGCGCGCATCGCGGACGCCCTCCAGCACGGCCCGGAGGTCCTCCCGGTCACGGGCGAGGCGCACCTGGGCCTGCTGCTGTCCCGGCTCAGTCCCCGCGCGCTCCGGGCCGCCGCCCGCGTGGCCCCGCCCGTCTGAGGCCCCCGTGCCCCTTCCACTCCCACCCGCGCCGCCGAAACCCCCAGGAGGCCGACCATGACCACAGGACCCGTCCGCACGGGCGCCGCCGAACCACCTCCAGACGAACCGGACCGCCTCGTCCTCAACGCCCGCGACGTCGAGTTCGACTGGAGCCGGCTCGACCTGCACTGGATCCCCGGCGAACCCTTCGCCACCCACGTCATCAACGTCCTGCACCTGTTGCTGCCCGAGGGCGAACGCTGGTTCGTCGAGGTCTTCAAGCAGGCCGTCCCCCTCATCACCGACGACCGGCTCCGCGAGGACGTGCTGGGCTTCATCGGCCAGGAGGCCGTCCACGCCGAGGCGCACGCGGGCGTCCTCGACCACATGGACGCCCACGGGCTCGACCCGACCCCCTACGTCGAGCAGATCGCCTGGATGTTCCGGGTCGTGCTCGGCGACCGCGAGCTGACCGGGCGCCGCGCCGAGTCCTGGCTGCGCACCCGGCTCGCCGTCATCGCCGGGATCGAGCACTACACCGCCGTGCTCGGCCAGTGGGTGCTGGACGCCGAGGAGCTGGACGCGGCCGGCGCCGACCCCACCATGCTCGACCTGCTGCGCTGGCACGGCGCCGAGGAGGTCGAGCACCGGTCGGTCGCCTTCGACCTCTACACGCACGTGGACGGGGGCTACCGCCGCCGCGCCCTGGCCATGGGCGTCGCGGCGGCCGCGCTCGCCGTCCTGTGGGTGCGCGGCACCGCGTTCCTCCTCCGCAACGACCCCTACCTGCGGGGACGTGTCGACGGACGACGGCCGCGCGCCTCGTGGGCACTGCGCGACGGCCGGCGCGGACTGATCCCGCACCTGGGGCGCCTGGCCCGCGCCGTGCCGGAGTACCTGCGCTGCCGCTACCACCCCTCACAGCACGGGTCCACCAGCCAGGCGGTCGCCTACCTGGCCGTCTCCCCCGCCGCCCGCGCGGCCGAGGCCGCCGAGCGGGCCGCCGCGGCCCCGGCTCCGGGGAGCGACCAGTGAGCGCCGCGGACCGTCCCGGTGCCGCCGGCCGCCCGGAGGCCCGGGACACCGGGGACACCGGGGACACCGCGGACACCGGGGGCGCCGCGGACGCCGGTGCCCCCGACGGGTCGGCCACGGGCGACCGGGTCAGGCACAGCGCCGCCCGCTACGCGCACCCGCGCCCGCCGGTCGCGCTGTTCCGCCGCTCGGGACCGGACCGCCTCATGCTCGGGCTCCAGGGCCTCGCCTCGGCGGTGGAACCGCTCACCGCGCGCCTGCCCCCGGGTCACCGCGTCCCGGAGCCGGCCGGTGACCTGCGCGTCCGCGTGGCCCGCGTGGAGCGGCCGGTGCCGGACGTCGCCGTGCTCACCCTGGTCCCGGACCGCCCCGGGGACCGGCTGCCCGCGTGGCAGCCCGGCCACCACGTGGACGTGGTCCTGGCGGGCGGCGTCGTGCGCCAGTACTCGCTCAACGGCGACCCCCGGGACCGCGACCGCTACCGGATCGCGGTCCGCCGGGTCCCCGGCGGCACCGGGTCCGCCCTGGTCCACGCCCTGGCCGAGGGCGACACGCTCGGGCTGCGCGGGCCGCGCAACGCGTTCCCGTTCGCCCGCGCCGAGCGCTACCTGTTCGTCGCGGGCGGCATCGGCCTCACCCCGATCCTGCCGATGGTGTGGGCGGCGCACCGCGCGCGGGCGCCGTTCCGCCTCGTGTACACCGGCCGCTCGCGGGCGAGCATGCCCTTCGTCGACGAACTCCCCGAGGGCGCCGACACGGCCGTGCGCCCCGACGACGAGTACGGCCCTCCCGACCCCGCCCGGATCCTGGGCGGGCTCGCCGAGGGGACCGCGGTCTACGTCTGCGGTCCGGCGCCCCTGATCGACGCCCTGCGCGGGCACGTCCCCCCGGGCACGCCGTTCTTCTCCGAACGCTTCGCGCCCGCGCCGATCACGGCCGGCGCCGCCTTCGAGGTGCGGTTGGGCCGGGACGGCCCGGTGGTCCCGGTCGCCGCCGACGAGTCGGCGCTGGAGGCGGTCCGGCGGGTGCGGCCGCGCACCGCCTACTCCTGCCGCCAGGGTTTCTGCGGAACCTGCCGGGTGGGGCTCCTGGAGGGCGAACCCGAGCACCGGGACCGGCCGACGGGCGGTTCGCCGCGCGGCGCGGAGTTCGCCCTGTGCGTCTCCCGTGCCGGAGAGGGGGAGCGGATCGTCCTCGACGTGTGAGTCCCGTGCCGAGGCGGTAGGTTCGGGAGTCCGATGGCACAGGCACGTTGACGGAGGTCATGACCGCGGTGGTGTCCCACAGAACCGATCCCCACCTGGCGCGGGCGGGACGACGGTCGGAGGGTCCGGCGAAGGCGCCGGGCACCGGGCGGCGGCCACGCCGCATGGCGCCACAGGAACGCCGGGAGGACCTCATCCGGACGGCCCTGCTCGTCTTCGCGCGCCGTCCTCCGGGCGAGGTCACCCCGGAGGAGATCGCCGAGGAGGCGGACGTGTCCCGGGCCCTGGTCTACCGCTACTTCCCCAACATGGCGGAGCTGCGCCGCGAGGCGCTGGAGCGGGCGATGGACGAGCTCGTGCCGCAACTGGTCCCCCCGCGGGACCTGCCGCCCCTGGACCAGCTGCGGTTCGGCCTGCGCGCGTTCATCGCCTTCGCCGACTCCTACGCCCCGGCCTACGCGGCCCTGCTCAACGGCGGGTCGATGGTGGCCACGGAGGAGACCGAGGCCGAGATCGACCGGGTGCGCGAGGCGGTCCGCCGCCTGGTCCTGGAGCGGGTCGGCATCGCCGAGCCCTCGCCCCGGCTGGTCCTGGCCCTGCGCTGCTGGATCTCGGCCGTGGAGACGGCGGTGATGGTCTGGCTCCACGAGCGCACCATGGCCGCCGACGACCTGGCCGACTGGCTGCTCGACCAGCTCGTCGCCATGCTGGCGTCGTCGGGGGCGCGGGCGGAGGAACTGGGGGCGCTGGCCGCACACACCGGCGGCTCCCCGGGCTGACCGCCGCACGGCCCCGGCCCGGACACGGACGACCCGGACACGGCGAAGGGCCCCACCGCACAGCGGTGGGGCCCTCATCTGTACCCCCGAGCGGATTCGAACCGCCGTTACCGCCTTGAGAGGGCGGCGTCCTAGGCCACTAGACGACGGGGGCCGGACTGGTACGGGTGTGCCCGCAAAACCTGCGGAACCCACTCGAACCGGACATCAGTGACATGCACTGACCAGCAAGAAAGCTCCCACGGTGTGGGAGCCTCTCCCTGTTGGTACCCCCGAGCGGATTCGAACCGCCGTTACCGCCTTGAGAGGGCGGCGTCCTAGGCCACTAGACGACGGGGGCCAGACCACGGATCATCGGATCCGTACGCTTCACCGGAGTGAAACAGCTGGGCTACCAGGACTCGAACCTAGACTAACTGAACCAGAATCAGTCGTGCTGCCGATTACACCATAGCCCAGTGCTTGGGGAGGACCGGTCGCTTTCGCTTCCCTGTCCCCCTCGGCGACGTCGTTAACTCTAGCGGACAATCGGAGTGGTCGCGAACCGAAATCGGGGTGGCCGGGCTGTGGCCCCGGCCACCACCAGCCACCCCGCCCCGGCTCCCCCTACTCCGCGGTGCCGGCGCCCTCCTGGGCGCGCAGCTTCTCCAGGGCGGCGGTGAGGCGCGCCTGGACGCGCTCACGGCCGAGCAGCTCCAGCGACTCGAACAGCGGCAGCCCGACCGTGCGACCGGTGACCGCGACCCGCACCGGTGCCTGTGCCTTGCCGAGCTTGAGCCCCAGCGTGGCGCCCGTCTCCTCGGTCGCCGCCTTGAGAGCGTCGGCCGTCCAGGACAGCTCCGGGTCGGCGAAGCGCGCCAGGGCGGCCTCCACCATCTCCTTGCCCACGCCCGGCTTCATCGCCTTGTTCCAGCTCTTCTCGTCCTCCACCGGCTCGGAGAGGAAGAGGAAGTCCACGTTCGGCACGATCTCGCTGAGCAGCGCCACGCGGCTCTGCGCGAGCGGGGCCACCGCGCGGAAGACCTCCGCGTCGTAGTCGGCCGGGTCCCACGGGACGGCGTCGCCGGTCAGCCACGGCGCGCAGCGCTCGACGAAGTCGTCCACGGACAGCTCGCGGATGTAGTCCCCGTTGAAGGCGCGCAGCTTCTTCTCGTCGAAGAACGCGCTGGAGCTGTTGACGTCCTCGATCCGGAACAGCGGCATCATCTCCGGCCACGGCATGATCTCACGGTCGTCGCCCGGCGCCCAGCCCAGCAGCATGAGGTAGTTGACCATCGCCTCGGGGAGGTAGCCCTCCTCCTGGTAGGACTCCAGGGCGACCTTGTCGCGGCGCTTGGACAGCTTCTTGCGCTGCTCGTTGACGATGACGGGCAGGTGCGCCCACACCGGCGGGGTCAGGCCCAGCGCCTCCCACAGCAGCTGCTGCTTGGGGGTGTTGGACAGGTGCTCCTCGCCGCGGATGACGTGGGTGATGCGCATCTCCACGTCGTCGACCACGTTGGCCAGGACGAACAGCGGAGAGCCGTCGGCGCGCGCGATGACGAAGTCCTCGATGGCGGAGTGGTCGAACTCCACCCGGCCGCGGATCCGGTCGTCGACGACAGTCGGGCCGCCCTCGGGCACGCGGAAGCGCAGCGCCCGGCCGGGGCCGGGCTCCAGGCCGCGGTCGCGGCAGAAGCCGTCGTAGCCCAGGTTCGGGTTGTCGCGGCGCTCCTGGACCATCTCGCGCGTGCAGTCGCAGTAGTAGGCGCGCCCGTTCTTGAACAGGTCCTGCGCGGTCTCACGGTGCTTCTCGGCGTAGGCCGACTGGAAGTAGGGGCCCTCGAAGTGCGGGTCGTCCGCGCCGATGCCGAGCCAGGCGAGCGCGCGGATGATGCCCTCGGTCCACTCGGGCCGGTTGCGGGCGGCGTCGGTGTCCTCCACGCGCAACACCATGCGGCCGTCGGGCCGCTGCTGCGCGAGTGCCCAGTTGAAGAGCGCGGAACGGGCGCCGCCGACATGGAACATGCCGGTGGGGGACGGGGCGAAGCGGGTACGAATCGGAGTCTCAGTCACGGGCCCCAGGGTATCGGCGCCGGGTACCCGAGCAGAGGCAGCGCTGCGCCGCAGGCGTCTGTTGAGGGTGGTGGCGGGCGACGGGAGGGCAGCGCGGACCGCCGGGTCAGGACGGGGCGGGCAGCGGGCGCGGGTAGCTCTCCCCCATGCCGAACTCGGCGGCGAGGACGTCGGCGAAGGCCGCCGCGATCTTCACCTCCCCGCCGGGGTCGGGGTGGGTGCCGTCATAGGTGTCCTCGGCCACGTCCCAGTCCTCGGCTCCCGCGATGTCCAGGCTCACCACGGGCGACGCCTCGGTGCTCAGGTCGGCGGCCACCTCGCGGACGAGTTCGTTGTAGGCGTACTGGCGCAGCGCGAAGCCCTCATCGGTCGCGCCCAGGGCGATGGGCAGGGACTCGGCCAGGACCACGCGCACGTGCGGTTCGCCCTCCCGGGCGCCCGTCACGTACGCGCGCAGCCGGTACTCCATCTCGTCCATGGTGACCGGCCACAGCAGGTCGTTGACGCCGAGCATGACGCACAGCACGTCGGGCCGGTGGACGCGCGCCTCCTCCCGGATCGTGCCGGCGGCGTCGCCGAGGGTGCGGCCCCACAGCGCGTTGTGCTCCTGGTCGAACTCGGGGTCGCGGTACTCCGGGGTGTCCGGGTCGCCGTCGGGGCCGGGCCAGTCGGCACCCTCCGTCGCCTCCGGCACGTCGTCCTCGGGGGCGCTGGGGTCGGCCTCCGGCTCGGTGGGCACCGGCAGGATCATGTCCCGCGAGGCGGGGTCGGTGTAGGGGCCGACGAAGTCCACGTCGCCCACGTGCTCGGAGAGGTGGGTCCACAGGTGGAAGCGCCAGGTCACGTCGCCGTTGGCGCCCTGGGTCATCGAGTCCCCTGCCAGCATCACCCGGCGCGGTGCGGTCATGGAGCCCTCCTGTCCGGTGTCGGTCTCCCCGGGGTCGGTCTCTCCGGGGTCGGTACTGGTCACGGCCCACAGGACCGCAGCGGTGATCACCAGCACGAAGGCGATGGCGCCGGCGGAGAGGAGGGCCGACGGCGAGGGGCTGCGGCGAGGGGTGCTCACGGGAGTGGGAGCCTTCCGGTCGCGGGGGCGGGCGCCGGAACGGCGGGGCGCCGGCCCCCTGGGCCGAGGATGAGTGGGGTCAGTCCCTGGTCACTACGCGGTTGCTGATGGTGCCCACACCCTCCACGGTCACCGAGACCTCCTGCCCGACCTCCAGCGGCCCGACGCCGGCCGGGGTCCCGGTGAGGACGACGTCGCCGGGCAGGAGCGTCATGAACGAGGTCACGTACGCGATGATCGCGGGGATGTCGTGGATGAACTGCGAGGTGTTGCCCTGCTGGCGCACCTCGCCGTCGACGGTGGTGGTGAGGGCGAGGTTCTGGGCCTCCTCGACGCTCATGCCGGTGGTGATCCACGGCCCGATCGGGCAGAAGGAGTCGAACCCCTTGGCGCGGGTCCACTGCTTGTCCGACTTCTGCAGGTCGCGCGCGGTGATGTCGTTGGCGACCGTGTAGCCGAAGATGACGTCCTTGGCGCGTTCGCGGGGCACCTCGCGGCACGGCCGGGAGATGACGATGGCGAGTTCGCCCTCGAAGTCCACGCGCTCGGACACGGGCGGGTAGAACACGGGGTCGCCCGGCCCGGACACGGCGGTGGAGGGCTTGAGGAAGACGACCGGCTCGTCGGTGGTCTCGCCCGTGACGCCCTGCATCTCCGCGACGTGGTCGGCGTAGTTCTTGCCGATGCACACCACCTTGGTGGGCAGGACCGGTGACAGCAGCCGCACGTCCGAAAGCTTCGCCCGTTCCCCCGTCAGTTGGATGTTGCCGAGCAGGGGATGCCCGGTGAGTCGGGCGACGAATTCCTCGCCGCTGTCGGAATCGGACTCCACTAGGCCGAATCCGACCTCGTCACCGACCGCGAACCGTGCGATGCGCACCTCATGCCTCCCAGCAGCCCAGTTGTCTCACGTGCGGTTGCAGGGTATCTCTGCGCGGTCGCGACGGAGTGCCGGACCCGTCCCGGGCGGGGGTGACATGCCGCGCTCTCCGTGCGCGGGGCGACGATCGCACCGATCCGATGACTTTCCTTGGACGATCTGTGAAGCGACATCTGGCATGCTGGGGTCCGTCGTCCGATGTCGAGAGGTTGCGCCTCGTGCCCAAGTCCGCTCAGCCGCCGGCTCGGCACCGCCGACCCCGCAGGTACCCCATGGGACTCGCGCTCGGTCTGTGCCTGGTGTCCGGCGCTTCCGCCATCCTGATGGTCAGCGTGCCCGCGCCCCCGGCCGAGCTGGGCCCGTCCGAGGAGGCCGCGGAGTCCCTGCCCGTCGGCGGCGACGGCTCCGCGTCCGACCGGCGCACGGCTCCCGACGACGATGTGAGCAGCAGTGCCTCGGGCCGCGGCCAGGAGCCGTCCTCGCCCGGCCCCGGTCCCGCGCCCGCGCCCGCGCCGTCCGCCGCCGCGGAGGAGGACGGCGGGGACGAGGAGGCCGAGGAGGAGGTCCCGGTCCTGCTCCGCTCGGTGGAGGAGGAGGTCGACTCCGCCGACGGCGACATGGCGGTCGTGGAGGGCGAGAGCGACGTCATGGGCGAGGGCCCGCTGACGACGTTCACCGTGGAGGTCGAGGAGGGGCTGCCGGGTGAGGCGGAGGACTTCGCCGCCGCCGTCGAGCAGGTCCTGGGCGACCCCCGCAGCTGGGGCAACGACGGGGAGCGCTCGATGCAGCGGGTGGACGGCGACGACGCCGACGTCCGCGTGCTGCTGGCCGCCCCGGACACCGTCGACCGGCTGTGCGCGCCGCTGAACACCAACGGGTACGTCTCCTGCGCCAACGGCAACCGCGCCATCATCAACCAGAACCGGTGGGTGGCGGCCGTCGAGGACTTCGAGGACGACCTGGAGACCTACCGGATCTACGTGATCAACCACGAGGTCGGGCACACCCTGGGCCACGGCCACGTCGACTGCCCGGGCGAGGGCGAGCTCGCGCCCGTCATGCAGCAGCAGACGCTGAGCCTCCAGGGCTGCGAGGCCAACGGCTGGGTCCACCCGGAGAACGACCCCGAGGACTAGGGCGGGTGCGGCGGGCGGCCGCGCCGGCCCGCGCCTCCGGGGTCCCCGGCCGGTCAGGTCTGCGGGTAGCCCTGGCGGAGGAGGCCGTAGGTCACGCCCTGTTCGAGGGCGATCCAGGAGGCGTCCACGACGTTGGGGCCCACACCGACCGTGGTCCACTCCCCCGTGCCGTCGCTGAGGGTGATGAGGATCCGGGTGATGGCGTTGGTGCCCGAGGTGCCTTCGAGGATGCGGACCTTGTAGTCGGTCAGCTCCAGCCCGGCGAGCGCGGTGTAGACGGTCTCCATGGACTCGCGCAGGGCCCGGTCCAGGGCGTTGACCGGGCCGTTGCCCTCGGCCGTGGCGATGACGCGCTCGCCCTTGACCCGGAGCTTGACGGTCGCCTCGGTCAGGCTGTCGTCCTCGTGCGCCAGCGGACCCGAGCCGCTGCGCGGCCGTCGCTCGGTGATGACCCGCCAGGACTCGGTCTCGAAGTAGCGAACCGGCGCGCCCAGCTCCTCGCGGATGAGCAGTTCCAGGGAGGCGTCGGCGGCCTCGAAGCTGTAGCCGGTCAGCTCCAGCCCCTTGATGCGGTCCACGACCCGCCCGGACAGGGCGCGGTCCCCGGCCAGGTCCAGGCCCAGTTCCTCGGCCTTGAGCTCGATCGACGCCCGCCCGGCCATGTCCGAGACGAGCATGCGCATGCGGTTGCCGACGAGCTCGGGGTCGGTGTGCTGGTACAGGTCGGGGTCGACCTTGATCGCCGAGGCGTGCAGCCCGGCCTTGTGCGCGAACGCCGACACCCCCACGTAGGGCTGGTGGGTGTCCGGGGCGAGGTTGACGATCTCGGCGATGGCGGTGGCCACGCGGGTCATCTCGGCGAGGCAGCCCTCGGGCAGGACCCGGCGGTCGTACTTGAGTTCGAGCGCGCCGACCACGGAGAAGAGGTTGGCGTTGCCCACCCGCTCGCCGTAGCCGTTGGCGGTGCACTGCACGTGCGTGGCGCCCGCGTCCACGGCGGCCAGGGTGTTGGCGACCGCGCATCCGGTGTCGTCCTGGGCGTGGATGCCCAGGCGGGCGCCGGTGGCCTCGCCCACCTCGGTGACGATCCGGGTGATGTCGCCGGGGAGCATGCCGCCGTTGGTGTCGCACAGGACGACCACGTCGGCGCCGGCCCCGGCGGCGGCGCGGACGACGTCGAGCGCGTGGTGGGGGTCGTGCCGGTAGCCGTCGAAGAAGTGCTCGCAGTCCACGAACACGCGCTGCCCGTGTTCGCGCAGGTGGGACACCGTGTCGGCGATCATGGCGAGGTTCTCGTCCAGGGTCGTGCGCAGGGCGCGCTCGACGTGCCGGTCGTCACTCTTGGCGACAAGGGTGACGACCGGTGCGCCACTGTCGCGCAGTGCGGCCACCTGTGGGTCGTCGGCGGCCCGCACACCGGCCCGGCGGGTCGCGCCGAACGCGGTGAGTTGCGCGTGCTCCAGCGTGAGCTCTCGTGAAGCCCGCTGGAAGAACTCGGTGTCCTTGGGGTTGGCCCCCGGCCA
This sequence comes from Nocardiopsis aegyptia, assembly GCF_013410755.1. Taxonomy (GTDB): domain Bacteria; phylum Actinomycetota; class Actinomycetes; order Streptosporangiales; family Streptosporangiaceae; genus Nocardiopsis; species Nocardiopsis aegyptia. The sequence goes on from NZ_JACCFS010000001.1 coordinate 2,242,762, forward strand.
CCCTCCCTCGATGAACGCCACCCCGAGGTCGTCCAACAGCTGTGCGATGGCCAGCTTGTCGGAGACCCGGAGATTGATCCCCTCGCGCTGGGCTCCGTCGCGCAGCGTGGTGTCGAAGACGTGGAAAGTGTCGTCCCTCATGGGCGGATCTCCCGAAGGTGGATGCTGTGTGTGTCGGCCCCGACCAACAAAAAAGACCCCTCGTGGACACGAGAGGTCAGCGCGCTGGCAGGGTCCGGTTTCCTTCCCTGCGCGTACGCGGGAAGGTGTCAGCCAGCGCGCCCCGAAATAATGAGTACCTGGGACAGCATGTGGCCAGTGTGCCACACGGGCCCGCGAGTTCCGGTGCTCACCGGCGTTTTGTCTCACCATCCGAGACCAGGGTTTCTCACTCCGGACGAACGGTCCACACGAGGGGCCGCCCGGAACACGTCCGGACGGCCCCGTGGGACCCGCGCTAGAAGCGGGTGATCCAGCCGTGCTTGTCGTTGCGCAGGCCGGTCTGGATGCCCACCAGCTCCTCGCGCAGACGCATGGTGACCGGGCCCGGGGTCCCGTCGCCGATCCGGAACTCGCCGTCGTCGCTCTTGACGTGGCCGACCGGAGTGATCACCGCGGCGGTGCCGCAGGCGAACACCTCGGTGAGCTCGCCGGACTCGGCGGCCTCGCGCCACTCCTCGATGGAGATCGGCTCCTCCTCCGCGGGGATGCCGAGGTCCGGGGCCAGGGTCAGCAGCGACTCCCGGGTGATGCCGGGCAGCAGCGTCCCGGTGAGCGGGGGCGTCCGCAGCCGGGCCTTGTCCCCGGAGCCGAACACGAACCACAGGTTCATGCCGCCCATCTCCTCGACCATGCGGTGCTCGCGCGCGTCGAGCCACACCACCTGGTCACAGCCCTTCTCGACGGCCTGGGCCTGCGCGAGGAAGCTCGCCGCGTAGTTGCCCGCGAACTTGGCCGCGCCCGTGCCGCCCGGGGCCGCGCGGGTGTAGTCCTTGGAGAGCCACACCGTCACCGGCCTGATACCGCCCGAGAAGTAGGACCCCACCGGCGACGCGAAGAGAAGGTAGAGGTAGCTGCGGGACGGGTTGTTGACGCCCAGGCCGACGTCGGTGGCGAACATGAAGGGCCGCAGGTACAGGCTGAAGTCCTCCTTGGTGGGGACCCAGTCGCCGTCGTGCTCCAGGAGCAGCTCGATGGACCGGATGAACAGGTCCTCGGGCAGCTCGGGCATCGCCATCCGGGCGGCGCTCCGGTTGAACCGGGCCGCGTTGGACTCCGGGCGGAAGGACGCCAGTGTCCCGTCCGGGTGGCGGTAGGCCTTGAGGCCCTCGAAGATGGACTGCGCGTAGTGCAGGGCGGCCGTGGCCGGATCCAGGGTGAGGGGGCCGTACGGCTCCAGCTTGGCGTCGTGCCAGCCCTTGCCCTCGGTGTAGCGAATGCTCACCATGTGGTCGGTGAACACCTGGCCGAACCCCGGATTCACCAGCAGCGCGTCTCGTTCCTGCGGGGTCTTCCGCTGGTCGGAGAGCTGGATGTCGAACGTCAACCCGCTCGTGGTGGTGTTGTTGTTCATGTCGTCGGTGGTCCTCTCGGGTGCATCAGGCCGGCAGCGCCGCCGACCTGGGATCTAGTCTGACGTAAAGAGCGCACCCGGTGCCAGGGCTGGGGCGGGCCGGCGCAGCACGACGCCGACGGGCGCGCTCGGGAGTGTCCCGGGCGCGCCCGTCGGCGTCGAGTGCTCGGATGGCCGTCGGCCGCGCCCTGGAGGACAGGCAGGGCCGACGGCGCGCGTCAGCCCTGCTCGGCTACTCGCGCGGCCAGGTCGTCGCCGATCTGCGAGGTGGAACGGACCGCGTGACCACGGGTCTTGAGGTCCGCGGCGACGGCGTTCTCGATCTTGCGGGCGGCCTCGACGGCGCCCAGGTGCTCCAGCATGGTGGCGGCCGAGAGCACGGTGGCGGTGGGGTCGGCCTTGCCCTGGCCCGCGATGTCGGGCGCGGAGCCGTGCACCGGCTCGAACATGCTGGGGAAGGTGCCGTCGGGGTTGATGTTGCCACTGGCGGCCAGGCCGATACCGCCGGCGATGGCGGCACCGATGTCGGTGATGATGTCGCCGAAGAGGTTGTCGGTGACGACCACGTCGAAGCGGCCGGGCTGGTTGACGAAGAACATCGAGGCGGCGTCGACGTGGCAGTAGTCGACCGAGACCTCGGGGTACTCGGCGCCGACCTCCTTGACGACGCGCTGCCAGAGCTCGCCGGCGAAGGTCAGGACGTTGTCCTTGTGGACCAGGGTGAGCTTGCGGCGCGGGCGGGCCGCGGCCTTGGCGAAGGCGAAGCGGACGACGCGCTCGACGCCGAAGCGGGTGTTGACGCTGTCCTGGGTGGCGACCTCGTGGGGGGTGCCCTTGCGCAGGACGCCGCCGGCGCCCGCGTAGGGGCCCTCGGTGCCCTCGCGCACGACGAGCATGTCGATGTCGTCGGCGCCGACGCCTGCCAGGGGGCTCTCCACGCCGGGGAAGAGCCGGACGGGGCGCAGGTTGACGTAGTGGTCGAAGTCGAAGCGCAGGCGCAGCAGCAGGCCGCGTTCCAGGACGCCGCTGGGGACGCTGGGGTCCCCGACGGCGCCCAGGAAGATCGCCTCGTGCTCGGCCAGTTCGGACTCGACCGAGTCCGGCAGCGTCTCACCGGTACGGTGCCAGAGCTTGGCGCCCAGCTCGTACTCGGAGGTCGTGAAGGCCAGGTCGTACTGGGAGGCCGCGACCTCCAGCACCTTGAGGCCCTCGGCGACCACCTCGGGGCCGATCCCGTCGCCGGGGATGACGGCCAGTTTCACGGTGCGCGCTGCCATACGGTCTGCCTTTGACTCGGACGTGACCCCACCAGAGAATTCTCACATGATGAGATCAGCATGAACACTGGATGAGACAAGCCTAGCGGCCCTCGGGGCCGCCGTTGTCCCTGCGGTCCAGTGCCCCCTGCAGGGCGCGATGGACCTCGTCCTCGGAGTCGGGCGTGGACGGGTACTCGACCATGTCGTACATGTGGTCCTCCGGGTGCGGTGCGTGACCGGCGGCGCGTACGGGACGGCCGCGGGAACTCGGTGCGGGCGAGTGGCCAGACCGCGGGGCCCGGTGGTACCGGGCGGCGCGCCGGCCGCGTGGACGGCTGTGGCCACGGAAGAAGGAGCGGATCGTCCCGGCGAGATGGACCGCCGGAGGCGCCGGCGCGGGCCCGGGTGGGGCAGGCGGCGGCGAGGACGGCGGCACCAGGCGGTGGAGCCGGTGCCGCTGACTCCTAGGACGACAGAATATCGGATGTCCAACTACTTGACCAGCAAATCTCACCATGTGGGACGTGGTCGCGTCTCCGCAGTTCAGAGGGCCGGGACGGGCGGGCGCGAGCCGCCGCCCCGGCCCCGCTCACCTCACGCGGCGGCCGAGCAGCAGACGGGCCAGGCGCCCCCGTGTCAGGGCGCGGATCCGGCGCTCCCACCGGTCGGCCTCCGCCCGCCACCGGTCCCGTTTCGCCTCCTCCTTCAGCAACCTCGCGTGCCAGTCCCTCGGCGGACGCGCCGCGCCGGCCCCCTCGGCGCACAGCACCTCGTCGCGGTCCATGACGTGCACGCCCCAGACGGCGGCCACGACGGCGTCGCGATCCACCGCGTCGGCACCCAGGTGGCGGGCACGGGCGAAGGCCGCGGTGCGCTCCAGGCGCAGTGCCTCCGGCCGGTGGGCGCGCGCCCCCCGCACCCGGACCAGGCCCGCGCCCTCCCGTTCGGCCGCGCCGGTCAGGGCGCGCACCGCGCCCGGACGCGGCCGGGCCCCCGGTGACACCAGCAGCCGGAAGGGCACGTCGGGGTCCGGATCGGGCGCGGCGCCGACGAACTCCACCCGCGGCTCGCTGCGGTAGCACTCGTGGACCAACCGCACGTCCACCGCGGGGTCGTCCAGGACCGCGTGCCGTTCCGGCGTCACCCGCGACCACTCGCCCACCAGGCGGATCCGGAGGTCGGCCGTGTCCCCGGACAGCAGGCCGTCCACCGTCTCGGCCACGTCGTCGAAGCGGCGCCCGGTCGTGTCGACGACCACGTCGGTGAAGGGCACCTCCCAGGTCCGCCCGGGGCCCCTGCGCCGGGAGTACTTCCGGGGTACCCGGTTCTCCGTGAACGGCCGGGCGAAACGGGCCGCCTCGGGGGCGCGCCGCTCGGTCGTCGGGGTCCCCAGGTGCCAGCCGCCCGCCGCGCGCTCGGGGACGAACACCGCGCCCCGTTGGGCCAGCCGGTATCCGAGGACGCTGTCCTCGCCCATGACCGGGTCCGGCTCCGCGCCGGCCGCCGCCTCGAACAGCTCACGCCGCACGGAGGCCGTGGCGCCGGTGAACACCTCCCACGCGCGGTGTCCCGCGGAGCGCAACCCGTCGGTGGCCTCCAGCAGGTCGGTGACCCACTCCAGGGCGGCGGTACCCGGCCCCAGGAGGGCCGCCGCCTCGCCGCGGCCCACCCGGTCGCGGACCACCTCGGGGTCCAGCGTCGCGGCCGGCACGTCCGTGGCGGCGAACCCGCCCATCACGGCGAGGTAGTCGGCGAGGTGGTGCCAGCGCATCTGCGCCTCGACGTGCTCGCGGTCCACGACCATGTCGGCGTCCAGCCGCAGCACGACCGGGGCCCGTGAGGCGGCCACCCCCTCGCGTACCGCGTGCCCGGGCCCCCATCCGCGCGACGAGGCGACGACCAGGCGGGTGTGCTCGGGGCGGATCGGCGGCAGGACCAGCGGCGGCTCGCTGCCGTCGTCGACGACCACGACCTCCATCAGCTCCGCCGGATAGCTCTGCGCCGCCAGCGACGCCAGTGTCAGGTCCAGCTTCTCCTGCCCGCCGTGCGCGGGCACCACCACGCTCACACCCAGGACCGGATCCCATCCGCCCAGCGGCGGCGGGTCCAGCACCGAGTACTCGTTGCGCCGGATCAGCGGACGCGCTCCGCCACCCGCGTCCGTGTCCGCATCCGTGTCCGTGTCCCCGCCCGGGGATCCCCGGCCCCGCACGGATCCATCCCTGATCGACATACGCTGACCCTCGTCCCTCACCCGATGATCCGGCACAGGAGCCGACCCCCGCGGCTCCCGGTCAACCAGCGGAACCGGCGTTCCAACCGCTCCGCGCGCGCCTTGTGCGCCTCGGCCCCGGCCCGTGCCGCCGCCAGGCGGTCCTCCCAGTCCTCCGGCGGCTCCCCCTCCGGGTGCTCCGGTGTGAACAGCAGGCTCTCGCCGTCGATCCAGTGCACACCGAACAGCTCGTCCACCACGGCGTCGATCTCGTCCGCTCCCGCTCCCAGCCGGCGCGCGCGGGCGAAGGCGCCGGCGCGTTCCAGCCGGGGTCCGCCCAGGTCGTCCCCGGGCGCGGTCGCCCGCAGCAGTCCCGCGCGCGCGGCGTCGGCCAGTTCGATCATCCGCCGGACGGCGTGGCGTGCCAGCGGCTGTCCCGGGCGTAGGAACAGCCGGAAGGGCACGTCGGGGTCCGGATCGGGGTCGGCCCCGACGAACTCCACCCGCGGCTCGCCCCGGTAGTGCTCGTGGAGGAGCCGCACGTCCAGATCCGGGTCGTCCAGGACCGCGTGCCGCCCCGGCGTCACCCGCGACCACGCGCCCACCAGGCGGATCCGGAGGTCGGCCGTGTCTCCGGCGAGCAGTGCGTCCACCGTCTCGGCCACCTCGTCGAACCCGCCGCCGGCGGTGTCGATGACCGCGTCCACCCTGGGCACCTGCCACTGGCGGTCGGGGCTGCGGAGGCCGTCCCCGATCAGCGGCAGGCGGTTGCCCACCAGGGGGTACCGGTACCGCGCGCCGTCCGCCTTGCGGTGCTCCATCTGCGGGCGCCCCAGGTGCCAGCTCCCAGCGTCCACCTCCGGGACGAACACGGCGCCGTGCTGGGCGAACCGGTACCCGAGGTGGGTGTCCTCGCCCAGGATCAGACCGGAGTCCGCCCCGCCCGCCTCCTCGAAGAACGCGCGGCGCACCGATCCCGTGGCACCGATGAAGTACCGGAACACCCCGGGGCCGGCGGTGCGCAGGCCGTCCGTACGGTCGTAGGCCCGGCGCAGCCATGCCAGTTCGTCGCCCGGCCCCTCGACCAGGGCCTCCGGTTCCCCTCGGCGCACGGCGTCGAGGACCTCGCCCGGCGCGAGCGCGCCGGGCCGGTGGTCGACGCACCGCAGGTGGCCGGTGACGGCGACGTAGTCGGCGAGGTGGTGCCAGCGCAGCTGCGCCTCGACGTGCTCGCGGAAGGCGATCATGTCCGCATCGAGGAAGAGCAGCACGTCGGCGGCCGAGGCGGCCGCCCCGGAGTTCACGGCGTGACCGCGGGCCCAGCCGCCGGGCAGGCTCGGCACGATCCGCGTGTGCTCGGGGCGGATCGGCGGGAGCAGCAGCGGCGGATCGCTGCCGTCGTCGACGACCACGACCTCCATCAGCTCCGCCGGGTAGGTCTGCGCCGCCAGCGACGCCAGTGTCAGGTCCAGCTTCTCCTGGCCGCCGTAGGCCGGGATGACCACGCTGACGCTCAGCACCGGCTCCCAGCCGCCCAGCGGCGGCGGTTCCAGCACGGAGTGGTCGTTGCCCCGGATCGGCGGGCGGGGCGTCGGCTCCACCCGTGCCCGCGCCGCACGCGGATCGTTCTGGACCAGCGTCATCGCTCGCTCCCCTGTGTCGTCGTGGCCCGGGCCCCGTCCGGCGCGTCGCCCGGGTCGGATTCCAGCAGGGCGCTGGGGCGCCACCCGGGCCAGTGGCGCTGGGGGTCCTTCAGGAAGTAGCCGGCGGACTCCCGCCACGTGTGGCCGTCCGTGCGACGGCGGACGACACAGCCCAGGCCGTGCGTCCGGTACACGGACCCGCCGGCGCGCGCCACGTCGTCGAGGAGGCCCGCGTCGACGCCCGACCGCCAGGGCCGGAACCCGCCGAACTCCTCCAGGACCGTGCGGTCGGTCAGCAGCGCGGCGCCGGTCACGTGGTCGGCGAACCGTTCCGAGTGGACCAGCCGCCGCACGGTCAGGTCCGGCCCCTCCAGGTGGTGGTACTCCGTCGCGCAGCCGACGAGGTCGGCTCCGGAGTAGCGGCGGGCCAGCACCAGGTCGGCCAGGTGGTCGGGCCCGTACCAGTCGTCGTCGTCCATCTTCGCCACCAGCGACCCGCTCGCCCGCGCGATCGCCCCGTTCAGCACCGAGCCGAACACCGCGTCCGGCCCCGCCTCGAACACGACGGCCGCGTGCCCCGCGTCCCGGAAGGCCGCGACGTCGGCGCGCACCCTGGGCGTGTCCAGGCCGAACCCGTGCAGGGCGAGGACGAGTTCCACCTCGACCCCGCGCTGGCGCGCCACCTGCCGCAACGCGAAACCGACCATCTCCGGCCGGCGCGTGCACAACACCACCGACACCACCGGCTCGGCCAGAGCACCGGCCACCGACCCACGCCACCGGGCCACGGCCCCGTGCACCCGCAACGCCGCCCGCCGCAACCGGATACTGTGCTCCTCCCGCGCCAGCTCGTCCTCCAGGTCGGCACCGCGCACCGACCTGAGCAGTCCGTGCAGCTCGCCGCCCAGACCGCCCGCCCAGCGCGGCGCGGCGCCGGCGAACAGCGGGATCCCGGCCGCGGCGAGGCCCGCGACCGTGTGGGCGGCGGCCAGCGGGCCGCTGTGGCGGCCCCACTCGACCTCCACGGAGCGCAGGTCCCGCAGCCGGGCCACGGCCACGTCGCTCACGGCCCCGTCCTCCGGCACCCGCCACCGGACCGACCGGCCGACCTCCAGCACCCACCGGCCGCCCCGCGAGACCAACCGCCCCCTCCTGGGCTTCGACGCACGCGTGAAACCGATCGGATTGACCACCCGCTCGTCCACCGCCGGCACGTCCGCGACGGACGGCCGGGCGAAGCCGGTACCGCCCTCCGCCGACCCCGGTGCGCTCAGGCGGCGCCAGGCGGTGTCCGCCACCGCCCGCCGGTGGGCGTCCGCCGAGACCTCCGACACCGTCGCCACCGTCTCCCCGCGGCCACTCGCCATGCCGCGGGCCACCGCACCCACGACCTCCGACACCTCCACCGGGTCCGTGAAGGAGAACGCGTACGCGCACGCCCCGTCCGGCGACCGGCACACCCGCATGTCGATGAGGTCGGTCCACCCCGCCGCCGGCGGCGACGGCAGGGACCGCCCCGCCTGGGGAGAGGCGCGGAGGACGGCGATCACGGCCTCCGCGGCCCTGAGGGTTCCGGTGTCGGGTACGACCCGGCGCAGATCCGCCGGTGTGGCGGCGATGAGCACCACGAGTGCGACCTCGCGTCCCGCCCGCGGAGCGGCGTCCCACCCGTTCCCGTCGAGGTCCAGAGCCTGGCCCGCCGACCGCTCAGCGGCGCGCGCGGCCGGTCGGGCGGTGCCCGGACCGCTGTGGGCGACCAGTACGGTCCCGGCCGCGCGGGACCGCAGCGCCGTGTCGAGCACCGCGCGGATCACGGCGCCGTTCCCGCCGCGAGCAGCCGCGCCGCGGTCTCCGGTCGGCCCGGGCCGGCGGCGTCCGGCACGCTCCAGGGCTCCGCCGTCCGGGTCGCGGGGGCGTCCGCGAGGTGGGGCTCCAGCAGAGCGCTGGGCCGCCACCCGGGTCTGCGCCCGCCGTTCCCGTGGCGGAGGAAGTAGCCGGAGCCGACGCTCCAGGTGTGTCCGGACGACGTGCGACGGAGCACGTAGTTGCAGCCGTGGCCGCGGTGGACGCGTGCGCCCACGCGACGCAGGTCGGCCAGCAGCCGGGAGTCCTCTGACGTGGGCAGCGCCCGGAAGCCGCCCACCTCCTCCAGTGCTCGGCGGTCGGTGAGCAGGGTGCCGCCGGCGACCCGCTCGAACACGCACTCCGTGGGACCGGGCAGGCGCACGGTCAGGTCGAGGGGTTCGAGGTAGACGAACGACGCGATGGATCCCACGAGGTCGGCTCCGGAGTAGCGGCGGGCCAGCACCAGATCGGCCAGGTGGTCGGGCCCGTACCAGTCGTCGTCGTCCATCTTCGCGACCAGCGACCCGCTCGCCCGCGCGATCGCCCCGTTGAGCACCGAGCCGAACACCGTCCCGGGATCGCACTCCCACACCACCAGGTCCCACCCGCTCGCGCGGAATCCGGCCAGGGCCTCCCGCACGCCCAGCGCGTCCGAGCCGAACCCGTGCAGGGCCAGCACCACCTCCACGTCCACCCCGCGCTGGCGCGCCACCTGCCGCAACGCGAAACCGACCATCTCCGGCCGCCGCGTGCACAACACCACCGACACCACCGGCTCGGCCAGAGCACCGGACACCGACCCACGCCACCGGGCCACGGCCCCGTGCACCCGCAGCGCCGCGCGCCGCAGCCGAATACTGTGCTCCTCCCGCAGTTGCGGGTCGGCCAGGGCCGGGGCGTCGACGGAGGTGATGATCCGCGACACCTCCGCGCCGAGGCAGGCCGCCCACCGGGGCACGGCTCCGCTCACCAGGGGGATCCCCGCCGCCGCGAGGCCGGCGACGGCCCGCACGGCGGCCAGGGGTCCGCTGTGGCGGCCCCACTCGACCTCCACGACGCGCAGGTCGCGCAGACGCGCCACCACCGCGTCCGTCACCGCGCCGTCCTCCGGCACCCGCCACCGGACCGACCGGCCCACCTCCAGCACCCACCGGCCGCCCCGCGAGACCAACCGCCCCCTCCTGGGCTTGGACTCCCGGGTGAAGCCGATGGGGTTCACCACCCGCTCGTCCACCGCCGGCACGTCCGCCACGGACAGCCGGACGGGGGCGCGCCCTCCGGCACCGGCCAGCGCGCCGGGACGGCCCAGGCCCGCCCAGGACGGCCCGACGACGCCGGTGCGGGTACCGCTGCCGGGCACTGGCCCCGTGGCGGGCACCGGCCCCGTGCCGGGCATCGGTACCGTGCCGTGCCCCGATCCCGTGTCGGTGCCGCTCCCCGGCGTGCGCGCGACCGTGCCGCGGCGACCGCCCAGCATCCCCCGGGCCACCGCCGCCGCCACCTCCGACACCTCCACCGGGTCGGCGAACGAGAGCGAGCACGACCACCCCCCGCCCGGCAGGCGGCGCACCCGCGCGTCGATGACCTCCCACCGTCCCGACCCCGGCGGCACCGGGCACGGCGGTCCGATGTGCGGCGCGGCGGCCCTGACCACGACCGTGACGTCGGCTGCCGGCGGGAGGCCTTCGGCCAGGGCCACGGCCGCGCGCAGATCGGCCGTGGAGTCGGCGACGAGGGCGACGTGGACCGCGGGCCCCTCGACGGCGCTCCGCGCGGACCCGCCCAGATCGACCACCTCGGTGTCCGGTCCGAGCCCGGCCCGCCGCAGGTCGGCCCCGGACAGCGGGCCGGCGTGGCAGGCCAGGAGGCGTCCCGGTCCGCGGTGCCGCAGGGCGTGCGCGAGGTCCCCGTCGGTCACGAGGCGGCCCGCGCGTGGACTGCGGCGCCGCCAACCATCCCGACGCCGTCCCGCTCCGCGAGGTCCGCACGCAGTCCGGCCACGGACTCCGCGACGGCGTCGAGCCGGTCGGTCAGCTCGTCGGCCCGGCCGAACAGCTCGGCGCGGTTCTCGCCCGCGATCTCGGCGATCTCCTTCAGATGGCGGTCGAAGCCGCGTCGGAGGAGTCGCACCTGGACGCTGTTGCGGCGCACCAGGAGCGCCAGGAGGGCGACGGATCCGCAGACCGCCGCCAGGAGCAGGAGTTGGACAGCGGTCCACAGATCGAGCAGGCCGAGAGCGACCAGGGCCGCGGACGCGCCCGCCCCGGAGACCGCCATGGACGAGAGCAGCAGAAAACGCCGATTTCGAAGTCGCACCGCATACACCTTCCGGTTCCGGCCAGGGTGGGAGCACATTCGATTCCGCCCCCACCAGGCCAGACGCGAAGTGGAGGATCGGCGGCCGACCGCGCCGCCCGGAGCATCGCCCTGGCGGGCACCATGTTCCACGGGCCGCCGGAATCAGGATTTGATGACACGCCATGATCTGCGCATTCGCCGGAGAACGGCGCCGGATGGCCCCGTTATGCGACTTCCTGCCCGAAATGGCCGCCCGCGGTCGTGCGCGCACGCGAAAGGCCGCGTTCCACGACACCGTGGAACGCGGCCTCACCTGCTCGACCCGCTAGTCCTCCAGGTCGACCTGGCGCGAGATGTCCGCCTCGATCTCGGAGGAGATCGACGCGAGGATCTCGTCGGGCACGGCGGAGTCCACGGTGAGCGCGATCAGCGCCTTGCCGCCCTCCTTGTCCCGGATGACCTGCATGCCCGCGATGTTGACGTCCGCGTCACCCAACAGCGCGCCGACCTTGCCGACGATGCCGGGGCGGTCCTCGTAGGACAGGAACACCATGTGCTCGCTGAGGCCGATCTCCATCGAGTAGTTGTTGATCTCGACCAGCTTCTCGATCTGGCGGGGCCCGGTCAGCGTGCCGGAGACCGACACCCGCTGCCCGTCGGCGAGCACGCCGCGCACCGAGATGAGGTTGCGCCAGTCGCTGTGGTCGTCGCTGGTGACGAGGTTGACCTCGACGCCGCGCTCCTTGGCCAGCAGCGGGGCGTTCACGAAGGTCACGGTGTCCTCGACCACGTCGCTGAACACGCCCTTGAGCGCGGCCAGCTCCAGCACCTTGACGTCGTGGGCGGCGATCTCACCGCGGACCTCGACGTCGATCCGGCTGGCCACGGCGCCCGCCAGGGACGTGAACACGCGGCCCAGCTTCTCCGTCAGCGGCAGGCCCGGCTTGATCTCCTCGGCCACGCCGGTGCCCTGCACGTTCACCGCGTCCGGCACGAACTCGCCGGACAGGGCCAGCTTCACCGAGCGGGCGACCTGCGTGCCCGCCTTCTCCTGCGCCTCGGTGGTGCTGGCGCCCAGGTGCGGGGCCACGACCACGTTCTCGAACTCGAAGAGCGGGCTCTCCGTGGTGGGCTCCTTGGCGAACACGTCGATGCCCGCGCCCGCCACCCGGCCGTCCTTGAGCGCGCGGTAGAGCGCGTCCTCGTCCAGGATCCCGCCGCGCGCGGCGTTGATGATCCGCACGTTCGGCTTGACCTTGCTCAGCGCCTCGTCACCGATGAGGCCCAGCGTGTCCTTGTTCTTGGGCAGGTGGATGGTGATGAAGTCGCTGCGCTCCAGCAGTTCGTCCAGGGTCACCATCTCGACGCCGATCTGGGCGGCGCGGGCGGGCTGCACGAAGGGGTCGTAGGCGATGACCTGGGTGCCGAACGCCGACAGGCGCTGGGCGACCAGGGCACCGATCCGGCCGAGGCCGACCACGCCGACGACCTTCTCGTACAGCTCCACACCGGTGTACTTGGACCGCTTCCACTCACCGTTGATGAGGGCGTTGTGCGCGGGGGCGGTGTTGCGCGCACTGGCCAGCAGCAGGTTGATGGCCTGCTCGGCGGCACTGATGATGTTGGAGGTGGGGGCGTTGACGACCAGGACGCCCGCCTTGGTGGCCGCGTCGACGTCCACGTTGTCCAGGCCGACGCCCGCGCGGGCGACGACCTGGAGGCGGCCCGCGGCGGCGATGGCCTCGGCGTCGACCATGGTGGCGCTGCGCACGATGAGCGCGTCGACGTCCGCGAGGGCCGGGAGGAGCTGGGACCGGTCGGCGCCGTCCACATGGCGCACCTCGAAGTCCTCCTCCAGGAGCGCGATTCCGGCGGGCGAGAGCTTTTCCGCTACGAGTACGGCGGGTTTGGGCACAACGGTTCCTTTTCGGGTGGTGCGACCCGATCGCGCAGGCGGCTGGCCCTGCCCTGATCGGGTGTGACGGCCGGTCCAAAGTCTACTGCGGTGGTAGGGAAGCGCGCGGGCGGACCGGGGGGAAAGTCCGGATCCCCTGTCCCGTCGGGCTTCCCCGCCACACACGCCACCGGGGCGGAGGAGGTCCCCGCCCCGGTGGATGCGTCCGAGTGCTCGCGAGCGTGCTCGGCCCGGAGGCTAGCCCTTCAGCCAGCTCATCAGCGGACGCAGCTCGGCGCCCACCTTCTCGATCTTCTCGCTCTGCTCGGCCTCACGGCGCTTGGAGAAGGTCGGCTGCCCGGCGTCGAACTCGTCCATGAGCTCCTTGGCGTAGCTGCCGTCCTGGATCTCGCCCAGGATCTTGCGCATCTCCTCGCGGGTCTGCTCGGTGATCAGGCGCGGGCCACGGGTGTAGCCGCCGTACTCCGCGTTGTCCGACACCGACCAGTTCATCTTGGAGATGCCGCCCTCGTACATGAGGTCGACGATGAGCTTGAGCTCGTGCAGGCACTCGAAGTAGGCGATCTCCGGCTGGTAGCCCGCCTCCACGAGGGTGGCGAAACCGGCCTTGACCAGCTCCTCGGTGCCGCCGCACAGCACGGCCTGCTCGCCGAAGAGGTCGGTCTCGGTCTCCTCGGTGAACGTCGTCCTGATCACGCCGGCCTTGGTGCCGCCGATGCCCTTGGCCCACGACAGCGCCAGGTCCCAGGCCTGCCCGCTGGCGTCCTTCTCCACCGCGACCAGGCAGGGCACGCCGCGCCCGGCCTCGTACTGGCGGCGGACCAGGTGGCCCGGGCCCTTGGGGGCGATCATGGCCACGTCCACGCCCTCGGGCGGGGTGATGAGGCCGTAGCGGATGCTGAAGCCGTGGCCGAAGAAGAGCGCGTTGCCGGCTTCGAGGTTGGGCGCGATCTCCTGGGCGTACAGGTCGCGGTGGATGTGGTCGGGGACCAGGATCATGACCACGTCGGCCTCACGGGTGGCCTCGGCGGGGCTGAGGACGCGCAGTCCCTCCTCCTCGGCCTTGGCCCGGCTCTTGGATCCCTCGGCCAGGCCGATCCGCACGTCCACGCCCGAGTCCCGCAGCGACAGCGCGTGCGCGTGACCCTGGCTGCCGTAACCGATCACGGCGACCTTCTTGCCCTGGATGAGCGCGAGGTCCGCGGCGTCGTCGTAGTACATCTGTGCTGCCACTTGGGGTTACTCCTTGGGATCATCTCCGCGTGCGCGGGGAGGAACTGTTACTGACGTTCGTTCGGAACCTGCTCGGGCCCCGTGTCGGCCCGGCCCTCAGGCGCTGCGGTCGACCGCGCGAAGGGAGCGGTCGGTGATCGACCGGGGGCCGCGCCCCAGGGCGACCAGCCCGGACTTCACGAGCTCCCGGATACCGAAGGGCTCCAGGTTCTTCACCAGCGCATCGAGCTTCTCGGGGTCCCCGGTCGCCTCGATGACGACGACGTCCGGGCTGACGTCCACGACGTGGGCGCGGAACAGCTCGGCCGTCTGCAGCACGTGGGTGCGGCTGGACGCGTCGGCCTTGACCTTGACGAGCAGCAGCTCGCGGCGGACCGACGCGGTGGTGTCCATCTCCACGATCTTGACGACGTTGACCAGCTTGTTGAGCTGTTTGGTCACCTGCTCCAAGGGGTGGAGGTCGCAGTTGACCACGATTGTCATCCGGGACAGTCCTGGGTACTCGGTCGTGCTGACGCTGAGCGAGTCGATGTTGAAGCCGCGGCGGGAGAACAGTGAGGAGGCGCGGGCGAGGATGCCCGGGGTGTCCTCCACCAGAACGGAAAGCGTGTGACTGCTCATGGTGGTTCGGCCTTCTCCTAGTCCTCGTGTTCCCAGTTCGGCGCCATGTCGCGCGCGTACTGGATCTGGTCGTTGCTGACACCGGGGCCGACCATCGGCCAGACCATCGCGTCGTGGCTGACGGTGAAGTCCACGACGACGGGGGCGTCGTTGATGGACATGGCCTTCTCGATGGTCGAGTCGATGTCCTCGGGGCGCTCGCACCGCAGGCCGACACAACCGTACGCCTCCGCGAGGCGGACGAAGTCGGGAATGCGGACCTTCTCGTCCTTGGGCGAGGTCTGCAGGTCGGTGTTGGAGTAGCGGCCCTCGTAGAACAGGGTCTGCCACTGGCGGACCATGCCCAGGTTGCCGTTGTTGACGACCGCGACCTTGATCGGGATGCCCTCGATGGCGGCGGTGGCCAGTTCCTGGTTGGTCATCTGGAAGCAGCCGTCGCCGTCGATCGACCACACGACGCGGTCGGGGTCGCCGGCCTTGGCGCCCAGCGCCGCGGGGACGGAGAAGCCCATCGTGCCGAGGCCGCCGGAGTTGACGAACGCTCCGGGGCGCTCGTAGTCGACGAACTGGGCGGCCCACATCTGGTGCTGGCCGACGCCCGCGACGTAGGTGGCCTCCGGGCCGACGATCTTTCCGAGGCGCTCGATGACCGCCTGCGGGGCCAGGGAGTCGCCGTCGTGCGGCTCGTAGCCCTTGGGGTAGGTGTCGCGCAGCCGGTTGAGCTGGTGCCACCAGGCCGCGTAGTCGCCCTCGCGGCCCTTCTCCTGGTCGGCGCGCACGGCCACGACCAGGTCGGCCAGGACCTCGCGGCAGTCGCCGACGATGGGCACGTCCGCGTGGCGGTTCTTGGAGATCTCCGCCGGGTCGATGTCGGCGTGGACGATCTTGGCGTCGGGCGCGAAGGAGTCCAGGCGGCCGGTGACGCGGTCGTC
The DNA here is from genome assembly GCF_013410755.1 of Nocardiopsis aegyptia. Classification (GTDB taxonomy): domain Bacteria; phylum Actinomycetota; class Actinomycetes; order Streptosporangiales; family Streptosporangiaceae; genus Nocardiopsis; species Nocardiopsis aegyptia. The sequence goes on from NZ_JACCFS010000001.1 coordinate 2,258,293, forward strand.
GAAGCGGGCGCCCAGGGCCACGACCAGGTCGGCCTTCTGCAGCGCGCCGACCGCGGCGACGTCGCCGTGCATGCCGGGCATGCCCACGCACAGCGGGTGGCTGTCGGGGAAAACGCCGCGGGCCATCAGGGTGGTGACGACGGGGACGCCGGTCAGCTCGGCCAGCACCCGCAGTTCGGCTGCGGCTCCGGCGCGCAGGACACCGCCGCCGACGTACAGGACGGGGCGCTTGGCCTCGGCGATCATCCGCGCGGCCTCGCGCACCTGCTTGCCGTGCGGCTTGGTGACCGGGCGGTAGCCGGGCAGGTCCATGCGCTCGGGCCAGACGAACTCGGTCGCGGCCTGCAGGGCGTCCTTGGAGATGTCGACGAGCACCGGGCCGGGACGGCCGGTGGAGGCGATGTGGAACGCCTCGGAGATGGTGCGCGGGATGTCCCGCACATCCTTGACCAGGAAGTTGTGCTTGGTGATCGGCATCGTGATGCCGCAGATGTCCGCTTCCTGGAATGCGTCGGTGCCGATCATGGGCGAGGCGACCTGGCCGGTGATGGCGACCATCGGCACCGAGTCCATGTGGGCGTCGGCCAGCGGTGTCACGAGGTTCGTGGCACCGGGGCCGCTGGTGGCCATGCACACGCCGGGCTTGCCGGTGGCGTAGGCGTAGCCCTCGGCCGCGTGGCCGGCTCCCTGCTCGTGGCGCATGAGGATGTGGCGCACCTTGTCCGAGTCGTAGAGGGGGTCGTACGCGGGGAGGATGGCGCCGCCGGGAATCCCGAAGACAGTGTCAACGCCGACGTGCTCCAGCGACCTGATCAGCGATTGGGCGCCGGTCATCTGCTCGGTCATCTCAAGATCCTTCAGCGAGGGTCCAGAGCGGGTACAGCGGCTCTGGCTTGGTGGGTCTGACTCATGGCCTGGTGTGGCAATAAAAAAACCCCCACCGCCCGATGGCGGTTGAGGGGTGGCGCGCAGCAGAAGAAACTCAGTGGGCTGCGCGCCGACCAAGTACGAGAATCAGGGAGTTGCTCTGCACGTTGACAACAGTGGCCGACGGAGTGGTCGCCCGTCAACAAGAACGCCGTTTTGTCTCGCCATTCGAGACAAAAATGTCAGCATGCGGCCTCATCCATCGACACACCGACCCGCTGACCACGGCGGACGCCGCCGCGTCACCGACCGGGTGTAACGCACGGCACGTACCGCTGTCCACGCCGTGGACAGGCCCCGCTCAGCGGAACAGGTCCTCCGCCCGCTCCACCCTCACTGCCTTGCGAACCCAGGCGCGCAGCGTCTCGCGGTCGGCCATGGCGTTGATCCCCTGCCGAACCTCGTCGCTGACCTCGAGATCCCGACCCTCCAGGACCTCGATGATCGCAGCGGTGAGGCCCTTGGCCTCACCCTCACGGAAGGGTCGGCCGATCAACTCGGTCTTGAACTCGTAGTCGCGCAACTTCACGATCTCCTCCAGAGATCCCAGGGCCGCGGCGGACAGGGCCGCGAGCACGTAGTCAGAGTACAGCGAGGACTGAGACGCATCGAGGCTGTGAAGAGCCACTGACAGAGCCTCCAAAGCGGCCCGGTCCTCGGTTGGATTGGTGGCGATGGCCAGGGCCGTCAGCACCGGATGCTCCGCTGCCACTCGTTGGTCGGTGACGGGCTTCAGCGTGTCGAGGCCCAGTACCGTCGGCCGGATCTCGCCGCAACCCAGATCGATGGGTTCGTCGTAGCGTTGAGCCAGGGCCGAGTCCGGAGTCAGCACCAACAAGGCGATCGGGCACTTCAACCGATGTCGGGTGTAGGACACGTAGGCGGGCCAGCTGAAGAGCTTGCGGGGGTCCCACGAGCGCTGGGGCTCGGTGATGATCGCGAGCACCGACACCGGTTCATCCCCTTCGTGGGGCAGCGGCGGGCGCTCGCACACCACGACGTTGTCCGAGTTCAGATACGGGAGTGCCGTGCTCGTCGCCTCGGCCGCGTCGCAGCGCACGCGGGTGTACTCGGGCAACGGTGTTCCGCTGACCTCCCGCAGGAGTTCCGCCGCGAATCCCGGGTCGTTCCGGATCAGGTCGAGCGGGAACTCGTGTTCGAATGAGGGCATGTCGGCAACGTAGCCGCCGCGCGCACGACGCCGCAGGTGAACGACCTATCGTCCGGAATTGTCGGAGTCGTCCCTAGAGGTTGACGCCGCTCTCGCCGCCGACGAGGGACTCCATGCCGGAGGCCGGCATCGGGCGGGCGACCAGGAAGCCCTGGCCGCGGTCGCAGCCCATCGTGCGCAGCTGCTCCAGCTGCTCGGAGCGCTCGATCCCCTCGGCCACCACCTGGACGCCCAGGTCGCGGCCGAGCTGGATGATCGTGTGCGTCAGCAGGGTGACCGTGTCGTCCCGGCCCAGGTCGGCCGTGAACAGCGGGTCGATCTTGATCGCGTCCACGCTCAGCTCGCGCAGGTGGGCCAGGGACGCGTACCCCATGCCGTAGTCGTCGATGGCCAGCATGACGCCCAGGGCGCGCAGCTCCCCCAGGCGCAGGACGGCCTCGCCGACGTCGTCCAGCAGGACCTCCTCGTCGACCTCCAGCGTCAGCACCTCCGCGGGCAGGCCCGAGTCGGCGAGCACCGTCTCCACGGTCGACACGAAACGGTCGGAGAGCACCTGCTTGACGGACAGGTTCACCGACAGGCCGATGTCCCAGTCCGAGACCCGCCACACGGCGACCTTCTGGCACGCCTCGCGCAGGATCCACTCCCCCAGCGGGACGATCAGGCCGGACTCCTCGGCCGCCCCGATGAAGTCGTCCGGGCCCACGACCTCGCCGTCGCGGTTCCAGCGCACCAGCGCCTCCACCGCGGTCACCTGGGAGCTGTCCAGGTCGACGATCGGCTGGTACTCCAGGAAGAACTCCCCCGCCGCCAGCGCCTGGCGCAGCCGGATCTGCAGCTCCAGCCGCGACACCACGGTGTCGTGCATGTGGGCGGCGTACACCTCCACGTGCCCGGCGCCGCGCTCCTTGGCGCGCGTCATGGCCACGTCGGCGTTGCGCAGCAGCTCGCCGCTGTCGGAGGTGGGCTCGGCGAAGGCCACACCGATGCTCGCGGTCAGCAGGATGTCCCGGTCGGCCACCTGGAAGGGCTCCGAGGCGATCACCCGGCCCAGCCGCTCGGCCAGGTCCACCACGCGCTGGGCGCGCGTGACGCCCTCCACCAGGACCGCGAACTCGTCACCGCCCCACCGGGCCAGCGTCGCCGACGAGTCCAGCTCGCCGCGCAGCCTGCGGGCGGCCTGCCCGAGGAGGTGGTCGCCGCGCACGTGCCCGGCGGAGTCGTTGACCGCGGTGAACCCGTCCAGGTCCAGGAAGACGCACGCGATGTCGGTGTCGGGGTCGTCGCTGATCGCCCGGTGGGCCAGGACGTCGCTCGCGCGCTCCTCCAGGTAGGCCCGGTTGGGCAGGCCGGTGACCCCGTCGTGGAAGGTCAGGTGCTCGACCTCGTCCTGCAGTGCCACCTGGGCGCTGATGTCCCGGGTCGTCACCAGGAGGCGGTCCGGCTCGCCCGGCTGCTCGTACAGCGACACCGTGGACTCGGTGTGCCGCCAGGTGCCGTCGGCGGCGCGGACCCGCAGCCGCAGGTGCACCCCCTGGCCGGCCCGGTGGCCGAACAGGTCGTTGACCGCCTTGGTCCGCCCGAGGTCCTCGGGGTGGATGAGCGCCGTCACCGGCGCGGCCAGCACGTCGTCGAGCCGGTAGCCGAACGCTTCGGCCGTGCCCGGGCTGACGTAGAAGACCCCGCCGTCCCGGTCCAGGATGAGGATGACGTCCCCGCTGTTGCGGGCCAGTTCGTGGAAGTGCCCCTCGCGGTTGAGGACCATCCGCGCCAGGGTCGCGTTCTCTTCCAGCATGCCCAGCACCCGCACCAGCAGCACCAGCACCGCCGTGCCGGCGGCCAGCGGCAGCACCGGGGCCACGCCCGGCAGGCGCAGCGCCGCCACGGTGAGCACGATCGAGGCCAGGGCCAGCGCGCCGATCGCGGCCAGCTCGGGAGCGAACCGGTACAGCCCGCGCCCGGTGATCCTGCGCGGGACCGACCCCGGCCGGTGCTCCACCAGCCACGGCAGCGCGCCCAGCAGGGCGAAGCCGAGGAACTTCACCGGGTACTCGATCCCCCCGGCCACGGGTGGACCGGTGAGTCGGCTGATCCCGCCGATCAGGTCGGCGCCGGCGATGACGATGAGCGCCGAGATCGCCAGCAGCACCGCGCGCCGCGTGCTGTGCGGCGACATGAAGACCAGGGGGATCAGCAGGCACAGCACCACGATGTCGGCCACCGGGTAGACCAGGGCGAAGCCCAGCACCCCGGCGCCCTCGCCCAGTTCCCGGTACTGCGGGGCGAACAGCAGCAGCCACACGACGGAGAAGATGGCGGCGGCGCACACGTAGCTGTCGGTGATGTGGCGCAGGGCGGTGCGCAGGCCCCCCGGCCAGGGGGCGAACCGCGTGAAGCCCACCACGAAGAGCGGCAGGGCGGCCAGCGCGAACAGGTCGCCCAGGGTCAGCGAGAGCACGGAGCTGGAGCCGAAGAGGCGGGTGATCCCGTGGGTGACGCCGCCCGCCGCCCAGGCCAGGGACGCCAGGCCGAGGTTGCGCAGGGCGGCCGGCCCGTCCGCGCCGTCCGCCTGGGCGTCGTGGTCGGCGCCGGTCGCCGCCCACCGGCGCGACGCGAACAGCAGGGAGGCCCCCGCCAGAGCGGCCGCGACGGAGGTCGGCCACTCGGCCATGACCGCGGTGAGCGTGGACTGCGCCGCCGGTACGAACGTCCCGGCGACGTAGAGCAGGAACAGCGCACCGAGGGCTGCGGTCCACAGGCGGCGTGCCCTGATCCCCATCACCGACCTCCCAGTGGGTCTGCCGCGGCTCGCGGCCGCGCTCTCTGACGTGGACGTGGGGAACCCACCCGGCGTCGTCCGGTACCAGGCGCGTCACTGCGCCCGGCGCCGTGGTCCGCCGCCCGATGTCCCGCTCGTCCTCCGGACCGGAAGGAGTCGGGTCGTGGTACGCCCCGAACGGCCGCACGCGCCCCCGTGGTGCCGCCACACTACGCAAGGCAGGTCACACGACGATTGAGGACCGGCCGAGACATGGCGACGGAATGGTCACTCGACGTGACCGGAGTGTGGCCGGCCTCCCGTACGCGGTGCGGCCGGGCTTCCGTACGTGCCGCGGCCCCCATCGGGCCGGGACACGCCCCGACACTAGCCCCAGCGGCGTGGGCGCCCGGTCGAACGGCGATGAGATCCGCCCCACCCCGGACGCGCCAGGGCCGACGCCCGTCGCGCGACGGAACGGGTGTCCGTCCCGTCGCATCGTGGTGCGGAGGTCCGCCCCGCCCCACCGCGCGGCGGGGCACGGGCAGGACCGGTCAGCTCGCGCCGAGCTTCTCCAGGATCAGCTCGCGGGCACGGCCGGCGTCGGCCTGGCCGCGGGTGGCCTTCATGACCGCGCCCACCAGGGCACCGGCCGCGGCGACCTTGCCCCCGCGCACCTTGTCGGCCGCGTCGGGGTTGGCCGCGATGGCCTCGTCGACCGCCGCGCCGAGCGCGGAGTCGTCGCTGACGACCTTCAGGCCCCGCGCCTCGACCACCGCGTCGGGCTCGCCCTCACCGGCGAGGACGCCCTCGACGACCTGGCGGGCGAGCTTGTTGGTGAGCGTGCCCTCGGCGACCAGCGCGATGATCCGCGCCACCTGGGCGGGGGTGATGGGCAGGGCGGACAGCTCCACCTCCTGCTCCGTGGCGCGGCGGGAGAGCTCGTTGAGCCACAGCTTGCGCGCCTCACCGGAGGGCGCCCCCGCGAGGACGGTGGCCTCGACCAGCTCGATGGCGTCGGCGTTGACGAGGTCGCGCAGCTCGGTGTCGCTGAGCTCCCACTCGGCGCGCACCCGCGCGCGCTTGGCGGCGGGCAGCTCGGGCAGGCCGGCGCGCAGCTCCTCGATCCACTCCTCGGTGGGCGCGACCGGGACGAGGTCGGGGTCCGGGAAGTACCGGTAGTCCTGCGCCTCCTCCTTGCTGCGGCCGGAGATGCTGCGCCCGGTGTTCTCCTGGAAGTGGCGGGTCTCCTGGACCACGCGCTGCCCGGCGTCCAGGACTCCGGCCTGGCGCTCGATCTCGGAGCGCACCGCGCGCTCCACCGACCGCAGGGAGTTCACGTTCTTGGTCTCGCTGCGGGTGCCCCACTCCTCGGCGCCGCGCTCGTTGATGGAGACGTTGACGTCGCAGCGCATGGAGCCCTCCTCCATGCGCACGTCGGAGATGCCCAGGGAGCGGACGAGGTCGCGCAGCTCGGCGGCGTAGGCGCGCGCCACGAGGGGGGCCAGCTCGCCGGTGCCGGTGATCGGCCTGGTCACGATCTCCAGCAGCGGGATGCCCGCGCGGTTGTAGTCGACGATGGAGTGCGAAGCCCCGTGGATCCGGCCGGTGGAGCCGCCCACGTGGGTGGACTTGCCGGTGTCCTCCTCCATGTGGACGCGCTCGATGTCCACGCGGAACTCGCGCGGACCGTCGGGCGTGTCGACGGTGACGTCGAGGTGGCCGTCCACGCAGATCGGCTCGTCGTACTGCGAGATCTGGTAGTTCTTCGGCATGTCCGGATAGAAGTAGTTCTTCCGGGCGAAGCGGCCCCAGGGCGCGATGGAGCAGTTCAGTGCCAGACCCAGCCGGATGGCCCCCTCGACCGCCTTGGCGTTGACGACCGGCAGCGAACCGGGCAGCGCGAGGCAGACCGGGCACACCTGGGTGTTCGGCTCGGCGCCGAACCCGGTGGGGCAGGAGCAGAACATCTTCGAGGCGGTGCCCAGCTCGATGTGGGTCTCCAGACCGAGCACGGGCTCATAGGTCGCCAGCGCCGTCTCGTAGTCCACCGGGGTGGGACCACTGTCAGTGGCAGGGCTTGGAGTTACCGCGTGGGCCATCGCCGCGAACCCGTTTCCGTAGAGGACATACCTTCGGGACCAGCCTACCGAGCGCGCGGGGGTGGCCGACCCGTTCCGCGCGGACCCGTCCGGCGCCCGCGGGCGGCCCCGCGGTGCCCCCCACCTGGGGAACCGTGCACTCTTCGTGATGCCTGGGGCCGATGATGCCACTGGGAGATGTCACGGACAGCGCACGATTGGGCCACTGTGGGACGGTTCTACCGTCACCCAGTGTGTCGCGCGGTTATTCTGTGCTTCCACGTTGACCACCCCGCCGGCCGGCCCCGCAACGGCCTGCCGCCCGTCGCCCGGGAGCAGAACATGAGGGGCATCCCGCTACGGTGCGCCGTTCTGCTGGCTTCCGCCGGACTGTTCGGCGCCCTGGCCGGCACACCGGCCGCCACCGCCGACGACTTCTCCCGCGTCGACCGCGACCCGCTCGTCGGCGCGGAGCTCGTGCTCGACGACGGGCGGTCCGCCTCCACCGCCCTGTTCAGCCTGCGCGTGGGCGCACGCGACTCCGTGCGGGCCTACGCGGCGCGCGTGGACGAGGAGGTCCGGCCGCGCACGGCCTACGTGGAGTCGAACTGGTCGGACCGCGAGGACTGGGCGCAGGTGCCCGAGGCCACCGATCCGGCCGACCGCGCGAGCTGGATCGTCGCCCACTCCTACCCCCGTGTGGCCCTGACCCCGCTGGCGGTGGACGCGGGCGCGCTGCACGTCAACGAGGCCCAGGCGATCGCCGGGACCCAGGCCGCGCTGTGGCACGTGCTCGACGGGACCGATCTGGACCGCGACGCCAACGACGCCGCGGTCGTCGCCGTCTACGACCTCCTCGTGCAGGGCAGCGCCCAGGCGGTGGACACCGCCGCGGAGCCGTCCCTGGAGGTCTCGCCGACCCAGCTGGAGGCCGTCGCCCCCGAGGCCCCGCTCGGCCCGCTCACGGTGGGCAGCGCCGGATCGGGCAGCCTGCGCCTGTCGGTGCGCGGGGCTCCCGCGTCGTGGCTGGTCGACGACGAGGGACAGCAGGTCTCGCGGGCCGGGGACGGCGACCGGCTCTACTTCGACGTGGACCCCTCGGTCCAGGCGGGTGTGGCGACCGTGCACGTGCACGGCAGTGATCTGCCGCTGCCCGAGGGCCGCCTGTTCACGGGCCGGGACGGCGCCAGTACCCAGCCGCTGGTGACGGCGGAGCCCGGCACCATGACCAGCTCCGCCACGGCGACGCTGACGTGGCGCGGCAGCACGCCCCCCGAGCCGGAGGCGGACGAGACCGCCGAAAGCGAGGAGGCGGTCGTGGAGGAGGCTCCCGCGACGCAGGCGCCCGCCCAGGAGAGCGCCCGGGTGGAGGAGCCCGTGCCGTCGGAGAGCCCGTCCGCGACCGATGACCGAATCCCCGACGACGATCTGGCGACCACCGGGACCTGGTTGTCGGCCCTGTTGATCATCGCGGGGGCGCTGGTGGTGTCCGGCCTGCTCATCCTGGTGCTCGGTCGCCGTCGACGCGATTGACGCGCACCCCTCGCGACCTGCGAGGGGACTCGACCGCACCTCGGTGACGTGCAATGCGGTCCTTTTTCGCCCCGATTTGTCCATGCCCGTTTCGCATCACATTTTCCGACAACCGGGTTGGAAGTGGCCTATGTGGTCGCTAGTATCGGGCGGGCGACCTTCACGACGAGCGCGGCCCGCTCCCGCGTTGGCGAACCACACCGGATGACGCGCCTCCCCCACGGGTGCCTCGCATCGACGTCCCCCAGGACCCGGCCGTGGTGACCGCCCAAGACGGCCCGATCAGGATTCATGCCGCCGTTCGTGACGGCGCCGAGGAATTCCCTGCCGCCCGTTCTACCTGAACTGGCGTTTTCCACCGGTTACCCCTAGACGACACCGGGACACAACTTGACGAAGATCTCCCTCACCCGTTCCGCCGGGCGCGCGGGCCTTGCCGCCGCCGCTGCCGGTCTGCTGGCGTTCGGCCTCGCCGCGCCCGCCGCCGCCGAAGCCGCCCATGGCGAGTACACGGGCAACGCCGAGACCGGCGTCTCCGTTCGGATGAACGGCGACACCGTGGGCACCAACCTGTTCAACCTGGAGCTGGAGGACGGCACCGTCCTCACGGCCTACTGCATCGACCTCGAGACCGGCATCCGCAGCGGCGCCGGCTACGACGAGTCCGCCTGGGAGAACTACCCGGGCCGCGGTGACTTCGCCGAGCCCGCCAAGGTCCACTGGATCCTGCAGAACAGCTACCCGGAGATCACCGCCGACGAGCTCGCCGCGGCCGCCGGGGTGGACAACCCCCGCTTCGGCGACGCCGAGGCCCTGGGCGCCACCCAGGCCGCCATCTGGCACTTCAGCAACGGCGCGGAGATGACCGGCGAGGGCCGCAACGGCGTCACCGAGGTCTACGAGTACCTCATCGGCGCGGCCGAGGACCTGCCGCAGACCGCGGAGCCCGACGCCTCGCTGAGCATCACCCCGGAGACCGCCGAGGGCGCGCCCGGCGGCGTCGTCGGGGAGTTCGAGATCGCCTCCAGCGCCTCCGACATCCCCGTCACCCTGGGCGAGAACGTCCCGGACGGGGTCGAGCTCGTGGACCTCGAGACCGGCGAGCCCGTCTCCGCGGTCAACGACGGCGACACCGTCGGCTTCACCGTGCCCGAGGGCACCGCGGACGGCAGCGCCTCCTTCAGCCTGTCGACCACCGCCACGGTGGAGGTCGGCCGCCTGTTCATGGGCGACGAGGAGAGCTCCCCGACCCAGACCCTCATCACCGCGGAAGGCGGCGAGACCGAGGTCTCGGCCTCCGCCACCGCGAGCTGGGTGCTCGGTGAGGAGCCGAGCGAGGAGCCGTCCGAGGAGCCCAGCGAGCAGCCCTCCGAGGAGCCCTCTGAGGAGCCGTCCGAGCAGCCGTCGGAGCAGCCCTCCGAGGAGCCCAGCGAGCAGCCGTCCGAGCCCGCCGACGACAACAACTCGCCCAGCCTGCCGGTGACCGGTGGCGCGCTGGCCGGTCTGGTCGCGGCCGGTGTGGCCGCCCTGGGTGCCGGTGCCGGTGCGATCTACCTGAGCCGCCGCCGCAAGGCCGCCGACACGTCCGACGTGGAGGGCTAGTCCCCTTCCGTCCCCGGCCTCCGGGTGACGTGTGAGGGCCCGTCCGTGCGAGAGATCGCGCGGACGGGCCCTTCGTCGTTCCCGGGGACGGACCCAGACGGTCGCGGCAGCGCCCGCACACCGCTCCCCGGCATCCGGACCCGCCCCGGACAGCGGACCCGTCCCCGCGCACACGCGTGCCGACACACAGGCGCCCCCGGACACACGCGTGCCCGCCGCGTCGGGACGCGGCGGGCACGGGGAACGAGCGCGGTGAGCGCTCAGCGCGGCGGGGTCAGCCCCGCACGGCGTAGGGGTTGCGGGACAGGAGCGCGCCGTCGCGCTCGGCCAGGGTCCGCTCCACGGCCGCCGCCACCCGGTAGGTGCGGTCGTCGGCCAGCGGCGGCGCCATGATCTGGAAGCCGACGGGCAGGCCGTCCTCGGGCGCCAGGCCGCACGGGACCGACAGCGACGCGTTCCCGGCCAGGTTGGACGGGATCGTGCACAGGTCGGCCAGGTACATGGCCATCGGGTCCTCCGACCGCTCCCCGATCGGGAACGCGGTGGTGGGCGTGGTCGGCGAGACCAGCACGTCCACGTTCTCGAACGCGGCGTCGAAGTCGCGCTTGATCAGGGTGCGCACCTGCTGGGCGCTGCCGTAGTAGGCGTCGTAGTAGCCGCTCGACAGGGCGTAGGTGCCCAGGATGATGCGGCGCTTGACCTCGGCGCCGAAGCCCTCGGCCCGGGTCAGGGACATGACCTCCTCGGCGCTGCGCGTGCCGTCGTCGCCGACCCGCAGCCCGTAGCGCATCGCGTCGAAGCGCGCCAGGTTGGAGGAGCACTCGCTGGGCGCGATGAGGTAGTAGGCCGACAGGGCCGCGTCGAAGCTCGGGCAGGAGAGCTCCACGATCTTGGCGCCCAGGGACTCCAGGAGCTCCAGGGTCTCGTGGAAGCGCTGCCGCACGCCCGGCTGGAAGCCGTCGCTGTCCAGCTCCTTGACCACGCCGACGCGCAGGCCCTCGACGTCGCCGAGACGGGCGGCGTCGACGACCGCCGGGACCGGGGAGTCGATGGAGGTGGAGTCACGGGGGTCGTGGCCGGAGAAGGCCTCGTGGAGCAGGGCGGCGTCGAGCACGTTGCGCGCGAACGGGCCGGGGGTGTCCAGCGAGGACGCGAACGCGATCATCCCGTAGCGGGAGGAGCCGCCGTAGGTGGGCTTGGCCCCGACCAGGCCGCACAGAGCGGCCGGCTGGCGGATGGACCCGCCGGTGTCGGTGCCGGTGGCCAGCGGCGCCTCGAAGGCGGCCACGGCGGCGGAGGAGCCGCCGGAGGAGCCGCCCGGGATGCGGTCGGTGTCCCACGGGTTGCGGGTGACCTGGTAGGCGGAGTTCTCCGTGGAGGAGCCCATGGCGAACTCGTCCATGTTGGTCTTGCCCAGGATGACCAGGCCCGCCTCGCGCAGCCGCGCGGTGACGGTGGCGTCGTAGGGCGGGCGCCAGCCCTCCAGGATCTTCGAGGCCGCGGTCGTGGGCATGTCCGTGGTGCTGAACACGTCCTTGTGGGCGACAGGGACGCCGGCCAGCGGGCCCAGGTCGTCACCGGCGGCGCGGCGGGCGTCGACGGCCCGGGCCTGGGCCAGCGCGACGTCGCGGTCCACGTGCAGGAAGGCGCCGATCTCGCCGTCCACGGACGAGACCCGGTCCAGGTAGGCCGTGGTGGCCTCCTCGGAGGACACCTCGCCCGCGCCGATGGCCGCGCCGAGGTCGGCGGCGGTCAGGCTGATGACGTCGCTCATCTACTCTTCCTCCCCGAGGATCCGCGGAACCCGGAAGCGCTGTTCCTCCACCGCCGGGGCACCGGCCAGGGCCTGCTCCGGGGTGAGGCAGGGCCGGGCCTCGTCGGGTCGGTAGACGTTGGTCAGCGGCAGGGCGTGCGAGCTCGGCGGGATGTCGCCCTTGGCGACCTCCTGCACCTTGGCCACGGCGGTGAGGATGTCACCGAGCTGGGCGGCGAGCGTGTCGAGCTCGCTCTCGTCGAGCGCCAGCCGCGACAACCGGGCGAGGTGTGCGACCTCATCGCGGGTGATGGCGGTCATCAGTGGAGAACCGTTTCTTCGACGGACGGGTGTACCGACCCAATCCTATGGCGCCGACGCGGTGGCCGGTGCCGGTCCGCGGGCACGGGGCGTGACGGTTCAGGTGGTGGTGTCGGCGACGGCGCCGCCGTCGTGCGCGGCCAGCCACTCCCGGACCTCGCCGGAGGGCAGAGGACGGGAGAAGTGGTGGCCCTGGGCGGCGTGGCAGCCGGTCTCGCGGGCGGCCTCGGCCAGCGCCGCGGTCTGGACGCCCTCGGCCGTGGCGCGCATGCCCAGGGCCCTGACCAGGGTGATGGCGGCGCGGACGACCGTGTGCCCCTGGTCGGAGCCGCCGGTGAGGTGGGCCGTGAAGGACTCGTGGATCTTGACCTCGTCCAGGGGCAGCCCGGCGAGCTGGGCGAGGGTGAAGTGCCCGGTCCCGAAGTCGTCGAGCGCGAGTCCGACACCGAGGTCGCGGAGCCGGTGGACGGCCGCGGTGGCCGCCTCGGTGTCGACGATGAGGGCGTGCTCGCCGATCTCCAGGACGAGCTGGGCCGAGGGCACACCGTGCTCGCGCAGCGCCGCGGCCACCGTGGCGGGCAGGGCCGGGTCGAGGAGTTCGCGGACGCCGAGGTTCACCGACACCGGCAGGCGGAAGCCGTCGGCGCGCCACTGGGCGGTGCGGGCCAGGGTCGCGTCCAGGACCTGGCTGGTGAAGGCGCGGCTGAGGTGGGACTCCTCCACGATCGGCATGAAGTCGCCGGGGGCCAGGAGGCCGCGGGTGGGGTGGCGCCAGCGGGCGAGGGCCTCCAGGCCGATGGGCCGGCCGTCGGAGAGGCGGATCTTGGGCTGGTAGTGCATCTCCAGCGCGCCCTCGGCCAGGCCGCGGCGCAGCTCGCTGAACAGGCTGAGGCGGGCGGTGGAGTTGCGGTCCTTGCCGGGGTCGTAGGACTCCACGCCGGTACGGCCCGCCTTGGCCACGTACATGGCGACGTCGGCGCGCTGCATGAGGGGTTCGAACTCGGTGGCGTCGTCGGGGTAGAGCGCGATCCCGATGCTCGCCTCCAGGTCGAGGTCGACGCCGTTGAGGCGCACGGGCTCGCCGAGGGCGCCGCGCAGCCGGGCCGCGACCTCCGCGGCGGCGTCGGTGTCGCGCACCTGGGGCAGCAGGACGGCGAACTCGTCGCCGCCGAGCCGGGCGACGAGGTCGCCGGGGCGGACGCTGTGGACGAGCCGTCCGGCCGCGGTCTCCAGGAGGCGGTCGCCGGTGGCGTGGCCGAGGGTGTCGTTGACCTCCTTGAACCGGTCGAGGTCGAGCAGGAGCAGGCCGACCCGCCCACCGCGCTGGCGGGCGTGGGAGATCTCCTCCTGGGCGCGGACCGTCATCAGGGTGCGGTTGGCCAGCCCGGTCAGTTCGTCGTGGTTGGCCTGGTGGTCGCGCCTGACCAGCATCAGGGCGCTGGCGTGCAGGGCGCTGAGGGGGAAGGCGAACAGGGGCACGTAGAGCACCGAGTAGGTCATGGCCACGACCACGAGCGGGGCGAGGCTCACCAGGACGGCGTTGATGTGCAGCTGCTGGGTCAGGTCCTTGAACAGGACCTGCTGGAGGGGGACGCGTTCGTGCATGGCCACGGCGCACATGACCAGGATGCGGTTGACGACGAGGTAGGCGACGCCCGCGAGCGCGACGACGGCCAGTTCGCCGCCGGTGGGCAGCACCTCGAGTCGGGCGAGGATGGGCTGGAGCAGGCGCAGGACGGCGTCGGCCACGCCGAGGGAGAGGGTGTACTGCGCGGCGTTGAAGGCGTTGCGGTGGGCGGCGTGTCCGCGGGCGAACCCGGCGACGACGGCGGCCACGGCCTGCAGGAGGGCGGCCACGGGCAGGCCGTAGTAGATGACGATGGCCAGGGTGAACGGCAGGGAGGTGGGCGACCCCCCGTCCATGGCCTGGCCCCGCACGGCCACGGGTCTGAGCTCGCCGAGGATGATCATGCAGAGCAGGACCCACACGAGCGGTTCTCCGACCAGGCCGCTGATCTGGTCGAGTCCGAGGTCGAGACCGGAGACGACGAGCACGCCCGTGCCGGCGACGACGGCGCTCACCATGTACAGCCAGAGCGGCGTGCCGACCCGTGGACCGATGTCCCTGGTGCTGTGGGGATCCTTCATCCGTTGACCTCGTGAGGGGGACGCGGAGCGGGCGGCGCGTGCGCCGCCGCTCCTGCCGGTTCGGGGTGTCCGTGATCCTGCCACCCCTCATGGCCGAATCCGGGTTCGGATGCACTGCATCCCGGGTAACGATGTCCATCTTACGTCGTTTCGTCACCAACTGTCGCTTACCGAGAACTATCAGTTAACCAAGTCGTGCGGTCGCGTGGTGACAAACGAGCCAAAGTCATCCGAATGCACGAACGAAACCCGTGCGGATCCGGGAGAAATCGGCATGGACCGCCGCCGTGCCGAACGAACACCCCGCGCCTCGGGTTCCCACGCGGGTCCGATCGCACGGGAACGGCGGACGGGAGAGGCGGACCGCGGGGCGGATGGGACGGCGGGTGGGAGGGGCCGCGCGTGAGCGGAGCGCGGCGGAGGTGGGACCACCGGACCGCGGGGCCGTCGCGGCCCCGCGGTCCGGGTGGGTGCGGCCGGCCTACTCCCCGGCCTGGCCCTGGTCCCCTGCGGGCTCCTCGTCCGGCTCCGGCTCGGGGTTGAGCCGCCGCGCGAGGGCCGCGTCGGCCCCCTCGTCGAGCAGCACCCGGAACCCCGCCTCGTCGAGGATGGGCACGCCCAGCTTCACGGCCTTGTCGTACTTGGAGCCGGGGCTCTCCCCGGCCACCACGAAACCGGTCTTCTTGGACACCGACGAGGTCGCCCGGCCGCCGCGCTCGGCGATCACCTCCTTGGCGCTGTCGCGCGTGAAGCCCTCCAGGCCGCCCGTCACCACCACGGTCACGTCCGCCAGCAGGTCCGACCCGTGCTCGGGCGCGTCGTCCTCCATGCGCACACCGGCCGCCGCCCACTTGCGCACGATCTCGGCGTGCCAGTCCACCGCGAACCACTCGCGGATGGAGGCGGCGATGGTGGGGCCGATGCCGTCCACGGCCGCCAGCTCCTCCTCGCTCGCCTGGCGGATGGCGTCCATGGACCGGAAGTGGCGGGCCAGGTCCTCGGCCGCCCGCGGGCCCACGTGCCGGATGGACAGCGCCACCAGGACGCGCCACAGCGGCTTGGACTTGGCCTCCTCCAACTGCTCGAAGAGCTTCTCCACCGTCTTCTTCGGCTCGCCCTTGAGGTTGGCGAAGAACGACACGACCTTGGGTTCACCGGTCTTGGGATCGGACTTGGGCTCGGTGGTGTCGGGGTCGAGGACGTGGGTGCGGATCGGCAGCAGCTGGTCGACGGTGAGGTCGAACAGGTCGCCCTCGTCGCGCAGCGGCGGGTCGGCCGGCTCCAGGGGCTGGGTGAGGGCGGTGGCCGCCACGTAGCCCAGCGCCTCGATGTCCAGGGCCTTGCGCCCGGCGATGAAGGCCACGCGCTCGCGCAGCTGACCCGGGCAGGAGCGTGCGTTGGGGCAGCGCAGGTCGACGTCGCCCTCCTTCTGCTGGCCCAGCTCGGTCCCGCACTCCGGGCAGTGCGTCGGCATCTCGAACTCGCGCTCGCTGCCGTCCCGGCGCTCCACGACCGGGCCGACGATCTCCGGGATGACGTCGCCCGCCTTGCGCAGGGTCACGACGTCGCCGATGAGCACGCCCTTGCGGGCGACCTCCTGCGCGTTGTGCAGGGTCGCGAACTCCACCTCCGAGCCCGCCACGACCACGGGCTCCATCACGCCGTAGGGGGTGACACGGCCGGTGCGCCCCACGCCCACCTTGATGTCGACGAGCCGGGTGGTGACCTCCTCCGGCGGGTACTTGTAGGCGATCGCCCAGCGCGGAGCCCGGCTGGTGGAGCCCAGTCGGCGCTGGAGGCCGAAGTCGTCGACCTTGATGACGATGCCGTCGATCTCGTAGGCCGGTTCGTGGCGGTTGGCCCGGTAGTGGTCGACGTAGTCCCGCACCTTCGCCATGGAGTCCACGACCCGGTAGCGGTCGCTCAGGGGCAGGCCCCACTCGCCGAGGAGGGTGTAGGCCTGCGACTGGCTGGTGAAGGCGACGCCGTCGGAGGCCGGGGAGTAGGCGCCCACGCCGTGCACGATCATCGACAGCGGCCGGGTGGCCGTGACGCGGGGGTCCTTCTGCCGCAGCGACCCGGCGGCCGCGTTGCGGGGGTTGGCGAAGGGGGTGTGCTCGCCGGTGGCGGTGATGCGCTCGTTGAGCTCGCCGAACTCCTTGACCGGCAGGAAGACCTCGCCGCGCACCTCCAGCAGCTCGGGGGCGGGGCGGACGCTCTCGTCGAGCTGTTCGGGGACGGCGTCGATGGTGCGCACGTTGAGGGTGATGTCCTCGCCCACCCGGCCGTCGCCGCGGGTGGCGGCGCGGACGAGGCGGCCACGCTCGTAGACCAGGTCGACCGCCAGGCCGTCGATCTTGAGCTCGCACAGGTAGGCGTCGACGGGCACCTCGGCCGAGGCCCGGTCGGCCCAGGCGTTGAGCTCCTCGGTGTCGAAGGCGTTGCCCAGGCTCTCCATCCGGACCAGGTGCTCGACCTCGGCGAAGTCGACGCTGATGGGGGCGCCGACCTTCTGCGTGGGCGAGTCCTGGGTGACCAGCTGCGGGTAGGAGTCCTCGATACCGCGCAGCTCGCCCATGAGGGTGTCGTACTCGGCGTCGGAGATGACGGGCTTGCCCAGGTAGTACCGGTAGCTGTGGTCGTCCAGCTCCCGGCACAACTCGGTGTGGCGGGCGCGTACCTCATCGGGGATGTCGGTCGTGTTGTGAAGCGCGCTCACTCGGTAACGCCTTTCTGCTGCTCTCGTGCTCGCCTGTCGCGGTCGCCGGCCCGCGGGGCTACCGGCGGGGCTCGTCCCGCAGGACCCTCGCTCCGGCGCGAACGGCGTCCAGGGCCGCCCGCGCGTACCCGGGCGTGGCTCCCGCGAGCCCGCACGTCGGTGTGGTGACCACCGCGCGGGAGAGCAGGTCAGGGGTGATGCCCAACCGGTTCCAAAGCTCGCGTACAGGGTCGACGGTAGCGGCGGCGTCCGACATTCCGGGGGACCGCTGCGGCCCCCGCGCGGTGGCGGCGCCGGACGTTTCGGGCGTCTGCCCGCGCGGGGCGTCGGACGAGGGGACGACGCCGAGCAGCAGTCCGACACCGGCCTCGACGGCCGTGCCGATCATCTCGTCGTGGTCGCGGGTGAGCAGCAGGGCGTCGAGGCTCAGCGCCCTGGCCCCGCTGCGGCGCAGCAGGTCGACGGGCGCGCCGGGGGCGCAGCAGTGCGCGGCGGGCACGGCGCCGGCCTCCTCCAGGGCGGTGAAGAGCTGCCGGAGGACGGCCTCGACGTGGACGCGGTCCACGGCACGCACCCGTCCGAAACCGCTGGCGGTGGGCAGGGAGCCGAGTAGGACCGCGGTCAGCGAGGGCTCGTCGACCTGGAGGAGGACGCGTGCGCCTGGCACCCGGCGGCGGACCTCGCCCAGGTGGGCCAGGACTCCCTCGCGGTGCGTCTCGGCCAGGTCGCGGCAGGCACCGGGGTCGGAGACCAGGCGCTGGCCGTTGCGCAGTTCGATCGACGCGGCCAGCGTCCAGGGGCCGGCGACCTGGATCTTGAGGGTGCCGGTGTAGGCGTGGGCGTGCTCGGTGAGCGCGTCGAGGTCGTAGGACATGAGGCTGGTGGCGCGGGCGAGGTCGCGGCCGGGCGTGTCGGCCACGCGCCAGGCGCTGGGCTGGACCTCCACGGGAAAGTCCACGAGCAGTCCGCTGGTACGGCCGATCATGTCGGCGCCGACACCGCGGTCGGGCAGCTCGGGCAGGTGGGGGAGGTCGGGGAGCTCACCGATGATGGTGCGCACGGCCTCGTCGGGGTCCTCGCCCGGCCAGGACCCGATCCCGGTGTAGGAGGCGTCGGGCCAGGGATAGGGGTGCTGTTCGGTCACGATGCCCAAGGTTAGGGCAACCACGGCCGAAGAGCGCTGAAGCCGGAGGCTTTCCGTTGAGGGTGGAAGCCCCACACCCCCACGAAGTGGCCCCAGGGGCGATGGCGGGCGACGGGCGGGGGGCGTTCCGTTGAAGGTGGTGGCCGTTCCGGGCGGCCGGTCACACGGGCGTGGAGGAGTCCTCGGCGGCGGCGGGCGTCCGGACCCGGCGGCGGGACCGCAGCACCAGGACCGCGACCACGGCGGCCGCCAGCAGGACCACTCCGACCGCGAGCCACGGCGACCCCAGGAAGAGGGTCCACCAGGTACCGACCAGCCCGGAGATCACCACGCCCCACAGTCCGGCCCAGATCAGGCAGCCCACGACCATGGCGGCGAGGTAGCGCGGGAAGCGCATGCGCATCGCGCCCGCCGACAGGTTGACGGCGGTCTGCACGCCGACGGTGCAGAAGCTCAGGGTGACGACGGGGGCGCCGTAGCGGTCGATGCTCCGCCGGGCGCGGTCCAGCCGCGGGCCGAGCCGCTCGCCCATCCGGCTGCGCTTCACCCCGGCTCCCAGCCCCCGGCCGATCCAGTAGGTGGCCTGGGCGCGGCACAGGACGATGCCGAACAGCGCGAAGTAGACGATCCAGAAGGGTTGCCCCTCAAGGAAACCGAACTCGGGCATGGACAGGCCCCCTTCCTTGAGCAGCAACTATGCTATGCCTTACCTAACCTCGGCAAGGGGCTGGGGGCCCGGACGGAGGAGATCCGTCCCTCAGCGACCGGTTCCTCCCCCGCGCGCCCTCGGCCGCACGGCCGGCCATGCGTGGTCCAGGCGGGGCTCAGGCCTGGCCCAGGCGGGGCTCAGGCGGTGGTCGTCCCGCTGGCGACCGCGGCCGAGCGCGCCGTCGCCGAGATCGTCGCCGACCCCAGCACCGTGTCGCCGTCGTAGACCACGACCGCCTGCCCGGTGGCCACGCCCGCGGCCGGTTCGGCCAGGCGCACGACCAGCTCGTCGCCGCCCTCGGCTCCGCGCTGCCACACCGTCGCGGGGTACACCTCGCCGTGCGCGCGCAACTGGACGTGGCACTCGGTCGGCTCGGTCAGCGGGCCGGATCCGCTCCACACCGGCCGCACACCCGTGATCTCGTCCACGGCCAGCGACGCGCGCGGACCCACCGTCACGGTGTTCTGGACCGGCTCGATGGACAGCACGTAGCGCGGGTGCGCGGCACCGCCCAGGCCCAGCCCCTTGCGCTGGCCCACGGTGAACGTGTGCGCGCCGTTGTGGGTGCCCACCACGTTCCCCTCCTCGTCCTGGATGGGGCCGGGACGCTCGCCGATCCGCCGGTTCAGGAAGCCCGCGGTGTCGCCGTCGGCGATGAAGCAGATGTCGTGGCTGTCGGGCTTGTCCGCCACCGACAGGCCGCGGCGGTCGGCCTCGGCGCGGACCTCCTCCTTGGTGCAGTCCCCGAGCGGGAACACGGCGTGCGCGATCTGCTCGGCGTCGAGCACGCCCAGGACGTAGGACTGGTCCTTGGCCGCGTCGACGCTGCGCACGAGGCGCCCGTCGATCTTGCGCACGTGGTGGCCGGTGGCCACGGCGTCGAAGCCCAGCGCGATCGCCCGGTCCAGCACCGCCTCGAACTTGATCTTCTCGTTGCACCGCAGGCACGGGTTGGGCGTGTTCCCCGACTCGTACTCCGCGACGAAGTCCTGCACGACCTCCCGGTCGAACTCCTCGGACATGTCCCACACGTAGAACGGGATACCGATGACGTCGGCGGCCCGGCGCGCGTCGTGGGAGTCCTCCACGGTGCAGCAGCCGCGCGCGCCCGTGCGGTAGGACTGTGGGTTCTTGGAGAGCGCCAGGTGAACGCCGGTGACGTCGTGGCCCGCCTCGGCCACACGGGCCGCGGCGACCGCGGAATCGACTCCGCCGGACATGGCGGCCAGTACACGCAAAGTCATAGTGCCCACCAGCGTATGCGCCCGCCCGGTGTCCGGACCACGGATTTCGAGCGGGGTGGGACACTCCCGCCGGGGCGCGGCGAGGGTGGTCGCCGGGTTCTGCGAAAATCGGTCCATGGCTCTGTTCCGTCGTCGTCGCTCCGCCGACTCCACCTCCGCCGTCACCGCGTTCTGGGACGCCTGGCCGACCGCGCGCGACGCGCTCGCCAACGCCGTCGAGACCGACCAGCCGGCTCCGTCCGAGGTGTCGGAGGAGGTGAGCGAGTTGGTGAGGAAGATCCACCCGGACCTGGACTGGGAAGTGGGCCGGGCGCCGAGCCGCCCGAGCGGCGGTCTGGACGACCTCGACCTGTCGATGGACGCGGACCCGAGCAAGCTCCTGGAGCAGCTCGCGGCGATGGACGACCCGTCGAAGCTCACCGAGGGCCCGGTCTACGCCATGACCCTGCGCCCGGGCACCTCCGAGGAGGCCCGCGTGCAGGCCGAGCGCTGGGCCCGGTCGGCGCCCGAGGACGACCAGTGGGCCTTCCTCCCGGTCCGCCGCGCCGACCACGAGAAGCTCTCGTCCACCGTCACCTGGGACGACCATGAACTCGACCTGTCGCACGTGTCGGTGTCGATGCGCGTCAACCAGGCGGCGGGCCGGATCGAGGTGGGCGTCTACCACCCCGACAACATGTTCCTGTCGGAGGAGACCCGCCAGGGCGTCGCCGAGCACGTCACTCTGCTGGCGCTGGGCGAGGACGACATGGTGCGGTGGATCGGGAAGGTGGCGCCGCTGGACGAGGCGCCCCTGGACCCGCTGCCGCCCACGTCCATGCCGGCGGTCGTCCGGCAGATGGTCGACCTGCTCGGCGGCCCGGGCGGATGGGCGGGTTTCGAGGGCCGGGTGCCGATCCAGGGCGGGTTGGAGTTCCGGATCCGGCACCCCCTGACCCGACGCGACTACCCGGCGCTGTCGCTGTACGTCCACGTGGTCGTGCCGTACACGCACCTGGACGAGGACCGGCTTCCGGCGGAGGAGTCGCTCAGCGCGCTGACGGAGCTGGAGGAGCGGCTGACCGTCCTGCTGGGCGACAACGGAGCACTCTTCGCACGGCAGACCACCGGTGGGCGCCGCCAGTACCACTACTACCTGGACCCGGACTCCGGTGTGCTGCCGGAGTTCGAGGCGGCCCTGACGGACTGGCCCGAGGGAGAGGTGAGGCTGCGTACGCACCTCGACCCGCAGTGGTCGCAGTTCAACGCCATTCGCCGTCCGTACCTGCGCAAGCTCGACGGGTAGCCCGGGGAGGGCCAGGGGTGTGGCCGCCCGTGGCGATCCGGGGCGATCCGCGACGCGCGGATGACGTGTCATTGACCTGACGCGAACATGTGGGAGACGATTCGGACATGGGCGTCAAGATCGATCCCCACGTTCCACATCTGGCGCCCAAGACCCAACAGGCGTAACGTGTCCTCCCCGCCAGGAGGAAATATGCGGTCAATCGACGGCGTGTTGCCACGAGCGCCCACGGGCCGGCCCAGAGTCGCCGCGGTCGGTGCGGTGCTCATCCTGTGCCTGGTCGGTGCCCCGGTGATGTCGCTCTTCCCCGTCGGGTTGTGGGAGGCGGCCGAGGCCCTGACCATGAGCGGCGCGGGCCTGGGCGTCCTGGTGTTCGCCCCGCTGGTCGCGGGCGTCGTCCTGCTCATGACCTGGTTGGGGACCCGGTGGCTGGAGGGCGCGGGGGTCAACCACCCGACCTCCGCGGCGTCGCTGGTGACGGTCACCGCCATGGCCACACCCGTGTTCGTCGCCTTCCTCGCCCCGGCCGCCACCCCGGTCCCGGGCAACACCACAGTGAGCATCGCGGTGCTGAGCGCCGCCGTCGCCACACTGGGCATGGGCGCCTGTATGGCCTGGTGCGGCTTGCCCGACCGCTTCCAGGCGGGCGTGCTTCCCGCCGTGGTCGTGGTCGCGGCCCTGCTCACCGCGCTGCCCGCCGTCTCCGACGAGATGCGCGCCCGGGCCGCCGACGAGCGCTCGCGGGAGCAGATCGAGTCCTTCGACCAGACCATCGCGGTGCTGGACGACCCGCGCTGGTCCCTGGACCAGGTCCACGAGGTCGACGGCGCCCTGCGCTTCACCTACCGCGACCCGGACGGCACCCCCGTGTACGTGCACACCTGGACGGGGGCCCGCGCCAGGGGTTCGGAGGGCATCCGCTCGGGCTGCGAGTTCCCGGACGTGCGCTGCCGGAACGTCGACGGCGCGGTCGCGGTCTACCGGGGCGGGAACACCCCCGCGGAACTGCGCACGCACCTCAACGACGGCGTGGTGGCCTGTCTGACCTCGGTTCCCGGCGCCCCGGTCGACCTGGTGTCCGCGGCCCGGTCCCTGCGCCCCGAAACCCCGGGCGAACGCGAGCACCTGGTCAGAGCCGTCACCTCCTGACGGAGCGCGGGACGTTCCGCTCCCCGGCATGTCAACCTCCCGCCATGCCGCGGAACGCGAAGGTGAACACTGCGGTCAGTGGAACGATCAGCACCACGGGGACCAGGCACCCGAGTCCGATGGCCGCGTATCCGCCGCGTTCGTCCTCGTCGTCGTACTGCCGCAGGACGAGGAGGCACAGCCACCCGCCGGCGAAGGCGGTCACCGTGGCAGCGGGGACGGCACCCACGCCGCCCAGGAGGAACACGGGATAGCCCAGGGCAACGGAGCAGGCCCCCACCGTGGCGGCGATGAACACGCGCAGGTAGTCCTCGTGGGGTGTCACCGCCGCACGGATCCAGGAGACGGTGACGAGGGCGAACCCGAACCCCGACAGCCCCGGCAACACCCAGCCGAGCCCAGGCGAGTACCCGGAGCGCACTTCCACGACCCAGCCCGCGTTGACCGACAGCGCTCCGACGGCGGCGAGGACCACGATGTTCTTCAGGACGCTTTCCCGGAAGCCGACGAAGACCGAGGCGAGGACTCCGATGGCTCCGCACACGCCGCCGACACAGGCGCCGAGAAGGAAGACGCTCATCCGCACACCTCCTTCGTCCCCGCGGGGATCCCGTTCATGGTCGCCTCACGGCCATGCGCTGCGTCAATGCGTCCGTCAGGCCGCTGACCTGGTACTGGTCGCAGCGAGTCAGCGTACGCGCTCCGGGAGGGCCGTTCATCGTGCGGCCCGGGACCACTGTGACCGTTCAGGTGGTCGGGGGAATCCCGGCGTTCCTGGAGCGCCGCGGCCCTGAGCGGCTTCCGGCGCCGGGACCGTCCCGCCCCGGAGATGGCCGAAAGTGGCCGTGCGATCACCCGGATTCGCGTACCCCTCTGGAGACGTGCGTTCCCTTCGGGTAGCGTCCGGTCGGCAAGCGCTTTCCCCCCCAGTCGTCCGGAGTCGCTCCATGCCCCCGCTCTTCTCCTCCCCGCGCAGAACGCGCGGGCCCTCCCGCCTCCGGACGTGGGCCACGAGCGCCATCGCGACCGTGGTCGCCATGGCCGGGCTCGTGGTCGCCGCGCCGGCGGCCTCCGCGGACGAGGTCGACGCGAACACCTGGTTCACACTGCGGAACGTGCACTCGGGCCTCGTCCTGGACGTGGACACGGGTTCCACCGAACCCGGCGCCGGGCTCGTGCAGTCGGACCACACCGGCGCGGCCCACCAGCAGTTCCGGTTCCTGCCCTCCGGCAGTGGCGCCTACCGGCTCCAGGCCCGGCACAGCGACCAGGTGGTCGACGTGGCCCGGGGCAGCGCCGAGGACGGCGCCGACATCGTGCAGTGGCCCGACCGGGACAACGCCAACCAGCGTTGGAGCGCCACCGTCGACGGCGACCGCGTGACGCTGGTCAACGAGGGCTCCGGCAAGGCGCTGGAAGTGTGGGCGCGGTCGACCGAACCCGCTGCCCGCGTCTCCCAGTACACCCCGAACGGCGGCGCCAACCAGCAGTGGGACCTGGTCCCGGTCATCGCCGGGGGCGGCGGGGACGGCTCGCCGACCGATCCCGCCATCCACTACTTCGGCCGCTGGGACACCCGCGACAGCGGCGCCTACGTGCCCGGCTGGGCCGGGGCGTACCTGGAGACGTCCTTCACCGGCACCTCGGTCGCCGCGAACCAGCGCGGCACCATCGACCTCTACTACAGCGTCGACGGCGGCCCCTACACGTGGCTGCGCGACGTCAGCGGCACCGTCACCCTCGCCGACGGCCTCGCCGACGGCGAGCACACGCTCCGCCTCGGCTACCGAGAGGTGGCGGGCTCGTACACGGGGGACGCGGTGTTCCGCGGCCTGGCCTTCGACCCCGGTGCCGGGACCGTCGCCTCGACGCCGCCGGACCGCGTCATCGAGTTCGTCGGCGACTCGATCACCGTCGGCCAGCCCAACGGGAACCGGCCCTTCACCTCCTATCCCTGGCTGGTCGGCGAACGCCTCGGCGCGGGGCACACCCAGATCGCCCAGGGAGGTGCGTGCCTGCTGCCGAGCGACTGCTACGGCATGCTCGACTGGTTCCTGCGCACCTCGTCCGCCGACGGCTCCCCCGCCTGGGACTTCCGGTACGACGCGGCGGCCGTCGTGATCAACCTCGGCACCAACGACATCGGGCGGCGCCCCACCTCCGAGGAGTTCCGCGACGGCTACGTCGAGCTGATCGCCCGCGCCCGCGCGGAGTACCCCACCGCGGAGATCTTCGCCCTGCGGACCTTCCGCGGGCGCTACACCACCGAGACGGAGGAGGCGGTACGGATCCACAACGACCGCGGTGACGGCGGCGTCCGGTTCGTCGACACCACCGGTTGGATCGGCGACGAGCACCTGGTCGACTCGGTCCACCCGAACGAGGCCGGGCACCGCGTCATCGCCGACCGCCTGACGCCGATCATCGGCGGGCAGCTCGGCTGACCCCCGGGGCCGGTCGCCGATCCTGTCGGCCGACCGGCCCATGGCCAGGGCCGGGGCGGGGGCCGGGGCCCGATCCCGGCCCAGGGCCCGATCCCAGGGGATGGCGCACGGGGACGGTGCACGGGGGCGGTGCCCGGGGGCCGGAGGCGTCAGTACGCGGGGCGCGGCTGCCCCAGTGTGTTCTCGGCGGAGGACCGGCCGCGAGCGCCGCACACGCGGGACGCGGCTACTGCCGGGCGAGCACGTGGCGGTGCGGCCGGGGTCGGGGCCTGGGCCTCGGTATCGGCCAGGGCGACGGGGACGGGTGCGGGGACGACGGCGGGCGGGGACGCGGTGCCCGGGGCCGGGACTCGTCTCCCATGCGGTCACCGGTGATGGCGAGCCTCTCGCAGGGCCGAGCCGGAACCGGGACACCGTTCGTCGTCACGACTGCCAGGACCGCCGCGGCACGCACGGCCACAGGGGCGACCGTGGACACCGACCCGCCCTCGGCGGCGCGCCCTGACCCGGGTTCGGGTCGGCGGACGGGGTGCCCCGTGGAGGCTGCCACCGGGTCGGGGCCCGGCCACGGGGCCGGCAGCAGGGCATCGACGTTCTCCACCCGAGGAAGTCCGCCCTTCCCGGTCGCCCGGAAGCGCCGGGTCGCCGCGCCCCGGCAGACCACGGAGTGCGAACGGCGCACGTGGATCGCCGCCGTCCGGGTGTGCTCTCGGACGTGCTCCGACCGGTGCTCGCGGAGTCGACGAAGTGACCGCGCCCGGCCCGTCCGAGACGTGGAGCGGGCGCATCCGACGCATACCGGACCGATCGTCCGCCCCGACTCGCGAACGAGGCAGGAAAACCGCCTCCGACCAGCGTCGACCTTGGAAATACCGCCCCAACGAGCGACGTAGTCACTACTCTTAGTCATCAAGATCCTGCCTGAAGTTCTGGGCCGCGAGGCGCGGGCACGACGGGCGGGGTCAGGGCGGCGTGGTGTCCACCACTGCCCGCCCGACCACCGCCGGTCACCCACGTCCTGTGGCGCGCCAGTCGAATGCGTGCGTTCAGGGCCCACTCCCGGGTGGCGGCGGAGGCGACCATCCGGGCGTGTTCGCCCGAGAGCGGGGGCCGGGCACTGGGGGCCAGGCCCGGCCCCCGCCGGCAGGTCGCGAGGGCGCCCTCCCCCTCGCTGTCCTCGACGTCGCAGGCCGGGCGGCGGGGCCGCCTCGGTACCGGGCGACCACTTCCGCGTGTGTCACATGCCTTCGGCGTGCGCCGCCTACCCGCTGCCGTTCGGCGGGTGGACCGGTTCGTGGGCGGCGGACGCCCCCTGGCCGACGGGCTCGGCCGTGTCCGGGTCTCCCCCGTGATCGCGCACCATGCGGTCCAGGCGCGCGACCTGCTCGCTCAGCTCCGCCAGCTTGGCCATGACGGCTTCGTGCTGGACGGCCTCCAACTCCTGGTCCTCGACCCACCATCGGGAGTCCACCTCCTGCTCCATCGACGTCACGATGACGCCGATCACGAGATTGAGGATGATGAAGGTCGTCAGCACGATGTAGCCGACGAAGAACATCCACCCCATCGGATGGTCCTCGGCGACGGCATCGGCGAAGTCCGGCCAGTTCTCCGTCGTCATCACCGTGAACAGCGTGTAGAGCGACGTCCCCAGGTCGCCGAAGTATTGCGGGACGTCCTCACCGAAGAGCTGCTGTCCCAGGATCGCGGCCGTGTAGATGACCACCAGGAGCAGTCCGATGACCGTGCCCATCCCCGGCACCGCACGGAAGAGCGCACTGATGATCGTCCGCATCTGCGGGACGGCGGTGATCACCCGCAGGATCCGCAGCACGCGCAGGATGCGCAGGACCGAGAAGGGGCCGGTGGCGGGGATGACGGAGATGACGACCACGAAGAAGTCGAACCAGTTCCACGGGTCCCGGAAGAATCGGCCTCGCCACGCGATGATCTTCAGAGTCAGTTCGACGACGAAGACGCCGACCACGATCCGCTCGACGAACAGCAAATACGGCTGGACAGAACCCCCGTAAGTTGACCAACCCAAAATGGCGGCATTGATCAGGATCACCACGAGCATCGCGTTCGAGAACCAACGGCTCTCGACCACCTGCACGACCTGCGAACGCCGCAAGTTCACTTCCCCCTCCGCGCAACACGCTGCATTCCGACACAGCGGGTCAAAGATATCGAAGTGCCACCGTGGCCTCCTCCGGCACACCACCGATAGCCCAGCGACATCCGACACCCCCGGGCGACCGGTCGGGGCGATCGGAAGTCACGAAATCGTCACCGGCAGCCCGGATATCACGTGGAACATCCCACACCCCCGTTTCGGCCGAACCCTCCCCCGCAACGACACCGTCCACAAACACGCTGTACCCCAGGAACTCCTCGGCGCGCCCGGGAAACAGCGGCGAAGGCTTGGACGGCTGGGAGGCGGCGGCGGTTCAACCGGGAGCCGGCCCCACTGGTATCTTCACTGCTGGCCACGGCACCAGCCGGGGGCGGCGGCGACGGCACAGCGCCCGCGATCGAGGAAGAGGCATGGCGGAGCTGAAGTACTTCACCGGGGCGATGAACTCGGGCAAGAGCACGATGGCTCTGCAGGAACACCACTCACGCGGCGGCGAGGGAGTGCTCTACACGAAGCAGGACCGCGCCGGCGAGGGGATCATCTCGTCCCGCCTCGGCCTGACGTCCCCCGCCATCGAGGTCGGTGACCACCTCGACCTGTACGACGACATCGCCGATCGCAAGGCCCCGTACGTGATCTGCGACGAAGCCCAGTTCCTGTCGCACAAGCAGGTGGGCCAGCTGGCCGGAGCCGTCGACGGCATGGGCATCGACGTGTACTGCTACGGCATCCTGACCGACTTCCAGGGGCAGTTGTTCCCCGGCTCCCAGCGCCTGGTCGAACTCGCCGACAAGATCGAGGTCCTCCCCGTGTCGGCTCGGTGCTGGTGCGGCAGCCGGGCGACGCACAACGCCCGCGTGGTCGACGGCGTCATGATCTACCAGGGCGAGCAGGTCCACATCGGCGGGACGGAATCCTACGCCACCCTGTGCCGCCACCACTTCATGGCCGGCATCGCCTGACGACCGAAGCGCGACTCAATCAGGGACGAGGACACCTAGCCCAGGCTCCACAAACGAAGCTACGTGGTCGGCCTCGTTCCTGAATCTTCTCACTGGAACCTCCCCATTCACAGCGGGCGATTCGAACTTGATCACGTAGACAGTGCTCTTGGTCTGACCAGTCAGATAATAGACGTATGCACCTTCCGGATCCGTTCCATAGTGAAAGAATGACCTATCGCTCAGATCAGCATCACCGGATGCAAGAAGATCGAGTTCATTGCTCTCATGCCCGGCGACGAGCTCTGAGTATCTTGACGAGGCCACCTCTTGTGGAGAGTCGCTTCCGGTTGTGGATATTACGGCCTCGTACGCATACGTGAGCACCCAAGGCTCCAGGCCTCCACTATCCCCCCTGGGTGTGATCTCCCACGAGCAGTGATCGCTGACGGTTCGATCTTCCTCGTTCCCCTGGAGCGCAGGATCCTCATAATTATCACTCTGATAATGAGGGTCGTATTGGTCATACGTGTGTTGGACATCTTGTACGCATAGATCCATCTCACCAGGTTCCAGGTGAGCGATGGGTTCCCCGGTCTGCTGCACGGTGGCTTCTCTTTCAGCACCCGGAACTCCGGTTGCAGCAGTGGACAGGACCACGTTCAGGACCAGCACGATTACCCCGAAAACACCGAAGGCGGCCAGGCTTCCGCAACCGAAGACAGCGACCGCCGCCCGCCAACCGTGGAGCCCCTTCTTCCTGGCGGCCACCTTCTCATCAGCCACGGTTATCCTGTGCCTCCAGTTGGGCCTTCACGTCCGGGTGCTCGAGTGGACGGGTGAAACCCACGATGTCCGCACGATTGGGGTTATCGTACTCCCGGACGGCGATCGGTCCACAGTTGGTGCACCAGGCTTCGACCATCAGGCCGTCGCCGATCACCATGGCCATATGTCCGGGCCCCGGAGGCTCTCCCGCTCTGGTCACATCGAAGAACACCAGGTCACCCGGCTGTTCCTCCCCCTGTGGAATCTCCGGACCAAAGGCCCACTGATCCTGCGACACTCGGGGAATGGTCACCCCGATGCTCTCGTAGGCCTTCATCGTCAGTCCGGAGCAGTCGTAACCATTGGGTCCGGTCCCACCCCAGATGTAGGGCTTCCCGCGCTGGTCCAGGGCCCAGTCGATGACCGCCTGCGTAAGTTCGTCAGGCGCACGACCGATGGGAGCGCCTTGCGCGTCGAGTTCACAGAGAACGGCCGTGCGAACCGAGTCCGTGGTGTTGAATTCGCCGTCGGAGTACTCCCCGGCCCACTCCATGACGTCATCCACGTACCACCAGGCATGGTTGTACCCGTAGATCGCCTGGCGAACGTCGTCGGCGAGGCCGTGGGCGAGGAGGTAGTCCGCAGCCGCGGGAATGGCGTCGGCCGGATCGTAGACGTTCACGATCCCGTCTCCGTTGCCGTCGAGCCCGTAGCCGGTCTCCGGCCGATCCTCGACAGCCTGAATGGGCTCGCCGCCCCAACTGTTCCCCGCCGCAGAGCCGTCGAGCGCACCGAACTGCATGGGGCCGGCCGCTCCCCAGTCATTGTGTCCTTCGGTGATGCCCGGCCCTTCCCATCGCCCATGGTGCGACTCCACCTGGCCGACTCCCGCGAGGACGTTCCACGGAACGCCTCGGTCCTCCCCGACCTCCCGGTAGATCTCCAGATAGTTCTCGGGGATGGAGTCCATCGCGTAACCGCTCGCCTCAGGCTGCTCCGCGTCCGCGTTCGGCGCACAGACGAGACCGTTGGCCAGCATCGAGCCGACCTGCTGCGTCGAGTTCGAGATCACCGGAATCACGAACATGGCGAGCATGATCGTGAGCGTCACGCCGATCACTGCCACGGCACCGACCCAGAGTCCCGCGGCGCCCTCGTCCGACCTGTTGGGGGTGATGAAACGGGGGAACAAAGGGGTCACTCCTCCCCGAACTGTCCTGCGTCGCCGGGTTGGAAGTCGAAGACCCTCCACCGGCTCCCACTACGAACCACGGTGATGGCGAACTCGCCCAGCTCTTCGTCGAACTCGGCGTCGCCTGTCTCCGTGATGGACTGAACGGTCACGACGAAGGTGATGGAGTCCTCGCCGAAGGTCCTGACCGTCTCGATCTCGGCGCGCCCCTCGGCGACGGCCTCGACCCCGGACATCTCCTCCCAGAAGGCCCCGGCACGGGTCGCCTCGGACAGGACGTCTGCGTACTCCGGGGTGGCGAGCTCCTCCATCGAGGAGTAGTAGGACTCCGGAGACTGGGTGTAGTCGATCGTTCCGTAGGCCTCACCGAAGGCACGGGCCGTGGCGCCGGCGGCTCGGAACTCCTCCTCGCTGAACGGCATCCAGTCGAAGACGTCCAGGTCGCCCTCGTCCGTCGTCTCGATCGGGCTGGGGGCCACCGTGGACAGGCCGCTCAGCCCGCCGGTGTCATCCGGTCCGGCGGGAGGAGGGCCGGAATCAGAGGGTTCAGCCACCGGCTCCTCGCCCGCGTCGTCCCCTCCGAATCCACCGACGCTGAGATAGAGACCGAACGCGACCAGCGCGACGACGAGTCCGATGAAGACCGCCCGCTGGGCGCGTTCGGGGAGAGGGTTCGGCATGAGTCGGGGCCTTTGTCCGTCAGTCGTCGTTCAGCCAGAAGGGCACGTCGCGCTTGCGGTCCCTCGCACTGGTGGAGCTGCTCTCCCCCCAGAAGGGGGTGATGGGAGCATTGTCCTTGCGCTTTCCGGACCCGGTCAGCCAACCACCGTCACCATCGCCTCGTCCTCCGGGCGGACTGGGTGCCGGTCGAGCCGGCCGTTGGGGAGCGGACCGCTCACGCCGCTCACGGGGGGTTCCCCAACGGGACCCTCGGCTGCCGAAGCTCCCCTTGGCGGGCGTTTCCTCGCGGCCGTTGAAGATCCCTCGACCACTGCTGGGCTCGGGCCGCTCCGAACTGGCGGCACGCCCAGGAGCCGCTGGGCGGTCGCTGCCGACCACCGGGCCTCCCCGTCCGCCACCGTCGTCACGACGCCGCGATCCACCACGGTCTCCGGAATCGGTTCCGAAGACGGACGCCCATCCGCTGTCGCCGGTCCCGGTATAGCCACCGCTCGGCCGAGGCGGAATGGAGCCGCTTCCACCACCGCTCAGGGTCGGAGCCTGGTCACTGCTCCGATTCGCCGTCGCGGCCCGCGACCCACTGGCGGCGGAGGTTTCCCGGTTCATCCGGAGCGGCGGTGCGGATCCGTTGTCACGCACACGGCCATAACCCGCGACCCCTCGCACCCGGTTTCCGTCACCGCGCACCGGGCCGCCTTCGGTCTGGGGCTCCTCGCCCACAGTGCCCTCCGGCACACCGGTCGGTCCTCCCGTTCCGGCCGGGACGCCGGCGGCGGCTCCGGCGATCATCGGTGCGCGGCGGAGACCCCACGCCTGCGCCTTCAGGTTGGCGACCGGGGGTAGGACCGCCGCGCTCCTGCTGAGAGCCCGGCTCTGCGCCGTGTCGCTGACGATGCGGGAGGTGAACGAGTTTGCGTTCACCGACGAGAAGAGATACGCGAACGGCTTGCGGTAGATGAAGAGCGCCAGGGTGAACAGCGCGAGCAGAATCATCTGCAGACCCCACCCGAGGTTGGTCGACATGACCATCCCGTAACACATGACAAGAAGAGAGATGAGAAGAACCAGGAATATCTGCTTCAGCAGGAAACCCACCATCAACTCAACCCAGCGCAACAAGACCATCCGACCATAGCCTGGATGGATTCCAATAAGCAGGAATATCGGCGACAACAAGAAGAGCAGCAAGAATGCGATTTTGAGGACAATGAGAGCGACCGAACCCGCAAGGATGAGCCCCCCGGCAAAAATGGAAGCAAACAGAGCGAGCGTCGCAACACCCAATCGACTCCCCTGATCCTGGCCGGAATACAGAGGATAAACGCTCGGGTACGATGACTCGACCCGAGATGATATCTCTTCGTAGTCCTGCTGCTTTTGAGTCAACAATTCATTAGCGTCAACTTCTCCGTCGACTATTTGCTGCTGTTCAACGCGGCTAACACCTTGCGCTGCGATCAATTCTGCGGCATGACGGCGGGCGACGTTTTGTCCAGTTGGATCGTTACCGAACTGGCCGGCGACCCAGGGTTGGCACACGAGGCTCGACCACAGCATGTCGGCGTTGCGTCGCACCTGGAAGTCCGCCTCGGACTCCCACGCCGCCCGTTCCGGCGGCGCGGCTCCCGCCGGGCACGACCCCGACCCGCCTCCATAGGGAACCTGTCCCACCGTGCTGGTCACCAACTGGCTCCCGGAGTTCACCAGTCCGCTGGACAGCCCCATCACCTGGGCCGGGTTGACCAGGATCCACATGCCCAACGCCGTGGCCGCCACCATCCAGATGGTCGATTCGATGGTGAGGGTCATCCGCTTGCGGATGAGGCCGAACCATCCCAGCCACAGCGCCCCGAGAATGACCACCGTCGGGATGAGCGGCCGCCAGATGCCCTCGCGAAGCGTGACGACGACGTTCTCGACCAATTCGTTGAAGCTGGAGAGAAGACCGTCGGACGTGGCCGCCTGGTAGACCGTGATGGTCGACTGGTTGATGGTCTGCGACAGATCCCATGCCGTGTTCGCCAGTGTCGCCTGGGCGCCGTTGGAGATTCCGTCCACACACGATTCGGTGATCATGTGCCATTGCGTTCCGGCCGTTCCGTACTGCCCGTACATGCTCGCGTCGGGAGGCAGTCCGTCCGGAGATCCTTCGATGGCCGACTGGGACTGCGGAGGGACGAGCAGGCCGTCGGAACCGCTGCCCGCCGATTCCGGCAGGGGTGCTGGCTGGCCCGGGCACAAAGGGTTCGCGTGAGCGCTGGTGAGCGGCAGCACGAGGAAACCGACTAGCAGGAGGAACGTCATCAGAAGGCGTCGCCAACCCCGCCGGTGGACGTGCTGATGCGTCATCTGCTGGCTCCTGCGTCGTGGTTCGTGCCGAGGGACGATGGCAGACTCGAGGCCCGCACCGCGCGCACGCCGACTACCGGCCACCCGCGACGGCGGACCCCCGCATGTCTCTACCCCATCATCCATGGTGCGCCATCACGGGGATCAGGGACGAGAGCAACGCGACCGGTTTTGCCGTTCCCGTCTCGGACGCACGCCTCCCCATGGGGACATATCGGGCATGAATCAATGTTTCCGCAGGTAGTGGACATGAGTGGCGTTCCGAAACGCCCCAATACCCCTAGGCCACAATTTGGTGGCCTGCAAGCGAGTATGAGCGGCATCACACTCATGTTCCTGGCGAAAAGTGGACACCGGATGATCAATCGGACTGGGCCCCAGTACCTCGCCCACCTTCCGTGAGAACCCCAGCCACGGTTGACGTAGGGCCGAAACCCGCCGGCAGGTCGACCTGCTCGGCGGCGGCCTTCGTCCACCGACTGACATGAACCCCTGTGTTCATTTCACGTACACCCTGGATTCATCGGAAGACCCCTCGGCGCGGGGCGCCCGTCCTCCTCGATCGTGGGCGTCCCGGCGAGCACGGGCTCCGATGACCGGGCGTCCCCCGTCGTCCCGACCGTCTCCCTGTCCGGAGGATGCCGGTGATGGCCGCCGCCGGGAACGGCGACGCGGTCGACGCCGAGGGGCTCTACTCCGCTCGGGTGGGGGCGACCGACTGCCGCCGAACTCCTCCATTACCGTGGCGACGAGGAGGAGTTCCCGACGAAGGACGGGCACCGCGCGGGCGTCGTCCCGAGTTGCGTCGGAGCTCCCACGAACGGATCGAGTGGAGAATCGGGGGCGCTTCGTGCCGATCACTCCCGTCCCTGCGTGCGGACGTCCCCGTCGACGGAGTACAGCCCGCACGCGCACCCGGCCGACCGCCACGACCAGCGCAGCAGGCTCACCCGTCGCGGCCAGGGCGCCAGGCACGGCCAGCGCACCGCTGGGTGAGCCAGGAGCCCGGCGCGCCGACGGTGTGGCGTTGCCCGACGCGGGCATCCGAGGCCGGTCTCGCGGATGAACGGCCACACTCCCGACGCGGCCCGCCCCGTGGAGCCGTCCTCCGCCTCCACCACACCCACCGCTTCCACTGCCGGAGGCCCCGCGCACCCCGCATCCCACGCACTCCCCGCAGCTCCCCCGCCTCCCGATCACGCGTCCGTGACCCGGACGGCTCAGGTCCTCCCGCTGCTCCTGTGCGGCGTGCCCTACGCCCTCGGCCTCGCCTTGGTACCGACGGTGCTCTCGTGGTCGTTGGACGCGCTGTTTCCGAGCGGCGACGGGATCGGGCGCGATCTCGCCCTCCTCGCGGGCGCGGTCGTGTGCGTCTCAGCGGGCCTGCTTCTCCTGACCGCCCTTCTCCGCGGGTCGGGGGTCACGCGGCCCACGACCGCCGCCGGGTTCCTCACCGCCGCCGCGGTGGCCGCCTGGATCCAGACGGCCGTCACCGACCACGTGGCGCCCGTTGTCCCCTGGTCGGTGGGCACGTGGGTGGCCGCGGCTCTGACCGCGGCCGTCGTCGCCGTCGTCCTCGCGGCGACCGATGGGCGTCGGCCCTGGATCCTCGTGTGCGTCCTGGTCGGACTCCTCCTGTTGCGGGCCGGGGCGGAGGGCGTCATCGGCGCCCAGATCCACGATCGGACGCTGCGCGCCACCGAGGCGACCTACGCCGCGTACCCGCACGACATCGCCGTGCTGGACGACCCCGCGTGGGAGGCGGTCGGCACGCGGCTCACGGAGGCGGGGCACGCCTTCACCATCACCTACGAGGACGGGTCCGGCCGACGGGTGGTCCTCACGAGCGCGCCCGCGGAGTTCTTCCTCGGCGGCCGGCCGGACCCGCTCCGGTACGGATGCGACGCCGGATCGACGACGTGCGAGGAGAGCCGGGGTGTGGTCCTGCTGGCGTCGGACTCGGACGGAACCGACGCTCCGGACCTGGCCCGGACGGAACTGGCATCCGGCTTCTACGCGGAGCTCGCGACGGCGCCCCTCGCCCCGGACGAACTCCTCTCCGCCGACGAGCTCCTGCTGCTCTCGGACCGGATCGAGGTCGACGAGGACGGGGACCGCGAGGCGCTGGCCAGGGACGTCATGGCACACCACGACTGGTGAGGGCCCTTCGGTCCCGCTCACCCCGCCGATCCCATCCGCCCCCGCGGCCCCGTCCGCCCGGTGCGGCCGCAGCCGCCGTCAGCCGGACCGGCGCTGTCCGAAGTGCCCGGCCGAGCCGTTCGCCCCCGAACCGAAGGCCGGCATGGCTCCGAACAGCGCCAGGAACAGCACGACGAAGGTCTGCGCCAGGCCCGCCGCCCTGATGCCCACGTAGTCGATCACGGTGACGGCCGGCGCGGAGGCCGCACCGATGAGAGCCCACACCCCACGAGCCGACGAAGGCCCATCTGGCTCCCAGGCCCCGCATCATGCCGTGGTGCTCGCCGCCCGTCTTGGGCATCGCGGAGGTCCCGCCTGCGGTCCGCCCAGCGCTCTGCGTCCTGCCCTCGACGCGTCGCGTCCGCGACCGCCCGGGGCGCCCCGAAACTCCCGAGCCGGTCGGTGACCACTACCGGTCACCTGCCGCACAGGACCGGGGCACGTCCGGCACTCCGGCTTACAGTGGGATTGATCCGTACAACGTCGGTCGCCACCGTTAAGCGCCGCGGTAGGGCTTTTCTTGGATAGATTGGCCTGCGCATCGTCCCCCACCGCCAGAAGGGATGCGCCCCTATGTCCTCCCCCGGTCGCTCCACCGTGGGCCGATACGAACTACGGGAGCGGCTCGGCGCGGGCGGCATGGGCACGGTCTGGCGCGCGTGGGACCCCGCCCTGCAGCGCGACGTCGCCGTCAAGGAGGTCCAGCTCCCCGACGGCATGGACCCGGACGAGCGCGCCGAGGCGCACGCCCGGTCGATGCGTGAGGCCCAGGCGACCGCCCGGATCCACAGCGGCGCGGTGGTGGCCGTCCACGACGTGCTGGACGACGGCGAGAGCCCGTGGATCGTCATGGAGCTGCTCAGCGGCCAGTCTCTGGCCCAGTACCTGGAGCAGCACGGACCGATGCCCGTCGATCGCGTCGAGGAGGCCGCCCGGTCGCTGCTGGGCGGGCTGAGGGCGGCGCACGCCGTCGGCGTCACCCATCGGGACGTCAAGCCCGCGAACATCATGCTGACCGAGGACGACCGGACCGTGCTCACCGACTTCGGCATCGCCAACGTCGACGGCAGCACCGCACTGACCCAGACGGGCGTGTACATCGGCTCACCCGAGTACATGGCCCCCGAGCGGTTCGAGGGTGAGCGGGCCCTGCCCGCGTCCGACCTGTGGAGCCTGGGCGTCACGCTGTTCGCTCTGGTCGAGGGGCGGTCTCCGTTCAAGCGGGACAGCATCACGGGCATCATCACGGCCGTGCTGACCGCGCCGGTCCCGCCTCCGCTGTCCGACGGCTCCGCGCGCGGCGGCGCGGCGGGCGCTCCGCTGCAGGAGCTCATCGCCGCCCTGCTCAACCGGGATCCCGCCCAGCGGCCCGACCCCGACCAGGCCCTGGCACTGCTGGAACGCGCCCGGCGCGCGCCGGGGAACGGCGCCGGCGGACCCGTGTCCGGCTCGGACACCGGCGCCCAGGGCACGCCGCCCAGTGGGCCTTCCGGCGGTACCGCGCTCCATGCTCCGGAGCATGGAGGCTCGGGCGCCCACACCGGAATGGGATCGGCCGCGGGACACCCGGGAGGCGTCGGCGGGTCGTCCACGCCTCAGGGCGGGGCCGGTGGAACCACCGTCGGCGGGCCGCCGTCCGGACCAGGGCCGCACACACCGACTCCGTTCGGGCACCCCGGAGGCCACGCGGCCCCTTCGGCCGCACACGCCCCACAACAGCCACAACAGCCACAACAGCCACAGCCACAGCCACAGCCACAGCCACAGCCACAGCCACAGCAGCAGTATCCGCAGGGCTACGCGCAGGGGCCGACACGGCAGGGGCCGGTGCCGGGCCGGCCGACGGGCCCCCAACCTGGTGTCGGGCCCCGGCCGGGCACGGGCGGGCAGCCGTCCGGACCGATGCAGGCGCCCACGGGTCGCACCGCGCCGAACCACGCGGGCGGGTTCGTGCCCGGCACCACCCGGACCGGCTACTACCCGACGCCCGCCCAGGGCGTTCCGAGTGCGGCCGCCCCCGGCGCGCAGGGCGCGCCCGGAACCGGGCCGCGGCAGGGCGCCACCGCCCGCTTCACCGACGATCCGCGCTACGGCGTCCGCGGGGCGCAGCCGGTCAGCGGTGGGCTGGGCGGCGACGGCGTTCCCAAGCCGGCGGCGGTGATCGTCGCGTCGGCCATGCTGGGCGTCAACGCGATCTACCTGATGGTCCTCACGGCGCTGTTCGTCGCCGAGGTCCTGGACGGTTCCGAGGAGTACGGCTGGGGCACGGTGGCGGCGCTGGGCGCCTGGGGGCTGTTCGCGGCCTTCGCCGCCGTGGGTCTGATGACCCGCTCGCGCCTGCTGTACGGCGCTGTGGTGATCGTGCAGATCCTGGTGGCGGTGCTACTGGTGTTCACGCTGTTCTCGGTGCTGGTCTACTCACCGGAGCAGCTGTGGCTCTACGCCCTGATGCTGGTGTTCCAACTGGTCATCGGCGGCCTCCTGCTCGTGCCGCCGAGGTCGAGGGCGTTCTTCGGCTTCGGTGAGGCGTTCGGCAGCACCCACCGCTGACTCCCCCGGGGCCCCGGACGCCCGGGGGGCACACCCGCACGCCCCGGCCCCGGGGCACCCCGGACACCCGGGGTCACACCCGCACCCGAGCCCCGGGCACCTCGGAGTCACACCCGCGGATGCCCGCACGCGTCCGTGGTCGCCCGCCGCGGCCTCACCAGGTGGTGACGGCCAGCCGTCCCAGCTCGTCGAGCGCGAGACGGTTCTCGTCGGCCAGGATGCGCACCATCTCCTCCGCCTCCGACGTGGTGACGAACCGGCCGCGGGACAGGCGCTCCTCCGGGGAGGGGCTCTCCATCCACAGTCGGGGCCCGGCCTCCCACATCATCTGGACGCAGGTCTCGTCGCCGGCGAGGAACACCGCGAAGTTGCCCTCCGAGGGCGTCAGCCGGTGCACGAGTTCGCGTGCGGCGGCCGTCTCCATGGGTTCGGCGCTCTGGATCCCGCCGATCCCCTCGGCGGTGCTGTCGTCGTATATGGCGTCGACCATGCCGGTGTGGGACGAGCGGGCGTCCTCCTCGGGCCAGACGCCGCCGACCGCCCAGCGGCTGAGCGGCTCCTCCAGGCGTTCGCGCGGCAGGGCGCGCCCCTCCCCGAGCACGCGCAGCAGGTCGAAGTCCCGGCAGATCTCGATCGTCCGGCCGCGGTCGCTGGTGAGGGTGGCCGCGTGCCCGCGGGGCAGCCAGGGCAGCACCATCCGTGCCAGTTCGCGCACGGTGACGCGGCCCTGGTAGTGGGTCATCCAGGCGGGAGGTGACTCGTGCTGGTAGGAGACCTCGACCGCGGGCTCGCCGTCGACGGCCGGGCCTGGGTGGGCGGCGCCGCGCCCCCACCGGCGACGGCGCCAGTCCACGGCGACGCCGAGCTTGGTGCCCGGGTCGCCGTTCCAGGTGACGGTGAGGCCGTGGGCGCGCAGGGTCTCGGCGATCTCCTCGCCGACGGCGGCCCGGCGGATCTCGTGGGTGGCCCCGAAGCCGACCATGAGGGTGCCGTCGCGCACCGCGGACCGCATGTCCTGCTCGTGGTAGAAGGCGTAGCCGCGGATCGAGGGGCCGCCGGGCGCCTCCTGGTGGACGAGCGCCTCCTGGCGGAGGGAGTCGGCGGCGCAGGTGTCGCAGCAGGTGTGGTCCTCCCGGGCGATGATCCCGGACTCGTCGAGGGCGCGGAAGGCGCGGGTGAGCCGTTCGCTGTCGGTGCGCGAGCGCCAGCGGCGCTGCCGTTGGAGGTGCGCGTCCATGGCCTCGTCGACATGGGTGGCGAGGCCGTCCAGCGCCGCGCTGACCTCCGGCCCCTCGGGATCGGTCCCGCGTTCGAGCACGTCGAGCAGGTGACGGCGCGCGCCCAGGCAGATGTCGACGTAACCGCCCTGACCTGTGGCGAGCAGGGTGGCGACGCTCTCCCGAGCGGTGGCACGGAGGTGGTCGACGCGTTCCCGGACTTCACTCATGCGGCCAATATGTCAGAGTTGCCGAGCCCTCGAGACGGTGTCCCGTGCCGATCGCTGTCCGCATCCGGTCAATCACGAAGCCGTGTGGTGCCCGGCCCCGCCACCCGGCGATCCGCGCGCCGGCGGGCGGACCCGGGCACCGGGCCACCTGGGACGCCCCTTCTCCGCGCGGGACCTATCCGTCCGTGGGACCACCCACCACGGGGGCCGAGACCGACAGGGACAGGCTCTGGACGAGGGTGTGCTCGCCCAGCCGCCGGATGTGCTCGTCCCGCACCTCGCGCGCGAGGTCCGCGGTGGTGGACAACTCCGCCACGGGACTCGACGAAGTTCCCAGGAAGGCCGCCGACGCCGCGTGGTCGGCGTACTCGGCCGTGGAGTCCAGCGCCTCCTGGCACTGCTCCCACTCCCGGTGGGCCTCGACCGCGCGTTCCACCAGGCGGCCGTACTCGGCGATCTGCGCCACCCGGACGCGCACGGCCTCCTCGACCGCGTGCAGGTGCTCCCGCTGCGGCTTGAGCGCTTCGCGCACCCGTGGCGAGGCCGCCCGCTGCCAGCGGCGCAGGTGGGCACGGCGCAGTTCGCGCTGGCGGGCCAGCAGCACGGCGATGCGCCACTCCTGGTCGCGCAGGACGCTCAGGGCGCGGTCGGTGTCCAGCGAGTCGCCGCCGCGGAACACCGCGCCCGCCTCGTCCACCTGCGCGATGACGCCCTGCACCGTGGCGAGGTGGACGTGGTCGACCTCGCTGATGTCGTCGGGGGTGATGACGGCGGCCGTCTCCCCCTCCCCCGGCACGGCCGCCACCCGCGAGGTGACCGCGTCGGCCGCCACCATGGCCACGAGGACTCCGAACACCAGCCACGGCACCCCCATGGCCGGGTCCTGCGGGACGACGTCCATCAGCCAGACCGGGGTGGCGGCCACCGCGCCCGCCCCGACGATTCCGCCCGCCACGCGCGTGACCCGGTGGGCGTCCCCGCGGAAGCCGAGCGTGGCGACGAACGCCACCAGGCTGATGGTCGCGATGACCATGCCCAGATACCACCCCGCCGTGACCAGGGCCAGGCTCATGGTGAAGCCGACGCCGACCACCTGTGCCAGCCCCTCGCGCAGCCGGGCCGACCGGGTGGTGGCGTCCTCGGCCGTGCCGTAGGGGAAGGGTAAGGGCTCGGGCGCCCGGCCCTGCCGCAGCCGTTCGCGCTGGGCCTCGGGGAGCCCGGGGTCGACGACGGGCCGGGGGCGGAGCCGGCGGTTCTCCGCGGCGGGCGGGGGGAGGGAGACGGGTGGGTGTGGCCGGAAGACGTCCTCACTCATAGGCGGTCCTGAGTGGTCGGTCGGTCGCGGTGAGGCGACGGGGGCGGACGCCGGGCGGAGGAGCCCGGCAGGGTAGGAAATGCCCATCCGGAGCACGCCCCGAACATGCCGCCCCGCACGCCTTTGCCACGACTTGTCCGGTGCGCGCACCGCACGCCGCCGGGGAGCGCGCGACCAGCGGCGGGACGGCCGCCACCGCACCCGCCGCATCCGCAGAACCACGGCCCTGCCGCGACTCCCCCGCCCCGCGGCTCCGGTCGGCAGGGCGACCTCCCGCTACTCCTCCGCGATCGACGCGCGGACCAGGTCCTCCGGGCCCGGGTAGCGCCGCGTCGGGTTGGTGTCCAGCCAGCGCAGCAGGTCCTCCGACACCAGGTCGACGCCGATCCGCCCCGACCGGCCGTCCAGGTCGCGGAACAGGCACTCGCCGTTGCCCAGGTTGCGCAGCACCGCCAGGTGGTCCTCGGTGGGTTCCACCCCCAGCAGCGCCATCACGCTCTCCACCTCGAAGCGCTCGCTCGACCGGAACGCGAACACCGACGACAGACAGTTGGTGACCTGCTCGTTGAGGAGGTCACCGGCGTTCTGCGACACCAGGATCAGCGCCGTGTTGCGCGACCGTCCCATCCGCGACACCTCGGGGACGAGTTTGGCGCCCTCCGGGGTGGAGGTCACCGCCCACGCCTCGTCGAGGAAGATCGCCTTGGGCAGGTGGCGGTCCAGCCCGTTCATGAGCCGCCGGGCGAACTGCGAGACCAGGTACAGCAGCGCGACCGACAGCCGCTGCTCGTAGGAGTAGTCGTCGCGCCCCACCCCGGAGTCGGGCAGGGTCAGCCCGCCCAGGGTGAAGACCGTGGTCCACCCCTCGGTGTCGATCCGCGCGTCCCCCTGCGGGTCGAAGCACAGGCTGGCCAGCCGCATCTCCGACATCGACTGCAGCACGGCGCCGAGGTTGCGCGAGGCCGGGTCGGAGGAGGCGACGAGGTGGTCGACGACCTTGGCGAGCGAGGGCTGGGGCTGGTTGGCGACCGCGGCCACCGCCTGGATCATCGCGGACTCGCGTTCCTCGCTCATCCTCGGCAGGAGCAGGCGCAGGGTCTCGGTCGCCATGGTCTTCTTGGCGGGCAGGTCGTCGCCGAACGCGAACGGGTCCAGCAGGCCCGGCTCGGCCGAGCCCAGGGACATGATGCGCGCCTTGCGGCCCCGGTGCTTGAGGAGCTCCACGAGGGACTCCGCGTCGCCCTTGGGGTCGATGGCGGCGACGGTGACCCCGCGCAGCGCGAGCTGGTAGATGAGCAGCAGGGCCAGCGTGGTCTTGCCGCCGCCCGGCTCGCCGGTGATGGCGATGGCCGTGGGGCGGTTACGGGCCGCGGCGACCATGGGGTCGAAGTGCACGATCGAGCGGGCGCGGCCGAGCGTCTCGCCGATGTAGGGGCCGATCCAGCCGCCGCCGGTGTGGTCGACGCGGTCGCCCACGTCGACCGTGGCGGTGGGCATGCCGCCCGCGATCGTGCGCAGGGGCTGGCGCTGGGCGTAGGCGTTGAGCCGGATGCGGTCGCCGGGCAGGGACTCGTTGAAGAGCGCGAACTGGTCGCCGGTGGAGTTGATGACGTCGATGCCGATGTCGCGGTAGTGCTCCACGACGGCCTCGACGTGCTGCCCGAGCAGTCGTTCGGTGGGCGCGGACACCATGAGCCGGTGCCAGCCGTAGACGAACGGCAGGCGCTCCTTGGTGATGCCGTGCTCCAGCATGCGGGCGGCGTCGATCTGCTCGGCGAGCGCGATGGGCGCCTCCACCCCGGCCTCGCGGATGTGGGCGTCCATGTCGCGGGCGTGCGCGAGCTTGCGTCCGACGTCCTTGCTGGCCTTGGCGGGCGGGATGAGCTTCATCCGCAGGGACATCTCGACGGGGAAGGGCAGCGCGTCGGCGTGGTGCAGCCAGGGTTCGCCGTCCGGGAAGGGCATCAGGTCCGGGAAGCGGGCGAAGGAGAGGAAGGCCACGTGGGTGGAGCCCGCGGGCTGTTCCAGGCGCAGGGCGGAGCGGCCGTTGTGCACGACTCCGTCGACGAGCGCCTCGATCTCGCCGCGCCCCCAGGTGCGACGGGCGGCGGCGGAGGGGCGCACCTCCTCGGCGGTGCCGCTGACGGCGTGGCGCACGAGCCAGGCGATCTCGTCGGAGGTGGCGTGGCGGGCGTGCAGGGAGCTGGCGGCCAGGGCGCGGCCGAGGCGTTCGGACTGGTCGGTCCAGCGGGCGATCTCCTTGTCGTCGATCGCGTCGTCGTCGATGCCCAGGGCCTGCTCGGTGCGCTGGTAGGCGCCCAGGATCTGGGAGAACAGCCCGAGCCCCGCGCCGGCGTTGCGCTGGCCGAGCCGGACGCCGAGGTAGACCTCCTTGGTCCAGAAGTCCTTCGCCCAGACATGGCGGTAGGTCTCGTCGAGGTAGTCGTACCAGCCGGGGCCGGCGTCGGCGGTCGCGTCGAGTTCGGTGGCCCACCGCGCGGCCGGGTAGGTGCGGTGGGCGACGCGCAGGTGGACCTCCGCGTCGTTCATCCGGATGGCGGCCAGGGCGATGGTGATGTTGGTGGCCAGCCCCTGGCGCTCCTCCGGGGTGGTGAACTCGTAGGACACCGTGGGCAGGCGGAAGTAGGCCCAGGCCTCGCTGTCACTGAACAGCACGCGGTCGTCGAAGTAGCGGACCGCGAGACGGGTCGTGCCCCGTGTCCCCCTGGTGCCGGTCATCTGTGCCCTCCTGGTCGCGTAGCCCGCCCGTGCTCCACCCATAGTGGGGCATCACCGGGAAGGTGAGGAAGCGGACGGGGTTCCGGCGCGCCCCAATCCTGGGGGCCGGGCGGGCCGCGACGCCGGAGGTCAGCAGCGCGTGTCGATCGTGTCCTGGATGGAGGACTTCTCGGTCGAGGTGACGGTGAGGTCGTAGCGGTACTTCACGTTGATCCAGGACTTGACGTAGTCGCAGTGGACGGCCGTGTTCGGCGGCATCCACTCCGAGGGGTCGCTGTCGCCCTTGGAGCTGTTGCTGGACGGCGTGGACAGCCAGAGCTGGGAGGAGTCCACATCGTTGGCGAACTCAGCGCGACGGCTGGTACTCCAGCTCGCGGCGCCCGTCTTCCAGGCCTCGCTGAGGGCGACCATGTGGTCGACGCTGATCCGGGACGGGTCGTCGTGGACCCAGGTGTCGTCGAAGGCGCTCCACCAGCTGCC
This sequence comes from Nocardiopsis aegyptia, assembly GCF_013410755.1. GTDB lineage: Bacteria > Actinomycetota > Actinomycetes > Streptosporangiales > Streptosporangiaceae > Nocardiopsis > Nocardiopsis aegyptia. The sequence goes on from NZ_JACCFS010000001.1 coordinate 2,302,079, forward strand.
GCTGGTCGGCTGGCAGCCGGAGTCGGTGACGACGTCGTGGCCGTCGCGTTCGAGGACCACCTGGCGGGCGGAGCACGGGGGCTGGATGTTGTTCCAGTGCGGGAAGAGGCTTCGGTCGTAGCCGGTCTGGGGCCCCTTGGCCCGGACGGTGAGGGAGTCGAGCTGGCTCTGGGCCGCGGACGTGCTGGGGATCGCGGGCGGCAGGACGTGGTCGGCGGAGGCGGGTGCGGACCAGCCGAGAACGACCACCAGAAGGGCGGCGGCGGCCGACGCCAGGGCGCCGTGAATGACGCGGGGGAACGGGGGCACTGTCACTCCTCATGAGCGGGTGAGGGAAGCGGACCCCACTACTGTGCGGTGACCGAGGGCTTTACGCCAGTACCCCTGGGCCGAATTCCACTGGAATGCGGAGTAACACGCGCCGCACATTGAACCAGAGTTTGCACCATTTTTCAGTGGTCTAGCGCACACTGAAAGACAAAGCCTCGGTCCGGCACTCCGCCCGGGAGCCGTGCAACCGGACGACCTGGCACAACTCACGGAGGGAGGTCGTCTCGAACACCCGGGGTGACACCGCCCAGGTGACAGTGGCGAAAGGAGGGCGCGGGCGCCGCGACCAGCGGTCCGCCTTTTTGTTTTGGCCCATATAGTATGACTCTCATACCCAGCGACAACACCAATAAACACACGGCACGGAAGGGCGCCAGGGAAAGGCGACTTCTGATTTGTTAAGTTCACGTGTCGTAAGGAAAGACTTCGACCTCAGAGAGGATGAACCCCAACGAGGGGATCGGCCATGACTCTGCAGATGGATCTTCCGACCGCGGACGACTACCCGACCCGTAAGGCCGCCGAGCCGGCCCTGCTCTACCGTCAGGACCCCGTTGTGTGGGGGGACGCCGCGAGCGGCCCCTTCACCGCCGATGACGTCAAGGCCTACGGGGACCGCGGGTACACCCAGGTGCGCTCCCTCGTCAGCGGCGAGGAGGTGGAGGCCTACCGCGCGGAGCTGAAGCGCCTGAGCGCTGACACGGACCTGCGGGCGGACGAGCGCGTCATCGTCGAGCCGTCCTCGGACGAGGTCCGGTCGGTGTTCGAGGTGCACAAGATCAGCCCGGTCTTCGCCGACCTCGTCAACGACCCGCGTCTGGTCGACCGCGCGCGCCAGCTGCTCGGCTCGGACGTGTACGTGCACCAGAGCCGGATCAACTACAAGCCCGGCTTCGGCGGCGGTTCGTTCTACTGGCACTCGGACTTCGAGACCTGGCACGCCGAGGACGGTCTGCCCCGGATGCGGACGGTCAGCTTCTCCGTCGCGCTCACCGACAACTTCACCCACAACGGCGCGCTGATGATCATGCCGGGTTCGCACCGGACGTTCGTGTCGTGTGTCGGGGAGACCCCGGACGACCACTACCGGGACTCGCTGGTGAGCCAGCACGTGGGAACCCCGGACCAGGACTCGCTGTCCTTCCTGGCCAACCGGCACGGGATCGACGTGCTCACCGGCGCGGCCGGGGACGTCACCGTGTTCGACTCCAACTGCATGCACGGATCGGGCGGCAACATCACGCCCTACCCGCGCTCGAACGTGTTCATCGTGTTCAACAGTGTCGAGAACACGTGCACGAAGCCGTTCAGCGCGGGCCGACCGCGCCCCGAGTTCCTCGCGGCGCGCGACTTCACACCCGTCGGCCGCTGATCCGCACACCGGGCGGGCGGGGGAGCCCCCGCCCGCCCAAGCCGTGTCCGCGGGCCGGCAGGGGCTACCTGGCGCCCGTGAGCACGTTGACCAGGACCCCGCCCAGGGCGCCGTGGGCGCGCTTGGTCGCGGGGCGCAGGGCACCGACGTCGATCCGGGTGTAGGACGACCCGAGGTGGTCGTCCCAGGGGATCCGCACGATGGCGCGGCACCGGCCCCGGGCCACCCGCTCGGCGGCGTCCACGTCGCCCAGGCTGCGCTTGCTCACACCGTTGACGACGAGCACCGCGTTGGCCCGCAGAGCCCCGTAGCCGTTGCCGTCCAGCCAGTCGAAGGTCATGGACACGGCCCGCTCGGCGTCGGCGCTGGCCGGGGCGACCAGCACCAGGCCGTCCGCGCCCGGCAGGGAGCGGGCCACGCCCGTGGCCGCCGGGTCGAGCAGGGTCACCGAGTAGAACCCGCCCAGCAGACGGGTGAGCTGGGTGTAGTCGCGCTCGTCGAGGGTCTGGACGTAGGGGTCGTCGAGGGTCTGGACGACCTCCAGCCCGGTCCCGGCGCGGCTGGCGTAGGAGCGCATGTGCGCGTACTCCTCGACCGTGTCCGCGTTGGCGAGCAGGGCGGTCAGGGTCTCCGGGCTCTGCGCGCCGACCCTGCGGGAGAGCCCGTTGGGTCCCGGATTGACGTCGACGGCCACGATGCGGTCGTCGCGGTGGGCGGCCAGGGTGTGGCCGATCATGAGCGTGGTCACGGTCTGGCCGGCGCCACCGGTGCAGCCGAGGACGACGAGGCCCTTCGGGGAGTCCAGCGGGGTGCGCAGGCGCTCGATGTCACTGGCGGGCAGGTCCGAGCGGACGGGCGCGGCGCCGCCGGTGACGACCTTGGCCAGCCGTCGCCAGCCCCGTGTGCCGCCGGAGTCCGACGCGGGTTCCTCGTGTTCGGCGGGCCGCGGCTCGGGCCGGTGGGTGGGCACCCCGTTGGGGGTGTCGCCGAGCCGGTCCTGCTCGCCGGTGCCGTGGTCGAGTTCGAGTTCGGGCTTGGGCGCGTCCTGGGCGCGCGGAGCGGGCTCCTCGCCCGGTGCGGGCTGCCCGAAGAGCTGGCCGAGCCGACGGGCGTTCTGGGCGACCCGGTGGAAGACGCCGTCGTGCGGGTCGTGCTCACCGGGCGCCTGGGGGACGTCGGTCCGGTCGGACCCGCCCCCCGTGCCCGAGGAAGGCGACGTGCCCGAGGAAGGCGACGTGCCCGACGCGGCCCCTGGTGTGGACGTGGCGCCCGAGGCGGATGTGGCGCCAGAGGCGGCTGCCGTGTCCGGGGCGGACGTGGCGCCCGGGGCGGGCGTGGTGCCCGGAGTGGTGCTTCGCTCGCTGGTCAGGGCGGAGGCCATGCTGGCGTTGGCGCGGGGGTCCCGGACCACGGGACGGTCGGCGACGGCCGCGCGGCGGCGTGCCAGGGCGGCCGCCTCGGCCGCCGCCAGGTCCTCGGCCGTCCGGCGCGCGGTGGCGCGTGCGGCCTCCTCACCGTCCGCGGACCGCGTGTCGGCGGGCGCGCCCGCGTCCGATCCGGTCGTCCGGCCCGGCGTGGCGTGTCCGGTCTCCTCCGCGGGCGCGCCCGTGTCCGGGGCGCCCTTGCGGCGCGGGGCGCCGCGCGAGGGCTCGTCGCGGACCTCCACGAAGCTGACGAGCTCACCCGTGCCGTGGTCGAGCTGCGTCGGCGGCTTGGCCTCTCCGGCGGGCTCGGCGGCCTCCTCCTGCTGCGGCTCCCGAGCGGTCTCGGCCTCCTCGGTCTCCTCGGCCTCGGCCGCCTCACGGAGTTCGCTCGCCGGGATCACCGGGTTGTCGCGGTCACCGACCTTGGGCTGGTCCGGGTGGCGCTTCTTACCGTCGTCGAACCACTCGCCCGGGTCGTCGGCCCCGCGCTCGTCGGCGGGAACGACGTCCGCGAACTTGGGGCGCGGCGGCGCCGGGGTGTCGGCGGTGCTGAGGTGCTGGTCGAGCACCGACATGTGCTCGGCCCACTCGGGACCGCGCGCCTCGGCGCCCTCGTTCGGCTGCGGGGGCAGCGCGGCCTGTTCACCGGTCCCGTGGTCGATCTCCAGCGCGGGCTTGGCCGACGGCGTCGGCGCGGACGTGTCCGCCTGCCCGCCGTCCGTGTCCGCGCGTCCCCGGACTTCGTCGTCGGGCCCGCTCGTCGCGTCCGGGTCGGCCTCGTCCCGCGCGGGCGCCGTGGCAGAGCTCCGAACGCCGTCGTCGGTCTCGCTCGTCCCGGCAGCGGCGGCGTCCGAGGCGGCCTCGGTGCCCTCCTGCGTCCCCTGCGGCTCCTCGGCGGCCTCCGGCGGCTCCTCGGCGGTCTCCGGCTCCGGGGTGGGCGCCGCGGCGGCCGGGGGCAGCCAGGGGGCGGCGGCGGGCTCGGGAGCGGCGGGCCGGCCGGTGGCGGCCGCGAAGCGGGCCGCGTAGTCGGACAGGTCGGCCTGGCCGCCCTCTCCTGTGGACGCGCGCCGCTCCGTACCCCGGTCGAGTTCCCAGGGCGCGGCGTGCGGCCGTCCCCTGCGGCGGGGCGGCTCCGGCGCGTCGGACTCCTCCCGGGCGGGCAGCGCCTGGCCTCGGGCCTGGACGCGCGGCGGGCGCGGTGCGCGCTCGGGGACCTGCTCGGAGCGGCGCTCCTCCAGGTCCCTGGTGACCTTGATCCCCTGGACTCGGCCGCGCAGCCGGCGCGCGGCGGGCGACTCGTCGTCGGCGCTCTCGGGCGCGGCCATGACCTCCTCGGCGCGTCGGCGGTCCTGGTCGGTCGCCGCGACCGCGTCTGCGAGGTCCTCCCGGCTCATGGCACCGGTGTCACCGACGGAGAAGGCGTTCTTGGCGGTCAGCCCGACCGGGGTCTCGCCCGAGGAGGAGCGCAGGCGGGCGAACCAGTCCTGGCTGTCGCCCTGCTCGTCGTCCTCGGTGGCGTGGACGGCCTCCTCGTCGAAGTCCTCGAAGTCCTCGAAGCCGTCGTCCCCGCCGCTCGCCTCCCGCGGTGCCTCGTGAGACGCGGAGCCCAGGCCGAAACCGAAGTAGTTGAGGACGCGCCGGCCCACGCCGGGACGCCGGGTCCCGGTGCCCTCGTCGCGGGGCTCGTCCGGCGGGGTACGGGAGGGCTCGTCGGACGGGCTCGCGGTGACGTGGTCGCCGCTGTGTCCGCCCAGGGCCGCCGCGGCCACCGGCACGCGCTCACGTCCGCGCACCCGTTCGGGCGCGCGCTCAGGCTCGCGCACGCGCGCGGTTTCGGGCGCACGCCTGCGTTCGTTCACGGGTTCGGGGGCACTCGCGGGCTCGACGGCCCGCTCCGGCTCCGGTTCCTCCGTCGGCTCCAGGCGCGTCGGAGCCGCAGCGGACCCGACGGCCCCCACGGCCTCCACGCGCTCCACGTCCTCCGCCGTGGCGGCCGTGGACTCCGCCGCCCGGGCGGGGAGCCCGAACAGCGGCGGCGCGGCCTCCGGGCCGACACCGGGCTCCTCCACCACGGCGCGCTCGGGCTCGGCCGCCGCGCGCTCCACGCGGCGGCGGCCGACGACGGGCAGCGGTCCGGCGTCCGGGTCCCGGTGCCACACGCGCACCGACACCCGGACCTCGGCCGGCTCGTACTCCGGGGCCAGCCGGGTGTACACCCGCGCCTCGGTGAGGAAGCGGGCCTGGGAGATGAGCAGTTCGGTCAGGCGCTTGCCCTCGATCACCGGCCGGGTGGCCAGCACCGTGATGACACCGGGCGGGACCACCCACAGCACCAGGTGCCAGCCGTTGCCGAACGCGAAGGGGGCGTTGAGGACGCTGAGCAGGATCACCCACAGCGCGAACACGCCGAGGGCGACCCCGAACGTGCCCACGGGAAGCGGCATGGGCAGCCGGAAATCGTAGAGCTTGTAGAGCCGCTTCTCGATACGCCAGATGTTGGTGTACGTGGGCAGATCCACGTTCCCGGCCTCCCTCGCCTATTCCGCCGTTACGCCCATCGCTCGGGCGAGCGCCACAGCGATGACCTCGATGATGCCGGGGACGTAGAAGACGATCCCGATGAAGATCGCCAGGATGATGAACTGCGCGAAGCGGGTGATCTCCCTCGTGAACAGGAAGAACACCGCCACGATGGACACGATGACCAGGAAGAGGGGTCCGAAGAAGCCCCGCAGGAAGTCGGCGAGGCCCCCGGTGTCGGGGGCGTCCGCGGAGGGCGTCGTCTCCGCGGCGAGGACGAGGAGGTGGCCGCCACCCGAGGAGGTGAAGGCGTCCGATGCTGAAGACAGGAGGGGGAGCATGTCAGGTGCCGCCCTCCCCCGTCGACTCGGTGGTGCTCATGGTTTCTGTCGTCCTCCTTGCCTACTGGCCCCGTCAGTCGCCGAACGAGTGGGGGGCACCCTGGATGTCGCGCACGCGCCACTCACTACCGGAGTTGACGACCGTGACGAGGTAGCTCTGCCTGAGCTGCCCGACCTCTGATCCGTCGGAGCCCAGGACCGACCACAGCGCCGTCAGCGCCACCTGTCGTACGTCATCATCCCCGGTCGAGGACCGGGACGGAACGACGATGTCGGACAGTTCGACGATGCGCAGGCTGTTCTCCGGGAGCGGCGCGATCGCGGCCCCCTGTTCCACGTACTGCTCCAGGTGCTCGGGCCCCTCCGCGTAGGCGTCGAAGAAGCCCGTCAGCACGCCGTCGAGCGCTTCCGCCGCACTGGGGTCCTCCTCGACCGACGCCGCGTCGGGCAGGGAGGCCCGGGTCGGAGCGGCGAGGAGCGCGGGCGGACCCGACACGGCGAGCGCGTCGCCGTCCGCGTAGACGGGCACCTCGAGGCTCATCGCGCCGCCGTTGACGTCGCCGCGCACGACGACGACCGCGTTGTTGTCGTCGGCCACGTCGATGGAGACGACGGTGAGGTTCTCCCCGGTGAGGCTGTCGGCGGCGGCGTCGAGCGCGGCGGCCTCACCTTCGGGAACGTAGGCGGCCAGCGCCTCCAGGCGCGCCTCGGGGTCCTCGGTGTCGAGGTAGGTGTCGGCGAAGCGCAGCGCGAAGGCGGCCGCCGCGGTCTCGGGGAAGGTGACCGTCTCGGTCTCCTCCGGCTCCTCGGCCGTGGTCGGCAGGGCGAGCCCTCCGCGCAGGGGATACCAGATGCCGTTGAAGAGGACGACGATGATGAACGCCCACAGGACGGCGCGTCCCACGCCGACCCACCAGCGTCCGCCCGCACCGGCCCGTGGCCGACGGGCGCGCGGTGCACCGAGCTCCGCGTCGTCCTCCAGGTCACGCGCGGCGGTGCCGCGCCGTGACGCCTTCGCCATCCCGCCTCCTGCACACAGGTCCGTGCCGCCCGGTCCGGGCGGCGTATCCGCCATGCCTTGTCTACCCCATCCCTATAGTGAGGCATTGTGCGGGTTGGGAGCGGACATGGCGTCTCCGCGTTTCCCCGTCAAGGGCACATTGCACGCACCAACCAAACACCCCAAAAGGTGCACAATACGGCAATAAGCCACCGAACTCACCACTCAACTGGCCTAGAGAACCCCATTTCGGCTGGACCAGAAAGGGATTAGTCACCCGACAGAGAGCAAGATGTCCCCTTCGCGCCAGCCGAACCCCTCCGGAGCGCCACCCGCCCCCGGACCGGCGCTCCGGCAGCGAGACGAGGGTCACTCACCGCGTAACCGACAGGTGTTGATTACTCCGGAATGTCGGAAAACGGGCCGGTGTTGAGGAGCTCAGCGGAGAGAACCTCCACGGCGGGAGCGGCACGCGCCCGCCCGAGCACAGCCACAAGGAAGCCGTCCCATGCGCGTCGAGATCTGGACCGACATCAACTGCCCCTGGTGCTACGTCGGGAAGGCCCGCTTCGACCAGGCCCTCGCCGGTTTCGAGCACCGTGACGGGGTCGAGGTCGTGCACCGCTCCTACGAGCTGGACCCCTCCCGGCCCCAGGGAGTGACGGAACCGGTGCTGCCCATGCTCGCGAAGAAGTACGGCCTCTCCGAGGCCCAGGCCCGGCAGGCCGAGGAGCGCATCGCCGCCAACGCCGCCGCCGAGGGGCTGGAGTACCGCACGGCCGGTCGCGACGTCGGCAACAGCTTCGACATGCACCGCCTCCTGCACTTCTCCCGTGAGCACGGTCGTCAGCACGAGCTGATCGACCTGCTCTACCGGGCGAACTTCGCCGAGGAGCGCTCCGCCTTCGAGGGCGTCGAGCGCCTCGTCGAGCTGGCCGCCGAGGCCGGGCTCGACGCCGGCGCCGCCCGCGCGGTGCTGGCGGACCCCGAGCGCTACGCGGCCGACGTCCGTGCCGACGAGCAGGAGGGCGCGCGGCTCGGTGCCACGGGCGTGCCCTTCTTCGTCCTGGACCGCGCCTACGGCGTCTCCGGGGCCCAGCCGGTCGAGGCCTTCGGGCAGGCCCTCGCACAGGCCTGGGCGAACCACGCTCCGCTGACGACCGTCGGCGCGGCGCGGGACGGCGAGGCCTGCGGCCCCGACGGGTGCCCGCTGCCGTCCGACGACTGATCCGGACGCGCCCGGCCGCGGTCCCGCCCGGCCGGGCGCGCTCATGCCCGCCAGGGAAGACCGGCCCCGGTCAGGAACAGCACCGCTGAGACGACCGCGAAGCCCAGCAGGACCGCACCCATCACCGGACCGACGTGGCGGCTCGTGGCGACCTCGCTCCCGCGCAGCCGGGGCACCAGCAGGGCCAGGACCACCCCCTGGACCACTCCGACCGCGGCGATCGAAGCGTCGTCGAGCAGCAGGGCCAACGGAAGGAAGTGCGAGGCGACGATCACGGCCACCCACCAGGCCATCCAGCGGCCGTTCCCGGCGCGGGCGAGGATCAGGCACCCGATACCGGCGGCGGCCACCTCCACGACGACGAGAACGCCGAACCAGTGGTACTGGCCGTCGAGCGCGGATTCCCCGGACCAGCGCAGGGCCGTGGCGACGCCGAACAGGCCCGCCAGGGCGACCCCCAGGACCGATGCGGCTCCCAGCCGCCACCGCCAGGGGCCGGGTGGATCCTCCTGGCCCCAGCCGAACCACACCATGGCCATCAGACCGAACCAGGCGATGGTGAACGCATGGTCCCGCGCGTACTCGGTGAGCACGAATCACCTCCACGGCGGATTATCGCGTCACCGTGACCCCGGTTCACAGTGGGGTGCACTCGTCCCTGACGCCCCGGCCCGCGCCGCACGCGGCGCGGGCCCGCGGTCGACCCGACCGACGAGCCTGGGGCGGCCGCCTCCGCAGGCCGCCCGTCCCGCCCCCTCTAGCCGTGGTGACCTCCGCACTCCTACAGTGGCGGAGCATCGACCAGGACAGAACGTCGGCGGAAGAGGTGGGCCCGTGCAGCGCGCAGTGGGAAGGAGGCATCCGGCGCGTCGGATGGCTCGCGGGTTCGGTTACGGCGCATTGGCGGGCCTGGCGCTCCTCGTGCTGTCCATACCGATCGGCCTGCTGATGAACTTCGTCGAGGACGGCCACGAGAGCCCCGTGTTCGTGGTGCCGATCCTCCTGGGCAGCGTGCTGACCATCGCGGGCTGGATCATGTGGGGTTCGTGGTCGGCGACGCTGGACCAGTACTCCGAACCGCTCAGCACGACCGCGAAGCTCACCCTGGCCGCCACCGCCGGGATCGTCCTGGGCCTGCTGTGCCTCCTGGTCGCCGGGTTTCCCGTCGCCATGTACGCCGAGGCCGACCCTCCGGACTGGGCGCTCCCCATGGTCATCGGCGTCGGCGGCCTGGGCGTCCTCCTCTTAGGGGGCACCATCCTCGGCGCGGCCGTCTACGGCGGGATCGCGCTGGGCGGCCCCCGCTGGTGGTGGGTGGGCGTGCTCCTGTCCGTCGGCCTGGTCGGGGCCGCCACGGGGCTGGTCCTCGGGCAAGTGGCACTCACCGTGCTGTGCGTCGCCGCGCTCGTCGTGTCGTGCTTCGGTTATCGCTGGGCACTGGCGTCCGGCCTCAAGCAGGGGAGGTCCGACGCCATCGAGGCAGAGGGCCACCGCAGGAGAACCGGCTGACCGTCGGGCCGTGTCCGCCGGATCACGCGGTGCGGGCCACCCGGATCGACGGGATCACCACCACTGGTGCCGCGTCGGCACCCCGATCAGCACGCCCGGAACGGTGGCCAGGGTGACCGCGGTCCCGCACAAGAGGAGAGGGACGCCCAGGATCGACCACAGCGGGGTGAGGAACAGATCCGTGGGTGATCAGCTCTGGCCTCCTCCCCTCCACCAGCCGCAGGCGGCGTGTCGGTAGGGGGCCAGGGCTCGGCCGTACTCGACGGCCATCACATGCGCGGTACCCGGACGATCCGTGGCGAACGGATGCCCGGCCGGCATCTCGCCGAACGCCGTCGACTGTCCCTCGAACAGAGCGGTCGCTACCTGCGCCCTGCGGCGCCGTTCCCCCGTGAGATCACCTGACCCGTCATCCTCCTGCGGATCGCCCAGGGCCACCGGGTTCGTACGCCCCGGACCACGCCGACCCCAGGATCTGCGCATGCGGGCCGACCATTCCTCATCCGTGCCCGAGGCCAGGTCGGAGCTCAGGGGCGGGGCACCGCCGCACGAGGTGGTGTGACCCGTCCGGGAAGGGCGAGGCCGTCGACCGCGGACGCCCGACCCGCGGATCACCGCGCGCCCGCTCGGGCCGCCGGGCGCCGATCCGCGTAGGCTCACGCCATGGCTGTGAAGATGGACAACGTCGGCATCGTCGTCGAGGACCTCACCGCGGCGATCGAGTTCTTCCAGGAGCTGGGACTCGAACTCGAAGGGCGGACCCTCGTGGAGGGCGAGTGGGCCGGACGCGTCACCGGCCTGGGGGACCAACGCGTCGAGATCGCGATGATGCGCACACCGGACGGTCACGGCCGACTGGAGCTCTCACGCTTCATCGAACCGTCCGTCGTCGCCGACCATCGCGACGCCCCGGTGAACGCGCTGGGCTACCTGCGGGTCATGTTCGCGGTCGACGACCTCGACGCGACCCTCGACCGGCTGCACGGGCGGGGCTCGGCACTCGTCGGCGACGTCGTCGAGTTCGGCGGCGTGTACCGGCTCTGCTACGTGCGCGGGCCCGAGGGCATCCTCGTCGGACTCGCCCAGGAGCTCGGCTGAGATCCGAGCGCCATCGCTCGGCCCTCCGTAACCGTGGCACACGAGGTATTGAGTTCAGTATCTGAACTCTGTAGCGTGGAGGCATGCCCCGCCGCCGCTTCGCCGAGTTCGCGTGTTCGCTCGCCAGGTCCCTCGACGTCATCGGCGACACCTGGACACCGCTGATCCTGCGCGACGTGTTCCTCGGTGTCGACACGTTCAACGACATCGTCCGCGACCTCGGTATCTCCCGCGCGCTGCTCACCGACCGCCTCGCCCTCCTCGTCCGAGAGGGGGTCCTCGACGAAGCCGAGTACAGCGAGCGCCCGCGACGCGTGCGGTACACGCTGACGGACAGCGGCCGAGAACTCGTTCCGGTCCTCGTCGCGCTGACGCAGTGGGGCGACCGGTGGCGCAGCGGCGGGGAGGCCCCGATCGAGTTCACCCATGACTGCGGTGCGCCGCTGGAGTCCCAGGTCGCCTGCGACGCGTGCGGCTCCCGGCTCACCGCCGAGTCCCTCACCGCACGGCCCGGGCCCGGCGGGCGCGCGGCCCCCGGCACCGCCGTCATCGCGGAACGCCTGTCCCGAGGAAGGACCTGACCGTGAACGAGGCACTGACGGCATGGATCCGGGCCGGCGAGCACGGCGACGCCGAGGCGGCCCGCGTGGCGCTCGCCGACGACGTCGTGATCGTCTCGCCCCTGACCGACCAGTTCGTGTTCCGCGGCAGGGACGAGGTCGTCGACCTCCTGCGCGACGTGTTCGAGGTGCTCTCCGAGATCCGCTACGTCCGGACGGAACGCGCGGAATCCGGGGCCGTGCTCTTCGCGGAGACGCGGGTCGACGGCCTCGCGATGAACGAAGCCCAGTTCGTGGACCTCGACGAGGAGGGGCGGATCGCGGTGGTCACGCTGTTCCTGCGCCCCCTGCGCGCGAGCACCCGCTTCCTGCGGCGGCTCGGTCCCCGCGTCGCGCGCCGGCAGGGCAACCCCGGCACGGCCCGCACGCTCTCGCTCGCGGGGGCCTTCCTCGACTCCGTCGCGACATCGGGCGACCGCACGTTCGTCCCGATGGCCGCACCGACGCGCACGCGCCGCGGCTGAACAGCGGTCCGGTCACACGCGGGTGCTCGGTAGAGTCGCTCGCGAACCACACCGGACCAACGGACGAGAGCCACGTGCAGATTCTGTTCAGGGAGATCACGGCCGGTGACGTCGACGCGGTCCGGCGGCGGCTCGCCAAGGATCCCGGCGCGGTCGCCCTCACCGCGACGCCACCACCGAAGAAGTACGCCGGGCAGTCGCCACTGCAGGTCGCGTACCGCAACGGCGAGTTCGAGATCGCGGCGCTCCTTCTGGAGCACGGCGCCGACCCGAACTTCATCGAGTCCGGCAGCCCCCACCCGTTCGTCATGCCCGTGCTCCATCACGCGATCAAGGCAGCCGTGATGCGCTCCCGATGGCTGCGGCCCACCCGGTTCGCCACGGTGGGCGAGGACGAGGTGTGGGCGCTGGGGAACACCGTCGAACGAGCCGACGAGGCGTTCGACGGCCTGCGGCGCCTGATCGACGCCGGAGCCGACGTCCAAGCCGTCGACTCCAGCGACAACTCGGCCCTGGGCCGTGCCGCGCTGGACGCGCGGCAGATCCTGCCGAGTGTCCGCTACGACGACCCGGCATGGGTGGACCCGAAACCTCTGAACGCCGAACTCGTCGACGATCTCACACGCGTCTTCGACCTTCTGCTCGCACACGGCGCGGATCCGAACCGGGTGGAACCGAACCTGCGGCGGTCGGTCACGGAGTTCTACCGCGCCGAGCCCGTCGCCCGGTTTCTGCGCGTCTCGGAGTCCGCTCGTACCGCGCCGCGCGAGTCGGCTCCGGACCCTCTGCTCGACACCGTGAGCCTGCTCGCGGAGATGCCGTGGCCGCAGACCGAGGAGGGCGACGAGTCGGAACAGGAGTGGCGGCTCGGTTCCTTCTCCGGGAGTACCGCGTGGGGCATCATGCGGCTGCTCCCCCTGACCGGCTGGGCGCCCTTTCGGCCCGTGGACGAGCGTGACGCGCTCATCGAGGCGATGGGGCGAGCGGCGTGCCCTCGACCTCGACGCGCTCCCCGACTACGACCCCGATGCCGAGACCCTCGATGTGCGTTCGCTGCTCAAGGTGCTCGTGCGCCACGCGGGTGGCGACCGGGCCCTGTGGTGGCAGGCGACCCGGCGGCGCATCGTCTTCGCCGTGTTCGATCGTCGAACGGGCCGGCACCCCCACGGCTCGGAGACCAGAGTCATCGGAATCATCGTCGCCCCGACCGAGATCCTCGATCCGCCGGGCCACGAGGACCAGGCGATCCTGTGGGCCCCGGCGCCTCGACCCCGAATGGACGCGGAGAACTCCACGCCGGCTCCCTGAACGTCGGCCGCGACCACCCGCGGCGGCTCGATGTCCGTCACGGGCGCGGGTACGGGCGCCCCGCCAGTCCGGCGTCCAGGATCGCGTCGGCGATCAGTTCGGGCATCTCGTCGACCGGGCGGCGCACCCCGAGTTGCGCCTCGATCTCGTCCGCGATCACAGCGGTGAGAGCACGAGCGAGCGCGCGCCGCCTGTCCATCGCGCCGTCCTCCTCCGTGCCCCGCGGCGGAGGCGCCCGAAAGGGGCCGGGGTCGATGGCCGCGTGGGCGCGGTCGAATTCGGCCTGGTAGCGGTCGGTGCCGAGCCCCGGGATCAACGGCGCGAGCGTCGTCTGCACGTCCGACAGCACCTTCTGCTCGACCGGCCCGTCCGGTTCGATCGAGGTCAGGTCCTCCGCGAACTCGGCCCAGGCGATCAGTTCGTGCAGAACCGTCGCCTCGGCCTGCGACATGCTCAGGGTCACGGACCCGTCGGGGGTATCGGCCGCTCGCATGGCAACGCTCCTGGGCTAGACGTTGAAGCGGAACTCCACGACGTCGCCGTCGGACATGACGTAGTCCTTGCCCTCGATGCGGACCTTGCCCGCCGAGCGGGCGGACTGCATGTCGCCGTGGGCCACGAGGTCGTCGTAGGAGACCACCTCGGCCTTGATGAAGCCGCGCTGGAAGTCGGTGTGGATGACCCCGGCCGCCTCGGGCGCGGTCGCGCCCTTCTTGATCGTCCAGGCGCGGGCCTCCTTGGGCCCGGCGGTCAGGTAGGTCTGCAGGCCCAGGGTGCCGAAGCCGACCCGCGCCAGCTGCGCCAGGCCCGACTCGGTCTGCCCCATGGACTCCAGCAGCTCCTGCGCCTCGTCGTCGTCGAGCTCGGCCAGTTCGGCCTCGATCTTGGCGTCCAGGAAGATCGCCTCGGCCGGGGCGACGAGCGCCTGGAGCTTGGCGCGCAGGGCCTCGTCGGAGAGCTCGTCGCTGTCGAGGTTGAACACGTAGATGAACGGCTTGACGGTGAGCAGGCTCAGCTCGCGCAGCCGGTCCAGGTCCACGCCCTCGGCCACGGAGAGCGAGACGCCGCCGTCCAGGAGCTCCTGCGCCTCCTGGGCGGCCTTGAGCAGCTCCTGGGCGTCCTTGTCCTTGGCGTTGCGCTTGGCGTCCTTCTCCAGCCGCGGGATCGCCTTCTCCAGCGTCTGCAGGTCGGCGAGGATCAGCTCGGTGTTGATCGTCTCGATGTCGCGCGAGGCGTCGACGTCGCCGTCGACGTGCGTCACGTCGGCGTCCTCGAAGGCCCGGATGACCTGGCAGATCGCGTCGCTCTCGCGGATGTTGGCCAGGAACTTGTTGCCCAGGCCCTCACCGGTGGAGGCGCCGCGCACGATGCCCGCGATGTCGACGAAGTCCACGGTGGCCGGCAGCACCTTGGCCGACCCGAAGATCTCGGCGAGCTTGGCCAGCCGGGGGTCGGGCACCCCGACCACCCCGACGTTGGGCTCGATGGTGGCGAACGGATAGTTCGCCGCCAGAGCGTCGTTCTTGGTCAGGGCGTTGAAGAGGGTGGACTTGCCGACGTTGGGCAGGCCGACGATCCCGATAGTCAGACTCACAAGGTCAGAGTCTATGCGGACCAACGGGTCGGCCGGTCCGTACAGGTCGGAAAGCGGGTCCAATCGTCGAAACGCGCTGCGCAGACAACACTACGCAGAGTAGGTTTGAACGACACCGCCGGAGGCCTGGGGCCGAAGCCGCGCGGACCCTTCCGGGGTACCGCGCGCTCCCCTGGCACGCCCGGTTGACGTACGGCCGCCGGTACGGGAGAGGCGTGGCGTCGGCGGACGGCCGACCACGTCGCGCGAGGACCGATGAGGGGACCGGAACGCCACGACGTCCGGTATCCCGGCGGCCCAGGGGGAGTCCGCCGCCCTCGGATCGTGCGGGCGGCACTGGTTCCTTGGGGGGAAGGCAACTGTGGTCACCGACCAACTGCGCGCACTCGTACGGCGCTACCCGCTCGTCCGCTTCGCCACGCGGCGCATCCGTGTCCACCTGCCCAGGCGCCTCGGCGGCCTGGATCCGGCGCGGGTCCCGCCGTGGAGCCGCCGGTTCACCGTCGCGCTGCCCCGGCTGGACACGGACACGCGCCGGTGCGGCCCCGACAGTCTCACCCTGGAACTGTCCGGCGACCTCACCGTGCCCCGGCGCCTGGCGGAGTTCGGGCTCGCCCGGCACGAACCCGACAGCCTGGCCTGCTTCCTGGCCATGCTGGACCACACGCGTCCGGGCGCCGTCCTGGACGTCGGCTCGGGCATCGGGGTGTACGCGGCCCTGGCGGCGGCGCGCTCGCGCCGCCCCGTCTTCGCGTTCGAACCGACGCCGGAGATCGCCTCGGCCGCCCGGGTGGTCTCCGCCACCGCCGAACTCGGGTTCACCGTGGTCGAACTGGCGCTGAGCAACCACAACGGCACCGCCCACCTGCGTCGCGCCGCGCACAACGACATGTGCAACCGGCTGGTGCACTCCTCGCGGACCGACCTCACCCACGTCGCGGTGGACGTGGCCACGCTGTCGCGGTGGCACGAGAGCGCCTCGACGCTCCCGACGGTGCTGACGGTCGACACGGCCGGGACCGAGCCCGACGTGGTGGCCGGGGGCCTGGAGGTGCTGCGCCGGTACCGGCCGTGGATGCTCGTGAAGGTCCGCCCCGACCGGGGGGTCGAGGAGCGGCTGATGGCCCTGCTCGAACCCCTGGAGTACACCTGGTACCCGGTGAGCGGCCCCCGGCCCTACGTTCCGGTGTCGGAGATCTCCGGGCGGGCGTCACCGGCCTGGGAGCGGATGTGGATGTTCGCTCCCGAGCCGGCCACCGAGCGGTTCTGGCGCTCCGTCGACGCGTGGCGCGCGGCGCTCGACCGCTGCTCCCCGGTCGCCGCGCTGTCGTGAGCCCGCCGCGCCCCGGCCGCCGGGCCTCCGCCCCGGCCCGGCGGCCGAGGGCGGAGGCGGAGGCCCAGGGGGCGTCACGGGGGCGGCTCAGTCACCGAGTGCGGCCACCAGTTCCGACAACGGCTCCGTCTCGGCGGGGTCCTCGCCGGAGGCGTAGGTGCGGTCGGAGGTCAGCGCGCTGACCGAGACCGCGCCCTCCGCCAGCAGCGCCGTGCTGTCGGCGTCCCCCCTGGTCTCGGGCACACAGCCCGGGGCGTCCGGCTCGCACACCCGGATCCCGAGCTCGTAGGCGTCCTGGCCGGTGAACTCGGGGACCAGGACGGTGCCGGTCCCCGCCCGCGTCCAGCGGACGTCGGCGACCGGTGCGCCGTCCGGCGCGTGCGGGTGGTTGACGTTGATCATGTACTCGCTTGTCAGCAGGTCGGCGCCGACCAACCGGGCCACGAGGTCGGTGCTGAACTCCGCGGCCGCCGTGTAGGTCCCCGGTGCCACGGTGAAGTCCTCGTCCAGGCCCGCGCTCACCGCGATCGCGGGAACGCCCGCGCTCTGGGCCGCGAACGCCGCCCCGGCCGTGCCGGAGTTGGCGATCTGGGAGGCCACGTTCGGGCCGGAGTTGACCCCGGACACGAGCACGTCGGGCGGCCCGTCCCAGCCGACCAGCTCGGAGAGCCCGTGGTGGAGGGCGAAGGTGACCGAGTCGACCGGTGTGGCGCTGGGCGAGTCCTCCTCGCAGGGGCCCTCGGCGACGCAGACCCCGTGGACCGCGCCGCCGCTCGGGGCGTCGGCGCAGTCCCCGGCGTACTCCTCGGGCAGACCCGGGTGCGTGCCCAGGCCGAACGAGCCGCTGTGCGAGATCGCGCTGCTCATGCTCGACTGGAAGCCCCAGGGCGCGAAGACCACGACGTCGGCCCCGGCCGCGCACAGCGCCGAGCGCAGCTCGTACAGCCCCAGGCCGTCCGAGCCGTCCTCCTCGGCGGCGCGCATCGAGTCGTCGTTGGCCAGGAGGACGCGCAGCCCGTCGAGGGAGGCCGCGGGGAAGTCCGTCCCGGCCCCCGCGTCCTGTCCCGGGTCGGGGTCGGGGTCGGGGTCGGCGGCACAGGCGGTGAGCAGGGTCAGGGCCGTCAGTGCGGCCGAGGCGGCCAGGGCGGCCGCGGGGAGCGGGGTGAACGTCCGGAGGGACATGGTCGTGCCTTTCTGGGGGGGTCGTCGCGGTCAGATCCAGCCATCGAGCGACGCGAGGAAGCCCGGCAGGTCGTCGCGGTGGACGCAGTGCCCGGCGCCCTCCACCACGCGGACCGTGAAGCCGCGCTCGGCCAGGAGGCGGGCGCCGTCGGCGTCGACGGTGAAGCTGGGGTCGGCCAGCTGGACCAGGGAGGGCACCACGGCCTTGGCCGGCAGCCGGTCCTCGGCCGCGGCCTCCGTGACGACGTCGAAGAACGCGGGGTCGAAAGCGGCGAACCCGGCCAGCTCGGCCCGGATGTCGGCGTCGCTCCAGCGCGGGTTCATGGCGCGGACGCTCTCGGCGGTGGCCCGCTCGACCATCGACCGCATGGCGTCGGTGGCGGCGGTCGTGACCGCGCCGAACTGGAAGGCCGGGTCGGAGTACACGGCACGGGCCGGGCCGAGCCGTTCGACGGCCAGGGACAGTGCGAGACCGCCCATGGAGTGGCCGATCGCGAGGTCGGCGCCGGTGGGCAGCGTGTCCACGAGGTCCTGTCCCAGCGCCGGCACGGTGTACTCACCGCGCGGGCTGCGGCCGTGGCCGCGCAGGTCCACGCCGATCACGCGGTAGCCGCGGTCGACGAGGTCGGCCTCGACGGCGTGCCAGGTCCCGTGGTCGGACATGGCGCCATGGACGAGCAGTGCGGTGCGGGGGCCGTTTCCGGCCTCGTAGGTGTGGAGTCGCATGGAGGGCTCTCCTGAGGAGCGGCCGTCCGGTGGACGGCCCGCGGACGGGTGGTCGGTGGGCGGCTAGCGGACGCCGCGGACGAAGAGGAGGGCGAGCGCGCCCAGGAGGCCCACCGCCGATCCCACGAGGAAGAGGGAGCCGTAGCCGCCGAGGTGGAGGATGATCGCCGAGGCGATGAACGGGGCGATGATCTGCGGCCCCGCGGCGGCGATGTTCAGCACGCCCATGTCCCGGGCGGCGTCGGCGTCGCTCGGCAGGACCAGGGTGGCCAGGGCGGTGTCCACGGCCATGAAGCAGCCGAACGCGCCGCCGTTGACGACGGCGAACACCAGCATCCCGGTCCAGGTCGGGGCGAAGAACGGGATGAGCATCGCCAGCGCGGACACGGTGCCCGAGACCAGGGCGAAGAGCCGGCGCCGGTCGAGGCGGTCCGAGAGCGGCCCGCCGACGGCGGTCACCAGGATCGTGCCGGCCGCGGTGACCATGGTGAACACGGTGACGGCGGCGGCGGGCGCCATTCCGGCGGGCAGTTCGATGAAGTAGTCGAAGATGTAGAGCTGGAAGCCGAGGATGAGGAAGTAGCCGAGGAAGAGCAGCGCCCGGCCGAGGAAGACCAGCGCGAAGTTGCGGTGGGACAGCGCGGACAGGAACCGTCCGAGAGCGGCCGCCGGTCCGGCGGAGGCCGTCGCCTCCTGTGCGGGCAGCTCGTCGCCGCGGGGGTCGTGCGTGAGCGAGGTGAGCAGGACCGCCACCGCGACGACGATCCCGCCCAGCACGATGTAGCCGATCGGGAGCCGGGCGGTGAACAGGGACGCCAGGCCCGTGCCCACGACTCCGGCCAGGGAGAGGGCGACGCCCATGAACGCGGCGGCCGTACCGCGTCTGGCCGGGGAGACCCGGTCGGGGATGACGGCGGTGAGGGCCGCTTGGTGCAGGTTCATGGCGCCCTGGGCCAGGCACCAGCCGATCACGATCATCAGCAGGGAGTCGGCGTAGCCCAGGACGAACACCAGCAGGAAGCCGGCCACCGCGCCGCCGAGGATCCACGGGTTGCGGCGTCCCCAGCGCGACCGGGTGCGGTCGGACAGCGCTCCGCCGATCGGGTTGAAGACGGTCCCGAAGACGGCGGCGATGCCGGAGACCACTCCGAGGTTGGCGACGGCGGCCTGCTCGTCGCCGGGGGTCAGGGCCTGCACCTGCAGGGGCAGGAGGACGGCCCCGATGCCCAGGTAGAAGGCGTAGACGGCGAGATTGCCCAGCCCGAGCATCGGCATGAGGCGGCCCATGCCGCGCCGGCCGGCGGGGGCCTGGGAGGGCGGTGACCACTCCGCGTCCGAGCGGGGGGATGTGTGTTCGGACATCTGGTTTCTCCCTGGTGTGAACCCACGAGATCTAGAAACGCCTGTTCAGGCTCCGGTTATGCGATTAAGCTAGGTTAGACGTTTAACCTTGTCAATACATTCGACATCAGGAGTTCACACCGGGAGTGGTCCCGGGGACCGGACTCCCCCGGCAGGCAGGGCAAGATAGCCGCATGACTTCGATCCGCCCCCGACCCGCGACCATCACCGACATCGCCAAGCGCGCCGGAGTGTCCACCGCGACCGTGTCGTACGTGCTCAACGACGCCCCGGGCTCCCGTATCCCGGAGAGCACCAGGACCCGGGTGCGGTCCATCGCCGACGAGCTGGGGTACGTGCCGCACGCGAGTGCGCGGTCGCTGCGGAAGGGGTCCAGCGATCTGGTCCTGTACGTCCAGATGGACGTCGTGCACGGGCCCCTGGCCGCGGAGTTCCACCACCAGCTCACGCTGCGGCTGCGCGACATGGGGTACACGCTGCTCCAGTACGGCGGCGAACGGCACCGGGGCGTGAAGGCGGCGCGCACGTGGGCGGCGATGCGCCCCAGCGCCGTCATCGTCGAGCACGAGCGGCTGACGCCGGCCGGCATCGAGCTGCTGCGCAAGTCGGACATCCAGGTGATCGCGACGGGCGTGGCCGCCGAGGCCGTCAAGGGCGACGGCGTGTCCACGCTCAACATGGACGACCTCGGCGTCGGTCACCGCGCCGGCGAGCACCTGGTCGGACGCGGGTACCGTGACCTCGCCGCCGTCGTGCCGCGCGGCAACGTGCTCCGGCGCATCGGCACGCTGCGCCTCCAGGGCCTCCAGGAGGCCGCGGCCCGGGCCGGGGTCGGGGCCACCGTGCGCTCCCTCGACATGGACTGGTCGCCGGAGAGCGCCGCCGAGGTCGTCCGTACCTGGCTCGACGAGGGGTTGCCGGAGGCGGTGTTCGGCTACAACGACGAGTTCAGCGGACTGCTCCTGGGAGCGCTTCAGGACGCGGGGGTCCGGGTGCCCGAGCAGACCGCCCTGGTGGGCGCGGACGACGTCATGCTGTGCCGGATGCTGCGTCCCCGGCTGACCAGCGTCCGCCTCGAACCCGCGAGCATCGAGGCGACCGCCGGGGAGATCATCCGGGCGGTCACCGAGCGCACGGAGGTCCACCTGTCCCCGTGGACGCCGGTGCTGGTCCGACGGGACACCTGAGCGGGCGCGGCAGCGCCGTCAGCGTGTCCTCGGTCCCCGTCCCCACCCCGCGCGCTCCGCCGCGGTTCACCCCAGTCCGAGGTCCCCGACCACACGGGCCACGCGCTCGCGCTGGTCGGCGGGCAGCCCCAGGATCGGACGCGGCAGGCAGTGCGGAGCGACCAGCCCCAGGTGTTCGGCGATCGCGGCGACCACGCGCAGGCTCCCGTGGGCGGCGAACAGGTCCCACAGCGGTCGCAGCCGCTCCGACTCGGCGTCGGCGGTCGCGGTGTCACCGTCGAGCGCGGCGCGGGCCAGGGGCAGCACGGCGCCGGGGACGGTGCCCGCCACGACGGAGTACCACGCCCGGCAACCGGCGGCCAGTCCGGTGGCGGCCGACCCGTCACCGGAGACCCCAACGCTCACATGGTCGGGAACGGCCCGGCGGACCGCGTCGACGCGCTCACGGGCGGCCACCGGGTCCAGCGGGACCGGCGGGATCTTGATCGCCGCCACGTTGGGCAGCGCGGCCACGCGCGCGTACAGCTCGTCCGAGAAGGTGACGTGCGTCGTGGCCGGGTTGTCGTAGACCACCAGGGGCACCGACAGCTCCGCGGTGACCTCCTCGTAGAGCCCGAACACCTCCTCGTCGGTGAGCTTCTGATAGCTCACCGGGGCCAGCAGCACCGCGGCCGCGCCGGCCCGCTGGGCGTCCTCGGCCAGGGCGCGCACGTGGGAGGTGCGGAGCGAGCCGATGCCGACGATGACCGGCACCTCCCCCGCCGAGCGCACGGCGGCCCGGGCCACCCGGCCGCGCTCCTCGCGGTCCAGGTAGGCGTAGGAGCCGGTCGATCCCAGCGCGCCGACGGAGTCGACGCCCGCCTCGGCCAGCCGCGTGACGAGGCCGGTGTAGGCGCGTTCGTCGAAGCGGTCGTCGCGCAGCGGGGTCAGTGGGAAGGCGCTCAGGCCGGTGAACATGGTCTCTCCTGGTCGGTCGGGGCGAGGATGGCGGACAGGCACGCGGCGAAGGCCTCGGCCTGCTCCGGGAGGAGGGTGGAGGTGGTGACCCGGACCGCGGACCGGCGCGTCAGGGTGAACGCCGAACCGGGGCGCACGGCCCACCCGCGGCCGGCCAGGTCCGCGACCACGGCCGGTTCCGGTGCGTCGGCCAGCGGGATCCACACGTTGACCCCGTCCGCCCCCGGCAGCCAGGGCAGGCCGCGGGCGTCCAGGGCGTCGGTCAGCAGCCGGCGCCGGGACGCGTACACCCGGGCCGCGTGGTCCAGGCGCTCCGGAGTGGCGGGATCGGTGAGCACGCCGGCGACCAGGTGCTGCAGCACGTGGCTGACCCACGCGGCCGCCGTCAGACGGGCCCGCAGCCGGGCGGCGGTGTCCGGGTCGCACACGGTCATCCCCAGGCGCAGGTCCGGGCCCAGGAACTTCGAGACCGAGCGCACCAGCGCCCACCGGGCGGTGGCGGCGGGGGTGACGCGCCGGTAGGGCGTGCGCGCCAGGGCGGAGAAGTGGTCGTCCTCGATCACCAGCACCTCCGGGTGATCGGCCAGGAGCGCGCGCAGGCGGCGGGCGCGCTCCTCGGTCAGGCTCGCCCCGGTGGGGTTGTGCGCCCGGGGCGTGCACACGACCGCCCGCACCCCCGCCCGCAGGGCGGCGGCCAGCCCTTCGGCGGTCATGCCGTGCGCGTCGACCTCCACGGGCACGGCGCGGTACCCGTTGAGCCGGAACGTGCCGATGCTCGACAGGAAGCACGGGTCCTCGACTGCGATCGCGTCCCCGCGGGTCAGGTGCGCGCTCAGCACGCGCTCGACCGCGTCCACGGCCCCGTGGGTGAGCACCAGCGTTCCGCCCCCGGCGTCGGGGACCACGTGCTCCTCGGCCCAGCGGCTGAGCCGCGCGTCGATCCCGGCGGAGCCGTACAGGACGGTCGAGTACCCCTGGAGCCCGGGCAGGTCGGGCAGGAGCTCCGGGTCGGGGTTGCCGTCGGCCAGGTTCACCGCTCCACCGGCGGCCTCGGCGCCCTCGCCCGCCACCGGCACGAGGGCACGCACCACCGTGCCCGCGCGGCGGCGGGTCTCGACGAATCCCGCCGCCGCCAGCGCGGCGTATCCGGCCGCGACGGTGTTGCGGTTCACCCCCAGCCGGACGGCCAGCGCACGTACCGGCGGCAGCGGGTCGCCCGGGCGCAGCCGCTCCGCGGCGATGAGGTCGCGCACGGAGTCGGCGATCGCGGCCGCGGAGTCCCCGGTGATGGTCGGTTCGGACATGCCCCCAGCCTAGGAGAGTTTGTCCTAGGACAAAAATCGAACCCGGCGCCCGGTGCCGGTGGTCGGCCCGCAGGCACCCGCGGACCCGTGGCGGCGGCCGTCCGGTGCCGCCGCCACGGAGCCGGCTAGGAGAGCTCGACGCGGGCGGTCAGGCGGGTGTCGGCGTAGGAGCGGCCGACCAGGAGGTCGTAGCCGCCCGGGACGAACTCCCACTCGTCGGCGTCCTCGGCCCACCGGCGCACCGCCGAGCGGGGCACGGTCACCTCCGCCTCCGCGGTGGCGCCCGCCGCGGCGCGCACGGTGGCGAATCCGGCCAGGACGCGCGCGGGCCGGTCGCCCGGTTCGCGCGGGGCCAGGTAGACCTGCACGACCTCGTCGCCCTCGCGCTCTCCGGTGTTGGTCACCCGCACCCGCACGAGCGCCAGGTCGTCCCCCTCGGTCGGCTCCACGTGCACGGCGTCGTAGCGCCAGGTCGTGTAGGACAGCCCGTGCCCGAAGCAGAAGGCGGGCTCGGCGCCCGCCCGCTCCCAGGCCCGGTAGCCCACGAAGACGCCCTCGGCGTAGTCCAGCGCGCCCTCGTCCGGCGCCACGCCCAGGACCGGCACGTCCTCCTCGCGGGCGGGCCACGTGGTGGGCAGGCGGCCGGAGGGGGCGCGGCGGCCGAGCAGGACGTCGGCGAGCGCGCCGCCGAGCTCCTGGCCGCCGAACCAGGTCAGCAGGATGCCCGCGACGTCCTCGCGCCAGGGCATCGTCACCGGGGCTCCGGTGTTGACGACCACCACCGTGCGTTCGTTCACCTCGGCGACCCGCGCGACCAGCTCGTCCTGGCGGCCGGGCAGCGTGAGCGTGGACCGGTCGAAGCCCTCCGACTCCACGTCGGCCGTGGTGGCGACCACGACCACGGCGACGTCCGCGTCACGGGCGGCGGCGACCGCCTCCTCGATGAGCTCGTCGTCGCCGGCCATCGGCGCGCGGTGGGTGAGGGTGAAGCCGATGAACGCGAAGTCGCCCATCCCCAGGTCCTGGTGGGCCTTGGACACCCGCACGCCGACCTTCTCGCCCTCGGTGAGCGCGACGGTCGCCGTGGTGGCGGGCGGGTCGAACATGGCGGCGGCGGGGTCGTCGCCCTCGAAGTCGAGGTCCCCGTCGAACAGCACCCGATCGCCCACCGTGAGGCGGTACCGCCCCGCTCCGGTGACACCGAACACGTGCTCGCCGGAGGTGGTCGGGGTGAAGTCCCCGCTGACCTCGATCCGGTCCAGTTCGGCGTTGGTCACGCCGTCGGGGAGTTCGCCGATCCAGCGTGCGGTGCCGTCGGGCAGCGGTTCGGAGGCGAGCGTCCGGCCGTCGGCCGCGTAGAAGCGGGCCGTCATCGGGACCTCCACGGGCGGCAGGCTCGCCCGGGGGTCGGTACCCACGGCGTAGGAGAGGTCGACGCTGTCGGGCAGGGCCGCGCGCAGACCCTCCAGCGGGGACACGGTGCGCTCGGCGAAGACGCTCGCGCTGCCGCCGCCGCTGGTGCGCGCCTCGGCGGCGGCCAGGCCGATCAGCGCGACCCGGTTCACGCCCCGCGGGTCCACGGGCAGCGCGCCCTCGTTGCGCAGCAGGACGAAGGAGCGGGTGGCGACCTCGCGGGCGACGGCCCGGCCGTCCAGCTCGGCGGGCCGGTCCCGCGGCGCGACGACGGGGTCGGCGCCCTCCAGCAGGCCCACGCGGGCGGCCAGGAGCAGGACGCGCCGGGCGAGGGCGTCCACGGCCTCCTCCGGGACCCGGCCGTCGCGGACCGCGTCGACCAGGTGCTGGCCGTAGACCGTGTTGGGGCCGGGCATGGCCACGTCGAGGCCGGCCAGGCAGTCGCGGACGGTGTCGCGGGCCGCGGTCCAGTCGGAGACGAGGAAGCCGTCGAAGCCCCACTCGTCGCGCAGGACGGCGTTCAGGTCGGCGTGCTCGGTCATCGTGACGCCGTTGACCTTGTTGTAGGCCGACATCACGCCCCAGGGGCGGGCCCCGCGGACGATGCTCTCGAAGGGCGCGAGGTAGATCTCCCGCAGCGTGCGCTCGTCGGCCCGCACGTCCACCGTGAACCGGTCGGTCTCGGAGTCGTTGGCGACGAAGTGCTTGACGGTGGTCCCCACTCCCCCGTCCTGCACGCCGAGGACGTAGGCGGTGCCGATCTCGCCGGTGAGGTAGGGGTCCTCGGAGAAGGTCTCGAAGTGGCGCCCGCCCAGCGGTGAGCGGTGCATGTTGACCGCCGGGGCCAGCAGGACGTGGACGCCCTTGCGGCGTGCCTCCTGGGCCAGCAGGCGGCCGGCCTCGCGGACCAGGGCGCGGTCCCAGGTGGCGGCGATCGCGGTGGGGCTCGGCAGCTGGATCGACGGGTCGTCGGGGGTCCAGCGCTCGCCGCGTACGCCCACGGGGCCGTCGGACATGACGAGGCGGCCGAGCCCGATGTCGGGGTTGGCGGCGACGGACCACATGGAGTCGCCGGAGAGCAGGCGGACCCTGCCCTCCAGGTCCAGTGCGGCGAGGGCCTCGTCGGCGCGCCGGGCGCGCTCGGCGTCGTCGGTCGGTGCGGTCATGTCTCTCCGTTCGTCGTCAGCCCTTGCGGCTGGTCGCTGTGGCGCGGGGTTTCCCTACCGATCACTCGGTCAACTCCGAGCTTAAACGAATAACCACGAGCTGTGAAGCACGTCGCACCGATGTCCGTTATGAGAGGGCTTCTCCCCACCCTGCGTGGCGAGGGGCCCTCGGGAGCCGGGGCTGACACCATGGAGCGCCATGGACGGCCTCGTACTCGTACTCATGCTCCTCATCGGACTGGCCATCGGCGTGGCCGTGGGATGGACGCTCGCGCGCGGACGCGACGCCGAGGCCCGGGCCGACGCCCGCGCCGCCGAGGAGCGGGCGGCCTACGTGGAGGAACAGCTCGCCGACCGGTTCCGCGCGCTCTCGGCCCAGGCTCTGGACCAGACCAACCAGCGCTTCCTCGAACTGGCCGAGGGGCGGCTGCGCGCGGTCAGTGCCGCGGCCGACGGCGACCTGGAGGAGCGCCGCCGCGCGGTGGAGCGCATGGTGGAGCCGCTCACCGCGACGCTGAACCGGGTGGAGACCCAGCTGCGCGAGGTCGACGCGGGGCGGGCGGCGGCCCACGCGGAGCTGGCCAAACAGGTCGAGAGCGTGCGCGAGGGCTCCGAACGGCTCCGGGACCAGACGCAGTCCCTGGTCACGGCACTGCGGCGCCCCGAGGCCCGCGGCCGCTGGGGCGAACTCCAGTTGCGCCGGGTGGCGGAGCTGGCGGGGATGAGCGCGCAGTGCGACTTCGAGGAGCAGGCCGCGACCCCGGACGGGTCCCAGCGGCCCGACATGGTGGTGCGCCTGGCCGGCGGCAAGAACATCGTCGTGGACTCGAAGGTGCCGTTGGCCGCCTACCTCGACGCGGTCGAGGCCCGGGCGGAGGACGCCGCCGAGGACCGGCTGCGCGCGCACGCACGCCAACTGCGCACGCACGTCGACCAGCTGGCGGCCAAGTCGTACTGGGCCTCCTTCACCCCGGCCCCGGAGTTCGTGGTGCTGTTCATCCCCGGCGAGGCCTTCCTCGCACCCGCCCTGGAGTACGACCCGGGGCTGTTGGAGCACGCGATGGCCCGACGGGTGCACATCGCGACCCCCACGACGCTGATCTCCCTGCTCCGCACGGCGCAGTACGCCTGGCAGCAGGAGGCGCTGAGCGAGAACGCCCGGGCGGTGTTCGACCTGGGCAAGCAGCTGCACGCCCGGCTGTCGACCCTGGGCGGGCACGTCGAGGGGCTCGGACGGGCCCTGACGCGCACGGTCGGCGCCTACAACCAGACGGTGGGATCACTGGAGAACCGGGTACTGGTGACGGCACGGCGGTTCAACGAGATCGGCCTGGTGGACGGCGAACTCGACCGGCCCACCGGAGTGGAGGACCTGCCCCGCACCGCCGCCGCCCCCGAACTGACCGACATGGACGCGAGCCCGGCCGACGATATTCGGCGAGTGGAAAATCGGTCCAATGGCTCGACCCAAAACCCCGCATCCGAAGACGCTCACGGACGGTGATGAAGACCCGCCGCGCGGTCCGCACGGGCGTACTGACCGATTTCCGCCAGAACCTCGGCATCCCATCCCGGTGTCCAAGGGAGAGGAAGGAGTGTTCGGCGCGGAAGGGGTCAAGTAGCCGAAATGACGACACGATCCCCGGAAAAGACGAGGGATCTTCACGAGAAGTGACACACTAAACACCGTGAGTAACAAACTTGGGAGGCGTACGGTCGTGCCTCAGCGCAAGACGGACGGTCCGGCCCCCGGACGCGCCCCGTACTTCGTGCGAACGCAGGACCGCGGCCACAACGGACCAGCCGTAGGACAGCCGACGCGCGCCGGCGCGCGTCCGCGGACGCCGCAGGGAGCGCCGGGACCGCGCACGGCCCCGGCCGCCTGGCGGCCACCCCGGTTGACCGGTCGCGGCGGCATCCTGCTCATCATCATCAGCAGCTTCACCGGAACGATGGTCGCGCACTGGACCGAGACCTCCGCGCCGCCGGGGGTGGCCTTCACCCTGGCCTGCCTGGTGACCGCGGCACTGGTCCGCCCGACCGACCTGCTGTCACTGTCCGTGAGCCCGCCGATCGCCTTCTTCGCCTCCGTGGTCGCCGCGGAGGCCGTACTGGCCCTGGGCAACGAGGGGTTCGCGCGGGTGCTGCTGCTGGGTCTGGCGTCGCGCCTCGCGGAGGTGGCTCCGTGGCTGTTCCTCGGAACCGCCCTGGTCCTGGTGATCAGCGTGTTCCGCGGCCTGCCCGGCAACATCCGCGAACTGGGCGACGAGCTCAACGGCCGCAGGTAGCGGACGGGCGCCGCCGGCCCGCTCCCGGGCCGCCCCGACGCGCTCGCCGCCGCTCCCCCGCCGCCGGACCGCTCGCGCGCCCGACCCTCAGAAGGGCGTCTCCTCGTCCTCGGAGGTCTCACCACGGCGCTCGTCCATGGCCGCGGCCATCGTGGCGCGGGCCCCCTCCAGCCACTGTTCACACGTCTTGGCCAGCTCCTCGCCCCGCTCCCACAGGGCGAGCGAGTCCTTGAGGCTGAGGCCGCCGGACTCCAGGCGGCGCACGACGTCGGTCAGCTCCTCCCTGCACTCCTCATAGCTCTGCTTCGGCTCGGCTGCCGCGCCCTTGTCGGCCATGTCTGCTCCCGTCGGTGATGGTCCCCGGCCGGGCCGGGTGGTGTCGCTGTCGTCGGTGCCCCGAGGGCTACTGTTCGGCGTCGTCCGTGTCGGCTCCGCCGCCGGCTCCGTCCGTTCCGGCCGCGGGGTGCACGGCCGCCACGGTCGCGGAGAGGCTGTCCTCGGCAAAGCGGATCCGCAGCTCCTCCCCCACGTCGGGCTCGGCGGCCGAGCGCACCACCGACCCGTCCTCGCGCTGCACGATGGCGTAGCCGCGGGCGAGCGTGGTGGCCGGGGACAGCGCGTGCAGGCGGGCCCGCGTGTGGGCGAGTCCGTCGGCCGAGCGGTCCAGCGCCACGGTCAGGCTGCGTCGCGCGCGGTCGCGCAGGTCCACGACCTGTTCCGTGAGCCGGTCGATCTCGCGGACCGGGTCGGCGAGCGCCGGACGCGAGCGCATGCCCTGGAGCCAGGACAGCTCCCGCTCCACCGCGCCCTGGAGCACGCGCCGCGCCCGGTCGCGGAGCTGGCGGACCAGTTCCATCTGCTCGCCGACGTCGGGCACGGTCTTCTTGGCCGCGTCCGTGGGGGTGGAGGCGCGCACGTCGGCGACGTAGTCCAGCAGCGGCGCGTCCTGCTCGTGGCCGATGGCGCTCACCACGGGCGTGCCCGCCTCCGCGACGGCGCGGACCAGTGCCTCGTCGGAGAAGGGCAGGAGGTCCTCCAGGGAGCCGCCGCCGCGCGCGATGATGATGACGTCCACCTCCGGACGCGCGTCGAGGTCCTTGAGCGCCTCCATCACCTCGCGCACGGCGCGGTCGCCCTGCACGGCGACGGGGCGCACCTCGAACCGCACGGCGGGCCAGCGGCGGCGCCCGTTCTCCAGGACGTCGCGCTCGGCGGCGGAGTCGCGTCCGCAGACCAGCCCCACCGTGGAGGGCAGGAAGGGCAGCGGGCGCTTGCGCGCGGCCTCGAACAGGCCCTCGGCGGACAGGGTGCGGCGCAGCTGCTCCAGGCGGGCCAGGAGCTCGCCCAGGCCCACGTGGCGGATCTCCAGGGCACGCAGCGAGAACGTACCGCGCACCTCGTAGAAGTCGGGTTTGGCGTGCACCACCACGCGGGCGCCGGCCTCGGGCGGCGGGCTCTGCGCGTCCAGCACGGAGGTCTGGCAGACCACGCGCACGGACACGTTGGCCACGGGGTCGCGCAGGGTGATGTAGGCCATCCGGCCCCGCCGGTTGAGCTCGGCGATCTGGCCCTCGACCCAGATCCGGCCGAGGCGGCCGATCCACTGGCCGACGGCGTTGAGGACGACTCTGACCGGTTGCGGCGCCTCGGCGGAACTCTCCATGCCCATGACACCCGAGCCTAGGCCAGGGGTACGACAGCCCTGCCCACCCGTCTCCCGCCACCGCCCGCCGGGAGCGCTCCGCACGATGGCGGGCTACCACCCTCAACCGAGGCCCTCGGCCCAGCCCTACCCACCCGTCTCCCGCCACCGCCCGCCGAGAGCGCTCCGCGCGATGGCGGGCTACCACCCTCAACCGAGGCCCTCGGCCCAGCCCTGCTCATCCACCGCCCGCCGCGCCCGGCGACGGGCCCTGGGGCACGCCCGGGGGCGCGCCCGGGGGCGCGCCCCGGTGCGGTGCCCCGGTTCCGCTCACGCCTGCGCGTCGCCCCCGGCGGAGATCTCGTTGCCGGTGCCGACGTCGATGATCGAGGGCTCGCCGGTCGCGTGGTACACGGTGTTGTCGGCGCCCACGACGTTGATGGTGTCGGCGCTGCCGACGTGCACGGTCATGTTGCTGCCGAGGACGTTCACCCGTTCGCAGGTGCCGTTGAGGACGACCTCGCCCGCGCTGGCGGTCACGTTGACCGTACGGCCCTCGCAGTCCTCGGTCACGGTGCCGTCGGCGCTGGCGATGGTGAGCGAGCCGTCCCCGTCCACGCTGACGGCCGGGTCGCCCTCGGAGTCGACGGAGACCTCGCCGTCGCCGTTGCCGACGCTGACCCCGTCCTCGTCCACGGACACCGAGCCGTCGCCCCAGGGCAGGTCGACCGAGCAGCCGGTCACCCAGAAGGCGGCGGCCAGGACGGCTGCGGCGGCCAGAGGTCGCTTGATCATGAGGAGCCCTTCGCACGAGGGGGCGTGCGGTACGCCCCGTCAGCTAGGTAGACGTCCGGAACCCGCTCCCGGTTCCCGGACATCGAGCGCGTCCGGGACACGACCCGCGCGGTCCCGGTGCCGGGCTGGTACTACCCGGTCCTCGGGCTGCTCGTCGCCCCCTACGGCCTCCTCTTCGTCCTGCCCGACACCGGTGTGTGGAACGTCGTGTACTTCGCGGGGATCACCGCGTTCCTCGCGGGCACCCTCCTGCTCATGCACCACGGAGTGAAGCGGATGGGCGTGCTGCGCTGGCTGACCTTCCAGGAGCTGCGCCCGCTGATGATCGCCGCACTCGTCCCCATCACCGCCGCGGTCGCGCTCTTCGCCGTGTCCGGGGACCGTTGGGTCTGGCCCGGGCTCACCGTCGCCCTCGGGGCCCTCATCGCCCTCTTCGGCCCCTACCACCGCCGCACCGGCCCGTACTACCGACGGGGCGGAGAGCGTTGAGCACCACGACCGACCCCGCCGACGGCTTCGACACGACCATCCACGCCCCGCTGCGGCTCAAGGTCTGCGCGATGCTGAGCGCGGCCGACCAGGTCGAGTTCGGCACCGCGCAGGAGCAGCTCCAGGTGAGCGCCTCGGTCCTGAGCAAGCACGTCGGCGTCCTCATGGACAAGGGCTACCTCCGGCAGAGCCGGGCCACCCGCGAACGCCGCCGGCGCGTCTGGCTGTCCCTGACCGAGCAGGGCCGGTCCGCCTACGAGGCGCACGTGGCCGCGCTGCGCGCGATCGTCGAGGGCTGAACACGGCCGAGCCCCCTGCCGGACGTCCGGGAGGGGGCTCGGTGCGCGTGCGGGTGCGGGTGCGGGTGCGGACTACTCGCCCGACTCCAGCTTCGCGATGCGGTTGTCGTACATCTTGATGAACTCGGGGCGGCCCTGGTGGGCGACCTCGTAGGCGCGCAGGTCGCGGACCTGCTCGATGGTGAGCTTGCGCAGTCGGGCGCGGATCGACGGCAGGGTGAGCTCGTCGTAGGTGGGCACGGCCAGGTCCTCGACCGCGGGGGCGGCGCCCCTGCGCACCTTCTCGAGCACCTCGTCGCTGGCCACCTCGGTGTGGGCCTCGGCGACGGCGAGCTCCTCGGCGATCGCCGCGCCGTCCTTCTCGACGTCGACCGCGGGGGCGGGCTTGGCGGGCTCCGGCTCGGCCGCGGCCTTCGCGGCCTCCTCCGGCGCCTCGACGACCTCCGCGGCCTCGACCGCCTCGGGGTTCGCGGCGGGCGCCTCGTCTGCGCCGGATCCGGTGGAGGACTCCTCGGTGGAAGCCCCCTCGGCGGAGGTGTCCTCGGCGCTCTCGGCCTTCTCCTGCTCGGCCTTCTTCTCCTCGACCGCCGGCTCCGCGGCGGCGTCGGTGGCCTCGGTGGCCTCGTCCTTCTTCTCGGCCTGCTCGGCGTCCTTCGCCTCGGCCGACGCGGTGGGGGCCTCGTCGGTGGTCTCGGCGGGGGACTCGACCGTCTCGGCCGCCGTGGTCGTGGACGCGGTGTCCTCGTCCTTCGTGGCGGAAACGGTGGCGGTGACCGGCTCCTTTCGGCCGAAGATGCCCTGGACCAGGGTCTTCAGCTTCGTGGCGATCGTCGGGTTCGACATAGGACGGGGGCTCCTGATGATCTCGGCGGTTGGGCCAGCGGCGCGCGTCCAGCAAACCAGGCAAGGCCGAGTTGAGGGCGAACCGCCTATAACAGATGTGATGGTGAACCAGGATAGAGGAGGGAGGAACACCATGAGCGGGGGATAAGTGAACGATTTCGCCACGTCGAAGCGGAAACGCATACGCTCCGTCACAGTACCGTGACCAACACCGCCGAACCGCCGGGTATGCCCACTTCAATGCGCTTGCCCACACTCGGACACCGGACCGTTCATCGCACCTAGGATGTAACACATGACTGCGACGACGACTGCGACGAATCAACGCCGTGTGCTACTCGCCAACCCCCGGGGCTACTGCGCCGGTGTCGACCGTGCGGTCATCACCGTCGAGAAGGCCCTGGAGCAGTACGGCGCGCCCATCTACGTGCGCAAACAGATCGTGCACAACACCCACGTGGTGCGCACCCTGGAGGAACGCGGTGCGATCTTCGTCGAGGAGACCGAGGAGGTGCCCGAGGGCGCCATCGTCGTCTTCTCCGCGCACGGGGTCTCCCCGGCCGTGCACGAACAGGCCGAACGGCGACAGCTCAAGACCATCGACGCCACCTGCCCGCTCGTGACCAAGGTGCACAAGGAAGCCAAGCGCTTCGCCTCGGAGGACCGCGACATCATCCTCATCGGCCACATCGGCCACGAGGAGGTCGAGGGCACCAGCGGCGAGGCCCCCGAGCACATCCAGATCGTCGAGAGCCCCGACGAAGTGCACAAGGTCGAGGTCCGCGACCCCGACAACGTCTCGTGGCTCTCCCAGACCACGCTCTCGGTGGACGAGACCACCCAGACCGTCGACGCCCTGCGCCAGAAGTTCCCGAACCTGCTCGACCCGCCCAGCGACGACATCTGCTACGCCACGTCCAACCGCCAGGACGCCGTGAAGGCGATGGCACCGGAGTGCGAGCTGGTCATCGTGGTCGGCTCGGACAACTCCTCCAACTCCGTCCGGCTGGTGGAGGTCGCGCTGGACGCCGGCGCCGACGCCGCCCACCTGATCGACAACGCCTCCCTCATGGAGGACGCTTGGTTGGAGGGCGTGACCACGGTCGGCGTGACCAGCGGCGCGTCCGTGCCGGACATCCTGGTCCGCGAGCTCCTCGACAAGCTGGCCTCGCACGGATACGGCTCCGTCAGCCCGGTCACCACCGCCGACGAGACCCTGACCTTCTCGCTCCCCAAGGAACTGCGCCGGGACCTGCGCGCGGAGTAGCGCCCCGGTACACACGAAGGGACCCGCGCCGAGCGCGGGTCCCTCTCTCGTGTCCGCCGCGGCGCACGGCGGCGGCCGCTCAGGACGGCGGGCGGACCGGCACGGTCACTCGGTCCCCGCCGCGTCCGTCTCCAGGCCCCCGGCCAGGTGGGCGAGCTCGTCCACGTCGGCGCTGCCGGCCACCACCAGGGTCATGTCGTCCCCCTGCAGCACCAGGGCGCCCCAGTCCTCGGACTCGTAGTGCTCCCACTCCCGGCCGCCCACGGCGACCGTACCGACCGGCTCGGCGTCCTCGACGCTCTCGGAGACCACGGAGGCCGGGTCGTCGTCGCTCTGGATGAGCCGGGCGTGGCTGTCGGCGGCCGTGGCGAAGCCCACGCTCCACTCCACGGGACCGGTCACGTCGAGGGTGGAGCTGGTGGGCGTCCACCCCTGTTCGACGAGGTCCTCGGCGGGCACCGTCACCGGATAGTCCGCGGCCTCGCGCAGGACGTCGACGTCGGGACGGTAGTCCACGGAGGGGATGTGCTCGCCACGGCGCGTGGAGACCACGAACGCCATGGCCAGCAGGATCGCGACGAGGATCCCGAGGGAGATGGCGTAGTTCTTGAAGGTGGCGTTGGACCGGCTGTACTCACTCATGACAGCTCCCAGCTTGCCCCAGGCCCGCGACCCCTCTGATCCGGGGTGCCGCTAGGGCGTGTTCCGTGGATGCCGCCCGTCGCGAGCGGCGTTCCAGTGGTGCTCTCGCAAGGCCGAAGAAGGAGCCGTCCCGGTTTGGCCGTTGACTGATGAGAACGAAGCGAGAGCGCCGCTGGGGCGTCGCGCAGCAGGGTGGGTATCCGCGGAACACGCCCTGGGGCGGGTGCCGGCGGCGCCGGGGGCGGTCAGGACCGGCGCTCGAACTGGGAGAGCAGCGCCGTGATGTCGTCGGCGAGCTTTCGCGCGTCGGCGTCGTCGCGCCGCACCACCTCGGCGACGGCCAGGAGCATGGCCCCGCTCACCACGATGAGCAGCGCCTCGTCCACGGGTTCGTCGGCCTTGCGGAACAGGGCCACGTTGCGGTCGCTCCACTGGGTGAGCCGGGCGCGGAGCTGGTAGTCGAATCCGGGAGGGCCGTCGCCGCTGAAGAACAGCCGCGCGGTGTCGCGCTCCTCGATGCTGCCGAGCAGGTACGCGCGGGCGGCGATGTTCATCAGCCGTGTGGGATCACTCTCACCCTCGGCCCGGGCGTCCACCACCGCCTGGTGGGTGCGCTCCTGCTGGCGCTGCTGGAACTCCTCGTACAGCGCGAGGTAGAGGTCGGCCTTGCCGGTGAAGTGGTGGTACAGGCTGCCGACGCTCGCGCCGGCGACGGAGACGACCTCGCTCACGCCGGCCTTGGCGAAGCCCACGGTGCGGAACACCTGGGCCGCCGCCCTGAGCAGAGCACTGCGTGTGGCGGCTCCGCGCGGCGAGACCCGCACGGCCTTCTCCGGCCTGTCCGTCTTGTCCACTGTCACGCCCTCACTCCGGTCCGGGTCAGGCCAGCGTAGACGGTCACCGCCACCGCGCGCCCGTCGCGGGTGGCGCCCGCCGGCGACGGGCGGTGTGACACCCCGAACGACCCGTGACAGTCGGGGAACACGTCGGGTGACTACCCTAAGACGTGTATCCCCGCCCTGATCCCTGATGGAAGGTGTCACCTCCATGTCGCAGTCCGCGAGCTCCACCGCGCAGTCCTCGGTGCCCGACAGAAACCTCGCGTTGGAGCTGGTCCGCGTCACCGAGACCGCAGCACTCGCGGCGGCCCGCTGGGTCGGCAAGGGCGACAAGATCGGTGCCGACGGGGCGGCCGTGCGCGGCATGCGGCACATGATCAGCACCGTGTCCATGAACGGCACCGTGGTGATCGGTGAGGGCGAGAAGGACAACGCCCCGATGCTCTACAACGGGGAGAACGTGGGCGACGGCGGAGGCCAGGGCTGGGACGTGGCCGTCGACCCCATCGACGGCACCACGCTGACCGCCATGGGCATGCCCAACGCGATCGCCGTCATCGCGATGAGCCCGCGCAACACGATGTTCGACCCCTCCGCGGTCTTCTACATGGAGAAGCTGGCCGCGGGCCCCGAGGCCGCCGACGTCGTGGACATCGCCGCGCCGGTCGCCGACAACATCCGGGCGGTGGCCCGCGCCAAGGGCAAGTCCCCGCAGGACGTCACGGTCGTCATCCTGGACCGGCCCCGCCACAAGCAGCTCGTGCAGGACGTGCGCGACGCGGGCGCCCGGATCAAGTTCATCAGTGACGGCGACGTGGCGGGCGCGATCATGGCGGCCCGCGCGGGCACGGGTGTCGACCTGCTGCTCGGCATCGGCGGCACCCCCGAGGGCATCATCACCGCCTGCGCGATGAAGTGCCTGGGCGGCGTCATCCAGGGGCGGCTGTGGCCCAAGGACGAGGACGAGCGCGCCAAGGCCCTCGCGGCCGGCCACGACCTGGGGCGCGTGCTGCACACCGACGACCTCGTCTCCTCCGACGACGTCTTCTTCGCCGCGACCGGCATCACCGACGGCGAGCTGGTCGGCGGCGTGCGCTACGAGGCGTCGCGGGTCATCACCGACTCCCTGGTCATGCGCGGGCGCAGCGGCACCGTCCGCGAGGTGCGCAGCGAGCACCGCCTGAGCAAGCTGGCGGCCTACAGCGGCGTGGACCTGACCTCCGCGCCCTGACCCCGCGCCCCGGTCGACGTGTCGGCCCGGACGGACCCCGGCGTCCGTCCGGGCCGACATGGTCCGACCCGTGCCGTACCGTGCCGGGGCGTGGTCCGGCCGGCCGTTCCTCCGGTCCGCCCGTTCCTGGCACACGAACGGCTCCGGATGCGAACCGCACCGGGGTGACCCTGCATCAGAACCCACGTCGATCCCGCGCTCACGCGCACTGTCATTCCCCGTCGGAGGCATGATGTCCTACCCAGATCCCCCACAGCAGCCCCAGTGGCAGCCTCAGCAGCCCGGGCAGCCTGGGCAGGGCTACCCCCCTCAGTACGGCGCCGCCCCAGGCCAGCCGTACCCCCAGCAGCCCCAACAGCCCCAACAGCCGCCGTACCCGCAGCACGGCGCCCCCGGTGGCGGCATGCCCGGCGGCGGCGTGCCGGGGGGCGGAGCGCCCGGCGGCCCGCCCTACGGCGGCCAGTACTCGGGCGGCCAGGTGCCGCCCTCCGGCGGCGGTCGCCGCAACCGCTGGCTCATCCCGACCGCCGCGGGTGTGGCCGTCGTGGTCATGGCGGGCACCGTCTGGGCGACGGTGTCGCTGGTGGACTTCGGCGGGCCGCAGCCCGAGACCGTCCTGCCCGGCAACTCGGTCGCGTTCGGCAAGATGGACCTGGCCATCGACGGCTCCCAGGCCATCGACCTGCTCCAGTTCGTGGACCGGCTGCCAGAGGAGATGCTGGAGGAGATCGGCGAGCCCGAGGAGGACACCACCTCGATGCTCGCCGAGGGCTTCGTCGAGGCCTTCCCCGAGGCCGACCAGGCCGAGGTGGAGGAGTGGATCGGCCAGGGCGTCGGCGGCTCGGTGTGGCCGACCGACGACGAGGAGGCGTCCGAGGGCGCGGGCGTCAGCGGGGCCATCGCGCTGTCGGTGACCGACGAGGCGCTCGCCGAGGAACAGCTCACCTCCCTCGCCGACGAGCGCGACGACCTCGCCTTCGAGGTCGTGGAGGACTTCGCGCTGCTGTCCTTCAACGAGGCCGCGATCGCCGACCTGAACCGCCAGGTGGAGGCGAACGGCACCCTGGACGGCAACGAGACCTTCTCCAGTGACCTGTCCGACGTGCCCGGCGGCAGCATCGCGGTCGGCTGGACGGACCTGGGCGGCCTGATGGCGGTCGAGGAGTTCGCGCAGGAGGTCGAGTCCGAACTCCCCGCCGAGACGGCGCTGTCGGGTCGCGCGACCGCGTCCATGCGGGTCGACGGCGACTACCTCGAGGCACGGATGGACGTGTTCGCCTTCGAGGTCGACCAGACGGACCTGACCTGGCTCTCGGAGTCCCCGGGGGCGAGCGTGGCCGCCATGGGCGACCTGCCCGAGAACACCGTCGTGGCGGTCGGCGGCACCGGGCTGGACCAGGCCTTCACCAGCGCCTACGAGCAGGGCATCCCCCTCCTCGGCAGCGGTGAGCAGACCGAGATGGAGCGGAACCTCAACTCCATCGGCGTGCCGCTGCCGGACAGCTTCGGCGGCCTGCTGGGCACGTCCACGGCGTTCGGCGCCACCAACCTGGACTTCTCCTCCGGCGACACCGACGACGCCGTCTTCGAGTACCGCGCGGTCGGCGGCGACGAGCAGGTGCTGAACAGCCTCGTCGAGGGGATGGCCGGGCCCTACGCCTCCTCCGTTCCCCAGGTCAGCGCCGACGGCGACACCGTGGTCGTCTCGAACGGCTCGGGCGGCGGCCGTCTGGCCGACGACGAGGTGTTCCAGCAGACCATGCAGGAGATGGACGACGCCGTGATGGCCGGATACGTCGACCTGCGGCAGGCGATCCCGGCCACGGACGTCGCCGCCCCCGAGGAGTGGGGCGCGCTGGGCGTGGCGCTCAGCGTCACCGACGAGGGCGAGCGCGCGAGCTTCGAGCTGCGCTGGGCGCCCAGCGGCGGCGAGTAGCCGGACAGCGGTGACGGCGGTGGCGCGGGGGGAGACCTCCCGCGCCACCGCCGCGTTGTGCTCCGAGGGCTCAGCTGACGACGCGGCGGCGCATCTGGAAGCCCGCCAGGAACCACATCAGGACGATGAAGGCCAGCAGCACGGCGACGTGGCCCAGCGCCGTCCCGGGCGCCAGGCCGCCGAAGACCACCCCGCGGATGAGCTCCACCGCGTGGTAGAGCGGGTTGACCATGGCCGCCGACTGCACCCAGTCGGGCAGCTCGGTGAGCGGGAAGAAGGTCCCGGCCACGAGGAACAGCGGGGTGAACAGGCCGCTGAAGACGTAGTCCATCGACCGCACCGACGTGATGACCGCCGAGATCCAGATGCCGAACAGCGCGAAGGCGAAGCCCGCCAGGAACGCGATGAACGGCACGAGCAGCATGCCGGGGCCGGGCCGCAGCCCGAAGCCGATGGCGACCAGCAGCGGCACGCAGCCGTAGACGCCGGAGCGCATGGCCAGCCACAGCGCCTCGCCGGTGACCAGTTCGCGCACGTCGATCGGGGTGGCGAGGATGCCCTCGTAGGTGTGCAGGAAGCGGCGCTTGATGAAGGTGTTGATGACGGCGGGCATCATCGACTGGAACATCACCGACACCGCCACGATGCCGGTGCCGAGGAAGTCGATGTAGCTGTAGCCGGCCAGCGTGCCGATGAGGGCGCCCATGCCGAAGCCGAAGCACAGCAGGTACAGCGTCGGCTCGACGACCGCCGCGAAGGTGGTCGCCCGCCAGGACTGGCCGTACAGGATCCACTCGCGCGCGACCACGCCCAGCACGGCGTCGGCCTCGAACCGTCCGGGACGCGCGTGGATCTCCGGCCGGGCGTCCTCCCTGGTCTGTCGCAGGGTCATTCCACACTCTCCCCGGTCAGGGTCACGAACACGTCCTCCAGGTTGCTGGCGCGCCTCAGCGGCGTGGCCAGCCGGTCCCGGAGCGACTCGGGCAGTTCCTCGGCGCGCAGGACCGACACGGTGGTGCCGGTGCGCCGGGTGGTGAAGCCGTGGCCGCGGATGAGGGTTTCGAGGGCGTCGATGCCGTCCTCCCCCGGTGTGTACTCCTCCACGGTCGCCCCCGCGTACTTGACGACGAGGTCGGCGGGGGTGCCGCGTTCGACGACCCGGCCCGCCGCCATCAGGGCCACCTCGTCGGAGAGGCGCTCGGCCTCCTCGATGTAGTGCGTGGACATCAGCACGGTGACGCCCTCGGCGCGCAGGGCGTTGATGACGCCCCACAGGTCCTGGCGGACCTGGGGGTCCAGACCGACCGTGGGCTCGTCCATGAGCACGAGTTCGGGCCGGTGCAGGAGGGCGCGGACGATCAGCAGGCGGCGGCGCATGCCGCCGGAGAGGTCGTCCACGAGGGTGTCGCCGCGGTCGCCGAGCTGGGCCAGTCGCATGGCGCGCGCGATGGCCTCGCGGCGCTGCCGGCGGGGGACGCGGTAGAGGAAGGAGAACATCCGCAGGTTCTGCTCGACGGTGAGTTCCTCATCGAGGTTGTCGTGCTGGGGCACGACCCCCATGCGGGCGCGCGCCCACTTCGACTCGGCGGGGATCTCGTGGCCGAGGATGCGGATCTCGCCCTCGTCGGCCAGGCTCTGGGCGGTGAGCATCTTCATCGTGGTGGACTTGCCCGCGCCGTTGGGCCCGAGCAGGCCGAGGACGACACCCTGCGGGACGTCGAGGTCCAGACCGTCGACCGCGGTCAGGGAACCGAAGCGCTTGACGACGCCGCGTAGCAGGAGCGCGGGGACGGCGCTGGAGTCGCTGGGGCCCATGGATGCGCTCCCAGGCACACTCCGGCCCGGATCAGATGAGGTCATGAGGCCACGGTGGCAAATTCGCGGGTGAATATCCACCGAGTTTCCGGCCGGAGGGCGTGAGCCGCGAGCGGGGCCCGGAGACGGGTCGGCGGAGGGACACGGAGACGTGTGGGCCGGCGGGCGGGTCGGGGCGGGACCGGGTTTCTCCAGGAAAACCACTCATAGGAAAATGGCACACTTCTCCAGTCAATCAAAAACAAACCTTACTGTTGACTTGTCGATACGTCAAACATCCAGGCCAGGACCTTTTTTCCAGAGAATGCTTCCGTTTCGTGATGTGATCTGTATAGTCACGATCCACACCTTTCGGGCGGGCTGGAATCCCGGTGGCCCCCACGCCCCCGACTGCTCGGAAGGTGGTCCCCTCCAGCCCGGACGGCCGCGCGGATTCGCGATTCGCGCGGCTTCCCGCTAGTCCACGACTCGAGGAGAACCCCCATGAGATTCGGACGCGTCCTGCGCTCCGCGGCCGTGCTCACCGCCGCCCCCGTGGCGATCGCGGGCCTGGCCGCCGCGCCAGCGGGCGCCCACGGCACCCTGGGCAGCCCGATCAGCCGCATCGCCGCCTGTTTCGAGGAGGGGCCGGAGAACCCGCGGTCCGAGGTCTGTCGTCGGCTCGTCGCCGAGAACGGCACACAGCCGCTCTACGACTGGAACGAGGTCAACATCGCCAACGCCGCCGGGCGGCACCAGGAGATCATCCCCGACGGCGAACTGTGCAGCGCCGGACGCGACAAGTACTCCGGGCTGAACAATCCCGGGGAATGGCGCTCCACGGAAATGCCGTCCGGTGGCGAGTTCACGTTCGAGTACTCGGTCACCGCACCGCACCGCGGCGCCATCGAGTACTACGTCACCACGGACGACTGGGACCCGGCCACCCCGCTGACGTGGGCCGAACTGGAGCCGGAACCGTTCGCCGTGCACCAGGACCCGGTGGCGGAGAACGGCACCTACTCGATCACGGCCGACCTGCCCCGCAAGAGCGGGCAGCACCTGATCTACACCATCTGGCAGCGCTCGGACAGCCCCGAGGCCTTCTACACCTGCTCGGACGTCACCTTCGGCGCGGACGGGGCGGCCCCGGCCACCGAAGCGGCCGGTGACGGCTTCGAGGCCCCCGCCTCCGAGGAGGGCCACGGCGCCGACCACGCCGACCACACCGTCGAGGACGCCGCCGAGGACGCCGCCGACGAGACGGGTTCGGCGGGCGCGGAGACCGGCACCGGAGCCGAGGAGGGCACGGACGGCGCGGAGACCGACACCGCGGTCGGGGCCGACACCGCCGAAGAGGAGCTCGACGCCTCCCCCGCGGCCGCCCACAGCGACCACGGCGGCGGGCAGGCCGAGGCCGCACTGCCCCGGACGGGGAGCGCGGTCACCGGGCTCTTCGCCGCGGCCATCGTCCTGATGGCCTCCGGCGCCGGAGCCATCCACCTGGCCCGCAGGCGCCGCGGACCCGCCGGACCGACCGTCTAGCACGACGCGGGCCGGGCGCGCCCTCGCGCGCGTCCGGCCCGCGTGTCGGTCCTCCGCGCCGCACCGGGAGCGCGAAAAATCCATTGCGCGCTGATCGGTCGCTTCCTAGGATCGGCCGCACCACGACGACCAGACCCGGAAGCGCACCCGCCGACCGGGCCCCAGGAGGCTGTTCATGACCCGGACCGCGCCGAGCGCGCTTCACCACCGTGCGGACGACCTCCGTACCCGGCCGCTCACGGCCCGCTGACGAGGACCGCCACCGCACCGTCGAGAACCGCTCGGCCTGCTCCTGCTGCCTGATTCCGATGTCCAGCAAGGAGTTCCCGGGTGTCCACCACCGAACCCAGCCCCGTCCTGCGCACCGCCACCTTCACCTGTGTGCGCTGCGGTCTGACCACCGCCGTCCTCGACCCTGGGGGCGCGCGGCGCGACCACTGCCCCAGCTGCCTGAGTTCACGCCACGTCGTCGACCAGGTCGAGGGTGGGCCCGCCGACTGCGGCGGCCGCATGGTCCCGATCTCCATCGCCGTCCCGCGCGGCGGCGCGTGGCGCCTCATCCACCGCTGCACCCTGTGCGACGAACTGTCGGAGAGCGCCGTGTCCACGGACGACAACCACCTCGTCCTGATGCGCCTCGCCGTACGGCCGCTCGCCGAGCCGCCCTTCCCGCTCGACCTGTTCGGGGAGGTGTGAGCGTGGGCCGGCGCAACACACGCGGCCGACGGCGCGCCCAGCGCCCGAAGACCGTCCTGCACGCCCACGGCGAGGCCGGGCGGACCGGCTCGTTCCGCTGCGTGCGGTGCCGGCTGGAGATCCCCGCCGACGCACCGGGGACCGCGCACCGCAACCACTGCCCGCACTGCCTGTCCAGCCTGCACGTGGACCGCCGGATCCCCGGCGACCGCGCCGCGGACTGCCGGGGCCGGATGGACGCGGTGAGCATCTCGGCGCGGCCGGACGGCGAATGGATGATCATCCACCGCTGTTCGCGCTGCGGCGGGCTCAGCGCCAACCGGGTCGCGGGCGACGACAACGCACGGGCGCTGGTGCGGATGGCGGTTCGTCCGCTGGCCGCGGCCCGGCCCTCGGCGACGGCCGTCGCCCGGCAGGTGCTGATCGACCTGTGACCACGGGTGGGCGGGCCCGCGCCCGCCCACCCGCCACGCCGCACACCACGACCGACGACCTGGAGGACGCGCATGAGGGGACGGTTGCTCTAGTGTTGACCGACGTGAGTGAGGAACCTTCCCCCGCCAGGCTCCGTGCCTCCGACGCCGACCGTGAACGGGTCCTGAGGGTCCTGCGCGAGGCCACCGCAGACGGCCGTCTGGACCTGGAGGAGTTCGAGGAGCGCTCCTCGCTCGTGCAGGAGGCCCGGACCCTGGGCGAACTGCCCGGCGTGACCGCCGACCTCGTCCCGGCCGACCAGCAGCCCATCCGGCTCGACCCCCAGCCCGTGATCGGCCTGTTCGGACGCGTCGCCCGCCGCGGCCGCTGGGTGGCCGTGCCCAACGAGACGGTCGCGGCCCTCGCAGGCCGCGTCGACGTGGACATGCGCGAAGCGCTCCTGCTGCGCAACCACCACCGGATCGTCGTCCACGCGGTCCTGGGCAGGGTCGAGATCGACGTGCCCGAGGGCGTCGAGGTGCGGATGACCGGCTGGAGCTTCCTCGGTCGGCGCTCCACCAACGCACAGCGGTCCGAGCTGCCGACGCCGCCCGTCGTGGAGATCGACGGGTTCAGCGTGTTCGGCGTCGTCCGTGTGCGGGCGCCCCGCCGGCGGCGTTTCCTCGGCCGGGTCCGGCGCCGCCCACAGCGTGGTATCAGCTCCTGATCACGCGGCTCTCACCTGCACGGATGTCAACATGACACGCGCAACACCATCAACTCAGGGTGAGTGGCACCGT
Organism: Nocardiopsis aegyptia; assembly: GCF_013410755.1. GTDB lineage: Bacteria > Actinomycetota > Actinomycetes > Streptosporangiales > Streptosporangiaceae > Nocardiopsis > Nocardiopsis aegyptia. Next base: position 2,345,037 of record NZ_JACCFS010000001.1, read on the forward strand.
CCTTCTGTGCGTCTGGCAGGCTTGTCTCACAGGTTTTCCCAGGAGAGATGGGCCAGCGATGAGTGAGTTCCGTATCGAGCACGACTCGATGGGTGAGGTCAGGGTTCCCGCCGAGGCCAAGTGGCGGGCCCAGACCCAGCGTGCCGTCGAGAACTTCCCGATCTCGGGCCAGGGCCTGGAGGGCGCCCACATCGCCGCTCTCGGCCAGATCAAGGCCGCCGCCGCCAAGGTCAACGCCGAACTGGGCGTCATCACCGACGCGTTCGGCAAGGCCATCCGCGACGCGGCCCTGGAGGTCGCCGACGGCAAGTGGAACGACGAGTTCCCGATCGACGTCTTCCAGACCGGCTCGGGCACCTCCAGCAACATGAACACCAACGAGGTCGTGGCGACGGTCGCCAAGGAGCGCACCGGTCTCGAGGTGCACCCCAACGACCACGTCAACGCCTCGCAGTCCTCCAACGACGTCTTCCCGTCGTCCATCCACATCGCCGCCACCTCGGCCGTGCAGAACGAGCTGATCCCGGCGCTGCGCCACCTGGAGGGCGAGCTCACCCGCAAGTCCGTCGAGTTCGCGTCCGTCGTCAAGAGCGGCCGCACCCACCTGATGGACGCCACCCCGGTCACCCTGGGCCAGGAGTTCGCCGGGTTCGCCGCGCAGGTCCGCTACGGCGTCGAGCGACTGGAGGCCGTCCTGCCGCGCGTGGCCGAGCTGCCCCTCGGCGGCACCGCCGTGGGCACCGGCATCAACACCCCCGAGGGCTTCGCCTCGCGGGTCATCGCCGAGATCGCCACGAACACCGGCCTGCCGCTGACCGAGGCCCGCGACCACTTCGAGGCCCAGGGCGCCCGTGACGGGCTCGTCGAGCTCTCCGGCCAGCTCCGGACGATCGCGGTCGGCTACTGCAAGATCGCCAACGACATCCGCTGGATGGGCTCGGGCCCGACCACCGGTCTGACCGAGGTCTTCCTGCCCGACCTCCAACCGGGTTCCTCGATCATGCCGGGCAAGGTCAACCCGGTCCTGTGCGAGGCCATGCTCCAGGTCTCCTCCCAGGTCGTGGGCAACGACGCGGCCGTCGCCTTCGGCGGCGCCAGCGGCAACTTCGAGCTCAACGTGCAGCTGCCGATGATCGCCCGCAACGTGCTGGAGTCCATCCGCCTGCTGGCCAACGTCTCCCGCCTGTTCGCCGACCGCTGCGTGGCCGGGATCGAGGCCAACGAGGAGCAGTGCCGCACCTACGCGGAGTCCTCCCCCTCGATCGTCACGCCGCTCAACCGCTACATCGGCTACGAGGAGGCCGCCAAGGTCGCCAAGCAGTCGCTGGCCGAGCGCAAGACGATCCGCCAGGTCGTGCTGGAGCGCGGCTACGTCAAGGACGGCAAGCTCACCGAGGAGCAGCTGGACGCCGCCCTGGACGTGCTGAAGATGACCAACTCCCAGTAGTCGGCACACCGGCCAGCGGTCAGGGGCACCCCGCGGTGGCGGGGTGCCCCTGCCGTCTGCGGCCGGCCGCCGCGCCGGGTCGCCGTTCGGTTCCGCTCCCGCCCTGTCCGGAACCTTTGGCCCGGGGTGGACGTCGGACACTCGTACCAGTACATCTGGTTCGACCCCCACCGGATAGCAGCCCGCCTCGAGAGGGCAGTACATGTCGAGCAACAGCGACAGCGAACACATCGTCGCGGACCGCTACGTCCTGCGCCGTGAACTGGGACGCGGCGGCATGGGCGTGGTCTGGGAGGCCTTCGACCCCTCGCTCGACCGCGTCGTCGCGATCAAGCAGGTGCTCCTCCCCGACCACTTCACCGACGAGGAGCGGGCGGACGCGCACGCCCGGGTGCGCCGCGAGGCCCAGTCGGCGGCACGGATCTCCCATCCGAGCGTCATCACCATCCACGACGTCTTCCAGTTCGAGGGCGATCCGTGGGTCGTGATGGAGCTCGTCGAGGGCGGATCGCTCCAGGAGATGCTCACCGCGCACGGCCCGCTGGACCTGGAGACGGCGGCGGCGGTCGCCGAGTCGCTGCTCAAGGCGGTCCGGGCGGCCGACGCGGCCGGAGTGCTGCACCGCGACATCAAGCCCGGCAACATCATGATGTCCTCGGACGGCCGGGTCATCCTCACCGACTTCGGGATCGCCACCATGGAGGGCGGTCCGAGCATCACGCGCACGGGCGCACTCATCGGCTCGCCCGAGTACATGCCGCCCGAACGTCTGGAGGGCGGGCCGGCCGAGCACCGGGGCGACCTATGGAGCATCGGGGTGACGCTCTTCGCGGCCGTCGAGGGCACCTCGCCGTTCCGACGGGACAGCATCACCGCGGCGATCGCGGCGGTGATGTCCGCGGAGCTGCCGCCGATGACGAGCGCCGGTTGGCTGCGTCCGGTGATCGAGGGGCTGCTGGAACGCGACCCCGACCGGCGGCTCACCACCGGGGAGGCGCTCGACCTGCTGCGCGAGCGCCGTGACGGATCCGGGGGCGGTGACGGGACGGCCGGTACCGGTACCGGCCCGAACGGGCCGGGTCCGGCTGTGGCCGGAGTCGCGGCCGGGGCGGCGATGGCCGCGGGTGCGGCCGGGCCGGCGGGTGCGGCCGGATACGGCACCACTCCCCACCCCTTGCACAGCGGTGGCCACGCGGCTCCGAGCGGTGGCCACGCCGCCCCCAGCGGCGGTTACGCCGCACCGAGCGGCGGCTACCGGCCCCCGGCCGGCCCACGACCCCCCGGCTCCTTCGCGGGTCCGCCGCCGGGACCCGGCGGCGGGCCCCGCAACGGCCCGTCCACACCCTTCCCCGGCCACGGACGCCCGTCGGCCCACGGACACGGGCACGGGCACGGGGCCGGGGCCGGGCACGGCGTGGGCCCCGTGGCGGGCGCCGGCCACGCGTCCGGCGGCCACCCGGGAGGAGGCGGACCGCCCACCGGCCACCTCCCCTCCGGCGGGGCCGGCGGCGGCTCGGGTCCGGGCTCGACGTCCCGGGTCCTGCTCGGCGTCGGCGCTGGCGCCGTCGTCCTGCTGCTCATCGCGGTCGCCGCGGTCATGGTGGTGGTGAGTCGCACGGACGGCTCCGGCCCGTCCGTCGAACCCACGCCCCGGGCCGACGGTCCCGCCGGGGGCGAGGCCGAACCGGGTGAGCTGGACTCCAACGTCACCGGCAGCCCGACGACCGGCAGCGGCGACGACGACGCCGATGATGACGACGATGACGATGACGGCGGGAGTCCGCCGCCCTACGACTCCCTGGAGACCTTCGAGTCCGACTGGTTCTCCGTGGACCACCCGGAGGGGTGGTACGTCGACGACTCCGACATCGAGAACACCATCGTGGCGATCCTGGCCGAGGGCGGGGACCACCAGGTGTGGGTGTCGGGGTGGACCGAGGAGGACTTCACGGGCACGAGCGCGGAGTTCCTGGAGTCCACGGACGGCGGTACCAACACCGGTGGCGAGACCATGCCGGACTACACGCAGCTGGCCCTGGCGGAGGTCGACGACCACGACCTGGGCGCGGGCTGGGACGTCGCGCGCGTCGAGGCGGAGTTCAGCAACGACTCGTGGGCCACGCACGAGCGCCGGTTCTGGTCCTACGCCATGAGCACGGAGTACCAGGGTGAGCGCGTCTTCTACCTCATGAGCGTGAACGTCCCGGTCTCGGACGCCGGCTTCTACGCCGACCTGCCCGAAGAGGTCTTCGAGACGTTCACGCCGAACCTCTGACCGCCCCGTACAGCGTCGACGGCCCCCGTTCCGCGGTGGGAACGGGGGCCGTCGTGTCGGAGCCTGTCCGGCCGTCCGGCGTCAGTCGAACAGGTGCACACCGCAGTGGGGCCACTGGCTCTGCCAGTTGCCGCCCACGGCGTTGTAGAGCTGCTGGGCCCGCTGGGTCTGCTCCTCGGAGCTGGCCTCCGAGGGCAGGCCGGTGCCACCCACAGACTGCCACGTGGTGGTGCTGAACTGGTAGAGGCCGTAGTACCCGCCGGCGGAGTTGACCGCGGTGGGGTCGCCGCCGGACTCGCACTGGGCGAGCGCGGGCCAGTTGAGCCCCGCGGCGTCGCCGCCGCCGACCGGCGGCGTGCCGCCGGTGTCCTCCTCCGGCTCTTCCTCCTCCGGTTCCTCCGGCTCGACGGCGGTGGCCTCGCCCTGAGCGGTGCGGCTCCCCTCGCTGAGGGCGGCGTCACGCTCGCCGGCGGAGGCCTCGCGGCGTTCGGCGATCTCGTCCTCGGTCAGCTGCTCCGAGGCGGCGAAGAAGTCGTCGCCGGTGTCGGCTTCGGGTGCGGTCTCCTCGACCGCGGCACTGGCCGCGACGTCCGGATCGACCCTTTCCTCCGCGAAGGCGGAGACGGCGAACGTCGCGCCCGCGACGAGGGTCGCCGCGGCGACCGCCGCCGTACTGCGCAGCGACATGCGATTGAGTAGCACGATTGCCTTTCCGAGGGGTGGTCGCAGGGAGGCCCGGTCAGTACCAGCCCACCGACTGCGAGTGCGACCAGGCGTCGCAGGGCGTGCCGTAGCGGCCCTTGATGTAGTCGATGCCCCAGGCGATCTGGGTGGCGGGGTTGGTCCGCCAGTCGTCACCGTGGGACGCCATCTTGTCGCCGGGAAGGGACTGCGGAATGCCGTAGGCACCCGAGCTGGGGTTCTCAGCCGTGTGGTTCCAGTTGGACTCCTTCTCCCACAGCGGCTCCAGGCAGCCGGAGAACTGGTCGGAGCTCCAGCCCTCGGCCAGCACCATCTCCAGCGCGATCTCCTTGGCCGAACCGGAGGGCACGGAGGGGGTGTCGGCCTCCTCCTCTTCCTCCTCCGGTTCCTCCGGCTCGACGGCGGGCCCTTCGCCCTCGGCGGTGCGCCTTCCCTCCGCGAGGGCGGCGTCACGCTGTCCGACGGCCTCCTCGCGGGCTTCGGCGAGCTCCTCCTCGGTCAGCTCCCGCGACTGCGCGAAGAACTCCGACTCGGCCTCGGGGTCGGGTCCGGGCGCGGGTTCCTCGGTCTGTTCGGTCCCCTCGACCGCGGCACTGGCCGCGATGTCCGGATCGACCTCGTCGTCCGCGAAGGCGGAGACGGCGAACGTCGCGCCCGCGACGAGCGTCGCCGCACCGACGGCCGCCGTACTGCGCAGCGACATACGGTTGAGTAGCACGATTTCCTTTCCCAAGAGGGGGTATTGGTCAGGGAAAGCCCTATTAATACCAGTTGTTGGCTTGTGAATGGGACCAGGCGCCGCACGGATCCCCGTAGCGGCCCTTGATGTAGTCGAGCCCCCAGGCGATCTGGGTGGCGGGGTTGGTCCGCCAGTCGTCACCGTGGGACGCCATCTTGTCGCCGGGAAGGGACTGCGGAATGCCGTAGGCACCCGAGCTGGGGTTCTCCGCCGTGTGGTTCCAGTTGGACTCCTTCTCCCACAGCGGCTCCAGGCAGCCGGAGAACTGGTCGGAGCTCCAGCCCTCGGCCAGCACCATCTCCAGCGCGATCTCCTTGGCCGAACCGGCCGGGACCGACGCGGTGGAGCCGGACGAACCGGAGGAGTCCGAGGAACCGGAGCCCCCGCCCTCGGTGGGCTCGGCCTCGGGTTCCGGCTCGGGCTCGGGGACGCTCTCCCCCTCGCCGCTGGAGGTCTGCACAGCCTCGTCCGCCGCGTCCTCCGCCGCGCTCCGGGACTCCTCCCGCGCGGCCGCCAGGTCCTCCTCGGACCGGGTGGGCGGTGCCGCGAAGAAGTCGTCCTCCTCGGGGGACTCGGCTTCGGGGGTGGTCGGAGCCACGGCGGCGGAGGCAACCTGCCCGGGGTCGACGTCGCCGCTCTGAGCGAACGCGGCCACGCCGAACGTCGCTCCGGCGACGAGCGCCGCCGCGCCGACGGCGCCGACATGACGCAGTGGGATCCGATGGAGTAGCAAGATCGCCCTTTCGCGCGTTGACGCTCACGGACGGAGGGTCCGTGGGTGTTGTTCGCCGCTCTCCGTGCGGCCCGGGTTGGCGCGCGGAGGGAAGGGCCATGCCGTTCGACCGTCCGCGCTGCGGGCTTCCACACGGTTGGGGGTGCTCTGTGCAGCGGATTCAGCCTGCATCATCGTCACGGCCAAGTAACGCCATATTTACTATGTCTTGGATCACATCACGGAATGTGCCTGCATGGCGGACCTTTGACCTGCGGACGATCACCAAGAGTCAAGGGCGAGTCAACGCGTGCGGCTGGTGTGGCGACTCTCTCGATGTCCGCAGGGGAGACCGAAACCCCGGGACCGGATCGGCCCGCCCCAGCGGGCGGACGGGCGGCGCGGGCGGGCTTTCCGGGCCTCCGGGCCACTCCCGGCCGCCGTGGTCTCGGTTCGCGTCCGGGTACTCGTCTAGGTACGCGTACGGATGCCCTCGGCCGCGTCACGCACCACCATGGTCGGTATGAACGCCCACGGATCGCCTCCCCCCGCGGCCCCGCCCCTGCGGTGCCCCGACTGCGCCGCGCCGCTCCGGCCCGGCGCAGCGGCCTGTCCCCGGTGCGCCTTCGTTCTCGTCGGTCCGCTCGCGCAGCGGCTCTGGGAGATCGACACCCAGTTGGCGGAGCTGGCCGACCGGTCGCACCGGCTGCGCGCGGAACGGTCGGAGGTCCACCGGCGCCTCCGCCAGGAGTCCCGGGCGCCTCGGACGATCGCTCCGCCCGCCGCGCCGGTCCACGCCGCCCAGCCGGGCCGGCCCGTGCCCTCGGCGGCGCACGCCGCCCCCCAGGGAGCCCCCCCGCCCGCCGGCGCGTACCGTCCGGCGCCGGTCCAACAGCCCGCGCCCCGGCGCTCGGAGCTCTCGCAGCTCTCGGCCCAGAACCTCATCCTCGGGCTGGGCGGGCTGCTCGTCGGCATCGCCGCCCTGGTGTTCGCCGTGTGGACGTGGAGCGACCTGACCACGGGCACGCGCGCGCTCATCCTCGCGCTGACCACCCTGTTCTTCGTCTGCGTGGCCGTCCCGCTGCACCGTCGCGGGCTGGCCTCGACCGCCGAGACCTTCGGGGCTCTGGGCGCCGCGCTGCTGTGCGTCGACGCGCTCGCCCTCTACCTGATCTCGGACGGCATCACCAACGGCGCCGGCTACGCCGCGGCCGCGCTGGCGGTCATCGGCGCGCTGCTGGCCCTGTATCCGCTGCTGGTGCCCCTGCGGGCGCCCCGGGTGATCGCGGTGCTGCTCGTCCAGCCGGTTCCCCTGCTGCTGGTGGCCGCCGCCGACTGGGACGGGCGCTGGCCCTGGATGCTCACCGCCCTCGCGGTGACCGCCCTCCTCGACGTGGCGGTCCAAACCCGTCTCGGCACCCCGCGCCCCGGCGTCCCGGTCCGCACCCTGCACGTGGTCGCGCTCGTCGTGTGGGCCGTCACGATCGGGCTCACCGCTCTGGCCGTGGCCCTGATGTCCACCGTCACCGACCCGCTGCGGTGGTGGTCGGTGGCGGCCACACTGCTGGTCTCGGGGGCCGCCTCACTGCTTCTGGCGCGGCTGCCGCGCACCACGCCCTCCGAGCGCGCGCGGGGGCGGTTCCACACCGTCGCCGCGCTCCTGGCCCTCGGCCTGGTCCCGCTGGCCGCGGGCCCCTCCCACCTGCCGGTCCTGCCCCGGGTGCCCGGACGGGTGTGGGCCGACGACCCCTCCCTGGCGATGCGCGCGGCGACCGACGTCCTCGGGCTCGTCCCGACCGCCTCGGCGGTCCCCTCGGCCCTGGCCCAGCTGTCGGCGGTGCTGGTCGGCGCCGTCCTGGCCGTCGGCGTGGCCGTGCTGCTGCGCCGCGCGCTGCTCGTCCCCGTCCTGGCCCTGGTCGCTCCCCCGACGCTGCTTCCCGTACCCCTCCTGCTCGGCTTCCCCCTGGTGGCGGCCGCCATGTGGGCGCTGTTGCTGGGCGCCGCCCTGATCGTGTGGGCCACGCTGCTGCGCACCGGCCACCGGAGCCGCGTCCCCGCCGTCACCGGGTTCCTGACCCTGCTCACCGGGCTGGCCTGGGCCCTGCCCGAGTGGTACACGTCCGCGGCGGCCCTGCTCCTGGTGGCGACGAGCGCGCTGGTCGCGGCCCTGGCGGTGCGCCGGACCACCGGGGACCGCGCCGACGGCCCCGCCACCACGCTGTACGCGGCCGCGGCCGGGCTGTGGCTGGTGGTGCTGCTGGTCGGCACTCCCCTGCTGGTCTCGCTCCTGGCCCTACCGCGACCGGACCGGATCCAGTGGTGGCTCCTGGCCGCGATGGCCCTGCTGGCCGGGGCGACCGCGCTCCGGCTCGGCCGGACCGCTCCCCCGTTCGCGAGCGGGACCGCGCCCGATCCTCGGCCTGTCCTCACCTGGGTCGGCCTGCTCCTGCTGCCGCTGGCGCCACTGGCGGCCGTGGTCCACGGGTCGCCGTCGGCTCCGCTGTTCGCCGGACCGCACGGGGTGTGGGCGGCGCCGCTGGCGGAGATGCTCGAACCCGCCTCCGCCGTCCTGGGCTACTCCGCCCAGCCGGGCCCGGGCGCCGCGGTACTGTCCGCGCTGGGCCTGCTCGGGGCCGCCGCACTGGCGGTCGGGATCGTGCGGCTCGCCGACCGCAGGCTCGTGTCGGCCGCGATGGCCCTGACCGTCCCCGCCGCGCTGGTACCGCTACCGGTGGTCCTCGGCCTGCCCTACGTCGTCGCCGTGGTGTGGGCGCTGGCGGTCGGCGCCGCGCTGACACTGTCGGTGGCCAGGACCGGCGGGCGCCCGCACGCCTGGGTCGCCACGGCCACCGGGCTCGCCACGCTCCTGCTCGGCCTGGTGTGGGCGCTGCCGGAGCGGTACACGAGCCTGGTCGCGGTGGTCCTGCTGGGGTGCGCCGCACTGCTCGGCGCCCTCGAACTGCGCCGTCTGGGCAGGCCGGGCACGGACCGCTCCGGCTCGCCGGTCCGCCTGGTGTACGCGTCGGTGCTCGCCATCGGCGCGGTCGACCTGGTCCTGATCGGCTCGCTGGTGGTCGACTCGGCCGCGACCGTCCGGCAGGTGCCCGCGGTCTGGGCGCTGTCGGCGCTCGCCGTCCTGGTCGTCGCGGCGGCCGCCCTGGTCGTCGGACGCCTCCCCTACACCGCGCCTTGGCCCGTGGTCGTCGGCGCCGCTCCCCCCGGCCTCGCGCCCGCTCCGCGCCCGACGATCCGCCCGGCCCCCACGGTGTCCCCGTACAGCGTGCTGGGCCTCGCCCTGCTGACCATCGCCCCGCTGGTCGCCGGTCCGCCCGGCCTGCCCGTCCTCGCCTTCGTCGCGCGGGGCCAGGACGTGGCGGCGGCGTCCCCGGAGGCGCTGATCGGGCCGGCGCACGCCGTCCTCGGGCTCCCGGTGCCGACCGACACCGCCACCGGCCTGGCCTTCGCCGTCGCCTGCCTCCTCGCGGGCGCCCTGGCCGTGCTCGCGGCCTGGCTGGTGGACCGGCCCCGCGCCCGCCATGCCGCCGCGCTCGCCGGACCGGCCGCCCTGCTCCCGCTCCCGGTCGCCCTCGGAGCGCCGTTCCTCACCGCGCTCGCGTGGACCCTCGCGGTGGGCGCCGGATTGGCCCTGTGGGCGGCGCGCTCGGCCGATCCGCGGCTCAGCCGCCTGCCCGCGTCGACCGCCCTCTTCGTCCTGCTGCTCGGGTTCGGGTGGTCCCTCGCCGAACCGTTCACGACAGCCGCCGTCCTGGCTTTCGTCGCCGTGGCCGCCTCCTTCGCCGCGGCCCTGTCCCGGACGACGGTCACGGCCGTGGGCGCCACCGCCCTGGCCACCGCCGCCACCGGCGGGCTCGCGCTGGCCCTGCCGCTCGCGCTGGACATGCCCGTGCAGATCGCCGCCCTGGGCCCCCTCGCGATGGTCGCCGGCGTGGCCGCGGTCGCCCCCCGGCTGCGGTCCCCGCTGCTGGAGGCCGCGGAGGCCCCGGCCGCGGTGTGGGCCGTCGCGGCCCTCGGCATCAGTTCGCTCGCGCACACCGCGGTCCCGGTACCGGGCTCCACGCGCTTCGGCGCGCTGGCCGAACCCCGGCCGGAACTGGTGGCGGTCGCCCTGGCCGTGCTCGGTGTCATCGCCCTGGCCAGCGCGGTCCGCCCCGGCCGACGGCCCCTGGCCGTGGTCGGCGGGGTGCTCATGCTCATCGCGATGTGGACGGCCCTGGCCGCGTGGGACGTCGGCGTCCCCGAGGCCTACACGGTCGTCCCGGCCCTGGCCGCCCTGGTGCTGGGCTGGGAGTGGAGCCGCAAGGCCGCGATCCCGCCGACGAGCTGGGCCGCCCACGGCGGCGGACTGGCACTGCTCCTGCTGCCCACGGTCGGGCTGGTCCTGGGAGGACAGGACCTGCTCTGGCGGGTGCCGGCCGTCCTCGTCGCCGGACTGGCCGTGGCCGTGTGGGGGCTGCGCCGACGGCTCCAGGCCGCGCTGGTGATCGGTGGGGCGGCCCTGGTCCTGACCTCGCTGCGGGCCTTCGGTCCCCCGTTGTGGGACCTGACCGTGCTCCTGCCGAACTGGGTGCCGTTCGCGGTGGCCGGCGCGCTGCTGCTGCTCGTCGGAGCCCGCTACGAGGCGAACCTGGCCCGCCTCCGCCGACTCGGTCGCACGGTCGCCGCCATGCGCTGACGCTTTTTTCTGGCGTCCTCGCAGGCTCGGACGCGCATTCGGGGCGCCGAGTAGCCAGTGTTCTTCGGCTGTGTTTTCTTGGGGCCTCCGCTCGTTCCTCGCTTTGGCCCGTGCTCGGGGCGCTGGGAGGCCAGTGTTCTTCGTCGTCGACTTGCCTTGCTCGCAAGCTCGCTGCGGCCCCGTCTCCTCCTGCAGAACACTGGCGCGCCCCGAGCCAACCCCCCTATGGACCCCACACCTATAGAGGCTCCAACCCCCCACGGGACCCCATGAGCGGAACCGGCCACGCCCAACCCCCTGGCCCTCAGCACCGGGGGATTGAAGCCACACAAATCGTCCTACCTCGGCCCAAGGGGGTGAGAGGTACGCGATTCCGCCTGCGGGACCACAGGGGGGTTGATCGGGCCAAAGCGAGGAACGAGCGGCGGCCCCAGAAAAGCACAGGGGTGAGGGGCGCGCCGGTGCCTGCAGGAGGAGCCAAGCCGGAGCGAGGAACGAGCGCAGGCGCGGGCGACGACGAAGGACCCGGCATGAAGCGCCCCGAACCCTCGCCCCGAACCCAACCCGAACCCTTGACCTCCACCGCGGTTGAGGTCGCACCATCGGAACCGTCCGATGACCGTCCCCTGAGGAGACCCCTGTGCCCGACCCCGGTACCGTCACACCCGTTCCCACGTCCGTCCCCGCCCCCGCCGCCGTCGTCGAACGGCTGCGCGCCGAACGCAACGTATGGCTGTGCACCCTGCGGCGGGACGGGTCCCCGCACGTCACGCCCGTGTGGTTCGCCCACCTGCGCGACCGCTGGTGGATCAGCGTGGGGGCGGGCTCGGTCAAGGCCCGCAACGCCGCCGCCGATCCCCGGGTCTCCCTCGCCCTGGAGGACGGGGACGCGCCCGTGGTCGCGGAGGGCCGCACCACCGTCCACACGGCGGACTTCCCACCGGACGTCGTGGCGGCCTTCCAGGAGCGGTACGACTACGACATCCGCGTGCCCTTCGACTGGCACGGGCAGGACCGCGCCCTGATGGAGGTGAACGTCACCCGCTGGCTGCTCAGCGGCACCGCGCAGTGACGGCCCGGTGACGGGACCACAGGGGGGTTGATCGGGCCAAAGCGAGGGACGAGCGGAGGCCCAAAGAAGGCACAGCGAAGGCGCCGACGGGTCCTGGAGGGCCTGGAGGTGCACTCCCGAGGAACGAGGGAGTGCACCGGAAGGACCGAAGGCCCCGTCTTCAAGGCGCCTGAGTCAGTTCTCCAGCATCTCCGTGACCAGCGCCGCGATCGGCGAGCGCTCGGAGCGCGTGAGGGTGACGTGCGCGAACAGCGGGTGGCCCTTGAGCTTCTCGATCACCGCGACCACACCGTCGTAGCGGCCCACCCGCAGGTTGTCCCGCTGGGCGATGTCGTGGGTGAGCACCACCCGCGAGTTCTCGCCGAGCCGGGAGAGCACCGTGAGCAGGACCCCGCGCTCCAGGGACTGGGCCTCGTCCACGATGACGAACGCGTCGTGCAGCGAGCGCCCCCGGATGTGGGTGAGCGGCAGGACCTCCAGCATGCCGCGGTCGACGATCTCCTCGATGACCTCCTCGGTGGTCACCGCCGACAGGGTGTCGTGCACCGCCTGGCCCCAGGGGGTCATCTTGTCGTTCTCGGTGCCGGGGAGGTACCCCAGCTCCTGGCCGCCCACCGCGTACAGCGGGCGGAACACCATCACCTTGCGGTGTTGGCGGCGCTCCAGGACCGACTCCAGGCCCGCGCACAGCGCCAGCGCCGACTTGCCGGTCCCCGCGCGTCCGCCCAGGGAGACGATGCCCACGTCGGGGTCGGTGAGCAGGTCCAGCGCGACCCGCTGCTCGGCGCTGCGCCCGTGCAGGCCGAACACGTCCCGGTCGCCGCGCACGAGCTTCACCGACTTGTCGGGCTGCACCCGGCCCAGCGCCTTGCCGCGCTCGGAGACCAGCACCAGGCCCGTGTGGCAGGGCAGGTCGCGGGCCTCCTCGATGTCGCTCGCACCGCTCTCGAACAGCTCCCCGATCTGGTGGGCGGGCACGTCCAGCTCGGCCATGCCGGTCCAGCCATGCTCGATGGCCAGCTCCGCGCGGTACTCGTCGGCCGGAAGCCCGATGGCGGAGGCCTTGATCCGCATCGGCAGGTCCTTGCTGACGAGGACGACGTCGCCCTCCTCGCCCTCCTGTCCGGGCTCGCACCCGTGCGGAGCGGCCTGGAGGTTGCGGGCCACCGTCAGGATCCGGGTGTCGTTGTCGCCCAGCCGGAAACCCGCCGGCAGGATCGACGGATCGCTGTGGTTGAGCTCGACGCGCAGCGTGCCGCCCTGGTCGTTCACCGGTACCGGATCGTCCAGGCGGCCGTTGGCGACACGGAGGTCGTCCAGGAGACGGAGCGCCCGACGAGCGAAGTACCCGAGTTCCGGGTCGTGACGCTTGCTCTCCAGCTCGGTGATCACCACCACGGGGATGACCACCTCGTGCTCGGCGAACCGGGTCACGGCCATCGGGTCGGCGAGCAGGACGCTGGTGTCGAGCACGTAGACGCGCATTCCCTCTCCTACCTCCGGCGCGGGGGTGGTGGGGGACTGGGTGTCGCGGCGATCGGTCGAGGAACTAGCCACTCGTTCTCCCCTTGGGCACCACTGGGGCGCCCTACTGTCACGGGATCATGGAGGACCGGGACCAAGCCCCTGAGGGCCGGGTCCGGCCCTCCTCGTCGAAGTTCCTCGATGACGCAGGAGTTCAAAGAGCCGGGGCCTCCCGAACGGGTGGACGAACGCCACCCGCCTGGTCCGACGCTACGCGCCCATGAACCCCGAGTCCAGGCACCCGTCCCTCCACACGGTGAACACCGCGTTAAGGGGATGGCCGACAGGGAGTCGCTGAGGGGGTCAGGAGCCGAAGCGGCGGTTGCGCGCGCCGTACGAGCGCAGTGCGCGCAGGAAGTCCACTCTGCGGAACGCGGGCCAGTAGACCTCGCAGAAGTAGAACTCCGAGTGCACGCTCTGCCAGAGCATGAAACCGGACAGGCGCTGTTCCCCGGACGTGCGGATGAGCAGATCGGGGTCGGGCTGGCCGCGCGTGTAGAGATGCCGTGCGATGTCCTCGATGTCCAGGCGCTCGGCCAGCTCCTGGATACCGGTGCCCTTGGCCGCTTCCTCGTGGAGGAGCGACCGAACCGCATCAGCGATCTCACGTCTACCCCCATACCCGACGGCGACGTTGACAACCAGGCCGGGGTTGCCGGATGTGGCCGACTCCGCCTCCTTGAGGGCGCGGGCGGTGGAGTCGGGCAGCACGTCGAGCGCGCCGACGGGGCGCGTGTTCCAGCCCTCCTCGCGCAGCCGGGCGATGGTGGCCTCGATGATGCGCACCAGCGGGCCCAGCTCCGACTCGTCGCGGGTGAGGTTGTCGGTGGACAGCATCCAGAGCGTCACGACCTGCACGCCCAGCTCGTCGCACCAGCGGAGCAGTTCGAAGATCTTGTCCGCGCCGGCCTGGTGGCCCTGTTCGGCCGCCCGCATTCCGCTGCTCTTCGCCCACCGACGGTTGCCGTCCATCGCGACACCGACGTGCCGCGGGATCTCCTGGCTGGTCAGGCGGCGTTCCAGCCGCCTCTCATAGAGCCAGTACAGGGGGTCACGAAGCCCCATGGGCGAAACCTCTCAGAGCTGGAACATGGCCGGCACGCACACTCCTGTGGCTGAAGTGCCGACGGGGATGGGGTCCAGGGTAGTTCGCCGCGGGACTCTACGTCACGGTCAGGGACTTGCGCACGTGCTTGCGGCCCTGGTGGATCCGGGACTTGACGGTGCCCAGGGCGAGGTTGAGCTCCGAGGCGATCTCGTTGTAGTCCATCTGGCACAGGTCGCGCAGGACGAGGGGGGCCACGAGGTTGGGGCGCTCCTTCTCCAGCTGGTCGAGGGCCTCCAGCAGGTCGATGCGCGAACCGGCGATGACGCTCGTGGTGCGGGGGTCGCTCTGCGGGGGCATGCGCTCGGCCTCGGTGGGGTACTCGGCCGAACGGCGCTTCATCGAGCGGTAGGTCTGGCGTGCGGAGTTGGACACCACGGTGTAGAGCCACGTGGTGAAGAGCGAGTCGCCCTTGAAGCTGTCGATCTTGCGCGCGACGCGCAGCAGCGCGTCCTGGCAGGCCTCCTCGGCGTCCTGCCGGTAGGGCAGGAAGCGGGCGCACCGGCGCAGCACCTCGGGCTGGATCCTGCGGAGCAGGTCGTCCAGGGCCGCGGCGTCGCCCGCCTTGGCGCGGCGCGCGAGCTCCTCCAGCTCCTCGTCGACGTTGCTCGCCACCCGCCGGCGGGGCTTCGGTGCCGACTGGTCGGCCTGGTCTTCGTATTCGCCACTGCTCATGGCTGGCTCTCTCCCTGGCTGACGGCGGACATCCGTCCGTTGGAGGACGCGTGGGCGTCCACGATGGATCACGCGTCACGTGGACGCGGACCGGCTCCTGCCGGCCCGCCGCACCGGTGACCGGGTTTCGGCCACCATTCCATGGTGCACACGGCTCTCCGGGCATTCCACCCAGTTTCGCCGCCCTCACGCACCGGCGCCACCCGAAGACGTGGATCATATCCACGAAAGCTAATGCGAACGCGTAGATGGTGTATTAGTGGGCAACGACCGCGTACGCACCCCCTGACAGACCGAGGCGGAAATGAGTCAACCGGAGGCCTTCGGGCGTTACCGCGTCATACGACGCCTGGGCTCCGGTTCGTTCGCCACCGTATGGCTCGCCCAGGACGATCTGCTCAACTATCCGGTCGCCATCAAGGTACTCGCCGAGAACTGGGCGCACCAGATGGACATCCAGCACCGTTTCCTGGAGGAGGCGCGCATCCTGCGCCAGACCGACTCCACGTGGCTGGTGGCCGTCCACGACGTGGACGTCCTGCCCGACGGGCGGCCGTACATGGTGATGACCTACGCCGACCAGGGCAGCGTCTCCGACCTCGTCAACCGAGGTCAGCTGCCCTTGGACGAGGCACTGCGGCTGCTGACCGAGATCGGCCAGGGCATCACCGTGCTGCACAACCACGGCACGATCCACCGCGACATCAAGCCCTCCAACGTGCTGCTCCAGTCGTCACCCGTGGGACAGAGGGTGCTGGTGGCGGACCTGGGGTTCGCCAAGTCCATCGACGAGGCCTCGGGCTTCACTGCGGCCGCGGGCACCCCCGGCTACATGTCGCCGGAACAGAGCATCCCCGGCGGTGACCTGGACGTCCGCTCGGACGTGTACTCGCTCGGCGCGGTCGCCTACGAGCTCATCACGGGCCGTCCGCCCTCGCGCCCGCCGGTGCGGATCGCGCCTGGCCGGATCCGGCCAGGGCTGCCCCCCGCGCTGGACGACCTCATCCTGTCCGCACTTTCGGTGGACCGGGAAAGCCGCCCCGCGGACGCCAAAACCTTCACCGACCGCGTCAGGGCAATCCGTATGGCGCCGGACCTGCCCCGCGCGGACCCGTGGTGGCAGCGGTACCGGATGCCCTGGCGCCGCGCCGGCGTGCTCGCCTCGGCCCTCATTGTCCTCGGCGGCGTGCTGACCGCCTCCGTCGGCACACCGGGCCAGTCGCTGACCACGGTGCGGCTGGCGTCCCAGGGGGTCTCCGTGACCGTCCCGCTGGTGTGGGCCAAGGACTTCCACCCGACGATGGCGGCCCGCCCGGCCGCCACGAGCGCGGGTGCCGCCACGGGCATGCTCGTGGCCACCGACGCCGACCACTGGGACGACACGGAGGTCCCCTCCTACGGGGTGTACACGACCGTGCTCCCCGGGACGCGCCCCCTGGACGGCGTCGCCGACACCGACCCCTGCGAGGGCACGCCGCAGGAGCGCGGGATCGCCCTGAACGACTGGGAGGGCTCGGCGTGGGACTGGCCCGACTGCAACGGCTCGGGGGCCTTCACCAGCGTCGCCGTCCACACGGAGGGTGAGCCCACGACCGTGTACATGGAGGTCCGCCAGCCGCACCACAGACCGGACCTGGTGGACGAGATCGTCAAGGGACTGCGGTTCAGTTAGCTGTTTTCTTGGGGCCTCCGCTCGTTCCTCGCTTTGGCCCGTGCTCGGGGCGCTGGGAGGCCAGTGTTCTTCGTCGTCGACTTGCCTTGCTCGCAAGCTCGCTGCGGCCCCGTCTCCTCCTGCAGAACACTGGCGCGCCCCGAGCCAACCCCCCAGCGGTCCCCACACCTGTAGAGGCTTCAACCCCCCTGTAGCCCCCAACACTGAACGGCCTACCTCCAACCCCCTCGGGTGGACGTAGGCCGATGTCGGGCAGCGCTCACCCCCTGGGCACAGGCCCCGCACAGCGCGGCCCCTCCACACCCATGGACGAACGGCCTACCTCTCAGGACGCATGTGGGCCCACGTGTGCGCCCACACCCCATGGGCACCCAGCCCTCGGGGGTGCGGGCAGGCTGAACGCCCTGCTGCTCACCCCTGGCCACAGGCCCCGCACAGCGCGGCCCCGACCCGGCCCCCGCACCACGCACGTCCTACCTCCTCGGGTGGACGGGGGCCTGCGCGGCCGGGTGGTCAGGGGGTCGCGAGTTGGGCGCGGAGTTCCTCCGGGGTGGTGACGGAGAGCTTGCAGGCGAAGCCCTCGCAGACGTAGGCCGTCGGGCGCCCGCCGCGCGGCGCGCGATCGCGGAGCAGCGGCACTCCCCCGTCGTCCGCGCCGTCCCCCCGGGAGAGGGCGGTGCCGAGCGGGGCCCAGCGCAGGGCCGTGCGCACCAGCTCGTCGGTGGCGGGGTCGGCCGGGTCGCCGACCACGGCGACGGCGCGCGGCCCGGTGAGCAGCGCCTCGCTCGTGGCCAGGCCCCAGCCCGCGAACCGGGCCGCCTTCTCCACGAGCAGGGAGACCGCCGACAGGGCCGACTCGGCCGCCGTCCGGTGGCGCCCGGACCCCGTGAGGGCGGCGTAGGTCAGCAGGGCGGAGGCCGCGGCGAAGCGACCGGACGGGGTCGCGCCGTCGGTCGGGTCCTGGGGGCGGCTGAAGAGCTGCTCGGCGTCGTCGGCGGTGTCGTAGAAGCCGCCGTCGCCGTCGGCGAAGCGCTCCAGGACCGTGTCCAGCAGGCGCCCGGCCTCGTGCGCGTACCGCGCCTGTCCGGTGACGCCGTGCAGGGCGAGCAGGCCCTCCGCGACGTCGGCGTAGTCCTCCAGCACTCCGGCACTCGTGCCCGGCCGGCCGTCGCGCGAGGTGCGCACCAGCCGGCCGTCCACCATGTGCGTGGTCAGGAGCAGCTCCGCGGCGTCGCGGGCCGCGTCCACGAGGTCGGGGCGTTCCAGGAGCGCGCCCGTCTCGGCCAGTCCGGCGATCGCCAGCCCGTTCCAGGCGGCCACCACCTTGTCGTCGCGCGCCGGCGGCACGCGTTCCGCGCGGGCGCTCAGCAGGGCCGCGCGGACCCGGTCGAAGCGCCACCGGTCGGCGGGCGGGGAGGGCAGCTGGAGCACGGAGGCCCCGCGCTCGAAGGTGCCCTCCTCGGTCACCTGGAAGGTCCGCGCGGCGAAGTCGGCGTCCTCCTCGCCCAGGACCTCGCGCAGCTGGGCGGGCGTCCAGACGTAGTAGGTGCCCTCCTCGCCCTCGCTGTCGGCGTCCAGCGCGGAGGCGAATCCCCCCTCGGCCGTGCGCAGGTCGCGCACCATCCAGTCGGCGGTCTCCTCCGCCACCGCGCGCAGCGCCGTGTGCTCGCTCTCCGTGAGCGCGGTCCCGCCGGGGGGCCGACGGGTCATGCGGGTGTAGGCGCGCAGCAGCAGGGCGTTGTCGTAGAGCATCTTCTCGAAGTGCGGCACGACCCAGGCCTTGTCGACGGAGTACCGGGCGAAGCCGCCGCCGAGCTGGTCGTAGATCCCCCCGCGGGCCATCGCCAGGGCGGTGCCGCCCGCCATCAGGGCTGCGGGAGTGGGTTCCTCGGCGGTCTGGTGGGGCCGGGTGCGCTCGTCCTGGGCGATGAGGAAGGACAGCAGCATCGAGGGCGGGAACTTGGGCTCGTTCCCGAAGCCGCCGTCGGCGTTGTCGTAGTCGCGGACCAGGGCCCGCACGGCCAGGTCGAGCTGGTCGGCCTGGGGCGGCTGTGCCGACGGCAGGGTCCGCGGCGCCGACAGCGCGTCGACCACGCGCCTGCCCTGGTCGAGGAGGTCGGCGCGCTTGTCCCGCCAGGCGCTCGCCACGCCTTCGAGGAGGCGCTGGAAGTACTCGCGCGGGAAGTAGGTGCCGCAGTAGAAGGGCGCGCCGTCCGGGGTGGCGAACACGGTCATCGGCCACCCGCCCTGGCCGGTCATGGCCTGGGTCGCCTCCATGTACACCGCGTCGACGTCGGGGCGCTCCTCGCGGTCCACCTTGATGTTGACGAACAGGCTGTTCATCCGATCCGCGGTCGCCTGGTCCTCGAAGGACTCGTGCGCCATGACGTGGCACCAGTGGCAGGCGGAGTACCCGACGGAGATCAGCACCGGCACGTCGCGGCGCCGTGCCTCGGCGAAGGCCTCCTCGCACCAGGGCCACCACTCGACGGGGTTGTCCGCGTGCTGCAACAGGTACGGGCTGGTCGCGTCGCTCAAACGGTTCGGCATGCCTCCACTGTGCCACCCGCCGCCGAAACGGGCTCCCGCCCGCCCCGCGGGTCGGGGCGGGTCGGGCGGGGCACCGGTACTACGCCTTGGGCGCGGAGCCGTCCGAGGGGTCGTCCTCGGTGGCGGCCGCGTCGGAGGCCGCGACACCCGCGCGGGCCTCCCCTGTCTCCGCACCGTCGGCGTCGGCGTCCGCCTCGGCGCGCTCCGCCTCCTCGGCACCGCGCAGCGTGCCGAGCTTGCCCGACATGCTGCGCATGAGGAAGTAGAGCGCCGCGCCGATCGCCGCCACCATGAGGAAGCCCAGGACGCCCGGCGTCACGGTGTTGGTGTCGAGGTCGACGCTGTCGGCCAGGACGACCGCGGAGGTGAGAAGGGTGTGCATACCGCTCATACTCTCACTGCTTCTCGGACACCGTCGAAGAGGTCCTTCTCCGGGACCTCGGTGTCCACCAGCGACCGCACGAGGTGGTAGTCCTCCGTGGGCCAGGCCTCGGCCACGACGTCGTTGGGGATCGCGAACCAGAAGCCGTTGGGGTCGACCTGGGTCGCGTGCGCCTTGAGCGCCTCGTGCGCGACGTCGAAGTACTCGGAGCAGTGCACGCGGGTCGTGATCTCCCACGTGGGGCGGTCACGGTCCTTGATGCGGTCCACCCACTCCGCGAACGGGTTCTCCATGCCGCGTTCGGCCAGGACGTCGGCGAGGGCGTCGAAGCGCTCCGCGGGGAAGGACACGAAGTAGTACAGCTTCAGCGGCTGCCACGGGTCGCCCGCGTCGGGGTAGGCGTCGGGGTCGCCGGCCGTGTCGAAGGCCCGCATCGAGACCTTGTGGGTCATGATGTGGTCGGGGTGGGGGTAGCCGCCCTGCTCGTCGTAGGTGAGGACCACGTGCGGCCGGAACCGGCGGATCGACGCGACGAGGGGTTCGGCGGCCTCCTCCACGGGCAGGGTGGCGAAGCAGCCCTCGGGCAGGGGCGGAAGCGGGTCGCCCTCGGGCAGGCCCGAGTCCACGAAGCCGGCGAACTCCTGTTGGATGCCCAGGATCTCGCGGGCCCGGTCCATCTCCTCACGACGGACCTGACTGATGTTCTCCAGAATCTCGGGACGGTCCATGGCGGGGTTGAGGATGTCACCGCGTTCGCCACCGGTCATGGTGACGACGAGCACGTCGACGCCCTCGTTCACATAGCGCGCCATGGTGGCCGCGCCCTTGCTGGACTCGTCATCGGGGTGGGCATGAACGGCCATGAGCCGCAGGCGCTCGGACAACGGAAGGGATCTCCTTGACTCGGTGGGCGGCCGCGTGGTCGCGGCCGTCCGGACGCCCCTCCTGCCCGGCCTCCGCGACTCACGCGCGGGCCGAGTAGGGAGGCTGTCAGGTCGGGGATATCTTAGACAACACCGTCCCCTTGTTCGGAGATTCCCGATGCAGCCGACCCCGGAAGAAGACCCCGTGAACAGTGCCGACTCCGCTCCCGCGCTACGCAAGCGGCACGGCAACGGCCCGGTCTTCTTCGTCATCGCGACCGTGTTCGCGGTGCTGTGCGCCGTCGGCTGGGGCTACTCCGTCATGAACTACAGCGGGCTGGGCGGCGGCGTGTACCACCAGGTGGTGTCGTACTCGGTGCCCTCGGCCGACGAGGCGGCCATCACCTACGAGGTGAACAGCCGCGGCGGCGCCGACTGCCTCATCACCGCGTTGGACGACCAGCACGTCGAGGTCGGCCAGACCAGGTCCTCCGTCCAGGCCGGGAACCGAATGGTCTCCACGACCGTTGACACGGTTCGTCAGGCTTCCACGGTAGAAGTGGCCTCCTGCAGGGAACAAGGTTCGCAGGACTGATCGCACAGACCGCCCCTGCCGGTCCCGGCCACCACCGCTGAACCGACGCGTCACCGCACGCCGTGCGCGGCGGCCTCCGGTGAGGAGACCGTGTGCCACGACGCACGGTGATATTCTCGTAAGTTCAGCTCTGGCCGCCTGGTGGCCTTTGCTACTAGCACTCAAGGAGTTCCCGTGACCCAGACCCGCGATGACAACGTCACCTGGCTCACCCAGGAGGCGTATGACCGGCTCAAGGGAGAGCTGGACCACCTGTCGGGGAGTGGTCGCATCGAGATCGCGGAGAAGATCGAGGCGGCCCGAGAAGAAGGCGACCTCAAGGAGAACGGCGGATACCACGCCGCCAAGGAGGAGCAGGGCAAGATGGAGGCCCGCATCCTCCAGCTCACCGAGATCCTGCGCACCGCCCGCGTGGGCGAGGCTCCCCGTACCGAGGGCGTGGTCGGCCCCGGTATGACCGTCACCGTCAAGTTCGACGGCGACGAGGAGGAGGTCACCTTCCTGCTCGCCTCCCGCGAGGAGAGCGGCGCGCCCATCGACGTCTACTCCCCGCGGTCCCCCCTGGGCGCGGCCATCAACGGCAAGCGCGTGGGCGAGAACGTGAGCTACAAGCTCCCCAACGGCAAGAGCCTGGGTGTCGAGATCATCGACGCGGTCCCCTACAGCGGCATGTGACCGGTACGCGGCGTTCACCGAAAGGGGCGGCTCCGGCCGCCCCTTTCGGTGTGTGCGCGGACGAGGGCGTGTGCCGTGACCGCGTCCGTCGGTAGTCTGAGGGGTGCGCCGGCCCGCGACGCTCACGGTGACCACCACTCCCACGGAGAGACGCCCACACCGATGTCCTCGCCCCACTGGAACGCCCCTCAGCACCGCCCCCACTCCGTCGGCGGGTGGGAGATGGCCGCGCACCCGCACGGCCCCGGGCCGACGCCTCCGCCCGGCTGGGGGCCGACCGCGCCCGTGCCGCGGCCGCCCGCCCTGGAACCGGCTTCGTTCGGCCGCCGCCTGGCCGCGCGGACCATCGACTACGTACTGGCCGCCATCACGGCCGTGGCGTTCTTCTTCGTCATGATGGTCGTGACGGTGGCCATCACCGGCAGTACCGACTCCACCGACGGCGAGGTGGCCCTGTGGTTGCTGCTGTGGGTGTTCGGGTGGGGGCTCCTGCTGTTCTTCTACGACTGGCTGTACCTGGTCACGTGGGGTCGCACGATCGGCAAGCTGATGGTGGGCATCAAGGTGGTGGCCGCCGCCGACGGCGGACGGCTGACCCAGGGCCAGGCCCTGCGCCGGTCGGCGGTCTTCTGCCTTCCGCAGACCCTGCCCGTCGCGGGCCACCTGTTCTCCCTCGGGGAGTCGATGGCCGCGCTCGGTACCGGCTCCCTGGCCGTGCACGACCGTGCGGCGGCCACGCTGGTCGTACGCGTCAGGTAGGTCGGGGACCGGACCCGTCGCCGGGGTCCTCGGAGCCGGGCCCGGAGTCCGGGCCGGGCGCGGTGCCGGACCCGTCGCCGGGTCCGCCGGTCCCGTCGCGGTCGGCGTGCTCGCGGACCAGCTCCAGGATGGTGTCCGCGCCCCGCTCGTAGGGCTCCACCACCCTGTCGGCCCCGGCCGCGCGCAGCCGCTCGGCGTCGCGCCGGGTCAGCGTGGACAGCACCACCGTCCCCGCGTACTCGTGGTGCTGGAGCGCGTGCAGCAGCACCAGGTCGACGTTGGACGACGGGATCGCGCTGATCACCATGGGTGTGGTCGCCAGCGGCAGCGACTCCAGGAACTCCACGTCCTCGGCGCTGCCGTACACCGTGGTCACCCTGGGGTGGATGGACCGGGCGACCCGCTGCGGGTCGTAGTCCACGGCCAGGACGTCGTATCCGGCCTCGGCGATGCGCTGGGCCGTGCTGCGGCCCATCCGGCCCAGCCCGTAGAGGATCACGTCCGCGCGCCCCACCAGGTCGGCGGGCAGCCGCCGGGTCCGGCCCAGCCGGTCCAACGGCTCCAGCCAGCGCTTGACCAGGTCGTAGAGCTGCTTGGAGTACAGGATCAGGTACGTGGAGATACCGATCGTGATCAGGCCCACCACGGTCACCAGGCTCAGCGTCGTACTGGTGATGTGGCCCAGGCTCAGCCCGAGCGCGGCCAGGATCAGGGAGAACTCGCTGATCTGGGCCACCGAGAGGCCCGACAGGAAGCCGATCCGCACCGGGTACCCCATCAGCCGCATGATGAGCACCACGATGAGCGGATTCCCGATCAGGACGAACACCGACAGCAGCCCGGCGTCGAGGAGCTGCCGTGAGGCGTCGCCGAACTCCAGCTGCGCGCCGAGCTGGATGAAGAAGAACAGCAGCAGGAAGTCCCGCAGGCTCACCAGGCGGGCGCCGAGCGCGTCCCGGTAGGTCGTCGAGGCCAGGGACATGCCCGCGAGGAAGGCGCCGACCTCCAGGCTGAAGCCGAGCCACTCGGTGAGCGCCGCCACGGACACGGCGTAGGCCACGCCGAAGATCACCAGGAGTTCCTGCGAGCGCGCGATGAAGTGCAGGAGCCACGGCAGAACGAACCTCGCCAGCAGCGCGAGCCCCACCAGGAGCCCCGCCCCGGTGCCCACGGTCAGCGCGACGCGCTCCGGCATGGCCTCGCTGCTCGCCCGCCCGAAGGACGTCAGGGCGATCATGACCAGGACCACGACGATGTCCTGGACGATGAGGAAGCCGACCGCGATCCGGCCGTGCAGCTGGTCCAGCTCCCGCTTGTCCGAGAGCAGCTTGACGATGATGATCGTGGAGGAGAAGGTCAGCGCCACGGCCACGTAGAGCGCGGTGACGGAGTCCATCCCGAGCGCGAGGGCGATCCCGTACCCGATGACCGACGTGAAGACGACCTGGCCGATGCCGGTGGCCAGCGCGACGGGTCCGGTCGTGCGGATGAGGTGCAGGTCCAGCCGCAGGCCGACCATGAACAGCAGCATCGCGATGCCGGTCTGGGCGAGGAGTTCGATGACGCCCTCGTGCGAGACCAGGCCCAGGCCCACCGGGCCGACGAGGATCCCGACGGCGATGTAGGAGACGATGAGCGGCTGCCGCAACAGGTTCCCGAGCAGCGCCACGCCCGCCGCCACCGCCAGGACCGCGGCGAACACCCAGAAGTCGTCTGCAGCCGTCATTGTCCTGATCGAAACACACGCGCGCCGCTCAAAGCGAGCACGAACCGCAAAATCCGCCCCCTGATCCGCCCCTCCGGGTGCACGTCACGGTCGCGGAAGGGCGGTGCCGGGCTCGCACTCCGGAGCCTGCGCGCCGCCGTCGGCGAACACCGCCGGAACGTAGTGGCCCTCACCGATCCGGTACCAGGTCGCGCCCGTGCCGAACGGCCCCGTCGCGGAGTCGCCGTCGGCCCGGCACTCGACGTCCACGTTGGCCGCGTGGGCGGCCAGGCCCACGGAGTCGAACTCCAGGCCCGGTCCCCCGCGCACGATCACCGGGTCGCTCCGCGTGCTGGTGGCGATCTCCGCGCGGGCGCGGTACTCGCCGGTCCACAGGTAGTCGACCTCCACCCAGCTGTTGGTGGGCAGTTGGAGGCCGTCGCGGAACGCGCCGTCGGCGAGGTCGATGCCGGCCGGGTTGGCCACCCGGCGGCCGAAGCCGTCGAGGCCGTCGTTGTAGCCCTCGGTGTAGGCGGCCTGGGCCTGGGGGCGGCCGCGGTCCAGGTCGCGCCAGGACTGGCGGTCGGCGTTCCAGTGGTCGTCGGTGATGTTCCACGGGCCCACGTCCCACACGGGCAGGTAGGCGCAGCGCGGCTCGTGGTTCTCCGTGTCGCCCTTGCCCTCGGGGCCGAGCGCGCCGGTGGAGCACACGCGCACGGTGTACTCGCCGCCGCCGCGGGTGGCCAGGCCCCGCCGGGAGGGCAGGGCGACGAAGTGGTCGTCGGGCCGCACGGTGTGGCCGTTCGCGGTGGTGCCGCCCACCAGGCCGATGCGGGTCGCGAAGAGCCGCGCGGAGTAGGGCGCGTCGGGCACGTCGGGCAGGTCCCCGCCGTCGGCCCCCTCCTCGCCTCCGGCACCGGCTCCCTCGTCGCTACCGCCGTCGGCCTGTTCCCCGCTCCCGGTTCCGGCTCCCTCGTCGGTGCCTTCCCCGCTCCCGGCACCGGCCCCCTCGTCGCTCCCCTCACCGGCCTCCGGCACCGCGTCGAGGGGTTCGAGCGGCCGCAGCCGTACGCCGTCCAGAACGGCGTCGGTCCCGTCCACCGCCACCCGCACCTGGACCTGGAACACCCCGGCGTCCAGGACCACCCGGCCGCCGCCGTCCGGGACGGGGTGCCACTCCGTCCACATCCCGTCGGCCCGGGTGCCGCGTGCCTCGGCGCTCACGTCCTCGGTCCTGCCGTCGGCCTGGAGCCGGACGTCCAGAACGTCGGTGGCCTCCTCCAGGGGCTGCTCGGGGAAGGTCGCCAGGCCGCTGTGCGTCCGCCCCGCTTCACGGCGGGGCGCGGCCGGAGCGCCGGTCCGCTCCTCGTCCAGGCGCAGTGCCCCGTCGTCGAGCACCAGCCCGACCCGGTCGGCGGACTCCAGGTCCTGCCGGAGCCAGCCGTCCTCCGCGTGTGCCACGGGCACGGCGGTCGGCAGCAGCAGCGCCGCCGCGCCGAGTACCGTCAGAGTTCGCACCGTGGTGCGCTCGCACCGGTCGTCGGACATCGCGCCATCCCCCACACATCACCTTGAGCACCTCAATAGTCACTCTTAGTAATATCCCTGTTCTGGGCACACTCAAGGAGCTTGTGGCGAGTGTTGGTGATCCGTGGGTAAAAGTCCGACTCGCCCTCAGCGGGAGAAGGCCAGCAGGCAGGCGGTGAACTCGTGCACGTGGTTGACCCCGCTCACGGGTCCGATCTCGCCCGCGGCGAAGAGCCCGGCGACCGCGTCCACGCCCAGGATGCGGCGGACCGCGAGCACGTCGTGGTCCGAGCGCGGGAACAGGGCGGTACCGCGACCGTTGCAGGAGAAGAGCAGGCCCGCGCCGACGCTGCGATCGGTCCCGAAGGAGGCGAGCCTGCGCGCCAGGTCCTCGTCGGCCGTCCCGGCGTCGCGGACCTGGAAGCGCACGGTCTGCCCGACCTCGACCATGTCGCCGATGGTGAGCGCGCCGATCTCCGGATCCGCGCCGCTGAGCGAACGGATCAGGAAGTCGCCCTGCTCGTGGTGGTCGGCGTACTCGTCCATGGCGATACCGATGTGCAGGCCCTGGGCGGCCAGCTCCCGGTCCTCCTCGGACAGGCCGTCGACCAGCTCCTCCAGCTTCTCGTAGGCGTTGGTGCCCGCCAGCTCGACGAGCAGGTTGCCCTCGGCCTTGGTCACGGTCATGCTCGGGCCGATCGGCCGGCACCCCTGGCTGACCACCGTGCCCAGCACACCGTCACCGCCCACGAGGACGCCGATCGCGCCGTTCTCCGCGACGTCGCCGTCGACGAAGAGCCGGACCGACTCCTCCCCGCGCAGCCCGTCGGCCATCCCGCCGACGACCGGCAGCCCGTGCAGTGCGTCGGTGGACTCGCGCACGAACGCCTGCGTGGGGAACTCGTAGGGGTTGGCGAGCAGGATCGCGGCCCGGTCCCGCGGACCGGGCTCGCGCATGCCGACGACGGCCAGGTGGTCGCCCTCGATCACGGTGTCGAGCCGGAAGGGGGTGATCTCCACGTCCGGCAGGCTGGCGCACCAGACGCTGACCGCGCCCTGGCCCTCCACCCCCCGGCCGCCGCCGATCACGCCGGTGGAGCTGCACCCCAGGGTGACGGCGTCCCCGGCGAGCGCCATGACGCGCTTGCCGGCGAGCGTGACCTCCTCGGGATCGGCCCCGCACACGAAGAAGCACAGCAGGTCGGCCCCGCCGCCCTCCGCCGACGCGGGGGCGCTCCCCTCCAACTGCTCCAAGGCCGCCATGACGGCGCGTTCGGCCGCGTTCACGAGGTCGGCCCCCGTCGTCAGTGCATCGCCGAACCGTGCCACCTGCCGCCACCCCGCTTCCACCGACGCCTCGCGCCGGATCTGGGACTCCGCCGTCACTCCCCATTCTTCCACTCCCCGGCCGAACCAGCCCTGTCCACTTCGACCGAGCGCCGTCACCCCGGTGTCCGCCGCGTGAAGAGTGCGGAGCGGCGCCTCCACGCGGCCGGTACGTACACTGCGGGGGTGACCCACGACCCACCCCCGCCGAACGGTCTTCCCCGCACCCTCGCCGACCTGCGCGCCTCCGGCCACGTCCACCGGCCCGTGGCCGTCGAGGTGCGCGAGAACCTCCTCCGGCGCATGGGGGCCGGGGAGGCCCGCTTCCCCGGCGTGCACGGCTTCGACGCCACCGTGCTCCCCCAGGTGGAGCGGGCCCTGCTGGCGGGGCACGACATCGTGCTGCTGGGCGAGCGCGGCCAGGGCAAGAGCCGGCTGATCCGCGCCGTCGCCGCCCTGCTCGACGAGTGGTCCCCGGCCGTGGCGGGCTGCGCGGTCAACGACCACCCCTACGCCCCGGTCTGTCCCGGCTGCCGGCGGCGTTCGCGGGAGGAGGGCGACGCGCTCCCGGTGGTCTGGCGGCACCGGCGCGAGCGCTACGGCGAGAAGCTGGCCACGCCCGACACCGGCGTCGGCGAGCTGATCGGTGACGTGGACCCGGCCCGGCTGGCCGAGGGGCGCTCGCTCGGTGATCCCGAGACCGTGCACTACGGTCTGGTGCCGCGCGCCAACAGGGGCGTGTTCTGCGTGAACGAGCTGCCGGACCTGCCCGCGCGCGCCCAGGTGGCGCTGTTCAACGTGCTGGAGGAACGCGACCTCCAGATCCGCGGGTACACCCTGCGCCTGCCCCTGGACATCCTGGTGGTGGCGAGCGCCAACCCGGAGGACTACACGAACCGGGGACGGATCGTGACGCCGCTCAAGGACCGCTTCGGCGCCCAGGTGCGGACCCACTATCCGCCGGAGCTCGACGACGAGCTGGCGCTGATCCGGCAGGAGGCGGACCTGCCGCCGGGCACGTGCGTGCCCTCGCACCTGTTGGAGGCCGTGGCGCGGTTCACCCGGCTGGTCCGGGCGAGCAGGAAGGTGGATCCCCGTTCGGGGGTCTCCGTGCGCTTCTCGGTGGCGGCCGCGGAGACCGTGGCCGCGTCCGCCCTGCGCCGGGCCGCCATGGTCGGCGAGGAGGTGCCCGTCGCCCGGGTGTGCGACCTGCCCGCGGTGGTGGAGCCGCTGCTCGGCAAGGTCGAGTTCGACATCGCCGCCGAGGGGCGGGAGGCGGAGATCCTGCACGCCCTGCTGCGCCGGGCGACCGCCGAGGTGTTCCGCGAGCGGCTGGGCGAGGCGGACCTGTCACCGCTCGGCGACCGGTTCTCCGGTGGCGGCACGGTGGAGACCGGCGACCTGGTCGGAGCGGCGGAGCTGCTGCGCCGGGTCGGCGGGGTGCCGGGGCTGGCGGACATGATCTCCCGCGCGGCGCCCGAGGAGCAGGACGGTCCGCCGACCCCGGGGCTGGCGGCCGCGGTGGTGGAGTTCGCGCTGGAGGGCCTGTTCCTGGAGCGGAGGCTGTCGAAGGACACCGTCCCCGACGGCGGTGTCTACCGCTTCTGACCGGCCAAGGGCGTATCGGACCCCCGAGGGAGGGCGCGTGAGGTACAGGTACCGGGCCTACACCGGCGGGCCCGACCCCTTGGCCGAGCCCGATCCGCCGACCGGCGCGCAGGCGCGTGCCGTCGACGAACTCCGTGCCCTGGTGGCGGCGACCGAGCCGGACTCCGACGCCGACCGCGCGGAACTGGCCGTCCTGGAGGCGGCCCTGTCCCGCTACGGCGAGGGCGATCGCTCGGCACTGGCCGAGACGGACCCCGCCGACCTGCTCCGCCTGCTCGGGCCCGAGGGCGGGGCCGCGCTGGCCCGGTTGGCCCCGGACGACCACGGCCTCGGCCCCCGCGAGCTGCGCCGACTCGGCGACGCGGCCCTGCGCGACCTGGAGAGGGGCCGGGGCACACGACCCGGCGGACGTGGGACTCCCGCCGGGCCCGGTGGGACCGCCGGCGAACCGACCGGCGCGTTCGTGCCGTACGAGGTCGCCGGGGACCGGCCGCTGGACGCCGGCGCCACGGCGCGCGAGGCGGCCCTGCGCCGCGCCCGCGCCGCGGGCCCCTCCCTGCTCCCCGAGGACCTGCGGGCCGCCGAGACCGAACCGGAGTCCGCCGCGGCGGTGTCCCTGCTCGTCGACCTGTCCCACTCGATGGTGACGCGGTCGCTGCACGAGGCCGCCGCCCGGGCCGCCCTGGCGCTGCACGCGCTGGTCCGCACCCGCCACCCCAGTGACCGGGTGCAGGTGGTCGGCTTCGGCGAGAGCGCGGTCGAACTCTCCCCCGCCGCGCTGGTCGCGCACGACCGGCGGGGCGGGCCCGGCACCAACCTGCACCACGCCCTGCGCCTGGCCCGCGGCCACCTGCGACGGCACCGCGGGCTCGTCCCCCGGGTCCTGGTGGTCACCGACGGCGAGCCCACCGCACATGTGGGCGAGGACGGCGGCGCGCGGTTCGCCTGGCCGCCCGCTCCGCGCACGGTCGAGGCGACCCTCGCCGAACTGGACGCGGTGCTGCGCGAGGGCGCCGGGGTCACCTTCCTGCTGCTGGCCGACGACCCCCGGCTGCGCGCCTTCCGCGCCCTGGTCGAGCGCCGTCGGGGCGTGCGGGTGGTCAATGCCGACGCCGACCTCCTCGGCCCCCTGGTCCTGGACCAGTACCGGCGGCGCTGACCGGGGTCAGCGCTCGAAGATGTTGACGTCCGAGGCCATCAGCAGCAGCTCCTCGGGGGCGTCGCCGCCGGAGTACAGCAGCTGGTGCCGGTTGGCGGGCATGATCGTCTCGGTGAACCGCAGCGGGCGCTCGCCCTCGTGCGCCACGCGCTCCTGGACGAGCAGCGGGATCCCGGGGCCGAGCCCGAAGGAGTCGGCCTCGTCCTGGGACGGCATCCGCGCGCCCACGATGTCCCAGTTCCAGTCCTCTCGGTACCCGAGTTCGCGCAGCACCGCGCTGACCCCCTCGTCCAGCCGTTCGGGGGACATGAGCGCGGTGTTGTTGGCGATGCTGAAGGGGAAGTAGGTGACCTGGGACTGCCAGAGGCCGCCCTCGACGAATCGGTCACACGAACGGATCACGACGAGCCCGCCGTAAGGGCCGTTCTCGTCGGCGTCGAAGCGCAGCCGCTTGGCCACCTTCGGGCGCATGGTGTCCAGGCTGACCTTGATCTTCTCGTCGACCTGGTAGTAGCCGGCCTCGCGCAAGTGCGGCTGGTAGCCGGCCTCGAACCGCTCGGAGTCGCTTCCGCCGGAGATCGGCGTGGCGAGGTGGATGATGGGCTGGTGGTCGGCGGCGAAGGCGCCCCGGCCGGCCTGGATGGTGATGCGGCCCTCGTCCTGGAGGATGCGCATGCCGAGCCGCGCGGTGGCTCGGGAGACGTCGAAGCGCTCGGCGAGCTCCTCCTCACCCGGCAGGCGGTCGCCCGGCTGGTAGTCGCCCCGCGTGAGTGCCTCGCGCAGGTGGTCGGCGACCACGGTCTTCCTCGACGTGCTCATGTGCTGGCTCAGTCCCGGTGGTAGGCCTTGAGGTTGCCGTGTTCGAACTGGTACCGGATGCTGTGTCCGGCGTACACAGTGTGCACCAGTCGGATCGGGCGCTCCTCGGAGTAGTCGGTGCGATGGACGTCCAGAACCGGGACTCCTGGGGGGAGTTCGAGTTGTGACGTCTCCTGTGGCGTGGGCATGCGTGTTTCCAACTCGTCGACGTAGCCCACCTGGCGGTGACCGTGTTCGAGGAGCACCACCAGGGCGCTCTCGACGTCCTCCGGCAGCATGAGCGGGGTGCCCTGGACGAGTTCCATGGGGTAGTACGCCGAACTGATGGAACCGGACTGCTCGCCGGAGAACCGGTACATCCGGCGCACGACGGTCATGTCCCCCTCGGGGACGCGCAGCCGGCTGGCGATGTCCGGCGTGGCGCTCAGGAGTTGGAGCTCCTCCAGCGTCTGCCCGGACAGGGCCGACTCGTTGAGCCCGTCGGGGCCGCCCTTGGTCCGGGTGGCGTAGAAGGTCTCCGGCACGACGTCCTGGACGAAGTGGCCCCGGCCCGGCCTGCTGAGGATGAGGCCCTGGTTGCGCAGCATGCCGAGCGCCAGCCTGATCGTGTTGCGGGACGCGTCGAAGCGCTCTTCCAGCTGTTTCTCCGACGGCAGCTGACCGCCCAGCGGCAGGCTTCCCTCCTGGATCTCCCGCCTCAGCGCCCGAGCGATCTGTCGATATCTACTTTCTGCCCGCATAAGTCAGCCCTCGGGGGGTATCAGTGGGTCAGGTCAACTTGTACCAACAAGGTGAGCGGTACACCAGCCGAACAAGTCCATCCGGTTCTCCTAGGCCCATCTTAGGTGAAGGCCACACTGAGTACACGGCAGAGCTGCCGGAAGGACACCTGAAAGGGAGAAGATCACAGCACAGCCCGATCCGTCCGACGGATCTCCGCCCACCACCGACGGAACGCACGACGTGACGACACGAACCGGCCCGCCCCGTACCACCGGGGGGCGGACGACGAACTGACCACCCCCGACCCGAAGGTGACAGTATGATCCCCGTCTTCATCGCATTCATCGGCCTCGTTCTCCTGGGGCTGGCCGCGGGATTCTTCCTCGCCATCTCCATCGGCATCCGCCGCCAGGACAACCGCGGGCGCTACCGCTCCCTCCGCGAGGAGGACGACAACAGTGCCCTCTCCCGTACCGGCAGCCTCGTCGTCGGACTCCACTTCGCCAACGGCGCCGCCACCGGCCGCCGTGACCGCACCCGCCGCGCGGCCCGTACGCAGGCCGCCCTCCCGGAGCGCACTCCCTCCGCGGTCTGACCCCCCGCGGCAGCCTCCCGCACCACGTAGGACACGCCGTGAAGGGCCCGGCAGCGCGGCCGGGGCACCCTCACGGCCAGGCCGCGCGGGCGCGCACCCGCCGGCTCGACCCCTCCCCCGGTGGCACCGGGGCCGCGGTCAGCCCTCCAGCGCCCCCAGCAGGTCCGCCACCAGGTCGTCACCGGACTCGATGCCCACGGAGATCCGCACCAGATCGGCCGGAACCTCCAGCGGGGAACCCGCGGTGGACGCGTGCGTCATCCGCCCGGGATGCTCGATCAGGGACTCCACCCCGCCCAGGGACTCGCCCAGCGTGAAGACCTCGGTCCGCTCGCACAGCTCCAACGCCGCCTTCTCCCCGTCGCGCAGAGCGAAGGAGACCATGCCGCCGAAGGCACGCATCTGCCGTTCGGCGACCTTGTGCCCCGGGTGCCCGTCCAACCCGGGGTAGTACACGCGCCGGACCGCCGGGTGGCCCTCCAGTGCGGCCACGACCCGCTCGGCGTTGGCACTGTGCCGGTCCATCCGCACACCCAGGGTCTTGACACCGCGCAGGGTCAGCCAGGAGTCGAAGGGCCCCGGGACCGCCCCCATGGTGTTCTGGTGGAAGGCCAGCCGCTCCCCGAGCTCGGCGTCGGCCACCACCAGCGCGCCCCCGACCACGTCGGAGTGCCCGCCCAGGTACTTCGTGGTGGAGTGGACCACCACGTCCGCGCCCAGGGCCAGCGGCTGCTGGAGGTAGGGCGAGGCGAAGGTGTTGTCCACGACGTACAGGGCGCCCGCGTCGTGGGCGATCGCCGCGACCGCCTCGATGTCGGTGATGTTGAGCAGGGGGTTGGTGGGGGTCTCGGTCCACACCACCCTGGTCTCGGGGCGCACCGCCGCCCGCACGGCCTCGGGGTCGCTCTGGTCGACCGCGTCCCAGGCCACGCCCCAGCGCTCGACCACCTTGGAGATCAGGCGGAACGTGCCCCCGTAGGCGTCGCCGGGGATGATGATGTGGTCGCCCGGCGACAGGACCGTGCGCAGCAGGGTGTCCTCCGCCGCCATCCCGGAGGCGAAGGCCAGCCCGCGCGTGCCCGCCTCCAGGGCGGCCAGGCACTCCTCCAGCGCGGCGCGCGTGGGGTTGCCGGTGCGCGAGTACTCGTAGCCCCGGCGCAGACCGCCCACACCGTCCTGCGCGTAGGTGCTCGTCTGGTAGATCGGTACCACCACGGCCCCGGTCCCGGTGTCCGGTTCCTGGCCCGCGTGGATGGCCAGCGTTTCAAACCCGTCGAACGTCATGTCGCCACCATAGTGCGCCGGAGTCCCTGGAACCCCTGCTTCACCTGCACCGCGTCGCACGGGGAGCGCGCCCGCCTAGGAACCGCGATCCGCGGCGGGCGCCCGCCGCGGATCGCGGTTCCTAGGCGGGCGGGAAGCGGGTGGACGATCCGGGCTCGGGCGGCTCGGCGGGCAGGTCCGGGGTCGGCCCGGCGGCGGGGGTGGGGACACGGGTCGGCGTCCCGGTCTCGCGCATCGGCGGCTCCCAGCCCAGTTCGGGGTCGTACTCGCGCACGACCTTGCCGGGCACGCCCGCGATGACGCTGTGGTCGGGGTACCGGCCGGGCCGCACCACGGTGCCGGCCGCGACGACGCAGTTGCGTCCCAGGTGCACGCCCGGCAGGATCACCGCGTTGGCGCCCACCCAGGTGCCGTCGCCGATGCTGACGGGGTCGTCCACGGGCCACTGCAGGCCCACGGGGATGTCGGTGTTGGTGTAGGAGTGGTTCTGGTCGGTGATGTACACGTAGGGGCCCGTGTAGACGTGGTCGCCGATGTCCACCGACTTGTGCGCGACGATGTGGGAGCCCCGGCCGATCGCGCAGCCGGAGCCGATCCGCACGACCGTCCCCTCGCCCAGGTCGTAGTCGGGCCCCATGCCGGCCGCGAGGGTCATGTCCGCGCCGAGCACGGTGTGCACGCCGATCTCGATCCACGGCTCGCCGTACAGGGTGGCCGTGGGGAAGGCGATCGCCGAGCCCACGCCGAAGCGCGCGAACCGCCGGGACGCCTTGGAGTCCGCACGGATTTCGGCGTTGCTCCGGGCGAACGACCAGACGGAGCGGATGATCCAGGACAACAGCCGCGACACGCGTGCTCCCATTTATTACCTGCCAGTAATACTGTCGCGAACATTAGCAGTGTCCGAGTATGCGTGGTCCGTCGCGGTCTGCCCGCACCGCCCCCGGGGTTCGCGCAGGCAGAGGAACGCGCACGGCGCGGACACCGTGCGCGGGGAGGGGTACCGGCGCGGGGCCGGTCCTCCGGCCCCGCGCGCGCACGCGGCTACCCGGACAGGTGCGCGAGCAGGTCCTGACGAGTGAGGATGCCCACCGGGCGCCCGTCGCGCAGCACCACCAGGGCGCCCGACGAACGCAGCAGGCGCGCGCAGTCGCTGACCGGGGTGCCCGTTCCCACCGTGGACAGCGGCGGGCCCATGTGGGTCTCCACCAGGTCGTCGAGCTCGGCGCGCCCGTCGAAGAGCGCGTCCAGCACGTCGCGCTCGGCCACCGAGCCGACCACCTCGGCCGCCATGACCGGCGGCTCCTCCTTCATCACCGGCAGCTGCGAGACGCCGTACTCGCGCATGATCGCCACGGCCGTCCCGACCGTCTCGTCCGGGTGGGAGTGCACGAAGTCGGGCATCTCCCCGCCCTTCTCCGCCAGCACCTGCCCGGCCGTGGCCTCCTCCGTCGCGGTGGACAGGAACCCGTAGTCCGCCATCCACTCGTCGTTGAAGATCTTGCCCAGGTAGCCGCGGCCGCCGTCCGGCAGCAGGACGACGATGACGTCGTCGGGGCCCGCGTCCTCGGCCACCTTCAGCGCGGCCTCGACCGCCAGGCCGCAGGAGCCGCCCACCAGCAGGGCCTCCTCGCGCGCCAGGCGCCGGGTCATCAGGAAGGAGTCCTTGTCGCTGACCGCCACGATGTCGTCGCACACGGACGTGTCGTAGGTCCCCGGCCAGATGTCCTCGCCCACGCCCTCGACCAGGTACGGGCGGCCCGACCCGCCCGAGTACACCGAGCCCTCGGGGTCGGCGCCGATCACGCGCACGCTGCCCCCGGAGACCTCCTTGAGGTAGCGGCCGGTCCCGCTGATGGTGCCGCCGGTCCCGATGCCCGCCACGAAGTGCGTGATCCGGCCCTCGGTCTGCTCCCAGATCTCGGGGCCGGTGGAGTGGTAGTGCGACTCCGGGTTGTTCATGTTCTCGTACTGGTTGGGCTTCCACGCGCCGGGGATCTCCGCGGCCATCCGGTCCGAGACCGAGTAGTAGGAGTCCGGGTGGTCGGGGGCGACCGTGGTCGGGCAGACCACGACCTCCGCGCCGTAGGCCCGCAGCACGGAGAGCTTGTCCGGCCCCACCTTGTCCGGGCAGATGAAGACGCAGCGGTAGCCCTTCTCCTGCGCGATCATCGCCAACCCGATCCCGGTGTTGCCGGAGGTGGGTTCGACGATCGTGCCGCCGGGCTTGAGCTTCCCGCTCTTCTCGGCCGCCTCCACCATCCGCAGCGCGATGCGGTCCTTCACCGAACCGCCGGGGTTGAAGTACTCGACCTTGGCCAGGATCGTCGGCGCCAGACCTTCCGTGACCTTCTTCAGACGGACGAGCGGGGTGTCCCCGACCAGATCGATCAGTGAATCGTGTACCCGCATGGTGGCTCCTCAACGTCGTGGCGACCGGGTCCTCGGCCCGCCGTTTCCGCGCCCCGGCGGTGCCCGGGGCCATGGGCCGGTCCGGCCCGTTCCCACCTGACTCTAACGCCACCACCAGGCGCTTCCCGGACGGTTGTGCGACCTGGTCCGGACCGTTGGAATGTGCTTACTCCATGGAGCCGATGGTGTGCCGCGCAGGTACGTGACCCCGGGGTCCCCCGCCGGTAGCCTCGCTTCCAACCGGCCCGTCCGTGAGGCAGGCGGGTCCGACGCCCGGAGGTGGACCGATGCTGCGAGCCGCTCGCGCACGGCGCATTGCGGCGGCCACCGCGTTCGGCGGGGGCGGCATCACCCTGGTCGGCGGCGGCACCCTGGCGCTCCTGTACCTGCAGGTCAAGCTCGCCAGACGCGCGGTGGGCGTTACCGAGTGGCAGCGGCCGAAGGTCAACGGGGTCTACGGCGACGGCCCCGGCACCCCGCTGCGCATGCTGATGATCGGCGACTCCACCGCCGCGGGCTTCGCGGTTCCCGAGGCCGCCCAGACGCCCGGCGTGCTGCTCGCCTCGGGACTGGCCGCCGCGGCCGACCGCCGGGTCCGGCTGCGCTGCACCGCCTCCCCCGGCGCCGCCTCGGCCAACCTCGCCGCGCAGATCGCGCACTCCGGCGCCCTGGACCCCGCTTCCCACTACGACGTGGCGGTGATCTTCATCGGCGCCAACGACGTCATCCGCCGGGTCCGGCCCAACGACGCCGTCGCGCAGCTGCGCGAGGCGACCGCCGCGCTCGTGGAGCACGGCACCGCCGTCGTGGTGGCGACCTGCCCCGACCTGGGCACGGTCCGCCCCATCGGCTGGCCGCTGCGCTCGGTGGCGCGCCGCGCCTCGCGCCAGCTCGCCGCCGCCCAGACCATCGCGGTCACCGAGGCGGGCGGGCGCACCGTCTCCCTGAGCGACCTGCTCGCCGACGACTTCCGGTCCGACCCCGCCACCATGTTCGGGCCGGACCGCTTCCACCCCTCGGCCCGCGGCTACGCCCAGGCGGCCTCCGCCGTCCTGCCCTCGGCCTGCGCCGCGCTGGGCCTGCTGCCGGAGCTGGACGAGGCCGAGCGCACCTCGGGCCTGCTGCCCGTGGACCAGGCCGCGGTCATGGCCGCCGACACGCCCGGTACCGAGGTCGCACCCGCCGATCCGGCCCGCGGCGGCGGGCGCGGCCGCGCCCGCTGGACCGCGTTGGTGAGCCTGCCCTTCCGCGGCCGGGAACGGGACCCCGGACCGAGCGGGCCGACGGACGGACGATCGGGCGGACAGGTGCCCGACCCGCGGTCCGACCCGGACTCCGCCGCCTCCCCGGGCGACGCCGGGGACGGGGCGGCGCACGCCGGTGTCACCGCCCCCACCGACACCGCGCGCCATCAGGGAAACCACCGTGACGACACGCGAAGGCAGACCCCGGGTGGCAGCGAAACCGGCCCAACAGGTTAACTGGGCAGTAACAAGACGTGCCGTGGCCGGCCACGCGAGGCACCAGGTGTTCGAGGCGGTCAGGGCACGCGCAGACGTACGAGGCCGAACGTCCGCCCGGCGCGGCCGCACTCCACACCGACAGGGACCAAGACCATGCCCGAAGCAGTCATCGTCGCCACAGCACGCTCCCCGATCGGCCGCGCCTTCAAGGGCTCGCTCAAGGACCTGCGCCCGGACGACATCACCGCGCAGATCGTCGGCGCCGCGCTGGCCAAGGTGCCCGAGCTCGACCCCAAGCAGATCGACGACCTGATGCTCGGCTGCGGCCTGCCCGGCGGTGAGCAGGGCTTCAACATGGCCCGCATCGTCGCCGTCCAGCTCGGTCTGGACACCGTGCCCGGCACGACCGTCACCCGCTACTGCTCCTCCTCCCTCCAGACCACCCGGATGGCCTACCACGCCATCAAGGCGGGCGAGGGCGACGTGTTCGTCTCCGCCGGCGTGGAGATGGTCAGCCGCTTCGCCAACGGCAGCAGCGACAACCCGGAGAACGAGAACCCGCTCTTCGACGACGCCAAGGCCCGCACCGTCAAGCGCGCCGAGGGCGGCGCCGAGACCTGGACCGACCCCCGCGAGAACGGGGCCCTGCCCGACGCCTACATCGCGATGGGCCAGACGGCGGAGAACGTCGCCCAGATCACCGGCGTCTCCCGCGAGCGCCAGGACGAGTTCGCCGTCCGCTCGCAGAACCTCGCCGAGAAGTCCCTGGACAACGGTTTCTGGGAGCGCGAGATCACCCCGGTGACCCTCCCGGACGGCACCGTGGTCAGCACCGACGACGGCATCCGCCGCGGCACCACCTACGAGAAGGTCTCCGGCCTCAAGCCGGTGTTCCGCCCCGACGGCACGGTGACCGCGGGCAACGCCTGCCCGCTCAACGACGGCGCCTCCGCGGTCGTCATCATGAGCGACACCAAGGCCGCCCAGCTGGGCCTGACCCCGCTGGCCCGCATCGTCTCCACCGGCGTCACCGGCCTGAACCCCGAGATCATGGGCCTGGGCCCGGTCGAGGCCTCCCGGCAGGCGCTGGCCCGCGCCAACATGGCCATCGGCGACATCGACCTGGTCGAGATCAACGAGGCCTTCGCCGCGCAGGTGCTGCCCTCCGCCGACCAGCTCGGCATCGACGTCGACGGCCAGCTCAACGTCAACGGCGGCGCCATCGCCATCGGCCACCCGTTCGGCAGCACGGGCGCGCGCATCACCGGCACGCTCCTCAACGGTCTGGCCTTCCACGACAAGACCTTCGGTCTGGAGACCATGTGCGTCGGCGGCGGCCAGGGCATGGCGGCCGTCTTCGAGCGCCTGAGCTGATCGGCGACGGCCGAACGGCCGGGGTACACGCCGGGGCCCGGTGCGCACACGCGCGCCGGGCCCCGAGCCGTGTCCGTGGCCGGACGCGGAGGCGTGCCCGACTCCGGTGTGCCCGTCCGGATTCCTGGCGGTTCGTCGCGGGACACACCGAACCCACGGGTCCGTCCCCGCGACCGCCGCGATACACCTTCTGGGCCAACGATCTCCCACCTGCAAGGTAAAAGCTGGTGGCCGGGGCTTGTCCAAACCGTGATCCTGATGCAGGGTCACAGATAAGTGCCATTCGCCAACGCACTGCCGGAGGTGCCTATGTCGGTTACCCACTCGCCGGAGATCCACGCAAAGCTCATCGAACGCATCCCGGCCGTCACCGGCCGAGGACTCCACGAGTGGTTCAACGCTCTCGACAAGGGCCCCGGACTGGTCCGCTGCTCGGACCGGTCCACCTGGCTCGCCGACGAGTACGACCTGCCCCAGTGGTACGCGCAGGCCATCGTCACGGAGCACGACCGCCGCCGCAGGAACCGATCCATCCCCGCTCCGCGTCCCGAGGGGGCCTGAGCGCGACCCGAACGCCACCGCACCCGCACGGACGAAGGGCCACCTCCGGGGAGACGTCTCCCGGGGGTGGCCCTGTCCGTCGCCCGCCCGCGTTCACGCGGGCCGGCGGTACCGCTACTCGGAGAACATCGTCTTGAGGATCCAGAGCAGGCGCAGGATCTCGATGTAGAGCCAGACCAGGGAGACCGTCAGGCCGAAGGCGAACTGCCAGGCGAACTTGTCGGGGATGCCCGCCTGCACGCCCTCCTCGATCCCGCGGAACTCGATGGCCAGGGTCAGCGCCGCGATGATGACGAAGACCAGGCTCACGCCCAGGCCCAGGAGGCTGGGCTCGCGCAGGCCGAGGCCGCCGCTGATGAAGAAGCTGAGCACGAAGTTGACCAGCATCAGCGCGGCGGCGCCGAGCACGGCGAAGCCGACGGCCTTGACGAAGCCGTCCGTCACCTTGATGACGCGGAACTTGTACAGCGCGAGCATCACACCGAAGACGGCGACGGTACCGATGACCGCCTGGGTGACGAGCGAGCCGCCCGCCCCGGCGTCACCGGTGCTCATCTCCAACTGCCACGCCAGCAGGGCCGAGAAGCCGCCGACGAGCAGGCCCTCGAGGGCCGCGTAGGTGAGGATCAGGCCCGGGTTCGTGCTCTGCTTGAACGCGATGACCAGGCCCAGGACCAGGCCACCGAGGGCGCCCAGCACCGTCAGGCCCAGGGCCAGTCCCATGAAGGACTGGAACAGGAAGTAGTTGATGACGCCGAAGAGGACGACCATGCCGAGCGTCATGCCGGTGCGCACGACGACGTCGTCGATGGTCATGCGCCCGCTGCCGACCCCCTGTGCCGGGGCGGCCGGGTAGCCCTGCTGGGGATAGGGCTGGCCGTATCCCTGCTGGCCGTAGCCCTGCTGGGGGTAGCCGGACTGCGGGTACGGTTGTCCGTACCCCGGCTGCGCATAGCCCTGCTGACCGTAACCCGGCTGGCCGTAGCCCTGTCCGGCTCGGCCGGACTGCTGAAGAGCCCGTTTGAGGACGGGGTTGGAACTCCGCATCCGCATGTCTAGTAATGGCCTTTCACGCGTGGATTGCTGCCCACAAGGTAACGTACGGCCCCACGCTGCGGTTCCGAGCCCACGGTCACCGTTGGGACACGGCCGCGTGGGCGGTCGGTGCGTGTGCGCGCGGACACGGACCCGCGCACGGAAACGGGGCCCATGGCCCATCCCCCTGGACCACGGACCCCGCGTTCGAGGCGACGCCGCCGGCGTCAGTTCCGGGTGATCACCGAACGGGCCAGGAACAGCATGTTCGCCGGGCGCTCGGCCAGGCGGCGCATGTAGTAGCCGTACCACTCGTCGCCGTAGGGCACGTAGACGCGCACGCGCTTGCCCTCCGCGGCGAGACGGACCTGTTCGGCGTCGCGGATCCCGTAGAGCATCTGGTACTCGTAGTCGTCCGCGGTCCGGCCGTTGGCCGCCGCCAGCTCGCCGGCGATCGCGACCATGCGCGGGTCGTGGGAGGCCACCATCGGGTAGCCGTCACCCTCCATGAGCACGCGCAGCGCGCGCACGTACGCCTTGTCCACCTCCGCCTTGTCCCGGTAGGCGACGGAGGAGGGCTCGTCGTAGGCGCCCTTGCACAGGCGCACGCGCGAGCCGGCCCCGCTCAGGTCGCGGCAGTCCGCCTCCGTGCGGCGCAGGTAGGCCTGGAGCACCGCGCCCACGAACGGGAAGTCCTCGCGCAGATCGCGCAGGATGCCCAGCGTGGAGTCGGTGGTGGTGTGGTCCTCCATGTCGAGGGTCACCGTGGTGCCGATGGCCGCGGCCGCCTCGGCGATACGGCGCGCGTTGTCGAGGGCGATCTTCTCACCGTCGGCGTTGAGGAACTGGCCCACGGCCGAAAGTTTGACCGACACCTCGGCCCGGTCGCCCAGACCGGCCTCGCCCAGCGCGGCCAGCAGGGCCTGGTAGGCGGTCACCGTGGCCGTGGCCTGCGCCAGGTCGGTGGTGTCCTCACCGAGGAAGTCCAGGGTGATGTAGCGGTCCTGCGCCAGGCTCGCGACGGCGGGCAGAGCCTCGTCGAGGGTGGAACCCGCCACGAACCGGTGGACGAGGCCACGGGTCAGGGGCGTGCGCTCGACGATCGTGCGGCAGGTCGCGGACCGGGCCGCGAGCAGCAGTGGCTTGCGAAGCATGGAGACCTCGAAGAAGACGTGCGCGAACCGGTCGGTCAGCGCGGACGGTGAAAGTGGCGGGGCCGGGGATCTGCCCGGTCGCACCGGTGGATTCCTCGGGGGGTGGTGGTGCGCCCCCTCGGTGACCCGAGGGGGCGCGGACCGGTGGCCTAGCCCATGTGCGGGTAGGCGGAGTTCGTCGGCGCGACGAAGGTCTCCTTGATGGCGCGCGGGCTCGCCCAGCGCGACAGGTTCTGCGCGGAACCGGCCTTGTCGTTGGTGCCGGAGGCGCGACCGCCGCCGAACGGCTGCTGGCCCACGATGGAGCCGGTCGGCCGGTCGTTGATGTAGAAGTTGCCCGCGGTGAAGCGCAGGGCCTCGGTCGCCTTCGCCACGGCGGCGCGGTCGTTGGCCAGGATCGCCCCGGTCAGGGCGTAGGCCGAGCCCTGGTCGACGATGTCCAGGACCTCGTCGAACTTCTCGTCCTCGTACACGTGGACCGCGACGATCGGGCCGAAGTACTCGGTGCGGAACACGTCGTGCGTGGGGTCGGTGCCCTCGATGATGGTCGGTCGCACGAAGTAGCCCACGGAGTCGTCGGCGGTACCGCCGGCGATGATCGACAGGGTCGGGTCGGACTTGGCGTCCTCCAGGACCTTGGAGAGCTTGTCGAACGAGCGGCGGTCGATGACGGCGCCCACGAAGTTCGACAGGTCGGTGACGTCGCCCATCCTGATGGCCTCGGTCTCGGCGACCAGGTCCTCCCGCACCTGCTCCCACACCGAGCGGGCGACGAAGGCGCGCGAGGCGGCCGAGCACTTCTGGCCCTGGTACTCGAAGGCGCCGCGGACGATCGCGGTGCGCAGGATCTCCGGGTCGGCCGACTTGTGGGCGACGATGAAGTCCTTGCCGCCGGTCTCGCCGACGATCCGCGGGTAGCTGCGGTAGTGGGAGATGTTCTCGCCGACGCTCTTCCACAGGTGCTGGAAGGTCCGGGTGGAACCGGTGAAGTGCACACCGGCCAGCTCCGGGTCGTTGAGCGCGACGTCGGAGACGGCCAGGCCGTCACCGGTGACCATGTTGATGACGCCGGGCGGCATGCCCGCCTCCTCCAGGAGGCGCATGGTCAGCTCGGCGGCGAACTGCTGGGTCGGGGACGGCTTCCACACGACCACGTTGCCCATCAGCGCCGGGGCGGTGGGCAGGTTGCCCGCGATGGCGGTGAAGTTGAAGGGGGTGATCGCGTAGACGAAGCCCTCGAGCGGGCGCTGCTCCATGCGGTTCCACACGCCGGGCACGCTCAGGGGCTGCTGCTCGATGAGCGTGCGGGCGTAGGAGACGTTGAAGCGCCAGAAGTCGATGAGCTCACAGGCCGCGTCGATCTCCGCCTGCTGCACCGTCTTGGACTGGCCGAGCATGGTGGCGGCGTTGATCGTGGCGCGCCAGGGGCCCGCCAGCAGCTCGGCGGCGCGCAGGATGATGGCCGCGCGGTCGTCGAAGGACATCGCGCGCCAGGCCGGGGCGGCGGCCTTGGCGGCGGCGATCGCGTCGCGCGCGTCGTCGTGGGTGGCGTTGGCCATGGTGCCCAGGACGGCCGCGTGGCGGTGCGGCTGGACGACGTCGATGCGCTCGCCGCCGCCCATCCGGCTCTCGCCGTTGATACGCATGGGCAGGTCGATGCTCTGGCTGCCGAGTTCGTCGAGCTTGGCGACGAGCTCGGCACGCTCGGCGCTGCCGGGCGCGTAGGCCAGAACGGGCTCGTTCTTCGGCTGCGGGACGTTGGTCACGGCGTCCATGGGCACCTCCCTGAAAAGAATGTCCCTGAGCGAAGCAGGGTTGGCTGACTCAACGCTCTCAGACCCAGGCCGTGCGAACCTTGTGGGGCAGGCCACTCTTTGCCCGCCTTATTTGTTCGCTAGGACAAAATGGGACCTATATGAGTACTGATGCCCCACGACCGAGCCCGCATCACCCGCCGTCCGGCCCGTCACACACGTCCGGCACCGGCCCCGACATCGTCGCTGGTCACCCGGAAGCCGAGCGCCAGGACAACCCGGGTCTGCCGCTGCGGAGGCTGCTGCTCGCGCTCGGCGACCCGGTCGTCGACGTGGCGGCGGCACCGCTCGGTCTCGATGTCCAGGTGGACAACGTCGTCATCGTGGACCCGGAGGACCGCTCGGAGGCGCGGGCGGGCGACCTGGTGCTGCTGATCGGGGTGCGCGGAACGGCGGCGCGGCGGCTGATCCGGGCACTGGCCGAGCAGGGTGCCACGGCCGTCGCGGTCAAGACGAGCGCCCATACTCCGCCCGAGGAGGTCCTGCCCCCGCCCGCCCGTCGCCCGCCGTCGCCGCTGGGCCGCTTCTCCGAAGCGCGGGGGCCCTCCTCGGACGCCTACGGCGGTCGGCGCCCCGGGGGCGTCGACGAGATGCGCGCCCTGCGCACGGAGGCCCAGGAGGCGGGGATCGCGCTGCTGTCGGTGCGGCCCGAGGTGCGCTGGGACCAGCTGCAGTCGGTGTGCCAGAGCATCGTCGACGACGCCCGCATGAACGTGACGGCCGACGTCGGCGAGTCCGGCGGCGACCTGTTCTCCATGGCGCAGACCATCGCCCAGATCACCCGCGGCCTGGTGGCCATCGAGGACTCCGCGAGCCGGGTGCTGGCCTACTCCTCCGGCTCCGAGGTGGACGAGCTGCGCCGCCTGTCCGTGCTGGGCCGCCAGGGCCCCGAGCCCTACCTGGCGCTGCTGCGCGAGTGGGGCGTCTTCGCCAAGCTCCGTTCCGGCGAGGAGGTCGTCCGTATCGACGAGCATCCCGAGCTG
The DNA here is from genome assembly GCF_013410755.1 of Nocardiopsis aegyptia. Classification (GTDB taxonomy): domain Bacteria; phylum Actinomycetota; class Actinomycetes; order Streptosporangiales; family Streptosporangiaceae; genus Nocardiopsis; species Nocardiopsis aegyptia. The sequence goes on from NZ_JACCFS010000001.1 coordinate 2,389,019, forward strand.
GGCATCCGCCGCCGGCTCGCGGTCGGGATCCACGCCGGCCGCCAGCCCCTGGGCACGATCTGGGTCCAGGAGGGCTCCGAGCCCCTCGCGGAGCACGCCGAGGAGGCCCTGCTCGGTGCCGCCCGCACGACCGCGCTCCAGATGATCCGGCAGCGCACCCAGGCCAGCGCCGGGCTGCGCCTGCGCGAGGACCTGCTGTCGAGCCTGCTGGAGGGGCGCATCGACGCCAGCGCGCTGGCCGACACCGTGGAGGTGCACGCCGACCGGGGCGCGCTGGTCGTGGCGTTCCTGCTCGCCGAGGGCGATGTCGAGGACCGCCCGGACCGCCCCGAACGGGAGCTGCGGCGCCGCCAGCTCATCGACCTGGTGTCGGTGCACACCGCGGCCTATCGGCGCAGTGCCCTGGTCACCGAGCTGCAGGGGCGGGTCTACGTCCTGCTCCCCGACCTGGCCCGCTCCCGCGACGGCTGGCGGGGCGTGGAGCAGTCGGTGCTCGCGCTCACCCGCAAGACCGTCGCCGCGGCACGCGCCGCCCTCGGACTGGAGGTCCAGGCGGCCGTGGGCTCCCGGGTGGAGAGCCTGGCGGAGGTGCCCGACTCGCGCGCCGAGGCCGACCGGGTGCTGGACGCCATGAGCCGCGACCTGGACCGCGACGTGGCCACCATCTCCGACGTGCGCTCGCGGGTGCTCATCAGCGAGACCCTCGCCCTGCTGCGCGCCGACCCCTCCCTGCGCGATCCCCGGGTGAGTCGCCTCATCGAGCACGACCGCGCCGGCGGCGCCGACCTGGTCCACTCGCTACTGGCCTACCTGGAGGCCTTCGGCGACGCCCGCGCCGCCGCCGAGCGACTGCACATCCACCCGAACACCCTGCGCTACCGCGTCCGCCGCGCCGCCGCCGTCAGCGGGATCGACATGGCCGACCCGGGAGAGCGCCTCTTCACCCAGCTCCAGCTCCTCATGGAACAACAGAACCCCGACCACTGACCCCCTCCACGAGGGGGGACCGGTGGCCGCGGAAGCGGAGGTGGGGTGGGGGCGCACTGGGGGCTGTGGAAGCGGGGGCTGCGGAAGCGGAGGACCTCGGGTTGAACTGAGCTGGGGGCGAATCGGGGGCCGCGGGAGCGGAGGTGGGGGTGGGGTGGAGGAAACCGGGGCCGCGGGAGCGGAGGACCTCGGGTTGAACTGAGCTGGGGGCGAATCGGGGGCCGCGGGAGCGGAGGTGGGGGTGGGGTGGGGCGCAAGAAGCACGAGGGGGAACCGGGTGCTGCGGAAGCTGGCGGTGGGGTGGGGTGGGGGTGCGGGAGCCGAAGGAGATCGGGTGCTGCGGAAGCTGGGGTGGTGTGGGTGCTGCGGAAGCCGGGGTGATGTGGAGTGAGGGCTGCGGAAGCCGGGGTGATGTGGAGTGAGGGCTGCGGAAGCCGGGGTGATGTGGAGTGAGGGCTGCGGAAGCTGGGGTGGGGGTAACCGGGGGCGGGACCACAGGGGGGTTGATCCGGGCCAAAGCGAGGAACGAGCGGAGGCCCAAAGAAAGCACGAACGAGGGCGCCGACGGGTCCTGGAGGGCCTGGAGGTGGATCCCCGAGGAACGAGGGGGTACACCGGAAGGCGCGAAGGCCCCGTCTATTGGGCGCCCGAGTACCCCCGGTCGGACTCGAACCGACACTTGTGACCCTTTTAGGGGGCCTGCCTCTTCCATTGGGCTACGAGGGCGTGCCCATCATACCGGCCGGGTCGATTGCCCACTTTGGTTCGGCTTGGCCGGATGGGGACACGAAACGACCGGCCTCCCAGGGAGACCGGTCGTTTCGTCGTCGTGGTGCCGTGTGGCGGCCTCGGGTCAGCTGACCCGGCGGAGCTGCCCGTCCTCCACCTGGGGCCGGCTGGCCTCGGCGAAGGCCTGGCGGGGCTCGACCATCTCCGGCAGCGCGGCGAAGTCGCGGCGCAGGAAGAAGGCGAGCGTCCAGTCGGACAGGACGCGGGCCTTGCGGTTGAAGGTCGGGACGGCGAACAGGTGGTAGGCGCGGTGCGCGTACCAGGCCAGACGGCCGTTCAGCTTGATCTTGCCGAAGAGCTGGGCGGCACCCTTGTGCAGGCCGAGCCCGGCGACCGCGCCGAGGTTCTTGTGCCGGTACGCCTTGAGCTTGCCGTTGCGCAGGGTGGCGACCACGTTGTCGGCGAGGACGGGGGCCTGGCGGACGGCGTTCTGGGCGTTGGGCGGGTAGAAGCCGCCGTTGCCGTCGGGCACCTGGGCGTTGTCGCCGCCGGCGAAGGCGTTCTCCACGCCGTTGACGGTCAGGAACTCGCTGGTGTCGACGTGGCCCTTGGGGCCGAGGGGCAGGTCACTGGCGGCGACGACCGGGCTGGGCTTGACGCCCGCGGTCCACACCAGGGTGCCCGCGTCGAACTCGTCGCCGTCGCTGAGCTTGATGCGCTGGTCGACCGCCGACTCCAGGAAGGTCTTGAGCCGCACGTCGATGCCGCGCCGGCGCAGCTGGTTGAGCGCCTTGGTGCCGACCTCCGGGCCGACCTCGGGCAGGATCTTGTCCGCGGCCTCGATGAGGTAGAACTGCACGTCCTCGAGCCCGATCGAGCTGTACATCCGGACCGCGTCGCGGACCAGGTCCTCCAGCTCGGCGATGGCTTCGGCGCCGGCGAACCCGCCGCCGACGAACACGAAGTTCAGGGCCTTGGCGCGCACGGCCTCGTCGTCGGTGGAGTCGGCGATGGCGAGCTGGTTGAGCACGTGGTTGCGGAGGTAGGTGGCCTCCTCCACGGTCTTGATGCCGATGCCGCACTCGGCCAGGCCCGGGATGGGCAGGGTGCGCGAGACGGCGCCCGCCGCGATCACGATGTGGTCGTAGTGGAGGGTCTCCGGCTCGCCGACGTTGGGCTCGTAGCGGACGGTGCGGTCGGCGTGGTCGATACGGACGACCCGGCCGCCCAGGACGCGCACGCGGTTGAAGACCTTGCGCAGCGGGACGACGACGTGGCGGGGCGAGATGTTGCCGGACGCGGTCTCGGGCAGGAACGGCTGGTAGGTCATGTAGGAGTTCGGGTCGATGACGGTGATCCGCGCCTCGCCGGCCCCGAGCTTCTTCTCCAGTCGCCTCGCGGTGTACATCCCGAGGTACCCACCGCCGACGATGAGGATGTGCGGGATCTCCGCGTCGTCCCCGCCGCCGTGCACCAGCCGGTAGTTCCTGCTCTCGGTCATCGCATATCCGCCCTTGGGGTTCTCCGCCGCCCCTCCCGGGGCCGCGGCGTCTGTTCTTGGTCTTCGGTCGCCCTGCCGTGGTCCAGCCGGGGTCCCGTCCGAGCCGCGGTGGGTGACCGCGACTCTGCGGCGCCTGCTTGTGCATTCTTTCACAAGCGCCCGCCGCAGAGAAGGTTCACATCTGATCACCTTCGCACCACTTTCCCCTTAACCTGAACGACATATCCGCAGGTCAGAAGGGTTGTGAAAGCTTTCACAAGGCTGTGGCGCGGTGACGCGTCTCACCCCGGGGCCTGGTGACAGGAGCGAAAACCCCTGGTCACCGGGCCGCGTGTCGGGGCGCCCGGCTACACGATGAGGCTCCAGGCGACACCGTCGAGGATGTCGTGCTCACTGGCGGTGAAGCGGTCCGCGCCCGTGCGCGCGAGCACACGGGAGAGCACCAGCGCGCCGGCGGCGATCACGTCCACCCGGCCCGGGTGCATGACGCCGATCTCCGCCCGCTCCGCCGAGGTGGACTTGAGCAGCTCCTCGGTGATGCGGGTCAGGTCGCCGACGCCCACCTCGGAGTGGTGGATCCGCTCGGGGTCGTACGCGGGCAGGCCCAGCGCGATCCCGGCGACCGTGGTCGCGGTTCCTGCGACGCACACCACCGAACCGGCCTCGCGCAGCGGCACCACCTTCTCGACCTCGTCGAGGGCGGCGTCGATGTCCGCCGTGGCCGCCGCGATCTGCTCGGCGGTGGGCGGGTCGTCGCGCAGGTGCCGCTCGGTCATCCGCACGCAGCCCACGTCGACCGACAGGGAGGCGCGGACCAGCTCGTCGTCCTCGCCGGAGCCGCCCCCCAGGACGAACTCGGTGGACCCGCCGCCGATGTCCACCACGAGGAACGGCGGGGTGAGGCCGCTGTCGCCGCCCTCCTCCGCCTCGGCGGCGAACTCGGCGGTGGCGCCGACGAAGGACAGCTCCGCCTCGTCCAGGCCGGTGACCACCTCGGGCTCCACGCCGACGATCTCGCGGACCCCGTCGATGAAGATCTGCCGGTTGGCGGCGTCGCGCGTCGCGCTGGTGGCGACCATGCGCACGGTGTCCGGTCCCGGCTCGATGCCGTGCGCCCGGATCTCCTCGGCGTAGTCGCGCAGCGCCTCGAAGGTGCGCTCCAGGGCCTGGGGCGCGAACGACCCGGTCTCGTCGACGCCCTCGCCCAGGCGCACGACCTCCATCCGGCGGTCGAGGTCGACCACCTGAACCTCGTCGTCGCCCACGTGGACCACGTCGGCGATCAGCAGCCTGATCGAGTTCGTTCCGCAGTCGATCGCCGCGACACCGCTCATGACCCGTTCCCTTCGTCGCCCCCGGGGGCGTTCTCGTCGACACATACGCACGGGCCCTTGTCCCACCAGTGCGGGAGCTCCTCCAGAGCCTCGGCGCCGAAGGGGTTGGTCCCCGGCGCGGCGAGCTCGTGGGCCACCAACGCGTGCAGGCACTTGACCCTGGTGGGCATGCCCCCGGTGCTCTGCATGCCCTCCGGCAGCGGTTCGACACCGTCGATCCGCGCCTGTTCGGACCGCTCGGCGATGTAGGACTCGTGCGCCTTGGCGTAGGCGGCCCGCAGGTCGGGCTCCTCCCCCAGGCGTTCCTGCATGCGCCGCATCCGGCCCTCGTTCTCCATCCGCCCGATCGCCGACGCCGCGCGCGGGCACGTCAGGTAGTACAGCGTCGGGAAGGGCTCCCCGCTCTCCAGCCGGGGAGCGGTGCGCACCACGTCGGGCAGGCCGCAGGGGCACCGGTGGGCGATCCCCCGCACACCGCGCGGAGTGCGTCCGAGTTGGAGTTCGATGGCGGCGACGTCGCGGTCGGAGACCTGGCCGTCGGCGGCCCCGCCGCTGGCGCGGGGGGCGTCGTCGTTGTGCCCCGGAGCGGGCTGATCTGCGGAAGTCATGGCGCACCCAGGATATGCCCGCCCGTCACCCACCATCGCCGGTCGGGGCGCTCCGCGCCGGGACCGGCTACCACCCTCAACCGACGCCTCCGGCGCAACCCCAACGCCCGTCACCCACCATCGCCGGTCGGGGCGCTCCGCGCCGGGACCGGCTACCACCCTCAACCGACGCCTCCGGCGCAACCCCAACGCCCGTCACCCACCATCGCCGGTCGGGGACGCTTCACTCGGCGGGGCCGGGGTCCTCGGTCCGTCGGAGGTTCTCGTCGCCGGGGCTGTCGGCCTCGTCCACCGAGCGCCACAGGGCGGCGAACCACGGTTCGGTCGGGGCCGCCTCCGCCTCGGCGTCGGCGTCGGTGTCCGGGCGGATGACGATGTAGGCGGTCTCACCCGGGTACTGGTAGTGCAGGCGGGTCCGGGCCTCCTGCTCGACGTACTCGTCCTCGCCCAGCGCCGCCGCGCGCTCGCGCAGTTCGCTCACGGAGTCCTCCATGCGCGCCCGCTCCTCCTGGAGCTGGGCGATCTGCGCGCGCTGCAGGATGTACTCCCGCAGCGGATAGGCCAGGCTCAGCGCGATCACACAGACCACCAGGGCCAGGATCGCGGCCCGGCTGGTGAGGGTGGGCCGCACCCGTGGGGTGCGGCCCACACCGGAGCCCGCGGCCCCCCGCTTCCGCGCAGCGCGGCCCGGCCTGTCGGCTTTGGTCGCCTTCCGGGCCTTTGTGGGTGGCTGTTTGGATTCGTGGGGCACTGGGGCAGACTAGCCGCGCGCGGCGAAGCGCGGGAAGGCCGACACGCCCGCGTACACGGCGGCGTCGTCGAGTTCCTCCTCGATCCGCAGCAGCTGGTTGTACTTGGCGACGCGCTCGCTGCGCGCCGGGGCGCCCGTCTTGATCTGTCCGGCGTTGACGGCCACCGCGATGTCGGCGATGGTCGTGTCCTCGGTCTCGCCGGAACGGTGGCTGATCATGACCGTGTAGCCGCTGCGGTGGGCGAGGCTGACCGCGTCCAGGGTCTCGCTCAGGGTGCCGATCTGGTTGACCTTCACCAGCAGCGAGTTGCCCGTGTCGGTGTCGATGCCGCGCTTGAGGCGCTCGGGGTTGGTGACGAACAGGTCGTCGCCGACCAGCTGCACCTTGTCGCCGATCTGCTCGGTGAGCTTCTTCCAGCCGTCCCAGTCCTCCTCGTCGAGGGGGTCCTCGATGGAGACCAGCGGGTAGGCCGCGACCAGCTCGGCGTAGTAGGCGGCCATGTCGTCGGCCGAGCGGGTCTTGCCCTCGAAGGTGTAGACGCCGTCCGAGAACAGCTCGGAGGCGGCCACGTCCAGGGCGAGCGCGATGTCCGTGCCCGGGGTGTAGCCGGCCTTCTCGATGGCCTCCACGATCAGGTCGAGGGCGGCCCGGTTGCTGTCCAGGTTGGGCGCGAACCCGCCCTCGTCGCCGACGCCGGTGCCCAGGCCGTGCGCCTTGAGGACGCCCTTGAGGGAGTGGTAGACCTCGGTCCCCCAGCGCAGCGCCTCGGAGAAGGTGGCGGCACCGATCGGCGCGACCATGAACTCCTGGATGTCGACGTTGCTGTCCGCGTGCGCGCCGCCGTTGAGGATGTTCATCATCGGGACGGGCAGCACGTGGGCGTTGGGGCCGCCGATGTAGCGGAACAGGGGCAGCTCGGCCTCCTGGGCGGCGGCCTTGGCCACGGCCAGGGACGCGCCGAGGATGGCGTTGGCGCCGATCCGGGACTTGTCCGGCGTACCGTCCAGGTCGATCAGCGCGCGGTCGATGAGCCGCTGCTCGTCGGGGTTGTGCCCGAGCAGCTCGTCGGCGATCTCGTCGTTGACGGCCGTGACCGCCTTGGTCACGCCCTTGCCCCCGTAGCGGTCGCCGCCGTCACGCAGTTCGACGGCCTCGAACTGGCCGGTGGAGGCGCCGCTGGGCACACCCGCGACAGCGCTGATGCCGTCGTCGAGGACGACCTCGACCTCGACGGTCGGGTTACCGCGGGAGTCAAGGATCTCCCTTGCGTGTACTGACTCGATGGACGCCACGGTGTCTCTCCGTCTCTAGGGGTGTTCGGTCCACAGATCCAGGACCACCCAAGAGACTAGCGACCCCGAGGTCCCGCGTGGGGTGCCCACCCCGTCGAATTGGTCTAGTCCATACCCGATGCCCCCGCCGCCAGCGCGGCGAGCGCGACACGCACGGCGTGTTCGCGGTGGGCCGCGGCCGCCTCGGCGTCGAGCACGACCGCGATGTCCTGCAGCCCTCCGATCGCCATGACGGCGCCCATCCGCGCCGGCAGGGGGGCGTCCCGTCCCACGAGCAGCACGTCCAGGCGGTCGCGCCACTCCAGGACCGACTCCACGAGGCCGATCCGGGCCAGGGCTCCCAGGTCCGCGAGCACCGCCAGCAGCAGGCCGCTGTGCCGCACGCACACGTCGAAGTAGGCGCCGAAGACCAGGCGCGGCTCGACGGGCCCGTCGCCCAGGCGTGCGAAGAGCGCGTCCATGTCCTCGTGCAGCGGCGTGACCAGGGCTGTCAGCAGGTCGTTCTTGGAGGCGTAGTGGTAGTACAGCGCCGCCTTGGTCACACCCAGGCGCTCGGCGATCTCGCGCAGGCTCGTCTTCTCGAAGCCCTGCCGGGCGAACAGCTCCAGAGCCACGCTCCGAATCTCGGCCTTGGTGTCACTCTGCTCCCTCGGCACGCCCGCCACTCCCATCCCTCGCGGTTCCGTCCCCGCAGTCTATCCCCAACCATCCGACCGGTAATTTACTTGACGCACGGTAAGTCGCCTGCCTAGCGTGGACCCACGGCTTCCCCGAGGCACCCGGCTTCGCGGACCACGGCCCCGACCGGGAGTGAAGACCATGGCCTCCGTACGCCACGTCCTCGTCTCCGGTGCCGGCATCGCCGGCCCCGCCCTCGCCTACTGGCTCCACCATCACGGCATCGCCGCCACGGTCGTCGAACGCGCCCCCGAGGTCCGCGCGGGCGGCTACGCCATCGACGTGCGCGGCGTGGCGCTCGACGTCGCCGAGCGCATGGGCGTGCTCGACGACGTCCGCGCCGCCGCCACCGGGACCGGCAGCGTCGGATTCGTCGACCGCCACGGGCGGGTCAGGGTCCGCCTCCCCACCACCGCCCTCGCCCCCGAAGGCCGTTCCGACGAACTCCAGCGCGGCGATCTGATCCGGCTCCTGCTCGACCGCACCACCGACCACACCGAGTACGTCTTCGGCGACCGCGTCATCGGTCTCGACCAGGGCCCGGACGGGGTGCTGGCCACCTTCGAGCACGCCGCGCCGCGCACCTTCGACCTGGTGGTGTGCGCCGACGGACTGCACTCCTCCACCCGCGCCCTGGCCCTGGGCCCCGAGGAGCCGCTGCGGCGCTTCCTCCACGCCTACATCAGCATCTTCTCCGTCCCCGACGACATGGGGCTGTCCGCCGAGGCCCTGCTGTTCAACACGCCCGGCCGCCTCGCGGGCCTGACCCACTCCCCCCGCGTGCCCGGCGCCAAGGCCATCCTCGCGCTGACCCGACGCCCCGACAGCGGGATCGACCGCGCGGGCGAGGACGAGCAGAGACGGGCCCTGCGCGCTGCCTTCACCGGGCAGGGGTGGATCACCGACCGCCTGCTCGACGACATGGACGACGCCCCCGACTTCTACTTCGACTCCGTCACCCAGATCCGGATGGACCGGTGGTCGGCCGGACGTGTCACGACGCTCGGCGACGCCGCCTACGCCCCCTCCCCCATGTCCGGGCAGGGGACGAGCCTGGCATTGGTCGGCGCCTACGTCCTGGCCCAGGAACTCGGCCGCCGCGACGACCACACCGGTGCGCTGGCCGCCTACGAGACGCGAATGCGGCCCTTCGTCCGTGCCAACCAGGACATCGCCGGCTCCGGCATGGCCTTCCTGGTGCCCCGGACACGCCTGGGGATCGCCGCGCGCGACGCGCTCGTGCGGGCGACGCCCGTGCTGTCCCGGCTCGGCTCCCTGGAGAGCCGCGTCTCCCGGGCCGCCGAGGCCCTGGACCTCGACGCCCGCGCCCCCGTGTGAGGCGACCGGACCCGCCGCCGTGCGACACCGCGGCGGCGGCCCCAGCCGTGCGACGACCCCGCGCGGCGGCCCCCAGCCGTGCGACGCCCTCGGCTCGAACCCCCGCGCGGCGGCCTTTCCGGCACGCCTGACACCGATCTGACGCCGCCGCGCCTACAGTGGGTCCATCTGCCCCTCATGATGCGCGGACCGGACCCCCGGGCCGGCGACGGGTCACTCAGGCGGATGGTGGTACGACAAGGACATGGGCAGCCCTCAGAGCGATCCGGAGACCGCCGACGGCGCCCTGGCACCGGTCCCCCAGCGCAGCCCCGAACTCCGCCTGCTCCTCGGCGCCCTCATGGTCGTCGCGGCGGCCCTGGCGTCGGCGTCCCTGTCGGTGACCGGCGGCCTGGACCCGTCCGTCTGGTGGTACCTCGCCGTCCTGGGCGCCGGCGGTGTCACCCTCCACGTGCTGCTGCGCTTCGTCGCCCCCTACGCCGACCCCGTGGTCATGCCGCTGGCGCTGGCGCTCACCGGGCTGGGCCTGACGATGATCTGGGCCCTGCAGATGACGCGGTCCGACGACCCCGGGCACGGCGAGGCCGACCGCCAGCTCTTGTGGGCGGTCGTCGGGATGGTGCTGTGCGCGGCGTGCGTCGTCCTGGTCCGCCACCCGCGCCGGCTCACCATGTACCCGTACCTCATCGCGGCGGGCGCCCTGTTCCTGCTCCTGCTCCCCCTCTCGCCGGTCGGCCACGAGGTGCTCGGGGCGCGCCGCTGGATCCTCATCGGCCCCTTCTCCATGCAGCCCTCGGAGTTCGCCAAGGTGCTGCTGGTCATCTTCCTGGCCTCCTACCTCGAACGCCGGGGCGAGGTCATGCGCGTGGTCACGCGCACCCTCCGGGTCGGCGGCGTGAAGGTCTTCAGCGTGCCGCGCGCCCGGGACCTGGCCCCGATGGCGGTCGGCTGGGGCGTGGCGATCCTGCTGCTCGTGGGCACGCGCGACCTCGGCACGTCGCTGCTGCTGTTCGGCACGTTCCTGGCGGTGCTGTACGCGGCCACGGCGCGCAAGTCGTGGGTCCTCATCGGACTGGTCGCGTTCGCGGGCGGTGCCTACGCCGCCTACCTGCTGTTCGGCCACGTCCAGAACCGGGTGGAGATCTGGTTCAACGCCTTCGACCGCGAGGTCTACGAACGCCCGGGCGGCAGCTTCCAGATTGTCGAGGGCATGTTCGCGCTGGCCGAGGGCGCGATCCTGGGCACCGGCTTCGGCGACGGGTTCGCGCAGGAGATCTTCGCCGCCGACAGCGACCTGATCCTGGTGTCGGTGGGCGAGAAGTGGGGCCTGACCGGGCTGATCGCCGTCCTGGCGTTGCTGTTCCTTCTCGCCGAGCGCGGCTTCCGGATCGCCCTGGGCGCCCGGGAGGTCTTCCTCAAACTCACCGCCATGGGGTACGCGTTCCTCATCGCCTTCGACGTGTTCATCGTGCTGGGCGGCGCCACGCTCATCATCCCGCTCACCGGCATGACCACACCCTTCCTGTCGGCCGGCGGGTCGGCCCTGATGGCCAACTGGGCGGTCATCGGCCTCTGGTTGACGATCAGCCAGACCGCCCGCCGCCCCCGCGACACCTTCAGCGAGGGGCAGGCCCCGGGCGACCCCGCCACCGAAGTCATCGACGTGCGCGGCGTGCCCCGCTCCGAGGGCGGGACCGGCCGCCGCACCTGACCCGTTGGTGGGCTGGTCGCCCATGGCCACCGCCATCACACCGACCCCGGGG